>NZ_CDRNCW010000001.1:955000-2777500 GCF_977011995.1 Variovorax durovernensis | reverse complement strand
AATGCGCGACAGCGTTGCGCGATCGGCCTTGCCTTCGGCCGCCCACCGGGTGGAAGCGATGGCCTCGATCACGTCGCCCTTGCGCTCCTGCGGCACCAGCACGTCGGCCAGCCCGCAGAAGATGGTGTCGGCCGCGTTGATGTTCGCGGCCGTGAGCGCCAGGAAGAGCCCCGTGCGTCCCGGCGTGCGACGAAGGAACCAGCTGCCACCCACGTCGGGGTACAGGCCGATGTTGATTTCGGGCATGGCGATGCGGCTTTGCAGTGTCATCACCCGGTGCGAAGCGCCGGCCAGCAAGCCGACGCCGCCGCCCATCACGATACCGTGGCCCCAGCACAGGAAGGGCTTGGGGAAGGTATGGATCAGATAGTCGAGCTCGTACTCTTCGCGGAAGAAGTCTTCGGCATAGGTGTTGCGCGCGGGGCCGCAGTCCAGCAGCGTCTGGTAGAGCTGGCGCAGGTCGCCGCCGGCACAGAACGCCTTCTCGCCAGCAGCCTGAAGCAGCACGCCGACGATGCCGGCGTCCTGCGCCCACTCACGCAGCTTGGGCGTCAGCAGGCGCACCATGTCCACGGACAGCGCATTGAGCGAAGCCGGCGCATTGAGCGTGGCCACGGCAAAGCGCTGGCCGCCGGCGGTCTTGATTTCGTCGAAGAGAACTACGTTGTCAGTCATTGTTTTTTCAGGTTCCGGATACGGCGCGCTCAGCGGATATCGCTGTCGCCCTCCAGCAATTTTCGCGCAACGATCACGCGCATGATCTCGTTCGTGCCTTCGAGGATCTGGTGCACGCGCGCGTCGCGCACCAGGCGCTCGAGCGGAAATTCGCTCAGGTAGCCGTAGCCGCCGTGCAGCTGCAGCGCGTCGTTGCAGACGTTGAAGCCGGCATCGGTCGCAAAGCGCTTCGCCATTGCGCAATAGGTGCTCGCGTCGGCATGGCCCGCGTCGAGCTTCGATGCCGCCAGCCGAACCATCTGCCGCGCCGCGACCAGTTCCGTCGCCATGTCGGCGAGCTTGAACTGCAGCGCCTGGAAGCTCGCGAGCGGCTTGCCGAACTGCTGGCGCTCATGCAGATAGCGCCGCGCCGCGTCGAGCGCCCCCTGCGCCGCCCCCACCGAGCAAGTCGCGATGTTGATGCGTCCGCCGTCCAGCCCCTTCATGGCAATGCGAAAGCCCTCGCCTTCCTTGCCCAGCAGGTTCTGCGCCGGGATGCGCACGTTGTCGAAATTGATGGTGCGCGTGGGCTGGCTGTTCCAGCCCATCTTGTGCTCCTTCTTGCCGTAACTGACGCCGGGCGCATCGGCCGGCACGGCAAAGGCCGAGATGCCGCTCGCGCCCGCACCGCCCGTGCGCGCCATCAGCACCAGTACGTCGGTCGACCCGGCGCCCGAGATGAAGGCCTTGCCTCCATTGATGACGTATTCGGCGCCCTGCAGCTCCGCGCGCGTCTTGAGCGAGCCCGCATCCGACCCGGCGCCCGGCTCGGTCAGGCAATACGACGCCAGCTTGCGGCCGCTGGTCAGGTCTTCGCCCCATTGCTGCGCCACCGCGTCGGTCGCCCAGGTGCCGAGCATCCACGTCGCCATGTTGTGGATCGTGATGAAGGCCGTGGTCGACGGGTCGATTGCGGCCATCTCCTCGAACACCAGCGCCGCATCGAGCCGTGGCAGGCCGAGGCCGCCAATGCGCTCGGGCGCATACAACCCGCAGAAGCCCAATTCGCCAGCCTTGGCAATGGCTTCCTTCGGAAAGATGGCTTCCGCGTCCCACTGTGCCGCGTGCGGCGCGAACTCGGCCTGTGCAAAGTCGCGCGCGGTCTGCGCGAAAGCATTCTGTTCTTCAGACAGTTCGAAGTTCATTGTTCGCGCCCCTTCCAGCGGTCCAGTTCGGTGGTCCGTTTGCGGGTCGATTTCTCCAGGCATGCGTTGAACACCAGCGGCCAGATGGAACCACCTTCGCTTGCCTTCGCGGCACGCTTGCAGGCGGGATCGCGTCCCTTGAGCCACGTCCGCTGCTCGTTGCGCAGCGCGACACGCATCTGCGGCGAGAGCGTCTTCATCACCTCGCCGTACCGGATGTTGAGCGCGGCATCGGCAGCACGAAAGTCGCGTACCGCGCAGTCGTTCATCTGCTGCTGGTTTCCGTTCGGGTTGCAGTCGAGCGGCTCGTCAGAAGCCGCTGCCTGCGCCCTGCCCGCAAGCAATGCAACCGCCGCCACCGTGCCCCAGGCCGCGACGCGAAGCCCGCGCCTCATTTGAGGCTGATGGTGGTGTTGACGCCGTGCGAGACGGTGCTGTCGTCGAACCAGCGTGCCGTCACGGTCTTGGTCTGCGTGTAGAACATGATGACCTGCTTGCCGTACGGGCCCAGGTCGCCGAGCTTGGAAGCGCGCGAACCGGTGAACGAGAACATCGGCACCGGCACCGGGATCGGCACGTTGATGCCGACCTGGCCCACGTCGATGTCTTCCTGGAAGCGGCGCGCCGCGGCGCCCGACTGCGTGAAGATCGCCGTGCCGTTGCCGTTCGGGTTGCTGTTGATCAGGTCGATGGCCTCGTCGATGGTCTCGGCATCGGCAATGCACAGCACCGGGCCGAACACTTCCTGCTCATAGATCGTCATGCCCGGCTTCACGCCAGTGAAGATCGTCGGGCCGACGAAGTTGCCCTTCTCGTAGCCCGGCACGGTGGGCTTGCGGCCGTCGAGCACCAGCTTGGCGCCGTCGGCCTCGCCGCGTTCGATCAGGCTGTTCACACGGTCGTAGGCGGCGCACGAGACCAGCGGCCCCACGTCCACGCCCTTCTCGGTGCCGGCGCCGATCTTCAGCGTCTTCGCCTTTTCGATGAGTTCAGGCACCCAGTTGCGCGCCTCGCCCACCAGCACCGCCACCGACACCGCCATGCAGCGCTGGCCTGCCGCGCCGAAGCTGGCGCCGGCCAGTGCATTGAGCGTCTGCTCCTTGTTGGCGTCGGGCATGACGATGGCGTGGTTCTTCGCGCCCATCATGCATTGCGCGCGCTTGCCAGCCAGGGTGGCGCGGTTGTAGACGTGCGTGCCGACCTTGGTCGAGCCGACGAAGCTGATCGCCTTGATGTCCTTGTGGTCGCAGATGCCGTTGACGATGGCTTCGCCGCCGTGCACCACGTTCAGCACGCCGGGAGGAATGCCGGCTTCGAGCGCCAGTTCGCACAGGCGCATGGTGACCATGGGGTCCTGCTCGGAGGGCTTCAGCACGAAGGTGTTGCCGGTGACGATGGCCATGGGAAACATCCACAGCGGGATCATGGCCGGGAAGTTGAACGGCGTGATGCCGGCGCACACGCCCAGCGGCTGCAGCAGCGTGTAGGTGTCGACACCGTTGGCCACGTTGTTGGCCAGTTCGCCAAGCTGCAGGTTGCCGATGTTCGATGCGTGCTCCACCACTTCGAGGCCGCGGAACACGTCGCCTTCGGCGTCGGGCAGGGTCTTGCCCTGCTCGGCCGTGAGGATCGCGGCCAGCTCGCCCATGTTCTCGCGGATGAGCTGCTGCAGCTTCAGGAAGATGCGGGCGCGCGTGCCGATGGGGGTCTTGCGCCAGGTCTTGAAGGCTTCCTTGGCGGAGGCCACTGCGGCGTCCAGTTCTGACGGGGTCGCGAAGGGCACGCGGGCCAGCACCTGCTGCGTGGCCGGGTTGACGACGTCGCGCCATTCGGTGGTCTTGGATTCGACCAGCTTGCCGCCAATGAGCAGCTTGACGGTGGCGACCTGGGTCGACGGGGTGGTAGTGGCGTCCATGGGGTTTTGTCTCCTGTGATCCTGTGAATTCGGTGCCGGCGCGGCCGGTGCAGAGCGACATCCTAGCTTTGCAGATTTGCCATGACAATAGACAAAAATGCGCCAAGGCTTTGCAAATTTGCAGAGCCTCAACCTGAGGGCAAGCAAGCAGATGGATTGGGACAACCTTCGCTACTTCCTGGAGCTCGCCCGCTCGGGCACGCTCATGAGCGCCGCGCGCCGGCTCGAGGTCGACCACACCACCGTGGCGCGCCGCATCCAGGCGCTCGAGAAGGAGGTCGGCGCCCCGCTTTTCTCGCGTGAAGCGGGCGGGCACCGGCTCACCGAGGCGGGCCGGCGGCTGCAGCCGCAGGTCGAGGCGATGGAAAGCGCGTTCCAGGCCGTGGAAAGCACCGCGCCTGCCTCGCAGGAGGGCTTGTCGGGACTTGTGCGCATCGGCGCCACGGAGGGCTTCGGCACCGTGGTGCTGGCACCCCGTCTCGCGCTGTTCGCGGTGCAGCACCCGCGCCTCACCATCGACCTGCTGGCCATGCCGCGGCTGGTGCACCTGTCGCGGCGCGAGGCCGACATCGTGATCTCGCTCGAACGGCCGGCACGCGGCCCGGTGGTCGTCACCAAGCTCACCGACTACACGCTGCGGCTCTACGCATCGAAGCAGTACCTGTCGGTGCACAAGCCGATCAAGACACGCGAAGACCTGCGCGGCCACACCTTCATCAGCTACGTGGACGACCTGCTGTTCAGCAAGGAGCTGCAATACCTCGACGAGCTCCACCGCCCCGACAGCTTCGCGCTGCGCAGCACCAGCGTGCTCGCGCAGCACAGCGCCGTGGCGGCGGGCGCGGGCATTGCGGTGCTGCCCGCCTTCATCGCCGAGAAAGACGGCGCGCTGCAGCCCGTGCTGCCCGGGCAGGCGAACTTCACGCGGACCTTCTGGATGTCGATGCCGGCGGAAACCAAGCACCTTGTGCGGATGCAGGCCACCTGGGAGTTCCTGCGGCAGACGGCCGAGGCGCACCGGGCCCAACTGCTGCTGGACAGTCCGCCCGGTACCGCAGCCTGACGGCCCGTGTTGTGCCATGCTGGCGGCTACCCGCCGTGAACGACAAGGAGACCGGAATGCCACCCCACCGCCCCGCCCGCCTGACCCACATCGCCGGCATCGGCGTCGACCGCATGGGCGCCATTGCCGACGACGCCGACGGCCAGCCGTTCCTTCGCCTGGAGAACCTCGACGTCGACATCCCGCCCGACCCCGAGGCTGTCGCGCGCACGGTACGCGCGGCCTCCGAAGACGCGGACAACAGCTACCTGCCCTTCGTCGGCCAGTCGCGGCTGCGCGACGTGGCGGCGCGGCATGTGTCGGCGCTGTCGGGCGTGGCGTACAGCGGCGCGCGCAACTGCGTGATCTCGGCAGGCGGGCTCTCGGGCATCCTCAACGCGCTGCTCGCCACCGTCGAGGTCGGCGACGAAGTGCTGGTGACCGACCCGACCTACGCCGGGCTGCTCAACCGCGTCCGGCTTGCCGGCGGTACACCGAAGTACGCGCGCTTTCGCTTCACCCCCGGCGGCGAATGGAAGCTGGACCGCGACGCGCTCCAGGCCGCCGTCGGCCCGCGCGTGCGGGTGATGCTGCTGATGTCTCCTTCGATGCCCACCGGCGGCTACTTCGACGAGGAAGACTGGCGCGCCATCGCCGCACTGTGCGTGCGGCACGACCTGACGCTGATTCTCGACACGGCCATGGAGCGGCTGCTCTACGACGGCCGCCAGGTAATCCACCCCGCGGGCCTGCCGGGCATGGCCGAGCGCACCATCACCGTCGGCTCGTCGGCCAAGGAACTGCGCATGATCGGCTGGCGCGTGGGCTGGACCGTGGCGCCCGAGAGCTACATGCCCGACCTAGTGGCCGTGTCGCTCGCGAACGTGGTGGTACCGGTGGGCATCGCGCAGGATGCGGTGGCGACGGCACTGGAGCAATCGCCGCGCACGCTCGCACCTTATGTCGGCGAACTGGAACGTCGGCGCGACACCGTGCTCGCCGAGCTCAGGGGGCTGCCTGTCGGCGTACCGGCCGGCGGCTGGTCGCTGCTGCTGCGCGCGAGCGACTTCGGCATCGACGGGCAAACGCTGTCGCAACGCCTGTTGAAAGAGCGGGTCTGCGCCACGGCGATGCAAGGCTGGGGCGACACGCACGGCGCGCAATACCTGCGCTTCGTGTTTTCCAACGAGCCGGTCGAGCGGCTGCGCGGGCTGGGAGACAAGGTGCAGGCTGCGCTGGGCGCCTGAGCGCTCGGGAGCAGCTCAGAAGAGGCTCAGGAAAAAAGGCGCTTCAGGAATCCAGGCTTTGCCGCGGGCGCCGCAGCCTTCTCCAGCAGTTCGATCAGCCCCTCCACGCGCGGCTTCTTGAGCCGGCGCGCGTAGTCGATGTAGCTCTCTTCCTTGTCCATCCTGTAGAGCCGCGGCGGCATCGGCAGGCCTTGCACCGCGTCCAGCAACACGCGCAGCGCGTCGATCTGGTTCATGCGAATGGCGCTCGTGATCGCGGTCTCGCCGAACGACGGAATGATCTCGTTGGACTGCGCGAGGCCCGCACCGAGCAGGGCCTTGATTGCCGCCACGTCGCCTTCGACAGCCGCCGCACCCAATGCATCCAGCGCCGCCGATTTTTCGGGCGAGAGACTGGCCTTGTAGGCATCGCTGCGCTTGTCGTCCTCGTCGCGCGCGTCACCGCCTTCCATGATCATGAAGTCGGTCACCAGTGCCACGGGTTCGCCTGCAGCGTCGAGGGCCCAGAAGCTGGGGTAGCTGCCGTCGCCCCAACCCGAGCGGAAGATCACCATGTTGCTCGCCGAACCCGGCCCGAGCGGGTAGTGGTCGACGACGTTGGCCTCGCCCATCTCGCCCGCGAGCACGTCGTCGTAGTAGCTGATGAAATCGGGGTCGGCGGCTTCGCGCTTGTCGCGCTCGGCCATGGCGGCCGCGGCGTCGGGGTCCATGAAGCAGCCGACGCCCGCGTCGACCGGGTAGCCGTAGAACTCGCCGTCGCCCAGCGCTTCGAGCGACTCCCCTTCAATCAACGCCATCTGCCAGCTCAGATCGGCAGCGCGAAGGCTGCCGCGGTCACGCAGCCACAGCACCGCCAGCGCATGCCGGCCCTTGTCGTGCAGCACTTCGACGGGGAAAGCGCCGCGCGCCTGCAGCTCGCGCGCAAATGGTTGCCGTTCGGGCTGCACCAGCGGATCGCAGGCCACCACACGCCCGCTCGTGATCTGCACCGGGCCGCAGGGCAGCCGCGCCAGGTGCCGCGCGCGCAGCACATCGTCGTCGAGGAAAACGGCCTGGAGGTTGTCGATGTCGAGATAGGGCATCGGTCCAGTTTCTCACTTTGCCGTGTCAGCCGGCCACACCGGCGGATGGCTGCCCGGCGGCATCGAAGGGCGCGGCCAGGCGGCGGGCGTTCGCGACAGCTGCGCGCTGTGGCGCAGCGCGGCCAATTCGCCGAAGCCGGAGGCCGAGGTCTCGACGTACGGCTCGAGGTCCGGTCTTGCGATCGACAAGCCGCCGGGCACGCGACCGAGGCTGCGCAGCCAATGTCCCGTCTGCGCCAACGACACCTCCACGTGCCAGCTGCCGCCCTCCTGCTGCTGTCGCCACAGCGCGGCGGCGGCACCGAATGCGATCAGGTAGCCGGTCGCTTCGTCGAGGATCTGCATTGGCAGCGGCTTCGGCTTGCCGTCGCCCGCGGCCTCGCCTTCGGCGTGGTTGAAGCCCATTGCGGTCTGCACGAGCGAATCGAAACCACGACGATTGGCCCATGGACCTCGGGTGCCATAAGCCGTCAGCGACACGCACACGATGCCCGGCCGCACCCGCGCCAGCTCCGCCGGCCCGAAGCCCAGCGATGCGACGCCGCCGGGCCGGTAGCCCTGCACGAAGACATGCGCCTGCGTAGTCAGTTGCCGCAGCGCGGCGCGGCCTTCGTCGGTGCGCAGATCCACATGCGTCGACAGCTTGCCGCGGCTGGTGTCGGCAATGGATTCGATGTTCGGCAGGTTCGGCGAATTGACGAGCATCACGTCAGCGCCATACGCCGCGAGCGCGCGACCGCCGACCGGGCCCGCGAGGATGCGCGTCAGGTCGAGCACGCGTACGCCCGCCAGCGGCCGCTGGTCTTCGCGCAGCGGCGGCAGCGCGAGCGGCGGTGCGTCGCCGATGCGTTCGATGGTGAGGAGCGGTTGCGCCGCAATGGCCTGGCCTTGCGGCGTGGCGTCCCATTCGTCGAAACGGCGCAGCGCGGTCGCTACCAGCCCTTGCGCAGCGGCGGCATCTTCGAATTCATGCGCGCGCCAAGTCGCCATCACCGTCTCGGCCTCGGCACGCGTGGCGGTGGCCGGGTCCAGCTTCATCAGCCGCAACGCCCCGTCGCGGTGATGTGCAAAATTTGCGTGAATGCGCACCCAGCCGTCGGCGCAGCGGTACAGCCCCGAGAAGGTGTCCCACGGATCGGGCACGCGCCCGTCGAGGCTGAACCATCCGGTGCAGTCGAGCGCCGCATGCTGCATGTCGACGCCGACCTGCTGACGCGCCGAACCTCGCAGGTGCCCGAGCTCGCATGCAGCCAGCGCCGCCGCCGCGATGGTGCTCTGTGCCGCCACGCCGACCGCGAAAGACGACGGCAGCACCGGGTCGGTGCCCGTGAGCCGCGCAAACGACAAGGCATCCGGCGGCAAGCCTGCTTCCCGCCAGATGCCACCCAGAACTTCGCTCGCATTCATTCCTGTGTGCTCCAAAGAAAAAGGCAGGGCCTGCTTTCGCTGCCCTGCCCTTGCCGTAGTCGCGTCGAACGCCTTACTGGATCAGCTTGGCACCCGTCTTGGCCTGCAGCGTGTCGAAAGTGACGCCTGGCGCAAGCTCGACCACCTTCAGGCCTTCGGGCACGACGTCCATCACGGCCAGGTCGGTGATGATGCGGTCGACCACGCCCACGCCGGTCAGCGGCAGGGTGCACTTCTCGAGGATCTTCAGGTCCTCGGTGCCGTCCTTCTTCTTGGCGACGTGCTCCATCAGCACGATCACGCGCTTCACGCCGGCCACGAGGTCCATCGCGCCGCCCATGCCCTTGACCATCTTGCCCGGGATCATCCAGTTGGCGAGGTCGCCCTTGGTGCTGACCTGCATGGCGCCCAGGATCGACAGGTTGATCTTGCCGCCGCGGATCATTGCGAAGCTGTCATGGCTGCCGAAGATGGCCGAGCCGGGCAGCGTGGTGACGGTCTGCTTGCCGGCGTTGATCAGGTCGGCATCGACGTTGTCCTCGGTCGGGAACGGGCCGATGCCGAGCATGCCGTTCTCGCTCTGCAGCCACACTTCCTTGGTGCCGGTGTGGTTGGCCACGAGCGTGGGAATGCCGATGCCGAGGTTGACGTAGAAGCCGTCCTCGAGTTCTTGGGCGGCACGGGCCGCCATCTGGTCTTGGGTCCAGGGCATCTCAGGCTCCTTCTTTCTTGTTGGCGGGCACGGTGGGCACGGGCACTTCGCTTCCGGCTGCCGCCTGCGCGATGACGGCCTGGGCCTCGACCTTGGCGGCCGCGGCGTCCACCGGCGCGGCGGCGCTCACGGTGCGCTTCTCGATGCGCTTCTCGGGGGTGGCGTTGAGCACGATGCGGTGCACGTAGATGCCCGGCAGGTGGATGTCGTCAGGGGCCAGTTCGCCCACTTCCACGATCTTCTCGACCTCGACGATGCAGATCTTGCCGGCCATGGCCGCGGCCGGGTTGAAGTTGCGCGCCGTCAGGCGAAAGCGCAGGTTGCCCGACTTGTCGGCCACGTCGGCCTTCACCAGCGCCACGTCGGGCACCAGCGAATGTTCCATGACGTAGGTCTCGCCGCCGAATTCGCGCAGTTCCTTGCCTTCGGCCACTTGCGTGCCGACACCGGTCTTGGTGAAGAAGGCCGGAATGCCCGCGCCGCCGGCTCGCAGCTTCTCGGCCAGCGTGCCCTGGGGCGTGAATTCGAGGGCCAGTTCGCCCGCGAGGTACTGGCGCTCGAACTCCTTGTTCTCGCCGACGTAGGACGCGATCATTTTCTTGATCTGGCGAGTCTCGAGCAGCTTGCCGAGGCCGAAACCGTCGACGCCCGCGTTGTTCGAGACGACGGTGAGGTTCTGCACGCCGGAATCCTTCAGCGCGTCGATCAGCGCTTCAGGAATGCCGCACAGGCCGAAGCCGCCTACCGCGAGCATCTGCCCGTCGGCCACGACCCCCTTGAGTGCCGCGTCCGCGGAGGGATAAATCTTGTTCACTCGGGCTCCTTGATGGATGAATGGAGAGTGGGTGGGAAAGCCTTGAACGATACTACCTACTCGTATACGTAGTATTTCGTAATGGTGAGACCCGATGCCCGAAATCGATTACCGGCTGGCCTTTGAACACGCGCCCGTCGGCATGGTGGTTTCGAGCAACCGCACCATCGTGGCCTGCAACGTGCGCGTGTGCGAGATTTTTGGCGCAACGCCCCCAGCCCTGGTAGGGCATTCGTTCAGCATCCTGTACCCCAGCGTGGCCGAGTTCGAGCGCATCGGCAAGCGCATGGAGCCCTTTCTGAACGCCAGCGGGCACTACGCCGACAACCGCATGATGAAGCGCCTGGGCGGCCTGCACGGTGCGATCGCGGGCGAGACCTTCTGGTGCCACGTCACCGGCCATGCGATGAACCGCGCCGCCCCCCACGAGGCCGGCATCTGGACCTTCGAAGACCTGGGCTCGCGCCGCGCGGTGAAGGCCGAGCTCACGCCGCGCGAACGCGAGGTGGCGGCGCAAGTGATGCGCGGGCTGACCTCGAAGGAAATCGGCAAGGCGCTGGGCATCAGCCACCGCACGGTCGAGCTGCACCGGGCGCGGCTGATGCGCAAGTACGCCGCAGCGACCACGGCGGAGCTGGTGCAGAAGCTCATCGCGGGTTAGGTGCCGGCAACGGCAGTGCGAGCCGCACCATGTCGCGCAGCACGATGCCATCCTGCTTCTGCAGCTTCCTCGAGCGGCGCTCGAAGAAACCCACATCGACCCCGACGATGCGAAAGCCGAAGCGCTGATAGAAGGCCAGCTCTCGCAAACTGCTGTTGCCGGTACCCACCTCGAGCAGGTGCGCGCCACGCTCGACGGCAAGCGCCCTCGCCTTGCGCAGCAGCGCGGTACCCACGCCCCGACCGCGCAGATCGTCGCTCACCGCGATGTTCATCAACTCCCAGGTGCCGACGCGGGTCTGCATGAGCACCATCTGGCCCACGACGAGACCGTCGATTTCAGCGAGCCATTGCTCGCCGCGCGAGAGGTACTTCCGGATTTCCGCGCGCGGGCCGTCGGCCGCGAACAGCAGCGTCCAGGGCGTGGCATCGGTGGGAGTGGCGCGGCGCAGCTTCGGGCGCGCGGCGGGTTGTTTCTTCTTCGTCATCGGTCGGTGTCTGTGTTTCGTCTGCACCCGCGCAGAACGCGAGCGGCGGAGAGTACAGCCTTGCGACAGATCCTGGCGGGATCGTTGCAAAAACGGAAACGCCGTGTCGACGAAAGCGCTGCGCCGGCGCAAGCCCGCAGGTCTATCGTTGAACCCACGCAGGCACACAGCCCGCAATCACCCAGGAGCCTGAAATGTCCACACGCATCCATTCCGAACAAAGCCTCTTGCTGCAAACGCAGGCCACCGCCGTGCGCGCCCATGCGCTCGTCGTGCAGAAACTGCCGGTCGCGCTGACGCTCTCGGCCATCATCCTGTCGATCATCGGCGTGAAGCTGTAGCCGCGCCGGATGGCCGGAGCGGGCCGGCGGGCCGCCAGTTGTGGCAGGCTCGGCGCCTGTCTCCAGTCCATCCGACATGAACATCCCACCCCACCTGCATCCCTTCTGGGAGCGATTCCAGCGCGCCAGCGGAGCCGAGCTGTCAGCCCTGTCCGCCCGGTTCTGCGAGGCATTCCACTTCGACGACAACGAGGCCGGCGCCGCCGAACTCGCGGCACTCGTGCTCGCGGGACGCAAGCGCGGCACCGCCAGCCTCGAGTGGTCTTTCGAGGCAACGGGCAGGCCCCGCCCCCGGCCCGGTGACCTGAGCATCGTCACCGACTGGCATGGCAAGCCGCTGTGCGTGATCGAGACTCGCGCCGTGGTGGTCATGCCCTTCGAGGATGTCGGCGAAGACTTCGCCGCCGTCGAGGCCGAAGGCGACGGCTCGTTGCGCTACTGGCGCGAAGGCCACTGGCAATACTTCAGCGGCGAATGCGAGCGCATCGGCAGAGCACCCGACCTGCGCATGCCGGTGCTGTGCGAGACCTTCGAGGTTGTCTACCAGGAAGGCTGAGAGTCCCCTTCAGTCCGGCTTGATGTCCGCCGACTTGATGACCTTCGACCATGCCGCCAGTTCCTGGTCGACGAATTTCGCGAGCGTCGGCGAATCCATGTAGGTCGCGAAGGCACCCTGCTCGTCCACCCTCTTGCGGAAAGACTCGCTCTCCACGATCTTCCTGATCTCCGCGCTCAGCCTGGCGACCACATCGGGCGGCGTCTTCGCCGGCGCGAACACCGCGAACCACGACTCCACCTCGTAGCCCGGCAAGCCCGCCTCGGCCGAAGTCGGCACATCGGGCATCGACGGGTGCCGCTTGCTGCCCGTGTACGCCAGCGCCTTGATGCGCCCGGTCGCGAAATGGCCGATGACCGACGGCGGCGTGGTGATGAACATGTCGACGTTGCCCGAGATCAGGTCGTTGATGGCCGGCCCGGAGCCTTTGTACGGCACATGCGTCATCGCCTGCTTCGACTGCCGCGACAGCAGTTCGCCCGCGATGTGCTGGATCGAGCCGTTGCCCGACGAGGCATAGAACAAGCCACCCTCCTTCTTCTTGCCGTACTCGATGAGTTCCTTCATCGAATTCACAGGCAGCTTGCCGCTCACCGCGACCACGTGCGGCGCGCGCATCACCATCGCCACCGGCACGAAGTCCTTCGTGGGGGTCCACTTGAGGTTCGGGTAGAGCGAGGGGTTGCCGACGTGGTAGCCCGAGTACTGCATCAGCAGCGTATAGCCGTCGGGCGCGGCGCGGGCCACGAACTCGGCGCCGATGTTGCCGCTGGCGCCGGGCTTGTTGTCGACCACCACGGGCTGGCCCAGCGCGCGCTGCAGCGGCTCGCCGACCAGCCGCGCCATGATGTCGGTGGAGCCGGCGGGCGCGGTGGGAACGACGAAGGTGATCGGTTTGGAAGGCCAGGTGTCTGCGCTGGCGGCCGAAGCGGCCAGCACGAGGCCGGCCGCGAGCAGGCGGCGAATGGTTTGCATGGTTTGTCTGTCTCCGGTGTTTTTCTTGTCTGCTGTCTTCGAAGCCCGCGCCCTCAGGCCGCGAGTTCCGAGATCTCGATCAGGTTCAGGTCGGGGTCGCGCACGTAGACCGAGCGGATGCGCGAGGTGGCGCCCGTGCGCATCACCGGCCCTTCGAGAATCGGCACGCCCTTGTCCGCCAGCCGCGCCATCACCGCCTCGAGCGGCACGCTGGCGATGAAGCACAAGTCCAGCGAGCCTGGGGTCGGCAGTTGCGCCTTGGGTTCGAACTCGTGCCCCTTCACATGCAGGTTGATCTTCTGGTTGCCGAAGCGAAAAGCCTTGCGCCCGGCGCCGAAGCTCTCGAGCGTCATGCCCATCACGTCGACGTAGAAGCGGATGCAGTCTTCCTCGTGCGCGGTGGTCAGCACCAGGTGGTCCAGGTGATCGATCATGGGTGAAGCTCCTTCTGTGCGCGGGCGCTGGCGCGGGCCGCGATGTCGTTGAAATCAGGGGGCGGCGAGTGCCGCGTCAGGCGATGGCCGGCACGGGAAACCTGGCTCGGCAGTTCATGCTCCACAAGCAACGCCAGCTCGGCCGCCGCGGCAACCAGGCCGTCCAGGTCCATACCCGTCTCATAGCCCATGCATTGCAGCATGTGGACCACGTCTTCGGTCGCGACATTGCCGGTCGCGCCGGGCGCGTAGGGGCAGCCTCCGATGCCGCCCAGCGACATATCGAGCCGGCGTATCCCCGCTTCGACGGCGGCCACCGTGTTCGCGAGGCCCATGCCGCGCGTGTTGTGGAAATGGGCGGTCCAGCCCAGCGCCGGCCAGGCCGCGATGACCCGCTCGCAGACGGCCTGCACCTGCGTGGGATAAGCCATGCCCGTGGTGTCGCACAGCGTCGCGCCCTGCACGCCGAGCGCGGCAAAGCGCTCGATCCACCCGAGCACCCCATTCACCGGCACCTCACCTTCCATCGGGCAGCCGAACACGCAGGAGAGCGACACGTTCACCGGCACTGCGGCCTGCTTCGCCAGCGCTATCACTTCGGCCAGTTGCGCGAAAGACTGCTCCCGCGTCATGCGCAGGTTCGACAGGTTGTGCGTCTCGCTCACGGACATCACGATGTTGAACTCGTCGATGCGGCTTTCCAGCGCCCGCTGCGCGCCGCGCACGTTCGGCACCAGCGCCGTGTAGACCACGCCGGGCCTGCGGGCGATGCGGTGCATCACCTCCTCGCCGTCGCGCAGCGCCGGAATCGCTTTCGCCGACGTGAACGAGGTCACTTCGATCTTCGCGTAGCCCAGCCCGCCCAGCCGGTCGATCAGCGCGACCTTGTCGTCGGTGGGAATGAAGCGGCTTTCCATCTGGAAGCCGTCGCGCGTGGCCACCTCGTTGATGTGCAGCCGGGTGCCGTTGCCGGTTTTCATGCGGGCTCGCTTTCCGCGCGGCGCGCAGGCCAGCCGCCTGCGTGCAAGTCGCCGTTGTGCTCGCCCAGGCGCGGCGCGGGATGCGCGATGCGCCCCGGCGTCGCGCTGAGCTTGGGCACCACGCCGGGCACTTTCAGCGTGCCGCCGCTGGCGGTTGCCGACTCGACGATCATCCCGCGCGCCAAGTACTGCGGATCGCTCGCGATGTCGGCCACGGTGTAGATGCGGCCGACCGGCACGCCGGCCGCGTCGAGCGCCGCCAGCACCTCGTCGCGGCTGCGCTGCAGCGTCCACGCCTCGATGGCGGCGCCGATCTCTTCCACCCGCAAGACGCGCCCGTCGTTGTGCGCGAGTTGCGGGTCGCTTTCCAGGTCGGTGCGGCCGATGGCCCGCATCAGCCGGCGGAAGATGCTGTCGCCGTTGCCCGCCACCAGCACGTAGTGCCCGTCGTTGCAGCGGTAGGCGTTGGTCGGCGCGATGCCGGGCAACGCGCTGCCGGCCCGCTCGCGCACCGCGCCGAAGGCGTCGTACTCGGGCAGCAGGCTTTCCATCACGTTGAACACCGACTCGTACAGCGCCACGTCGATGAACTGCCCTTCCCCGCCGTGCGCCGTGCGGTGGTGCAGCGCCGTGAGCACGCCGATCACGCCATGAAGCGCCGCCAGCGTGTCACCCAGCGAAACGCCCACGCGCACCGGCACCCGCCCCGGCTCCCCGCTCAGGTAGCGCAGCCCGCCCATCGATTCGCCGAGCACGCCGAAGCCGGGCTTGTCGCGGTACGGCCCGGTCTGCCCGTAGCCGGAGATGCGCAGCATGATGAGACGCGGATTCAGCGCGTGCAGTTGCTCCCATCCCAGGCCCCAGCCTTCCAGCGTGCCGGGCTTGAAGTTCTCGATCAGCACGTCTGCCTCGCGCGCCAGTGCACGCACCGCATCCTGCCCCTCGGCACTGCGCAGATCGAGGCACACCGAGCGCTTGTTGCGCGACTGCACCTCCCACCAGACCGAGCCGCCGTCGCGCAGCAGCCGCCACTTGCGCAGCGGATCGCCGACGCCTTCGGGTTCGACCTTGATCACGTCGGCGCCGAACTCCGCCAGGGTCTTGCCGGCGAAGGGGCCGGCAATCAGCTGGCCGAGTTCCAGCACCTTCAGGCCTTCGAGTGCATTCATGTCCGCGTCTGTCTCCATGTTGGGTTGGCCCCACTCTAGGAACAGATTGCGCCGCGCGGAATTGCCGTGACGGCAGCAGGTCTTCGCGAAACGCGAAGACCTGCGAGCAACGCCTACTTTTTACGCGCGGGGCCGGACCCGGCAGCCGGCGGCACCGGCTCCGGCGCCTTGACCCATCCGCGCAGCAGCACGCCCATGAAGAGACCCGCGCCGAAGATCGCCCAGTACACCCAGACCGGCAGGTTCTCGGCCCCGCTGTGCAGGTTCATGCCAAAGACCGCGCCGACGGCCATCAGCGGAAAAGTCAGCGCCGCGATGGTGTTGAGCTTGTGCTGCGCGCGGCTCACCTCCATGGCCGCGCGCGCCTGCAGTTCCGCCGCGTGCGCGAGGCGGTAGTCGAGCGACATGCGGGTGTCCGCCAGCAGCAGTTCAAGCCCGCGCGCGATCTCGACGGCGCGGTCGCGCATGTCGGTGATCAGCGGATCTTGCGACGCGGCCTCGCGTGCCGCCTGCAGCGTGGCCTGCATGTTCGACGCTGCACGCGCCAGCGGAATCAGCGGCCCGAGGACCTGGAACAGCGCCTCCGCCGTCTCGGCCGCCTCGTGCCGGATCTCGAACGTGCCGAGCGCCGTGCGGTAGCTCTCGAGCAGCTTCGACAATGCCTTCTCGCCCGGGTTGTTGCCCTTGTGCAGCCATGCACCGTCGGGCTTGCGCAGGAACACGGCCGCCTTGCGCTCCGAGCCCGTGCCGGCGGGCGGCTCGTGCAGGATCACCATCAGATGCTCCTGCTCGTGGATGACGCGCTGCGCCCCGTAGCTGGAGGTGCCCAGCCGCTGCCGCATCTCGGGCGGCAGCTCCCAGTCGTAGTCGATGCGTCTTGTCATCGCGGGGCCTGCAGTTCTTTCCACAAGGTGTCGAATTCGTCGGCGAAGCGGCGCACCAGCGACGGATCGTTGCTCAGCACCAGGTTTTCCTCGTTGAACTCGCAGGCGCTGCGCGTCCAGTTGTAGCTGCCGTTGAGCAGCCGCGTGCCGTCGAAGATCGCGAACTTGTGGTGCATGTGCGCGTCGGTGCGGTCCACCGCGACCGGAATGCCCGCGGCGCGCAACTGGCCGACGTCGCTGCCGCGATCGAACTCCTTGTCGTTGTCGGAGATGAAGCGCAGCGACACGCCCCGCCTGTGCGCGGCCAGGATCTCGGCAGTGATGCGGTCGTCAGACAGCGTGAACACGCACAGGTCGACCGAGCGCCTGGCGGTCCTCAACTGCTGGTTGATGGCCTGCAGGCAGGCCGTGCCGGGGCTGAAGAAGGCCTGCGAGCGCACCGCCACGTTGTCGGGCGAGCGCCCGGTGTCGATGGCGCGGACCACGCCTTCGAGCCATTTCAGCAAGGCCAGCTGCTCCGGGTCCGCGGTGCGCGAACGCACCAGGTCGAAGGCGCGGTTGCGCAGCTGGCGCAGGCCGTCTTCGGGCGGAGAGGCTTCGCGCAGCGTGTGCACCAGCACCCGGCGCTCGTCGTCGCTCAGGCGGTCGTCGGCCAGCGTGGCGTCGAGCTGGGCGAGCAGTTCGGGCAGAGCCGGCTGTGGATCGGTCGATGGGGCTTGAGACACGTCACTCCTCCTTGCCGGGCTTGGGCGTGCGCTTCGGCGCAGCGTGGGTGGCCTGCATCTCGGCGGCCAGCCGTTTCATGTCCTGCGTGATCGTGCGGTCGAGTTCCAGCCGGCGCTCGGTGGCCGTCACCAGCGGCAGGATCAGCTCGCGATAGGTCACGGCGATCTGCAGCATGGCGTCCGCCAGGCGCTGGCTGTCGCCCGGCCCTTCGGCGGGCGGCACGGGCACGGGCTTGAGCCCGTCGACCGCGCGCGCAACGTCGAGCATGCTGCTCGCAATGCGCTGGCTGCCGTCCACGTCGGCGCCGCCCAGCTTGCGCTGGCGCACGAACTCATCGCAGATGGCCTGCCAGCGCGCGCTCTCCTCCGGCGTGGGGCTGCCGAGCAGTTGCGCGAGGCGCAGCAGGTTTTCTTCCGCCCCGGTGGCCAGCGTCTGGGCCTCGCCACGGTAGTGGTCGCGCAGCAGCGCATCGAGCTCGTCGTCGCGCATCAGCGCGGTGATCTTCCCCGCCAGCTTGGTCATGTTGCGGTAGCTGCCCTGCAGCTTGAACGGCGGCGCGGTGCGGTAGGCCTCCTGCTGCGCGGCAGACTCGATGTACGCGAGGTTGACTTTCAGCAGCAGGTCGCGCGCGCGGAACAGCCGCTGCAGCAGCGCCTTGATCTCCTCCAGCTCGACGGCGCTGTAGGCATGCGACAGCGCGCTGCTCGGCACCTCGTGTCCCTGCGCCATCTGCACCAGCAGCTGCACGTCCTTGGGGTCGCGCGAGGCCAGCGGCATCAGAGTGGGGTTGGAGGTAAGGCTGTTCTCGATGTAAGACAGCGCGAACGCCGCCTCGCGGCCCGAGAGCACGTCGCCCAGGTTGTAGATGTCGGCCCGGTTGGCCAGCATGTCCGGGATCTTGAACACGTCGCCCGACTCGGTGTACGGGTTGCCCGCCATCACGATGGCGAAGCGCTTGCCCCGCATGTCGTAGCTGCGCGGCTCGCCGTTCCACACGCCCTCGATGCGGCGCGTGCCGTCGGCCAGCGCGATGAACTTCTGCAGGAACTCCGGGCTGGTGTGCTGGATGTCGTCGAGGTACAGCATCACGTTGCTGCCCATCGCGAGGCCGAGGTTGAGCTTCTCCAGCTCCTGCCGTGCCGCGCTGTTGGGCGCATTGGCGGGGTCGATCGCGGTAACGCCGTGGCCCAGCGCCGGACAGTTGATGCGCACGAAGATCAGGCCCAGCCTGTCGGCCACGTACTCCATCAGCGTGGTCTTGCCGTAGCCGGGCGGCGAGATCAGCAGCAGCAGGCCCATGCGGTCGGTGCGGCTGCCCTCGCCCGCGGAGCCGATCTGCTTGGCCAGGTTGTCGCCGATGATGGGCAGGTAAAGCTCGTCGATCAGCCGGTTGCGGACGAAGGTCGACAGCGGCTTGGCCTGGAACTGGCCGAGCTTCAGGCGCGCCTTCTCGCGCTCGAGCAGTTCGTGGCGCAGGCTGTTCAGCGCCTCGAAGCCCGGCACCACATGCGTGGCGTGGAACAGGAACCGGCGCCAGAAGTCGTTGAGGTTCAGCGTCATGCGGCCGTCGATCACACGCGGATGCTCGCCGCGCAGCCCGTCGACCGTGCGGTCGAGCGCCACGTTCACGCGCGTACGCTGCAGCGGCATCGCCAGCACGCTGGCCGCGTCGTCCACCCAGTCGATCGACTGCGGCGACTGGTGCAGCGCGTAGGCATGCACCCAGTCGCGCGCGAGCCTCCAGCGTTCGGCCGGCGGGGCGGCATCGAGGTCGGCCTGCCATGCATCGCGGCGCCCACCGCGCTCCAGCTCCCGCAGCAGCGCGGCGGCAAGGTCTTCGCCAGCGCCCGAAACCACCCAGGTTTCACCGGCATGCGCCGCCAGCTCGCGCGCAAGGTAAGCCGCCGACTGCTCGCACAGCGTGGCGACGCGGCCATCGTGGGCGTCGCGTTCTTCCTGCGTGGCGTTGTCGGCCAGCGGCAGCAGGTCGGGCAGCACGTCGCGCACAAAATGGCCGAGCGAACGCGCCGTATCGGCTTCGAGCTGTTCGAGCGCACCGCACCGGCCGAACATCTCGCTCATCTGCATTGCTGCCCGGGCGCGCCGCAGAAGCGACTCGCGGTGCGCGATCAGGTGGCCGTGCTGCCAGTACAGCAAGGCCAGCGCGCGCTCGGTCGGCCCCCAGGCCAGCAGGCCCGCCTGGTCCTGCATGGCGACCAGCGCCCCCAGCAGGCGAAGCGCATCGTCATCGTGAATGCCCTTCTGGTAGCCCTCCTGGTAGCGCGCGGCGGCAAAGCGCCGCACCATCTCCAGCAGTTGCGGATGCTGCGGGTCTTCGGCCAGCAGCGTGCGCACCTCGGTCCAGTTACGCTCGGCCTTGCCGTCGAGCAGCGATTCCAGCAGGCGGCCTGCGAGGTACTCGGCGCGCGAGAGTTCCGCCGTCTCGGACACCAGCGACTGGTTCCAGTAGACCTGCAGCTCGCGCAGCCGCTCGTCGTCGACCGGGCTCTGGTAGTCGGTGCCGGTCACCTGGTAGGCCATGCCGTCTTCGCGTGCCACCAGCGTCAGGTCGACCGGCTGGCGGTGCACCGTGAAGGCGTGGCGGCCCAGGCGCAGCGTGTCGCCGCCCTCGCTCACCAGTTCGCGCTTGTCGCGCACCGCGCGCAGGGCCTGGTCGCGCGCCGTCTTCAGGCGCGTGTCAAGCTCGTCGGCCGGCACCGCAGCGCCCAGCGTGCGCAGGTCGGCGATCAACGTGTGCAGCTTGCCGATCATCGGGTCGGCCGCGAAATAGCTGTGGACCTGCGTCAGCTCGCCGAACTGCGCAATGCGGCGCGGAATGCCGTCCAGGATTCGGCCGGCCGCGTCGACCACGCCTTGCGCACGGCGCTGACGGGCATCGACCAGGCTCTGGCGCCGTGCGGAGAGCGCCTCGTACACGTTCTCACGCTTCTCGGCGATGTCGCGCAGAAAATCTTCCTGCTCGGCGAAGCGGCCTTCTATCTCCTCCAGTTGTGCCAGCAGGCGCGTGAGCGCGTCGTCGCATTTTTCTGGCGTGTCGGCGAACTCCAGCGCGTTTTCCACGGCCTGGCTGAACAGCTTGAACTGCGCGCCGAACTCGGCCCGCGCCTCGGTCGCACCAAGCGATTTGCGCCGCGCGCGCGCATCGGCGCGCATGCGGTTGATGTCGGCGTAGATCAGCGAGATGCGATCCAGGATCGACGTGCGGATCACCGCGTCGCCGCCCGGCAGGCTGCCGAGCTGCTCCGTCAGCAGGTCGAGCCCGGCCGCCTGTTCGTCGAGCGTGGCCAGCAGTTGCCCCAGCGCCGGCGAGGTGGCCAGATTCGGCAAGTCGAGCGCCAGCTTGTCCAGCGCCTGGCGTTGGCCGACGAAGGCGGTGTCGGCCGCCAGGAACTGCATCGCGCGTTCGCCGATGCGCTGCTGCTCGGTTGCCAGCGCCGCATCCATGGCGGCGATGCGCGGCAGGTCGGCGTAGCGCAGCTCCTTGAGCATCTGCAGCGCGCCGCGCCGCTCGCGCAGCCGCGCCAGCGCCTTCACAAAATCGTCGGGCGCGCGCCAGATGGTGCTGGCGATGTCGACCAGCAGCGCATGCTGCTCGTCTTCCGCGCGGGCCAGCGCACGCGCGGTCTCGCGGCGGATGGTGTCGACCTTCTCGAATTCGGCCAGCGTGC
Source organism: Variovorax durovernensis (assembly GCF_977011995.1). NCBI lineage: Bacteria > Pseudomonadati > Pseudomonadota > Betaproteobacteria > Burkholderiales > Comamonadaceae > Variovorax > Variovorax durovernensis. The sequence goes on along the minus strand of NZ_CDRNCW010000001.1, from coordinate 2,756,520 downwards.
TGCGCGCCACCTCGGCGATGCTGCGCAGCTCGGCCATGAGCCCGGCGGCTTCCGGCGCGTCGAGCCAGAAGTAGGCATCGCTCACGCGGGTGCATTGGCGGATCAGGTCTTCGTAGGCGGCCTTGGTCGGCGCCTGCTCGCGCACCGCGCGGGCAATGCCCATGAGATCGCTCACGCCACGCACCAGCTCGGCGTTGCCGATCTTGCCGAAGAAGCCGGTGGCGGGCGGCTGCGCGCTCACATGCTCTTCGCTGGCGAACGGGGTCTGCCACAACTGCATCGGGTGCACGCGCGAAGGCTCGCCCTCGTTGTCGTGGAACACCAGGATGCGGCCGTCGGCAAATCGTGCGTAGCCGTTGGCGATGATCGGCGTCGCGAGCTTCTTGTCGATCAGGTTGTAGTTGAAGAGCGCGTAGCGGCCCGGCTTCGGGTCGTAGAAGATGTAGGCCACGTCTTCGCCGTTGGGCGAACGCAGCATGCGCTTGAAGCGCAGGTTTTCCACCGTCTCGGCCGGCAGGTCGAAGCGCTTGTGCTCGCCCGACTGCAGGTAGTAGCCGCCCGGAAAGATGATGCCGTGGTCTTCCGGCAGCTGCACGCACGAACCGCCGATGGCGTCGATGCGCTCCACCTGTTGCGTGCGGATGTTGAACACCAGGTAGCGCGTGACCTGCTCGCGGTAAGGCTTCACGCGCAGCAGGATCAGCATGCCGAGCTTGGCCCAGGCAATCTCTGCGTCGGTCAGCGACTGGCTCCTGTCTTCGACGGGCTCGCTGTAGATGCCCAGGCCGGTCTCGGTGTTGTTCTCTATCTTGACCGTGAGGTCGCCGCCCAGTGTCTCGACGAACACCGTGTCCAGCACGTTCACGTGCGGGTGCTTGCCGCCCACGTGGTCTTCGCGCGTGGCCACGGTCCATTCGAAGTCGTGGCTCGCTGGCAAGGCGATGTCGCGCTCGCCGCGGTTGTCGATGTAGCTGATGCGGCCGTCGCGCTCGATGGCCCAGCGGAACACGCGCACGTCTGTGACCTGCTGGCCGATCTGGAAGGCAGCGAGCAGCTTGTCCTGCGTTACGCGCAACTGCAGCAGCGTGGCCTGCTTGTAGTACGCATACAGCTCGCGGAAGTCGGACGCGAAGCGCGTGTCTTCAAGGAAGCTGCCGGCAAGCGGCACGGGCTGCAGTTCATCGCTCTCGGCACCGGCCTCGCCCGGCGAGGCCAGCCGGTACAGGCCGAACACATCGCCGACGGTGGTCTCCTTGCGCAGGCCGATGAACACGTTGTAGCCGAACAGCAGCAGGTCGCCGATGCGCACCAGGTCGCGCGCCACCGCGTTGTTCTCGGTGCGCGCGCGGGTGCGCAGTATCAGCGTCTGGTCGGAGCGGCCGAACTCGGCCAGCCGCTGCTCATTGAGCGCCTGCGTCTTCTTCAGCAGGCCCTCGCCCTGCGTTTCCAACCGCTTCTTCAGCAGGTCGTAGCTGCCGCTGCCGGACACCAGGGCTTCGGTCTGGGCCGAGGGGTCGGAGGCGGCCGTTTGCGTTGGAGCGCCGGGCGGGGCTCCCGTTTCATCCGTTGGGTGCATAGGTCGGCGCGGTCAGTCCGCGCGCAGCAGTGCGAGCAGTTCGTCGCGATGGGGCTGGGCGTCGAGCCAGGCGCGGATGCGGTCGAGCTCGTCGATGCATTCGTTGCCATAGCGACGGCGCAGCGCGGCAATGCGCACTTCGCGCACCTCCTCGCTCTGCAGGCGACGCTGCCAGCCGTCGGACAGCAGTTCATCGAGCCGGCCGGCGAGGCCGCGGCTCACGATGGCGCGCCACTCGCCCCTGTCGAACCAGAGGTTCTGGCAGGCCACGCAACGGTCGATGCGGAAGTCGGGGCCTGCGCTCACGCGCAGCCGCTGCATCAGCCGGTCGCACTCGGGGCAATGCCGCACCGAGGTCGCGTCGAACACTTCGATGACCTCGTCATCGACCGCATGCGGCACGCGGCTCCCGTCGGCGGCCTTCCATGCCCGCCAATCGTCCATGGCCATGAGCATGCCGCCGCAGTCGGCGCACTGCGCCGCGAGCAGGGCCTCGGCCAAGGCCACGGGCTGCATCGCCGGGTGCGAGGCGCAGCTGCATTTCAGGCCCGGCCTCATCGCGCATCTCCGTTCAGCGGGCGGAAGGTGGAGATCAGGTTGCTCAGCGCGGTCTTCTGGCTCTCGCTGCCGTCGCTTGCAATCTTCTTCATCAGCGCGGCCACGCTGAGGTTCTGGATTTCACCCGACGAGCTGCCGAGCGCGCCGACGATGTCGCGCAGGTCCTTCACCACGTCGCGCTCGCCCGAGAGCTGGTCCTTGAACGCGACCTGCAGCGCATTGCTCTTGGAGATGACGCCGTCGATGCCCTTGCCCACGGAGAGCGAGCGCACGAAGCTGTCGAAGTAGTCGCCCTGCCCGCCAACGATGTCGATCTTGGCGTTGGCCAGCGCGGTGCCCAGAACTTCGGCCTGCTCCTTGGCGATGGAGGTCTGCGCGTCGATGCCCTTGAGGGTTTCGATGTGCGACTTCTCCAGGCGCATGCGGAATTCTTCGTGGTCGCGGGTTTCGGGGCTCATGGACTTCATGGCCTCGAACTTCTCGTGCAGGCCCTTGGCTTCGGCACCGAAGCGCGCCTCGATGACCTGCGCATCGGCCTGGCCCGACTTGAGCGTGGCCTCGGCATCGGCCGTGCGCACGTTGACTTCGGCGAGGCCGAGCTTTTCCTTGCCCGAAGCCTCGGCCTCGAACTTGGCGCGCATGCCGGCAGCCTCGGCCTGCGAGCGGGCCTCGATGACCTGCGCATCGGCCTGGCCGGCCTTGAGGACGGCGTCGGCATCGGCCTGGCGCACATGCACGTCGGCCAGGCCCAGCTTTTCCTTGCCCGAGGCTTCGGCCTCGAAGCTCGCGAGCTTGGCCTGCGCGGTCGCGATCTCGACCTTGGCGGCCGCAAGGCCCGGCGCGGCCGTGATGGCCTCCACGCCTTCGGCTTCGCGCTTCTTCGACTCTGCATCGCGCTCGGCAATCTTGAGCTTGGCATCGGCCAGCGTGAGTTCTTCAGCGGCCTTGTGGCGGGCGCGCTTTTCCTGCGTCTCGGCCGCCTTCACGTCGAGCACCATCTTCTCTTCGGCCTGCCCCTCGGCCATGATGACGACCGACTTCTTGGTGCGCTCGGCCTCGGCCACCACGCGCAGTTCCTTGATGGCTTCTTCCTGCTCGGCCACCGTGCGCTCGACCACGATGCGTTCGCGGATCACGTCGGCAATGGCCTTCTTCTGCACTTCGACGGCCTTGTCCTTCTCGATGCGCTGCAGCGTCACTTCCTTCTCGCGGTCGACGATCTCCAGGTCGCGTGCGCGGATGACCTTTTCTTCTTCCACGGCCACGGCACGCTTGCGGTTGTTCTCGGCCACTTCCTTTTCGCGCTGCACGTTTTCCTGCTGCACCGACACCGATTGTTCGGCCACGAGGCGCGCGGTTTCGGACTTGGTGCGCTCCTCGGCCTGGATCTTGGCGGTCTCGGCTTCTTCGCGGGCGCGCACGCTGGCAATCTCGCGCTGCTGGCGCGCGGTGGCGTCGGCCTGCTGGCGCTCGAGTTCGAGCAGCGCTTCCTGCGTCTCGACGTTCTTCTTCTTGATCTGCATTTCCTCGTTGCGGCGCAGTTCGTTGGTGCGCACGTGCTCGACCGCCGTCAGCTCGGTGATCTTCTTGATGCCCTGCGCATCGAGGATGTTGTTGGAGTCGAGCTCCGACAGCGGCGTCTGCTCGAGGAAGTCGATGGCGGCGTCTTCGAGCACATAGCCCGAGAGGTCGTTGCCGATCTGGCTGACGATCTGGTCGCGGAAGTTGTCGCGCGCCTGGTAGAGGTCGACGAAGTCCATCGACTTGCCCACCGTCTTCAGCGCTTCCGAGAACTTGGCGGAGAACAGCTCCTCGAGCGTCTCGTGGTTCGACGCGCGCGCGCAGCCGATGCCCTGCGCCACCTTCAGCACGTCGTCGGCCGTCTTGTTCACGCGCACGAAGAACTTCACCTTGATGTCCGCGCGGATGTTGTCGCGGCAGATCAGGCCCTCGTTGCCGGAGCGGTCGATCTCGATGGTCTTGACCGAGATGTCCATCAGCTCCGCCTTGTGGATGATGGGGTACACCATCCGCCCGGTGAACGTCACCTCGGGTTCCGCGCGCAGCGTGTTCACGATGAGTGCATGGCCCTGCTCGATCTTGCGATAGAACTTGGCGAACATCGCGAACAGGCCGAGGATGACAACGGCCAGTATGACGATGGCAAAGATGATGGGCTCCATTTTTTCTCCAGGTGTGCTTTGAGAGCGAAAGAAACAGGTGAGCGGCGCGGCGCGATGCGGCGCCGCGAGGGCACTCAGACGGCGATGTCGTCTTGTGCGGCAATGAGGTAGCGGCCTGCCACCTCGTCGTATTCGAGGATCAGCGCCTGCGAACCGCGCTTGAGGGAGTTGGGCACCGTGGCCCACACGCGGATGTTGAGGCTGGCGCCGCGGCGCGCGACTTCGGCGCGGCCGTCCTTCTCGTTCACCACGCCGGTGACGACGCGGCAGCTCTGGCCGACCAGCGCGGCATTGCTCACGGCGGTGTGGCTCACGAACAGCCCGCGCAGCGGACGGATCGCCACCGCGGTGACGGGAATGGCGATGACGGCGCTGGCCACCAGCAGCACGGTGCCGGCGAGCAGCTGCAGCGGCAGGGTCGGCACCAGCGGCAACAGCCACTCGCCACCCAGGCAGCAGACCGTCCAGGAGACCAGCACCAGCAGGCTCACGGCCACCGAGAACGGCACGCCGTTCAGGCCGAAGGCCACCACGAAGCTCGCGAGATGCCCGATGTCGTTGGCATCGCCGTCCGCATGCGTGTGCACGCCGACATCGACGTCGAGCCCGCTGTGCTCGATGTCGACCATGCCCAGCATCGCGAGCAACCAGTAGATCACCACGACACCCAGCAGCACCGTGTAGATCGCGGTGGGGTACCCCGTCACCGCTCCCATGAAATCGCCCATTGATCCTCCCGGGTACGGGTTGTTGTTCGTTGTTCTATTTGCGGCCCGGCCTTCCCGTGCCGGTGCTCTTCTTCTCTGCCACTGTGCCAGAGCCCGCCTTGGCGGCGAATGCGATCAGGTCACGCGTGGCTTTCTCCTTGATGGCCAGGCGGTCGTCCGCCGCCAGGCCGTAGCGCCTGGCGAGGAATTCATAGTCGGTCGCGCTCAAAGACACCGTGAGGCGCGGGCGCTTGGGCTTCGAGGTGGTCGCGAGGCCCAGCACCTGCCGGATCTGGTCGGAGGTGGACACATGCTGCTCGAAGGCCGCTGTACGCACGGCCTCCAGCACGGCCTCTTCCACGTCGAACGCCACCTGCACGGCGCGTATCGCCTCGTCGGAGCCCTGCCAGCGAACCGGCTTGGCGCGCATGCTTATTGCGCTCCGGGCCCCGAGGGGTTGGCCTGGCGGGCGCGGATGCGCTCCATTACCTTGCCGGTGCGGTCGGCTTCGTTGCCGATGCCCGCCGCGGCGAGCTTCTTTTCAAGTGCGCTGTGGCCGAACTCGTTTTCGAGCTGCTGGCTGGCCGTCATGCGGTCGGACAGGTCTTCATGGCGCGCTCGGATGCGCTCCAGCGATTCACGCGCATTGGCCAGCCGCGAGCCGCCGCTGCCGATGTTCTCGGAGATCGACTGGGTGGCGCGGTAAACGCTCTCGGTGGTCTTGGCGATGCCGATCTCGCGCTCGTGTTCGCGAATGCGCGCCTCGGCCGACTTGATGAGTTCCTTCAGGCGGGACACCTGCAGCGCGTAAGAGGCATGCGCCTTGGCCTGCTCCTCGAGTTCCTGCTCCAGCAGGCCCACCTTGGCGGCCACGTCGAGCGCCAGGCCTTCCTGCGTCTTGTTGAGCGCCTCGAGCGCCAGGCCTTCGTAGCGCGCGGCTTCGTTCTTGAGACGCTCGATCTCGCGGGCCGACTGCATCTCCTTGGCCATCACGCCGGTGAGGTCGCCCTTGGCCTTCTCGATGCTGTGCTTGGCGTCGATGATTTCCTGTTCATAGATGCGCGTGGCGTTGCTGTCGACCACGCTCTCGCCGATTTCGCGCGCGCTGCCGCGCAGCAGGGTGACGAGTTTCTTGATGACTGTCATGGGACCTCCGCTTAATTCAGGAATTCGGACAGTGCGTCGAGTGCATCGAGCGCGTTGTCGCTGAGCACCGCCACTTCGCGCGCGATGTCTTGCACGCTCGCATCGCGGCCCAGCGCGCCGGTGAGCACATAGCGCCCGTCGACCCGGCCGAACGACGACAGCGGCACCGAGGGGTTCAGGTCGAGCAGCGATTCGAGCAGCTCGGTGCGGCGCGCGGGCTTCACTTCTTCTTCGGTCCAGAGGTAGCAGATGCAGATGATCTGCATGTCCGAACTCGTGACGAAGATCGGGAGCTCGTCGCGCCCCTCGATACTCACCTGGACCACCGGCGTGCTGCCTGGAATGGGCTGCAACTGAACGGGCAGCCCACCCATCGCAGCACCGGCCAGCGCGTCGAGCCCCTTGAGTTGATCGAGCAGTGATTGCATACCTCTCCTTATGGTTGGTATCGATGGAAGCGAGCGATGCTTCGATGGATTCACTATAGGTTTCACGACATATCATGTCAAATGAACCCTTTGGTTCTCAACACAAATGCACGGTGACTTTCGGCACTTGCACCCTCTCTAGAATTCGCCGATGGCCAACCCGATCAATCCCGCGCGCGTCGACTTCGTCACGCTGCGGTTGTTCTGCGCGGTGGCGCAGTCGGGCAGCATCACCAAGGGTGCGGAGGCATGCCACCTTGCGTTGTCAGCCGCAAGCCGCAGGCTTTCCGACTTCGAAGCGGCCACCGGTTCCAAACTGCTCGAACGCAGCGCACAAGGCATCGCGCTAACGCCCGCAGGCCATGTGGCGATGCAGCATGCGATGCGCCTCTTCCAGGGTTTCGAGCAGTTCAGCAACGAGCTCAACGACTACTCGAGCGGCGTGCGCGGCCATGTCCGGCTGTGGGCCAACATGTCGGCGCTCACCGAGTTCCTGCCCACAACCCTCGCGACCTTCCTCGCGCAGCATCCCGACATCCGCGTCGAGGTCGAGGAACAACTCAGCGGCGACATCGTGCGCGCGCTGGTCGACGGCCTCGCGGACGTCGGCGTGTTCGCGGAGAACACGCCCGCGTACGGCCTCGACGTCGCCCCCTTCCAGACCGACGAGCTGGTGGTGTTGTGCGCCAGGCAGCACCCGCTGGCACGCACGCGAGCCAAGCAGGTCGACTTCAAGACCTGCCTCGCACATGAATTCGTGGGGCTGAACCGCAGCAGCTCGCTGCTGGAACTCACGTCGCGCGCCGCCGAGCAGGCCGGCATTCCGATGCGGCTTCGTGTGCAGGTGCGCAGCTTCGACGCCATGTGCCACATGATTGCGGCCAACCTCGGCATCGGCGTGGTGCCGTTCGCAGCGTGCAAGGCGCAGGTGGCGGCGCTTGACTTGAAGGTGGTGCGGCTGCGTGACGCATGGGCCACGCGGCGGCTGCTGATGGCGACGAAGGCGGGGGCAACGTTGTCGCCGGCGACACAACTGCTGGTGAAGCAGTTGTTCGCCTCGTCGAACTAGCAGCGGACTTCAGTCCGCTGCCGCCCTACCGAACCTGCTTCGCCTCTTCGGCCTCCAGCACGGCCCACTCATCATCGGTGAAGAGCCGCGAGCGCGTCAGGAAGCGCACGCCCTCCGGTCCTTCCAGCGAGAACATGCCGCCGCGCCCCGGCACCACGTCGATGATCAGCTGCGTGTGCTGCCAGTACTCGAACTGCGGCCCGCTGATGTAGAACGGCATGCCGCCGATGTGCCCCAGCAGGCGGTCGTAGTCGCCGACGATGAACTCGCCCTGGGCGTAGCACATCGGCGCGCTGCCGTCGCAGCAACCGCCCGACTGATGGAACATCAGCGGGCCGTGCCTGGCGGCGAGCCTGTCGATCAACGCGAGCGCGGCATCGGTCGCGGTGACGCGCAGGACTTCGCCTGCCATCAGAAGAAGCCCAGCTTGTTCTCGCTGTAGCTCACCAGCAGGTTCTTGGTCTGCTGGTAGTGGTCGAGCATCATCTTGTGGTTCTCGCGCCCGATGCCCGACTGCTTGTAGCCGCCGAAGGCCGCATGCGCCGGATAGTGGTGGTAGCAGTTGGTCCATACGCGGCCTGCCTGGATGCCCTTGCCCATGCGGAAGGCGCGGTTCATGTCGCGGCTCCACACGCCGGCGCCCAGCCCGTAGAGCGTGTCATTGGCGATGGAGAGCGCTTCTTCCTCGTCCTTGAAGGTCGTCACCGACACCACGGGGCCGAAGATCTCTTCCTGGAAGATGCGCATTTTGTTGTGGCCCTTGAACACGGTCGGCTTCACGTAGTAGCCGTCGGCCAGGTCGCCTTCGAGGCTGGCGCGCTCGCCGCCGATCAGCACCTTCGCTCCCTCCTGCTTGCCGATGTCCATGTACGACAGGATCTTCTCGAGCTGCTCGCTCGAGGCCTGCGCGCCGATCATCGTGGCCATGTCGAGCGGGCTGCCCTGCTTGATGGCCGCCACGCGCTTGAGCGCACGCTCCATGAAGCGGTCGTAGATGGACTCCTGGATCAGCGCGCGCGACGGACAGGTGCACACCTCGCCCTGGTTCAACGCAAACATCGCGAAGCCTTCGAGCGCCTTGTCGAAGAAGCTGTCGTCGCGATCCATCACGTCGGCGAAGAAGATGTTGGGCGACTTGCCGCCCAGCTCCAGCGTGACCGGAATCAGGTTCTGGCTCGCATACTGCGAGATCAGGCGGCCGGTGGTGGTCTCGCCGGTGAAGGCGATCTTGCCGATGCGGTTGCTCGACGCCAGCGGCTTGCCCGCTTCCACGCCGAAGCCGTTCACCACGTTCAGCACGCCAGGCGGCAGCAGGTCCCCGATGATCTCCATCAGCACCAGGATCGACACCGGCGTCTGCTCGGCCGGCTTCAGCACCACGCAGTTGCCGGCCGCCAGCGCGGGTGCCAGCTTCCACACCGCCATCAGGATCGGGAAGTTCCACGGAATGATCTGGCCGACCACGCCGATGGGCTCATGGAAGTGGTACGCGAAGGTCTCGTGGTCGATCTCGCTGATGCCGCCTTCCTGCGCGCGGATGCACGAGGCGAAGTAGCGGAAGTGGTCGACCGCCAGCGGCAGGTCGGCAGCCATGGTCTCGCGGATCGGCTTGCCGTTGTCCCAGGTCTCGGCGGCCGCGAGCATGGGCAGGTTTTCCTGCATGCGGTCGGCAATCCTGTTGAGGATGTTGGCGCGCTCGGTGGTCGAGGTGCGGCCCCAGGCGGCCTTGGCCTTGTGCGCGGCGTCGAGCGCGCGGTCGACGTCCGCCGCCGTGGACCGCGGCACTTCGCAGAAGACCTTGCCGGTGACGGGCGTGATGTTCTCGAAGTACTGGTTGTCCGCCGGCGAGACCCATTCGCTGCCGATGTAGTTGCCGTAGCGCTTCTTGAACGGAACCGCGGTACCGAATTTGCCTGGTTCGAGCATGTCCATGAGTTGTCTCCATTTGCTGCTGTTGGCGCCACGACATGCGGCGACCCGCACGGACATCCGCAAGCCACGTACCCGCCGGGATCGGGACATTCCCTGAGTGCCTCCCTGCTGGCGACCGCACTCTGCAGCGGGTTTTCATTCGCAATCTGCGACATATTCTTGCGAACACAGCGACTAGGATGTCGCACAAGGCGAACAGACCGCGAACGGCAGACAACCGGAGACACGCATGAGTGAAGCGCAGTGGCCATCGGTCCGGGTCGAACAGGCCCGGGACCTGTTCTTCGTGCAGGGCCGCGACCCCGCACCGTGGATCGCGCCACACATCTCGCGCTCGTGGCAGCGCAGCCGTCCGGTCGACCATCAGTACATCGACCCGGCCCCCATGGCGCTGGCCCTGCTGCGCGAGCGGCGCGAGCAGTCGATGCGGCTGCTGGACTGCGCGCAGCCTGAGCTCGACGGGCTGGCCGAGCATGCAATAGGCAACGGCTGCGTGGTGATCCTGTCGGACGCCAGCGGGCTGATCCTGGAAGAAATAGGCAGCCCCGACTTCCTGCCCAAGGCCGAGCGCATCGCGCTGCAGCCGGGCGTGGAGTGGTCGGAAAACAACCGCGGCACCAACGCCATCGGCACCGCGCTGGCAGAACGCGAGGCGCTGATGGTGCTGGGCGGCGAGCACTACCTGGCGCAGAACGGCGCGCTGGGCTGCGCGGCGGCTCCCATCTTCACCGGCCGGGGAGAGCTGGCCGGTGCCCTCGACATCTCGGGCGAGACGGTGCGCGTGAACACGCATGCGCTGGGCCTGGTGCGCATGGCGGCGCAGCAGGTGGAGCACCGCATGCTGCTGGCCGAGGCACAAGGCCATGTGCTGCGCTTCCATGCGCGGCCGGCGCTGATCGGCACCGCGCGCGAGGGGCTGATCGTGATCGAGGGCGGACGCATCGCCGCGGCCAACCGCGTGGCGCTGGAACTGTTCGGCCGTTCATGGGACGGCCTGCTCGACCTGGAGGCCAGGGACTTCCTCGGCCCCAACTGGCCCGGCATGGAGCACCGGCGCAGCCTGCTGACCCTGCCGGGCGGGCGGCAGATCGCCACGGTGATGGAGCGTTCGAACATGCGCGGCGGCGCACGGCCGACGGCACGGCGCGCCGACGCGCCCCAGGCGGCCGACGACGTCCTGCCGCTGCTCGACAAGGCCGTGCGGGTACTCAACGAAGGCGTGTCGGTGCTGGTCAATGGCGAGACCGGCAGCGGCAAGGAAGTGTTCTCGCGCCGCCTGCATGCCGCGAGCCGCCGCGCCGCCGGCCCGTTCGTGGCGGTCGACTGCGCCTCGCTGCCCGAGACGCTGATCGAGTCGGAGCTGTTCGGCTACGACGAAGGCGCCTTCACCGGCGCCCGGCGCAAGGGCATGGCGGGCCGCATCCGCGAAGCGCACGGCGGCGTGCTGTTCCTCGACGAGATCGCGGAGATTCCGCTCGCACTGCAGACCCGGCTGCTGCGGGTGCTGGAAGAACGCGTGGTCACGCCGCTGGGCGGCGGCCAGGGCGTGGCGGTGGACTTCGACCTGGTCTGCGCCACCCACGGCGACCTGCCGGCGCTGGTGCAGGCCGGCCGCTTCCGGGCCGACCTGATGTACCGCGTGGCAGGCTTCACCGTCGCCTTGCCGCCGCTGAGCCGGCGCACCGACCGGCATGCGCTGATCGCGCGGCTGTTCCTCGAATCGGGCGGCGCCGACAAGCACCTGCGGCTGGAGAGCGATGCGCTCGAAGCGCTGGCCGCCTACCGCTGGCCTGGCAACGTGCGCGAACTGCGCAGCACGCTGCGCGCGGTGGTCGCGCTGGCCGACACGGGCGACTCGGTAACGGCCGCCGCCCTGCCCGCTCACCTGTTCGGCACGCCCGCCGCGCCGCCATCGGATGCGGCCACCGAAGCCGTCCTGGCACCGCAGGCCGGCCCGCTGCTGGCCATCACCCGCCACGCCATCGACGACGCGCTCAAGGCCTGCGACCACGACGTGTCCAAGGCGGCGCGGCGCCTCGGCGTGCATCGCAGCACGGTCTACCGCCATCTTGCGCGGCAGCGAGGCAAGCCGGCCGCCTGAACAAAAGACTGACTTGCCCATCGATGCCGGAGCGGCCAGACTGGGGTCTGGTCTTTCCTGGGCATTCATGACACACAGCAAACCCGCGCGACGCCTGTCGGCCGTGCCTTCCACCCTGCGGATTCCCCTGGCCGCGCGGGCATCGGGCGATGCGATGTTTCCGCAGGTGGCCGTGCGGGACGCCTATGCCGCCGGCATCCTCGAGCAGATCCGCGACGACGGCAGCGCGCTGCCCGAAGACCGCGCCACCATCTACGGCATCCTCTCGCGCACGCGCCGCTTCCGCAGCCTCGCGCAGGACTTCCTGAAGGCACACCCCGGCGCCCGCGTGGTCAACATGGGCTGCGGGTTGAGCCACTACTTCCAGTGGCTGGACGACGACAAGTCGCACATGACCGACGCCGACCTGCCCGAAGTGCTCGAGCTGCGCCGCGAACTGATCCCCGAAACCCACGAACGCCACGACCTGCGCACGCTCGACCTGACCGCGCCCGACTGGTGGGAGCAACTGGGGCTGCCGCGCAAGCGCAATGCGCGCCCGGTGTTCCTGTTCACCGAGGGCGTGCTCATGTACCTGCAGCCCGAGCAGGTGCAGGCGGTTTTCGCGACCTTCGGCGAACGCGCGCCCGCGGGCTCGGTGCTGGCCTTCGACGCCATGTGCTGGCTGGCTGTGGGCCGCGCGAAGCAGCATCCGTCGGTGCGCACCACTGGCGCCGAATTTCACTGGGGCATCCGCCGCGAGGCCGAGCTGACGCAGTCGCACCCCCGGCTGGCGCTGGACGCCACCTACAGGGTGATGGAAGGCATCGGCCTGCCCTACATGCTGTTCGCGCCGATGGTGATGCTGCTGCTCGGCGTGCCTCTGTATGCGGTGTATGCGCTGAAGGCCACGGACCCCGTCCACAAGACTGGGGGCGCCGATACATAAACGCACAATTTTCCGGATTCCCGGCCTTGTCCGGCCCGGTTTGCGCGGAATGGCTGACGCGGGGCGGCCGTGCGCCGGGTCAAGCTCGGGGTTGTTCCCGGTCGCGGAAAATGGCCGATTCGTTTCCGCCGCTTTCCTTTCTTTTCCCCCAGAGATTCGCAACCCTCAAGAACCACATGCTTGATCGCCGATCCTTCCTTGCCGCCGGTGGCGCTGCCGCCGCACTCGCCGCCCTGGGCCTGCCCACCGAGGCACTCGCCGCCAACGGCCTGCAACTGAGCCAGCCTTCCCCCTTCTCTTTCGACGCCTTGGTCGCGCAGGCCAAGGCGCTCGCCGCCCAGCCTTACGTGGCCGCCGCGCCGCTGGCTCCTGAAGTGCTCGACCGCATCGACTACGACGCGCACGGCAAGATCAAGTTCGACCCCGCCAACGCCCTCTTCCGCGACGGGCCTGGGGCCTTTCCTGTCACCTTCTTCCACCTCGGCCGCTTCTTCCAGGCGCCGGTGCGCATGCACGTGCTCGAAAACGCCGGGGGCGACGCCTTCGCGCGCGAAGTGCTCTACAGCCCCGACTACTTTTCGATGCCGGCCAACAGCCCCGCGCACCAGCTGCCGCCGGGCGCGGGCTTCGCGGGCTTCCGGCTGCAGGAAAGCCGCCTGGGCGACCAGAGCAAGCTCGACTGGCAGAAGAACGACTGGGTCGCGTTCCTCGGCGCTTCGTACTTCCGCGCGATCGGCGAGCTGTACCAATACGGCCTGTCGGCACGCGGCATCGCACTCGACGTGGCCGTACCCGACAAGCCCGAGGAGTTCCCGAACTTCACGCGCTTCTACTTCGAGACGCCCGCCGCCGGCAACACCACGTCGATGACGGTCTACGCGCTGCTCGAAGGGCCGAGCGTCACCGGCGTGTTCAAGTTCGTCATGCAGCGCACCAAGGCCGTCATCATGGACATCGACGCGCGCCTCTTCATGCGCCGCGACGTGTCGCGCCTGGGCCTGGTGCCGCTCACGTCGATGTACTGGTACTCGGAAACCAATAAGCCCACCGCCATCGACTGGCGTCCCGAGGTGCACGACTCCGACGGCCTCGCGATCTGGAACGGCGCGGGCGAGCGCATCTGGCGCCCGCTCAACAACCCGACGCAGACGCGCGCCTCGGCCTTCACCGACACCAGGCCGCGCGGCTTCGGCCTGCTGCAGCGCGACCGCGTGTTCGACCACTACCAGGACGGCGTGAACTATGAAAAGCGCCCGAGCCTGTGGATCGAACCGCTGGGCGACTGGGGCGAGGGTTCGGTGCAGCTCATCGAGATACCGACCGACGACGAGATCCACGACAACGTGGTCGCCTTCTGGGTGCCCAAGGCAGATGCCAAGGCGGGCGGGAGCTACAGCCTGCAGTACCGCCTGCACTGGACCGACCAGGAACCGTTTCCCTCGCCGCTCGCGCATTGCGTGGCCACGCGCATCGGACGCGGCGGCCAGCCGGGGCAGCCGCGTCCGCAGGGCGTGCGCAAGTTCATGGTGGAGTTCATCGGCCAGCCGCTGACCACCGTGCCCTTCGGCGTGAAGCCCGAGGTGGTGCTGACGGCGGCGCGCGGCAAGTTCTCTTACGTCTTCGCCGAGGCCGTGCCCAACGGTGTACCGGGCCACTGGCGCGCGCAATTCGACTTCACGCCCGAAGGCAACGAGCCGATCGACATGCGGCTCTACCTGAAGAACGGGGACCAGACGCTCACCGAAACCTGGCTGTACCAGTACCAGCCAGGGTGAGCGCCTCGAAGCGTCAGCGCTTCGTGACGGAGACCAGCTCGACTTCGAAGTTGAGCGTGGCGTTCGGCGGGATCACGCCACCGGCGCCGCGCGCGCCGTAGGCGATGGACGGCGGGCAGGTCAGCTTGGCCTTGCCGCCGGGCTTCATCTTCTGCACGCCTTCGGTCCAGCAGGGGATCACGCCGTTGAGCGGGAACTCGGTCGGTTCGCCGCGCTTGTAGGAGCTGTCGAATTCCTTGCCGCTGTCGGGGAAGGTGCCGCGGTAGTGCACCTTGACCACGTCGGTGGCTGCGGGCGAAGCGCCGGTGCCTTCCTTGATCGACTGGTAGATCAGCCCGCTGGGCGTGGTCACCGGCGCGGACTGCGCGAACGCGGCGGGAATGGCGAGGACGGACACGAGAGCGGCACAGAAAAGAGACTTCACGAAACACCTCGGGGATTGAAAGACTCCGATTATGGCCAGCGCGCATGTCGCGCCCGCAAGCCGGTGTATCCGGTGGAACAGCCCTTGCTTTGCCGAATGTGCACTGTCACCATTCACGAAGAGAGGACGCCGCATGAACTCCACCGACGCCACACCGGCCGCGCACGCCGGCACCGGCCATCTCAAGAAAGTACTCGGCCCCCTGCAGCTCTGGGGCATTGCGGTGGGCCTCGTCATCTCCGGTGAATACTTTGGTTGGAGCTACGGCTGGAACACGGCCGGCACGCTCGGTTTTCTCGTTGCCACGTTGCTGGTGGCGACGATGTACACCACCTTCATCTTCAGCTTCACCGAACTATCCACGGCCATCCCGCACGCGGGCGGCCCCTTCGCGTATGCACGGCGCGCCTTCGGGCCGCATGGCGGATTCGTCGCGGGCTTCGCGACGCTGATCGAGTTCGTCTTCGCGCCGCCGGCCATCGCGCTGGCCATCGGCGCCTACCTCAACGTGCAGTTTCCCGGCATCAACCCGAAGTGGTTCGCGCTGGGGGCCTACGTGATCTTCATCGGCCTCAACTGGATCGGCGTGGGCATCGCGGCGGCCTTCGAACTGTTCGTCACGGTGCTGGCCATCGTCGAGCTGCTGGTGTTCATGGGCGTCGTCGCGCCGGGCTGGACGCTGGCCAACTTCACCGCCAACGGCTGGGCTGGCGGCAGCGTGCTGAACGGTGCGGCCGTCTCGGGCATCTTCGCCTCCATCCCGTTCGCGATCTGGTTCTTTCTTGCCATCGAAGGCGCAGCCATGGCAGCCGAAGAGGCGCGCGATCCGCACCGCACCATTCCCATCGCCTACACCACGGGCATCGTCACGCTGGTGGTGCTGGCCTTCGGCGTGATGATCTTCGCCGGCGGCGTGGGCGACTGGCGCAAGCTCGCCAACATCAACGACCCGCTGCCCCAGGCCATGAAGGCGGTGGTGGGCGACAACAGCGGCTGGCTGCACATGCTGGTGTGGATCGGCCTCTTCGGGCTGATCGCTTCGTTCCACGGAATCATCATGGGCTACTCGCGCCAGATCTTCGCGCTGGCGCGCGCGGGCTACTTGCCGCGCTACTTCGCCGGCCTGAGCCCGCGCTTCGACACGCCGCACCGCGCGCTGCTGGCCGGCGGCGTGATCGGCGTCATTGCCATCTTCAGCGACGAGTGGGTGCAGTTCGGCGGGCAGACGCTCACCGCCAACATCGTGACCATGGCGGTGCTCGGCGCCATCGTGATGTACATGATCTCGATGGCCGCGCTGTTCAAGCTGCGCCGCAGCGAGCCCGGCCTGCAGCGCACCTACCGCGCGCCGTTCTATCCCGTGTTCCCGGCCATCGCGCTCGGGCTCGGCGCGGTGTGCCTGGGCGCGATGGTGTGGTTCAACGGCATGCTCACGCTGCTGTTCGTCGTGCTGATGGCCGCGGCCTACGGCTACTTCCTGCTGACGTCGGCGCAACGCGACGCGGCGGCACCCGACGAAATGCTTTCCTCCACCACCCACGCCTGACGATCTCCGACCCAAGACACATGCGCTACAGCACCACCATCGCCGGCCAGGTCTTCCGCTTCGACGACCTGAAGCAGGTCATGGCCTTCGCCAGCCCCGCGCGCTCGGGCGACTACCTCGCAGGCATCGGCGCGGCCACCGCGCAGCAGCGCATGGCGGCGCGCCACGTGCTGGCCGACACGCCGCTCAAGCAGTTCCTGAGCGAAGCGCTGATTCCCTACGAGAGCGACAACATCACGCGCCTCATCATCGACGGCCATGACGCGAATGCCTTCGCGCCGGTGTCGCACCTCACGGTCGGCGACTTCCGCAACTGGCTGCTGTCCGACGCGGCCACCACTGCCACGCTCACCGCACTGGCGCCGGGCCTCACGCCCGAAATGGTGGCGGCCGTTTCAAAGCTAATGCGCAACCAGGACCTGGTGTCGGTCGCGAAGAAGTGCTGCGTGGTCACGCGCTTTCGCGACACCATCGGCCTGCCCGGCCACCTGGCCGTGCGCCTGCAACCCAACCACCCGACCGACGACCTGCGCGGCGTGGCGGCCTCCACGCTCGACGGCCTGCTCTACGGCGCTGGCGACGCGGTGATCGGGCTCAACCCCGCTTCCGACAGCATGCCGGTGCTCGGCGAGCTGCTGCGCATGCTCGACGAGGTGATCCAGCGCTTCGAGATTCCGACGCAGAGCTGCGTGCTCACGCATGTGACCAACACGCTCAAGCTCGCGGAGGCCGGCGCGCCGGTCGACCTGGTGTTCCAGTCGATCGCGGGCACCGAGAAGGCGAACCTCTCGTTCGGCGTGACGCCCGAGCTGCTCGACGAGGCCTATGCTGCGGCGTTGTCGCTCAAGCGCGGCACCGTGGGCGACAACGTCATGTACTTCGAGACCGGCCAGGGCAGCGCGCTGTCGGCCAACGCCAACTTCGGCGTCGACCAGCAGACCTGCGAGGTGCGCGCCTATGCGCTGGCGCGGCGCTACAAGCCGCTGCTCATCAACACGGTGGTCGGCTTCATCGGGCCGGAGTATCTGTACGACGGCAAGCAGATCATCCGTGCCGGGCTCGAAGACCATTTCAGCGGCAAGCTGCTGGGCCTGCCCATCGGCTGCGACATCTGCTACACCAACCACGCCGAAGCCGACCAGGACGACATGGACACGCTGCTCGTGCTGCTGGGCACGGCGGGCATCAACTTCATCATGGGCATCCCGGGTGCGGACGACGTGATGCTCAACTACCAGAGCACCTCGTTCCATGACGCGCTGTTCATGCGCCAGACGCTGGGCCTGAAGCGCGCGCCCGAATTCGAGGCCTGGCTGCAGCGCATGCAGATCACCGATACCGCCGGACGGCTCGCGCCGCCCTCCTCCAACCGGCTGCTGGCCGACATGAGCGGGCTTTCCGCATTGGCCCGATGAGCGATTCGCCTGTCACCCCCAACCCGTGGGCCCAATGGCGCTGCGCCACACCCGCGCGGCTGGCGCTGGGCCGTGCCGGCGCCGGCATGCCGACCGACGAGACGCTGCGCTTCGGCTGGGCGCATGCGATGGCGCGCGATGCCATTCACGCCGCGCTCGATGTCGACGCGCTCGACGGCCAGTTGCGCGGCCAGCACTGGGAGGTGGCCCGTGCGCGCAGCCGCGCGGCGGACCGCACCGCCTACCTGCGCCGCCCCGACCTGGGCCGCCAGCTCGACGAGGACGACGCCACGCGCCTGCGCGGCGAGCGGCGCTACGGCTGCGATGTCTGCATCGTGATCGGCGACGGCCTTTCCTCGCTCGCGGCCACGCGGCATGCGGTGCCGCTGCTCGCGGCGCTGCGTGCGCAACTGCCGCCGGACACGCGCTTCTCACCCGTGGTGATTGCCACGCAGGCGCGCGTCGCCCTGGCCGACGAAGTGGGCGAGCTGTTCGGCGCGGCGCTGTCGGTCATGCTGATCGGCGAGCGGCCGGGCCTGAGTTCGCCCGACAGCCTCGGCATCTACCTGACTCATTCGCCCCGGCGCGGCCGGCACGACGCCGAGCGCAACTGCATCTCGAACGTGCGGCCGGAGGGCCTGGCCTATGAGGCGGCCGCGTTCAGGCTCGCGTGGCTGATGCGCGAGTCGTTGCGGCGGGGGCTGACGGGCGTCGAGCTGAAAGACGAGAGCGATCTCGTGGCGCTCAGGTAGGCAAGAGCGCCCCGCCCGCTCACTTCTGCTGCTGCGCGTTCGCGGTAGCCACGGGCTTGATCGAATCGCGCACCTTGGCCACCTGGGCCGCCGTGACGGCATCGCCCTGGTTGCCCCAGCTCGACCGCGCAAAGCTCAGCACGCTGGCCACGTCGGCGTCGCTCAGGCGCCAGCCGAAATCGGGCATGGCGATGGGCGATGGCGTCTGTGTGGTGCTGGGCATGGCCGAGCCTGCGAGCACGAGGCGGATCAGCGAAGTCGGGTCCCTGGCATTCACCACGCTGTTGCCGGCCAGCGCCGGGAAGGTCTTGTCCGCGCCCGTGCCGTCGGAGCGATGGCAGGCATTGCAATTGTTGAGGTAGACCATCGCGCCGCTGTTGCCCTCGACCGTGCCGTTGCGCAATGCGAGCGCGGTCGGGTGCTGCGCAGCCGCTGCCACCAGGGACGCGGGCGACGGCGCACTCTGCGCGCTGCCCTCCGCTCCCAGCGACTGCAGATAAGTGGCCACCGCCTGCAGGTCTTGCGACGACAGGTGCTGCGTGCTGTTCTGCACCACGTCGACCATGGCGCCGAACGCGGCCGTGTGGCTGGTGCGACCGGTCTGCAGGTACTGCACGATGTCTTGCGCCGGCCACTGCGCCATGGTCGGGCGGCCGGTGTGGCGCAGAGGCTGCGCATACCAGCCGTCGATCACCGCGCCAGACAGGAACAGCTCGCCCTTGCCGTCGGTGGCCGCCTTCACGCCGCCCAGCATGCTGCGCGGCGTGTGGCAGTCGCCGCAATGGCCCAGGCCCTGCACCAGGTACGCGCCGCGGTTCCACTCGGCGCTGCGCGCGGCGTCGGGCTGGTAGACGCCCTTGTCGAGGTAGATCCAGTTCCAGCCGACCATCAGCCCGCGCATGCTGAAAGGCCACGGCAGGTCGGTGGCCGGCGGCTTCTGCGCCACGGGCTGCACGCCGTTGCGAAAGAACGTGAAGAGCGCATGCATGTCCTCGTCGTTCACGCGGGCGAACGACGGGTACGGCATGGCCGGGTACAGGTGATGGCCGTCCTTGGCGACGCCTTCGCGCAGCGCGCGGGCGAACTCGGCCTCGGTGTAGGTGCCGATGCCGGCCTCGGGGTCTGGCGTGATGTTGGTCGAGACGATGGTGCCGAACGGCGTTTTCATCGGAAGGCCGCCGCCGAAGGCCGGCTTGCCGGGCGCGGTGTGGCAGCTCACGCAGTCGCCGGCGCGCGCGAGGTAGCGGCCGCGCTCCAGCACGGGGTCGGACGATACGGCCATGGCAGCTACCGGTGCAGCCACGCCGGCCACCGGCGGCGCCTCCGCCTTCTGCGCCACGGCCCAGGCCCCGGCGCACAACAGGGCCACGGCCGTCGCCACGCCGGCAGATACACGACGCGCGTTCATGCCAGGGCTCCCGGGTTCTTCAGGTACTGCTCGCGGATCGCCTTGGCGGCCCAGTAGGCCAGCGCGCCCACCATGCCGGTCGGGTTGTAGCCGAAGTTCTGCGGGAAAGCGCTGGCGCCCATCACGAAGACATTGGGCACGTCCCACACCTGCAGGAAGCGATTGACGGCGCTGGTCGTCGGGTCGGTGCCCATCGGCGCGCCGCCTGTGTTGTGGGTCGACTGGTAGTAGCGCACGTCGTAGTGCGCGCCTGCCTTCTGGAAATTCATCTTCATCTGCTTCGGCCCCATGGCCCGCGCGATCTGCTCGACCTTGGTGCCGATGAACTGCGTCATCGCGAGGTCGTTGGCCTTCCAGTCGAAGGTCATGCGCAGGAGCGGCTGGCCGTGCACGTCCTTGTAGGTCGGGTCGAGGTCGAGGTAGTTGTCGCGGTAGGCCATCACCGAGCCCTGGCTGCCAACGCCGGCCTGGTAGAGGTAGTTTTCTTTGGCGGCCTTCTTCCAGCCCGCGCCCCAGTTCGGCGTGCCGGGCGGCAGGCTCAGCTGCTGGATCGGCCGGCCGCCGGTGTTGATGCAGTTGATGCTCGCGCCGCCCACGAAGCCGAGCGGACCATGGTCGAAATTGTCGCCGTCGAAGTCGTCGATCACGCTGCCGCTGGCACCCGCGCCGACGAAGGGGTTCATCGGCTGGTCCTTGTCGAAGAACAGGCTGGCACCGCCGTTGAGCTGGTAGGCGTAGTTGCGCCCCACCACGCCCTCGCCCGTGGCGGGGTCGTATTTCTTGCCGATGTTCGACAGCAGCAGCAGCCGCACGTTGTGGAACTGGTAGGCGCACAGCACGACCAGGTCGGCCGGCTGCTCGACCTCGTTGCCCTGGGCATCTACGTAGGTCACGCCGGTGGCGCGCTTGCCGTCGGGCGACATGTTCACGCGCAGCACGTGCGAGCGGGTGCGCAGCTCGAAGTTGGGGCGCTTAATCAGCACCGGCAGCAGCGTGGTCTGCGGCGAAGCCTTCGAATACATGTAGCAGCCGTAGCGCTCGCAGAAGCCGCAGAAGTTGCACGGCCCGAGCTGCGCGCCATGCGGGTTGGTGTAGGCGCGCGAGGCATTGGCGGCCGCTTGCGGGAACGGGTGATAGCCGAGTTCGCGCGCGGCTTTCTCGAACAGCCTGGCGCTGTTGACAGAGGCCAGCGGCGGCAGCGGGAATTCGTTGGCGCGCGCGCCTTCGAAGGGGTTGCCGCCGGGCTGGATCTTGCCGCCGATGTTGCCGGCCTTGCCGGAGGTGCCGCAGATCTTCTCGAACTGGTCGAAGTGGGGCTCCAGTTCTTCATAGCTCACGCCGAAGTCCTGGATGGTCATGCCTTCGGGAATGAATTTCTTGCCGTAGCGCTCTTCGTAGTTGCTGCGGATGCGCAGGTCGCTGGGCAGCGGCCGCCAGTGGTGGCCGTTCCAGTGCACGCCCGCGCCGCCCACGCCGTCGCCGGGCAGGAAGGACGCGAGCTGCCGGTAAGGCACCGCCACCTCGGCCGGTGTGTGGCGGATGGTCACTGTCTCGCGCGAGAGGTTCTGGAACAGCTTGCCGCGGATGCCGTAGCTCAGCTCGTCGGTGATGCGCGGGTAGGCGAAGTCGGGCTGCGTGTCGCGGTTCTCGCCGCGCTCCAGCGCCAGCACCTTCAGGCCGGCAGCAGTGAGCTCCATGCCCATGATCGCGCCGGTCCAGCCGAAGCCGACCAGCACCGCGTCCACACTGGGCTTCTTGATGTTTGCCATGGTGTGCCGCTCCCTCAGCCCTGCGGGCCGGCGATGCTCACCGGCGGCAGGTTGTACTTGACGCCGGGCCGGTCGACCCAGTCGGCGTAGTCGGCGCGAGCGCCGGGGAAGCCGATCATCTTCCAGGCGGCGGCGTTCTTGTTGCCGCCGTGGATCGGGTCGCTGAAGTAGCCCTCCTTGGTGTTCTGCAGCAGGAAGCCGAAGAAGTCGGTTGCGCCCACGCCGTCGAGCGCGATGGTGCCGCCCTCCAGGCCCTTGAGCACCTCGTCCTGCTGCGCGGCGTCGAGCTGCGCGAAGGCCTTGCCGGAAAACTGCTTGCGGCTGTAGGCGTCCGTGGCCGCGATGCCCGCGCGGTACACCTCGCGCGGCGGCATCTTCTTCTGGTAGCCGAAGAGCGGCGAAACCTCGACGAAAGGGCCCTGCATGTACCAGGTGGCCGCATGGCCGAAGGCGCCCTCCATCTGCCGGTCGATGAACTCGGGCACGCCGGCCTCGATGGCGCCGGGGCCGGCATCGTCGGAAGGAATGAGCCTGGCCACCGCGGCCTGGACGAAGGCCCATTCGGCGGCGTTGAAGTAGACGGGGGTGTAAGGAGTGCCGGGAGGCGGCGCTGCGGCGGGGCTGGGTGCCGGCGCCGGTGGAGCGGGCTGTGCCAGTGTCACGCCGGTGATGCCGCCGGCACCGAAGGCCGTTGCGGCCGGCACGATGGCGATGGACCGACGCAGGAAACCACGCCGGTCGGGATACGACTCGTCTTTCATCGCGTTATGTGCGGCGCTGGCCGCGTGTTGTTGTGCGAACCTTCATCATGGCGGCGACTCGCGCCTCGCCATGTAGGAAAGCTGCTTGCCTATGATGGAAGAGGCGCGGCGCCTTTCAGAGCGCTTTCAAAAAGGCACTGCAAACCGACGACCACAACGGAGACGACATGACCACCACCAGCCGCTACCCGCTCGCCGAACTGAAAGACCTGCCGCAAGACATCCGCGCCGCCATCCTCGCGGTGCAGGAAAAAGCCGGCTTCGTGCCCAACGTGTTTCTTGCCCTTGCACGCCGTCCGGCCGAGTGGCGCGCCTTCTTCGCATACCACGACGCGCTGATGCTCAAGGAAGAAGGCTCGCTCACCAAGGGCGACCGCGAGATGATCGTCACCACCACCAGCGCGGCCAACCAGTGCCTGTACTGCGTGGTGGCGCACGGCGCGCTGCTGCGCATCTACGAGAAAAAGCCGCTGGTGGCCGACCAGGTGGCGGTGAACTACCTCAAGGCCGACATCACGCCGCGCCAGCGCGCGATGCTCGACTTTGCGATGAAGGTCTGCGACCGCTCGCACGAGATCGACGACAGCGACTTCCCGCCGCTGCATGCCCACGGCTTCGACGACGAGGACATCTGGGACATCGCGGCCATCACCGCCTTCTTCGGGCTGAGCAACCGCATGGCCAGCTTCAGCGGCATGCAGCCGAACAACGAGTTCTTCCTCATGGGGCGCGTGCCCCGCGAGAAGAAGTAAAGGGGCCTCAGCCCTTTGCCCGGCAGGATGCGAGGGCGTCCAGCGCGGGCTTGTATGTGGGCGTGGTCACGTCCATCACGCCGAGCACCGTGTGGTAGAGGTTGTCGTGCGTGAGCGGCGCGTCGAGCCCCGCCTCCATGCACGAACGCGAGAGCTTGCGCCGCGCGCTCATGCCGTCGCCGAACCAGGTGACCATGGGCACGTGCTTCTGCGCGTCGGGCGCGAAGCTGTAGGGCACGCCGTGCAGGAACAGGCCGTACTCGCCGAGCGACTCGCCGTGGTCGCTCACGTACAGCAGCGCCGGGTCGTACTGCTTCGACTGCGTCTTGAGCCAGTCGATGGTCTGGCCCAGGAAGCGGTCGGTCTGCAGGATCGAGTTGTCGTAGACGTTCATCAGCTCGGCATGGCCGCACTCGGCCAGCGCGTTGGTCTTGCACTCGGGCAGGAAATGCTTCACGTCGGGCGCTGAGCGCTTGTAGTAGGCCGGGCCGTGGCTGCCCATCTGGTGCATGACCAGCACGATGCCCTTGGCGCGGCGCTCGGCCGGCAGCGCGGCAATGCGCTCGTCCAGGCCCTTGAGCATCACGTCGTCGAGGCACTCGTCGCCGTCGCACAGCGCCTTCTTGGTTGCCGCGTCGAGCCCGGCGAAGGCAGATGCATTGGGGATGCGCTCGCAGACGCCCTTGCAGCCGGCCTGGTTGTCGAGCCAGAACACGGCGAGGCCGGCGGCCTGCAGAACGTCGACCAGGGTCTCGTAGTCGTCCTTGCGCGATTCGTAGCCCTCCTTGCCGAGCGGCGAGAACATGCAGGGCACAGAGGCCAGCGTGTTGGTGCCGCAGGAGCGCACCTCGCGGTAGCTCAGAACGCCACGCTTTGCCAGCTCGGGATTGGTGTCGCGGGCATAGCCGTTGAGCGAGAAGTGATCGGCCCGCGCCGTCTCGCCCACCACCACCACGAACAACGGGGGCTTCGTCTGGCCGGCATAGCTGGCGCCCAGCGCCGTGCCGGCCGTGATCGGGATGAGCTTGCCGCTGCGCTTGAACATAGGCTTGATGAGCAGCGAGCCGGCCGAATAGAGGCTCGCGATCGGGTTCATCATGTAGCGCAGGTGCACGTTGTTGCGCATCAGCGGTGCCAGCTCGCGGTTCATGGACACCACCGCGGCCAGCGCCAAGACCACCGACAGCAGCAGCAGCGCGACGTTGCGCCAGAGCTTCGACAGAAAACGCATCGGCAGGACGCGCACGCGCCAGAGCACGAAGGCCGCGGGCAGCGCCACCACCAGCACGTTGAAGGCCATGCGCCAGCTCAGCAGGTCGCGCGCTTCGTTGGGGTCGGTCTGCATCGCATTGGCGACCATGGTCGGGTCCATGACCACGCGGTACGCGAGCATGTAGTGCTGCACCACCGCGGCCAGCACGACCACCGCCAGCCACAGCGGCTTCATCCAGCGCGACCAGGCGGTGAACGACAGGATCGCCACCGAGCCGCAGAAAGTGAGCAGGCTCATGACCAGGATGGTCGGCATGTAGGTGCTGGGTGCACCGCCGATGCGGGCCAGCTCGTTCCAGAGCGGCCAGTTGGTGGTCAGGACGAGATAAAGGCTGATCCACACGACGACCGCGGCCGCGGAGCGGGGCCGGCCGAGCCATTGGTTGAAACGCGTCCAGGGCGCTGCCGGCGATGAGGCAGCGAATGGGTCGGGTTCGGGGAAGCTACCTTGTGGTGCAGGTGCCGGGTCAATACGCAAAACAGACATCCAACTAATGTAGGAACGGGGGCTGAAGATAGCCTGAATTACCCGTTCATGTCATGTTCAGGCGCGCCTTATGCGCGATCGCAGCCGGGCCCTTGGAGCCCGCGCCGGCGCAGGCGAGGTACGGACACGCGGAATCAGGCGGATGCCCCGCTCCACGAGGATCGACACCAGCGCGCCAAGCATCGCCGCGGCCACCACATCGGACGGGAAGTGCAGCCCCAGGTACAGGCGGCTCCAGGCGACCGTGGCGGCCACCGCCAGCGCGGCCAGCATCGGAAAACGCCACGGAAGGCACCAGAGCGAAAAGGCCGCGGTGAAGGTGCCGGCGGCATGAAGGCTCGGAAAACCCGGACGAATGCCCTGCGGCACCCACTGGATGCCCAGGTCGTAATAGGCCGGCCGGGGCATCGGAAACGCCCAGCGGATCGCCTGCACGAGCAGCCACACCGCCAGCAGGCTGATCATTGCGGTGATGAAGGCATGGCGCCAGCGCCGATCGAACAGTGCGCCGATGGCCAGCGCCAGCGCCAGCAGCGACGGCAGGAAATCGGAGGCGAAGCTCGCGAACTGCAGGCTCCATGCAGGCACCGAAGGGCCCGCATTGACCAGCTCGAAAAGGGTGGCGTCAATACCCTGCATGGGCGGGCTCGGCCGGCTTGAGCGGCTGCGGATTGAAGCGCGCGAACACCAGCTCGATGGCAAAACCTACCGTCCAGCAGATCCAGGCGGTCCAGAGTGTGTGGCTCATGTAGTGGGCACCGCGCACCTGCTGGGACAGGCCCAGCGCCAGCCCGGCCACCAGTGCCACCGCCAGCCAGATGGCCGCCGCGCGGGCCGAGGCCCGGCGCAGCACGAAGTAGCCGCCTGCATAGGCAAACGCCGCGGAGGCATGGCCGGCCGGGAAGCACCCGCCCGGACCGCCGTCGGAGACGCCCCATGACCAATGCGACACGTAGCGCGCCACGCCGCCGAACTCTTTCAGGTCCCAGGGACAGCTGGTATCGCTGGCATGCTTGATGAGACTGACGGCGATCACCGCGGCCAGCGTCGTCAGTGCCAGCTGCACGCGGTCGCCGGTGCCCAGGCGGCGCAGCACGCCGACCGGCCAGCGAATGGCGATGAACAGCGCGGTGACGAGCGCCCAGCTGAGGTCGCGGGCTCCCTCATGCATGACGTGAACCAGAAAAAAGTTCGTCCGCCATGTGAAACCGAAGGGGGAGCCGGACAGCCGCGCCAGCGGCAGATCCCAACCGGTCGCGTCCCACGCCAGCAAGGCGGCAAGCGCAAAGAGGGTCAGCACCCCCAGGCGAAAATTCGAAGCACGAGTCATGAACGTAGGCAGGGCCTGAAAACAGCCGCGAGCCTACGTTTGCGGAATGAACACAGCCTGAAGGCACCTGAACGAAATCTGACTGGGGGTTTGTCCGCAATTCGACGGAGCTAGACTTCTTTTTTTGTTGAAAGGACATGGCGTGCGCATATTGCTGGTCGAAGATGACACTGCGCTGGCAGATGCGGTCTGCAGCTACCTGCTGGCCAAGGCCTTCGTGGTCGACGTGGCGCCCAGCCTCGCCGACGCGCGCGGCGCGCTGCTCTCGGTCCAGTACGCGGCGGTGTTGCTCGACCTCCACCTGGGCGACGGCGACGGGCTCTCGCTGCTTCCCCAGATACGCGCCCTGCCCGAACGCCCCATCGTCATCGTCCTGACCGCGCGCGACCAGGTCACCGACCGCATCCGCGGGCTCGACGCCGGCGCCGACGACTACCTCATCAAGCCCTACGACCCCGCCGAGCTGCTCGCCCGCCTGCGCGCGGTCGAGCGGCGGCGCAGCGCCAGCAGCTCGCCGGTCCTGAAATTGGGCACGCTGGAGATCGACCTGGCGCACGACATGGTCCGCAAGAACGGCGCCCCCATCACGCTGACCCAGAAGGAATGGGCGCTGCTGCGCGTGATGGCGACCCGGCCAGAGCGCATCCACACGCGCGAGAACCTGGCCGATGCGCTCTACGGTTTCGGCGACGAGGCCGACAGCAACACGCTCGAAGTCTTCATCAGCCGCCTGCGCCGAAAGCTCGGGCGCAGCCACATCCAGACGCTGCGCGGGCTCGGCTACCGCCTGTCGTTCTCCGCGGACGACGACGAATGAGATTCGGCGCAAAGCTCGGTGCAGGCCGCGACTCCCTGGCCGGGCGGCTCACCCGCACGCTGATCGTCTGGGTCGGCGGCGTGTGGCTGATGTGCGTGCTGGCGGTGGTCTGGTACGTCGACCGGGAAATCAACCACAACTTCGACAACGAACTGGTCGAGGTGTCCCACCGCATGTTCGACATGGCGGTGCAGGAACTCGACAAGCTGCAGCACACCAGCGGCACCGCCCCCACGGAACCGCTGATCGCGCCCAAGCAGCTGTTCTCCGAGGACGCGGTGATGTACCAGGTGGTGGACGTGCACGAGCACGTGCTGCTGCGTTCGGCCGAGGCGCCCGTCGGCGCCTTCGACGTCCCGCTGGCCGCCGGCTTCGCCAACAACCAGACCTGGCGCATCTACACGGTGCGGCACCCCTCGCTGG
This sequence comes from Variovorax durovernensis, assembly GCF_977011995.1. Taxonomy (NCBI): domain Bacteria; kingdom Pseudomonadati; phylum Pseudomonadota; class Betaproteobacteria; order Burkholderiales; family Comamonadaceae; genus Variovorax; species Variovorax durovernensis. The sequence continues at coordinate 2,728,961 of NZ_CDRNCW010000001.1, read as the reverse complement.
GGCTGTACTTCCAGGTGGCCGACCCGCTCGACGAGCGGCGCCGCGCGCTGAACCGCACCTTGTTCGGCCTGATCATTCCGCTGGGCGCGGTGCTGCCGCTGCTAGCGCTGGTGCTGCGCAACGTGGCGCGCAACGAACTGCGCGCGCTTCAGCAACTGGCCGGAGAAATCGCAAAGCGCAACGGCGCCGACCTGCGCCCGATCACCTTGCCGGGCCTGCCGCAGGAGCTGCGCTCGGTCGGCGACCACGTCAACCGGCTGCTGGAGCGGCTTTCGCATTCGCTCGACGTGGAGCGCGCGCTCGCGGCCAATGCGGCGCACGAGTTGCGCACCCCGCTGGCCGCCGCGCGGCTGCGCCTGCAGACCGCCCTGGAACACGACCTGCGGCGCAACGACGTGCAGGCCGCGCTCGACGCCCTGCAGATGCTGAGCCACCGCGCCGAAAAACTGCTGCAGCTGTCGCGCGCGGAATCCGGCGCCTCGCTGGCGCGTGCGCGGGTCGACCTGGTGCAACTGGTCGGCACCGTGGCGCAGGAGCTCTGGCAAGACCCGCTCGTCAACGAACGCCTGACGCTCAAGGTGCCCGACAGCGCGGCGCCGGTGGCGCTCGGCGACGTCGACGCGCTGGCCATCGCCTTGCGCAACCTGGTGGAAAACGCCCTTCGCTACGGCGGCGAGCGCGTGGTGATCGAGGTGACGGCCCCCTGCACGCTGGTGGTCCGCGACTTCGGAGCCGGTGTCGGCGCGGAGCAACTGAGCACGCTGCGGCAGCGCCATGTGCGGCACGCCTCCGACCGCGCGGGCTACGGGCTCGGGCTGTCGATCGTCGGGACCATCGTCGAGAAGCACAACGCGCGGCTCGAACTCGAATCGCCGCCGCCCGGTGCGGCGCACGGCTTCGAGGCGCGCATCGTGCTGCAGCCGGTCTGAGCTTCAGCGCCTGGCCGCTTCCTTCCTCGGTGCAAAGTCGTAGGAATTGTCGAACCCGAACTGCCCCGCGCTGTACATGGCGGACATCTTCTTGACGAGGTGCTGCCGCACCGGCTTCGGCAAGGCAAAGTAGTTGGCGTTGGCCGTGGTCTTGCGGTCGCCGTCGAGGTGGCCGGTGATCGCATGGATCGTGGCCTTTTTGCCCTGGTGGAAGGTAACGATCTTGATGCGGCCCGTGAAGTCGTCGGTACTGATATTGGCCGCATCGTCGAGGATGAAGAACCGGTACACAAGGACGGGGTCGACGAGGCCGTCACCGTCGATGTCCGCCAGCTCGAAGAGCCTGGACCTGAAATTGACGCCAGCGTCGTCCTTGCCGGCGAAGTCGCGAATCGACCATTGCCGCACCAGCGCGTTGCCAGCCTCCACCTTGTAGAGAGAAGCCTGGATGGCGGAGGACAGCTTTTCCTGGGTAAACGGCAAGTCCTGCTTCTCGCCGAGCAGCAGCGCGTAGCTGCCCGACTTGTCGGTGTAGCAGTAGCGCTTGAACACGGGAAGCTCGAAGCCGCCGGCCTTCTTCAATGCCTCGGCGCTCAGGAACGGCGCGTTGGCGGGGCATTCGTTCTTGCCGGGGGCCTGTGCCAGGACGTGGCCGCAGGCGGCGAGCAGCGCGAGCGTCAGCACAGCATTGCGCTTCATCGGCGACTACTCGCTCACCAGCGTGCGCAGCCAGTCGGGCAGCGCCAGTGCCTTCTGCTTCGGGAAGTCGACCCAGATGGTGGTCGCACCGCCTGCCGCGCAGATCACATCGGGAGCTTCCTCGCGTGCCATGGTGCCCCAGCTCTCGAAGGTGGTGCGGCCCGGGTCGCTCACATACATCTTGAGCAGCACCTTGCCGGGGTACTCGATCTGCCGGTAGAAATTGCAGAAGGCGTTGACGATCACCATACCCTCGCCGCCCGGCTCGGGCTCGAAGCCGATGGAATGCATCCAGTCGATGCGCGCGGTCTCGAGGTAGCGGAAGTAGGTGCCGTTGTTCAGGTGGCCCATGGCGTCCATGTCTCCCCAGCGGATGGGGATCAGGGTTTCGTACACGAGCTTCTTCTTTTCGGGGATTTCGATTCTCATCGGTGCGCCTTGATGGATGCGAGGATGCCCAGCACGAACAGCAGTGCCGCGGCCCACTCGGTGGCCTGCGGCCAGCGGCCGTCCCAGACGAAGGAATAGAGCAGCGCAAACAGCGTCTCGCTCACGATCAGCTGGCCGCACAGGCTCGCGGAAAGCCGCTGGCTCGCGATGTTCCAGAGGATGGTGGCCAGCCACGAAGAGCCGAAGCCGCTGGCCAGCGCGAGCCAGACGAAGAGCATGCCGTCGGGCCGGGTCCGCAGCGTGGCGATGTCGCTGCCCGCCGCCAGCCACAGCGCCAGCGCGCCCAGACCGGTCGCCACGCCCAGCCAGTTGGCCCAGTCGGTCGCGTTGAGTTCGGTGTGGCGCTGCAGCCAGGCGGCATTGAGCAGGCCATAGACCGTCCAGCTCACCATTGCGCACAGCGCCAGCGCGATGCCCCAGCCAAAGCGCGCTCCGCTGGCGTCGCCAGCGCCATGCTGCGCCGACCATGCGCCCCAGATCATCAGCGCGATGCCCGCGCCGGTGAGCACGAGCCCCGGCAGCAGCGCGCTCAAGCGAAGGCCCGCCGGCCTGCCCAGCAGCATCATCCAGACCGGAATCGTGCCGATGATGAGGCTCGGCACCTCGGTGCCCGCAGCCTCGATGCCGAAGGCCAGCAGCAGGTAATAGCCGCTGAAGCCCAGCACGCTGAGGCCCAGTGCCGCCAGCGCCTGCCGGCCGGTGGGCCAGCGCACGGCGACCGGCCGCGCGAACACGGCGAGCCCGGAGATGGCACCGAACACCAGGAAGCGTGAGGCGGTGATGTCGACCATGCCGAAGTGGCCCACCATGCGCGGCGCCACGAAGGTCAGGCCCCAGAGCGCGCCCGCGCCCAGCCCGGCGGCAATGCCGACCAAGGCGCGCGGACTCAGAGCGCGAACCCGTCGTCGGCCGCGATGACGGCGCCGTTCACGAAATGGCTCTGGCCGCTGGCCAGCAGCACGATCAGGCCGTCCAGGTCTTCGGGCTTGCCCACGCGCTTGCGCGGCAGCATGTTGACCAGCTTGGCGCCGCCTTCGGTGGTCCAGTGCTCCTCGTTGAGCTCGGTCGTGATGTAGCCCGGGCACAGCGCGTTCACGTTGATGCCGAAGCGGCCCCACTCCAGCGCCATGGCCTTGGTCATCTGCACAACGGCGGCCTTGCTCATGCAGTAGGTGCCGATCTGCGGCATGACCTTCAGCGCCGCCGCCGACGCGATGTTGATGATGCGCCCGCCGATGTAGGTGCCCGGTGCCGTGCCCGTGGCGCGCGCCAGCATGCGCTTGCCCACTTCCTGGGCGACGAAGAACGAGCCCTTGACGTTGGTGTCGAAGATGTAGTCGTAGTCGTCGGGCGTCACGTCCTGCAGGCGCTGGGTGGTGCTCACGCCCGAGTTGTTGACCAGGATGTCGATGGCCCCGACCTCGGTCTCGGCGCGCGCGACGGCGGCCTTGATGCTGCCGATGTCGGTGACGTCGAGCTCGACCACGTGGGCGTCGCCGCCCTCGCCTTCGATGCGCGCGCGCAGCTCCTTGAGCTTCTCGATGCGGCGGCTCGCGAGCACCACCGCGGCGCCCGCGCGTGCCAGCGTTTTTGCGAACTGGGCGCCAAGCCCGCTGGAGGCGCCGGTGACAAAGGCAACGCGGCCCGAGAGATCGATGCTGTAAGCCATGAACTGAATCCTGTGGAGTCGCGCAGGCGACGCTAAGGAAAGCCGAGCCCGCAAGTGACGCGGGCCGCCCGCGGACGCCGCATAAAATGCCCCGCAACCCGGGATGCCCCGCGCCTCGAAAAATCATTATCGACCCAACCCACATGACCCACGACGAAATCCTCGCCCAGTTCGGCCCTCGCGAAGCCATGGAATACGACGTGGTCGTGGTCGGTGGCGGCCCGGCCGGCCTCTCGACCGCGATCCGGCTCAAGCAGCTCGCCGCGCAGCAGGACAAAGAGATCTCGGTCGTGGTGCTCGAAAAGGGTTCGGAGCCCGGCGCGCACATCCTGTCGGGCGCCATCATGGACCCGCGCGCGCTCAACGAACTGCTGCCCGACTGGAAGGAACTGGGCGCCCCGCTGAACCAGCCCGTCACCGACGACGCGATGGTGTTCCTGGGCGAAAAGGGCAGCCTGCGCACGCCCAACGCTTTCCTGCCGGCGTGCTTCCAGAACCACGGCAACTACATCATCAGCCTGGGCGCCTTCACCAAGTGGCTGGCGCAGCAGGCCGAGAACCTGGGCGTGGAAATCTTCCCCGGCTTCCCGGCCGCCGAGGTGCTCTACAACGAAGACGGCTCGGTGCGCGGCGTGGCCACCGGCAACATGGGCGTCGGCAAGGACGGCGAGCCGACCGAGAACTTCCAGCTCGGCATGGAGCTGCTGGGCAAGTACACCGTGTTCGCCGAAGGCGCGCGCGGCCACCTGGGCCGCCAGCTCATCGCCAAATACAAGCTCGACGCCGGCAAGGACCCGCAGACCTACGGCCTGGGCGTGAAGGAAGTCTGGGAAATCGACCCCAAGCGCCACCAGCCCGGCTTCGTGCTGCACACCGCCGGCTGGCCCATGAAGAGCGACACCTACGGCGGCGCGTTCCTCTATCACATGGAGGACAACAAGGTCACCATGGGCTTCATCACCGGCCTGGACTACAGCAACCCCTACCTGAGCCCGTTCGAGGAAATGCAGCGCTGGAAGCTGCACCCCAACATCCGCTGGTACCTGGAAGGCGACGAGGCCAAGGGCATCAAGCCCGCCAAGCGCATCGGCTACGGCGCGCGCGCCATCACGGCCGGTGGCCTGATGTCGCTGCCCAAGACCGTGTTCCCCGGCGGCGCGCTGGTCGGCTGCGAGGCCGGCTACCTCAACGTGAGCCGCATCAAGGGCAGCCACGCTGCCATCAAGACCGGCATGCTGTGCGCCGAGGCCGCCTTCGAGGCGGTGCAGGCCGGCCGCCAGCACGACGAACTGACCGCCTACCCGGAAGCCTTCGAGAAGAGCTGGCTGCACGCCGAGCTGAAGAAGGCGCGCAACTTCAAGGCATGGTTCAAGAAGGGCCTGGGCGTTGCGACGCTCATGAACGGCATCGAACAATGGCTGCTGAAGGGCAACATTCCCTGGACACTGCGCCGCAACAAGGCCGACCACCTGTACCTGAAGCCCGCCTCGGAGTGCAAGCCCATCGTCTATCCGAAGCCCGACGGCAAGCTCACCTTCGACCGGCTCTCCAGCGTGTTCATCAGCAACACCAACCATGAAGAGCAGCAGCCGGCCCACCTGACGCTGAAAGACCCGACGGTGCCGGTGAACATCAACCTCGAGAAGTTCGCGGGCCCCGAAAGCCGCTACTGCCCGGCCGGCGTGTACGAGTTCGTGGGCACCGAAGACGGCAAGCAGCGCCTGCAGATCAACGCGCAGAACTGCGTGCACTGCAAGACCTGCGATATCAAGGACCCGACGCAGAACATCGTGTGGGTCACGCCTGAAGGTGGTGGCGGGCCGAACTACGTTGGCATGTAAGGCGTCTGCGCCTTGCCACGGAGGCCCTCTTCGGAGGGCTTTTTCGTTTCTGCTGCGGGGCGTTCGGTGCGTGCGCTGAAGGACCGCCCCCTGGAACGAAACAGACCGGTATCAGATCAGGTACGCGGCCACCTCGTCGCGCGCCAGGAAGCGAACGAGCGACACGAGCAAGTCGGCCATGAGCCCGAGCGCCGCGCCGAAAAGCAACTGCGGATCGGCCCCATCCTCCACGAGTGCGCCGCAGAACAAAGCCAGCAGCGCGGCCCGGTGCGGATGCAATTCGGGCAATTGAGCCGCCGCCAGCCGCAAAACCTCGTCCTTTGCGGGACTGTTCGTCACCGAGAGGTAGAAATCCCTGACCTCCTTGCGCGAGAAAAACGAGGACTGAGTGTCGAGATCGGCATCGACGAGCACCGGCTGCCGCAGCGTGTCCAGGAAACTGGATGGGAGCTTCGTCGCCATGGCTGTCATTTCAACGGGAAAGTCGTTTGGCGCTGCCTGGCATCGACCATCAGCGGCCCACGCCGCCCCCAGGACAGGGCGCCCAGCAGGCAACCGCCCAGCGGCATGCACAGAGCCATGACGCGATACCACGTTGGAACGGAACCCGGCGGCTGGGCAACCATCATGATCACGATGAACGACGTGGCCAGCACGCCCGCCGCGGCGGCATGCAGATACGGTTTGCTGGGCGCGAACGACGCGGCGACGCGTCCAGCCGCCATCAATATGGCAAGGTCGATGAAGAAAAGGATGATGAAGCGCGGTGTCAGCGCATAGCTGAAAAGCGTGGCGTAGATGTCCTTCTGCGAATAGCCCTGCTGCTGCATGACCCACATCATCACGTTGGCAGCCAGCGTGTTCAGGTAGGCCTCGCCGCCCACGCCCGCGGCCGCTCCAAGCAGCGCCGCACGCCAGCTGAAACCGTCTCCTTCGACGAAGTCGGGATCGATGTTCCGCACCGTCTCCGTCACTTCGAATCTCTTGTCCATGGTGTCCCTCCTTCAAAGAGCCCGGCCCCGCAGGCTCCGGCATCCTCTCACGCGCGCGCGACGAATCCGGCCAGGATGGCACCGGCGATGGCACCGGGCAGCGAGAAATTCGCGCTGGCCAGTCCGGCAAGCGCCCCCGCACATGCACCCAGGAAAATCCAGGTGAGCAAGGCGCGCCTGCGCCGGTAATGCGGCAAAGGCTTCTGGGCGAACATGCCGTTCGCCACGAGCCATGCAATGGCGAGGAGCCACAAAACCACGACCGTGAACATCCGGTGTCTCCTGTCGATGAAAGACGCGTACCCGTCATCGAGCATGCCACATGCCCCGCCGCGCTTATTCTTGGCGCTCAAAGGAGACAAGACCCATGCACATCGTCATCACCGGCGGCGCCGGCTTTCTGGGCGCACGCCTTGCGCGCACGCTGTTGAAGCAAGGCAGCCTTTCGCTGGCCGGCGCCCCGGCCCGCTCCATCGAACGCATCACGCTGGTCGACCGCGCCGCCCCGCCGGCCGACCTCTCATCCGATGCACGCATCACCGCCGTCACCGGTGACCTGAACGCGCAGTTCGCTGCCGATGCCGACGCCAGCTTCTGGCGCGAAGCCGACGCCATCTTCCACCTGGCCGCCGCGGTCAGCGGCGAGTGCGAGGCCGACTTCGACCTCGGCATGCGCAGCAACTTTGCGGCCACGCATGCGCTGCTCGAAAAAGTACGCGCGCTCGGCACGAAGCCCGTGCTGGTGTTCTCCAGCTCGCTCGCCGTGTTCGGCGACTCGCCCGAACAGCCCTTGCCCAAGGTCATCGAAGACCGCACGCTGCCCACGCCGCAGACCAGCTACGGCATCCAGAAATTCATCGGAGAACAACTGGTTGCCGACTACACGCGAAAGGGCTTCGTGCGCGGGCGCAGCGTGCGGCTCATGACGGTGAGCGTGCGGCCGGGCAGGCCGAACGGCGCGGCCTCGGGCTTCTTCAGCGGCATGATCCGCGAGCCGCTGGCCGGCCTGCGCGCCGCCTGTCCGGTGCCGGACTCGACGCCTGTCGCCATTGCGTCACCCGCGCGAACCATCGAGGGCATCGTGCGCGCCGCGGAGGCCAGTGATGAGCAATGGGGTCCGCGCACCGCGCTGAACCTGCCTTCGCTCGCCACCACCGTGGGAGAAATGGCGCTGGCGCTCGAGCGCGTGGCCGGCAAGGCGGCCACCGCCCTGCTCGATCGCACGCCCGACCCGACGATCCAGCGCATCGTGAAGACCTGGCCGGGCCACATCGAGACCGTGCGCGCAAGAGCGCTGGGCCTTGTGGCCGACGAGAGCTTCGAGGCCGTCATTCGCGATTACGTCCGTGAAAATCCCGACGCGGTAAAGCTCCCGGTTGTTGCATAGTCCGTTGCGCCTGACGCGTTCCTGACCAAACTCCCGGAGACAACATGAAATTCGGCCCCATTGCCGCCGCCTGCCTTTCGCTCGCCCTGAGCTCGGTCGCCTTTGCACAGACGACCATGAAGATCAGCATTTCGACCGCGCAGAACTCGCACCAGGGCGTTGCCATCGACACCTTCGCCAAGGAAGTCGAGAAGCGCACGGGAGGCCGCTACAAGGTGCAGACTTTCTACAACGGCTCGCTCGGCGGCGAGCGCGAGTCGATCGAGGCGGTGCAGCTGGGCACGCAGGAACTCGCGTTCTCCTCGACCGGCCCGGTGCCCAACTTCGTGCCCGAGACCAAGATCCTCGACGTGCCCTTCCTGTTCCGCGACAAGGCCCATGCGCGCGCCGTGCTCGACGGGCCGATCGGTCAGGAGATGCTGACCAAGTTCGACGCCAAGGGCTTCAAGGCGCTGGCGTGGGCCGAGAACGGCTTTCGCCACATGACCAACAGCAAGCGCGACGTGAAGGCCCCCGAAGACCTGAAGGGCCTGAAGATGCGCACGATGGAAAACCCGGTGCACATCGCGGCCTACAAGGGCTTCGGCATCATCACCACGCCCATGGCCTTCCCCGAGGTGTTCACCGCGCTGCAGCAAGGCACGGTCGACGGCCAGGAGAACCCGCTGCCGGTCATCATCTCGGCCAAGTTCGACCAGGTGCAAAAGCACCTGTCGCTCACTGGCCACGTCTACTCGCCCTGCATCTTCGTGATGAACAAGGCGAGCTTCGACAAGCTCAGCGCGGCCGACAAGCAGGCCTTCCTCGACGCTGCCAAGGAAGGCACCAAGGCCAACCGTGCGCGCGTGGACGAAGACGACGCCAAGGGCGTGGCCGACCTGCGCGCCAAGGGCATGACCGTGATCGACAACGTCGACAAGGCCAAGTTCGTCGCCGCGCTCGCGCCGGTCAATGCCCAGTTCGAGAAAGACTTCGGCAAGGCCAACCTCGACAAGATCCGCGACTACAAGTGAAAGAGAAATTCCTGAGCGTCGAGCGCTGGACCACCGGCTTCTCGATGCTGATGGCCTGCGCGATGCTGGTCGTCGCGTCGGCCCTGGGCGTGTTCCAGATCGTCACCCGTTTCGTGCTGGAACAGCCGGCCGAATGGAGCGAGATCCTGATCCGCGTGAGCCTCATCTGGATGGTGTTCATGGGCATCCCGATGGCGTTCAGACAGGGCGCGATGGTGAGCGTGGACGTTCTCTACCGCTGGAGCCCGCCGCGCATGCGCCGCGTACTCGACGCGGTGGTGAGCGTCGCCGCGCTGGTGCTGATGCTGATCGTGCTCTGGTGGGGCTGGGACTACGCCATGCGCGGACGCGTGCAGTCGATGGCCGGCCTCGAAAGCATCTCGATGGTGTGGTCCTACCTGGCGCTTCCCGTGGGCTCGCTGTTCTGCCTGTTCGGCATCGTCGGCAATTTTCTCGACCCGAAGCGGCTCGAACTGGAGACCGCGCAATGAGCGCCGCGCCGGGCCGCCCCAAGCAAGCGAACGGCCCCCTCGGGGGGCAGCGAGGACACGAAGTGCCGAGCGTGGGGGCTACATCATGAGTGTGGTGATGGTTGCAACGATGGTGCTTTGCTTTGCACTGTCGGTGTCGGTGGCGGTGTCCATCGGGCTGGCGTCGATCCTGGGCATCCAGGTGACGAACGCCAACATGCTGATCTCCGTGAAGGAGATGTTCAACTCGATCAACAAGTTTCCGCTGGCGGCCATTCCGTTCTTCATCCTGGCCGGCAACCTGATGGAAACCGGCGGCATCTCGCGCCGGCTGGTGGAGTTTGCCAAGAGCATCGTGGGCGGCGTGCAGGGCGGCCTGCCGATGACCTGCGTGCTCACCTGCATGATCTTCGCGGCGGTGTCGGGCTCGTCGGTGGCCACCACCTTCGCGATCGGCGCCATCCTGATTCCGGCGCTCATCAAGCACGGCTACCCCACTTCTTACGCTGCGGCCCTGCAGGCCACCAGCGCGGAGCTGGGCGTGATCATTCCGCCGTCGATCCCGATGATCCTGTACGGCGTGAGCGCCGAAGTGTCCATCGGCGAGCTGTTCATCGCAGGCTTCGGCCCCGGCATCCTGATCAGCCTCGCGCTCATGCTGTTCGTGTGGGTCTACTGCAAGTGGAAGGGCTGGGGCAAGACCGACGGCGAAGGCCGCATGCCGTTCGGCCGCGCACTGTGGCAGGCGGGCTGGGCGCTGCTGATGCCGGTGATCATCCTCGGCGGCATCTACGGTGGCGTCTTCACACCCACGGAAGCCTCGGCGGTGGCGGTGTTCTATGCGCTGGTGGTGGGCATGGTGATCTACCGCGAGATCAAGCTGACGGACCTGTACGCCATCTTGCGCAAGTCGGTGATGTCGTCGGCGGTGATCATGTTCATCATCGCCAACGCGGGGCTGTTCGCGTTCCTCATCACCCGCGCGGGCGTGCCCGACGCCATCGGCCACTGGCTGCAGGAGGTGCTGCAGTCGCCGGCGATGTTCCTGCTGGGCGTGAACGCGGCGCTGTTCGTGATCGGCATGTTCATCGAGACGAGCGCGGCAATCATCGTGCTGGCGCCGATCCTGGCGCCGGTGGCGGTGCATTTCGGCATCGACCCGGTGCACTTCGGGCTGGTCATGGTGGTGAACCTGGCCCTGGGCATGATCACGCCGCCCTTCGGCGTGAACCTGTTCGCGGCCTGCACCGTGGCACGCATATCGCTCGATCGCATCGTGAAGCACCTGGTGCCCTTCGTGCTGGTGATCATGGCGTGCCTGATGGTGATCACCTACGTGCCCTGGATCTCGCTGGCGCTGCGCGACCTGGTCTACGCCAGGTAGTCGCGCCGCAGGTACACGCTGGGCGGCACGCCCAGCGTGCGCCGGAACATGGCGGTAAAGGCGCTCGGGCTTTCGTAGCCGTGCGCCAGCGCCACCTCGAGGATCGACGCGCCCGCAGCCAACTGCGGCAGGCTCAGCAGCAGCCGCGCCTGCCGGCACCACGCGCCGAAGTTCATGCCCGTCTCGCGCTGGAACAGGCGCGCGAGCGTGCGGGTGTTCATGTGCAGGCGCAGCGCCCAGTCGTCCAGCGTGGCGGGCAGCGAAGGGTCGCGCACCAGTTCCTCGCACAGCACGGCCAGGCGCGCATGGCGCGGCATCGGCACATGCAGCGACAGCACTGGCGCGGCCTGGATCTCGTCGAGGATCAGTTCCATCACCCGCTCGTCGCGGCCACCCGGTGCGTAGTCGAGCGGCAGCGCCACGGCGGTGACGATCAGCTCCCTCAGCAGCGCGGCTACATGAATCACGCGGCATTCGGCGCCCAGGTCCGCGCGCGTGCCGGGCTCGACGAAGACGGTGCGCATCTTCACCTCGCCGGCCATGCGAATCTGATGCTCCATGCCGGCCGGCACCCACACGCCGCGCCCGGTCGGCACCACCCAGTTGCCTGCCGCGGCGCTCACCAGCATCACGCCCGAAATCGCGTGAATCAGCTGGCCGCGCCGGTGCGTGTGCGGCGGTATGAAGGCGTCGCCGGCGGGGTCGGTGGCCAGCACCGCGACGGCGCGCGGGGTCGACTCGCCCTCTTCGGGCCGCAGGTTGATCGCTTTGTCCATTTCTCGACGATGCTTGTTGATTCGTAGCAAGAACATCTTCGCACGGCTTCCTACGATGCTTTTTTCCAAGAAACGAAAGAAGCGATCGAATGAACAAGCGCCGACTCGGGTTGCTCACCGGCACCCATGCCGTCAATGACCTCTACCAAGGCCTCGTGCCCGCACTGCTGCCGTTCATGGTGCTGGAACGCGGCTACAGCTACACAGCCGTGGCGGGCCTGATGCTCGCGGCCACCGGGCTGTCGAGCGTGGTGCAGCCGCTGTTCGGCCTTTACGCCGATCGCCATCCGCGCAGTTGGCTGGTGCCCACCGGCTTCATGGTGGCCGCGCTGGGCGTTGTGCTGGCGGGCATCAGCCACAGCTACCTGTTGACCTGGATCGCGATGGTGCTGTGCGGGCTGGGCATCGCGGCCTACCACCCGCCCGCCACCGTGGCGGCGCGCGCGGCCGGCGGCGCGTCGCAGAAGGCGATGAGCGTGTTCTCGGTGGGCGGGACCATCGGCGCGTCGTTCGCGCCGGTGCTGGCTGCCACCGTGGTGAGCGGCGCAAGCCTGTCGCGCAGCTACCTGCTGGGCGTGCCCGCACTGGCGATGGGCATCGTGTGGATGATCGCGAATGCCGGCAGCGGCGCGGCCTCCGCCGCCACGGCGGCCGCTGCGCGCAATGCGGGCGGCGAAGTGCTGAAGCCGCACAACGACTGGCGCGCCTTCAGCCTGCTGGTCGCGACCATCATCGGCTGGTCGATCCCGTATGTCACCGTGCTGTCGATGCTGTCGCTGCGCATCACGCGCGACCTGCACGGCACCGCCTTCCAGGGCGCCGCGGCGCTGACCTCGTTCACCGCCGCAGGCGCTGTCGGCACGCTGCTCGGCGGCTGGCTGGGCGACCGCATCGGCCGGATGGGCACTATCCGCGCCGGCTACCTGCTCGCGCTGCCGTCGCTCGCGGGCCTGGTGCTCGCGCCGAACGCCGGCTGGGCGCTCGCCTGCACCGCGCTTCTCGGCATGTGCATGTTCCTGCCCTTCGCAGCGCAGGTGACGCTGGCGCAGGACTATCTGCCGCGCAACCCCGCCACGGCGAGCGGCATCACGCTGGGACTGGCGCTGTCGGTGGGCGGACTGGTGTCGCCGCTGTTCGGCATGCTGTCGGATGCGCGCGGCCTCGGCGTCACGCTCACGACGGTGCTGTGCGTGCTCTGCGTCGCGACGGTGCTGGCCTTGAGGCTGCGCAACCGGTCGATGCAGGCGGTGCCGGCCGAGGTGGAGGGCGCGGCCGCCTGAGCACCGCGGGCGCGTTCGTTCACTGCCAGAATCGGCGTCGGACTCGACGCCGATAACTGACAAAGAGGGAACTGCGCCATGAACCGATCCTTGACGACCTGCCTGCTCGCCGGTGGGCTGCTGCTGACCACGGCCGCATTCGGCGCCACACCGGCCGCGCCGGCCACGCCGTCCGCCACCGAGGCAGCGGTCCCCGCTCCCACGGTCGGCATCGCCGAAGTCGAGGCCGCGGTGCGCGCCTGGGCCGCGGCCTGGTCGGCCCGCGACGCGGACCGCTACCTCGCCGCCTACGCGCCCGACTTCACGCCGCCGCGCAACCAGGACCGCAAGCGCTGGGAGACCGACCGGCGCGCGCGCATCGCGGACAAGTCGAGCATCAGCGTGGGCATCGAAGACCTCGTCATCAGCATCAACGGACAGGCCGCGAGCGCCAGGTTCAAGCAGGTCTACCGCGCCGACAAGGTGAAGGAGACGGGCCGCAAGACGCTGGAGCTGCAGCGCGTGGGCAACCAGTGGCTGATCCGCAAGGAAAGCGCGGGCGGCTGACGGCTCACAGCCCCAGCTTCGTCAGGGCCCAGGCCACGGTGCCCAACTGCACCACGTTGAGCGCCATTCCGGCAATGTGAAGCTGGCGGAACCGGCGGGCCGAAACGTCGACCGCCGGGATCGTGCCGCGCAGCAGGTCCATGCGCGGAATGATCAGCCAGCGGCGCAGCGAGAAGGCCAGGCCAGCGATGAAGGCCATGCCCACGGCAAAGACCGGCCTGCCGGACCAGACGTAGCAGAGCGCCGCCGCACTGCCCGTCAGCATCATCGCGAGGTAGTAGACGTTGAACAGGCCACGGATGAAGCGCGAGTCCAGCGGCGTGTCGTGCTTGAGGATCAGCAGCGGCAGCGAGCCCATCATGAAAAAGCCCATCCAGACGAGCAGCAGGACTGTCGCAATGAGTGCAAAGACGATGGGAAGCATGTGGTGGACCCCTCCGCGGTGCCGGAGCATACCGCCGGGCAAGGCCGTCGCGGTATCGGGACTCGTGCGGAGCACAAACGCCATTTCCTGAAGCAAAAAGGGTTCATGAAGATGTCACCACTTGCAACGATGCTGCTGCCCTCGATCTCCGAAAGCTGTGGCTGCCATGTTTCCCACCAAGACCGACAAGGCGCGCGACGAACTCCAGGGCGGACAGCGCACGCTCAGCCAGCGTGAACGCGCGTTGCTCCTCATGGCCGACGGGCGGCGCTCGCTGAGCGATTTCAGCCCGCTGTTCAGCAACCGCGACGAAGCCGAGCAGGCCATCCAGACACTGGTGCAGCGCGGCTATCTGCAGACCCCGAAGGTCGCTGTCGCACCCAAAGCCGCCCCCCCTGCCCCGGCGCCCGCCCAGCCCGCACCGATTGCCACGACCGAGCCGATCCAGATCGCAACCTCGGCCGACACCTTCGACGGCAAGCGCTCCCTGGCCACCACGCGCATGTTCCTGTTCGACATCTGCGAGCGCATGTTCGTGCGCCGCGATCCCAAGTTCGCACTGCAGATGCGCGACGCCCTGCGCGAAGCCCGCGACCGCGAAGCCATGCTGACCATTGCCGCGCTGATGCTCACCGAAATCGAGAAAGCCGCCGGCCCCGAGCGCGCCGAGTCGCTGCGCGAGCGGATCGACAAGCTGCTGCCGCTGGCTGAGATAGTTCACTGAGATTGCTCGGGCGAGAGCCAGCCAGTCGCGAATCTTGCAGACGAGAAGCCTGGTCCGGTGTTAGGCTGAATTGAAGGCAGGCGGTCGCCAGCGGCGTCTCTTGCTCCAACGCTCTCATCCAACGCACAAACGGAGAACAAGCTCATGGCCCTCACCAAGTTCGGATTCATCGTGACCGGAGACCGATTTGTCCAGCATCAGGGAACAGAGCAGTTTCAGATGAAGGTGGTGGGCGTCGCAACGGCCTCCGAAGGCATCGAGGTCGCGCAGGAGATGGTTCGCGAAGGCGTGCAGCTCATCGAACTATGCGGTGGATTCAGCCCCGTGTGGGCGGGCAAGATCATCGAGGCCATCGACTATGCCGTGCCCGTCGGCGTAGTCGCGTATGGACCGGAGTCGATCGACGCCATGCACCGCCTGTTCTCGTAGGCAAGACGGGCATTCGGCGGCAACTCAGGCTTGCTGGCTGCCGAGAAATCTTGCGACAAGGGGCCGCGTGGTTTTCCTTGTGTGTTGATTTCCATCCAGAAGTGACCCACTTGGCCCGGTGATTTCCATCTAAATCTGACCCACGTGATAACCCTAACCTGCTGCTTTTAGCAGCAGGAGCACAGGAGTGATTGACGTGGCGACACTGAGTGTCATCAGGCGTTGGGCACTGCGAGAGCAACTGTCCATCCGAGAGATAGCCCGGCGCACGGGCTTGTCTCGCAACACCATCCGCAAGTACCTTCGCGAGGGCGAGGCGGCGCCCAGCTACGCGAAGCGCATCAGCCCGAGCAAGCTCGACGCGTTCGCCGAGAAGCTCGGCGGCTGGCTCAAGAGCGAGGCGTCTAAGTCACGCAAGCAGCGGCGCACGCTCAAGCAGATGCACGCCGATCTGGTGGCGCTGGGCTACCAGGGCTCCTACAACCGCGTGGCGGCCTTTGCACGAGCGTGGCATGCGCATCTCCACGAGGTCCAGCAGACGACCGGGCGCGGCACCTTCGTGCCTCTGGCCTTCGGTCCCGGCGAGGCATTCCAGTTCGACTGGAGCGAGGACTGGGCCGTCATCGCTGGTGAACGCACCAAGCTGCAGGTGGCGCACTTCAAGCTCAGCCACAGCCGTGCGTTCATCGTGCGCGCCTACCTGTTGCAGACCCACGAGATGCTGTTCGATGCGCACAACCGGGCCTTCGAGGTACTCGGGGGCGTGCCTCGGCGCGGCATCTACGACAACATGAAGACCGCCGTGGACAAGGTACGCCGCGGCAAGGAGCGCGACATCAACGCGCGCTTCAGCGCCATGGTCAGTCACTACCTGTTCGAGGCCGAGTTCTGCAACCCGGCCTCGGGCTGGGAGAAGGGCCAGGTCGAGAAGAACGTGCGTGATGCGCGCCACCGGTTGTGGCAACCTGTGCCGGCGTTCGCCACGCTGGCGCTGCTCAACGACTGGCTGGAGGACCGCTGCAAGGCGCTGTGGGGCGAGATCGTCCACGGCAAGCTGCCAGGGACCGTAGCCGATGTCTGGGCGCAGGAACGGCCACTACTGTTGCAGATCCCCAGACCCTTCGATGGTTTCGTGGAACACACCAAGCGCGTCTCGCCCACCTGCCTGGTGCACTTCGAGCGCAACCGTTACAGCGTTCCGGCCTCCTACGCGAACCGGCCAGTGAGCCTGCGCGTGTACGCCGAACGCCTCGTCGTGGCGGCCGAGGGCCAGATCGTGTGCGAGCACACGCGCATCATTGACCGTCGCCACGACACCGCAGGTCAGACCGTCTACGACTGGAGGCACTACCTGGCAGTGCTGCAACGCAAGCCAGGAGCGCTCAGGAACGGAGCGCCCTTCAGCGAGCTGCCGCAGGGCTTCCGGCGGCTGCAGGCCGCGCTGCTGAAGCAGCCAGGCGGAGACCGCGAGATGGTGGAGATCCTGGCGCTGGTGCTGCACCACGACGAGCAGGCAGTGCTGACCGCGGTCGAACTGGCGCTGGAAGCCGGCGTGGCCAGCAAGACTCATGTGCTGAATGTGCTGCACCGACTGCTCGATGCCAAGCCCATTGCGCCGGCGCCTGTCACGGCACCGCAGGCACTGCGCCTGATGAACGAGCCGAAGGCCGATGTGCTGCGCTACGACACGCTCCGGGGGCGTGCCAGCGCTGCTGGCGGCCTGCGCGGGCCGCTGAACTCCAAGTCGAGTAGCCAGGAGGTGCGCCATGCGACATGACCCTGCCAGCGGCGCCATCGTGATCATGCTGCGCGAACTCAAGATGCACGGCATGGCCCAGGCCGTCGCGGAGCTGGCCGAGCAGGGATCGCCGGCCTTCGAGGCGGCCCAACCGATGCTCTCGCAGTTGCTAAAGGCAGAGACAGCCGAGCGGGAGGTACGCTCGGTGGCCTACCAGTTGAAGCTCGCTCGCTTCCCAGCCTATCGCGATCTCGCTGGCTTCGACTTCGCCAACAGCGAGGTCAACGAGGCGCTGGTGCGTCAGCTACACCGATGCGAGTTCATGGACGATGCGCAGAACGTGGTGCTCGTGGGCGGTCCGGGCACCGGCAAGACCCACATCGCCACGGCGCTGGGCGTGCAGGCCATCGAGCACCAACACCGCCGGGTGCGCTTCTTCTCGACGGTAGAACTGGTCAACGCACTCGAGCAAGAGAAGGCCAGTGGCAATCCCGGCCACATCGCGCACCGACTGATGTACGCGGACATGGTGGTGCTCGATGAACTGGGCTACCTGCCGTTCAGCGCATCAGGTGGCGCGCTGTTGTTCCATCTGCTGTCCAAACTCTACGAACGCACGAGCGTGGTGATCACAACCAACTTGAGCTTCAGCGAGTGGGCCAGCGTCTTCGGCGACGCGAAGATGACGACGGCGTTGCTGGACCGGCTCACGCATCACTGCCATATTCTGGAGACCGGAAACGACAGCTTCCGCTTCAAGCACAGCTCGGCTCAACCCGTTCAAGCAGTCCAACCTAAAAAGGAGAAAGCCAAGAACTTATCCACACCGTGAGCCGGCTGGCTCGCAAAGAGGGTGGGTCAATATTCGATGGAAATCGCGGGTCAGGATTCCATGGAACTCAACAATCACGCGTCTATTCGAAGGTCGCGCCCGACGACCGGGTTCTCGCGCCCTATCCGTTGATGAGGGAATGAACACAAGAATTTCTGGATTGCAAATGCTGCCTCCTCATCCCCGATCTTTCTTCCTTGCAGGCGTCATGCAGGGCGCGCGCGGCGGACGCGATCTCGCGGACCAGTCGTACCGCCCGGCGATCGCAAGAGCCATCCGACGCCACTTTCCGAATGCCGTGGTGCACGACCCCGCCGAACGAATGTGGGACAACCTGCAAACCTCCCGCGAACGCATTCGCGAGGCGCACACCGCCTTGCTCCAGACGCCCAAGGTAGCCAGGTCCGACCTGGACCCTGCGCTGCTGGAGTTGACGCAAATATTCCACCGGCAGACGGCGATGGCAGGTAACTGCGATGTCTGCGTCGTCTTCCTGCCGAACAACGAGCCAAGCATGGGAACAGCCGCGGAGATGTTGACAGCCCACAACGCTGGACGGTTCGTGGTGGCGATTACCCGTATGCGGCAGAACCTGGCTGTGCTCGCCTGCTCCCAACTGATTGTCGAAAGCATGGAGACGTTCGAAAACTGGCTTTCGACGCTTGCAGTTTCACCCACGACGAAGGAAGGAGCGACCTGATGGTTGATGTTGAACTGTTGGTACGCGAGAGCGAGCGACCGGCGGAATTCCCCGGCCTCGATATCAAGACGAAATACCGCAAGGTATTGAATGAAGTGGTGGACGGCACCGATATCGCACCGATCCCGATTGCGACGATCGGCCTTCCTTTTGCCACGCCATGCGCTGCGAGCTGGGAGTACGGACGGCTCTCCGGTGTCTACACGCCACCTTCGCATGCCGCGATGCCTACCGGCAACATCTTTGGCGGATACCTCACGGGCCTGGTTGACCAGTGGGCCGGACTCGCTACTTACTCGGTCATACCCGATCGACTGCAAGTGCTCACCGTCAACATGAACATGGACTTCAAGGCCCCGGCCGTGATTACGGAAACCCGGCTGCAGGCCAGCGTGACGGCATTGACGGAAAGAAAAGCCATCGTTCAGGTGCTCGCCTGGCAGGCTGACATCCTTCTCTTCGAGGCGAACGTGGTCGAGGTCCTGGCGCCCTGGCGCGTCAAGCCAGCCTGAGGCTGGGGATCACAATGAATCGGACATCGCCACTTCTGCGCCCGATCACGATATCGGGCACCCTTTTGAACAACCGCGTCTTCATGGCGCCGATGACGCGCATGCGGGCCAACGGCACGGAATGTCCGACACTGCTGACCGCCAGGTACTACGCACAGAGGGCAACCGCCGGTTTGATCGTCACCGAGGCCACGCAGGTCTGCGCCCAAGGCAAGGGCTACTTCGGCACACCGGGTATCTACACTGATGCGCAGGAAGGTGCGTGGAGCCGCGTGGTGAAAGCGGTGCACGAAGCGGGCGGCCGAATTGCAATGCAACTCTGGCACGTGGGGCGCATCTCGCACAGCCTGAACCAGCCGGACGGCGCGCAGCCGGTCGCTCCTTCAGCCGTCGCCACACGACGCTCGAAGGTAAGCGTCTTCAAGGACGGGCGAATCCAGGAAGTGCGCTGCGAGCCAGCAAGGGAGCTTTCAGGCGATGAAATTTCCGTGATCGTCTCGCAGTACGCGGCAGCGGCGGAACGTGCAAAGCGGGCAGGCTTTGACTTTGTCGAAATTCATGCGGCCAACGGCTATCTGATCAACCAGTTTCTTTCCACGAATACCAACCTTCGGACAGACCAATACGGCGGCTCTCTTGAAAATCGGGCCCGCTTCCTGGAAGAAATCGTCGATGCGGTCTCTCTTGTCATCGGCGCAGGCAGGGTCGGAGTTCGCATATCGCCCAATGGGGTATTCAACGATATCGCCGACAGCGAAGCCGAACAAATGGCCTGTTTGCTAGCCCACAGCCTGAACGCCAAGGGGATCGCGTATCTGCATGTCGCAGAACCAGACTGGGCGGGCGGCGTTGCATTGACTGCAGCATTCCGACAGGGGCTACGCGAAAGATTCAGGAATTGCCTGGTTTTTTGCGGAAATTTCGACCAGAAATCAGCGGAGGAATTGCTGGCGCAAAAAGTTGCGGATGCGATGGCGTTTGGTCGTCTGTACATCGCGAATCCGGATCTGGTGACTCGCTTTGCCGGCGGCGCCAGGCTGAATGTGGCCGACCCATCGACTTTCTATTTCGGCAACACCAAGGGGTATACCGACTATCCGTCATTGGGAAGCTCCGAGGCCACAACGGCAACCGCTTGACCAGAGCGGCCGGCCGAT
The DNA here is from genome assembly GCF_977011995.1 of Variovorax durovernensis. Lineage (NCBI taxonomy): Bacteria > Pseudomonadati > Pseudomonadota > Betaproteobacteria > Burkholderiales > Comamonadaceae > Variovorax > Variovorax durovernensis. The sequence continues at coordinate 2,709,009 of NZ_CDRNCW010000001.1, read as the reverse complement.
AGTCCTTGGAACATGCCCTAGCCGATCAACTACACTCTCGAAGGTCAGGAGAGAGCCCCGCAAGCCGGGGCCGCCGAAGGCGCAGGGGTTTCCCGAACGCTCAGGCAAAAGGACTGACAAGGCGCCGGAAAACACCGGCGTTTCCTTGCTGGAGAGAGGCCGCCGTACCGCAAACGGCGCAGCGGCCCACCGAAGGAGCAAACCCCGATCGTGGGGCGAATCTCTCAGGTAAAGCGGACAGCAGGGGTGGCCCATGGCTTGCGTCATGGATTTTGTCTGCCCCTTTGGAGTGCCCCGTGGCCGCTTCCTCCGCACCCGCTACCGAACTTCTCAAGACGCCGCTGCACGACCTTCACGTGGAGCTCGGCGCCCGCATGGTGCCCTTCGCCGGCTATTCCATGCCGGTGCAGTACCCCGCCGGCCTCATGGCCGAACACAAGCACACGCGCGACGCGGCCGGCCTGTTCGACATCTCCCACATGGGCCAGCTGCGCCTCGTCGGCCCCGACGCCGCAGCCGCCTTCGAAACCCTGATGCCCGTCGACGTGATCGACCTGCCCGCCGGCAAGCAGCGCTACGGCCTGCTGCTGAACGACGAAGGCGGCATCCTCGACGACCTGATGTTCTTCAACGAAGGCCACGGCTCGCTCTTCGTGATCGTCAACGGCGCCTGCAAGGTGGCCGACATCGCCCACATCCAGCAGAAGATCGGCGCCCGCTGCGAAGTGCAGCCCTTGCCCGACCACGCCCTGCTCGCGCTGCAGGGCCCCCAGGCCGCGGCCACGCTGGCGCGCCTGTCGCCCGGCATCGAGCGCTTCGTGTTCATGACCGGCGGCGCGGTGCAGATCGGCGGCATTCCCGCCTTCATCACGCGCAGCGGCTACACCGGCGAAGACGGCTTCGAGATCTCGGTGGCCGCCAAGGATGCCGACGCACTGGCCCGCCTGCTGCTGGCCCAGCCCGAGGTCAAGCCCATCGGCCTGGGCGCGCGCAATTCGCTGCGGCTCGAGGCCGGCCTGTGCCTCTACGGCAACGACATCGACACCACCACCACGCCGGTCGAGGCCTCGCTCAACTGGGCGATGCAGAAGGTGCGCCGCGCGGGCGGCGCGCGCGAAGGCGGCTTCCCCGGCGCCGCGAAGATCCTCGCGCAGCTTGCCGCTGCCACGGCTGGCACCGCCGGCCACACCGACCACGACACGCTGAAGCGCAAGCGCGTCGGCCTCGTGGCGCTCGAGCGCATTCCGGTGCGCGACGGCACGCTTCTGCAGTCCTTCGAAGGCCAGGACATCGGCATCGTCACCAGCGGGCTGCTCGGCCCCACGGCCGACCGCTGCATCGCCATGGGCTACGTGGCCACCGCCTTCGCCGAGCCCGGCACCCGCGTGCAGGCCATCGTGCGCGGCAAGCCGGTGCCCATGGAAGTCTCGACCATGCCTTTCGTGCCGACCCGCTATTACCGCGGCTGAACGCGGCAGACCCGGCTAGGCTCTGCACCCCGATTCATTTTTTCCACGAGGAGTTTTCTCATGAGCATCAAGTACACCAAGGACCACGAATGGGTGTCGGCCGAAGGCGACGCAGCCACCGTCGGCATCACCGTGCATGCGCAGGACGCGCTGGGCGACGTGGTGTTCGTCGACCTGCCCGAAGTCGGCAAGACCTTCGCGCAAGGCGAAGTTGCCGGCGTCGTCGAGTCGGTCAAGGCCGCAGCCGACGTGTTCATGCCCGTGTCGGGCGAGATCACCGAAGTCAACGAAGCCCTGCGCGCCGACCCGTCGCTGGCCAACAGCGACCCGCTGGCCGCCGGCTGGTTCTTCAAGGTCAAGCTGAGCGAGCCCGCGCAGCTCGACGCCCTGCTGGACGCCGCCAGCTACGACAAGTTCGCGGCCGAATCCTGATCGCCTGATTCTTCTTCCGAGCCCCCTTCCTCCCGAGCCCTCACCGCCATGCCGATTCCCGCCCTTCCCTCTTTGCAAGAACTAGAGAACGCCGAAGAGTTTCTCGCCCGCCACATCGGTATCGATGCGGCGGACGAGGCGCGCATGCTGCCGGTGATCGGCTCGGAAACGCGGGCGGAGCTCATCGACGGCATCGTGCCCGCGGCCATCCGCCGCGCGCGACCGATGCGGCTGCCGGCCCCCGTGACCGAAGCCGACGCGCTGGCCGAGCTGAAGGCGATGGCGTCGAAGAACAAGGTGTTCAAGAACTTCATCGGCCAGGGCTACTACGGCACGCACACGCCGGGTGTCATCCTGCGCAACATTCTCGAGAACCCCGCCTGGTACACCGCTTACACGCCCTACCAGGCCGAGATCTCGCAGGGCCGCATGGAAGCCCTGCTCAACTTCCAGACGATGGTGTGCGACCTCACGGGCATGGCCATCGCCAACGCCTCGATGCTCGATGAAGCCACGGCAGCAGCCGAAGCCATGACGCTCGCCAAGCGCAGCGTGAAGAGCAAGAGCAACGTGTTCCTGGTGTCGGGCGACTGCCATCCGCAGACCATCGAGGTCATCAAGACGCGCGCCGCGCCGCTGGGCATCGAAGTGAAGGTGAGCACGGTGTCGGAAACGCTGCCGCACCTGATGGTGAGCGGCACCTTCTTCGGCGTGCTCGCGCAGTACCCCGCCACCACCGGCCACGTGCACGACCTGCGCCCGCTCGCGGGCCATGCGCACCAGTGCGACGCCGCCTTCATCGTGGCGGCCGACCTGCTGGCGCTGACGCTGCTGGTCGCGCCGGGCGAGTTCGACGCCGACATCGTCTGCGGCACCACGCAGCGCTTCGGCATGCCGCTGTGCAACGGCGGCCCGCACGCCGCCTACCTGGCCTGCCGCGACGAGTTCAAGCGCTCGCTGCCGGGCCGCCTGGTGGGCGTGAGCGTCGACACGCACGGCCAGCCCGCCTACCGCCTCGCGCTGCAGACGCGCGAGCAGCACATCCGCCGCGAGAAGGCCACCTCCAATATCTGTACCGCCCAGGTGCTGCCGGCCGTGGTGGCCAGCATGTACGCCGTGTACCACGGGCCAGACGGCCTCACGCGCATCGCGCAGCGCGTGGCGGCGCTCACCGCCATCCTGTCGACGGGCCTTTCGCAGATGGGCCGCGAGCCGGTCAACACCACCGCCTTCGATTCGCTGACCATCCGCACCGGCGACGACACGCCGGCCATCATCGAGCGTGCGCAGGCAGCCGGCGTCAATTTGCGCCAGCGCCTGCAGCAGCACCTGGGCATCTCGCTCGACGAGACCACCACCCGCGCCGACGTCGAGACGCTGTGGACCCTGTTCGCGCCCGTCGGCAAGCCGCTGCCGCGCTTCGACGACCTGGCCGCGAACACCACGCCGCTGATCCCCGCAGACCTGCGCCGCGCCAGCGCCTTCCTCACGCATCCGGTGTTCAACACCCACAAGAGCGAGACCGCCATGCTGCGCTACATCCGCAGCCTGTCGGACAAGGACCTCGCGCTCGACCGCAGCATGATCCCGCTGGGCAGCTGCACCATGAAGCTCAACGCGACCAGCGAGATGATCCCCATCACCTGGCCCGAGTTCGCCAACATCCATCCTTTCGCACCTACGGACCAGCAGCTCGGCTATGCCCAGCTCGATGCGCAGCTGCGCGCCTGGCTGTGCGAAGCCACCGGCTACGCTGGCATCAGCCTGCAGCCCAACGCGGGTTCGCAGGGCGAATATGCGGGCCTGCTGGCCATCAAGTCCTTCCATGAAGCCAAGGGCCAGGGCCACCGCAACATCTGCCTGATTCCGTCTTCCGCGCACGGCACCAACCCCGCGAGCGCGCAGATGGTGGGCCTGCAGGTGGTGGTGACGGCCTGCGACGCGCAGGGCAACGTCGACATGGACGACCTGAAGCGCGCCTGCGAAAAGCACAGCGCCAACCTGGCCGCGGTGATGATCACCTACCCCAGCACGCACGGCGTGTTCGAAACCCGCGTGAAGGAACTCTGCGAGCTGGTGCATGCGCACGGCGGCCGCGTGTACGTGGACGGCGCCAACATGAACGCGCTGGTCGGCGTGGCTGCGCCGGGCGAGTTCGGCGGCGACGTGAGCCACCTGAACCTGCACAAGACTTTCTGCATTCCGCACGGCGGCGGCGGCCCGGGCGTGGGTCCGGTCTGCGTGGTCGAAGACCTGGTGCCGTACCTGCCGGGCCATGTGACGGCCGGCGTGCCGTCGCACGGCGTGGGTGCCGTGTCAGCAGCGCCGCTGGGCAACGCGGCGGTGCTGCCGATCAGCTGGATGTACTGCCGCATGATGGGCGCCAAGGGCCTGCAGGCCGCAACCGAAACGGCCATCCTGAGCGCCAACTACATCAGCGCGCGCCTGAAGGACCACTACCCCACGCTGTACGCCAGCCCCAACGGCCACGTTGCGCACGAGTGCATCCTGGACCTGCGCCCGCTGAAGGACACCAGCGGCGTCACCGCAGAAGACGTGGCCAAGCGCCTGATCGACTATGGCTTCCACGCGCCTACGCTGAGCTTCCCGGTGCCCGGCACGCTGATGGTGGAACCTACAGAGAGCGAGCCGCTGGCCGAACTCGACCGTTTCATCGACGCGATGATCGCCATCCGCGGCGAAATCCGCCGCATCGAGGAAGGCGTCTGGCCGAAGGAAGACAACCCCCTCAAGCACGCGCCGCACACTGCCGCAAGCCTGCTGGGCACCGAGTGGAGCCACCCGTACTCGCGCGAACTCGGCGCGTTCCCGCTGGCCACGCTCAAGAACGCCAAGTACTGGCCGCCCATCGGCCGCGTCGACAACGTCTACGGCGACCGCAACCTGTTCTGCAGCTGCGTGCCCGTGGGCGACTACCAGGAAACCGAAGAGGCCTGAGCCTCGCCGGCCGGACCGGCCGGGCCGGCCGGTCTATTGCGACTGGCTACTGCGACTTCTTCTTCGCGATGTCGGCGGTCGCGATCTGCTGACGCAGCCCGCGCAGGCTGGCCTTCATCTTGCGCTCGTTCTCCGGCCCCATGCGCACCATGATCTTCTGGCCGGAGCTCGCTTTCTCCAGCTCCTGGTCGACGTACTCGTAGCGCACCCAGGGGCGCTGCGAAGGCACGTCGCCCTTCACCTCGACCAGCCGCACCTGCACCGGGCCCTTGGGCTCGGGCGCCTGCAGCAGGTTGTCGATCACCGCGATGAGCCGGTCGTTGAAGTAGCGCCCCGGGTAGCCCAGCTCTTCATAGGCCTGCTGGAACAGCGGATAGAGCTTGGCGTAAACCGCCGCGGCCTTGGCCGGATCGACCGATTGCACCAGCAGCACGAAGCCGTTGTAGCGCGCCGCGTTGTTGGCGGAAATGGTCTGCGCCTCGCCCTGCCCCTCGGTGATGAAGCGCTGGCCCGTGGGCTGCACCGGCCATGCGCTGGCGGGCGCCTGCTCGCGCGCGAGGTTGTCTACCGTGGCCACGAAGCGCCGGACGATGCCGTCGGAACGCAGGAAGCTCTCGGCGTTCTTCGCGCCCAGCAGATCGGCCAGTGCCTTCATCACGCGCGAATCGGAATCGGCGAGCTTGGGCAGCGCGGCGTCAGGCGGCGCGAGCGCATCGACGGGGTTCTGCGGGCCGGTGGGCTCGGCCCGGGCGGGGGGTGGAGGCGGTGGCGCATCGGCGGGCGCCGCGGCCACGGGCGAGGGCTCCGGCGGCTTTTGCTGTTGCTGGTACCAGCGCCAGCCGAAAAAGGCTGCCGCCAGCAGCACCAGCACGATGACGATGATCGTGCCCACGGGCGTTTCACGGCGGGGGCGGAATTCGGGCGCGTCGCGCGTGTCGCGGATGTCGCTTTCGGGCATGGGTCGGTTTCCTTTGGCTGGCGTGGAAGGCACAGGGAGACGAAGGCTATGGTGCACCAATAAGGGCACCGCCGCGTCCGCATCGTCCCCCATCGTCGTAACGCCCTGTGACGTGCCGACCCGGCAGAAGTTCAGTCAGTCTGCGAGCCGCACCACATGCGCCTGCCGCGGGTCGACCTTGCCAGCGTGCAGGTCGGCGATCACCGCCTGCGCATGCGCGAAGCCTTCACCCTGCGCCAGCGCCATCCAGCGGTTGCCGGGGCGGCTGATCTCGGCAATGAACCGGCCCTGCGCCTCGTTGAAACGGCGGTTGACCTCCTGCGGGCCCCAGTCGGCATTTCGCTTGCGGATCTGCACCGGCGCGAAATAGAGCTGCGGCGTGGGTCCGGGCAGCGACGTGGTATCGCCGAGGAACTCGGTCTTCTGCGCCGATCCCGCATAGCAGTCGTAGACCAGCGATTCGCCGAAGTGGTGGTGCACCGTCGCGCGCAGTTCGTCGTTGCCGGAGAAGTCGACATACAGCGTGGGCACGTCGGACGGCAGCGTGGCGATCTCTTCATAGGCCAGCGTGCGGTCGTAGCAGCCAAGGCCTTCCACGAAGGCGCGATTGCCGTTGGACGTGGCGGCAATCAGCGTCAGCCCTTCGCGCTTGCCCAGGCAGAAGGCCGTGCCGAACGCGGTCTTGCTCGACGCGCTCGACACCACCACCTGCTTCGCGCCGAAGAAGCCGTTGTCTTCCAGGAATTCGGCCAGCATGAAAGAAGTGATGAACAGCGGACGCACCAGCATCTGGTAGTCCTCCAGCGCGGCAACGTAGCCCGCGTCGTTGCTGCAGCGCATGTACTGGTTGTAGGCCGACACCAGTTCGCTGCGGTGCGAGGCGCCGTCGTAGAAGCCGCGCGGCGTCACGCGCACCGGCTGCATGCGCAGGTGGCTGGCGATCGGGAAGTAGCCGTAGAAGCGCTCGCCCACCGCCACGCCCTCCACGTTCGAGGCAGCCACGTCGGCGAAGCCCCAGGCCGGCATGTGGCCCCAGTCGTCATCGCCGGTCGGAAAGAACTGCCAGTACTTCATGACCGCGTCGCCGAAGGCCGCGTAGGTGATGTTGTTGGTGGTCAGCGAGAAGCGGCCGATCTTCATCAGCACCTCGCCGGGTTGCAATGCGCCGGTGTCCTCCGTGGTCACGACACGGGTAGTGCCGAGTGCGTTCTTGCGCGTCTGGAGGCGGGTTAAAGTGAATGCGTTGTTCATTCGCAAACTGTATGGCGGCCCGCTTCGCGGCGGGTTCGGAAACCCGTCGATGCCGGACGCACCCCGCTCCAAGCCCCTGAAACGCCCCACGCAGGCACGCAGCAAGTTCACCGTGCAGGCGATCTACGACGCCTTTGTTCGGATTTGGAACGCGTACGGCTGGGAAGGCGTGACCACCCGCGCCGTGGCGCTCGAAACCGGGATCGCGGTCGGCACGCTGTACGACTACTTTCCCGACAAGGAAGCCCTGCTCTCGGGCTATGTGCGCCACTGCATCGAGGCGCTGCTCGCACGACTCGACGCGGATGTGATCGCACCCGAAGACATCGGCTGGCGCGAGCGGGTGCAGCGCCTGGTGCGCATCACCTGCGACACGCAGCTCGAAGGGCTGCCCGCCTTCGACCACGAGATGCTGATGCTCGAACACCGCGTGGCCGAGCCCAAGCACCATCGCCGGGTGTACGACGAACTCGCGGCACGGTGGCTGCGGGCCTTCGCGGCCTGCACGGACCTGGAGCCGCAGCCCTCGCCCGACACCATCCACGCCCTGCTGACCGCCTGCTGGGGCGCCCGCCGCTACCGTCTGCTGGTGCAGCCCGACGCAGCCAGCGACAACGGCTACTGGCTCGCGGAGATAGAAGCGATGGTCACGGCGCGTCTGGCGACGCGCTGAGCGCCTGCAGCCACGCCAGCGTGGCCTGCAGCTCGGCCGGGCGGATCTCGTGCGCGCCCGGGAAGTCGCCGCCCGACAGCGTCAGCGGCAAGGTGCGCGCCAGTTCGCGCGTCACTTCAGCCGCGCTGGGCGGAATCACGTTGTCAGAACTGCCGTGGCTCACCCACAGCGCCTTGCCCTCGAAGGCCTCGGCCGGCGCGACATTCGGCACCACTTGCGACAGCAGCCGGCTGTGCCACACCATCGCGGCGCGCACGCTCTCGGGCTTGGTCAGCAGCAGCGACAGCGCCATGATCCCGCCCTGGCTGAAGCCGCCGACGATCACACGCTCCGGCGGCACGCCGAGCTGCTGGCCGGCCGAGGCGATCATTTCGCCGACGAGGAAGCGGCTCTCGCGCTCCTGCTCTTCGTTGATCAGGCGCTCGCCATTCGGCAGGAACTGGAACTCGAACCACGCATAGGCATCGGGCGACAGCACATACGGCGCGCGCAGGCTCAGCACATGAAAGTGCGGCGGCATCATGCGCGCGAGACCGAACAGGTCCTGCTCGTTGCTGCCGACGCCGTGCATCAGCACCAGCAGCCAGGGTTCGGCGGTGCCCGGCCGGGCCGCGTGTTCGAGGAATTTGAGGGGCAGGTGAAGTTGGGTCATGGGGTGGTAGCAGTGCTTATCGGATTGCCTGAAAGCCGCGTGCCAGTTCGCGCGTGAGTTCGGCCGCCGGCACCTCGCGGCAGCCGGTCGCGTTCTGGCCCGACCACAGCGGAGAAAAATCGCCGCTGCCCTTTGCCTCGGCCTTGGCACGAAGCGGCGCAATGCCCGAGGTGGCCAGCGGGAACTCCGGCGCCGCCGCGCCGATGGGGCCCAGGTCGCGCATCACACGGTTCACGATGCCGCGCGCGGGCCGCCCGGTGAAGAGATTGGTCAGCGCCGTGTGGCGCGCGGCTTCGCTCTTGAGCGCGGCGCGGTGCAGCGCGCTGGTGGTCGCCTCGTTCGTCAGCATGTAGGCCGTGCCGATCTGCACGCCTGCCGCGCCCAGCGCCATCGCGGCGGCCACGCCGTTCGCATCGGCGATGCCGCCGGCCGCGATCACCGGCAGCTTGACGGCACGCACCAGCTGCGGCAGCAGCGCGAAGGTGCCGAGCTGCTTCGTCAGGTCATGCGACAGGAAGTGCCCGCGATGCCCGCCGGCCTCCAGGCCCTGGGCAATGACCGCATCCACGCCGCGCGCCTCGAGCCACAGCGCCTCGTCGAGCGTGGTGGCCGAAGCCAGCACCTTGGCGCCCCAGCCGCGCACCCGGGCGAGCAGCGCCTCGGACGGCAGCCCGAAATGAAAGCTCACCACCGGCGGGCGGAACTCGGCGATCAGGTCGGCCACATCCGCGCTGAACGGGTTGCGCCCCGGCCCGGCGGGAATGCTCGCGGCGTCGATGCCGTGCTCCGCGTAGTACGGCGCCAGGGCGGCGCGCCATGCGGCTTCGCGCTCGGCGCTCGGCTCCGGCGGGGTGTGGCAGAAGAAATTGACGTTGAAAGGCTTGTTCGTGCCCGCGCGAATGGCCGTGAGCTCGCTGCGCATGACGTCGGGGCTCAGCATGGCGCCCGGCAGCGAGCCGAGCCCGCCCGCGTTGCTGACCGCGATCGCCATCGCGCTGCCTTGCACGCCGGCCATGGGCGCCTGGATGAGAGGGAGTTCGGTGCCGAGGATCTGCTGCAGCGTCGTCATTCGAAATGCGTCCTGGAGTGTCGGGGAGCGGCCATTGTCCGGTCTGCGGGGAAGTGACGGCGGCGGCGGGGTCATCCGCACGCGGCTTCGGCACAATCGCGGGCATGCACATCCCCAGTTCCGACAGGCCGCGAGCCGCCCTGGCCAAGGCGGCCGTTGTTGCCGCGCTCCTCGCGCTGGCCGGCTGCTCCCAGGAAGACAGCAGCAACACCGCCGCTGACGTTCCGGCCGCCACCGAGGAAGCACTGGCACCGGCCGCCGAGCTCTCCGCGCCGGCTTTTTCGGCCACCCTGAAGCGCGGCGACCTCATGCCGCTGGTCTTTCCCGGCTGGGAAGACAAGGACAAGGGCCGCGTCGGCACCGTGGCGCTACCCGACATCGGCAACGACGGCAAGCCCGTGCCCGACAGCGAAGGCGAGCAGCAGGCCGACGTGTCGCCGCGCGAGGTGGTGCGCCTGGACGACACCCACGCCGTGATGCTGACCGAGACCGTGCCGCTGGACGATCAGGGCCAGCCCATGAACGCCCATGTGGCCGGCGCCTGGATCGGCGCCTATTTCTTCGAACAGGGCAACGACGGCTGGGCGCTGTCCAAGCGCAACGACGCGGTCGGCTATCAGGGCTTCATGGGCAGCATCGGCAAGACTGCCATCGAGCGCATCGCACCGCAGCACTTCGTGCTCACCGCCACCAGCGGCAGCTGCTGGCAGGGCTACTGCGGCAGCTGGCTTTCGGTCTACGAACTGGGCACGAGCGAGGTGCGCCAGATGGTCGACGGCATTCCGCTGTCGGCGAGCAACGGCGGCGTCGACGGAGCCTGTGAGCAGGTGCTGGCCAACGAAAGCCCCGAGACACCACCGCGCGGCAGCTGCTTCGAAATCGAAGGCTCGGCGCAATTCGCGCTCGGCACCGACGACGAGCCTGGCGAGATGCGCCTGGTGTTCAGCGGCACGCGCACCTCCGGCGCCGGCGCGCGCGCCGAGTCGGTCGACAGCACCGTGGTGTACGCCTACCGCAAGGGCAGCTACGTGCCGGGCAGCGGGCGCAACCCGGTGCCGTCGTTCTGAGGCACGGACTGCAGCTGGCAGCCCGCAGCCCGCCTGGCCTCAACTCGCTTTATTCCTCGCTGGTCCACTCCACCTGCACGCCCAGGCTGCGCAGGTTTTCCACGAAGCGCGGGTGCGCGCGGCGGATCGGCGTGGCATTGCGAATTTCCGAGCGGCCTTCGATGCTCGCCGCCACCATGAACAGCGCGATCGCCACCCGAATGATGTAGGGGCTCTCGACCACCGCAGGCGTCAGCGGATTGCCGCCGAAAGTAATGAGCCGGTGCGGGTCCGACGAGAACACATGCGCGCCGAACTTCGACAGCTCGCCGGTCCAGCCCAGCGCGCCGTCGTACACCTTGTTCCAGAACATCGCGTTGCCCTGAGCGCGCACGCCCAGCGCAATGAAGATCGGCAGCAGGTCGACCGGAAAGTACGGCCAAGGCGCCGCCTCCACCTTCGTCAGCACGTTGCTCGTGAACGGTGTCTGCACCTTCAGCGGACCGCCGCGCAGCGCACGCGACCAGCCATCTTCATGCACGATCTGCACGCCGAACTTCGCGAAGGTGCGGTCCAGCAGCGGAAAGTTTTCAGGCGCGCTGTTGCGCACCACCACGTCACCGCCGGTGATGGCGCCGAGCGCGAGGAAGGTGGTGATCTCGTGGAAGTCTTCGTCGAAGCGGAACTCCCCACCCTTGAGCGTGCCGCCGCCGTGCACCGTGAGCCGCGAAGTGCCCATGCCGTCGATGCGCACGCCGATCATGGCCATGAAGCGGCAGAACTCCTGCACATGCGGCTCCGACGCGGCGTTGGTCAGCGTCGAGGTGCCGCCCGCGGCAGCCGCGCACAGCACGAAGTTCTCGGTGGTCGTGACCGAGGCGTAGTCCAGCCAATGGTCGGTGGGCGTGAGCCGGCCCTTGCTGTGCACCAGCAGCGAGCCCTCGGTGCGCTCCACCTCGCCGCCGAAGCGCTGGAACACCTCCACGTGCGGATCGATCTCGCGCACGCCCAGCGTGCAGCCCTTCACGTTGTCTTCCAGCCGCGCCACGCCAAAGCGCGCGAGCAGCGGCGGCACCAGCATGATCGACGAGCGCATTTCCTCTGGCAGACGGTGCAGCGAGGCGTCGAACGTGGTCTCGCGGTGATGCAGCTCGAGCGTGCCCGTTTCGTGGTCCATGTGCACGTCGCTGCCCAGGGTGCGGAAGATCTCCAGGATCTTGCGCACGTCGGTGATGTCGGGCACCCCATGCAGCCGCAGCGGCTCCCAGGTGAGCAAGGTGGCACAAAGCACCGGCAGTACGGCGTTCTTGTTGGCGGAGGGGGTGATGCGGCCACGCAGCGGCGTACCGCCGTGCACGATGAGGTTGGACATGAAGAGGAAGAAACGGGGGAGCGGGAGGCGGAGGGAAATGGCGCGTAAACAATTCGCGCCCAGAGGTCAGCACTTTACCGTCTGAAAGCGGCATGAACGGCGCTGAAGTTGTAAGAACTTCAAAGCAGGAGCCGCTGAATTGACAATTCTTTCGCGTTACATCCACCGATTTGCCAGGCGACTCACGACGAACTTGTTACTCCCCCGCCACCGCCCTGCCCGGCTAGATTGGTTGCCTCCCGCTTCGAAAGGACAAACCAGATGACCCATGCCTACACCGGCGGCTGCGCTTGCGGCGCCATCCGCTACGAAATTGCGTCCGAACCCGTCTTCCAGAACCACTGCCAGTGCCGCGACTGCCAGCGCAAAAGCGGCACCGGGCACGGCTCTTACCTCACCTTTGCGCGCGGCGGCGTGAGGCACAGCGGCAACGCCACGCTGTGGGACATGGTCGGCGACAGCGGCAACGTCAAGACGCGGGCGTTCTGCCCGACCTGCGGCTCGCCTGTGTACGTGACCTTTGCGGCGATGCCCGACATCTTCACGGTGCATGCGGCGAGCCTCGATGATCCGGGGCGGTACAAGCCGCAGGTCGTCACGTATGCCGTGCGGGGGTATGAATGGGATTTTCTGGACCCGGGGCTGCCGAAGTTCGAGAAGATGCCGCCGATGTGAAAGGGAGGCCCCGCCCTGCGAATTCCTCGCACTGAACTTCGAGCTGGGCGTGAAGAAGACCCAGCGTTGCAGAGAGAAGCCTTTGTAGCGAGCAGCGATGACGTGCATCGAAGAGCGGCGCGGAGTCCGCGTCAGAAGAAGCAGCATCGCGCCGATCCTCGTCCCAACCTAGCAAATGGACCAGCGTTTGCGCGCCGTCGCAGGATGTCCGCGGGCTGCTAAACCCGTCACCACAAATCGTGGCGCGGGGCGAGTTACACGGAATTGACAGCAGCCGTCAATTTGGAGGAGCCCGGGTGATTTTTCTCAAGCCGTCGGCTATTCAACTCGACCACCACCTACCCAAAATGAGGGATGGTGGGAGCTGTCACCTCCACTTAATCTGAAGCAAATCTTAGTCGCCCCTGATTCAGAGTCAGCGACGACACAAGTCAAAAAAGCGCGGGGAGCACAAAGATAATACAAGGGCGAAACACAGTTCAGAAGAACTGTGTAATTACATGACTTAGCCTGCTCAAGAAAGTTTATCCCCAGCGCGACGACCTGAAGAATGACTAAGGCTATATCTATCTCACGCCAAGTCTGTCAGGTCCATAGCGACAAATGTCCAAGGACGGGTTTCAATGTCATCAGAATCAAACTCTTTTTTGGCCACAGCTGTACCGCGATTAGGCGTAGCAGGTAGGGCGGTCATGCGAGTTATCGATCATGACGACATTCGCCGGGTTAACCGACTGTTCATTCCGCTATTCGGGACCGCACTAGGCGCCGCAGTCTGGGTGGGATGGATGGCTAACGCCGTTGGCCCAGTTCTGCTCTGGGTATTTGCCTCTCTGGCAGCAGGAGGCACTGCTGGCTTCCTATTCGGAATTCCGAAGGCCGGCATCACGCAGCGGGTTGAAGATGGTATGCCGCCTGTGCATTCAGCTCGCGCAGGCGCTTCCGCTGGAGACGTAACTGCAGCACTTGGCCGCGACGCGAATCTGCGTGCGAGGCCAAACACCAACTTGGAAGAAGTCTCCGATTGGCTCACCAAGATCCTGGTGGGATTAACCCTTGTCAATCTGAAAGAGCTTCGTGATGGACTCGGGAGCATCAGTGCACACGCAGCAGCAGCACTGCGTCCCACCCCTACAGCGTCAGACATCTCAGTAGCTACCGCACTCATCGTCGGCTTTGGGCTGCTGGGCTTTCTCGCCGTCTATCTTTATATGCGGCTGTTCGTGCAAGGAGCCATAGTCCGAGCTGATAAGGATCTACATAATCAGTACATAAATGCTCTCCAGCGTGCAGAGGAAGTCGGCCAAAGCGAACCAGAGCCGTCGACCAACATGGCTGAGCCAGTGGTTCCATCAGTTGCAAGCCTCCGCGCCGCACAAGACGTGGCCGACGTTGCACCAACCAACCGACCTGAACTCGTGCTCCAGCCGTTGAGAGCGCTTGCGATCCAGTATGAGGAATTGCGTCAGGTCAAAGAATACTCATCAGCGCGTACCCGTCAGATGACAGAAATCGTCAGACGCATGCGTCCGCATGCCATCGCCGCAGCGCCGTATATCGAGGAACTGATCAAAAGCACTTCGACTGGTGAACACCTCGCCGCCTGCGTAATTTTGCAGATGAAGTACATGCCCGAACGAATGGAATGGCTTGCAAGGCGTCTCGTAGAGGAGCGGGCATTTATCGGCTATCAGGCTGCCAGCGCACTACTCGCAAGAATGCGGCTGGCAGGCGTCAGCGAGTGCCAGGCCATTCAGAAGGCGGTCGCCAAGGCCAAAGAGGATCGCACGGCAGTGGGAGCAGAGGAAGGGTCACTCGACAGTTTGATCGATCAGATCCTTGCAACACAGTAAGCGCAAGAAAAAACTGCTCTCCTATACGGCACCGAACCTTCGTTGCTCAATGACAGTTCATACCTCGCCTCAGTATTACCGCCCCGCCAACACCTCAGGCGCGTACTTCTCGTACCACTTCCTCTGCGCGATATTGAGGTCTTCGTAGCTCTTGATCTCGAAGTCGGACAAGGCTTCGTACCGCAGCCCCAGGTAGTTGACCCGCGTGATCCCGCTGTCCATGTTCTTGTAGAAGTTCCAGCCTTGGGCGGACATGCAAAGCATGGCCCCCTCTCTCGTGATCTGTTCGTCCGAATTGCCGAACGACCGCATCACCTGGACTGCGCCGCCGTTGTCCGCCGTGACCCTGAGGTTGAAAAGGATGCACCTGTTCAACGCGGCCACGAACTCGGCGGGCGCGTACTTTTTTTCGACCGACTTGAAATAGAAGCCCCGGTACGAGTAGTCCATCGCGGGGAGGTTGGAACGGACATCGGCCTGGCTCGCCAATTGCGCCCGCTCCGCCGCGGACACCATCGGATCGCCAAATCGGCTGCGCTTTATCGGCCCGCAGGCCGCCAGGGCAATTGCGCATGCCACCGCCAGGATCGTCCGTCCGGTTCTGTGCATCGGTCAGCGCCCTTCGCCGGCAGCAGAGCGCGAACGATAGAGCCCGGCATGCTCCATCGTGTATTCACTCAACGGCCCTGCCTTCACATCCGCCGCACGGAAGTGCTCCGGCGCCTTGACGTACGCATGGACTGAAAGCGCCGAGCGCGATTCACCGTCGACCCGCTCGACAGCAATCGAAACGCGGCGATAGCCATCGGCCTCGGTCACTCTTTCGAGCACGTCCATGGCATCCAGCGTCGCCGGATCGACTTCGAAAACTTGCCCGGCCACCCGCTCGCCCTCGCCCGCCGAAAAGACGAGCCAGGGCGAGAAGCGCTCACCGACCAGGTAGAGCGGATAGCGCTCCACGGTGACGAACTCCCCCGCCACACGCTTGCCGCGATTGGTTGCGAAATTGGGAAAGCCCTCTTTGAGGGTGCCGAAGACAAAGACAAGGTTAGTCATGAGTGAGAAATCGAGTGAGTCGTTTGCGAGCCGCATGCTTCGCGCAGCCGCCGATGCGCGTCGCCATCCCATGCAATCGGCTGCTGGTTCTTCGCGCGCAGGTAGTGGTGCGTGAACACGGCGAGGTAAGCCTCCAGCGTCTGTTCGACGGCATGCTCGCCCGCCAGGCTCATGCACATGGCGGCCACCTCGCTGGTGCAGAAGTGATCTTCGCGCCCGGAATTGCGCAGCTTGTATTGCGTGATCTGCTCCGGCTGCAGGCTCAGCACCGGCAGCCGGTCGAGGTACGGGCTTCTGCGGAACATCTTTCGCGCCTCGCCCCAGGTGGCATCGAACAGGATGAAGAGGGGGCGCTTGCCACCGTCGACATGGCCCGGGTCGGACGGCTGTACCGCCGTCACCACCCGCTCCGGTGCTGCGTACTGGCCGGGGAACACCACGTAGGGCTGCCACTGCGGATCGGCCAGCAAGGCCAGCAATGCGGGATCGACTTCGGTGCGCGCCCAGCCGAAGGCGAAGGTGTCGGCCACCACGTCGGCGATCAGCCAACCCGTGTTGGTCGGCTTGAGCGGCTCGATGTCGGCCATGAGCAGGCACACGCCCGCGCGCGTTGCCACCGTTGGGCGCAACGCGCACATGCAGTGGCTGGGCGCCAGCCGGCAATCGGCGCAGCGCGCGCGCTTGAAGCCGCCCCTGGCTAGAAAGGGCTTGGCGCTTCGCGCCAGGCGCGCGGCGCGGAGAAGGGAAACGGCGTGAGGCATGCGTCGATTCTCGACGCTGTTGCCGCCTATCTTGGTGCCAGCAGCTTCCCGCTCGCGGCGAGCCGGATCGTCCGGAACAGCAGCACGGCGATCAGACCGCTCAGAAAGGCGAGCAGCGCAATCGCCAATGCAGTCATCGCGGGATGCCGCACGTGCTCCGCATAGCGCAGCGCGGCATTGCAGAGCGCGGCAATCGGGAAGCTCAATGCCCACCATCCGGTGGCGAAGGGAATGCTCCGCTTGAAGATCTTGAAGGCCAGCGAGAAGAACACGAAGAGGCCGAAGTAGAAGAGCATCGCGGCGAAGGCGTCGACCCGCTGGAAGAAGTTGGTGTATGCGAGGAAGCCGACTTCGAACGGCGCGATCAGGATCATCAAGGACGGCACCATCTCGTTCGCGAGCTTCTCTTGATGGTGGATCAGCCTGGACATGATCATCGTGAAGAAGACCAGCGCGACCATCGTGCCCACGGCCATCGAGAACAGGTTGAGTTCCCTCGCCCAGCCCATCGGCATGGTGCCGCCCGCGACCGTGATGTCGAGCGTTGCCACGCCCGGAATCAGCCACGCCGGAACCGAATGGCCCGCATCGACCTTGCCCCGCAGAAGCCGGCTGACGATGGTGAAGGACAGCGCAATGGTGGCCGCCGCGCCGATGCTCCAGAGAATCTCCGACGCCCGGCTGCTGAGCGGCGCCACGACCGATGAGATCAGCAGGATCGCAATGGTCACCGTGCCGAAGAAATTGCCGGCAATCGGATGCAGGAACTCACCCCGCACGGCGGACGGATGCAGCACCGCCTTTGCGGCATAGGCGACGCAAAGCACCACGAAGATCGCGACGGCGATGCTGCTGATCGCCGCATCGACAAGAGGGCTTGCGCCGAACTGATGACCGGCCTGCCGCCAGGCCAGGGCCAACCCCGAGATGCCCATGACAGAGGCGAACAGATTGACCGGTAAATACTGAATGGATGCCTGCCGCGGAATGGCCGCCTGGCTCAGCGTGTGCGTGGTGTTGATACGTGCTCCTGTGGAAGATGGGCTTCCCCCGCGAGCCTCATGCATGCTTGCGGGAGCGACGTAAAAAGTCTATGGGCGGCACACGCGGCGCAGGCTCTGGCAATGGCGCGGTTTGCGCCATTGATGGCCGTTTTCAGGCCACCGACGGATCGGACCTGAAGCGCTGGCGGTATTCCCTAGGCGTCGTGTCGAGCCGTTTCGCGAAGATCGTCCGCATGTGGTTCGCGCTATGGAACCCGCACCGGAACGCCACCGTCTTCAGCGGCAGGTCGGTCTCTTCCAGCAGCTTGCGGGAGAAATCGACCCGCACCTGCTCGACGAAAGCCGAAGGCGTCATGTTCGCGTTCTTGGCGAAGACGCGCGAGAAAGTGCGCCGGCTGACGCCCACCGCATCGGCGAGTTGCTCGATGGACAACTGCTCGTCGATGTGGTCCGTCACGTGGCGCAGCACCTTCGCCACGATGGTCTCTTCCTTAGGGCCGGCCGCCAGGAAAGGGCTGTACTGCGACTGCCCGCCCTCGCGGCGGATGTACACGATGAGCCGCTTGGCAATGCGCAGCGCGAGTTCGTGGCCCCAGTCTTCGGTGATCAGCGCCAGGCAAAGATCGACGCCAGCCGCGACACCGGCCGAGGTGAACAGGCTGCCATCGCGCACGAAGATCTTGTCGGGCCGCACGCGCGCCCTTGGAAACTGGGCGATGAGCCGATCGACGTCATGCCAATGGGCGGTGACCTCCTTGCCATTCAGCAGCCCCGCATGGCCCAGCGGGAAGGCCCCGTTGCAGACCGAGCCGAACCGCCGGGCACCGGCGGCCTTGGCATTCAACCACTGCAGGAAGCTCGGCTCGTAGTCGTTCACCGCAGGCAGCTTCGGGCTGCCCGCCACGAGCAGGAGATCGGGCTGGCCGTCATAGTCGAGGTAGCCGGTCCCGACATGAAGCGCCATGCCGTTGGCACAACGAACGCTCCCCGCGCGCATGCCCACGAGCTCGATCTGGTAGTGGCGGTCGGGCGGGAGAAAGCTGTTGGCCTCGGTAAAGACGTCCATCGGCGCGGCCACGTCCAGTGCCTGCACCCCTTCCAAAACGACGATGACCAGCTTCATGATTCGGGCGTCCGGTTACGCACAGGCGACCCGGCCCGTGAACGTGAACCCGGCATGGAAGAGCCGCACATCGCAGCCGCCTGCCGCGGCTCGGAGCCCGATGAGACGAGGAACGCCGTCTGCGCCGGACGCGCTTTGAGATGTGCTGCTCATCCGAAGATGATGGCACAGGCGCTCAGGGCGTCAGGGCGTCGCACTGGCTTTCGATGCGGGCATGAAGCAGGCTCAGCGACACCGTGAGCAATCGCTGCAGCGCGCCGCGCTGGCAGGCATCGAAGAGCGGCGCGGGGTCTGCGCCGGACAAGGCGGCATCGCGGCGGTCTTCGTCCCAGGCGAGCAGCTGGGCCAGCGTGCATGCGCCCTGGACGACGTCGCGCGCATCGTTGAGGAATGCGGCCTGGTTTTGCTGGTGAGGGTGGAGCCGTTCAGCCTCGATCCATTCGAAGGGCCTGAACTGGGCGGCGGGACGGTGCGGTGCGCTAGGGCAACCGGGGTTTGGAGCGAGGGGCATGGACCTTCCAAGGATGTCGATTTGCAGAAACCGACGCACCCGCTGCTAAACGAGGGCGGCAGCTCGAACGGGTTAGCAGACCGGGACATCCTTGCGGAAACCGGCAGGGCGCGAGCCCTCCCGTTCGAGCCGCCTAAAAAGGAAGCGCGAACGAAAAAGCCGCAGACCATGTGCGGTGACTGCGGCTTTCGTCGCAGGATGTCAGCGGGCTGCTAAACCCGGCCCCGCTCATCGCGGGGCGAGAGGCAATGTACGCGGTCTTTGGAAAGTCCGTCAAGCCGAGGGACGAAAACCGAGTTCTGCTGGCTCAAGCGCGCCTGTTCGGTCGGGCAAGATGTCGCCACTTCCTCAGACCTTGCCAACACCAGAAATGCCACAGCCTGTCTATCTTCGGCCACCTGAGTCGTCTGACGAGCGCGAGTTCTTGGCGTCGGTCAAGAAGAGCGGCGACCTCCACCGTCCTTGGACCTCGCCCCCATCCACGCCCGAGAATTTTCGGGCTTACCTGGAAAAAATGTCCACGCCTGAAAACGCAGCATTCCTTGTTTGCCGGCACGCCGACGATTGCCTTGCCGGCGTCTTCAACATTACAAATATCGTCAGGGGCGCGTTCCAGAGCGGGTACCTCGGCTACTACGTCTTCGCCGGTCACGAGAGACAAGGCCTGATGCGAAAGGGGTTGGAAGCGGTGGTTCGATCTGCGTTCCAAGACCTCAAGTTGCATCGGCTGGAGGCCAACATCCAGCCGACCAACGTCGCCTCGATCGCGCTTGTGAAAGCCTGCGGCTTCACGCAGGAAGGGTATTCACCTCGCTACTTGAACATCAACGGACGTTGGTGCGATCACGAGCGATGGGCGATCCTCGGTGCTTAGTCATCACGACGGGCAGTATTCGGCCAAGATCCGTGCGCTGCCGCCCGAGGTCCTCACGGAATGCCGCAGCCAGGCGGAAGAGTGGATACAGGCGAACGGCTGCAAGCCAGGCAGCCGCGCCGGCGCACTCCTCGTCGTGATCCTGTGGCTGGGCTCAGGGGTCGCGGCTTGGCTCTGGTTCAAGCAGCCTCTGCAAGGTGAGGACAGCAAAGCGAATAGCGCCGTGCGCTGGCTGACACGGAGGCCTTAAACTGCGCGGCCTTCAAGTTGTGCAGAGGAGCAACCCGCAATGGCTTTCTTGCAAACCGGCCCTTACTTCCACGGCACGCGGGCAGACCTCCAGGTGGGCGACCTGCTCACCGCAGGCTTCTGCTCGAACTACGACGAGCGCGTCGTCATGAACCACATCTACTTCACCGCGTGGCCAAAGGGCGCGGGGCTGGCCGCGGAAATGGCGAAGGGCGACGGCCGTGGCCGTGTCTACATCGTCGAGCCCACTGGCGCCTTCGAGGACGACCCCAATGTCACCGACAAGAAGTTTCCCGGCAATCCCACGCGCTCGTACCGCAGCCGGGAGCCGCTGCGGATCGTCGGTGAACTGCAGACCTGGGAGCTCTTCGACGCGGAATACATCCGGCAACTCAAGGAACGCGTGCGCGTTGGCATGGGAGAGATCATCAACTGAATCCCGCCTGCCATGCCGCGCCGGGTAGCGATCGGAATCGCATAGACAGGAAGCTCAATGCTCAAATATTTAGCCAGACTATTTCGTTCCAATGCCGAACCGAAGCCTGAACAAGTTTCCTCGGCTCCTCTCGCGTTGAACAAGGTCGCAGGTGCCGCTGAAGAAGAGTCCGCCCCTGCGCGAAGAGAAGCCTTGACGCGGTTCACGCACTTGGCGACTGCACATCTGGATGAAGCTGAAAGGCGTCGCCTCATGGAGGTGATGCTTGCCAGCTTCGACAGGTATGGCAACTCGTCAGAAGCGTTCGAGGAAATTGCCCTTGGCAAAGAGGGTCAAGCGGCCGGGCAATGGTTTGTCATCCAATGCGATTGGAAGGCGTCCGAGGAAGTGGAGTGGCAGGTCTCGGAGGTTGCGGCCAGTTTCGGTATGCCTGAACGATGGAGTTGGGGCGTAGCCGATGAAAAGGCCAGAACTGTGCCTGGCGGGCTGTGCGAGGTTGCGAAGTGGGCCGCCCCACTGGGTTTCGAGATGCTCCATATTGACGTCGGCAGCGACACCTACTTCGCCATTTTGATCAAGCGGGACGACGCGGAAAGCGCATGCCAAGCCGCGGTTTCTGCAGGATTGAAAGTGCTCAGAACACCCGAATTCGAGCTGTCCCATGCGTGAGCGATCACGCCCGATGATCAACCTGCGCATCGACGGTTGGTGTCTTTTCAAGTCCCAATACGGGGCTTCGAGTTGACCGGCGACAGTGGCGGCCCTACGCGGACAGAAGGATTTGGCCGCGCACTTGTTTTCACGGCAAGCCACTTCACACTCAAACCAACCGCAAATCCTTAGGCGCCACCCCATCGAACACCTTCGCCAATTGCGCCGGCGACAGCCCATACATCCGCTTGAATAGCCCGCCGAACACCGCCCGGTATTCATTGAGCACCGGATAGTCCCGGTTCTGGAACAGCGTGGCCTGCGTCAGCGCCTGCTGCTCGCCCACGATTTGCCCGCCGGCCTGCGCCGACAGCCCGCCGCCAAGCACCCAGTACACGGTCCCGTGCCCATGGTCCGTCCCCCGGTTGCCGTTCTCGCGGAAGGTGCGGCCGAATTCGCTGATGACCACCACCACGGTCTGGCGCCATGCGTCGTCGCCCATCTCCTGCGCGAAGCCGGCCACGCCGCGGCCCAGTTCTTCGAAGCGGTTGGCGAGGTAGCCGGCGGCGGCGCCCTGCCCCACGTGGGTATCCCAGCCGCCGACATCGACGAAGCCGAGGTCGAAGCGGTCGCGCATCAGCAGCGCCATGCGGCGCGCGACCAGCTCGAAGCCCTTGGCGGTCATGGCGTTGCGGCTGGCGGCGTCCATTTCGGCCTGCACGGCGCGCATCACCTCGTCGCGCACCTGGAAGCCTTCGGCCACCGGCTGGGCCAGCGAGGTGTTGCGGTACATGTTCGCGATGACCTGGCTCTGCCGTGCGTCGAGGGCCGAGCGCGCGTTGCCCGCGAGCGCCATGTTGGCTGCCTTGGCGTTGCCGCGCAGCGAGATCGGCAACTGGTCGGTGAAGGCGATGGGCGACACGTCGGTAACGGGTCCCGCGCCGAGCACGCCGGCCAGCCGGTTGAGGAAACCCGAGCGGTAGTCGCGGCGCTTGTCGAGTGCCTGTCCAAGTTCGATGGAGTCTTGCGTCTCGAAGTGGCTGCGCGTGAGGTCGTCGGTGCCCGCGAAGGCGATGAACGACGCCTGCTTCTGCTGGAACATCGGCATCACGCTCTGTGCGAGCGCGGGGTGCAGGCCCCAGTTGCCGTCGAGCGGCAGCGCGCCGTTGGGCGTGCCGGGGCGCGGGATGGCGATGTTGGGGCGCGAGGCGTAGTAGAAGTCGCTGCTGGTGGGCACCACCAGGTTGCTGCAGTCGTAAGCGCCGCGCAGGAACACGACCAGCAGCTTGGCGCCTTCGGCCGCGGGCGCGGCCATGAGCTGGCCCGCGGCGCCTGCGAAGGGGGCGGCGGCCATGAGCTTCAGGAGTTCTCGACGTTGCATGACGTTTTGTCCTTTCTTTTGCCTTGCTCCTTCCCCCTCTGGGGGAAGGTCGGGATGGGGGCAGGCAGAGCGCCCGGTGGATGCGCCGCTTGCCCCCACCCCCGCCCTCCCCCAGCGGGGGAGGGAGAAATACCGAATACCTCAGCGGCGCATCAGCTCCGGCGACGCCAGCAGGAAGGTATTCCACTCCTGCGGGTTCTTCGCCTGCGCCAGCGCCTCGCGCGTGTCCGCGCTCAGCCCGCCCTGCATCGCACGCACAGCGCGCGACTCGGCCAGTTGCGGGAACGCAGGCTTCTCCAGCGGCGCCTTGTCGTCCGCCCTGAACAGCACCGCACCGTTCGCACCGATGGCCCGGGCGATCTCGAAGCGCGTGTTCATCTGCCCGGCACTCGCCCATGCCACCTCGTTGAGCGGATAGCCGTCAGGCGTCTCGTGGCCGTACAGCGGCTCGCCCATGCGATTGATCCAGTTGAGCATCGGGTTGACGTTCAAGGCCACGCGGTCGTCGTATGCGAGCCGCACGCCGGCGATCACGTAGTGCACCGGGTCGCGGAACTTGCGGCCCAGCGACGCGGTGAACTCGGGCGACTCGAACAGCGCCTTCAGCGTGACGGCGATGTCGCCACTGCTGCGCGTGAAGGCCGCCGCCATGCGGTCGACCAGCGCCTGCGGCGGATCGTCCGACACGAAGTACACGGCCAGCTTGCGCGAGATGAAGCGCGCAGTGGCCGGCGCGCTTGCCAGGCGGTCGAGCGCCTCGTCTGCCTCGGCCAGGCCGCGGCTCTGAATCGGCTGGCCCAGCAGTGTCTTCGGCCCGTAGTCATGCCGGTTCGGGTTGAACTCGAACAGGCCCTTGCGCACGTAGTCCGCGCGCACCGCGGGGCGGATGTTCGGCGGCGGCGCATCGAGCGGTGCGCTGGTCACGCCAACACCGGTGAGCACGCGCGCGAGTTCCTGCACGTCGCCCTGCGAATAGCCGCTGCCCACGCCCAGCGTATGCAGCTCCATCAGCTCGCGCGCGTAGTTCTCGTTGATGCGGTTGGCGGCGTTCTGCGCGTTGTCGAGGTAGCGCAGCATCGCGGGGTGATGCAGCGTGGCGCCGAGCAGGTCGCGGAACTTGCCGAGCGCATGCGGGCGGATGGCGTTCTCTTCGTAGTCGCCGACCATCGCGCGGATGTTGTCCTTGCGCAGGTTGACGTTGAAGTGGTTCATCCAGAACCAGGTCATCTGCTCCTGCAGCTGGTTCGGCGAGTAGAGCGCGCGCAGCAGGAAGCGCGTCTGCGCCTCGCGCGCCAGCTGGTTGAGCTGTTGCTGATAGGCCTGGCGCGCGGCCTTCTTCTGGTCTTCGTCGGGCAGCGCGTCGGCCGCCTTGCGCTGCGCTTCCAGCCCGATCACGAGCTGGTCGAGCGGCGTGTGCGAGATGGCCATCGCGTCGATCTGCGCCTGTGCCGCGGGCGGCAGCGGCGCGGGGCGCGGATTGAGCTGGTCGCGCATCCACAGCGCGAGGCCGCGTTGCGCCAGGTGCGCGTCGCTGCTGGCGTTGGCGCCCCAACTTACGCGGTCGAGCCAGCGCAGGCGCGTGGCGTCATTGACCTGCGTGGAAGGCAACGACAGCGACACCAGCGGCCGCTGGCTGCCAGGCGTGCTCGCGCAGGCTGCCAGCAGCGCCAGCACGCAGGCACCAAGCGCCAACGATGCGCGGCGCAGCGGCACGGATCCACCGGGGGTGGCCACCGCCCTCACTCCCTGCGCATGTCGTGGTGGCGCACGTCGCCGACGGCGTGCTGCGCGGCATTGAGCGCCACGTCGACATGCGCCAGGCCGCGTTGCTGGAACGGGCGCGAGCGCGGGTCGTCTTCTTCGCGCGCCACGTCGGAGCGCACCTTGCGCAGCAGGTCGATTGCCGCATGCAGGCGGCCTTCGCGCGGCAGCCATGCGTCGGTGGGCTCGCGCCATTCGACGGGCTTGCCGTCGAGCCATGCGGCGTGCTGCAGGTCGCCGATGGCGGCGTGGATCTCGTCGAGCACCACCATCTCGTCGCGCGAGACCTGGCCGTCCTCGGGGCGGCGGTGGTCCACCTGCCAGGCTGCGGTGCGCAGGTCGGACAAGGCGTGGAGGTAGAAAGGATGCCTGCCGTATTCGTCGGCCAGTGCCGGCAGGGAAGCCGCTGCCACGAGCGTGAATGTGGCGAGTGCGGTGATTAGGCTTTTCTTCTTCATCTTCGGAGCTCCTGATGGTGACAGTGATTGGAGATGCTCTCCTCAACCACTGCGGCCTGCCCCGCGTTGACGCTCTTTACCCTCGTAACGCCGCGCAAAGCCGGCGCCTAAGCGCCAGCTAAGTCAGGCTACCGACAGGCTGGCCGGTGCAGCGCCGGCGATCTGGCGCAGCGCGCGCTCGAACACTTCGACGGGCTGGCCGCCCGAGATCAGGTGCTGGTCATTGATGATGATCGCGGGCACCGAGTGGATGCCGGCATCGGTGTACATGCGCTCGCGTTCGCGGGTTTCCTTCGCGAACTCGTCGCTCGCCAGGATCTCGCGGGCACGGGCCGCATCGAGCCCGGCTTCGGTGGCGGCGCGCACCAGCACATCGGGGTCCGAGGGGTTCTGGCTGTCGGTGAAGTAGGCCTTCAGCAGCAGCTTCTTCAGCGCCGCCTGCTTGGCCGGGCTTTCCAGCTCGGCCCAATGCAGCAGGCGGTGGGCATTGAAGGTGTTGTAGACGCGTGGACGGCCTTCGGGGCTGAACTCGAAGCCGACGGCAGCGCCGCGCTGGCGGATCATTTCGCGCGACTGCGCCTGCTGCTCGCGCGTGGAACCGTACTTCTGGTTGAGGTGCTCGAAGGTGTCCTGGCCTTCGGGCGGCATCTGCGGGTTCAGCTCGAAGGGCTGGAAGTGCAGTTCCGCGGTGACGTCCGGCGCCACCTTCCTGAGCGCCGCCTCGAGCGAACTCAGGCCAACGGCGCACCAGGGGCAGGACACATCGGAGACGAAGTCGATCTTGAGGTGGGAGGAAGAAGATGTGGTCATGGCGCCATTCTTCACGGCGCCACAACCCTTGGCAGGCGAAAGGTCTTCAGCCTCTCGCCGCGTGCCCCGGCCTCAGGCGGCAGCCTTGGCCAGGCGTGCTTCCTGCAGCGTCTTCTCGCGCATGCGGTCGTACTCCTGCTTGTCGACCGGCACCGCATCGGGCTTGCCCAGGTCGTTCATGCGGACGCGGTAGGTTTCCCGTGCGCTCAGTGCCGCGAGGGCCGCGAGCACGGTCACCGCGAAGGTGATGGCGCCCACGGTGAACCACACATTGGTCGAGCCCGGAGGCGCCACGGCGGCGAACAGTGCGGGCAGCAGCGCAGTGAAGGTGGTGCCGATGTTCTGCGAGATGGCCATGGCCGACACGCGGTTGCGGGTGCGGAACAGCTCCGGGTAGAAGCTCGGGAAGGTCGCGTTGTAGCCCTGGTACACGATGCCCCACATCAGCAGGGACATGGCGATGGCCAGCGGCACATTGCGGATGCTGATGGCATACAGGTACACGAAGGACAGCAGCCCCGAGAGCAGCGCGCCGACGATGATCGGCGGGCGGCGGCCGATGCGGTCCGACAGGTTGCCCACGAACGGGATCACGATCACGGCAAGGATGTTGCCGAGCACGGGAATCCACAGGTACACGTCCTTCTGGAAGCCGATGCCGTAGGCGGCCTGCACGGCATAGGCCGCGCCGAACACCGTGGCCACCACCGGAATCACGTTCATCAGCGCCATGCACACCACGCGCAGCATGTCGGCCCAGCTGTCGGTGAAGGCCTGGACGATCGGCGCCTTGGCCACTTCGCCCTTCTTGTCGACTTCGGCGAAGGCCGGCGTCTCGTCGACCTCGCGGCGGATGATGTAGCCCGCCACGATGACCAGGAAGCTCAGCAGGAACGGAATGCGCCAGCCCCACGAGTTGAAGGCATCTTCAGGCATGTAATGGGCCAGCGGCAGGAACACGGCGGCCGCCAGGATCTGGCCGGCCTGCACGCCCTGCAGCGTGAAGCTCGCGAAGAAGCCGCGACGGCCGAACGGCGCGTGCTCCAGGATCATCGAGCTGGCGCCCGAGATCTCGCCCGCCACCGCGAAACCCTGCACCAGGCGCAGCAGCACCAGCAGCACTGGAGCCAGCAGGCCGACCTGGTCGTAGGTCGGCAGCAGGCCGACGGCCACGGTGGAGAAGCCCATCAGGAACATGCAAAGCACCAGCACCTGCTTGCGCCCGTGCGTGTCGCCCCAGTGGCCGAGCACGAAGGCGCCGATGGGGCGCGCGACATAGCCCACGCCATAAGTTGCGAGCGACGCGACGATGGCCGTCGTCGGGTCGCCCTTGGGAAAGAAGATCTGCGGAAAGATCAACGCCGCGGCCGTGGCGTAGATGAAGAAGTCGTAATACTCCAGCGCCGAGCCGATCCAGCCGCTTGCGGCGGCCTTCTTCGACTGGTGCCTGCCTTGCGGCTCATGGGCTGTGTTGCTTGCCATGTGTGTGTCTCCAGTGTTGACAAAAAAACCTAATCAATCCTGCGCCTGGGAAGCCATGCGCGCCGGTGCATTGAGGGCACCGTAGGCGTCGTAGTTGCCCACGCGCTGTGCGACCTCGAAGAACAGTCCCCCCTCGAAACTCTCTGTGTAGATGTGCAGGTAGTCGCCGGCCGCCGAGCGGTCGAACAGCACGCCCGCCTCGCGCATGCGCGCCAGCAGTTCGGGCGCCAGGTCGATGCGCGTCGCGAGGTCGTCGTAGTAGTTGTCCGAGATGGGCACGAAGCGCGTGCCGTTGGCGCGCAGCTTCGCGGCGGTGTCGAAGATGTCGGCGCAGCTCAGCGCGATGTGGTGCACCGCGCCGCCGCCGGTCACACTCAGCGTGCGCGCGGTGCGCGTGCGCTGGCTCAGCGACACGTTGAGCACCAGGCGCAGGCTGCGGTCGGCATTGGCGACGCCGCGGCTGCGAATGAGGCCGAAGGGGTCGGCCAGCTCCAGGCTCTCGCCCGGCTCCAGGCCGAGCACGGCGCGCGTGAACAGCACCCAGGTGTCGAGCTGGTCGAGCGCCAGGCCCAGCGCCACGTGGTCGATGCGCTGCAGGCCGGCGTCGGATTCGTCGGGGCCGCCGTCTTCGAGGATGAAATCGGCTTCGTACAGGCCGTTGGCGCCCAGCGCCTCGGGCACGAAGTGGATGAGGTTGCCGCCGGGCGCGACGACCGCCGGCACGCGCAGCTCGTTGGGGCCGACCGGGCTGTCGTGCCGCTGCGAGCGCATGGCGGTGGCCCGGCCCACGGCTGCCAGCGGATCGGCGCAGCGCACGCCCAGCGCGCAGACCGAGGTGCCGTGCGCATCGAAACGGCTGCGCGCGAAGGAATCGGGCTGGGCATTGACGATCAGGTTGACCTCGCCCTGGCGATACAGCGTGACGGCCTTCGAACGGTGCCTGCCCACGCGGCGAAAACCCAGTTGCTTCACCAGCGAGGCCAGCGTGAGGGCCGAGGCCTCGTCGGCCGCGAACTCGATGAACGACAGGCCCGACAGCGCCGGCACCGGCGGCGGGTTGAACAGCTCCACGCGCTGTGGCTGCACAGGCGCGGCGGCCATGCGCTGGCGTGCTTCGCTTTCGAGGTAGAGCAGCGAGCGCATCGCGTCCACCGCGGTGCGGCGGTTCGGCGTCTCGCGGAAGATGTCGTTGAAGATCTCCAGCGACAGCGGCCCGGTGTAGCCCGCGCGCAGCACCTGCGTGAAGAAGCCGATCACGTCGAAGTCGCCCTGCCCCGGGAACGAGCGGTGGTGGCGCGCCCACTGGAGCACGTCCATGGACAGCAGCGGCGCATCGGCCATCTGCAGGAAGAAGATTTTTTCGCCGGGGATGTCGGCGATGCCCGCCGGATCGTCCTTCAGCGACAGCGTGTGGAAGCTGTCGAGGATCAGGCCCAGGTGCGCGTGGTTCGCCTGCCTGACGATGTTCCAGGCCTGCCCGTACAGCGAGGTGTGGCGGCCCCAGGCCAGCGCCTCGAAGCCCACGCGCAGGTTGCGGCGCGCGGCGCGCTCGGCCAGCTCGTGCAGTTGGGCGGCGGCCAGCGCCGGGTCGTTCACGGCCAGCGGCGAGGTGTTGGAGCAGCAAAGCACCAGCGGCGCGCCCATGGCTTCCATCAGGTCGAACTTGCGCTCGGCGCGCTCCAGGCTGCGGCGGAACTGCGGCTCGGGCATGCCTTCGAAGTCGCGGAACGGCTGGTACAGGTCGATCGACAGGCCCAGGTCAGCCGTGATGCGGCGCAGTTCGGCGGCGGTGCCCTTGAAGTTGATGAAGTCGGCCTCGAACAGCTCGATGCCGTCGAAACCCGCGGCTGCGACGGCTTCGAGCTTCTGGCGGAGCGTGCCGCTGAGCGAGACGGTGGCGATGGAGCGATGCATGGGGTGGACTTTAGAAACACCCGGCCACCGCCACAATCTATTCAGAAGCCTTTTGATCGATCATCGATCACATGCGTCCATTATTCGCACGAAATACGGGATACACCTAGGCCACCGGTGTAGCGCCCAGTCCTCAAAGACTGCGCCAGAAATCGATCAGCAGCTGTGCGAACTCCACCGGTCGCTCCGCGGCGCTGACGTGCGCGGCGTCGATGGTGGCCAGTTGCGCATGCGGAATCGCGCCGGCAATGGCCTGCGACATGGCCATGGGCGTGGCCTCGTCGCGCAGGCCGCCGATCACCAGCGTGGGCACGGCGATGCGGTGGTTGCTCTCGCGGAAGTCGATGGCGGCCACGGCATTGCAGCTCGCGATGTAGGCCTGCGGGTCGGTGCGCACCAGCACGTCGTGCAGCGCCTTGGCGGCGGCCGCGCCCTCGGGCGTGGTCACGAAGTCGGGCGTGAGCCAGCGCGACACCGCGCCGGGCGCGATGGCGGCCACGCCCTGGGCATTGACAGTCTCGGCGCGCGCGCGCCACGGGGCCTGGTCGGGGTAGTGCGCGGACGAGTTGGCGATCACCACGGTCTTCAGCAGCTCGGGGTGGCGCACGGCCAGCGCCTGCGCGGTCATGCCGCCCATCGACAGGCCGACGAAATGCACCGGCTCGCCGTACGCCTCACGCCGGATGAGCTCGGCGGCGTCTTCCGCCAGTGTCTCGATGCGCAAGGGGCCCGGCACCACTTCGGAAGCGCCGTGGTTGCGGTGGTCGTAGCGGATCACGGTGTGGGCCCGCGCGAGCTGCGCGGCCACGCCGTCCCACATGGTCAGGTCGCAGCCGAGTGCATGGCTGAGCACGACGATCGGGCCGTCGCCTTCGCGAACGACATTCAAACGGGTCATGGTGTGGTTTCCTTTGTCGGATGTTGAAGACGTGGCAGCCAGAAGAACGCGATGGCCATCAGCGAAATGCCGGCCAGCAGCATGGGTACGACCATCGGCCAGGCGCCGTAGGTGTAGTCGGTATCGACGAAGCGCGCTGCCAGCTGCCCCACGCAGAACGCGACCATCATCATGCCGAAGCCGGACCACGACACGGCCCGGCCCGCCAAGTGCGGCAGGTCGCCCACCGCGCCCGCCTGCCCGCAGGGCTGGTGGATGCCGTGGCCGAGGCAGTACACCGCGTGGCCCGCCAGCAGCGGCACCGCGCTGAACGGCATCAGCCAGCAGCCGAGCGCCTGGATCACCGCGCCCGTGATGCTGAGCGAGGCGCCCAGCCGCACGGTGCGCACCGGCCCATAGCGCCGCAGCAGCGTGCGGCACATGGTGGTGCTGAAGATGTAGACCAGCGAGCCGCCGGCCGGAATCCAGCCGTACCACGCAGGCGACCAGCCCAGGTAGCCGATGTAGACCATCGGCGACAGCAGCAGGAAGCAGAAGAGCCCGCCGTAGGTCGACGCGGCCACCGAGGCCCAGGCGCGGAAAGAGCGGCTTGCGAACACGATGCGGGTGCTGCCGCGCGGCGCGGAGAGGCCGTCCTCGCTCATCGGTTTGCGCGTTTCGGCGAACGAGTACCAGCACATCGCGAACAGCACCGAGGCATAGACCGCCATCGCCACCATCACCCAGCGCCAGCCCGCGCCCTGCACCAGCCATGCGCCGAGCAGCGGCGCCAGCAGCCCCACCACGCCCAGCCCGGTGAGGCCGCGCGCCATGACGTGCGGCCCTTCGTGGGCCGGGTACAGGTCGCGCACCGCGGCACGCGAGCACACGAGGATCGCGGCCATCGAGAAGCCCTGCAACGCGCGCCAGCCCGCGAGCAGCGCCACGCTGTCGGCGAACGCCCCGCCCAGTGCCGCGAGCACGTAGCAGCCGAGCCCCGTCAGCAGCACCGGCCGCCGGCCGAAGCGATCGGCCAGCGGGCCGCACAGCAATTGCGCAAAGCCGAAAGCCAGCACGAACAGCGTGAGGCTGGTGCTGGCGGAGCCGAGCTCCTTGGCGATGGCGGGCAGCGCCGGGAGGTAGCTGTCGGTGGCCACGGGCTGCGCCGCCAGCAGCAGCGGCAGCAACAGCGCGAAGCTGACGTCGAACCGGCCCTTGCGGGCGACCGGCGCGCTCACTGCGCGGCGGTCGCGGGCGTGGCGGGCAGCAGGCCCTTCTCGCGCAGGATGCCGGTCGCGATGCCGAAGGCGTGGTTGGCCACCGGCACGCCGCAGTAGATGGCGGCCATCATGATCACTTCCTTGATGTCTTCCGGCGTGAGGCGCGACTCGGGCGGGCCGTCGAGCGCGGCGCGCACGTGCATGGCGAATTCCTCATACGCATGGATGCCCAGCATCATCGACAGCACCATGTAGCGGCGCGTCTTGTCGCCCAGCGCGGGGCGGCCCCAGATGTCGTTCCACGCATGGCGCGTGATGAGTTCCTGGAACTCGGCGTTGAAGCCGTTGCGGTTGGCGAGCGACTTGTCGACCCATGCATCGCCGAGCACGCGGCGGCGGTTGACGAGGCCGGCTTCGTAGTCGTTGGCAGGCGTTTCGGGGGCGGTCATTGCGGGAGTTCCTTGTCTGTGAGCCGGGCCTGCATCGCCTTCACTTCGGCGAGGGCTGTCTGTCCGGCATTGATCGCGAGCGCGGGGTCGAACCATTCGTCGGCAGCGTCGCGCGGAAGTTCGGCGCGCAGCCGGTCGATGTTGGCGCGCATGCGCGCGGCATCGACCTGCAGGCCCGGCAGCGCGCCGGCCATGGCGCGCACGCTGCCGTGCGCCGACATCAGCAGTTGCGGCCATTCGGCCAGCTCGGCCTGCCAGGCGCCGAGCGCGCGTTCGTGCTGTTGCGGCATGGCGCCTAGCAAGGCGGCCACGCGCTGCGGCGCGCGGTGCGCGGCGGCGATGGCCACCATCGACGCCACCGGGTTGCGCTTGTGCGGCATGGCCGACGAGCCGCCCCGGCCGGGTTCGCTGGGCTCGGAGACTTCGGCTACTTCGTACTGGCCGAGCAGCGCGATGTCGACCGCGATCTTGCCGAGGCTGCCGGTCATGAGGCCCAGCTCGCAGCCGAGCGCCACCCATTCGTCGCGCTGCGTGTGCCACGTCGCGCCGGGGTCGCCCAGACCCAGTTCCTTGGCCATGCGCTGGCGCACGGCCGCGCCCTGCCCCTTCATCTGCGCGAGCGTGCCGACGGCGCCGCCGAGCTGCAGTTGCAGCGCGTGCTTCGCGGCCTCGCGCAGGCGCAGGCGGCTGCGTACCAGCGGCGCGGCCCAGCCGGCGCATTTGAAGCCGAAGCTGGTGACGGAAGCCGGCTGCATCAGCGTGCGCGCGAGCATGGGTGTCTCGGCGTGCTGCGTGGCCAGTCGCAGCAAGGCATCGGCTGCCTTGGCCAGGTCGGCCTCGACGAGCGCGACCGCCTCGCGCGTGACCAGCGCCATCGCGCTGTCGATCACGTCCTGGCTGGTGCTGCCGAAATGCACATACGGCGCGGCCTCGGCGTTGAAAAGGCTCACGGCCTCGCGCAGCGCCTTGACCAGCGGAATGGCGACGCTGCCCGCGCGGCCGCTCTCGCGCACGATCTTGGCAACGTCGAACAGCTCGACCTTGCAGCTGCTCACGATGGAGTGCGCGGCACTCTCGGGAATCAGCCCCTCGGCGGCCTGGGCGCGCGCCAGCGCAGCCTCGAAACGCAGCATGGCGTCGACGAACGCGCGGTCGCTGAAGGCGCCCAGCGTTTCGGATGTGGAGAGAAAACCTTCAAAGATGCTCATGCGATAACTTTCAATCAACGGCGTCGCCACCCTCTTCGCGAAACACCGCGGAACCGGCTCTGCCGGGCCGCAGGTGTTGCCCCGTGCAAGGGGGTCGGCGTAGCGACACGAAGTGCGCGAAGACTGGGGGGGTGCCTAGTACTTCAATTGGGCCACGGCACGCAATTCCTCCGGGGACGCTGTGCCAAAACCGAAGAACTCCAGGTACGCGGGGATCATTTCGAAGAGCATGTCGGTGCCGACCTGCACTGCGCAGCCCTTGGCCTTCGCGGCCTCGAGCAACGGCGTGTACTCGGTCTTCATCACGACCTCGCCGACGAAGGTGCCGGAGTCGATGCGGTCCACGTCGAAAGGCAGCGGGTCACCTTCCTTCATGCCGAGCGGCGTGGCGTTGACGACCACGTCGTAGCCGGCCGGGTCTTTCGAGCCCGTGCTCACCTTCATCTGCGGATAGTGCTCGCGCAGCCGCGCGGCCAATGCGCCGGCCGAGGCCTCGCTCATGTCGAACAGCATCAGCTCGGCGGCGCCGGCCGCGGCAATCGACGCCGCAATGGCCGAACCCACGCCGCCCGTGCCCGACACCAGCACCCGCGTGCCCTTGAAGAGCCGCCCCTTGCGCTCCACGCCGCGCACGAAGCCGGCGCCGTCGAATTGGTCACCCAGCAGCGTGCCGTCGGGCCGCTTGAGGATCGCGTTGCAGGCGCCCGCCACACGCGCGGTGGGCGTCACCTCGTCCACCAGCGCCATCGTCGTGACTTTGTGCGGCATGGTCACGAGTGCGCCGCGCAGGTTGCTGAATTTGAAGATCTGCGGCAGCGAGGCCGCGTAGTCCTCGGGCTTCACGCCCATCGGCACCACCACCGCGTCGATGCCCTGCTTGTCGAACCAGGGGTTGTAGATCATCGGAGCCTTGAAGGCTTCGGTCGGAAAACCCAGGTGGGCGATGAGCGTTGTCTTGCCGGAAATCATGTCGAGTCTCTTGAATGAAAAGGCGTGGCTCAGGCCACGCTCGGGGAGTGATAGCGCAGGGGCTTGGCGATTTCGCCGTGCATGGCCGGCGGGTAGATGATTTCGCGCAGGAAATCGGCGTCGGCGCGCAGCGCATCGGCCGCTTCGGTGTGGCCGAAGTAGCGCAGGTAGTGCGGCATCTGCTGGATCAGCATCTCGAAGCCGGCCTGCGCGTTGAGCCCGCGCGCGCGGGCCGCGCGCACCAGCGGCGTGGGCTGGTTGCGCAACAGGATGTCGAACAGCGCGGCATGGCTGTCCATGCGCGCCACGTCCACAGGCAGCGCGTCGTCCTCGACCAGCCCGAGCGGCGTGGCGTTGATGACAAGGTCGTAGCCCTCCGGCGCGTTGCTGTCGACGGCCACCACCGTGGCGTCGAAGAAGGCGTCGAGCTTGGCGGCCACGCCCGCGGCCTTGCCGGCGGCGCGGTCGAAGAATGCGATGTGCGCGGCGCCGTTCACCACGCCGCCTTCGGCCAGCGCCACGCCGATGGCCGCCGCACTCACGCCCGCGCCGAGGATCAGCACGCGCTTGCCGCGAAAGGGAATGTTGCAGTGGTCGAGCGCGCCGATCAGGCCTTCGCCGTCGAACAGGTCGCCCTCGAGCTGGTCGCCCTCGGTACGGCGCACCACGTTCACCGAACCCGCCACGCGCCCGAAGAGCCCGCAACCGTCGAGCAGGTCGACCACCAGCGGCTTGTGCGGCGGCGCGATCACCATGCCGCGCAGGTTGCGCGCCAGGAAGGCCGATTTGAAGAACACCGCGAAGTCGCGCACCGGCACCTGCATGGGCAGCAGCACCGCGTCGATGCCGAAGCGCTCGAAAGTCGCGTTGAACATGCGCGGCAGCCGCACGTTGCGAACCGGGTCGCCCGGAATCAGGTACGCCTGGGTGCTGCCGCTGATGGAATGGCTCATGTGCTTGCTTCCGTTCGTCAATCGCTCTTTTCGAGGCCGGATGCCGAGCTTTATAGTCCCTTCAGCCCATTCATGCAGGAATGCATACCTCAAAACGTTCGATAATCGATCTGTAAAAATCGTTAATCGTTCAAATCAAGGGTTTTCACCTGCACCGAATGCCAACGCCAACCGCATCGCCGGAGGCACACTTCCGCCCATGAGCAAGGACGACTCGACACCCCCCGCAGGCCTGGACAAGCGCGACTGGATTGCCGGCCTGGAGCGCGGCGTGAGCATCATCGAGGCCTTCGACGATGCCAACCCGCGCCTCACCGCCAGCCAGGCGGGCCAGCGCACGAACATGACCCGCACCGCCGCGCGGCGCTACCTGCTCACCCTGCAGCACATGGGCTACGTGGCCAGCGACGGCAAGCTGTTCTGGCTAACGCCGCGGGTGCTGCGGCTTGGCCGCTCGTACCTGGAATCGGCCCGCCTGCCGCGCGTGGTGCAGCCTTTTCTGCAGCGCGTGGCCGCCGGCACCAACGAGATCGCCTACCTCAGCGTGATGGACGGCGACGAGGTGGTCTACATCGCGCGCAACGGGCCGAACCGCAGCATGAGCACCGGCTACGTACTGGGCGCGCGCGTGCCGGCACAAGTGACGGCCTCGGGCATGCTGATGCTGGCGCTGCGCAGCGACGCCGAGCTGAACGAATGGCTGGCGACCAGGCAGCTCACGGTTTTCACCTCGCACACCATCGCGAGCATGGAGCGCATGAAGCTGGAGCTGGCGCGCATCCGGGCGCAGGGCTGGGCGCTGTCGGAACAGCAGCTGGACCTGAACTCGCGCGGCATCGCGGCGCCGCTGCGCGACCGCCACGGCACGCTGGTGGGGGCGCTGAACATCACGATGCCGATGGGACACGAGAGTTCGGAAGACGCAGTGGCGCGGGTGCTGCCGGTGCTGCGGGAGACGGCGCAGGCGATGCGCAACCTGATCTGAGGATCGCCGTGGACGCCGATGCACCGCACTCCCCGGACCGGGCAACGCTGCCGGACTGGGCGTCGCAGTCGGAGCCCGTGGAAGGCGTGCTCATCGATATCGCTTTCATCGTGGAGGCCTCGTTCTACTACGGCACTTCGTCGAACATCTCGCCCGAGCAATGGCAGAACATGCGCGAGCCGCTTTACCAGCCGGCCATACCGGGTGCGGCACAGGGCTTCGTGCTGTCGGCCGACTGCGTCGGCCACGAGGAAGAGCTCTGCCGCCACTACCGCGATCTGCTCACCAAAGCCGCGCACCACGGCAAGGATCTGGCAGACAGCCCCAATTTCTGGAACAGGCCGGTCGTCCTTGCACCAGGCCGCTTTCTGCTGAGCTTTCCGTGGCACGACCGCTTCAGCGAGGGGCGGGCCTTCATCGAATCGTTGACGGCAGGCACGCCGGGCGAAGTGTTCTCCGACTACGAGCAAGGCTGGTTCTTCGACCTGCGGCTGCACGACGGCATGCTGTACCTGCGCGATGACGACCCGGACGAGGGCAAGACCTTCCACAACCTGCGCTTTGCATATGCGCCCGTGCGCGCGCAGGTGGAAACCGTCCTTTCGCGCGTGGAGCAGCTGATCGCCAGGCTTGCGGGCGAATTCGGCCGGGACTACTGGACGGGCGGCGACTGACAGCATTCCGACAGCATCCGCCGGGCAGGATGCGCGCTTTCAATACCAAAGCGCTGGAGACACAAGCCCATGTCCGACCTGTTCCCGAACCACACACACCTGAACCGCCGCCACTGGCTGCAAGCCGGCGGCGCCCTCGGCCTCGGCGGCCTGCTGCCCTCGCTGGCCTCGGCGCAAGACGCCTGGCCCAACAAGTCGATCCGCTTCGTCGTGCCCTTCGCACCCGGCGGCAGCTCGGAAATCGTCGCGCGCTCGACCGCGGCCGAGCTCTCGCGCACGCTGGGCCAGAGCGTGTTCGTCGACAACAAGCCCGGCGCGGCCGGCAACATCGCGATGAGCGAAGTGGCGCGCAGCACCGACCAGCACACGATCATCCTGGGCCACATCGGCACGCTGGCGGTCAATCCGTACATCTTTGCCAAGCTGCCCTACGACGCGAACAAGGACTTCAAGCCCGTGAGCCTGCTGGCCAAGGTGCCCAGCCTGTACGTGGTGCACCCGGACGTGCCGGCGAAGAACCTCAAGGAGTTCATCGCCTATGCCAAGTCGAAGCCGGGCAAGCTCAGCTACGGTTCGGCGGGCAACGGCAGCGCCGGGCACCTGGCATTCGAATACCTGAAGATGACGGCCGACGTGTTCATGCTGCACGTGCCCTACCGCGGCACCGGGCCGATGGTGACCGACCTGCTCTCGGGCCGGCTCGACGCGTCGGCCATCGGCGCGGCGGCGATCATTCCGTTCATCAAGGCGGGCAAGGTGCGCTGCATCGCGACCGGCTCGGCCAAGCGCCTGACGCAGCTGCCCGACGTACCGACCGTGGCCGAGCAAGGCTTCCCCGGCTTCGAGATGACGCAGTGGTACGGCATGCTGGCGCCGGCCAACATCACGCCCGCACAGATGGCCAAGCTCTCGGCCGAGACGATGAAGGCAGTGAAGTCGCCCGACTCGATGCAGCGCCTGACGGCCGATGCGGCAGAAGCTGTCGGCGGCACGCCCGAGCAGTTCACTCAGTTCATTGCGGCAGAGCAGGCCCGCTGGCAGAAAGTAATCGCAAGGGCAAACATCAAGCCGGATTGATTGGCAAACCCCCAGGCTTCGCGCACTTCGTGTCGCTGCGCCAGCCCCCTTGCAGGGGGCAACACCTGCGGCCCGGCAAAGCCGGTTCCGCGGTGTTTCCCGAAAAGGCCCGGCACAACTAGGATCAGCCGATGCGCATTCTCCTGGCCGAAGACGAACACACCCTGGGCACCTGGCTCTGCAAGGCGCTGGAGCACGCGGGCATCCAGGTCGAATGGGTGGACGACGGGAGGCTGGCCGATCGGGCGCTGCAGCAGCGCGACCACGATGCGCTGGTGCTCGACCTGGGCCTGCCCGGGCTCGACGGGCACACGGTGCTGCAACGCCTGCGCGAGCGCGACCAGCGGCTGCCCGCGCTGATCCTGACGGCGCGCGACTCGCTGAACGAGCGCGTGGCCTCGCTCAACGCAGGCGCGGACGACTTCCTCGCCAAGCCCTTCGCGCTGGCCGAACTCGAGGCGCGGCTGCATGCGCTGGTGCGCCGCGCGCGCGGCGTGGAGCATCCACGGCTGGCCTGCGGGCCGCTGGTGTACGACGGCGCGCGCCGGCACTTCACGCTGAACGGCGAGGCGCTCGCGCTGTCGCCGCGTGAACTGGCGGTGCTGCGCGTGCTGGTGCAGCGCAGCGGCGAGCCGCTGTCGAAGCAGCAGATCCTCGAGCGCGTGTTCTCCGACGACGAGGAGGTGCATCCCGAAGCGGTGGAAGTCTTCGTCTACCGGCTGCGCAAGAGGCTGGACGGCAGCGGCGTGCGCATCGTCACGCTGCGCGGGCTCGGCTATGTGCTGGAAGCAGAATAAATGGCACGCCCCCAGGCTTCGCGCACTTCGTGTCGCGTCTCCTTCCCCCTCGCGGGGGCGACACCTGCGACCCGGCAGAGCCGGTTCCCCGGTGCCTCGTGAAGAGGCCGCTTCGGCACCGTGCATCGTGGGCATGGCGCTGAACATGGGGACCCGCCTGCGGCGTGCGAGCCTGTGGCAGCGGCTCGCGCTGCTGCTGTTCCCCGCCTTGCTGGTGGTGACCGGCCTCGAACTGTGGATGACGCGGCACGACGCGCTGGCCGCAGCCAACGCGGCCTACGACCGATCGCTGCTGGGCGCGCTGAAGTCGATCGACGCCAACATCTCGACCGCATCGGGCGGGCTGTCGGTCGAGCTGCCATACACGATGCTCGAGTTCTTCGAGCTCACTGCGAGCGGCCAGGTTTTCTTCAGGGTGTCGACCTCCGACGGGCTGGTCGAACTGGGCAGCGCCGACCTGCCCGCGCCGCCGGTCGAGCTGAAGATGGGCACGCCGGTTTTCTACGACGCCACCTACTTCGGCGAAGCGGTGCGGCTGGCCGCCTACCGCCGCGACCTCGATCGTGCGCCGGCCGGCAGCACGGGACGCAGCGTGCTGGTGCAGGTGGGCGAAAGCACGCGCTCGCGGCAGGAGTTCACCGCCCGCCTGGTGCGCAGCGCGGCGCTGCGCGACGGCCTGGTGCTGGCCATGCTGCTGTGCGGCACCGCCGTGGCGCTGGCCGCGGCGCTACGCCCGCTGTCGCGGCTGGCGCGCGAAGTGCAGGCGCGCACGCCCGACGACCTCACGCGCATCGCCGAGGCAGACCTGCCCGCCGAGGTGCGCCCGCTGGTCGCCGCGGTCAACCAGCAGATGTCGCGCACGCAAGACCTGGTGACGCAGCAGCGCCAGTTTCTCGACGACGCCTCGCACCAGTTGCGCACCCACCTCACCACGCTGCAGATGCAGGCCGACTACGCCCGGCGCGAGCAGGACCCGGCGCAGATCCAGCTCGCGCTCGACGCGCTGGCCACCGAGATCGGCCGCGCCACACGCAGCGCACAGCAGTTGCTTGCGCTGGGACGCAGCGACACGGTGTCGGTCGAGCCGGCCGGCTTCGACATGGCGGCGCTGCTGCGCGAGGTGGCGGTCGACTTGCTGCCGCTGGCGCGCGCCAAGCGCATCGACCTGGGCATTCACTCGCCCACGCCAGAGTTCATCGCCGTCGCGGACCGGGCGCTGATGCGCGAGGCCTTGAGCAATCTGGTGACGAATGCCATCGCCTACACGCCTGCCGAGGGCACGATCACGCTGTTCGCGGCCGGCGACGCGGCGGGCTGGAGCCTCAACGTCGAGGACGACGGGCCGGGCTTGAGCGAAGAAGAGCGCGCCGCGCTGGGCCAGCGCTTTCGCCGTGGCGCGCGTGCCGGCAAGGGCGGTTTCGGCCTCGGGCTGGCCATTGCGCGATCCATCGCACAGCGGCACCAGGGCGAACTGCGGCTGGAGGCACGCGAGACCGGGCCGGGCCTGCATGCGATCATCTGGTGGCCCCGCCCGGCGGCGCACTGACCAGCCCGCCACCACTCAATGCCCGCGCCCCTTCACGCCAACCGCCGCCACGCCCTGCGCGCGCTGTCCGCGCTGCTGTTGCCCGCCAGCCTGCGCGCAGCGGCGGCAACGGCCGATGACCCCTCCCTGGAGGCCGCCGACTGCGTGATCCCCGCCAAGGCCGGCGGTGGCTTTGCGCTGACCTGTGCGCTCGCCCGCGATGCGCTGCAGGCCGTGCGCCCCACCCGCCCGCCGTTGGCCCAGCGCTACCTGCCGGGCGGCATCGGCGCCGTCGCGTTCGACCGCATCGCCACCGGCAAGCTCGGCGGGCCCGGCACGCTGGTCGCGTTCTCGAGCGGCTCGCTGCTCAACCTGGCACAGGGGCGCTTCGGTCCGCATCCGCCTTCGGCCGTGCGCTGGATCGCCACGCTCGGCACCGACTACGGCGTGATCGCGGTGCACCGCGACTCGCCCTGCAAAAGCCTGCAAGACCTGGTCGCCGCGCTGCGCCAAGACCCGTCGCGCATCGCCTTCGGCGCGGGCGGCACGGTCGGCAGCCAGGACTGGGTGAAGGCCGCGCTGCTGGTGCGCGCCGCGGGGCGCGACCACAAGGCGATGAGATTCGTGTCCTTCGAAGGCGGCGGCGACGCGCTGGGTGCGCTGCAGGGCAAGCATGTCGACGCCTTCCCCGGCGATGCGGCCGAAGCGCTGCAGGCCATTGCGGGCGGTGCCGCCGTGCGGCTGCTCGCGGTGCTGTCGGAAGACCGGCTCGGCGGCGCCCTCACCGGCGTGCCGACCGCGCGCGAACAAGGCGTCGACCTGGTCTGGCCGACGGTGCGCGGCCTGTACCTGAGCGCTGACGTGCCGGAGGCCGCCGTTCGCGCCTGGACCGCCGCCTTCCGCGAGGCGAGCGCCGCGCCGGGCTTTGCCGCGTTGCGCGAGCGGCATGGGCTGTATCCCTTCGCGCTCACCGGCGC
Organism: Variovorax durovernensis; assembly: GCF_977011995.1. Lineage (NCBI taxonomy): Bacteria > Pseudomonadati > Pseudomonadota > Betaproteobacteria > Burkholderiales > Comamonadaceae > Variovorax > Variovorax durovernensis. Next base: position 2,668,419 of record NZ_CDRNCW010000001.1, on the reverse strand, counting down.
CGCGCTGGACGACTACGTGCAAGCGCAGATCGCCGCCTACCGCAAACTGGCCGACGGACTCGGCCTGCGCCGCTGGCCGTCGTGAACACGGGCAAGATGGCGGCATGACCGAAGACGCCATCACTGACTACCTGATCGACATGCTGGCCGGCGGCCACTTCCAGATCGCCGACGACAACACCTTCTTCTTCCACGACGGGGACAACAAGTTTCCCTTTGCCACGATCGTGACCAAGGACAGCGAGTTCGACGGCACCTCGAAGCTCGACCGCCCCGGCGCGTTCCGCCTGAACATCGGGGTAGGCAAGGAGAGCTTCCGCGCGCTGTTCGGCGAAACGCCGGCAGCCATCGACCCGGCCGCGCTGGACACGCTGATGCCCCACCCCGTGTACGCAAAGATGTACTGGGTGAGCGTGATCTCTCCCAGCGCGACGACCTTCGAGAAAGTGAAGCCGCTGCTCGCCGAGGCGCTGGCCCTGGCAAGAGCGCGCAAGGCAGGCTAAGCCGCTTTCAGGAACACGTCGTGGTCCGGCGCGAAGTTGGCGTGCAGCGGCAACATCGCGCCGCCCAGCGCGCAGGCTTGCGCACCTGCCCTGCCCCCGTGCAGCCGCGGCCGCCAGAGGCCTTCCCAGTTGCAGCGGTCGAGCGCGGCGCGCGTGCGCTCCAGCAAGGCCTGCAGCAGCGGGCGTGACATCGACCCGTCCATCACCACGTCGGCCAAGTCGAGCATGGCGGCGCCGTTCACGATGGCGTGTGCGAGCGCCTGCGATGCGTCGTCCAGCCAGGCCTGGGTGGCGGCTGCGAAAGGCGCCTGCAATGCGCGATCGTCATAGGCAGCCATCGCGTCCAGGCCGTCGCCCGCCAGGCGCTGCTCCAGCTCCCAAAGCGAGGCCTGCGCCACGAGCTGCGACGGCAGCCCGCCGCCGCCGGGCGGCTGCATGGGCAGCGACGCCAGCGCGCCCGCATTGCCGTGCGCGCCCGTGTGCAGGTGCGAGTTGATGACAAGCCCGCCGCCCACGAAGGTGTCGACGAAGATGTACAGAAAGCTCTTCAGGTCATGCCCGCGCCCGCCCACCAGTTCTGCCACGCAGGCAGCCACCGTGTCGCGCGCAAAGCTCACCGGCACGTCGGTGCGCGCACGCACCTCTGCCGCCAGGTCCATCTGGTTCCACAGGTCGGCCTGCGCCTTCGAAAGACCCAGCGTACGGTGCCAGCCGCCGAGCTGGAACGGCGCGGCCAGCCCCACGCCCACGTTGCGCACGGCCAGCGGCCCCAGGCCGTCGCGCAGACGGTGGATGTGCTGCGCAATCGCTGGCAGCAGCTCGTCCACGTCGGGAAAGTCGTAGTGCACGAGGTGTCGTTCTCGCACTTGCGTGGTGAAGTCGATCAGCAGCCATTCGGCGCCGCGCCGGCCGACCTTGATGCCGATGGAGAACGCGCCGTCGGGGTTCAGCGCCAGCGGCACGGAGGGTTGGCCGATGCGCCCGCGCACGCGGTTCTGCTTGACGATGAGCCCGTCTTCTTCCAGCCGCGCGGTGATGAGCCCGATGGTCTGCGCGCTCAGCCCCGTGAGCCGCGCGAGGTCGGCCTTGGGCAGACTTGTGTGGACGCGCAGCGCCTGCAGCACCGTGCGTTCGTTGAACTGGCGCATGCCGACCTGGTTGGAGCCGCGCAGCCGCAGCAGGTCGGGCATGTGCGCGGCAGTTTCCGCATCAGGCATGCGCCTCCGCTGGCAACTGGTCGGCGGTCATGGCGCCGGTCATCACGGCGACGGTGTCGCTCATGCTGATCTTCTTCGGGTCGAGCACGGCCGCGCGCTTGCCCAGGCGCGCCACGTGGATGCGGTCAGCCACCTCGAACACGTGCGGCATGTTGTGGCTGATGAGCACCACGGGCAGGCCTCGGTCGCGCACTCGGCGGATCAGCTCCAGCACCATGTTGCCCTCCTTCACGCCGAGCGCGGCGGTGGGCTCGTCCATGATGACCACATGCCGCGCGAAGGCCGCGCTGCGCGCCACCGCCACGCACTGGCGCTGGCCGCCTGAGAGCGTTTCGACCGCCTGCGTCATCGACTGGATGCCGACCTTCAGGTCGGCCATGCGCGCCGTGCTTTGGAGCAGCATCTGCTTCTTGTCGAGCATGCGCAGCACGCTGCCCAGGAAGCCGGGGCGGCGCAGCTCGCGGCCGAGGAACAGGTTCTCGTAGATGGTCATGGCCGGAGCCACGGCCAGATCCTGGTAGACCGTCTCGATGCCGGCGCGGCGCGCGTCCAGCGGGTTGCGGAAGTTCACCGCCTTGCCGTCTAGCAGGATCTGCCCTTCGTCGGGCACCACCGCGCCCGAAAGCGCCTTGATGAGCGACGACTTGCCCGCGCCGTTGTCGCCGATCACAGCGAGGATTTCTCCTTCGCGCAGTTCGAAGTCGACACCGTCGAGCGCCGTGACCTGACCGTAGCGCTTTACCAGGCCTTTGGCCTGCATCACGATCTTCGGATTGGTGACGGTATTCATCAGCGGGCTCCCCGGCGCGAGAGTTGGTCGGCGGCCACCGCAAGAATCACTAGCACGCCCGTCACCAGCACTTGGTAGATCGACGACACACCCATCAGCGTGAGCCCGTTGCGGAACACGCCCACGATCAGCACGCCGATCAGCGAACCCAGCACGATGCCGCGCCCGCCAAACAGGCTGGTGCCGCCGAGCACCACCGCCGTGATGGCGTCCAGGTTCTCGGTCTGGCCCGCGTTCGGGTCGCCCACGCCGGTGCGCGCCACCGACAGCAGCGAGGCAATGCCGTAAAGCACGCCCGCCGCCACGTACACGCCCAGCAGCACGCGCTGCGTCGGAATGCCGACCAGCCGCGTGGCCTCGGCGTTGTTGCCCACCGCATAGATGTGCCGCCCCGCCGCCGTCTCGCGCAGCACGAACCAGGCGAGCGCATAGAGCGCCACCATCAGCACCGAGCCCCACGCCACTTCGGCGCTGCCGATGTTGAAGGTGGTGCCCAGGCCGGTGAGGCCGCCGGGCAGGTCGGTGATGGTCTGCGAGGACGAGTACAGCTGCGTGATCGCGAAGGCAATGTTCAGCGTGCCCAGCGTCACGATGAAAGGCGGCAGCTTGATGCGCGTGACCAGCAGGCCGTTCAGCAGCCCGAACAGCGTCGTCACGCCGATGCCGCACAAGATGGCCAGCGGCACGGGCAGCCCGAGTTCAGTGGCGAACTTGCTCATGATGATGCTGCCCAGCGCCATCACCATGCCGCACGAAAGGTCGATGCCCGCCGTGAGGATGATCAGCGTCTGGCCGATGGCGATGACACCGACCACCATCACCTGCTGCAGGATCAGCGATAGATTGCCGCCGGTAAGAAAGCGGTCGGACTGGGTCGCAAAGAAGATGCATGCGCCGAGCAGGGCCAGCCACGGCCCGAGGGCGCCCCACGGAATGTGGTGCGTTGGAGACTTCGCCATCTAGAGGTCCGCCGGTTACTTCTTGCCCCAGCACAGCTCGGTGCCGGTCTTGGTGTCCTTGCTGTCGACGCCCGCCACGCTCTTGCCGGCGATCAGCGTCACGCCGGTGTCGACGTAGCCCGAGGCCTTCTTGCCCGTCTTGGCGAATTCCACGCCCGCGGCCACGCCCATGGCGGCCATCTTCAGCGGGTATTGCTGCGAGGTCGCGGCGATGATGCCGGCGGCCGTGTCCTTGATGCCCTGGCAGCCGCCGTCGACCGACACGATCATCACGCCCTTCTCCTTGCCGGCGCGCTTCAACGCGTTGTATGCACCGGCGGCGGCAGGCTCGTTGATCGTGTAGACGAGGTTCACCTCGGGCGCCTTCTGCAGGCAGTTTTCCATCACGGTCTGCGCCTTGGCCTGGTCGCCGTAGCTGTCGGCCATGCAGACGATCTCGGGCGCCTTCGACAGTTCGTTCGACTTGGCGTCGTTGGCCGGCAGGCCGAAGCCCTTCATGAAACCGTTGTGGCGCTGCGCGCCCACAGGGTGGCCCGGCAGCAGGTCGAGCGCGACGATCTTCGCCGGCTTGCCCGCCATCGCGGCCTTGGCGTATTCGCCGATCAGCACGCCGGCCGTGTAGTTGTTGGTGGCGAAAAGCGCGTCGGTGGCGTCCGGCGGATCGGCCGGGCTGTCGAGCGCGATCACCATCACGCCCTTGTCGCGCGCCTTCTTGATCGCCGGCACGATCGCCTTGGCATCGCTCGGCGTGATCAGGATGGTCTTGGCGCCGGCCGCGATCATGTTTTCCATCGCCGTGATCTGGCCGGCGTTGTCGCCGTCGGCCTTGCCTGCGCCGGAGAGCAGCTTGGCGCCTAGCTTCTTGGCCTCTTCCTGCGCGCCTTCCTTCATCTTGACGAAGAAGGGGTTCGTTTCGGTCTTGGTGACGAGGCCGATGACGGGCTGGTCGGCGGCGAAGGCGCCGCTGGCGGCAACGAGGGACATGGCCGCAATGGCCAGGATGGTGCGGGGGCTGCTGCTGGGCATGGTGTGTCTCCTTGGCGGGCGCTGGGTGATGCGCCCTGCGGGTTTGGATCCGGATCGCTGGCCTTGGCGGCGGGCGTCCGGGCGCAAGGGGACTATCGGGCAGCGGGGCGACTAAATCAAGGCGATTTAGTTATCGAAAACCCGGAGACGCGAGATGAGGAGGATCCGATGCCCACCTTGGCCATGCGATGTCGCCAGATGCTGGGAGTTCTGTTCACGGACTGTCTGTCGTATGCGCAACTCTGAGAGGTCGATAGGCGCAGCACCTAGCTTGTCCTACCCGGCGGGAGGCAAAGGAGCCGGCACCGTAAAAGAGAGCTTTCTGAAAAAGACCTGCGTATCGTATTTTTGACCTGCTCTAGAAAAGCTCCAGAATTCCGCAGGAAAGAAATAACCAACCCCCTGAAAATCGCTCAATTGACTCAAAGCATACTCTGAAGCCTCTCGACTCATCTCCAGATTCAATGAGTGCTTTTTCAGCTGGAGACAATCCGGGGAACCCAGGCGCAACTCAATCGTTGCTTCTTCAAGATTCCCTCGAACAAAATGAAAACAGGCAACGTGCTCGACGCCATCAATTCCATCAAGCAGCGCAGAAATTTTCTGAAAAAATGAGACGGCACCTTCCTCATCGAAATCGATTGTTAACTCACTCTTGCTCAGTGGTCCAAAATGAAAGACTATCAAGCGACCTCACACACCGGCATTGCCATTCGAAGAATTCAAAATTGAATTCATTTCATCGAAATTCAACTTCGATACAAACTCCAAATCCACGGAATCCAGCGCCCCAAAAAATCTTGAGGCACCACTCAACGCCCAAACGCCACCAACCCGGTAATGCTCGCTCACAAAATAACGAATATTTTTCCGTAAAACTTCGTTACTCAACCCCTGATAAACCGATTGAATAATTTTCAAAGTCTTCGAGGCATTATCACGGGAAAGCAAATCCAAATCCCCGTAGAAGCCGTGGGCCGGAATAGAGCTACCCCATCTCACCATGATATAGACGCATGCACCAATTACGTCTTCTACGTCAATCCTTGTTTGGGCTGACCTGTGTCTGACGCAAGACTCGAGATAACTGCAGACAAAGGCTTCGGGAAAAATATCTTCATCTTCAAAGCTTGAATCCAATTTTTCCCTGGCCTTCAAATTTCTGGCCAGCATCTCCGCCTCATCTACACCAGCTACATTTTCCGGCCTCACCCATATAAAAGGCCCTGCACCCTCGTCTCGATCAATCAATTCTTCAATGGAAACACCAATCGACGAGGCCGACATCAAAAAACCATATTCGTCTTTCATTTCATGTCGTTTTCATTGGAATACTCAATGCGTCCTGCAAACTTCTGTACAGCCCCGCCTCTTCATCCAAGTACTGCCCCTGGAATCTGATCGGATTTGCGATGCCTGTCCGTCGCCCCGCCTCGCTGATCGCCTCCCGCGCCTCTCCTCACGCCTTGCTCAACATGGTAGATGCCACCGTTGGCCGTCATGAACGCCTTTGCGTCGGTCATCTCACTCCGCGCCATCGCGCTTGCCTGGCGCACCTGCACCAGCGACGCGAACTAATTCACCCCAAAACGAGCGGCACGGCCCTTAAAAATATCTTCAATAAATCTCAATAATCCAGCTTCGGAGGCAACACTCCATGAATTCGTAAAATCTCAACAGCACCATCCAGAAAATTCAACGGCAACATTGAATTTTCTCCATACGAATCAACAATGCCAACCTCAACCACAAAATCAATCAGTTTGAAAAAATCCTGCTGAATATCCATGGGCACCTTTTCTTCCAACCCCAAAGGCCTTGCATCTCCGCGCCCATTCAACGGCAAAATTGCCCCTTCCCGCTCCCACTTTCCAAAATCCGACTCGCCAGCTCTTTTCAAATGGGCCAGCAGCGTCTCAACTGAGGCATCCTCAATTTTAAAATGCCGCACAAACACCTCCAAGCAATTCGCAGCATAAATTTGCTTTTCAGCCGCAGACAAATCGTACAAACCCGTCTTACTCATAAATCACCTTTCAACCTTTAGCCCGAATATTTTTACAAGAGGATTGCACACACAGCAAGGCGGCTTATTACTTCCATGAATTCCAGATAGACTATTTCGCCCACGGACATTAGCAACTGAAATTGTTGCCCCTGTTAAATCAATCCCCTTATTAAGAGCACGAGAGATTGCATTAACTTCGGCGCACTCCCCATTGAATTGATTTGGAGGAATTTCCGCAAGAGCATCCTGAACTTCCTTGTTCTGAACACCACCCTGATTTCTACCGACAATGACCCGGCCATCTGAGGTCCTTATCACCGCCACAGTATTTGGCCGCTTCTCCGCATTCAATGATTGGGCTTTATCTGCTAGTCGCTGTGCAGGATTTTTTCCGCTAAATGATAGACCTAGAGGATCAATCCATTCGACGGCATTCGACGCATAGGCATGCAAGTTAGTCCCACCCGCCAATGCGATCGGGTCGCTGGAAGCAAATCTCCCGCTGCACGGGTCGTAATATCGATACCGGTTGTAGTGAAGCCCCGTCTCCTCATCCCAATACTGCCCCTGAAACCGAATCGGATTCCTGAACCCCGCCCTTCTCCCAGCCTCGCTGATCGCCTCCCGCGCCTCCCCCCACGCCTTGTACTGCGCCGACCAGGCAACGCTGCCTTCATGGTCCGTCAACTCCTGCGGCGTGCCCAGGTGATCGCACTGGTAGAACGCCATCTCCTTCCTGTCGAACGCCCGCGGCACTTGCCTCTGCTCGCCGTTCCACAACGGATCCTGCTCGATGTCATAGACGCCGCCGTTGGCCTCCATCAGCGCTCTCGCATCCGTCGTCTCGCTCAGCGCCATCGCGCTTGCCCGGCGCACCTGCACCAGCGGCACGAACGAGTTCGCCTCGTGGATGTAGTGCACGCTCCAACCGTGCTCGCCGCTCTCCTCTATCGCTGACTTGCTCTGCGTACTCTCGAAGGCGAGCACGTCGCCGTCCCAACCGAACAGCGTCGTGGTCTCGCCTGAACTCTTGGAGAGGCGCCGTCCCAGTGCGTCGTAGCTGAAGGTGGTGGTGATGCCGCTCTGGTCGATCGCCGCCGTCATGCGGTTGAAGCCGTCCCATGCGAAGACGATGCGCCAGCCGTTGCGCACCCGCTCGGTCATGTTGCCGCGTTCGTCGTAGCGGTAGCTGGTGCCGGCGTAGTTCTTCAGCAGGTTGTCCAGCAACTTGTTGGCTGGGTGCCTGAGCGGGTCGTTGGTCGCCGGCGGGTCGACGATGTTGCCTGCCGGGTCGAATGCAAACGTCTCGCGCCCTACTCGGCTGTTGGCTTCGAGCAGGCGGCCCACCGGGTCGTAGCGGTAGCTCAGGTTGCCTCGGCGGCTGTCGCCGATGCCAATCAACTGGCCAGCCTTGTCGTAGCTGTAGCGGCGCTGGATGCCGGTGGTCGATTCGATCGCGCCGGGCCTGGTGCGCGAGATCTGCTGTTCGAGCAACCGCCCCGCAGGGTCGTACTTCTGACGCTGGCTCAGCCCATTGCCCTGCTCGCGCGCAACCTCGCGGTGCAGGTCGTCTCGCTCGAAGCCCAGGATGTCTTGCCCGTCGATCAGCAAGCCGTGCACATGGCCGGAGCCGTAGGTCAGCCACTGGGTGACGTGCCCGTCGGGCCGCACGGTGGCGATGCGCTGGTTGAGTTCGTCGTAGCGGTGCTGCCAGACTGCCGTGCGCTTGCGCTCCAGGTAGTGGTGATGCTCGCGCGTCAGGTTGCCGGCCGGGTCGTAGAACCATTGCAGGCGCGCGTCGCTGTTGGTCGCCTCGAGCAGGCGGCCGTTGCAGTCGTAGGCGAAGCGTTCGGACTGCCCGCCGGCGCGGCGTTCGCTCAGGCGGCCCAGCGGATCGAATTCGAGCTCGGTGCGGTGGCCCGCCTCCACCACTTCGGCGAGCACGCCTGTGGTCTCTTCGTGGACGTACTGCGTGGCCTTGCGGTCGAAGCCGGTTTCTTCCAGCAGGCGGCCCACGGGGTCGTAGCGGAAGTCGTAGCGGCTGCCGTTCTCGTTGTGCAGTTCTGTCAGGCGGCCCAGCAGGTCCCAGTGGTACTTGAGCGAGCGGCCCGCGGCGTCGGTGCGGCCGGCGATCAGGCCGGCGCGCGTGTAGCTGTAGCGCGTGGCGCGCCCGAGCGCGTCGGTGTGCTTCAGCAGCCTGCCTTCGGCGTCGTGCTCGAACTGCTCGCTCGTCTGGTCGGGCAGCACGATTTCCTCGAGCTGGCCGGCAGCGTAGCGATATCCGGTCGCGTTGCCGGCGGCGTCGGTGGCCTCGGTGAGCCGGCCTCGTTCGTCGTATTCCCAGCGGCTGGTCTTTGCGGAGCAGTCGGTGTAGCTGAGCAGTTGCCCCGATGCGGAGTAGGCGAGCGTCTTCACGCCGCCCTTCGCATCGGTGATGCGCACGGGCCTTCCAGCCTTGTCGTAGGCATACCCGGTCTTGTGGCCCAACGGATCGATCTCTTCCGTGAGATGGCCCTGCGCGTCGTAGTCGCGCTTCCACACGCCGCCCTCCGCATCGCGGATGCCCGTGAGCCGGTGCAGCCCGTCGTATTCGTAGTGCACCCGGCTGCCGTCCGCACGCGTGTGCGTCTGCAGATTGCCGTCGGCGTCGTATGTGTAGTCATCCGTCGTGCCGTCGGTGTGCACATGGCGGGTGACATTCTTCGCGTCATCGCGGAAGAACCACTCCTGCAGCTTGTCAGGATGAATGATCCGGTAGGTGTAGCCCTCGATGTCGTAGTAGTGCCAGGTCTCCCCGCCCAGCGCATCGGTCACGTAGGTCAGGCGGATGTTCCTGTCGCACTCCAGTTTCAGCGCGAAGCTGCCGTCGTCGGACCACTCGCGCACGGCCTTGGCATCGGGACCGGTGCCGTCGTATTCGAGGTTCATGCCCCGGCCGGTGCGGTCGGTGTAGCGGGTCACGAGGTGGTGGCTGTAGGTGTAGCTCCAGCTCGCGCCGTCCTCGTCCTGGGCGGCAACGAGGTCGCGCTGCGCGTCGTGCGTGTAGGCGGCCAATTGCCGCACGATCTGGCCGTCCTTGAGCTCCCACAGCGACTGTATGAGACCGGTCTGCGCATCGGGCTTCGTGCCCACGTGCGCCATGACGGCTTCGCCATGCTTGCTGATGACGTCGCTGAGCACGCGCTCGCCCGTTGCCGAAACGACGTGGTCGTAGCGCAGCCCGATGGACATGCCGTCCCTCGCCTGCTGGGCGACAAGGCGGAAGTGGGGCTGCTTGCTGTCGACGTACTCATAGATCTCGCGCCACTCGCTCTGCTCGCCAGCGGGCAACGGCTTGCCGAAGTCCAGCACCAGCAGGCTCTCGCTCAGGCGCGAGACACGGACTTCCTCGATCGCGTCGAAGTAGCTCTGGCCCGCGGCCAGCACCGGATACGCATGGCTGCGGCCGTCGGCGGCGTGATGGACCAGGCTCGCCTTGCCTCGGCGCGCGCCGCGCACGGGCGTTGCAACGTCTACCCGCATGCTGTACGGAGTGATCCAGCGTGCACCGAGGCTGCCCCCATCGAATGCATCGAGGTCGCTGGCGTAAGTGCGTGCCCATTCGATCGGCAAAGGCGCTGCCAGCACGAAGTCAGTGTGGGTGAAGCTCTCGTTGCCGGTACTCAGGCTGATGGACGCGCCCTTGCGCGCCGGCGCAGGGCAGTTCTTGCAGCCTGCGGTCGCCTCCGCCGGAGCCTGCTTGGTGACGCGCTCGAGCTGATGGCCGTCCTTGTCCTTCTCAGCCTTCGCGCCGGCATTCGGCGCAATGATCGCTCCATGCTTGCCCCTCTTGCGCAGCAGCGCATCCCGCAGCTTGTGCAGCAGCCACATGACGCTGCCCTCTGCCTCCTTGTCCGCCAGCCTCGACAGCTGCCCGCGCAGCAGCCGCTTGAAATCCAGCATCTGCGTGATCACGCCGTTGACCCGGCCGGCAACACCATCGGGCAACTGGCTCGCCGCCGCCTTCGCCACGTAGTTCGCCGACTGCTTCGAGTAGCGCACCGCCGTGCCCCACATCCGGCTCCACGTGCTCTGCGTCTTCGGGTCGTGCACCTTCGTTTCCGCCCCGGGCGTACCCACCGTGAACAGGTCCTTCTGCCCCAGCACCCGACGCAGGATGTCCACCAGGTTGTCGATGATCTTGTCCGCCAGGTCTGCGCAACCCTTCAGGATGCCGTCGAGCTTGGCGATCGCACCGTCGATGAACTTGTCCAGCTCCCCCATGATGGTGGCGTTCAGGTGCCCTACCAGCGTCGTGACGATGGCCTCGCCCAGGTTCGACGCCGCCGTCTTCAGTTCCTGCCTCACCAGGTGCAGCGTCGGCCTCAGGCTCATGCGCGCCGCCGCCATGTTCGGCGGCGCCGGGATCAGCCCGATCAGGTTGATGCCCAGGCTCACCCAGTTCAGGAATGCATCGACGCTGTCCTTGGCCTTCTTGTCGACGATGTTGATGATGTCCAGGAACACATCCACCAGCGCCATGATGTTCCCGACGATCGGGATGCTGCCCAGCACCATCGTCAGGCGCTCCAGCGTCACGTAGCCTCCGCTGAACGAACGCAGCCAGTCGTCCACCGCCTTGCTCGCCGCGGCGATGTCCTCCTTCACGATCGTGTTCAGCGGCGCTACTGCTGCCTGCGGTTCCCTCTCCGCCGGTTTCTGGCCTTGCTGTTGCGAGCCTTCGCTTTCTGCCATCTTCTCTCCCTGCCTCTGGCTGATGTCTTGTCAGTGCTGTGAATCCATGCTCTTCAAGGCTGGATCACGCAGTCCTTCATCGTGAGAAATGCCGACCCCATCGCGAAGCCGACCTCGCAGCTCGCGGTGAACTTCGCACCGCTGCGCATCTCGCCCATCTTCTGGCTCTGCGCGTCGTCCGCAGGTGTCAGGCGCGCCAACTCCTGGCTGCCGCGCACATCGGCGGCGCGGATCAGCGAAGTGCCACCGAAGGAATCGGACGCTTCGATGACCACCGCCTGGAACTGCACGCGCTTGCCGTATTCCGGCATGCCCAGCGCACGACGGCCCTGCTTCTCGTAACTCTGGTGCAGCTTGGTCAGTGTGGTTTTCGTTTCCGCTTGCGCAGCACATAGAGAAGCGGCGCCCAGGAAGACAGTGGCGACAAGGATGGTCTTGATGTTTTTCATGAACATGGAATCGATGAAGTGATGAGGTGCCGGTGAGGGCTCAGTTGATGTTGGCGCCCTGGAACTCGAGCTGTTCGAAGGTGCTGCCCGTGAAGTCAACGCTGCGTCCCTGCAGCCCCTGCGCGTGCACCACGGTGCCGCTGCAGTCCAGAACGCCGACGTCATTCCAGCTGCCGCCAGCGAAGCTGATGTCGTCCCACTGGCACTGCCTGAAGGTGCTGCTTCCGATGCTCGCGCCGTCGAAGTTCGCGCGCGTGAAGCTGCAGTTGACGAAGGTGCACCCGGTGATCGAGATGCTGCTGAAGTCGCACTGGCTGAAGCTGCAGCCCGTGAACTGGCAGCCGCTCCAGCCCGCCTGCCTGAAGCTCGTGGCCGTGAAGCTCGTGCCTGCGAAGGTCGTCGCGGCGAACTGCGCAAGGCCCAGGTCGAGCCCGGCGTAGGCAAAGCTGTCGGCCTGACCGACCAGTCCGGCGGGAGCACCGCCTGCGCCTTTGCGCCACATGTCGTGGGCGAGGATGATGATTTGGGAAGACACTCGATGCCCCTCGGTTGGTCGGCTCTTCAGCGAGACAGATGCTTCTGAAGGACTCGGCCGCTGAACTTGTCGATCAGCAATCGGGGTTCCGCCAGGCCCGGCAAGGCACCGCGATGGCCTTGCGGCGACTTGTTCGACGCTTTCCATGCGAGCCGAGACTTTCCATCCTCCCAGGCCACGGCAATCGCCTTGGCCGCCAGGCCATCGGCTTCGATGATTTCGTTCATTCTTTTCTCCCTTGCAAAATCGAAAGCCGCAGCTCGGCCGGCTGCGGCATCTTTTGAAACAGTCCCAGCGCCAAGGCCACTATCTGCTTCCCCGCTCACGAAGTATTTCGCCCGTGGTCCTGGAAGCGATGTACATGATCGACCGCCCCAACCTGCTGGCGTTGCCGAGTCCCTTCTGCCCCGGCGGCAGCCTGGCCGAGAAGGCGATGCCGACGGAGTCGACTCCGTCTTCGTCCTCGCCGTTCTCTTTTCGCCTCTCGGCGATGCGGACTTCGAAGTTGTTCAAGTCTTGTCCGGTCTTCTCGAACAGCCTGAAGGCCTCAGCCAACGCGATCACCACCGGGGCGTTCAGCACCAGCTGATTCGGCGACTCGATCTCGAAGAGCGGCACGCCCGAACCATCGAGGCCGCTGCTCACGGACGCGAGCCCCGGGCCTTCGCGCGTGCCGCTTCGATTTCCTTGAGCAGGTCGCCCGCCTCCGCATTGCCGTTCTTCGCCGACTCCGCCGCCCAGTGCGCGGCCTCGGCGAGGTCCTTGCCGCTCATGTAGAGGTCGTAGGCGAGGTTGTGCTGCGCGACGACGTGCCCAGCCTTGGCCGCGATCGTCAGCCAGCGGATGCGCTGAGCTTCGTCCGAAGACGCGAAGGTGTAGTACAGCGAGAGACGGAACGCGGCCTCGGCGTCGCCGGCCTCGGCGTCGCCGGCCTCGGCCTTTGCGGCCAGGTCGGTTCGCTGCGCTTGCGTCAGTGCATGGGACTGTGCGCCCGAGAGGGGCAAAGAAGAAGAGGCTGGTGCAGCTTCGGGCTTGTCCATGGTTTGGTTCTCCGTTGCGTAAGAGACTGAGAGGTTCAGAAGAAGAGGAAGCATCACTGCCAGCTTCGCGCCGAACCTGAGATCGATGTTCTTCATGACTTGGGGTTGAAGGTATGCCAGACGCCGGGATCGGCGGTGTCCATGGTGCCGTCGGCCTTCTGGCCGGCAGGCTTGTAGGCACCGTGGGGTGATGTCCACGCGCATGCTGTAGGGGGTGATCCAGCGTGCGCCGAGGCTGCCATGGTCGAAGGCGTCGAGGTCGCTGGCGTAGGTGCGCGCCCATTCGATCGGCAGCGGCGCTGCGAGAACGAAGTCGGTGTGAGTGAAGCTCTCATCACCCATCGAGAGACTGATGGAGCCGCCTTTGCGCGCTGGCGCCGGGCGATTCTTGAGAGCGCACCCTCGTCCGTTCGCTGGCGCCTGCTTGCCGATATGCCCCAGTTGGTCACCGGGCTTGTCCTTCTGCGCCACAGCACCCGCCTGCGGAGCCACGATCGCCGCGCGCTGGCCCTTCCTCTTCAGCAGCGCATCACGCAGCTTGTGCAGCAGCCACATGATGCTGGCCTGCGACTCCTTGTCCGCCAGCCTCGAGAGCTGCCCACGCAGCTGCTGCTTGAAGTCCAGCATCTGCCCGATCACACCGTTGACCCTACTCGCAACGCCATCGGGCAACTGGCTCGCCGCCGCCTTCGCCACGTAGTTCGCCGACTGTTTGGTGTAGCGCACTGCCGTGCCCCACATCCGGCTCCACGTGCTCTGCGTCTTCGGGTCGTGCACCTTGGTCTCCGGCGACGCCGGCGTGCCCACCGCAAACAGGTCCTTCTGGCCCAGAACGCGACGCATCACGTCCACCAGGTTGTCGATGATCTTGTCGGCCAGGTCCGCGCAGCTCTTGAGGATGCCGTCGAGCTTGGCGATCGCACCGTCGATGAACTTGTCCAGCTCGCCCATGATGGTGGCGTTCAGGTGGCCCACCAGCGTGGTGACGATCGCCTCGCCCAGGTTGGAGGCCGCCGTCTTGAGTTCCTGCCTCACCAGGTGCAGCGTCGGCCTCAGGCTCATGCGCGCGGCCGCCATGCTCGGCGGGATCGGAATCAGCCCGATCAGGTTGATGCCCAGGCTCACCCAGTTCAGGAACGCATCGACGCTGTCCTTGGCCTTCTTCTCGACGATATTGATGATGTCCAGGAACACATCCACCAGCGCCATGATGTTGCCGACGATCGGGATGCTGCCCAGCACCATCGTCAGGCGCTCCAGCGTCACGTAGCCTCCGCTGAACGAACGCAGCCAGTCGTCCACCGCCTTGCTCGCAGCGGCGACGTCTTCCTTCACGATCGTGTTCAGCGGCGCCACCGCCGTCTGGGGTTCGCGCTCGGTTGCCTGCGGCTTCGATGCCGCTTCCTGTTCTGCCATTTTTCTTTTTCTCTCGCGCTCTCGTTTCAGGTTGGATGGCCCCCGGGGCCGCCGGGCAGGGTCAGCCTGCGAAGCCCGGCGTTCTGCCCGTGGAGGCAGGGTTCGCAGCTGCCGTGGCGATGCCCGGCGGCTTGATTCCGCCGGAAGCAACGCCGCTCATCACGCCGGTGATCGGCACGCCCATCGGGCCGAGCTTGGCGCCCGCCGCCTGGATCGCCATGCCGGTCGCCGCCTGGCTCGCCTGGCCGAGCAGCGCCTTGGCACCGCCATGCTGGATCGCCTGCGCCGCGCCCACGGCCTGCTGCGCGACACCGGCCGCTTGCGTGACCTGGTTCAGCGCGCTCGCCGCTTTGCTGCCCATGCCGGCCACGCCTGCGAGGGCGCCTGCGGCCCCGCCTGCAGAGCCAGCCAGTCCGGCGGCGCTGCCCACGAGGCCAGAGATGCCCGGGATGCCTGACACGCCCCCGCCCGCTCCGCCTGCGGCCGCGCCGGTCGCCCCTTTCGCCTTCCAGTCCTCGGGCGTTCCGTAGTAGCTGCCTTCGTCCCACGGGTCGCGCGGATCCTTGCCGAACGTGACCTTGGCGGTGCCGATGGGCAGGCCCGACACGGTCGCGAAGCCGTTGCGGTCGAAGGTGCCGGCGTGCGTGCCGCCTTCCGAGTCGACCACCGTGAAGTCGCCTTGCGCCACGCCCTGACGCTTTTCGCCGGTCGGCTTGATGTACTGGTGGTACAGGTCGAGCTGCCCCTTCGGCACCTGGGGCGGATTGGGCAGCGCGGGCTTGCCTTGGCTGGCGGGCCCGACGAGGCTGTGCACCGAAGCGTGCTCGCGCCAGATGCCGGAAGTGCCGTGCTCGATCCCGCCGGAGCTCCAGCGGGTGTAGCTCGAGCCCCCATTGATCACCACCTCTTCCTTCGCGTGGATGGTGATCTTGTTGGCCGTCTGCGTGATGTTGAGCTTGGCCAGCACGTTGACGCTGTCCTTCAGCGCCTTGATGTCGATGTCGGCGCCGGCCGCCACGAGCCGCATGCCTGCCTTGGAGGCGAACATGCGGATCGCGCTCTGCACGCTCACCAGCAGGCTCTTGCCCGCGCTCAGGCTCGTGTGGCCGCCGCTGGTGAGCGCGCTGTGCTCGTTGCTCACGATGTGCGTCGAGCCCTGCGCCACTGTCTGCAGCCCCTTGGCACTGGCCAGGGTCATGTGCGCTTCCTGGAACTCTGGGAACTCGCCCTGCTCGCGGTTGCCGCCCTGTCCCTTGATGGCGTCGTTCTGCTCCTTCAGGCTCGTGGTGACTTCGTCCTGGTCGCCGGCATCGTGGGCCTGTGCGCCCTGCGCCACGCCGCTCAGGCCCTCGTGCAGGTCACGCGCCTGCGTGAGACGGCCGACCGTCTCGCTCATGTCTGTGGAATGTGCCTGGGCATTCGGGCGCGCCTCGGTGGTCACCAGCAGCCCCTTGCCCGAACGGACAACGCCATGCCCGTCAGTGCGCAGCTCAAACCCCTGCCCTCGCGGCTCCTTGCGCCCGGCCGTGTCCTCGATGCGCCCGATGTGCCCCACGCTCAGCTGGCTGGCCTGGTGGTCGCTTCGCAGCTGCGCCTGGATCTTGCCCTGCGTGTCGTCCAGCACGAGGTGGTTGCCGCGCCCGCCTCCGAGTTCGCGGCTCCTGATGCCCGACAGGTGCTTCTGCCCCGGCAGTTCCCACGACGGCATGGTGTCGGCGTTGTGCACGCAACCGGTGACGATCGGGTAGTCGGGGTCGCCATTGAGGAAGTCGACGATCACCTCCATGCCGATGCGCGGCACGCTGGTCATGCCGAAAGTGGCGCCCGCCCACGCAGTGGACACGCGCACCCAGCAGCTCGAATGCTCGTTCTCCTGGCCGAGGCGGTCCCAGTGGAACTGCACCTTGATGCGCCCGTACTTGTCGGTCCAGATCTCCTCGCCCGACGGCCCCACCACCATGG
The DNA here is from genome assembly GCF_977011995.1 of Variovorax durovernensis. Classification (NCBI taxonomy): domain Bacteria; kingdom Pseudomonadati; phylum Pseudomonadota; class Betaproteobacteria; order Burkholderiales; family Comamonadaceae; genus Variovorax; species Variovorax durovernensis. The sequence goes on along the minus strand of NZ_CDRNCW010000001.1, from coordinate 2,651,780 downwards.
CGGTCTGCGGGCCGCGGGTGCGCGGCTTGGACGTGGTGCGCGGCGGGCGCCAGGCGTAGCTGGTGGGCTGCGCCTCGAAGGCGAAGCGCTGCACGGAGCCCTCGGTGCCTTCCGCGCCCTCGCTGGCCTGCAGGTTCTCCTGCAGGTGATAGCTCACGCCCACGAGCAGGTACTGCTGGTTCTGGTCGGCCTTGGGGTGCCCCGTGAGGCGCAGGGTGTGGCCGGTGGCCATCTCGCGCAGGTTGGAGCGCCCGGTGACGCGGCTTCGCTGGCTGAGCTGCTCCTCGTTGCGGATGCGCGCATAGGCCTCGCCGTCGCCGTGCTGAACGAAGCCGCCGGGCCATTCGTAGTTCTCGTAGCCGTCGTGGTCGTGCCCGGGCGGCATCTGGCGCAGGTGCGACAGCTCTGCCTTGGGCTTCTCGAAGTCGTAGTCGTCGTTGTAGTGGTGGCCGGAGCGCACTTCCTCGGCGATCTCCCAGGCGTAGATGCGCTCGCGCTGGCCCATGCCGGACTTCTCCAGCGGGTGGTAGCGCACTTCCTCGCCGCCAGGCAGCGGGCCGTGCGAGTTGGCGATGTCGTCGGCGAACACCAGCACGTGCTGCGCCGCCTCGTGCCTGAAGTGGTAGTAGATGCCCTCGAGCTCGCACAGGCGCGAGATGAAGTCGAAGTCGCTCTCGTGGTATTGCACGCAGTAGTCCCACACCCGGTAGTCGCCGCGCGTGAGCTTCTTCTCGATGGGGTGGTCGTAGCGACCTAGCACTTCCATCACGATGTCGGGCACGCTTTTGCCCTGGAAGATGCGGAAGTCGCTGCGCCGCGTGGCCAGCCACAGCCAGGGGCGAAGCCTCATACGGTAGAAGGAATGGCGCGCGTCTTCCTGCTGCAGTCCGAAGCGCGTGACGATGCCGCCCAGGTAGCGCACCCCGCCTTCGGTCTCCACCGCCACGGTGGACGCCTTGCCCAGCAGGGTCTTGGGGTCCACCGCGTTGCTGCTGCCGAGCAGCTCGACGTCGAAGGCGTACAACTGGCTCAGCGATTCGCGGCCTACCAGTTGGCGGAACTGCAACGCATCGCCTGCCGGCGTTTGGATGGTGACGCGGCGGCTCATTGCGGCGCCGCGTCAAAGCTATAAGGCAAATCGCCTATCTGCAATTCGCCCAATAAGAATATCGTTAACAAATTGAGCATTTAGCTCGCCTCCCCTTTGCACGTTTTAGCCTTTATTTTAAATGTTCATTTATGGGAAGAGGCAATTGGAAAATTCTTCAATTCACAAGCGGAAAAAAGTTCTCCTTCGAGGGAATTGAAAGGAATACAAATAGCAAGGAATCGGTAAAGAAATGGTTTTCAATGGCGGCTGGCAAGGATCACCATCGCCGCCAGAACCACGGCCAATAGCGCCATGAGCAATGACCCGTGTTCAACGCGACCGCGATCAAGGCCGTGGCGGAATTCCTTTCCGTCACGGCCTCGTTCCTGGCGCCGTGCTGGCGCGGATGTTGGTTCAGCCCGGCTTGCGCGCCGTGAGCCACTGCGAAGATGCGAGGGCCGCAGCCACCACGCGCACTTCGCCGATGTTGCCGAAGAAGCCATCTGCGCGGGCACCATCCCAGGAGCCACCGCCCACCACCCACGCAGAGGTGGCCGACAACGTGGCCAGTCCCGGCGCTGCCGTCGCATTGCGCAGCACTGGCGCTCCTTCGACATACATCGTGGTGTCGTGCGACACCGGGTCGTTCACGATCGCGATGTGCACCCAGCGGTCTGCAATCACCTCGCCGGACCAGTTGGTCTTGGGGTTGGGAGGGACGCTCGAGCCCGGCACGACCTCCCACTGCACCTCGCGCAAGCTAGAGATGGCGAACAGCATCGGGGGCGACTCACCATCGCCGGCCGTGAAGCCTGGCAGGTCGCCGCGGCGGCCGTCGCGCGTCATGATGTTCATCCACGCCTGGTTGTTGCTGGTCCAGCTCTTGTCGATCTTGATGAAAGCCTCGATGGTGTAGCCGTTGTCCAGCGTCTGGGCGTTGATCGGTGCCGCCGCATCGGTGAGGAAGTAGCTGAGCCTCGGCGTGTTCTTGTTGGTGTTGAGGAATCGCACCGAACCTGGAGCGGCCGACAGGTAATGCCGGTCATCGGTCCAAACAATGTCGCCGTCTGCAGCCCCCACGACGCCGCCTTGGTTGAGCGCATCGCGATGCAGCGGGTTGTTGCCTGTGACATCGGCCACGACGGTGCCCGACAGCACCGGCTGGTTGACCGTCCCGCCAAAGAAGCGCCAGTGCGCCAGCGTGTTCGCGACCTTCGGATAGTCCTCCGAGTTCGCCGCAGGCCGCTGCTCCAGGGTGGCCGGTTCCTTGTAATTGGTAAGGATCATCGTGCGGGCCTTGTCGACCAGCGAACTGTCGATGGTGGCATTGCCGGTGCCGAAGCTCTTGTTGAATCCGGCGAAGCGCTGCGAGAAATCCATGTCGATTTCGAAGGCTTCGTTGGGCGTGGTGAGCACGGCCTGGTCGAAGGCGTTCAGCGTGGCTGCGGGCTTCTGCGGCACCCAGGGCGAGAACGACAGCACCTTGATCTTCTTATTCGTGAGGTCGAACTCGTAGAGCCGCATCAGGCCATTGCCGCCCTGGTAGGCCATCTGATAGTCGACCACCATCTCCTCGACCTTGCGGCCGAAGTCGTTGATCTTCGTGAGATGCGCCGCGCCATGGTGGTGGCCATTGAGCGTCATGAAGATCTGGTCGTTGCCGCGGATCAGCTTGTCCCAAAGCATCTTGCCGTAGTCGGTTTCGAGCGGGCTCGTGCCGTCGGGCGCGATGTTGAGCAACTGGTGGTTCACCAGGATCACGGGCAGCGTCGGGTTCTTCGCGATCATCTGGCGGGCCCAGGCAATGCCCGCGTCGGAGATGCGCCACGACAGCGACAGCACCATGAATTTCTGGCCCTGCGCCTCGAACACGTGGTATTCGTGGAAGCCGCTCGGGTCGCGTGCGCCGAACGTGGCCTGCTTCTTCGCGCGCTCGGCGCCGAACCACTGGATGTAGGGCTCGTTGGCAGGAGTGCGGTCGGCATCGGTGCCGCCGACAGGGTCGATACTGTAGTCGACGTCTCTCAGCACATCGTGGTTGCCGGCCAGCACGCTGTAGGGCAGCTTTGCGTCTTCGAGCACCTTCATGGCGGCATCGGCCACCTTCCACTGATCCGGCTTGCCGACCTGGTCGACCACATCGCCAAGGTGGATGGTGAATGGAATGTTCAGTGCCTTGGCGTTGGCTGCAATCCATTTCGTCTGTGCGGCGAAGGGGGCGCTGCCAAAGCGCTTGTCATATTGGTCGCTCTCGGCCGCGGTGGCGTAGCGCGCGTAGAACTGCGTGTCGGGCATCACGGCCAGCGCGAAGCTGGATATCTTGGCTGCGGCAGCTGGCGGCGGCGATGCCGACGCGGGAGCGGGAGCAGGCGCGGGCAGCGGACCGAGAGCAGGTGACCCGCCACCACCGCCACCACAGGCCGCAAGCAAGGCGCTGCTGCCGCCGACGGTCAGAAGCGATGCCCCAAGCTTGAGCACCTGGCGGCGCGGCGGAGTGCTGTTGCCATTGTTATGTTCGGCGGCATTCGATTCGATAGGCGAAAGGATGCGCGGCGCGCGGGCGCCGCGCGATTCGTCGGAAACGGACATGGAAAATTGGGAGAAAAGATTACGAAGCGGGCAGCGTAGAAATCTGCAGTGACGCGGGCATTTAAGGCCCATGACACTTTTCTCGCGGACCACATCACCCCCTGCCCGCGCGCTCCACCCGTTCCAGCGTCACCACGCGCCACGCACACAAGCTGCCGAGCACCGCCAGCGCAGCCGCCGCGGTGAACATGGTGCGATAGCCGAAGGCCTGTGCCACCGCACCGCCGAGCAGCACACCCAGCACGCCGCCGAAGCCATAGCCGATCACCGTGAACAGCGCCTGCCCCCGCCCGCGCAGCTGGCCGGGAAAGCGGCGCGACACCACCGCGATGCAGGTCGTGTGATGCGCCGCGAAGCTCAGCGCATGCAGCCACTGCGCCACGATCAGCGCAGCAACGAAGCCGCCCAGCCCCGCGGTAAGGCCCAGCCGCGCGACGGCGGCGATGCCGCACACCAGCATCCAGCGCGGCATCGGCAGCAGGCCGATCAGCCGGCCCTGCAGGAAGAACCACACGATCTCCGCCACCACCGACAGCGCCCACAGCAGGCCGATGGTGCTCTTGCTGTAGCCGATGGAGTCGAGGTAGAGCGAAAAGAAGGCGTACACCGAGAAGTGCGACATCACCTGGAAGAACAGCGCCGCGAAGAACCACCGCACCGCGGGGTTGCGCAGCACCGGCCCGATGGGCACCTTGACGGCGTCATGCGCCGCGGGCGGCTCGCGCAGGTCGGGCAGCTTCATCGTCGCGATCAGCACGATGGCCAGCGTGCCGGCGGCCCAGGCCGGAAAGTGCTTCATGCCGAAGCGCTCGAACCATTCGCCGGCAAAGAACACGGTGACCAGGAAGCCGGCCGAACCGCACAGCCGGATGCGCCCGTAGCGGCCCCAGTCGCCCGCCACGAGCTGCGCCATTGCGGCCTCGGTGAGCGACATCATCGAGCTGGTGTGCGTGAACATCACGAGCAGCACCAGCGCGAGCCACCAGGCGCCGCCGTGCCACCAGAGCCCGAAAGAACTGGCCAGCGCCACCGCCGCGCTGAAGCGAAGCAGCTTCACGCGCTGCCCGGTGTGGTCGCTCAGCGCGCCCCATGCATAGGGCGCGAAGACCCGGGTGATCGACTGCACCGAGGCCAGCAGGCTGATGGTGAAGATCGGCAGCCCCAGGTCCTTGAGCCACAGCGGCAGGTAGGGATTGAAGAAGCCGATGTGCGCGAAATAGCTGGCCGACAGGCCAGCGAACGCCAGCAGATGGCCGCGCCCGGCGGCCACGGACGCCGGCGCGGACACTAGAGGAAGGACGCCTTGGGCGAAGAGGCTTCGGTCTTCTCGGCAGCGTTCTGCTGTTGCTGCTCCACATCGCCGCACTGCGCGCGGTTGCGCAGCACGTGCTCCATCACCACCAGCGCCAGCAGCGACTCGGCGATGGGCGTCGCGCGGATGCCCACGCACGGGTCGTGGCGGCCCTTGGTGACGACCTCGACCGGGTTGTTGTGGATGTCGACGGACTGGCGCGGGCTGATGATCGAGCTGGTGGGCTTAATCGCGATGCTCACCTCCAGGTCTTGCCCGGAGCTGATGCCGCCAAGGATGCCGCCTGCGTTGTTGCTCAGAAAGCCGGTGGGCGTGATGGAGTCGCCGTGCGTGGTGCCGCGCTGCACGACGCTGTCGAAGCCGGCGCCGATCTCGACCGCCTTCACCGCATTGAGGCCCATCATCGCGTAGGCGATTTCGGCATCGAGCTTGTCGTACAGCGGCTCGCCCAGGCCCACGGGCACCTTGGTGGCCGTGACGCGGATGCGCGCGCCGCAAGAATCGCCGGCCTTGCGCAGGCGGTCCATGTAGTCCTCCAGCGCGCTCACGTCGGCGATGGGGGCGAAGAAGGGGTTGTTGGGCACGTGGTCCCAGCTCTCGAACGGAATGGTGATCTCGCCGATCTGCGTCATGCAGCCGCGGAAAACCATGCCGTACTTTTCGGCCAGCCACTTCTTGGCGACCGCGCCGGCGGCCACGGTGGGTGCGGTCAGCCGGGCCGAGGAGCGCCCGCCGCCGCGCGGATCGCGAATGCCGAACTTCTTCCAGTAGGTGTAGTCGGCGTGGCCGGGACGGAACTGCTGGGCGATCTGCCCGTAGTCCTTGCTGCGCTGGTCGGTGTTCTGGATCAGCAGCGCGATGGGCGTGCCGGTGGTCCTGCCCTCGTAGACGCCAGACAGGATCTGCACTGCATCAGGTTCGTTGCGCTGGGTGACGTGGCGGCTGGTGCCGGGACGGCGACGGTCCAGGTCGGCCTGGATGTCGGCCTCGCTGAGCTCCATGCCGGGGGGGCAGCCGTCGATGACGCAGCCGATGGCCGGGCCATGCGACTCGCCGAAATTGGTGACCGCGAAGAGTGTTCCGAAGGTGTTGCCGCTCATGGCTGGGATTATCCCTACAAAGCGGCGCCCCCTCAGCCGGTCGTGCTTTCGGGCGCATTTTCCATGCGCTTGCTGAGCACGCCCAGCTGCAGCTCGATGGAGAACAGCCGCTCGTTCAGTACCGCAGTCTGGAGCCGGATCGCCTCGATGATGGCCCGGGTCTGCGGGTCGGGGGCGTTGTCGCAGAGTTCGGCCAGGTCATGCAGCTTCTTGCGCAGTTCGTTGCTCATGGAAGGCTCCGGTGATCGATCGCGTCATGGGAGCCGCCAGTATGGGGTTTCGTCAACGCTCCGGCAATGCGGCCGCACCCGCGGCATCGAATGGATGCATGCGCGGCGGCGGTGACGCGAGCGGTGTGTGGGGGCCAGCTCAGGTGGTCAGGACCAGCCAGCTTTCGAGCTTGACCAGGGCCCCGCTCCAGCCATGGTGGTGCGCGTCGCGCGCGGCTTCGTCGAAGAACTGCTCGTGCAGCAGCACCAGTTCGCAGCCTTCGGAATCGGGCTCGATGCGCACCGTGACGCGCGACTCGCGTTCCGGCGTGCTGCGCCATGCCCAGCTGAAAACCAGCTTGCGGTTCGGCACCACCTCGAGGTAGGTGCCGCTCACGTCGTGCGTCTCGCCGTCGTTGGCGAGCATCTGCACGCGGAAGCGGCCGCCCACGCGGAGGTCGACCTCGGCGATGGGCACCGCGACGATCTCGTCCGGACCGAACCAGAGCTTCAGCGCTTGCGGGTCGGTCCAGGCGCGCCAGACTTTTTCGGGCGAGACGCGGTAGTGGCGCCGGAGGGTGAGCGTGGGGCGACCTTCGGTGCCTCGGGGGGAAGGGTTCGCCATTCGGTTTCCTCCTGGTGGTGGAGAAAGCGCGCCAACGCATCGAGGCGCCCGCTCCAGAATCTTTCGTAACGCGACAACCACACGGCGGCCTCCTGCATGGGCCGGGGGGACAGCGCGCAGCGCACGATGCGGCCCTCTTTCGTGCGAGAGATCAGGCCGGCGTCTTCGAGCACGCGCAGATGCTTCATGAAGCCGGTGAGCGACATGCTGTGCGGCTCGGCCAGTTCGGTGACGCTGAGGCTGCGCTCGCCCAGGGTCTCGAGCACCGCACGGCGCGTGGCGTCGGAGAGCGCGGCAAAGACCGCGTCGAGGGTGCCGGGGTCGGAATCTGCGGTTGAGTGAACCATGCGGTTGAGTATCTTGGAAGGCCCGGAGGCCCGTCAAGCCACGCTGCGCGGTGCCGCGGAAGCCGTCAAACTGGCAGACCAGCCATCGTCCGGAAAGGAGCACTGACGTGAATGACGTGATGCCAGACAGCACCGCAGCACGGGTCGCCTTGTGGCGTGCCCTTCATCTCGAACTCGACGCGCCTCCGCATGTGCTGGAGGACGAAATCGGCCTCCGGCTGCTTGCGCCCGACAAGGAATGGCGCAGCCGCGCAGACATGGACCCGCAATTCACGCGCCCCTTTCGCGCCTCCATCGTGGCGCGGGCCCGCTTCATCGAGGACCTGGTGGTGGAACAGGCCGGCCGGGGATTGGAGCAGTACGTCATCCTCGGCGCGGGGCTCGACAGCTTTGCGCAGCGGCGGCCGGAGCTTGCCTCAGGCCTGAAGGTGTTCGAAATCGACCCGCCGGGTCCACAGGCATGGAAGCGCCAGCGGCTCGTCGAACTGGGGCTGGGAGTGCCCGACTGGCTGCGCTTCGTGCCGGTCGATTTCGAGGCGGGCGGCTCCTGGCGGGACGGGCTCGCGGCAGCTGGGTTCGATGCGGGCAAGCCGGCGATCGTGGTGTCCACCGGCGTCAGCATGTACCTCAGCAAGGAGGCGAATGCAGCCACCTTGCGCGAGGCCTCGAGCTTCGCTCCCGGTTCGACCTTCGCCATGACCTTCCTGCTTCCCCTGGACATGGCAGACCCCGAAGTGCGCCCCGGCCTGGAGATGGCCGCGAAGGGCGCACGGGCCAGCGGCACCCCCTTCATCAGCTTCTTCGCGCCACCGGACATCGTGGCGCTGGCCCGCGAAGCCGGCTTCAAGGAAGCGCGGCACGTCTGCGCGGACGACCTCGCCCGGCGCTACTTCGCGAACCGGACGGACGGCCTTCGCCCGCCAGGCGGCGGGGAAGAGCTGCTGGTGGCGAGCACGTAGGCCGCGAAGGCCGGGTACCGGGCGATATGCTCGCCTTCGACATACCGGCACCCGACGAAGGAGAACCATCGATGCCCGACCTGCGCCAGCTGTATCCCCCGATCGAACCCTATGAGAGCGGAATGCTCGACGTGGGCGACGGCCACCGCATCCGCTACGAGCGGGTGGGCACGCCGGGCGCCAAGCCGGCGGTGTTCCTGCACGGCGGCCCTGGCGGCGGCATCTCGCCCGATCACCGGCGGCTGTTCGATCCGGCCCGCTACGACCTGATGCTGTTCGACCAGCGCGGCTGCGGCCTGTCGCAGCCGCATGCCGGCCTGGAGGCGAACACCACCTGGCACCTGGTTGCCGACATCGAGCGCCTGCGCGAACGCGCGGGTGTCGACAGCTGGCTGGTGTTCGGCGGCTCCTGGGGCTCCACGCTCGCCCTCGCCTATGCACAGAAGCACCCCGAGCGCGTGAGCGAGCTGGTGCTGCGCGGCATCTACACCGTGACCCGCGCCGAGCTGAACTGGTACTACCAGTTCGGCGTGTCGGAGATGTTCCCCGACAAGTGGGAGAAGTTCCAGGCCCCCATTCCCGAGGCCGAGCGCGGCGACATGATCGCGGCCTACCGCAAGCGGCTCACCGGCGACGACCCGGTGGCGCGCCTCGAGGCGGCGCGTGCCTGGAGCGTGTGGGAGGGCGAGACCATCACGCTGCTGCCGAGCCCGGCGCTCGCCGAAACGCATGCCGGCGATCATTTCGCGCTGGCCTTCGCGCGGCTGGAGAACCACTATTTCGTGCACGACGCCTGGCTCGAAGAAGGCCAGTTGCTGCGCGATGCGCACCGGCTGCACGGCATTCCCGGCGTGATCGTGCACGGCCGCTACGACATGCCCTGCCCCGCACGCTTCGCCTGGGCGCTGCACAAGGCATGGCCGCAGGCCGAGTTCCACCTGGTCGAAGGCGCAGGGCATGCCTACTCGGAGCCCGGCATCCTCGACCGGCTGGTGCGCGCGACCGACGGCTTCGCGAGGCGCTGAGCCAGGTTGGCGGGAACGCTTTATGCGTGCTGCGGCGCAGCATCATCACCCCCGCGAAGGAGCGCCCCATGCTGGACCGTACCGCCACCCAGTTCTCCCACGTCAAGCCCGGTGACACCGAGTTCGTCTCGGGCGGCTTGCGCGACTTCTTCCTCTACCGCGACCTGGGCATCGCCGAGGCCACCAACGGCAAGGTGATCGCGCACCTCGTCAAGGCCAACATGGCACCGGAAACGGGCACCGGCTGGCACCGCCACGAAGCGGACTTCCAGATCGTGATCATGGTCAAGGGCTGGGCCCGCTTCATGTACGAGGACAAGGAAACGCTGGTCGAGGCCGGCGACGTGGTGCACCAGCGCCCGGGCATCCGGCACTTCCTGTTCGACTACTCGCCCGACATGGAGTACCTGGAAATCGTCTCGCCGGCGGACTTCAAGAGCATCGACGTCGAGCCGGTCTGCGAGATCCCGCCGCCCACGCCCTGGAAGTAGCAGCGACCGACTCAGCGAATGGCGAAGCCCGCCGCCGTGCTGCGCGCGGTGTCGAGGTGCAGCACGCGCCCCTGGTCGTCGAACAGCAGCCAGCCGCCGGGCACCGCGCGTGCGCACATCTGCGCCGCGGCGGGCCAGGACACCCTGGCACCGAGGCGGCCGCCGCGCAGCTGGTGGAAGAACACGTCGCATGTCGTGTCGAACAGGCGCAGCACCATCCAGTCGCTGTCGATCCACGACTGCACGTGGCCGGCGTCTGTGGTGAAGAAGCGAAGGCGGCCGTTCATTCCGCCCATGCCCAGCCAGCTCAGTTCGAGGCTGCCGTCCTCCTGCGGATCGCCACGCAGGCCCAGCGGCACCAATTGGGGATGCAGCATTCGCCGCGACATTGCACCCGGCGAAACAGCCAGAGGCTCGCGGCTCAACAAGCGCCGCTGCGGGCACTGGTATCGCCAGAGGCTCGGCCCATACACATCGTCGTCGACGATGAACTGCTCCATCTCCCGCGTGGCCGACAGCTCGGTCACCACGCCGGGCAGGTCGTTCACCTGCCAGAGCACGTCGCGCAGCGAGCGGCCCGTGTAGATCACCTGCACGCGCCGCCCGTGTGCCACGGTCCAGCCGATGCCGTCGAACTCGCCGGCGAAATGGTCGATCTCGCTCAGGCCGAGGTCGCTGACCTGCCGCTGCACGAGGTCGATGCGGCTCACGCGCCACAGGCCGTCACGCTGCGCGAGTGCCAGCGCGAGCTGGCCGCTGTGCGCCACCACCAGGCGGTACGCCGGCACGGCAAAGCGTGCGAGCACCCGGCCGGTGGCGTCGGTCATGAGCGCGCCGGCCTCGCCGGTGGCGACCAGATAGCGGTCTTCGTCCAGCAGCACGGCGTCCAGCACCGCGTGGGCGCCCGCGGCGGGCGCCTCGAAGCTCAGCGGTGCCGATTGCGCAAGAAGCGACCTGGCCTCGGTGCCGGGCAGCTCGCCGCCCGGAAGATCGGCCTGCAGCAGGGTGTCCGGGTTCAGCCGCAACAACGACTGCAGCGCTTTCTTGTCGAACCGGCCCCGCCCCTGCGACTGATCGGCCAGCAGCGCCGGCGTCAGCACGGCCACCAGCCCGCGCGAAGCTTCGGTGTGGCCCGTCGCCGCGTTCAATGCGGCGGCCAGCGCCGCGCGTTCGCCGTGCAGCGACGGATCGTCGCGCAGCGACTGCAGCCGCGCCGCGCAGGCCTGCAAGGTGTCGGGCAGCAACAGCGCGCGCTGCACCAGCGCACGGGCGGCCAGTTGCCCACCCGCGGCCTCAGCGGCCAGCAACCAGGCGGCGGCCTGCTCGCGCAGCGCGACCACCGGCCACACCGCATCGACGGCCTTGAGCCACTCGCCCTGCTGCGACAGCGCCTGGCCCCATTCCTCGCGCAGCCGGTTGGCCGCGTCGGGCCAGCGGTCCTGCAGCTGCAGCACGGCGCTGGCGAATGCGTTGTCGCGCCGCGCCACCGCCAATGCGCGGCGCCAGTCGCCGGCCAGGCACAGCAGACGAACGATGACGGCCGGCGGCCAGTCCCAGGCCAGCGCGAGTTCGGCGGCCTGCGCGTGGCGCTGGTGCTTTTCCAGATAGTCGAGCGCCTCCTGCCGCGACTGCAGCAGTTCGGCCAGCACGAACACGGCCTCGTCGACGCGGCCTTCGCGATCCAGCTTCTCGAAGGTCTTGCGATAGAGCTGGCGCAGGTGGGCCTCGAACTCATTGCCGAGATTGATGCTGGGCCCCTGCCCCAGCGAACCGCTGAGCGAAAGGTCGCTGCGCGGCCCCGGCGTGCCGAAGGCCTGCCCGAGCGACTGCATGTCGCCGCCCAGCGGAATCGCATGGCGCAGCGCCTGTTCGAGGTTGCCGTCGTCGAACATCTTGAGCATGCGGCTCAGGTACGCGGCCTGCTGGCGGCCGAGCAGGCGTGACAGCCGCGACGTGATCGCCAGGCGCGCCATCCAGTCGCGCCATCGCGAGCGGTCCGGCTGCGCGGTGCCGCGTTGCTTCAGCGGCTTGGACGACGATGCGGCCGCGCCCGGCCCCGTCCCCGGTTTTGGCACGGCACGCCGCGATGCGCGCCCCACCTCGCGCTCATTCCTGCGGGACCCCCACCACGCCAGCAACAGCACCAGCGCGAACACGATCAGCGACACCCACAGCGAAGACGCATCGACCTGCGAGTCGGCCATCCGGGTTTTGGCGGACGCTCCCGGTGGCACGGCCGGCGAGCCCGACAGCCCGTAGAACAACGCACGCGCCAGGAACAATGCCGCCGCGATACCGGCCAGCCACGCCACCGCGCGCATCGATATGCCCGCTCCACTGCCGCGAGGGGTGCTACCGGGGGCTGCGGTACCCGGCGGCCCGGCATCGACCTGCCGCAGGGCCTTCTCCCGCTGGGCGCGCTCGGCCATGACCTTGAGAAACTCTGCCTGCTCGGCACTGGCTGGCGGCACGGCGTCGCCGAGCACCTCGCGCAGCGTGCGTCCCTCGGCATCGAGCACGACGGGCTCGGGCAGGGTCTCGCGGCAATCGAAGGTGTCGAACAGCACCGGGCCGGGCGCCAGCCAGAGCGATGGATCGAGCGGCTCGGCCTGCGCGAGCCGCAACGCCAGCACCTCGCCGCCGTTCACCAGCCAGACGTCGGCCGGCGGCAGTCCGGCGCGCTCGGCGGGGTCGAGTTCGGCGGAACAAAGCGCCTGCCCCTCCCTACGCAGCGGCCAGCCGATGGCATGGTCGCAGTCGAGCGACGCCGGCGCCGCGAAGCACAGCAAGTCGCCCTCGGCGAAGCGAAACGCCTGCGCGCCGGCGTGCCAGGCATCGACGATGCGGCGGGAACGCGCGGCCTCGTCGAACCAGTCCGACGGAAACCAGAGCCCAGCCACCGGCTGCCGGCCCTTGAGCAGCGGATGGCGCACCTGCGCGGCGGGCATTGCGGAGGGGAATTCAGGCGGCGTTGGCATCGCTGCTCGCTCCTTCGCCATGCAGCACCGCGCGCAGCGACCGCTGGGGCACCGCGTAGACGATGATTTTCTTGTGCACCGTCAGCATGACCGCCAGGCCGGTGCAGGGGCACACGCTGATCCGCTCGATGCGTTCGGGCGCCTTGTAGATGGTTTCGCTGCCGGCCTGCGAATGCAGGTCCAGCCCGTCGAGCGATGGCGACAGGCTCAGCAGCGCATGGCGGCCGTGCGTGCTGTCGTCGATGAGCGCCTCGGCGCGCGGGGCACGCATCTCGAAGGTCGTCCACTTCTGCGGATACACGCCATGCCGCCCGCCGGCGGACGCCGGATCGGGCTGGTGGATGCGCCAGACATTGTGCGGCTCGGTCGCGACGCGCAGCGCCATGCCGCCCACGCCGCTGCGCCACTGCCAGCCATTGGCAAAGAGCACGCGCGTTTCAGCGACGCCGGAGCAGATCACTTGAACCGGCACCGGCCCACCTGCGGCACCCAGGCGCTTCAACACCAGCTGGTTGTGATGAACCGCGGCGTAGACCACCCCCAGCTCGGACCACTGCAGCATGCCGACGACATTGCCATCGACCAGCGTCGGCGCGCCGGCCTCGGGGTTCGGCTTGACGCCCGGCATCATGTTCCACATCACGAGCTTGCCGGCGCGGTCCATCATGCAGACGCGCTGGTGCTCCCTGTCATGCAGCCATGCGGAAGGCAGCCAGACCGCCAGCCCGGGCGGCGCGCGGAACTCCTCCGCGTCTGGAGTGGCGAAGTTGCCGAGCCCGGGCACCTGCCAGAAATGCATCGAGCGGTCGTAGCTCAGCAGCGCACCGATGCGCTTGCCCAGCAGCATGACCGCCAGAGGCACGAACGACTGGCCCCAGTACTGGTACTTGGGCTTGGCGGCCTTGCGCTGGCCATCGGCAGGCACGGCGAACACCAGCACGCCGGGCTCGTCGAGCAGCTGCACCGCCACGTGCGTGCCGATGGGCGAGATGACCGGCGGCCGCTGCAGCGAAATGCGGCCGCGGTGGCGCCGGTGCAGGTTGGCAGGCGCCCTTGGCGTGAACTCGCCACGCAACAGCGGCACGCCGGCCTTCGCCGACGGCAGCGGCAGCTGTGCGCGGCGCAGCCCGCTGCGATCGCTCAGCGACACGTCGAGCACGTCGCCCAGCACCGCGCGCTGCAGGCACACGCGGTGGCTGGTCCAGCGCTCGTTCGCGGGTTGCTCCGCCGGAGCCGCACCGACGAGCCAGCTCTCGCCCGGCACGTGGTCCAGCCCGTCCAGCACTTCGCGCCAGGCGCTCGCGTGCGCGGGAGTGCCGACGTCGAAGTCTCGCGCCTTGAGCAGCGAGCGCAGCTGTTTCGCGTCGTCGGCGCCGTCCAGCCCGCCGGGCAACTGCAGCACGCCCCACTGGAACACGCCACCGCACTGCTGCGCGCGACGGGCCAGCAGTATCCAGAGCGCGAGCTGCCCGAGCCGTGGCGCACCGAACTGCCGCGGCCCGGCATCGAAGATCGCGACGATGCTCTTTTGGGCTTCACGTGCACGCGGGCGCGGCGCCAGAAACAGATGCTCGCTGGAAGCGGCGCGGCGCAGGAACTCGTCGGGCAACTCATCGGCCAGCAACCACTCGGTGGCGAGCAGGCGTTCGTAGGGGCCGCGGCGGCGCAGGTCGTCGAGCCCGTCGGGCTCCGGCACGCCGCCGCGCATCTGTCCTCTGAAGCGCCCCAGCAGCGGCTGCATGCGCTGCACCAGCGCTCCGAGCTCGGCGGCCATCTCGGGCGTGAACCATGCGAGCCAGGGGCTCCAGGGCTTCAGCGCGTCGGGAAGTTCGGTGGTCGTGTTCATGGGCGCGTACCGCTCCAGTGCGTGCCGATGCGCGCGAGCAGTGCGGCAGACAGCGGCAGCAGCCGGTCGAGCGGCAGCACGCATGCCGGGCGGGGCCAGAGCAGCAAAGGCTGGCGCTTCGGATGCTCGCGCTGCAGCCGCCGCGCGATCAGGTCCAGGGGCAGGTCGGGCACCTCGACGGTGGGCAGCCACAGGCCCGGCGCTTCGTCGGCCGGCCCAGCGTAGGCCACGTCGTCGACCCAGGGCAAGGCATCGGCGTGGCCGGTCACCACCAGCAGGTCGTGCCCGGCCATGGCGCTGAGCTCGGCCTGTTGCTCCGGCCTGAGTTGTTGCAGCCGCGCATGCAATGCGCGCGCCGCCGTGCCCCATGCCACCGCGGCCTGCGCGGGCAAGGGGTCGGCGCGCGGGCGCCAGCGCCATTCGAGCGGCGTCACGACACCACCGCTCATGCGGCGGCGGCCAGGCGATCGACGAGCTGGGTGCGCAAGACGGTCAGGCTTTCGGGCAGCAGTTCGCTGCTGAAGTTGGCGTCGATCTCGCGCAGCACGCTCTCGGCCTGGGTGCGTGCCGACGTGGGCTCCGCCGCGAGGCAGGCGCGCGCGGACTCTGCCAGCCGCACGGCGCGCGACAGCGGCTGCAGCGTGGCTTCTTCCACCGCGCTCAGCAGGTGCGGGTGCGTGGCGTTGGCGAAGGCATCGCGCAGCACGTCGCGCGCGCTCTGCTGCGCTTCTTGCGTCGGCAGCACGTAGAGCAAAGGCCAGAGGTCGGCCTCGGTGGTTTCGAGCCGGCCCGCCAGCACGGCGGCGGCCGCCAGCAGGCGCTGCGACTTCACGATGCGCCGGTCCGACAGCTGCACACCCGCCTGGCGCAGCTTGCGGATGGCATTGGCCAGCGCCGGCTGCACGCCACCGAGACCGACCTGCCGCAGCTGCTTGCAAAGCACGTCCAGGTCGGCCAGCGCACCGGCCGCGGCCACTGGTGTGTGGTCCGACTGCCAACCGCCGCTCAGCATGGCTTCGAGCTGGTGGTCGGGCAAGGGCTCGATGAAAACGTGCAGCAGGAAGCGGTCGCCGAAGGCCGCAAGCCCCTCGTCGTCGGGCAGCGCGTTCGCAGCACCGACGCACACGCGCAGCGGGCAATGCAGTTGCGTGTGGCCACGCCGGAAGCGCCGCTCGTTGAGCACGCCCAGCAGCGTGTTGAGGATGGCGGTGGAGCCGAGGAACACTTCGTCGAGGAAGGCCACGTCGGCCTCGGGCAGCATGCCGCTGACGTCGGTCTCGACAGTGCCTGCGCGCAGCTTGTTGAGGTCGACCGGGCCGAACAGTTCGGACGGCTCGGTGAAGCGGCCCAGGAGGTATTCGAAGTAGCGCCCGCCTAGGCTCTGCGCCACGCGCCGCACCACCGCGCTCTTGGCCGTGCCGGGAGGCCCGACCACGAGCAGATGCTCCTGTGCCACGGCCGAAAGCACGATCAGTTCCGCCAGTTGTTCGCGGCCGACGAGGCCGGTGGTGGCGGCGCGGATCGCCTGGCGCACATGCTCTGCGGAAGTCTGGAGAGAGTTGGAAGTCATCGGGGAAAAAGCGGTCTGCTGGACGTCAACGGGCCCACAGTGTGCCGCAGCGGCGTTACCAAAAGCTGCAGCGCGCCTCGTTCGCCGGTTTGCGCCAGCACCTTCGAAGCTGTCTTCCACCTGACTTGCAAGGTAAAGAAATCCGGCTGTATCGCGCGCCAAACACCTCCCCAACAAGTTCTTCAAATAAGATTCATTCGCGGTAAGAATTTCCGTCGGTGGTGCTTTTGTTTGCACCACATCGGCCCGGGCCGTGTCGCCCGCGCACCCTTCGGAAAGCTCGCAATGAACCGTTTCTCGTCTTCGACACGCCGCCGCACACCTGTTGCGCTCGCACTTGTCGGCCTTGTTTCCTCGCTGCCCGCCGCGTTTGCGCAGCAGGCCCCGCAGCCGGCCGCGCCAAGCAGCACCGCGAGCTCGCCCGCCCCGGGCACGTCGGTGCCGACCACGCTGCGCGAAGTCCAGGTGCAAGGCGCGCAGGACAAGACCGGCTTCGGCGCCAACCCCGCGACCATCAGCCGCCTGCCGGCCGACCTGCGCGATGCGCCGCAATCCGTCACCGTGATCAACCAGGCCGTGATGCAGTCGCAGGCCGCAACTTCGCTGGCCAGCGCGCTGCGCAACGTGCCGGGCCTGACCATCGGCGGCGCCGAGGGCGGGCAGATCGGCACCAACATCAACCTCAACGGCTTCTCGGCCCGCACCGACCTGTACCTGGACGGCGCGCGCGACCGCGCCCAGTACTACCGCGACACCTTCGCGCTCGAATCGGTCGAGGTGCTCATGGGCCCCTCGTCGATGCTGTTCGGCCGCGGTTCCACCGGCGGCATCATCAACCAGGTGACCAAGAAGCCGTCGCTCACGCCAGCGGGCGAAATCTCGGTGTCGGCCAGCACCACGGGCCTGGTGCGCTCGACCGTCGACATCAACCGTCCGCTGTCCGACACCTCGGCCTTCCGCATCGCGGCCATGGGCCAGCAGGGCGACGCCAGCACGCGCGAGCAGACCAAGCTGAAGGACTTCGGCCTGGACGCCTCGCTCAAGTTCGGCATCAACACGCCGACGCAAGTCACGCTGTCGGCGCTTGTGCAGCACAACCGCGACCAGCCCGACTACGGCGTGCCGCCGCTCAACGGCCATCCGGCCAAGGTCGACCGCGACCAGGCCTACGGCTTCAGCGACGACCGCACGATCTCCGACATCCAGGCCTTCGGCGCCCTGGTGCAGCACAAGATCACGGCCGACACGTCGATCCGCAACCAGACGCAGTACAACGACGTGACCACCGACGCACGCGAGACCGCGCCGCAGTCCATCGGCACGCTGTCGTCGAAGAACGTGTTCACGCCCTTCTCCACCGGCACCACGGCCGTGCCGGCGGCCGCCTTCTCGTCGCTGCCGCTGAACACGCTGTGGGTGCGCCAGCAGAGCCACGACCGCACGATCCACGACAAGTCGCTGTTCAACCTGACCGAACTCAGCACCAAGTTCGACACCGGCTCCGTCAAGCATTCGCTGCTCGTGGGCCTCGAGCTGGGCCATGACACCTACGAGAACCAGGCCTACTACCGCAACGGCACCTGCAACGGCGTGGCGCTGAACCCGGCGGGCGGCACCAGCGGCTATGCCGCCTGCTCGCCGCTGCTGGCACCCTACCAGGGCAACACGCCGAGCACCGCGCCCAGCCTGCCCGGCAACCTGGCCACCGCGAGCGCCACCACGGTGGCCGGCTACGTGAACGACACGATCGAACTCAGCCCGCACTGGAAGCTGGTGGCCGGCGTGCGCCAGGACCACTACCGCGCGAGCATCTCCAACAGCATTTCCACAGCGACCACGCTGGCCTCGGAAAGCCAGACCGTCGACTTCACCAGCGTGCGTGCCGGTGCCATCTGGCAGCCCACGCCCGAGCAGTCGTACTACGTGTCGTACAGCACCTCGTTCAATCCCTCGCTCGAGCAGCTCGTGGCCACCACCGGCAGCACGCAGCCGCTGCCACCCGAGAAGAACAAGGCCTACGAACTCGGCGGCAAGTGGGACCTGAACGACGGCAACCTCTCGCTCACGGCCGCCGCGTTCCAGATCACGCAGACCAACGCCCGCGCGCAGAACAACGACGGCACCTACAGCGCGACCGGCACGATCCGCGTGAACGGCGCGCGCGCCGGCGTGGCCGGCCGCGTGACCGACAAGCTGCAGCTGTTCGGCGCCTACACGCACCTGGACGCGACCATCGTCGACGGCATCGCCCCCGGCACGCTCGGCAAGGTGCCCGCCAACACGCCGAAGGATGCGGCCAGCCTGTGGGCCACCTACGCCATCACGCCCGAATGGGAAGTCGGCGGCGGCACCACCTACAGCGCGAAGCGCTATGCCAACAACACCGACCTCGTGGAGGTAGGCGGCTACGTGCGGCTCGATGCGATGCTGGCTTACCATCAGCCCAAGTACGACATCCGGCTGAACCTGTTCAACCTGGCCAACCGCCACTACTACGACGCGCTGATCCCCTCGGACGGCGGCCGCGCGGTGCCGGGCTCGGGACGGGCCGCCACGCTGACGCTCACCTACCGCCTCTGAGCATCCAACCGAAGAAAGACGCTCCGCCATGCTGGTCTGCATCCCCGGTGTCCTCGACCGCGAAGCACTCGCCGCGGTCCGTGCGCGCCTCGATGCGGCCGGCGACGCCTGGGTCGACGGCCGCGTGACGGCCGGCCACCAGGGCGCGCCGGTCAAGTTCAACCAGCAGATCGACGAAGGCTCGGCGGTGGCGCACGAGTGCCAGTCGATCGTTGCAAGCGCGCTAGAGCGCCACCCCACGTTCATCAGCGCGGCGCTGCCCAACCTGCTGTATCCGCCGATGTTCAACCGCTACAGCGAGGGCATGCGCTTCGGCCCGCACGTGGACGGCGGCGTGCGCATCGACCCGCGCACCGGGCGCAAGCTGCGCACCGACCTGTCGGCCACGCTGTTCCTGTCGGAGGCCGACAGCTACGACGGTGGCGAGCTGCAGATGGAAGACACCCACGGCATGCAGACCGTGAAGCTCGCGGCCGGCGACATGGTGCTCTACCCCGCCACCAGCCTGCACCAGGTGACGCCCATCACGCGCGGCGTGCGCGTGGCCTGCTTCTTCTGGGTGCAGAGCCTCGTGCGCGACGCCGGCGACCGCGCACTGCTGTTCGACATGGACAACGCGATCCAGCGGCTCAACCAGAGCGGCGCCGACGAATCGGCCCGCCGCACGCTGGTGGGCACGTACCACAACCTGCTGAGGAAGTGGAGCGACACCTAGCAGCCGGCTGTCAGCGCCCGATAAAACGCGGCGCGCGCTTCTCCATGAAGGCGGCCACGCCTTCGCGCGCATCGGCACTGCCGGCACGTTCGCGCAGCAACTTGTGCTCCATCGCAAGGTGTTCGTCAAAGGGCCGGCCGGGCACGCCGGCACACAGGGCCTTGATGCCGGCGAACGACGCACTGGCACCGCGCGCCAAGCGTACGACGAGCGCCTCGCCGGCCTCGGCAAGTTCCGCATCGGCATGCACCGCATCGACTGCGCCCCAGGCAAGGCAACGCTGGCTGTCGATAGCGTCGCTCAGCATCAGCAATTGCTGCGCACGCACAGGCCCCACACGACGCGCCAGGAAGTAGGAAGCGCCAGCGTCAGGCGACAGCCCGATGGCCGCATAGCCCGTTCGCAGCTTCATCGATTCGGCGGCCAGCACGAAGTCGCCGCACAGCGCGAGCCCCACGCCAGCGCCACCCGCGGGGCCGTTCACCGCCACGACCAGTGGCGCCGGGTTCGTCGAGAGCCGCAGCAGCGCGGGATGAAGCGGGTCGAGAATTCCATCGACCAATGCGGGCAACGCATCCCCTGCCGCCACGAACTCCTCGATGTCGCCGCCTGCGCAGAACACGCGGCCTTCGCCGGTCAGCAGGATCGCACGCGGTTTGCGCTTGAGCACTTCGTCGATAGCCTGCACCAGGGCGCGGCTGCTTTTCAGGCCGATCGCGTTCGCGCGCTCTGGTCGCTTCAGCACGATGCGGCCTATGTCGTCTGCTACTTCCCAGCCGATGCCTTCTTCTGTGTTCATCTCTTTGGCTCCGATTTCGAGTTGCTTGCTGTTGGGGGGTGTGCACAGGGCACCGGGGTGCTCCCCGCAGCGAAATAAAGGAGGAGCCCGAAGGCCGGGGGACATTCGCGGAGCAAGGCACCCCCTTCGGCGTGATCGCACCCCGAACAATGCCAGCACGATCAAATCCCCGTAAGCCCCCCGGTACACATCAGAGTCTGCCCACTCACATAGTCCGACTCAGGCGCGCACAACAGATACACGGCCCCCGCGGCCTCTTCAGGCGTGCCACCACGCCCCAGGGGAATCGACTGCTCCATCATCGACAGCAACCCCGGGTTGATGCCCACCTTGATCTCACGTCCCTCGATGTTCGCAGTCGTCGCTTCAGCCGTGCTCGCGGTCAGCCGCGTCTGGATGAAACCGAAGGCCACGCAATTGACGGTGACGTTCATGCGCCCCCACTCCTTGGCCAGCGTCTGCGTCATGCCCACGATGCCCGCCTTGGCCGTCGAATAGTTCGCCTGCCCCGCATTGCCGAACAGCCCCGCCACCGACGAGATGTTGACCACCTTGCGCACCACGCGCCGGCCGGCCTCGGTCTCGGCCTTCGACAGCGCGCGGATCACCGGCTGCGCCGCGCGCAGGATGCGGAACGGCGCCGTCAGGTGCACGTCGATCATGGCGTACCACTGCTCGTCGGTCATCTTCTGCACCACGCTGTCCCAGGTGTAGCCGGCGTTGTTGACGACGATGTCCAGGCCCTTGTATTCGTTCACCGCCGTGCCCACGAAACGCTCCGCAAAGTCGGGCGCCGACACGCTGCCGACGCAGGCCACGGCCTCGCCGCCCGCCGCGCGAATGGCCTGCACGGTTTCCTGCGCCGGGGCCTCGTCAAGATCGTTGACGACGATGCGCGCGCCTTCCGATGCGAGCTTGAGCGCAATGGCCCGGCCGATGCCGCGGCCCGAACCTGTGATAAGGGCGACCTTGCCGCCGAGCTTGGGTGTCATGTCTCTGGTCTTTCTTCGGTTGATCTCAACGCAGCGCGACGAGCGCCTCGCCCGCGATGCGCGTCTGTCCGTACTGGTTGGCGCTGAGCACCTCGACGCGCACGCAGCGCTCGCCGTCGTGCTCGAGCTTCTCGACCACGCGCCCGCTGCATCGCACCGCATGGCCCAGGTGCGTGATGCCCTGGAAGCGCACGTCGAAGCGGCGCAGCTGCGATTGCGGCGCCCACTGGGTGAGCAGCCGGCCGAGCCAGGCCATGCCCAGCATGCCCTGCGCGAACACGTCGGGCATGCCGGCCTTGCGCGCGAAGTCGGTGTCGATGTGAATCGGGTTGTGGTCGCCCGAGGCACCCGCGAACAGCGCGAGCGTGGTCCGGGTCACCGGCGGCAGTTGCAGCGCGGGCAGCTCGTCGCCGATGTTCACGGCGTCGTAGGTCGGTGCTGTCATGGGCGTGGGCTCCTTCAATGTCGGCAGACGATCACGGTTCGCAGTTCGGCCACCAGTTCGTCGCGCTGGTTGGTGGCGCGCGAGGTCTTGATGACGAATTCGAGCGCGCCGTTCTTCTTGTCGTAGATGTCGGTGATGGTGGAGCGCACCGTCACCGTGTCGCCCACGCAGGCCGGCCGGTGGTAGCTGAAGCCCTGCTCGCCGTGCAGCAGTTTCGACAGCGGAATCTCCAGGTCGGCCAGCAACCGGTCGGACGCACCCGAATCCAACTCGGCCGCGAACAGGAAGGTCGGCGGCGCGGGCAGGTCGGGGTAGCCGGCATCGCGCGCGGCGGCGGCATCGGTGTAGACGGGGTCCGTCTCGCCGATGGCCTTGGCGAAGAACTGCAGGCGGGAGCGCTCGATGGGCAGCACGGAGGGCGGCAGCTCATGGCCGATCCATTTCTTGTCGATCATCGCCAGGCCTTTCAAACGCGCTCGTAGAGCGTCACCACGCAGGCGCCGCCCAGCCCGAGGTTGTGCTGCAGCGCCAGCCGCGCGCCTTCCACCTGCCGCTTGTCCGCCGTGCCGCGCAACTGCTGTACCAGTTCCGTGCATTGCGCCAGCCCGGTCGCTCCGAGCGGATGCCCCTTCGACAGCAGGCCGCCCGAGGGGTTGGTGACGACCTTGCCGCCGTAGGTGTTGTCGCCGTCGACCACGAACTTCTCCGCGCCGCCCACCGGGCACAGGCCCAGCGCCTCGTAGCTGATGAGTTCGTTGTGCGCGAAGCAATCGTGCAGCTCGACCACGTCCACGTCCTGCGGGCCGACGCCGGCCGCGTCGTACACCTTCTGCGCGGCTTCCTGCGCCATGCTGAAGCCGACCACCTCGCGCATGTCGCGGCTCTCGAAGGTGATGGGCCGGTCGGTGGTCATGGCCTGCGCCTTGATGCGCACGCTGCGGTCCAGCCCGTGGCGCTCGGCGAAGCGCGCCGAGCACACGATGGCCGCTGCAGCGCCGCAGGTGGGCGGGCAGGCCATCAGCCGGGTCATCACGCCGGGCCACATGACGGGTGCGGCCATCACTTCGTCTTCGGTGACGACGGTGCGAAACAGCGCCACCGGGTTGTTCGACGCATGGCGGCTGGCCTTGGCTCGGATCTTCGCGAAGGTGGACATCTGCGTACCGTATTGCTGCATGTGCGCGAGCCCGGCGCCGCCGAAGTAGCGCAGCGCGAGTGGCACCTGCTCGTTGCCCACCAGCTCGTCGGTGATGCTCTCGAAGTGGTCGAAGGGGCTGGGCCGGTCGTTGAACACCGCGCCGAGCGCGCCGGGGCTCATGTGCTCGAAGCCCAGCGCCAGCACGCAGTCGGCGGCACCGCTGGCCACGGCCTGGCGCGCCAGGAACAGCGCGGTGGAGCCGGTGGAGCAGTTGTTGTTGACGTTGACGACCGGAATGCCGGTCATGCCCACTTCGTAGAGCGCGCGCTGGCCGGCGGTGGAGTCGCCGTAGACGTAGCCCACATAGGCCTGCTGCACCAGCTCGTAGCCGATGCCGGCGTCTTTCAGCGCGGCATTGGCGGCGTGGCTGGCCATCTGCGGATACGGCTGGTTCGCGCCGGGCTTGGTGAAGGGGATCATGCCGACCCCGGCTACATAGACGTCCTGACTCATGAAAGGCTCCTGGAAATTGATGGAATGAAGGGAAGAAGACCGGGTTCAGGCCACGCCGCGCTGGCGCCCCTGCCAGAAGGGTTCGCGCAGCTTGGTCTTGAGCACCTTGCCCGCGCCCGACAGCGGTAGCGCGTCGAGCACGGCCACGCTGCGCGGGCACTTGTAGCTGGCGATCAGGGTCTTGCAGTGGGCGATCAGCTCTTCCGGCCGTATGCCCTGGCCCGGCTTGAGCACCAGCGCCGCATGCACGGCCTCGCCCCACTCCTCGCTCGGGATGCCGATGACCGCGCAGGCCGCCACGGCCGGATGCTGGTTGATGGCGTTCTCCACCTCGGCCGAGTACACGTTCTCTCCGCCGCTGATGATCATGTCCTTGAGCCGGTCGACCACGAAGATGTAGCCGTCGTCGTCCATGTAGGCGCCGTCGCCGGTGTGCATCCAGCCGTCGCGCACGGCGGCGGCCGTCTGCTCTGGCTTGTTCCAGTAGCCCTGCATCACGTTGGGGCCGCGCACGGCCACTTCGCCGACGGTGCCGCGCGGCACTTCGGCGCCGTCGGCGTCGACGATGCGCACTTCCATGCAGTAGCTCGCGCGCCCGGCCGAGCGCAGCTTGCCGCGCTTGCGCCCTTCGGCCGTGTGGTTGCAAGGAGGATTGATGGTGGCGATGGGCGACAGTTCGGTCATGCCGTAGGCCTGCGCGAACTCCACGCCCGGAAAGGCCTCCATCGCGCGGTTCAGCACCGCCTCGGAAATCGGCGAGGCGCCGTAGGTGATGCACTTCAGGCTGCTCAGGTCGCGCGGCTCGCGCATCGATGGGTGGTCGACCAGCATCTGGATCATGGTCGGCACCAGCAGCGCATGGGTGACGCGATCGGCGGCAATGGCGTTGAGCACGGCCTCCGGGCTGAACGCCGGCACGATGGCATGCGTGCTGCCCTGGAACCAGTGCGGCGTGGCCAGCCCCATGTCCGCCAGGTGGAACATCGGCGCGGCGTGCAGGTAGCAGGAGCCGGGCGGCGCCAGGCCTTCGCCGAGCGCCGCGAAGCCCGAGGCGCAGATGTTGGTGTGGCTCAGCATCACACCCTTGGGAAAGCCGGTGGTGCCGCCGGTGTAGAAGATGCCGGCCAGGTCTTCGTCGCGGCGCGCGGCGTCGGGCACCGGCGCGGCTGCGTCGATCAGCGCCTCGTAGCCATGCATGCCGGCGGGTTGTGCTGCGTCGCCGCAGTAGATCACCTCGCGCAGGCTGGTGGCCTGGCCGCGCATCTGCTCGACCAAGGCGCGGAAGGTCTCGTCGACCAGCAGGATGGTGGAGCCCGAGTCCTCCAGCGAATAGAGGATCTCCGCGGCCGACCAGCGGATGTTGCAGGGGTTGAGCACGCCGCCGCCCCAGGGCACGGCCATCTGGTATTCGAGGTAGCGCCCGGAGTTGAGCGCCAGCATGGCCACGCGGTCGCCAGGCTGCATGCCCAGCCGCTGCAGGGCGCCCGCCAGGCGGGCCACCCGGTTTGCGTACTCGCGGAAGCTGCGGGTGCGGCCGGTAAAGCGCACGGCCACCTTGTCAGGATGCTGCTGCACGCTGCGGTGCAAGGACTGGGTCAGGTACATGGCGAGTGTCTCCGTCTCTTTCTTGTCTGGCCGCATCGTAGGAAACCGGCCCCGCCCCGGCGATTGCCTTTCGCTTCGATCGCATTGCAGAAAACGTCAATCGACACAGTGGCATGCTTGGGGCCTGATCGCCACGCGCCCATGCTGCAACCGCCAGTCACCATTCCGATCGCCTTCGTCCAGGGCATGCTCTCGGGCATCCGTGCCCGGGGCCATGCCGCGCCCGTCGACGTGGATGCAGCGCTGGAAGACGCGGGCATAGCGCCGGCGCTGCTCTACGCGCCGGGCGCGCGCGTCACTGCCGAGCAATACGTGGCGCTGTTCGCGCTGCTGATGCAGCGGCTCGACGACGAGGCGCTGGGCTTCCTCTCGCGCCGCCTGAAGCGCGGCAGCTTTGCGCTGATGACGCGCGCCACCCTGGGCGCGCCCACCTTCGAAGTGGCGCTGCGCCGCATCGCCCGCACCTTCAGCCTGCTGCAGGACGACCTGACGCTGGTGCTGCTGCACGAAGGGCCGCTGGCCGGCTTCGGCCTGCGGCTGAACGATTCCGCTGCGGTGCAGCAGAACTTCCTGCACGAGCTGATGCTGCGCGTGTACTGGCGGCTGCTCGCCTGGCTGCATGGCGGCCGGCTGGCGGCGCGGCGCTTCGATTTCGGCTTCGAGCTGCCGCCCTATGCGGACGGCTACGCGAAGGTGTTCCCTGGGCCGCTGCAGTTCGGCCAGCCCTGCACGGCCGTGTGGTTCGACGCCGGCGCGCTGCAGACGCCGGTGCATCGCGACACGCAGGCCATGAACCTGTTCCTCGCGGCCGCGCCGGCCAACGTGATCTTGCCCCCGCTGGCGGAGCAGGCGGTGAGCGCGCGCGTGCGCTCGGTGCTGCAGCAGAAGCGGCCGGCCTGGGCCGACCTCGCGACGGCCGCGAGCAGCCTGCACATGTCGGTCAGCACGCTGCAGCGGCACCTGGCGACCGAAGGTACCTCGTTCCAGTCTTTGAAGGACCAGCTGCGGCGCGACCTTGCCATCGTGCGGCTCAATACCAGCACCGTGCCGCTCGCGGCGCTGGCTGAAGAGCTGGGCTTCGCGGACAGCGCCGCGTTCCAGCGGGCCTTCAAGGCTTGGACGGGCGGCGCGCCGGGTTCGTACCGGCGGCGCCGCGAGGCGGGCTCCGACGAGTAAGGAGTGGCCCGCGTGGTTCAGCCCCCGGCCGTTACCACTTCACCCGCACGCCCAGCGAGCCGTTGATGCCGCTCCTGACCTTGGTGTCACCGCCCGACGACCACAGCTTTCCGACTTCGCCATAAAGGCTTGTCGACTGGTTCAGTGTCAGCGTGAAGCCGCCCGCCAGCTCGGTGCTGGTGCCTCCGATCGGCGCCGCGATGTCGGTCGAGGTCGTGCCGTTGACGAAGCGCGCCACGTCCGTGCCACGGGAGGTCTTGTAGACGTTCACGCGTCCGTACGGCTGCAGCATGCCCATGCCGGTGTCGATCTCGCCCTTCACTCGCACGCCTGCACGGGCGAGCCAGCCGCTGTCGACCTGGGGCTGGACCACAGCGCCCAGGATGGCCGAGTTGCTCAGGTCCATGTGCTGGTGAATGAGCTGCAGCTGCGGCTCGACGGTCCAGCCGCTGGCACCGATCGGGAAGGCCTGGCCCACCTCGATCGAGCCCAGCAGGCTGTTGCCCTTGCCGGCCGCGCCAATGCCCAGCAGCGGCTCGACCGTGTAGCGGTGGCGGCCCGACTGCACCACGGCATCGGCATAGAAGCCGCTGTCGCCGGTGTAGGTGCCGTACACGCCCACGTACTGGCTGCGCAGGTCGTTGCGGCCCACGCTCAGGTTGCTCACGCCGCTGGCATAGCCGCTGACACGCGCATCGCCGTCGAGCTGGCCGACGTAGATGCCGGCGCGCCAGTTGGGCGTGGCGAGCAGGTCGGTGCCGGCCTGGAAGCCGGTCAGGCGGCCCTTGCTGGTGGGAGAGACGGTGCCGCCCTGCTGGATGTCGATGTCGGTGGACAGCACGCGGGCCCAGGCGCGGCGCTCGGAGCCGGTCGAGGTGGTTGCGGTGCCCTTCGGGTCGTCGTCGCCCACGCGCTTGCGCAGGTCGCCCAGCATCGCGAGGCTGCCCTGGCGCAGCTGGTTGGGCAGCGCAGCATAGAGCGAGGTCTCGGGGCGGTAGTAGGTCACGCCCTTCTGCGCCGAGCGCAGATACCAGTTCTCGCCCTGCCCGAGCGCGTCGGCGGCATACAGGCGGTACTCGAACGCGCCGGCATCCACGTGGCCGCCCGCGAGCGAGAACGCGTCCTTGGTGGTCTGCGCGGTGGTCTTCGCACCGTTCTGCGCGGAGATCACCTCGATGCCGTTGCCGTTGGTCAGCGCGCCCAGGCCGCCGATGTTGGTGATCTGCACCGTGGTGTTGCCGCTGGCCGAAGCGTTGGGGCCGTTGAGGATCAGCCGGTCCGAAGGCGGGCCGTTGAAGTAGAGCGTGGTGCCAAGCTTCAGCACGCCACCGTTGCCCACGTACGCGCCGTTCACCGTCAGCGTGGTGCCGGGCACGCTGCCCACCAGCGACACGGTGCCGCTGTTGTTCAGCGAAGCCACGGTCTGGCTGTAGCCCGCCAGGTCCAGCGTCGCACCCGCGGCCACGCTGTGCGCCGAAGCGGCGCTGAAGGTGTTGGCCGCGCCGGCCCGCAGCGTGCCCTGCGCCACGTCGGTCGCGCCGGTGTAGCTGTTGGCGCCCGACAGCGTCAGCGTGCCCGTGCCGATCTTGGTGATGAAGCCCGCGCCGCTGATGGCGCCGCTCAGGCCGGCGTCGAAGGCGCCCGTGTCGATGATCGGATCGCTGTTGCCGGTGAAGCGGATCGCGTTGGCGATGGTCATGCCGGACGCGGTGAAGCCGATCTCGGTGCCGTCGTCCATCGCCAGTTCGCCGGTACCCAGCGCCTGGGCATTGCCGAGGTTCAGGCGCCCCTTGAGCAGCGCGGTGCCGCCGGTGTAGGTGTTGGCGCCCGACAGCGTGAGCGTGCCTGTTCCTTCCTTCACCAGCGAACCGCCCACACCCGAGATCACGCCCGAGATTTCGGTGCTGGTGTTCAGGCCACCCGTGGTCAGCGTCTTGTTGCCCAGCAGCACGCGGCCGCCGCCCTCCAGCGAGCCGATGGAGGTGCCCGCCGTGGTGAGGCCGCGGATGTTGACCACGGCACCCGCCTTGTTGACCACCGTGGCCTGCGCGGCAGTGGCGCGGTCGCGGATGTCGAGCGAAGCGGTCGCCTCGTTGACGATGGTCGCCCGGCCGGCCGAGCCGTCGTCCCAGATGTTGGTCGAGCCGCCCGCCGAGTTGACGATGCGTGCATTGCCCGCGGTGGCGTGGTCCCACACCGTGACGCTGCCGCCGCGGTTGTCGAACACGGCATCGGCGGCCGTCGAGTTGCCGGTGAAGGTGACGCTGCCGCCCTTGTAGTTCAGGAAGCTCGCGCGCTCTGCCGAACTGCTGTCCCTGAAATCGATGCCGCCGCCGTTGATGCCGGGGCTGGCGGCAGCGGTGGTGAAGCGCAGGTCGCCCGCGCCGGCATTGCCGTTGAAGGCCAGGTAGCCGCTGGCATTGACGTTCACCGGGCCGGTGCCCAGCGCGCCGCTGACGTTCGCGCTCACGCTGCCGCCGTCGATGCTGGTGCCGCCGGAGTAAGTGTTGGCGGAGGACAGCGCCAGGTCGCCCATGCCGATCTTGCGCAGGCTGCCCGAACCGCTCATCGTGCCGCCGAAAGTGCCGCCGGTCGACTGGTCGAAGGTGACGTTGGCGTTGTTGACGATGTCGCCCTGCAGGCTGGTGGTGTTGCCCTGCAGCACGCCGGCAGACACGACGGTGCCGCCGGTGTAGTTGTTGGCGCCGGTCAGCACCAGCGTGCCGTAGTCGTCCTTTGTCAGGCCGCCCGCGCCGGTGAGCTGCGAGGCGATGGTCGCCGTCATGGAAGCGCCCGAGCGCGTGCCGTCGCCCACCTTGATGACGGTGTGCGCGTTGCCCAGCGTCAGCGCATCGCCCTGCACCACGTAGCCGTCTGAGAAGAATTGCGCGCCGCCGATGCTGATGGCGCCGCCGCTGCTGTCCACGGTGACGGTGCCGGCGGTGCCGCCGAACATGGCGAACTGGTTGGGCTTCCAGGTGGCGTTGTAGCCGCCTTCGCTGTTGGTCCAGCTGTCGTTGGGGCTGCCGGGGCTGCCGATGCGCCAGGTACCCGAGCCGCCGCCCACGTTGCCGTTGTTGACCGTGTCGCCGCCGTCCCAGAAGCCGAGCTGCACGCCGGTGCTGTTGATCAGGTTGACTTCCTTGGCCACGCTGGTCTGCACGTACAGGTCACCGGCGACGGCCGGCGTGTTGCCGATGTTCAGGCCGTTGTCGGTCAGCGAGCCGGTGTACTTGACGAGGCGGTACAGGCCGGGCCCGAAACTGCCACCGGCCGTTTCCGTGACGTTCAGCGTGCCGCCGAGCACCAGGTTGCCGTTGACCTGGATCAGGTCATTGAGCGGGTCTTCGCCGACGGCGCCGAGCTGGTAGTTGAGGAACGAGCCCTTGTCCATGCTCAGGTCGCCGGTGGTCAGGGTGCCGAGGCTGTTGCCCGGGGCGAGCGAACCGCCGCTGGCCACGTTGACCGCGCCGCTGATGGTGCCGCCGCCGGCCAGCGTGGCGCCGGAGCCGACCTGCACGTTGCCGCTGCCGGTGGCGCTGCCGCTGGTGTTGTTCACCCGCAGCGTGCCGCCGTTCACCCAGGTGGTGCCGGCGTAGGTGTTGGCGCCCGTGATCTCGAGCTCGCCCGCGCCGTTCTTCGTCAGGCTGCCCGCGCCGCTGACGGTGCCGGTGAAGCTCGAGTCGTCGGAGCGGTCGAAGACCAGGTTGCCGTTGGCGGTGACCGCACCCGTGAGCGTGCCGCTTTCGCCGCCGTTGCCCACCTGCAGCGTGGAGCTCTTTCCGATGACGGTGCCGCCGCTGTAGCTATTGGTGCCCGCGAGGATCAGCGTGCCCGTGCCGTTGCTCGTCAGGCCGCCGGTGCCGCCGATGTCGCCGGCCACGGTGAGGCTGTCGGAGCGGTCGAACACCAGTGCGGCGTTGTTGGTGATGCTGCCGGCGATGCTGCCCGTGGTGCCGCCGTTGCCGACCTGCAGGGTTCCCGCCTCGATGGTGGTGCCGCCCGTGTAGCCGTTGGTGCCGGTGAGCGTGAGCGTGCCGGCGCCCGACTTCGTCAGGCTGCCCGTGCCGGAGATGCCGCCGGCATAGGCAATGTCGTCGGAGCGGTTGAACTGCAGCACGCCGTTGTCGACGATGTTGCCGCTGATGCTGCCGGTGGTGCCGCCGTTGCCGATCTGCAGCGTGCCCGCGCTGATGGTGGTGCCGCCGCTGTAGGTGTTGGTGCCGGTCAGCGTCAGGGTGTCGGTGCCGCTCTTCACCAGCTTGCCCGCGCCCGCGATGACGCCGCCGAACAGGCCGCCCGCGAGCGTGGCCTGCGAGCTCTTGGAGCCGGTCTGCAGCGTGCCGGCGCCCTGGATGTTGCGGATGGAGACGTTCTGGCTGTTCAGGTCGAGCGTCGCGCCGCTGTTCACGGTGGTCGAGGCGATGTTGCCGAGGACTGCGCTCACCAGTGGCCCGTTGCCCACGCGCAATGTGCCGCCGGCAACGACCACGGCGGCGGTGGTGTCCACCGTGGCGCTGTTGCCGGCAAGGCTGACGACACCCGTTTCGGTGGCGCTGCCGAACGTGGCGGTGGCGTTCGCCCCCAGGTTGAGCGCGCCGCCCAGCGTCAGCGTGCGGTTGGTGGCCGCGGCGATGGTGCTGGCCATTCCGGCCGCGAAGCTCACGCCGTTGGAAAAGGTCATGGTCGACGTCGCGGCCAGCTTGCCGCCGGCCATCGTCAGGCCGCCGCTGCCGAGTGCGCTGGCCGCCGCAACCTGCAGCGTGCCGCTGTTGACCCTGGTGCCGCCGGCATACGTGTTGGCGCCAGAGAGCGTGAGCGTGCCCGTGCCGCTCTGGGTCACGCTGCCGCTGCCGCTGATGGCGCGCGTGAAGTTCATCGCATTGGAGCGGTTGAACACGAGCGACGCGTTGTTGGTGATGTTGCCGTTGTCGATGCTGCCGGTGGTGCCGCCGTCGCCCAGTTGCAGCGTGCCGCCGCTGATGGTGGTGTTGCCGCTGTAGCTGTTGGCGCCGGTCAGCACCAGGGTGCCTGCCGTCGTCTTCACGAGCTGGCCGGTGCCGGTGATAGAGCCCGCGAAGTTGCCGGACTGCACCGTGGTGGTCTGCGCGGGGAAGTTGCCGGTCCTGGTCTTCAGCGTTCCGGCGCCCTGCAGGTTGCCGATGGTGACGCTGTAGCCGTTCAGGTCGAGCGTGGCCCCGGTGTTCACCGTGGTGGAAGCAACGTTGGGGAAGATCGCCGCGGCGCGGGAGGTGTCCGCCACCTGCAGCGTGCCCCCGGCCACGACGACCGCGGCACTGCCGGAGACGATGGTGGTGCCGCTGTCCAGGCGGACGGTGCCGTTTTCGGTCGTGCTGCCGAAGACGGCGGTTGCACTGCCATTCAGGGCCAGGCTGCCGTCGATGTCGAGCGTCTTGCCGGTGGCGGCGGCAACGGTGCTGCGCTGGCCGGCGGCAAATGCCAGGCTGTTGGCCAGAGTGAGGCTCGACGTGGCGGCGAGCTTGCCGCCGTCGAGCGTGACCGTGCCGGAGCCCAGTGCGCCGGCCGTGCCGATCTGCACCGTGGTGCCGTTCCTGATGGTGGTGCCGCCGGCGTAGGTGTTGGTGGCGCCCAGCGCCAGCGTGCCGCCGCCGTCGGCCGTGAGGCTGCCGGTGCCGGAGATGACGCCGTTCAGCGCCAGTTGCGCGGGCGTCGCGCCGGTGCCGTCGACATTGACCGCGAGGTTGCCCGTGGGCTGGAACTTGCCCGTCAGCGTCCACTTGCTGCCGCTGGCGGCATTGATGCTCGAGAAGCCCTGGAACGCGTCGCTCTCGGTGTTCGTGCCTTCCAGGAACAGCTTGTTGCCGGTGCCCTGCGCGACCACGCCGCCGTTGAGCACCGAGCCGGCCTTGAGGGTGAGCGAATTGTTGCTGCCGCCCATCTGGATCGAATTGGCACGCGTCACCCCGTCGCCCGCCAGGCCGCCTGAGATGGTGCCGCTGTTGACGATGGTGAGATTGCTGCCGACGATGCCCGCCCCGCCCTGCGCATACGCGCCCGGTTGCGTGCCGCCCAGCGCGCCGCCTTCGCCATTGCCGCCTGCGCCGCCGTAGACCGTCGCGTTGGTGCTCGGGTAGGTTCCCCGGGTCGCCAGGCCCGTGCCGCCGTTTCCGCCCGTGATAGTGCCGGCGTTGGTGATCGTCACGCCGCTCGTGGGTACGACCAGCACGCCCGCGCCGCCGCCGCCGCCGGCACCGGTCAGCGACGAGGTGTTCGCGACCACACCGCCGCCGTTGCCACCATTGCCGCCGACGAGCGACCCCGTCGCCTTGACCTCGAACGACTGGGTGGCGAGCACGCTGCCGCCACCGCCGCCGCCGCCGGCACCGCCCGGGTTCGAGCGGTTGTAGCCGCCGGTCCCGCCGTTGCCACCGTTGCCGGCCTTGATCGTGGTGGTGACAGGAGTGGAGCCGGTCCGGTTGGAACCACCGCCGCCGCCGCCGCTGCCGTCGAGCCGGTCCGGGGTGGCGCCGCTCGCCGCCGCGGTGCCATTCGCTCCGTTGGCGCCGAGGGCGCCGCCGACGGCGCCCGCGGCGGATTGATCGCCCCGCCCGCCGGTGCCGCCCACCCCGGTCGTGCTGCTGCCCGCCGTTTGCCCCGTGCCATAGATGCCGTTGCCAAGGAAGCCCCCGCCACCGCCATCACCACCTGCGAACGACGGCCCCGCCAGCATCAGCAGAGATGCCGCGCCCGCCGCCAGCGCCACCGCACGTTGGCTCTTCTTGCCCCGGGCATGAGTGTTCTCCGAAACGGCCACCCACGCGCCAAGTGCGGAGTTCCAGATGCTGCGATGAGCTTTGTTCATTGTTCTATAGCCTTTGAAAGGAGTTGCGAATGCACCAACGAAGTGCAAGTGGTCAGTGATTGTTTATTTTTGTTAACTAACTGCTTCATGGATATAACCAATATTGGTTATTCGTTAACCTTTCGGGCTTCCCGAGTTTTCGGAAACTTCCGGAAATACAGCACGCCTCGGCGCGACAATCCGGCCCATGGCCACCTCTTCAGACCTCCCGCCCCTCAACCGCCAGTTCGTCGCCCACTTCGGCGAAATGGGCAGCAAATGGGGCATCAACCGCACCGTCGGGCAGATCTACGCGCTGATCTTTCTGTCGGAGCGCGCGCTCAATGCCGACGAAATTGCCGAGCTGCTCGAGTT
The DNA here is from genome assembly GCF_977011995.1 of Variovorax durovernensis. Taxonomy (NCBI): domain Bacteria; kingdom Pseudomonadati; phylum Pseudomonadota; class Betaproteobacteria; order Burkholderiales; family Comamonadaceae; genus Variovorax; species Variovorax durovernensis. The sequence continues at coordinate 2,618,478 of NZ_CDRNCW010000001.1, read as the reverse complement.
CTCGCGCTCGAACGTCAGCATGGGTCTGAAGGAATTGCAGGCATGGCGGCTGGTGCACCTGCGCCACCACGCAGGCGACCGGCGCGAATACTTCGAGGCGCCTTCGGACGTGTGGGAAATCTTCCGCGTGCTGGCCGAGGAGCGGCGCCGCCGCGAGATCGAGCCCACGCTCTCGATGCTGCGCAACGCCCTGCTCGAATCACCCACGAGCGATGCCGAGCGCCACGCGCAGGAGCGCATGCGCGAGATGCACGACCTGATCGACCGGCTGATGAAGTGGTTCGACGATGTTCAGCGGCTCGCGCCCGAGACCGCCATGAAACTCATGGGCATGGGCGCGACAGTGACGAAGGTGCTGACGCTCAAGGACCGGATCACCGGCGGCGCGTCGAAAAAGAAAAATCCCGCGGCCGACTGACGCTGCCGGGACCGCGGGATCTGCCGAGGACGGGCGGCCCTGCCGCACCGAGGGCTAGAGCCGCTCCTGTCCTTGCGACGATTCAGGCGTCTCGAGCTTGGCCTTGCGCACGGCATCGTCGTCCATGAGTTCGTACCACATGGCGTTGAGTACGGCGAAAGCGGCTGCCAGCGGCAGGCCGAGGATCCAGGCGAAGTACCACATACTTTTTCCTCCGTTCGTTCAGTAGGCGTGTCCGCTCTCGTCGCGGATGGCTTGTTCGTCGACCTTGCCCCAGAGCACGTGATAGACCCAGCTGGTGTAGGCCACGATGATGGGAATGAAGAAGGCCGTGACCACCAGCATGATGAACAGCGTGAGATGGCTCGACGACGAATCCCACACCGTGAGGCTCGCGCGCGGGTCGATCGACGACGGCAGGATGAACGGGAACATCGACGCGCCCACGCTCAGGATGATGCCGGCGATGCCGAGCGCCGCAGTCAGCAACGCGAGCACCGGGCGGCGCAGCGCGAGGCCGAGCAAAGCCCCCAGCGCGCCGACGAAGCCGGCCACCGGAGCCGCCAGCGTCCACGGATGCGCCGCGTAGTTGGCGGTCCATGCGCCGGCATGCAGCTCGACCGTCTTGAGCATGGGGTTGGACGGCCCCACCGCATCGATCACGCTGCTGATGCGGTAGCCGCCGATGCTCGTGGCCAGCAGCACGCCGGCCAGCGCATACAGCGCGATGGTGAGCATGGCGGCAACCATGCCGTAGGTGCGTGCACGCTCGGCCACCGGCCCCGCCGTCTTCAGCAGCAGCCATGAGGCGCCGTGCATCACCAGCATTGCCACCGACACCAGCCCGCACAGGATCGCGAACGGGTTCAGCAGGCCGAAGAAGCCGCCGTCGTAGAAGATGTGCATGTCGGCGTTGAAGCGGAACGGTACGCCCTGCAGTACGTTGCCCACGGCCACGCCGCAGATCAGCGCGGGCACGAAGCCGCTGAAGAACAGCACCCAGTCCCAGCGCGCGCGCCACTGCGGCGACTCGCGCTTGCTGCGGAACTTGAAGGCCACCGGCCGCAGGATCAGCGCCGTGAGAATCACGAACATCGCCAGGTAGAAGCCCGAGAACGACACGGCGTACAGCTGCGGCCACGCCGCGAAGACCGCGCCGCCGCCCAGGATCAGCCACACCTGATTGCCTTCCCACACCGGGCCCACGCTGTTGATGACGACGCGGCGCTCGATGTCGTTGCGCGCCGCAAAGGGCAGCAGCATGCCGCTGCCCAGGTCGAAGCCGTCGGTCACGGCAAAGCCCACCAGCAGCACGCCGATCAGCAGCCACCAGATGAAGCGCAGGGTGTCGTAGTCGAGGAGTGTGTGGAGTGTCATGCTGCGCTCCCGGTGGAAGGCGAAGGAATGGCCGCGCCCGCGTGGGCCGGCGGAATGTGCGAGAGCGTGTCGCCCTCGTCGGGCGCATGCTCGGCCTCAGGCCCCTTGCGGATGGCCTTGAGCATCAGCTTCATCTCGATGATGAGCAGCGTGGTGTAGATCGCGATGAAGCCCGCGAGCGTGAGCAGCAGCGTCTTCACGCCCAGGTTCGACACGGCCACCGCGGTCGGCAGCACGCCTTCGATCACCCATGGCTGGCGGCCGAACTCCGCCACCAGCCAGCCCGACTCGATGGCGATCCACGGCAGCGGGATCGCGAACACGGCGAGCTTCAGCAGCCAGCGGTGGCTGTCGAGCTTGCGGCACGCCGAGAGCACGAAGAAGGTGCCCGTCAGCAGGATCAGCAGCATGCCGATGCCCACCATCACGCGGAACAGCCAGAACAGCGGCGCCACCTGCGGCACCGTGTCCCATGCGGCCTTGGCGATCTGCTCGTCGGTGGCCTGGCGCGGGTCGTCCACATAGCGCTTGAGCAGCAGCGCATAGCCCATGTTGATGCCGTTGTCCTCGAAGTCCCCGCGCACGCCCTGCGTCACCTTACCGGTGCCGCCCGCTTCGCGGATCTTCTGCAGCGCGTCGTAGGCCTTGAGGCCTTCGCGGATGCGGGCCTCGGCGCGCTTCACGAGTTCGTCGATGCCGGGCATCACCGTGTCGAGCGAGCGTGTGCCGATCAACCCCATCACCCCAGGAATGTGGATGGCGTAGTGCGTCTCGCGCGCCTCCTGGTCGGGAAAGCCGATGACGGTGAAGGCAGCGGGCGCGGGTTGCGTTTCCCACATGGCCTCGATGGCGGCGAGCTTCATCTTCTGGTGTTCGCCCGAGAGATAGCCGCTCTCGTCGCCGAGCACCGCCACCGACAGCGCGGCGGCCAGGCCGAACGAGGCCGCGACCGTCATCGAGCGCTTGGCCAGTTCGAGGTGACGGCCCTTGAGTACGTACCACGCCGACACGCCCAGCACGAACACGGCGGCGCACACATACCCCGCCGACACGGTGTGCACGAACTTGGCCTGCGCCACAGGGTTGGTCAGCACGGCGGCGAAGTCGGTCACTTCCATGCGCATGGTCTGCGGGTTGAAGGCCGCGCCCACCGGGTTCTGCATCCAGCCGTTGGCAATGAGAATCCACAGCGCCGAGAAGTTGGAGCCGATGGCCACGGCCCAGGTGGCGATCAGGTGGCCCACCTTCGAGAGCTTGTCCCAGCCGAAGAAGAACAGCCCGACGAAGGTCGCCTCCATGAAGAAGGCCATGAGCCCTTCGATGGCCAGCGGCGCTCCGAAGATGTCACCCACGTAATGGCTGTAGTAGCTCCAGTTCATGCCGAACTGGAACTCCATCACGATGCCGGTGGCCACGCCCATCGCGAAGTTGATGCCGAACAGCACGCCCCAGAATTTCGTCATGTCGCGCCAGATCACGCGGCCGGTCATCACGTAGACCGTCTCCATGATGGCGATGATGATCGAAAGCCCGAGCGTCAACGGCACGAACAGGAAGTGGTACAGCGCCGTGACGGCAAACTGCAGGCGCGATAGCGCAACGATGTCGAGGTCCATGGGGGTTCTTCCTTTGTGTTCCCTGTTTTCTGTTTTTCTTTCGGCTCAATCCGGGCGCAGGCCGCGCAGCGCGGCGTCGAAGGCATCGCTTCCGCGGCGCAGGTCGGCAACGATGCGGCCGTGCCGCATGCACACGAGCCGGTCGGCCAGCGCGGCTTCGCGGCGCAGGTGCGTGGCGATCAGCAGGGTGCGCGCTCCGGCGTGTTGCGCAAGGCGCTGCAGCACGTCGTGCGCGACGGCGGCGTCGAGCGCCTCGGTCGGTTCGTCGAGCAGCCACAGCGGCACGGGGCGCAGCAGCAGGCGGGCCAACGCGAGCCGGCGCGACTGGCCGCCGGAAAGGCCCAGGCCGCCTTCGCCGAGGCGGGTGTCGAGGCCGGTCGAGAGGGCACGCACATCGGCATCGAGGCCTGCGGCTTGCAGCACGGCCCAGAGACGCTCGTCGCTTGCGGTGGGATCGGCCAGGCGGAGGTTGTCTCGCAGGCTGTCCTGGAAAAGTTCGGTGCGCTGGGTCAGCAGGCAGGCGGGCTGTGAACCAACATGGCCGGCTTGCGGCGTGAGTTCGGCGGCGACGGCAGCCAGCAAGGTGGACTTGCCAGCGCCGCTCGCGCCGACAACCGCGACGCGCTCGCCGGCGCGCAAGGTCAGCGACACATCGCTCAAGACCTCTGTTCGGCTGCCGGGGTGCGCGACGCTGACGTTCTTCAGCTGCAGCGCGAAAAGCTCCCCGCCTTCGGGCTTTTTCGTGGCCGCATCGTCTGCCGAAGAAGCCATGCGCGGTGCGAGGCGCCGCACCGCAAGCCAGGTGCGTCCGGCATCGAGCGCGCCACGGCGCAGCGCCGCGAAAGGCTCGGTTGCCGTGAGCGCCACCAGCAATGCCAACGCAGCCGCCGGTGCGCCGATCAGGCCCTCGCTGACGAGCGTTCCAACGATGAGCAGCACGCCCACGAGGGTCAGCGTGCCCGCGCTGCCGTAGGCGAAGCCGGAAGCCGCCTCGAGCCGGTTCAACGCGAGGTCGGCCTTGGCGAGTCGTGCGTCGGCGCGCATCAGCGCCTCGCGCTGCGCGTCGATGCGGCCTGCCATCACCAGGTCGGTCTGGCCCGCGACAAGGTCGACGGCACGGGCGCGCAAGGCTTCGATGGCATGCGCGCGCCGCACGGCCGGCCGACGAGCGCGCCGCGCCACCAGGAAGGCAATGCCCCAGCCGGTGGCCACGAGCCACAGCGCCAGCGCCGCGCCCATCGCCGCATGCATGAAGCCGAGCACCACGCCCGCCAGCAATGCCGCACCCAGCGCGGCGGCAGCGGGCACCAGCAGGCGCAGGTAAAGCGATTCGAGCGCATCGATGTCCGACGTGAGGCGGAACAGCAGCCGTGCCGGACGCATCAGCAGCGCACGCGCCGCCTCGGGCCTGGCCCAGCCGCGGAACAGGCGCACGCGCAGCGCCGCGAGCACGCCGAAGGTCGCGTCGTGCGTGACGAGCCGTTCGCCATAGCGCGAAGCTGTGCGGCCCAGTGCCAGCAGCCGGATGCCGGCCGAGGGCATGAACACGTCGAAGGTGAAGGCGGTGGCCGCATGCAAACCGGCCAGCGCGGTCGCAGTGATGAACCAGCCGGAGAGGCCGAGCAGCGCCATGCCCGCAAGCACGGTGACGGCGGCAAGCAGGCCGCCCAGCACCAGCGCGCGGGGCTGTTCTGCGAAGAAGGGGCGCAGCACGAGCCGCAGTTCGCGCCACTGCGCAGTTTTGGTTCTGCGGGCGCTCATGCAGCCTTCTCCATGGCTTCGGCGCCGAGGCTCACCACGCGGTCCATGCGCGCCGCGAGCACGGGGTCATGCGTGGCGACGATCAGCGTCTTGCCGCGTGCCAGTTCGACAAGGGCGTCGGCCACGCGGGCGGCGGTCTCGGAATCGAGGTGCGCGGTCGGCTCGTCGACCAGCAGCAGGTCGGCGTGCGGATGCACCGCGATGCGGGCCAGCGCGAGCCGCACGGCTTCGCCCCCGGAGAGGCCGCGCCCGCCCTCGCCCAGCGCCGTGCCGGGATGCGCCTGCGCCACGGCGTCGAGCGAGGCGAAGCGCATGGCCTCGGCCACGCGGGGCGTGCCGACATCCGCGCGGCCCAGGGCCACGTTGGCCTCGACCGATCCGGCGAAGACGTGCGGCGCCTGTCCCATCCACGCCACGCGTTGGCGCAGCGCGGCAATCGTGCGATCGGTGAGCGCGACGCCGCCGATTGAAATCTCGCCGTGCGTCGCCGGCACGAGGCCCGCAAGCAGCGACAGCAACGCCGTCTTGCCCGAGCCGCTGGGCCCGGCCAGCGCGATGTGTTCACCGGCTGCGACGCGAAGCTCCAGGCCGTCGAAGACCGGATTCGTTTCACCCGGCCAGGAGAAATGCAGGCCGTGGATGGCGACGGCGGGGGCGTTCGCGGCAGCACCAGCGGCCGCACGCTTGAGCGCCGCGCTCGCGCCGGGCAGCGGCAGCGTCTTTTGCTGCAGCCCGTCGAGCGCCTGCAGTGCCGCCTCACCGGCCGCCCGGTCGTGCCACACGGCCGACAGTTCGCGCAGCGGCTCGAAGAAAGCCGGCGCCAGCAGCAGGACGAACAGCCCCTCGCCCAGGCTCAGCGTTCGCCCCCACGTGCCGAAGCCGAACGAGCCCAGCAGGTGGAAACCGACATACGCCGCCACCATCGCCACGCCCAGCGCCGAGAAAAGCTCGAGCACGGCCGACGAGAGAAATGCGATGCGCAACACCGACATCGTCCGCACGCGCAGCGACTGCGCGGCATCGCCCAGCCGGTGCGCCGTGGCGTCGACGGCATCGAGCGCGCGCAGCGTCGCCAGGCCGCGCAGGCGATCGAGCAGGAAGGCGTTCATGCTGCCCATCTCGACCATCTGCGCCTCGCTCGCGGCCTTGGCGCGCCAGCCGACGATGGCCATGAAGATCGGGATCAACGGCGCCGCGACCAGCAGCACCAGCGCTGCCACCCACGAGAAGCAAGCCACCGCGCAAAGAATGAAGACCGGCACGACCGTGGCGCGCCAGCGCGCCGGCTGGTAGCGCACGAGGTACGGCACCAGCGCCTCCGCCTGCTCGGCCAGCACGCTGGCGGCCTGGCCCGAAGGCGCGCGGCCCCGGTCCAGCGGCGATCCGCCGGCCAATGCCTCGGCCGTCCGTGCGCGCAGTGCGGTGAGCCGGGCCCGTGCGCGGCCGAAAGTCCGGCGTGCGCCCCAAGCCTCGCAGGCGGCGCGCAGCAAACCCAGCAGCAGAATCGCGCCGGCCGGCAGCCACACCGCGCGAAGGCCCTGCCCCGACGCCAGCCCCTGCACCGCCATCGCCAGCAGTGCCGCCTGCGGCAGCCACAGCAGCGCGGAAGCGCCTTGCACCACCCCGCCGACGTCGGGCGACGCGAAAGCCTTCAACGGCGATCGGGGGTGCGAGTGCTGGGCCATTCCTTGTTTTCTTGGATTTTCAGTATTTACTGAAATTTCCACAATCATACCGGAGACGGGAGCGACTGACGAGCCCGCAGACTGCACGGTCCGGCGCTCGAACGCAACACGTTCGGGAAGATTCAGCCCGGGCGCCCGCGCGGGGCGCCCCCCGGCTAATGAGAAACAGCTATTCCGCTGACCAGCAACGCGGCAAAAAGCATGAACACGCCGCGCCACGAGGCCGGACGCGCCTCGACCCAGCGGTACAGGAGCGCCGCCGCTGCGATCGACAGGCCGAAGGTCGCGACCAGGCCGGCCGCATCGAACCACGCGCCGTGCGGCCCGGCATTCGCCACCGCCGCGTTCATGGCGAGCAGCACCGGAAAGTGGATCAGGAACAGCGAATACGACATGCGCCCCAGCCGCTGCAACGGCACTGCCAGCGCCGGCCAGTGCGCCGGCGACAGCCAGTGCCGGCGCTGCGCGATGGCAATCAGCAGCGCCGTCACCAGCGCGGTGGCGATGCGGCTGCGCCAGTCGATGGCGAGCGCGCCCGCCCCCACCAGCGCCAGCATCGCGACCGCACCCTGCCAGGTGCTGAAGCGCGTGGCGCGGCCGATCCAGAACACCAGCATGCCCAGGCCGTAGGTGCCGAAGAAATAGAAAGCGGTGTCGTCCAGCCCCGCGTTGCGGTTGAACAGTGCGAGCGATGCCACCGCCAGCCCCAGCACCAGCGCCACCGGCAACCAGCGCGCCGACAGGCTGGCGGGCGCCGCGCCGGTGGGGCGCTGCAGCAGCGTGGGCAGCCCGACCAGCGCGAGCGCGAGCGCGAACAGCTGGAAGTCGATGGCCACATACCAGACGCCGGTAGACAGCGACTCATAACCCAGCAGGTCCTGCAGCAGCAACCCATGCGCGACCAGTTGCCCGAAGGTGGGTGCCGCGGGCACCACTTCCTCATCGAGCCACGGCCGCACGACTGCTGCAACCAGCACGCACACGGTGAGCGCGGCCAGGTACGGCATCACCAGCCGCCCGTAGCGCTGCAGGATGCGCGCGACCGGCCGGTCGACGCGCAGCATGCCGTCGGGCGCCAGGCTTGCCGCCGCCAGGAAGCCTGCGATCACCAGGAAAACCTGCACCGCAAGCCGCCCCTCGTTGGACAGCCAGGCGAAGAAATCGGGCGCGAGCGCATACGCGCCGGCCGGCATGGGGCCGTAGCGCGACAGGTGATGCCCGACGATCACGGCGCACGCAATGCCCTTTGCCGCATCGAGCAGCGGCATGCGTCCCGCCGATGGCGACGGCGCCCGGGCGACGGGCGCCACGCCGTTCGCGACGGCGGTCAAAGCGCCAACCGCTGCCTTGCTTCCTGGTACTCGCGCTTGAGCTTCTCGATGAAGGCCGCGGCGCTGGCCACTTCGGTCACGGCGCCGATGCCCTGGCCCGAGCCCCAGATGTCTTTCCAGGCCTTGGCCTTGCTGCTGTCGCCGGTCGCGAAGTTCATGGTCTTGAGGTCGCCTTCCGGCAGGTTGGCCGGGTCCATGCCGGCCTTGACGATGCTCGGCGCGAGGTAGTTGCCGTGCACGCCGGTGAACAGGTTCGAATAGACGATGTCGTCCGAGTTGCCGTCGACGATGGCCTGTTTGTACTCCTCGCTGGCGCGGGCTTCCTCGGTCGCGATGAAGGCGGTGCCGATGTAGGCGAAGTCGGCACCCATGGCCTGCGCCGCGAGCACCGCGCCGCCGGTGGCGATGGAACCCGACAGCGCGATCGGGCCGTCGAACCACTGGCGAATCTCTTGCACCAGCGCGAACGGGCTTTTTACGCCCGCGTGGCCGCCCGCACCGGCCGCCACGGCGATGATGCCGTCGGCGCCCTTCTCCACCGCCTTTTGCGCGAACTTGTTGTTGATGATGTCGTGCAGCGTCACGCCGCCATAGCTGTGCACCGCGTCGTTCACGTCGGTGCGCGCGCCCAGCGAGGTGATGACGATCGGCACCTTGTACTTCACGACCATCTCCATGTCGTGCTCGAGCCGGTCGTTGCTCTTGTGCACGATCTGGTTGATGGCAAAGGGAGCGGCCGGCTTGTCGGGGTTGGCCTTGTTGTAGGCCGCCAGCTCTTCGGTGATCTCGATCAGCCACTCTTCGAGCTGCGCCGCGGGACGCGCGTTGAGCGCGGGCATCGAGCCGACCACGCCCGCCTTGCATTGCGCAATCACGAGCTTGGGGTTGCTGATGATGAACAGCGGCGAGCCGATGATCGGCAGCGGCAGGTTCGCGAGTACGGGGGGCAGCTTGGACATGTCGTCTCCGGAAATGGGTTCGGTTTTATAAGAGAGAGGGGCCGCTGCAGCCCGTCAGATGGGCGACAGCGGCCGCGCGTCAGAACGCGTCGAGCGCCAGGGCCGTGACGCTCTCGGCGCCGTCGACGATGCTGTCGCGAATGCCCGGCACCTTGTTCAGGATGTGCTCGGCGTAGAAGCGCGCGGTGGCTACCTTGGCCAGCATGAAGTCGGTGTCGAAGCTGCGCGAGGCCAGGTCCTGCGCAATGATCAGCGAGCGCGCGAGCTGCCAGCCGGCCACCAGGTTGCCCGCGAGCATCAGGTAGGGCACGCTGCCGGCAAACACCGCGTTGGGCGATGCCTTGGTCTGTCCGGCCACGAAGTCGACCACGTCGACGAAAGCCAGGCGCGCGGCCTTCAGGCGCTTGAGCACGGCAACCGCGGCGGGGTTGTCGCTCTTTGCCAGCTCGGCTTCGGTCTTCTCGATCTGCGCGGCAATCGCCTTCGCGGTCTGGCCGCCGTCGCGCGCGGTCTTGCGGCCCACGAGGTCGTTGGCCTGGATGGCGGTGGTGCCTTCGTAGATCGTGAGGATCTTCGCGTCGCGGTAGTACTGCGCGGCGCCGGTTTCCTCGATGAAGCCCATGCCGCCGTGCACCTGCACGCCGAGCGAAGTCACTTCCAGGCTCATCTCGGTGCTGTAGCCCTTGACGAGCGGCACCATGAATTCGTAGAACGCTTGGTTCTGCTTGCGCGCGTCGGCATCGGGATGGTGGTGCGCGGCGTCGTAGGCGGCGGCGGCCACGCTGGCCATTGCGCGGCAGCCTTCGGTGTAGGCGCGCATCGTCATCAGCATGCGCTTGACGTCAGGGTGGTGAATGATCGGTGCGCTGGCGTTGATCGAGCCATCGACCGGGCGGCTCTGCACGCGGTCCTTGGCATAGGCCACGGCGTGCTGGTAGGCGCGCTCGGCAATCGCGATGCCCTGCATGCCCACGGCGTAGCGCGCCGAGTTCATCATGATGAACATGTACTCGAGGCCGCGGTTCTCCTGGCCGACGATGTAGCCCACGGCGCCGCCATGGTCGCCGTACTGCAGCACGGCGGTGGGCGATGCCTTGATGCCCATCTTGTGCTCGATGCTCACGCAGTGCACGTCGTTGCGCTCGCCAAGCGAGCCGTCCTTGTTCACGAGGAACTTGGGCACGACGAACAGGCTGATGCCCTTCACGCCTTCGGGCGCGCCGGTCACGCGGGCGAGCACCAGGTGCACGATGTTCTCGGCCATGTCGTGCTCACCGTAGGTGATGAAGATCTTGGTGCCGAACACCTTGTAGGTGCCGTCGGGCTGCGGCTCTGCGCGGCTGCGCACCATGGCCAGGTCGCTGCCTGCCTGCGGCTCGGTGAGGTTCATCGTGCCGGTCCACTGGCCGCTCACGAGCTTTTCGAGATACACCGCCTTCAGTTCGTCGGAGCCGGCCGTGAGCAGCGCCTCGATGGCACCGTCGCTCAGCAGCGGACACAGCGCGAAGCTCATGTTGGCCGAGTTCAGCATTTCGCCGCAGGCCGCGCCGATGGTCTTGGGCAGGCCCTGGCCGCCAAAGTCCGACGGATGCTGCAGGCCCTGCCAGCCGCCCGACACGTACTGCGCAAAGGCTTCCTTGAAGCCCGGCGTGGTGGTGACGACGCCATCCTTGAACGACGAGGGGTTGCGGTCGCCCGCGATGTTCAGCGGCGCAACCACGTCCTGGTTGAAACGGGCGCATTCCTCGAGTACGGCCTGCGCGGTTTCGAGGCCGGCGTCCTCGAAGCCGGGCAGCTTGGCGATCTCGCCGATGTTGGCCAGGTGCTCGATGTCGAACAGCATGTCCTTGATGGGGGCGGTGTAGCTCATGTCTTGTCTCCAGATACAGCGGATACGAAAAGGGCATCGCGAACGATGCCCTCCGGCTCAGTGCAGCGATGCGATCAGAGCGCCTTCACCAGTTCGGGCACGGCCACGAACAGGTCGGCCACGAGGCCGTAGTCGGCCACCGAGAAGATCGGTGCCTCTTCGTCCTTGTTGATCGCGACGATGACTTTCGAGTCCTTCATGCCGGCCAGATGCTGGATGGCGCCCGAGATGCCCGCTGCGATGTACAGCTGCGGCGCGACGATCTTGCCCGTCTGGCCCACTTGCCAGTCGTTCGGCGCGTAGCCTGCGTCGACTGCTGCACGGCTGGCACCCAGGCCTGCGTTCAGCTTGTCCGCCAGCGGCGTCATCACTTCGGTGAACTTCTCTGCGCTGCCCAGGGCACGGCCGCCCGAGACGATGATCTTGGCGGCCGTCAGCTCGGGGCGGTCGCTCTTGGTCACTTCGCGGCTCACGAAGCTGCTCTTGCCGCTGTCTGCCACGCCCTCAGCGGTTTCGACGGTTGCGCTGCCACCGGTGGCGGCTGCCGCGTCGAAGCCGGTCGTGCGAACCGTGATCACCTTGGTGGCGTCGCTGCTCTGCACCGTGGCAATCGCGTTGCCGGCGTAGATCGGGCGCTCGAAGGTGTCGGGGCTGTCGACCTTGGTGATGTCAGAGATCTGTGCCACGTCCAGCTTGGCGGCCACGCGCGGTGCCACGTTCTTGCCGTTGGCGGTCGATGGGAACAGGATGTGGCTGTAGTTCGCTGCGATCGCCAGCACTTGCGCTGCGACGTTCTCGGCGAGGTTCTCTGCCAGGCTGGGGCTGTCTGCGGCGATGACCTTGGTCACGCCTGCGATCTGGGCGGCTGCCTTGGCGGCTTCGGCTGCATTGGCGCCGGCCACGAGCACGTGCACTTCACCGCCGCAAGCCAGGGCAGCGGTCACGGTGTTCAAGGTAGCCGGCTTGATGCTGGCGTGGTCGTGTTCGGCAATAACAAGTGCGGTCATTTCATTTCTCCTGTGCGGCAATTTGCGGCACGCGATTCAACGAGACTTTTCGGGGAACACCGCGGAACCGGCTTTGCCGGGCCGCTGGTGTTGCCCCCGGTAGGGGGGTGGCGTAGCGACACGAAGTGCGCGAAGCCTGGGGGCGAGTCAAATGACTTTCGCTTCGTTCTTCAGTTTGTCCACCAGCGTTGCAACGTCAGGCACCTTGATGCCGGCACCGCGCTTGGGCGGCTCGCTGACCTTCAGGGTCTTCAGGCGCGGCTTGACGTCCACACCCAGGTCTTCGGGCTTGAAGGTGTCCAGCTGCTTCTTCTTGGCCTTCATGATGTTCGGCAGCGTCACGTAGCGCGGCTCGTTCAGGCGCAGGTCGGTGGTGATGACCGCCGGCAGCGTGAGCGTCAGCGTTTCCATGCCGCCGTCGACTTCGCGGGAAACCGTGGCCTTGTCGCCTGCGACTTCGACCTTGGAGGCGAAGGTGGCTTGCGGCAGGTCGGCCAGCGCAGCCAGCATCTGGCCGGTCTGGTTGGCGTCGTCGTCGATGGCCTGCTTGCCCAGGATGATCAGCTGGGGTTGTTCCTTGTCGACCAGCGCCTTGAGCAGCTTGGCCACGGCCAGGGGCTGCAGCTCTTCGGTGGTCTCGACCAGGATGCCGCGGTCGGCGCCGATGGCCATCGCGGTGCGCAGGGTTTCCTGGCACTTGGCGTCACCGCACGAGACGGCGATGACTTCGGTGACCACGCCCTTTTCCTTCAGGCGCACGGCCTCTTCGACAGCGATCTCGTCGAAGGGGTTCATGCTCATCTTGACGTTGGCAATGTCCACCCCGGTGCCGTCGCTCTTCACGCGCACCTTCACGTTGTAATCGACGACCCGTTTGACAGGTACCAGAACCTTCATTGACTTGACTCCATTGGATTGCAAAAAGGGGGCTTCGAGGGCAAACCGGTCATTCTAGGGCGCGACCTTTGCCGCCTCTCCATTCTTCCCGCCGGCGCTGGCACCAGAAAAAAGAACGATCGTGCTTTTTAGCGATTATAAAGCAGCGCCGCAGACCTGAGCCTCCCGGCGGACAAGATATTTGGCCCGCCGCCAGGCGTGCAGACATCTGCGCCGTGCTGCACGGCTCGCACGGAAATCGATATCCGCGCCCGCTCGCGGTGCACGCGCGGTCGGCAATAGCGCCATCTGCAGCCATTTCCCGGGTTTTCGCCGATATCTGGGCTGGCACGCAACATGCAAGATGAATACTGTCGACAGCTGACTGTCGATCTTCGGAGATCCAAAATGGAAACAGCAGAACGCAGCCTCCCGGACGTACGCGGCAACGCCCGCCCACCCATGACGCCCGCGGAGCGCCAGATCCGGCAGGACCTGGCCGCCGCCTACCGGCTCGTCGCCCTGTACGGCATGGACGACAGCATCTACACCCACATCTCCGCCCGCGTGCCCGGCACCACGGACCAGTTCCTGATCAACCCCTTCGGGATGCTGTTTCGAGACATCACGGCGTCCTCGCTCGTGAAGATCGACCTGGAAGGCAACGTCGTCGAGCCCTCCGACCACGACGTGAACCCGGCCGGCTTCACGATCCACAGCGCCGTGCACGCCGCCCGCCATGACGCCGCCTGCGTGCTGCACACCCACACCGTCGCCGGCGTGGCGGTGTCCTCGCTGGCCGGCGGGCTGCAGCCCTGCAACCAGTGGGCGCTGCAGTTCCACAACCGCGTGACGTATCACGAGTTCGAGGGGATCGCGCTCAACCACGAGGAGCGCGAGCGCCTGGTCGCCGACCTCGGGCCGACCTCCCGTGCGCTGATCCTGCGAAACCACGGGCTGATCACGCTGGGCCGCAGCGTGGCCGAGGCCTTCATCCTCATGCACAACCTGGAACGCGCCTGCCGCGTGCAGGTCGCCATCCAGGGCACCGGCCAGCCGGTGCACCCGGTGCCCGAGGAGGTTTGCGAGCTGACCGCGCGCCAGTACGAGAGCGGCGACACGAACCGCCTCGCCTCCATACCCGACGACCCCTATGCCCGCGAATGGCGCGCGCTGCTGCAGCGGCTTGCGCCGCCCACCGCGGCTTCCTTCCGCGACTGAGATTCACCCGTTCTTCACCGCCCTCCCCACTCTGAAAGGTCCGCCCCGATGAAACGCCGCAACCTCATCCAAGCCGGCTCCGCCGCCCTCGGCCTGTCCATTGCCGGGGTGCCCCTGCACAGCCTGGCGCAAGCCAGGAAGGGTGTCGTCAACGTGCTGGTCCAGCCCGAACCGCCCGGACTCATGATGGGCATCGTGCAGAACGGCCCCACCCAGCTGATCGCCGGCAACATCTACGAAGGCCTGCTGCGCTACAACGAAAAGCTCGAGCCGCAGCCCCAGCTCGCCACCTCCTGGACAGTGAGCGCGGACAGCAAGACCTACGTCTTCAAGCTCAAGCCCAACGTCAAGTGGCACGACGGCAAGCCCTTCACGGCCGACGACGTGGTGTTCTCCTGCGACGTGTTCCTGCGCAAGACGCACGCGCGCTTCCGCGCCAGCCTGGCGCAGGTGGAATCGATCAAGGCGCTCGACCCGCTCACCGTGGAGTTCAAGCTCAAGCAGCCGTTCGGCCCCTTCATGGGCATCTTCGAGAACGGCACCATGCCCATGGTGCCCAAGCACATCTACGAAGGCACCGACTTCGCGACCAACCCCGCCAACGCCACGCCGATCGGCACGGGCCCGCTCAAGTTCAAGGAATGGGTCAAGGGCTCCTACATCAACCTGGTGGCCAACGAGAACTACCACCAGCCGGGCGTCGTCGGCGTGGAGAGCGTGTATTTCCACGTGATCCCCGACGCCGCCGCGCGCGCCGCCGCGTTCGAGTCGGGCAAGGTCGACATCGCACCGGGCGGCACCGTGGAGTACTTCGACGTGGCCCGCCTGGCCAAGCTGCCGGGCGCGGCGGTGACCACCAAGGGCTGGGAGTTCTTCGCGCCGCACAGCTGGCTGTGGATGAACAACCGCACGGCCCCCATGAACAACGTGAAGTTCCGCCAGGCCGTGTGGACCGCCATCGACCGCGAGGCCATGGCCAAAGTCGCCTGGTACGGCTACGCAAAGCCGGCCACGGGCCCCTTCAACAGCCACATCGCCTACGCCAGCGACGACGTGACCAAGTACCCGCGCGACGTCGGCAAGGCCAAGAAGCTGGTATCCGAATCGGGCTACAAGGGCGAGACGCTCCGCCTGCTGCCGCTGCCCTACGGCGAGTCCTGGCAGCGCCAGGCCGAGATCGTGCGCCAGAACCTCACGCAGGCCGGCATCAAGGTCGAGATGGTCGCCACCGACGTGGCCGGCTGGAACCAGCGCAACAGCGAATGGGACTTCGACCTGGCCTTTACCTACGTCTACCAGTACGGCGACCCGGCGCTCGGCGTGGGGCGCAACTACACCAGCGACAACATCGCCAAGGGCTCGCCGTTCAACAACGTGGCGGGCTACGTGAACCCCAAGGTCGACGAGCTGTTCGCCGCCGGCGCGCGCGAGAGCGATCCGGCCAAGCGCCGCGCGATCTACCTGGAAGTGCAGAAGCTGCTGGTCGACGAAGTGCCCGTGGCCTGGCTTCACGAGATCAACTTCCCGACGCTGTACCGCACCAGGATCCAGAACGTGGTGTCTTCGGGCATCGGCCTGAACGACAGCCTGGGCCGCGTCAAGCTGGCCTGACCATCTCATCCCCCGCGTGCCCGAATCGAGCTTGCAATGAAACGACTGCAGTTCATGTCCGTGCGCTTGCTGCAGGGCCTGCTGGCCCTGCTGGTGATCGCCACTGTCAACTTCCTGCTGGTTCGCGCGGCACCGGGCGATCCGGTCTCCGTCATGGCCGGCGAGGCCGGCGCATCCGACGCGCAGTTCGTGGCCCAGCTGCGAGAGCAGTTCGGCCTCGACCAGCCGCTGCCCGTGCAGCTCGGCAACTACCTGGGCCACGTGCTCAAGCTCGACCTGGGCTTCTCCTATCGCCAGCAGCAGCCGGTGGTCGACCTGATCCTGCAGCGCATGCCGGCCACGCTGCTGCTGACGGGCACGGCCTTCGGGCTCTCGCTGCTGTTCGGCATCGTGCTCGGCGCGCTGGCCAGCCGCAACGCTGGCAAGTGGCAGGACAGCCTTATCACCGTGGTCGCGCTGGTGTTCTACGCCACGCCGCTGTACTGGCTGGCGATGATGGCGGTGCTGCTGTTCACGGTGCAGCTCGACCTGCTGCCCGCCTTCGGCTTCTTCACCGTGGGCGCGGACCTCACGGGCATCGACAAGGCGGTGGACATCGCCAAGCACCTGATCCTGCCTTCGCTCACGCTGGCGCTGTTCTACATGGCGGTCTATGCGCGCATGACGCGCGCCTCCATGCTCGAGGTCGCGCAGATGGACTTCGTGAAGACCGCGCGCGCCAAGGGCGTGTCCCCCGGGCGCATCCAGCGCAAGCACATCCTGCGCAACGCGCTGCTGCCGGTGGTCACGCTGGCCGGCATCCAGGCCGGCGGCATGATCGGAGGCGCCGTGCTGACCGAGACGGTGTTCGCCTGGCCCGGCATCGGCCGGCTCATGTTCGACGCGCTGCTGCAGCGCGACTACAACCTGCTGCTCGGCTGCTTCCTGTTCACCGCGGCCATGGCCGTGCTGTTCAACCTCATCACCGATTTCGTCTACACGCTCGTCGATCCCCGCATCGAGCTGAGCTGAGGAGCCGTTCATGAAAAGCAAATTCTGGCGGCGCTTCAGCCGCAACAAGGGCGCGGTCTTCGGCCTGATCGTGCTGATGCTGGTGGCGCTGGTCACGGCCCTGGGCCCCTTCATCGCGCAGAACAACCCCTGGGACATGGTCGGCACGCCCTTCGCGGCACCCATGGCGGAACAGGGCCTGCTGCTGGGCACCGACACCATGGGCCGCGACATCCTGTCGGGCATCGTCACCGGCGCGCGCGTATCGCTGCTGATCGGCGTGGTCTCCACCGTGGTCTCGCTGCTGATCGGCGTGTCCATCGGTGCCGTCTCGGGCTACTTCGGCGGCTGGATCGATGCCACGCTGATGCGCTTCACAGAGCTGTTCCAGGCCATCCCCAGCTTCGCGCTGGCCATCGTGCTGGTGGCCATCTTCCAGCCCTCGGTGCAGTCCATCGTCACGGCCATCGCGATCGTGTCGTGGCCGCCCGTGGCGCGGCTGGTGCGCAGCGAATTCCTGACGCTGCGCCAGCGCGACTTCGTGGCGGCCGCCCAACTCGCGGGCCAGTCCACGCCGCGCATCATCCTGACGCAGATCCTGCCCAACGCCGCCTCGCCCATCGTGGTGATGGCCTCGCTGATGGTGGCCACCGCCATCCTGCTCGAGTCCAGCCTGAGCTTCCTGGGCCTGGGCGACCCGAACCAGATGAGCTGGGGCTACATGGTCGGCTCGGCGCGCACGGTGCTGCGCCAGGCGTGGTGGATGGCGGTGTTCCCGGGCGTGGCCATCCTGCTAACGGTGCTCGCGCTGAACCTGGTTGGCGAAGGCCTGAACGACGGGCTCAATGCGCGCGCCGACGGGAGGGGCAAATGAAAATGGAAAAGATTGCTTCGCTCGTTGCGCCCGTGCTGGAAATCCAGGCCCTGGACATCCGCCTGCCCCATGGCGCAGACCGCGAACTGGCGGTCCGGGGCGCGTCGCTGCAGCTGCTGCCGGGCCAGACGCTGTGCGTGGTCGGCGAGTCGGGCTCGGGCAAGTCCATGATCGCCAACGCCATCATGGGCCTGCTGCCCCGGCCGCACGTGGAGCCGGTGGCCGGCCGCATCCTGTTCGACGGACAGGACCTGCTGCAGCTCGACGAGGCACAGCTTCGCACGCTGCGCGGCCGGCGCATCGGCATGGTGTTCCAGGAACCCATGACGGCGCTGAACCCGGTCATGCGCATCGGCGAGCAGATCGCCGAGGTGTTCGACGCGCACGTGAAGCTGCCGGCCGCGCAGAAGCGCCAGCGCATCCTCGCGGCGCTGGCCGACGTCGGCCTGCCCGAGCCCGAGGTGCTGATCGACAGCTACCCGTTTCGCCTGTCCGGCGGCCAGCGCCAGCGCGTGATGATCGCCTGCGCGCTCGCGCTGGAGCCGGCCCTGCTGATCTGCGACGAACCCACGACCGCGCTGGACGTGACCACGCAGGCGCAGATCCTGAAGCTCATCCGCGAGCTGCAGCAGCGCAAGGGCACGGCGGTGCTGTTCATCACGCACGACTTCGGCGTGGTCTCCGAGATAGCCGACCAGGTGGTGGTGATGCAGACGGGCGAGGTGGTCGAAGCCGGCCCGGCCGCCGCCGTGCTGGCGCGGCCCCAGCATGCCTACACGCGCAAGCTCATCGCGGCCATACCTGACGGCCGGATGCGCGCGCCGACCGAGGAACGCCCCATCGAGCACGTGCTGCAGGTGCAGGAGCTGCGCAAGACCTACGTGACCGGCGGCGGCCTGTTCAGCAAGGGCCGGCGCGTGGAGGCGGCCAAGGGACTGTCGTTCGACCTGCGCCGCGGCGAGACGCTGGGGCTGGTCGGCGAATCGGGTTCGGGCAAGTCCACCGTGGGCCGCTGCATCGTGGGCCTGTCGCCGTTCGACAGTGGCCGCGTGCTGTTCAAGGGCCGTGCGCTGCAGTCGGGCGCGCAGTTCCGGGCGCAGTCGCAGGGCAAGATCCAGATGGTGTTCCAGGACCCCTATGCCTCGCTGAACCCGCGCCACCGCATCGGCCCGGCCATCGCGGCCGGCCCCATCGCGCAGGGCGTGCCCAAGGCGCAGGCCATGGCCCGCGCGATGGAACTGCTGGAGCTGGTGGGCCTCAAGCCCGACGCGGCGGAGCGCTTTCCGCACGAGTTCTCCGGCGGCCAGCGCCAGCGCATCGGCATCGCCCGCGCACTGGCCATGGAGCCGCAACTGCTGGTGGCCGACGAGCCCGTCTCCGCGCTCGACGTGTCGGTGCAGGCCCAGGTGCTGAGGCTGTTCGCGGAGGTGCGCGAGCGCTTCCAGCTGGCCATGGTGTTCATCACGCACGACCTGCGCGTGGCCGGCGAAATGTGCGACCACATCGCCGTGATGCAGCGCGGCCAGATCGTCGAATACGGCGAGACCGCCAAGGTGCTGGCGAACCCGCAACACGACTACACGCGCACATTGATCGAGGCGCAGCCGAGGCTGTCGGCTGCGGCCGCGCAGCAGGCGGTGGCCGCATGACGCTCAACATCGCACTGGTCTCCGACCAGATCGCCATGGACTACCTGCAGCCCGCCTTCAGGGAACGCTTTCCGCAGGCCCGGCTGCACCGCATCGACACCGAGGTCCAGGAGCTCGACGCGCTAGGCGAAATCGACACCGTGGTCTGCTGGTCGCCGCCGCCGGGGCTGCTCGCGCGCATGCCACGCCTGCGCCTGGTGCAGTCAGTGGGCGCGGGCACCGATCACATCACGCGCGACCCCGCGCTTCCCGACGTGCCGGTCCGCCGCATCGTCGACCCCGACATGGCCGATGGCATGAACGCGTACGTGGCATGGGCCGTGGTGCACGGCCAGCGCCACATGGGCGCCTATCTGGACAGCCAGCGCCGCGCAGCCTGGGAAGAAGCGCCCATCGAGCCCCCGGGCCGGCACCGCGTGGGCATCGCGGGCCTGGGCGTGCTTGGGCAGTCGGTCGCGCTCGCGCTGCTTGCCATCGGCTACCGCGTGCGCGGCTGGAGCCGCAGTCCCAAGGACGAACTGCCCGCGGGCATCGAGGCCTTCCACGGCGATGCGGCGCGCGGCGAGTTCCTGGCCGGCTGCGACACCCTGGTCTGCCTGCTGCCGCTGACCGACGACACGCGCGGCATCCTGGATGCCGCGTTGTTCGCCCAGCTGCCGCGCGGCGCGCGCCTCGTCAACGCCGGCCGCGGCGCCCACCTCGTGCAGGAAGACCTGCTTGCGGCGCTGCAAAGCGGCCAGCTCGCCAGCGCCGTGCTGGACGCCTTCGTCGAGGAACCGCTGCCGGCCGGCCACCCCTTCTGGAGCCATCCGCGCATCGTCGTCACGCCGCACATCGCGACGCGCACCCGGCCCGAGGCCATTGCGCGGCAGACCCACGACAACCTGGCGCGCCTGTAGCCACTTTTCAGCGCCCGACATTCAAAAGAGGAACCCCATGGCAGAACCCCTCGGCACCGGCGACAAGGACGTCGCCACCCACCTGCATTCGTACACCAACCTGGACGCGCTGCCGCAGACGCCGCCGCTGGTCATCGTGGAAGGCGACGGCATCCACGTCGTCGACGAGCGGGGCAAGCGCTACCTGGAAGCCATGTCGGGCCTGTGGTGCGCCTCGCTGGGCTTCTCCAACAAGCGCCTGGCCGCGGCCGGCGCGCATGCGCTGAACACCCTGCCCTACTACCACACCTTCAACCAGCGCACCAACGTGGCCGTGGCCGACCTGGCTGAGCGGCTGCTGGCGCTGGCGCCCGCGCCGATGGCGCGCGTGTTCTTCGCGAACTCGGGTTCCGAGGCCAACGACAGTGCCGTGAAGATGGTCTGGTATTACCACAACGCCATCGGCCAGCCGGAGCGCAAGAAGATCATCGCGCGGCGCAACGCGTACCACGGCGTGACCGTGGCCGCCGCCAGCATGGGCGGGCTCGACGGCAACCACCGCGACTTCGACCTGCCCATCGCGACCGCGCCCGCGCGCTTCCTGCATGTGGACTGCCCGCACCACTACCGCTACGCCGAGCCCGGCGAGACCGAGCAGGACTTCTCCAGCCGCCTCGCGCAACAGCTGGAGCAGACCATCCTGGCCGAAGGCCCGCACACCGTGGCCGCTTTCATCGCCGAGCCGGTGATGGGCGCGGGCGGCGTGCTGGTGCCCCCGGCCGGCTACTTCGAGAAGGTGCAGGCCGTGCTGCGCAAGTACGGCGTGCTCATGATCGCCGACGAGGTGATCTGCGGCTTCGGCCGCACGGGCAACATGTTCGGCTCGACCACCTTCGGCATCCAGCCCGACATCCTGAGCTGCGCCAAGGCGCTGTCCTCGGGCTACGTGCCGATCTCGGCGGTCATGGTCAACGACAAGGTGCACAGCGCCATCGCCGCCAACAGCGGCAAGCTCGGCAGCTTCGGCCACGGCTACACCTACTCGGGCCATCCCGTCGCCTGCGCGGTGGCGCTGGAGACGCTCAAGGTCTACGAGGACGAGCGCATCCTCGAGCACGTGCGCGAGATAGCGCCCGCATTCCAGGCCGGGCTGCGCGCCTTCGCCGGGCGCCCCTGGGTGGGCAACGTGCGCGGCGTGGGCCTGATCGGCGCCATCGAACTCATGGCCGACAAGGCCGCGCGCACGCCGTTCGCAGCAGAGCGCAAGGCCGGCTATCGCTTCGCGGCGCTGGCGCTGGAAGAAGGACTGATCGTGCGTGCCATGGGCGACAGCATCGGCCTGTGCCCGCCGCTGATCATCACGCGGGCCGAGCTGGATGACCTGTTCGCGCGGCTGGCCCGCGCCATGGACCGCTTCGACCAGGAAACGAAGGCCTGACGAGCATGCAGGCCTTCTTCAGCGACGACCAGCTGCTGCACGACCCGCAGCAGTTCATGCGGCTGGGCCGCATCTGCAAGCCCACCGACCTGCCCACGCGCGCCGAGGCGCTGATGGGCGCTCTGTCCGCGCGCGGCATCGCGGTCGGTGCACCGCCGGAGGCCGGCCGCGCCGCGCTGGAGCTCGTGCACAGCATCGACTACCTGGACTTCCTGGAGAGCGCCTACGCGCGCTGGCAGAAGCTCGGCGGCCCGGGCCTGGAGCCCGGCATCGAGGTGCTGCCCAACCTGTCGCCGCACGGCGCGCGATCCGGGCCCTGCCCCTCGCCGTCGGTGGTGGCGCAGGCCGGCTGGTACATCGGCGACCTGGCCTGCCCGATCGGCCCGCACACCTGGCGCTCGGTGCTGCGCTCGGCCCATGCGGCGCAGGCCGCGGCCGAGACGGTGCTCGAGGGCGGCGGCATCGCCTACGCGCTTTGCAGGCCCTCGGGCCACCATGCGCAGCATGCGCGCGCGGGAGGCTTCTGCTACGTGAACAACAGCGCCATCGCCGCCGCCACGCTGCGCCGGCGCCATGCGCGCGTGGCCGTGCTCGACATCGACGCCCACCACGGCGACGGCACGCAGCAGATCTTCTACGAGCGCGGCGACGTGCTGACCGTCTCCACGCACGCCGACCCGTCCGGCTACTACCCCTGGTACACGGGCTACTCGCATGAGCGCGGCACCGGCGAAGGAGAAGGCTGCAACCTGAACCTGCCGCTGGCGCACGGCAGCGGCAACGCCGAGTTCGCCGAGGCACTGGACAAGGCCGTCGCCGCCATCGAGCGCTTCCAGCCGCAGGCCCTGGTGCTGCCGCTGGGCTTCGACACCTACAAGGACGACCCGATCAGCGTGCTGAAGTTCGACATGGCGGCCTTCCGCCTCGCAGGCGAGCGCGTGCGCGCGCTGGGCCTGCCCACGGTCGTGGTGCAGGAGGGCGGCTACATGGTCGATGCCATCGGCGCCGCGCTCGACGCGTTCCTTGAGGGATTGCAGGCATGACCGTGCCGATCGACGGCAACCGCTCCGGCGGCGCCCCATGAGCAGCACGGTGCAAGCCTCGGCTCCCCTGGCACGCCACGAAAGCGCGGCCTCGGGCATCGCGCTGTTCCTCTGCGCGCTGGTGCTGTTCGCGGCATACGACGCCTTCGCAAAGCAGATGGTGGCCAGCCATGCACCCGCCGTCGTCAACCTGGGTCGCTACACCGCGATAGGCGCCATCGCCCTGGTGCTGCTGCTGCGCCACGGCGACCTGCGCCTGTGGCGCCAGCCGCACCAGAAGCTGCTGGCAGCGCGCAGCGTGGCGCTGGCTGTCGTGGCCACCTGCTTCATGACAGCACTCGTCACCATGCCGCTGGCCGAGGCCACGGCCATCTATTTCACGGCCCCGCTGATCATGGTCGCGCTGTCGCCCTGGCTGCTCGGCGAGCGGGTGGGCCGCGCGCAGTGGACGGCGGTGCTGCTGGGCTTCGCGGGCATGCTGTGCATCGTGCGCCCGGGCGGCAGCCTGCCGCTGGCGGGCACGCTGCTGATGGCCGTGTCCGCTGTCTGCTATGCGCTCTTCCAGGTGCTCACGCGCCGGCTCTCGGGGCTGGTGCCGGCGCCCGTGCAGTTCGCGCACATGGCGCTGGCCTGCCTGGTCATCACGAACCTGCCCGTGCTGTTCATGCCGCACGTCACGCTGCCGCCCTGGCCGGAGATGGCACTGCTGGTGGCCGGCGGCGCGGTCAGCGGCAGCGCCCAGCTGTTGCTGCTGGCCGCGTTCCGCCGCGTAGGCGCGGCCACGCTGGCGCCGCTGAACTACGTGCAGCTGCTGCTCGCGGTGCTGATCAGCACGCTGTGGTTCCAGCGCCCGCCCGATGCGACGGCCCTGGCGGGCATGGCGCTGATCGCAGTGGCGGGCGTGTACCTGGCGCGCGCGGGCGGCGGCAGAACCCAGGCGGCCGGCATGATACGCACAAGAGACCGAGACAAGGAATTCAGATGACCATCAGCCGCACGGAAGCCGCCACCCCTCCCGCTTTCTCGTCGATCCAGGTGCCCGATCTCGTCGGCGTGGTGGAGGCGCAGTTGCAGCAAGCCATCCTGTCGGGCCGCATCGCGCCCGGCGAGCGCATCGTCGAGGCCGAGATGGCCCGGCAGATGGGCGTGAGCCGCGCGCCTGTGCGGGAAGCCGCGCGCCGGCTGGAGAGCCTGGGCCTGCTGATCTCGCGCCCGCGCCACGGCTTCGCGGTACGCACGGTTTCGCCGAAGCAGGTCACCGACCTGTACGAGGTGCGCATCCAGCTCGAACTGCTGGGCGCGTCGCTGGCCTGCGCGCACGCCACCGACGCCGAACTGGCCCAGCTCGACGCGCGCGTGGACGACATGGTGGAACGCGCCGAGATCCTGTCCTCGCCAGAGCGCGTGGCGCTCGACCTGGACTTCCACTTCGCCATCAGCGCGCTCTCGGGCAACCACTACCTCCACCGGCTGTTCGACAACATGCAGACCGAGGTGCGCATGTTCCTGGCGCTCAGCGAGGACAGCTACGGCGACCTGAAGGTGCTGGCCGAGACGCACAGGCCGATCGCCCAGGCAATGGCGCGCCGCGACGTCGACGCCGCGCAGCACGCGCTGCGCTTCCACCTCGAGACCGCCAAGGCGCATGTCCGCGGACTCTTCTCCAAGGCATGAGATGAAGGCCGCCCCCCGTGTCGCCATGGTCAGCGGGGGCAACCGCGGCATCGGCCTGGCCATCGCGCGCGAGCTGCTGGCACACGGCTGGCGCGTGAGCGTGGGCACGCGCAGCGCCACCGATGCCTTCGCCGGCTACGGCGCCGGGCAGGTGCGCACCTACCGCTTCGACGCCGAGGACGCGCAAAGCGAGACCGACTGGGTGGCCGCGACCGTGCGCGACTTCGGCGGCATCGATGCGCTGGTGCACAACGCCGGCATCCTCAGCACGCGCTCGGTCGTCGATGCCGACGACGCGGAGGTCGACCGCCTGCTGGAGATCAACGTCAAGTCGCCGCTGCGGCTCACGCGCAAGGCCTGGACGCACCTGCTGGCGGCCGACGAAGGCAAGGTGCTGGTGATGGCATCGCTCGCCGCCAAGCGCGTGCGCACGGCCGATGCCTCGCTCTATGCGCTGAGCAAGGCGGCGGTGCTGTCGCTGGCCCACGGCATCCGGCACTGCGGCGCCGAATCGCGCGTGCGCTGCACCGCGCTGTGCCCCGGCTTCGTCGCCACCGACATGGCGGCCGCCCTGCCGCCCGAGCAGCAGCGGCAGGCCACGCGGCCAGAGGACGTGGCCCGCATCGCGCGGACGGTGCTCGAGCTGCCGGCCTCGGCCAGCGTCGCGGAGATCCCGATCAGCTGGACCGTCGAACCCCAATACTGAAAGCCCGACATGAAAGTCATCTACAGCGACCAGCACACAGGCCACGACCCGCAGCAGTTCATCGTGCGCGGACGCATGAAGCGCAGCAACGAGCAGCCCGAGCGGGGCACGCTGCTGCTGAACGCCGCGCGCGCGCAGGGCCACGACGTCGTCGCGCCCGAGGACCACGGCCCGGGCCCGCGCGCCGCCATCCACACGCCGCAGTACCTGCGCTTCCTGGAAACCGCCTGGGAGCGCTGGCAGCAGCTCGAAGGCGCCTCCGAGGAAGTCATGCCCAACGTGCATCCGTTCCCGGGCCAGCCCTTCACCTACCCCGACAGCCTCGTGGGCCAGGCCGGCTACCACATGGGCGACATGGCCTGCTCCATCGGCCGTCACACCTGGCATGCCGCGACGTGGTCGGCCCACGTGGCCACGCATGCCGCGCAGCTGGTGCTGGACGGCGAGCGCGCGGCCTACGCGCTGTGCCGGCCGCCCGGCCACCATGCCTATGCCGACCGCGCCAACGGCTTCACCTACCTCAACAACGCTGCAATCGCGGCCCAGCACCTGCGCGGCAGGCACGACCGCGTGGCCATCCTCGACATCGACGTGCACCACGGCAACGGCACCCAGGGCATCTTCTGGCGCCGCAAGGACGTGCTGACGATCTCGCTGCATGGCGACCCGCATTTCTGCACGCCCTTCTTCACGGGCCACGCGCACGAGACCGGCGAAGGCGAAGGCCTGGGCTACAACCTGAACCTGCCGCTGGCGCGCGGCACGCAGGACGAGGGCTTCCTCGCCGCGCTGGCGACGGCGCACGCGACCATCCGCGCCTTCGCGCCCGGCGCGCTGGTCGTGGCCCTGGGCCTGGACGCGCACGAGAACGACCCCTACCAGGCGCTGGCCGTGAGCACGCCGGGCTTCGGCCGCATCCTCGGCGAGATCGCGCGCCTCGGACTGCCCACGGTGCTGGTGCAGGAAGGCGGCTACCTGTCGGAGGACCTGGGCCTCAACCTGGCGAGCGCGCTCGGCGGCTTCGAGAAGGCGGCGTGATGACGCAAGAGCTCGACGACGCCATCCGCGCGGCCCTGCCCGAGGCCGCGGTGCTGACCGCGCCGCCCGCCCCCGTCGAAACCGGTTGGGCCGCCGACCTGCTGCTGCGCCTTTACGGCAAGCGCGGGCGGCTCAAGCCGCTCACGGGCGAGCGCGACGCCAACTTCCTGCTGGAGCCGGACGACGGCGGCGCGCGCTGCATGCTCAAGCTCTCGCACCCGGACGAAGACCCGCTGGTGGCCGACTTCCAGACCCAGGCGCTGCTGCACCTGGCACGCACGGACCCCGGCCTGCCGGTGCAGCGGCTGCTGCCGGACCGCCACGGCGCGGCCTCGGTGCAGATCGAGGATGCCGAAGGCCGCACGCGCGTGGCGCGCCTGTTCAGCTACCTCGAGGGCACTCCCATGCCGCAGGCGCCGCGCTCGGCTGCGCAGCGCACCTGCGTCGCCCGCATGCTCGCGCGGCTGGACCTCGCGCTGGCCGGCTTCGAACACCCCGCCGGGGCCCGCGAACTGCCCTGGGACATCCAGCGCGCCGACCGCGTGCGCGCCCTGCTGGTACACGTGGCCGACCCTGCCCGCCGCGCGCTGGCCGAGGCCGCGCTCAACGGCTTCGTGCAGCGCACCAAGCCGCGGCTGGCCCTGCTGCGCCGCCAGCCCATCCACAACGACTTCAACCTCTACAACCTGCTGGTCGAGCCGGACGAACCGGCGCGCGTGGCCGGCATCCTCGACTTCGGTGACATGGTGCATGCACCGCTCGTGGACGACCTCGCCGTCGCGGCCTCGTACCACATCGACGAGCAGGGCGACGCGCTGGCGACGATCGCGCGCTTCGCGGCCGACTATCACGCCGTCTCTGCGCTGACCGATGGCGAGACCCACGCGCTGCTCGACCTGGTGCGCGCGCGGCTGGCGATGGTGGTCGCCATCAGCGGCTGGCGCGCGGCTCGCCAGCCCGACAACGCCGCCTATCTCATGCGCAACAACGCCGTCTCCTGGGCCCGGCTGCAAGCCTGCGCCGCGCTGACACCCGACCAAGTGCAGGACGCCATCCAGGCCGCCTGCCACGCAACGGAACCCACGGAACCGATCCATGACTGAGAAACACACCGCCGACCTGCTCGAGCGCCGCGCCCGCCTGCTCGGGCCGGCCTACCGGCTCTTCTACGAAGAGCCCTTCCATCCCGTGCGCGGCGAGGGCGTCTGGCTCTACGACGCCGCCGGCACGCCTTGGCTGGACGCCTACAACAACGTGGTGCCGCTGGGCCATGCGCGGCCCGAGGTGGTCGAGGCCATCGCGCGCCAGGCGTCCGTGCTCAACACGCACACGCGCTACCTGCACGAAGGCATCCTCAACTACGCGGAGCGACTGCTGGCCACCATGCCTCCAGAGCTGGGCCATGCGACCTTCACCTGCACCGGCAGCGAGGCCAACGACCTGGCCATGCGCATCGCCACGGCGCACACGGGAGGCACCGGCCTCATCGTCACGCGCTTCGCCTACCACGGCGTGACCTCGGCCATCGCCTGCGCCTCGCCCTCGCTGGGGCAGTACGTGCGCCTGGGCGAGCATGTGCGGCTGGTGGATGCGCCGGAGGGAGGAGATGCAGAGACGGGCAGGCGCTTCGCCGACGGCGTGCGCGCGGCCACCGCCGACCTGAAGGCGCACGGCATCGCGCCCGCCGCCCTGCTCGTGGACACGGTGTTCTCCAGCGACGGTGTGTTCACGGCGCCGGCCGGCTTCCTGCGCGAGGCGGTGGAGGCGATCCATGCGGCCGGCGGCGTGTTCATCGCCGACGAGGTGCAGCCCGGCTTCGGCCGCACGGGCGAGGCCTTCTGGGGCTTCATGCGCCACGGCGTGGTGCCCGACATGGTGAGCATGGGCAAGCCCATGGGCAACGGCCACCCGGTCGCAGGCCTGGCGGTGCGGCCGGAGATCATGAAGGCCTTCGGCCAGGCCAGCCGCTACTTCAATACATTCGGCGGCAACCCGGTCTCCATGGCCGCGGCCTCCGCCGTTCTCGACGTGATCCAGCAGAACAGCCTGCAGGACAACGCTTTGCAGGTCGGCAGCTACCTTCGCGAGCGCCTGGCCGCGCTCGGCCAGCGCCATGCGCTGGTCGGCGAGGTGCGCGGCGCGGGGCTCTTCATCGGGCTGGAACTCGTGGCCGACCGCGCCACGCGCGCGCCTGCCACGGCGCAGGCGGCCAAGGTGGTCAACGGCCTGCGGCAGCGCCAGGTGCTGCTGAGCGCGACCGGACCACAGGCCAACGTGCTCAAGATACGGCCGCCGCTGGTGTTCGAGCGCGAGCACGCCGACCTGCTGGTCGAGCGGCTGGACGAGGTGCTGGGCACGCTGGAATAGCGCGCCGGGGCTTATTTTTCCGCGGGCTCGCCCGCAGGGGCCGCTCCGGCAGGGAGCGACTCCACCCGCACCACGCGCTGCGGATAGGGAATGTCGATACCCGCGCCGCGCAACCCGTCGAGGATCGCGATGTTGATGGCCGAGCGCAGGTTGTCCTTGCCCTTGTCGGGATCGGTCACCCAGAAGTTGAGCGTGAACTCCAGCCCGTCGGGCGCGAAGTTCATGAGGAAGGCCACTGGCGCGGGGTCGCTCATCACGCGCGGCTGGGCCCTGGCCGCCTCGCACAGGATGGACTGCACCTGCGCCACGTCGCTCTCGTAGCCCACCACGATGGTGGTGGTTATGTTGAACTTGCGGTCGGCCAGCGAGAGGTTCTCGACCCGGCTGGTAATGAGAGATTCGTTCGGCACGATGGCCTCGCGCCCGTTGCCCGCCCGAATGAGCGTGTAGCGCGTCTTGATGTCGGTGATGCGGCCTTCGAAGGTGTCGACCTTCACGTTGTCGCCGATGCGGATCGAGCGCTCCAGCAAAATCACGAAGCCGCTCACGTAGTTGGACGCCAGCTTCTGCAGCCCGAAACCCAGCCCCACGCCAAGCGCGCCGCCCAGCACCGACAGCGCCGTCAGGTCCACCCCCACCGCCGACAGCGCGAACAGCATGCCGATCAGCAGCAGGAAGGCGCGCACCGCGTTCGACGCCACCTTGCGCATCGACAGGTCGGTGACGGCCTCGCGCAGGATGCGCTTCTCGACCGTGCTCGATATCCACAGCGCGATCATCATCACCAGCCCGGCCGACAGCGCGCCCTGGATGATGGTCTGCAGGCTCACGCGCGTCTTGCCGAAGGCCAGCGTGATGTCGTCGAGCTCGGCCAGCACCGGCGGCAGCAGGCCCACGATCCACAGCACCGCCGCGATCCAGGCCAGCCACGACACCGTGCGCTCCAACAGCCGCACCATGTTGGACGCCGGGAACACCGCGCGCAGCACCCGCGCGAAGAGCCGGATCACCGCCAGCGACAGGAACATCGACACCGCGATGCGCAGCACCAGCACGGTCTGGAAATCGCCCACCGCGCGCCGGGCAAGGTCGGTGAGCACCAGCGCGAGCAGCGGGAACAGCACGCCGTCGAAGGTGCGCTCGCCGAACCAGATCGAGTCCTTGGGCTGGTCGCGCCCGAACCATTTGCACACGCCCCAGGCCAGGGCGATGCAGGCCACCAGCACGGCGAGTTCGATGGCGATGCCGCGTGCATCGACCTGGCTCAGGCGTTGGGTGAAGTCGTTGAAATTCATCGGTTCAAAAAAGATGGGCGCCGCTCGCGCCGGCGGCACTACAGGTCGGCCAGTACGCGGATGTGGGCTTCCACGCTGCGCGCCAGCGCATCGAGGTTGTAGCCGCCTTCGAGCATCGAGACGATACGGCCCTTGGCGTGGCGCCTGGCCACATCGTGCACGCGCCCGGTGATCCAGGCGAAGTCGTTCTCGTTGAGCCCGAGCTGGCCCAGGTCGTCCTCGCGATGGGCATCGAAGCCCGCGCTGATGAAGATCATCTGGGGCTTGAACTCCTCCAGCCGCGGCATCCACACCGCCTCGATCATCTCGCGCACGTCCATGCCCCTGGTGTAGGCCGGAATCGGCATGTTCAGCATGTTCGGCGCCGGATGGTCTGTGCCGCTGTACGGATAGAACGGGTGCTGGAAGAAGCCGACCATCAGCACGCGCGGGTCGTTCGAGAGAATGTTCTCGGTGCCGTTGCCGTGGTGCACGTCGAAATCGACGATGGCCACGCGCTCGATGCCGTGCACCTCGATGGCATGCCGCGCGGCAATGGCGATGTTGTTGAAGAAGCAGAAGCCCATCGCCTGCTCCCGGCAGGCATGGTGGCCGGGCGGGCGCACCGAGCAGAAGGCGTTTTCCAGCTCGCCGGCCACCACCGCGTCGGTGGCGGCAATGGCGGCCCCGGCGGCGCGGCGCGCGGCCAGCAGGGTGAAGCGGGTGAGCACGGTGTCGGGGTCGACCTGCGCATGGTCGGGGCCGCCGGCGGGCTCATCGGCCACCAGCCGCTGGTGAAGTTCCTCGAGGTGCTCGACGTGCGCGGTGCTGTGCGCCCGGGTGAGCTGCTGCAGCGTGGCCAGCGGCACGTCGCGGTGTTCGAGCGCGTCGCCCACGCCGGTGAGCAGCAGGCGGTCTTCGATGGCATCCAGGCGGCCGGGACATTCGGGATGCCCGCCGCCCATGTCGTGCTTCCAGAAGTCGCGATGTGTGAAGTAGCCTGTCTTGCCCATGTCTCTCGCGTGTAGACCTCACGCGGCATGGGGCCGCATGGTCTTACGGTATCGTTTGCATATGGATACAAATATGGACGTTGCTGCAAAGCTAGCCACTTTGTTAAGTCAGCTTAACACGGTGATCGTGGGCAAAGAGGCCCAGGTGCGCGACTGCGTGGCCTGCCTGCTGGCGGGCGGCCACCTGCTGATCGAAGACGTGCCGGGGGTCGGCAAGACCACCCTCGCCCACGCGCTGTCGCACACATTCGGTTTGCAGTTCTCGCGGGTGCAGTTCACCGCCGACCTGATGCCGGGCGACCTGTCGGGCGTGGCCATCTACGACCGGGGGCAGCAGGCCTTCGTGTTCCACCCCGGGCCGATCTTCGCGCAGGTGCTGCTGGCCGACGAAATCAACCGCGCCAGCCCCAAGAC
Organism: Variovorax durovernensis; assembly: GCF_977011995.1. NCBI lineage: Bacteria > Pseudomonadati > Pseudomonadota > Betaproteobacteria > Burkholderiales > Comamonadaceae > Variovorax > Variovorax durovernensis. Next base: position 2,587,388 of record NZ_CDRNCW010000001.1, on the reverse strand, counting down.
CCAGAGCGCGCTGCTCGAGGCGATGGAAGAAAAGCAGGTCACGGTAGAGGGCGAGACCCGCCCGCTGCCCTCGCCCTTCTTCGTGATCGCCACGCAGAACCCGCAGGACCAGCTCGGCACTTTCGCGCTGCCCGAGTCGCAGCTCGACCGCTTCCTGATGCGCATCTCGCTCGGCTACCCCGATCGCGCGGCCGAACGCCAGCTGCTCGCGGGCACCGACCGCCGCGAGATGCTGGCCAGCCTGCCCGCCCTGCTGACCGCCGGCGAGCTGACCGCCATCCAGCAGCGAGTGCAGCAGGTGCATGCGGCCGACCCGCTGCTGAACTACGTGCAGGACCTGATCGCCGCCACCCGGTCGGGCCGCTGGTTCCTGCAGGGGCTGTCGCCGCGCGCCGGCATTGCGGTGCTGCGCGCGGCCAAGGCGCAGGCGCTGCTGGCCAACCGCAACTACGTCGCGCCCGACGACGTGCAGGCCGTGCTGCCGCAGACCATCGCGCACCGCCTCACGCCGGTGGGCGATGCGGGCCGGGGCGCCGTCGAGCAGGTGCGCGCCATGATCGCCGCCGTGCCCTTGCCGTGAGCCTGCGCTCGCGCATCGACGGCTGGTTCCTGTCGCGCCGGCCGCCGTCGGACACGCTGGAGCTGACCCAGCGCAACGTCTACATCGTGCCCACGCGGGCCGGCTGGACGCTGGCCGCCACGCTGCTTGTGCTGCTGATCGCGTCGATCAACTACCAGCTCAACCTGGGCTACCTGCTGACCTTCCTGCTGGCCGGCAGCGTGGCGGTGGGCATGCACGTGTGCCACGGCACGCTGCGCGGGCTGTCGATGCACATGGTGGCGCCCGATGCGCACTACGCGGGCGCGGCGGCCGTCTTCAAGGTGGTTCTGCACAACACCCGGCGCAGCGTTCGCTACGGCATCGGCATGGCGGTGCGCGGCAGCGGCCAGTGGGCCTGGACCGACGTGCCGGCCGAAGGCACCGCCACCGTCGAGATCGCGTTCCAGCCCGAGCGCCGCGGCCTGCACCCTGTGCCGCCGCTCACCGCCGAGACCCGCTTCCCGCTAGGCACCTTCCGCGTGTGGACGGTGTGGCGACCGGCGGCCCGCATGCTGGTCTACCCCGCGCCCGAAGCGCACCCGCCACCGCTGCCGCCGGGCGAGCCGCTGTCCGGCCCGGCCGCCGCATCGGCCGCATTGCGCGCCGCCGGCTCCGGCGAATACGACGGCGTGCGTGCCTACCGGCGCGGCGACCCGCTGAAGCTGGTTGTCTGGAAGAAAGCAGCGCGCGCCCAGGCCGCCGGCTCCGAAGACCTGGTGAGCCGCGACACCCAGCAGACGCAGCGCGAGGAACTCTGGCTCGACGCCCAGTCCGCCGGCCTCCCCGACACCGAAGCCCGCATCTCGCGCCTGTGCGCCTGGGTGCTGATGGCCGACCGGCTGGGCGTGGACTACGGCATGCGCGTGGCGGGCCGGGTGGTGAAACCCTCGCAGGGCGAGGCGCACCGGCGCGCCTGCCTCGAAGCGCTGGCCCTGTGCTGAACGAAGGCCCACGAACATGAACAAGCTCATGACGCGGCTGGCGGCCCTGCCCCGGGATGCCCGGGACACGCTGTTCCTGCTCACGGTGATCGCGCTGATCGTGCTGCCGCAGATCGAGAACATTCCCTGGTGGTGCACGGCCATCACGGCCATGGTGCTTCTGTGGCGCGGCCTGCTCGCTGTGCAGGCCCGCCCGCTGCCAGGCAAGTGGTGGCGCGCCGCGTTGCTGGCGCTCACGCTTGCCGCCACCTTCGCCACCCACCGCACGCTGCTGGGCCGCGACGCGGGCGTCACGCTCATCGTGATCCTGCTGGCACTGAAGACTCTGGAGCTGCGCGCCCGGCGCGACGCCTTCGTCATCTTCTTCCTGGGCTTCTTCGCGATGCTCACGAACTTCTTCTACTCGCAGTCGCTGCTGACCGCATTCACCATGCTGCTCGCGCTGCTGGGCCTGCTCACCGCGCTGGTCAACGCGCACATGCCGGTGGGCCGGCCGCCGCTGTGGCAGGCCGCGCGCACCGCCGGCTGGATGGCGCTGGCCGGCGCGCCGATCATGCTGGCGCTGTTCCTGCTGTTCCCGCGCTTCGCGCCGCTGTGGGGCACGCCCAGCGACGCCATGGTGGGACGAAGCGGCCTGTCGAACGTCATGCGTGTCGGCACCATCGCCGAGCTGGCGCTCGACGACAGCATCGCCGCGCGGGTGCGCTTCGAGACCGGCAAGGTGCCGCCACAAAGCCAGCTGTACTTCCGCGGCCCGGTGCTCGCGCAGTTCGACGGCCGCGAATGGACCGCGCTTCCGTCATGGGCGCGCGGCACGCAGTGGGCGTCGAACCTGCGCGTGAGCGGCGAGCCGGTGCGCTATGAGGTCACGCTCGAGCCCAGCAACCGCCCCCTGCTGCTGACACTCGATGCCGCGCCGCGCGCGCCGGAGGCTCCGGGCTTCGAGGTAACGGGCACGCCCGACCTGCAATGGCTCGCGAACCGGCCGCTCAACGACCTCGTGCGCTACCGCGCCGAAAGCTACACGCAGTTCCACAGCGGCCCGCTCAAGCGCGCCGGCGGCCAGCTGCAGGCCTATCTGGCGCTGCCGCCCGGCACCAATCCGCGCACCGCAGCCCTGGCAGCCGAGATGCGCGCCGACCCCGCACTGGCCGGCGCCGATACGCCAGCCTTCGTGCAGGCCGCGCTCGCACGGCTGCGCACCGGCGGCTACAGCTACACGCTGGAGCCCGGCGTCTACGGCGACAACACCGCCGACGAGTTCTGGTTCGACCGCAAGGAAGGCTTCTGCGAGCACATCGCCTCGGCCTTCGTGGTGCTGATGCGCAACCTGGGCGTGCCGTCGCGCATCGTCACCGGCTACCAGGGCGGCGATCTGAACACAGTCGACAACTACTGGATCATTCGCCAGAGCGACGCGCATGCCTGGGCCGAGGTCTGGCAGGAAGGCACGGGCTGGGTTCGCGTCGATCCCACCGCTTCCGTCGCGCCGGGCCGCATCGGCCAGTTCCAGCGGCTGGTGCCGCAGCCGGGGCTGTTCGCGGGCGCCATCGGCGCGATGAGCCCCACGCTCGCGCAGAACATCCGCGCCGCCTGGGAGGCGGTGAACAACGGCTGGAACCAGTGGGTGCTCAACTACACGCAGAGCCGCCAGCTGAACCTGCTGAAGAACATCGGCTTCGAGGCGCCGAGCCTGGAAGACCTGGCCTATGTGCTGCTCTATCTGCTGGTGGGCGCGAGCCTCGCCGGCGCCGCCTGGACGCTGTGGGAGCGCAGCCGTCACGACCCGTGGCTGCGCCTGCTGGGCCAGGCCCGCGCGCGGCTCGCCAAGGCCGGCCTGCAGCTGCCCGACACCGCGCCGCCGCGCCAGATGGCCCAGGCTGCCGACGCGCGCTTCGGCCCTGCCGCGCAGTCGGTGCGCGACTGGCTGCTGAAGCTCGAGGCACAACGCTACGCGCCGGCCACGCCGGACTCCCTTTCCACCCTGCGCGCCGAATTCCGCCGCCTCGCCTGGCCCGCCGCGAATCTGCGCGGCTGAAACCACATGTGTCCCCGAAAGGGGTCCGTGCGGGCGGGCGGCACAATCAACCCATGCGATTCTCTCTCCCCACGCCGTCCCGCGCCGCTGCGGCAGCCGCTCTTCTCGCCGCCTGCTGCGCATGGTCCACGGGGGCTGTAGCACAGAAGTCCTCCAGCGGCCGCACCGCCGCCGCGGTCAACCCGGTGCGCGGCAGCACGCCCTACGCCACGCGCGAAGACGCCATGCAGTTCGCCGACGAAGTGGCGGCCCGCCGGGGCCTCGACCGCGAATGGGTGCGTGCCACCATCGGCAGCGCGCGCTTCCTGCCCAACGTGCCGCGGCTCATGCTGCCGGGCCCGGTGGGCACCGTGAAGAACTGGCAGACCTATCGCAGCCGCTTCATCGACCCGGTGCGCATCGCGGCCGGCGTGCGCTTCTGGCGCGCCAACGCCGACACGCTGGCGCGCGCCCAGCAGGTGTACGGCGTGCCGCCGGAAATCATCGTCGGCATCATCGGCGTGGAAACCATCTACGGCCGCAACATGGGCAGCTTCCGAGTGATCGACGCGCTGGCCACGCTCTCCTTCGACTTCCCGCAGGGCCACCCGCGCGCGGCCGAGCGCGAGGCCTTCTTCCGCGGCGAGCTCGAGAGCTTCCTGAGCACCGAGAGCCGCACCGCAGACGATCCGCTCGCCCCGCTGGGCAGCTACGCCGGCGCCATGGGCATGCCGCAGTTCATGCCCAGCAGCATTGCCAAGTACGCGGTCGACTTCGACGGCGACGGCCGCATCGACCTGGTCAACAACCCCGCCGACGTGATCGGCTCCGTGGCCAGCTACTTCAAGGCCTTCGGCTGGCAGCCGGGCATGCCCGCCATCTTCCCGGTGCACTTCGAGGAAGCACGGCTGCAGAAGGCGCTGCTGCTGGCGCCCGACATCCTGCCGACCTTCAGCGCCGACAGCTTCGTGGCCGCGGGAGCGGTGCCCGAGGGCGACGGCATCCGCCACAAGGGCCTGCTCGCGCTGGTCGAGCTGCAGAACGGCGCCGACGCACCGCCGACATACGTGGCCGGCACGCGCAACTTCTACGTGATCACGCGCTACAACTGGAGCAGCTACTACGCCATGTCCGTGCTCGACCTCGGGCAAGAGGTCAAGGCCGCGATGGAGCAATAGGCACCATGTCGCCCGAGGCACTGCGCGCAAACTGGAACGCGGCCTGGCATGCGCTGGGCGTCGCGGCGCCCGACGAGGCGCTGTGCACCGAGCTGCAGCAGCGCTACGCCGAACCCCAGCGCCACTATCACACGGTGCAGCACTTGGGCGAATGCCTCGCGTGGTTCGAGCGCGAGAAGCCACTTGCCGAACACCCCGCGGAGGTAGCGCTAGCGCTGTGGTTCCACGACGCGATCTACGACGTGCATGCACACGACAACGAAGCACGCAGCGCCGACTGGGCGCGGCAGGCCTTGCTGGCTGCTGGCGTCAACGCGGAAGCGGCCGAACGCGTCCACGCGCTCGTCATGGCCACGCGCCATGACGCGGTGCCCGAGGGCCGCGACGCCGAACTGCTGATCGACATCGACCTCTCGATCCTGGGCGCCGGGCGCGAGCGCTTCGACGAATACGAGCGCCAGGTGCACGCCGAATACGCCTTCGTGCCCGAAGAGGTGCGCCTCCCGCGCCGGCGCGCCATCCTCCAGCGCTTTCTCGACCGCAAGGCCATCTACGCCACGCCGCGCATGCACGCACAGCTCGAGGCGCAGGCACGCATCAACCTGCAGCGTTCGATCGCAGGCTGACCCGCGGCCTCAGGCCGGCACCAGCCGCCACCATTCGGTACGCGGCGGCTCGCCGCCATGCGCCTCTTCGACGGTGCCGAACAGCAGGCCGCCCCTCGCCGCGCCCAGCTTCGACAACGCCAGCAAGCGCTGCGGATCGCGGCACAGCATGAAGCTCGCATCGCCTTGCCATTCGAGGCATCGGCCCACCTCGGCCAGCATCAGCGCGGGCTGGCTCTGCATGAAGGTGAAAGGCATCGGCAGGCCCGTGTCGAGCTGCGAAAGGCCCGCCTGCGTGGCCTCCCATGCGCCGCGCAGGCTGGCCACGCGCAGGCGGGCATCGGCTGGCAGTGCTGCTTCGCCGGCCGCGTCGAGGCATCGGCGCGCGCCATACATCGCAAGCTCCGTCCACAAGCCGACGCGGCGCGGGCGACGACCGATGCGACGCGCCAGCTCATCGCGCCAATCCGCCGGCGGCGGATGCGCGACGAAATGCGCCGCTGTGCGCCATGCCGTCATGCCGAGCAGTCCTTCAGCACGAGCGAGGCATGCCCGCCGCCGAAGCCCACCAGATTGAGCAGGATGTGGCGAAGCCTCTGCGGCGCCTGCGCGCACAGCGAGATGCCGAGCGTCTCGTCGAGCGGATAGTCCACCACCGGCCACGCGCCGCCTTCGATGCAACCCACCAGCAGCGCCAGTTCGGCCGCCCCTGCAGCGCCCAGCGTGTGGCCGAGCACCGACTTGAGCGACACCAGCGGCGGCAGCGGATCGAACACCTGCTTGAGTGCCTCCACCTCGATCGCGTCGTTAACCGGGCTGCCGGCGGCCTGCACCTTGATGAGGTCGATGTCGGCCGGCCGCAGCCCGCTCTGCGCCAGCGCGCCGTGGCACATCGCAAGCACCGCGCTGGCTTCGGTGCCCGAGGGATTGCGCCCGTCGACCACGTTGGCGCCGCCCATGACCTGCCAGCGCGCGGCCCCCGACTGCAGCCGCAGCGCAGCCACCGCCTCGCCGAGCACCAGCCCCTTGCGTCCGGCGCCGAAGGGCTTTGCGCGATCGGGCGCCAGCAGTTGCATCGCGCCGAAGCCTGCGACGGTGAATCGGTTGTCCAGTTCGGCGCCGATCACCAGCGCCTCTTGCGCCTCGCCGCCGCGGATCATGTCGCAGGCCGTCAGCACCGCGTTCAGCGACGAAGTGCAGGCTGTCGAGACCGTGAACACCGGCCCCTGCCAGTCCAGCGCACCAGCAACGATGTCGGCGAAGTCCTGCAGATCGCCGCCGAGCCGCTCGGACTGCGCCGCGTGCTCCATGAACCCGATGTCGAGCGACGACGAAGCCACGTACAGCGGCGCTGTGCGCGCACCCCAGTCGCCGGTCTGCGCGGCCACGTTGCGCACGGTGCGGCGCAGGCGCTCGGTCCAGTCGCCCTCCGCCTGCGGCAGGGCATGCACGGGCCAGCACACGTCATTGGCAACGGCCACGGGCACCGGTGGCACCCCGCCGCGCCGCAACGAAGCCAGTGCCCGTGGCATGTCTTCCCCCAGCGCGCAGGCCAGCCCGACGCCGGCCAGGAAGACCTGGCTCATGCCTTGCCCGCTTGCGCGAGATGCTGCGCCAGATGCGCGATGGACGTGAGCGCCCGGCGCGTCTCCTTGCTGTCGGGCATGCGCACGCCGAAGCGCTGCTGGATCGTCATCGACACCTGCAGCGCATCGAGCGAGTCGAGGTCGAGCCGCGCCTCGGGGCCGAACAGCGGCTCGTCGTCGCCAAGGCCGCCGGGGGGCGCCGTCTTCTCGACGGCTTCGAGCACCATGGCCTTGAGGCTGGCGATGAATTCAGGGGTGACAGTGCCAATGGTGCTCATGGTGCGCGCCTGCGAAACAGAAATACGGCAACGATGAACATCACCGCCGCGAACGCGGCCAGCCGGCCGATCTGCGGCAGCGCGTCGGCCACGCCGCCGCCGCGCAGCAGCACGGTGAGCAGGGCCTCGAGCCCCCAGTTCATCGGCGAGATCTCGACCAGCCGCTGCATGAAGCCCGGCATCACGAACTTGGGCACCATGATGCCGCCGGCAGCCGCCATCAGCACATTGACCATCGGCCCGATGGTGGCCGCCTGCGCATGGCTGCGCACCAGGCAGGCCAGCGCGAGCGACAGGCTCACCGCCGCCAGGCTCACCGCGCCGAGCGACAACAGCAGCGCGCCCCAGTGGATGCCCGCGAGCGACAGCGCGTCGCCGCCGATCAGCGGCATGAACCAGATGCCGGCCGCGAGCATGACCACCGCCTGCAGCGCATTCACGCCAAGGTAGGGCAACGCCTTGGACGCCAGCAGCGTGAAGCGCGACACGCCCAGACTCTGCAGCCTGCCGAGCGCGCCCGAACTGCGCTCCTGCACGAACAGGCTGGACAGCGAGGCGACCACGAAGAACATGCCGAAGACCAGCCATGCGGGCACGTTCTGCTGCACCGAGGTCGGGCGCGGCCCGGCGGTCGAGAAGCGCTCGGCGCGCACCATCGCCTGGATCGAAGCGTCGGGCGCCGGGCCGGCCGTGCCGGGCACCGCCAGCGCGAGCCGAGCCTTGAGCTCGCCCGACGCGCCGACCAACTCGGCACGCAGCGCATTGAAAAGGTTGGCGTCGATGCCGGGCTCGGTCAGCAGGTGGATGCGTGCCTGGGTCGACAACGCGGCCGACTCCAGCTCGTCCGACAGGCCCGGCTCCATCACGATCACGTACTTGAGCGAGCCATTGCGCAGCCGCGCCTGCCAGTCGTCGCCCAGCGGCTGCGGCGTGCCGTGGTTGCGCTGCCAGAGCTGCTTGAGCCACTGCGCGGGCGTGGCGGTGTCGCGCATGTCGACTGCATAAGTCAGCTCGGCGAGCGGCGGGCGGTAGATGTCTTTCAGCGTGAGCGACATCAGCACGATGAAGACCATCGGCATCACGAACAGCGCGGCCAGCCCGTGCATGTCGCGCACGAGGGCGAGCAGTTCTTTCCTGATGAGCGCGAAGAGCATGGGAACGTCGGTCAGTCGCGCAGCGAGCGATGGGTGAGCGCCATGAACAGCTGCTCCAGGTCATGGCGGCCGAACTCGGCATGGCGCACCTCTATGCCCTCTGCTTCAAGCGCGGCCAGCACGGGGCCGGGGCCGATGCCGGCGTCCAGGTGGATGCGCCAGTGCACGCCGCCATCTTCCACGGTGCCGAAGCGCGAGAGCATGCCGGCATCGAGCCCGTCGGCCGCAAGCGTGAGCAGCATCGCGCTCTTCGACAGCAGGTCGTCGAGTGCGCCTTCGCGCAGAACATGGCCCCGGTCGAGGATGACGACGCGATCGGCAATCGCCTCGATCTCTTCCATGTAGTGCGAGGCGTAGATCACCGCCGCGCCTTGCTGCGCGAGGCTCTTGATGGCGTCGAGGATGAAGGCGCGCGACTGCGGATCGACTCCGACGGTGGGCTCGTCGAAGAGCATCAGCTCGGGTTCGGGCAGCAAGGCGATGGCAAGGTTAAGGCGTCGCTTGAGACCGCCGGAGAGTCTTTCAGCACGCACGCCCGAGAACTGTTCGAGTTGCGCGAACTGCGTGCAGGCCGCGATGCGCTCTTTCTTCTTCGCGCCCGACAGGCCACCCGCAGCCGCAAAGCATGCGAGGTTCTCGGCAACGGTCAGCATGGGATAGAACGCGTGCTCCTGTGGCGCAACTGCAATCCGCGTGGGCGTCTTTGCACGCACCTGCTGCAGCGGTTGACCGTCGATCCGGATCTCGCCCGACTGCACGGCCAGCGCGCCCGACAGGTGCGAGATCAGCGTGGTCTTGCCTGCGCCGTTCGGGCCCAGCAGACCGAGCACGCAACCACTCGGCACTGAGAGCGATACGTCTGCCAGTGCGGGTGCGTCGGCATGCGGATACCGGTAGCTGAGGTTCTTCAGCTCGAGCATCGGGTTGCCATCTGCGTGTTGTTCGGGGCGTGTGCACAGGCCATCGGGTACTCCCCTCCGCGAATGTCCCCCGGCCTTCGGCCTCCTCCTTTATTTCGCTGCGGGGAGCACCCGACGCCCTGTGCACGATGGACGCCGCGCTTATGCGAGCCGATCAACCAGTGCTCTGACCGATCACGACGATGGGGTGCCTTGCGCAGCGAAATAAAGGAGGAGGCCGCAGGCCGGGGGACATTCGCGGAGCAAGGTACCCCGTCGGCGTGATCGCGCCCCGAACGACTCGAAACCACGCAAGTACTCATCAAGCGACGGCAGCCTTGAGATCGCGGAAGAAGCTTTCTTCCTGCTGAGCCTGCTCACGCAGCTTCGCAGCCAGCGCGACAGGGTCTACAGCCTCGCGCCCCTTCACCATCCGCGCGGCCTTGAGTGCGAACGCGCGCCAGCCGTCGCCGATGGCGATCAGCCGCTCCGACATCTGCTGCAGCTGCGGCTTGTCGAGCAGGTGCGCGGCCTCCTGCAGGAAGCCCGCATAGATGAAGCGAAAGCCCGCCCCGCCCGTGCCGATTTCTTCCTGCATGCGCACCACGTGGCCGATGAAGTCGACGCTGCGCGGGTCGGTCGGCGACAGGGCCTGCATGCGCTTGGCCAGCGTGCGCATGCCGCGCACGCCGACGATCGGGATCGGGGCGAGCATGTTGCGCACCGTCTTGCGGATGGCCTTGACGACGCTGGCGGCGTCGACCGCCTTTCGGTCGATGGACTGCGGGTAATACATGAGCCCCTTGGGCGCGAGCACGCCCTTGGCAAAGCGCGCGCGGGCCAGATCGCCGCTGGCGCAGCGCACGGGCTCTTCGAACACGGGGTCGCTGATCAGGTAGTCGTCGCCGTCCTTGCCGTACACCAGCAGGTTGTGCGCGTTGAAGTGAAAGCGCATGTTCGGCGGGAAGTACGGCAGCCAGTAGACCGAGGTCTGCAGCCCCACCAGCTGGCCATCGGCCAGCAAGGCGTCGAGCCGCTGCTGGCCGGCCTCGGGGCTGCGGAAGGTCTCGAAGCGAAAGCGCGCGGCCATCGGCGCCAGCAGGCCCTTGATGATGGCCTTGGGCGGCATGCGGTACGAAATGAGCGGCAGCCCCGACAGCTTGATGAACGGCAGGTACGCGAACGACAGCGCGGACGACAGCCCCAGCGCCATGCTCTCGCTCATCGGCGCGCCGTGGTGGCGCATCAGGCTGGAGATGACGCCGCTCTCGCAGTGCGCCGCCTGTTGGTGTTGGAACTTCACGGCAGGCCTTGCAGGGTGGAAACGGGCAGCCCCAGCGCTTCGCTGTAGCGTGCGAGCTGCGCTGCGGACAGCGCGGCGAAATGGCGCGGCTGCAGGTGGCGCCGCACGCGCCATTGCCAGAAGCCGCTGGTCTGCGAAAGCAGCGCCACGTCCATGCGGCGCTCGTACATCCAGTATTCGAGCGGCGAGGCCTGGCCCGCCTTCACGCGCTCCCTTGCGGCCTGCGCCTGTTCCACGAGTACATCGACCGCATGGCTGGTGACGATTTCTTCCGCCTCCCAGCCGCGCGAGGGGGTGGTGACGACACGGCCCTGCGCGTCGCGCGCGTACATCAGCTTGGAATGGCCGTCGAGGGTCGCATTGCCCTCCTGCGGTACCGCGTCGAGGTCCATGGCTACACCGCCTCCATGTAGATGAAGCCGCTGGAGAAGCGGCCGCTTTCCGGCACGAACATCAAGAGCTTCTGGCCGGGCTTGATGCGGCCCGAGCGGAACAGCTCGTCGAGCATGATGTAAGGCGATGCAGAGCCAGTGTTGCCCTTGCTGGCAAGGTTGCTGAACCAGCGCCCGCGCGGAATGTGCAGGCCCAGCGATTCCAGGCACTGGCTTACCGGCTCGACGAAATAGTGCGATGACAGATGCGGCAGGAACCAGTCGATGTCCGCCGACTTGAGCCCGCGCCGCTCGATGATGGCCGCGAGCGGCTCGCCCAGCGTGGCGCGCACGATGTTGTCGTTGAGCAGGCGCACGTCCTGCTTGACCGCGAAGGTCGACTCGCGCTGCCAGTCTTCGGGCGACTTGCGGGCCCAGCCATCGAGGCCGCCTTCGGCGTTCTTCTCGGCGCCTGCGTACATGCACACCGGCAGTTCGTGCGCGGCCGACGACAGATCGATCCAGTCGACGCGCAGCGACAGCGGCCCGCGCGGCTCGCGCTCCAGCAGCACCGCGCCGGCGCCGTCGGAGAGCATCCAGCGCAGGAAGTCTTTCTCGAAAGCCAGCTCGGGCCGGGCCTCGAGCGCTTCGAGCTTGTGCTCCAGCTCCGCCTCGAAGCGCGAACCGCGCATCACGGCCGAGGCCAGCTCCGAGCCGGTGGCCACCGCGCGACGCGCATCGCCCGCGCGCACCGACAGCCACGCATGCTTCAGCGCCGTGGCGCCGGCAAGGCAAATGCCCGCGCAAGCCACCACTTCGAGGCGCGGCCAGCCGAGTTCGCCGTGCACCATCACCGCGTGGTTGGGCATGAGCTGGTCGGGCAGCGAAGTGCCGGTGGCAAGGCAGTCGACCGGCCCCACGTCGTCGCCCAGCGCGCGGATGGCCGAGGCGGTGAGCTGCGCGTTGGTCATTGCCAGTTCGCCGGTGGCGCGGTCGATGGCGTAGTGGCGCGACTGGATGCCGTTGCTGCGCAGAATGAGCCGCCGCGCGCGCGAGGCCTTGCCGCCGATGCGGCCGAGCACGTCTTCGATGTCTTCGTTGCCGACCGGCGAAAAAGGCAGGAAAGCGGCGGTACGGGTCAGGAAGACATCAGTTGTCATAGAGATGGGAGCGGTCCGTGGCGGAGCCCGACGGGCACTCGAATTGGGCCGTCATTCTAGTCAGCCACCCCCGGAACAATGGCCGCAGCAGCGCCTGGAGCGTGAGGCTCACGGGCACTACCGTAATGATCAGTACCAGCAGGAACAGCACGTACAGCAGCAGCAGCGGTTTGCGCTGCCATGCACCGGGGCCGCCGGCCGCCATGATGAGCTTGCCCCACAGGTAGAAACTGCGGGTGCCGGCCTTCTCGCTGACGAGCAGCCGGGCATCGGCGCGCACCGCGCCCAGGCCGGCCAGCAGCGGCTGCGTACCGCGTTCGAGGCCGGCGTGCAGCGCATCGCGCAGCGCGCGGCCGAAGCGGCCGCTTCCGCGGATCTGTTCGGCGCTCAGGCCCGCGTCGGGCATGCCCCAGAAGCCGCGCTTGCGGCCCCAGATCAGCCAGGCCGGCGTGGTGAAGAAGGTGGCGAGCGTGGGGCCGGGGTCGGTCAGCACAACGTTGTCGATCAGGCGCGCGCCCACGTCGTCCAGCATGCCCTTGAGCTTCTCGTGCGCCAGCAACCACATGTTGCGGCACGCAATGACCGTGACCACCGGCTTTCCCTTGAGCAGGCGCGCGGCCACAGGATGCTTCAGGAACGCCGCGACTGGCTGCGAAGGTGCCAGGAACCACACTTGGTAAGGCAGGACGATGAGGTCGAAGTCTTCATCGCCGCTCAGCGACAGCTGCGCCAGCGGCTGCGGCTTCATGTGGGCCGACTCCGGGAAGGCGTCGAAGAAGGTCAGGAAAGGCCAGGGAAAGGGATACGGCTGCAGTGGCCGCAACACTTCCTCGTGCACCTGGATCGACGGATCGGCGCGCAGCGGCGCCACGATCTGCTCCGCCACCTGGTCGAGCTGGCCGGACTGCGAGTAGCGGAGAACCAGGACCCGCTTGAGGTCGTTGTTGCGGGGCGCGGCGACGGGGTCTGGGAGGCTGGAAAGGCTGGAGATCACTGGCGGTGGCTTTCGGGGGCCGTCGAATGTACGCGAAGCAAGCGCCAAAAGCATCTGCCATCAGTCATGTCTACGACTCCCGATGGTTGGGGCGGCCAGCCCCGCCGCCGGACCTCAGCCGCGCCTGGGGTGGGCCTGCAGCCAGAGCGCGACCTGTTCGCGCTGCGCGGCCGTGTAGTGCAGCCCCAGCTTGGATCTGCGCCAGAGCACATCTTCAGCGCTCACGGCCCACTCGTTGTCCTGCAGGAAGCGCAGTTCGCGCTCGAACAGGCCCGGTGCCACTTCGGCGCCCAGGCCGGCGAAGGATTTCGCATCGCCCAGCACGTCGGCAATGCGCGCGCCGTAAGCCCGCGCCAGCCGCCGCGCGAGTTGGCCGTAGAGCCAGGGGTGCTTTGCCTGCACGGCCGACACGAAGCGCTCGAAGTCATCGTCGGGGCGCTTCGCGGCGCCGATCCAGCCCGACAGGTCGCCGCCCGCGAGGAAGGCACCGTCGGTCCAGGCCGGGCGCTGCGTGGTCGACTGGCCCAGCATCTTGCCGACCTCGTCGGCCGCGTCCTCGGCCAGCTTGCGGAAGGTGGTGATCTTGCCGCCCCACACCGACAGCAGCGGCGCGGCGGTGGTGTTCGACTCGAGCATGTAGTCGCGCGTGACGGCGGATGGATCGCCCGATGCGTCGTCCAGCAGCGGGCGCACGCCGGAATAGGTCCATACCACGTCGGCCGGCGCGATGGGCTTCTCGAAGTAGCGGCTGGCCTGGGTGCAGAGGTAGTCGATCTCTTCCTGCGCGATGCGCGCCGCGCCGGGGTCGTCGCCGGTCAGTTCGATGTCGGTGGTGCCGATCAGCGTGAACTCGTCCTGGTAGGGAATGGCGAAGATGATCCGCTTGTCGGGGTTCTGGAAGATGTAGGCATGGTCGTGCTCGAACAGACGCGGCACCACGATGTGGCTGCCCTTGACCAGCCGCAGGCTCTTGGTGGCCAGCACCTCGCCCTTGGCCGACTGCGCCACGCCGCGCAGGAAGGACTCGGCCCACGGCCCCGCCGCGTTGACCACGGCGCGCGCACGCAGCGTGCGCCTGTTGCCGTCGGTGCCTTCCAGGGTGGCGGTCCAGCCGTCGGCGTCGCGCTGGGCGTGCACGCAGCGCGTGCGGGTCAGCACTTCGGCGCCGCGCGCCCGCGCATCAAGTGCGTTGAGCACCACGAGGCGTGCGTCGTCGACCCAGCCGTCGGAATAGATGAAGCCGCGCTTGTACTGGTCCTTCAGCGGCTTGCCCGCCGCATGCCGGCGCAGGTCCACGCTGCGCGAGCCGGGCAGCACCTCGCGCCTGGCGAGGTGGTCGTACATGAACAGGCCGATGCGGATCATCCAGGCCGGGCGCATCGACGGGTCGTGCGGCATCACGAAGCGAAGCGGCCACATGATGTGGGGCGCGCTCTTGAGCAGCACTTCGCGCTCCTGCAGCGCCTTGCGCACCAGCGAGAATTCGTAGTACTCGAGGTAACGCAGGCCGCCGTGGATCAGCTTGGTCGAAGAAGAAGATGTGTGCGAGGCAAGATCGTCTTTTTCGCACAGCACCACGCGCCAGCCGCGGCCGGCCAGGTCGCGTGCGATGCCGCAGCCGTTGATGCCGCCGCCGACAATGAGCACGTCGCAATCGGTGGCGGGCGCAGGCGGATTCGAGGAAAAATCGCTCACAGCAGATGGATCCGTTGGTTCGTGGCTTGGTTCGCTGACGGCGCCATTGTATTTTCGAATTCTTTCAATTTCATTCCTTTGAGCGCGATTTTCCTCGAAATTTCCTTTATCAGGATTCGCTTCCTTTCGTTTTAAATCGACGCGCACTGTAACCTTGCCGCAGTCTTCCTGCCCTTCGCGACGCCCCTGTGAACTCCAATCCCCGACAGATCAATCTCCTGGAAACCGTGCGCACGCGCGGCTCCGTCACCGTCGAAGAACTGGCCGAAATGCTCGGCGTCACGCTGCAGACCGTCCGCCGAGACGTGCAGCGGCTGGCCGACGAAGGATTGCTGACGCGCTTTCACGGCGGCGTGCGGGTGCCGAGCTCCACCACCGAGAACATCGGCTACCAGCAGCGTGAAACCCTGCACGCCGAAGGCAAGGCGCGCATCGCCCGCCGCGTGGCGGAACTGGTGCCCAACGACTGCTCGCTGATCCTGAACATCGGCACCACCACCGAGGCCGTGGCCAAGGCACTGCTGCGCCACACCGGCCTGCGCGTGATCACCAACAACCTGAACGTGGCCACCATCCTGAGCGGCAACAGCTCCTGCGAGGTGATCGTGGCCGGCGGCTCGGTGCGCCCGCGCGACCGCGCCATCGTGGGCGAGGCCACCATCGACTTCATCCGCCAGTTCAAGGTCGACATCGCGCTGATCGGCGTGTCGAGCATCGAGGCCGACGGCTCGCTGCGCGACTTCGACCTGCGCGAGGTGAAGGTGGCGCAGACCATCATCGCGCAGGCGCGCGAGGTGTGGCTGGCGGCCGACGCGAGCAAGTTCAACCGGCCCGCGATGATCCAGCTGGGCACGCTCTCGCAGATCGACCGGCTGTTCACCGACGCAGAACCGCCGCCGCCTTTCACAGACCTGCTGCTCGCGGCGCAGGTCCGGCTGGAAATCGCGGGCGACAACTGAAGAAAAACAAATACGGAGACGAAATGAAGACATACCTGCTGGCCCTGGACCAGGGTACTTCCAGCTCGCGCAGCATCGTGTTCGACCGTGAAGGCCGCATCGTGGCCATTGCACAGAAAGAACTCACGCAGATCTATCCGCAGCCCGGCTGGGTCGAGCACGACCCGATGGAAATCTGGCACAGCCAGCTCGCCACCGCGCGCGAGGTGCTTGCAAAGGCCGGGCTGCAGGCCAGCGACATCCACGCCATCGGCATCACCAACCAGCGCGAGACCACCGTCCTGTGGAACCGCAAGACAGGCCAGCCGGTGCACCATGCCATCGTCTGGCAGGACCGCCGCGCCGAGCCGCTGTGCGCGCAACTGCGCGACGAAGGCATGAGCGACACCATCCGCCAGAAGACCGGCCTGGTGATCGACGCGTATTTCTCCGGTACCAAGCTGCGCTGGCTGCTCGACAACGTGCCCGGCGCGCGCGCGCAGGCAGAGCGCGGCGAACTGGCCTTCGGCACGATCGACAGCTGGCTCATCTGGCAGCTCACCGGCGGCAAGGCGCACGTGACAGACGTGAGCAATGCCTCGCGCACCATGCTCTTCAATGTGCACGACAACGCTTGGGACGCCGAGCTGCTGAAGGCGCTGGACATTCCCCCCGCGCTGATGCCGAGGGTGCAGCCATCGAGCTCGCACTTCGCCGACACAGACACCACGCTGCTGGGCCATACGCTGCCCATCGGCGGCGTGGCCGGCGACCAGCAGAGCGCCCTCTTCGGCCAGGCCTGTTTCGAAGCGGGCATGGCCAAGAACACCTACGGCACCGGCTGCTTCCTGCTGATGCACACCGGCGGCGCGTTCCAGCCTTCGCAGAACGGCCTGCTCGTGACCAGCGCCGCGCAGACCGATGCGACGCCGCAGTACGCGATGGAAGGCAGCGTGTTCGTGGGCGGCGCCGTGGTGCAGTGGCTGCGCGACGGCCTCAAGGCCATCAAGGGCAGCGCCGAAGTGCAGTCGCTGGCCGAGAGCGTGCCCGACGCGGGCGGCGTGATGATGGTGCCGGCCTTCACCGGCCTGGGCGCGCCCTACTGGGACGCGGACGCGCGCGGCACGATCACCGGCCTCACGCGCGGGACCACGGTCGCGCACATCGCGCGCGCCGCGCTGGAAAGCATCGCCTACCAGAGCGCCGCGCTGCTGCAGGCCATGAGCCGCGACGCGGTGGCCGCCGGCGGCAAGCCGGTGGCCGAACTGCGCGTGGACGGCGGCGCCAGCGTGAACGACCTGCTGATGCAGTTCCAGGCCGACCTGTTGGGCATTCCGGTGGTGCGGCCCGAAGTGGTCGAGACCACCGCGCTGGGCGCCGCCTATCTCGCGGGCCTGTCGACCGGCTTCTACAGCGACGCGCGCGAGCTCTCCAAGCTGTGGAAGGTGGAGCGCCGCTTCCTGCCGACCATGGGCCGCGCGCAGGCGGAGGAATCGATGGCGCGCTGGGAACGCGCGGTGCGCCAGGCCACCGCGACCTGAACGGCGGCCCGGCGCACGTCGCCGCTTACCAGCCCCAGGTCAGGCGCTTCTGCACCCAGCCGGTGGCGCCGCCCTCGTGCCGCACCTTGATCCAGTCGCCCCTGCGCTCGATGGTGCGCAGCACGTCGCCGTAGCCGGCCTTCTTCAATACGGGGCTGCGGGTGCTCGGCGCGCGCCGCAGGTTGGCGACCTTCGCCTTCACGACGTGGTGCGGCGTCTTGCTGGTCATGGGCCGGTAGACCCAGGCCTTGTCGTTCTCGAAGTCGCTGACCCTCAGCCAGTCGCCCTTCCTGCCGATCACGCGGAACGGATAGCCCTTGCTCACTGTCCAGTGCGTTTCGTAGCGCTGTCCGGGGCCGGTGCGCATGTTGAGCGTGGGAACGGCGGCACTGACCATCTGCGAGGACGGCGCCGCCGCGAACACGGACGGCACGGCCGCCCATGAGAGGAAGAATGCGAGCATGAGCGCGGGCCATCGACTGAATCTATCCATGGAGCTGGGGTTCCTTTCTATCGAGCGTAGGGAGTGAATGTCCGGCGGTGCCGGGCGAGCCCGTCTGGGCGCCCTTGGCTCAATAAGTTCCGTGGGGATTTCCCCGACGGTCGTCTCCCGCGAACTCCGCGGCCTCATGCCCCCTGCGCAGCCGGGGAGACTGCGGTGCCCGGCGCTCCGGCCGGGGCAGAATCCGCCCCGCCCCACATCTCTGCTCGCGCTGCCAGCGCTGTCCGCTTGACTGCCCTCCCCGCTACCCCATCCCCGCCCCGCCACGGCGCATGGCTTGCCTGCGGCGTGGTCGGTGCCGCGCTGCTGGCGCTGATCGCGCTGGGCCACGACGGCCGGCGCATCGCGCAGCTCGCGGTGCTGGCATTGCCGATGGTGCTGTGGCTCGCATGGCCGCTGCGCAGCGCGCGCATGCGGCGGTTGCGCACGGTGCTGGTCTGGCTCTGGGCCATGGGCTTCGCGCTCGACGCCACGGTGCGGGCCTATCTGCTCGAAACCTACCAGGCCGCACCCGACGGCGCGATGGTGCTGGGCGCGGCGGCCAACACCAACGCCCGCGAGAGCACGGAGTACCTGTGGATGCACTGGCGCTCTGCCGCCGTATGGGGCGCCGTGCTGATCGCGGCAGGCCTGCTGGTGGGCATGTTCGCGCGGCGCGGCGCGGTGGCCTCGACATCAGGTCGCCCCGCACGCTGGATCACGGCGCTGCTGGTGCTGGCGCTGCTCGTGTCCTGCGTGGCCTATGCGAGCAAGCCGTGGCGCCGGCTGCATCCCGCGATCTTCTGGACACAGTGGGTCCAGTCCCTCCGCACGCTGCAGACCGCCTGGGCCGACCAGCAGCAGCAACGCGACCGCCTGATGGCGCAGGCCAAGGCCATCGCGCCCGTCATCACGCAGGCCGGGCCTTCCACCGTCGTGCTGGTCATCACCGACAGCATCAACCGCGACAACATGGGCCTCTACGGCTACGGCCGCCCGACCACGCCGCGCCTGCAGGCGCACAAGTCACAGACCGGCGAACAGATGGCGGTGCTGAAGAACGCATGGTCGGTCGACGCGAGCACCCTCCCCGCGCTGCGCAACATGTTCCGCTTCGGCCTGCCCGACAGCGAGAACCCGCCGCACGTGCTGGCGCTGGCGCGCGCCGCGGGCTACAAGGTCTGGTGGATCAGCAACCACGACGACCTGGCCATCGAGCAGCAGCATGCGCGCTTCGCCGACGTGGTCGACATGGTGAACCGCACGCCGGGCCGCGCCAGCGCCTCGCTGGACGGCGAGATCCTCGACTGCGTGCAGGAAGCACTGGCCGACACCAGCACCGAGCGCAAGCTGATCGTGGTCCACCTGATGGGCGCGCATCCGCACTACAGCCTGCGCTTTCCGGCGAATGCCAACCCCTTCGACGACGACATCGACGCGGTGGAAAACGGCCTGGTGAAAGACGGCCGCTCCTCATGGGTGCGGCGCTTCCGCCAGGAGTACGACGCGGCGCTGCTGTATCACGACTTCGTGGTGTCCGAACTGCTGCAGCAGACGCGCAGCGCGGGCAAGCCGCAGGACTACCGCGCATGGATGTACCTGTCGGACCACGGGCAGGAAGTGGGCCACGTCAGCGACCGCGCGGGCCACAGCCCATCGACCGCTTCGGGCTACCGCATCCCGGCCGTGGTGTGGCGCAACCGGCAGCCGCTGCCGGCTACCGATATGCAGCAGCCGTTCCGCGCGGACTGGACCGGCTGGACCCTGATGGACCTGCTCCACATCCAGTGGAACGGACAGAAGCCGGAACGCGACGTGCTGGCCGGCGCCTACCGCTGGCAGGCGCCGGAGATTCCGGTGGCGGTGGAGTCGTTCTCGCGTTAGCTCGTAAGCTGCACAAGCACTTGACGCATCAGAAGCTCGCGTTGAGATTGAAGCCCAGCGTGACCTTCGCGGTGCGGTAACCCTCCGGCTTGCTGATCGGCGCGCCGACGAAGAAGTCGTAGCTCAGCTTGGTCCACTGGCCGCGCACACCGATGACTGCGCCGGCCAGGCTGCGGCCGAGCAGGTCGACCGTCGAACGGCCGCCGACGTGGCCATAGTCGGCACCGACGTACAGCTCAGCCCCGCTTTGCCCCACGGCCCATCCGATGTCGTTGCGGATGAGCCAGCCGCGCTCGCCCATCAGGCTCGTCTCTCCATCGAAGCCGCGCACCGTGTAGCGCCCGCCGATGGCGAAGCGATCTTGCGGTGTCAACGGCGTGCGGTTCCACTGGGCGCGGATCAGGCCGGAGTAGCGCAGTTTCTGCTCGCCGACTTTGAACGGCGCGTTGAGCGTGACATCGGCCGTGTACAGCTTCAGCCGCGAGGTGCCCTCGCCGAACTCTTCTTCCGGCGCGGTGCGCGAACCGAAGCCGCCGGTGCCGCGCTTGTAGGCCAGCGTGCCTTCGAGCGTCGCCTCGCCGATGTACTCCTTGTGATTGAGGCTGAGTTCCCAGCCGCCGACCACGCGGTGCTGCACCTCGACCTCGGTATCGTCCACGAAGTTGCGCGACTCGCGGCGCCAGCCCTTGACCGCCACCGTTGTCTTGCGACTCTGATCGCGGTAGACGAGACGCGAGAGCTTGACCTCGGCGTTGTTGGACTTGCCGGCATAAACATAGTCCTGGTTCAGTCCGGCCACGCTCTGGCGGTACTGGCTGTTGGAGGCCGTGAGGCCCAGCAGCCAGTAGCCATACGGCAGCGAGTAGTGAACGGTCTGGCTTTCGGTGCCCTTGGCCGGGTCGCCGAAGAGGTGGTTGTTGATGTTGTGGTTGGCGCTGACGTAGAACAGGTCGCTCAGGCCGAAGGGGTTGTCCAGGGACAGGGTTGCACCGGCCTGATAGCGGCCGGTGGCTTCGGTGCCGCTGTCGTCGAGGCTGAGGGTGACGCGCCACTTCTTGGACTGGACATATCTGACGACGAAGTCGCTGTCGCCGGGCTTGGCGTTGGGGGCGGTCGAGGGTTCGATCTGGATGTCGGCTTCGGCGGTGGGGGCGCGCTTGAGGTTCTCCAGTCCTTGCTCAACGTCGCGCAAGTTCAGGAGATCGCCTGGGCGCGCAGGAATAGCTGTGGCCAGCAAGGCGGAACTGCCGAGCAGCGTGGACGAAGGGTCAGGCGTTGTCCGAATGGCGGCGATGCGGCCGGGCACGAGCGACAGGGTCAACGTGCCGGCAGACAGATCCTGCGGCGCAGCCAGCACACGAGTGGTGACCCAGCCCTTGGCGACGACGGCTTGCTGCGCGCGGGCGAGCACGACGTTGACGCCCGCCGTGCCAAGGCAACGGCCAACCGGCGAGTCGTTGCCATCAGGGCCGGACAGATTGGCGACAGCCCATTGGAAGGCTTCGGCCTGCTCACCGACCAGCAGCACGCGGTCGATGCGAAAGCACGGCGACTCGGATTCCGGGATGCGCTGTGCCGGAGCGGAAGGCGCAGCCTGCGGGCGCTGGTCGACGGTGCGCTCGTTCTGCTCGCGCAGGGCGCGCTCGCGCTCCTGCTGGCGTTGCTGTTCGACGAAGGGTTGTGGCGTTGTTGGAGACTGCTGAGCCAGTGCCACCAGCGGTGATACGACAAGGGCTGCGGCAACGGCCATGCGCGTGCGCCGATGCACGCCAACGGGATGGATCATGATCAGCGCTTGAACTCGACCGTGCGGACAGCGGACGGCTTGCCGGAGAAGCCGCTCACGGCGCCATCAGCGCCGAAGAGGATGTCCACCGGCTCATCTTCCTGGGTCGTCCAGTATCGCCAAGAGTTGCCGTTCAGGTCCTTGGTGTCGTCGCGCGAGGGATAGCTCAGCGACATCAGCACCTGAGGCCGCGTCATGCCGACGATGACCTTGGCAGAGTAAACGGCCCTCTGTACATCGGAACTCCAGGTGGCGAGCGTCACCTTGGGATCTGTCGGAACAACGATTTGGCGCATCCAGCGCTGCATGTCTTCCCTGCTGCGCGCAGTGTCATCGCGCAGCGAGACGTAGTCGCCGCCAATCGTGCCGTAGGCGTAGCGGTCGCGCTTCATGGAGTCAATCACCACTGGCTCGCCGGACGGCAAAATGGCACCGCCCAACATGTTGGTGCTGGAAACCCAACCGTACTCGGGGCGCAGGTTGCAGCAGGTGTAGCCGGTGATGGGTGGGGCAAGCTTGGTAGCGCAGCCCGTCAAGATCACGCAGGCGGCGCCTGCAAAGAAAGTTGCAACATGCGCAAGGGGGTGTGACAGCTTCATTCTCTTTTCTCAGCATTGTTTTTTCTTGCTTCTCAAAGCCTACCTCTGGCGGCGTATGCGTTCTCGATCAACGTACAGCACGATGAGGATGGAAACGGCTTTCTCAAGAAATTGCCCAATAGGGTGTTCTCTCATCTCTATATTGATAGAAGTTTGACTCAGGATGCAGCGCCGATTCTTCCCAGCTGTTCATTGGCGACCAATCGAGCGAAGTAAGTTTGTCGCAAAACACCCGCCACTCGGGTGACCAGCGGGCGCTACGGTCGACCCACAGGTCGTGCGGGATGCCGTCGCGATCAGGCCCAAGAAGTTCGGCTCGGCGCAGCAAAGACAAATCAAGCCAGGGATCCGAGGCCAAGCGCTGGACCGTTGCTGGCTCGAACAATTCGGGCAGATACGGACGAACGTAGGGGTAGCCTGTTGATTTCCATCCAGAAGTGACCCACTTGGCCCGGTGATTTCCATCTAAATCTGACCCACGTGATAACCCTAACCTGCTGCTTTTAGCAGCAGGAGCACAGGAGTGATTGACGTGGCGACACTGAGTGTCATCAGGCGTTGGGCACTGCGAGAGCAACTGTCCATCCGAGAGATAGCCCGGCGCACGGGCTTGTCTCGCAACACCATCCGCAAGTACCTTCGCGAGGGCGAGGCGGCGCCCAGCTACGCGAAGCGCATCAGCCCGAGCAAGCTCGACGCGTTCGCCGAGAAGCTCGGCGGCTGGCTCAAGAGCGAGGCGTCTAAGTCACGCAAGCAGCGGCGCACGCTCAAGCAGATGCACGCCGATCTGGTGGCGCTGGGCTACCAGGGCTCCTACAACCGCGTGGCGGCCTTTGCACGAGCGTGGCATGCGCATCTCCACGAGGTCCAGCAGACGACCGGGCGCGGCACCTTCGTGCCTCTGGCCTTCGGTCCCGGCGAGGCATTCCAGTTCGACTGGAGCGAGGACTGGGCCGTCATCGCTGGTGAACGCACCAAGCTGCAGGTGGCGCACTTCAAGCTCAGCCACAGCCGTGCGTTCATCGTGCGCGCCTACCTGTTGCAGACCCACGAGATGCTGTTCGATGCGCACAACCGGGCCTTCGAGGTACTCGGGGGCGTGCCTCGGCGCGGCATCTACGACAACATGAAGACCGCCGTGGACAAGGTACGCCGCGGCAAGGAGCGCGACATCAACGCGCGCTTCAGCGCCATGGTCAGTCACTACCTGTTCGAGGCCGAGTTCTGCAACCCGGCCTCGGGCTGGGAGAAGGGCCAGGTCGAGAAGAACGTGCGTGATGCGCGCCACCGGTTGTGGCAACCTGTGCCGGCGTTCGCCACGCTGGCGCTGCTCAACGACTGGCTGGAGGACCGCTGCAAGGCGCTGTGGGGCGAGATCGTCCACGGCAAGCTGCCAGGGACCGTAGCCGATGTCTGGGCGCAGGAACGGCCACTACTGTTGCAGATCCCCAGACCCTTCGATGGTTTCGTGGAACACACCAAGCGCGTCTCGCCCACCTGCCTGGTGCACTTCGAGCGCAACCGTTACAGCGTTCCGGCCTCCTACGCGAACCGGCCAGTGAGCCTGCGCGTGTACGCCGAACGCCTCGTCGTGGCGGCCGAGGGCCAGATCGTGTGCGAGCACACGCGCATCATTGACCGTCGCCACGACACCGCAGGTCAGACCGTCTACGACTGGAGGCACTACCTGGCAGTGCTGCAACGCAAGCCAGGAGCGCTCAGGAACGGAGCGCCCTTCAGCGAGCTGCCGCAGGGCTTCCGGCGGCTGCAGGCCGCGCTGCTGAAGCAGCCAGGCGGAGACCGCGAGATGGTGGAGATCCTGGCGCTGGTGCTGCACCACGACGAGCAGGCAGTGCTGACCGCGGTCGAACTGGCGCTGGAAGCCGGCGTGGCCAGCAAGACTCATGTGCTGAATGTGCTGCACCGACTGCTCGATGCCAAGCCCATTGCGCCGGCGCCTGTCACGGCACCGCAGGCACTGCGCCTGATGAACGAGCCGAAGGCCGATGTGCTGCGCTACGACACGCTCCGGGGGCGTGCCAGCGCTGCTGGCGGCCTGCGCGGGCCGCTGAACTCCAAGTCGAGTAGCCAGGAGGTGCGCCATGCGACATGACCCTGCCAGCGGCGCCATCGTGATCATGCTGCGCGAACTCAAGATGCACGGCATGGCCCAGGCCGTCGCGGAGCTGGCCGAGCAGGGATCGCCGGCCTTCGAGGCGGCCCAACCGATGCTCTCGCAGTTGCTAAAGGCAGAGACAGCCGAGCGGGAGGTACGCTCGGTGGCCTACCAGTTGAAGCTCGCTCGCTTCCCAGCCTATCGCGATCTCGCTGGCTTCGACTTCGCCAACAGCGAGGTCAACGAGGCGCTGGTGCGTCAGCTACACCGATGCGAGTTCATGGACGATGCGCAGAACGTGGTGCTCGTGGGCGGTCCGGGCACCGGCAAGACCCACATCGCCACGGCGCTGGGCGTGCAGGCCATCGAGCACCAACACCGCCGGGTGCGCTTCTTCTCGACGGTAGAACTGGTCAACGCACTCGAGCAAGAGAAGGCCAGTGGCAATCCCGGCCACATCGCGCACCGACTGATGTACGCGGACATGGTGGTGCTCGATGAACTGGGCTACCTGCCGTTCAGCGCATCAGGTGGCGCGCTGTTGTTCCATCTGCTGTCCAAACTCTACGAACGCACGAGCGTGGTGATCACAACCAACTTGAGCTTCAGCGAGTGGGCCAGCGTCTTCGGCGACGCGAAGATGACGACGGCGTTGCTGGACCGGCTCACGCATCACTGCCATATTCTGGAGACCGGAAACGACAGCTTCCGCTTCAAGCACAGCTCGGCTCAACCCGTTCAAGCAGTCCAACCTAAAAAGGAGAAAGCCAAGAACTTATCCACACCGTGAGCCGGCTGGCTCGCAAAGAGGGTGGGTCAATATTCGATGGAAATCGCGGGTCAGGATTCCATGGAACTCAACAGTGACGCTCAAATTCCCCTTGACCGCCGCGGCAGTCCCACCGCTGTTGTCTAGCGTTCCCTCTACACGCACGGTCGCGGTGCCATTGGCAGCCAATGTTCCGCCCACGTTCGTTGCAGCTCCACCGGCAGTGGCACTCAAGTCGCCCACCGCCGTCACGCTGCCGGCAGCGTTGTTGAGACCGCCCGCCGTGACGGTGGTGTTGCCACCCGCGCCAATCGATCCTTTGTTGCTGTTGTCGAGCAGGCCGCCGACGTTCAGGTCGAGGCTGGAAGCCTCCGCGGCTCGAATGGAGCCGCCTCGATTCAGCAAGCTGCCAGCGGCAATGGCTAGGTTGCCGTTGCTGGCGATTAAACCCGTATTGCTGTTGTCAAGCGCACCGACGACGGCGACGCGCGTGGCATCGCTGCCAGTCTGGATCATCTGGCCGCCACGATTGCTCAGCGAGCCTGCCTCGATGGCGATCTGTTTGGCGCTGGTTTTACCGCCGTCCTGGTTGAAGGCGCTCGACAGCGCGACTGCCAGCGCGCTGTTCGTCGTGATATGGCCGTTTGCCCCATTGAAGCCGCCACCCGAGATGGTCAAGGTGCCAGTGCCCGCATGCTCGATCCTGCCGGCGTTGTTCGTCGCCGCTCCGACCTGCAGAGTCAGGTCCTGGCCGTTGCTGGCGATGCGGCTGCCATCGTTGTTCAGGGTGCCGCTCACGGCGATGGTGGTCGCGCCGGTGCCGGTCTGCACGATCTCGCCTTCGTTGGTGTTGGCAAGATTGGAAGCATTGATCTGCAGTTGACCCGCGTTGATCTGGCCGGCGCCATTGATAAGGCTTTGCGCAGAGTTTCCAGTGGCGGTGATCGCCATCGTGCCGGTTGTGACCACCTTGGCCTTGCTGGTGATGACATTTCCCTGCGTGGCTGTGATGGCGATGTTCGCTGCGCTGGTCTGGCTGGTCGAAAGATCGACGCTCCCGCCTTGCAAGGTGGTGTTGCCCGCCGCGAGACTCGTTCCCACCGCCACGAGCGCGCCACTGGCGGTCACGCGGAGGTCTCCCGTTGCGCCGAGCTTGCCATCGCTCTCGATGCCGGCCCCCATCACACCCGAACTGCCGCCTTGCACACTGCCGGCTGCGACGCTGGTGTTGCGTCTCGCGGTGATGCTGCCATCGTTGGCCAGTTGCCCGTCCACCAACAAGCTGGCGTCATTGCCACCGCGCAGGCTCCCTGCATTGGAGAGGCTGCCTGCCTTGACCGTCAGATCGGTTGCTGCTGCGACATAACCAGAGGCATTGGCCAGCGCGCCGCTCACGTTCAATTGCGCCGCAGCCTGGGTCGACTGGATCGAGCCCTTGTCATTGCTCAGAGAGCCAGCACCGAGCACAAGCGCTTGGTTGGCGACCAGCGTACCCGTCGTATTCTTCACGGCGCCTTGAACTTGGGCCGTGAGCGTGTTCAGCGCGGAAACAGTGCCGCCCGTGTTGTCCAGGCTTGCGGCAGTCAGCGTGGTGTTGCGGTTCGCGGCAACGGTGCCGCCTTGGTTGCTGGTCGCTCCGCTCGTGGTGCTCGACACATTCCCCGCAGCCGTGAGGCGGCCCGCATCGTTGTCGAGGCTGCCCGCCTTAAGCGCGGCGTTGCCGCCGGCGCTCATCTCGCCTTGGCGGTTGTCCACCAGGCCTGATACCGTGACCGTCAGGTCCGACGTCTGGGCCGCGCGAAGAGTGCCGCCCTTGTTGGTCAGGCTGGCAGCGGCGAGGTCGAGGCCGCCATTGCTCGCCAGCGTTGCACCGCTGTTGTCGATGGCCCCTGATGTCACGATGCGGGTGATGCCGGCGCCTGTCTGCACGATCTCGCCGCCGCCGGTGTTGGCGATGTTCGAGACGCTCAGGTTGAGCTGGCCGGCGTTGAGTTGGCCGCCCTCGTTGACCAGCGTCTGGCCGGGCTGGGCATTGGCGGTGATGCTCAAGGTACCTGGCGTGACGACGGAGGCCTTGCTCGTCACGACATTGCCCTGCGTCGCAGTGACCACGACATTGGCGACGCTGGTCTGGCTCCTCGATAGATCGACGCTTGCGCCCTGCAGCGTGGCGGTGCCCGCCGCGAGGTTGGTGCCGTTGGCAGCCAATGCGCCGCTGACGGTCATGCGCAGGTCGCCAGTACCGCCGAGCTTCCCATCGTTCTGCACGCCCGCGCCGAACACGCTGGCCGAGCCCCCTTGCACGCTCCCCGCGGTGATTGTTGTGTTGCGGCCCGCTGTGACATTGCCGTCGTTGGTCAGCGCCGTACCGACCGCGATGTTCGCGTCGTTAGCACCGCGCATGCTGCCGCTGTTGGCGAGCGAACCGGCCTGGACGTTCACGTCGGTGGCCGCATCGATGCTGCCCCCGCTACCGTTGCTCAGCAAGCTGGTCACGCCGAGTTGAACGCTGGACTGCGCCGACTGAATGCTGCCCTGGGTGTTTTGCAGCGAGCCGGCGTTCAGCGTCAGCGCCTGATTGGACGTCAGAGTGCCGCTGTTGTTGATGCTGGCCCCCACGACCTTCGCGCTCATCGCACCCGCGGCCGATAGCGAGCCGCGTGTGTTCTCGAGCATGCCGCCGACCGTGAGGCCGGTATCGGTTGCACTGCTCAACACGCCGTCGGTATTGAGCAGATCACCGGAGGTGGCGATGTTCAAACTGCCCGCATTGAGCTTGCCACCCTTGTTGTCGAACGTACCGACGTTCGCTCCGAAGCTTTGGCTGACATTGAGCGTACCGCCCGCATTGCTGAAGCTCGGCCCCGCGACAGCCATCGTCGCCACATTGAGCGAGCCCCCCGCGTTGTTCACCTGCGGCGTGTTGAGCGTGATCGGACCGCCCGCGTAGATCTTGCCGCCGTCGTTGGAGATGGTGCCGCCTGCAGCGATGAGGCCTGGTGCGGGTGGTGTGTAGGTCGCCGGGGTGGAACTACCCCCGGTGCTGGTGCCGCCTGCGTCCGTTGTCGATGGTGTGGCCGTGCCCCCACCGCTGCTCGGCATCGAGGTGCCTGGAGTTGCTGTTACCCCGCCGTTTGCACCGCTACTCACAGGCTCGGCACCGATCGCGCCGCCATTGGCATTGCTCAGGACCGGCGAAGCAATCGTCAGACCCACCGAACTACCCTGCCGGATCGTGCCTCCACGGTTGGAGATGTCACCAGGCGTGGTCAGTTCAACGCGCTGCCCTTCCAGCGTGCCGATGTTTTCGAGGCGGCCTGCCGCCGTAACGACAAGTCCCCCAGCACCAGCGCCGATGCTGCCAGCGTTACGCACGCCCAGGCCGGCTTCGCTACCGATCAGGACGATCTTGTTGGCGTACATGCCGCCCAAGGCAGCGACGTCGAGCGCAAAGGTCGGCGCAGTGCCAGTACCTGTCGTGGGCGTGGTCTGGCTATGGTCCGCGCTGATCTGATTCGCACCGGTCACCACCTTGAGCTCGCTCGCCCAGATGCTCGCGTTGGCCTGCACAGCGCGCGCAAGAATGGCCGCGTAGTCGGTCTTGCTGGCATCGAGGCCCGCACCGTCGATGGTGACGGTGCCGCCACGAACCAGGAAACTGTCGAGACCGCCGACGGCGTTGAACTGGGGCGTGCCGGTGGTGAGCGTGGCGCGGCTGGCATTGATGAAGCCGCCGCCGTCGACGCTGATGCCCGCCGGGTTCGCGATGATCACTTCCGCGCGCTGGCCGCCCACTTCGATGTAGCCGCGAAGCTGGCTGGGTGTTCCGCCGTTGACCTCGTTGAGGATGATGCGCGCCGGGCCCGTGGCCAGATTGGGATTGCCCTGAACGAACCCACCCAGTTGGGTCTGTACGTTCACCCGGCTGTTGTTCAGGATGGCGCCGTTCGAACCGACGCTGAACTGGTTGTAGACGTTGCGCGAGACGCCCGCGGAGGAAGGGGTCTGGATGTTGACCAGCGGCACGCCATTGGGCGCAGTCAGAACGGTCGGGCGAAGGTTGCCGGGGACGTTCGGGGCTCCGGCGATCTGGCCCTGTGCGGCACCTGCGATCAGTACACCAGCGAGCGCTGCAACACCTGCGGCGGTCGTCGCCCTGCTAGCGCCCTTCCCAGTACTGGTGGCCGTTTCCTGGACCACCATGCGCATCCCTCTGGCCGCGTTGAAGACCACGCGGTGCAAGTGCCGATTCATCGCTCACGCTCCCTCACAGTTGTCATAACTCAGCATCATTTGTGACCAAATGAAAGCTGAGGACCGCGATTATGGGAGAGCAGCGCTCATCTACAAGGTATTAATGCACGCTTTTAAACGCCTGAAAACATCCAATCCAGGCGAGTTAGTCCATATTGTTTACTTTTGACGTTGCTGACTTCGTTGCGTCAACAATTGTCAAAAGCCTGTTCCGAGCGGAGCGGGCGTCATCTCCCTCAAGAGAGATGACGCTTTCACGATTTCAATGCGCCGGAACCAGGAAGTCCTGGCTGATCCGCCCGCCCAGCTCGTTCACGCGGTCGAGGAACTGCGTGAGATACGCGTGCAACCCCGTCGCAAGAATCTCGTCGACCCGCGCGTACTGCAGGTCGGCCAGCAGCTTGCCGGCGCGGCGCTGGGTTTCGGCGCTCTGCTCGTTCTGCACCTTCGCGAGGTTGTTGACCACCTCGACCAGGCTCGCATGCAGCGAGCGCGGCATGTCGGCGCGAAGAATCAGCAACTCGGCCACGCGCTCGGGCTTGATGACATCGCGGTACACCTTGCGGTAGACCTCGAAGGCCGAGACGCTGCGAAGAATCGCGCTCCAGTGATAGAAGTCGTACTCCTGGTCTTCCTCGGTGGCGGCGCCGAAGAACTCGCTGTTGAGCGCGTGGAACTTCACGTCGACCAGTCGCGCGGTGTTGTCGGCGCGTTCGAGGAAGGTGCCCAGGCGCGAGAAGTAGAAGGCCTCGTCCTGCAGCATGGTGCCCAGCGTGACGCCGCGCGACAGGTGCGAGCGGAACTTCACCCACTCGAAGAACTGGCCCGGGTCGCGCTCGAAGTCGCCCGCGCGCAGCATGCGGTTGACTTCGAGCCAGGTGGTGTTCTGGGTTTCCCAGGCTTCGGTGGTGAGCGCGCCGCGCACGGCACGCGCGTTCTCGCGCGCGGCCTTGAGGCAGGACACGATGGACGAGGCATTGCTCTCGTCCTTGACCATGAACTCCATCACTTCCTTGGGCGCGATCTGGTCGTACTTCTGGTTGTACCAGGGCAGCAGCTCGCTGATGGAGAGCACGCCCTGCCAGCCGTACTTGGCGACTTCGGCGGATTGAGGCAGCAGCGAGGTCTGGTAATTGACGTCGAGCATGCGCGCCGTGTTCTCGGCGCGCTCGGTGTAGCGGGACATCCAGTAGAGATGGTCGGCGGTACGTGACAGCATCTTCGTCGTGCTCCTACAGCGATTGGCTTTGCGACTGCGCGGGCGCCGCCTTGGGCTTGGGCGCGCGGTCGGCTTCGAGAATCCAGGTGTCCTTGGTGCCGCCGCCCTGCGACGAGTTGACCACCAGCGAGCCTTCTTTCAGCGCCACGCGCGTGAGGCCGCCGGGCACCATCTGCACCTCGCTGCCCGACAGCACGAAGGGCCGCAGGTCGATGTGGCGCGGCGCGATGCCGGCGTCCACGAAGGTGGGCGAGGTCGACAGGCTCAGCGTGGGCTGGGCGATGTAGCCGTCGGGCTTGGCGAGCACGGCCTTCTTGAAGTCCTCGATCTCGGCCTGCGTGGCGGCCGGGCCGATCAGCATGCCGTAGCCGCCGGCGCCGTGCACCTCCTTGACGACCAGGTCCTTCATGTTGTCGAGCGTGTATTGCAGCTCGTCCTTGTTGCGGCACATGTAGGTGGGCACGTTCTTCAGGATCGGCTTCTCGCCGAGGTAGAACTCCACCATCTTCGGCACGTAGGGGTAGATCGACTTGTCGTCGGCCACGCCCGTACCCACCGCATTGCAGATGACGACGTTGCCTTCGCGGTAGGCGCGCATCAGGCCCGCGCAGCCCAGCGTGGACGTGGGGCGGAACACCTCGGGGTCGAGGAAGTCGTCGTCCACGCGGCGGTAGATGACGTCCACGCGCTTCGGTCCGCGCGTGGTGCGCATGTAGACGAAGTTGTCCTTGACGAACAGGTCCTGCCCCTCGACCAGTTCCACGCCCATCTGCTGCGCGAGGAAGGCGTGCTCGAAGTAGGCGCTGTTGTACATGCCGGGCGTGAGCACCACCACCGTGGGCTCGGCAGTGGCCGGCGGCGCGCTGGCACGAAGCGTTTCGAGCAGCAGGTCGGGGTAGTGCGCGACCGGCGCGATGCGGTTCTGGTTGAACAGCTCCGGGAACAGCCGCATCATCATCTTGCGGTTCTCGAGCATGTAGCTCACGCCGCTGGGCACGCGCAGGTTGTCTTCGAGCACGTAGTACTCGCCGTTGCCGTCGGCATCGGGGGCGCGCACGATGTCGATGCCCGAGATGTTCGAGTAGACGTTGTGCGGCACGTTGACGCCCATCATCTCGGGGCGGAACTGCGCGTTGTTCAGGATCTGCTCGGCCGGGATGATGCCGGCCTTGATGATCTCCTGGTCGTGATAGACGTCATGCAGGAAGCGGTTGAGCGCCGTGACGCGCTGCACCAGTCCCTTTTCCATGCTGTCCCACTCGTTGGCCGGGATGATTCGCGGCAGCAGGTCGAACGGGATGAGCCGCTCGGTGCCGGAACCGTCTTCGTCCTTCGCGCCGTAGACGGCAAAGGTAATACCGACCCGGCGGAAAATCATTTCCGCCTCTTCGCGCCGCGAACGCATCACCTCACCGGGTTGCTTCGCGAGCCATTGGTCGTAGCGCTTGTAATGCTGTCGGATCGCAGCCCCCGCATAGGGCAACTGCTCATACATCTCGTCGAATTTGTGCATGGAACGACCAATCTCCTTGAGCCGTAGCTTAGCAAGTTCGAGGCCAGTAGAACCCCTTATGCGGCGGCCGGAGACGGGTCGAAGCTCTTTTTTCCTGGCTACCGCACCGTGCTTTCGGCCGGCGGCTGCTGCTTCTTGCGCGGCGAAAGGAATTCCTTGATGCGCTCCCCGCTCTCGTCGCTGTAGAGGCTGGCGACGGAAGATTCGCGCTCGGCGTCGAGCTGTTCCCGCCGGCTGCGGCCCCGGGCCGAATACACGAGCTGCTTGATGCGCGCCTGCACCTCGAACGGCCCGCGGGAAAGCTCCTGCGCCCATTCGAGCGCCGTGGAGCAGGCACTGCCGTGCGGCACCACCTTGTTGACCACGCCCCAGTCGTGCAGCCGCTTCGCGCTGCACGGCTTGCCGTCGAGCAGCAATTCCAGGGCGGCCTGCGGCGGCAGGGAACGCACCAGCGAATCGGAGCCGCCGCCGTCGGGCGTGAGTCCCAGGTTGACGTAAGACATGGCGAACCTGGCATCTTCCGCCGCCACGATGAGGTCGCAGGCCAGGCACAGCGAAAAACCGCCCGCCACGGCCGCCCCCTCGACCGCCGCGATGATGGGCTGGGGCGCTTCCTGGATCGCCATGATCCATTCATGAAGCGCCTCCAGGTGGCCGTGCTGCTCGGCCTCGGGCAACTTGCGCTGCCGCGCCAGCCGCCGCAGGTCGCCGCCGCCGCTGAAGTGCTCGCCCTCCCCGCACAGCACGATGGCGCGCACCGTGCGAAAGCCGGAGGTGGCCCGAAGCGCCTTGGCCGCCGCACGGTAGACCGACGGGTTGACCGCGTTGCGCGCGGCCGGGTTGCTGAGGGTCAGCACCAGCACCGGACCCTCGCGGTGCGTCTTGAGCCGCGGGCCGGACGTGGCCGTCGCGCTCGCGCTGGTGATGGTCGGGACGGCGGTCGTCATGGCGCAGGCCGGGAAAACCGGCCCCACCGGAAACTGCTGCGATCGTGCATGGCATCCCCTTTTCGTTGTGTCAGGACCATACAACGCATCGGGCGGCCGTTGGCGCGATCCGACAGAAGAGTGCTTTTTGTCTAATTTGACAATTAATTCACGATTTCGGCGCGCGCGGGCAGGCGATGCCGCCAGTAGTGCGCTTGGCGCTCGCGCTCGCAGGCGACATCGGCGGGCTGCGTGCTGCGCCAGTGGGCGGCGCCGCAGCGGGGGCTATCGACCAGCCGCACTCCGTGTGCCGCGTACCGCGCCGCCACCTCGGGCGCCGGGTGGCCGAAACGGTTGCGATAGCCCGCCTGGACCAATGCAATGCGCGGCTGCACGGCATCGAGGAATGTTTCGCTCGACGAGGTCTTGCTGCCGTGATGGGGCACGAGCAGCACGTCGGCACGCAAATCCGGCGTGCGCGCGATCAGCGCGGACTCCTGCATCCGCTCGACATCGCCCACCAGCAGCGCGGCGGCACGGCCGTTGCCGATGCGCAGCACACAGGACACGGAATTGGGCTTGATGGTGAAGGCCTGGTAGTCGTCCGCCACGGGGTGCAGCACCTCGAAGTCCACACCGTCCCAGCGCCAGCGCTGCCCGGCCTCGCAGCGCTGAGCCGGGTGCGAGGCCTGCAGCGGATGCGCGGCCTCTATCGAACTCCGCAACTCCGCTTGCGGCTGCATCGCGAGCACCGCCTGCGCCCCACCCGTGTGGTCGGTATCGCGATGGCTCAGCAGCAGCATGTCGAGGCGTTCGCCATGAGCGCGCAGCAGCGGCACGAGCACGCGGTGGCCGGCATCGCTTTCGAGGCTGTAGCGCGGGCCGGTGTCGTACAGCAGGCTGTGCGTGGCGGTGCGAACCAGTACCGCGTTGCCCTGCCCGATGTCGGCGGCCAGCAATTCGAACTCTCCCGCGGCGGGACGCGGCGCCTGCCACAGCAGCACCGGCAGCAGGAATGGCAGGCCGAGCGCGCGCAGCGACCACGGCAAGCGCATCGCGAGCAATGCGCCGCCAACCACGCCGCAGGCGGCCATCCACACGGGCGGCGCAGCCATCGACAGCGTGGCGAGCGGCAAGCCGGCGCACCATTGCAGCAGCACCGAAAGCGCATGCACCGCCCACGCAGCCGCGTCCCACAAAGGAGCGATGGCCACGCCCAGCATGGCCAGCGGCGTGACGACCAGCGTGACCCACGGGATCGCGACCGCGTTGGCCAGCAGCCCGACCAGCGACACCTGCTGGAACAGCAGCAGGCTCAGCGGCGCGAGCGCCAGCGTGATGACCCATTGCTCACGAAAGAAACCCAGCAGCCGCGCCGAAGCCCGCGCGCGCGGCTC
The DNA here is from genome assembly GCF_977011995.1 of Variovorax durovernensis. Lineage (NCBI taxonomy): Bacteria > Pseudomonadati > Pseudomonadota > Betaproteobacteria > Burkholderiales > Comamonadaceae > Variovorax > Variovorax durovernensis. The sequence goes on along the minus strand of NZ_CDRNCW010000001.1, from coordinate 2,553,183 downwards.
GCCGGGCACCGACGCATCAGTGGCGAACAGCACGCCCACCGCCACGAAGCTGAGCCAGAAGCCGGCCTGCATCAGCGCCCATGGGTCAAGCGCCACCACCACCGCCGCGGTCAGCAGCCACACATGCGGCCACGGCCAGCGCCGCCCGGTGAGCCGCAGCAGCGCGACCGTCGCGAGCATCCACACCGTGCGCTGCGACGGCACGCCCCAACCGCTGAAAAGCGCGTAGAGCCCGGCCAGCAGCACGCCGCCGACCAGCGCGGCCTGCTGTGCGGGCAGGCCCAGCATCAAACGCGGGCAGCGCCGCCACAGCCAGCCAACGACATGCGCCGCCAGCCAGGCGAACATCGTGACGTGAAGACCGGAGATCGACATGAGGTGCGCCACGCCGGTGGCCCGGAACACATCCCAGTCCGCGCGGTCGATGGCCTGCTGGTCGCCCGTCACCAGCGCCGCGATCACCCCGGCTCGCGCGCGGTCGGGCACCCGCTCGAAAATCGCGTCGCGCACGGCTTCGCGCGCACGCTCGACCGGATGCAGCCAGGTGACGGCGATGCGCTTCGGCGCGGCATCCCGCGCGCCGGTCCGCACATAGCCGCTGGCCTGGATGCCCTGCTCCCACGCCCACAGCTCGCCATCGAAGCCGAAGGGGTTGACGTTGCCATGCGGCGCCTTGAGGCGCACGGCAAGCTGCCATCGCTCGCCGGCATGCAAGGGACCTATCGGGCTGGCGGATGCGGCCTTGCCTCCGGAAGAGCGGCCCCACAGGCCCGTGTTCTCCGCATACCAGCCGAGGGCGATGCGGTCTGGAACCACCAATGGCTCGTCGACAGACGCATCGGCCCAGCGCGCGGATTCCACGTCGAGGCGAAACCGCGTTCCGGCTTCGTTGCGTTGCGGCATCTCCGCGACGACTCCCGTGACCACGAGGTCGCGCCCTTCGAGCGCCGGTGCCAGCGCGCCGTCCGCATGGACCACGGCACGCCAACCCGCCAGCCCCGCCCCGGCCAGGGCTCCGCACAGCAGGGCAAGCACCATGGCCGGCATGCGCCGTTCGATGAAAAAAGGCCGGCGCCATCGCCAGAGACCCGCCACGGCCACCAGCAGCAAAACGGCATAGACCCATGCGGGCCAGAGCGACGGCTGCCTCAACTGCAGGGCCGCGCCCAGCAGCGATCCGCCCAATGCGGCGAAGCCTCGCGACCCGCCCACGGCATTGCCCGACGCGTGAAATCGCGTCATGAAAGAACGTCCGGACACATGATGCAAACCCTCCCCGACTCACGCTCAGTGGCGCGTTAATTGCTAAGCATCTCGGCTAGTATGCGTCTCACCAGAGACATCTTTCCGATGCAATCTGCCAGTACTGCACACAAAAACGCATGTCTATTCACGCCGCTCTCCACCACGTCACCCACTACAAATACGACCGCCTGGTGCAGTTGGGCCCTCAGGTCGTGCGCTTGCGTCCCGCGCCGCATTGCCGCAGCAACGTCATCTCGTATTCGCTGCGGGTCGAACCCGCGGAGCACTTCGTCAACTGGATGCAGGACCCGTTCGCCAACTACCAGGCGCGGCTCGTGTTCCCCGAGAAGACACGCGAGTTCAAGGTCACTGTCGACCTCGTGGTCGAAATGGCGGTCTACAACCCCTTCGACTTCTTCCTGGAGCCTCAGGCGGAGAACTTCCCCTTCAAGTACACGGCCTCGCAGGCCGAGGAACTCGCGCCCTACCTCGTGGCCGACCCGGTCACGCCGCTGCTGGAGGCCTACCTCGACAAGGTCGAGCGCAAGGAACAGCGCACCATCGACTTCCTGGTCGGCATCAACCAGCAGGTGCAGCAAGACGTCAACTACCTGATCCGCATGGAGCCCGGCGTGCAGACGCCGGAAGAAACGCTGGCCAACGGCAGCGGCTCCTGCCGCGACTCGGGCTGGCTGCTGGTGCAGCTGCTGCGCCACTGCGGGCTGGCCGCGCGTTTCGTCTCGGGCTACCTGATCCAGCTCACGCCCGACGTGAAGGCGCTCGACGGCCCGAGCGGCACCACGGTCGACTTCACCGACCTGCACGCCTGGTGCGAGGTGTTCCTGCCGGGCGCCGGATGGATCGGCCTCGACGCCACCTCGGGCCTGCTGGCCGGCGAGGGCCACATTCCGCTGGCCTGCACGCCCACGCCATCGAGCGCGGCGCCCATCGAGGGCGGCGTGGACGAATCGGAGGTCGAGTTCGGCCATGAGATGAAGGTCACGCGCATCTACGAATCGCCGCGCGTCACCAAGCCCTATACCGAAGAGCAATGGGCCGAGGTGCTGACCCTCGGCGACGCGGTCGATGCGCGCCTGAAGGCCGGTGACGTGCGCCTCACCATGGGCGGCGAGCCGACCTACGTGGCCACCAGCGACCGCGACGCGCCCGAGTGGAACACCGACGCCCTCGGCCCCACCAAGCGCGGCTACGCCACCGAGCTCGTGCACAAGCTGCGCGCCGAGTACGGCAAGGGCGGCTTCCTGCATTTCGGCCAGGGCAAGTGGTATCCGGGCGAGCAGCTGCCGCGCTGGGCGCTGTCGATCTTCTGGCGCGCCGACGGCCAGACGCTGTGGCACGACCCCGAGCTGTTCGCCGACGAGCGCTTTCCCACCCACTACACCAGCGAAGACGCACGCCGCTTCACCACCGTGCTGGCGCACAAGCTCGGCCTGACCGAGCGCTACATACAGCCCGGCTACGAAGACATCTACTACTACCTCTGGCGCGAACGCCGCCTGCCGGTGAACGTCGATCCCTTCGACTCGAAGCTCGACGACGAACTCGAACGCGTGCGCCTGCGCCGCGTGTTCACGCAGAAGCTCGACGCGGTGATCGGCTACATGCTGCCCATCGAGCCCGGCAATGCGAACGGCGACGCCCCTGCGCTGGCCGGCCCGGCCTGGAAGACCGGCCCCTGGTTCCTGCGCGACGACCGCCTCTACCTGATTCCCGGCGATTCGCCCATGGGCTACCGCCTGCCGCTCGACTCGCAGCCGTGGGCCAGCAAGGGCGACTACCCCTACCTGATCGAGCGCGACCCGACCGCGCCGCGCGGCGCACTGCCGAGCGCGGCCGATTACCGTGCGCGCTACAGCACAGGCGCAGCCGCTGGTGCCGGGGCCGGTGCCGCCGGCCTCGGTGACGTGCCCTACACCTTCGGCACGCCGCCCGTGGTGCCCGCATCGCTGCGCATGCAAAGCCCCGGCGATGCGGCCAACGGCGATGCAGCGAGCGGCGATACCGCAGCAGCCGAGGACTCCATCAGCGAATCCACCACCACCCGCCAGCCGCTGCGCGGCGAATCCGCCCATTGGGTCACGCGCACCGCGCTGTGCGTCGAAGTGCGCGACCCGCGCCGCGCCAACGGCCCCACGGCCGAGAAGAAGGGCAGCGCCTCGGGCGTGCTCTACGTCTTCATGCCCCCGCTCGCGCGCCTGGAGGACTACCTCGACCTCGTCGCCGCGGTGGAAGCCACCGCGCGCGACCTGGGCATGCGCATCGTGATGGAAGGCTATCCGCCGCCACGCGACCCGCGCCTGAAGATGCTGGCCGTCACGCCCGACCCGGGCGTGATCGAAGTCAACATCCATCCGGCCCACAACTGGAAGGAACTGGTCGCCCACACCGAGTTCCTCTACAACGCCGCGTTCGAAACCCGCCTGTCGGCCGAGAAGTTCATGACCGACGGCCGCCACACCGGCACCGGCGGCGGCAACCACTTCGTGATGGGCGGCGCCACGCCGGCCGACAGCCCCTTCCTGCGCCGGCCCGAGCTGCTGGCCAGCCTGCTGCTGTATTGGCACAACCATCCGTCGCTGAGCTATCTGTTCTCGGGCATGTTCATCGGCCCGACCAGCCAGGCTCCGCGCGTGGACGAAGCCCGCAACGACCAGGTCTACGAACTCGAAATTGCCCTGAAGGAAATCGCCAGGAACCGCGAGATCTACGGCCAGAACATGCCCGCATGGCTGGTCGACCGCACGCTGCGCAACATCCTGATCGACGTGTCGGGCAACACGCACCGCAGCGAGTTCTGCATCGACAAGCTGTATTCGCCCGACTCCAGCACCGGCCGCCTCGGCCTGCTGGAGCTGCGCGCGTTCGAGATGCCGCCGCACGCGCGCATGAGCATCGCGCAGCAGCTGCTCATTCGCGCGCTGGTGGCCCGCTTCTGGGACGAGCCCTACAAGGCCCCCGTCACCCGCTGGGGCACCGAACTGCACGACCGCTTCCTGCTGCCGACCTTCGTCAAGATGGACTTCGACGACGTCATCAGCGAAATGCGCCAGGCCGGCTTCGCCTTCGACCCCGACTGGTTCGCGCCGCATTTCGAGTTCCGCTTCCCGCTGGTGGGCCAGATGCAGGCCATGGGCGTGGAGCTGTCGCTGCGCAACGCGCTGGAGCCCTGGCACGTGATGGGCGAGGAAGGCTCGGCCGGCGGCACGGTGCGCTATGTCGATTCTTCGCTGGAGCGCATCGAGGTGCGCGTGACCGGGCTGAACGAAAGCCGCCACGTCGTCACCGTCAACGGCAAGGTGCTGCCGCTGCAGCCCACGGGCGTGACGGGCGAATTCGTGGCCGGCGTGCGCTACAAGGCATGGAATCCGCCTTCGGCGCTGCACCCCAGCATCAAGGCCCATGCCCCGCTCACCTTCGACCTGGTCGACACCTGGATGAAGCGTTCGCTGGGCGGCTGCCAGTATTTCGTCGCCCATCCGGGTGGCCGCAACTACGACACCTTCCCCGTCAACGCCTACGAGGCCGAGAGCCGCCGCCATTCGCGCTTCACGCGCACCGGCCATACGCCCGGCCTCATGCGCACGCCGCCGGCCACCATCGAGCTGCCGGGCAGCCGCGAGTTCCCGTTCACGCTCGACCTGCGGCGCTGAAGGGGATGCCTACCACACTGCCGAAGCGGCCAGGCCGTGACGGCGGTGTGACAATCCCCCTCCTGTGGAACCCTTGAACGAATCCCTGTTCGGCGCCCAGGCACTGGAATTTCCAGCGGCCCTGGCGTCGGCGCTCGCCCCGGCCGCCCAGCCCGGACACTTCGACGAGCTGCGCGGGCAGGCCACTCCGGTCGCGACCCCGCGCCCGGGGGCGGGCACGAGCACCCCTGCCGCGGCTCCGCAAGCCCCGCTGCTGTACGACGCCACGGCGGAGCAGCGGCTGGCGCCTTCGCAGTCGCAGTCGCAGTCGCAGTCCCAAACGCAGTCCCTGCCCCCGGAGCCTTCCGGCGAGCAACCGCCGCTCACGCCCGCCTGGCACGACTTCTTCGAACAGCTCGGCCCGGGCGGCTTCAACGACCTGCCCCGGCGCGCCGTCAGCCTGGAGCGGCAGATCCGCGACAACGGCGTCACCTACAACGTGTACGCCGACGCCAACGGCCCGCAGCGCCCCTGGTCGCTCGACCTGTTCCCGCTGATCGTCTCGCCCGAGAGCTGGAGCCAGATCGAGGCCGGCGTGCTGCAGCGCGTGCGGGTGCTCGACCGGGTGATGGCCGACGTCTACGGCCCGCAGCAGCTGCTGGCCGAGGGGCTCATTCCCCCGGCGCTGGTGCGCGGCCACCCCGGCTACCTGCGCGCCCTGCACGGCGTGAAGCCGCCGGGCGACACCTGGCTGCACATCGCGGCCTTCGACCTCGCGCGCGGCCCCGACGGCAACTGGTGGGTGGTGTCGCAGCGTACCCAGGCGCCCTCGGGCCTGGGATACCTGCTGGAAAACCGGCTGGCCATCACGCGGCAGTTTCCGCAGGCCTTCGAGGCGCTGCAGGTGCAGCGCCTGGCCGCCACCTACAGCGCCATGATGGAAGGCCTGCAGCGCATGTGCCCGGCCGGTGTGCCGCCGCACATCGCGCTGCTCACGCCCGGCCCGTACAACGAGACCTACTTCGAGCACGCCTACCTCGCGCGCTACCTGGGCATCACGCTGGTCGAGGGCAGCGACCTCACCGTGCGCGACCAGCGGCTCTACCTCAAGACGCTGCAGGGCCTGCGCCCTGTGCACGGCCTCATCAAGCGGCTGGACGACCAGTTCCTCGACCCGCTGGAGCTGCGGCCCGACTCCACGCTCGGCGTGCCCGGCCTGCTGCAGGCCATTCGCGCGGGCAACGTGCTGGTGGCCAACATGCCGGGCTCGGCCTTCCTGGAATCGCCGGCGCTGCTCGGCTTCCTGCCGGGGCTGGCGCGCCGCCTGATCGGCGAGAAGCTCAAGCTGCCCGCGCTGCCCACCTGGTGGTGCGGCGAGCGCGCCGCGCTCGAAGCCGTGCTGCCGCAACTGGCCGACTGCGCCATCAAGCCCACCTACCCCGGTTTCGACGGCCGCGCCAGCTTCGACGCGGTGCTCGGCAGCCAGCTCGGCCGGCGTGAGCTCGACGAATGGGCCGGCCGCATCGTGCGCGAGGGCGACGTCCACACCGTGCAGGGCTACCAGCCGCTGTCGCAGATGCCGACCTGGGCCAACGACATGGGTCCGGGCCACATCGCGCCGCGCGCGGTGATGCTGCGCGTGTTCGCGGTGAGCGACGGCGCGCAGTCGTGGCGCGTGCTGCCCGGCGGCCTGGCCCGGCTCGCGGGGCCCGACGCGCAGATCGCCTCCATGCAGCGCGGCGGCAGCAGCGCCGACGTGTGGGTGCAAACGCATGGCGAAGTCGACCGCACCACGCTGCTGCAGCCGCATGCCACGCCGGCATCGCTGGCACGGCACCGCGCGCCCGTCACCAGCCGCGCCGCCGAGAACATGTTCTGGCTCGGCCGCTACACAGAGCGCGCCGAGAACGCGGTGCGCCTGGCGCGCCTCACGCTCAACCTGCTGGGCGGCGAAGACCAGTCGTCGCGCCCGCTGCTCGATTGGCTGCACCGCGTGGCGCTGCGCAATGCGCTGGTGCCGGCCGAGGCGCCCAGCGCGCCGAAGTCGCGCCGCGTGTTCGAGCGCGCGCTGATCGCCGAGCTGGGCGACGTCGACCGCGGCGGCAGCGTGGGCTTCAGCCTGCGATGCATCCGGCAGGCCGCGGCCGCCGTGCGCGAGCGGCTGTCGCAGGACAACTGGAACCAGATCGTTCGCGCCGAGACCGAATTCCTGCGCCGCGCCGCCGAGCAGGCCGGCGAAGGCAGCTTTGCCTCCAGCGCCGCGCTGCGCGCGCTCGAATCCGCCAGCACCGCGCTGGCCGCCATGACCGGCGCGCAGACCGACCGCATGACCCGCGACGACGCCTGGCGGCTGCTGTCGATCGGCCGCCACATCGAGCGCCTGGGCTTTTTGTCGAACGCGCTGCAGGCCGGCTTCGAGAACGGCGCGGTGCACGAGGTGAGCGGCTTCGAGGCAATGGTGGCGCTGTTCGACAGCACCATCACCTTCCATGCGCGCTACCAGCAGCGCCGCGACGTCGCCACCATGGTCGACCTTCTGGTGCTCGACGCCGAGAACCCGCGCTCGCTCGCCTGGGTCACGCAGACGCTGCGCGGACGCATCGCGCGGCTGGCCGGCAGCGCGCCGGGCAAGCTCACGGCGCTGTCGTACGAGCTGCCCGACCCGGCCGCCTGGACGCTCGAACACCTCTGCGCCGCCGGCCCGGACGCCAACTACCCGGCCCTGGCCGAACTGCTCGCCAACTGCGAGTCGGCCGCGTACCACGTGTCCGACGCGATCGGCACACGCTACTTCACGCTTACATCCGAATCCCTGCGCTCCGTTGGCGCGTGAACTGGCTCTCCCCCATGCTTCGCGCACTTCGTGTCGCTTCGCACTCCCTCTCACCGAGGGCAACGCCTGCGGCCCGGCAAAGCCGGTTCCGCGGCGTTTCCCGATAAATCCCAGGAGACCTCCATGCCCAGCAACATCATCAACCGCCGCTTCGCACTCACCACCGCCGCGCTGCTCGCAGCCCTGGCCATTGCGGGCTGCGGCAAGCAAGAAGCCGCCGCGCCCGCCGCTTCGGCCAGCGCGCCGCCTCCGCCGGCCGCCGCCCGCGTGCTCGTGGTCGGCACCGACGCCGCCTACACGCCCTTCGAATCGCAGAACGACAAGGGCGACATCGTGGGCTTCGACATCGACGTGGTGAAGGCCGTCGCGCAGAAGGCCGGCATCGAAGTCAAGTTCGTCAACACGCCGTGGGAAGGCATCTTCAATGCGCTCGACCAGGGCGACCGCGACCTGCTGGTGTCGGCCATCACCATCACCGACGAGCGCCGCCAGACGATGGACTTCTCGCAGCCGTACTTCGACGCCAAGCAGCTGATCGCCGTCAAGAGCGATTCGCCCGTGGCCAGGTTCGAGGACATCAAGAGCCTGAAGGTCGGCGTGCAGAACGGCACCACCGGCGACGAAGTCGTCGGCAAGCTGCTCGGCAAGTCGAGCACCGCCATCAAGCGCTTCGAGTCGACCCCGCTCGCGCTGAAGGAGCTGGAAGCCGGCGGCGTGCAAGCCGTGGTGGCCGACAACGGCGTGGTCGTGCACTACCTCGCGAACAACACGGCGGGCGGCTTCAAGACGGTGAGCGACGCAAGCTTTCCGGTCGAGAAGTACGGCATTGCCGTGAAGAAGGGCAACGCCGAGTTGCTCGCCAGGATCAACCAGGGCCTCGAGGCAATTCGCACCGACGGCACCTACGCCAAGATCTACGCCTCGCACTTCGGCGCCGAGTCGAAGTAAGCGGGCAAGTAGCCAACGAGCCGGGGCCAACGCCATGCTGCTGCACGTCACGCACGAAACCCGCTACGAATACTCACCGCCTGTCGAGACGGCACAGCACCTGGCCCACCTGAAGCCGGTGGCCACCGATTCGCAGCGCCTGGTGAGCCACAAGCTCTCCATCGATCCGCCGCCCGCGCAGCGCAGCGAAATGCCCGACCTCTACGGCAACACCCGCGCTTTCTTCGCGCTAGAGGCCACGCACGACAAGCTGGTCGTCACCGCCGAGAGCGTGGTCGAGACCTCGATGCCCATGCTCTCGCCGGCCATTGCGCGCGAGCTGCCCTGGGAGGCGGTGCGCGAGCGTTTCCGCTTCCGCAAGGACGCCACCTTCGACGCCGCCTCGGAGTTCGTTTTTCCGTCGCCCTACGTGCCGCGGCACGACGACTTCACCGCCTACGCGCGCGCCAGCTTCGCGCCCGGCCGTCCCGCCTTCGACGTGGCGATGGACCTCACCGTGCGCATGTACGAAGACTTCGCCTACGACGCCGACAGCACCGAGATCAACACACCCGCCGTCGAGGCCCTCGCGCAGCGCAAGGGCGTGTGCCAGGACTTCGCCCACATCATGATCGCGTGCTTCCGCACCATGGGCCTGCCGGCGCGCTACGTGAGCGGCTACCTGCTCACGCAGCCGCCACCCGGCCAGCCCCGGCTGGTGGGCGCCGATGCGTCGCATGCGTGGGTGTCGGTGTACCTGCCCGGCAAGAGCGAAGACGGCGGCAACAGCCCCGGCGGCTGGGCCGACTTCGACCCCACCAACGGCCGCCAGCCCGGCGAGGACTACGTCACGCTGGCCATCGGCCGCGACTACTCCGACGTGTCGCCGATGCGCGGCGTACTCCATGGCGGCGCAAGGCACACGCTGCGGGTCGGCGTGACCGTGCAGCCGGTGGGGGAAGTGCTCGAGGCGGTTCCGCAAACACAGACACAATCGCAATCCCAAGACAAGGAGTCTCCATGAGCGTTTACGACAAACTTTCCAGCCTCGGTATCACCCTGCCCCCGGTCGCCGCCCCCGCCGCCGCCTACGTGCCCTTCGTGCAGACCGGCAACCTCGTGTTCCTCTCGGGCCACATCGCCAAGAAGGACGGCAAGGTCTGGGCCGGGCAGCTGGGCGCCAACATCAGCACCGAAGAAGGCAAGCAGGCCGCACGCGCCATCGCCATCGACCTGCTGGGCACGCTGCACGCCGCCGTGGGCGACCTGAACAAGGTCAAGCGCATCGTCAAGGTGATGAGCCTCGTGAACTCGGTCGGCACCTTCACCGAACAGCATCTCGTGACCAACGGCGCGAGCGAGTTCTTCGCCGAAGTCTTCGGCCCCGAAAAGGGCGCGCATGCACGCAGCGCCTTCGGCGTGGCGCAAGTGCCGATGGGCGCCTGCGTGGAAATCGAGCTGATCGCCGAAGTCGGCTGATCGCCTTGGCGCTGACGCCCGACGACCTCATCGCGCAGGCGATGCAGGACCCCGTCAACGCGGCGCTGGCAAAACGCCTCCCAGACCTCGGTCTCACGCAAGGCTTCCTCACCGCCGGCTGCCTGTTCCAGGCCACTTGGAACCACACGGCCGGCCGGCCGCCGGGCTGGGGCGTGAAGGACTACGACGTCTTCTACTTCGACGACAGCGACCTGTCGTGGGAGGCTGAAGACGCCGTCATCCGCCGCGTGCACGAAGCGGTCGCCGACCTGGGCGCGACCGTCGAGGTCAAGAACCAGGCGCGTGTGCACCTCTGGTACGAACAACGCTTCAAGGCGCCCTATCCGCGCCTGGCCTCGACGCGCGACGGCATCGACCGCTACCTCATCGCCTGCACCCGCGTGGGCATCGACCTGGCCGACGGCTCGCTCTACGCGCCCGACGGGCTCGATGACCTGGCCGCCGGAATCCTGCGCATGAATCCGCTGCTGCCGATGCCGGAGATGTTCGGCGTGAAGGCGCGCGACTACCAGTCGCGCTGGCCCTGGCTGCGCATCGCTACTTGCGCTTCCAGCTCGACACCGTGATGAACACGCCGGTTTCCTTCGCATCGCGCAGCCGCACGGTGTAGCGGCCGGCGCCGTCGGTGCCGCTGAACACGGCCTCGCGCTCGCTGTTGCCGGCTTCCAGGCTCGCGCCCTTGGCCAGTTCGCGGTAGGTGGCGACCAGGTCGTCGAATGCCGCGTAGCTGCGCAGCGTCACTTCGGCATCGGGCCAGCGGGCGCCCTTGAGCTCGGCGTTCTCGCGATCGGTGTACATCGGCATGCCGGCCAGCCCCTTGGGTATCACGATCTTGCCGGCGCTGGCGGTGCTGTTCACTTCCCCTGTCTGCACGAGCAGCGGCTTCAGCGAGGCCGGAAAGCCCGCCGGCAGCTGCGCATCGCGCCAGCCCGGCGCCGTCGGCTGGCCCGCGATGTATTCGACGGTCGCGATCTTCTGCGCAGCCGCTGCTTCAGCGGGGTCATCGCTCTCGGCCATCAGCGCGTGGTACGAAGGCAGCGTTTTGGCCCATGCAATCAGCGGTTCGGCATCCGAGGGCTTGGCGTCGGCGGGATGGAAGATCGTCAGCACGGCCTGCGGGTCGGGGTTGCACACCTTGGGCTCGTCGCGCTTGGTGGAGTCGCGGCAGTGGCCATTGACCAGCCCGATCGCCAGCAAGCGCCCTTCGCCGTCGAGCAGCAGCGCGGAGCGTTCCTCGCCGTGGCCTTCGCCGCTCACCGAAGCGATCACCGTGCGCCCGTCGGGCCACACGGTGCGCGTGACGTCGAAGCGCGAGCGCATGCCGTCCAGCACCTGCGCCGCGATGAGCCTGTCGCCATCGGTATAGCTGCCGCGCGCATAGCCGACCATGGCAATCACGGCGCTGCGGATCTTCGGTTGTTCGCTGAGCTTCAGCCGGGGCGGAGGCAACTCGGTCGTGACGGGCGCCGCGTGCACCGCCCGGGCGCCGAGCGCACAGGCGAGCAGCAGCGACGCCAGGGTCTTCTTTGGAAACAATGCGCTCATTCGGCGATCTCGATTTCGATGTTGGTGATCGCCGGCATGTCGCGCGGCACCTTGGCGTTGACGGAGAAGGCAGTGCCCTTGAGGCTGCCGAGCACGTAGCCCCAGCGCTCGTCCGCTTCCGACTGCATGCCCTCGAGCGGCGGCGACAGCTTCTTGTAGAAGGCGAGCACCTGCTCCACGGTGTCGACGGTCTGCAGGCGCAGCACGCGCCTGGCCTTCGCGTCGCTCAGGGCGTCCTGGCCGGTGTAGTGCAGCACAGCCCTCGGGTACAGCGGCACGATCGCCGAAAAGCCCTTCGGTCGCGCGACCGGCGGGGCCTTGGTGTGCGCGGCGTCCATGGTCGTGTACTCGGTCTTCTCGAACTTCTCTTCCTTGCCGGAGTCCAGGTCTTCCTTGGGCACCGTGCGGCTCCATTCGACCAGCGGCTGCGCCTGTGCGCGATCGATGCCGGGGCGCAGGAAGATCGACAGCACCGCATGCTGGTCGTCGCGGCAACCGGTGGACGACGACTTCACACCGCATTCGCGGTGCGCGAGCGCGGCGGCGAGCACTTCGCCGCTGCTGTCGTCCACCAGCAGGGCCGAGCGCTCGCTGCCGCCGTTGGGCAAGCGGTACGACGACAGCAGACGCTTGCCGCCCGGCAACGCCTGCTGCTGCCGATGGCGCCGCGATGCCAGTCCGGCGATCAGCTGTTCTGCCAGCAGGCCTTCAGGCCAGTAGTACGAGCCGGAAGCAAGGCCGGCGAAATCGGTCACGGCGCGGTCGAGCGCGGGAACCTGGGACGTTTGCGGCGCCCGCTCGGATTCGGGGGCGAGCACGAGCTGAGGCGTGGATGCGGCGCAGACGGTGGCAGCGGACAGGGTAAGAAAAAAGGAGGAAAGAGCGAGTCGGAATCTGAAAGGCATCAAGGAAAAAAGAAAAGAAGGAGCGTTGCGCTCCGGGCGGGCTGCGAGCAGCCGCAAGAGGAAAAGCGTCGACGATTCTAGAAGGCGTTCGAGGGGCCGCACGGTGTTCGGCATACTGCAACCCGGTCCTTCATTCCTCGCCATGAATCGACACACTCCGCCCCCACCCGCCCCCGAAAGCGCATTGCGCGCGCTCGAAGAAAAGCTGGGCGCCGCCCTGCCCCCGATCCTGCGAAGCCGCTATGCGGCATCCAACGGCGGCAGCTTCGGCGATCCCCGCAAACGCGATGCCGAGTGGCAGCTGCATCCGGTCTTCGACAGCAGCGACCGCAAGCAGATGAAGCGCACCGCCGAAGATGTTCTTCACTACACACGGCTCGCGCTGCAGGACGCGCGCTTTCCGCGCGACGGCATCAGCATTGCGCACGACTACTCGATGTACCGCCAGCTCTTCGTGCGCCGCGACCCGGCGAGCGGCACCATCGCCGAAGACGTCCTGCTGTTCGACGTGCACACCGGCGAATGGTCCGCGCCGTATGCCAGCGACCTGCAGGCGGCCATCGACCAGGCCCGCGTGCCTGAGGCCGTGCAGCCCGACCCCGCGCGTGCGCTACCCGTCTTCCGCTACTACGCCGATCCGTTCGAATCGGGCGTGATGCGCACGTCCGGCGAAACCTGCCAGTGCTGCGGCCAGGCCACCGGCTACATCTACGGCGGCAGCTTCTACGCCATCGGCGACGAATCTCACTTCTGCCCTTGGTGCATCGCCGACGGCTCGGCCGCCGCGAAGTTCGACGGCGAATTCAACGACGCTGCCGGCGTGGGCATGGGCGAGGTCGAACTGCCCATGCGCATCATCGAAGAAGTGTCGCAACGCACGCCCAGCTTCTTCGGCTGGCAGCAGGAGCGATGGTGGGCGCACTGCAACGACGCCGGCCGCTTCCTCGGCGAGATCGAGCATGTCAACCGCGCGCTGCTCGCGTCGGAGCCGGCCGGCGACTTCATGCGCGAGACCTGCGACGACGCGCACCTCGATGCCGGCGAAGGCTGGCAATGGCTGCTCGACACGCCCTCGCGCGAGCGCAGCTTCGCGGTGTTCGTCTTCGGCTGCCTGCACTGCGGCAAGGTCGGCGGCTACGTCGACCTGAGCTGAGCGGCGCGCACGGCCATCAGGGCATCACCTGCCCGCCGTTGACCTCGATGACCTGCCCGGTCACGTAGCTGCTGGCCGCCTCGCTCGCAAGAAACAGGAAGGCGCCGACGCACTCTTGAGCCGTGCCCAGCCGCCCCATGGGAATGGCATTGGCAAAGTTCTTCAGCACCTCGGGGCTCGAATGCCCGTCGTGAAAAGGCGTCTCGATCACGCCCGGCGCCACCGCGTTGACGCGGATCTTCTCCTTCACCAGTTCCTTGGCCATGGTGCGCGTGATGGTCGACACGAAGCCCTTGCACGCCGCGTAGAGCCCCGCGCCCGGCCCGCCGCCGGTGCGCGCGGCCTGCGTGGTCACGTTGATGATCGCGCCGCCGCCACCGGCGGCCATCAGCGGAATCACGCGGCGGCTCACCGCCACCACGGAGCGCGCGTTGAGGCGGAACACCGCGTCGATGTAGTCGTCGTCCGCATCGACGATGGGCGAGCGCTTCACGAAGCCGCCCGCGTTGTTGACCAGCACGTCGATGCGGCCGAACTCGGCATGCACCGTCTTCGCCATGCGGTCGACGGCGGCGGTGTCGGTCACGTCGGCCTGCACCAGCAGCGCGCGGCCGCCGCCGGCCTCGATGTCGCGCGCCACATTGCGGGCCTCGTCGGCGCTGCCCCGGTAGTGAACCGCCACCCGCGCGCCGGCCTGCCCCAGCGCGCGCGCCACCGCCGCGCCTATGCCCGTGCTCGCGCCCGTGACCAGTACCGCCTTGTCCTTCAGATCGTTCATGTCGTCGTGTCTCCTTGGGTTGAAAAGTGGGCGCGCCCACCACCCGCGTTCACACGGCGGCGGCTGCGATCTCCAGCTGGGTCAGCCGGCGCGCCATGCGGCCGACGAAGTTCTGCGTCACGTGCGGCAGCACCCGCTGCGACGGCACCACGATGCCGACCTGCAGCTGGTCGAGCGCCGGCAGCTCGAAGGGCCGCCAGATCAGATCGCCGCGCTTCAGGTCTTCGATGAATGCGATCTTCGAGAAGCACGAGATGCCCTTGCCGGCCATGATCAGCCGCTTGAGCATGGGCGTGGAATTGCAGGTGGCGGCCGGCTCCATGTCGTCCCAGAACGCGGCGAACTCGGGCGACAGCGCGGCGCTGATGACCGGGTGCGAACTCGAGCGCAGGAACGGATAGCGCGCGCATTCCTTCAGCGACACGCGCGCATGGTTGGCCAGCGGATGGCCGGGCGGCATCACCACCCCGATGGGCAGGTTGGCCAGCGCCACCGCGGCCACACCGCCCGGCAGCCGGCTCACGAAGGTCATGCCCACGTCGACCTGGCCCGACATCACCATCTGCGCCACGTCCATCGGCTGCACCGCGGTGATGGTGTACGTGACGGCCGGGAACACCTGCAGGAAGTCTTCCACCGCCGAAGGCAGCAGCTCCTCGAAGAACGAATCCATGGCCGCCACCTTCACGTGGCCGGTGCGCTCGCCCTTGAGCGCGTCGAGTTCGGTGCGCATCACCTGGTACTGGTGCAGCGTTTCCTGCGCGTGCTTGAGCAGGCGCTCGCCGGCCGCATTCAGGCGCAGGCCGTTGGGCATGCGGTCGAACAGCTCGACGCCCAGTTCGTCCTCCAGCTTGTGGATCTGCCGGTTGACCGCGCTGGCCGCAACGAACAGCCGCTCCGAGGCCTTGCGCACCGAGCCGCAGCTCGCCACTTCGATGAAGTATTTGAGAATGCTGGCGTGCATCAGCCGGCCCTCCCTTGCGCACAGGCCTCATCCGGCCAGCCTCGCGCGCTCCAGGGCGATGCCGGGGTGGTCGCAGGCCACGGGGCCGGTGTCGGCAGCGCCGCCGGGCGAGCCCAGCCCGCTGACGCCGGCCGCGAAGAAGTCGCGGTTGATGGCCGTGAAATGTGCCATTTCGGGCGGCAGCCGAAGGTCTTCGTAGATGGCCTGCGTGGGGCAGGCGGACACGCAAACGCCGCAGTCGATGCATTCATCCGGGTGAATGTACAGAGTGCGCTCGCCTTCGTAGATGCAATCGACCGGACAGCACTTGACGCAGGCGCCGTCCTTGATGTCGATGCAGGCGCCGGTGATGACGTGGGGCATGGCACGTACCTTCGCTGACGCGGCCGGCCTACCGGCCCAGCCACTGCGGCTTGCGCTTCTGCTGGAAGGCCAGCACGCCCTCGTCGGCATCCTGCGACTGCAATGCCGCCACCAGCGCCGGCAGCCGCATGCGATGCGCATCGGCCGGTGCCAGCGTGCCGGTACGGCGCACCACCTGCTTGATGGCCTTGAGCGACAGCGGCGCGCAGGCCAGCATCTGCTGCACCCAGCGGTTGACGGCCGTGTCGAGCTCGGCGCGCGGCACCACCTCGTTGACCAGGCCCATCTCCAGCGCGCGCTGTGCCTTCACCCGCTGGCCGGTGAGCATCATGCCCATGGCCTGGCGGTAGGGAATCTGGCGCTGCAGCAGCAGCATGCCGCCGTCCAGCGGCAGCCGGCCGACCAATGGCTCGGGCAGGCCGAAGCTGGCCTCCTCGCATGCCACGACGATGTCGCAGCCCAGCACCATCTCGAAGCCGCCGCCCAGCGCCAGGCCGTTGACGCGCGCGATCACCGGCACGTCGAGCGTCTCGCGCAGCGCGATGCCGCCAAAGCCGCCCGGCCGCGCCGCCGCCCAGTACTCCACGCCCTTGAGGTTGGAGGTGTTCTTCAGATCGGCGCCGGCGCAGAACGAGCGCTCGCCCGCACCGGTCAGCACCACGGCGCGGATGTCGCTGCGCGATTCGATGTCGCTCCAGATGCGCTGCAGCTCGGCCTCGGTGGGCAGGTCGACCGCGTTGAGCACCTCGGGCCGGTCGATGGTGACCGTGGCGACGTGGTCGATGACTTCATAGAGCACGCTCATGCATCGGCCTCCTCGATCAGCGCGCGGGCCTCGGCCAGCACTTCGGCCGTGTGCTGCCCGAGCCTGGGTGGCGCGCGGCGCAGGCCGGCCCTGGCGCCCGACATGTGAATGGGGCTGGCAATGAACTTCAGCGGTCGGCCCGACGGCGTACCGCCCTCGAGGATCATCGCGTTGTGCAGCGTCTGCGGATCGACCAGCGCCTCGCGCATGTCGCGCACCGGGGCGGAGAGCAAGTCCTGCTCCTCGAGCTTCGCAAGCCAGTGCTCGCGTGTGTTGCTCGCAAAGCGTTCGTGGAAGATTGCATGCAGCGCCGCCTTGTTGGCGAACTGCGCCGACAGCGTGGCGTAGCGCGCGTCGAGCGACAGGTCTTCGATGCCCAGCGCGGTGCAGATGTCGCGCAGCGGGTTGGCCTTGAAAGCGCCCACCAGCACCAGCGGCCCGGTCTGCGTGTCGAACACGCCCGACAGCGGCATGGCGGCCCAGTTCACCTCGGAGTCTTCCATCATCACCATGGCTGCCTCCTGCATCTGCATGGCCAGCATCGAGTTGTAGAGCGACACCGAGATCTTCTGCCCCTCGCCCGTGCGCTCGCGCTGCAGCAGCGCCAGCAGGATGCCCTGCACCATGTGCATGCCGGCCGTGTAGTCGGCCAGCGCCGTGGGGTAGATCGACACCGGCACCGAGGCGTCTGCGCGTCGCGCCATCACACCGGTGAGCGCCTGGGCCAGCACGTCCTGGCCGCCCTTGTGGGCGTAGGGGCCGGTCTCGCCGAAGCCGGTGCCCACCGCGTAGATGATGCGCGGGTTCAGCCGCTTGCAGTCTTCGTAGCCCAGGCCCAGCCGCTCCATCACGCCGGCGCGGAAGTTGTTGGTGACCACGTCGGCTCCGGCGATGAGCGCCTTCACCAGTTCCATCTGCGCCGCGTCGCGCAGGTCGATTTCCACGCTGCGCTTGTTGCGGTTGAGGCTGCAGAAGATCGGGTTGTCTTCACCCGCCACCGGCGCGAAGGTCGAGCGGCTCAGGTCGCCCGCGCCCTTGCGCTCGACCTTGATCACGTCGGCGCCGTGGTCTGCCAGCATCTGCGTGCAGACCGGGCCCATCATGACCTGCGTGAAGTCGATCACGCGGATGCCGTCCAGCGGCAGTGCATTGGCCGTCGTCGTCATGCGGCCTCCTTCGCGAAGGAGCGGGCGATGGCGGGCACGTCGGCGTTCGGCCCTTTCTGGTCGCCGGGGTCGGCGCCCTGGGCGCGCAGCGTTTTCTGCAGCTTCGCGATGTCGACCTCGCGCACCGTGACGCCGGCATTCAGCGCCAGTGCCGCGGCGGTGCCGGTGGCCTCGCCCATTGCCATGCAGGGCGGAATTTCGCGCGAGATCTTCTGCGCCGCCGAGGTGGCCGAGTAGTGGCGACCGGCCACCAGCAGGTTCTCCACGCTGCGCGGCAGCAGCGTGCGGTAGGGGTAGTAGTAGTCGCGTCCGCGCGCCACGCTGTCCTCGAAGCGCGTGCGCTGGGCCACGTCTTCCTTGGTCATCACATAGGCGCCTTCGAGCAGGCGGGTCTGGCGAATGCCTGTCTGCGGCGCCATGTCGATCAGCACGCACTTCGAGAAGCCCGGCAGATGGGCACGAACGAACTCGATCACCTTGTGGATGGTGGCGCGGCCCTGCACTTCGGCGCGGGTCAGATCGCTCACCTTCAGGCCGTCGAGCCCCGGCATGTGCGGACAGTTGCACCACACCACGCCCGGCAGCGGTGTCTTGAGCCACCATGCTTCCCAGGCGCCGCCGAGCATGTGCTTGATCTCGCGGTCCAGCGCCTGCCAGGCCACGGGCTCCTCGCGCTCGAAGCGCTCGGCTTCTTCCGTGTCGACACCGCCGAGGCGGAACACGGTCGTCACGATGTAGCTGCCGCTGATGTGCGGCGCGCCGGCCGAGGCGGCCACGTCGAGGTCGCCGGTGGTGTCGATCACCACCTTGCCCAGGATGGCTTCGCGCCCGCCCTTGGTTTCGCAGACCACGCCCTTGACCTTGCCGTCTTCCACCAGCGTGCGCGAGAACCAGGAGTGCAGCCGCAGTTCGATGCCGGCCTGCAGCACCATCTCCAGCGATGTGCGCTTCCATGCGTCGGGGTCGAAGGCGGCGGCGAAGCAGATGGGGTGCGGCTTCTCCTTGCTGTGGAAGTCGTAGGTGCCCCAGCGCTTCCAGCGGCGCACCGACTCTGGCAGCGTGCCCCAGTCTTGTTGGCGCGGGTACTCGGCCAGGCCGAGCGCGGACATGCGCTCGATCATTTCCAGGCAGATGCCGCGCACAGAAATTTCCCGCTGGTGGCTGTCCCACATGTCGTCCAGCACCAGCACCATGCCGCCCGAGGCCAGGCCGCCCAGGTGGTTGTAGCGCTCCAGCAGCGTCACGCTCGCACCGTTGCGCGCGGCGGCCAATGCCGCGGCCTGCCCGGCGGGGCCGCCGCCGACCACCACCACGTCCGATTCGGCTGCCACGCGCACGTCGTGCGCGGGCTCCTGCATCCAGTCGCCAATACGGCTCATAGAAATCTCCTGTTGAAATGTCTGGTTGTGTTTTTGAACTGCGCCCGAACGATCACGGCGCGGCCTCCGGCTGCCAGCGGATGACCCAGCGTTCGGCCAGCGTCACGAGCAGGAAGAACAGGCCCGACAGCGTTGCGCTCATTACGATCGCGGCGTAGAGCAGCGGCGAATCGAAGTTGAAGGTGGCCTGCAGAATCATGGCGCCGATGCCCACCGTGGCACCCACCCATTCGCCCACCACCGCGCCGATCACGCACATCGACGCCGCGATGCGCAAGGCCGAGAACAGGTAGGGCAACGCGTTGAGCAAACGCAGGCGGAAGAAGATCTCGGTCTTGCTGGCCGACAGCACCCGCATCAGTTCCATCGCCTGCGGGTTGACCGACTCCAGCCCGCGCACCATGTTCACCAGCGTGGGGAAGAAGCACACCAGCGCGGCGATGGTGATCTTCGGCTCCATGCCGTTGCCCATGATGAGCACCAGCACCGGCGCCTTTGCCACCAGCGGCACAGCGTTGAACATCAGAACCACCGGAAAGAAGATGTCCTGCAGCGTCTTGTTGTGCACGAAGACCGTCGCAACGGCGATGGCCGCAAGGTTGCCCAGCACGAAGCCGCCTGCCGCCTCGAAGGCCGTGGGCAGCAGGTTGTCGAGCAGCACGTCGCGCTTGGCGTAGAGCGTCTCCAGCACGGCCCACGGCGTGGGCGCGATGAAGGGCTTGACGCCGAAAGCCACGATCACCAGCCACCACAGGGCGATGAGCCCGACGATGCCCAGCGCCGGCAGGATGCGGCGGCGCCAGATGCGCTTCTGCCGCGCGGCGGCCCAGGCGAGGTATTCGGGATCGGCCGAGGGCGGCGCGCCGATGGCGCCCGGTGCGCCCGGCACTGCCGTATCGATGGAACGGGTATTCATGGCTTCGGCCTCAGCAGGTTTCCAGCACGCGCCGCAGATGGCTCGTGAGTCGGACGAACTCGGGGGTCTCGCGCACTTCGAGCGTGCGTTCGGCGGGCAGCTCCACCGGCACGATCTCGCGCACGCGGCCTGGGTTGGCGGCCAGCATCAGCACGCGCTGGCCGAGAAAGGCCGCCTCGTGGATGCTGTGGGTGACGAAAAGAATCGTCACGCCGGTCTCGCGCCACACGCGCAGGATTTCTTCGTTGAGCCTGTCGCGCGTGATTTCGTCGAGCGCGCCGAAGGGCTCGTCCATCAGCAGGATCTTGGGGTCGCTGGCCAGTGCGCGCGCAATCGACACGCGCTGGCGCTGGCCGCCCGACATCTCGTGCGGGAAGGCGTTCAGGCGGTCCTTCAGGCCCACCAGCTCGAGCAGTTCCCGCGGCGAGCGGCGGCCCTTGCGGCTCGCGCCGCCGCCCACCTGCAGCGGCAGCTCCACGTTCTGCAGCGCCGTGCGCCAGGGCAGCAGCGCCGCATCCTGGAACACGAAGCCGATATCGCGGTTCTTGCGCGCGGCCTGGGGCGTGGAAGACAGCACCTCGATGTGGCCCTTGCTGGGCTGCAGCAGGTCGGCCACCACGCGCAGGAAGGTCGACTTGCCGCAGCCCGAGGGGCCCAGCAGCGTGAGGAACTCGCCCTGCGCCACATCGAGGTCCAGGCTCTTGATGGCGGTGACGTCGCGGCGCTCGGTGAAAAAGCGCACGCCGATGTCGCGGCAGGCGATGGCGGGCGGTGCGTTGAGAACGGCGGCCATGGCATCAGCCCTTCATGGCGCGCGCGGCAGCGGTGGCCTTGAGCGCGTCGAGCGAGATCACGTCTTCCACCTTCGGCGTGCGCGCGGTGAACTGGCCCAGCTCAGCGTAGGTGTTGATCTGCTCCTGCCACACGGCTGGGTCCATCGCGCCCCAGCCCTGGGTCTGCGCGAGACCGCCGAAGGCGTATTCGAGCATCGCGTCGACCGCCACGCGCTCGTCCTCGCGCTTGAGGTTCGGGTATTCCTTCACCAGCATGTCGACCGACGCATCGCGGTTGGCGCGCACGTAGTGCCAGCCCTTTGCAGTGGCGCGCAGGAAGGCCTCGATGACCTTGGGCTGTGTCTCCAGCGTCTTGGTCGATGCGTAGTAAGGCAGCGCGTACAGGCGCACGCCCGCGTCCCACTGCGTGAGCGAGGCGATGTCGGGGCCCAGGACCTTGATGGCGGTGGTGTTGGTGAGCCAGCCCGTCACCACGTCGACCTGCCCTGTGAGCAGCGGCGACATGTCGGCGCCGATGGAGACCACCTTGACGTCTTTCTCGGCGATCTTGTTCTTGGCCAGTAGCGCGCGCAGCAGGATGGCCGCCGTCGAAGGAATGCCCACGCGCTTGCCGATCAGGTCGGCCGGCTTGCGCACCGGGTTCTTGGCGAGCGAGAAGTAGGTGTAGGGGTGCTTCTGCGCGCCCACCGCGAAGCACTTGATCGGCAGGCCCTGCGACACCGCCAGCATGATCGAAGGGCTCGACGAAACCTGCCCCACCTCGTAGCGGCCCGAGGCGATGATGGCCACGCCGTCGATGTTCGGGCCGCCGGGCTGGATCGCGAAGTCGATGCCTTCCTGCTCGTAGAAGCCCATGCGCTTGGCGACCACTTCGCCGATCTGGTTGCCGCCGACGATCCAGCCCAGCTGCATGTTGATGCGCGCCTTGCCCTGCGCGAAGGCGTCGACCGAGAGCAGCCCACCGGCGGAGAGCCCGCCCGCGATGAGCGACGTCTTGAGAAGGCTGCGGCGACCCGGGTCGCGGAGGTTGGCCATGTCGGATTCCTTTTCTTCGATGCGATGAGGTGAAGTCGTTCGGCTCTTGTGCGCCGCCTTGCGATGCAAAGGCATGTGAGGCAGCGAGGCGAATGCTAGGAGTGCGATGCGTGCGCACCAAGCACCGTTTTTCGCAACGGGCGAACTAAAAAATAGTTCTCCTCGCGCGCGCCCAGCGACATTGCGGTGCATGCGGCATGAGCGCATGCACCAGCTTCGGGAAAACGATAGGCACGCGACGAGCCCCGCGAGTCCGCGCACATTCGATTCACACAGATTGCCAATGCTTGCAGGCGCACACAGGCACGTGTACTCATTCACGAATCCGCGGCGTATCTCGCAGCGGGCATCGGGGAAACCCTGAGCGCTTTCATACTCCGCAAAAAACCAATGGCCGATTGCGATTGAAGCGGCCGCGATATCAGGGAGGAACCACCATGTCTATCTTCGATGGCTCGGCTTTGCAATGACACGCCGAGTCACCATTCAAACGCCGATGGGAGAGGCGCTTCAATTTCACCGGCTGGCGGGGCGCGAAGCATTGAGCCGGCTCTACGACTTCGAAATCGACCTGCTGGGCAACAGCAACGGCATCGACGCGAAGATGCTGCTCGGGAAGCCCTCCACCGTGGCAGTGAAGACTGAGAGCGGCGGCACGCGCTACCTGGGCGGCATCACCGCATTCTTCGGCCTGACCGAAGAAGACGCCCGCCAGAGCTTCTACAGAATGAGGCTGCGTCCATGGCTGTGGCTCGCGACGCTTCGAAGCGACTTCCGCATCTTCCAGGGCAAGACCGTTCCCGACATCCTCACTGAAGTGCTCGACGGCTACGGCTATCCGGTGGAGCAAAGACTCAGCCGCGAGTACCGCGTGTGGGACTACTGCGTTCAGTACCACGAGAGCGACTACTCGTTTGTCTCGCGCCTGTGCGAACTGGAAGGCATCTGCTACTACTTCAGGCACGAGGCACAGCGCCATGTGCTGGTGTTCGCCGACGACATCGCAGCCTCGCACGATCCGCTGCCGGGCGGCGACACGGTGCGCTTCCATCCCTCGGAGAAGGCGGGCATGACCGGCGGCAACCGCGCCAACCCGAGCGAGCGCATCTTCGAATGGAAGTCCGGTGAAGAAGTGCGCTCCGGCCTTCACTTCACCGACGACTACGACTTTCTCAAGCCCGCCGCAGACCTCTCGAGCCAGCGGCAAGCGCCCGCTGGCCACACGCACGACGACTTCGAATGCTACGAATGGCCCGGCGGCTATACGCAGCACGACGACGGCGAGCTCTACACGCGCGTTCGCACCGAAGAGCAACATAGCGAACGCTGCATCGCAAGCGGACGCTCGAACAGGCGCGAACTGGCGCCGGGCCATGTCTTCGAACTCGCCAATCACCCGAGGGAAGACCAGAACCGTAAATACCTGCTGACCAGCGTCGAGTACGAACTGCAGGAAAACATCCAGGCCAGCGAAGGTGCCGGTGCCGGCGAAGGCTCCATCCAGCGCTTTGCCTTCGAAGCGCAACCTGCCGACCATGCATGGCGGCCCCGGCGCGTCACGCCAAAGCCTCGCACGCGCGGGCCGCAAACGGCCATCGTGGTCGGCCCGAAGAACGAAGAGACGTGGACCGATCGACATGGCCGCGTCAAGGTCCAGTTCCACTGGGATCGTCTTGGCGTGCGCAACGAGAACTCCAGTTGCTGGGTGCGCGTGTCGATGTCCTGGGCAGGCGACACCTTCGGCACGGCGGCGTTGCCACGCGTCGGACATGAGGTGGTCGTCGATTTTCTGAGCGGCGACCCCGACTGCCCAATCATCACCGGGCGCGTGTTCAACGCCGCCAACATGCCCGCATGGCGCCTGCCCGATCAGGCGAATCTTTCAGGCATCCGCAGCCGCGAATTGAGTGCGAACGACGGCTCGGGCAATGCAGGCGGCTCGCGTGGCAACCACCTGGCACTGGACGACCGCCCCGCAAAGATCCAGGCGCAACTCAAGAGCGATCACCTCTGCAGCAGCCTGAGCCTTGGCCACATCGGTCGCATCGACGGCACGGAAGGCCGCACGGACGACCGGGGTGAAGGTGCCGAACTGCGCACGGATGGCCATGCCTCAGTGCGTGCCGCCAAGGGCCTGCTGCTCACCACCGAGGCGCGGCCTGATGCACAGGCGCATATCACCGACCTCGGAGAGACCGTCGCTCGCCTGACGGCGGCGCGCGACCTGCACGAACGCCAGAGCCAGACCGCGCAGGAGGCCAAGGCGCACGAAGCGGGCGACCAGGATGCGGTGACGGACGCGCTCAAGGCGCAGAACGACGCCATCAAGGGCAACCCGGATCAGCGCACGTTTCCCGAACTCTGCGAGCCGCATCTCGTGCTCGCCAGCGCGGCAGGCATCCAGAGCACCGCGGCGGGCGCCACCCACATCGCCAGCATCACGCACAACGCGCTGAGCAGCGGCGGCCATACCAGCATCAGCGCGGGCAAGAGCTTGCTGGTCAGCGTCAGGGAGGCCGCGCGCCTCTTCGCCTACAAGGCCATCCGACTCACCGCCGCCACCGCCGGCATCGACATCGTCGCACTGCAGAACAGCATCAAGCTGCTGGCCAAGCTCGACATCAAGCTGGAGGCCGAAAGGATCAGCATCACCGCCAAGGAAGAGATCGTGGTCAGCGGCGGCGGCAGCTTCAGCAAGTGGAACGCCGCGGGCATCGTGCATGGAACCCAGGGCATCTGGCGCGAGCATGCGCGCACCCACAGCTACGCCGGGCCTATGGACATGCCCAAGCTCCTGCGCATGGAAGGCGTGAGCCACGACGACAAGTACAGCGTCCGCTTCGCGCCGCTGGGCAGCGACGAAGTGTTCAGGCACATGGACATGACGGGCCTGCCCTACCGGATCCTCGACGAGCGGCAACAGACCAGGGCCGAAGGCGTCATTCCCGAGGACGGCCGGCTGCCCCGGATCGACTTCGACACGCCCGACGAGGCCGTGCTGATCGTGGGCGAGGAAGCTTGGGATTGGAGCGAGGTTCCGACGATCCGCACGCGGGACGACGACTTCGATGCATCAGAGCCTGAGGCCGGCGACAGCCTGGAGGACGACCTGGCCGATTCAGGGGATTCGAGGTACGCACAGCCGGGCGGAAGCACTGGCCCCAATCACTTTCTCTCCGAGTCCGCCGTGCAGGCGTACCTGAACGGACTGGCCTGAACAGCAAATGACCATGCCCAAGCTGATATCCGCCACCTACCACCCCAACATCGAAGTCGCCGAGTTCATCTGCGAAGACGGCCGGCACCTGCTGCGCTCGGGAGGAACGCTGCCCTGGCGGATCAACAACCCCGGCGATCTGACAGCCCGGATGGTGGACGGCGTACCCGCTCCGAAAAAAGCGCGGGGCTACGTCGGATTCGCCACCACCCGATCGGGCAGGACATTCCTGATATTCCCCGACGAAGACTCAGGACGAACCGAGTTGAAGGCGAACCTGAAGCGCATGCACGGCGAACGGACCATTCCGGAGGCAATTCCCGACTACGCGCCCAAGCACGAGAACAACACCGGGAAATACATCGACGACCTGCTCCGGACGAGCGGCATTCCGGCCAGCAGGAAGATCAACGACTGCACTGAAGCCGAGATTGAAAAGATCGTCGACAGCATCTCGACGATCGAAGGCTTTCACGCACGGCCGGAAACCCGCAAGGAGATATGGGTGGCCGTGAGCAGGATCAATGCAACCGACGGCAGTCAGCCGATGCCTGATGCGGAAATCATTCTGCAAAGGGAAGGTGTCGAGGAGAGGTTGAAGTCGGATGCTACCGGGCGCTTTCCGCCGGTGATTCATCCGGCGGATAAATCAGCAATCCCCGTCAAGGTGATAAGCCCCAAAGCCAAAGAAGCCGTGCAGGTCGGATCAATCGGAGGCGAGACTGGCAAGGACTTCAACCTGCTGGCGAAGTTCAAAAGTTGGAAGGGGGTCGCTGGGTCGGAGAAAATTAATAGCTCGGCGATGGCGAACGGAAAATCGATGAGCTATGTGGTGCAGCCCGGAGACAATCTTTCCAAGGTCGCGAAGCTCTATCGAACCAGCATTGCCGCGATCAAGGATAAAAACAATTTGGAAGGTGACAGAATTTATCCCGGCGAAGTGCTTGCAATCAGCGGGGCCGGCAAGACAAAAATCCAATCGACAGTAGCGCCCTCAACTACGAAAAAAGCGCCGACAAACGTTCCAACTCCCTTAGCAAAAACCTCAGAGCGATCCAATCCTTCTCTGCCACCGACGCCATCGATTGGCACAGGGGCGTCGGATTCGGCGCGTTCCAAAGAGGGCGTGGGCAAAATGTTGGCACTGATCAATCCAATACCGGGACGGGCACCCTGGATGGCTATAGCGATTGCTGAAGCCAAGCTTAGATATGGACAGAGGGAGGAAGTGATTGAGAAAGAAATTGACTATCACCTTGAAATTAGAGATGGATCCAGATCTCTCTCCAATAGGGCCTGGTGCGCCGCCTTTGCCAACTGGTGCCTATCAAAATCCGGCTATCCGATAAGTAACGCCAGCTTTCGAGATCACCGAGCCACTCTTGGCCGCGCTCACGGATTCTACGAGATAGACGAAAAAGGAAAAATCAGGAATCCTTTATTTGCTGAATTGGAAAAACCAATATACGGAGCCATTGCGGTTGCTACGCATAGAAGTGGGCACGGGTATCACGTAGGCTTCGCGTATGGCAAAGAGGGGCCAGGAAATCTCATCCTGCTCGGAGGAAATCAGGACGACAGAATCAAATTCTCTCCATTCAATATGTCCCTATTACAAACCATAGAAGTATCTGGAAAGGATGGAAGAAAGAAAAAGACAGTCAAACATTCGAAATTCTTGCGGTACTTCGTACCAGTTTCCTACTTCGGCCAGGCCCAAAAAGACATGGCGGATCCCGGGCTCGATCAACTGAATGTTGACGATCTAAATAAAGTTATTGGCGTTCCTCCCCGCAAGGAAGGCAAGAATCAAAAAACAAAAACCAATTGAAAACATGAATTCAAGATCGAAATCAATTCGCCGCACTGCGGGGGCATGGTTCATTTCAACCACACTATTCTTTTCCACCATCTCTTTTGCAGGATACAGAAGCGATCACTTCGTAGCCTGGATCAACCTCGGAAAAAACGCAGATGGACGAACTCTTTCAAAAGTAATTGACAATTTTTCGAACAGCGATCGCATCGATTCCACTTGCAAAATAAAATGGGAAAACAATGACTCCCTGTTATATCTGAACAGTCGTCAATTGAAAATTCCGCCCGAATTGATAAGGAGAGTTTTTCTCGAAAAAGACACTTCCTCATTCGATGAAATGACCCGCATATTGCGTTCTTTTAGAGACCCCGATGCCAATGTTCGCGAGGGTTTGGATGGCTTGTTTTTCTATGATGAAGAAAATTCCTCGCGCATGATGAGCTTTACCACGGGTCGAAGAAAGATAAACGTTTATCCTTCCACACTGAAGGCGAGCACAGATCCTAAAAAAATTGAGCGCGCTTTCTGCATTCTTCTTCCTCCGATTGTTCGAGCTCCGTAATTTTCAACCGAGGAATGATCTTTTAGATTCGAAATTTCTTGAAATGGTCGACGCGTGCGGCATGCCGCCAAGACAAAAATCTTCAAAGTCAGATCCCTACGTCGACCGCGCATGAGCTTCGCGACGCTGGGCAGCGACGAAGTGTTCAGGCACATGAACATGACGGGCCTGCCCTACCGGATCCTCGACGAGCGGCAACAGACCAGGGCCGAAGGCGTCATCCCCGAGGACGGCCGGCTGCCCCGGATCGACTTCGACACGCCCGACGAGGCCGTGCTGATCGTGGGCGAGGAGGCTTGGGATTGGAGCGAGGTTCCGACGATCCGCACGCGGGACGACGACTTCGATGCATCAGAGCCTGAGGCCAGCGACGACCCGGAGGACGACCTGGCCGATTCAGGGGATTCGAGGTACGCACAGCCGGGCGGAAGCACTGGCCCCAATCACTTTCTCTCCGAGTCCGCCGTGCAGGCGTACCTGAACGAACTGGCCTGAACAGGACAGCAAATGACCATGCCCAAGCTGATATCCGCCACCTACCACCCCAACATCGAGGTCGCCGAGTTCATCTGCGAAGACGGCCGGCACCTGCTGCGCTCGGGAGGAACCCTGCCATGGCGGATCAACAACCCCGGCGATCTGACAGCCCGGATGGTGGACGGCGTACCTGCTCCGAAAAAGGCGAAGGGCTACGTCGGATTTGCCACGACCAGATCGGGCAGGACGTTCCTGATATTCCCCGACGAAGGCTCTGGTCGAGCCGAGTTGAAGGCGAACCTGAAGCGCATGCACGGCGAACGGACCATTCCGGAGGCCATTCCCGACTACGCGCCCAAGCACGAGAACAACACCGGGAAATACATCGACGACCTGCTCCGGACGAGCGGCATTCCGACCGGCAGGAAGATCAACGACTGCACTGAAGCCGAGATTGAAAAGATCGTCGACAGCATCTCGACGATCGAAGGCTTTCACGCACGGCCGGGAACCCGCAAGGAGATATGGGTGGCCGTGAGCAGGATCAATGCGACGGATGGCAGCCAGCCCATACCTGATGCGGAAATCATTCTGCAGAGGGACGGCGGCGAGGAAAGATTGAAGTCGGACGCGACCGGGCGGTTTCCGCCGGTGATTCATCCGGCGGATAAATCAGCAATCCCCGTCAAGGTGATAAGCCCCAAAGCCAAAGAAGCCGTGCAGGTCGGATCAATCGGAGGTGAGACTGGCAAGGACTTCAACCTGCTGGCGAAATTCAAGAAGTGGAAAGGCGTTGCGGGCGCGGAAAAGATCAATAGCTCTTCGCCAGGCAATAAAAAACCGGTGAGCCACGTGATTCAACCAGGAGATAGCCTGGGAAAAATAGCAAAGCTATACCGGACAAGTATTTCATCAATCAAAGAGCGCAATGGATTGGAAAGCGATGTAATTTATACCGGTGATATTCTGATGATCTCCGGAAGCGGCAAGAAAAAATCGCCTGCGCGCAAGCCATCACCCCCTGCACCATCCAGCATCAGGCCATCCGATCAGGAACGATCCAAGGAAGGAACAGGAAAGGTTCTGGCGCTCATCAATCCAATGCCCGGGCGTGCGCCATGGATGCCTATTGCCATCGCAGAAGCGAAGCTCAGACGCGGAGAAGTCGAGACCACACTGCAAAACAAAATCAACTATCACACCGAAATCGGCGACGGTCTCAAATCATTGGAAGGCCGCAACAATGCCTGGTGCGCAGCATTCGTGAATTGGTGCCTGATGCGAGCAGGATATCCCATCGAAAACGCTGGCTATCCGGACCGCAAATCGGACAAGGCCCGGGCGCATGCATTCTACGAAGTGGATGGGCCGAAGGGAAAATCGAAAAAGGAGGTGTCGAAGATCAGGAATCCTTTGTTCGTGGAGCTTGAAAGGCCGATATATGGTGCTATTGCCGTAGAGACCACCAGGCAAGGTCACGGAATACATGTCGGATTCATTTACGCGATAAGCAAATCTGGCAACCCAATTCTGCTCGGGGGAAATCAAAATCAAAGAATAAATTTTTCCCCGTTCACTTCGACCACACCAGAAATTCAGACGCCGCAGGACAAGAAAAATAAAACCATAAAATCCCTGAAAATACCCAAAAATTTTAAATACTTCATTCCTATTTCCTACTTCGAACAATCAAAAAAGGATCTACTAGCACCGGGACTCGAGCTTCAAGACCCAGACAAACTCAACGAATCAATGAATATTGAAAATGAAAAACCCAAGAAATCCGAGAAGCCATCCATCGATTAGATCCAAAAAAATCAGGCCACCTCTGCATCGAATCGTCCGATTTGTTTTATTTTTTCTCTCAAGTGCCTTGAGCATTTCTCCGGCATTAGCGGGATACGTCTACGGCCCCTATGTCGTCTGGGTAAACCTAGACCAATCGGCCAAAGGAAAGTTGGTCGATCAGAAAATCAGAGAATTTTTCAGCGACGAATCAACAACTTGCAACGGCGACTGGATAGTAGGGCAGTCTTGGCTGTACATGAAGAAGCGCCCGAAGAACATCGACAATGATTTGGTGAAGAGAGTATTCCTGGAAAAGGATAGGGCTAGCCAAAAGGATCTGCACAAGATTCTTAGAAATTACAAAGACGAATTAATAGATGACGGCTTCGACGGAATAATCGTCTATCTTCGCAATAAGGGGGAGGCCAAAATGATGGAGATGACCGTTGGAAAGAATAAAATAACCTCGTACACCTTGGCCTTGAGTAATGAACAACCCGAGGACGAGATGATAAAAAATGTATTCTGTGGTTTGCTGCCTCCCAAAACTCGGGCGCCATAGGCCAAGTGCCAAATCAGCATCCGCAAGATTTAAAGCGGGGGGCGTCGAATTCGTTCCCTGCTACTTTTCGATCTCACTTGGACAAGCCCTAAAGTCCCAAGTCCAGGCGAATCCCACATGACCCCTTCCCTCCCCTCCCCCTCCGACACCCAACGCATCTTCGACGTCCAACTCTCCGTCCTGCTGCGCAGCTTCCCATTCGCGTTGGCTGGCTCGGTCATCTCGGCCTGCGTGGTGGCCTACGTGATGCTGGCGGTCGTGCCGCGCACGCAAGTGGTCACCTGGCTCGCGGCCACGCTGGTGGTCGCGGCCTTCCGGTTTGGCGCGATGCTTTACTACGCACGTGCACGCAACCATCCGGGTTCGGGCGAGCGTTGGCTGCGGCAGATGGTGATCGGCAACGTCGCCTCGGGCATTCTGTGGGGGCTGCCGTTCGCCTACTGGACCTTCTTCGTCCCGCTGGAGTACCAGCTCTTCTTCATCGTGGTGCTGTTCGGGTTGGGCACGGGCGCCATCTATTCGAACTACATGGTGCTGTCCGCCGTGTATGCGTTCGTGGTGCCGACTTTTGCGCCGACCTTCATTGCGCTGGCGGTCCAGCCCTCGGCGGTGAACCTGGCGCTGGTTTCCAGCGGCGCAGCCTACCTGGTCGCCACTGTCGCCTTCATCCATCGCATGAACCACACGCACCTGAACGCTCTGCGGCTGGGCTATGAAAACCTGGCGCTGCTGCAGCAGGTGCGGCTTGAAAAGGAAGCCGCCGAACGCAGCGACCTGGAGAAGTCGCGCTTTCTCGCGGCGGCCAGCCACGACCTGCGGCAGCCGGTTCATGCGATGAGCCTTTTCCTGGGCCTGCTGGCAAACGAGCGCCTGTCGGCGCATGGCCGCTACCTGCTGGACAACATCACCAAGGCGAGCGCCGCGATGGGGCATTTGTTCGATGCCTTGCTCAACATTTCGCGGCTGGATGCGGGCGTGATCCATCCGCGCATCCAGAGCTTTCCGCTCGACCGGCTGCTCGACCAGATCCGCACCGAATACACGCCGCAGGCCCAGCAGAAGGGACTGGCGCTGAAGGTGCGGCCCTGCGCCGCATTCGTCAGCTCGGACCCGATGCTGCTGGAACGCATCCTGCGCAACCTGGTGAGCAACGCCATCGCGCACACGCCGAGCGGGCGCGTGCTGATCGGCTGCCGCAGGCGCGGCGACGACGCGGTGCGCATCGAGGTCTGGGACACCGGCCCGGGCATTCCGAAGCACGAGCATGAGCGCGTCTTCTGGGAATTCCACCAGTTGCGAAACCCGGAGCGCGACCGCAGCAAGGGGCTGGGACTGGGCTTGGCCATCGTGCGCCGCACCGCCGCGCTGCTGGGACACTCGCTGTGGCTGCACTCGGCCGAGGGCCGCGGCACGGTCTTCATGCTGAGCGTCGATGCGCAGCAACATGCATCGGCGCCGGACATCACGGCCGAGGCCGGCGTGTTCGCCGCCACGCAAGCGCACACGCCCGTTGACGTCGCCTCGCATGCGAAGCCGGCCACGGGACAGCTGATCCTGGTGATCGACGACGACGCACAGAATCGCGAAGGGCTGAGGTTGCTGCTCGAAAGCTGGGGGCACCGCGTGATCGCGGCCGCGGGGCCGGACGAACTGGTCGAGCTGACTGCCGACGTACCCGGCAAGCCCGGGCTGATCGTGAGCGACTATCGCCTGCGCGATCACGAGACCGGCATCGAGGCCATCGACCGCGTGCACGAGGAATACAACGACTCTGCGATTCCCGCATTGCTGGTGAGTGGCGACACCGATCCCGCGCGCCTCATCGAGGCGGCTGCGCGTTCCATTCCGATCCTGCACAAGCCGGTGGAAGTGGACTCGCTGCGCGAGTGGGTCGACAGGCTGCTGCTCGCGGCCGACTGGAACGGACGGCCTTGAGAGGCCAAGTCGGGTTGACGCTGTTCTGGGTCACGAAGATCTCGACCACGAAAACAGCGTGCCGGTGGAGACCGCCGCGTTGATGATCTCGGCTCTTCGATCGAGCGTCGCGAGCAGGCGTCGATGTCTGTGCGCCTGGCGGGCAGGCGCCGCGCCCCTCTACCGCAAAGACGCCCGGGACACCACTCGCCGCCGGCGCACGCCCGGGCTCGCGTAGAGCCAGCGTGCGCGCGGTGCGCGGCCACGCGGCTTATCAGGCCGGGGATCTTCCGCGCCGTCGGCCTGCGGCCGGATCCGCCGCACGGCCAGTGCGCGAGTCCGCGAAGGCGCACCGGTCGGCTGCTGCTGCGGCACCTTGTGCCGCTCGAAGCGCAGTTCCTTCTGCTTCAGGTAGTGCATGAGCACATGCGAGACCATGTTGAGGCCGAAGGTGCCGAAGGCGGCCGGAAAGATGTAGAGCGCGATCGACAGCGCCGACGAGAACACCAGGTCGTCGGCCAGCGAAGGCGTGGCCCGGGCCAGGGAGGCCAGCGCGCGCAGCAGGAAGATGTCCACGCCCGCCAGCAGGATCAGCAGCAGGCCGAAGCCCAGCACGGTGACCTTCGAGAACTCGCGCCGCACGAAGAGCGTGATGAAGATGGCGGTGGGCAGCACCAGCGAGCAGAGCACCAGGCCCCAGAAGCGCATCTCCGTGAATACCGTTGCGTCCGAATGCATGATGGCGAATTGAGCCACGCCCGGTGCGGCGCAAGTTGTCTGCCGGGTGAACCGTGGGTAAAGGCGGCCGACAAAAAGTGACACCACGCCGGGCGCGGCGCGCTGCCTAACGTGGCTTGCCCAGCATGCCGACGCGGCGCGCCACGATCGTGGCCTGCGTGCGGTTGGACACGCCGAGCGCCGCGAAGATCGCGGAGATGTGGGCCTTCACGGTCTTCTCGGAGGTCTGCAGCCGCTCTGCGATCTGCGCATTGCGCAGGCCCTCGCACAGCAGGTGCAGCACCTCGGTCTGCCGCGCGGTCAAGTGGCTCAGGCTGTCGGTCGGTGTCGACAGCACCGGCAGCGGCGAAGCGCCCTGCGGCGACACATGCACCACGTTCTGCTCGCCACCGAACACGCGGCGCAGCGCATCCAGCAACTGCCGGCTGTCGGCCGACTTGTGGACGAAGCCGTGCGCGCCGGCTCCGAGCGCGGTCTCGACGTCATGCGGGTCTTCGGAGGCCGACAGCACCAGGATGCGCAGCCCGCCCCTGCGCCGGTGCAGTTGCTGCACCAGGGCGGCACCGCCGAGGTCGGGCAGGTAGTAGTCGGTCATGACCGCATCGAGCACGGGCAGCGTCGACAACGCCTGCAGCGCTTCGCTGCCGGTGCTGGCGGTTTCGATGGTCATCGACGGCTGCGCCTCTCGCAGCGCGAGGCGCAGGCCCTCGCGGAACATGGCGTGGTCGTCGATCAGCAGAATCGTGAAGGGCATCCGCCGATTCTGGCCGCAAGCCGAGAGCGATTCCGGCTCATCCCTGCGCGCAGTCACTTCCCGCTCGCGGGTGCGCCTTCGATGTCCGCCGCGAACTTCTGCAGCAGCCGCACCAAGTCCTCGAAATCCTGCGGCTCCCACTTGTCGAATATGGCGCGCGCAAGGCGTTCGCGCGCCGCATCGACGGCATCGGTCATCGCCTTGCCTTTAGGCGTGACGACCGCCTCGCGCACGCGCCGGTCGTGCGCGCCGCCCTGGCGCTCGACCAGGCCCAGGCTCTCCAGCTTCGCGACCTGCCGGCTGACCGTCGTGTGGTCGCGCCCGGCACGGTCGGCGAGTTCGACCACGCCGATGGGCCCGACCCGTTCGATGCCGACCAGCAGCGGGAACAACGCGCGGTCGAGCGAAATACCCGCTTCGCGCACCATCGCCTCGTCTCGCTGCGGACGGTTCATGACGCTCACCACGGTGAGCAGCGCACCGTGCAACGCACGCAGCTGCGCGGAGATATGTGCATCTTGCACATTTATTTTCTTTGGCATAGCATCCGCTCCTAATAGGTGCATATTACACACATTGGAGCTTGCCATGACCCAGAACCTTTCCACGGACGTACTCATTTGCGGCGCCGGCGCAGCCGGCCTCACGCTCGCCATCGACCTCGCGCGGCGGGGTGTTTCCTTCCGCCTCATCGAGAAGATGGACGCGCCTTTCCAGGGCTCGCGCGGCAAGGGAATCCAGCCGCGAACGCAGGAAGTCTTCGAGGACATGGGCATCCTCGACCGGATCGTCGCAGCCGGCGGCCTGTATCCGCCTTCGCGGGAATACCACCCCGACGGTAGCCATGTCGATTCGCCGGTGATGACGCACACGCCACCGACGCCAGCGGAGCCCTACGGCATTCCTTTGATGGTGCCGCAGTTCCTCACCGAAGGCGTGCTGCGCGAGCGGCTGGCCGAGCTCGGACACCAACCGGCATTCGGCCGCGAGCTTGTGGCGTTCGAGCAGGACGAAAGCGGCGTGACCGCGCGGCTGGCCAGTGCGGCAGGCGAAGAGACGCTTCGCGTGCGCTTTCTCGTCGGCGCCGACGGTGGCCGCAGCTTCGTTCGGCATGCGCTGGACATCGGCTTTCCTGGCAAGACGCTGGGCGTGCGCGCGGTGGTGGCCGATGTCGTGCTGTCCGGCCTGGAGCGCGAAGCCTGGCACCGCTTCAACGAGGGCTCGATGGATACGCAGATGTCCCTCTGCCCACTCGCCGGAACGCAGCTGTTCCAGCTGCAGGCGCCGATACCGCTGGAAGGCGACATCGATCTCTCTACGCAGGGCCTCTCTGCCATGGTTGCCGCGCGCACCGGCCGCAGCGACATCGAGATCCACTCGGTCTCGTGGGCCTCGGCCTTCCAGATGAACGCTCGCCTGGCCGACCGCTACCGGGCAGGCAACGTGCTGCTGGTCGGCGACGCCGCGCACGTCCATCCGCCAACGGGCGGCCAGGGACTGAACACCAGCGTGCAGGACGCCTACAACCTCGGCTGGAAACTGGCGGCCGTTGCAGCTGGCGCGCCCAAGACCTTGCTCGACAGCTACGAAGAAGAGCGTCGCCCGGTTGCGGCAGAAGTGCTCGGGCTCTCCACGAAGCTGCTCGTCGATGCGAAGCGCGGCGACATGCGGCGCGGACGCGAGGTGCATCAGCTCGACCTGGGCTACCCCGGGTCGTCGCTCGCGATGGAGCAGCCCGAACGCGCCGGCAGCCGCCTGTGCGCGGGCGACCGCGCGCCCGATGCGCCGGTGCGCGGCGCCGCCGGGCAACCGACGCGCCTGTTCCAGTTGTTCAAGGGTGCGCACTGGACCCTGCTGGGCTGGGAGACCGATCGCCGCGGCATCGCGCCACGGTCGGGCCTGCACATCCATACCTTCGGCGACGGGGGCGAGTTGCACGACGACGGCGGCCACTTCCGCGAAGCCTACGAACCCATGCCCGGCGATTGGGTGCTGGTGCGCCCCGACGGCTATGTCGGCGCCATCGTGGCCTCGGCCCGCATCGAGGCACTTGAGGCCTATCTGCAGGCCGTTGGCCTGGGCCTGCCGCACTGAGGGAAAACGCCAAGCTCCGCCCCCGTGTTCATTCCTACAGTCGAATTCGTCCGCTCCACCGACCGGACGCAGGCGGCAAATAACAAAAGGAAGAGACACGCCATGGAATTCGACTACGTGATCGTGGGCGGCGGGTCCGGCGGCGCCACGCTGGCCGCGCGGCTCAGCGAAGACCCCGCCGTGCAGGTCTGCCTGATCGAGGCCGGCGGCGACGGCCGCGGCGTGCTGGTGCGCGCACCAGCCGGCGCGGCGGCCATGCTGTCGGGGCGGCCGCGCATCAACAACTACGCCTACCAGACCGTGCCGCAGCCTGGCCTGAACGGACGCCGCGGCTACCAGCCGCGCGGGCGCTGCCTCGGCGGCTCGAGCGCCATCAACGCCATGCTCTACGTGCGCGGCCATCCCGGCGACTACGACGACTGGGAGCGCGCCGGCTGCTCGGGCTGGTCGTTCGCCGACGTGCTGCCGTGGTTCAAACATGCAGAGGGCAACCAGCGCGGCGAGAGCGCCATGCACGGCGCGCACGGCCCGCTGCAGGTGGCGGACCAGCAGTCGCCGCGCGAGATCAGCGAAGCTTTCGTGCGCGCCGCCGTGGAGTGCGGCATTCCACGCAACGACGACTTCAACGGCAGCGTGCAGGAAGGCGCCGGGCTCTACCAGGTCACGCAGTTCCACGGCGGCGACAGGAACGGCGAGCGCTGCTCGGCCGCGGCGGCCTACCTGCACCCGGTGATGAGCACGCGCCCCAACCTCACGGTGCTGACCGGCACGCAGGCGCAGCGCGTGCTGCTCGACGGGCGACGCGCCACCGGCGTCGAAGTGCGCCGGGGCGGCAACATCGACACGCTCTCGGCGCGGCGCGAGGTAGTGCTGTGCGGCGGCGCGTTCAACTCGCCGCAGCTGCTGATGCTCTCGGGCATCGGCGACCCGCAGGAACTGCAGCGCCACGGCATCGCGGTACGGCATGCGCTGCCGGGCGTGGGCCGCAATCTGCAGGACCATGTCGACTTCATCCTGTCCTATCGCACGAAGGCAAAGGGGCTGCCAGGA
The DNA here is from genome assembly GCF_977011995.1 of Variovorax durovernensis. Classification (NCBI taxonomy): domain Bacteria; kingdom Pseudomonadati; phylum Pseudomonadota; class Betaproteobacteria; order Burkholderiales; family Comamonadaceae; genus Variovorax; species Variovorax durovernensis. Next base: position 2,516,250 of record NZ_CDRNCW010000001.1, on the reverse strand, counting down.
CTGGGGCCTGCGGGGCTCTTCAATTTCGTGAAGGCCATTCCGCAGTGGCGGCGCACGGGCAAGGGCCTGATCTCGACGCCCTTTGCCGAGGGCGGCGCGTTCATCAAGTCATCGCCCGAGTTGCGCCGGCCCGACCTGCAACTGCATTTCGTGATCAGCCTGGTGGACGACCATGCGCGCAAGCTGCACGGAGGTTTCGGCTTCTCGTGCCACGCATGCGTGCTGCGGCCCAACGGGCGTGGCGACGTGCGGCTGCACGACGCCGACCCGGCATCCGCGCCGCGCATCGACCCGCGCTTCCTGTCCGACGCGCAGGACGTGGCTTTGCTGCTGCAGGGCGTGAAGAAGATGCGCGAAATACTCCGCGCGCCTGCCCTGGCGCCCTACCGACACAGCGAGCTCTACACCGCGAGCGTGCAGACCGACGAAGAGCTGGAGCGGCACATCCGCGCACGCGCCGACACCATTTATCACCCGGTGGGCACCTGCAAGATGGGAACGGACGCACTGGCCGTGGTCGACGCGAAGCTGCGGGTTCACGGCATCGCGAACCTGCGCGTGGTCGATGCCTCGGTGATGCCGACGCTGATAGGCGGGAACACGAACGCGCCGACGATCATGATTGCCGAGCGGGCGGCTGACTGGATGCGGGGGCCGATTACCTTTGACCGTGCTGTGCAGGATGCTCGGTCTCTTGTTGCTTGATGTTTGCGCGTTTTTCGGGGCACGTGCACAGGCCACCGGGTACTCCCCTCTGCGAATGTCCCCCGTCGGCGTGAGCGGGCCCCGAACAAGACGACAACCTAGGCGCGAGAAGACCCGCGAACAACCAGCTCACCAGGCAACAGCAACTGCCGAGGCGGTTCCTCCAGCCCCCGCAGCCGCTCGATGAGGCAGGTAGCTGCCGTGCGGCCGATGGCGTCGGTGGGCTGGGCCACGGTGCTCAGGCCGGGACCGATGAGCGAAGCCCATTCGGGATCGTCGAAGCCGACGAAGCCCAGGTCGCTGCCGAACTGCCAGCCCAGCCGCGCCATCGCCTGCGCCACGCGCAGCGTGACCACCGCATTGCCCGCGACCACCGCCGCGCGGCGGCCGCGCCTGGCGCGCTGGCGCAGGGCGCGCAAGGCCTCGTCGAGCGCATCGCTCTCACCCTCGACGCACTCGAAAATCTCGCCCGCCACGCGCGGCTCATGCGCCGCCACGCATGCACCGAAGGCGGCCGTGCGCTCGCGCCGCGAACTCACGCCCTTCTGCGGCTCGGTGACGTAGAGCAGCTCGCGGTAGCCGCCCTCGACCAGATGGCCGCAGGTGGCCGTCATCGCGGCATGGTTGTCGAGCGAGACGAAGTCGGTGTGCATGCCTGCATGCCGGCGATCGACCAGCACGGCGGGCTTGCCGTGCAGCGTGACCGCGTCGACCACGTTGCTGCCGCGCCCCAGCGTGTTGAGGATGAAGCCGTCGACCTGGTAGCCCGCGAGCGCATCGATGGCCTCGCGCTCGCGTTCGCTCTCGTTGCCGAGGTTGAACAGCATCACCAGGTAGCCGGCGTCCTGGCAGGCCTTCTCGGCGCCGCGCAGCACGGCGACGGAATACGGGTTGGTGATGTCGGCCACGATCAGGCCGATGAGGCGCGAGCGGCCATGGCTCAGCGCCTGCGCCATCGGGCTCGGCGAATAGGCCAGCTTGGCGATGGCCACTTCGACACGCGCGGCGATGTCGGGGCTCAGCAGTCGTTCGCGGTGGTTGAGGAAGCGCGAGACGGTGGCCTTGGAGACGCCGGCCGCTTCGGCGACGTCGGCGATGGTGGCGCGGCCGGTGGGCTTCATGGTCTTGCTCCTTCCCCTCCTGGGGGAAGGTCGGGATGGGGGCAGGCAGGGCGCCAAGCGGATACGCCGCCTGCCCCCACCCCTGCCCTCCCCAAGCGGGGGAGGGAGAAAAGCCTGGCACCGGTCATGCGCTTGCCGTGTCGTACGGCGCCGTCGGCTTATCGCCGGCCAGCACCTGCAGCAGGTTGGTCGTGGCCAGTTCGGCCATGGCATGGCGCGTCTCGTGCGTTGCCGAGCCGATGTGCGGCAGCGGCGTCACGCGCGGATGCGTGCGCAGCGGCGAATCGGCCGGCAGCGGCTCTTTCGCGAACACGTCGAGGCCGGCTGCGCGCAGCGTGCCGTGATCGAGTGCGTTCAGCAGCGCGTCTTCATTCACCGTGGCGCCGCGGCCACCGTTGATGAAGGCGGCGCCGGGCTTCATGCGCGCGAAGAAGGCGGCGTCGATCATGCCGCGCGTGGCGTCGGTCAGCGGCAGCATCGCGAGCACGATGTCGGCGCGCGCGAGCAGGTCGTCCAGCGGCGTGTGCGTGGCGCGGCCTTGCAGCTCGGGCGCCTGCGCGGCCAGGTCGACCGGGCGGCGCGCGTGGTAGAGCACCGGCATGCCGAAGCCCAGAGCGGCGCGGCGCGCCACCGCCTGCCCGATGCGGCCGAAGCCGAGGATGCCCAGCGTCTTGCCGTGCACGTCGGTGCCGAAGAGTTCTTCGCCGATGTTTTTGGTCCAGCGGCCTTCGCGCACCAGGTTCGACAGCTCGACCACACGGCGCTGCGTGGCCATGAGAATCGCGAACACAGTGTCGGCCACCGTCTCGGTCAGCACGTCGGGCGTGTGGCACAGCACGATGCCGCGCTTGTGCAGTTCGGCCAGCGGGTAGTTGTCGACACCGACCGACACGCTCGAAATCACCTGCAGCTGCGGCGCCGCATCGAGCAGCGCGGCATCGACCGGGTGGCTGGAGCCGATCAGGCCGTTCGCGGTGCGCAGCGCGGCGGCGAAGGCCTCGGGCTCCTTGCGCGGATCGGCCACCGTCACGTGATGCGCGGCCTGCAGGCGCGCGAGCTGGTCTTCAGGCAGCGGCCGGAAAACGAGGATGTTCTTCTGCTGCGTCATGGCGTTCAGAGCCCCGCTTCTTCGAGTTGCGCCCGCGTCGGCAAGCCTTCGGTATCACCCAGCACCTGCACGGCGCGCGCGCCGATCCAGGCGCCGCGGCGCACTGCGTCGGGCACGCTGCGGCCTTCGAGCAGCGCGCTCACCACGCCGGCCGCGAAGCCGTCGCCCGCGCCCACGGTGTCGATCACTTCCTTCACCGGAAAGCCGTCGATGCGGCCGGTGCCGGCCACGTCGCTGTCATAGTAGGCGCCTGCCGCGCCGAGCTTCACCACCACCAGCTTCGCGCCGCGCTCGCGGTAGAACCTGGCGACGTCTTCGGGCTTGTCGTGGCCCGTGAGCAGCAGGCCTTCCTCGATGCCGGGCAGCACCCAGTCGGCGCGCGAGGCGAGTTCGTTGACCCAGTGGCGCATGGTTTCGGTGGACGACCACAGCGTCGGGCGCAGGTTGGTGTCGAACGAGATGGTGCGGCCCGCGGCGCGCATCACGTCCATGCTCTTCAGCGCGGCCTGCAGGCTGGTGTCGGAGATGGCGGCAAACACGCCGGTGGCGTGCAGGTGACGCGCCGAGCGCAGCCATGTTTCGTCGACGTCGGCCGGGCCCATGTGGCTCGCGGCCGAGCCCTTGCGGTGGTATTCGATCGGCGGATCGCTGCCGTCGGTGACGCGGCCCTTGAACTGGAAGCCGGTGCGCTGCGTCGCGTCGGTGATCACATGCGAACAGTCGATGCCTTCGGCGCGCATCGCAGCCAGCAGTGCGCGGCCCATCGAGTCGGTGCCCAGCCGGCTGGCCCAGCCCACCTTCAGGCCCAGGCGCGAGAGGCCGATGGCCACGTTGGTCTCGGCGCCGGCGGTGCGCTTGTGGAACGACTGGGCGTCCTCCAGCGGCCCCGGCCGGTCGGCCACCAGCAGCAGCATGGCTTCGCCGAAGAGAGCGACGTCGAAGGCGGTAGGTTCTGTCATGTCTGTTGTTCTAGATCTGTGCGCGCGCGGCGCGGATGAAGTCGATCTGCGCGCGGGTGACGGCCTGCAGGTCGTAGCCCACGAGCGGGTATTCGATGGCATGCGGCACGTCGGCAGGCAGCGCGCGCAGCACGGCACGCCACGGCGCCACCGAATCGCCCAGCGGCACCGCCACCCACTTGTGCTGCAGGCGCTGCGCGCCCTTGCAATGCACGTAGCGCACGCGATGGCCGAGGGCCTGCGCGGCCTGCAGCGGACATTCGCCGACCCAGTGCCAGTTGCCCATGTCGAAGGTCATGCCGAGCGGCACGCCGGCGCGGTCGGCAACGTCGAAGAAGGTCTGCAGCGCGGCCAGCGTGCCGGCGCGCACGGTCTGGTCGTTCTCGATGACGAGTTCGACGCGTGTCTCCGCAAGCTCCACCTTCAGGCCCCAGAGCGAACCGTGCGACGAAGCCTGGAAGTCGCCGATGGACATCTTGAGCCGCTTCGCGCCCACGCGCGTGGCGGCGGCAATGCCGCGCTTGAGCGCGGCGCTGTCGAGCCAGCCGCCCTGGGCCCACAGGCCCTCGGGGCTGGAGTACACCGATGCCAGTCCGTTCAGCGCGGGCAGTTCCGCGTCGGCGTCGCGCAGCATCTCGCCGCGCACTTCGACCGAATCGGCACCTGCCGCGCGCGCAAGCTGCGAGCACCAGAGCTGGCCGTGCCGGCCCACCTCGGCCGCGCCGAAGGACGACAGAGAAATCAGGACCTCGAAGGACATCAGTGGCCTTGGTGTGAACTCAGGATCTGGCCGAGGAACTGGCGCGTGCGCTCGTCCTTGGGGTTGCCGAAGAACTCTTCGGGCGGTGCCTGCTCGACGATCTTGCCTTCGGCCATGAAGATCACGCGGTCGGCCACGCTGCGGGCAAAGCCCATTTCGTGGGTCACGCACAGCATGGTCATGCCGTCTTCGGCCAGGCCGATCATGGTGTCGAGCACTTCCTTGACCATCTCGGGGTCGAGCGCGGACGTGGGTTCGTCGAACAGCATGATCTTTGGCGTCATGCACAGCGCGCGCGCAATGGCCACCCGCTGCTGCTGGCCGCCCGAGAGCTGGCTCGGGTACTTGTTGGCCTGCTCGGGAATGCGCACCCGCGTGAGGTACTTCATGGCAATTTCCTCGGCCTGCGCCTTGGTCATGCCACGCGAGCGCATCGGTGCAAGCGTGCAGTTCTCCAGGATGGTGAGGTGCGGGAACAGGTTGAACTGCTGGAACACCATGCCGACCTCGGCACGCACCGCGTCGATGTTCTTGCCGCCGGCCGTGAGGTCGATGCCATCGACCACGATGCGGCCCTTCTGCACCGTCTCGAGCCGGTTGATGCAGCGGATCAGCGTCGACTTGCCCGAGCCCGAAGGCCCGCAGATCACGATGCGCTCGCCCTGGCGCACCGACAGGTCGATGCCGGTCAACACCTGGAATTCACCGTACCACTTGTTGACCGCTTCCATGCGGATGATCGATTCCGTCGTCATGCCAGGATTTCCTTCAGCTCGGGTCTCAGTTCATTTTCGGCAGATCGGCCTGCAGCCACTTCTGATACAGCTTGTTCAGCTCGCCGTTGGCGGTGTTCTTCTGCACGAACTCGTTCACGGCCTTGGCCAGCTCTTCCTGGCCGGGGCGCATCGCGATGCCCATCGACTGCTGCACCAGCGTGAACTTGTTTTCATAGGTGTTGGCAGGCACGCGCTTGGCGATCTGCGCAGCCACGGTCACCGAGCAGCCGATGGCGTCGACCTGGCCCGAGATCAGCGCCTGCATAGCCGATGCATCGTCGTCGAAGCGGCGGATTTCGGTGCCTTCCGGTGCGGCCTTGGTCACGGCCACGTCTTGCGTCGAAGCGCGAGCCACACCGACGCGCAGGCCCTTCAGGTCGGCGGCGGCCTTGATCGGCGTCTTGCTCGCGCCGTACAGCACGATGGTGGCGGCAGCGTAGGGCTGCGAGAACTGCACCTGCTTCGCGCGCTCGGGCGTGATGGCCAGCGATGCCACCAGCAGGTCGACCTTGTTGGTCAGCAGGAAGGGAATGCGGTTCGGGCCGGTCACCGGCACGATGTTGGCCTTGACGCCCCAGTCCTTGGCCAGCAGCTTGGCCACGTCGGCGTCGTAGCCGTCGGGCTGGTTCTTGGCGTCGGTGGTGCCATAGGGCGGAAAGTCGACCAGCATGCCGATGGTGATCTCGCCCTTCTTCTTGATGTCGGCCACGCTCTGGGCCGAGGCGAAAGGTGCGAACACGGTGAGGGCGGCGCCGAGGCCCAGGGCTGCGAGCGCTGCGCGGCGGGAGGTGATGACGGTCATTGGATGTGTCTCCTGAATAAAAGAAGGAAGCGACGAGAAAGAGAACGGAAAACGGAAAGGATCAACGCGCGAGCGCCCGGGCCCGGCGGCGCTCCATGCGCGCGGCCAGCAGCGAAAGCGGCCAGCAGATCACGAAGTAGATGGCGGCTACCACCGAGAACACGATGAGCGGCTGGAAGGTGGCGTTGTTGACGATCTGGCCGGCACGCGTCACCTCGACGAAGCCGATGATGGCCGCGAGCGAGGTGCCCTTGATGATCTGCACCACGTAGCCCACGGTGGGCGCGAGCGCGATCTTGAAGGCTTGCGGCAGCACCACGTCACGCATGCGGGATGTGTACTTGAGGCTCAGCGCCTCGGCCGCTTCCCACTGGCCGCGCGGAATGGCCTCGATGCAGCCGCGCCAGATTTCGCCGAGGAAGGCCGCGCTGTTCAGGATGAGCGCAACGCCCGCGGCCACCCACGGGTTGATGTCCAGCCCCAGCACCGGCGCTCCGAAGAACACCAGGAACAGCTGCAGCAGCAGCGGCGTTCCCTGGAAGATCTGGATGAAGGTGGTCGACACGGCCCGCGCCCACGTCGATTCCGACGTGCGCATCAGCGCAATGATGAGCCCCAGGATCGCGCCGCCCACGAAGGCAATGGCCGACAGCGCGAGCGTCCACTTGGCCGCTTCGAGGATGAAAAGGAATTCGGGGAAACCGAAGGTACGCATGGTGTTGTGCTCCGTCCGTCGTCTGGGTTACCGGCGGTCCGGGTAGTTGAGCGTGCGCTTGTAGATGAGCTTGAACATCGCCGAGAAGGCGAGCGCCAGCGCCAGGTAGATGGCGGCGACCACGATGTAGATCTCGAAGCTGCGGAAGGTCTGCGACTGCAGGTTGGCGGCCACCGAGGTCAGGTCGTCGGCCGAGATGACCGACACCACGGCCGAACTCAGCATCAGCAGGATGAACTGGCTGGTGAGCGCCGGATAGATGGCCTTGAGCGCCGGCTTGATGATGACGAAGCGGAAGATTTCCCAGGGCTTGAGGTTCAGCGCCCTGCCCGCTTCGATCTGCCCCTTGGGAATCGACTCGATGCCGGCGCGGATGATTTCCGTGGCGTAGGCGCCCAGGTTCACCACCATGGCCACCAGCGCGGCCGTCTGCGGCGACCAGCGCAGCCCGATGGCCGGCAGCGCGAAGAAGAAAAAGAACAGCTGCACGAGGAACGGCGTGTTGCGGATCACCTCGATGTAGGCGTTGACGATGAAGCGCAGCCAGCCCGGCCCCGAGGTCTTGCCCCAGGCGCAGAAGATGGCGACCACCAGGCCCAGCACGGTGGCGATGAGCGAGAGCTGGACCGTGATCCACGTGCCCTTGAGCAGCAGCGGCCAGGCGGCAAAGACGGCGTCGAATTGAAACTGGTAGTTCATGTTGGGCGAGCGCGTGCGAGCCTCGAAAGCAATGCTTGCAGCTTATATGAAACCGGTTTCAGACCCGATTAGGGATTCCCCTAGGTGGTCGTTTTGTCCTACCGGGGAGGAGCTCCCGAGGGAGCGGATCAGTCGCCGAAGGCGATGTCGGCGCTGGCCACCGCGCGGATCGGCACGCCGAAGCTGGTGATGTCCGACAGCGTGGCGTTGTGGTGCGCGCGGATCTGCGCGCCGGTGGCGTGCGGCTTGTCGTGCGAGGTGTGCGCATCGGCCGCGAGCACCACCTCGTAGCCCAGCGCGGCGGCGCGGCGCACGGTAGTGTCGACGCAGAACTCCGACGAATAACCGCAGATGACCACGCGCCTCACCGCATGCTCCGACAGCCATGCATCGAGCGGCGTGCGCAGGAACGAATCGGGCGTGGTCTTGCGCAGCTTGGCGTCGCGCGAGTCAGTGTCCAGCGCGCCGACGAGCTGCCAGCGCTCGGAGTCGAACACGAGATCGACCGCGTTCTCGTGCTGGATGAAGGCCACCGGCACGCCGGCCGCGCGCGCCCGGCCGGTGAGCGCGTTGATGCGCTGCACCACTTCTGCGGCTTCATGGGGACGCGGCGGGTCGTCGCAGAGACCGCGCTGCACATCGATGACGAGGATGGCTGTTTTCATGCCGCCATCGTAGCGGCGGGCCTCAACTCCAGGCGCTCACTTCGAGCCGTACTTTCCCGGTGATGCCGGGCGCGGCAGGTGCGGCCCCAAGGCTGGAAAGCGGCACGGTGAAGCGCAGCTTGCCGCTGGCCAGCTGCGTCGGGTTCATCGGCAGAGAGGCCTGCCCCGCCGTGTCGGTCTGCCAGCCGTACTTGACGTTCCAGTTCTGCGCGGGGTCGTCCGCGGCGGGCGGCGCGAGCTCGATCACCAGCGTGTCCCGGAACAGCGAGCTGCCCTCGTAGTGGCCGTCGAGCCAGAACTTGTTGTTGACCTGGTAGTCGGGCACGCGCACGCCCAGCGTCATGGCGTAGGCAAGCGTCGGGCGGTCCTGCTTCACGCGGGCCCTGTTGGCGAGGAACACGGTCGACAGGTAGACCGCGCGGCGGTCGGCCGTGGCGGGGTCGGTCAGCTCCTTGTGGGTGCGGCAGGCCGGCGAGTCTTCTTCCGCAACGCGCCGGCTCAGGTACCAGCGCTTGCCGCGCGGCGCGGCCAGCAGCTCGACCTGGTAGAGCGCATCGACATCGGCACCGGCGGGCAGGTCCGGCGGCAGGGTGACGCTATCGATGTCGAACCACAGGTCGACGCGCACGTCGCCGAACAGGAAGCGCGTGAGGTTCTGGTAGGCCTCTTCCGAGTTGACGATGCCGAAGAAGCCCGAGTGCGAGCGATAGGCAAAGGCAGTGGCCACCGGTTGCGTGTTGCCGGCATCGTCGAGCGACCAGAGAGAGGCGTTCTCGATGCGCACCAGCCCGTCGCTGCCGTGGCCCGCGAACATGCGCGACAGGCCCTTGGCGGTTTCGTAGTCGCCGCGGTTGGTGCCGACCATGCAGAAGAAGCGCTCGGCCGGAAAGGCCGAGGCCGGCAGGTAGTCCATGCGGCCGTTGACAGGCGCGGTGGCCATGAATTCCGACATCTTGTCGCGGTTGAAGGTGTTCATCTCGGCCAGCGAGAGCCACGCCGGCACGTTGATGCCGCCCATGTCGATGCCGTTGTGCGGCGTGGCGTAGGTGAACACCTTGTCGACGCAGGCGCGCGCGGCAGCGTCGCCGAGCGCGGGGTTCTGCAGGAAGGCGCGCACCACCAGGCCGCCCATCGAATGCGCGACGAGGTAGCAGCGGAAGTCGTTCTTCGAATAGCCCGGCCCTTCGCGCAGCGCCACGAGGTCGCGCACGCGCAGGATCAGCTGGCTCAGGCCTTGCGCATAGACCTTGACGTCGCGCGACTGGCCATCGCCGAGCAGCTCGGAGCCCGCGTCGTAGTAGCGGTAGATGATGAAGGAGGCGGCGGGAATGCCGTCCACGTCGTTGCCGTTCTCGTCGGGCGAGGGTTTCCAGTCGGGATCGATGATGTCGAGGCCGTTCTGGTAGACGCTCTGGTACTGAAAGTCGGCCAAGAGCCGCACCACCGGCGACTCGAAGACGAACTTCTGCGCGGGCGCTTCTTTCTTGACCGTGGCGCGGTAGACGGTGGAGCCGACGTTGAAGCCGCAGAACGGATCGGCGGCGGTGTCGTCGCGCTCGGCCTCGGTCATGGCGTAGCCGCGCACGTAGATGATGGGATAGCGATTGCTGCTCATGAACCTTGCCGCCTTGTCTTTGGTCGATGAAGCTTTTCAGTTTGACGAGGCGTGGTCTGGGGCGCCATATCGCGCATGGCATAGGACTGGACGTTTTTTTCGGGGTTCGATCACGCCGACGGGGTACCTTGCTCCGCGAATGTCCCCCGGGCTTCGCCCTCCTCCTTTATTTCGCTGCGCAAGGCACCCCATCGTCGTGATCGCTCAGAGCACTGGTTGATCGGCCAAGCACCAGCAGCGTGCCCTGGTGCACAGGGCGTCGGGTGCTCCCCGCAGCGAAATAAAGGAGGAGCCCGAAGGGCGGGGGACATTCGCGGAGGGGAGTACCCGGCGGCCTGTGCACGCGCCCCGAACAAGCGCACCGAACAATCCCCTGCTCCCCAAATGTTTCTACGGCTGAAACCATTGAAACGTGCTTAGTGACTAGTCTCGCGCCATCCGACAAACACAATCCAGAAGGCACTCCCATGGCTGACGATTCAGGTTCGCAGGGCTCCTACCTGCCTCAACTGCTGCGCCGCGGCACCGCACTCGCGGCCGCCGGCTGCGCCTTCGTCGCGGGATGCGGCGCCGCCGGAAGCGGCGAAACACGCTACGACAGCTCGCCCCAATTCCGCGACGGCGGCTTCCACAACATGGCGAACCCCGACCTGCCACAACAGGCCAGCGCATGGCGCATATGGTCCCGCTTCATCGTCGGCAGCAAAGTCGACAGCGTGCCGGTCGATGCCATTCCAGTCCGGGCCCTCGAACGCAGCGCACTAGATGCACTCGACACAAACACCAACCACATCGTGCGCCTCGGCCATTCGTCGCACCTGCTCAAGCTGCGCGGCAAATACTGGCTCATCGACCCCGTGTTCAGCGAGCGCGTATCGCCCGTGCAATGGGCCGGCCCCAAGCGCTTTCACAAGCCGCCGATCACGCTCGAGCAACTGCCGCCCATCGAAGGCGTCATTCTTTCGCACGACCACTACGACCACCTCGACCTCGCGACCATCGAATACCTGTCGAAAGGCGTGAAGCGCTACTTCGTGCCGCTGGGCGTGCGCACGCGTCTGGTGGTCATGGGTGTGCCCGCCGAGCGCGTGACTGAACTCGACTGGTGGCAAGACAGCGAACACGACGGCGTGAAACTCACAGCCACGCCGGCGCAACACTTCTCAGGCCGCACCCTCGGCGACCGCGACCGCACGCTCTGGGCTTCATGGGTGGTGCAAAGCGGCGACCAGCGCATCTTCTACAGCGGCGACTCCGGCTACTTCCCCGGCTTCAAGCAGATCGGCGAGCGCTTCGGCGGCTTCGACATCGCGCTGATGGAAAACGGCGCCTACGACGCCATGTGGCCCGCCGTGCACATGACGCCCGAACAAAGCGTGCAGGCCTTCGAAGACCTGCGCGGCAAGGTCTTCTTCTCGGTGCACAACAGCACCTTCGACCTCGCGTTCCACACCTGGCACGACCCGCTGGACCGCATCGCAGACCTGACGGCCGCGAAGAAGATCGAGCTGGCGACGCCGGTGATCGGGGAAGTGGTGACGGTGGGACAGGCGCGGACGAATACGCGGTGGTGGCAGGGGCTGCGCTGAGCGCTGCCCTGCCGAAGCCAAGCGGCAGCTATTCGCCGCGTTCCTTGCGCTCCCGCGCCCTGCGCACCTGCCGGCTCTCGCCGGCCTGCGAAGCAATACGGTCCTTCTCGCGCTTCTTGGCGGCCCGCTTCTCGCGCATGCGCTTGCCCAGCACATAGCTGCCAATGCCGGTCACCACGGCAATGAAGATGCCGATGACGCTGACGTCGATACCGCCCATCACTGCACCCGCACGATGCTCGACGGCTTGAAACCGAGGTCGGCCGCCTTGCCCTTGCGCGCGCGGCTGCCGCGGGCGTTGTTGAGCGTGCGGATCTCCAGGGTCTCTTCGCGTTCCTTGCCGCCGCGGCCGATGCCTTCGATCTTCACGCTGCGCGTGTAGGCGGCCGCACCGGCCAGGGTGTCCTTGGGCTCGAGGTCGATCAGCGTCAGGCCGCGGCCGCCCTTGGGCAGGCTCTTGAGTTCGATGATGTCGAAGGTCAGGATGCGGCCGCCGGTCGAGGCGCAGGCCACGTGCGTGGCTGCCGGCATCGGCTCGGCGCCGCTCGCGCCGCCGACCAGCGACGGACGGCACAGCTGCTCACCCTCGCCCACGTCGATGAAGGCCTTGCCGCCGCGCTGGCGCGACATCATGTTCTCGACGGTGGCGATGAAACCGTAGCCGCCGGTGTTGGCCAGCAGAACGCTGGCGCCCACCGGGCCGGCGAAGAAGTGCGTGACGTGCGTGCCGGCGTCCAGCTCGATGAGCGTGGTGACGGGCTGGCCGTCGCCGCGCGCGCCAGGCAGCGAAGCCACGGGCACGGTGTACACGCGCACACTCTTGTCCTTGGCGCTGCCGAACACCAGCAGCGTGTCGACGCTGCGGCATTCGAAGGCGCCGTACAGCGAGTCGCCCGACTTGAAGCTGTACTCGGGGGCCGAAGCGCCGTTGCCGCCGTTCGCGGCCGCCTTCTCGCTGGCCCAGCCCTTCTGCGCGCGGACCCAGCCCTTCTGCGACACGATGACGGTGACAGGTTCGTCGACCACCTTCACTTCGGCCACGGCGCGCTTCTCGGCCTGGATGAGCGTGCGGCGCGGGTCTTCGAAGGTCTTGGCGTCGGCCTCGATTTCCTTCACCAGCAGCCGGCGCAGCGCGGCGGGGCTGCCGAGGATGTCTTCGAGCTTCTTCTGCTCGTCGCGCAGGCCCGACAGTTCCTGTTCGATCTTGATGGCTTCGAGCCGCGCAAGCTGGCGCAGCCGGATTTCGAGGATGTCCTCGGCCTGGCGATCGCTGAGGTTGAAGCGCGCGATGAGCGCCGCCTTCGGGTCTTCCGCCGCGCGGATGATCGCGATCACCTCGTCGATGTTCAGCAGCACCAGCTGCCGGCCTTCGAGGATGTGGATGCGGTCCAGCACCTTGTTGAGGCGATGCCGCGAGCGCTTCTCGACGGTGACCTCGCGGAACGCGATCCACTCGTTGAGCATCTGGCGCAGCGACTTCTGCGTGGGCTTGCCGTCGATGCCGACCATCGTGAGGTTGATCGGCGACGAGGTCTCCAGCGAGGTCTGCGCGAGCAGCGTGGTGATGAACTCGTCCTGGCTGATGCGCGAGGTCTTGGGCTCGAACACCAGGCGCACGGCGGCGTCCTTGCTGGACTCGTCGCGCACCACGTCGAGCACCGACAGCATCGCGGCCTTCAGCTGGGTCTGGTCGGCGCTCAGGGCCTTCTTGCCGGCCTTGACCTTGGGGTTGGTGATTTCCTCGATTTCCTCGAGCACCTTCTGCGTGCTGACGCCCGGCGGCAGTTCGTTGACCACCAGTTGCCACTGGCCGCGCGCCAGTTCTTCGATCTTCCAGCGCGCGCGCACCTTGAGCGAGCCGCGGCCGGTGCGGTAGGCATCGGCGATGTCGCTGGCGTTGCTGATGATCTGCGCGCCGCCCGGGTAGTCGGGGCCGGGCACGATGGCGAAGAGTTCTTCCTCGCTGAGCTTGCCGTTCGACTTGATCAGCGCCACGCAGGCGTCGGCGATTTCGCGCAGGTTGTGGCTCGGGATCTCGGTGGCCAGGCCGACCGCGATGCCGCTGGCGCCATTGAGCAGCGTGAACGGCAGCCGCGCGGGCAGCAGGCGAGGTTCTTCGGTGCTGCCGTCGTAGTTGGGAATGAAGTCGACCGTGCCCTCGTCGATTTCGTCGAGCAGCAGGCTGGTGATGCGCGCCAGGCGCGCTTCGGTGTATCGCATGGCGGCCGCGCCGTCGCCGTCGCGGCTGCCGAAGTTGCCCTGTCCGTCGACCAGTGGATAGCGCTGCGAGAAATCTTGCGCCATGCGCACCAGCGCGTCGTAGGCCGCCTGGTCGCTGTGCGGGTGGAAACGGCCGAGCACGTCGCCGACCACGCGTGCGCTCTTGACCGGCTTGGCGCCCACGGTGCCGTTGGTGCCGCCGAAGCCCAGGCCCATGCGCGACATCGAATACAGGATGCGCCGCTGCACCGGCTTCTGGCCGTCGGACACATCGGGCAGCGCGCGGCCCTTGACCACGCTGAGCGCGTATTCGAGGTAGGCGGTCTGCGCGTAGTCGGCAAGGGTGAGGGTGGTGTCGCCGTCGGTGGGACCCTGGAGATCGAGCGGTGGTTGGGAGTCCATGAAGAAGAGAGAAAGAAAAACGATTGCAGGCTGTGCGTGCGCGCTCAGCCCGGATTGATTGCCTCGTGCGATGCGTCGGCCGCGCCGGTCGGCGTGGCTGGCGGCTCGGGAATGTCGGGCATGGCCGGCATGTTGCGCGGTACGTCCGACGGCATGTTGCCCCGGTTGATCGCACCGCCCTGCGGCACGGTCAGCTCCATGCGGATGCGCCCCGGCGTCTTGCCGCCGCGCACGCCGCCACCGGTTGCGACGGAGGGCTTCAGGTACGCATAGAGCTGCAGCACGGTCTGCACGTAGTTCTGCGTTTCCTTGTAGTTCGGGATCTTGTTGCCAGCGCGCTGCACGGCGCCCTCGCCCGCGTTGTAGGCGGCAAGGGCCAGTTCGATCTGGCCCGGGAACATGGCGATCAGGTCGCGCAGGTAGCGCGAACCGGCGGCGATGTTGATGCGTGGGTCGAACAGCTTCTTCTCGATGGTGGTGCGCTTGTCCGCCGACACGCCATAGCGCTGCGCGGTGGCGGGCATCAGCTGCATCAGGCCCATCGCGCCCTTGGGCGACACGGCCTGCGCGTCGAAGCCCGACTCGGTGGCGACCAGTGCTTGCAGCAGTTCGTAGTCGATGGCGTGCTTGCTCGATGCGTCGCGCAGCGCGGCCTTGGCGGTCTTGTAGCCGGGCGAGGCCTCGAACATGGCGAGCAGGGTTTGCGAGGCCTGCGGCACCTTGCCGTCGATGCCGCGCGCGCCGCGCCCGAGCGGAGAAATGCCGTTGGCGGTATCGAAGCTCTGCCCACCGCGAAAGAAGATCTGGTAGCGCTCGTCGATCTTCTCGGAAGCGAAATGCGCGACGCCCTTGCTGTCGACGTAGCCGTAGATGTCGGCGGCGCGCGCGCCCTGCAGCGACAGCACCAGGGCTGCACAAAGCAAGAGTGGACGGAACCAGCGTTTCATCGCGATGCGGTCTTGGTCGTCACAGCCGCCAGCCGTAGCGCTTGCGGCGCTCGGCATGGACCGCGGCGGCGTCGCCCATGCCGCGCGCGCGTCCGAAGCCCTTCAAGCCGGCCCACACGAGCATGCCGCCAACAAACACGGCGAAGAGAACGGCGGGCACCTGCCCCGGCTGGATGCCGTCGATGAGCATCGACGCGGCAATCAGCAAAGAAACGAACGCACCCGCCCAGCAGACGAGCCGGCGCATCCACAGCCAACCGGTGGCGACGGTTCGCTCGGCCCGGCTGGGCTTGGCGTCGTGGCTCGCCGCCTCGTCCCACCAGCCTGCCCAGAGGAACACGAACACGAAGAACAGGAACAGGCCGGCAAAGAACAGGTCCGGCGGCGCGATGGCCGGATGTGCGCGCGCCAGCATGGCAACTGCGCCCACGACGCAAGCCCCTGCCAGCGAACCACAAATGATCTTGTGCCTGTCCATGCCCTGTCTTGAGGAATATTCCGGTCGGAATCAGACGTCGATGTCGACGTCGTCGGCGCGCAGTTCCATGAGCTCGCGCCGCGCCGCCGCTTCGCCCTTGCCCATCAGCTTGGTGATCTCGCCCTGGGTGGACGTGAAGTCGAAACGGCCCAATTGGACCTGCATCAGGCGGCGGGTGTCTGGATTGAGCGTGGTTTCCCACAATTGTTCCGCGCTCATTTCGCCCAGTCCCTTGAAGCGGCTGATGCTCCAGGCGCCTTCGCGCACACCGTCTTTACGCAGTTTGTCGAGGGTGGCGGTCAGTTCGCCCTCGTCCAGCGCGTAGACCTTGGAGGCCGGTTTCTTGCCGCGCGCGGGGGCATCCACCCGGAACAATGGCGGCTTTGCGACATACACGTGGCCGGCTTCGATGAGCTTGGGGAAATGGCGGAAGAACAGCGTGAGCAGCAGCACCTGGATGTGCGAGCCGTCCACGTCGGCATCGCTCAGGATGCAGATCTTTCCGTAGCGCAGGCCGCTCATGTCGGGCGTGTCGTTGGGCCCATGGGGGTCGACGCCCACGGCCACCGAGATGTCGTGGATTTCGGTGTTGGCGAAGAGGCGGTCGCGCTCCACTTCCCAGGTGTTGAGCACCTTGCCGCGCAGCGGCAGGATGGCCTGGCTTTCCTTGTCGCGGCCCATCTTGGCGCTGCCGCCGGCGGAGTCGCCCTCGACCAGGAAGACTTCGTTGTGGCTGATGTCCTTGCTTTCGCAGTCGGTGAGCTTGCCGGGCAGCACGGCCACGCCGGAGCCCTTGCGCTTCTCGACCTTCTGGCCGGCGCGCTGGCGCGTCTGCGCGGCCTTGATGGCGAGCTCGGCCAGCTTCTTGCCGTAGTCGACGTGCTGGTTGAGCCACAGCTCGAGCGCGGGCCGCACGAAGCTCGACACCAGGCGCACGGCATCGCGCGAGTTCAGGCGTTCCTTGATCTGGCCCTGGAACTGGGGGTCGAGCACCTTGGCGCTGAGCACGTAGGAGGCGCGCGCGAACACGTCTTCTGGCAGCAGCTTCACGCCCTTGGGCAGCAGCGAATGCAGCTCGATGAAGCCCTTCACAGCGGTGAACAGGCCGTCGCGCAGGCCGCTTTCATGCGTGCCGCCGGCGCTGGTGGGAATCAGGTTGACGTAGCTCTCGCGCACCGGCTGGCCGTCTTCGGTGAAGGCCACGCACCAGTCGGCGCCCTCGCCTTCGGCGAAGTTGTCGGCGTTCTTGTCGGCATGGCCGCCGCCTTCGAACAGCGGAATGACGGGGTCGCCGTTGAGCGTCTGCATCAGGTAGTCGCTCAGGCCGCCCTTGTAGAGCCACTGCTGGCTTTCCTTGGTCTTTTCGTTCGTGAGCGTGACGCTCACGCCGGGCATAAGCACGGCCTTGCTGCGCAGCAGGTGCGTGAGTTCGCCCATGGGCAGCGCGGAGGTCTCGAAGTACTTGGCGTCTGGCCAGGCGCGCACGGTGGTGCCCTGCTTGCGTTCGCCGGCCTCGAGTTTGCGCACCTCGAGCTGTTCGATCACGTCGCCGCCGCTGAAGGCCAGCTTTGCGACCGAGCCCTCGCGGTGGGTCGACACTTCGAGCCGCTTGGACAGCGCGTTGGTCACCGACACGCCCACACCGTGCAGGCCGCCCGAGAAGCTGTAGGCGCCGCCCGAGCCCTTGTCGAACTTGCCGCCGGCATGCAGCCGGGTGTAGACCAGCTCGACCACGGGCGCTTTTTCTTCGGGGTGCAGGCCGAAGGGAATGCCGCGGCCGTCGTCCTCAATGCTGACCGAGCCGTCGGCATGCAGCGTGACCTTGATCTTCTTGCCGTGGCCCGCCAGCGCCTCGTCGGCGGCGTTGTCGATCACTTCCTGAATGATGTGCAGCGGGTTGTCGGTGCGGGTGTACATGCCCGGGCGCTGCTTGACGGGCTCCAGGCCCTTGAGCACGCGGATGGAGCCTTCCGAGTAGCCGGAAGACGCGGACGAAGAATTGGGGGGAGTCTTGGGGGGAGTCGCCATGGGGGCGGATTGTAGTCAGTCGCCGCCAAACAACTGGATACCCATACAGGAGACGCTTTGATGCCCAGCGCGCATCGAAACGGCGCCGATAAATCATCAATGGCTTTGGCCATCGGGGCGCCTGCCAAAGCAGCCAGGTCGCTACATTCGACGCCATCATGCAAACGCCAGCCCGCACTCTTTCGATCAAGCAAGTCCTCTTCTGCGGGGCGATGATCGTCACGCTTTCCATGGGCATCCGCCACGGCTTCGGCCTCTGGCTGCAGCCCATCACGCAGGCGCAGGACTGGAGCCGCGGCACCTTTTCGTTCGCGCTGGCGGTGCAGAACCTGTCGTGGGGCATCTTCGGCGTGTTCGCGGGCATGCTGGCCGACCGCTTCGGCGCGTTCAGGGTGCTGATTGCTGGCTCGGTGTTCTATGCGCTGGGGCTGTTCGGCATGGCGCATTCGCCGACGCCGCTGCTGTTCACGCTGAGCGCTGGCGTGCTGATCGGCGCCGCGCAGGCGGGCTCGACCTATGCGGTGATCTACGGCGTGATCGGGCGGCAGATTCCGGCGGAGCGGCGCTCCTGGGCCATGGGCGTGGCGGCGGCGGCCGGCTCGTTCGGGCAGTTCCTGATGGCGCCTGTCGAGGGCTGGCTGATCGGCCACCTGGGCTGGCAGACGGCGCTGGCCGTGGTGGCGGTGCTGGTTCTGGTCATCATTCCGCTGGCCTTCGGCCTGCGCGAGCCCAAGACCGAAGCCCTGGCCGGCCACCGCGACCAGTCGGTGCTGCAGGCCGTGGGCGAGGCTTTCCGCTATCCCAGTTTCGGGCTGCTGATGGCGGGGTACTTCGTCTGCGGCTTCCAGCTGGCGTTCATCGGCATCCACATGCCGACCTACCTGCGCGACAAGAGCCTGCCGGCCGACGTGGCGGGCTATGCGCTGGCGCTGATCGGGCTGTTCAACGTGTTCGGCACCTACACGGTCGGGCTGCTGGGGCAGACGCTGGCCAAGCGCAAGATCCTGGCGGCGATCTATTTCGCGCGGGCGGTGTCGATCGCGCTGTTCCTGCTGGCGCCCATTTCGCCGATGAGCGTGTATGTGTTCTCGGCGGCCATGGGCTTCCTGTGGCTGTCCACCGTGCCCGCGACCAACGCCATCGTGGCGGGCATCTTCGGGGTGGCGCATCTGTCGATGCTCAGCGGCTTCGTGTTCCTGAGCCACCAGGTCGGCTCGTTCCTGGGCGTGTGGCTGGGCGGCTACCTGTACGACACCACGGGCAGCTACGACGTCGTCTGGTACATCGCCATTGCGCTGGGCGTGTTCGCGGCGCTGATCAACCTGCCGGTGAAGGAAAACGCCATCGCGCGGGCGCCCCGGCCGTTGGGCGCGGCGGGCTGATTGCGTATAAAGAGCGCCATGACACCACGGATGCGCCACCACATCGTCCACGCCGGCTGGCTCGCCGCCGCGCTGGCAGTGCTGGGCGGCGTGTTCGCGATGTACGTGCATCCGGACTTCCTCGTGACGCTGGTGGACCAGATCTGGTCCTGCTTCTGACGCTTCCTCTCTTCTCCTCCGATCCGCCATGACAGTTGCAGCAACGGCGCACGGCACGGGCGCGCCTTCCGAGTGGATCGTCCGCTGGTCGCACCTGCTGGCGCCCGGTGCCACGGTGCTCGACGTGGCCTGCGGCTCCGGGCGGCACATGCGCTGGTTCGCCGGGCGCGGCCACGCCGTGACGGGCGTCGACCGTTCGCCCGAAGCCGTGGCGGCGGCAGGCGCCTTCGGCAGCGTGGTCGAGGCCGACATCGAATCGGGCCCGTGGCCGTTTGCCGGCCAGGTCTTCGGCGCGGTGGTCGTCACGCACTACCTCTGGCGGCCGCGCATGGCCGACATCGTGGCCGCAGTGGCGCCGGGCGGCTTGCTGCTCTACGAGACCTTCGCCGCGGGCAACGAGACCGTGGGCAAGCCCTCGCGGCCCGATTTCCTGCTGCAGCCCGGCGAGCTGCTCGCCGCCTGCACCGGACTGCGCGTGGTGGCCTACGAAGACGGTTTCGAGCCCGAGCCGGCCCGCTTTGTCCAGCGCATTGCCGCCGTCCGCGAGGCCGGGAACGCCCCCGGCCAGCCGCCCCGCCACCTCCTTAAGGGAAACTGAGGGGGTCGGGGGGCGTGTTTCCGCCGGCCCCGGAGTAAGTAGAATCGGCGCTTTCGTCCACCGACAAAGAGATTCCCCTTGGAGCAACTGACAGGCAGCATCGTCGCGCTCGTCACGCCGATGCACGACGACGGCAGTGTCGATTACCCCGCCCTGCGGCGGCTCATTGACTGGCACATCGAAGAAGGCACCGACTGCCTCGGCGTGGTCGGCACCACCGGCGAATCGCCGACGGTCGATGTCGAAGAGCACTGCGAAATCATCCGCGTCTCGGTCGAACAGGCCAAGGGCCGCGTCCCCGTGATGGCTGGCTGCGGCGCCAATTCCACCAAGGAAGCCATCGAGCTCGCCAAGTTCGCCAAGGGCGTGGGCGCCGACTCCCAGCTCCAGGTCGTGCCGTACTACAACAAGCCCACGCAAGAGGGCCAGTACCAGCACTTCAAGGCCATCGCCGAGTCCGTGGGCGACCTGCCCATCGTGCTTTACAACGTGCCCGGCCGCACCGTCGCCGATATGGCGCACGACACAGTGCTGCGCCTGGCACAGGTGCCCGGCATCATCGGCATCAAGGAAGCCACCGGCAACATCGAGCGGGCCCAGTGGCTCATCCGCGACGTGCCCAAGAACTTCGCCGTCTATTCCGGCGACGACCCGACCGCGGTCGCACTCATGCTGTGCGGCGGCCAGGGCAACATCAGCGTCACGGCCAACATCGCGCCGCGCAAGATGCACGAGCTGTGCGTCGCGGCGCTGGCAGGCGACGTCAAGCGCGCCATGCAGATCCAGTTCGAACTGATGCCGCTGCACCGCAACCTGTTCGTCGAGCCGAATCCGATCCCGCTCAAGTGGGCCATGGCCAGGCTCGGCCTGTGCGGCGGCGCGCTTCGGCTGCCGCTCACCGAACTGGGCGAAGCCAGCCGTCCGGCGGTCGAAGGCGCGTTGCGTGCCACCGGCCTGCTCAAGAACTGAGCCCCCCAAACCCATTTCCGACCTGCGATCTGCTTTTTCCCTGGCCGCAACAAGGTTAAGCAACCTTTTGCCCGAACCATGCTCTGAGATGGCGGGCATTGCGGCCCACAGATAGACCGAACCATTCCAACAAGGAAGACGACGTTGAAGAACCTTTCGCAAATTTCGCGATATGCATTGCTGGCCACCCTGGTTGCCAGCCTCGCCGCCTGCTCCGTCCTCGAGAGCGACAAGATCGACTACAAGAGCGCCGGCAAAGCCCCGACGCTCGAAGTCCCTCCCGATCTCTCCCAACTCTCGCGCGACAACCGCTACGCCATCCCCGGCGGCGCCGTGACCGCCAACGCCTACCAGGCCGGCATTGCCAACGCCCCGGGCGTGCCCACCGCCGTGAGCAACATCGGCGACGTCAAGATGGAGCGCTCTGGCACGCAGCGCTGGATCGTCGTCAACCGCACGCCCGACCAGCTCTGGGAGCCGGTTCGCGACTTCTGGCAGGAAAGCGGCTTCCTGCTGACCACCGACCAGCGCAACCTGGGCATCATGGAAACCGACTGGGCCGAGAACCGCGCCAAGCTGCCGCAGGACATCATCCGCGGCACGCTGGGCAAGCTGGTCGAATCGGTCTACTCGACCGGCGAGCTCGACCGCTTCCGCACCCGCCTGGAACGCACGCCCAACGGCACCGAGATCTTCATCAGCCATCGCGGCATGCAGGAGGTCTACAACAACTCCCGCCAGGACCAGACGGTGTGGCAGCCCCGCCCCAGCGACCCTGAGCTCGAGACCGAATTCCTGCGCCGCCTGATGGTCAAGCTCGGCGTCTCGCAAGAGCAGTCGAAGATCCTGGCCGCCACCACGGCACCGGCACGCACCGCCACCATCACCAAGATCGGCAACCAGCCAGCCGTGCAGATCAGCGAAGGCTTCGACCGCGCATGGCGTCGCGTCGGCCTGGCGCTCGACCGCACCGGCTTCACCGTGGAAGACCGCGACCGCAGCGCCGGCGTGTACTTCGTGCGCTACGTGCCGCCGAACCCCGACAAGAAGGAGCCTGGCTTCTTCGGCAAGCTGTTCAGCGGCTCGAGCAAGACCGAGGCACCTCTGAAGTTCCGCATCTCGGTCAAGAGCCAGGGCGAGAGCAGCACGGTCGTTGTGATGAACGAAGCCGGCGCGCCTGAAACGTCGGCCAACGCCGACCGCATCGTCAAGGTCATCGCCGACGACCTGAAGTAGCCCGCATGCTCCGCTTCCGAAGTCTCGGCAGCGGCAGCACGGGCAACGCCGCGCTGGTCGAAGCGACCAGCGGCGGCCGCACCTCCCGCATGTTGGTCGACTGCGGCTTCGGCCTCAAGCAGCTCGACCTGCGGCTGGCCCGCGCAGGCCTTGCCGCCAGCGACATCCATGCAGTCTTCGTCACGCACGAGCACGGAGACCACATCGGCTGCGCACATACGCTCTCGCGGCGCAACCGCATTCCCGTGTGGATGAGCGAAGGCACATGGTTAGCCACCGGCGGGCGCGATTTCGAAGGCCTGCTGAACATCGCGCGCGACGACACCGAGTTCGCGGTGGGCAACATCGGCGTGCAGCCCTTCACCGTTCCCCACGACGCGCGCGAGCCGCTGCAACTGCGCTGCACCGACGGCAATCGCACCCTCGGCGTGCTGACCGATCTCGGCCATGCAACAGCACATGTGCTCGCGCGGCTTAGCGGCGTGCATGCACTGCTGCTGGAGTTCAACCACGACAGCGACCTGCTGGCGGGCTCGGCCTACCCGGCCTTTCTCAAGCACCGTGTGGGCGGCAACTACGGGCACCTGTCGAACACGGCTGCGGCGGACATCGCACGCGCGGTGCTGCACGGCGGCCTGCGCCATGTGGTCGCTGCGCACCTGAGCGAGCAGAACAACCGGCCCGAGATCGTGCGCCGCTTGATGGCCGAGGCACTGGGCGGCGATGAGGCAGAGATGCTCACCGCCGACGCTGCAGAGGGCTCGCCCTGGCTCGACGTGTGAGCCTGCGCGCAGCCTTGCTCACGCTCCCTTAATAAAAAAAACCGCCTCATGGCGGTTTTTTTATCGCGCTGGCGCAAGTCCCTTGCTTATTGCTGCTTCGGCGCTTCGTTGTTCTTCTTCGCAGCCTCGGTGGCTGCATTCGCGGCATCGAGCGCAGACGAAGCACCAGGCGCCGGCGTAGCGGACGAGGTGCTCGAATCAGGCGTGGTGGCAGGCGCGGGAGTCGCGTCGGAAGACGGTGCGGGCGCAGGAGCGGGCGCGGGTTCGGTCACGGGCGCAGGAGGCGGCGTCACGACAGCCGGCGCTGCATCCTCCTTCTTTCCACAGGCGACGAGCGCGGCAGCGGCGATGAGCGAGGCGATCAGGACGGACGATGACTTCTTCATGGAATCTCCTTTGGCAATGAAGGTCTGGAACGAAAAAATTCTAGACCTGCATATCGCCTCGAATATGTCTGGCAGCCGCATTCGCGGCATTGGCTTACAAGCCCAGCGTGGAGGCAGGAAACGCGGGCCGCGCGATGCGCCAGCACTCGTCGATCGACTCGCGCAGCGCACGGCGCGCGCGTGCATCGGTGCCGCTCACGCCGCGGCTGCGCTCAGGGTCGATGCGATGCACGAACCATGTGGGCGTCCAGATGGCGCTGGGCACTTCGCAGCCCGCAGCCTTGCCGGTCGCGCGGCATTCGATGATGTGGTCCCACATGCGGCGCCACGGCACGAAGCGCGCGTGGCCGCGCTCGAGAATGTCGAAGCGCTGCGCGAGCAGCACGAAGCGGCGCCCGCTGGCCGACCATGCCTGCAGTGCCTCGATGCTCGCGCGCTCGCCTAGCGGCCAGTCGGCGAAGTCGGGATCGCTGAAGACGATCTCTCTCCAGCCCTCGCGCGCAGCGGCGGCCAGTGCCGTGCGCAGGATCGCTTCGAAGGCCTCGCGGCCGTCGAAGCGCCCTTCGCTCAGTGGTTGTGCGGCCTCGTCATTCATTCGGCATGGAGCCAGCCTGCTTCGGACCAATCGGCGAGCAGCGCGAGCGCGCCTTCGCTGGCGCGGCTCAGCTCGCGAGGGCCCAGCGCGCGCTGGTCGGCAAGGCGGCGCATCAACGTGGCGTCGGCCCCGCCGGCACGAAAGCTCTCGCCGTTGATGTAGATGTGCCGTGTGTCGTAGAGCATGCGCGTGCGGCGGTCCAGCGCCACGCGCTGCATGTTGCCGGGCGCCTGGCTGCCCTCGCCGAACCACACGTTGGCCTTGGGCTCGGTGAGCGACTCGCCGAGCGCGCGATCGACGGCGTCGGCATCGCGCAGCGCAGCTTCCACGGCCTTGCGCGCGAAGCCCTGCAATGCGGCGGGCATCTGCGCGGGATTGTCGACGGCCGGCTGCGTCGGGTCGCGGTAGCGCGCCAGTTCAGCGGGTCCGGCGTCTTCCAGGTCTTCCGAATAGGCCTGCGCCATTCGCGCAAGCAGGTCGGCGCCAAGCTCGCCCAATGCGGACGAACGCAGGCCGATCGAGCAGGTCATGCAGTCGTCGCCCACGGCCACGCCGTCATGCGCATAGCGTGGCGGCAGGTACAGCATGTCGCCGGGCTCGAGCACGAAGGTCTGCTCGGGTTCGAAGTTCTCGAGGATCTTGAGCGGCACGCCGGGCTGCAGCCGCAGGTCGCTCTGCTTGCCGATGGACCAGCGGCGCCGGCCCTGCGCCTGCAGCAGGAACACGTCGTAGCTGTCGAAATGCGCGCCGACGCCGCCGGTGTCGCTCGCGTAGCTGATCATCAGGTCGTCGAGGCGGGCATCCGGCAAAAAGCGAAACTGCCGCAACAGTTCGTGCACGCCCTCGTGGTGCAGGTCGACGCCCTGCACCAGCAGCGTCCAGGCCGGCTGCTTGAGCGGCGGCAAGGCACGGCGCGGCAGCGGGCCGTGCTTGAGCGACCAGCCGGCCTTGCCTTGCCGGATCAGGCGGGACTCGACTTCTTCCTTTTCGGCCAGCGCGAACAGCGCATTGCGCTCGATCGGTGGCACCATGGCGGGAATGGCCTGGCGAACCAGCAAGGGCTTTTTCTGCCAATACCGCCGCATGAACTGCGCGGCACTCAGGCCGCCGAGCAACGGCAGCGGTTGATTAATCTCCATGGGAGAATTCTGCAATGGAATCAAAATTTCTAGGATTGGCGCGGGTTTTCGGAGGCAGCCTACGCTAGAGCCTACGCCGAAAAGGGTGCCGTATTGCCCTGAAACCTCCCAACAACTGGACTGGCGGTGTCGCTTGTAGGGGGTGGTGAGCCGACTGATTCTAGGACGCGCGCCCTCGCAGGGTCGCACAAACGATTCAAGGTGGGCATTTGCTTGGTCAGCCGGGGAACCCCTCTTCGAAAGTTTTCCTCAAGGCCCTCACGCATGACCCTGCTAATAGCCGCGCAGCAATGCCGCTTGCCGATTGAGCGGATGCCGATCCAAGGCAGTCAAGACCTCGGCTCGGTCCTAGAACACCCCTTTTGGGGAATTTAGCGCCCACTTCGCCACGCAACTTTTCAGCAATTTCCCCGCATTCGCAGGATCACGAGCCCTCTCGTCTTCTATGAGTTCGTGGCCCGTCAATCGCTCCATTGTGCGCACCTTGCGCTCCCTATATTCCGCATCGTCCGAGCCCATGGTCTCGATCACCACGCAGTCTTCCGGCCGGCCGCGATGCGACACCACGAAATCCGGCCGTGCTCCAGTTCCGTTCCACGAAAAAAGTGGCTTGAGCATCCCCAGGTCCACGCCCTTGTCGTTGTGAAGCCAGCGCATCACGCCAACCAGATCCTGCACAGCATCGCGCTCCAGATCTGAATCGACCGGTAGCCACCAGTCCAGCGCCTGAATCGGGTGCGCGTAGGCCTGCATGATGCGCACGGCGCCGTCGGGTAACTGGCCGACCAGGGCGCACATGAGCATCGGGTAGCGAACGGCTGCACCGTCGCCGCCGAAGACGGCCAGCCGTCCGTCGATCTCGGTGTCTTCCTCAGCCCCTGTCAGCCTCACCCGCTTCTCCTTCTGGCTCGCGTGCTCGATTTCGGTCAACCACCAGACCTGCGGCTTCAACCCATGCGCTTCGCATTTGCGAAACCCCGTCTCCATCCAGCGCTCGCGCCAGGCTCGCGGATCGCAGTACAGAACGTCACGCAGGAAGAGCCCCTGCGCAAGCTCGACCGTCTGGGCGAGCTTCAGCAAAGCGCCACGGTCTGTTGACGCGTACGGTTTGGGCCACCGATTCACCCCCGCCTCGTGCAGCAGCCAGAACATGCGCCGCGCCAGCGGGTGCGCTCTGACGCTACGCTCCGAGGCGTCATGCTCCGGCGTCCCGCCCTCACGGGGCGCACGAACACGGGTTGCCTGCTGGAAGAGGAAATCCGGCCGCACCGCCTCGCCCACGCCGTCCGCGTCCTCCACGTCGGCTCCCTGCGCGTCATCATCGGCCGGCTCGCGTTGCTCGAAGACAAAGCGGCAGTCGGGCCGGTGCGCGTCGCGGTCCATCAATCGCCGAAGCGACAGCCCACCACCGTGGCCGCCCGTTCGCCGTGCCACCGCCAACAGGGGCGGATTGCCGCGGTCACCCGTGCACCCACAGGCCAGCCACGCACTGCCCGTATGCAGGCGATCAAGCAACGCAAGCACTCGGTCGTGATCCGACGCTGAGGCCGCGCCATCCCACCAGCGGCCCAAGGCTGAGACGTCCAGATGGTCGAGCGGGGTCACAGCCTGGGACAGGGCCTTTCCAACTGGGTGCTTGGGAATGCTCGCGAGGTTCATCGGATCTGATGGTCGGTCATGCGCTGTTCGGCGAATCGCGTTGCTGAAACGGGCCCTGGACAGTCTCTTACCAATGTTGCCATGCCCTGAAGGGATAACAGCCCTCCCAGAGCGTCTTTCGACCTCGTGGCGACACACTGGTATGTGAGGATTCTCACTGCTTCCTCTTCCCGATTTCAATGACAGCTACACGCAAGAAGACGCCCCCCGATTGGGCGCGACTGCCGCCCGATCCCGCGCGCCAACTCCCGTCGTCCGCCCAAGCCGTCGTCGACCGCACACGCCACCTCTGGCAGGCACAGCGAGTGCAAGAACGACTCCAGCGAACAGCTCCCTCGGCCCAGGAGCCCGGACCACATCGCAGATTCGAGTTCGATCACAGCATGTAGAGCCTCCCGGAGACTTGCCGATGAACAACATCTATCTGTTTCAGGTCCTTGCCGGCACGGCCTTCACGATGGTCCCCATCCTGTTCACGTTTTGCGTCTTTCTGTGCCTGCGCGGCTTGCCTGCGCTCGCTCATCGCCAGGCTGCTGCAGCGTCGAGTTCTTCCGATCCGCAACCGTCGTTGCGGATGCGTGCGGCGACGCCCGTCGCCATGCGCTCGTTCGGAAGTCTGGTCCATGCCGAGACGAACGAGCGGCGCGTCGAACCAATGTGGGTTCCGACCGATCTTCATGCAGCCCGAACTGGTGACGCCGGCCACCCGATCCGCTCGGACGCGGGAGAGCCGTTGGATGAACCGGAGTCGCCGCGTGCACGAGACGCGCGTCATCTCTGGCATCCCCTGCCAGGCATGTGTCTGGCGCTCGGGGCCACGGGCTTCGAGATTGGGCTCGAGACACAGGGCCCGATGACCGGTGCCTTCATCTTGTGGAGCCCCGAGGGCAAGGGATTGTTCGCCGGTCCGAACCTCGA
The DNA here is from genome assembly GCF_977011995.1 of Variovorax durovernensis. Lineage (NCBI taxonomy): Bacteria > Pseudomonadati > Pseudomonadota > Betaproteobacteria > Burkholderiales > Comamonadaceae > Variovorax > Variovorax durovernensis. Next base: position 2,488,838 of record NZ_CDRNCW010000001.1, on the reverse strand, counting down.
GGAGCTCAAGCACATCGCGGAGCAACAAGCCGGCTACCGCGAACAGTTTCGCCACGCCCCCATGGCAACGCCCTGGCACAGAGCCGCAGACGATTGAGGCAGCGCCGCGACCCGCAATCAGAGTTGCGTCGGCTCAGCGGGTCGATACCGTCAACTGCATGACCGTCAGCCAAGCGCTTTTACTCTCGGCCCTTCCGGCTCGCCGCCGCGCCCATCGCGGTGACGGTGTCGCCAGCATGCGATCGCTCCGCCCCATGGTGCGGCAAAGGTTCCAGACCTCGGGACTCTCGCTCCCGCTCGCGGGCTGAACGCGACGAGCCGCCCTCCCCGATGCAAACGACCGCCGAACAAAGCGCCGTCGCCGACGCCCCTCTCTCGGGCGTGACGAAAGTCATCGCCTATGCCGGCACGGGCAAGACAACCGCCCTCGTGGCCTTGGCGCACCGCAACCGACATCTTCGCGGGCTGTACCTGGCCTTCAACAAGTCGGCCGAACTCGACGCCCGGCAGCGCTTCCCGCGCACCGTGCAATGCAAGACGGTCAATGCCCTCGCTTTCGGCTCCACCGGCAAGGTCTACTCGCACAAGCTCGGAACGTTGCGGCCGGTGAATGCGATCAAGCTCATGGGGCTTGCGTGGGACTGGAGCTTCGCCGGCCTGGTCGTGGACACCATCACGGCCTGGTGTGTGAGCGACCTCAAGACGTTTCCCGAACGCGCGATCGCCGTGGGACCCGCGCCGACCGGCCCGGAGCACCTGCTGCGCTATGCCGCGGAAGTGGCCGGCAAGCTTTGGCAGCGCATGTGCGATCCGCACGACGAAGCGCCGATGACGCATGACGGCTATCTGAAGTTGTTCCAGCTGCAGCACCCTGCTCTGCCTTGCGACTATCTGATGCTGGACGAAGGCCAGGACACGAATCCTGTGACCTGGGACATCGTGGGACGGCAAATCTGCCCCGTGGTGTTGGTCGGCGATGGCTACCAGTCGATCTACCAGTTCCGTGGGGCCGTGAACGCGATGGATGCGGCGAAGGCCAGCCGAACCCTGACCTTGACTCAGAGCTTTCGATTCGGAGCGAAGGTGGCCCGCATCGCGAATGCGCTGCTGTGGGGCTTTTTCGACGAGACGCTTCCGCTGGCTGGAGTCGGCCCGGACACCGTGGTCCGGCGCCTGCCGCCCACGGCGCCCCGACACGCAGTGCTCGCGCGAACCAACGCCCAGATCTTCGAGGAGGCGGTGCGCGGCGTGCGCGAGAAAAAGATCCTCGGCTTCGCCGGCGGCGTCAACGCGTACGGCTTCGAGAAGATCATCGACACATGGCACCTGGCCGACGGGCAGTTGGGGTTGGTGCGCGATCCGTTTTTGCGCAACTTCCCGTCCTTCGCCAACCTGGCCGACTACGCGGACAAGTCGCGCGATCAAGAGGTGCGTCGTCTGATCAAGATTGTGGAGACGTACGGTGAGCAGATCGTGCCACTGGTCGATGCGATCCGGGCCGCCAGCCACCCGTCGCTGAGTGAAGCAGATCTGGTGCTATCCACCGCGCACCGGTGCAAGGGGATGACGTTGCCCGTGGTACGGCTGGCCGAGGACTTTCCAGCGTTGATCGATGAGTCTGGCAGGCTGTTGCCACCCGAGAAACTCGACCGCCAGGAGGTCAACCTGTTGTACGTGGCCATCACCCGAGCTTCGCATCGGCTGATGCTGAACCTGACGACGCTGGACTTCCTTCGGGCCATGAGCCTGGGTGACCTGGCGGCGCAGCACGCGCTGGCAGATGACGTGCCCTTAATTGCACCAGCGGCACCTACCTGGGAGACGGACCTTCCCGATGACGCCGACGAAACAAGCGCGCAGTCAGCCAGCCACGCCTGCAACGAAACCTCTGCCTCGCTGCGACCTCAAGCCGCCGCGAAAACGCAGCCTCCGCAAATGGCGCAGGGCGACCTGTTCGGTCTGGCATGAATCCCAAGGAGTCTTCGATGATCAATGCCGAATTCGAGCACCTTCTGCGCAAGGCCCGCGATGCGCAACGCGGTGGGATCGAAGCCTGGCGAGTGCAGTCCACCGGCGAACGCGTGGCCGTTGCCCTTGTGCTCAACCGGGCCGACTGGCTCACCGAAATGGGCTACACGTTGGCGGAGGCGGTCGACCGCACGGGTGGCGAATGGTGTGCCCTCTTGTTGACGGTTGAGCGAGCGCTTCACCACGAACGGGAGGCCTCTGGAAGCGCCGATGCCGACACGAATCCTGCTTCTCGCCCAACATGACATCGACCACAGGAATTGCGCGTGACTACGAACACCATGCCTTTTGGCGACCCGCCCAACCTTGCGGGCCGCATCCCCGATGACTCCACATCAGCGCCGCCACCGGTCATTCTCGCGACTCGGCGCATGCTACCGATGGATGCCGACACTCACATGGTGCTGCACGCGCAGGTCTTCTTGGCCACCCACGCGCTGCCGCCGAGGGAGGACCGCGCTGCGCAGCAGCAGTGGCTCAAGGGGTTGTATCGCGTGATGGCATCTGCCGGCCCGGCTGCGATCCTCTCCGACGAGGACATGGTCCATGCACTCGCGTTCCATTGCGGACTGGCTCTGACCGAGGTGCGCGGCCAAATGCCGAACATAAGCCGGATGCGCGAGGCCTGTGAAAGTGCCTTGAGCGGCTTGCGGTTCTCCGGTGTTTGATGGGCCGACGGGCGCCAAATCGGACGTCGCTATCCCCCTTCCCCCTTCCCCCTTCCCCCTTCCCCCTTCCCCCGCCACAGTGCCATGCGCGCAGCTTGCTATCTTCCCGTCCGCTTGATCGATCTTGCGTCCGGCTGGCTCGTAGTTTCCAGACACTACCGGGGCCTGAATGTGAGAGCGCCCAGTCGTGAACAAGCCCTCGCGCAGGCCGCGACGCTGTTGCTCGATGGCGTACGCGAACTCTTGTCACTGCGGCGGCTGCCGCCCGGTCTGGGCGACGTCCTTTGCCCGGGCGAGACCGCGATTCACTTGCCGCTCGTGCTCGCAGCAAAGATTGCCCTCATGGAGGGACTGCACGCCGCAAACGCATCGAGCAACGCCCAAGCGGCCAGTCTGCTCGGCATCGGCGAGAAGCACCTGCGCACGCTGCTCGATCCCCGTCGCCCCAGCAAGATCACGAACATCGAAGAACAACTCGCGAAGCTCGGAGTCAGGCTCACCCTGGGCTTCGAAGTTGCAAAGCGCTGACCTGGCTCGATGCCCTTGCGATGATTCAGGCGGCATCACCACCTGGCAGCACCGAACACCCGGTCGCCCGAACAATGCTGTCGCAATTGAACCGGCAAGATTGCCCTTCTTTGGCGGTCAACTTGAGCAAGAGCGTCGAGCCGGACATGCTGCCGATGTAGTTGCTGCCGGCAAGGGGAGCCAAGCAAAGCTCGCGAGGATCAACTCGCCGACGAGCCCGAGTCATGCGCAAAGGCGAATCGGCATGAAAATTGACGTCCTCATCATCGAGCGTCGTGCCATCGTGGCAGACGTGATATCTGAGTTCGTTGCCGCAAATCCGCGGGTCAACTCCGTCGCCAAAGTCGGTTCCGTGAAGGAAGCGCTCAAGCTGTTCCTTCAAGACAGCAGGCAGTGGGGCTTGATTCTTTTGGATTTGAATGTGTCGGCGGGGTCCGGTGCCGAAGACCTGTCCCTCGCTCGAGAGATGCAATTCGTTGGGAAGGAAGGCACGACGTGCGTTCTGGCGCATGACCCTCAATTCCTTGAACAGGTTCGAGCTGACGGTTTTCATGGGTACATACAAAAAGCCCTGCCAACCCGTGATTTCACCCATGCATTGAACCGAGTCATATCCGGCGAGAAGATCTTCGTCATCGTCTGACGACGAATCAGAGATCGCGGCCGTAGGTAGGTTGATGTCAGGTGGACCCCGACATTTCGGCGCGAGACAACAGCACCGTCGATGCGCTCTGAACAAGCATCGTCAAGTCGATGTCCCTATCGCGCCTCTGACCGAGCGGCCAACTGCAACGCCCGCTGCCGACGTATGCCAGTCAGCCGTGGCTGCCCTTCATCTGCCTACTCACCTGCTCAGAGGGAGGGAGTGGAACGACTCTTGTCGAGTTGCGAAGGTTCGCCGATGTTGCCCACCACGCCGGCAACGACTGTGGGCGCTATGCCGACACACCGACACTTTGAGAAAGAAAAGCCCGCCGCGACGAGGGATCGGGCGGGCTGAAGGGTAGCCCTATTCAGGGAGAAGGGCGCAGTAGACCGGGCTACCGCCAACGATATTACGAAATGGGCCGCAGACATTCCGCCCAAATGTGAGCGATCTGATTCAAGACGGCTAATGCAGTGTGACGGATGTCGCGCCGTTCGCACTGTTTACCGGCGCAGCATCCACTTGCGGCAGGGCATGAGTGCTGGCATAGGTGCGCGGCGTGCACCCATAGCGGTTGCGAAACACCAGTCCGAAGTAGGCCGCATCGGCAAAGCCGCAGCGATACGCGATCTGCGCGACCAACATGGAGGCCGGTGCCGGCGCACGCAGCATGCGCGCCGCCGTTTCCAGCCGGACATGACGGACCGTATCCAGGAACGACATGCCGTGCCCCGCGCTCGCAAAGACCTTGTGCACGTGGCGCACAGATGCGTGGAACTGTTTCGCAAGCCTGGCGACGCTGATCTCCGGGTCCGCGTAGTTGTCCAGAATCCAGCGATGCATTTCGTCATGCTGCACTCGGTCTCGCTCGGGAATCGGATCGCGCACTGCGGGCAGCGCGTTTTGCGGCAGTGCGAACGAGAGCATGGAAAGAACGTGCTCCGCCATCAGTTCCTTCTCGAAGGGACTGCTGATGCTCTGCAACTGATGGAAGTCGAGGCCGTGCAGGTATGCCGACAACACAGCCGGCCAACCTGTATGTCCCTTGAGCAAGGTGGCGGCGGTGCCGCTGCCGCTCGGTAGCCAGCGCGATACCAACGACCTGGACAGACCGACAAACCACATGTCAGTGCAGTGCGGCGATTGCAGTCGCATGAAACGGTCCGCATCGACCAGCACCACGTCGTTGGTTTCGTTCGTGGTGAACGTATTGAGCTTCAACAGAAGATAGAGCGGATGCGACGCCGCGTCTTTGTGTTGCTCACGCACGATGCGGCCAACATCAATGGCGTTCCCGCGCACCCACATGAAGGCGAGGCCACCGATGTCGATGGCCTTGACGTCCTGCCACAGGGGCGCGGTCGTCGCGTCATCGAAGTGCTTGAGGCAGCAGTCCGCATCGGCCGCGCCGACGAAGAATGAGAACCGCCTTCTCGCTGGCAGAGGGCCGACGCCGCGGTGCTGAATGGCGGGTGGGGGTGTCATGGGGTGTCACAGCATTTTGTGACGTCGATTGCAGGACTGCAATCAGGTGGTTAGCCCACGCACCATTGCGCTGAGAACTTAATTGCTAATTCACGGCGAAGGGTGTTGTTTTGCCGTGTCTTTGAAGTGTGCGGTATGTGGCGCTCTCGATCCCAATTTGCGGGCACTTCGTTTTATTGACATTTCTGAATGCCTCGCAAATCGACAATCCGAGGTCTCTCTGACGCTGTGTCAGAGATTCCAGCATGTTGCCTCGCGCCGCGCATCGCTGTCAGGTTGCGCGATTCGAGAAGCATAGAACAAGATGAATAAAAATATTTTTAGGGTGATCTGGAGTGTTGCACGCGCGGCCCGCGTTGTTGTCCCCGAGGCCGCGACCAGCGCTGGGAAGGGAACGTCCAAGGCAACAAGCGGCGGTGGTGTTGCTGCGCCGACTTCGACAGCTCCGTCACCGCTGGTGGCGACCGCCGCGCTCTTTGGTCTGTTGGTGGCCATGCCGGGACAAGCGCAGATCGTTGCCAACCCGATGGCCCCCGGTGGCATGCGCCCGATCATCCTCGTGTCGCCGAACGGAATTCCCATCGCAAACATCGCGACGCCAAGCGCGGCCGGGGTCTCCAGAAATCAATTTTTGCAGTTCGACGTCAATGCGCGCGGCGTGGTGGTCAACAACTCACGAGTCAATGCACAGTCGGGCATCGGCGGGTGGATAGTTGGAAATCCCAACCTGGCAACTGGCCCCGCGAGAGTGATCTTGAGCGAGGTCAATTCGAGCAATCCATCGTACATCAACGGGCCTGTCGAGATTGCGGGTCAGCGTGCCGAATTCATCCTTGCGAACCCGTCAGGCATCGCAGTTTCAGGCGGCACGTTCATCAACTCATCTCGCGTGACGCTGACCACGGGCACGCCGCAATTCAACGCCTTCGGCGGCCTGGACAGCTACGTGGTGAGAGGCGGCACGGTCAGTATCAACGGCGCAGGCCTTGATCTGAGCAAAACGGACTACGCCGCCATTTTAGCGCGAGCGGTGCAGGTCAATGCCGCGATCAACGCGACGGACCTGAAGGTCGTGACCGGTGCCAACACTATCTCAGCGGACCACACGCAGATCACACCGACCACCGGCACGGGTGTTGTGCCGACCTTTGCCTTGGACGTCGCGCAAATCGGCGGGATGTTCGCAAATCACATTTTTCTGGTGGGCACCGAGGCTGGCCTTGGAGCGCGAAACGCCGGAAGTATCGGTGCCAGCAATGGCTCATCGTCACCGCAGCGGGCAGGCTCGAGAACACCGGCACGCTGGAAGGCACGCGCGTCGAGCTGGCCAGCGCGGGCGACATCGACAACCGGGGTGGCACGATACGCCAGACCAGCAGCGTGGGGCTCACGCTGGCGGCACCCGTTTTGTCCAATACGAGCGGCGGAGTCATCGGTGCTGAACCCGTGCCCGCGCCGACGGCTGGGACTGGCGGTGGTACGAGCACAGGAGGCGCTGGCATAGGCAGCACCCCCAGCCCGAGCACACCCGCCGCAGGAACAGGCTCCAGCCCGACTTCCAGCGGCACGACCGCACCAGCGCCGGCACCGTTCGTTCCCACATCGCCCGGCACGATCACGGCGGCAGGCTCGATCCTCAACGACGGCGGCCGAATCTACAGCGGTGGTCCGATTGCGCTGCAAACCCCGCAGATCAACAATGCAGGTGGCACACTTTCGGTGGCGAGCATGGCGGTCACGGGGCCCAACTTCTCCAATGCCCACGGCACCCTGAACGTCAGCCAGAGCTTCAGCGCCAACGTCGGCAGCTTCGACAACACAGGCGGCAAGCTGAACACGGGCAGCCTGAGCATCGCCACCAGCGGCGATCTCCTGAACACCGATGGAACGCTCACGAGCGCCACGGATGCCAATCTGACGGTTGGCGGCAAGGCCGAAAACACACGGGGTGTGATCGCCGCGACGGGCGCACTGACCGCCAACGTGACCGGCGCCACGATCAACAGCGCCGGCACCCTTGCGTCCAATCAAGGTCTGACGCTCAACACCAGCTCACTGGAAAACACCAAGGGCAGCTTGCAATCGGCGCAGGCCGGCGTGCAGCTCGCGGTGACCAATCAACTGGTCAACGGCAGTGGCGGCTCCATCAATGCGGGCACGGACCTGAACGTCCAGGCCGGTTCGCTTTCCAATGGCGGCAGCTTGCGCGGTGGCAACGATGCCAGCGTCGCGGTCGGTGGTGCTTTGACCAACGACGGGAGCATCACGGCAGGCCGGCATTTGACCGTTGCCGCCGGCAGTGTGCAAGGCAGCAGCGGTGTCCTGGGTGCCGGTATCCAGAGCGACGGCACGCTGGGCAGCGTTGGCGATCTGCGCGTCACCTCCTCCGGCGCACTCGTTGCCACCGGCAAAAACCTCGCCGCTGGCAACGCGACGCTACAAGGCACAAGCGTCGATTTGTCGAACAGCCAGACCAACGCCGCGAACATCGCCATCACCGCCACCCAAGGCAACGTCACCACGAACGCCGCCAAGGTCACCACAGCGGGCGCGCTCGCGGTGAAGGCCGCCGGTGCGGTCTCCAACGTCCAAGGCACCTTGGCCGCCAACGGGAACACGTCCATCGACGCTGCGAGCCTGGACTCCACGGGCGGCACGGTTGCAGCGGTCAAGGGCGACCTGACCGTCACGACCACAGGCCAGACCGTCAACGACGCCGGCACCCTGCAAGCTGGCGGGAAGACCACCTTGTCCAACGGCGGCATGAGCAACGTCGCGGGCAAAGTCTTCGGCGACAGCCTGACGGTCGACACGCACGACAATGCCCTGAACAACGCACAAGGCACCCTGGCAGCCACCACCACGGTGGCCCTGAGCTCGGGCGCTCTGTCCAACGACGCGGGCCTGATCCAGTCGGGCGCCGCGATGAAGATCGACACCCACGGTCAGAAGCTGACCAACACCAACGCCGCCAGCCACAGCACCAAGCAAGGCGGTATCGCCAGCGGCGATACGCTCGTGCTGATCACGGGCGACCTGACGAACAAGGCTGGTTTCATCGGCGCGAAGAACGCCCTGAGCGCCGAAACCCAGGCCTTTTCCAACACCGACAAGGGCGCTGTCTTCGGCCAGTCCACCGTTGCGATCAACGCCCACGGCGCCAAATACGACAACAGCGGTGGCCAAACGCAGGCGGTGGGCGACCTCGGGATCAACGCCGGCGACATCCAGAACGCGGGCGGCCTCGTGCGCTCGCTCGCCACGACGACCCTGAACGCCGCGACCATCGGCAACACCAACACCCAGGGCACCGATCAGGGCATCGAGGGCAAGAACGTCATCCTGACTGTTGGCGACCTGACCAACGACACGGGCGGTGCCATACGGGCCGATGTCAATGCCACCATCCGCAGCGGCGGCACGGTGAGCAACAAGAACGGACTGATTTCTGCCGGCGACACGCTGAGCATCGTGGACCCCAACGCGGCGAACCCCGCTGCCAAGACGCTGAGCGTCGTGAACACAGGCGGAACCCTGGTGGCCGGCACTGCCGCCGTGCTCGGCGCAGACGGCAAGGTCCAGACCGCAGCCTTCGGCAAACTGGAAATCGACGCCAAGGGTTTCAGCGGCGACGGCACGACCGTCGGCGTCAACGACCTGAGCATTGCGCTGGCGCAGGACGTGACGAACAACGTCGACGTCAAGGCCGGCGGCAACCTGACCTACTCGACCACCGGCAAGCTGACCAACAACGGCAAGCTGCTCGCGAGCGGCACCGTCACGGCCAGCGGCAACGAGGTCGAGAACACCGCCAACGCGGAGATCACGGGCAACACCACCGTGGTCAGTGCGACCGGGACGCTGACCAACCGCGGCCTGATCGACGGACACAACACGCAAATCAATGGCGCCACGGTCACCAATGTGGGCACCGGCCGCATCTACGGCGACATCGTCTCGGTCGCAGCCAGCAGCACCCTGAACAACATCAGCGAGACCGTTGGCGGCGCGGGCGGAGTCACCAAGGCGGGCACCATCGCCGCGCGCGACACCCTGGACATCGGCGCGCAGACCATCAACAACCGAGACCATGCGCTGCTCTTCAGTTCCGGTGGCATGTACATCGGCGGCGCTCTGGATTTCAAGCGCCAGGCCACCAGCAAAGGCGGCACGCTCAACAACGAAAGCGCCAGCATCGAATCGCTGGGTGACATGTCCATTGCCATGGGCGGCATCAACAACGTCGACACGCATCTGAAGGTTGCGACCACCAGCAGCACGGTGCTGGTTCCCAGCATCATCACGATGGACGGGAAATCCTGGGAGCCTTTCGATGCGCAAGGCAATCCCATCACGTGGGGCGATCCCGGCACGCGCTTGGTCTACCACAAGGCCGCTGATGGCACTGTCAGCGTCATCGGCAAAGGCTGGACCAATGCCGTCACCAACACCACGGTCACCGAAGACTCGGTAGCTCCCGGGACGGCCGATCCGTCGCGCATCGTCTCTGGCGGCAACATGACCCTTGACGGGCATGTCTACAACCACGACAGCCAGATCATGGCGGGCGGCGCGTTGAACGCGTCCGACGTCGACAACCAGGCGACACCCGGCAAGCGCGACACCTCCGTGAGCGCGGTATGGATTGGCTACAACCCCAATCGCCCTGGTAAGCCGCCAGAGGACCCACTCTACATCCCCCCGACAACGACGACCGAGACGTACAAGCTCACCGACTACACGCCGCAGGAGCATCTGAACGCCACCAAGGGCTACAACGCCGGTGTCGCGGGCCGTACCTCTGTGGGCGACGCGGCGGGCGGCGCAGGCGGCGTCACCGTCGGCGGGCGCCAAGGTGCTGTTGTGGAGGTCGCGTCCAACGTCAATGGCGTCAAGACCGCCGGGGCCGGCCAGTCCACCCCGATGGTGGTTCGCACCAGCCTGCCCAACACCGCCGTTCCTCAGGCCAGCCTGTTCAGCGTGAACACCGGCGGTCGGTATCTCATCGAGACGGACCCGCGCTTTGCAAACTATCGCCAGTGGCTCAGCAGCGACTACCTCCTGAACAACCTGGGCCTTGATCCGAACAACACCCTCAAGCGCCTGGGCGACGGCTTCTACGAGCAGAAACTGATTCGTGAACAAGTGGCCCAACTGACGGGCTACCGCTATCTGGACGGCTACTCCAGCGACGAAGACCAGTACACCGCGCTGATGAACGCGGGCGTCACCTTCGCGAAGGAATACGGCCTGCGGCCCGGCATCGCCCTGACACCGGCGCAGATGGCGCAGCTCACCAGCGACATCGTCTGGCTGGTCGAGCAAACCGTGACGCTTCCCGATGGGAGTACGCAGCAGGTTCTGGTTCCGCAGGTTTACGTTCGCGTGCGACCAGGGGACATCAACGGCAACGGCGCTGTGCTCAGTGCCGACAGGCTCAATATCAAGGGCAGCGGCGACCTCGTCAACACGGGCACCATCGCCGGGCGCACCCTCGTCAAGATCGATGCCGACAACATCAACAATCTGGGCGGGCGCATCAGCGGCGGCAGCGTGGACCTGAAGGCCAGGACCGATCTGAACAACATCGGCGGGACCATTGACGCCCGCGACAGCCTCAAGATCGACGCGGGGCGCGACATCAACGTGCGCAGCACGACCCAGACAAACGGATTCAACACGAACGTGGACCGCGTCGCGGGCCTCTATGTGACGAACCCGGGCGGCCGGCTGGTTGCCAGCGCAGGCCACGACGTGAACCTGATCGGCGGGATCATCTCCGATCAAGGCGCCGGTGGCTACACGTCGATCACGGCGAAGAACGACATCAACCTGGGCACCGTGACCGAGACCCGGGCGATGATGGGCGCCAGTTCCAGCACGTCGATGGCGATGGCACGCTCCCAGGAACTCGGGAGCACCATCTCCACCAACGGCACCACGCTGCTGAACGCCGGCCGGGATGTCAACGCCCGTCAGGCCACCGTGAACGCAGGCGATGGCCTGCTGAGCGTGCATGCAGATCGTGACATCAATATCGAATCGGGCCAGACCAAGGTCACGGGCAACTATTCCGCGCAGTGGAAAGACAAGGGGACTTTCAAGCGCACGGAAAACAAGCTCTCCGGCAGCTTCGACAGCAGCACCAGCGTGGGCAGCAGTTTCACGGGAGGTGCCGTTGCGCTGGATGCGGGCAACAACCTCAACATTGAGGGCGCTCGCATCGCCGGGCGCGATGGGGTTGCGCTCCATGGCGGCAACAGCGTGAACATCTACGAGGCGCGAAACACTTCCAGCGCGAGCGCCGAGTTTGACAAGAAGACCTCCGGCCTCAACTTCAACCCCACGCTTGGCGCGATCATCGGCCCCAAAGCGAGCGGAAAGACCGTCGAGATCAAGACCGACGTTGCCGCGCCGACCAGCATCAGCAGCGCAAACGGCGGTGTCCTGATCGAGGGCGGCGTGGTCAACATGCGTGGCGTGCAGGTCGATGCAGCCAAGGACATCAGGATCACGGGCACGGACGTCAATATCGCAGCGGCGGAGAACCGGATAGAGGTCAACGGCTCCGAATCGAGCCGTGGCGGCAGCTTCAACGCCCTCGGCTTCCATTCCTTCGGCAAGGGCATCAACGCCAAGCTGACCGACAAGATGGAGAGTTCCAGCACCTCACTGACGAACACCACGCTCAGTGGTGCGAACGTCAACATTGCCGCTAATGGCGCCCCCGGCAGCGCAGGCGGGACGCTGAATCTTGCGGGTACCGCGGTCAACACGCCCGGCACGCTGACGCTGAAAGGTGATCAGGTCAACCTGCTGCCCCAGATCACGGAGACCAGCCTGCGCAACACCAGCCAGGGCGGCGACGTGGCCTGGCAAAAGACCACCGACAAGGGCACCACCGACCAGAAGCTGAACTACAACCAACTCAACGTCGGGCAACTGGCGATCAATGCCAACCACATCCAGGCGGGCCTGGGTGCCAAGGACAGCGTCGCCGCACTGGGCAAGCAGCCCGGCATGGACTGGGTCAACCAGTTGCAGAACGACCCCAAGCTCAAGGACAAGGTCGATTGGGTCAAGGTCGAGGAAGCGCACGAGAACTGGGACTACCGCCAGCAGGGGCTGACGCCCGCTGCGGCGGCGGTGATAACGGTGGTGGTGGCCTACTTCACGGCGGGGGCGGCCTCAGGCATCGGTGGCGCGGCTGGTGAAGCGGCGGCAACGACGGCGACTGGGGGCGGTGTGGCCGTTTTGGGTGAAGGAGGATTCATAGCGGCAGGCGGGGTAACCATTTCCAGCGTGGTGGGTGGAGCTGTTACAGCAGGCATTTCCGCGCTGGCCAGTCAAGCCGCAGTGGCTGCGATCAATAACCAGGGTGACCTCGGCAGAACGTTGCATGACCTGGGCAGCAGCGCGAGCGTCAAGAACCTGTTGACGGCCATCGTCACTGGTGGTGTGCTTGGCGGACTCAACATGAATCCGAACGGCTTGCCCACGGCCGGTGGGGGCAGCCAAGAGTTCTTTACTCAGCTTGGGCAGAACTTGCAGGCTGGTGCGGCTCGAGCGGTAATCGGTACGGCCATCAATGGCGGCAGCTTCGAGAAGAACCTGAAGGACAACCTGAAGAATGCCATTCTTGACACCGTTGCCGCGCAAGCCGCCAATGCGATTGGGGACCTGACCAAGAAGGACGGGGTTCTCAATGATTTCACCAACAAGGTAGCGCACGCGATTGCAGGTTGCATGGTCGGGGCTGTGCGGGCCGACAACGCGGCGGGATGCGGCGCCGGGGCTTTGGGGGCCGCCATCGGGGAGCTTGCTGCGGAGGCGTATGGTCGTCAGACCGATACGGTGCAGTTTGCAGCGATGATTTCCGGCCTTGCCGTGGCCATCGCTGGAGGGGACGCATCGCAGATCAATCTCGGCAGTCAGGCGGGTGGGAATGCGGCGGCGAACAACTTCCTGAATCACGATCAGTGGGACGAACTCGCCACGAGGTTTGCTGCGTGCAAGCAGAAGCCCGGCGGCTGCTCGACATCGGACGAGCGAGCGCTGCGTGAGGAGTATCAGAGCAAGAGTGCTGCGCAGGACAAGGAACTGGCTGCGGTCTGTGCTGATCCGGGTTCCAGTGCCTGTCGCACGATGCTGGAAACGGCGCAGCAAGGCTCTGCTCGCCAGCAGGCCTTGGTGAGTGCCGGCCAGCTCCCGGAATACTACTTCGCCCTGCCTGGTTCGGACTTCAACGCGAATGTGCGCCTGACACAGCAGCGCGTGGACGCCTACGACGTTATTGCTGCCTGCGCGGCCAACCCGGCACAGTGCGACCAGCAACGCTTGCAGGGGTCTGCGCGGTTGTTGTTCACCGGGGTGAGCGTCGCGGCGATGACGGTGCTTGCCGCAGAAATCGGCATCGTCGGACTTGGGGTCACGGGCGAAGGGCTTTACACCTTTTGCGGCAGCAACCCGCAGCGGTGCCTGAATCTGGTCAACGCCGTGGCGGAGGTCACGACAGGCGCTGCCAATCCGACCAGCCCGACGCTTGGCGGGACCAGACCGGGTGCGACAACGCAGGCGCGTGGTTTTGGGCAGTATGGCGTGACGCGCTATATCGACGCGAACGGCAAAGCCATTGAAGTGGGCAACGTGATTCCCGGCGGGCTGGGCAATGCGGGGCTGACCATCGGCTCAGCCGAGGCCATCGCCAGAGCGCCGTTGAACCTGAGCCAGGTGAGCGCCGAGGCTTCGTTCGTGACTCGCGTCAGCGTGACGAACCTCGTGCGCAATGACGGAAAATTGGGCGAATCGCTGGCGCAGGAGCTGATGCAAAATGCGACCGGAATTTCCTTCCGATCCATCCAGAACAATTCCGGGCATGGCGTCGACTTGCTCGGAATCGATGAAACTGCCAAGATCATCTGGGCGCCGGAGGTCAAATCGTCGATCAATGGGGCGTTTCCAGATCCGAATACGCTCAATTTGATGCAGCGGACTCAAAGCTGGATCAATCAGGCGGCTGACGGTAGGATTACCAATCAGCAAATTAGTGCCGTAGATATTGAGTACGCGCAGCGAGTCCAAAGACTTTTAGAGAGTGGTGGTTATCAACTCAAACCGCTTGTCATCAATGTCAGCATTCCAAGACAGAACACCAGCGGCTTGGCTAGTGCAACCGTCATCCCGATTAACTGAAACCGTATTTCGGCATCATGAGCTACGAACCAAAACGAATTGGAATTCACAAGGGCTGGGAGAGATTTTGGCGATCTGCCTGCAAAGGGAGCGATGCCGAGTTGGCCTCTGTGCATGACGCGAACTGGAAAGCCAGACTTACCGAATTTGCAGATACCGGGAATATAGTGCTCCCCGACGATATCCCCCTGCATCCTGTTGATCCGCCTTTCGCTCCATGGGAAAATTCTTATCTAAGCTCAAACCTCAGTGGCTATGCCGCCAACATGGAGTTTTCCTTCGAGCAAATGTTAGTTGGGGGGACACCTGATCTGACTTCGGTAGGAAATGCGTTTGCGGCGCACTATCTCTCTCGTGTTTATAAGCTGAACACCGAGCTCTGGTATCCCACACGATTCGGCCGCCAGTTCAACAACCTGTCGGTGCTTGACATTCCTTTTACAGCGCTAGGCATGGTGCTGGATGCGCAACCGCGAGCTGAAAAGCTAGCACTCGCGCAGCTCGCTGCATATCGGGATGGTAGGTTTAGCGATACGCAATATCGCCCCCTCTTCATCTATATCTTCCGCATCTTTGCCAGTTACTTCGGCCAGCCGGATATTGAAGTGACTGGGGATGCGCAGAAGGACGAAGTGACCCAAGCCCTCTTCGCGCTTTGGCGAACTCCGGATGCAGATGAGTTGGTCGATGTGTGCCTGGACACGCTGGATCAGCACACGCATCGCTGTCATGTGGGCGATGCACGCCACTTCTACGAATTCGAGAGTTGCAATTGGATCCGCCTGCCCATCGAAATCTGGCTGACGTTTTGCCTTCGCGAAAAGCTGGGGCTACAGAACCCAGTGCTGGATCATCCGTTGATGCCGAAGATGGACTACCGGGAACTTCGACAGGTTGGCTGGCGACCGAGTGATCTCATTCAGCGCGTATACGACCGCATGCTGCAAGAAGGCATGGATGAAGATCAGGTGCTGAGCAGCATCATGAAGAGCGAGTAGACCCATCGTGGCCGATCAGATTCGAGGAACGTCGAGCTGAGTGACGAAGGAAGCGGTCGCGGTCCGCTGATTACGTGAGTCTTGGCCATCACCTTGGCCAAGTAAAAAGGGAGCCTGATTTGAAGCGCAACTTGTTGGCCGCTGCCGTGGCGGCCGTTCCGTGGCTGGCCTTGGCACAGCAATCCCCGACCACACCGCAACCCTTCGTCGAACAGCAGCGCCAGCAAGAACGCGAGCGCGCCTTGCGCGAGCAGAACGAGCGAACCGTCGACCAGCGCCCGCAGGCTGCGCCACCGGCTCCGCCCCAACGCATTCCCGAATCCGAATCGCCGTGCTTTCGCATCGACCGTGTGCTGCTGGTCGGTGAGCAGTCCGAGTCCTTCCAATGGGCCGTCGCCGATCTGTCGGGCCCCGATGGCAACGACTCCCCGATCGGCCGATGCCTCGGCACAGCCGGCGTCAACACAGTCCTCGCCCGCGCCCAACAAGCCGCCATCGCCCGCGGCTACGTCACGACCCGCGTCCTCGCCGCACCACAGGATCTTTCAACCGGCACCTTGACGCTGTCACTCGTGCCCGGCCGCATCGCCGCCATCCGCACGAACGCTGACTCTTCATCAACCTTGCTCGGCAGCCCCGCCTTGCTCGCCACAGCCATCCCCGCGCGCCCCGGCGATCTGCTGAACCTGCGCGACATCGAGCAGGGCCTGGAAAACCTCAAGCGCGCCCCCACTGCCGAAGCCGACATCCAGATCGAACCTTCGACAGCCGCAGACGCCAAGCCCGGCGACAGCGACCTCGTCGTCAAGTACGTGCAGTCCAAAAAATGGCGCCTCACCTTCAGCCTGGACGACAGCGGCACCGAGGCCACGGGCCGCTACCAATCCGGCGCCACGCTGTCGCTGGACAACCCCTTCGGCCTGAACGATCTGCTCTACGTTAGCGCCAACCACAGCATCAACAACCACGTCTTTGGCGACCCGGCCAAGGGCACCGAAGGCCAGACGGTTCACTACTCGCTGCCGTACGGCTACTGGCTGCTCGCCTTCACTGCCTCCAACAGCCAGTACCACCAGAGCGTGGCGGGCCTGAACCAGGACTACGTGTACGCAGGCAAAAGCAACAACGCCGAGATCAAGCTCTCGCGCCTGCTGTATCGCGACCAGCAGCGCAAGACGACGGTGGCCATCAAGGGCTGGCGCCGCGAGTCGCGCAACTTCGTGGACGACACCGAGGTCGAGGTGCAGCATCGCGTGGTCGGGGGCCTGGAGTTCAGCCTGAACCACAAGGAGTTCATCGGCGACGCGACGCTCGAAGGCACGCTGGCCTACAAGCGTGGCACTGGCGGCTTCGGTTCACGCGTCGCGCCGGAAGAAGAATTCGGCGAGGGCACCTCGCGCCTGAAGCTGTACACGGCGGACATCAGCCTCAATGCGCCGTTCAAGCTCGGCGAGCAGAAGATGCGCTACTCCGGCCTGATCCGGGCCCAGTGGAACCGCACACCACTCACGCCGCAAGACCGCTTCTCCATCGGCGGGCGCTACACGGTGCGCGGCTTCGATGGCGAGACGAGCCTGATGGGCGAACGCGGCTGGCTGCTGCGCAACGACATCGGTTGGGCGATGGGGCAGAGCGGTGCGGAGCTCTATGCGGGCATGGACTACGGTCACGTCGGTGGCCGCTCCACGGTCGATCTTCTGGGCCGCAGCCTGGCGGGCGCCGTCGTCGGCGTGCGAGGCCAGTGGAGCAAGCTGAGCTACGACTTCTTCGTCGGTGCACCCATCCGCAAACCTGAGGGCTACCGCACCGCCACGGTCACGCTCGGCTTCAATCTCAATGCCAGCTTTTGAATCGCAGGAAGAAAAAAATGAGTCATCGTATTTCCTTCGGCGTCGACCACTTCCGTCGAATCTACGCACTTCTCTCGACCGTCTCCGTGCTGGCTTTGAGCGGCTGCGCATCGCATGTGACAACGCCCCGACCGACTTTCAAAGAGATCGCCGTCATTCCCGTCACGTCACCAACTTCGATCTATACCGAAAACCGGATGCTTGCGGCGCCACTCATTCCAGCGATGATCGCGTCGTCCGTCGCCAATCGCCTCAAGACCAACGAGTTCAACGAACGGATGGCGAGGGCACGTGATGCGCTCGGCCCCAGATTCACCCAGATGCTGGTTGAAGAACTGCGCGCTCAAGGATTTTCGGCCCATGTCTTCGATACCTTCACGCGCAGCAGCAAAGCGCCGGACGATATCAACTACGACAAGCTGCCAACGCAGGATGCAGTGCTTCACATCTGGTTCACCGACGTCAGCATGGATTCGCCGCGAACATCCAGCGACTACGTGCCGCGCGTCAACATCGAGGCCGGCTTTTACCCGAAGCGCAATGTGCCTTATGAACATCAGCTGTATCTGTACTACCGCTATGGCACCGATGCAAATGGCGAGAAGTCCTGGAGCATTCCGAGCGATCCGAAGTACCGCTACGCAAATTTTGATTCGCTGATGCGCGGCGCTGACAGCGTCGCCGAAAGCTGGGAGATGGCCATGCGGGAGATGGCAAGGCGCATCGCGCACGATCTGCCCAAAGCCGAATGATCAATCCCTTCACTATCCGACTTTGGAGCGGGTCGTGGCGAGAGTGACTCTTAAACCAGCCGCGATGTACGGCATCCGCCTCCGGGTCGGGCATTGGGCTGTGGCTATCCAGCGCGATGGCGTGACCTTGGGCAAGATATTCAGCTTCACGGTGTATGGCAGCAAGGCTGCGGCGCTGCGCCAAGCCCAAGCCTGGCGCGACGAGATCATCAGACAGCACCCTCCGGCCACGCGACAACAGTTTGCGGCCACCCCACGGCGCAACAACACCAGTGGCTACACAGGGGTCAAGCTCTTCAAGGACAAAGATGGCACGCCCAGATACTGGGAAGCTTCCACCCGCCTGGGGCCGGGCAATACGGTGCGCAAGTTTTTTTCGATCAAGCTCTACGGCGATGCCCACGCCAAGGACCTGGCCATTGCCGAGAGGCAGAGGCAATTGGAGTTGATAGACGGTCGGATACAAACGCATCCCGACGAGGCCAAGCTGCGAGAGATCCCCGTGCCACGTCTGTTGCCGTCCGATAACAAGCGACCGAAGCGACTGCCGCAGGAAGCACTCAATACGACCAACACCAGCGGATATCCGGGCGTTTCATTTCGCGTGGACAAGAATTGGAACATTCCCTACTGGATGGCCGTGACTCGTGTCGGGGGCAAGACGATGACCAAATCGTTTTCCATCAAGCGATATGGCGATGCTCAGGCCAAGCAGTTGGCTATTGCAGAGCGGCAAAAGCAGATGGAACAGGTGCGCAAACTGGCCGATGAGGGTAAAACGCCCAAGCGTGGGCCCCGCAGGCGCATAGAGCAAATGACGGGGGCTGCATCAGCGTGAGCCGCCCTCCTCTTACCGCAGTGTCGTGGAACTTGGTTGCCCTCGACCCCGGCTGGGCAGCCCCACAAGAATCGGGAAAAATGTCGATGCGGCTCGCGACTTCGTCGGCGACCGATCGATGAACTCAAGAAGACAAGGTTCTTTCTCGTTTCAAGCCACATGACCGACAGCAAACCCAGATCTCTCTCGCCTGACGCCTACCTCGAAATGGGCCGCGCAATTCTGGCCGCACAACCCTTCAGTGTGTTGATCAGCGCCGAACTCCACGCGTTCTCTCCTGGCCACGCCGAGATACAACTTCCGCTCTCCGAACGCCTCACGCAGCAGAACGGCTTCGCTCACGGCGGCGTCGTCAGCTACCTGGCCGACAACGCTCTGACGTTTGTCGGCGGCTCCGCACTGCGCGCACCGGTGGTGACCTGCGAATACAAGATCAACTACGTCCGGCCCGCGATGGGCGAACGTCTGGTTGTGCGCGCCAAAGCCGTTCACAGCGGCAATTCGCAAGCCGTTTGTACCTGCGAGATCTTCGCGCTCAACGACGGTGTCGAGAAGCTCTGCGCGCTGGCGCAGGGCACCATTGCAAAACTGCCCGACCCTCCGACGAAGCCGGTATCGTGAACTTGTGCCCCCTTCGACCTTCCTTTCTAGGACTGACTCGAAGGGCAGTCGCGGGACGTTAGCCAGCGCATTGACGGGCGCATTCGTCGACGGCCTCAAGCATCTTTTGTCACGACGTCCGGGCATTCCTGTGCACCCGTCCGAGGATGCTTGAATCGCAGCCGAGGACCTCTACACGAACGGGCGCGGCAGCTTCGTTCCCCATGCGCCGCGCTCCTCAGGGCACGGCCAAGGTTTCCAAACGCCCGTCGATGTCCAGCGTGAACGTCTTCGAGGGCGACACGATGCGAAGATAGGAGCCGGCCGCCTCGAGTCGTACGGGGTTGCCCTGCGCGTCCGTCACGGCTCGAATGAATGTGCGCCGCGCCGGCACAAGCCAGACGGCCTCCTCCTCGCGCCAGGCCGAGGACACGCTGGACGGAACGTCGACCGCGAATCGCAGCGCAGGGTCGGACGCCATGCCATGACCGGCACACCCGGCGACACATGCCACCGCGGCGACAAGCGCAAGGATGCCCAAGGTCCTGAGCCCCGATGTCATTGCGCCGGCCCCTTGTATTCCTCCATCACGATGTCTCTCGACAAGGTGAAGGTGAAGGTCTCCCCCAGGTCGACGGTCCCCGTGGGCTTGATGTTCAGATTGCGCTGCATGATCGACTTGATGGTGTCCTGCAGCGTGCTGGAGAACACCGTCCCGCCCGTCTGGGTGCCGCCGGAAGCATTGGTGTTGATGGTGATGTTCTGCTGCGACTTCGGCTGCAACAGCGACGCCGCACCAATCAGCATCGACGCCCCGAGCATCTTCAGAAAATGATTGTCGACGTCGGCCGACAGGCCAGACACGCCCTGCCCGTCCTCGGCCGGCGCCCCGAGCAGGCTGACGCTCTTGCCGTTCGGCAGGATCATGCGGGTGAGAGCCACGAGCACCCGCTCCTGCCCGACGACCAGGCCGGTCGAGTACTCGCCGATCACCACCGAGCCGCGCGGAATCAGAAGCCGCGTGCCGAAGATCGAGTCGAAGACGTCGCTCGTGACGTGCGCGCGGATGCTGCCCGGCAAGTCGGTGTTGATGGCCTTGTCGAGGACCGTGCGCACGATCGTGCCCTGATACAGCGCCAGGCCTGCCCTGGCCGAGGTCATGTACTGCGCCGGCTCCCCCCCTTTGGCGCCCGCGCGTGCCATGAAGTCTTCGTTGGGATTTGAGGCCGACGCTGGGACGCCGCTCGCTCCAGATCGCTGCCCACCGAAGTTGCCGTTCGCGATCGTCTCCAGCAGCTTCATCTGCTGGTCGCTCGCGGCCTTGCTGCGCTCAGCCGCCTCGCGCGCGACCTGATCCGACCGCGATTCCCGAGGCACGCCGTTCGCGGCCGGCAGCGACACCTCATTGGCCTCGGTGCCTGAAGCGATGATGGATTCGCGCCGCGCCTGCTCCAATTGCTCGGGTGTCAGTTGGGGAGCCCCACCCGCGCTGCCGTTGCCGAAGAGCGCACCAGCGGCCGTGCCGTTGTTGGGGCCGACATTGGGGTCGTACGCCGTGCCGCCGGTCGGACGCGCGATGCCCGTGGACTTCCGATCGTCGGCGTCGCTCTTGAGCGCGGCCACCACCGCCGCGCCGGGCTGCTGGTCGTTGGGCCCCCGCACGGCGTCGGCCGCCGGAGCCCTGCCGATCAGCGGCTGGGTCGGCCAGGCCAGCATGCCCGCAACGGCCACGGCGCCGATGGCAACGCCCCACATCTTGTAGTTGCGCGCCGGCATGCCCTTGTTGATGTCGTCGTGCTGCGGATCGTTGAGGTCCACATCGCTGATGTCGTCCGGGTCGGGACGTAGCGGATCCGTAATGGGTTTTGCCATGTTGTCGTCTCGGTCGGTTCTCGGGTCTTTCCCTGGGGTTCCTGTGAACCGCTTACTTGCCGTCGCGCAGCACGCGCACTTCAGCCTTGCCCAGCTTCAAGACCCAGCGGTCCGAGGTGCGCTCGATGATGATCTGGTCGCGGTCGTCGCGGCCCCTTCGCTCGGGCACGGTGTAGTTCACCGGCATGAGCTTCTTGTCCGCGCCCTCCATGAAAACTGCCGGCAGGTCCTGCGTCCTGGGCAACCGCATCCAGGTCAGGGTGCCGTTGTCATACACGGCCGTCGGCTTGAACTCGGCGTCCCCCTCGACCCGGTAGCTGAAATTGAGTTGCGCCGGATCGATCGCCGCCGGCGACAGCTCCTGTTCCTTGCGACGGTTCGTCTCCTGCTGCACCACGGCGGCAGCCGCGCTCGCCTGCGCCTTGCGCTCGAAGGCGAACTTCTCTTCTTCCTCGGGATACGTGAAATACGCCTTCTGGACACGGCTGGCCGGCGAGGTGGTGGACACCATCTCGAACTGGTACGACCGCTTGTTCGTCACCAGCGTCAGCGACGTGACGGCGCCGGGCTTGAGCGCCTTCACGTAGAGGTTCTTCTCGTTGCCGGCGACACGCCACTGCACGGTCTCGCCCAGGCGCGGCTTTTCCGTCAGTTGCTCGTCCGCCCCGAGCTGGATGTGGGTGTTCATCCCCACCGTGACGGGCAGCGTGTAAACGATGTCTTCGTTGTAGGCATACACGCGGATCCGCGGGTCGAGCTGCCCGGCCAGCGGCACCGACATGGCGCTCCCGGTGGTCTGCTCTGCAGCGGCAACGCCGGGAGTCAGCCACGCGGCGGCGATCGCGCCTGCGAATGCCAGGACAGCCAGGGCACGCACGCGGCTGGGGTTGTGCCGGTCTTTTCGGCCGTTGGAAGGAGTGCGGATCATTTCAAGGTGTCCTCGGCAATATTGAAATTCGAGACGACGAGTCCCGTGGGATTGGCCACCGCTTGGGCGCGGGTTTCGGGCTTGACGGTGGCCAACGTCGCGGTGAGCGCAAAGGCGCCCACCGCCTTGGGAGAGCCAGGGCCGGGCCGACTGGTCAGCGTGAAGCGCAGCAGGACCACGTTGCTGGCAACGTTGTTGACCGACAGCAACTTGTATTCACGGACGTAGGCGGGCTTTTCCTTCAGCAGCACCGCTGGCTGGTTGCCCTCCTGGCGGAGGTAGTCGCGGATCTGGTCTCGGGCGGTGCCGACCGCCTGCGAGGTCACGCGCGCCACGTTGCGCTCCCATGTCGCGGCGTTCACCTCGGTCAGCGCCATCGCCCAGTCGCTCAGCCAGGCCGCCTTCATGTCGGTGTCCGGTGTCCAGGTGCCACCGACAAACTCGACCTGGGCACGGTTGCTCGCATCCTTTGACACCAAGGCGGTCTCCACGGTCTTGAGCGGAATCAGCTGCCAGAAGCCGACGCCGCTCAACACCAGGGCGCTGGCCAGAACGAACGCGATGGCTCGCCATTTGTTGCCCTCCAGCACCGGTTTGCTGCCACGCTCGAAGTACTGCTGCAGCGCCGCCTGTTCATAGGGACCCGGCACATCGCCGGTGACGACCGAAGAGGCAGGTGCACGCTGGCGTGGCTGCGCTTTTCGCGATGCGGATTGGATGGGCATGGCGTCGATTCTTCGGGCGCCATGGGGCAAGGGCCGTTGGAATGACGCGCCGTCGTGTGTGCGTTTTCAGGATTCGTGCGCTGACTTGGGCGCGTTCATCTCGGTTTTCGCCCGACGCCGGGCAAGCGGCCAAATTTGGCCGCTCGACACTTTCGGGTTCGTTTCTTGAACCCGCACCGAGAACGACATGCCCGGCGACGTCATTCGAACTTGCGGCGCCAGACCCGCATGCGAGGCTGATGCCATGAAGCCCACAGCCCCTGCCAAACACTCAGAATCGCCCCGGCCGGCCAGCGACAGCATGGCGTCGTCCGCCCACCTCGTGCAGCCCATCGTTGGGGATTTCAGCCTACCCGCCGGGTCCGTTGACGCAGCGCAGCCGATCTGCGGCATCGAGCCGCCTCCGCTCGATTGGCAGGGCCTGATCGTCGGCGGCGCATTTGTCCTGGCCTGCCTAGGCGTTCTTGCCAGCCTGGTGCGCTGACCGCTCGGCTCATCCGATCCCTACTTCGCTGTCCCGAGACCGACTGGCTGTCATGATGCATCGCCCCTCGTCGATCGAGATGCTCCCGGCGCCGGCCGGACGGGTGCAGTCCAATACCGCGGCCCACCTGCTCGCACTCTCGGAACAACTCGCCTGCGTGCAGTCGGCCATCGGCGAAGCACTCCATCATGGGTTGGACGCCTTCCAATCGGAAGCCCCGTGGGGAACGCACCGCGATGCGCTCAGTCGGGGGCTGATGGCCGTGCAGGCGTCGACAAGGGCGCTTGCCGAGACTGGTGACCTGGTGTGCAACCCCGCGAAATCGGATGGGAAAATCTCCACCAGCCGACCTCGCGCCCGAATTGCCAAACTGCTGTCGAGCCCGGGTGCCTCGCACTGGCTGAAGGCTGCGCTGTCGGCTGCGTTGGCGCGCGACCCCGTTGACGCGGCGGGCGATGCCGAAGTACTGGCCGATCTGCTCGACCTGCACGCGCAGGCGGCACTGCGTGAAGCGGTCCGCGGCGCAGCCACCGGTCCCGCGGCAGCACATTGATTGCAGTGACCCTATGTCCGATGCTGTGCCTGGGCTTCCGAAGCCTTACTTCGAAGACGGCACGGTCACGCTGTTCCACGGTGACGCGCTACAGTTGCTGCCCCTGCTCCCGCGGGCCGACGCCATCATTTGCGATCCGCCCTACGCGCAGACGAGTCTCGACTGGGATCGCTGGCCCGCCGGCTGGCCGGCCGCGGCTGCGCTCGTTTCGGACCAGATGTGGTGCTTCGGGTCGCTGCGCATGTTCCTCGATCGGGCAGAAGAACTCACCGATTGGAAGATGGCGCAGGACATCGTCTGGGAGAAACACAACGGCAGCAATGCGTCGAACGATCGATTCCGCCGCGTACACGAGCTGGCTGTCCACTTTTACCGCGGTGATTGGGCCTCGCTGCATCACGAGCCCCAGTACACCCACGACGCGACAGCCCGCACTGTCCGGCGCAAGCAACGCACGCCGCACTGGGGAGCCATCGAGAACTCTGGCTACAGCAGCGAAGACGGCGGTCCCCGCCTCGCGACCAGCGTCATGTACGCGCGCAGCTGCCACGGCCACGCGGTCAACGAAACCCAGAAGCCCGAAGCGATCGTCGCACCGCTTCTGCTGTACAGCGTGCCGGAAGGCGGACTGGTCGTGGACTGCTTCGCGGGCAGCGGCACCACGCTGGATGTCGCCCGCAAGACCGGGCGTCGGGGGATCGGGATCGAGAAGCGAGAGAGCCAGTGCGAAGCGATTGCACACCGCTTGTCCCAGCGACCGCTCTTCGAAGTGGTGCGTGAGATCACCTTCGCGAGCCGGCAACGGCCGCGTGTCGAAGCCGGGTGCTGACGACGATTCCAGAACGACATTTGCAACTTGCCAGAGACCCAGCACGTGCCAGAGTGATCTCAACGAACAGGTCACCACAAGAACATCATGTCCGCCACCGCATCAGCTCCTTGCGCCAATGAATCCGAGACGATTGGCATCCGGCAGATCGTCAGCGCCTTCAGCCCTGTCTTCCCCCATTTCCGGATTCTCCAGAACCTGGTGATTCCGCTGCCCGCGGACTCCCCGGTGCCGACGGCGGAATTCGATGCTGTGGTGATCTGCGAGGCGGGTCTGTACCTGTTCGAGATCAAGGGGTGGCGCGATGCGTACGTCTACCGCGAGAAGCGTGCCGACGACAACACGCAGTGGTTCCTTCGCCCGCATGGCGGCAAAGCGACCATCGAGGTACAGAATCCGGGCGCACAGGGCGGGCGGAAGATGGTCCAGTTGCGCACGCTGCTGCCCGAGCGCATGCGCGTGCACTATTACGTTCTGCTGCCGTGCGGCGGCATCGAGCTCGAGCCGGCAATGCCCGCCGGCATCCTTACCAGTGCGGATCTTCCCTATGTGGCGCGCGTGATCCGAAGCAGCAGCCGCTCCAGCAAGATATCGGTGCCACTCGATGCGCAAGCGATCGAGCTCACCGCCCAGATGCTGTTCGAACTGCAGGGAGACCTGACCGTTGCGCAGCACATCCGCAACTGCCAGGTCTCGCGCGAGCGGCAAGCAGTCCACGCTGCGCACGGCGGGGCCGCCGCTTCGCCATCGCAATGTCGCGCAGCGTAGCGCGTGGCTGCGTGATCCACACCATGCCGCGACGCCTGTTAGTCCTGCTGCACCTTCCCTCTTGCGCGCGAGCCCGGCATCCGTTCAAGGCCATTGCCTGACTCCCGATGTCCGTCTTCAATCGATTGTTGTCGCGGCGAACGAAGGCACTCAACGACGCTTCCGAGAAACCCACATCGGCTCCCAAGGCAAGCACCGATGCATCGGCCAGATTCCAGGACAACCAGCTCTACCCCGACCTGGTTCCCGAAGGCGTCGAGTTGATCGATCCTGAAGAAATCGAAGCGTTTTTCTTGGCGCTGGACGAGCCCGCCATGCTGATGGCGCCTGGCGTCCCGGCTGCGAGGTCGCCGTCTCGTTTGGCGACCGATTCCAGTCCCGCCCCAGCCAACACGTCCGAGTGAAATCTTTCCTGCTGCCGCGAGCACTTGGACTTGCGCCCGCGCCCATCCGTGAGAGCTGGAGGTCATGAACACACCTCAATTCACCACTTTCACGGGCGCCGATGACGACACCTGCATCGACGAGATGCAAGCCCTCTCGCGCGACTATCCGGTCGAGTTCGGCATTCTCTTTTCTCCAACCCGGCAAGGCAGCGGCAAGTACCCTTACATCTCGGGAGGCCCGCCGCATGCAGGGCACTCCTGATTGGGCGAGCCACCGTCCGAACTGGAAGAACGAGACGGGTCGAGCCGGAAACGCTGTCGCGGTCAGCGTCGCTCGTGAGCTTGGACGACAGATCGCGGCATGCTTGGCCCGCCGATCCTGATCGGGCGCGCGTAGGCCGTTCGCCGAAGCTCCGCCAGGAGCTCAGCCAGGCGCCACTTCTGGAGTTGACGGGTTGAGCAGCGTGGGGACTTTGCTTTCTGCGAACAGCGTGCGCAGGAGCCTAAAGAGCCGCGACTCCGGCTCTTCGGCGCCGATCCCTGCGGCATGCCTCCAAGAAACGGTGGCGCGCTTCGCCGAAGTGCCCGTCGTAGCTCTCACCGTGTTCGAGGATATCGAGGTTTTTTAGCAGGAAGAACTTCAAGTCATGCCCATCCAGCGTGCGAATCGCGTCGAGGTATTCCTCGACTGTCGATCGCTTCATCACGGCCTCCTCGCGACGCCCCCAGCCATCATGGGTCACGAGGTTCGCAACGACTTCAGTCAGCGAACCGTCCTCGATTCGCGAGGCACGCATTGTGTTCATCGCCTCCTTGATTCGCGGCAGGAGCGGCCGGTTGAAAGGAAAGCCATCGACGTCGGAGGCCGTCGACCGCGATTTGAATTTGTCCAGCCATTCGTCCACCATGCGATCCGCGATGACCAAGCCACCGTCCAGCTCCGCCATCTGACCGTGGAGGCTTGTGATGAAGAACGCGTCGAGATCGCCGGCGCGCTCGGCCACGATCTTGGCTTCGGCCAACAACTCGTCGCCAGACAGACGGTGATACCAATTGAAGTGCTCGAAGAAGCGGTGCGCGATCGCCGTCGTCTCCATTCGGTCGGCATTGGCGCAGTAGCCGTCGATCACCTTCGATATCTCAGCCACGTCGTGCTTGCCCTCTTTCAAGTAGGCGATCACAAGCTCTTCGAACTCGTCGACCGAATTGATGTTCAGCTTGGACATAAGCAGCGTCCATCCCGCTGGCGGCTTCGCCGCTTCAGCCGCAGCCTCATCTGGACGTTTGCCCGCTAAATAGCGATCCAGCCATTCGTCTCCGCGCCTGTTGAAGTTCTCCACGAAGTCGAAATCGGGGCCATCCTTGATCGCGTTGTGGTGGGTCGCGGCAAGCAGGACGATCGAGGGAATGGTTCTGGCTTGGACGGCGACGGGCAGATCCGCTCGCGATCCCAACAGGCGCTCGACCACGCGAAACACCTTCCTGATGATCCGGATGTTCGTCAGCCCGCATGCCTCCGCCGCTTGACGGACCGCCTCCCGAAACGGGAAGCTGCTCCCGAGCACTGCGATGTCGAATGCCTCGGCGGGCGTGGGGCAAAAGCGCAGCTCTTCGTCGACAACCTTCTCTCGGAAGGTCGCCCACAGCGCGTCGTCGCCATCGCCGGAGAGCTTCCCCGAATTGAGGATCAGCAGCATCCGCGTCCCGAAGCGCTGCGTGTATTCATCCACGAAACCGAGTATCTCGTCGACGCTCAGCGCTGCGTGCTTGCGCTCGATATCGTCGATCACGACGAACTTCCCGCTCAGGGCTGCCGGCACCGCGATGAGCGCCAGTTCGTCCATCGCGCCCCAAGCGGGATGCACTTTCTTCAACACCTCCAAGCCCGTGCGGTAGGCTTTGCTGAGGCCTTCGGTCACGGTGCTGCTCTCGCCGCCCATCGGAAACGCGCTCTGCACGACTTTCAGTTTGAGCTGATTGATGTCCTTGACGCCGAATAGGGACACATAGAGCGCCGACTGGATCTTCGGGGCCTCCGACGTTCCCCGAATTTCGTGCCAGAGATGCGTCTTTCCGGTGCCCCATGGCCCGGACAGGGCCACCACTTTGTTGGACTCGTCCGCCAGCAGACGAACGAGCTCTGTCTTTGCGCTTTCGATGGTCATGGGGCAAATACTACCCGCTGACCCCACGATGTTCACGGAGCTATCGCAGCACGCGTGTCACCACCACACAAGGCGGCGTGGTCATCGCTGAGGCGCGAAGTCAACTCCGCGCCCGGACCTCTCTCCGAACGATGCTCGGTTGCCGAACACGCACTGGCGCGCGGCTTGAGCCCGCAGTTGCGCCGCTCTCTTCGTGCCGTAGCTTGGGTTGCATCAATCACTCCAGTGACAGGCGCAACCGAAAGGCGCTGCGCTGCACACCACCGCGCATGCAAACCTACACTGAAATCCGCCACGGGCACCTCTACTGCGGCCTCGGCGGTGGCGCCAAGGGCTTCAACAAGGCACGGCCCACGCTCGGCCACCGGCGCGCACGCTTTCGCTGTGTCGGTGGCATCGACAACGACACAGCGGCGATCCGAGACTTCACCCGCGCTGCAGGCGTGCAGGGCACCGTGCTCGACCTGTTCGATCGTGAACAGTACCGCGCGTTCCACGGCAAAGAGCCACCGGCGGGATGGCGCGAAGCCAGCACCGCCGACATTCACGCGGCGTTCCACTACGAACGCCCTCACATCGGATTCCTCAGCGCCCCATGCAAGGGATTCAGCGGACTGCTGGCCGAAGGCAAGAGCCTCACGGACAAGTACCAGGCACTCAACCGACTCACACTTCGCGGCATCTGGCTCTTGCTTGAAGCGTACAAGGATGACCCGATCGAACTCCTGCTGTTCGAGAACGTGCCGCTCATTCGCACGCGCGGTCGACATCTCCTCGATCAGATCGTCAGCCTGTTGCGCAGCTACGGGTACGCCGTGGCCGAAACGACGCACGACTGCGGGGTGATCGGCGGTTTGGCTCAAAGCCGCAAGCGCTTCCTGCTCGTGGCTCGGCACATGGAAAAGGTGCCTCCGTTCCTTTACGAACCGCCCAAGCGCAGCCTGCGGGCAGTAGGCGACGTGCTCGGGCGCATGCCGATGCCGGGCGACCTGCGCGCCGGCCCCATGCACCGCATCCCGGCCCTGCAATGGAAGACCTGGATCCGGCTGGCGTTCGTCGAAGCCGGCAGCGACTGGCGCAGCCTCAACAAGCTTGCCGTGGAGAACGGGCATCTGCGCGACTACCTGGTCCTGCCCGAGATGCACCATGGCACGCTGGGCGTGCGGCACTGGCATGAACCGAGCGGCACGGTGACCGGCAATGGGCGGCCGATGACCGGCAGCTTCTCGATCGCCGATCCGCGGGCCGCGGCAAACGCGCTGCAGTACCAGCAATATGGCGTGCTCGAGTGGGGTGAACCGTCTGGCGCAATCATCGGCGTGAAATCGCCGGGCCAGGGAACCTTCAGCGTCGCCGACCCCCGACCGCCCGAGCGCCGAGTGTTCTCGAAGTACGCCGTGTCCAACTGGGAGGGACGTACTGGAACGGTGATCGCGGGTGACGACAGCGGCGCGTACGCGGTGGCCGATCCCCGACACGGGGGACCAGCGAAGCACAACAACGAATTCCGCATCGTGCCCTGGGAGCAGGCGGGCGGCGCGGTCACCAGCGCCCACGGCACGGGTCAGTGCGTGGCAGATCCCCGGCGTGATGGTCCAGCCTTCGGCAAATACGCCGTGACGGCATACGACCAGTTCGCCGGCACCGTGATCAGCGGCAGTACCACGGGTCAAGGCGCCTTCGCCGTCGCCGATCCGCGCAGCAAGGGTAGCTTGACGGCTTCTGCAGGAGATACCACCGCCTCCCCTACTCGCCTCGATACCCCTTGGGAAGCAGCGCTGCCCAAATCCAATCAGCAATTGGTCTGTCGCATCCAGGCCCTGGACGGAACATGGCATCGGCCATTCACAACGCTGGAACTGGCCGCCCTGCAATCCCTCTACGATCCTGATGAGCACTGGTCGGCCGATCCGCGCACGCAGGCGGAGATCATCCGGTTCGACGAAGGTTCGTCGGCACAGTCCCTTGGCGTATTCAAGCTCGACGGCGAGAGCGACCAGGCCTGGCGAGAGCGAATCGGCAATGCCGTGCCGCCCGATGCGGCGACCGCAATCGCTGAAGAGATGGGGCGAACGCTCATGCTCGCATGGGGCGGAGAGACATTCTCCCTGCATGACACGCCGGTCTGGGTTCGTCCCATTGCCATGGGCCTCAGTGTAGCCAGCGCCGGGCTGTAGACATGCCCTCACTCCGCGGGCCAGCAATTCCTTGCATCGGCAGCACGCCAATCGCATTTGCGCTTCCTGCGCACGCGGGGATATTGGATGAGCCAGCGCATTCACATCAACCTGGGGCCCGAACCGACTCGACAATTCGTCGGCCCGGCCCTCACCCCAAAGTGGAAAACGTATGAAGAGTTCCTCCCTTGCCGCAGCGCTCGCCATCGCGCTCGCGGCTCCCAACTTCTCACAGGCTTCGGTCGATCTGACGAAGCTGCCCGCCGTCGTTGCGTTCTACAAGCAACCGGACTTCTGCATGTACATGGCCGACATCCCCGAGACCCAGAGCGAGGCGTTCGAACGGGAGTTTTCGCGGGCGGTGGAAGCCGCCGTGGACGCCATGCGAAAGCGCCAGCCCTCCCTCACCCAGAACAACGCCATCCTGAAGCTCAAGGCCGGTTGCGAAAGGAGCCTCGGCTGGCCCAGTCCCGCTTCTGGCCGGATGCGCAAGTCCGGCATGGCCGGTGAAAAGGTCTGACTCTGGCATGAACAGCCTGCGCTCGCCGAGCCGGCGAGCTCAGCCCCTCTGGCTTCGCCGTCAACGGGATCCGAACACCCTGTTCACTGCCTCGAAAGGAAAGACCATGCTCGGAAAACGTTCTGCCGCTCTGGCGGTGACCTTGGTGCTGAGCGCATCTTCGTTCGCCCAGACCGCGTCGAGTGCACAAGCCACCCGTACCCCCGCATCGAGCGAGCCAACCATCCACCAGATCTACGAGGCGGCGAACAGCGGCGAGCTCGCACAGGCCAACGCGTTGATGGCGACAGTCCTTGCGGCTCACCCAGGCAGCGCGAAGGCGCATTTCGTCCACGCGGAGTTGCTGGTCCGTGAAGGCAACCTCGCTGCGGCAAAAAGCGAACTGGCCACGGCCAAGGAACTTGCACCGGGTCTTCCCTTCGCCAAACCCGAGGCGATCGAGCAACTGATGCGGTCGCTTGAACCGGTGGCCGCATCGCCGGCCACCCAGCCCATCACTGGTGTGGCTGCCGCGAACCCGTTCATGCGCGCTCTCCAAGGGCCGCGGATGCTGCTCATCCTGCTCGGCGTCTGCGCCATCGGCCTCCTGGTCCGTCGGTCTATCGCGTCGCCAGCAGCCCCGCCCGCTCCTCGGCCAACTCCGTCTTCCGCGGCCTGGCAGGGGGCCTTCGGGGCAGGCCGCAGCACAGTGCCCCCCGTCGCTCCCGCGGCGCCCCACAGCATCGGCCTCGGCTCCGCGCTGGCTACCGGCGCCGTGATGGGGATTGGCGCTGTTGTCGCCGAAGAAGCATGGCGCCGAATGACACGCGAACGCCCGGCCCATGAGGATCAATCCGCTTCGGACGAAGGCAACACGTGGATCGGGCGCGGCCTTTGGCCCGCCGCCGCATCCGACGCCAGTCAGGCCATGGGCGGCACAGACTTCGGAATCAAAGATTCCAGTTCCTGGGGCGGCGGAGCCAGCGGGACTGATGGCGGCAGCGATTGGAGCAGCGACTCATAGCTGACCCCTTGCGATCCCGGCACCCCGAACATCTGCATCTCGATTGAAGCGG
Source organism: Variovorax durovernensis (assembly GCF_977011995.1). Classification (NCBI taxonomy): domain Bacteria; kingdom Pseudomonadati; phylum Pseudomonadota; class Betaproteobacteria; order Burkholderiales; family Comamonadaceae; genus Variovorax; species Variovorax durovernensis. The sequence goes on along the minus strand of NZ_CDRNCW010000001.1, from coordinate 2,456,791 downwards.
GCCTTTGGGCCCGTTTCGCGTTTGCGCACAAGAGAACGGATGCGACGCTATTCCATCTAACAACTTCCACGCGGGAAGGTTCGAAATGGAACTCGAAGTCGCCTTCACACCCGGCCCCTTTGTGGTCAACCGCCGGCACACGGCTCGCAGCAACGACAGCGAGATCGTCATCGAAATGGAAGGCGGCAGCAGCCCCATTGCGATCGTCTGCCCCATCAACACCTACGCTGCAGCCGGTGCCCGACAACAAGCGGCCAACGCCCGTCTGTTCGCCGCGTCGAACCGGCTTCTTTTCAGCGCAGGCGGGGTCACCGAGATCCCTTGGAACCCATCAGATTTTGTCGGCTATTCCGACCAACAGGTCGCGCTGATCCGCAAGGGTTTCGAACATGCCCTTGGCCTGGCCACGCAGATGCTTCGCCCAGCCATCGAGGCGGCGGTGGGAGCCCCCCAGTGACCAAGGTGGAGATTCGGCGCACCCCGACGAGGACGCGGTGCAGAGCCCGCTCGCGCTGGGAGGCATGGGGCTTGTCCGCACTTTCCGCATTCGTGCTGACCGTGGCCACGGCACAGACGACACCGGCATTGCCGCCATCCGATACGGCGAGGCCGGAGAACATGCAGGTCGATCTGCGCGCGCTCGGCCTCGAGCAGATCGCGGCGACCGCTGCCACCATCAGCCCCACCGTCTACGTCCTTCAGGTCGACGCAGACGTCGCCCCCTCTCAGCTGGGGGCGATTGTTCGTGGCTTCCTCAATGCCCAGCGGGTCCTCGCCCCCCTCAACGGCGGTTTGCCGCACGCAGAAGCGGTTCTGACCATGCAGTCGGTTCGCGGTACCGCGCCAGCCGCGTGGACGTATGCCGGCGTCGCGCCAAACCAGGTCGGCTGCGTGATCTTCGTCAGCGACAGGTATGCGGCCGCAATTCTGGACGTTGCGCGCGCAACCGGCCTGTCGTTTCAGGTGGCAAGGGATTTCGCGCTCCTTCACGAAATGGCTCACTGCGCGCAAGCAAACGAAACCATTGCTGCGGTCGCCGACCTTGTCCGAACCGGTCGGGTATCGCGAGAACGCGTCGCCGGCGGAATGCTTGGCGCCGGGGCCGAAGCCCTCATCCGCGCCGGACGTGATTCGGACATCTTCTCGGAGGCTCCGGTGCTGGCCGCCGAACGAGAGCTCTCGACCGAGCGGTATGCCGACGGGTTCGCCATCCTGGCGTTGCTGGGAGCCGGCCGCATCGAGCCCCACGACATCTCGCGATTCCAGTCCTGGCGGCATCAGAACGCGAGGCACCACGACACCTCGACGTTCCTGCGCTACCTTGCCAGCGAGATCGCGATGAACAACTCCGCCGCAGAGCGTCTTCGCTCGGAGAGCCTGCCCGGGGGATTCGATGCCTCGCGGGTCACCGCCTTCCTGCTGCCGCGCTGGAAGACGTTCGAAGCCACGGAGTTGGAGCTTCGAAATGGTTTCACGCTGCGCGCTGGCGGGGGCATGCAGCCCTTGCCCACCCCTGTGGCATCTCGCTAGCAATCCGCGAGCCCCTGGCCGGTCCAAAGACATCGTCACCCGACGCGCAGCGAGCCGCGACCACTCGCGCGTCAACCCGAGCAAGCCTGCGATCAAGATTCCCCCACGAGAACCGCATGTCCCCAACTCTTCGCTATCTGCTGGTAGCAATCACGTTTGCCGCAGGCCTGTACATCATGTTCCTTGCAGGCGCCGATTCCAAGATCACTCGATTCATCCAGCACTGGGGAGACAGGCGTCTGCAGCCGCATCCATTCAAACGAGGCCTCATGCTCGCGATAACGACATGGTTTCTGACGACATGTGCCATCCGGCCGGATCTCATCACCGGCAAAACGCGTTGGGCGGAAGCTGTCAGCGATGCCGCCGCGATCTTGTTGCTCTTGTTCGCAGCCGCAATCTGGACTGACGGGTTCGTCATATGGCGCAAGTGGAAACGGGAAACCGATCGAGAGTGATGCGCCTGCCTCTTCTTTGGGCTTCCGCTGCAGGCGCAGCACTGGTCCGCAAACCGGAACGGCCAGACGCAGATACAACAAAAGCGCGGGATCGAAAAAATTCCGCGCTTCTGTGCTCGCATCCGACAATGTCCTCATTTAATGTCCCGGTGCAACCATGAGTCTTGGGTACTACGTCGGTCCTGTCTTCAGTTTCGATGCCGACACGGGCAAGCCCGTCGTTCAGGGATGGGCAGTGTTCTGCTCAGGCGGAATAGTGGGCGGCCGGGTCTTCGGGAGCTTCGCGGAAGCCTTCTCCGCGTTGCAGTATCTCGTGGCGAACGCCGACAACAAGCTGGAGGTCGTGCAGAGACCGCTTGTTGAGCTTTTCCCCTCTGAATACTCAAGCCATTCGGACGAACAGTTGAAGTGCCTACCGATCGACCACGTTGAAGTACTGGAAGATTCAGAGGAGCCATCCGAGACGACAGCCCCTCGCGGGTAGCGCACAGGTTGCGGCTCCTGGCTGCCCCTTCTAAAGAGGGCGGGCTTTTGACGATCGAGAGCGGCGCGGTGGACAGCACGGCGTATGGGAACGAGTCGGTCCCGTGCCGCCAGTCCGACGCCCTGGGGAATCGTCACAACAGCCCCGAGTCATTTGCGGCGCCCCCGCCCTGCCGTACTTTGGATTCATGTCCAAAGGCGCAATCGCATTCAGTCCAAATCACCTGCGTGCCGACCCTTCGCGTACCGCCAAGGTCATTCCGATCACACCGGAGACCGGTTCGCGAACTGGGCACATCCTCACCGCCGTCCAGAAGGCTGCGCTGATTCAAGCGCTCGCTGGCAAGCCCATCGCGCTGTCGTTCGGCGCCGGTGTGGACTCCACGGCGATGCTGGTCGCTCTGCATGAAGCGGGCATCAAGCCCCATCTGATCACCTTCGCCGACACCGGTGGAGAAAAGCCCGAGACGCTCGCGCACCTGGACAAGATCAACGCCGTGCTTCGCAGCTGGGACTGGCCGCTCATCGATGTCGTTCGCCATCTTCCGAAGAAGTCATGTCCACGCCTTACGTTGACTTGTACGGCAACTGCATGGCGAACGAAACACTTCCCTCTCTTGCCTTCGGCATGAAGTCGTGCTCGATCAGATGTAGTCAAGCGATTTCTCAGTGAAAGTGAGCCGAGTAATCGCAGCGGCCCGTTTCACTTCGATTGAGTTCTCGACGTACGGCCCATCCGGCCCGGAGGTGCCGAATTTCTGTGCAGGAGGAGGCCGACTGATCGACTTGACTTTTTTTTGTGCCTTCAGGCCCCTGCCAGGCCGCTGGGGGGCACCCCGGTTGAGCGATGTACTCGTCGCTCAACCTTGCACACAGAATGCGGGACAGGCTCTTGCAGCTCGCTCATCGCAATCAACTGCCAGCCCGCGCTTGGCAACGAGCGTGAACATGAAGAACGATGGCGACCGCACGGGCACCTGGAGGAACCTTTTGGAGCGCGGCTACAGCAAGCACTCGCGATCGCCAGCTTGCCGTAGTCGCGGATTCACATCGATGTCTTCGGCGCTCTATTTGACCGAGGTCACGACGTAGCCGTCACCCTCTTTCTTGAACCCGACATGGACTTTCGCGCCCACGGCGAGCTTGTCGAACAGCGCCTTGTCCTTGACGCCAAACGCCATGGTCATCGCGGGCCACCCCAGGCTCTTGACGGGGCCATGCGCAAGGGTCACCTTGCCCTGGGTCGCATCGAATTCCTTCACCACTGCATCGGCCTCATGGGCCGTGGACTTGGCGGTGCCTTTGGTGTCCATGCCTTTCATCATGTCCTGGCACTTCTTGGCATCCATGTCCTTCATGTCCATGCCCTTCATTCCCTTCATATCCATGCAGTTCTGCGTGCCCTTGTCCCCCATCTTCATGCCGCCCATGTCGCCGGACTGGGCGAACGTGGCGGCGGAGAAAGACAAGGCAGCGATCAGCATTGCGGTTGAGACGAGTTTCATGATGAGTTTCCTTTTCTGAGCTTAAAAATGGGCCTGCCTTCTGACAGGCCCCGGGTTGAAAGCGATCACCTGCGATGACCGCCTCTGAAAGTCATGCGCTGATGTACGGACAGGCATTCACAGCGCAGGGTTCGTGCATGCCTTCACCTGGGCCTCGTAGCGCGCCCTGCGCATTCGGTTTTCTCCGGGGGTCGTTTGAGCACGCGGGCCGTGGTCCAGCGGCAGCACCAGGGGTTCGGGCGGGCAGTTCACCCGCTGGCCGGTGGCGCTGTCGACTCTGGTGGTGGTCGCTTGCGCCGCCACGGCCGCTTGCCGGTCCGCGCGTGCTTTCTCGATGACCTGGAAGTCGGGGCCGGCAAATGCGGGCCATGCAGCGCCCAGCGTCAAGGTGGTGGCAAGGGAAATGAGCAGTTTCTTCATGATGTTCTCCTAAGGTTGGTCTGATCTGACAGTTCGAGAGGAACCTCATCGGATCAATCCAGCCACCGGCAGAACGCGATGCGCACAGGCCATCGCAGTCGCCCGTCTCCGGCATCAAAAAACCAGGTTGGCGCCGGCGCCGCCGTCGCGTGCGCGAGCCAAGCCAACGGAGCCTGTTCTCGCGATTCACCCTCGCCGGTGAATGAATGGGCCGCCGGCGCCGGGGCGATGGCACAAGCCGCGCAGGTCTGACAATCCTCGGCGCTGGTGGGCATCGGGCGCGAGGCCGTCGATGCGGTCATCACCGGACCGGCGTGCTGAATCTCCTGGACGGAAACGGCCGCGCGTGCCGCCGTCCCGAGCAGCAGTGACAGGCACAGGCAAAGCACCACCGCACCCCACGCGCGCCAGCCGTTGGAGTGTTCAATTGGGCGCACGACGACTCCTCCAGAACGCCCACCGGGAGACCTTGAGCTCGCGCGGCCGGCGCATCAACAGGTAGGCAGCGGGAATGACGAACATCGAGAGCAACGGCGCGGTGACCATCCCGCCCACCATCGGTGCGGCGATGCGCTGCATCACTTCGGAGCCGGTGCCCGTGCCCCACATGATCGGCAGCAGGCCGGCCAGGATGACGGCCACCGTCATCGCCTTGGGCCGCACGCGCAGCACGGCGCCTTCACGAATGGCATCCAGCAGATCGACCTCGCTGGTCTTGCCCTGGTCGACACGCTCATGCCAGGCGTTCTTGAGGTAGAGCAGCATGATCACGCCGAATTCGGCAGACACGCCGGCCAGCGCGATGAAGCCCACCGCGCCCGCGATCGACAGGTTGTAGCTCAGCAGGTACAGCAGCCAGATGCCGCCCACCAACGCGAACGGGAGCGCCGCCATGATCAGGAGCGCCTCACCAAATGCGCCGAACGTCAGGTACAGCAGCACGAAGATAATGAGCAGCGTGAAAGGCACCACCACCTTGAGCTTGGCGGTGGCCCGCTCCAGGAACTCGAACTGTCCTGACCAGGAGATCGAGTAGCCCGGCGGCAGCTTCACCTGCTTGGCAACGGCCTGCTGCATGTCCTGCACAGCGGAGCGAAGGTCCCGATCCCGGATGTCGACGTACACCCAGCCCGACAGCCGCGCGTTCTCGCTGCGCAGCATCGGTGGCCCATCGGCAACCTGGATGTCGGCCACATCGGAGAGCACCAGGCGCTGGCCTCGCTCGGTCACCACAGGCAGCGTGCGCAGTTTCTCCAGTGAATCGCGCATCTCGCGCGGGTACCTCAGGTTGATCGGGAAGCGCTGCAAGCCTTCCACTGTCTCGCCGATGTTCTCGCCGCCCACGGCGGATGAAATCACCGACTGCACGTCGGCGATGTTCAACCCGTAGCGCGCCGCGTCGTCACGCCGGATGTTCACGTCCACATAGCGCCCACCCGTGAGCCGCTCGGCCAAGGCGCTGCTGACGCCGGGCACGTCCTTGAGCGTGCGCTCGATCTCTCCGGTGATGCGATCGATGGTCGCCAGGTCCGTGCCCGCCACCTTGACACCCACCGGGCTCTTGATGCCCGTGGCCAGCATGTCGATGCGATTTCGGATCGGCGGCACCCAGATGTTGGACAAGCCCGGCACCTTGACGATGCGGTCGAGTTCCTCGACCAGTTTGTCGGTCGTCATGCCAGCGCGCCACTGATCGCGCGGCTTGAACTGGATCGTCGTCTCGAACATCTCCAGCGGCGCGGGGTCGGTTGCGCTCTCCGCGCGACCCGCCTTGCCGTACACGCTCGCGACCTCCGGCACCGTCTTGATCAGGCGATCGGTCTGCTGGAGCAGTTCCCCCGCTTTCCCTGCCGATAGTCCAGGCAGTGCCGAAGGCATGTACAGCAGGTCGCCTTCATCCAGCCGCGGCATGAACTCGCCGCCGATGTGCTGCAGCGGCCACAGGCTGGTGGCCAGCACCACGACCGCCACCACGAGCGTGAGCTTCGGGGCACGGAGCACCACGTCGAGCAGCGGCCGGTAGACCGCGATCAGCAGACGATTGAGCGGATTGCTTTTCTCGTCGGGGATGCGGCCACGGATCAGGTAGCCCATGAGCACCGGGATCAAGGTCACCGACAGGCCCGCCGCGGCCGCCATGGCGTAGGTCTTGGTGAACGCCAGCGGGGAGAACAGCCGTCCTTCCTGCGCCTCCAGCGTGAACACAGGCACGAAGGACAGCGTGATGATCAGCAACGAGAAAAACAGCGCCGGCCCCACCTCGGCTGCCGAGTCACCGATGACGCGCCACCGGGCGGCTCCTTCGAGCGCCTGGCCAGGATGCTCATGGCTCCATTGCTCCAGATGCTTGTGGGCGTTCTCGATCATCACCACTGCCGCGTCGACCATCGCGCCGATGGCGATCGCTATGCCCCCAAGCGACATGATGTTGGCATTGACGCCCTGGTAGTGCATCACGATGAACGCCGCCAGGATGCCCAGAGGCAAAGAGATGATCGCGACCAGCGCCGAGCGCAGGTGGAACAGGAAGATGAAGCAGACCACCGCAACGACGACGAATTCCTCAATCAGCTTGTGCGTGAGATTCTCGACGGCCCGTTCAATCAGCCCGGAGCGCTCGTACACCGGCACGATCTCCACGCCTCGCGGCAGGCTGGATTTCAGACCCTTGAGCTTGTCCTTGACGGCAGCAATGGTCTGCAGCGCGTTCTTCCCCGAGCGCATCACGATCACGCCGCCGACGGCCTCGCCTTCGCCGTTGAGCTCGCCGATGCCGCGCCGCATTTCCGGACCGATCTGCACCCGGGCCACGTCGCCCAGGCGCACCGACACGCCGGCGGCGGTGGTCATGAGCGGCACCTTGCGAAAGTCGTCGAGGTTCTGCAGGTAGCCCGAGGCGCGCACCATGTACTCGGCTTCTCCGAGCTCGAGCACCGAACCGCCGGTCTCCTGGTTCGCGCGCTGGATCGCCTCCACGACCTTGGTGTGCGGGATGCCGTAGGCCGCGAGCTTGTCCGGATCGAGCACGATCTGGTACTGGCGCACCATGCCGCCCACCGACGCGACTTCGGCCACGTCAGGCACGGTCTTGAGCTCGTACTTGAGGAACCAGTCCTGCAGCGCGCGCAGTTGCGAAATGTCCATCTTGCCGCTGCGGTCGACCAGCGCGTACTCGTAGATCCAGCCCACGCCGGAAGCGTCTGGACCGAGCGAGGCCTTGGCCTGAGCCGGCAGCCGCGACTGCACCTGGTTCAGGTATTCGAGCACCCGGGAGCGTGCCCAGTACTGGTCGGTACCGTCTTCAAACAGCACATAGACAAAGGAGTCGCCGAAGAACGAGTAGCCGCGCACCGCCTTTGCGCCGGGCACCGAGAGCATCGTCGTCGTCAACGGATACGTGACCTGGTTCTCGACGATGCGCGGCGCCTGGCCCGGATAGGTGGTACGGATGATGACCTGCACGTCCGACAGGTCGGGCAGCGCATCCAGCGGCGTTCGCAACACCGAGTAGACGCCCCAGGCGCTGAGCATCAAGGTGGCCAGCAGCACGAGGAAGCGGTTGGCGATGGACCAGCGGATCAGCTTGGCGATCATGGCTTGCTTCCCGACGTGGTTGCGGGTGCTGCCGCCTTGGCCTCGGCTGTCATCGGCGTGACGCGAGTGAGCTGCGGCAGATCGTCCGCGCCCATGAAGAACTCGAAGCTCACGCGATCCCCGACCTGAACGTTGCGCGCCGCACCGTCGGGCGGCAGCTTGAAGTCCATCGTCATCGGGCCCCACTTCAGCGTGGGAATGGCGCCGTGCGACAGGGTCAACGCGTCCTTGCCGACACCGACGACCTTGGCTTCACCGACATGCCGTGGCGCGCTGGCGGTCATCGGGGCCGCGGCCGAAGCCGCAGGAACAGGTGCGGCACCTGCGGTCGGCTCACTGTTCAAGCGGGCCTCGACGCCCTTGAGGCTGGCCTCCGAGTCGATCAGGAACTGCGACGACACGACGACGCGCTTGCCAGCCGAGAGGCCGCGCTTGATCTCGGTCTGGCCGCCGCTCTCGAGGCCCGCCTCGACATCCACCGGACGGAAGCGCCCGTTGTCTTCTGCCACGATCACGACCGTGCGTTTGCCGGTCTGGATCACAGCCTCGGTGGGCACGAGCAGCGTCTTGTCGGCACGCATGTCCACGAAGTTCATGGTCACGAACATCCCCGGCACCAGCCGACTGCCTGGATTGGCGAGCTCCAGGCGTGCCTTCAGCGTGCGCGTGCTCGGATTCACCTCGGGCAGGATCGCCTGCACCTTGCCGTCGAAGGTGCTGCCGGGCGCAGCCGGGCTTCTGGCCTGAACCTTGGCGCCCGGGCGCAGCAGCGCGGCTTGGCTCTCAGGCACCTCGGCGTTGGCCCACACGGTGGACAAGCCATTGATTCGGAACAGCGTGGCGCCCGGCATCACCGTCATGCCTTCGCGCGCCAACAGCTCGACGACGACCCCGCCCAGAGGCGCGGTCAGGGTGATGCGCGGCTGGGTCTTGCCGCTGCGCTCGACCAGCGCGATCTGGCCGTCATCCATGCCGACCTGGCGCATGCGCTGGCGTGCGCCGTCAACGAGTCCACCCAGGTCTGTGCCTTTCATGCGTCGCACCGACAGGAATTCTTCTTGGGCAGCGATCCAGTCCGGGACATAGAGGCTGACCAAAGGTTGCCCCTGGGCGACCGGATCCAGCGTGGCGCGCACGTACAGGTGCTCGATGTACCCGGTGGCGCGCGCCTGCACGATCGCCTGGTCACGCTCGTTGAAGGCGATGCTGCCCACCGCCGACACCTGCGGAGACAGCGTGCCTTCGGTCACTTCGGCGGTGCGTACGCCCAGGTTCTGCTGAACGCGCGAGCTGACGGTGACGTTGCCCCGGTCCGCATCGCCGTCGACGTAGACCGGCGACATCATCATGTCCATGAAGGGTGACTTGCCTGGCTTGTCGAACTTGTTCGCCGGCGCCATGGGGTCGTTGTAGTACAGGATCTTCTTGCCATTGGCGGGATCGACATCGCCGGCCTTGAGGCCGGCTGCGATATGCCGCCGAGTGGCGTCCTCGCCCGACTCGTTGGCGGGCGCGGCAACAGCGGGAGTCGCAGCTTGCGGCGATGTCATTCCACTGGAGTTCGAAGGCATGGCCGGCATGCTGGCGCCGTGGCGCATGCCCAAGGTGTAGAGGCCGTAGCCGGCGGCACCCAGCACGCCGGCAGTGACGAGGGCCATCACGAGGTTTTTGGTTTTCATGGGAGGTCTCTCGGTGGTGGTCACGGCTGGGGTGCGGCCGTGTCGTGGCCGACCGGTACCAGGTAGTTCAGTTGTGCCCACAGGCGCGCCGCGCCCATTTCCAGGCGCAGGCGCTCGACGCGTGTGTCAATCTCCGCGCGGCGTGCTTCCAGCACCGCCGTCAGGGTGCCCGCGTTGCCGCGATAGGCGGCGATCGTGGCGCGCGTGCGCTCGGTGGCCAGTGGCAGCAGCGAGTTGTCGTAGCGGGTCAGGCGCTCGCGGTCGCTGCGCCATTCCTGCAGCATCGCCAGTGCTTCGGCCACGTGTGCGCGTGTGGCCTCTTCGCGTTCGGCGCGCTTCTGCTCGACGCCGGCCAGCTTGGCCGACAGCTCGCGGTCCTGGCGGTTCTTCTGGTCCCACTGCAGCGGGATCGAAACATTGAGCGAGACCATGTTCGAGTAGGCCGACCCGCGTTGGCTGTACATCAGCTCGACGCTCACATCGGTTTTCTTGTTGGCTCGCGCGAGGTCCGCTTCGGCCTGTGCGACCTCTTCCTGCTTTTGCATCACCGCGATTTCAGGGTGATGGGCGAGCTGGGTCTCCAGATCCTGCGGACTCAAGCGAACCGCATCCAACGCTGGCGCCGGGCCAAGGGAATCACTCGCGGCGGAACCGATCCAGCGCGCCAGTTGCGTGCGGGCCGTGGCGACCTGACGCTCGGCCTGCTCGATACGGTCGTCGATCTGGGCAACCGCCGATCGGGCAGCGAACACGTCGGCTTGCGTGCCCCGCCCGCCCCGGTAGGCAGCAGCGGCGGCGTCGATCTGCAGGCGCGCTTCGTCGCGCTGGGACACCAGCACGTCGCGCACACGCTCTTGGTAAAGACGGTCCAGCCAGGCCATGGCGGTGTCGCGCTGCAGGTTGGCAAGCGCAAGGCTGCGCCCAGCCTCGGCAACTTCGGCCTCGCGCTCGAAGCGCCCGGCGCGGGCCTTGAGCTTGTCGTCGCGCGTGAACTCCTGCATCACGCCGACCGAGCGCATGGTCATGAAGTCGCGCGTCAGGCTGAATCGATCGGCCCCGTTGACAGGCAGGTTGTTGATACCGAGCTTGAGGGTGGGGTCGGGTCGCTGTCCGGCGGCGACCGCCATGTCCCGTGCGGCCGAAGCCGTCGCATCCTGGGCTACGAGCGCGCGAGAACGGTTCTGCGCCATGCGCAGCGCCTGGTCAAGCGTCAGGGTGTCGGCGGCATGGACTGCACCGGCGCCCATGGCAAGCGCCGCCGCGATGCCGACGGCGAGCCTGCGCCATGGCACAGCACCGCCGGGCGTGCGGAAAGAAAAAGAGTCGATGAACATGAGATCTCCGGTTGACGAACGCAATCAGGTCGAACGGAGCTTGTGCGGGTGCGAGCGGAAGCTCGCGGGCACGCGCAAGCGCGACCGATAGGTCTGGTGCAAGCCGGCTCAGGCCGGCCGCACCAGCGTCAGGAGATCAAATGCGAAAACAGCAGTGCAGGATGGCGTGCGGTGGAGAGGCCGCGACGCGCTTGAATTTCCAGTCGGCCGAAGGCCAACCATGCCCGAGAGGCTCGGGCTGCACAGGGAGGGTGTAGAGGGTCGTCAGCAGCGCCGCGGGTACGGTCGGGGCCGATGCATGGTCGGCACTTTGCTGGCCGAAACGACAGTGCTCGGCGCACAGGTTGGCGGCGCTGTCGTCGATCTGGTCGCAGCCCGTCATGGCGGCCATGTCTGACATCGCGGACGTGTCGGGCGACACGGCCATCGAAGCACCTGCCTCGTCATCAGGCATCGTTGCGACCGACCCGTTCATGGGCATCGTCGGGAGAGACTGCGGCGCGCCCGACAGTGCGGGGCAGGCATAGGCAGCGATGGCCATCTGGCCAAAGACCAGCACGCCGAGCATCAGCCGGCAAACGAATCGCCTGAACGCACGCGTCATTGTCATGCGGCCACCCCGCCGGCGCGGCGCTGTGTTTCTGTTCCCGCATGCACTGGCGAACGTCGACGGGAGGTGTTTCCCCGCGCAACCACGCCAGCATCGACCGAGGTCAGATCCGCATCTTGTCCCCCAGCCAGTGCTGCGATGATTGGACATGCCGAGCCCTTGGGGGCCCGAGCACAACAGTCGGCGAGATCCTCCAGCGCCGAGGCCATCGATTCCAGATCGGCCATGCGCTCCCGAATCTCCGCGACTCGTTGGCGTGTGATCTCCTGAACACGCAGCTGATCACGTGTGGTGCTCAACGACAGCAACTGCGCGATGTCTTCCAACGAGTACCCCAAGGCCTGGGAACGCTTGATGAAGCGCAGACGGCGGACATCGTCACTCGAGTACTGCCGAAAACCACCGTCCACGCGATTCGGTGCTGCCAGCAATCCACTGCGCTGGTAGTAGCGCACAGCCTCCACGCCCACGCCTGCCGTGTCGGCGAGTTTGCGTATGGTGAATGCGTGGGTAGGCATGGCGAAGTGCAAAAGAGGCGCAGACGATCAAGCGAAGGAAAAACTCAAAGTCCGTTGTTGGGTACGAAGTTTAGATTAACTCGCCAATGCGTGTCAAATCCGGTCGGGTGAGTTTTTGCCGCGGTGCGATTTCTCACTCCGCATCCTCGCCCAGCATCGGGCTGGCCCACGCACAGATGCGCTTGTTCGACCGCTGCTTCACAGGCAGAGTCAGCTTGAGCCGATGAATGGCGAAACCCTGCTCGCCGCGATCCGCAAAGGCGCAGTGCTGCTCCTTCTCAACCGCCGCAACATTGACACGCTCCTTGTGCCTGGATTGGCGGGCACTTGACCGAGCCATACGAACAGAACACGCAGCAGTCCCCAGCCTTGGGACTCAGCACCACCTTGCACTGCTTGCATTCGTAGAAGAACTGGCAAGCATCGGTAGGCATGCGCTCACGGCTGACGTGGCCGCACCGGGGGCATGTCAGGACAGAGTCCAGTATGGGCGCGGTCGTGGCCGTCACTTGCGCACCGTCGAGGGATAGCCTGCTTCGGTGGCGGCCTTGACCAACGCCGGGACGGTGGCCTTGTCTGCGTCGAACGAGACCGTGGCCGTCTTCCTCTCGAAATCGATCCGCGCCTTGCTCACGCCAGGCACGTTCTCCAGTGACTTCCTGACGGTGACGGGGCACAGGTTGCAGGTCATGTTCTGAACGTCGAGGACCGTAGTTCGCGGCGTGGTCGCGAGTGCCGCAAGCGGCGCCAACCCGATCGTCAAGGTGATGAGCGATTTGCGCATAGGAGTCCCTTCAGAGGAAGAGCGGTACCAACCAGGGCACCGACAGCAACGCGAGCAGCACAAGCGCGACGGCCCAGAAGATCCATCGTTGACGCCTGAGCACCATCGGTTCGGCACACGGTGCGCCTGGCTCGCAGACCTGCGGCAGCAGATACAGGCGGCGGAATGCCAGACCAAGAAACAACACCGTTGCACCGATGAGCCAGGGCCGCAGCGGCTCCAATGCCGTGAGATTGGCAACCCAGGCACCGCCGATGCCGAGCATCAGCAGCACGAGCGGCCCCACGCAGCAGACCGAAGCACCGATCGCGGCCAGTGCGCCGGCAAAGAGCGAGCCTTTGACGTTGAGTGTTGACATCACGCAGAGTGAATTTGTTCGACAATCGGTAGTCTAGAGTCCGTACCATGGTACGGAGTCAAGAGGAGCGCGTGATGGCTGAGCTGACGATAGGGCGACTGGCCGACCAGGCCGGCGTGAACGTGGAAACAATCCGCTACTACCAGCGGCGTGGATTGATGACTGAGCCGGACAAGCCGACCCATGGGCACCGGCGCTACGTCGTCGATAACGTCAGGCGTGTGAGGTTCATCAAGCGGGCGCAGGTGCTGGGCTTTACTCTGGAAGAGATCGGAAGCCTGCTGGACCTCGATGAGACGCATGCCTGTGCCGAAACACGCGAGCTTGCCGCGCACAAGCTGCAGGTCATCGAGACCAAGCTCGCCGACCTGAAGGCGATGCGCAAGGCCTTGACGTCGCTCCTGCGCGAGTGCGACACGGGAGCGGTACGGGGACGCTGCCCGATCCTCCACGCACTGATTGCAGACTAGCGATGAGGTGAGACCGCGATGAGCACCAAAAGCAGCAGCACTACGCTAGGCCAAATTCCAGCTGGCATCTGGGTGCTCGGCTTTGTCAGCATGCTGATGGACATCTCTTCGGAAATGATCCACAGCCTGCTGCCACTGTTCATGGTCTCGACCCTGGGAGCGAGCGCCTTGGCGGTCGGTCTGATCGAAGGGCTGGCCGAGTCCACGGCGCTGATCGTCAAGGTTTTTTCTGGGACGCTGAGCGACTATCTGGGCAAACGCAAAGGACTCGCCGTGCTGGGCTACGGCTTGGGCGCGTTGTCGAAGCCGCTGTTCGCGCTGGCCCCGAGCATCGGTGTGGTGCTGACAGCCCGACTGCTGGATCGGGTCGGCAAGGGCGTGCGTGGTGCCCCACGTGATGCGCTGGTTGCCGACATCGCGCCACCCCATCTTCGCGGTGCAGCGTTCGGGTTGCGCCAGTCGATCGACACCATCGGGGCCTTCCTCGGCCCGCTGCTGGCAGTGGGCTTGATGCTGCTATGGGCCAACGATTTTCGAGCCGTATTCTGGGTCGCAACGATCCCGGGCTTCCTGGCGGTTGCGCTTCTCATGTTCGGCCTTCGCGAGCCAAAACATTCGCCGGCCGCGAAGCGCATCAATCCGATCCGCCGGGAGAACCTGAGACGCCTTGGCGGGCCGTATTGGTGGGTGGTCGGCATCGGTGCAGCGTTCACCCTGGCGCGGTTCAGCGAGGCGTTCCTGGTACTGCGCGCGCAGCAAAGCGGCATCGCGGTCGCGCTGGTGCCGCTCGTGATGGTGGCGATGAACCTGATCTATGCGATGTCGGCCTACCCTTTTGGCAAACTTTCCGATCGCATGAGCCACACCAAACTGCTGGCATTTGGCCTTGGCGTGCTGATTGCCGCCGACCTCGTCCTGGCAATCAGCGACCACTGGGCCGTCGTGCTGGCCGGCGTTGCCCTGTGGGGAATGCACATGGGCATCACACAGGGTCTGCTGGCCACCATGGTGGCGGATACCGCACCCGCTGACCTGCGAGGCACGGCCTACGGTTTCTTCAACCTGGTGAGCGGCGCGGCCATGCTTGTCGCCAGCGTATTGGCGGGATTGCTCTGGGATCGGTTCGGGGCCTCGACCACGTTTGGGGCTGGCGCTGTCTTTTGTCTTCTCGCTCTGGCCGGGCTAGCGTTGCAAGCGTTCGTGCGCGGCGCCAAAGCAACCAGCGCTTGACGGGACCTCCAGCGCCAAGACGTGCCGTCGCACTGCATCGATGGTCTCGTCGGTGGGCAGCATTCGGCCGACGACGACCGACTGAATCGGCGTCGGGGTGAGCCTCGCCGGCATGGCGATCATTTATGTTCGGCCCGAGGCCTGCGAGCTAGGCTACCTCCGGCGCATCAGTGACTGTGCCGCCTGCTCGAGACGTTCACCTAGGCCAGAGATCGCCTTCAAGTCCTTCCTCATCCATCAACGCTCTGGATGCATCGCCCTTCACCCAGAAGGTCGTCCTGAGGTCGATCCCCCGCCGCCGCCCAGGGACGCTGGGTTTGCGAAGAGCGCGCTTGACGCGGCAATCGCGGCAGGCGGCCGCCCAGCCGCGATCCCCTCAGTAGAAGCCGAAACCTCCAGCCATTTGGGGCCCACGCCGGTGGCCAGCCACCTGGTATTCACTCCAAAGCGTGAAAAAGGTAGGCACTCCCAGCAGGCTGGCCTAAAGCACGGCCGAATGAACGAAAATGGTAGTCGTTCTTATTTGAGGCTGATTGAAGAATGAAGCGCTTGCTATTGATTCTGTGGGTTGGGCTGTGTTTCATGGGCTCTGCCGCCGCGCAGAACCCTCCTGCTGGAGCCGACGAAGGACCGCGTCAGCTATGGCAGCTCCTGGACTATGTTGCCGTGGACTACGGTGGTGCGGTCGACAAGGGCGCCATCGTCAGGGAATCGGAATATGCGGAAATGCGCGATTTCACCGCCAATGCGGTGACCCAGGCGCGCAGCCTTCCTGCGCATGCCTCCAAGGACGCGGTAGTCACTGCTGCCACCAAACTGCAGGCGGCCGTGTCCGGCAAGGCAGATGGCGCAGAGGTGGCACGCCTGGCGCATGAAGCGGAGGCGCTGCTGGTGGCCGCCTATCCCATTCCCGTGGCACCGAAGGCCCTGCCTGACCTCAAGCGAGGCGCGGCGCTCTTCCAAGCCCAGTGCGCATCCTGTCACGGCACCGCGGGCGCAGGCGACGGACCACTCGCAGCCAAACTGGAGCCACCGCCGATCGCCTTCACAGACCGGGAACGTGCTCGCTCGCGAAGCCTCATGGCGCTCTATCAAGTCGTCTCCCAGGGCGTTACCGGCACGGCGATGCCGAATTTTGCTGCGCTTCCCGATGAGGACCGATGGGCACTTGCGTTCTTTGCCGGCACGCTTTCCCATGACGCCGGCATGCGCGAACGAGGTGAGCAGCTGTGGAAACATGATGCCGCTGCCCGCAAGGAGTTTGCCGACCTGGCCGCGGTGACCACGGTCACCGAGGCTGCAGCGGCCGGCCGCATCGGACCCGACGCGGCCCGTGATCTGACGGCCTACGTGCGCAGCCAACCCGAGGTGGCATCGGCAGCCGGCAACGCCGGCGCGCTGACCCTGTCCCGCACGCGCTTGGGTGAGAGCCTGGCCGCAATTCGCAAGGGCGACAAGCCTGCGGCAACCCGACTGGCGCTCTCTGCCTATCTTGATGGCTTCGAGCCGCTGGAGCCGTCCCTGGGTGCGCGCAACAAGGCACTCCTGACCGAGGTGGAGAGCGGCATGCTGGCCTATCGCTCGGCCATCAACAACGGCACGCTGGCCCAAGCCGAGGCCGCGGCTCAAAAGCTGGACTACCTCTTTGCCGAGGTAGAAAAGGAACTGGGCGGCGAATCGGCGGACCCGCTCACCACCTTCCTGGGCTCGCTGACCATCTTGCTGAGAGAAGGCCTCGAGGCCCTGCTGATCGTTGTGGGCATGGTGGCTTTCCTGAAGAAAGCCAATCGCCCAGACGTCCTGCGCTACGTGCATGGCGGCTGGATCGTGGCCCTGGCCGCCGGCGGGCTGACCTGGGCCGTGGCAACCTATTTCGTGAACATCAGCGGGGCAAGCCGGGAGGTGACCGAAGGACTTTCGTCCCTCTTTGCCGCGCTCGTTCTGCTGAGCGTGGGCTTGTGGATGCATCAGAAGAGCGCCGCCGGCCGCTGGCAGGCCTACCTCAAGGAAAAGCTCTCCTCGGCCATGTCAAAGCGCTCGGCTTGGGCCCTGTTTGGCCTGTCGTTCATCGCGGTTTACCGCGAGGTATTCGAAACCGTGCTCTTCTACTCCGCGCTGTCGGCAGACGGCAACGGCAATGCCCTGCTGGGTGGGTTCGGCTTGGGCATGGGCCTGCTGGCGATCCTTGCCTGGGTGATGCTGCGCACAAGCGCCCGGATGCCCATCGGGAAGTTCTTCAGCATCAGCTCGATCCTGGTCGCTGTGCTCGCCGTTGTCCTGGCGGGCAAAGGCGTGGCGGGACTGCAGGAGGCTGGCTGGCTGGGGGCCAGCCCCATCATGGCGCCGCGGATCGAATTGCTGGGCATGTACCCGTCGGCCGAGACCGTGGTGGCGCAGATCATTGTTCTGCTGATCGCTGTTTCGGGTTTCGCGTTGAATGCATACAGAGGCCGGCGGTTGCAGCCGGCATGACCTTCGGGAGGCACGGGGCGACGGCGGGCCTCATGCGCTGGCGTTGCGCCGCGCCGTTTGCGACGCCTCGCGCAGGATTTCCCGGCCGCCGTTCGCAGCGATCCCGGCCACGATGACGCCCAGCACCAGGTCCGGGATGTTCGATCCGAACCCCATCACCAGCACGCCGGACAGCACAACCGCGCCATTGACGATGGAGTCGTTGCTGGTGAAGATCGCGGACGCCTTGAAGTTCACATCTTCCCCGCGATGGCGGCGCAGCAGTCTGAGGCACACCAGGTTCAAAGCCGCGTTCGCCGCGGCCATGGCCATCATCGCCAAGCCGACAGGTTCCTCTCCGCCAGCGAAGCGGCGCAGGACCTCCACCAGCAGCAGCGCGGCCAGGCCGATGAGCAATAAGCCCGATAGGCGCGCCGCCCTCACCTTGACCATTGCCGCCCGGCCGACGGCGTACAGGCTGACCGCATAGACCGACGCGTCGGCGAGATTGTCCAGCCCGGCGCCCATCAACGCCGTCGAGGCAGCCCACAGGCCAATGCCGATTCCCGCGGCGGACTGGGCCAGGTTGATCAGCAACACGGACCGCAGAATCTTGCGGTCTGCCGCGTTGCTCGCATCGAGGCCGCCGAGCTCGTCGTCTTTGTCATTCTTGTCGTTTTCAGGCATGCGTTGTTCCTCCCACGTTGCAGGATCCTGAGGCCTGCAGCGGCTGGAGAGTCAAGCGCAGATACACGCAAGTTGCGATGGCGCCGACACCAGGCGAGGCCTGCCGCGTCCGTTCTAAGACCTGCTTGACTCTACATCAGCTAGAGGGTTTCCAATCTTGGCCAGACCCTTCTGAGGACAGAATGATGAGCACGACAAAACGCCCGTTCCTGGACACTGTGATCCGGTATGGCAGCTACCCGCTGATCCTTGGCGCCACCGCCGTGGTGCTCTTCGGTGGGCTCGCGGCCGGCTGGCCATATTTCCCGACGGTGCCGCTCACGGTGGCTGCCGCGCTCGCTTGCGTCGCCCTGCTGGAGCGGCGGCAGCCCTTTCATGCGGCCTGGAGTCGCGACCACCGCGACAGCAAGTGCGACGCCATCCACGCAGCGGTCAACCTCCTTGTTCTCCTCGCCGTGCACGGCGTGGTGGCGGCCTTGGCGCCGCTGTGGTCAACCGGGACATGGTGGCCGGACCAGTGGCCGCTTTGGGCGCAAGCTCTTGCCGTCGGTGCGGTACTCGATCTGAGCCTCTACAGCGTCCATTGGCTGAGTCACCGCGTGGCTCGGCTCTGGCGGTTCCACGCGATCCACCACAGCTCGGAGCGCCTGTATTGGCTCAACGGGGAGCGCCGGCATCCCTTGCATGCCGGGATGATGGCCGCGCCTGGTGTGCTCGCGGTGGTCCTGATGGGAGCACCGGCACTGGCCATCGGCGCATGGCTCGGCTTGTTGGCCGTGCACCTGGCCTTCCAGCACTCCAACCTGGACTACCGGGTCGGGCCGCTGCGATTCGTGATCGGAGCGGCTGAAGTCCACCGCTGGCATCACAAGCGAGAGTATGAAGACGCCCAGGTCAACTACGGCGAGTTCTGGATGCTCTGGGACCACTTGTTCGGCACTTTCCGGCTGCCAAAGCACACGCTCGGCGCCAACGAAGTGGGACTCAAGGAGGCGGATTTTCCGATGGAGTACGGCCCGCAGCTGGTCTATCCCTTCCGCCGCCGGCCGGCGGCGGCAGACGTTTCTGCAGATGACCATGGGCTTGCCCGCGCCGCCTTCCTGCGCGAGACGGGCATTGCCGCTTCTCGCGAGGCCGCCAGCGATCTGCGCGCCGCGTGGCGTGCCCATGAATTGGGCCATATCGTGGCGCAGCCTTACCTTGGCCTGCACCTGCGCAGCCACGCCGCGATGCTCGGGCTGGCTTGGAGAACCCGCAACGTTGCGGAGGTAGCGGCGCAGCTCGCCCGGCTCGCGCTGGCTCCTGTGGGCCACGCCCTCGGCCGCACACCGCCTCAGAACGCCGGCACCGGGCGCTTTGGCGTGATGGAGCACGGCGCATGGCCGCCGGAACTGGACCCGATCACCTTCCAGCGGCGATGACACCCTCGAGCTTCAGGCATGCTCGGCCAAGCTGTTGAGAACGCCGCACTCGCGCGAGGTTCGGGCGGTATCGCAGGAGCGCCGCAAATCCATCAAATCGCGCTCCAACTCGCGCAATTCCTTCATCTTGGTCCGTACCTGGGCGATATGAGAGTCAACCAGCGCATTCACCTCGCCGCAGTCCCGCTCGGGCCGATCCCGGAAGCTCAGCAGTTGACGGATCTCCTCCAGCGTCATGTCCTTGGCCCGGCAGTGGCGGATGAACAGCAGGCGCTGAAGGTGCGCATCGTCGTACAGCCTGAAGTTGCCCTGGCTGCGCGCAGGCTCAGGCAGCAAGCCTTCGGACTCGTAGAAGCGCACGGTCTGCACTGGGCAGTCCGCCTTTTTGCCCAGTTCACCGATCCGCATCATGGTTGTTCCTCCGGAAAAGCTTGACTTTATACCTACTAGAGGTTGTTCAATAACGGAATGTAGGCAAATCCCTGCCAATGGAAGCTTCTATGAACAAAGAATCCCCCAACACATGCGGCTGCTCCGGCGGCAGTGGCCAACAGACAGGCTGCGCCAGTGAGAAGCCGAGCACAGAGATCACCGTTTTCCACGTGAGCAACATGGATTGCCGTAACGAGGAAGCACTGGTGCGGCGAACGCTGGAGGGCATGCCCGGCATCGAGCGGCTGCTGTTCGACCTTCCGCAACGCCAACTGATCGTTTCGCACCGTGAGGTCTCGGCGGATGCCCTGGCGCAGGCGCTGAACGCGGTGGGCATGAAGGCCCAGGCCGTCCGGGAAGCCGCTGTGCTGACGACCTACCGCATCGAGAACATGGACTGCCCAAGCGAGGAAAAGCTGATTCGTTCGCACCTCGGGGCCGTGGAGGGGGTCCAGGACCTGGACTTCAACCTGGTCGAGCGCACCTTGGCGGTGAAGCACCTCGCACAGGCGCGGGAGCAGATGGAGCAGGTCCTGGCTTCGATCGGCATGCGCGCCAAGGAGCAGACCGCCAGCCAAACACAGCCCACTGCCGCTGTGGCCGCGGTTGAACCCACGGCTTTGCAAGACCAGCCGGTGCCCCCGGTTTCCACTCCGCCAGCCGGGGAGCGCGTGACGTACCGGATCGAGAACATGGATTGCCCGACGGAAGAAGCGCTGATCCGCGGCCGGCTGGGCAAGGAGCCGGGCGTGACCGCGCTGGACTTCAACCTGATGCAACGCGTGCTGGGCGTCCACCACACCCTGGCCTCCACGGCGCCGATCGAGAAGGCGCTGGCTTCCATCGGGATGCGCGCCTCGCGGCAGGACCTCCAGGCGGTCACCACCGTGCTGCGCATTGACAAGATGGACTGCCCAACTGAAGAGGGCCTGATTCGCGGCAAGCTGCAAGGCATGCCGGGCGTGCAGGGCATGGATTTCAACTTGATGCAGCGCACGCTCACTGTCCGGCACACGCCTGACGCGATCAAGCCCGCAGTCAAGGCCATCGAGTCGCTGGGCATGGAAACGCAGGTGCAGACAACGGATGAACCGCACGCCTCCCAGGCGCCCGCACCGAAGACCAACTGGTGGCCCATGGCGGTTTCGGGCGTTGCGGCGGTGGCCGCCGAGGGCGTGTACTGGGTCAACGACGGCAACCACTGGGCCGTGATCGTGCTGGCCCTGGTCTCGATCTTCACTGGCGGCCTCAGCACCTACAAGAAGGGCTGGATCGCGCTGAAAAACCGCAACCTGAACATGAATGCCCTGATGTCCATCGCGGTCACGGGCGGCATGGCGATCGGCCACTGGCCCGAGGCGGCCATGGTCATGTTCCTCTTTGCGTTGGCCGAGGTGATCGAGGCGAAGTCGCTGGACCGTGCCCGCAATGCCATTCGCGGGCTGATGGACTTGGCACCCGAGACCGCGACCGTGCGGCAGCCCGACGGCTCGTGGACGGAACTGCCGGCCAAGGGGGTCGCCAAGGGCGGTGTGGTTCGCGTGCGACCAGGCGAGCGCATCGCACTGGACGGCGTGATCACGGCGGGTCAATCCACCATCAACCAGGCGCCCATCACCGGCGAGAGCCTGCCCGTCGAGAAGGCCGAAGGTGATCAGGTCTTCGCCGGAACCATCAACGAGACCGGCTCTTTCGAGTACAAGGTGACCGCAGGCGCCAGCGATTCAACACTCGCGCGCATCATTCATGCCGTGGAGTCCGCGCAGGGCAGCCGCGCGCCCACGCAGCGCTTCGTCGACCAGTTCGCCCGTGTCTACACCCCGGCCGTGTTCGCGGTGGCCGTGCTGGTCGCGGTCGTTCCACCGCTGGCCTTCGGCGGCGCCTGGTTCGACTGGGTCTACAAGGCGCTCGTGCTGCTGGTGATCGCTTGCCCCTGCGCTCTGGTCATCTCCACGCCCGTCACCATCGTCAGTGGCCTGGCCGCCGCCGCCCGACGCGGCATCCTGATCAAAGGGGGCGTCTATCTGGAGGGCGGTCGCAAGCTCAAGGCACTCGCATTGGACAAGACCGGCACGCTCACGCACGGCAAGCCCGAGCAGACCGACTACGTGCCCCTGATCGGTGATGCGCAGGAGGTTGCCGCCTGGGCGGCAAGTCTTGCCGCGCGCTCGGACCATCCCGTGTCCCAGGCCATCGCCCGCA
The DNA here is from genome assembly GCF_977011995.1 of Variovorax durovernensis. NCBI lineage: Bacteria > Pseudomonadati > Pseudomonadota > Betaproteobacteria > Burkholderiales > Comamonadaceae > Variovorax > Variovorax durovernensis. The sequence continues at coordinate 2,434,625 of NZ_CDRNCW010000001.1, read as the reverse complement.
AGGCGAAGCGGGACGGCATCGCACTGCACGAAGTCGACGAGTTCGCGGCATTGCCGGGACGCGGCGTGCGCGGACGCATCGCCGGCCGTCTGCTGCACATGGGGAATCACAGGCTCGCGAAGGAGTTGGGACTGAGCGAAGAGGCGCTTCAGTCCCTGCTCGAAGCGCTGGAGCGCCAAGGCAAGACCGCGATCCTGCTGATGGACGATAAGACCGTGCTCGGCGTCTTCGCCGTGGCCGACACGGTCAAGGAAACCAGCCGTGCGGCGGTGGCCGACCTGCAGGCGCTGGGCGTGCGCACGCTGATGCTGACCGGCGACAACCAGCACACGGCGGCTGCGATCGCCGCCCAGGTCGGGATCTCGGAAGCCCGCGGCGACCAGTTGCCCGAGGACAAGCTCAAGACCATCGAGAGTCTTGTTGGCGGCGAGGGCCAGGTGGGGATGGTGGGCGACGGCATCAACGATTCGCCCGCGCTCGCACGTGCCGACATCGGCTTCGCCATGGGCGCGGCCGGCACCGACACTGCCATCGAAACAGCCGACGTCGCCCTCATGGACGACGACCTGCGCAAGATCCCGGTCTTCATCCGGCTGTCGCGCAGCACCGCGGCGATCCTCACGCAGAACATCGTTCTGGCCCTGGGCATCAAGGCGGTGTTCCTTGCGTTGACGTTCACCGGGCATGCCACCATGTGGATGGCCGTGTTCGCCGACATGGGGGCGAGCTTGCTGGTGGTTTTCAATGGTCTGAGGCTACTCAAGACCCAGAAGGCCTGATCCCCCAGTGCACGCAACGTTGACCTCTGCTGCGTGGCTCAAGCAATGGCTCTACGACTGGGGCGGAGCGAACCTGAACCTGTTCATGTTTTTGAATCAGGCCGTCCCCGATCAGCTGCTGTGGCTGCCTGAAGCTTTGAGCTGGGTCGGTAGCTATTGGGGTGCTCCGGCGATCGCCGCAGTCCTTCTAGTCTGGCGCCGAAGCCACGCGCCAGATGCAGCCCGTTCTGCGAACCTGGCCCTGCGAAGGTTTGTCTTTGGCCTGGTGCTCACGATGTCATCGGCAGCCCTCTTGAAAGCGGCATTTGCTTTCCCACGTCCTGCGGTGGTCTTGGGTGAAGGCTTTTTTCGAGTCGTCGGGATGCCGGACAGCCGCTATTCGTTTCCAAGCGGTCATGCCGCCTACGTGGCGGTTCTGGCTGCGGCGATCTGGCCAGTTCTGGGCTGGCCCGGTCGAATCGGCCTTCTGGCCTTCGCTATCGCTGTAGGTTGGTCGCGCATTGCGCTTGGCGCGCACTTCCCAGCGGATGTCGTTGCCAGCTTCGTCTTGGGCTGGGCATGCGTCGAGATCTCGGCCGCCCTGATCTGGCTCCTTGTGTCTCGCTCGCGAGCGACGCGGTGACTGTCGGACTATGTAGTCCGATAGATCGATACGCCTGGCCGGCTTTTTCGGTGCGCGACATGCCCGACGTCGAAGACAAAACACACACCTTCTCTCAACCATCAGCAGCGGGCCCGATCTTTTCCAAATGGGCATCGAGGAGATGTTTCGGCAATCCCCGCGACCTGCCCCAGCGTGGCCTGCACGAATAAAGAAGAATTGATGCACTACACGTATTCAACCCACTGGTACTACCTGGCATTTGTAGTGTTTGCTGGCGACCAAGCCGTCAAGAGCTACATTGACATGACGACGCCGCTAGGTTGGTCCCATGAGGTGACCTCCTTTTTCAACTTGGTCCACGTCCTGAATCCCGGGGCTGCGTTCAGCTTTCTGGCGCACGCCGGTGGATGGCAACGATGGTTCCTACTTGCTGTCGCCGTTGGTGCCGCGATATGGCTGGTTTGGCTACTGGCAAGGCCAGCGCGACGACTTGAGGCCTTGGCGTACAGCCTCATCCTCGGCGGTGCGTTGGGCAATGCCTTCGATCGGGCTATTCGCGGGCAGGTTATCGACTATCTCGACTTCCATCTGCGTCAATGGCACTGGCCAGCGTTCAACGTTGCTGACATGGCGATCGTGGGAGGTGCGATAAGCCTGATCGTCGCGTCGTTGTCCAGACCTGCCGGCCAGCAGTGAATACATGACTGCCGAAGCAAGGCGAAAAAATCTGCGTCCGCGAATCCTGCTTGCACCATGTGGCTTTAAGGAGAGCCTGAGCGTAGCTGAATTGATCGAGAGCATGGCGCGAGGAGTAAGAGCGGCCGCCCCTGACGCCGAGATCCTGTGTGCGCCCATGGCAGACGGTGGCGAAGGTTTTGTTCAGACGCTTGTGCAGCTGACAGGTGGCCGTCTGCGTCCGGTGCAAGTGACTGGTCCTGTGGGCCAGCCGCTGGAGGCGCATCTCGGTCTGCTCGGCGGAGTCCATGTTGGAACTGTAGCGATTGAGATCGCGGCGGCTGCAGGTCTACGGCACGTACCTGTGGACCAACGAGATCCCCTCTGGACCACCAGTTACGGTGTAGGTGACCTGGTGCGCGAAGCCTTGGATTTGGGTGCCCAGCGATTGCTCATCGGTTGCGGCGACAGCGGCGTAAACGATGGCGGCGCCGGTCTTGCCCAAGCGCTAGGCATCAGGCTTTCTGATCGTAGAGGGCGAACCATCGGCCGCGGCTGCAGGGCATTGGACGGCCTCGCTCACATCGACCTCTCCGGGCGCGACCCGCGCCTCAGCAATGTCAGCATCGACGTGGCGGTGAACTGGGACAACGTGCTGCTGGGACGACGCGGAGTTTCGCGAATTTTCGGTCCGCAGAAGGGAGCGTTGCCCAAAGATCTCGCCACATTGGAGATTGGCCTCGGGACTCTGGCAGCAGTTATCCAACGCGATCTCGGGATCGACGTTCGCACCATGCAAGGGGGAGGTGCATCGGGAGGGCTGGGTGCAGGTCTGCACGCATTTCTGGGGGCGCGCCTCTACCCCCGGTTCGCGATTCTTTCGCGCTTCTTGGACTTTGACGCACTCCTCGAGCGCGCCGATCTCGTATTGACCGCGGAAGGAAGCATCGATGGACTCACGCCGCTCGGCAAGCTGCCGGCGGAGGTGGCGCGCCGTGCGAAACAGGCCGGCATTCCCGTCGTCGCGATCGTTGGGTCAGTCGGAGATGGAGCAGACACAGTGCACGAAATCGGCATCGATGCCTACTTCAGTATTGTCGACCGGCCCGGTTCGATGGCCGACGCAATGTCGAGGGCGCCTGAATTGGTAGCAAGAGCTACAGAGCAAGTCGTTCGCTTAGCGCTTCTTGACTGCCAATCGACGCGCAAGCGGAAACGAAAATAGTGCGAGGAGTCTGCGCGGCAGAACCCGGTGACGTATAGATTGTAGGAAGTGAAGATTTTTTGGGGTTGTTGAGCGGCTCCTTGGTTGATGTTTCTACCGGCGTGTGCGATTGCGCTATATGGCTGTGTTGGGCTCTTGAATTTCTATTCGACCGTCTTCGGCGTGCGCAGCGGCTGCCTTGCCTGGGCGCAGCGACTGGCCCTTGAGATTGAGGCGATGACTGCGCGACAGCAACCTGTCCAGGATGGCGTCGGCGATCGTGGCATCGCCGATCCACGCATGCCAGTGCTCGACTGGCAACTGGCTGGTCACGATCGTCGGGCGCGATCCCGCGCGGTCGTCGATCACCTCCATAAGGTCGGCGCGCGTCGGGCCGTCCAATGCTGCCAACCCCCAGTCATCCAGCAGCAGCACGTCGGTGCGTGCAACAGCGGCGAGCCAACGACCGAAGCCACCGTTGCCATGCAGAACGCGCAGATCTTCAGCCAGACGCGGCACACGCAGGTAGAGTGCTGAGCGCCCGCGTCGGCAGGCGTACTGTGCCAACGCGCAGGCCAGCCAGGACTTGCCCGAACCCGTCGGGCCGGTGACCAGGATCGCGGCGGCGTCCTCCACCCAGCGCGACAGCGTCAGGCTCATCAACGAACTACGCTCGAAGCCCCGTCCCGGTTTGCTGTCGACATCTTCAATGCAGGCTTGTGGGTACTTCAGGCTTGCCCTCTTCAACAGCGCCGCGCGGCGCTTGTCGTTACGGTGGTGTACCTCGCGGTCGACCATCAACGCCAGGCGCTCTTCGAAGCTCAGACCCGTACTGGCTGCGCTGGAGAGCTGCTCCTCGACGGCCGAGGCCATGCCCACGAGCTTGAGGTCACGCAACTGTGTGAGGGTGTTGTTCATCATCATGGTGGAAGTCCTTCAGTGCGTGTTCGGTGGAAGTAGGAAGCGCCGCGCAGGTTGTCGTGCTCCGGGGAGACCCATTCGGGTGCGGGCGCACGGCGCTCGATCAGATCCCGCCCGTGGGCCAGGATGTCGCGCACATGGCGGTACTGCCCGGCGCCGAGTTCGAGTGCCAGCATGCATGCCGCCTCCACGCGCTGCGGCCCGTAGCGCTTGGCCAGGCTGAGCAGCCCAAGGCAACTGCGGTAGCCGTGTTCGGGATGACGGAAGCCTTGCAGCAACTGCGTGACGAAGCGCCCGGTGTTCACGCCGATGTCTGCGCCCCAGTGGATCAACCGTTCGGGCGTCCACTCCTTGCGCGCCCGGTGCGCTGCCGGCATGTGCGCATCCAGTGTCGTGAAGCCGCCGCGCCGTGCGCTGCGGGCGTGGCACGCTACGCGCTCGCCACGGTGCAGCACCTCCACCAGCGCGTCGGTGATGCTTGCCTCCAGCTTCAGCCCGACCAACGAGTGCGACACGCTGTAGCGGTGGCCTTCGACCTCGACGTGGTAGTCGATGTGCACCGTGACGGTCTTGAAGGTCGCCCACTGCCAGCTCTGGGCGGGCAAGGCCGCCAGCGTCGGTGCATCGAGCGAGGCGAACAAGCTGGCGCGGCTGCCTTCGATCTTCTGGAACCGGCGCTCATTGAGCGAGGGCAGCAGTGCCGCCAAGGCCGCGTCGGCCGCGCGAACATCGGCCATCATCGTATGCCGCAGCCGTGCCATAAGCCATCGTTCGACGACTTGCACCGCCGACTCGGCGCTCGCCTTATCCTTCGGAGAGTACGGGCGCGCTGGAAGAATCGAGACGCCGTAGTGGCGTGCGAAGTCGTGCACCGTCTGGTTGAGCTTGGGTTCGTAGCGACAGGCCTCGCTGACCAGCGCCCGGGGTTGTCCGGCACGATCAACTAAGGCACGCCACCGTAGAACGTCAAAGCTCGGGCCATCGCGCCCAACCAGGAGCGCATGCTCTGGTCAGCCGTCGCGCAGGCGAAGGTGTAGCTGGACGCGCCCATGGCGGCCACGAAGACCTGGGCGCGGGAACCGTCGGCCAACGCGAGGGTCGGCCCGGCGTAGTCGATGAAGAGCTTCTCGCCAGCGCGACGCTGCTGACGCATCGAGCGTTTGAGGGTCTTGGCGAACGCCTTGTAGTGCCCGCAAAACTGGGTGTACGCCCAAGTTCTGCGCCCTTCGTTGGCGGCGCGGTATTCACCCCACAAAAGCATCAGTGTGACGCCTTTGCGGCGCAGTTCGATGTGCACCTGAGCGTAGTCGGGCTCCATCACGCGGCTGAGCGCCGCACCGCCGCCCATCAGCCTACGTTCCAGCGATGCCTCGTCGAGTTCGGCCGTCGATGCCCAATCGAGCCCGGCGCCGCCCGCCAGACTGAGGTACTTGGCCACGGCCCCCTTGGAGATAGAGAGCCTCTGGGCGATGCGCTCGTGCGACAGGTTGCCCTGGAACTTGAGTCGGAGTATGTCCTTGATCATGCGTATGTCCATGCGTTGCTGTGGCATCAGGCCCGGCCCTCAAAGGGCGCGAGGCTATGCCCCAGCGGTTGGTTCATACGCAACGTCAGCACCGACCGGAAAACCGGTCAGATCCGGCTCAAAACATCTTCGGTCACGTTCCCGAAATCACCGGTCACGATGCCGAAACCACCGGTCACGCTCTTCCGAAATACGCAGTCTTGATGGCCGCCCCGTCGTGGCATGGGAACCGTCAGCCAGATCGCTATCATCGGATCATGCCCCCATGCTTGCGTCCAGGTCCGCCTGAGGAGCGGGCTCGTGACTTCGTCGTGAAAGGTCCGAGAACAGGATTCAAATGCCCGTTGATCTCTTTACGACGCTGAAGAAGAAGGGGGAGGATCTGCATCCGCAGTTCCGGCTGCTTCGCGACCTGGATGAGTACGCGCCGGCGCGCAACATGCTTCGTGAGTTGCAGGCGGCCTTTGAGGACGTTGACGGCAATCTCGTCGAGCAATTCCAGACGACAGGGTTCGATTCGCGAGCGTTCGAGCTGTATTTGTTCGAGCTTTTTCGAGAGCGCGGGTTCGTGATCGACCGATCCCACAGCAGTCCAGACTTCCTGGTCGCGCGGGATGGCCTCACGGCGGCGGTCGAAGCCGTGACGGCCAACCCATGTGAACGGCGGTCAGGAAGCGCGCTTATTCGGCGGTGAGAAGGCGCTTTTGTTCATCGGCGGTGAGAAGGCGCTTTTGTTCATCGGCGGTGAGGTGCCGTTTCCGTGACCGGCGGCGAGGCGGCGGTTTTGCAGTGATCGTTCGTGTGGGATGGGTCGCGCAGCAGGCCGCCCTGCAGGGCGGCCTGCTGCGCGGCGGCGCGTCGTGACGGCCACGGTCCTCTGGGAGGGTGGGCTGCGAGTGCGGTAGAACTCGGGGCATGCCCGAGTCGTAGGCGGGCACGGCGGCGGCCGTTGGCCTGGCAGCTTCATTCCGCACGCCGTGCCCTACAACACGCCGAAGCGGATGCAGCGCCAGTGTATTGCGAACGGGCCGGGCCCGCTCGCAGCAGCGGGGCGCCGCTCTGAGCGGCGAGGTCCTCGGGAGTGACCCCGAGGAGCCTGGCAACTGGTCGACCATCCCGCCCGCCTGTTCGTGTGCGCGCGCTGCCGTGCACAGGTGCTGCTGTGCAGTCGCTGCGATCGCGGCCAGCGCTATTGCGGCCCGGCGTGCTCTCGCGCAGCACGCCAGGACTCGCAGCGCGAGGCCGCACGGCGCTACCAGGCAGGCCGCGCCGGACGCATGGCGCATGCCGAGCGCGCACGCCGCTGGCGCCAGCGACGCCGCGAACGCGAGCGGCCGTGCCACTCAGTGGCCGCGTTGGACACTGCCGCCACCAACATCGTGACGCATCAGGGTTCCCCGATCCCGGCCCTCGGTGCTCCACTGGCCGCGCCTGAGCAAGCCCACGTGCGCGCGCCCTCCGTGTCCGATGCGACGCCGATCGCCTGGCGCTGCCGGCGCTGTGCCGCGGCGCTGTCGCCCTGGACTCGCCAGGGCTTCCTGCGTCACGCCCGCGCTTCACGCTGGCCTGCTCGCCTCATCGATCCCTGTCCGTGAAGGAGACACCTTGGTTATCCATGCCGATCTGAGTGCGCAGATCCTGCGTCTGTACCGCGCCGAGCGCTGGCGCGTAGGCACCATCGCCCGCCAGTTGCATGTGCATCGCGATACCGTGCGGCGCGTGCTCGCGCAGGCCGGCGATCCCGCGCCGGCTTCGCCGCTGCGGCCCAGTCGCATCGATCCGTACCGCGACTTCGTCCTCGCGACCTTGGTCAAGTTCCCCACGCTCACCGCCGCGCGGCTGTTCACGATGGTCCACGAACGCGGCTACCGCGGCAGCCCTGAGCACTTCCGCCATGTCATTGCCGGCATGCGCCCGCGCCCAGCGGCCGAGGCCTTCCTGCGGCTGCGCACCCTTGCGGGTGAGGCCGCCCAAGTTGACTGGGCTCATTTCGGTCACCTGCAGATCGGCCGTGCACGCCGACCGCTGATGGCCTTCGTGATGGTGCTGAGCTACTCGCGGCGTATCTTCCTGAGGTTCTTCCTCGATGCCCGGATGGACAGCTTCCTGCGCGGCCATGCCGAGGCCTTTATCGCCTATGGCGGGTGCGCGAGGGTCCTGCTCTACGACAACCTCAAGAGCGCCGTACTCGAGCGCGTAGGCGACGCCGTGCGCTTCAACCCCGAGCTGCTCAAGTTCGCCGCCCATCATTGCTTCGAGCCGCGCCCGGTGGCCATCGCGCGCGGGAACGAGAAGGGCCGGGTCGAGCGCGCCATACGCTACGTTCGCGACAGCTTCTTCGCCGCCCGTGCCTTCATCGACCTGGACGATCTGAACGCTCAGGCGCGCGCCTGGTGCGAGGGCCAGGCGTCGCAGCGGCGCTGGCCGGAGGATTCACGCCTGAGCGTGAACGATGCCTTCGAGGTCGAGCGATCGAGCCTGCTGGCGTTGCCCGAGCGCGAGTACCCGCTGGGCGAGCGCGTGGCCGTGCAGGTGGGCAAGACACCCTACGTGCGGTTCGACCTGAACGACTACACGGTGCCGCACACCCATGTGCGGCGCACGCTGTCGGTGCTTGCCGATGACCGGCGCATGCGCGTCTTCGACGGGGCACAGGAAGTCGCCTCGCACCCGCGCAGCTATGACAGCGGCCAACAGATCGAGGATCTGGCCCATATCCAGGCGCTGGTGGAGCGCAAGCGCGCCGCCCATGCGCATCGCGGCACCGATCGGCTCGCCCATGCTGCGCCGGGGGCGCTCGCGTTGCTCAAGGCGGCGGCCGCGCGCGGCCACAACCTGGGCACCATCACGGCCGCGCTGCTGCGCTTGCTCGATCGCTATGGCGCCGCGCCCCTGCAGGCGGCCATCGGCGAAGCGCTCAAACGCGATGTGCCACACCCCAACGCCGTGCGCCTGGCACTGGAGCGCGCCCGCGAGGAGCAGGGCCTGCCGCCGCCCACCGAGCTGCGCCTGAGCGAGGAGGTCGCCCGGCGCGACGCGCCGGTGCGCTCGCACGCGCTGGCGTCGTACGACCAGATCGTGCAGGCCTCACAGCCCGACCAAGGAGATCGCCGCGATGAGTGAGACACCGATGAACGCCGCCGAGTTGCGCGAACAGGCCCAGGGCCTCCGTCTGCATGGGCTTCTGGCCCATTGGTCCGAGGTGATGGCCGACGCCGATGCGGCGCAGCGCATCGCGCAGTGGCTGCGCTGGGAGCTCCAGGAACGCGGCCGACGAAGCCTGGAGCGGCGCCTTCGCGATGCGCACATCGGGCAATTCAAGCCCGTCGCCGACTTCGACTGGAGCTGGCCCACGCAGATCGATCGCGCAGCCATCGAGGAGCTCATGACGCTGCAGTTCCTCGCCGATGCCACCAACGTCGTGTTCGCCGGCCCCAACGGCGTGGGCAAGACGATGTGCGCCTGCAACCTGGGCTACCAGGCCGTGCTGGCAGGACATACGGTGCTGTTCGTCACCGCCGGGCAGTTGCTCGGCGACCTCGCGGCGCTGGACAGCGACTCGGCCCTGCGCAGCAGGCTGCGCCGCTATGCCGCGCCCGATCTGCTGCTCATCGACGAGGTCGGCTACCTGTCCTACTCCAACCGCCACGCCGACTTGCTCTTCGAGCTGGTCAGCCGCCGCTACCAGCACAAGAGCACCGTGGTCACAACGAACAAGGCGTTTGCCGACTGGGGCGAGGTCTTCCCCAACGCAGGGTGCGTCGTCTCGCTCGTGGACCGCCTCATGCACCGCGCCGAGGTCGTGCGCATCGAGGGCCAGTCCTATCGCGCCAAGGAAGCTCAGGAGCGCCTGGCTGCGCGTTCCAGGCAGCGCGCAGGCAAACCTGTCAGGAGCAAGAAGTCATGATGTCCGAGCGCGAACAACCACCAACGCTTCCCACCAACTGGACTGCCGAGCAGGCCCTGGCCGTCTTCGAGTGCCTGCGCGTGCTGCGCGAGCAGCTGTGGAGAATCTACGGCCGCGACGTCCAGCAGGCCTGGTACGACCAGCTCGTGCACGACGAGCCGCCTGCGTCCTTCGATCCGGACGAGCCGTTCTGAACCCCGCTCACCCAACCAGGGCCCCGCAAGGGGCCCTCTTCCATTGCGCCTCAACCACCTGCAAAACCGCATCCTCACCGCCGAATAGCAGCGGATTTACACCGCCGCCAACAACCCATCTACCGCTGAGCCCTACAACACATTCAAAGGAGAGGAGGGCGTTGAGATCGATCCCCTCGAGTATGCGCGGCACGAGGCGGCGGTCAAGTTGGGGAGCCCCCTTTATAGCAAGCTGAAGAAGAAGTACTGGGAGTTGCCGCACGTCACTGGAAAGCCATTGATACTGGCGATCCAAGATTTCAACAGCAACGGCTCGCTGCTTCAGACCTCGGCAGCGCTGGTCCAGTATTTGTACGGCTCCGAGCAGCGGTGGTACCACGATGCGCAGGGGCAGTTGGTGACCAGCGAGCACCCGATTGCCTTCCATCTCAAGAGGAACCTGACTCCTATTCCCTCTGGATTCTTCAATCAGCCCGGTGCTGAAAACGTTTCTGGTGTGCTGTTCTCGAACTCAGGAACGATTGCGAAGTTCCTTCGGATGGGTCAACAGGCGTTGGGGCCCGCACGCATATTGAAGATTTTGCGGTTCGGTCTTGCGCAGGATTTCGATCCCAATTCGACGCTGCCGGAAATCTTCATTCATGAGGTTGGCAAGCCCGGAAGTCCTGTGGAAACCTGGCATGAAGGGACTGCCTTGATGCTCAATCCCAATGCAAAGCATCCCGTTCCCCAGCATTGGCTCGGTGCGGCAGTCGAACTGCGATGGGAGGGCGACACGATCGTCTCGATTGCCACCGATCGATTCCTGCCGCTTTCATCGTTAACGGTCACCCTTCCAGTCGGGACATCACGCGCTCAGATGCGAGCGGAGATCGAGCGCCAGCGGGGCCTTCTCCGGGACATTCTGAAGAAGCTCGAGCCGACTTTGCAGCACGTTGGTCGTCGACCTCTCTGAAATCCGGCGTCGTTAGCGCGACGCCTTCAGTGTCGATGCATCTGTGCCCTCCGACGGGCCAGAGGCGCGTTCAATCGAAACGCTACCTCAATCGTCCGTCTATCGCGCACGTAATTCCTCGCGCGTGTTCTCAAATCGTGATTCATGCCAAAGCTTTTCGCGCGGCCTCGTGTCATTGGCATGCCTGGCCCCTTGGTGCAGGCTCATTCAACGATCAGAGAAAGGACAACCTTTGTGAACCCAGCGCGAGAGCCCGGCGTGAAGAGCATCCACGAGCTGCCCCCTCCCGAACACCTGATCCGCTTCTTCCCGATCCGCGGCACGCCGGTCGAGACGCTGATCGAGGGCACCCGCCGCAGCATCCACAACATCATGGCGGGCAAGGACGACCGGCTGCTGGTGGTCATGGGCCCGTGCTCGATCCACGACCCGGCCGCGGCGCTCGAATACGCCCGCCGCCTCAAGGTGGAGCGCGAAAAGTACGCCGGCACGCTCGAGATCGTGATGCGCGTGTACTTCGAGAAGCCGCGCACCACGGTCGGCTGGAAGGGCCTCATCAACGACCCGTACCTCGACGAGAGCTTCCGTATCGACGAAGGCCTGCGCATGGCGCGCCAGCTCCTGATCGACATCAACCGGCTCGGCCTGCCGGCGGGCAGCGAGTTCCTCGACGTGATCTCGCCGCAGTACATCGGCGACCTGATCGCCTGGGGCGCGATCGGCGCGCGCACCACTGAAAGCCAGGTGCACCGCGAGCTGGCCTCGGGCCTCTCGGCGCCCATCGGCTTCAAGAACGGCACCGACGGCAACATCCGCATCGCCACCGACGCCATCCAGGCGGCGGCGCGCGGCCACCACTTTCTCTCGGTGCACAAGAACGGTCAGGTCGCCATCGTGCAGACCAACGGCAACCGTGACTGCCACGTGATCCTGCGCGGTGGCAAGGCGCCGAACTACGACGCCGCCAGCGTCGAAGCTGCCTGCAATGATCTCGAAGCCGCCAAGCTGCCGCCCACGCTGATGGTCGACTGCAGCCATGCCAACAGCTCCAAGCAGCACCAGAAGCAGATCGACGTGGCGAAGGACATCGCGAACCAGATCGCTGGCGGTTCGAACCGCGTCTTCGGCGTGATGGTCGAAAGCCACCTGCAGGCCGGCGCCCAGAAGTTCACGCCGGGCAAGGACCAGCTCTCGGGCCTCGAATACGGCAAGAGCATCACCGATGCATGCATCGGCTGGGACGATTCGGTGCAGGTGCTCGATGCGCTTTCCCAGGCGGTCAAGCGTCGTCGCGCTGTGAATCGAACCGAGGGCGCTGCCGCAGCCGACGGGCTGATCGTCGCGTCTGCGCCCGTTCTTCTCCAGGTTCGAGTTGTCGATGGATCCTGCCTGGCCGCCTTGCTGGGCCAGGAAATTTTGGGAGGGGTCCATGCGATTCGCCACACCGCCTGAGGAGACCCGCATCTACGCGGCCGAGGCAAAGCAGCTGATTCTTCGCTACCAGGTGGAACCGCTTGCAGAGTCTGACCGAGACTTTGACGCCCTGGAGCTTGTGATCGATATCTCGAGCATGGGCATTGGCCCCTACCGGAAGAAGCATGTGCCGGTTGCCGTCAGGCTCGACCGCCGAGATTGCGAAATCCTGACAGCCTATCTGGCTCGCTCCGGAGACGGTTCGCAAGAGGCGCTGAGACTCGGCGGTGCTGCGGGCGTTGCCTTGGCGGCCTACCACGGAGTCGAGCGCTGGACGCAGCCGCGACCTTACATCGCAATTGAATTCGAAGGGCTTGATCTGTGGCGAGAGTTCAAGGGCTGGACACCCGACTATCGGACGTACGTCTGGCTCTATCCAGAAAACGTCGCGCGCATGGTCGATGCACTGCGCGACTTGCTGCGCCCCCCAGAACTCAGGCGCATTGCGGTGCCACGCCCACGGCCGACCACGATTGAGTTCGATCCCACCGAGTATTTTCCGGGCAGCTGACAGCTGCCTTGTGAAGGAACAGGCATGCAGACCAGCGCTTCGCAAGCCCCGCGGGCAGCACTGGATATCAACGTGGGCCATTTCACTTCGGTGCCGTGGATTTCGAACTACGTGTTCAGCGAGACTTGGCCTGTGAACCTGATTCGCTGCGAGTCCAGCGGGGTTCGTCATCTGGCAGAAAGCGGGCAGTTGGATTTCACGCCGATGGCTGCGACCGACTGGTTCTCCCTTGAACACCGCTGGATGCGCCTGAGGAACTGGGGCATCGCCATTCGCCAACGGGCGGACAGTGTCATGCTCTTCTCGCAGAAGCCGCTGCACGAGCTCGATGGCGAGGACATTGCGATCTGCGGTGAGACCACGAACTCAGTGCGCACGCTGCAAGCCTTGCTCAAGGACAGGTACGGGCTGCGAATCGGGCGTTGGAGCCGCAACGTCGACGCAGCCGACGACACGACACCCCGGCTCCTGATCCAGAATCAAGCCGTTGAGGAGCGTGCCCGCGGCCGATTCCCGTACCAGATCGACATCGGGCAAGAGTGGTTCGACTGGCAGGGAGCGCCGTTGGTGTCTGCGGTCTGGGTCCATCGCGTCGATGCCCGGCCGGCGGCCATCGAGGTGATGGAGAACCTGCTGGCGTCGTCGATGCAGCGCTTCCGCGAGAACCCGACTGCTGCCGTCCAGGCACACAAGCGTGAGCATCACTGGCCCATGTTGGTCGAGGAGATCGAGCGGCTGCACGCGAACTTCGAATACGAGCTGGGCGATGCTGCGGAACTCGGGCTCGAGCGGATGCGCCGGGTACTGCCTGCCGAGGTCGAGGGCTTCAAGAACGCCAGGGAAGCGTCCCTGGCGGCATAGCGGACGCGCGCGTGAACGCCGAGAAAACCGTGATTTCCCCGTTGATCGGGTCATCCGTGGCGGGGTATCCATTTCCAGCCAGCCTCCGCGACGCGGGTGATCACCAGAATGTGGAGACTGGCAGCCGATCGGTGACCATGAGAGCCACTAGCCGCGCCGAAACCAGGTGGGCCTTTGAAGTCGAATTCCGGATCGACCAGCGTTTCATGGAGAGGCTTCAGCAGCTTCGCTCGCTGGTTCCGCCGCCGAATGCGCTCACCTTGCGCCGCGATCTCGTGATCGACAAAGTGCGTCTGCGGCTCCCTACCGCGAGGTGGCGCAACGATCTGCACGAAGACCTCCCTGTTGAGGGATCGTGCCTGGTGGTCGCCTCGGATGGCACGCTCAGCTGCGCGGCGAAATGCCCTGGCACGCGAGATCGTCTGCAGACGCCCGCGCTTCCGATCGCCGAGCTTGTCGAACTGCATCAACTGGCATCCCCAGGCATGGCACTCCACATCGGCGCAGACCTTGCCGGTCGGTGAGCCACCGCGGATCAGACTGGAGAAATTGAGCGGACAGCAAGTCACGCACTCAAGGAGAGGGAATGCAAGGGGAATGCCGCGCCGATTCGCTCCGGAAGATTCGGACCCCGCTGCAACCATCATGCGATGTCAAATCCCATCCATGCTGATCGCCTTGCGGCATTCAAGGCTTCCGCGCGCGAACTCGTGCTGCGCCATGGCAAGCACCGGCTCAACGGCAACTACGCATCTGACCGGACCGTGGAGCTCACAATCGAAACGGTGAGCGCCGCGTGCGAACGCCTGTGGCGTTTGAACTTCGAAGTCCGCGACATTGCCAACCTTGAAGAGCGTCATGTCAGAGCCCTGATCCGCGACTGGCACGGCAGCGGCCTGAAGCCCAAGACCATCCAGAACAACGTCAGCCGCCTGCGGCAGATCTGCCGCTGGATCGGCAAGCCCAACCTCATCCCGAGGCGCGACGGTGCGGCCCATTTCCTGCCGGAGCTCGACCCCAAGTCGTTTCGGGTGTCGACGATCACCGAGCGCAGCAAAAGCTGGAGCGAGAACGGCATCGACGTGACCGCGAAGATCATCGAGGCCGACGGCATCGATATTCGCTTCGGCGCCATGCTGCGTCTGGGAGTCGCTTTCGGCCTTCGCAAGAAGGAACAGCTGCGCATCGTGCCCACGAAAGCTGACGCCGTTGGTTGCCTGCAGCTGCGAGACAACGTCGCGAAGTCCGGCAAGAATCGTGACATCCTGATCGAGCACCCGTTCCAGCGGGCCATGCTCGAGCACGCAAAACGTGTCGCCGGCAAGGGGCGCTACCTGGGCTGGCCTGGCCGAACCTTTGCGCAGAACGAAGCGAAGTACGCCTACCACCTGAGAAAGATCGGAATCACGGGGCGCGACGCCGACGTGGTCGGGCATGGGCTGAGGGCGGAGTATGCGGAGAACAGCGCCTTGATGCTGGGGCTGCTGCCGCCGACGCTTGGAGGCCGAGCCGACCAGATGGAGGAGGGGGTTCGCAAGGCGATTCAGTTGAAGGTGAGCGAAGCGATGGGGCACCATCGTATCGACGTGACCGGGGCCTACTACGGAAGCTTCCGTCCACGGGCCATCGTTCCTCGCTCGGATGAAGGCGACATGGCATACAACGGATTCCAGGCCCGTACCCATGTGGACATGAAGGCGAACTGTCTTCACGGGGTGATCGTCGGGGAAGGCGAGAACATCGAGTTCACGGGGGCCAACACGGATGAACTGCGGGTTGAGTTTCACCGCCTGGTCGACAAGATCCTGGCCGACATCGCGGATCAGAATCAAAGAGGTGGTGGAGGAAGCACCACGGCAGCAGATGCAGGCTGAGGTGTCGCGCAATCAGTTGCTGCTGGCGCCAGCAAGCATGGTCCCGCGGCATCGCGCCGAGCCGCAGGAGCACATGTAGTCGGCAGGGCTGGCTTCGTCATCTACCGTCAGGGCATAGTCAATGCTGAGCTCGCCGCCCGCGGCGATGGGTCGCATGGTTTCGATCCTCAGAACAATCTTTCCGCTTCCATCACGCTCTTCGACCGCTTCGCAGTTCGGATCGCAGGCGTGGTTCAGATGCCGCGTGGCGTTGCCGCCGCGGGCGCCATCGAGAATCGTTCCGTCCGAAAGGCCGAAGAGGTAGGTCAATCGGTTGTCCCACGAGATACGGTTGGCTTGCGCTTCGGAAAACCGCTGCCCCTCATAGTGGCCGATGAACGCGCCGGCCGGCAGATCGCACAGGGCGAACACGCCGAGGCCATGGACATTGGAGATTCTGACTTCGATGCCGGGAAGGGAATTCACAAGGAGATTGAGCATAGGTGAGGGACCGTGCTTCCGCGCATTGGCATGATGCAATTTGCGTTCCCGATCCACGTGCGTCGAGCCAGGTTCCAGCAAGTCAGTATCCATGATGCGTCAACGACGAATGCGTCGTCCTGAGTGCTGTTGTGAGGAATGCCGTACGCGGCAGCTCCGCCAGCACTTGTGGTCCATTGGGAGCAGAAATTCACGGGCAGGGCCTCTGGTCGGGCGTTGATTGATTGAGGCGATGGTCGAGCCCGCTTGTTCGGGCGAGTGCGCATGGATCGGGACTGCAGCACTGGCGTGGCGGCGCAAGAAAAAGGCCTGCACGAAGCAGGCCGAAGGACCTGTGCGCGATTTGCAGTTAGGGAGGGTGCACAGGCCGGCGGCGATTGTGCCAGACGGGTGCACGCCGGCTCGATGAGGTGCACCAATATGCCGTTTCTGCCGGCGCATCGCCGGCAATTGCAAAGGCACCGTCCCTCAGGAGCCGCCGTACCGAGCGGTCGATATTCAATGCGTGAACGCAACACGAAAGCGGCCAAATTTGGCCGCTTGAACAAGGCTTCGAGTGTCCCGCCCGATCAGCAAGCTTCACTCGCGATGCGGCGTCTCTCCATGTGCGCGCGCAGCCACTGCACGGCATCGTGCGGACTCCCATGCAGGAGTCGGGTCCTCGAGGGCGGCGCGGGCTATTGCTTCATCGATCTCCGTCGTCAACCCTACATAGGGCTTGGAACGCTTCATGCCTGAATATCTCCCGTGCGCGAATTGATGACGCCGTTGGCGCACGCGCGCCACAACACCACGTCTACCGTGGCTGCGCGCAAACCAACCTCTCCAGCGAGGCGGTCGCACAACGCCTGGGCTGTGCATCCCTCGCGATCGGCTAGACGCTGAAGATGAACATCCGGTTTGGCAACGTCGACACCGAAGTTTTTGGCCAGGTGGTACTTGGTGATGCTGCCGATCCACGGCAGGGCCGCCAGCATCTCGATGCGGTCGGCATCCGTTTTTCGCGACAGGTACGTGGATAGTAGTCCGTCGCGATCGGCCCAGATCTTCTCGATAGCCGCCGCCTTGCCCTTGTGGCGAAAGACCTCGAACACCGGCCGGCCATCGAAAAGCGCGCCCAGGCACCGGCTGAAGATCAGACGCGCGACGGTGTTCTTCATGCCGCTGTTGCAGATGACAAAGATCGCCTTCTGCGCAAAGTCATCGGCATTGGCCGGAGCTCGCAGCGCCTCCGACCACGCCACGTCCTCGATACCTTGTTCGCCCAGCGCCGCCAGGACGGCGCGGAACTGCTCCGGGGTGATCACAGTCATTGGCTGGCCTCGATGCGCGTGATGACTGTCGCCAGCGTGCAGCCCTTGTGCGTGGCGCAGAACATGGCGACCCAGGGCCCGGGCGCGTGGTAATCGGGATGCCTCGCGAAGCCCTCCCGGCGAACTTCCTCGAAGCCGTAGTCGAGGTCGTCGGTCATCATCCGCAGCGGCTCGCGTCGGACATTCAGAACCCGGATCGGGTCACGGAGCACCGAGATCTTCTCGCCAGGGCGCAGGCCCATGCACTTGCGCACCGGCCGAAGAAAGTCGCCGACCTTCAAGAATTCGCTGCACTCTTGCTCATTGTCCGAACTGTAAATCCGCGCAAGCCCAGTCGCGTCGACTCTCGCTCTGTCCAGGGCTGACGCCATGTTTCGCATCGACTCGTCAGCCAATCGAATCATGAAGCTCAGCGAGGTGCGCTTCGCCGAGTTGGGGTATAGCGAACTGCGCGAGAACTGGCCGGCCATGAATGCATGGCTGATCGACGGGGCGTTGTTGCATAACCCTGCGGGAGTGGCCTCCGATCGTGGTTAGGCTAGGCTAGACAGATGAGCAAGCCACCGCGGGCGAAGTACCGCACGACGAACTGGAGTGAGTACAACGCGGCGCTCAAGCGCAGGGGATCATTGATGGTTTGGCTCGATGCCGACCTTCAATGGCAGGCTCCTGCCAGTGGTCGCTCAGGCCGGCCCGCTGTGTTCAGCGATGCTGCGATCCAGTTCTGCCTGACCTTGAAGTGCATGTTCGGGCTGGGCCTGCGCCAGGCGACGGGCCTGGCCGAGAGCCTGATCAAGTTGGCCCACTTGGACTGGGCCGTGCCCGACTACAGCACCTTGTCGCGGCGTCAGAAGACATTGAGTGTGGCCATTGCCACGCGCCGCAGCAGCGCGGGCCTACACCTGCTGATCGACAGCACCGGCGTGAAGATGCTGGGCGAAGGCGAATGGAAGACGAAGAAGCACGGTGCCGACTACCGCCGGCAGTGGCGCAAGGTGCACCTGGGCATTGATGCACAGACGCTGGAGATCCGCGCCATCGAGATCACGGACAACGCCATTGGCGATGCGCCGATGCTGCCGGAGTTGCTGGCGCAGATTCCTGCGGACGAACAACTGCATTCGGTGAGCGCCGATGGTGCCTATGAAACCAAAGCGTGCCACGAGGCCATCGCCAGTCGGCAGGCTGCGGCGATCATCCCCACACGCAAGAACGCCAAGCCTTGGGCGGATGGCAAAGCTGGGGCGCAGGCAAGAAACGAAATCCTGAGGGCGACACGCAAGCTTGGTCGTTCAATCTGGAAGAAGTGGAGCGGTTATCACCGCCGCAGCTTGGTGGAGACCAAGATGGGGTGCTTCAAGAGACTGGGCGAGCGCGTGATGGCACGGGACTTCCAGAGGCAGGTGACCGAGCTACAGGTACGGGCATCGATCCTCAACAGGTTCACCAGTCTGGGAACGCCTGAGACTGTGCGCGTGGCATAGCTGCGTCTGGGGTAAGGGGAGCCTCGCCCTGAATTCGGGTTATGCAACAGCGCCAGAGCACGGTTTCGAATACCTCGCGGTAAACCGCGATGAACGACAGGCCAAACAGGGCCCAAGCCGAGCGCTTTGACATGGCCGAGGAGAGCTTTTCCTTGAGGTAGGCCTGCCAGCGGCCGGCGGCGCTCTTCTGATGCATCCACAAGCCCACGCTCAGCAGAACGAGCGCGGCAAAGAGGGACGAAAGTCCTTCGGTCACCTCCCGGCTTGCCCCGCTGATGTTCACGAAATAGGTTGCCACGGCCCAGGTCAGCCCGCCGGCGGCCAGGGCCACGATCCAGCCGCCATGCACGTAGCGCAGGACGTCTGGGCGATTGGCTTTCTTCAGGAAAGCCACCATGCCCACAACGATCAGCAGGGCCTCGAGGCCTTCTCTCAGCAAGATGGTCAGCGAGCCCAGGAAGGTGGTGAGCGGGTCCGCCGATTCGCCGCCCAGTTCCTTTTCTACCTCGGCAAAGAGGTAGTCCAGCTTTTGAGCCGCGGCCTCGGCTTGGGCCAGCGTGCCGTTGTTGATGGCCGAGCGATAGGCCAGCATGCCGCTCTCCACCTCGGTCAGGAGTGCCTTGTTGCGCGCACCCAGGGACGGCTCCAGCGGCTCGAAGCCATCAAGATAGGCAGAGAGCGCCAGTCGGGTTGCCGCAGGCTTGTCGCCCTTGCGAATTGCGGCCAGGCTCTCACCCAAGCGCGTGCGGGACAGGGTCAGCCCGCCGGCGTTGCCGGCTGCCGATGCCACCTCGGGTCGGCTGCGCACGAAGGCCGTCAGATCACGGGCCGCTTCGGATCCGATGCGACCGGCCGCTGCAGCCTCGGTGCCCGTGGTCACCGCGGCCAGGTCGGCGAACTCCTTGCGGGCAGCGGCAT
The DNA here is from genome assembly GCF_977011995.1 of Variovorax durovernensis. Taxonomy (NCBI): domain Bacteria; kingdom Pseudomonadati; phylum Pseudomonadota; class Betaproteobacteria; order Burkholderiales; family Comamonadaceae; genus Variovorax; species Variovorax durovernensis. The sequence goes on along the minus strand of NZ_CDRNCW010000001.1, from coordinate 2,414,947 downwards.
CATGTTTCCACAGCTGCTCGCCACGTTCGCGCATGCCGGCGTCATGAGAAAGTGTGCCGGCAAAGAACGCGAGCGCCCATCGGTCCTCATCGGACAGCGCAGCAAAACTCGGCATCGCCGTGCCGGTAACGCCCTGGGAGACGACTTGATAGAGCGCCATGAGGCTTCGCGAGCGAGCACGTTCCCGGTCCGTGAAAGCGATCGGCGGTGGCTCCAGTTTGGCTGCGAGTGGTCCGTCGCCTGCGCCCGCGGTGCCGTGACAGGATGCGCACTGGGCTTGGAAGAGCGCTGCGCCTCGCTTGAGGTCAGGCAAGGCCTTCGGTGCCACGGGAATGGGATAGGCGGCCACCAGCAGCGCCTCCGCTTCATGCGCCAGGCGCGCGACCTCTGCGCCATCTGCCTTGCTGGAGACAGCCTCCTGCAGTTTGGTGGCAGCAGTGACTACCGCGTCCTTGGAGGCATGCGCAGGAAGGCCGCGCGCCTGGGTCACCGCATTGGCAGTGAAATCGCGCATTTCCGCATATTCCGATTCCCTGACGATGGCGCCCTTGTCGACCGCACCACCGTAGTCCACGGCAACATAGTCCAGGAGTTGCCATAGCTGACGCGGTCCTTCGTCAGTTCCAGCAGGAGGGGTCTGCGCGACTGCAGAACCACCAAAACACAGTCCAACCCACAGAATCAACAACAAGCGCTTCATTCTTCAATCCAAATAAGAACGACTACCATTTTCGTTCATTGATCCACGTTTTTGCTTGAGGCCAATCCATTCGCCTCGAAATGCTTTCGACAAACTGGCGGCAATGGCGCTGGCCGGCCGGGACCGACGGCCGGGACAGGCTTCGTCAGCTTTTGCTTGATTCCCTCCGAAGGTGGACTATTGCGGCCGGGTGCAGCAGCACCACGCTCGCCGGTGGCTCCTTTCCACTGAACCTCGTGGGCCGCAAGCAAGGGCTGCACGACATTGAGCGCGTTGAATGGAAAGTGTGGAAGGCGTTGATTTCCAAACCTGCATACGCGAAAGTGCTCTTCAGCGACTACACCGTGAGCAATCCGGCCCCGGCGCCCGATATCGATCCCACTATGATGAATCCCTCGGTGGCTAGCCACCACCTGGTGTTCACGTCGTCGGCCATATGAGACAGCAGAACTGATTTGGCAGCCTCCTTTTTTCCTAGTGCAGTGCTCGCGCTCGCGCCCAACAGAGCAACGTGCAGTCTCATCCCTACAGAACCAACTTCCAAGGAACAACATGCCCCAACTTGCAAAAGCCGATTTGCACTACACGGACTACAGCTGGACGGTCGTTCCCGGAGATGATCCGACCAAGGTCAAGGCAGATGCGGATCGGTTGAGCCGCAAGGAGGGTTACGAAGTCCTTGCCTACCTCAACTCGTTTGTCGGACCGGAGAAGGCCGACCTGTCGAAAGCAACACGGCTCATCATCGAATGGATCGTGCATGAAAAATTGCCGTCGGATGTTCAAGGAAGAACCAAGGTCACGGCGTGGATCGTTGAAAACTTTCCCACTCTCAGACCCAGCTATCCGCGGTAGTGACGGCCTCTCGCGACGGCATGTCCACCCGCGTCGCCCTCAAGATCCTGTGGCGGCCGCGACCTTGACCTTGCCGACCATGCCGGCTTGGTAGTGCCCCGCGATAAGACAGGCGAAATCAAACTCGCCCGCACGGTTGAAGGTCCAGACGATCTCGCCGGTCTTGCCAGGAGCGACATGCGCCATGTAGGGTTCGGCATGCTCCATGCCCGGGAACTTCATCATGAGTGCGGCATGGTCGTCGAGTTCCTTCTTCGTGCCCAGGACAAACTCGTGCATGACCTGTCCTTCATTGCGAATGGACAGCCGGACGGTCTCGCCCTGCTTGACCTGGATGCGATCGGGTGTGAAGCGCATGCTGTCGCTCATCTTGAATTCCAGCGTTCGCTTGGCCGCGCTCGCATCGCCCGCGATGCCCCAATTCTTTTGCTCCTTGCGTATCGGTCCGCTCGATGCGCTGTGATCCTCGTCGCCGTGTGCAAGGGCCCAGCCCGAGAACACCAGGGTGCTGACGAGCAGCAATGTCTTGATCGATTTCATATGATTCCTTGGGAGGTGGTTGGGCTTGTCTGGAAATGGGGTCGATGGTTCGTCGACCCTCAGTGCGCGAGGACCTTGGAGAGGAAGTCTTGTGCGCGCGCTGCCCTGCTCTCGGGACGCCCGAAGAACTCATCGCTCGAGCAGTCCTCGACGATGCGCCCTTGATCCATGAAGATCACCCGATCGCTGACCTGCCGAGCAAACCCCATCTCGTGGGTCACCACCATCATCGTCATGCCTTCGCGTGCGAGCTTCACCATGACGTCGAGCACCTCGCCCACCATCTCCGGGTCGAGCGCCGAGGTCGGTTCGTCGAACAGCATGACGATCGGGTCCATCGACAGCGCCCGCGCGATCGCGACGCGCTGTTGCTGGCCACCAGAGAGCTGGCCCGGGAACTTGTCCTTGTGGATCGACAAGCCCACGCGATCGAGCATGCGCAGCCCGCGTTCGACCGCTTCTGCACGCGAGCGTTTGAGCACCTGAACTTGCGCCAGTACGAGGTTCTCCATCACGCTCAGGTGTGGGAAGAGCTCGAAGTGCTGGAACACCATGCCGACCCGGGAGCGCAGCTTCGGCAGGTCGGTCTTGGGATCGCAGACCTGGATGCCATTGACCGTGATGCTGCCCCGTTGAATGGGCTCCAGGGCGTTGACCGTCTTGATGAGCGTGGACTTGCCGGAGCCGGAAGGGCCGCAGACCACGACCACCTCACCCTCGCGAACATGGGTGCTGCAATCCGTGAGCACCGCGAACTGGCCATACCACTTGGAGACGTCGTTGATTTCGATCATTGCGTTCATTCAGATCGCCGCTGCGGCCTTGCGTCGCTGCAGCCATGTGACCCACCAGGCGCCTGCCGTGCACAGCACCAGGTAGACGACGGCGACCAGGATGTAGACCTCGACCACGCGCCCGTCGCGTTGCCCCACCTTGCTGGCGGCGCCGAGGAAGTCGTTCAGGCTGATCACGTAGACCAGCGAGGTGTCCTTGAGAAGGGCGATGGTCTGGTTGATGAGCGAGGGCGTCATGTTGCGAAACGCCTGCGGCAGGATCACGTGCCGCATGGCCTGCCATGGCGACATCCCCAAGGACTGGGCTGCCTGCATCTGGCCTGCGCGCACGCTGCCGATGCCGGCGCGGATGATCTCGCAGTAGTAGGCGGATTCCGCGAGCACGAACGCCACGAGCGCGGCATAGATCGGTCCGACGCTGAGGTTCGGATCCCCTGTCACGGTCCTGAGCACCACCGGCATCAGGAAATAGATCCACAGGATCGTGAGGATCAGCGGGATCGAGCGGAACAGGTTCACATACCCTGCCACCAGGGCCGCTACCGGCCGTGGCGCAAAGATGCGGGTGATCGCCAGCAGGGTTCCAAGACCGATACCGGCCGCCATGGCGACCACTACAAGGAAGGCAGTCATCTGCAGGCCCTGCAGCAGGTAGGGCCAGGCGCGCTGCAGGGATACCCAGTCGAAGTCGTAGCCCATCACGCGGTTCCCAGCAATCCGGGCACCCGTGCCCGGCGCTCGATATGGCGCATCAGCACGATCACGCCGTAAGTGATCACCATGTAGATGAGCGTCGCCGCAATGAAGGCCTCGAACGGATGGGCACTGAATTCACTGAGCTGGCGCGTCTGCCCGGTCAACTCCATGAGCCCGATCGTGAGCGCGACGGCTGAGTTCTTGAACACGTTCAGGAAGTCCGACGTCAGCGGCGGGATGACGATGCGCAGGGCCTGCGGCAGGATCACGTGCCGATAGGCCGCCGCGGCCCCCAGGCCGAGTGCCATGGCCGCCTGCTTCTGGCTTCGCGGCACCGACTCGATGCCCGCGCGCACCTGTTCGGCCGCCTTCGCAGCCGTGTACAGGGTGAGACCGACCAGCACGGTCAGGAACTGGTTCGTGGTCGGGTTCATCTGCTTAAGCGCATTGCCCCATTCGAGGGGTAACAGTTCCGGCACGACGAAGTACCAGAGAAACAGTTGCACGAGCAGCGGTGTGTTGCGAAAACAGTGGATGTACACCGTGGACAGGTAGCGCGCGGCCCGATTGGGCAGGGTCCGTGCAACGCCGGCGATCAGGCCGAGGCCCAGGGCCAGTGTCCAGGCCAGCAATGACAGCGCCACTGTCCACAGCAATCCGCGCAGCAGCATCAAGCCGTACAGGCCCTCGCCTGTGACCGATGGTTTGAAGAAGATCAGCCAATCCCAGTTGTAGTGCATCGAGAAAACTACTTAGACGGTTCGTGAGACAGTCGTCGAACGTGTGATGTCGTCGCCTTACAGCGGCTGGTCGTTCGGATGACGCAGGAGCTCTTGCATGTCAGGCGACATCGGGAAGTTGACCGTCACGTTGCCCTTTACGGCAATGGGCTTGAGGAAGTACTTCTCGTACAGCGAGGCGAACTCGCCGGAACGCATCATCCCGGTGATCACGCCGTCGACCAGCTTCTTGAAAGCCACGTCGCCCTTGCGCAGCATGCAGCCATAGGCTTCCTTCTGCTGCGGCACGCCGACCACTTCCCAGTCCGCCGGGTTCCTGGCGCGGGCAATGTTGCTGAAGAGAATGATGTCGTCCTGCGTCGCGGCCACCGCGCGCCCCGTCTCCACGGTCAGGAAGTTCTCGTTGATGTCCTTGGCCAGGATGATCTGGATGCCCCACTTGTTCTTCTCGTTGAGCTGCCGCAGCATGCGCTCCGCCGTGGTGCCCGCGCTGACCACGACGTTCTTGCCGACCAAGTCGGACCAGTGCTTGATGCCGGAGTTCTTGCGCACCAGCAGCCGCGCGCCCACGACGAAGAAGGTCGTCGAGAACGACACCTGGTTCTGTCGCTCCGCGTTGTTCGTGGTCGAACTGCACTCCAGGTCGACGGTCTGGTTGGCCACCAGCGGAATGCGCGTCTGCGGCGTGACTTCCAGGGTCTTGACCTCCAGCTTCGCGAGCTTGAGGTCCTTCTTCACCTGGTCGACCACGCGCTGCGCAATCTCCCAGGCAAAGCCCGCCTGCTTGTTGTTGTCGTCCAGGTAATTGAACGGGATGGAAGCGCCGCGCGTGGCCACCGTGATCGTCCCGGTGTCCTTGATCTTCTTGAGCGTGCCCTCCAGCGAAGGCGCGGTTTGCGCGGCAACACCGGTGCACAGCGCGAGGCCGGCTACGGCGAGAAGGGAGCGAATCAACGCAGTGTGAATGGTCGGCTTGAGAGTCATCGCGGGCTCCAGGTGGCATGGATCAGAGGTTGAAACTCGTTTCGCAGGCGCTCAAGGCGCCCAGCAGTTCGTCAAGCAACGCTTGGGGATCATCCAGGCCGATAGACAGACGAATGACAGGACCTTGGACGTCGCAGAAATTGCGTTTGGCCAGCTCTTCCGCTGGGTAGAAAGCCGCGATGCTGCGCACGCCGCCCCAGCTCGCGCCGATCGAGAACAGCTTCAGTTGCCCGAACAGTGCCCGGTAGGCGTCGTAGGGGCCGTCGAGCAGCTGCAGCGACATCACGCAGCCGGACTGCTTGAAGTCACACGCCCAGAGCGCATGGTCTGGCGCGCCGGGAAGCGCGGGAAAGAGCATCCGGCGCACCAGGGGGTGCGCTGCGAGTCGCTCGGCGATCAACTGTGCGCTGGTGGCCTGACGCTCCATGCGCACCTGCATCGTGTCGAGACCTCGGGCAACCAGAAAGCAGTCCTCAGGGCTCACGGCCAGTCCCATCTGCGACTGCAGGCCGCGCAAGGACTTGTACAGGCCTTCGTCATTGGTCGCGATGCTGCCCATCAACACATCCGAATGACCACCCATGTACTTGGTGCAGGCGTGAATGCACAGGTCGACGTCATGTGCTAAAGCCGCGAAGCCCAGTGGGCTGGCCCAGGTGTTGTCGATGGCCGTAAGTACACCGCGTGTGCGCGCCACGGCAGTGATCGCCGGCACGTCTTCCACTTCCATCGTCACCGTGCCGGGAGACTCCAGCCAGATGAGGCGCGTGTTGGGACGCACGAGCCGTTCGATCTCCGCGCCAATGCGAGGCGGATAGAACTCGACCTCAATGCCGAGCGCCTGCAGCCGCTCCACGGCGAAGGACTTGGCCAGGCCGTAGGCGGCATCGGTCATCAGCAGGTGATCACCCTTCTTGAGCAACGCCAGGAGCGCGCTGCAGATCGCTGCCTGCCCTGAAGGGAAGACAACACAATGTGCGGCGCCGTCCAGTTCGGCGATGCGCGTCTCCAGGGCGCGCTGCGTCGGCGTGCCCGTCGTGCCGTAGCTGAAGCCATCCGGCAGGCGGGTGCGGCGGTTGACGAAATCGTCGAGTGAATCGAAGACGACGGTGGAGGCACGCCACACCGGCGGGACCAGGCTGGCGAATGCGCCCCGAGGAGAGGTGTCGAGATTGGGGATGAGAGAGTTCACGATGGAAGACGGAGCTGTTCGTTGGAAGTGCGATCAATTGGCGGGTGCGGATTCGATGAGCTGCAACGCTTGCTTCATCTGGTCGACGGCCATGTTCTCGAGATCGGTGTAGACCTTCATCTCCACCGACAGGCGGGCGAAGGTTTCCTTGGCCGTGGCGATCTTGGCCGGGTCGTTGGTCTTGGGGTTGGCCAGTGCCGCTTCCAGGCGCTTGTACTCGCTGGTGAGAAAGGCCGGTTGTTCGCCGATGGCGCGCAGGCCCGCGTTGGTCATCGAGCGGATGCGCAACACCATCTTCACATCCGACTGCTCCATCTCGCCCTGCGCGCGCTCCAGTGCGAGCTTCGCTGCAAGCGCTTGCTGGCTGTCCGGCTTCTTGGTGGCGGCGATGGTCTGGAACTTGGCGATGTCGCCGGAAAAATCGTGCGCCCACGCAGGTGCGGCACATGCCAGGACGGTCACTGCAAGAACTGTTTGAAGTTTCATGTCGCTTCTCCGGAAGGTGGCTGAAGACGCCAACTTTAGGACGACGGGGATAATCTGAATCGCGCTCGAAATTCTTTGTCCATAAGCGGTTGTTATATGTTGCTCCGAGAGATCGAGGTGTTCCGTTCCGTGATGTCCGTGGGCTCCGCGAGCAAGGCGGCTGCGCTTCTGGGCGTGACGCAGCCCGCCATCAGCCAGTCGTTGCGCCGGCTCGAGGAAGCGGCTGGCTTCCCGCTGTTTCGTCGGCTGCGGGGCCGCCTGCAGCCAACGCCCGAAGCGCAAGCCTTGCTGGTCGAGGTCGAGCGTGTCTTCGTGGGTCTGAGCAGCATCGAGCACCGCATGCGCAGCTTGAAACGCTTCGGGGTGAACACGCTGCGCATGGCGGTCTATCCGGCCTTCGGCCTGACCTTCGTCCCGCGGGTCCTGTCGCGGCTGGTGGCCGAGCGCCGGGACTCCGAAGCCCGGCCCCAGATCTCGCTGCAGGTGCTCAGTTCGCGAGAGGTCCATGAAGCTGTTCTGGGGCGTCAGGTCGACTTCGGATTGATGGCCGACGAGATGCCGACGACGGGCCTGGAGCATTCCGAGTTCGCGCGCTTCCCAGGTGTCGTGGTGATGCATGCGAAGCACCGACTGACCAAGGCCAAGGCCATCCAGCCGCATCAACTCGCGGAAGAGCCATTCCTCGCGCTCAACCCCGAGGATGCGTCGCGGCGGCGCCTGGAGCGGGCCTTGGCGGACTGCAACGTCGGGTTGAGCGTGCTGGTCGAGACGCCCTACGCGGCGAGCGTGTGCGAAATGGCCCTGAGCGGCATGGGCATCGGCTTTGTCAATCCGGTCACTGCCATGGAATACGCCCAGCGCGGCCTGGTCATCCGTCCACTGTCCCTGGAGGTCTCCTTCGCGGGCGTGCTGGTGCTGCCTCCGGGACAGCCGCTGTCGGGCCTTGCCTCGCGAGTGCTTCAGCTCATGCGCATCCAGCTGGACGAAGACCAGAAGGCCCTTGCAAACCTTCTCAAACCCCGCGCCAAAGGCTGATCACCAGCCTCAATGGCACTTCCAGCGCCCCCACAGCGCCGCGCCTTTCAAAAAATTCTGTGGCGCCATGACGCTCTCTGACATTGTTGTCGGCGCCAACTACAGCCATCCGACCGAGAAGTATGGAGGGGTCCGAATCGTCGATGCCATCTTCAAGCGGACCAAAGATGAAAGGGCGTTGACGGACCAGCACCGTTTCACGACGCGTGCGCTCGGGCCACGAAGGCGGCGTTTCGATGGCGCGGCTACCTTCGCGCGATGGTTGACGCGCGCGTCAACCAATGACGCCTTACGAAACGGCGGCGCACGAGCGGCGCGCTACTCAGCATGCCCTCATTCAGGGGAAGTACGGCTCGGAGGTTCGAGCACTGATCTCCCGTCGAGATCGACAACTGCAGAAATAGAGTCAACTGAGACATCGCAGCAGTGACACGTAAGGCCATCGCATGCGCAGCTCAAGCAAAAGCTGCTCATCGCCTGGGACAGTGCTGCCCAGCACAGAAGCGGCATTCAGATGGCGTTGCTGCACGGCTATTCACCGTACCTCAACCCGCCGAATACCAGTGGGCCTGGCTCAAGAGACATGCGCTGGCGAACTTCTCCTCGGCCGAGCTCAGGGCCACTGCGCGCAACAAGCTGCGCTGCGGTCAATGCCGCCAGTCGATCATCACCTCTTGCTAGAAGCAAGGCAGAGTTGTGGTGATGTCATGTATTGCGTAAAGCTCAATAGGGTCGGAAGCATGGCAATGGGGCGATGAAACGCGAGAACACTTTGCGTACGCCAACGCACAGACGCATGCGTCACGGCAAGGCCAAGCTGCCACATGGCTTCCTTTACCGTTCAAGCATGTCGTGCGGGCATCGCGCATTGGGTGCGCGCATCGCCTTTCGTTCTGCGCTGCATTTGATGCAGATCAAGGTCTTCTGGTGGTGTCCGCATAGCATGAATTGCACGTAAATCGTACGAGTATGAAGCCCTTTTCAAATCATCGCACCAAGCGCAACACCATATTCATGGCGATGCTGGTGTGGGTGTTTGCTCTGGCTTCTGGAATGGTGAATGCCTGCCTACTTGAGGCGCCTGGCAAACACGCCCATACCGGTGCGAGCTACTCTTCGGGCGCTCATCACGCTCATTCCAATGAGGCACTGTCAGGTGATTCCATCGCCGTTGACCATGACGACGACGCGAACGCGTCGAAGGAATCGTGCTTGAAAGCTTGCGACGATGGTTTGAACGCACAGATCAAACTGCAGGCTGGCGTCGATCCGACCGATCCAGGTCTGGCGCCCTTCGTTGTGTTCGCGTGGAATGCAGTGACCCCCATCGCCTCGGCGCCAAGTCGCCTAGATGATCTGCAGATCCGCGTGGTGGGACCGCCTCTCAGACTGCGCTATTCGCGTCTGACGTTGTAGCCGTCGTCTGATGATGACTGACCCAGAGCGCCGTGCTCTGCGGTCCGGGTCGATGCCTTCGTTTCGGCTCCGCTCCAAGGTGGGGCGGCCGATCACGACGCCAGGTGATCCACCGATGCCTGGCGGCGACTGCCCGGCTTTCCAACTCGGCCATCCGCACAAGGAGTCCCCAATGAAATTCGCTCATTTGCTTTCGCTCGCTCTTGCTATTTCCACCATGGGGGCGCCAGTCTGGGCCGCCGATGCGGACCCGCATCAGGACCATCACCCGGCAGCGACTGCTTCGGTGCCCGCCACCAAGGCAATGTCCGGCAAGGCCCGCATGGAATCCCAGATGAAGGCCATGCTCGAAATGCACGACAAGATGATGGCCGCGAAGACCCCCGCGGAGCGAGATGCACTGACACCCGAGCACATGAAGATCATGCAGGATGGCATGACCATGATGAACGGCATGTCCTCCGGCGGGATGGGTGGCATGGGCGGCACGAAGGGCGACATGGCTGCGCGCCATCAGACGATGGAAGCGCGCATGGAAATGATGCAGGCGACGATGCAGATGATGATGGATCGTCTGCCCGCGGCGTCGGCGAAGTAACGGGAGCGCCGACATGACACCCGTCGCCCGCCCTTTCAGCACCGGGATCGCCTTGGCTGGCACCGTCGGTGTGTTCTACGCCCTGTGCACCCTGGTGTGGGTGCTGGCGCCTGGCCCGTTCCTCGGCTTCATGAACAACCTGTTCCACGGCATGGACTTCAGCGGCATGGTGCAGCCGCGGCCGTTCGCGTGGTCAGGGTTTCTCGTCGCGCTGCTGCTGATGAGCAGCTGGGCGCTGATCGCGGGGACGTTCTTCGCCTGGCTGCGCAATCGACTGGCGGTGTGACCCACACCCGCCTTCTGGAGCAACGAATGAATCACGAACTTTCCCACCACGACGCCGAACCCCCGCCGTTCTGGCGCTCTCGCTATGCCGTCGGCTTGGTCATCATGGGCGCCATCGCGACGTACTTCCTGCTGAGCGAACACCGCGCCCACTTTCTCGGCGCCTTGCCGCTCCTGCTTCTGCTGTCGTGTCCGCTGGTGCATGTCTTCATGCACCGCGGCCATGGGGGTAACGGCGGTGGTCACGCACACCACCACGGTGGCGAGCCCACCTCCAACCCGCCGGCAGAAGCACGGCTGCCACCCGCGGGAGACCGACCATGAATCACGATGCGCCGGCCTACGGACTATGGGCGCTGGTCGTCTTCAACTCGGCCATCTTCCTGATGTTCGCGTTCAGCTTCTTCAAGCCGCAGACCGCTCGGGACTGGCGAACTTTCGGGGCCTTCGCCGCCTTTATCGTCGCGCTCTTCGTCGAGATGTATGGCTTTCCGCTGAGCATCTACTTGATGTCCGGCTGGCTACAGACGAAGTATCCGAGTCTCGACCTGATGTCGCACAAGAGCGGCCACTTGTGGTCAACGCTGCTGGGTGAAAAAGGGGACCCACACTTCGGTCCGCTGCACATCGCGAGCTATGTGCTCCTGGCCTTCGGCTTCTACCTGCTGTCCAGCGCATGGAATGTCCTGTATCACGCACAGCGTCGCAATTTACTGGCCACCTCTGGCCCCTATGCACGCATCCGTCATCCGCAGTACGTGGCTTTCGTCCTCATTCTGCTGGGCTTTCTGCTCCAGTGGCCAACGCTGCTCACGCTGTTGATGTTCCCGATCCTGCTCGTCATGTACGGGCGGCTTGCGGTGACGGAAGAAGCGGAAATGCGAAAGCAGTTCGGCGCCGACTTCGATGTCTACGCAGCTCGCACGCCTCACTTCTTTCTTGGCTGGCAGAAATCGAACGTCGGCGCAGGCCTGAAGAGCTGAACCCTGTCACCTAAGGAGAACTCACATGCAAACCCTCAGCTTTGATGTCAGCGGCATGTCCTGTGGAGGCTGCACCGGCAGTATCCAACGTGCGCTCAGCAAAATCGACGGTATCAGTCGCGCCAAGGTCACTTTGAGTCCCGGCATCGCCACGGTGGTGGTCGATCCCACGCGCGTCACGCCCACCCAGATCGAATCGGCAATTAGCCGTCTGGGCTACCCCGCCAAGGCGCGGCCGGCAACGCACGGCGAGCAGGCCACTCAATGAGCAAAAGAAAGCACAAGCACCGCGACGAGGTGCGAGAAGCGGAAGCTACCGCCGTCGGCGGTGCCTCGGGTGGGCGAACGCCCAGGACAGAATCGGCGACGCTGTCGATCTCGCGCGAGGACTACGAAGCCCAGTTGCATCTGCTTCAGGTCGAGCTGGTCAAACTGCAGCGGCACTTCATCGGTTGCGGCGACAAGATTCTGGTGGTCGTCGAAGGGCGCGACGCCGCAGGGAAGGACGGCGGCATCAAGCGCGTCGTCGAGTACCTGAGTCCGCGCGAAACGCGGGTCGTCGCCCTGGGCAAGCCATCCGACCGCGAGCGCCGTGCCTGGTACTTTCAGCGCTATGTCGCCCAGCTCCCGATCGCCGAAGAATTCGTACTCTTCAATCGGAGTTGGTACAACCGCGCCGGCGTCGAGCATGTGATGGGCTTCTGTTCGAAGGACGAGCATGAGGAGTTTATGGCCTCGGTGCCGAAGTTCGAGGAGATGCTCGTCAACTCGGGCATCAAGCTGTTGAAGTATTACCTCGATGTCAGCAAAGACGAGCAATCGCGACGTCTGGCTGAGCGCAAACGCGATCCGCTCAAGCAGTGGAAGAGCAGCCCGATCGATGCGGTGGCCATCAAGCACTGGAAGGCGTATTCCGAAGCACGCGACACGATGCTGCTGCGAACGCACACCGCCGTCGCACCGTGGCACATCGTGCGGGCCGACGACAAGCGTCTCGCGCGCCTGAACCTGATGCGCGACATTCTGTCGCGGCTGCACTACGCCGGCAAGAAAGCCAAGCTCGTGCAGCCCGACCCGGACGTGGCGTTTGAGTTCACGCCGGACTGCATCGCCGCCCAGCGACTCGCCCGTTGAGCCTTGCGCTTCAAGGAACTCGTATGAAAACAATCACCATCGAAGTCGGCGAACTGGTCTCGACCCTGAGCGCGGCGGGTGTCGAACGGCAGCTCTCGACACTGCCGGGCGTGCATCACGCCGACGTGAACTATGTCGCCGGCAGCGCGACGGTGCAGTACGACGAGTCACTGGCGACCCTCGAAATCATCCAGCAGCGCGTGACCGACTGTGGTTATCACTGCAGGGGTGAACTCGTGCCCGCACACGTCTGCGACCCGGCGAGTCACAAGTCGTTTGCAGGTGTTCACGCCGGCCACCCCGACCATCGGGCGCACAGTACCGCAGGTGAGCACGTTGCAGGAAAAGATAAAGAGATGAAAGGGGCGACCACACCGGCGAAGAACGCCCGCGCCGCCCCTGGAGATCACGGCTCGCACCAAGAGCACAGCGGTTCGTCTGCCAAGGACAAAGCCGACATGATGCATGACATGGGTCATGCTGCGGGCATGTCGACGGAGGACATGGCGCACGACATGCGCAACCGCTTCCTGGTGGCGCTGGTGTTCGCCATCCCCGTCTTCCTGTACTCGCCAATGGGTCGAATGTTCGGGGACTTCCCGACGCCCTTCGGATTGGAGCGCAAGCTCTTTCTGTTCATCGTGGCCACTGGCGCCATCGCCTATCCGGTGTGGCCGTTCCTGGTGGCCGCGTGGCGGGCGGCCCGCAACAAGATCGCCAACATGGCGACGCTGATCGTGCTCTCGGTCGGCACCGGCTACGTGTTCAGCGTGGGCGCCACCTTCTTCTATGACGGCGAAGTGTTCTACGAAGCGTCTGCCGTGCTGTTGGTGTTCATCCTGCTGGGCCACTGGCTGGAAATGCGGGCACGTGCTGGCGCTTCGGACGCGATCCGCGCCTTGATGGACCTGGCGCCACCGATGGCCACAGTCGTACGCGCCGGGGTCGAGACGAAGATTCCAACGTCGCAAGTCCGCCCCGGTGACACCGTCGTCATCAAGCCGGGCGACAAGATCCCGGTCGACGGCGAGGTCCTGGAGGGCAGCTCGCAGGTTGATGAGTCCATGTTGACCGGCGAGTCGATGCCGGTGAAGAAGGTCGTCGGCAACGCCGTCATCGGCGCCACCATCAACAAGAGCGGCAGCTTTCGCTATAAAGCCACCAAGGTCGGCGCCGACACGGCGCTGGCGCAGATCGTGAAGCTGGTCCAGGAGGCTCAGAACTCCAAGGCGCCGGGCCAGTTGCTCGCCGACCAAGCGGCGCAGTGGCTGGTGCTGGCCGCCATCGCCGTTGGCCTGCTCACGTTCGGCGTGTGGTTCTGGGTCATGGGCCAGCCCTTGCTGTTCGCGCTGACGCTGACCATCACCGTGTTCGTCATCGCCTGCCCCGACGCGCTCGGACTGGCCACGCCAATGGCCATCATGGTCGGCACTGGCCTGGGGGCGATGAACGGCATCTTGTTCAAGAACGCTGCAGCGCTGGAGAACGCTACGAAGCTGACCGTCATCGTCTTCGACAAGACCGGCACGCTCACGCTCGGACGGCCCGATGTGGTCGAGATCGTCACGGCACCGGATGTCACTGAAACCCAACTGCTGGCCGTTGCGGCCGGTGTCGAGAAGTTCTCTGAACATCCGCTGGCTCAGGCCGTGCTGAAGCGTGCGGGCAGCGCCCCGGCCGAGGTCGCATCAAATTTCAGCAACGTCGATGGACAAGGTGCCCGTGCGACCGTCGGCGCCGAAACCATCCTGCTGGGCAACCGCAAGCTGATGCAGTCCGAACAGGTGAACCTCGATACCTTGGCAGCGCAGGCGACGCGACTTGAGGGCGGCGGCAGGACCGTCGTCCATGTGGCCCGTGCCGGCAAGCTGATCGGCCTTATCGCCATCGCGGACGCAGTGCGCCCCACGTCGAAAGCGACGATTGCCAAGCTGCAGGAACGCGGTGTCAAGGTGGCGATGCTGACCGGCGATAACCAGGCAACTGCCGAGCGCATCGGCAGGGAATTGGGCATCGACATCGTACTGGCCGAAGTGCTCCCCGGCCAGAAGGCCGCCAAGATCAAGGAATTGCAGGACCAGGGCAACAAGGTCGGTATGGTCGGCGATGGCATCAACGATGCCCCGGCGCTGACGCAGGCCGATGTGGGATTCGCGATCGGCGCTGGCACTGACGTGGCCATGGAGAGCGCCCAGGTCGTGCTCATGAAAAGCGACCCTTACGACGTCGTCGGCGCGATCGAGCTGTCACGCGCCACGCTGCGCAAGATGCATCAGAACTTGTGGTGGGCGGTCGGCTACAACGTGATCGCGTTCCCCTTGGCCGCCGGCGTGTTCTATCCGTTCACGCTGTCGCCGGAAATCGCGGCGCTGTCGATGTCGGGCAGTTCGGCGGTCGTGGCCATCAACGCGCTGATGCTCAAACGCACCCGGCTCGATGGCATCAAGAGAGCGCGATCGCCGGCTGCGCCGCCGGTCGATGCGAACGCTCCAACGAGCGTGGCCACATGAGCCAGTCGACACATCCTGTGGGCAGCGCATTACTCGCGGCCACGCGGCCGCTCATGACGCACCATCACGACAAGGTGAACTGAATGTGCTACTCCGCCACGGCCAGTTTCTCTGCGGGTGTCTTGCTGCTCGGGGTCGGAGCGCTCACGCTTGCGTCGGCGCGCCGGCCTCGCGAATGGCCGTTTGCCGCAATCCCGCTGATGTTCGCGATCCAGCAACTGATCGAGGGCGTGATCTGGCTGACCTTCAGCGCTGACGCGCCGGTGCTGAACACCGTCATGACGCATGCGTATTCGTTCTTCTCGCACGTGCTGTGGCCGGTCTACCTGCCGGTGGCCGTGTTGATGATCGAGCCGCCCGGTGGGCGCCAGCGCACACTGAGCGCGCTGGTGGTCGCGGGCGCCGCGGTGGGCGGCTACCTGCTCTACATCCTCGTGGCGTTCCCGGTGGTATCGCGACCGACCGACCAGCACGTCGAGTACGACTCGCCGCACTTCTTTGCGGCTGCGGTGATGACGCTGTACCTGATCTCGACCACGGTGAGCCCGTTGCTGTCCACGCTTCGAAGGGTTCAGGTCTTCGGCGCTCTGGCGCTCCTGTCGTTCGGCGCGGCTTACTACTTCTATGCAACGTGGTTCATCTCGGTGTGGTGCTTCTTCGCAGCCCTGCTGAGCACCGTCATCTACCTCCACTTTGTATGGCGACCCACCGAACGCGGTGGCTCGCAACAGATGCGTGGAGTCCCCGGTCAATCTGACACTTTGGAGAAGACATCATGAGAAAACTATTGACAGCCCTGACCGTAACCGCAGCGTTGACCCTCACCGGCTGCGGCTACAACACATTTCAGACGACCGATGAGCAAGTCAAAGCGAGTTGGTCCGAGGTCGTCAACCAGTACCAGCGGCGCGCGGACCTGGTGCCCAACCTTGTTGCCACTGTCAAAGGTGAAGCGAAATTCGAGCAAGACACGTTGACAAAAGTGATCGAGGCACGCTCCAAAGCCACGTCCATCCAAGCCACACCGGAGTTGGTCAACGATCCCGCGGCGTTCCAAAAATTCCAGGCCGCCCAAGGCGAACTGACCGGTGCGCTGTCCAGGCTGATGGCCGTCTCGGAGAACTACCCCAACCTGCGTGCGAACGAAGGCTTTCGTGCCCTTTCTGCGCAACTGGAGGGCACCGAGAACCGCATCACGGTTGCCCGCAACCGCTACATAGCGTCAGTGCAGGCGTACAACGTGACGGTACGTTCCTTCCCGTCCAATCTCACAGCCAAGGTGATGGGCTACAAGGAAAAAGCCAACTTCGCGACCGAGAACGAAAAGGAAATCTCCAAGCCGCCGAGCGTTGGGTTCGATACGACACCGGCTAAGCCTGCCGGCACCGCGTCTGGGGTGTCCAAGTGACCACAGGCCGGACAGTGCGCGACATTGGCAGAGCACTGCTTCTGGCGTGCGCGCTCGGTTGGTCCGCTTTAGTCGCGGCGCAAGTACCGGTCCCTCCGCTCACAGGGCGAGTCACAGACCAGACTGGAACGCTGACTGCAGAGCAGAAGGCCACCCTGGAGCAAACGTTGACGGCATTCGAAGTCAGAAAAGGAAGCCAACTCTCAGTGCTGATGGTCACTTCAACGGCGCCAGAGGATGTCGAGCAATTCGCCCTGCGGGTCGCGGAGAAGTGGAAGCTTGGCCGCAAGAAGGTCGATGACGGCGCCATCCTGGTCGTCGCGAAAGGCGATCGCACCGTCCGCATCGAAGTGGGATACGGCCTGGAGGGAGCGCTCAACGATCTCACCAGCAAACGCATCATCAGCGAGACCATCCTGCCGCGATTCAAGGTGCAAGACTTTTACGGGGGTATCACGGCCGGCGTTGGGCAGATGATCACTGTCATCGACGGTGAGCCCTTTCCTGACCCGAGCAATGCACCCTCCAGGAGTATCGGCAGTGCTCAACAGTACGCGCCCGTGCTCTTCATTCTCGCCCTCGCCGTGGGCGGCGTGCTGCGCTCCGTGCTCGGCAAAATTCCAGGTTCCCTGGTCACGGGCGGTGTAGTTGCCCTGATTGCCTGGTTCGTCGTTGGTGCAGTGTCGATGGCTCTGGGCGCGGGGGTAATCGCGCTGTTCGTCACCTTGCTCGGTGGCGGGATGCGCGGGCACGGTATGGGCGGTTTGGGCGGCTACTACGGTGGAGGCGGTCGAGGCGGCGGCGGTGTCGGTGGATTCAGCGGTGGCGGTGGTGGCTTTGGTGGCGGCGGTGCGTCGGGGAGGTGGTGATCATGAGAACCCAACGCATCCTGAAGCACTTGCTGACCACACGTGGTCAGGTCACTCGGTGCTTTCCCCGCAGCGCATTGAACGCGATTGAGAAGGCGATCAAGGCCAGCGAGACCGCGCATGCTGGGGAAATACGCTTCGTGGTCGAGGGCGCATTGGATGGCATGCCGCTGTTCAAGGGGCAATCACCCCGGGAGCGAGCCCTCGAACTCTTTGCGCAGTTGCGCATCTGGGACACCGAGCACAACAATGGCTTGCTGATCTATCTGTTGCTCGCGGATCGCGCAGTTGAAATCGTGGCGGACCGCGGCATCCATGCCAAGGTCGGCTCCGAAGAATGGCGCAAGGTTTGCAATCAAATGGAAACGGCGTTCAAGCAATCGAACTATGAAGCTGGCGTGGTCGGCGGCGTGCAGGCTGTGATGCGGCACCTCGTACGCCACTTTCCTGCCGACGATCGCGGGAACGAGCTGCCGGACAAGCCGGTGGTACTGTGAAAAGCACGGATCGAAGCCAGCGCAGTGTCGTTGACGACATTCCCTTGGCCGCGACCACCATGAGTGCGCGCATCTCACCCCGCTACGCCGCGACCTGGATGCTGACGGGTTGCGGCCTCTGGCTTGTGGCGCTAGGGCTCTACTTCATCTTTCTGCGACCGCCCTTGTTGCCGGAAGACACGCGCTTCATGGGCAGCTCGCTGGCTCAAGTTCGGTCTGCGCTGCCTGGCCTGGAGGGATGGCTGCAGCGGGTGTTTGCGGTCATGGGTGGATTCATCGCAGGCGCGGGTGTGTTCACGGTGTTCGTGGCCTGGGCTGCCATGCCGTCAGGATTGAGGGGCACGTCATGGGTCATCGCATTGACCGGGGCGCTGACGGTGGCACTCATGAGTGCAATCAACTTCGATCTCCACTCTGATTCCAGATGGCTGTTGCTCGTTCCTGCGCTGGCCTGGCTCGCGGGCTTGGTGTTCCATATCGCGAGGCGATAGCGACATCGTGACTGACACTGCCGGCCAAGTCGAGTCGAGCGCTACTGCCGCCGAGCCCATGAGAAGAGGCGCGCTGGCGTTGCTGGGCGCCATGGTTTTCATCGTGTCGCTAGGTTACGGTGCGGGACTACCGCTGATTCGGCTCTATCTGTCGCGCTACCTCGATGCTGTGCCGGCGTCCACGGTGGCCTGGCATGTCGGCATGCTGGGCGGCGTCTACCTGTTCGCCTTATTCCTGTTCGCGCCGCTCTGGGGTCGACTCTCGGATCGGCGCGGACGCGTGGGGGTGCTGCTAATCGGCTTCGCCACGTTCCTGGTCGGTAGCACCGCCACCGCGCTGGCCCCGAGCCTGGGCTTCGTCTACGCCGCGCGTTTGCTGGCCGGCGCCGGTGCCGCCGCGATCGTTCCGACAGCGCAAGCCTATATTGCCGACAGCAGCACGACAGTCGATCGCAGCCGCCGCTTCGTGCTGCTGGGGAGCGCGTCCTTCATCGGGTTCCTCGCTGGGCCGGCGTTCGGCACCTGGCTGGCCGGTCCGGTGATGGGAACCGTTGTTGGTGAAATGGGAGGCATGCTGAACTGGCCCGCATTAGCCGTCGCTGTGGCCGGTGTACCGCTACTGCTGTTGACTCGGTTGTGCCTCGGTCGAAATCACGACATCGTCGCAACGCAGGCTGTGGAAGGGGACGAGGCTGAGGACGCTCCGCGCCGGCACTTCGTGCACGCATCGATGCTGCTTGCGGCACTGGCCTCGTTCGCGGTCGGAACCTTTGAGGTGGGCTTCAACCTGTTCGGCAGTCAGACGCTTGGCCTGACCACAGCGACGATGGCTGCGATGTTCATCACCTGCAGCTTGGCGATGCTGGCAGCGCAGTCAATGCTGCTGCTGTCGTCAGTGCGTCGCCGTGTCGATCAGCGCTGGGTGGCCGCCGCGTTCGCCGGCTCGGCGCTCGCCCTGACGTTCATCTCACTGGTGCCTGGTGCGGGCTCGCTGGGGCTAATGATCGCCGTGGTGGCCACCGGTGCCGGAATGGTCGGGCCGGTGCTGTCGTACGAGTTGCTGGAGCGCAAGGCGGGCGCAGCGGGCGCGCTTCTCGGGCGCCAGGCCGCCGCGGGCAATCTTGGCCAAGCGCTCGGCTCGATGGGCGCGGGCTCATTGTTCACGCTAGCGCCGATGGCACCGTTCTGGGCAGCTGCTGCCATTCTCATGCTCGGGGCTGTGCTGTCGCTGGTCTGGTGGGGTCCGACCCGAATCCGCGAAATCGCTGCCAGGAAACTGACAGATGCCAGGGGCGGTGCAACGGCCGCGGGTTCGTCTGCCCCTTGAGGCTACCGTCGGAGCAATGACCAGCTTTAACTTATTTCCGTATGCCGCATCCATGACAACCTGAAGCGCGCTCACGCGCTATCCGATCAAGTGCTTGATCGGAGATTGGTTACATCGCCAAGATGGACGAGGCCCTGCGCAAGCGGATGCGCGCTGGACGCCTGATGTTGGTGGGCATCGACTTGCCAACTCAACCTGTTGTAGCCAGTGCCACGATGTGCGCGGCGATCTGGCTGCGATGCGTATCCTGCGCTGTGAAGCCAGCCCAGCCTCATCGGTTCTTCAGTTCAATGCACTGCCCACAACCAGCTGAGCGACGGTCAACGCCGTCAGTCGAGCATCACGGCCTGCTGGAAGCAGGCAGCGATATGGTGATGTCGTGGCTACGCAATGCTCCAGCGAGCGGAAACCGGTGGTGCTTGCTGAGCTATTCGGTGACCACCGCAGACTTCGCTCCGGCGCCCGCGTCACGGCCTCTTCTCAAGCGTAAGGCATTGGTGATGACGGACGCAGAACTCAGGCTCATCGCCAACGCCGCGATCATCGGTGACAGCAGCCAGCCCGTGAACGGGAACAACACGCCCGCGGCCAACGGCACGCCGAGGGCGTTGTAGAGGAAGGCGAAGCCGAGGTTCTGCTTCATGTTGGCAATAGTCTGCTCGGAGATGACACGCGCCTGCGCAATGCCTCGCAGATCGCCCTTGACCAGCGTCACCTGGGCGCTGTTCATCGCGACGTCCGTGCCGGTCCCCATCGCCACGCCGACGTCGGCCTTGGCGAGCGCGGGGGCGTCGTTGATGCCGTCACCCGCCATCGCGACGATGCGGCCTTCGCGCTGCAGCTTGTCCACCAGCGCGAGCTTGTCGGCGGGTTTGACTTCTCCATGGACCTCATCGATGCCCAACCTAACCGCGACGGCCCGGGCCGTGGTCAGCCCGTCGCCGGTCGCCATGATGACCCGCATGCCCGAGGCCTTGAGCGCAGACAGCGCCTCCATTGAGGTGGCCTTGATCGGGTCCGAGACTGCAAGCAAGCCGGCAGGCTGGCCTTCCACCGCCAGGAACATGACGCTGGCGCCCTCAGCCCGCATCGTCTCGGCCTGCGGCTTGAGGTCGTCGACCCGCACGCGCAACTGTTCCATGAGCGCCGTGTTGCCGAGCGCCAGCTTCCTGCCGCCCACGGCGCCGCTCACGCCGATGCCGCTGCTTGATTCGAAACCGTCGGGCGTGTCCAGCGTCAGGTTGCGCTCGCGCGCTGCCCGCACGATGGCATCGGCCAGGGGGTGTTCGCTGCCCTGGTCCAGGCTAGCCGCGAGGCGCAGCACCTCGTCCTCGGTGAAGCCCGGCGAAGGCACCGCGCGTTCGAACTGGGGGCCGGCCTTCTGTCAATGTCCCCGTCTTGTCGACGATCAGGGTGTCCACCTTGCGGAAATTCTCGATTGCGGCGGCATCGCGGAACAGCACGCCTTGCGTCGCCGCCTTGCCTGTGGCCACCATGATCGACATCGGCGTCGCCAGACCGAGCGCGCAGGGGCAGGCGATGATGAGCACGGCCACCGCGTTGATCAGACCGTAGACCCAGCTTGGCTGCGGTCCAAACAGTCCCCAGGCGAAGAACGTCAGCACCGCGATGCCGATGACGGTCATGACGAAGTAGCCGGCGACCTGATCGGCCATTCGCTGCATCGGCGCCCTGGAGCGCTGAGCCTGCACGACCATCTGCACGATGCTGGCGAGCACGGTCTGGGAGCCGACTTTTTCCGACTGCATGACCAGTGCGCCGTTGGTGTTCAGCGTCGCGCCGATGAGCTTGTCGCCAACGCGCTTGGTCACAGGCAGCGGTTCGCCGGTGAGCATCGACTCGTCTACCGCGCTGCCGCCTTCGATCACCACGCCGTCCACGGGCACTTTCTCCCCTGGCCTGACGCGCAGCTTGTCTCCGACGTGCACGTGGCTGATGGGTACGTCTTCCTCGGTGCCATCGGCGCCGATCCGGCGGGCTGTCTTGGGCGCGAGACCCAGCAGCGACTTGATGGCCGCGGAGGTTTGCGAACGTGCCTTGAGCTCGAGGATCTGGCCCAGCAAGGTGAGCGAAATGATCACCGCGGCCGCTTCGAAGTAGACCGCCACACGTCCCATCGACACGAACGATGCGGGAAACACGCCGGGCGCCACCGTGGCCACGACGCTGTAGACAAAGGCTGCGGCGGTTCCAAGACCGATCAGGGTCCACATGTTCGGGCTGCGATTCGCGACGGATTTCACCGCACGCTCGAAGAATGGCCAACCGGCCCACAACACGATTGGCACGCTGAGCACGAGTTCGATCCAGCTCTGCGTGCCCATCTCGAACCACTGCAGTCGGTGGCCGGCCATCGCAAGCAGCGTGACGATGACGGTGAGCGGCAACGTCCAGATGAAGCGTCGCTTGAAGTCTTTCAGCTCGGGGTCTTCACCCTCGTCAAGCGTCGGCATCTCGGGTTCCAGCGTCATGCCGCACTTGGGGCAATTGCCCGGGTGATCCTGTCGGATCTCCGGGTGCATGGGGCAGGTGTAGATCGCGCCTGCGGGGACGGGTTGCGTGGGTTCCGCAGGCGCAAGAACGAGCGGAGCTGTCCGCGGTGCGCTGCGCTTCGCGTACTTTGCCGGGTCGGCCTCGAACTTGGCCTTGCAACCCGCACTGCAGAAGTAGACCGGCTCGCCTTCGTGCTGCAAGACATGCGGGGACTGCGCGGTCACCGTCATCCCGCAAACGGGATCCTTCAGAACCGCATCGGTCTCATGTGAAGGTTCTCCAGCGGTGGTCGGGTGCGCGCCATGATGCCCCTTGTGGTGTTCATGCAGGTTGGAAGGCGTAGGGTTCATTTGAGTTCTCCAACGAAAAATTGGCCGGATGCGCGCCCTCGGCGCGTCCAGTCCACATTGGCCTGCACGAGACATCAGCCGATTGAGGCCGGTGTCCCATGCGTGGCGGATCAATTCGGCGGGTAGCCCGCTTCCGTCAGGGCCGCAGTCACGGACGCGCGGTCCTCGCTGCTGTCGACGCGAACAGTCTTGGTCGGCAGGTCGACCTCGATCTTCGCCTGAGCGTCCAGATTCTTGACAGCCTGGGCGATCCGGCTCGCGCAGCCGCCACAGGACATCGACTGGATGATGAACTCTTGCATGAGGGACTCCTTGTTTGAAAGTGATTCCAGTGTCAGGCTTGACATCATGTGAAGGTCAAGCGGTCGCCGCCCAATCCCCAAACAGTGTGGTTCCTTGCATTCAGGTTTCCACCTCCAGGACCATCATCAGGCCACCGCCTCCGTCCTGCTCGACGTTGTTGTTGGTCGTGTGATGCGGTATGTGGCAGTGGACCAGCCACTTGCCAGGCCGGAGTGCCTTCCAGATCACGTCGTAGCGCTGGCCCGGTCCGACATTGACGGTGTCGGCCTGGAAGCGCGCCGATTCCGGCAGGACGTAGCCGTCCCTTGCGACGACGGTGAACGGGCCGCCATGCACGTGCATGGGGTGTACAAAGTTGTTGTTGCTTCCAACGAAACGTAGCTTGATGGTCTCGCCAACCTTCATCTTCACGGTGTCGGTGGCGGGAAAGGCCTTGCCATTGATGGTGAAGTAGTTTGGCAAGCCGCCTTCCATCAGCATTGCCGGGTACGTCAGGCCTTCGCGCTTGAGCCATTCCTGCAACTGCAGCACGTACTCATGGTCCGTCTTCGGCGCCTGTTCGGCATTCTTGGGGTCGATGATCAGTGCGCCGTACAAGCCGAAGGCCTGTTGACGGTCCACATGGTCGTGCGAGTGATAGAAAAACGTTCCCGCCTGCTCGGTCGTGAACTCATAGGTGTAGGAGCCGCCCGGGGGAATCGGCTTCTGCGTGATCTTGGCTGGCCCGTCCATCTCGTTGGGAAGAATCAGCCCATGCCAATGCACGGTGGTGCTTTCGGGCAGCCGGTTCGTCACCTTGATGCGCACCCGATCGCCTTCGATGACGCGAATCCTCGGGCCCGGGATCGTCGCGTTGAATGCATAGCCCTCGACCGTCACATCCGGCAGGATGTTCCACCGGATAACGCTGGTCTCGAGGTTGAAGACCTTGACACCGTTGTCCAGCGTGGGGACCAGGTCCACATCGCCGCGGGCTTGGGCCCCGGCGATGTGCGCGACCTGGCGCGGGTGGATGGCCGACATGTCGCGCATCGCATCGCCCGGTGTGTCCCACCCCATGATCATGGACGGCGGCATGATGGCGCCGCGCACATCCTTGTTCGACAGGCGCATGTTCACGAACATCGCGGGCATCGTCATGCCGGCCAAAAGCATGAGCGTCGTGGTCATCGTCACAGCCGCCAATTGCGGCCGGGTCACGTTCGGCCGCATGCCGTGACTCGCATGGTCTGATTTGTCGTGCGATTTGTCTTGCACGGGTTGAGCGCTCTTTTCGTGGCCCGCATGCGCCGCGTGGCCCTGATCGGCGTGTCCGCCCTGAGCGCTGTGCTGGACTGAGGAAGCGGCAACTGCGACAGAGGCTTGGCCATGCGCATGGACTTGTGCGTGGTCGGACGCCGCGCTCGCGCCGGATTGTGCCTCTGCTTTTTTCTCGGGTCGGCGTTCGGTCATCAGCCCGTGTTTCAGCTTCCTGGACACCATCCAGACGTTCACTGGATAGGCCACCGCAAATCCGACGGCCACACCCAGCGACATCACGCCCCAGAAGATGAGCTCGGTGGGATCCATCGCTCGCATGTCGCGGCCCATCATCAGCAGTGCCATCACCGGGGCCATGCCCGCCATCATCGCGTTCATGCTGATGAATTCGGGCATGAACGACTTCTTGACGTTCTCCCAATAGGTGCCGCCCATCATGTTCTTCATGAAGAGCGACTGAAAGATGAAGAGGCCGAACGCGAAACCCGCGACGTACTCCACGATGAGGTCGATCCACATCGGAAGGCCCAGCACCGCGGTCACGACAGCCGCGAGAATGATCCCGGTCGCATCGCCCGCAACGCAGTGGATCGTCGAGCCCACACCCTGTTTCCAAAGCGGCTTGACGAACTCCTCATGCTCTCCTGGGGCTGGCTCCTTGTCTGCCATCACGTACAGCAGCAGACCCACGGGCCCCAAATACAGGGTGACGAGGATGAACCCCCACTTCATCACCACAGGCTCGGGGTTGTTCCTCAACTGGTCCCAAGCCACGTAGGCCGTCGACAGCGCGGCCAAAACGAACCAGACGGCCAGGAAGTAGTCGATGGGTTGAACGAACATGGGGATCCCCGGAGTTTGGGTTCAGGCCCGCACGATGCTGCCGCCGGTCACCTTCCGCCATGCGAACCGGGCGAGCCCTGAAAATTGATGCGAGCGTGCCCCTGCGCGAGGGCACCGCCTTACCGCTCAGGGGTTCTTTTTCATCCACGCATCCAGTTGCGCGATTTCCTTGGTTTGATCCTTGATGATCTTGCGTGCCATCGCTTTGAGCTCCGGCGATTTTCCGTGCGCGATCTCTGGCTTGGCCATCTCGAGCGCTTGCTGGTGATGCATCTTCATCAGCATCGCGAAGTCCTTGTCGGTGTCGCCCGACATCTTCATCTTCTGCATGCCGTCCATGCCGCTCATCATGGACTTCATCATCTCGTCCGATCCGCTGCCCTTTTGCATTTGCGCGGAAGACATGACCATTGGCGCCGGTGAAGTGGAGGGTTGAGTTTGCGCCGTCGCAGTCAGCGCAAAGGCCGCGAGCGCAGAGGCGCTCGCCAAGGTCTTGAA
Source organism: Variovorax durovernensis (assembly GCF_977011995.1). Classification (NCBI taxonomy): domain Bacteria; kingdom Pseudomonadati; phylum Pseudomonadota; class Betaproteobacteria; order Burkholderiales; family Comamonadaceae; genus Variovorax; species Variovorax durovernensis. The sequence continues at coordinate 2,389,639 of NZ_CDRNCW010000001.1, read as the reverse complement.
ATACAGGGAGGTCATGGTTTTCCTTGGTGGTGTGAAATCAATGGGCCATTTCCAGGCACGCGACCGCGCAGGCTCGACAAGCCTTGGCGCAGGCTTGGCAGTGCGGCGCCTGGTGCTTGTCGCATTCCTGCGCACAGGCTTCACAGATGTCGGCACACAGCCCGCAAACTTCTGTTGCGTACGCGCTGCCACGGGCGATCGCCGCGGCGGCGAACTGACAGATTGCCACGCAATCCATGTCCAGCGCGATGCACCGGGACATCATCTTGACGTTGTCCTCTTTCAAGCAGGCCGCCGCGCAGCGATTGCACGCGACGGCGCACTCGTTGCACGCCTCGATACAGGCAGAGTCGGTTTCATGTGACACGGCTGTCTCCTTTTGCGCAGCGGCCGAAGGTCGGCGAAGAGGGGCGATGCAACCGCCCCGGCATGCGCGACGCAACGGGTCGCGGGTGAAAAGAGCTCCAATCAAACGATCGGCGTGTGAATCGACGTGACGGCGATGCGGATGTCGACCGTGCGAAGGCCTGAACCTGTGTGCAGGGTGCCGAAGACGCGAGCAGCCGTCTGTCGGACGCCAGCCCGGTCATGGTTGCGAATTGCCGACGCCTTCATCGTTTGCTCCGCCTGGACTTCCTGGATGCAGTCGAGCGGAGGGTTCCCCGACCTCTGTACCCGTTCGATCGGTTTTTCCGGTGTTTGCGGCGCTGCCAGCACACGATCGCCGCGAAAACGATCACTCCCATGATCCACGCGATGAACATGGTGCTCACCACATTCTCGGAAACCCACCGGCCTGTCACGTACATGCGTCACCTCGTTTGGCTTGTCGGCCACTGGCAGGTACGCGAGGTACGCGCGCGGCGGCAGCAGAAGTGGGATAGGACGTACTGAATAGGCCGCATGGTGATTTCAGGCAGGTTGCCGACCGAGGCTCAGTGCAGGCCCGCGATGTAGTCGGAAACGGCCTTGATTTCGCGATCATTGAGTTTCGCTGCAACGCCACTCATTGGCATGCTGTTGAGTCGTCCCCCATCGCGAAACGCGGTCAGCTGAGCGGCGGTGTACTCGGCGTGCTGTCCGCCCAGTCGCGGGTACTGGATCGGGATGCCGGCGCCGTTGGGACTGTGACAGCCCGCGCAGGCCGGGACACTGCGGTCCCCGATGCCACCGCGATAGATCCTCTCGCCCAGCGCCACCAGATCCTTGTCTTTCGCAAACCCCGGCTTGACGGGCTTGGAACCCAGGAACCAGGCGACGTCGCGCATTTCCTGCTCGGACAGCATCGCGGCCATGCCGCTCATGACCGGGCTCTTGCGTTTGCCGGATTTGAACTCCTGCAGTTGCTTGACCAGGTACTCCGGATGCTGCTGAGCCAGTTTGGGATTGGCGGGGATGGCCGAGTTCCCGTCCGCGCTGTGGCACGCGGCGCACGACTTGCCATTGAAAACGACTTCACCGTTCGCAATATCGGGTTTCGCCGATTTGGCGGGGGCTCTTTCGGTCGGCACCGGTGCGGCAGGATCGGCAGCGAAAGAGAAGCCGGAGGAAAATCCACCGAGCGCGGCTAGCAAAAGAGGCACGAACAATTTCATGGAGTGCTTAGGTTTGTGGGTGGGCTGGCTGCAAAGATGGCTGGAGATCGTGCGCAGGCCCCGTCAGTCGCGCGGTGCTCGTGCATGCGATAACACGCGAACGGGTGTGCCGCACCTGACGACGTTGGTCGAAACGATGTCGCCCAACTCGACGGATGTCGCAGGATCCAGCATCACGATGTGCGCGTGGCGCTGGCCCGTGGAACGATCGAGCAGGATGGCGAAGCGCTGTGATGCAAGTTCGTCGGCGCCGGCCTTCTTCCTGCAATCCGTGCGCCCGCTGCGCTGAATCTCGCTCGCGCGGCCGATCTCGACAATTTCGCCTGTACGCCAGCCGTTCTGAAAATCGCGGTGCTGCCGGTAGAAATCGGCGCAGCCCGTCAGACCGGCGGAGATCACCATAACGAGAATCCCGCTCGCAAGAGCATGCGCCATCACGATGGTGCAATGCCTCGTCTTCTCCGTGTCGACGGCAGACAACGTAAATCCCGATCCGCCAGGACTGACCACGGCGCATCGACGCTTTGGCTTGCGTCGCTCAAATGGCAAAGTAAAGGCCACTGAATGTCGGGAAGCATCGCTCGGAAAATCCCGGCAGGTAGAGTGACCGCTCGGGAACCTGCCACTGGTCGCGCAGGGTGTAGCCCAGCGCTTCGATTTCCTTGATGAAGCGTTGGCGGTTGTAGACGTGCATCGGCGCAAAGCAGCCTGCGCCGAGGTTCTGTGCCGTGACGTAGTCCTGGCCGTCGTAGAGTGGCAGCTTGTTCAGCAGGACATGCCGTGGTCGCGTGTCGCACCGTTGAAGCAGATCACCGGGGCGCGCATTCTCGACATAGTGCAGGGCGCCGGCCGACAACCAGATGTCGTTGCCGTGCAGCGCCTGCGACAGATCCTCGGCGAAACTCAGTCCAATGGCCTCGGCCTGGCTGGCTATTTCCCGCCCGACGGCTGCGATCGCGGGCACTTCGACGACGCGCCACGACAGGCCCTGCGGCATTTCGAAATAGCGGCGATAGGCGTGGAAGTGAACTCCCACCGAGCCGCCGATGTCGAGCAACTTGGTGGCACCGTCCCTGAACGCGCGTTCGAGCCACCACATCACGGGGTAGTCGTACGCAAACACCTTCTTCGTGCGGACATTCACGTACTCTTCCGCCAGGGCTGCGTGGTCGAATTCCGGACTGTCAGGCAGCCAATCCCGCGCTTCGGCAAAGCTGTTGAACAGGCCGAAGTAGCTGCCGAATCCGGCCTCGGAGAAGAACTGCTGGCGTCGCCAGCGCTGCAACGCCGGCCGGGTGACCGGTCCCTCCAGGATCTGCCGAACGACTTGCGAAGCACTCGAGTAAGCCATTCTTTCCTCCATCCTTCCGATAGTCGCCGCCCGTTTATTTTTTACGCGCTCAGCGGGCCGATTCGATCTTCGTGACGACGATCTTGCCGTCGATCTTTTCCGCCTGGAAACGGACCTTGGCGCCAGTCTCGACCTTGTCGAGCATGGCGTCGTCCTTCACCCCGAACACCATCGTCATGCCGGGCATGTCGAGGTTCTTCAGCGGGCCGTGCTTGATCGTGAGTTTCTTGTTGTCCTTGTCCACCTTGCGGATCTCGCCTTCGGTGAGGTCGGAGGCTGCGGCCGCATCCGAGCCGCCAGCCGCTGGTGCCTTTTCGGACATGCCAGGCATGTCGGCCGTGGGTTTGGAGGATTGCGCGCTGGCCGCGCCAGCGAATGAGAGTGCGGCAACGAATGCCAAGAGTGCGATGCGGGTGTTGGTCATGAGGATCTCCTGTGCTGTGAATAAATTTGGAGTGCCGCCGCGTCCCGATGGTGGCCCGCGGCGGGAGCGTCGCGCTTACTTCCCGGTCTTGGTCACGTTCACGGCGCCCTTCATGCCGGCGTCGTAGTGGCCTGGCTGCAGGCATGCGAAGTCGACCTTGCCGGCCTTGGTGAACTGCCAGACGATCTCGCCGGTCTTGCCCGCGGCCAGCGTCACCATGTTCGGATCGGAGTGCTCCATCTCCGGGTTCTTTTTCATGACTTCGTAGTGCTCCTTGAGCTCCTTCTCGGTCCCGATCACGAGCTCATGCTTGAGTTGGCCGGAGTTCTTGATGACGAAGCGCACGGTCTCGCCTTGCTTGACGCTGATGTCGGCCGGCGTGAAGCGCATGCTGTCGGTCATGTCGACGTTGATCGTGCGCGTCGATTTCGTGGCCACGCCGGGCTTGCCGATCGCCTCGTTGGCATCGTGGCCGTGACCACCGGCGTGGGTGCCGGATGCCGAAGCGCCGGCGGCGGCCAAGGCAACGAGTGCCGCGAGAGCTGTGTTGCGGAAAGTGTGTTTCATGGGTTTTTCCTTTGAAAGTTGGAGGTTGGAACGGAGGGTGAGAAAACTAGTGACTCGAATGGCCGCTGCCGGGCTTTCGAATCTGGACTTCGATGTTCTTGGCGGGCATGTTCTGAGCAGGCATCGCTGCGGCGCCAGCGCCGCGTTGGCGCGAGGTCTCCGGCGGCGGCCCGTTCAGTTCGTAGGCGACGGTGCCCTTCGGGTGCTTGAACCAGCCGGGGTTCGAGTAATCGCCGGCCTTCTGGTTTTTGCGCACCTTGACCATGCTGAACATGCCGCCCATCTCGACCGAGCCGAACGGGCCTTCGCCGGTCATCATTCGCGCGGTGTTGTCGGGAATCGGCATTTCCATCTCGGCCATGTCGGCCATGCCGCGCTCGCCCATGACCATGTAGTCGGGCACCAGGCTTGTGATCTGCTTGGCCACATCCTTGTGGTCCAGGCCAATCATGGTCGGTACGTCATGGCCCATCGCGTTCATCGTGTGATGGCTCTTGTGGCAGTGGAAGGCCCAGTCGCCTTCCTCGTCGGCCAGGAATTCGATCTGGCGCATCTGGCCGACGGCGACGTCGGTGGTCACCTCGTACTGGCGCGATGTCTTGGGCGTTGGGCCGCCGTCGGTGCCCGTGACCAGGAACTCGTGCCCGTGCAAGTGCATCGGGTGGTTCGTCATCGTGAGGTTGCCGATGCGGATGCGCACCTTGTCGTTGAGCCGCACGTTGAGCGAGTCGATGCCCGGAAAGATCCGGCTGTTCCAGGACCACAGGTTGAAGTCCAACATTGTCATGATCTTGGGCGTGGCGCTGCCAGGCTCGACGTCGTAGGCGTTGAGCAGGAACACGAAGTCGCGGTCGACCTTGTCGATCAGCGGGTGCTCGGCCTTCGGGTGCGTGACCCAGAAGCCCATCATGCCCATCGCCATCTGCGTCATCTCGTCCGCATGCGGGTGGTACATGAAGGTGCCAGGGCGGCGCGCCACGAACTCATAGACGAAGGTCTTGCCCGGACGGATCGGTGGCTGGTTCAGTCCGGCGACGCCGTCCATGCCGTTGGGCAGGCGCTGGCCGTGCCAGTGCACGCTGGTGTGCTCGGGCAGCTTGTTGGTCACGAAGATACGCACGCGGTCGCCTTCGACCACCTCGATGGTCGGGCCCGGCGACTGACCGTTGTAACCCCACAGATTGGCCTTGAAGCCGGGCGCCATCTCGCGCACCACGGGCTCGGCCACCAGGTGGAACTCCTTGACGCCGTTGTTCATGCGCCAAGGCAAGGTCCAGCCGTTGAGCGTGACCACGGGGTTGTAGGGGCGTCCGCTCGAAGGCATCAGCGGCGGCATGGTGTTGGGCGTGGTCTGGAGCACGGGCTCGGGCAAGGCGGCCATTGCCACCTTGCTCACGCTGGCCGCGGCGATGGCGCCCGTGATGGCGCCCGCACCGCTCAAGAAATTGCGTCTGTTTTTCATGTCATTCAAATCAGTTGGAGAGCTCAGGTAGTGGGCTCAGTGGGCCGCGCCAGCAGAGGCGCCTTCGCCACCCGAACTGGCCATCGAGGCGCCCATGGACGTGGGCTTGCCCATCACCGAAGCCGCCAGCGCGGCATCGGCGAGCCAGAACTGCTGCTGGGCATTGATCGCGTTGGTCACGCTGGCGATCTGGTCGCGCGCCTCGGCCAACAGCTCGAAAACGCCGATCAACATGCCGTTGTAGCGAAGGACGTTCTCGTCGGCCATCGCCTGGCGCAATGGGACGATTTCGTCGCGGTAGTGCCGTGCGATGTCGTAGGCCGTGCGGTAGGCCGAGTAGCCCTCCCGCAGCTGCGAAGAGGCACCGCGCACGGTGGCGTCGTAGCGGTTGGCTGCGGCCAGCGACTGCGCGTTCAACATGTCGCGCTGCGCCGACCCCCAGTCGAACAGCGGCAGGCGGATGTCGAGCTCGAAGCCTCGGCGGGTGCTCTTGGTGTTTTCCGCGTTGTCGAACACGGTGTCACGCCGACCGCCCACCTCGACGTCGACGAAGGTCGACAGCAGGTTGATGCCTTGCGATTTGCCTGCGACATCCAGTTGGGCGCGTGCCAGTTGGACATCCAGACGCTGTTCGGTCGCGGTCGCCGCGACTTCCTTCGCCTCGCGAGGGGCCTTGGGCAGGTCGGGCAACCGTTCGGGCAAGGTCAGTTTGGTGGCCTGCTCATCGTTCAACCCCAGGACACGAACCAACTCTTCGCGCGCAGCGGTGGTGGCGTGCTGTGCAGAGGCGAGCTGGGTCGTCGCGTCGGCGTAGAAAACCTGTTGGCGTGCACGCTGCAGCTTGGAGAAATTCCCAATGAGCTGCATCCGGCGCGCGAGCTCGGCGCTGGCTTGGGCCGACTTGTTGACTTGCTCGGCGTACTGCAACGACTGCTGTGCGGCGACCGCACGGACCCAGGTTTGCTTGACCTGCGTGACCTGGTCGACCACGGCACCGGTCAGTTGGACTTTGGCTTGGGCGGCCTGGCTCCTGGAGATCGACAGACGTTTCGGCAGCAGAATCAGGTCCACCAGCCCGAAGGACAGCAGACGCCCAAGCTCAAGCTCGCTGTTGAGGCGCATGCGCTCGAACGTGAAAATCGGATTCGGCAACCGGCTGGTCTGGTTGGCTGCGGCAATGTCGCCCCAGCTCTGGGCAATCAAAGCCTGGACGGACGGGCTGTTGGCCAGCGCGAGTTGGACCGCGTCGTTCTGCGACAGCGGTTTGGCGAGCAATTCCTGTGACAGCGCGGCGCGGCGGTCACGCTGCTCCTGGGTCCGGCTGAGTTCGAGCGTGCCGCCGGTGAATTGCTGCGCGTTGGTGTTCGTGTCCTTCAAGGCGTCGTCGATACCGACCGAGGCGCACCCCGCCAGGAAAGCAGCGGCAACGGCAAGGGCCGTCAAACGAAGGACGCGCTTCATGGCTTCTCCTTCTTTGCAGGCATGGGCATCGAATGGCCTGGCGGCGCGGCAGGCGCAGCGGCGGCGCCCTTGGCCGAATCGGCCTCGGCTGCACTGGAGCCTGACGCCTCCTTGGCGTAGGCCTGCCAGCCACCGCGGCGGTAGACCGTCTCGTTGGCTTCTTTCCAGGGGATGGGCTTTTCGTCGGCAAAGGGCTGATAGCCCTCGAGCGCGGACTTGTAGGTCAGGACGGTGGGCGCCGTAGCCTCAGCGGATTTCGCGGGCGCGGGTTGCGCCACCGCGACAGCGGCACCCAGGGTCGCCAAAGCGGAGAACGCAGCCAAGGCGGGAAAAGCTGCCAACCAACGGGTCGGCGATGAATGGAACATGGAGTCCTCGCAAGTTCATGAACGGAGTACGTCAGAGCTGCCCGAAAAGGCATGACGCAGGTGATGCATGAGCGTTCGCGGCGGCCCGTGACGCGGGTCACAGGCGCACGAACGCGTTAAGCGCGAGGAGGTTTGTCGAGAACGCGCGGAGCGAGCGTGGCCACCGTGATGGCTGGCTCCGCCAGGTCGGCTTTGGGAAGGTCGTGGAAGACGGCCACGTCCATCGTGCTGGTCAGCGCCGTGGCATGGCATGCGCCGCAGGTGCCGCACTTGTGCATCGCATCAGGCTCGGCATTCGCTGTCTTGGCGGTGCTGTCCTTTGTGGGAGGCTTGGCAGCCTGTGCCGCCTTGTGCTCGTGATCGCCGTGCCCGTCCGCATGAGGGTGCTGGGCATGGTCGTGCGCGCCGGGCTGTGCGAGCGACATTTCGGCCGCCGCGCCGGCGTGGCCAGGTCCGCAAAAGACCATGGCTGCCGCCGCGTACCCCTGGAAGGGCACGGCGAACATCATGATCCAAAGGACGAACAGGCGAACCCGGTGCATGCGGCGAATTCTAAATGGAGCCGTGTGTCAGGAGGCCTGTATGGACATCCAGTTTTGTGCGCAACCCTCAGGGCTGCGCTTGTGCGCGAGCCTTGCTCGCATCACCTCTGGGCGCTGGCAGGGGCGCACCGAGCCTTGCTGCGGCATCCCAGTTGGGTTGCTTCTGCGCGGCTTCCAGTTCGGCCACCACTTCGGCGCGCGACTTGGCGGCTCCGACCTTCGGCGTACTCATCGACCCCCAGCGCAGCATGCTGGCCCCGGCAGGGGTTTTCTGCGCGGCCGCGAGTTCGGCGGACACCTCAGCCTGGGATCTGGCCGGCCCGGCTTCCCCTGGGTGATAGGCCACGCCGGCTTCGTTGGGCGCGAAGTGGGACGGGCCTTCCGCGTAGGCCGCGAACGGCGCAACGAAGGCAACGCCCACGCCGGCGGCGAGTGCGAACGAGAGGATTTGACGGTTCTTCATGATGGTCTCCTTCAACGGTTTGCTCAATTTCGTGAACTGCACTGAACTCACCGGGATCGACACGCGAGCCGGCGATGCCAGTCACCTGGCTGGCATGCAATGACTCTAGGAAGCCAGTCCGCCAATCACCCGCCACCTGGATTACAAAGAAGTAATCCACACGCGCGACCGCGCGCCGTAGCATTCGACGATGCGCATCCTGGTCATCGAAGACGAACAAAAGCTTGGCGACTATCTCGTGAAGGGACTCTCCGAGAGCGGTTTCGTGGTCGACCTCGCGCGCACGGGCATCGAGGGGCGCAGTCTCGCGCTCGATGGAGACTACGACCTGCTGGTGCTCGACGTGATGCTGCCGGGCATCGATGGTTTTGCCGTCCTGGAGGCCGTACGCAAGGCCAAGTCGATGCCCGTGCTGATGTTGACGGCGCGCGACGAGGTGGTCGACCGGGTGCGCGGACTGCAAAGCGGCGCGGACGACTACCTTGCCAAGCCTTTTGCGTTCTCCGAATTGCTCGCGAGGATCCAGGCCCTCCTGCGGCGCGGCAAGCTCCATGAGGTGTCCAACTACGCGCTCAGGGACCTGAGCCTCGATGTGGTCGCGCGCAAGGCGACGCGCAACGGGCACCGCCTGGAGCTGACCGCCAAGGAGTTCGCGCTGCTGACCCTGCTCATGCGCCGCCAGGGCAATGTGCTGTCGCGCACCCAATTGGCCGAGCAGGTGTGGGACATGAATTTCGACAGCGACACGAACCTTGTGGAAGTGGCGATCCGGCGATTGCGCAGCAAGATCGACGATCCTTTTGAAGAGAAGCTGCTGCACACGGTGCGCGGCATGGGGTATGTGCTGGAGAGCCGGCAGGGCAGCGGATCGTGAGCGCCGCCAAGACCGCCGTGGAAGGACTGGGCCAAGCCACCGAGATCGTGGCAGTCGCGCCAGAGGGGGCCGTCACCGCGCCTGCGCAGGGCACTGGATCCATCCAGGCCGCACTGTCGCGCTGGTTTGCAGCCCAGGCCTTCATCGGTCTCAGCCTGGTGTGTGTGGGGATCTATGCCGTCACCGCCTGGAGCTTCCAGGTCAAGCAGGCCAGCGAATTCGAGCGACAGTCGGAGCTCATCAAGCACCTGATCCAGGAGTCGCGCGATGACCCGGGGCGTGACGGACTGCGCCACAAGCTGGATGACTTTTTCTCGACCCATGCGGAGATCAGTCTCGTGTTGCGCCTCGGCAACGAGATCGTCTATTCGTCCGCGCCGGTTCGGACCTCGGGGCGCTGGGTGTGGATGCCGACGCAGGAGCAGCCGATGCCGTCGGGCGACGCCGCGATGCAATTGCAGCTTGGCATCGACGTTCAGGAGGACGCGAAGCTCCTGGCCCGGCTGGCCTGGACCTTGGTGGGCGCGGTCGTCCTCGGCTCGGCGGTCATCTCGCTGACCGGTGCCTTGCTGGTGCGTCGGGGGATGCAGCCACTGAAGAAGCTCGTTCTGCAGACCGCCGCAACCGGACCCGCGCATCCGGGACGGCGGATCGATCCCTCCCCGTATGCCTCTGAAATCACTCCCTGGGTCGCACAGTTCAACGCGGTGCTTGACCGGGCCGAGCAGGCCTATCAGCAGTTGGAATCGTTCAACGCGGACGTGGCGCACGAACTGCGCACGCCGCTGGCCAACCTGATCGGGATGGTGGAAGTCGAGCTGGCGCGGCCAAGATCGGTCGAGGAACTGCACGACGCCTTGTTGTCGGCGCTGGAAGAAGCACGGCGTGTCTCTGCGATCGTGATCGACATGCTTTTCCTGTCCCATGCGGACCGCGGCGCGGTGGCCCGCCGCTCGGCGCCGGTCAGCCTGGCCGACCAGGTGCGCACGGTGCTGGATTTTCATGAGGCGACGCTCGAGGAGGTAGGGCTGAAGGTCCAAGTCAGCGGCGACGCGCGCATAGGCGTCGACGCCGGTCTGGTGCGCCGGGCACTATCGAACCTGTTGAGCAATGCGAGCCGGTATGCGGCGCCAGGCTCGACCATCGCGGTCGTGATCGACACGCAGCCCGACGGTGTTTGGGTCAAGGTCGCCAACCGGGGCGAGCCTGTCCCCGCCGACGTGCTGCCCAATCTTTTCAAACGCTTCTTCCGGGCGGAGCGCTCCCGCACCGACTCGTCAGAGCACCATGGGCTGGGCTTGGCGATCGTCGCCGCGATCGCGCGCATGCACGGCGGGCAGACCCGCGCCACCTCCCGATCGGGCGTCACCGAAATCAGCTTCTCTCTGGGGTTGCCCGAAAGCTGATTCGACCTGGGCCGCGCGCCGCTTTGACGCGCCATCCGCAGCCCTCAACCGCGCGGGCGTTGCGGATCGTCTTCTTCGATGTCAGCGTCCAATGCGCCATCGTCGTGCAGCGGGTCGGCCTGCGCGTCCCTTGCCGCATCCAGACTCTGGGCGACGAACGACGCAAACGGCTTGATGTCACCCTGGCCGCTTGCCGCATTCAGCGCCGCCATGTACCGATCGCGATCCTCAAGGCGCAGTACTGTCCAGGGAAAGCCGCCCGAGGCCAGCATCGTGTTCATGATGAAGCGCCCGAGCCGGCCATTGCCGTCCATGTACGGGTGAATGAAGACGAACATGAAGTGACCCAGCACCGCGCGCACCGCGGTCGAGCGTTCGTCGCGCAGCAGTTCGAAGAGCACGGGCATCATCTCGCGCACGGCTTCGCGCGGCGGTGGCACATGTTGCGCGTTGCGAATGTAGACCTGATGCCCGCGGTAGCCCGCCAGGTCCGTCGCCGCCAGAAGCCCAGCGGTAACGCTGGGCGCGAACATCGCGCGAAACCAGGCGCCATGATCGCCCTTGAGGACATCACCGGCGTTTGCGCCGCTGAAGATCTTCCGGATGGACACCTTGACCTCGTTGTGCGCCAGCCAGTAGCCGTGCGCCGCCATCGCATCTCTGGACTGCCGGTCCTGCTCGTGGATGTCCTCGTTCCAATCCCCGCCCGCCACGCGACGGATCAGTTCCGGCGTGACTCTGTAGCCTTCGATGGACAGCGAATGGTAGGCATCGGTGACATAGACATCTTCGACCGCCTGCATGAATGCGTCGACGTCGCCCGGCGACCCGGGCTCCTGCTGCGGGAAGTCACCCATCACGTCGTCGCGCATCGAAGCCCACATGAGTCGCAGTCTGGAGACATAGGGAGACTCGATGCGGTCGCCCGGGACAATCCTCGGCGGGATCTCGAACGGATTGAATTCAGTGACCTGGTTGCCCAAAGCGCGCATGAATCCCAGGATGTCGTCCGCGATCGCACCTCGGCCCACCGCCCGGAACGCGCCGGCAAGCCGCCCGGCGATCGTGCTGTGGTTGCCCTCGGCGAGCAGCCGGCTGAGTTCCGAGGCATCGCTGATGGACAGCAGCGCGACCTGCGCGTCCTGGGCGGAAGCCCTGAAGAAGTTCTCCGGCGCCTTCAAGAGAGCTTGGGCCAGCGTCATCGTGCGGATGTTTCCGACGCTGTCGCGTCGGTCGGGCCCAGGAAAGTCTCTCGCCTGATAGTCCATCAGCGAGAACCCGTTCGGCAAATCCAACACGCCGTTCTTGCCCAGTGGCGAGTGAATGACAACCTGTTGGGGCAGCAAGGTCGTGCCGGCGTGCAGTTTCAGCGAGTACTCCGCCGACACGCACCAGTCGGCGCCGAACCTGGCGTTGCAATAGGCGGCAATGAAGTCCTTCATTCCAGCAATCCAGGGCGTCGTGTCGCCGGCCTTGGCCGAAGGGCTGGCGGACATGTACCAGCCCTGGATCACCGGCTGGAGATACCTCGCGGCGAGCAGCGCCTCGCGGTCGGTGCGGGAAAACAGGCTCGTGTTGAACACGCCATGGCCCTGCGCCTGAAGCGCATGCAGCGCTTCCAGGGCCGTGGCCAACCGCCGCTGCGCAGGGGTGGCTTTACGCGAAACCGAGGTCGGATGGGTTGCCATGTTTCATGCTCGCACAGTCGGTGGGAGGCGCCGATGGCGCTCGATTGCTAGATTCTTATGCTATTTGGTTGCTAGATTTCATTGTATATTGATTGCTAGATTAAGTTGCTTTTCGAATGCCAGAGATTTATGAGAAGGCGTCGCACCTGATTTCGGCGCCCCGTGCTTCAATCGCAGCGTCGCGCCATGCGCCCCCATCTCATCCTGTCCATGTCCATCGGTCTTGAAGTTCTCATCGGTCACTGGAAGACCGATCCATTGAGCACCTACAACTCGTGGTTTCTGTGGGAAGAGAGGCTGAAAAACTTCCGATCCATCCGCCGGGGCCTGGCCCAGGTGGTCAAGGACATCGACGCCGGCACTTTCGGCAGCGCGTTTCGCGGCTCCTCGCTCGAGACCGTCGTCGGGTCGGTGGCGGAGCAACGCCAGATCTTCAAGGGCGCCGACCACGCGTTTCTCTGGAAGCCGAAGTTGCGCATTCCCGACATTTACGAGAACGCCGCCAATCAGCGTGCCTTCGCCCGGCTGCTGCATGCGTGCGACTGCTGCGACAGCGCCGAGGAGGTGGTCGAGGCCATCCGCCGCATCGACGCGCATCGGATCAAGGGCCTGGGGCCCGCTGTGGCGAACCTGCTGTACTTCGTTCATCCAACGATCGTGATGCCGTTCAACACGGCGATCGTGAAAGGCTACAACGCCGTCACGGGCAGCAACGTCAAGCTCGGCAAGTGGGACCACTACCTTTCCATGCGCGAGGGCTGTCTTCGGCTGAATGCGCAGCACCGCCGGCTGCTGTCCAATGACATGGGAGCACTGGCCGGGTTGCTCTTCGATGTCGGCTCGGGCCGGTACACGGCGCCGCCGCGTAGCGACGACGTCGCGGCTGTTAAGGGCTGGGAGGCCGACCTCGAGAAGGTGCGTGAGGCATCGGCCGCTGCCCACAAGCGCTGGGCCGCAGAGCGCGAGAGCGACGCGACCCATACCGAGATCCAGGGATGGCTGCGAGACCTGGGCAAGGCACTCGGCTACGGCGTGTGGATCGCCTCCAACGACCAGGGCCGCGGCTATGCAGGCGGGCGCCTCGGCGACGGCTGCCTGACGCAATTGCCTTCGGGCGCCCAGCCCGGCCTGGATTCGGTCCGTTTGATCGACGTCATCTGGGTGGAGGCCGACAACTCGAAAATCACCGCGGCCTTCGAGGTGGAGCACTCGACCTCCATCTACTCGGGCATCGTGCGGATGCTCGATCTTGCGCTGGGCACCGAGTTGGGCGCCGGCGTGTCGATGTTCCTGGTAGCCCCCGACGCGCGGCGCGACGATGTGCGGCTGCAGTTGCGTCGCCCGGCGTTCTCGCGCGTGGCCGAGCTCGGCATCCGGTATCTGCCCTACAGCGAACTCGGCAACCACCGCGAAGCGATTGGCCGGTTCGGATCCGGCCTGAAGCCTTTGGCCGAGATCTCACATTTGCTGTGATCCAGAGTCCCGTTGCCGCGGGTGGCCTACTTTCAAGAAGGAGTCGAGGACATGTCTTCTGCAAAGCGAGACTTCGAGCAATTCGTCCAGTGGCTGCATGGGCAACCTCGGGGTATCGCCGATGACGTGAAGCGCCTGGCGAACTTGGCCCTGGCCAACTTCGACGGCGTTGCACGCACTTCGAACCGTCAGTCGCAGAGAGCAGGTTTCCTTGCCGAACTCTGCCGTCGCGATCTTGCAGATTCTCCGGCCGACATTCCGGCGATCGTTGCCATCGCAGCAGCCCAGGATTGGGCGTGGGCCCGACTGAATCGTTTGCGGGTTGGGCCCTTCAGAGGCTTTCGCCAAGCCGAAGATTTCGATCTCAGCAGGCGTATCACCTTGATGTACGGCCCGAACGGAAGCGGCAAGAGCAGTTTCTGCGAAGCCTTGGAATTCGCGCTGCTCGGCAGTGTCGACGAGGCGGAAGCGACACGCCTTGGCACCGACGCATATCTGGCGAATGTCCACGAGCGCCGATTCGTCGCACCTGTACTCAGCGCGAGGGATGCACGCGGCCAAGTCGTCAATCTGCGGCCCAACCAGGATGTGCACCGGTTCTTGTTCGTGGAGAAGAACCGAATCGATTCGTTCTCGCGATTGGCGTCCAGGGCACCAGCCGAGCGCTCCGCGCTGATCGCCACGCTTTTCGGGATGGACCAATTCAACGACTTCGTGGGGAATTTCAACGATTCCATGGATGCGAAGTTGAAGCTGACGGCCGTCAAACAGAGGCAATTGGCCATTGCGCGCGCCGCCCTGACCCAAGACCAGCAGATCCTGGACAGAGAAAGAGAGGCAATCGCGGCCTTGGATCTGGAAGACGCCGCCTTGGCCGCCGAGTTGCAACCGGATCTCGCCTTCGACGCCATGCAGGCCTACATCGGGACGGCGCAGGCGCCTGGACGGCTGCAAGAGCTTTCGGCGCTGATCGATCAGGTTCATCCGGTCACGGTGGGCGTGTCGCGCGCAGACGCCCAGTTGCGCTTGACCGAGGCAACAGAAAAGCAGGCCGAACTTGATGCTCGCGAGGAAGAGCTACGGGGCAAGGGCGATGAAATCTCCTTCCAGGAGCTCTACACCGCCGTTTCGAAACTGCGCAAAGCCGACAGCGCGACGTGCCCCGCGTGCGACACCCCGCTGACAGAAGTCGTTCACGATCCGTTCGTCAAGGCGGTCGATGGTCTCGCGCAGCTTCGCGAACTGGCGCTGCTACAGACCGCGCGAGATGCGGCGCGCACAGCACGCGACGCGGCCTCGACAGCGCTGCGCGCAACGCTCGACAGACTGCGGAGGTTCGAGGACGAAGAGTTGGGCGACGCAGCTCCCGCACGAGCACCCCTACAGATCGAAATTGCCAGCCCGTGGTGGACTGCGCTGCAGGAACCAACCGACGGCGGTGCAACGCCATTCGAGCGGCTCTGCGCAGCGGCGGACCGCGCCGAATTGCGCGATGCCGAGACGAGGACTGCCGCGGAAGAGCGTGCGCAGAGAATCCGCGAGCGGGACAAGTTGCAAGGGCTGAAGGAACGCGTCGTGGCCCAGGCCTCCAAGCGGCAACAGCTGGCGCTCTCGGTCGACGCGGCACGCGCACGCGTGGCCACATTCGACGAGCAGAACGCGACGCTCATCGAGGAGGCCGAAGCCGAGAAAACAGAGATTGGACTCGACAGTCGAATCGGCGTGGCGTACGACGCATTTCTTCGCTTGCTCAGGCAGTACCGCGACGGCCTGCCGGCGCAGTTGATGGCGGGACTGAACGAGTCGGCGATGGCGCTCTACAACGACTTCAACCGGCAGGACCGCAACGAGGACAAGCTCGCCGCGCTGTTCCTGCCGACTTCGAACGCGATGCGCATTCAGGTCGCCTTCCGTGGCAACCCCGAGCGTCGGCATGACGCACTGCAAGTTCTCAGCGAAGGGCACATCCGGTGTCTTGGACTGGCGGTGTTGCTGGCCAAGGCGACCGCCATCGGCGCACCGGCGATCGTCTTCGACGATGCGATCAATGCCATCGACACCGACCATCGCCAAGGGATCCGTGAAACCATCTTCGATACGCAGCGCTTCGCCGACACGCAGCTCATCGTGACCTGCCACAGCCAGGAGTTCATCAAGGACATCCAGAATCACTTGCTGCCGGCTCACCGCAACGACCTGCAAGTGTATGGAATCCGTCCGCACGGAGGCGACTACCACCCGGTGATCCATGCCGACCCGCAGATTCGCAGCTATCTGGTGGAAGCCCGGGCAGCCATCGACGGCATGAACGATCGCGGCGCCCTGGCGGCGTCCCGCCAGGCCTTGGAGATGCTCAGCGGCCGAGTCTGGAAGTGGTTGATCAACCACGACCACGGCAACCTGTCCATTTCCATGCGCCGACCGGGTGCGGAGCCGGAGTTGCGGAACCTGTGCGACCAGCTTCTCAGCAAGGCCAGGGCACCCGGATTCGCCCATCAGGACAAGGCGGAGGTGATCGCATGCCTCCAGACTCTCCTGGCCGCCAACGCGCACGTCTGGACCTACCTGAACAAGGGAACGCACGAGGAAGAGGATCGCGAGGACTTCGAGCCGGGAACTGTCGAGTTGGTGGTCGGCACGCTTGAGCGTCTGGATGCTCTTGTGCTGGGACGCGCCGTGGCCCCCCAACGGGTGCCCGTGGCACCCGCCGCCGGTGCCTGAAGGCCACGTGACCCGGCGCGCTTGACGGATGACATAACTGTAATCTGCGCGTGCGGTAACTCGCGGACCCGCGGCCTAGAGTTGGGACATCGGAAAGACAAGCCAAGCGCTTTTCACTTCCGAAAAGGCCCATCTTCCCACTGCCAAAGGACCAATCATGAAGACTTCACTCAAGACCTCTCTCACGCTGGCCGCACTGCTTGGTGCGATCGCTGGCCCCGCACTGGCCGGCAACTATGCCGAAGGTGACCCCCGCCCCGTTGCGCTGACTTCCAGCACCAGCCGCGCCGCGGTTGCCTCGGATACGCAGCGCTGGCTGCAGAGCGCGGCCGACCAGGGCTACCCCGAGGGCAATCCGCGCGCTGTCGTCAGCGTTGGCGCGAACAGCAGCGCCGTCGTCCAGGCCGACACCTTGACCTGGATTCGGTCGGGCCTGGCCGCCGCCACCAACGGCGAGGCGGGCGCCGACGTGTCGCGTCCCGCGTACAGGCAGGCCGCCGCCGAGTACGCACGGCTGCGCAACGGCCCCGAGTTCGGGGCCCTGGTGGAACGCATCACGCGGCAGGGTTCGCAGTCGGCTGCGACCGCCAGCCGCTGATGGATCGGCGCACCGACCTGGAGCGCTCCATACCGCAAGCCGCGTGCATTGGCGCGACTTGCGGGCTTTCCTGAACCACAGGGCCTAGAATTCGCGAAACTACCTCGCGTACCCACAGCATCGCAGCGTTTCACGCGTTCTATCATGGCCCCCATTGCAACCCTGTCCGAGCACGGTCATGGCACACCCTGCGCCACGAACGTGCTTTGGTCTGCATTGCCAAGGACGCGGTCATGACACGCCGGCTGGTGCATCTGATCGCCCGCGGACTGGTCGGTGTGCTGCTGTTCGCGCAGCTGGCGATCGCCGCCTATGCGTGCCCTGCGCTCTCATCGGACGCCATGACCACGGATCCGGCGGGCGCGATGCAGATGGCCAGCGATACGACCGCGGTGGTCCATGCAAGCACCGACGAGGCCACGCAGTCGCCTCCCTGCGGCGACATGGCCGGCATGACAGAGGCAGGCTCCGCCAACCTGTGTGCCGAACACTGCAAGTTCGGCCAGCAAAGCGACCATGCGTCCACGCTGACGATCCCCGTCGCGCTGCTGGCGCCGCTTCTCCTGACGCCTTGGGCACCCGAGGCGACACAGCCTCCACGCCCTGCAGCGGCTTCCTTGAGTGCACTGGTTGCGGCCTCGCCCCCGCACGCCATCCTGCACTGCGTCTACCGAACTTGATCCACTGACCGACGCTGCGCCGACGGCTCTCGCGAGCCGGGACGGCGCATCGGTCGTGCCGTGCCGTCCGCACAGGTTTCGCCTGGCGTGGCGTAGCGGCCCGACACTTGACCCCTCGGGGGTTGTTGTCAGGAGATCGCATGTTCACCGTTTTTTCCCCCGCCAGACCGAATACACGGCGCTGGCCCCGTCATTGGGCTGTGGCGTTGACGCTTTGCGTTGGCGCCCTCGGCCTCGGCGCCCAGGCGCAACAGTCCCCACAGGCGCTCACGCTCGACTCGGCGCTGCGGCTTGCCGAAGAGCGTTCGCGCCAGCTCGTCGCGCAGGACGCGGCCGCCGGTGCCGCGCGTTCCATGGCCGTGGCCGCCGGGCAATTGCCCGACCCCGTGCTGAAGGCCGGGATCAGCAACCTGCCAGTCAACGGCAGCGATCGTTTCAGCCTCACGCGCGATTTCATGACCATGCGCTCGATCGGCGTGATGCAGGAATTCACCCGCGCGGACAAGCGCCAGGCGCGCGCGGCGCGCTTCGACCGGGAGGCCGAAGCTGCCGAAGCCGCCCGCGCAGTAGCCTTGGCCAATCTGCGGCGCGACACCACCGTGGCCTGGCTCGAGCGCTACTTTCAGGCGCACATGCGCGACCTGCTGCAGAACCAGCGCGCGGAGTTGATGCTGCAGATCGAGGGCGCGGAAGCCGCCTACCGAGGCGGTAGAGGCACACAGGCCGACGTCTTCGCGGCCCGCTCGGCATTGGCACAGCTGGATGACCGCATTCTTCAGCAAGATCGCCAGATCGCCACGGCCCAGACGCGCCTGGCCCGATGGATCGGGCGCAGCCATGTTCAGCTGTCGGGCAAGCTCCCGGAGTTGGCGACGGTCCGGCTCGACACCGACCATCTGGAAAGCCAGATCGAGGCCCATCCGCAGATTGCGTTGATGGCGAAGCAGGAGGCCGTGGCGCGCGCCGAAGCCGACATCGCTCAGAGCAACAAACGTTCCGATTGGACCGTCGAGCTGATGTACAGCCAGCGCGGCCCGTCCTACTCGAACATGGTGTCTCTCAACGTGTCGATTCCACTGCAGCTCGACCAGAGGAACCGGCAGGACCGGGAGCTTGCTGCCAAGCTCGCGACGGCTGAGCAGATGCAGGCTCAGCGCGAAGAGGCCACCCGCGAGAACACCGCCGAAGCGCTCTCGCTGCTGCAGCAATGGCAGAGCAACCGCAAGCGCCTCACGCAATACGACAGTGCCCTGATCCCGCTGGCGGCCGATCGCACCCAGGCGGTGCTGGCCGCGTACCGCGGCGGCGCGGCAACCCTGAGCGCGGCGCTCGAGGCGCGACGCACGGAGATCGACACGCGCATGGAACGCCTGCGCCTCGAAATGGAAACCGCCGCCCTATGGGCCCAACTCGAATTCCTGATTCCCGCCGGCCAGCCGGCCGTCACTGCCGACGCGCCGGCAACAACCATAGACGCCAAGGAACCACAACAATGAAAACCAAGCCCTTCTTCCTTGGATTGATCGCCGCAGCGGTCCTCGCTGCGGCCGCAGTCGGCGCGTACACCCTCGGATTGCAGCGCGGCAGGAGCATGGCCTCGGAACCCGCCGCCGACGGGAGCCCGGCAGCGACCATCCCCCCGGCGGCAACCCCGGCTTCCCCCAACGAGACGGGCGAAGACGCCACCCGGCGCCACATCGCAGCGGGCCTCAAGGCCGGCGACACCGACCCGGCCAACGGCAAGAAGATCCTCTACTACCACGACCCCATGGTGCCCGGAAACAGGTTCGACAAGCCGGCCAAGTCGCCCTTCATGGACATGATGATGTCGCCGGTCTACGCAGGCGGCGATGGCGACCAGAACAGCGTGACGGTGAGTGCGCGCGTGCAGCAGAACCTGGGCGTGCGAACCGCTCTCGTGTCCGAGGGCACCGTGTCGCCGCAAGTGACCACCGTCGGCAGCATCGCCTTCAACGAGCGCGACCAGGTCATCGTGCAGGCCCGGGCGACCGCCTACGTCGAACGCCTGAACGTGCGCGCCACGCTCGATCCGGTCAAAAAAGGCCAGCCACTGGCCGAGCTCTATGTCCCGGAATGGATCGCGGCACAGGAGGAGTTCCTGTCGGTTCAGCGCATGCGCGGCACGGACCTGGCCTCGCTGGTCGACGGCGCGCGCCAACGCATGCGCCAGGTCGGCATGAACGATGGGCAGATCGAACTCGTCGCTCGCAGCGGTCGCACGCAGCCGCGCATCACGTTGGTCGCGCCCATCGGCGGCGTCGTCACGGAGTTGGCTGCGCGCGAAGGCATGACGGTGAGCGCCGGCACCACGCTGTTTCGCATCAACGGCCTGGCCACTGTCTGGGCCAATGCCGAAGTGCCCGAGAGCCAATCGGCGCTGGTGCGACTGGGCGCCCGGGTGCAGGCCCGAACGCCTGCCGCGCCCGGCGAGACCTTCGACGGCAAGGTGCAGGCCATTCTTCCCGATGTGAATCCGGCGACGCGCACACTGAAGGCACGCCTGGAGCTGGCCAATCCGACCGGCAGGCTGGTGCCCGGCATGTTCGTGTCGATGCAGTTCACGGACATGCGTGCCGACAAGGCGCTGCTGATCCCGACCGAAGCCGTCATCCAGACGGGCAAGCGCGCGGTTGTCATGCTGGCGGAGGACAACGGCCGGTTCCGGCCGGTCGACGTCGAGATCGGCCTGGAAACCGGCGGCCAGACCGAGATCAAGCGCGGGTTGCAGGCCGGCCAGCGTGTCGTGGTGTCCTCGCAGTTCCTGATCGACTCGGAGGCCAGCCTCAAGGGTGTCGAGGCGCGCCTGAATGCTGCGCCCGGCGCTGCAGCGCCTATCGCCGCTGCTCCCGCCGCAACGGCTGCAGGGGCTCCGAGGCATGTGGGCGAAGGCAAGGTGGAAAGCATCACCAAGGACGCGATGACCTTCTCGCACGGGCCGATCCCGACGATGAAGTGGGGCGCGATGACCATGGAGTTCAAGCTGCCGCCCGGCGGCGCGCCAGGCAGCCTGAAGCCCGGCGACCGCGCGAGCTTCGAGTTCTTCATCGACACGGACGACCTGCCGCAGCTCACCCGGGTGACACCCATGGCAACGGCTCCCATGGCAGGCACCTCTGCGGACTCCAAGGCCCCTCCAGTCGCTACGCCAGCTGCGCCCGCAACCCCGGGAAGCAAGCCATGATCGCCAAGCTGATTCGGTGGTCCATCGCCAACCGCTTCCTTGTGCTGCTGGCCACGGTGATGCTCAGTGCGTGGGGCGTGTATTCTGTCCTGCGCACACCGTTGGACGCGCTGCCCGACCTCTCGGACGTGCAGGTCATCATTCGCACGACCTATCCCGGCCAGGCACCGCGCATTGTCGAGAACCAGATCACCTACCCACTGACCACCACCATGCTGTCGGTGCCGGGCGCGAAGACGGTCCGCGGTTATTCGTTCTTCGGGGACTCGTTCGTCTATGTGCTGTTCGAGGACGGTACCGATCTCTACTGGGCACGCTCGCGGGTGCTCGAATACCTGAACCAGGTGCAGTCACGCCTGCCGGCGGCTGCCAAGGCCTCGCTCGGCCCCGATGCCACCGGCGTGGGGTGGATCTATCAGTACGCGCTGGTCGACCGTGGCGGCACACAGGACGCCTCGCAGCTGCGCGCCTTGCAGGACTGGTTCCTCAAGTACGAACTGAAGACCGTGCCCAACGTGGCCGAGGTCGCCTCGATCGGTGGCATGGTGCGCCAGTACCAGGTCGTGCTCGATCCCGAGAAGCTCGCCGCCTACCGCATCCCGCACACCAAGGCGGTGGAGGCGATCCAGAAAGCCAACCAGGAAACAGGCGGCTCGGTGCTCGAACTCGGCGAGGCGGAATACATGGTGCGCGCCTCGGGCTACCTCCAGGGCCTGGAGGATTTCCGCAAGATTCCGTTGATGACGACGGATGCAGGTGTGTCGGTGCGGCTGGGAGACGTCGCGCGCATCCAGGTCGGGCCGGAGATGCGCCGCGGTATCGGCGAGCTCGATGGTGAAGGCGAAGCCGTCGGTGGCGTGATCGTGATGCGCTCGGGCAAGAACGCGCTGGAGACCATCACCGCCGTCAAGGAAAAGCTCCAGACCCTGCAGGCCGGTCTGCCCAAGGGAGTGGAGATCGTGCCGACCTACGACCGGTCCAATCTGATCGAGCGGGCGGTCCGCAACCTGGGCTTCAAGCTGCTCGAGGAATTCATCGTTGTCGCGGTGGTGTGCTTCATCTTCCTGTTCCACCTGCGTTCCGCGTTCGTCGCGATCGTCTCGCTGCCGATCGGCATCCTGGCGGCGTTCATCGTGATGCGCTACCAGGGCGTCAATGCCAACATCATGTCGCTCGGCGGCATCGCGATCGCCATTGGCGCGATGGTCGACGCGGCGGTGGTGATGATCGAGAACGCCCACAAGCACATCGAGAAGTGGAAGCACGATCATCCGGACCAGACGCTGCATGGAGAAACCCATTGGCGTGTGATCGCGGACTCGGCCGTCGAGGTGGGCCCCGCGTTGTTCTTCTCGCTGCTCATCATCACGCTGTCGTTCATCCCTGTCTTCACGCTGGAAGCCCAGGAAGGGCGGATGTTCTCGCCGCTGGCCTTCACCAAGACCTACGCGATGGCGGCGGCAGCCGGGCTCTCGGTGACGTTGATCCCGGTGTTGATGGGCTATCTGATTCGCGGCAGGATTCCCGATGAGAAGACCAATCCCTTGAACCGGCTGCTCATCGCCGTCTATCAGCCGCTGTTGAACGCGGTACTGCGCTGGCCCAAACTGACGCTGGCGGGCGCCGTGGTCGTGTTGGTGCTGAGCCTTTGGCCGCTGCAGCACATCGGTGGCGAGTTCATGCCGCGCCTGGACGAGGGCGACCTGCTCTACATGCCATCGGCATTGCCGGGGCTGTCGGCGGGCAAGGCCGGCGAGTTGCTGCAGCAAACCGACCGGCTGATCAAGACGGTTCCCGAAGTGGCGAGCGTCTATGGCAAGGCCGGACGTGCGGAGTCGGCAACCGATCCGGCGCCCATGGAGATGTTCGAAACGACCATCCAGTTCAAGCCGCGCGAGCAGTGGCGCGCCGGCATGACGCAGGACAAACTGGTCGAGGAGCTCGACCGTATCGTCAAGGTGCCCGGCCTGACCAACATCTGGGTACCGCCGATCCGCAACCGCATCGACATGCTCGCCACGGGCATCAAGAGCCCGGTGGGCGTGAAGGTGGCGGGCACTGACCTTGCCACCATCGACCGCATCACCGGCGAGATCGAGCGCGTCCTTAAAGACGTTCCAGGCGTGTCGAGCGCCTTGGCCGAGCGGCTCACAGGCGGCCGCTACGTGGACGTGAACATCAAGCGCGACGAGGCAGCGCGGTTCGGGATGAACATCGCCGACGTGCAATCGGTCATCGCCTCGGCGGTGGGTGGCGAGAACATCGGCGAGACGGTCGAAGGCCTGCAGCGTTTCCCGATCAACGTGCGCTACCCGCGCGAGATCCGCGACTCGCTGGAGCAACTACGGGCCCTGCCGGTCGTCACCGAGCGCGGCGCGCGACTGGTGCTCTCCGACGTGGCGGACATCCGCGTCACCGACGGGCCGCCGATGCTGCGCAGCGAGAACGCACGGCTGTCGGGCTGGGTCTATGTGGACATTCGCGGCAGGGACCTGCGTTCGGCGGTGCAGGACATGCAGCGCGTGGTTGCGAAGGAAGTGAAGCTGCCGCCGGGCTACGCGGTGTCGTGGTCCGGCCAGTTCGAGTTCCTCGAGCGCGCCACGGCGAAACTGAAGGTGGTGGTGCCGTTCACGCTGCTCATCATCTTCGTGCTGCTGTACCTGACCTTCAAGCGCTTCGACGAAGCTTTGCTGATCATGGCGGCGCTGCCGTTCGCGCTGGTCGGGGGGATCTGGCTGCTCTACCTGCTCAGCTACAACCTGTCTGTCGCCGGCGCGGTCGGATTCATCGCACTCGCGGGGGTGTCGGCGGAGTTCGGCGTGATCATGCTGCTGTACCTGAAGCACGCCTGGGACGAGCGCGTCGACGAGGGCAAGACAAGCACCGACGACCTGCTGGACGCGATCCGCGAAGGCGCGGTGCTTCGCGTGCGCCCCAAGGCCATGACGGTGGCGGTCATCCTGGCGGGCCTGTTCCCGATCATGTGGGGAACAGGCACGGGCTCGGAGGTGATGCAGCGCATTGCCGCACCGATGGTGGGCGGCATGATCACGGCCCCGTTGCTGTCGATGTTCGTCATTCCCGCGGCGTACCTGCTGATGCGGCGGCCACGCGAATGACGAACATCGGCACGCACCTCGCCGCGCGTTCTGGAGAAAAGGCCATGGCCCAGCCTGATCGCCCGCAACGACGCCGCATCTCTTTCGGCGCTGCGGTGCTCCTGTACCTGTTTCTTGCTTTGTTCGGCACGGCAGCGCAGGCGTCGATGCCTGTTTCGCAGGAGGACGGGCGGACGGCACGCGCGGTCACTCAGGTCGCGGCGGGACCTGTTGTTGTCGCAGTCATGGGCGTGGCCACAATGCCTGTGGCCATGGATGCCATGCCCTGCGCGCTGTGCTACAGCGCCCCGGCGCCATCGCTGCACACGGTCGGTGGTGAGTGCCGCGAACATGAGGCCGCGGCGTGGCCGGTGCATGTGGCGTCGGTACCGGATGGGGAGTATTTCGACGAGGGAGGTCGGTACGTACGGTTGCCAGTGCGCATCCTGTACTGCCGGTGGCTGGATTGATCGGCGATGGCGAGCGTTGCGGCTCGCTTTTGTTTCCTTCCGATCAATTCCAGGAGTTCATCATGAAAAAGTCATTCCTCATCCTCGTCAGCACCCTGACCTTGGGCGTCGCCTTGCCCGCTCTGGCGGGTCCCGATTTCCAGGTCATCGAGAAAGCGCGCAAGTCCCAGCAGGTGGCTGCCGCCGAGCGCCGCGCCGACATGCTCTCCGGCAAAGGCTCGCCGAACTGCCCGCCGCCGCCCCTCGTACTGCCGCTGGACCACGGTCCACGCGCACTGACCACGCCGGGAGAAAACCGCCAGCGCCGGGCCCGCTATGAAGCCCAGTTGAGGGCGTGCAAACGTGCCCTCGTAGTGCTTTGAGCGCCCGGCGCAGACCCGCGTGTTCCGGGCGCCGAAGCACAAGCGCTGTAGGTCGAAGCCAAACGCGTTCGTGGGTCTCGGCTCAACGGGATCTTTCTCGCACGGCACATTGCCGACCATCAGCGCATTACAGCCAGCCTTCCGGTGCGAATTCGCTGGTGAGCAGCAACCAGATTTTTTGCCAGAATTCCGACTCGGGTTCGTCCGGATGAATGGGCCCCTCGCCGCCGGCCGGTGTGATCCATTCGATCGCCTGTCCTTCGGACAGCCGTAGTTGATGCGCCGCCTGCATTTTGGACAATGCGGAAAGACGTGCAGCATCTTCGGCAACTTCCGCAACATGGATCGCTAACGCGCTTTCGGTGTTGATGCGATCGGAGCGAGGGTCGAAATTCATCGAGCCGACGAACAACTCCTTTCTGTCGATCACCAACGACTTGGTATGCAGTCCCCCCACAGACAGTCCAAAGAGCTTGCGCTGCTCTTCACGCCCGGCGCGCTGCGGGCTCAACTCGAACAGCGCAACACCGGCCGTCAGGAGCGCTGGTCTATAGCGCCGATAGGCCCCGTGTACGAGTGGCTGATCGGTCGACGCTAGTGAATTGGTCAACACACTGACCTTGACACCTCTGCGAGCCGCTTCGGCCAGGAGGTCCACGCCGGCTCGCCCCGGAATGAAATAGGGTGAAGTAAGCAATATTTCCCTTGATGCGGCACGGATGTGCTCCAAGGCGTTGAGCCTCACGAGGTTAGAGCCGTGCTCTTGTCTTCCCTGTGTCTGTGATGCGGAAAGCGCCTTGCCAGGCAGGTCTGCGTAGGATTCCCCGTCGCCCCACGCCAGATGCACACGGCCGGCAGCGAACTCCTTCGCGACCGATGAGCGGCCCAGTGCGTCTGGTGCATCGCCCCCCCCCAGCGCCGGAGCCGATGCTGACTGGGTCAGCGTCTCGAAGCGATCGCGCAGCGCGTGCGCGGGCGCCGACCGCGCGGCGACGTGTTCGATAGGCACAGTGGCGGCGCTGTTCCAGTAGAGGTCGAACTGGCGAGACATGTCACCGACGACTTCTCCTGCAGCCAGCACGTCCAGGTCGATGAAGTTGCCCGCGTCATTGCGCGTGAAGTATTCATCGCCAATGTTGCGCCCCCCGGTGATCGCCCAGGCTGCATCTGCGACGAACAACTTGTTGTGCATTCGGTGGTTCAAGCGACCGAGGAAAAATGGCGATGCCGCAAATCGAGCGAACACGCCGCCAGCCCTCAACGCGAACGGGTTGAAAAGCCGCACCTCGACGCGCTCGTGCGCGGCCAAGCATGCCAGCAGTTCGTCCTGACCCTGCGTATATAGATCGTCGATCAACAGGCGCACTCGAACTCCCCGCGCCGCGGCATCTCGCAAGGCCCGCATCATCTCGCGACCCGTGGAGTCGGATTGAAAGATGAAGTACTGCAGGTCCAACGACCGCGTGGCCAATCGCGCAAGCTCAAGGCGTGCCTGCAGCGCGTCCGGCCCGGAGGGCAGCAAGCGAAAGCCACTGGCTCCTTGCTCCGCGCGTGAGGCTTCTACGACTTTGGACAGCGGTGCGTCTACCGAGGCGGCAAGTGTGTGAGTGGGCGACGACGGGGGCGACGGGGGCAACCCGAGGCAGCCAGACAAGGCGAGCAAGGTGCTCGCCATCGCAACGCGCCAAAGGGGAGCCGGTCTGTTCAAAATCTGTTGCTTCATGTCGAGCGGTCTTGCCGCACAGGAAAGTTGGAGAGCACAGCCATCGATCAAGCCGAGGAATTTAAGCCGAGTTTCGGCAAACGCGGGCCGCGGTCGCTGAAAAGACGCGCCACCTATCCCGGATGCTGACTCCTCTCACTTTGGCCCCGCAAGATGATGATGCGCTGCGTTCCATGCGACGCGAAGAGGTGCATTCAAGCGCCTGAGATCATGTGAAAGCGATGCCGCCGTTCGATCGTTCCAGACACGGGTGCGACGGCAGATGAAGTATTTGTAATCCACCTGTGCGGCAATCGACGGGTTGGATTTTTAGACTGACGACAGGGAGATCAACCGACGGCCTACCGAGCGCATCCGGGCTGTCATGGCTTTTGGGCCCGGCATGCACTCACACGGTCAAAGGAGAGTGTCATGTCGTCAAAACGTATAGGTTCAGCGCTTGCCATGGTCATTGGCGCAGTTGTTCTCGCGCCCCCGACCTACGCGGAGCCGTCCCACTTCGCGCCAACGGAAGCGGGGGTGGTCTACCACCCCGAGCATGCAGGGCCGGCCAAACCCCGAGCCCAGATCACCGCAGAACTCGAAACCGCTCAGAAGCATCCGTTCTGGACATGGGCGAGTCGCTATGGCGCCCCATGGCCTGTCGCCAAGAGCGGTCCGGGAAAGACACGCGATGAAGTTCGAAAAGAGACCCTTCAGGCTATGCGAGACGGCACCATTCCGTCCGGCGAAAGATAGTCGCAAGCGCACCTGCTGAGTAACAACTGAGGAGAGCTGCTTCCTCAGCAGGTGCCCACATCGATTGCCGTGCTGGCTCGCCACGCGCCCGGAGAGTGACGCGGCGGGACTACGGAACGCGAGGTTGCGCGCGTGCGCTATGGACTGCAACAGTTTTGCTGCCCTTGGATTGGCGGGCATTTCACCGAACCGAACGAACAGAACACACAGCAGTCGCCGGATTTCGGACGAAGCAAGATCTTACAGTTCTCGCATTCGTAGAAGAACTGACAGGCGTCCACAGGCATCTCCTCCCGCTTCGCGTGGCCGCAGTGTGGGCATGTCAGCACGGACTCGAAGCTAATTGCGCCGTGCACGCCTTGTCCTCGCGTCATTGGTGCGCCCTCCCAATCTCGCAGCCATTCCCACGGCATCTCCTGTGCGCTGGCGACAGAAGATCCCACAGCGATACGCCAACCATCGAGCCCAGCCCAGCGTACAGCAACTCGGCGGTCCACCATCGGCCGAAGAAGAGCAGCATGGCCGCGAGCACCATCGTCGGACCGATCATTCCCATCAAGCCGCGACGCAATTGACGATGGCGATACCAGCCGACGGCATTGGCCACCAGGGCAACGCCGGCGAACAGTGGCAGCAGGGTGGTGAGAAACAGGCCTTCGTAGCCGCTGAAGATACCAAGGCCCGCCGCGGCCCCCAGGCTTGCCAGAGCGGGGAAACACGCTGGGCACGCCGCGGCCGAGACAATGCTGCCCAAGGCGCCGACCTTGTCGGCCGTTCGTGCGATCCATTCCATCGAGTGCATCCATGTTTTTCGAGGAGTTCACAATACTTCCGTAGTCAAGTACGGAGTCAAGCGGCATGGATCAACTAAGCATCGGCGTATTCGCGCGGGCCGCAGGGGTCAATGTTGAAACCATCCGGTTCTATCAACGCAAGGGGCTGCTACCGCGACCGGACCGGCCTTACGGCAGCATCCGGCGATACGGCCAGAAAGATGTGGCGAGAGTTCGGTTCGTGAAGTCCGCGCAGAGCCTCGGCTTCAGCCTCGACGAAGTGGCCGGATTGCTGACATTGGAAGATGGCACGCATTGCGGCGACGCTCGTCAACTCGGGGCACAAAAACTTGCCGATGTGCGTGCGAGGCTGGCGGACCTTCATCGTATTGAATCGGCCCTGTCGACATTGATTGACGACTGCTGCAGGAACGGCGCCAGACTATCCTGCCCGTTGATCGAGGCGCTGCAAGAGTAGCGCCGTGGGATGTTGAGCAGGTCGCCGCAGAAGATCGGGCTGCGGCTTCGTTCGATCGCATCGATCCACAGCAATCAACCGAAGGAGTTTCGCTGTCAATTCTGCAAGGCATCCAGCAATGGGCGCAGCGTGTCAAGCGGGATGCGGTGACGCTGTGGTTCGCCTATCGGCATCCAAAAACCCCCTGGCACGTAAAGGCGCTTGCTGCATTCGTCGTCGCCTACGCTCTCAGCCCGATCGACTTGATCCCGGACTTCATTCCCGTGCTGGGGTATCTGGACGATGCGCTCTTGTTGCCCGGTCTGATCTGGCTGACGATCCGACTGCTGCCTCGGGAAGTCCTCGCTGACTGCCGCGTCACGGCGGACGAATGGATGAGCCGCGGTGAAAGCAAGCTGCGCAGTCTTTGGGGTGCTGCGCTCATCCTTGTGATTTGGGTCGGTGCCGGCGTTGTGTTGTGGAGATGGCTTCGACAAGGCTAGGCCGATCAATGAACATGACGTTGGGCCGCACCTGGCCCGCTACTTCATGCCACAGTTGCGTGGTCGGCCGTATCGGAAAGCACCATGAAGGAGTTCTGCTGGTGTTGCTTAGCCGAGGGGCCGCTTGTTGCGAGATGCTTACACGGGGCCAACGGTCTGTGATGCTGAAGTACGGTCTCGTGATGTACCGCGCCTTGTACGCATGATGCCAAGGTGACGAGACGCACTACCGGCAGCCAACGATTCCAGCTTGAAGTACCTGCTTGAGCAAACCTGATGAGCGCCGCTCCCTTGCATGATCCCCGCCTTGGTCTCGCGCGGCTGCTACCCACCGGGGTCGAACCAGGAGCTTTACCGCTGCTTGTCGCCCGAGGCCTGCGCGCCTTCAGCGACGGGTACATGGCGGTCCTGCTGCCGGCCTATCTGCTGTCGATCGGACTAGGCACGCTGGAGGTGGGCATCCTGAGCACGGCGACGATGCTGGGCTCCGCGTTGGCCACGCTCGCCGTCGGAGCCTGGGGATACCGCTTCGCCGGCAGACGGCTGCTGCGCGGTGCCGCCTTGCTGATGGCCGCCACTGGACTGGGCTTCGCGGGCTTGTCATCGTTCTGGCCGTTGCTGGTCGTCGCGCTGGTCGGCACGCTCAACCCCAGCTCTGGCGACGTGAGCGTTTTCCTTCCGCTGGAACATGCGCGCCTGGCAGCGGCGGCTCAGGGTCACGCGCGAACCGCGCTGTTTGCACGCTACAGCCTCGTGGGCGCGCTGTGCGCCGCGCTGGGGGCCTTGGCCGCCGCCGTGCCGGACTGGTTGGTGCGACACAGCGAGTTCGCGCGCCTGGATGCACTGCGGGGGATGTTTGTCGTGTATGCCGCGATCGGGTTGACCGTCTTTTGGCTCTATCGGAACCTGCCGGCGCACACTGGAGGCAGCAACCCAGACAGTCCTCCTGTTGCACCGGCGCCGCTCGGCGCGTCACGTCGCGTAGTAGTGCGGCTGGCGGCGCTCTTCAGCGTCGATGCCTTCGCTGGCGGGCTGACGGTCAACGCCCTGATGTCGCTCTGGTTGCTCGAACGGTTCGGCTTCTCGCTCACCCAGGCAGGCGTGTTTTTCTTCTGGACTGGCTTGATGGGCGCGGCGTCGCAACTCGCCGCGCCGGTGGTTGCGCAGCGCATCGGGTTGCTCAACACCATGGTCTTCACGCACCTTCCGGCCAACGTCTGCCTGGTGTTGGCTGCGCTGTCGCCCAACCTGCCGATCGCGCTGGGCCTGCTGACGATCCGCAGCGCACTGTCGTCGATGGATGTCCCCACGCGGACGGCTTACGTGATGGCTGTCGTGACGCCGGCCGAGCGCGCCGCAGCAGCAAGTTTCACGGCAGTGCCCCGGAGCTTGGCCGCAGCCCTCAGTCCGACAATCAGCGGCGCGCTCTTCGCGGCCGGCTGGATCTCGCTGCCGCTCATCGTGTGCGGGCTGCTCAAGATCACCTACGACCTCACGCTGTGGCGCGCCATGCGACGGGATCGACTTGATGGGGAGTAACCGCCCGTCGCGCAGGGATCCGCTTGCTTCCGTTCGGCAAGAAACATCTCGCTCCGCATGGCTTTTACTTCGGGCGCCGAACGATCAAAAATCACCTCCATGAAACGCCTGCATGGTGATTCCTTGGTCAATCGCTCGGCCTTGCGGTCGGCGTTCAAGCAGCTTGAGCGAGTCGCTGCTTCAGTGCTGCTGGTCATCGGCGCAGCCGCGCTGATTGGATGGCTGGTCGTCGAGCTTTACGTCAAAGCGGTCACGGCAGATTGACCGCTGTAATCGGGCACAGTGACGCGTTCCCGCCCTTTCACTCTCACGACGGCCAGCGCGGATGATCGTCGTCGATGACGTAGACGTGGGCATGCCGTGCACTGCCGTCGCCGGTTGAATGTGCCTGTTGCAGATGCGGATGGTCGCGAGGCAGATCGTCATGACTGTGCGGGATTTCTGCCGTGTCCTGTTCGCGCCAAAGGTAGGCCGCAAGCAATACCGCAGCGCTCGCCAGCAGGCCAAGCGCGACAAAGCTCATCGCCACTCCGGCCGTGGCGCCGAGCCACCCCGCCAGTGGATAGGTGATCAGCCAGCACGCATGCGACAAGGCGAACTGTGCGGCAAAGAGCGCCGGCCGGTCTTCTTCGTGCGAGGAGCGCCGGAGCAGTCGCCCGGACGGTGTCTGCGCCAGCGAGTAGCCCAGGCCGAGAACGAACCACAGCGGCAGCAAGGCCGCATATCGGGTGGCGGCCACGAAGCCCACAAGAAGACCGACGGCAATCAGCCCAGCGCCACTTAGCATGACACGCCGCTCTGGCAGACGTTCGAGCAGCTTGGGCAACGCCAATGCGACGAGCATGGAGCCGGCGCCGAAGAGCGCGAGCGCCATCGCAGTCGAAGTCTGTGTCAGGCCGAAGCCAGATTGAACGATCACCACGGTATTGACGATCACCATCGCGCTACCGGAGGCGATCGCGAGATTCAGGGCGAGCAGGCCCTGCAGGCGCGGCGTGGCCAGGTAGATGCGCAGTCCGCGTGTGGTGCGCTCGTAGATGCCGCGCTTCGGAGGTACCTTGGCCTTCGACAGTACCGCAGAGACAACCAGCGCGGCCGAAGCCAGGAAGCCCACGACAGTGCCGCCGAACAGGCTGTGATAGCTCACGACGGTCAGGAGCAGCACAGCCAACGCTGGGCTCGCGAGGCTTTCCAAGTCATAGGCCAGACGGGACAGCGACAGCGCGCGGGTGTAGTCCTCCTCCTTGGGCAGCACATCGGGGATGGTCGCCTGGAAGGTGGGCGTGAACGCGGCCGAGGCCGACTGCAGCACGAAGATCAGGATGTAGATCTGCCAGATCTGGGTGACAAACGGCAGAGAGAGCGCCACGACGGCGCGCACGAGGTCGAGCGCGACGAGCACAGCGCGGCGTGGCAACCGTTCGGCAAAGGCCGAGGCGATGGGTGCAACGCCGATGTACGCGACCATCTTGATCGCCAGTGCAGTGCCCAGCACAGCGCCGGCGTTGGGGCCGGCCAGATCGAAGGCCAGCAGGCTCAACGCGACGGTCGCGAGACCGGTGCCGACCAGCGCGATCACCTGCGCGAAGAACAAGTGTCGGTAGGTTCTGTTTCGTAGTACGTCCAGCATGTAGCGCCTTTTCTTGATTCCTTGGAGTTTTCTCGGCGATTCAGGCAACGATCAGGAAGTCGCGGCGATTTGTGGCGCCACGTCTCCCGCGCAACTTCGCAGCTTGACATAGACAGGCGCACCTTTTTCGAAGCGCGCCTCAGGCGGCAACGCAACGATGCGTGTCCTGCGGTGGTTGAAGTCCACATAGGACAGCAATGCGTACGTCCGCGTGGCCAATTGTTCGGCCGTCGCACTGCTGCGACAGTCGTTGAGAGAGGACTGTCGCAGCGCTGAGGCGGCGCCAATTTCCTCGACCCGCGCCTTGCGCCAGCCATCGCTGAAGGAATACCTTCCCTCGTAGACGGTGGCGCAGCCCGCGAGCGCAGCGCCGATGAGGCCAACAGCCGCACCCATGGCGCGGCGACGTTGAATGTTCATGGTCGATCTCCGATGGCCCGCGGTCCGGCATGCACCCCGCCCACAGGCCATGCAGACGTCACTTTCCCGAGAAGTTCGAGGCGATGTAGTTGCCCGGCAGGCTGAGGAAGACGTAGAGCGTGCTCTTGTCGGCTGCCGCAACGGCCGTGTTCTTGAAGCTCACCTTCCACTCCTTGCCCTTCTTGCCGTCGATCTGTTCGACCTTCTCCACCTTCACGGCTTCCCAGCTCTTGTCGAGCTTGCCGCCGCTGACCAGCGAGGCCTTGCGCTGGGCGGCGCAATCGACCACGACCTTTTCCGATGCCGGCGTGCTGCCATGGAAGTGGCAGCTGCCGCCCTCCGAAGCCATGGCGGAACCAGCGCCGGCGAGGGCTGCAAACGAGGCCAGGGCCATCGCGATTTTCTTCATTGAGTCATCCTTTCTTGATGATGGTTAGTCGAGGGAATCCCTGCCAGGATCGGCAGTCTTTCCAATCTCCATGTCCTCGTGCGCGTGGTTGTGCTCTTGGTCTGGGAAACGGAAACCGTTGGGATCTGAGTCGTGCTGGTAGCCATGCAGTTGCATGAGCAGCAGCAACACGCCGGCGTAGACCAGCGCAAGGTTGGCGGCGAAGCTGAAGCGCCGGAACGACGGGCGATGACGCCAGAGCGCCAGCAGTGCGACCATCGCGGCCAACGCGGCGATCTGGCCGATCTCGACGCCGAGGTTGAAGCTCAGGATGCGAATCAGCATCGAGGTGCTGTCGTCGCCGAGCGGAAGCTGTTGCAGCCGCGTCGACAAGCCGAAGCCGTGCAGCAGTCCGAAGCCGAACACCGCGACCAGCAGGTTGGGCGACTTCATGTTGAAGTACTTCTGGAAGCCGCCGTTGTTGTCGAAGCCCTTGTAGATGACGCTGATCGCGATGATGGCGTCGATCAGGTAGTAGTTCCAGGTGATCTTGAAGTACGTCGCGAACACCAGGGTGATGCAGTGGCCCAGCGTGAAGACGGTGACGAACTTGGCCACGTCCCTGAAGCTCGTGAGGAAGAACACCACGCCGAACAGGAACAGCAGGTGGTCGTAGCCGGTGAGCATGTGCGTGGCGCCAAGGCCGACGTACTGCAGGTAGCCGCCGCTGAGCATGCGCTGGCGGTCGGCTTCCGAGATGCCGTGAGCGAGCACGTCAAATGGCAGACCGATCAGCAGCGCCAGCGCGGCGAGCGCCAGCAGAGCAAGTTTCCGGTGAGGGATCAACATCAAATCTCTTTCAATGGATACAGGTTTGAGAAATGGACGGGGCAAGGCGCACTCACTCGAGCGCCAGATCCCAGATCAGGTGCGCATCGATGAGGAGCCGATAGGTCGCACGCAGCGCATCGGCACGGGCCTCGAGCGCTGCACGGGAAGCCTCGAGGAACTGGCGCCGGGCCAGCAGCAGCGACTGCAGGTCCGCTTCTCCCAGCGAATACGCGCGCTGCGTGAGTCGCGCGCTCTCGCCGGTGGCCGTTGCACCTCGTTCGGAGAGTTGCCAGCGTGCGAGATGGCCGGTGGCGTCCGCGTAGGTCTCGGCCACTGTCGTCTCCAGCTCGCGCTTCTGCCGGTCGACGGCTGCGCGCGCCACCTCGACCTCCTGCAGCGCCTGCTTCATGCGCTCGTCGCGGTAGGTGCCGCTCAACGGAATGCTGACGCTGACGCCTACGATGCGTTCCTTGCGAAACGCTTCCGACGCCGCGAAGACGCCGACGGTCGGATCGGGCACACGGTCGGCCGAGGCGCGCGAGGCGGCCAGTTCGGCCTTGCGTAGCTGTCCTTCTGCGATGCGCAATGGGTCGGCGGCTTCCAGCACGCGCTCCAGCCAACGGGCTTCTGCCTCCGCCGGCGGGCGCGGATCAGCCATCGGCTGCGCGGGCAGTTGGGCACCCGGGAAGCGAACGCGCAGCTTGGCCCGTGCCTTGGCGAGATTGGAGGCCGCCAGGCTTGCCTGGCGCTCCACGTCCGCGAAGTCGGCCGTGGCCACGCTGGCATCCAGCGCCGAGGCATCGCCGGCTTTCTTGCGGCTCTCCACGGCTTTCAGGTTGGCCTGCGCAAAGGACTGCTGCTCCTGGAAGAGTTTCTGAGCCTGTGCCGCAGAGAGCCCGTCGATCCAGAGGTCTAGCAGGGAGCGCGCGGCCTCGTGGACGGCCTCTCCGACCTTGGCCTGTGCGATGACCTGCTCCGTTTCGCCGAGCTGCCGGTCGAGATCCGCCTTGCCGTTGATGCGAATAGGGCGCTCGAGCTGCGCATGCCACTCCTTGGAGGCGGGGCCACCCTCGTCGAAGCTGCGCCGCTGCACGGCGAGTCGGGTGGTCCATTCGTTCGGCGACGCGGCGATCATGGCCGCCGAGTGGCCCGCAGCCGCCTGGGCGCTGCGGGCCTCGCGGACGCTCGGGTCCTGCTCAATCCACTGCCGCGCCGCGACGGTGGAAGGCAGGTCGGGCGGCGTCGCCTGGTTTTCGGCGAGCGCGGGCAAGGCCCAGGCGATCATTGCGATCCCGGTCCACAACTTCATTTGATTTCTCCCTCGAAGGCCACGGGCGTGGCCCAGTAGCGGATGCCGGTGCCGGCAAAGTCGCGTTGAAGACGCTCGAGCAGGTGCGCCAGGGCTTCCCCGCTCAGCAGAACCTGGATCTGCATGGCGCGGCTGCGGCCCATGACCTGTTCCTGCGCACTCAAGCGGCCATGGGGCGCGCCGTGGCTGTGAATCTGGACGCTGGTGAAAACCTCGCTGTCTTCGCTCTCCAGCAGAGCGTCGAGCAACTTCTCCTCGACGGCTGGCGGGCAGATCAGGTTCAGGCAGTACTCATGCATGGCGCACCTCCAGCGTTGGGTCGTCGCGCTGATCGCGCGCATGGGCGAACCGCAGGTACAGCAGCGGCAGAAGAATCAGCGTCAGGGCGGTGGCCGTGATCAAACCGCCGATCACCACGATCGCCAGCGGGCGCTGGATCTCGGAGCCCGGCCCACTGGTGAAGAGCAGCGGCACCAGGCTGAAGGCGGTGATCGCCGCCGTCATCAGCACCGGCCGCAGCCGCCTTCGGGCACCCTGCGTGACGCAGGTGACCAGGTCATGCCCTTCGGCGCGCAGTTGGTTGAAATAGCTCACCAGCACCACGCCGTTGAGCACCGCGATGCCCAGCAGTGCAATGAAGCCGACCGAGGCCGGCACCGACAGGTATTCCCCGGTGACCCAGAGCCCGACGATGCCGCCCACGAGCGCGAACGGGATGTTGCTGAGCACCAGCAGGGCCTGGCGCACCGAACCGAAGGTCGTGAACAGGATCAGGAAGATGAAGCCGATCGCCAGCGGCACCACGAGGGTGAGCCGCGCCGCGGCACGCTGCTGGTTCTCGAACTGCCCGCCCCAGCTGATGCGGTAGCCGGTGGGCAGCTTCACCTCTGCCGCCACTTTGGCCTTGGCCTCGTCGACGAAGCCGACCAGGTCGCGTCCCGTGACGTTGGCGATCACCACGCTGTAGCGGCTGCCCATTTCGCGGTCGATCTTCACCGGGCCGCTCTCGCGCGTCAGGGTGGCCAATGTTTCGAGCGGAACGCTCTGGCCATCGGATGTCGTGATGCGCAGGGCCGCAAACTCGGCCGGCGAGATCTTCACGCTGTCGGGCCCGCGAATCACGATCGGAATGCGCCGGTTGCCGTCGATCACCGTGCCGGCGCGCTGGCCCTCGATCTGGACCCGCAGGGCATCCTGCACGTCTTCCACCGACAGGCCGTAGCGCCCCGCGCTCAGGCGGTCGACGACCACCCGCAGATACTGCACGCCGTCGTTCTCGACGGTGTACACGTCCTGGTTGCCTTGCACCGTCTTCATCAGCGTCTCGACCTGGCCCGCCAGCTCGTTGAGCTTGTCGAGCTCGGGGCCGAAGATCTTGATGGCGAGGTCGCCGCGCACGCCGATGATCATTTCGGACACGCGCATGTCGATCGGCTGGGTGAAGCTGTAGCTGATGCCCGGCATCTGGTCGAGCACCTCGCGGATCCGGGCGATCAGCGCGTCCTTGTTGGCCAGCTTCCATTCGGCGCGCGGCTTGAGCACGAGGAAGGTGTCGGTCTGGTTCAGGCCCATCGGGTCGAGCCCGATCTCGTCGGAGCCGGCTCGCGCCACCACGCCGGTGATCTCCGGGATCTGGCTCATGAGGGCCTGGTGGATCTTCAGGTCCAGTGCGGCGGTTTCCTCAAGGCTCACCGAGGGCAGCTTCTCGATGCCCACGATGATGTCGCCTTCGTCCATCGCCGGCAGGAAGGTCTTGCCGACCTGGGTATAGACGCCTGCGGCCGCGGCGAGCATGACGCCGGCCACGATGAACACGACCTTCTGGTGACCCAGCGCCCAGCCGAGCACCGGTTCGTAGAGCTTGAGCAGCTTGCGCGGCAGCCACGGATCTTCGTGCGCGACCTTCTTCAGCAGGAACGACGACAGCACCGGGATGACCGTGAGCGACAGCACGAGCGAGCTGAACAGCGCGAACACGATGGTCATCGCCACGGGCACGAAGTACTTGCCTTCCAGGTCCTGCAGCGTCAGCAGCGGCAGGAACACGGTCACGATGATCAGGATGCCGGCGGAGACCGGCACCGACACCTCGCGCACCGAGCGCAGCACCACATGCAGCCGCGGCAGCTTGCTGTCTTCCTTCTCGCGGCTGATGTGCTGCACGATGTTCTCGACCACCACGACCGCGGCGTCCACCAGCATGCCCAGCGCGATGGCCAGGCCACCCAGGCTCATGAGGTTGGCCGACATGCCGACCGCACGCATCAGGATGAAGGTGCTCAGTGCGGACAACGGCAGGATCACGGCGACCGCGACGGCCGCGCGCACGTTGCCGAGAAAGGCGCCAAGCAGGACCAGCACGATGAGCGTTGCCTCGATGAGCGCGGTGGAGACCGTGCCGACGGCCTTTTTCACGAGTTCGGCGCGGTTGTAGAAGACCTTGATCTCCACACCCTTGGGCAGGGTGGGCTTGAGCTCTTCGAGCTTGGTCGTCACGCCTTCGACCACTTTCTGGGCATTGGCGCCCGCGAGCCCGAGCACCAGGCCCTCGACCGCTTCGGCCTTGCCGTCCTTGGTCACGACACCGTAGCGCGTGACACTGCCGTCGCGCACCTGCGCCACGTCGCCCAGCCGCGCCAGGTTGCCGTCCTTGCGGCTGACCACGATGGCGCGCAGGTCGTCCGCGGTCTTGATGTTCCCTTCACTGCGCACGAGCAGCACTTCGCCGCCTTCGCCGAGCCGGCCCGCGCCGTCGTTGCGGTTGTTGGCTTCGATGGCGCTCTTGAGCTGCGCCGTCGACACACCAAGCGCGGACAGCTTGACGGGGTCCGGCACCACCTCGAAGCTGCGAACCTTGCCACCCAGCGCATTCACGTCGGCGACGCCCGGCACCGCGCGCAGGGCCGGACGAATCACCCAGTCGAGCAGGCTGCGTCGGTCCTCCAGCGACATCCCGTCGGCCTCGACGGTGAACATGAACATTTCGCCGAGCGGCGTGGTGACAGGCGCCATGCCGCCGCTGATGCCGGCGGGCAGATCGGCCGAGATGTTGGCCAGGCGCTCGGACACCTGCTGGCGAGCCCAGTAGATGTCGGTGCCGTCCTGGAAGTCCACCGTCACGTCCACCAGGCCGTACTTGGACACCGAGCGCAGCATGCGCTGCTGCGGGATGCCGAGCATTTCGACCTCGATCGGGCCGGCGATGCGGTTTTCGATTTCTTCCGGCGTCATGCCCGGCGCCTTCATGATGACCTTCACCTGCGTGCTGGACACGTCGGGGAAGGCATCGATGGGCAGGTTGCGGAAGGCATACCAGCCGAAGCCCGCAAGCAGAGCGGTTGCGAGCAGCACGAACAGGCGCTGCGACAGCGCGAACTGAACAAGGCGGTTGAGCATGTCAGTTGCTTCCGCTCTTGCCGAGCCATGCCGCCTTCAGTGCGATCACGGAGCTGGTCGCCACCTGCTGGCCAGCGCGCAGGTTGCCGGTGACCTGGACCGACTGGCCCGCGCTGGAGATGACATTGACCGGCTGCGCGACGAAGCCCTTTTCGGTTCGGACGAACACGTAGGCCTTGTCGTCCTGACGGGCAATCGCTGGCAGGGGCAGCGCCCAGCCGGCGGTGTTCTCCGCGAACGGAACCTTGACCTGCACGACTTCGCCCGGACGCAGCAGCTCGCCACCTCCCGCCACCCGGGCGCGCAGCGTGACCGTCTGGTTGTCGCTCACCGTGGCGCCGACCGACATCGGTGTCGCGCTGGCTTCGCGCCCGACCACCGTGATCGAGCCGGCGGTCTTGCTCGAGAGTGCCTGCTGTTGACGGTCGGATGGGATCTGGATGTCGAGCCAGAGCTGCGCCGTGTTGACCAGACGCAGCAGGGAATCCGAACCTTGCACGCGCTGTCCGGCTTTCACGTCGAGGCCGACCACCGTCCCGGCGCTTCTCGCTCGCACGACGAGGCCGTCCTGCAGGTTGCCAGCGTCCCCCATCTTCCGAATGGCTGCAGGATCGACCCCAGCGAGGCGCAAGGAGGCTTCGGCAAACCGCAGGCGGGCCGCGGCCTCCTGATTGGCGGCATTGGCTTCCTGGACACGCCGCTCGGGAATGATCCCCTCGGAGAAGAGCTGTCGCTCGCGTGCGGCCGTCTGGCCGGTCAGCCTGGCTTTGCTGGCCGCCTCCAGCAGCTTGAGCTGCAGGTCGCCGTACTCAGGGCTGCTCAGGCGCAACAGCGGTTGGCCGGCCTTGACGGGCTGCTGCTCGTCGACGAGGAGTTCTTCGACCCGTCCCCCGAACGGGGCGCTGATGACCTGGTTGCCGCTGGGGGGCACCACCACGCGGGCCGGGTAG
Source organism: Variovorax durovernensis (assembly GCF_977011995.1). Taxonomy (NCBI): domain Bacteria; kingdom Pseudomonadati; phylum Pseudomonadota; class Betaproteobacteria; order Burkholderiales; family Comamonadaceae; genus Variovorax; species Variovorax durovernensis. The sequence goes on along the minus strand of NZ_CDRNCW010000001.1, from coordinate 2,350,177 downwards.
GCCATGCCGCTGATCGCCGATGGCTTTTCCAGCGGCGCAAGCGTGATGCCGAGGGCCTGCATCTGTGCGGCGGACACCGGGAACTCGGCGTTCGATGGCGTCGCCGCAACGGCGCTGGCCACCATGAGAAAACTGGACGCGCAGCCGAGCGCGGCACGGCGGGCGAGCAAATAGGACATAGAAACTCCACGAGAAAGCGATCCCGTCGCGCAGTCAGGCGACGAGGAGAAGGCAGCGCGCTATGGCGCCGCCAGGGCTTCAGACGTGGAGTGAGGGCGGCGCGCGGCCGTCAGGAGGAACGGTTCGAAACAGCGGGATGGGCACCCGCTCTCGATCAGGACGCCAGCGCACCAGCGCTTCGGCCACGGGCTGTGTGATGAGCCCGAACAAAACGAACAGCGGCACAAGTGCCAGAAGCTTCGGCGCGGAGTCCGGACTGGCAAGCTGGATTGGAGCGCCTTGAAGCGCCGACATCGAATGCCCGCCACCGTGATCCGCGTTGTCCGAGTCGACATGCAGCGAAAGATCATCGTTTTGAGCCACTTGCTCGAAGGACGAGTGACCCACATCCAGCTGGCCAGCGTGGCTCGAGTAGCCCTCGGGGCCGCTTTCGTGGTGATGCGCGTGGAATGGAGAACTGATCAGGTCCACGGCGATGACCAGCACCAGCAACCAGCGCACGAACAGCATCACCCCGGCCTTGAAAGGGGCGACCGACTCCGATAGCTGGAAGGCTCGTGCGGTCACAGGTACTTCGTGATGTCTTTGAATTCGGCGATGGCCGTGCCGAAATCGCGAGGCGACTTGGCGATCTCCTCGAGGCAGTGATCCAGGTGATCGTGGATCAACAGTTTCTTGGCTGCGCTGATCGCTTTTTCGACCGCGTGCAGTTGCTGTGCGATGTCCGCGCAGTCGCGCCCGCTCACCATCATCTCGATGACGTTTTGCAGGTGCCCGTCTGCGCGCTTCAGGCGCTTGACCAGATCCGGGTGACTTTGGTGGAGGTGTTCGCCGTGCACCGCCGCATCCTATCAGGGGGGATACGGGAGGGGCTAAGGAGGCACGCGTTGCGAAGGGGAATTCGTCTTGGCGCGGGCCCCCTCACCGACTTGGCGAGCCAGAGTCCTTCTTGTCTCTTGCCCGCCCGGAATCGACGACTCAGTGGCAGTGCCTGGTGCCGGTTGCCTTTTCCTGATGGCAGCCGTTCTTGTCCGTACCGCCGGAATGGGCCCATGCCCCAACGCTCAGTACCAGAGCGATCAATGCGAATGCAATCTTCTTCATTTCGTTCTCCTCACCCAAAAGTGGGCAAGGTCAGTTTCAATGAATGTGAGCAAATGTTATCAAGGGTTTGCCCGCAAGCGTTCGCGTTGGATCTGATCAGTTCGCCTTGGTAGCAAATGGGCAGCCGCTGTTTGTCTACAGCGCATCGGGGGCACAGCACTCGAACGCTTTACGTCCGGGCGCCAATTTTTCGGACCCTTGGCATACGCCTCAACCCAACGTCGGGCACAAGCAAGCAATTCGCACATCCAGGTGGGCTTGTTGCGCGTATTCAGACAGCGCCGGCCTTTGCGCCGCGTGAGTCGTCCGTGCCCATTCCAACATTGTGTCGGCAGCAGCATATTCAGATCAGCCTTCTCGAATTGCTCGGGATCGACATTCGACAGCTCGCGGCTCGTACCATAAAGCAGGCCGCAGACGATCGTTCAGTGGTGCATGGCGTCTTGGATAGCGAGGTGCCTAAAAGAGCGCTCGCACCCGACGTGGATGAAACGATCAGCCGGACCGAACAGCTTGAGAAGAAGCTTCCGCTATGTCCGCCGACACCCCTTAGGGCGACGCTGACATAGCCACCCGTTTTCGACATTGAGCGTGCTGCACGCATTTGCAATGCGCTGACCGGCACTCAGGATCACGGGTTTTGCTGGTGGTTATGCATCGGCGCACAGCTTTTGGCAGCCCTTGACGTTTTACCGGTGCACTCGCACCAGCAGCACCCCCTCGGCTCATGTAGATGTTGGCCAGCGCAGGGAATGCTTGCCATGCAGGTTGGCCGCCGTGATTACCAGCGGGATGGTGGGGGACCTTTTTGGCGTAGTCTTAGGGGTTTGCCCGAGCGGGCGCAAAGTCCGTGTCGGTCACCAAAGAGTGGTGTCGGTTTATTTCGACCGATATGTGGACCAGCTCTTCGTGAATACGCAGTTGGCGCTTGAAGTAGTCGGGATCCACGTCTTGGGCGGTCGCCAGCGATACGATGCATGCGTACTTGCCCTTTCCCACCCGCCAAACATGCAGGTCGCAGATGGTCGCCTTGACTGGGCTGCCCTCGATGACTTCCTTGATTTCTGCGACGACAGGTGCATTCATCTCGGCATCGAGCAACACGCGGCCGGAATCGCGCAGCAATCCATAGGCCCAGATGGCCACCAGCCCAGCGCCCACGATACCCATGACTGGATCGAGCCAACTCGCGCCCCACAGCTTGCCGCCGAACAGTGCGACGATCGCCAGGACCGACGTGGCAGCATCGGCCAAGACGTGCATGTAGGCCGAGCGCAGATTCAGGTCATGGTGATGGTCGTGCGCGCCATGGGCATGACCCCCGTGATCGTGGCCATGCTGATGGCCGCCGCGCAATAGCCAGGCACAGGCCAGATTCACAAGCAGTCCTGCGACGCCAATGGCAATGGCTTCGTCGTAGTGGATGGCTGTCGGCGAGACAAGGCGCTCGACAGATTGGTAGAGCATCAGTCCAGCCACCAAGACCAGAAGAATAGCGCTGCTGTAGCCACCGAGAACCTCGATCTTCCAGGTGCCGAACGCGAAGCGACCGTCCCCCGCGAAACGTCTGGCTGCGGCATAAGCCGCGACCGAGAGGCCGAGCGCCAAGGCGTGCGAACTCATGTGCCAGCCGTCGGCCAAGAGCGCCATGGAGTTGTAGACCCAGCCACCGGAAATCTCCACCACCATCATGACCGCGGTCAGCACTACGGCCCACCGCGTGTTGCGTTCCGCCAGCGGATTGCCTTCGTCGAAGACGTGCGAATGTTGCCAGCCTTGAGCCGCGTACGAGTTTTGCATATGGCTGTCCGTTGAGTCTTGATACTGCCCCCCAGTATAGTCACTCGACTTAGAATGACTCAATGGCACACACCACCAAAGGGAAAAAGCAGCTGTTGACGCGGGTACGTCGCATCAAGGGCCAAGCAGATGCGCTCGAGCGCGCGCTCGACGCGGATGTCGAGTGCATGGCAATCCTTCAGCAGATCGCAGCGATCCGGGGCGCGGTGAACGGCCTCATGTCGGAAGTGCTGGAGGGGCACATCCGGGAGCACTTGGGTGCTCAAGACGTGAGCCAGGAACAGCGCGATGGCGACATCGATGCCGTGCTGGCCGCAGTTCGCTCCTATCTGAAATAGGCGGACGTCCTCAACTTCAGCGTGCGCGCTGGGGCCGCAGGTTCATGACGAATCCAATGAGCGCCACAGCCAGAACCCCGAGCTGCGCGCTCACGGTCTGCCAGGACGGATAGATCCCAAGGAGTTCGATGCGCGGCACCGGAGCGGGGTAGACGCTCAGAAGCCCGGCCTCCTGGAGTCCAGCCACCCCCTTGCCGGCCAGGACGACGGCGAGCACTGCCACTAGCAGTGAGCTGGCCGCGAAGAACTTCCCAATCGGCAGCCGCGCACTGGTGCGCAGCAGAACCCACGCGATGGCTCCCAGCGCCACAAACCCAGCAGCGAGGCCGGCGAGCAACGGCAAGCCATTACCGTCGGCCCAGAGTGCGGCGAAGAAAAGCACTGTCTCGAAGACTTCGCGATAGACCGCGATGAATGCCAGCGAAAACAGGAACCATGCCGTGCGCTGGTTCAGTGCATTTGAAAGCTTCTCCTTGAGGTATATCTGCCAGCGTCCTGCGACGCTCTTCTGATGCATCCACATGCCGACCCCGAGCAGGACGATGGCGGCGAACAAGGACGAGAACCCCTCTGTGAGCTCGCGGCTCGCGCCACTGACGCTAACCAGGTACGTGGCAGCGAACCAGGTGAGTCCGCCAGCCGCAAGAGCCAGAACCCATCCGGCATGCACATAGCGCAAGACATCCTGGCGCTCAGCCTTGCGCAGGAACGCAATCATCGCGACGACCACCAGCAGGGCCTCCAAACCTTCGCGCAGCAGGATGGTCAATGCCGCCAGAAAGGTGGTGAGCGCATCATCTTCGCCCGGCTGCAGTGCAGCGTCCGCCTGGTCGAGCAGCGACTGGAGCGATTGCCCTGCGCTTTGCACCTGGGTCTGGGCACCTGTAGCGATAGCCGCTCGGTAGGCGCCCATGGCTGTTTCGATGCGTGCGAGCAAGTCCGCATTCCGTGCGCGCAGAGCCGGCTCGAGCGGCTCGAAGCCGTCCAGGTATGCGGACAAGGCCAGTTTGCTCGCGCGTGCCCGATCCCCTTGTTCGAAGGCGGTCGCACTCTCGGCGAGCTTGGCTTTGGCTGCTGCGGTGCCTTGCTGCGACACGGCCGACTCCTGGGGGTGCGCCCGCAGAAAAGCGACGAGCGCAGGCGCAGACTTGGCGTTCACCTTCGCGGCGAGCGCGCTTTCAGACAACTGGGCCAGCGCGTCCAGCCCAACTACGGCGCCCCTGGCCTGACGATCCTCACGCCATTGCGCGGCGCCAGCGGTGCGATCCGCATCGGAATACGACAGCCCGCCCACGAAGAAGGCCAGCGCCCAGCGCTCCTCGTCGGACAGGGTGTCCTTGAAGCTGGCCATGGCCGTGCCCTGAACGCCCTGTGTCATCACTTGATACAGCGCGAGCGGCGATCGGTTGCGTGCACGCTCCCGGTCCGAGAAATTGGTGGGATGCGGGTCAAGCCGGGCGGCGAGCGGTCCGTCGCCGGTGCCTTGGATGCCGTGGCAGGCGGCACAGGTCGACTGGAAGAGCGTCGCACCTCGTGCGAGATCCGGCATCTTCGTTGGCGAGAGTGGAAAGGGATAAGCCTTGACCAGAGCGGCGGCCAGCGCGTGAGCTGCGTTGCCCACAACCGCCTGATCAGACTTGGCCGCGATGAGCGCGCTCAGCTTGCCGGCCTGATCGACAAGTTCTGGAAGTTGCGGCGTGCTCGGAAGTGCCTCGAGTTGCCGCGTGGCGGTCAAAGCAAACTCTTGCATTTCCGCGTATTCCGAGGCGCTCTCGACCTTGCCGTCGCGCACGGCGCCGCCGTAATCGACTGCGAGGTAGTCAAGCAACTGCCAAGTTTGTTTGGCTTTGTCGGAGGTCAATTCGTCCGCAGCTTGGGCGGGCAGGCATACCAGGACGAGCAGGGTGACCAGCGCCCATAGGCGGACGCGGGGAAGAACAGGGCGCATCATTTTGTTGGAGTAAAAATATGAAGGATTCGCATTCAGATCGTATCGCGCACGCCCCCCACGGGTTTGCGGAACAGCGAAGACCACAGACATTTGATCGCCCGCTCCGTCGAGCCTACGCGCAGGAAGCTCTGGCGGTCGCCAAAAAGAAAAGATGACCGCCCTTGCAATCATTCTATATTTCAACTATCGTTGAATCATGGAAGAAAAGAACGTTATTCAAGCCTTGGCCGCGCTGGCACAGCCAGTGCGCCTTCAGGTCTTTCGAGCGCTGGTCGTCGCCGGCCGTAGTGGACTCACGCCCGGCGTGCTCGCCGAGCAGTTGAGCGTGCCATCGACCAGCCTCTCATTCCACCTTAAGGAGCTGACGCACGCCAACTTGGTGAGCCAAGAGCGCGACGGCCGAAACCTGATCTACCGCGCGGTGTTCGAGCAGATGAATGCGTTGCTCGGCTACCTCACGGAGAACTGCTGTCAGGACGAGGCGTGCCTCACCGACAGTTCAACTGCCTGCGAATGCTGAAGGAGTGACCCATGAAGCGTTTCCACGTCCACCTGCATGTCGATGACCTGACCAAGAGCATCGCCTTCTATTCCAACCTGTTCGCATCGCCGCCGGCGCGTGTCGAGGCCGACTATGCGAAATGGATGCTCGACGATCCGCGCATCAACTTCGCGATCTCGACGCTCGGGCAAGGCAAAGGTATCGATCACCTCGGCATCCAGGCCGAGGACGAAGCGGAACTGGTCGAGTTGAAGGCTCGCGGCCTGGCCGCCGACCGGACCCTGCTCGACGAGGGTGAGACCGTGTGCTGCTACGCGCGCAGCGAGAAGCACTGGGTCACCGATCCGCAGGGGATCGCGTGGGAGCACTTCCAGACCTTGGACGGCGCCGTGCCGGTCTACGGTCAGCCCAAGTCCGTCGCCAAGGCCAAGGCCGAGTCCGCCTGCTGCACGCCCGGTGCTGCCCGAGGCATTCCGGTCAACGTGTCCGGCAAAGCCACAGGCGCCTGCTGCTGAGGGCTACGCCATGCCACAAGAACCGTCCGAATCGCTGGTCAGATCGCTGTTCGTTCGCGCAGAGGCCGCGTCTCTGCCGCCCGTGCGATCCCTTCTTCGTGATGCTGGCCTTCCCGAGTCCGATCTTCGGGAAGAGCACATGGAAGCCTTCTTCGTGAGCCGTGTCGGAGATGAAGGGATTCTTGCCTGTGTCGGCCTGGAGCGCTTCGGCGACACCGCCTTGCTTCGGTCCCTCGCTGTTCGTGCCGATGCGCGCAGCAAGGGTGTAGGCGACCAGGCCCTGCAGACCATGGAGTCCTTCGCGGTGTCGAAAGGCGTGAATCGCCTCTGCATCCTGACCACCACGGCAGAGCCATTCTTCGAGACCCGAGGCTTCGAGCGCTGCGACCGCACTGCGCTGCCGGCATCCGTGCAGGCCAGCAGCGAATTTAGGAGCCTGTGCCCGGCCTCGGCTGTCTGCATGTTCAAAGAGATCAACCCCACTTCCTCCACCGAGAAACATCGTCATGGCTGACAAGACCTACAACGTCCTCTTCATCTGCACGGGCAACTCTGCGCGCTCCATCCTGGCCGAGGGGCTGCTCAACTACCTGGGCAAAGGGCGATTCAAGGCCTACTCCGCTGGCAGCCACCCTGCTGGCAAGGTCAACGCCTATGCATTGCTCACTCTGGACAAGATGCACCTTCCCACCACCGGCTATCGCAGCAAGAACTGGGACGAGTTCGCGAAGCCGGATGCGCCGGGGATGGACTTCGTTCTCACCGTCTGCGACAAGGCCGCGGGCGAGGTGTGCCCGGTGTGGCCCGGCCAACCCATGACCGCGCACTGGGGCGTGGCCGACCCTGCAGCATTCGCGGGGCCGGAAGAGGCCACCGAGCGCCAATTCATGGATACGGCCCTCACGCTGAAGCGCCGGATCGAGCTGATGCTGGCGCTGCCTCTGGCCCGGCTCGATTCGATGGCCATCCAGCGCGAGATCCGCGATATCGGCAAGGTTCAAAAGGCACCGCAATGACACTCAACGTACTCATCCTCTGCACCCACAACTCGGCCCGCAGCGTGCTGGCCGAGGGCATGCTCAACCACTGGGCCCAGAAGCTCGGCAAGGGCGTGAAGGCGTTCAGCGCCGGCAGCGCGCCCAGCGGAAGAATCAATCCGTTCGCCATCGAGGTGCTGCAGGCGGCCGGGGTGAACACCGAAGGCTTTCGCAGCAAGAGCTGGGATGAGTTCGCCACGCCGGTCATGCATGTGGTCATCACCGTCTGCGACAGCGCGGCACAGGAAGCCTGCCCCTACTGGCCGGGCACGCGCGTCAAGGTGCATTGGGGATATCCGGACCCGTCGAATACCGAAGGTGGCGACGACGCCAAGCGCCAGGCCTTCGAGCTGACACGCCAGGCGATCTCCTACCGGATGCTGCAACTGCTCGCACTCGATAACCCGGAAGCAATGAGCGACGCCGAACTGCAAGAGCGGCTGAAGCGCATTTCTGCGAACTGACACCATGAGCGCAGTCATCGAAAGCCCGCGCGCCAGCGCGGCCCCCATGAGCGTGTTCGAGCGCTACCTGACGGTGTGGGTGTTTCTCTGCATCGTCGTCGGCATCGCATTGGGGCAGTTGTTCCCGGCCGTGTTCCAGGCCGTTGGCCGCCTCGAGGTCGCCAAGGTCAACATCCCCGTGGGCGTGTTGATCTGGGTGATGATCATCCCGATGCTGCTGCGGGTCGACTTCGCAGCCCTCGCACAGGTGAAGAACCACTGGCGCGGCATCGGCGTGACGCTGTTCATCAACTGGGCGGTGAAGCCGTTCTCCATGGCCTTCCTGGCGTGGTTCTTCGTGCGCCAGGTGTTCGCCAGCTCACTGCCCGCCGACCAGCTCGACAGCTACGTGGCCGGCTTGATCCTGCTGGCCGCCGCGCCCTGCACGGCGATGGTCTTCGTCTGGAGCCGCTTGACTGGCGGCGACCCTGTCTTCACGCTGTCGCAGGTCGCCTTGAACGACGCCATCATGGTGTTCGCCTTCGCGCCGATCGTCGGGTTGCTGCTGGGGCTGTCAGCGATCACCGTGCCGTGGGACACGCTCATCACCTCGGTGGGGCTCTACATCGTCTTGCCGGTGATCTTTGCGCAGGTGCTGCGCAAACGACTGCTGAAGAACGGGCCTGCGGCTTTCGAACGAGCGATGCATCGCATCGGGCCGTGGTCGATTGCGGCGCTCCTGCTGACGCTCGTGCTGCTGTTCGCGTTCCAGGGCGAGGCCATCATCAAGCAGCCGTTGGTGATCGCGATGCTCGCGGTGCCGATCCTGATTCAGGTGGTGCTGAACTCCGGCCTGGCCTACTGGCTCAACCGAAAGCTCGGCGAGAAGCACAACATCGCATGCCCGTCCGCGCTGATCGGCGCATCCAACTTCTTCGAACTGGCGGTGGCCGCAGCCATCAGCCTGTTCGGTTTCCACTCGGGCGCGGCGCTGGCCACCGTGGTTGGCGTGCTGATCGAGGTGCCGCTCATGCTGGCGGTGGTGAAGGTGGTGAACTCGTCGCGGGGTTGGTATGAGTCGTGAGCTGCCGAACATCGATCCGGCCTTGTTCGCAAAAGCCGATCCGGATCTGTTGATGCCGGCGCAGCGCTCCACCCACGCGCCCCGCATCCTGCTGCTGTATGGCTCGGTCCGTGAGCGCTCCTACAGCCGCTTGCTGACCGAAGAAGCAGCGAGGCTTCTTCGCGCGCTCGACGCCGAGACGCGGATCTTCGATCCTCGCGGCTTGCCGTTGCCAGACTCGGAGCCCGACAACCATCCCAAGGTAGTGGAGCTACGCGAGCTCGCTCAGTGGGCAGAGGGAATGGTCTGGACTTCGCCCGAACGTCACGGCGTCATGACCGGGATCATGAAAGCCCAGATCGACTGGATTCCGCTGGCCATGGGCTCCGTTCGGCCCACGCAAGGCAAGACGCTCGCGGTGATGGAGGTGTCGGGCGGCTCCCAGTCGTTCAACGCCGTGAACCAGCTGCGCGTGCTTGGCCGCTGGATGCGCATGATCACCATCCCCAACCAGTCGTCGGTGGCCAAGGCCTTCATGGAGTTCGACGAGGCCGGGCGCATGAAGCCCTCGCCGTACTACGAGCGCGTGGTCGACGTGATGGAAGAGCTGGTGAAGTTCACGCTGCTCACGCGCGACTGCGCGGGCTACCTTGTGGACCGCTACAGCGAGCGGCGCGAGAGTGCCGAGGCATTGTCGAAGCGGGTCAACCTGCGCAGCATCTGAGCAAGGCGAACCCAGGGTGCAAAGCAAGACCACGACGACGGTGATGCTGGGTGTGGCTCAGACCCTGGCGTGGGCCTCGTCGTACTACCTCCCCGCGGTGCTGGCCGGTGCCATCGGCAAGGACATCGGCATTTCCACGTCCACGGTCTTCGGAGCTTTCTCGGTGGCGCTGCTCGTCGCAGCCGGCATCGGCCCCTTCGCCGGCCGGCTCATCGACCGCTTGGGCGGGCGCCCGATTCTTATTGCCAGCAATCTGGTGTTTGCCGCAGGGCTGGCCGCATTGAGCCAGGCCAGCTCTACAGTCCACCTCTTCGCCGCCTGGGCTTTGATGGGCCTTGCCATGGGCAGCGGACTCTACGAGGCCGCGTTTGCCACCGTGGTACGCCTGCACGGCCAGGATGCGCGACGAGCCATCACCGGCATCACGCTGTTCGCAGGTTTTGCGAGCACCGTGGGGTGGCCGTTGTCGGCCTATCTGGAAAGCACCGTGGGCTGGCGCGGGGCCTGTCTTGCGTGGGCGGCATTGCATCTGGTGGTCGGCCTTCCGCTCAATGTGCTGCTGCCACGCGCTGCCCGGACCGATCAGGCTTCGAAGGAGGCAACTGTCGCCAACAAGGGCGATGGCGCGGGTCTTGCGCCAGCGCAGCAGCGCCGCGCTGCCTTCCTGATGGCCTACGTCTTTGCCGTCACCTGGTTCATCAGCACGGCAATGGCCGCGCATCTGCCGGAGCTGCTGTTCGCCAGTGGTGCCACGCTGGCCGCGGCAGTTGGCATCTCCGCCTTGGTCGGCCCGGCTCAGGTGGTGGGACGGGTGATCGAGTTCACTTTTCTCAAGCGTGCGCACCCGCTGTTGTCGGCCCGGTTGGCCACGCTGGCTCACCCACTGGGCGCTCTCTGCCTCGGCCTGCTTGGTACATCGGCCGCCGCTGCTTTTGCGGTGTTGCATGGCTTGGGAAATGGCATCCTGACCATCGCCATCGGGACGCTTCCGCTGCTGATCTTTGGTGCCGAGGGCTACGGGCAGCGCCAGGGATTCCTGATGGTGCCAGCGCGCATCGTGCAGGCCGGGGCACCATTTCTGTTCGGCATGGCCGTAGAACGGTGGGAAGATGGCGCGTTGTGGTTCTCCGCGATGCTTGGCCTGTCCGCGTGCCTGGCACTGGTGGTCATGACGGCCGACATGAGGAAAGCACCACTTGTTGCTCCGGCGCATTGAAATCAGAACCCTGATCGTCGTATGACCCACGACGTGATCATCGTCGGTGGTGACTAGGCAGCGCCCTCGGTGGCGTACTCTCTGCGACCAGCACAGCGCTCATTCCTGATGTTTGATGCTGAGAAAGTCGGCGGGGGTGCCTGGCAGTACGGCTGGGATTCGCTGAGGCTGTTCTCGCCATCCACGTGGAGTTCCATCGCAGCTTGCCCGATGCCAAACGCGGGCACAACCTACACCGGCCGCGACTACATGGTGAGCTACCTGCGCGACTACCTAAGCTCACGCGCGCCGAGTAAGGATTCGCGCGCATTTCAATTTGCTTGGTTGCACTTTAAATCGCGGTCCGGCGCCGAAACGATACAACTAAAGTGCGTTTTCTTTGGGGATTGTCGCAAAAATAGGGATACAGAGAGATTTTTCCTTTAAAATCAATAGCTTGCGGTGTGGCTGCTCAATTTGTTCAGTTTTTATCAACCGTACGGGAATGCCCTCCAATGCAAGCGCGCACGTGGACATTGGCCCGCCTGCTCGCCGACGACCGCAATGCCCTGAACGCGATCGACAACCACTGTTGCACCGACCACGACGACGCGAACGATTTCTGCCGCTCGACGCGGGCTGTCGAGCGGCTGGACTCCAGTCCACCTGATCCCCATTCCTCAAACACGTTACTTAAAGAATCTGAAGCCGCCAGCAGCGAGGTTGTGTCAATCCTCTGCTGCCCCAAGGCCTCGCGGCGTTTGGTCCCTTGCGTCCTGCCTTCGGCAAGTACTCAAGAACAGGTCCCATGTCGTCGGGCATTACGCGTCGCGTGCCTCTCGGGGAGAGCGGCGGGTTGACGAGACCCTGTTCGCTATGCACTTGAGACCCTAACAGCCGCCATGACCTGCCGGTGCTTTCGGTGTCTCCCAGGATTCCTTCCTGGTCGTGCGGGTGGGGAGCTTCGTTCGATGCTCGCGCCGTCCTTGGTTGTCAGTCGTCTTGGTTGCCGTTGCCCTCTCGGCAGCGACGTTGGTGATCGGTTGCAGCCCATCAAGCAAGGGCCGGTTTTCGCAGGAGCGTCGTGGTGTGGGTCGCGTCATCGATCGATCCGCCATTGCAGCGGGTGATGATGAAGCAGTCAGGGGCATTGTTCCAGCCGCCATTGCAGCAGCCGGTGGGTGGTTCGTTGTCGTCGTGTGCCGCTCCATCGTCGGAGCCTTCGTCGTTCTCGCGGTGGTCATCACCCTCTCGGCGATGCCTGTCATTGCCCTTCCAGCCCCATCGACGGGACGGTTTCACCGCTCCATCGGCGATAGCAGTCGTTGCCATATCTCCGACTACTTTCGTTCCCAGAGAGCCATCGCCCACACTCTCAAAAACCTGCGCTGTTTGCGTTCTGATCGTTAGGAACGAACCCAAGTCGTTGTCGCGGATGACGAATTTCGACACTCTGTCTTTAAATGTTCATGAAACCCCGAAGCGGGAATTACCCCCGCCAGAACGCAAGGGCGACAAAAAAAGCGCGCTCCGGCAGCATCGGCCTGTTCAGTGCCCCTTGAGAGCTTGTGAACGGCCAATGCGCGGCGCGCGCTTTCGTCGGGCATTGCCGACAGTCATCGAATCATTTCCGCGTGCTGCGGCATGGAAAACCGGTGCCCTCCTGGAGGGCGTGATCGAACTGTAGGCAGTCTCGCGGCATTTGTCATCCTCGAAAGACACGCAAATCCGACCCGCATTCTCGGAACTTGACGCTAGGCATCCCCGCAGACTTGAGAACGACCAAGAACTGCCAAGTTTGACCGGAAGATGACCAACCCCAGCGAGCATGCGATGAGAACCCCTGGCACCGACCAGTCCCCCCCTACCGAGCCGCAAAAACCCACCTTTCGTCTCCGCGTTTCGATCGCACCGGACGACGTGAGCCTCCTTCCGCTGTACGACGCGTTGGTGGCACTGCCGAGCGACAAGGCAAGGCGGCTGCACATTCGGCAGTTGCTATTCCAGGCCTTGATAGGTGGGCCAGCCGCTGTGTCAATGTGGGCACCTCCAATGCGACCGATACAGCCCGCGGCACAAACCGCTACGACGGAGCATTCCAGTGGCCATCCGCAGCCTGTTGCTGGTCACCTGCCACGACGCCCGGCACGGACTCGAAGTGCGGCGCTGAGCAGCTCGCTTGCAAAACTCATGATCGACTGACTGCGGTGATGTCCGCTGTTCGATTGCCCCCTCCCCTTGCATCTCACTAGCCCAACGGAACTCCATGAGCAGAACCATCCTTTCCATCGACGTCGGATTCGGCAACACCAAGGCGGTCTGGTCCGACCCGGGCGCCAAGGACTTCGGCCCGGCCGGCGAGATCTGCTTCAGCTCCGTCGTGCCGGCGTGCCATGTGCCAGCGCTGGAGAAGGCCGGCGGCCTTGGCGGCGGCGCGCTTAACCGCGTGGTGGTCGAGGTAGATGGTCGCCACTTCTTCGTTGGACCAGAAGCAACGCTCGGCGATGGCGCCCGGATTCTCGATCCGAACTTCATCGAGCGGCCCGAGTACCGCGCGTTGATTGCCGGCGCCCTGCACTACTTCATGCGAGCGACGGGCCATGTCAGTCAAAGCGTCGATGCGCTGGTGCTGGGCTTGCCGGTCTCGGCGTTCGCTACCAAACGCGCGGCGCTCAAAGCCGTGGGAGGGCGTGTCCATCGGGTGCCCGTGCCAAAGGCGTTACAGGGGCGCACTGGACGGGACACCATCGATCTGGTCGCCAAGAAGGTCATCGTCGTGCCGCAGCCCTATGGTGGTTTACGGTTTGCGCTCAATGAAGCGCTCTCCCACCAGGCCGGAGATCTGTTCGTTGGCGATGACGAGGTGAACCTGGTCATCGACCCCGGATTCAACACCTTCGACTGGTTCGTCGCACAAGGAATGGAGCCGCAGTTGGAGATTTCGGGGTCGTTCCCGGGCGGCGTGTCGCAGATCGTGCGAGAGGTCGCACACGCGGCCGGCATGAGCCTGGGCGTGGGCGATCTGAACTTCGTGACGACGGAACGCGCGCTGGCCAGCGGCGTGCTCACGCATGGTGGCCAGCGCATCGATTTCACGCCCTACCGCACCGTAGCCCTCTCAGCCGCCCAGCGCGTGGTCGACGAGTTTCTTCTGGCGTTCAATTTCGAGGGGATCGGTGTCAACCGGGTGATCTTGGCCGGCGGCGGTGCGATGCACTACCTGCAGCCGTTGCGCGACAGGCTGCCGGGATTCGATGTCCAGGTGCAGGCCGACAGCGTCATGTCGAACGCCCGTGGCTACTGGCTGGTCGCCAACGACGCGCTCGCTGCGCAGCCGGCCTGATCGGCGGACAAGTGGCCGGGATGCCCGCGCTGAACGTGCCGCACTCGAGGTTGCGCTGCCAACGGCGGGTGCTAGCTTGCTTGCAGGTCAGCCCATCGCTTGAGTTCCGGGCAGGCCATCCCCTACAGGAATAGGAAATGACATGAGTCTCAAGAAATTCAAGGCCGCGATGGCGCAAGGCATGGTGAGCGAGATGCGCAAATATGTGCCGAGCGTCACCGCGAAGGAGCTCTTCGTGATCGCCCTCATCGCCTCCGCGATCGGCTACCTGCTGATGAACTTTTGTACCGGACCGGTGCTTCGCGTCTACGGCGGCCTGCTGTTTGTCTCGGGCATGGTGACCAGTCTGATCACCTTCGATCCGGGCGAGTGAGCGCCATGAGTTCGCTCGCCACGGCCGTGGCCGCGCTCCGGTTGCGCACCCTGCAGGTGCTGGGGCTGGGCTTCAACAGCCCGATGGCATTGGGTGCGCTGACGCGGATGCGTGTCCGCGAAGGTCTCGATGAGGACACTGCGGCGGAACTGATTGCACTTCAGCGGGCCCGTGTGAGACGCCGGACGATCACGGCCTGCTTTGCGCTGATCGCGCTCGGCGTGCTGCTGAATCACTCCCCTCGCCGTTCGCTCGCGCACACGGTCGCGGCTGTCTTGATCTACGGCGGCCTGTTCGTATTGGCCTCGCAGTTCTCGCGTGCATGGGTGCTGCGACCCGGCACGATCACGAAGCAGCTGTTTCGTCGGTAGACCCCAAAAAGCAGCGAGCGGCCAAATTTGGCCGCTCTACGAATTTCGTACTACGACTGGAGCCCCAGTGTCAGCGTTGCAGCGACCGCAGATGGAACTTCCAATCGTCGTTGTACAGGAACGTTTCGGTGAAATGCCAAGGCTTGGGCAGGTTCGACACGTCGCCGAACGGCGCAGCCCGCATGATCGCATCCATCGCCATCTGCATGGACTCCGGCGCGTTCTGGGGCTCACGTACGACATGGATCTTCTGGACGGAGCCGTCCGCCTCGAGGTCGATCTGGAGCACCGGGATCGAGAGCAGGACGGCGGGTGCGTCGCCCTCGTAAGTGGCACCCTGGTTCCATTCCATGATCCGCTGCGCCGCCTGGCGTCGGTACTCCGGCCAGGAGGTCGCTTGGGCGCAGGCGTGAGTGGCTCCAAGCAGCGCGGAAGCGCCGAGCACGGCGGCGAGGACGGAGGTTCGGAGAGGTTGTTGCATTCCACGTTTATGGCGTGCTCCGCGCCTTCGACCGAATCGAATGCGCATCGATTGAGCTCTTGTATTGCCCACAACGCCTCTTGGAGTCAGTGGCACCGCGCTCCGCACGGCCAGACTTGCGCGGACAACGTCCCATGTCAGTATGTCGTCGGATCAGCCCTCTCGGTGGGGGTGCCATCCAAGACGCGAAGCTCAACGCAGAAGAGGAAACGGAATGAAAGACCGAAAGTTGATTCTTCGAGATCTTGTGCGGCAAGCGTCGCCCGACACCTTGCGCGTCGTTCATCGAAACGCCGCCTGGTGCGCGAAGAGCGACGACATCACGCTGATGCGCCCAGACGGCTCGACCTCCTTCAGCGATCTGTGCGAACTGCTGGGCGTGCTGGCCGGCGTCGGCATTCGATGCGCACAGGTCGAATGGGATGGTTTGCCGGCCAGCAACGAAGGAGGAAGACGGCCGCTGCAACTGAACGACCAGCATGGCCCGTTGCGTTCGCCGCTGGCATCGCCGGCAACCACGCCTTCATCTTCATAACGAGGGGCAGAAATTGAATAACATCGACTGGGCCGACTATCAGCGGCATCAAGAGAACGCGTACTACGCGGACAAGGAGGATCGTGAGCGCCGCGACGACGATGAAGCCAGTCAAGCGGTACCAGCGAAAGCCTGCGGGGATGGCGCAGGAGCCACGGGTTTCGGCATGGTGTCGGGCATTGCCGCGCTGGGCTTCGCAGGCCTGCTCATCGCGTCGATCGCGCAAGTCTTTGGCCCGTTCTTCGGAACCAGTACAGGCGGACCACTGGTGTTCAAGCACTCGATGGCGTCTTTCCTGATCCTCGCGGTTGCTTTGCATCTGGTTCTGAGCATTTCTCGTCGCAACAGGCTGTCGATGTGGCTGAGTGTGCCGCTGCTCTTTTTCTATGGGGTCGCGCAGGTAGGTGTCCTCGACGGTTTGCGCGGTGGGACGGAGCAGTCGGATCTGCTGCGCCTTGCGATCGTCTGCGCGATCGCCATGGGTCTTTGGCTGGTCGTTTGCTCCCTGTACCGATTCATCGCCGCGCACATACGCGACGAGGCGCTGCGCAAGGAGCGCGACGCCCACCTCGCGGCGGCCAACAACGCGGTGCTGGACGATGCGAAAGAAGGCAAGGAAGGTGAGCAACGCGTTCACGACGCGCTGGAGCTTGCAGTGCGTCGACAGTTTGGCGCCGACGCGGTAGTCATTCCGCGGGGTGGATTGCTTCCCATCGAAGGCCGCATTCCATTCACCGATATCGACCATATCGTGGTCACGCCGCACTGCGTCATCGCTGTGGAGACGAAAGATTGGAAGTGGCAACGCATATCTCCCGTGCCTGGCGACGAGAGCTTCGTCGAACGACGTCGGCCGGGTCGGGTTGAACGTTTCGAGAACCCGTATGGTCAGGCATCACGCAAGCCCGATCACCTGCGACGGGCTGTGGGCCTCGGTAGTGACGTGCCGATCGAATTCGCGGTTTGCTTCGCCGGCAACGAAACCGAACTGGCCCCGGGCTTTCCGGGCTGTATGACGACGATAGGAACCTTGCCCTCATGGCTGCAGGCGGTGACTCGACGCCACCAGGAGACCCGATTGGACGCTTCCTTGATCGCTGGACAGATTGCCTCGCGATTGGACTACGGCCCTTCGTCCTACGAGCGTTTTCGGCTTGCGCTGGAAAGCGGCGGCGCCTACGCGAAGCTTCTAGCCGACCGAGAGGAAGCGCGAGCTGCCATGCTGATCCCGCGATCGACGCCCAAGCATCTGTCAAACTTCCGCCCCGGGCTCCTGCCTCTCGGGATGTTCGGGGTGAGCGTTGCCCTCCTCTGCCTGACTTTGGTGATGACTCAAACCGGAGCCCTCGGCAGTGCACTGGCGGACGCTCTCGAGTCACCAGCGAAGGCCGCACTACGATGGTTGCCTCCCGGCCCGAGCTCCGCATTCTTGAAACGCGCTGCGATAAATGCGCCCCTGACGGCGCGATAACTCGTCGCTGATCCATTTTCACCGGCTGCAACAGAATTACCGCCGGTGCCCATAATGGGGCATGCCTACCCTCGTCGGACATGCATCCTGGGCCGAAAAGACGCTGATCGACTGCGGCCGCTTCTACCCACCGGGCTGCAAGACGCCCGAGGCGCGTCTGCGCTACTACGCGAGCATATTCCCGCTGGTCGAGGTCGACAGCAGCTACTACGCCATCCCGTCGCCCACCAACGTGCACAACTGGGCGGCCCGCACGCCCGAGAGCTTCGTCTTCAATTTCAAGGCCTTCCGCTTCTTCACCGGGCACCAGACGGACGTCCAGGTGCTGCCTAGAGGAGTGAAGGAGCTGCTACCCGGCCGGAAGCGGCTCCTGTACCGCGACACCGCCGACGAGGTGAAAGAAGCTCTGTGGATCGCGTTCAACCAGGCGCTGGAGCCGGCGCGGCTTACGGGCAAGCTCGGACTAATTCATTTCCAGTTTCCCCCGTCCGTGGTGCCGTCGCCGCGTGTGACTGCCCACCTGGAGGCCATCCGCGAGAAGCTGCCCCGGGACACTTTCAGCGTTGAGTTCAGGCACAGCAGCTGGTGGGATGGGATGAAACGCACGGTCGAGACCTTGGCCATGCTGCGCGCCTTGGGTGCAGTTCACACAGTGGTTGATGGACCGCGAGGCGCGGAAAACTCGGTGCCGCCGGTTTGGGAAGTCACAAACCCCGACTACTCGCTGATGCGCCTGCATGGTCGGAACGCAGAGACGTACAACGCACCGGTGCCCTCGGCCGCCGAGAGGTTCTCCTACGAGTACAACGACGCCGAGATCAAGGGCATCGTTGTTGAAGCTGTCCGCCTGGCCTACAAGGTCCGGCACGCACACATGATCTTCAACAACTGCGACGAGGACCGAGGTGTCCGCAACGGCATCACTGCGATGAAGATGCTGGTTCAGTACGGGGACGGTCAGCGGCCTGATCTCTCCCAGCCCTTCCACCCGAATGGCGTTTTGCCGAGCCTGTCAGCCGACGAACTCGCCGGGGCCCTACGCCAGCTGCCGGAGCCCGCAGACGGTGAGTCGCTCATTCGAGAGGTCGAGATCGACTCTGAGCGCATCGGGCGGGTGCGGGTCACATTCCAGTTGCGGAACGCTAGGCACCACAAGAGCAGTCACTCGTTCTGGAATGCCTCCTTCGCCCAGCCAATCTAGCCTGCCAGGGCGATCAGGATTGCGTAGACAACAATATTGACCGCCGACTGCCTTGCTCCGGATGTTCCAGGCTTTCGCAGTCGGTCTACAAGAGGAGCAACATGGCAACGACGACGATTCCCAGCAAGACGGCGAGTGAGTTTGGCACCTATGTCCAACTGGTTGAGCGCCTTCAACAGAAGAAATCGGGCCAGTACATATTTCGTGGGCAAGACCGGCGCGGGAACCTGCTGCCCGGCGTAGCGCGTGGCACCCCAAATCGCAACCGCGTGCTGAGCGAGCAAGAGGCACTGGAGCAATTTGGACTTTTGGGGGCGTCCCTCTTGTCTCCCGGCCAGCACGGCCTGGTTGATTTGATGGTCGTGGCCCAACATCACGGGCTGAAGACTCGGCTACTCGACTGGACAGCCAACCCGCTGGTAGCCTTGTTTTTCGCCTGCAATTCCCAAGCGACCGGTCCAGTGTTTGTCTACGCCTTGCACGCGGAGAATCTTCTCGATAAAACGGTCTACGATAAGGATCCTTTCGACCGACGAAAGACGGTTGTGTTCCAACCGCGGTTGAACAATCCGCGTGTCACGGCCCAAGACGGATGGTTCACCTTGCACGCTTTTTCGGGCCAAGGCCGCTTCATAACCTTGGAAAGCAATCGGGAGGTAAAGCCCCACCTGTCCCAGATCATGATCCCCGCCGCTGCAAGGGGGCCTATCCTGGACATGCTGCAAGCAATGGGCTTTAGTCCCAAGTCCATGTTCCCGGATCTCGGTGGCTTGTGCACACATCTGAACCTCAAGCACAACCTGACCTCCCGGCCGGACTTTGATGACATCTAGGCCTAGTGTTTCTGCGCTGAGCACAGCGCGAACAACTGAAGGCAGTTCAGATTTTCGTCACTCATGTCGTCCCCGTGAAGGAAGGCGCAATATCTGAGATGAATTATCGGAATTTGCCCCGGGGGGAAGACCCTGGGACACGCACATTCGAGGCAAAGTCGAAACGTCTCGGGGACGGCTGGAGCCCCCGGCGGGGGCTGAAGAATTGGCATTCCGGCAGGATATCTGCGTCCCAAAGACATGCAAGGGCATCGAACTTGCCGGTGACCGCTCACAAACGGTGTCCGGCGACCGCCCCTGGGCTGAAGCCTGCTTTCGTCGTTCTCCGGTATCGGTGCCGGCCTATCCTTTGACCGGCACCTCTTTTAGAAAAGCCCTGCAGGCTCAACTTCGCGATCCCAGCTGTAAATGACCAGCTCTTGGCGCTCGGCCCGGTTGGCCCCGCCCCGCCCACCGTGTAGTCGATGGCCAGGCTCTCCATGCCAAGGCCCTCAAAGCAGCCGCGGCTGGGTAGTCGTTGATGTTGACGATGGCCTCCCGCTTGAACTGACGCGGCCTGGAAGCCAGCGGCTCGTACTGCTTCCAAGGGGAACGGCATGCCGTGGCCCTTGATCAGCCAGCAAGGCGGGGCCATGTAGAACAGCGTGGGCAGGTCGTAGTAGTCCATGCAGGTCGCCCAGTCGAGATACTCGGTGTATGTGCAGGCCCGGCACAAATGAGTCGCGCCGAGGACAACCATGCGAGCCTTCGTGTTCGCGTTTCAGCACTTGCGGCGATGCAATCTTGTGCCACCATTTCTGCATGTCCAACAGACGGAGGTCGAAATTGAACTCGAAACCAGCCACCGCAACGGCACTTGTCGGAGCGCTCCTGCTTGCCGCGTGCGCAGCCGGAAATCCCGGCGGTGGCACCACGCATCGATGGGCGATCAACCTCGCCGGCCATGTGAATGGCACTGCCAACAGGGTCGCCGAGTTGACGGAACATCCCGATGGCACCGCCACGTGGAGAATCATGGGGGCTGGTATTGCAGCCTGTGATCAAGGCGAACACAATGCAGATGTTCGCCGCAGGAATTCGACCACTGGTGTCCCAATTGTTGTCGTCCGAGTAGAGCCTCGGATGACCGGCTGCGAGCCTGTGCGATTCGTCATGAAGGTTGACGGAACCGGTGGGTGGTCGGAAGTCATCCGCGACGGGAACTGGATTCCGATGGACCGCAGCCTGGGATTGACCGCGATCCAATAGAGGTAGCCGGATTGGGGCGCAAGGGTTGCGCCCCTTGAATATCGCACAGGGACTAGTCGCCGTCGCCGCCGGCACTGCCTCCATCCCCTCCCGAGCTGCCAGCGCTTCCGCCGCCCGCCGAAGTACCAGCAGAGCCACCACCATCGGCGCTCGCGCTGCTGCCGTTGCTGCTGCCGTCCGCGTTGGACGAGTCGCTAGAGCCAGATCCTGTCGATGTCGGCTGCGCGGCAACGCCAGCCGCGTAGCCTTGATCGTACGTTGCCCTCGCGCCATTGCGTAGCGGCGTGATGCAGGTCGAGTCGCATGCGGCGAAAGCCGGCAACGCGATGGCCGCGGACAGCGACAGCGCGGCGGCAGCGAGTGTGGAAATCTTGAGACTCATAACGGAAGCTCCTTAAGGTCGTTGATGGGACCTTGCAGGCTATTCCTCCCGACGGTCGCCCGAGGCCCGATTGGATGAACAATCGATACGCCATTCGGAAATGGGCGTTTTCGCACTGGCCGTGTGTCAGATCTGGTCCAGCTCCCGCATCCATGCGGGGATGTCACGTTGGCCATGCAGCACGCGCCACACGTCGATGTGATCTTTGCGCTCGACATAGAACACCAGGTGCGGATACCGCGTCAACGGCCAGAATCGCAGCCCCGGCAGATTCAACTCATGGGCATAGCGCGGCGAACCCGTAGATGGATCGCGACGGATGTGCGCGAAGGCCTCTTCCAAGGCATCGATGAAGCCCATCGCTGCGTGCTCGGCATCCTCGCTCAGGTAGTGTGCGATGACGTCATCCACGTCCCTGCTGGCCTGCTCGCGAGGAACGATCTTCTTGGCGGTCACTTACGCGCGCTGGCCTTACCCGCGCCACGCACGCGATCACGCAGGCCCTTGAAGTAGGTCGCGTCGGCCGGCCCTG
Organism: Variovorax durovernensis; assembly: GCF_977011995.1. Classification (NCBI taxonomy): domain Bacteria; kingdom Pseudomonadati; phylum Pseudomonadota; class Betaproteobacteria; order Burkholderiales; family Comamonadaceae; genus Variovorax; species Variovorax durovernensis. The sequence goes on along the minus strand of NZ_CDRNCW010000001.1, from coordinate 2,328,555 downwards.
ACGGGGTCGACGCGGCGCCATCGAGCAACAGTCCGCGCAGATGCGACCGATCCTGATCCCTTCGGATCAACTCGCGCACGTACTCGCTGCTGGTTCCAAACGCGCGCTTCTCGACCTGCTCATCCACGAAGTCCTTGAGCGTGTCGGGCAGGGAAATGTTCATCGTGCTCATGGCCTGATGGTAGGCCTTATGGCAAATTTTGGCAACAATTGGCCGAGAAGCGCCCTGCTCATTCACCTGGCACGGCGGTTCCGCCACGCTCAATGCCGGGGATGGCGACTACTGGTACCAGCACCCAATCTGGGCCAGGGACTGGCTGGACACGCCTGCACCAGTCCCATCGGTCAGACTGATGTTCCAGTACGAACCTTGGTCGCTTGCCGTGAAATTCGAGGCATTGCCTCGGGTGTCGATCGCCTGCGGGATCGAGAAGATCTTCGGCACACCACCGCTGCCGCAGCCCGGCTTGCCGATGTTCCAGCCGTTCATCACGACGATCGAGTCCTGCACCGACCACTTACCCTCGCGGTCGACGGCGCTCATCCACTGGTTTCCCACGCACGTCAACGACACGCCGCCAGGCGTCACGCCGGCCGCGCCGTTGGTCGAGCAGCCCGCGCCAACCGACGAAATCGACACCAACGGCGCCCAGGCCGAACCCGAGCAGACGACCAGCATGCCGCCCGAGCCGGTATCGGTGGAGCGTGCCACCGCGCCGGCATCGCTGCAGGCCGAACCGGGCGTGAACAGTCCGCTCGGGATCAGGCGATTGCCGACCATGCGCCCCGAGGTCTGCATATAGGCCTCGGAATCACGAGACATGACGGACCACTTTCCCGGCGTATTCGGACCGCTCCAACCCTTGGGATCTTCCGTTGTCAACACGCTGCCCGTGGCCGCGACGTCCCACGTCCGTACGCCACCATCCCAGCCGCTCGGCATCTCCATGGGGTCGAAACAGTTGAACCCGGCCCGACCGTCCTTCTGCAGGCGGATGCACTTGTTCACATCCACGTCGCCCGTTGTGCTGAGCGTGTTGTTCACCGTCACCGGACCGCCGAACTGCGAGCTGCCTCCGATGTTCAGGTTGCCGGCCACGGACAGATTGCCTTGAAGGTCCGGATCGCGTGTGTCCCGGATCTGCACGAACCGCTGATACAGGCCCTCATCCAGGTAAGTGCCGATCGCGATGGTGCCTGGCACATTGCCGTTCGGGTTGGGCACGTTGAAGATCGAGGAGACCAGATTCCCACCGTTGGTGTAGGGCGCCGAAGCACCAGACCCACCGGCGGCTTGCAGAAAGCGGGCCACAAGGTCATAGCGCACGTTGTTCGTGCCGAAGGTCATGGCCTGCGTCGCGTACGAGACGCCAAACAACTGGCAGTTCACGCCCGGGCAGTTCTGCGGAATGATCTTGATGGCGACCGGGATGTTCTGCTTGGTGATCGCGGTCGGGAACGACGGGTTCGAGATGTACTTCGCGGTACGCAGTTCCTCGATGGTGGGCGCCATCGAGTTGACGAACCCGGCCACCGGCTGGCTGTTGGACAGCGCGTTGTGGTTGGACAAGTTGTACTTTTCGACCGCCGAGTTCAGAACCTGCATGTACACGCCCACGGCATCCATTCCGGCGTCCTCGACCTCGCGGACCTGCTGCGGCGCCTTCCAGACCGCGAGCAGCGTGGAGAGCGCGATGACGATCGCCAGCTCGATCATCACGTAGCCTGTGCCGCGGCGGCGAGCCCCGCCGCCGCGGGTCCTGTCGAAAATCAGTTTCGGAGTCATGGCATGCCTCGATGAAAGTGAGAAAGCCGGGAGCGAACGCCCCCGCCTGGTGGCGAGTGCGTTCGGCGGTCAGGCGCCGGTGAACTGGAACTGGTTCGTGTCCAGCAGCGTGCAAGCCGCCGCCGCAGCAGCAGCGTTGAACGAGCCGTTGGCGGCTTTCACCACAGTGCCGTTGATCGAGATCACGACGACGGAACGGTTCATCGTGGCGCCAAGGTCCGGGCACGCGAAGCTGCTGACGTTGTCGACCTGGATGGTCCATGCGTCGCCAGCATTGGTGACCGTCCCCGGCGTTGCGGACACATTGCCGCTGCCAAAGGCCACGAGGCTGTGCGTGCACGTGGTGCCGTTTCCGGTGCCGGCCGAGGTGATGATCGCGCCGCCGCGCGCGATGTTGCACACCTCGTCCGTGGTCAACGTTGTGTACGGGGTGGCGCCCATGCCGTCGGCATTCAGCGTCAGGCGCTGGCCGATGCGCTGCAGCTCGGTGGTCATGGTCGAGACGCGGCCCGAGATCACGAATGCCTTGTAGCCGGCAATGGCCGCCACGGACAGGATGATGACGATCGCGATGTACAGCGACAGCTCAGCCAGCGAGAAGCCCTTCTGCTTGCTGTTGCTGCTGCGGCGCGGTTGGGGTGTACGGGCGGAATACTTCATTTCAGGCGCTTTCAAGTGAGGACGGTCGGACAAGAGGAACGGTTGTTGGTCCGATGAATCTTGAAAGCCTGTCGGGCCGCGATCGATCCGAATGCAGCGGAAATCGCGACGCCAATCGAAACCGGAGGCACTGCGCCGTGAAGAAATCCTCAATGGCCGGCGGGTTGATCGCCGCTGCTAACAGGCTGCCGGAACCAAGCTGAGGTGAGGAACGAAATGCCTGAGGGCGATCCCATCTGGCCTACGCCCAAAGCGTCGCGGCCAGTCAGCGCACTGAAGCACCGACCGGCTGCGAAGTGAACGCCCTGCTCGCTCAGGACTGATAGAAGAGCTTGGTTGCTTGCAGCAACGCGGACCCTGCCGATGCGGTCATCGCGCCGACGCCGAAGACCCCCAGCAGCGCGAACACGATCATCGCCGCGCGCAGCCAGGCGGCCCGTCGTGCGACCTTCTTCAGCGTCGGCCCCTCCACGCGCAGCCCCGTCTTCTGCAGCCCGACCGCGATACCGGCACCGTCCTGAACGTCGAGGAAGTACCAGAATGTCTCCTGGTCGATCAAGCCTGTGTTCAGTGCGTTCGCGATCGCCGTGCTGTTCTCTTCCGCCTGCGAACTGTTGACCTGCGACAGGTTCGACAACATCTGGTCGATGTGCCACTGCATCCAGGGCGAGGCGCCCTCCCGCAGCTGCGCCAGGCCGTCGGGCAGCTGGGTGCTCGAATTGTTTCGCCGCTTGACGATGGTGCTCAGGATGGCCAGGAACATGGCCCCCTGGAAGTCGCGGTACAGCCGCCAGATCAGCACCTGGTCAAGCTTCGTGCGCCACGGCCCGACAAGATTCGTCAACGACCACTTCACCCACCAGCCGGCAGCGGCGGCGAAGATCGTCAGCACCAGGGCGTTGGCGGAGATCGCGTCCGAGAACCCAAACATGGTTTGCGCCCGCGGCGGGAGCTGGTCCAGCGGCAAGGCGGAGAAGGTTTCGCGCAGCATCGGCACGGTGTACAGCGGCATGCTGAACAGTGCGGCGACCAGCACGCAGAGCGTTGCGAAGCCGACGAGCGTCGTCGCGAGGAAGGTGCTCTTGGCCTGCGCCACCATACCGGTCAGCCGCGCCATGTCACGCAAGGTCGAAGGCAACGCGCCGGCGCCGGCCTGCTCGCCCACACGGATCAGCGCCACATCCTCCGGCGGCAACGTGCCCTCGAAGGTCATGGCCAGATTGCCGCCCACTTCCACATACCGCGCCGCCCAGTGCGCGGCCAGAACACCTTCGGGCGTCTTGATCGGATTGCCCTCGCGGTCCGCCGAGTAGCGCGCGGCGTCGCGCTCGAAAAGGTCCTTGAGGGTCAGGCCACTGGCGTTCTCGAGTCGATCAGCCAACGTCTCGTAGTAGTCCGCCCGCTTCTTTCGAAACTTGCCTGCTGCGTTCTGCACGGGGTCCGTAAGCGAATGCCAGAAATCGGCGACGTCCGCCACGATCCCTTTGAAGAAGCCGGGACCGTTGGCCTGCGTTTGAAAATAGGTTGTAGGGGTGCTCATGTTCGATGAAGCGCGGTGCGCCGCGCGAGTGGGTTCAGACGGCGTGCAGCCGCGTCGGATTGGCGGCCTTCAGACGCTCCCGGCTCTTGCGCAACATTTCTTCGCGCTCGAAGCTGTGGAAGCGGGGTTCGACCCGCCGTGGATCCAGGACGCCTTGCGTCATCCAGTACACGGCGCATTCCATGGCCGTCTTGCCGGCCATGTCGGGCGAGGAATAGTCGCTGGTGCGCTGTTCCGCGAAATAGCGCTTGAGTCCGACCGTATCCGCCGCCTTGATCAACGTCAGCGCGTACTCGTCCGGCTCGAACACCTCCGCCACCATCTTCCGCCCGGCCAGGCCGTAGAGCTCACGCAGGTCGTTCTGGCGACAGACCGAACATCCTTCCGGGTTCTGGACCATCACGCCACCCACGTCGATATCGTAGAGGTGCTCCAGCCGTTTCGCGTACCCCAGGTAGTCGTTGGCGCGTGGCGATCCATCCTGGAGCAAGGACATGAAGGGCTTGCGGCAGTTCTCACAATTCGACGGAAGCAGCGCTTGCCCGACGATCACCTTGACCATTCGCGGGGTGGCCAGAAAATCCCTGGAGACACCCACGGTGTCCTGCGTGAGCTTGTCGTAGGCGCCGAACGCGTCGGGCGCGTGCGTCGTGCAATACAGGTTCACGCCCATCGCACACAGGTCGGAGAAGGCGCGACCGTCGGAGGAATCCCGGATCTCGCCCAGCAGAATGTCGTGCATCGCGCTGCGCTTGAGAATCTTCAGTTCCTCAAGGAAGTCGCCGGTGACGGTCTTCTGGATCACCCCCGGGATCAGCAGCTCGACGGGGCTTTCCAGCGACATCTTCTTGTGCGTCTCCGGCAGGCTCCCCATCATCGCGGCGATGGTGTGCGTCTTGCCGGAATTGACCACCCCGACGAGGATGACCGCGCCGCCCTCGGCGTTGGTCGCCCGATGCAGCCCGGCGATTTGCGTGGGCAGGTACCCCAGATCCTCCAGCACCAGCCGCTCGACCTGGGACATCTTGACGATGCGGGTCGTCACCGAGGGACCAGGGTACTGCGACGCGATGCTGGCCCACCGCAGCAGGATGTCCTGGCCGTCGATGTTCAGGTTGACGCGAGCGTCCTGTTCCACCGTCGGGTCATAGGTCGGCAGCTTGACGCCCTCGGCAATCATGTAGGCCGTGTTGAGCATCGAGTTCAAGGTGCCGGTCGGAATCCGGAAGCGATCAGGCGACACGTTCAGGCCGTTGATGATGAAGCTGATCTGGCTCATCGCCTTGCCGTCATGCATCGTGAACGTGATGTCGGAAGCCTTCTGCTCCAACGCCCACTTCACGACTTCCTTCAAGCTGCCGTAGGCGCCGTTGTCGTCGGGGTTGGCACGGATGACGCGGCGCTTGGCGATCTGCTCCTTGGTGACCTGACCACGCACGACCGACAGCAGCAGCACTTCGGAGGCGATGATGATGGGCGACTCCTTCCACAAGGTCCAGCGGCTGCTTTCCTTCGCCAGTTGCTCACGAATGGCGATCGCCTCGTCCGTGACCGAGGCCACCTCCGTGCACAAGAGCGCCGCATGCGCGGCGCTGGTGCCGAAGGCCCCGCCAAGCAACACCGGACACATCTGGTAGGCCAGATGGGGGCCGACGGGCACTTCCTTGTCCAGCTTCTGCTCGAACCCCAGCTTCAAGGCAATCAGGTCGTCAACGGAGTTGAGGCGAAGAGGCGCGATCACCGACCGCGAACTCACCGCGCCATCCGGCACATCGGCGCCAAACGTCGCCCGCTCGCGCAGCGGCTCGTGCCTCGTTTCGCGCACACCGTCACGCGGTCGGGTTGTCACCAACGGGCGCGATGCAACTGTAGGGGTCTGGCGCTGTTGAGCGGCCGACTTCCCAAGTCCAAACATGATGGGGATCCCTTGTTCCTTCAACGGGCCGGGGTGGCAACCGGCAGCGAGCCTCCGCTCGGCAGCTGGATCGAGGTCGGAACGGATCCGCCAGCCTGCGGCGCCACGACCGGTACCGGCGGCAGCATGCCAAGCGACACCGGCGGCGGCAGACTGCCGCCCACGCCTGCGAGATTCGGACGCAGCACGTTCTGGGCCGTCAGGATCGGCGCAGCGACGTAGCAAACATTCGTCGGCTTGCCTGCCGAGGTCGCCTTCGATTTGTGCGCGGCCTTCTTCGTCGCCGAGCCGCTCACGGCCGCCACCCGCGCGCAGGTGCCATCGATGCCGACCAACGCGTATCCATTGTTCGCGCCTCCCGACTCGCTGAGGTCGATGGGCACGCCGTCGACGGTAAAGCGGACGTTTCGCTGACCCGTCACACCGAAAATCGAAACCAGTTCAAAGACCTTCTCGCGCACGACCTTCGGGGCAGACAAGCTCGCGCCTGGCGGCGGCAGCCCGGCAGCCTCGCGCGCAGTGCGCTCTGCCTTCACGGCCTTGATCTCCTCATTCGCCGCGGCGGTACGCGCGTCGGCAGCGAGCAGATCATCGACAGTCTCCGCACTGACCTGACCAGGCCCCACGAGCGACGCGGCGACCAGGCCCGACAGGACGACGGACAGAAAGGCTTTACGGCTTTGCATAGATCTCCCCTTGGAGGTTGGCTTTGAGTTCAGACTTGGCGCGATCGGGTGTCACGTTCTTGGTGACGGTGATGGCGACCTGCTTCCACGACACCTGAGGCATGTGAATGAGTTTCTCCGTCATTGATCGCAGAGGGCCGTCCACCTGCAGGGTGGCGACCAGCGGGAACTTCAGGTTCGCGGGCACGGGTGCATTCGTGCCGTTGGGCAGCTTGGGCGTCGCGACCGGTACCCGGGCAAACTCACCCAGCGGTTTGGAGCCGAGCTCGAGCACCCGTTCCAGGCGCTGGAGGTAGCTGACCGAGTTCACCAGGTGCCAGTCCTTGGTCTCCAGTTCCTTCTCGTTGAACCGCTTGCTGACTCCGGCGACCTGAAAGCGTGCAGTGACGCCGCCCAGCGGCTTCCATTCCAGCGCCCAGTCCTTCGGGATGCTCGCCTGGAAGGCCGCATTGGTCGAGGCGCTGGGCCCTACCCCCTCCACGGGCCACACGTACTGGGCGGCGCACTTCCAGCCGCCACGCATCGCATCCAGATCGCAAACCGCCCTCGTCAAATCCCATCGGGCGATGTGCACCGGCACGTTCCGCAGGGCCAGGGTGACTTGTTCGACCGACTTCACCCCCGCGAGCTTTCGCGCGCCCGCCCACTGCTCGTATGACTCCTGCCAGAGCGCCGCCGGGTCCACGACCGGCTCGTGCGCCTTGCGGTACCTGGCAATCTGCTGGTTCATGATGGGGATCAACAGGTACTGCGCAACGCCGGCGATCACAAGGACCCCCGCGGCATACTTCATCGGCTTGGGAATGCGCTTGAGTGCGACAAGGGAGCCGGCCTTCGCCGGCACGAGCCGCGAAGCGTTGACGACGGCCTCGGCCTGGCGATCCGCGCCGAGCTCGACCAGATCCTGCCAGTCGAAGCCATTGCCGTGATCAAAGCGCGTCGCCTTGTCCTTGTAGCGCTCCTGCAGCGCACGCCAGATTTCATCGGCCTGTGCGCGTGTCACAACCACATCGTGACCGCGCAGCACTGCGCCGTTTGACACGGCGCCGAGCCACACGCGTTCGTCGGCAGCGTTCTCGTGGCCTCCGGCCTGCTCTCCCGCACTCGAAACGCTCTCGATCGGCAGCGTCACCAGCGACGTGCCGATTGGCTTCAAGGTGGCAAGAAGGCTGGCCGCGGAAAGGACACGCGAGATCTTCTGCTTGGCGAGCTGCTTCTGCTCGGCGCGCTTGAGTTTGGCCAGGCCGACGGAGGATTTCCCGTCGGCGTGCACCAGATGCGTAGCCTTGTTGCCCAGCGCGACCGAAATCGCGTTCGCAGCCTGAACGCCGGCGGTCAACGGCGCCCAGGAGAGCCCCAGCGCCAGCGCGGTGTCATCGGGCAGACCCGACAGGAACTCGTCGGATGCCGCGGATAGAAGAGTGATGTCCATGCCGGTTCACGCACTCAGATGTTGTCTTCCGCAACGGCCGTCACGAGCAGGATGATGCGGCGCTTGCTCTGCGTGACGGAGTCGGATCCGCCGAGGATCATCGGCGCGTGCGCGTCAAGGCGACGCGCGGTCGATTGGCTGGCGTTTTCGTCAAGACCACCGATCAGGTGGGTCACGCCGACACGCAGCACGGTACGGCCGGACAGGTTGCTCTCCTGGATGTTGCGCTGCTGCACCGTGGTGCCGCTGCCCTGCACTTCCACCGTGTAGGGTGTCAGCGTGCCGGTTCGGTCCTGAAGATTCACCGAGACCAGAACCTGCCCGTCGTCCTGGGCCTCTGGCGTCACCGTCAGGAAGGCGCCGTACTTGTCCTCCTTCTGCGTGATGGACGGGGCGCTGATCGTTCCCGTCGTGGAGGTCACCGCGGTGTTCGACACCTGGGCCACATAGTCGAACACGGTGGGGAGGCCCACCGTCGCGGTGTTGCCGTTGAGTGTCGAGACGGGGAAGCTGCGACGCGTGACGGTGAGACCCATTTCATCGAGTGCCCGCAAGATGACCGACGTACCGGAGAACGCCCCCGTCCCGCGCACGCTGAAGCCGGCCGATCCCACTGCGGATCCGGCCAGGGTCGCTGGCGAACTGAAGGTGTTGGCGGTGCCGGTCAGCTTGTCGTACAGCACCGACCAGTCCACGCTGGCCTGATCCTGCTGCTTGGAAGTGACGAACAGTTCTTCGAACACCAACGTGACGCGACGGGTGAGGCGCTTGTTCTCGTCGTCGATGTAGGTCTGCATGCGTGCGATGGCGTCCGACGTGTCCGTGACGATCACCGACTTGCTCTCCGGATTGATCACCACATCGCCGGCCACGGTCCCCATGGCCAGCAGCGTCTTGTGCATGTTGACCAGCGCATCGGTCGCCGTGGACTCGTAGGTCGACTTGCTCTCGGCGCTGAAGCCCGCGCTGGTGGAAACCAGGTTCGTCACCTTCTGCGCCAAGGCCTTCAGCCGAAGCACCTTGGTCTCGATGCGGAAGATCTCGATCTGCCCCGACTCCGTCACGCGATGGCTGACGCCCCAGGCAGCGTCGGCCAGGTCGAGCAAGGTGCCGACCTGGATGTCCACAGGCCCGATGGCCATGCCACCTTGCTGACCTGAAGTCGACGATGCCGCGGCACTTGACGGCGGCGCCGTCGCGGGCCCGCTCGAGCCGCGACGCGGCGCGAACTGCGACACCGGCAGCAGCGCATCGGGCTTCACGCGCACCGGAATCCCCGTGGCGAGCGTGATGCAGCTCGCGAGCGTCGGCAGGCTCAAGGTGCTGGACATGCAGGCCGACGACACCGCGGAGACCTTCACGTTGGCCCGCAGAGCGGGTGGCAACGTCACGTCGCGCGAAAGGGGAATGCTCTTGCCAGCGAGCCAGGGGGCCCCGACCTCGTCCAGCGCATCGCGGTTGCGGTAGTAGTTGTTGGTCAGGTCCTGCACGCGCTCCTGCTCACGCTGGGCGCGGGCCGTCACGTCGGACAGATCGGCCTTGACCTGCTCTTTCGCCTGGTAGGTGCTGCAGCCCGCGACCGACAAGGCGACAGCCACGAGAACGATCAGGGGAGAAGCAAATTTGAATCGAAGGGTCATTGAATTCTCACTGTTCATTTGACTTACAGGTCGCTGCGCTTGCACAACTCGCTCGCGGGGATCACCCGCAGCACGTTGTTGCTGTAGAAGCACGGCCGTGCCGGCGTATCGCTCAGGAGCGAGCTTTTGAGCAGCGTTCGAACTGCCGTCTTGAAATCACCCGTGAAAACATCGGCGCCACCCACCGGGATGTCTCGCGACACGGCCCAGTGCTCGGAGGCGAACGACCAACCGGCCATGCTCGACCACTTGCCGATCACCTCGCGAAAGGTGCGATCCTGCGGCGCGATAGCAAAGCCGGATGCGACCGGGGCCGGCGCGGCGGCTGTCGCCGGTCCTGGCGACACCTGCACGGCTTGCACCGCGGTCACGGGAACCCTGGCGCCGGCAGAAGCCCCGGCTGGTGGCGTTGCCGAGGGCTGCCCCGAATGGCGGGCGTCCATCTTGCTCAGGACTTCTCGGGCCTGAGCGCTTGTACCCGCACCGTCGCTCACCTCGGTCGCAGGCGCCGCAATGGCGGTAATGGGCGAGACCGCCACACCGCGCGACGTCGGCAATCCATCGACCGCCTTCGATGGGCTGGCCTGGAGCGACTGGCACATGGCATTCGCTCGGTCAGCCCCGAGGGTGTTCCGCCAGGCAAGCGCGGCCTCCAAGCGGCCTGTGGATGGACTGACGGCACAAGTGACTTGAGCCTGCGCATTGCCCGCAAGCGTGCACGCAGCCATGGTCAAAAGCGCCAAAGCGCTGGGGGCGAGACGCCCGCGAGGGGTGTTCATGGGATGGACGACTGGTTGATCAAACACGCATCCATTTGACGGGGGCTCATTCCCGTGTTCTGGGTGAATGCACGCTCGATTCACGTCCGTTTCTGGTGGCTCCCGCGGAGCCTTGCACCCTCGCCGTGGCATGGATTGATCGCAAGCATTGCGCCCGCAATCGAGGCCCACGTGGCGGCGCGTTGCCTGGCCCACGTGTTGCGCGTCCAGTGCAACGTCGGCGCCCCGAAACGCTGCGGAGGAAGGAGCAGCGATCCTCAAAAACAAACGCGCGGCCAAATTTGGCCGCGCGATGCATGGACGTGAGAGGCTCTCGACGCCCTATTTCCCTATTTCCCCTTGCGCAACGCGCTGAGCGCCCTCGCCGCCGCGCCGGCACCGGGCATGGACGCGCCGAGCGACGTTCCAGCCGACGCCATGCTGCCCGTGCCCCTGCGCACAAACGATCCGGTGGCCGCCGCTCCCTTGCCGATGGACCCCACGGCCCGCGATGCGCCACTGGCTGCCGCCGCGGCATCCCGCCCTCTCGTGATGGCGCTGCCAGCGGCCGTCCGACCGGGGAACAATCCATCCGCGAATGCCGGAATCGACGAGAAGATCTTCCCCAAGCCGAGCGCGAGCAACGCGATGGCGATCGCCTGGCCGGAGAGCGTCGCGCCGGTATCCGCCTTCATGGCAGGACCGATTCCCGTCGCCACCAGCGTGACAACGATGACCGTGATGGCGTAGAGAAAGGCCCCGTTTGTTGATTTCCATCCAGAAGTGACCCACTTGGCCCGGTGATTTCCATCTAAATCTGACCCACGTGATAACCCTAACCTGCTGCTTTTAGCAGCAGGAGCACAGGAGTGATTGACGTGGCGACACTGAGTGTCATCAGGCGTTGGGCACTGCGAGAGCAACTGTCCATCCGAGAGATAGCCCGGCGCACGGGCTTGTCTCGCAACACCATCCGCAAGTACCTTCGCGAGGGCGAGGCGGCGCCCAGCTACGCGAAGCGCATCAGCCCGAGCAAGCTCGACGCGTTCGCCGAGAAGCTCGGCGGCTGGCTCAAGAGCGAGGCGTCTAAGTCACGCAAGCAGCGGCGCACGCTCAAGCAGATGCACGCCGATCTGGTGGCGCTGGGCTACCAGGGCTCCTACAACCGCGTGGCGGCCTTTGCACGAGCGTGGCATGCGCATCTCCACGAGGTCCAGCAGACGACCGGGCGCGGCACCTTCGTGCCTCTGGCCTTCGGTCCCGGCGAGGCATTCCAGTTCGACTGGAGCGAGGACTGGGCCGTCATCGCTGGTGAACGCACCAAGCTGCAGGTGGCGCACTTCAAGCTCAGCCACAGCCGTGCGTTCATCGTGCGCGCCTACCTGTTGCAGACCCACGAGATGCTGTTCGATGCGCACAACCGGGCCTTCGAGGTACTCGGGGGCGTGCCTCGGCGCGGCATCTACGACAACATGAAGACCGCCGTGGACAAGGTACGCCGCGGCAAGGAGCGCGACATCAACGCGCGCTTCAGCGCCATGGTCAGTCACTACCTGTTCGAGGCCGAGTTCTGCAACCCGGCCTCGGGCTGGGAGAAGGGCCAGGTCGAGAAGAACGTGCGTGATGCGCGCCACCGGTTGTGGCAACCTGTGCCGGCGTTCGCCACGCTGGCGCTGCTCAACGACTGGCTGGAGGACCGCTGCAAGGCGCTGTGGGGCGAGATCGTCCACGGCAAGCTGCCAGGGACCGTAGCCGATGTCTGGGCGCAGGAACGGCCACTACTGTTGCAGATCCCCAGACCCTTCGATGGTTTCGTGGAACACACCAAGCGCGTCTCGCCCACCTGCCTGGTGCACTTCGAGCGCAACCGTTACAGCGTTCCGGCCTCCTACGCGAACCGGCCAGTGAGCCTGCGCGTGTACGCCGAACGCCTCGTCGTGGCGGCCGAGGGCCAGATCGTGTGCGAGCACACGCGCATCATTGACCGTCGCCACGACACCGCAGGTCAGACCGTCTACGACTGGAGGCACTACCTGGCAGTGCTGCAACGCAAGCCAGGAGCGCTCAGGAACGGAGCGCCCTTCAGCGAGCTGCCGCAGGGCTTCCGGCGGCTGCAGGCCGCGCTGCTGAAGCAGCCAGGCGGAGACCGCGAGATGGTGGAGATCCTGGCGCTGGTGCTGCACCACGACGAGCAGGCAGTGCTGACCGCGGTCGAACTGGCGCTGGAAGCCGGCGTGGCCAGCAAGACTCATGTGCTGAATGTGCTGCACCGACTGCTCGATGCCAAGCCCATTGCGCCGGCGCCTGTCACGGCACCGCAGGCACTGCGCCTGATGAACGAGCCGAAGGCCGATGTGCTGCGCTACGACACGCTCCGGGGGCGTGCCAGCGCTGCTGGCGGCCTGCGCGGGCCGCTGAACTCCAAGTCGAGTAGCCAGGAGGTGCGCCATGCGACATGACCCTGCCAGCGGCGCCATCGTGATCATGCTGCGCGAACTCAAGATGCACGGCATGGCCCAGGCCGTCGCGGAGCTGGCCGAGCAGGGATCGCCGGCCTTCGAGGCGGCCCAACCGATGCTCTCGCAGTTGCTAAAGGCAGAGACAGCCGAGCGGGAGGTACGCTCGGTGGCCTACCAGTTGAAGCTCGCTCGCTTCCCAGCCTATCGCGATCTCGCTGGCTTCGACTTCGCCAACAGCGAGGTCAACGAGGCGCTGGTGCGTCAGCTACACCGATGCGAGTTCATGGACGATGCGCAGAACGTGGTGCTCGTGGGCGGTCCGGGCACCGGCAAGACCCACATCGCCACGGCGCTGGGCGTGCAGGCCATCGAGCACCAACACCGCCGGGTGCGCTTCTTCTCGACGGTAGAACTGGTCAACGCACTCGAGCAAGAGAAGGCCAGTGGCAATCCCGGCCACATCGCGCACCGACTGATGTACGCGGACATGGTGGTGCTCGATGAACTGGGCTACCTGCCGTTCAGCGCATCAGGTGGCGCGCTGTTGTTCCATCTGCTGTCCAAACTCTACGAACGCACGAGCGTGGTGATCACAACCAACTTGAGCTTCAGCGAGTGGGCCAGCGTCTTCGGCGACGCGAAGATGACGACGGCGTTGCTGGACCGGCTCACGCATCACTGCCATATTCTGGAGACCGGAAACGACAGCTTCCGCTTCAAGCACAGCTCGGCTCAACCCGTTCAAGCAGTCCAACCTAAAAAGGAGAAAGCCAAGAACTTATCCACACCGTGAGCCGGCTGGCTCGCAAAGAGGGTGGGTCAATATTCGATGGAAATCGCGGGTCAGGATTCCATGGAACTCAACAAGCGAGGGCAATGCCCTTTCCAACTGCCCCCCAAAAGAGAGGGCAGTTGGAAAGGCCTCACGGCCTGTCCTTGAATGTCTAGAGAGCCCCGACGTCGATCCTCGCGTCGCACAGATCCCACAACTGGGGCGTCTGCGTCACGAGATACTCCCGCCTGTAGCCTCCGCGATCGAGTACGGCTCGCTTCATGTCCATGAACTGGCGCTTGCGCGCCTCATCCAGTGGACCGTCGGCCTCGTCACAGAAAAGCGTCGAGTAGTGCTGCTGGCTCGATCGCGCGATGTACAGGGCCATCGAGCGCACAAGGCACTCGTTGATCCACACCTTCTCGCCACCGGACATATCCGAGAGGCGCTTTTCTTCGCCCCGGTGCGTATCCTCGACCCACACCTCGAAGCTCTCCTTGAGGATGCCCGTGGCCGTCGTCTGCTGCGTGCTCAAGCGCACCTGGAATCGACCGCCGTAGCAATCTTCCAGAAGCGAGTTGCACTGGGCGGACAAGGCGGGACCGGCGTCATCGATGGACATCGCGACAATGCCGTTGTTTCCAAGCGCAGCCGCCAGAAGCGTCCAGCTGGCGATCTCGTCGGAGATGCAGGTGGCCAGTGCCTCGACCTTCGAGAGCTCGGCCTTGGCTGCCGTCAGTTGCCCAAGCACCAACGTGGATTCCTGCCGCTTTGCGACGATGTCGGCCTGGCGATCACGTGCCTCCCGATGCACCACTTCGGCTTGCGCCAGACGCTGACGGACGAGGTTGACCTCGGCCTCTCCGACAATGCGTGGCAGCGCGGCGACCATCGCCTGAATCCGTTCGACTTCCGCGGCCAGGGTCGCGGTGAGCTGTCCCATGGCAACTCGGTGATCGGCATCCAGCCTCGACAAGTCATTTTGTACGGCCACCAGGCGCTGCTCGACACGTTGGAGTTCGGCTTTGGCCTCCGCCACGCGAGCAATTCCTGGCTCCACCTTGGTCTTGGCCTCCTCGATCGCCGGCAGTTCAGCGGCAAGCGTTCGCGCGTTCACCAGCTCGTCGTTCAGCTTGCTGATGTCCGCCAGAAGCTGGTTGTGTACCTTCTCGGCATCGAGCAACTTCTGCAGCTCCGCGTCGGCGGACGCACGCTTCTTCTTGTTTTCCAGGAAGGTGTTGCGCAGAACCTCCAACTTCGCGGTGGAGGCAGGCAGCCCTTCTGCGGCATCGTTCGCCTGCAGCAGAAGCTTGCAGGCCGACTGAAACGAATGCCCCTTGCAAGGCACATCGTTGATCAGCGATGCCGTCTGCGTGGCCGTCGCGACCAAGTTCGCCAGCGCGGTGCCATCGGCCTGCCCCGTGGCGAGGGCCTCGGACAGACTGAGCACGTTCCTTCGAAGCTCACCGATGCGATCCGCGTCCAACTGCACCTCCTCGAGCTTCATGCGTTTCGCAGAGAGCTGATCACGCAGATTTGTCCGCTTGGTCTCGGCCGCCCGTACCGCGGGCTCCCTGGCAATCAACGACCTCACCGATGCAAGCGAGGTGTTCGCGTCGGTCAACGTCTTCGAAGCCGCCGAGACGGTCTGCTGAAGGTCGACCTGCGCGGATTGAAGATGGGTCCGCTCCTGGGCTTGTCTCGTCGCAAGTGCGGCAGTCGCCGTCTTGCGATTCGCCTCGCTGGATTCGAGTTGAACCTGCAACGCAGCGTGCTGGGCCTTGACTGCTTCTTGCTGTCCCGCCGCGGCCTCGATCGTGACCAGGTCCGCATGGGCCTGCCGCTCCAGCATGCCTGCCCCGTCGACCGCGTGAGTAGCGGCCTCCAAACGATCATCGAATCCCGCGAGCGAATCCCGAAGTGTCGCCTCGCGCATCAGCTGCTGCTGCAGAGGGATCGCCTGGGCCTTCGTGGCCTCCAGATGGGGACGCAACCCCTTGACCACCTCCTGTGCTCTATCGCCAAGTGCCTTCACGCTCTCGATGTTCAGCATCGACGCGAGCAGCGACTTGACTTCGCTCACCGTCATCGCGCTGATGGGGCGTTTTCCCTGCGCCGAAAACAGCGCCGCGAAGAATACATCCGGTCGCCCGCAAACGGCTTCCACCGCGCGGTCGTAGCTCTCGGCCTTGCCGTCGCTCACGAGTCCCGTTCTGTCCGCATAGGGCACGAACGCCGCGGTCGCATCCTGCATGAACAGGTAGCACTCCTGCTTCTTGCTCTTTCCGGCCGCGCGCATGCGTATGACCGATTGGTAGGTCACACCGTTGTGACACCAGACAAGGTCCTTCAACCCGTCGGCGCCTTCGACCAGATCGTCGTAGTAGCTGTAGGCCGTCGGGGTTGGCGAGCTGGCCCGCGATGGCATCACCCGGTAGGGGTGCATGTTATCCATGATGGTGGTCTTCCCGGCCCCGTTGGGACCGACCAGCGCCACCATCCGGGCAGCACCATCGATTTTCCCGAAGTCGATTTCAATCGAGTTCTTTCCACGGCCGGAAGCGATGCCTCTGAACCCGGAGAGTTTGAGCTTGAGTGGCTCCATGTTTCTGATCCTTTCCTAACAAGGGGGTTGAATCCATAGCCGGACGGCCTCTCGAACGAGAAGGCGGATGCCACAGGGCATTCGTCTGTACGCTCACTGGAGTCTGTCGGGAATGGGAGTCCACGATGTCGAACTTCGGCTGGAGGCTCATTCGATATCCCGTGTCGCGTGGTTGCGAACGGGTGCCTGGCCGCTTGGGCAACTGACAGATTGGCGCCGATCTCCGCAGCGCGTGACGCCCGGAGTCAGAAGTTCGTTCCGCGAGGAGCGGAGACCCATTGTGAACGCAAGGGGGTCGCGCGATGTTCCCGAAACGCCCCGATTTTCGAACCCCATTTTCTGTGACCACCATTCACACGGGTCAATCGCCGGCAGCTCGCATCGCCCGCCCAACCCCAAGAATGGGATCGGGCGGGATGCGACACTGGCTTGTCGTGAAGCACGTCCAGAACGAAGGCACCGAGCGTGATCGATGCCCTGTTGCTAGGCGAAGAGGCTCTCCTGCAATTCGTCCACCAGGTGGCCGGCAGGGCTCCCCGGCGGTTCCAGGTCCATCGCGTCAGGCAGTCGATCAGGGACAGCGACCAATACCTCAGCTTCCGACGCTGCATCCACGTTCGGGAGCGGCACAGGGGCGATGGGCTCGCGGCCGTGCATTCGGTCCATGATGTCGACCACGATCATCTCGCCGGTCTTGCTTTGCAGGTCGCTCAGCCTCGATTGAAGGCCGTCGCCCGGCGTCACCGTGGCTTCACACCACTTCTGAAGCTTCTCCGACAGGCTGCTGGCCGTGCTGATGCCAGCTGCGCGGACACGTTCGACGATCAGCGTCTTTCCCTCGATCTGCACGTCGGCAGCGCCCGCAAGAAGCGCCTTGATCGCCTCACGGTCCACACGCTGCCGGTGTTCCTCGTCCACCTGGTAGCGAACTCGAACGAAGAGACCGGCCAGCGACGCCGACAGCTCCCGAATCTTGTCCATGTCGGGCGGACCGTCGAAAAACAGGTCGACCGTGCGTCGCGACGGCGTCGGATGCGCGGCAAGGCGCGGGTCTCCCGATGTCATATCCCACTCGATCCACACCTTATCGCCTTCCTCGCCGTGGTGGAAGCGCCCGATCGAGCCCGCATAGGCAACGATTTTTCTGCGCCCCGATACCTGGGCATCCTGATTGCGCCAGACCTGGTGCTTGTGGATGTGCCCCAGGGCAACCACGTCGGCCTCCGCCGAGAAGAGCGTGCCAAGCGCGAACTCGTGATCCGTCCCTGCCATCGGAACACCATGCTCGGTCAGGCAGTTCAGGACGGTCCCATGGCTGATCACCATCGTTGGAACACCCTGCTTGAGCAGGGACCGGTTCGCGCAAGCAAAGGCGTCCAGGATCTGCGAGATCAGATCTCCGACCTGGCGCCCGGCTTCGCCGACGGCCTGCGGCGCCAGCGCCGCGATGTCGGCCTTGTTGAGGGTTGGCAGCGCATGGACCGCCAGTCGGTAGTCCTTCCCCGCGACGATGGGCTCGAAACTCCCTTCTTCGAGGCCGAACGAAGCGATCCGATCGGCGATCGTGATCGGATGACACGCACCGATCAGTTCGAACATCCGCAAGAGCCCTGGCGGTTCATGGCTGAACGTGCCCTGAAGCATGAGCACGGGGCAATGATCGGCCAGCCGTTTCAGTTGCCGGGCCAGCGCAATCACCGCCGGCGCGTGCGCATCCATCGCATGGTCCGTGCTGTCGCCCGTGATGATGGCAGCGTCGACACCAGCCAGAATCGCCTCGGTCACAGAGGCGCCGAAGCAACGGTCGGATTCGACGAGGTTCTTGGCGCAGTAATGCAGGTCGCTCATTTGCGCGATCTTCATGATGAAATCCTTTCGTTGTGTAGAGAACAGAAAGGTGCAGCCACGAGGGCTTGTCGATGCCATCGCCACGATGACATCGAAAAGACTTCGGCTCGTTGCAAGAGATCGCACACCGCCACCGGAGGCGAAGGGGTGCGAGTTCCGGCGAGGCGCCCTTCATCACGACCCTGAGAGGCTTTCCTGAGCCCAACGGACTCGGGAAAGCCCCCAAGGGGGCTTCCAAAAAGTCAATCGATCAGCCGCACGCGCCGGTGTGACCGCAATGCGTGCAGAACTCGCACCCGTCTTTCTTGATGACGGCGTGCGCGCCGCATTCACCGCAAGCCTTGCCAGGCATGATCGAGCTGCCGGTCGACGTCGTGGCTTCCTCGACCCGCGGCGCCGGCACATGCGCAGCCGCTTCAGAGCCAGTCCGCCTGGCAAGTGCCTTCGCGGGAATCTGGTTGCCTTCGGCGTCCAGAAAACCCCGTTTCACAAGCACCTGCTGAATCGCGTACGCGATGACGCCCACCTCGGACTCGTGGAACCGCGGCACCTTCGTGCCATCGGGCTTCTCGTAGTGGCCGTAGCGAACGTTGCCTCGATCCGACTTGACCTGGCGTGCATCCTGCAATGCCTTGGGCAGCAGGCCCGAACGAGCGTTCAGCGAGAGTTGCCGGGCAAAGGTCGAGATCCATTCCTGGGGCACATCGCTTTGTCCGCCCGGGATGAACACCTCCACGGGACGCGATACCTTCACAGGCTCGCCGTCCAGCACGCCCTCCACATCGGCAAACGAAATCGAAAGGTAAATCGACTTGTCACCGCTGCCACTCGGCATGTACCGGATGCGGGTATTCACCGCTTCCAGATCGCCGTCCGCCCGCTTGTCGAGCACGCGCGTCACCGGATCCAGATCCGCCATCTTCGTCGGCAAAGCGGCAACCGGCGGTTGCGCGGTGGGAGCGCCAACCGACAGGACGGCGCCGATCGTGTCGTTCGGCCGGTAGGTGGCAAGCCCCTTGAGTCCGGCCTTCCACGCCTGCATGTACAGGTCCTTGAAGTCGTCGAACGGGTAGTCCGCCGGGATGTTGACCGTCTTCGAAATGGCCGAGTCGATGAACGGCTGCACGGCCTCCAGCATGCGCAAATGGTCGGTCGCACTCATCTCCAGCGCGGAAACGAACGACGGCGGCAGAACCTCCTTGACATTGTGGATCACGGAGCCCACGGCGAACTCGTCGCGATACCGGCAAACCGCATCCAGGAGACCTCGAGCCGTCGGATCCGGCAGCGTCCGCAGGAACACGCGGAAGGCATGGTCGAGCACCGGATAGTGCTTCTCGGTTCCATCCGCCATCCGCTTCTTGCGGCTGTAGCCCCACGAAAATGCGGGCTCGATGCCGTTCGAGGCGTTGTCCGCGAACGCGAGACTGACGGTGCCGGTCGGCGCGATCGACAGCAGGTGGCTGTTGCGAATGCCGTGAAGCCGAATCGCATCCTTGAGATGTGCCGGGAGGCGCGACGCGAAGGAGCCTTCTTCAAGGTACTTGTCGGCATCGAAGAGCGGGAACTGACCTTTCTCCTGGGCGAGAGCGCACGATGCACCGTAGGCAGCATCACGCATCTGTTGCGTGAGGCTGCGCCCGAACTCGATGCCTTGCGGCGAGTTGTAGCGGATGCCGAGCATGATGAGCGCATCACCGAGGCCGGTGAAGCCAACACCGACGCGACGCTTGCTGCGAGACTCTTCGCTCTGCTCCTGCAGCGGCCAGTAGGTCACGTCGAGCACATTGTCCAGGAAGCGGACCTGCGTCTGCACCGCGCGCAGAAAGCCATCCATATCGAACCTTGCGAACGGTGTGAAGGCGTCGAGCACGAACCTGGTCAGGATGATCGGCCCCAGGTCGCAGCAACCGTAGGGAGGCAGCGGCTGCTCGCCGCAGGGGTTGGTGGCCGCGATGTGCTCCGCGTAGCGCAGGTTGTTGTCCTTGTTCATGTTGTCCAGGAACACAATGCCCGGCTCCGCGAAGTCGTAGGTCGACCGCATGATCTGGTCACGCAGCTCGCGAGCGGCGATGGTTTGGTAGACCCACAGGCCGTCCTGACGTTGAAACGCCCCTTGGGCGAATTGGTCCGGACTTGGCTCGGCCTTGTGAACCAACTCCCACTTCTCATCGGCCTCGACCGCGCGCATGAATGCGTCGGTCACCCCGACACTCACGTTGAAGTTGTTCCAGCGGCCCTTCGTGCGCTTGGCCTTCACGAACTCGAAGATGTCCGGATGGCTGATGGAGAGAATGCCCATTTGCGCGCCGCGTCGGGCGCCAGCGCTTTCGACCGTCTTGCAAGACATGTCGAACACATCCATGTACGAACACGGGCCAGACGCTGCACTGTGCGTGCTCTTTACTCGGGCACCGCGCGGTCGGATCGCGCTGAAGTTGTAGCCGACGCCCCCGCCTCGGCGCATCGTTTCGGCCGCCATCGCGAGTGCCTTGTAGATCCCTGGGGCTCCCTCATCGTCGAAACCGTCCATGCAATCACCGATGGGCTGGACGAAGCAATTGATGAGGGTGGCCTGGATGCCGGAGCCGGCTGCAGACATGATCCGACCGGCACCGATGGCACCGGCCAGCATATTGGCGCGGAAGGTCTGGTACCACTGCTGGCGCAGTTCGGGGGCCTCGGCCTGAGCAACGGCCAGCGCAACGCGGTCAATCACGTTGGCCTCGGTGGACTCCGTGCCCTTGCAGTATTTCTCCAGGAGCACTTCCTGGGTGATGCCCTGTGGGGCGTGAAGATCGATGTCTTCCATGCATACCTCTCAAGAGAATGGCGCTCGCAAGAGCGCAGGTTGTTGGATGCGACGCTTGCCGCAATGAAAGACCGACGGGACAAGACTTCCCATTCGAAAGTTGCCCGGAACTTTCGGATGGACAGTCGTGGGCCAATGCGCAGCACAAGCAAAAACGCCGCACCCCAGATGGAGTGCGGCGTCTCGCGGAAACCTTCCATTCGCTCGAGGCGAATGGTCGGGGGCTCGAGTGCCAACCACGACCCACATGGATCGCGTGGACAACAGGAGAGTTGGCACGAACCCAATGGGCCATGTGCTGATTCGAATCTGCTTTTCGAGGCCACGACGGCGCAGAAACGAACAGCGGGCAGGATCACCCTTTTGAGAGCTGACAGGGCTCTCGGTCAAGTCCTCATCTGAGGATTCAGGCACGGTGTCAGTCGTGCAGCCAGGTCTACCTGGGATGTTTGGCGTTTGCCTTCCGGATTGCCGCCGGCGACGGGGTCAGAGACCAGGAAGAAGCCTGAACTTTAGGCCCGAGCACGCGGCGCGTCCACAGCGAAAAAGCGTCGGTCCCGCCCCTCATTCGCCCAGCCGGGTGCGGGGTGGACTCGAACAATCATCTCCATGGACACCGAGCTGGCAGAAACACTTCCCCGAGTATTCATCGAAGCGGGCGCCTCGCCCGTGATCGCTGACCTGGCCGACCTGCCATCGGCGCCAACGCTGAAGAACCAGGACCGCATCGACGAACTGCGAAGCCGCATGTTCGCCCGGCACACGGTCACCCTGCGGACCAGCTTCTGCAGTCGCAACCTGCGCCGGGACTTCAACATCGCGAGCGCGAAGATGTATGTCTATTCGCTCAACCGCCCCTACAGGGAGAAGATCTCCGAAGCGCTATCGGACCTGCACTGGCAAATCGCGATCCTCGGCTCGGACCCCGTCATCCTTGCCTTCGGTGCACTCGACGTGTCGTGGCTCAATGGCGGTACCTTCGACTTTGTGATGGTCAGTCCTGAGAGTGCATCGATGTTCCGCGCCTTGCGAAAGCTCGATGAACTGGTCGCGCGCCTGTTCACCGCCGAACGACTGGACCTGATCACGCGCGATCAGCGACGGGCATTGATGGGACCGATCGACCTGGCCTACGCCGGTTTCAAGCAGGTCGCCATGAAATTGACCAACAAGTCGATCGAAGACCTGTTGGCAGAGACCAATCTGGCGTAAGCGCCCCGCGCTCTTCCTCGCCCGCGCGCAACAGCCAGTTCCCCATCCCCGTCAGTCCCACTTGCCCCCGAGCAGCGGAGTGGGAGCATGACTGCGTCCACCAGGAAATCGCATGTCATCCACAGACCGCCAACGAGAAGTGATTGCCGACGCCTATCGGCACCTGCGCGAGGTCATGCCGGGCTTCCTGGTGCGCAAGCAGCAACAGCAGATGGTGCAACGCGTCTCCGGGCTCCTGTCGCAGGAATCCATTGGCCTGATCGAGGCGCCGACGGGTACCGGCAAATCGATCGGCTACCTCATCCCCGGAATCGTGAACGCCGTCGAACAGGACAAGGTGCTCGTGGTCTCCACCGCCACCGCGTCGCTGCAGGACCAACTGGCCTCTAAAGACCTCCCGCTTGCATTGATGGCACTCGAAGGCGCCGGCGTGCGCGGCGTCACATGGGCTGTCGCCAAGGGCCGCGAGCGGCACCTGTGCCCGGCCAAGCTCGACGCGTTGACCGTCACCACCGACATGTTCAAGCAGGGCGACAAACCCATTCACGACCAGATCGTGCAGTTCTGGGAATCGGGTCAATGGGACGGCATTCGCGACACCTTGCCCACACGCGTCGACCGGCAGGCCTGGTCGGCCGTCGCCAACACATCCGCGAGTTGCGTTGGCGAGAGCTGCCCACAGTTTGACGGATGCCCGTACTACACGGCCATGGCCAAGGCCAAGAGCGCGCGCGTCATCATCACCAACCACGACTACCTCCTGGCCACCTCCGCAAACGTGGATAGCAGCTTTCTGTGCGATGCAGAACGCAATCTGTACGTGTTCGACGAAGCGCATCACCTGTCGGACAAGATACTCTCGGCGTTCGCGTCCTCGCTCGACCTGAGCGTCAACCATCGGGAGGAACTCCGACGGCTCGAACAACTGCTGGGCTCACGCTCGTCGGCGCCGATCGAGATCGCCACGGAGCGCATGATGGCCATGTGGAATGCAGCGTCGCATTCGACCCTGTCGATGCTCGGCGACGGTGCGCTGCACCGCTTCACGCTCGGTGAGGCGCCCTCCACGTACATGCAGCTTCTCGAAGACCTGAAGGGCTCTATCGTCAACATGGTCGACGTACTCGACGGCGCCGCCGCATCGATCAACGCGCAAGCCAAGGCCGTCGGCGGTAAGCGCAGCGGGATGGCGGTGCTGGTGCAGTCCCGGGTCGGCCAGATCAAGGGTGAGCTCGACAACGCCATCCAGGCCATCGAGGAGTTCACGAGCCCGGTCCAGGATCGTGCACGATGGCTGGCCAAGGGCCGCAACTCCGTCGAGATCCGGAGCTCGCCCTTCGACAGCGGCGCCAAGGCGCGCAAGCACCTCTGGCCGCGCATCCATGCCTGCGTGCTGACTTCGGCCACCATCTCCTCGCTCGGGAGCTTCGATGCGACACGGGCTCAGCTGGGCCTGCCACCCGACACCCCAGCGCTTCGACTGGACTCGCCGCTGGACTATTCCCGGGCTCGCCTGATCGTGCCGCCGCTGGCGGCCGAGGCCGGAACGAAGGCCCACGCGGCCATGGTCCGCGCCTTCGTCCGCGACCACGCCGTGCGCGGGCCGGAACAGGGCATTCTTGTCTACTTCACGAGCAAGGTGCAAATGCAGGACGTCTATGGTTCACTGAGTCCCGACGAGCGCCAACTGGTCCTGCTTCAGGGCGAATGGCAACCTTCGGCCATGATCGAGGAACACAAGCGACGCGTGGACGCGGGGCAGCGGTCGGTGCTCTTCGGCCTCGACAGCTTGAGCGAAGGGGTCGACCTGCCCGGCGAGTACTGCACCCGGGTGTTCGTCACGCGCCTGCCTTTCCCTTCCCCGAGCGATCCGGTTCTCGCCACGCATGCCGAACATCTGGAAAGAAAGGGCTTGCACGCGTTCAACCTGCTGATGCTCCCCAAGGCCGGTCTGAAGCTTGCTCAGGTGTGCGGACGTCTGATCCGCAAGGACGGGGACTATGGGGCGGTCGTGTGCCTGGACAACCGCCTGCGCACGAAATCCTATGGGCACCGCCTGGTCGCCAGCACCGCATTCACCGCCATTGTCCCCAAGTAGCGCGACTTGAATGAATGACGCGTCGGGTAGCGCGGCCAAATTTGGCCGCGCTGGCAGCTGAAGCAGTCAGCCCTTCGCCCCCTGCCCGCTGTCCGGCTCGGTGACAAAGGTTCCCGTCGGCGCCCGAGCCATGCCGGATTCTTCGATGAACCGTGAGACGGCCTTCTTGCCAGGTGCGCTGACCCAGAGGTTCTTGCGTGCGCGCGTCATCGCGACGTACATGAGGCGCCGCTCCTCCTGGAGCCCAGAGTCTTTGTCGGGGAACGCGTCCTCCTCTGCACCGACGATCCAGACCTGGTCGAATTCGAGGCCCTTGGAGGCATGGGCCGTCATCAACGTCACCTTCGGTTGGAGGGCTGCGTCTTTCTGTTCGGCCGTCCCGCCCGCACCTCTCATCGCAGCCCGAATGTCCGCTACCCGCTGAGCGAACGAGCGACCGCGGCGCTGCCAGATCTGTTCGGTCGGCTCGGCAGCACCCGCATTCGCGGAGGCCGACGACGCCAAATCCCGCCAGAACATGCCGGCGGCCACCTCCAATACGCGCTTCGAACGAGGATCACCGACGGCCTTCGCACTCAGGAACTCCGTCACCTGGGTCACGAGCGTCCTGATCCCGCCGGTGGCGAGGTATGCATGCCACGGGTCCGAAGCCTTCACGAGCTGCTTGAGCACCTCCTTCGTCGATTCCTTGAATGCGCCCTTCCCCATGGCCTGCCGCGAGATCTTCGCCGGCAGCATGTCGCCGAAGCAACGATGGATTTCGCGCAGATCGTCTTCGTCGACCCCGCACCAGGCCAGCAGTTCGTCGGTATCCTTCGCCGTCGGCTTCCACAGGCTCGTGAACGTCGCCACCATCACCGCGACCTCGCGGGTGTTGAGCAGAGAATCTCCCCCGGTGCGGACGTAGTCCACGCCCTCGGCATGCATCTCCGCTTCCACGGACTCGAGCCGGGCGTTGGTGCGTGCCAGCACGCCGAACGTCATCCCGTTCTTCACGGCCTCACCGGCCGCCTTGGCGCACGCCGCGGCTTCCAGCTGGCGGCCGGCAAATCGCTCCCACATGGCACTGCCGCCGACGCCCTTGTGCGACACCAGCGCCTTGTCCATGCGCTCTGCGTTGACCCCGATGAGTCGGCCCGCACATGTGAGCACTTCGGCGTGAGAGCGGTAGTTCGTTCCCAGCACCACGCGCACGGCCCTCGTGTGCTGGGCGAACATCTGCATCCCCTCGTACCCCAGCGCACGCCGAAATCCGTAGATGCTCTGATCGTCGTCGCCCACGGCCGTGACGATGCTACCGGCCTTGGCGTGCGCCATGGCCCATTCGTATTGCGCCAGGTCCGTATCCTGAAATTCGTCCAGCAAAAGGTAGTTGGTCGCGAGCGGCGTGATGTCGCCGTTGGTCAACCCCTCATTGGTCTTAAGCAGGATGTCCTGAAAGTCGATCACGCCATGGCGCTGCAGCAGATCGGTGTAGGCCTGCACGAGCGCACTCTCACGCGGATCCTTCGGGGTTGCGGCGCCCGATTTCAGTTTCTCGATCAGGGACGTGGCGTCGTCAATCTCCAGGCCCGGGAGTCCGGCGACGTCGATCGCGCGGGCCACCGCGCTGCGACGGTTGCCATCCCGCACGATCTTCCACGGCGCGGAGAGTTTCGAGCGCGCCTTCGCCAGGATCGCCGAGCCCATCGCAGACCGCGCCTTGGCGGGAAACGCCATGAGCAAGTCGATGCTGTGGAATGTGCCCACGAGCAACCGATCAAGCACTTCCTGTCCGGCCTGCCGAACGATGCGGTCACGCAGTTCGATCGCCGCGTCGCGCGTGAAAGTCACCGCGACCACGGTGGCACCGCCAGAAAGCAAAAATGCTGCCTTGGCAGACAGCATCTTGGTTTTCCCCGAACCCGGCGCGGCGACCGTCAGACAGTGTGTCTCGCAGATTGCCGCCTCGCGCTGCTCGGGATTCAGGCCGTCGAGAAGCTCTGGGCGCACCGCGACCTCAGTGCGCCAGCGCCGAGTCGGCCGCCGCCGACTGTTGGACCGCAGTCGACCTCGAGGCCACGCCTGGACGCGCGGGTCGCGCGCGACGGTTCAGGCCGATCAGCGACCGGGCGGCGAACTGATGCAGCGCGCTCAACGCACGACGTTCTTGCTGGCGTGCCTGGTCGATCCGGACCTGATCGACCTTGCCGTTCCATTGGAGGACCGTCAGATGCCGCACCAGCGTGTCGAACGCGAACAACCCTTCGAGGATCTTCAGCGTCTCGGGGTGCTTGATGAACACCGCCATCTGGAACGCATTGCCGCGGTACTCCGGCACGATCCAATCCGCGTCGAAAGCAAGTTCCTGCTCATTCTTGAGCAGCGCATGCGCCTGGTCGCGCTCGGCCACGCCCTTCTCCCGATAGCCACGCGCGAGTTCGGTCAGGCGCTCGATCACATCGGCTGCGCCCTTCTCGCCCAACACGTCTTCGCCCCGGCGGTTGATCGTGTAGAACGCCAGATCAATCAGCCCCAGGAAGCGCTCCGCGCTCGACGAAATGTTGACATCGAAAAATTCGACATCCTTGCGAATCGCCATCGCGCCGACATGCACGCGCTCGAGCTGCGCCCGGCCGCGTTCCTTCTGACTTTTCGCCCGCTTCATGAAGTAGGCAATACGCGCCTCGCGAGCCTCTGCCTTCGCACGCTCTACCTCCTCGGGCGACAGTGCCGATTCATCGCCGACGAGCACAGGGGTCTCCGCGCTCGTTGTCGTCGCAGCGACCGGCACCGCCCCCGCAGCCCCCAGCGTCGCATCGTTGGCCAGACTTGCCTCTGCGAGCCCGGCGGCTTGCTCGATCTCATCCAGCACGCGTTCGGCCTCGGTCCGTGCGATCGCATGAGTCGGGGCCATGGTTGCAGCCAGAGCCGCATGGCCCGGCTGATCGTCGGTGGCTTGATCCATTGAGATTTCCTTCATGAAGTTGGTGCTTTTGAACTTCGATGTTGGAAGACCCCGTGATCGCATGCACCGCGAATGAATGGTCGATCCGACAGCGTTTTACCGGCCCACAGACAGGAAATCCGGGGCGCAACTCCAAATTCATCAATGCTTTCAACTCAAGAATTAAGAGTTGAATTCAATTATAAAATTATTATCCGCCTTTAAATATTTCAGACTCCACCGCGTCTCCAAAGACGAATAGCGAAACGGAATCAACTTTATTTGCAGCGCGAGGAAAATGGCAATTAACCTCATACCAAAACCAGCCGAATACCGCTTTGCGCGAAGGAAATAAGAATGCCAGTTGAAAGACGCGGAGACGGAACACGGTCTCGCCCTCTGATTGCCTGAAACGCGCCTAAGAAGAAGGCTCGAAGAATGATGCCTGGTGCTCCAACCCATCGAGGCAACGCGTCATTGGACGCCGATCAAATTCGAAGTAGTTCAAAAGTATTGCCGGCCAAATTTGGCCGGCTACCTTGGAAGCCCGACCCGCGGATTGAAGATGCGCCCATTAGGAAGCTCATGCTTGGAATGCCAAGAATTTCCGCCTCTGCGAACTTTCATTGAAACGGCGCGAATTCGCCCAAACATTCCTGACTTGCGTCCACTGATTCGTCACGTTCAATCGTTGCGTGACAGCAGAACGCACAAGCTCCTTCGGGGCGCTCGCGTTGGTCGGACCGTGTTCGACCGGACGCGCCGCGCCCATTACCCGCCGCCAGCTCCAGCCCGGCAACGACTGCCTGCGCCCGGCCGCAGGCGGGGGGCTTGTCATCGACCCCGACGGCCCGGAACGCGTCATTAGCTCAGGCGGCCCGCGGGCCAGCCTCGCACACTGGCTTTCGGTCATCCGCGAGAGCCTCCGCCGCGCGTCTCGGCGCGGAACCCGGCGGACCGCCTCCAAAGCACCCAACCGACCCACACCGTCGACACACGCAACTCCCCCCACAGTCAGCACTGCGCGCGCAGGCCATCGCTGGAATCACGCGGGCGTGGTCGCCGCCCTCATGGCCCTCTTCGCCTTGGGCATGGCCGTTCAACATCGGGCAGAGATTGTCAACTGGCCCATGCTGATCGGCGCACTCGCCGGCCGAGGACCCGAGGTCCCTGCCCCCACGCCGAGGGTCGATGTGCCCGCGAGCGCAGTCGCGACGGCGGGAAATTCGTCTCCGCCAGCAACGCAGGTCACCAAACCCCTTGTCCCGACGCCAATCCCAGGGCGCCCGTTACGCGACCTGCCGGATCCGCTGCCAGACCCCGATGCATCGCTTCTGGCGCGAAGCGCTGGCGCGGCGGCGCACCGCACGACAGGCCGCGCGAGTCGCTCGGCCGAAGCACAGAGCGAGGACAACGAAGAAGCCGTGTCGGTCGAGCTCCATGGACACACCGACCAGCCAGCGAACAAGGCCGACGACCCGGTGGACGTGACGATCGCGCCGCTCAAGCCTCCCGCCTCAACGGCCTCGCCGCCGATCGCGCCGGCGAAGTCGAGCTTCAAGACGGTGACGGTCAACAGTGGCGCATTGGTCGTGCGCGGCACCGCAACCAGCAAGTTTCAACAGGTGGCTCCAGGAGAGCGTCTACCCAATGGACAGACGCTCACCAGGATCGACGAGGCCGACGGCACCTTCACCACAAATGCCGGAACTTTCAACTTCGGAGAATTCAATTGAACGCAGTTCTTTCCATCGCACACCCAAATGACCACCGCGACAGCGAGCACGACGATCCGCAACAGGACCAGGGCGCGTCTGCAGGTGTCGTCCAGGCGACCAGCCTGGTGCTCCCTGTCGTGGAGCGCGCCGACCGCGCACCGCAGCCGTACAGCAAGGCCGAGGGTCAACTCATCATCGATCACAAGGTCGAGGGCATCGTCAACGCCATCCGTGACGTGTCGATCCCCAAGGAATCGCCGCCGATCCAGTTCAAGGGAGGCCTGCACCTCTCGGGCGTGTTCACCGCCGGTTCCATCGATGTTGAGGGAACCCTTGTCATCGACGAAGGCGCCAAGGTCGATGTGCAGAAAGTCAAATGCAAGCGCCTCTACGTGAACCGCGGCGAACTCCACTGCGTCTCGATCGAAACCGGTTCGCTGGTGGCGTGGGACGGCTCGATCACGGCCAGCGCCGAGATCGCCTATGGCGCCCTCGAAGAGAGCCGCTATTGCGCCATCAGCGGCCAGATGCGCTGGGTCCGCAGCTGAGCCTCGCCCGTTCATTCTCCCAACCGCCTTCAACGTCGAACGCACCATGCCGAAGATGCCCAGCCTCTCGCGTCAGGCGCGTCTCGCACGCAGCACCATCCGCGTCGTCCTCTGGGTCACGCTGATCGCCTATGGCATCAGCGCCATCCCACACGAAGCGCGGGCGCGGATGGCAGAACAATTTTTGCAATTCATTCAGGACGCCATCCAGTCGGCGTCCAAAGGAAAACCGCCATGAGCGCACTACCCATCGGTATCTCCCAAGTCACCATCGAGCACCTCGACGATGCCGCCGACTGCTGCCGGGACGCCAGAGAAACCCTCGAGCGAATCAACCGCATGAACCCGACGTTGCCGCTCGGCAGCGTCCGCCAGCAGTTGACGACCTTGGCGGCGCAGTTGACGGACATGAAGGCGGAGGTCCACAAGCAGGTCTACGCCATGCCGGACGTCATGCGCGGAACGCTGTTTCCTGTCGCACAGGCCGCCCCCTGCACACCGCTGCGGTGACTCGCCACCCCGTTCTGTTCCTTGTCGGCTTGCACGGTTCGGGCAAGACCACGCTCGGCCGGCTTCTGAGGGACCGGCATGGCTGGCGTCAGTTGAGCGTGGGCGACCTCGGACGGCTGGCCCGCCGCAACAAGCTGCCCCAGGGGGTGTCGCTGCGGTTGATGCTGACCCTGGCGCAAGCCACGCCGGGCAAGCACATCGACGATGCTGCGGTGGCGCTGCTGTTGGCACAGATCGATGCGTGGCGCCGCGACACGCCCGTTGCGGTTGACGGCTTCCCCTCGCTGCCGGCACACCTGTCACGCACGCCGGATCGTGCCGGCGTCGTGCACGTGGAATGCGCCAGAGCGATATGCGAGCCGCGCCTGATGCTGCGCAGCGAGCAAACCCAACGCAAATGGACGCCGGGCCTGGCGAGCGCGCGTGACCTCGCCCTCGCCGACCTCGTATCGCACGCGGGCACCAAGCCGTACTTTTGCAAGATCAACAATGACGGCGGCCTTGATGACCTCAAAGCAACGGCCAACCAACTCGACACCTGGGCGTCGCAGCTTGCATAGGGCGGAAAAAAGCGCCGCCCTCCAAAAACGGTGGGCGGCGCTTTTCAATTCATGACACGCGTGTGATTCAAAACGGTCCTTGGTCGGCTTCCTGCTTCGCAGCACGCGCAGCCGACTCCAGAAGCGACATCGTGCCACCATCGTACGCATCGACGGACAACACGCCGGCCGTGATCTCCGCGGCATAGAGGCCGTCGTCAGCATCCTCAAGACGAAGGCGTCCGACCTTCGCATCCCGCTCCCGCTGTGACAGGAATGGCCCATGCAAGACGGGCTCGACGTCCCCGAGCACCTGGATTGCGTAGTAGGCAGCCGGCGATTCGACCTTGCTGGGGGCCGGCACGCCGTGGCAGGCCAGTCGAACGGCATCTTCGAGGCGCTTCATGCGCTCGACTTCGGCAACGACCTGATGAAAGGTGCCTCCTTGCCATCCCAGCGCACTGCACAAGGTCAGCAGCTGCGATTCATAAAGCTTGTTCATTTTTTGATTCCTCGGTAGGCGCAGTCGGCCGATGCCGTCTGCGCCGGTTGAAAAGAAAGGCGCTGCGCTGGACATCCCCACGCTGCGCAACGCAGGCTGGAGTCCAGCGGGCGGAGCCTCGTCATTCGGTGACACGTGGCCACCCGCTTCCTGGCTCAGCCGGGCGCATAGCCGGCGACCAACTCCCTGGGGACGAAGACCCAAGCCTGCACCCATGGACCATCCTCGCCGCGGCTGACCCTGGCCGGCTCGTCAATCTCAATCTCGTCGTTGGAGCCGACGCAGTGACGCAAAGTGGCTTGTCGCACCTCTTCATCGGTAGCAACCAATTCGCACCGCCACGCGTCCCACGTGCGCTGGCTCGGATTCCAGATGTAGCCCAATTCCTTGAGCTGCTCCACCGCGGCGATCTCGGCTTCTTCGCCAAGATCAGGGTCATCAGTTTCGGAAAGATCGCTCATTCTTCGAATTCCTCAGTAGGCACGGACAGCCATTGCCGTCCACACCGGTTGAAAAGAAAAAGCGCTGCACAGGGAATGCCCCACGCAGCGCCAGGCAGGCCGAAGCCCGATGGTTCAAGCGCCCGAATTCGCCTGCATGTGCGCGAGCGTGACTTCCAGCCCGCTGCTCTCGAGCAACTCATGCACATGCATCAAGGCTGCTCTCAGCAGTTGCCTGTTGCGCGTCAACTCCCGGCCGTACTTGCGCATGAGGTACGGCATCGCGGCTTCCCGAACCGGGATCCGGTTGACGTAGAGCGCAGTACAAAGCTCCAGGAAACCGCGGCAGCATTCAGCACCGCGAGCATCCAGCAGCGACTGCAGTTCGCCAAGGGCGCCAGGCACTTTGGCATCGCTGTCCCAGTCTTCGCCGAACTTGGCGATCGCCCAGTCCTGCGCCACGTGCCCCATGCCGTTGTCCTCCGCGAGGTCGATGAACTGCACGAGCGCCGACTCCTCCGATTCCGGGCCCCCCGAAGCACCCGACGTCGAAGTCTCCGACTGGCCATGCTGCTCATCCGCCGCGGTGGCGCCGGGGTGGATCTGACCCGCCCCGACGTCGTCGTCGGCCGCGGTCCCCGCTGTCGCCTGCTGCATCGCACCCGGCAGCCAGGCGGCCGGGAGGCCAACCACGCTGGGCACCGCGGAAGGCGCGGCCAACTGAAGCCGTCGCTGCTCCGCAAGCATGAGCACCTTTGACATCTGCAGCGTGGTCTCCACGAAGGGAACCCATTGCTCGCCGCGCTTCTCCGCGCCATGTTCGTCAAAGTAGGTGCGCGTCTTCTTGACTTTCGTCATGTAGAAGACCGGGTTGCCCTCCCTGTCGAACATCGGCATGCGCCCGCCGCAGATCCCGATGATCTCGTCCAATCGCTGGAAGATGTCCTCCGCAGCGTAGGTCGAACCGGTGGCCATCGCGAAAGTCGCCGATCCGGTCACCCCGGGGATGTAGAAATGCAAGGTGCCGCCGAAGCGACAGGCCCCCGAGCCGAACTCCGGGCAGCTCCCGGGCACGCATTCGCCGCGCACCGTTTCAGTACGGCGTTCGTGCTTCTTGCGCTTCGCCTGCTGCGCCGGATCGACGGGCTTGAGGTACAGGCAGCGCCGCACGCCATCGTCGCCATACGACGAGTGGTACTTGATCGGGCCTTGCGCCACGCGGAACTCGTTGGGAAAGAAATCCTCCACCGAGGGAACGGCTGGAAACACGATCGGAAAGCGGTACAGCTTCTCCTCGGTGTCCCCTTCGCGTTGTTCTCCGTACAGCTGAAGCATCGTGTCGACCACATGCTGACCTCCCTCCACGTCATGCGCATACACATTGAAGTGCTGCGTATTTCGGGGGAAGAACGGGAACTTGATGCCTGCCTTGTCGGCGATCTCCTTCTCGGCATCCTTGAAGCTGATCACGCCGGACTGCGCCTTGCGGAACAGCTCCAGTGCGAAGCTGTTCTGAGATGCCGTCTTCGTGATGGCCTTCGTGCCCGCGCGGATCTTGCCGGAGATCGGAAGGCGGTTGTTGCTGCTCGTGGCCCGGGCCATCAAGCTGTCTCGGATGATGCTACTCATCGTCTGTCCTTTAAGCGTGTTCACGCTGAAGGGTTGTCGGCGCCGGAAATCGGCGCCAACCTTCGTTCCGCATTCGCGGGGTTCAGAAGACAGCGAGGGCCTGAGCCCACATGGACGGATCGCGCGCGACCCGTCCATCTGGGAACTGGAAATCGAAAGATGGTCAGTTCCGCGCGAGGCGTAAAACCGTGAGACGCAGCGGGTGTGCTTGCGCGACTGCCGGGATCGGGTGGGTTGTGACAGCAGCCTTGCCCAGCGGTGCCGCACAAGCACGCCCTCTGCGTCTCGACGGCAGAGTCGACTGTGGGTTACGCCGGGCCTGCGCCGATGCCGATTCGTCACGAGATTCGGTCGCGATTCGAACCGGGCCGAGAGCGCGTGAGTCGACGTCCACGACAAGGAACCGCACCTGCAGGTGGCGGGGACTTGCCGACGGCAGCCGTCTCCCTATCCTCAACTGCCATGACTCAGATCGACCACACCGCAGCACATTGCAAGACGTTGGTGCGAATCCTTCGCGGCGCATTGTCGCCACGGCCAGCCGCCTTCAATGGCGTTCTCAACCCAGTGCATGAGATCGACGACTGCCTGCACGACCTCGAACGCGGTGCGGATCCAGTGCGATGCTGGTTCTTGATCCACATCGCCGCGGTTGGCGCACTGCGCGACCTTGCACGGCTCGATCGGGGCGACGTGCTCGATCATTCGACCTACCGAGATACCCGACCACTCAGGACGAGGTCCGACCACCCATGCAGCGCCCTGTTGAAGGCGATGACCCAGTGCAACGGGTTGGTGGACATGCGCGAGCCGCTCCAGGCGTTCGAGCTCATCGCACGCGATGAAATGTCCGCTTGCGCCCCCTTCGGACTCAAGCTATCGCGTCTGGGCTATGTTCCAGCACCCATGTGGAGAACCGTGCATTGAACGGCCCCGACAGGGTGCGCGCCCGCCCCCCTAGGGGGAGGCATGGCGCGCACCCGATCGGGACGGCTTCGAACAATCCGCCGCCCTCAGCAAGCCCCGCCGGATCTACGCCGGGTTGTAGTGGAGGATCGATTCCACCGTGCAGATGAGATCGACGCAAGCGCGCATGACAGCCCGGTTGCTGTGTCGCTTGTCATCCACGCAGAATCGGACCAGGTTTCGGTCCTCGTCCGTCACGATCGTCCCGGCAACGCGGATACCGCCTTCCTTCAGCGGCGTCTGGATCTGGAAGATCCGCATCTCGGAATCCATCCAGAGCGGCCTGTTCATCCGGAACGCATAGCCCACGAAATATTTATGCTCGAAGGCCTCCTGCGCGAGTTGGAGGTCTCGGGCTTGCAGCGCTCCCGGCTCGAAAACCAGACCGTTCGCGTCGACGGTGGTCGAGTGCGGACGCACGCGCAACGCCGTTTGAAACCGGGTGTCGACAATTTCCGGACGCAGTGCGCTCGTCATTTGCTTCGCAATGGTAGTCATGCTTTCCTTCGTTCCGCAGCACGCGGGATAGGTTGGTGAAAGCGAGACTGAAAACATGCTATGCGGCGACTCCACGCAAGAGCTGTCGAAAGAAGTGCTGTTTGAAATGCAATTTGTTTTGCGGATTGCGCGCACCGGCTCGCGTGCTACGTTGGGGACGTGAACGCGCGCGTGCCCTCTGTGGCCACACCTCTTGCCGCGCTCGGATGCGAATCCGACGCTGACGCCCTTCTGGTGCTGCCGAAGGGCTATGTGGACATGCGTGCGCCGCTTCGACGACTCTCCCAAGCTCCGCTGGACAGCCCTCTGTTCCTGCGCGCGACGGTCAAAAGCAAAATTGGCTACGACAGGCACAAGGAACGCACTTACTCCCCGTTTCCGGCGCGTCTTGGCATCACGATGCAGTTGGACGATGGTCAATACGAGGCGAGCGTCTTCGGCTCCACGGGCGACTGGCGTGAAATCCGCGCTGGCGACGAAGTGACGTTCACCGCGAAGGTCACGGTTTTTCGTGATGAACGCACTTTGTCCGACGTGTGCCTGGCCGCGGCGACGGGTCGGGTGGGGCCGCTCTATGCCGGCATCCAGGGGCGCCTGTCGGGAGCGCTCGTCGCACAGGCGCTGAGAC
Organism: Variovorax durovernensis; assembly: GCF_977011995.1. Lineage (NCBI taxonomy): Bacteria > Pseudomonadati > Pseudomonadota > Betaproteobacteria > Burkholderiales > Comamonadaceae > Variovorax > Variovorax durovernensis. The sequence continues at coordinate 2,293,428 of NZ_CDRNCW010000001.1, read as the reverse complement.
TCGCAGTCCAGAATCGAGCCGCGCTGCGCGACGCCGCGCAACGAATCGCGGAGGAACCCGTTGTCGTGTCGGCGCTGGGAGCGCACGGCTTCAGGGAACCAGAGCCCTTCCTTGTCCACCTGCACTCGCCAAAAACTCCGTTGGTCGGCGCCAACGCCCTTGCGGCAGCCAGGGCGGCCACCGTGGCGCAGGTACGCCACGCAGGCGGCCTGCGGCCAAGTTTCGCGGCGCCGCAGGATGTGATCCCCATCGACGACGACCTGCGTCGCCTCGTTCCAGCGCAACCCGAAACGCTCAGCCCGGGTCAACGCGACGCCTTGAATCGCATCCGCAAGGCCATCAAGGCCCACCGCGCCGCTCGGGTGCTGCTCAACGGCGACGTCGGTTCGGGCAAGACGCTCGTGTTCCTGCTGGCCGCCGCGAGCGTTGCCGAGTCCGGCTTCCGCGTCGCCATCATGGTGCCCAGCGAATTGGTGGCGATGCAGATCCATGCACAAGCCACACGCCGATTCCCCGGTCTGCGCCCCGCCCTTGTGACAGGCGCCGCCGCCGGAGGCGCGTCCGATGACTCGCTCATGCTGATCGGCACCCAGGCGCTGCTGTCACGCCCCCTGGCAGGGTCGCTCCGGTTGCTGGTGATCGACGAGCAGCACAAATTCTCGGTGGAGCAGCGCGGCGCCCTGGCCGGCGATGCCACACATGTCATCGAGGCGAGCGCGACGCCGATCCCTCGATCGCTGGCCCTGGCGCTTTTCGACGGGTGGACGGAGGCGCGCATTCCCGGCTGTCCCGTCGAGAAGACGATTCGCTGCCACCTCCTGCACGATACGGACCGCCGGACGGCCGCCCATATCGTCAGCGAGCACATCGAGGCCGGCCGCAAGGTGGTGTTTCTCTACGCGCAACTCGGCGGCGGCAAGCCGAGTACCAAGTCGGTGCTTGAGGCTGCTGCGCGGCTCGAGCAACGCTTCCCGGGCAAGGTCTGCGCCTTGCATGGGAAGCTCAAGCCAGGTGCGAAAGAGCGTACCTTGGCAGACTTTGCCGCTGGCTTGAAACCGATCCTCGTCTCGACCACCGTGATCGAAGTCGGTGTCGATGTCCCGGACGTGGGCTGCATGGTCGTCAGCAGCGCCGAGCGCTTCGGCGTGGCCCAGTTGCACCAGTTGCGCGGACGCCTGGTGCGCAACGGTGGCGTCGGCGACTTCGTCATGCTGACGGGCAAGCCCGTCGACGGTGCCGGCACCCAACGGCTTCGAGCCGTTCGGGACACAACCGACGGCTTTGCGCTGGCGGAGCGCGACATGCATCTGCGCGGGTTCGGAGACGTGCTTGGCGAAATGCAGTCGGGCGCGGCACAAACGCTGTTCAAATTGGCTCGCCTCGAACCCAAAGACTTTTTGCCCGCCTAGCGTGCGCACTACGCATGCTCGCGAAGCCTAGCCAGCCGGTGATCCCGGAAATGACAATGGCTGACGCCCCCTGCTGCCGCGTCAGATCTGGATAAAAACAGCTTTCTGGCGCCACGTCGAACCGTCGACAACGACTCATTACGGAAATACGAAACGTCGCGCATGGTGCCCCAAAAGGCTACCGTTGAATCGACCATTTCGAAGCAGGAGAAGGTCATTCCACGTCGGACAGGCCTTCGAGGATGCGAGTGATCTCTTGGGATCGCCCGATGACATTCGTCAGCATTGATGTCACCTTGAAGGTTCCGTAGAACTCGTGCACCAGGGTGATACTGCTTTTGAATGACTTGATTCCGAAAATCTTGATGGTATAGATGCGCTTGTTCTGCGCATCGACCTTGCCAAACTCCATGACCTCTGGCGGCGAACCGGAGTAGAAGCGCTCAAGATGCTCGTTAATCTTCTTGAGCTGCGGGTCGGCGTACTCCAGGCTGTGATACGCATGCGTGATGTTGAAATGCGGAGGAAGACTCGCGCCGCACGACTTGAAGATGATTCCGCACGAAAGGGCCGTGAAGAAGTCGTCCAGCCGCTGGATGTCCACCGGATACCGGACGGCGCCGTCGGGCAGAACCTCGGAACCTGCGGCCAGCAGCTTCCTGAATGCCCCATTGTTGTGGTCGAGCTGACTGAAAATCTTGTTCTCAAACACTTCACGCGCCCGATTGCTGGGCGCCGCGTTCATGCAGATCTGCGCAAGCGCATAGATGTCGTTTTTCGACTTTTCGTTGTTGTGCTTCTTGCAGGACTTGACGGTCAGCAGTTGTACGTTTTCTCCCTGAGGAAAGAACGAGCGAGGTGGGATGTGCTCTTTCGTCACCCCCTCTTCGTCGCACCCTTGGAAATAGCACCGCATGATGTCTCCCTATGACCGTATTGACGCCTGAGGGCCTAACAGGCTGCTGAAGTATCAAGCGCGCCGAAGTCATCCTGCGCACTGAAGAAGGCGGTTGGGTGATTTCGACGTTGTGGGCTCGCTGCCGTCGCTGTTTTCTCTATTCCAGGCTCGTTTGAGGCACTCACTGACCCGCTACGCGGCCAGCGGACGGACTTCTGCCAAAGTCCGCATGCGCACGAGGTTGTAGGCGGCCATCGTCAGCACGAACAATTGGTCGACCTTCTTGATGCCGCGCACCATCACCTGCCGGATGGGACCGACGAACTTGGCCCAGCCGAAGCCTTGTTCGATGAGCTTTCGCTTGCGCTGCGAGATCGCATAGCCCTTGCTTTGGGCGATCTCGTCGGGCACCGCCGAGCGACGCCCAGACTTGTTCTGCGCAACGTGCGGCGTGACCTTCAAGCGATGCAGCGCCTCGATGAACTCGGCCGCGTCATAGCCCTTGTCGGCACCGAGCGTGACCTCGGTATCCAGACTCGCCACTGCTTGACGCGCGTCCCTGATCATCACCTTGGCCGCTTCACGTTCGGCGAAGCCGTCGGCCTGCGTCACCATGGCGTTGACGACCAGGCCGTGACGGTTGTCGGCGAGCGTGTGCCCCATGTAGCGCAGCTCGCTGGCCGTCTTGCCCTTGCGGTACAGCTTTGAATCGGGGTCCGTCTTTGACTCGTGTGTTTCGTTGCTGCGTCGCTGCCCCTTGAAGTCCCCGCCGCTGCCGCCAGCGTCGTCCCCGTCCTTGCGAACGAAGCTCTTGTGTCCGGCCCAGGCCTGAATCAGCGTGCCGTCGACACTGAAGTGCTCGCCCGACAACCAATCCTTGTTCTCAGCCGTCTCCAGCACTTCGTTGAAGAAGGCGACCACCGCGTCGTGCTCGATCAGGCGCTGGCGGTTCTTGCTGAACACCGTCGGCACCCACACCGCGTCATCCATTGCCAGGCCGATGAACCAGCGAAACAACATGTTGTATTGGGTCTGCTCCATGAGCTGGCGCTCCGAGCGCACGCTGAACAGGATCTGCAGCAGCATCGCGCGCAGCAGCTTCTCCGGCGCGATGCTCGGGCGTCCGCCCTTGATGTCGGCCTCGTACATCCGAGAAAACAACCCGTCCATCTTGGCCAGTACCTCGTTGACCATCACTCGGATGCGGCGCAGCGGGTGATCGGCGGGAACGAAGTCGTCCAGCCGTCTCATGGTGAACAAACCTTCGGTGAATGTGTCGGGGCCGCGCATCAGAGGGAGTTTCGTGAGTCTGCAAAGACAACGCCTCAGGCCCACCTACGAGGGGACCTTCGAGTGAGGTATTTCAGCAGCCTGCTAAGCCCGGATATGCACCAAATTATCTTTCGCGGCGAGCGATCTTGCGCCTGCCAACTCTCGTCGGAGGGATCTGGCGGGCAGGATTGGGGCATCCGGCGCATCTTGTCACGCACGATGAGATGTGCCGGAGTCGGCATGTCCTGTCGGCCCAAGGGATCATGGTCGTGAGCACAGTTCTGGGTTCGAACGTAGATGCAGACCAGTTCCCCGGAAGCATCGGCGGCCCGCTCGGCACAAAAAAAGCCCCCGCGCGTCCGAAGACGTGCGGGGGCTTTTTCAGTTCAAGCGGGCCTCAGCGTTGCGACCGAAGCCTGCGTTCCACCGATTCGAGCCGACCCGCCATCAGGTGCGCGACGGCATGACGACCACGCTCCAGTCACTACCCTCCGCGTCGCGGATCAGCACCTTGCCGGTGTCGGTCCCCTTCGAGGGGGTGTAGAGGAAGCAAGCCTTTTCAGTCTTCACCGCCGCGAGCGCCGGGATCAACAGCTTGGGCTGGAAGCCCAACTCCATCGCAACACTCACGGGCTCTTCGAGTTCGATGTGGTCCTTGCTCTCTTCATCGGTCGTGAGCGCGATGAATTGCTTGGCCTTGATGGCCACGTTGATGAAGCATGCGCCGCCCTTGGCGTCCGCTACTGCAGCGATCCGCTCCAGCACCGCCAGTGCCGCTTTGCGATCCACGTCGGCACGGTTCATCGCTTCGGCATCCGGAATCACCCGATCGAAGTTGGGATACTTGCCGGCGATGACCGGGCACATCACCTCGAAGGTCTCGGTCCGAAACCCGATGCCGCGGCTGTCGTCGCTGCCGACCGTGCAGATCTCCACCAAGCTGTTGGATTCCAGGACTGACGAGAGTGCCTCGGCGATCTGGATCGGAATGATCGAATCGGGTACCGCAGTGACCGCGAGGCCCGTCTTGAAGCATGCGAGACGAAAACCGTCGGTTCCGACCAGCGTCAGGCGGTTGTCACGCGTTGTCATCAGGACACCGGTGAGGTAGTACCGCACATCGTGGCGAGCCGCGAACGGGGCGACCCGCTCGAACGCGGCCTTCAGATCCGCACCGCTGAACCGCTCACCGATGGGCGTCGCACCATTCCAGCGCGATTCCTCGAGCAGGGACGCTTCTTCGTGGGCGATCTGCAAACGGATGTTGGCATGCCCGAACTTGATCCGCACATCGTCTTTCGTGACCTTGATCTGGCACGGCAAGGACGCGTCGGCGCCGCCCAGAACGGCCGACAAGCGATTGCCGTCGATCTGCGCCGTGAATTCTGTGGCGTCCTGAACGGCCAGGGTCGCCTTGGCGCTGCCCTGGGGGCCGTTGCTGGCATGGATCGTCAACGACGGACCGACACCTTGCAGCGTGACCAGCGAACTGTGCACCGCCTTCTGGACTTTGGCGAGCGCTGCTTTGAGCGCTCCGACTGTGGTCTTCATGAATTTCTTCCTTTCAATTTGCCCGGGATGGGCACTGCGAAGGGAGCAAGCGAAGCACGCTTGCGCAGCAAGGCGAAGTACCTGGCTGCGCAAACACACTTCGGAGGTGTTTGCCTTCGTCACGGACGCGCCAGACACGCCCGATTGGGCGTGTCTGGCGGTCGCGTCACAGCGCGAGAAGCGCTTCCTCGGCCGCGGCTTTCAGGTTCGCGCCCGTGCCGAACCATGCGCTGCTCAGACGGTTCTCGGTGGAATGCGCCCGAACCCGGTGGTCCGTGTACTCGGTCACCGCGTTGAGCAAGCCCCAGGCGGTGCCTTGCACACCCGGCAGGTTCGAGCCGATGGCTGCGCCGCTGAAGAGGCCCAAGATGGTCTGGAAGCCCCTGGTCTCCTGAATCTTCGTCTTCGGGTTCGTCGGAGACGGAAGCACCGACGCGACGACCAGTTCGGCGTCGCCGCGGGTCATCTTGATCTTGCTCAGGCTGCGCATCCGATCCACGAACTTCTCGAACGCCTGACCGCCGATGAGTCCCATTCGACCCTTGACGACTTCGGCATTGAATTCCGTGTTGTGGCGAACTTTGACTTCGAGACCGTCCTCGCCGAGGGCGATGGCCTGGGTGTTCCAGCAGACCACACGCGTGCTGATGAACTTAGCCGTCGTCGCCAGCGAACCGTCGCAACTGGTGATGAGCAACAGATAGGCCTTCACCCGGTCCGAGCCGACAACGTCGTTCTCCAGATGGGTTTTCGCGAGCGCCCAGATGCGCCGTCCGCCCTTCAGCGAACCGAGGGTCTCGATCATGAAGCCTTCGCTCTCGACGAGCGAGCGGAAGAATTCGACCATCTCCTTCGGCTGCACGACCTTGTAGCGGTCCGACACGACGCTGAGCGGTGCGTTCGAGTCGCTGCGATAGAGCACCTGGTAGTCGGAGAAATCATGCAGCGAGCCGTTCGTGTACTGCACGGGCGACGACTTGATTTCCCACTGCATGCGGGCCTGTTCGAGCCATTGCTCCAGGGAGGCTTCGGCCGCAACCCGTTGGCCAAGGCCGTGCCAGGGTGTGGCACCGACGTAGGCCATTTCGGCAACCCCGCTTTGTTGGATGGTCAGTTGATGTGCCATGAATTTCTCTCCTTTCGTTTGCCCAACCTGGGCGTAGAGAAGAGACAAGCCAGACAGGCTTTGCTGTGCGTTCGGCTCGCACAGCAAAGCCCGCATGCGCGGGCCTTGTCTGGAAGGTGTGGGCCCTTCCACTGGAAGATCACGCCAGTTCGGCGTTGCTTGGGGCGCGTGGCGCCAGAAACTCGAGGTTGATTCTCTTGACCTCGCTACGCAGCTGGTGCGCGTTGAGGCCCTCGATGGGTTGAAGGCGTCCTTCCGGCGTCGGCAGATACCCGCCATACCCATTGGAGCGCCAGTAGACGACGCCACTGAGCTTCCCGCGGCACATCACTTCGAAGGGAAGCGCCGCATCGCACACGTCGGCCCGCCATGGAGCTTCGCGCAGCTCGATGAACGCGGTGCTCACCGGGAAACTCCGAGTGATTGCCCGTTGGGTGCGAAGCGCTGCGACAAGATGATCCGGCCCTCTCGCTGCGGCACACCGCTGCGCACGAGGTCCACGACGAATTCGGTGTTGACGTAACCGTCGGTGACCTTCCTGAGCGTACCGGCCGGCAGCACCTCGATCGCCCCGGCATCGGCCGGCGGCTTGGTGACGAGGATGCAATCCGTCAGATCGCGGGCCTTTGCATCCGCCACGAGCGCGGCGGACTCGGCCGATTCGGCTTCGATGTTGACGAAGGCCAGCCGCACCACGCGGAAGACCTCGACGTCATAGGTTGCCATATGCCATCCTTTCCCCATGTCGGGGTATTGAACAAAGGATGTTGAGTTCCATGGAATCCTGACCCGCGATTTCCATCGAATATTGACCCACCCTCTTTGCGAGCCAGCCGGCTCACGGTGTGGATAAGTTCTTGGCTTTCTCCTTTTTAGGTTGGACTGCTTGAACGGGTTGAGCCGAGCTGTGCTTGAAGCGGAAGCTGTCGTTTCCGGTCTCCAGAATATGGCAGTGATGCGTGAGCCGGTCCAGCAACGCCGTCGTCATCTTCGCGTCGCCGAAGACGCTGGCCCACTCGCTGAAGCTCAAGTTGGTTGTGATCACCACGCTCGTGCGTTCGTAGAGTTTGGACAGCAGATGGAACAACAGCGCGCCACCTGATGCGCTGAACGGCAGGTAGCCCAGTTCATCGAGCACCACCATGTCCGCGTACATCAGTCGGTGCGCGATGTGGCCGGGATTGCCACTGGCCTTCTCTTGCTCGAGTGCGTTGACCAGTTCTACCGTCGAGAAGAAGCGCACCCGGCGGTGTTGGTGCTCGATGGCCTGCACGCCCAGCGCCGTGGCGATGTGGGTCTTGCCGGTGCCCGGACCGCCCACGAGCACCACGTTCTGCGCATCGTCCATGAACTCGCATCGGTGTAGCTGACGCACCAGCGCCTCGTTGACCTCGCTGTTGGCGAAGTCGAAGCCAGCGAGATCGCGATAGGCTGGGAAGCGAGCGAGCTTCAACTGGTAGGCCACCGAGCGTACCTCCCGCTCGGCTGTCTCTGCCTTTAGCAACTGCGAGAGCATCGGTTGGGCCGCCTCGAAGGCCGGCGATCCCTGCTCGGCCAGCTCCGCGACGGCCTGGGCCATGCCGTGCATCTTGAGTTCGCGCAGCATGATCACGATGGCGCCGCTGGCAGGGTCATGTCGCATGGCGCACCTCCTGGCTACTCGACTTGGAGTTCAGCGGCCCGCGCAGGCCGCCAGCAGCGCTGGCACGCCCCCGGAGCGTGTCGTAGCGCAGCACATCGGCCTTCGGCTCGTTCATCAGGCGCAGTGCCTGCGGTGCCGTGACAGGCGCCGGCGCAATGGGCTTGGCATCGAGCAGTCGGTGCAGCACATTCAGCACATGAGTCTTGCTGGCCACGCCGGCTTCCAGCGCCAGTTCGACCGCGGTCAGCACTGCCTGCTCGTCGTGGTGCAGCACCAGCGCCAGGATCTCCACCATCTCGCGGTCTCCGCCTGGCTGCTTCAGCAGCGCGGCCTGCAGCCGCCGGAAGCCCTGCGGCAGCTCGCTGAAGGGCGCTCCGTTCCTGAGCGCTCCTGGCTTGCGTTGCAGCACTGCCAGGTAGTGCCTCCAGTCGTAGACGGTCTGACCTGCGGTGTCGTGGCGACGGTCAATGATGCGCGTGTGCTCGCACACGATCTGGCCCTCGGCCGCCACGACGAGGCGTTCGGCGTACACGCGCAGGCTCACTGGCCGGTTCGCGTAGGAGGCCGGAACGCTGTAACGGTTGCGCTCGAAGTGCACCAGGCAGGTGGGCGAGACGCGCTTGGTGTGTTCCACGAAACCATCGAAGGGTCTGGGGATCTGCAACAGTAGTGGCCGTTCCTGCGCCCAGACATCGGCTACGGTCCCTGGCAGCTTGCCGTGGACGATCTCGCCCCACAGCGCCTTGCAGCGGTCCTCCAGCCAGTCGTTGAGCAGCGCCAGCGTGGCGAACGCCGGCACAGGTTGCCACAACCGGTGGCGCGCATCACGCACGTTCTTCTCGACCTGGCCCTTCTCCCAGCCCGAGGCCGGGTTGCAGAACTCGGCCTCGAACAGGTAGTGACTGACCATGGCGCTGAAGCGCGCGTTGATGTCGCGCTCCTTGCCGCGGCGTACCTTGTCCACGGCGGTCTTCATGTTGTCGTAGATGCCGCGCCGAGGCACGCCCCCGAGTACCTCGAAGGCCCGGTTGTGCGCATCGAACAGCATCTCGTGGGTCTGCAACAGGTAGGCGCGCACGATGAACGCACGGCTGTGGCTGAGCTTGAAGTGCGCCACCTGCAGCTTGGTGCGTTCACCAGCGATGACGGCCCAGTCCTCGCTCCAGTCGAACTGGAATGCCTCGCCGGGACCGAAGGCCAGAGGCACGAAGGTGCCGCGCCCGGTCGTCTGCTGGACCTCGTGGAGATGCGCATGCCACGCTCGTGCAAAGGCCGCCACGCGGTTGTAGGAGCCCTGGTAGCCCAGCGCCACCAGATCGGCGTGCATCTGCTTGAGCGTGCGCCGCTGCTTGCGTGACTTAGACGCCTCGCTCTTGAGCCAGCCGCCGAGCTTCTCGGCGAACGCGTCGAGCTTGCTCGGGCTGATGCGCTTCGCGTAGCTGGGCGCCGCCTCGCCCTCGCGAAGGTACTTGCGGATGGTGTTGCGAGACAAGCCCGTGCGCCGGGCTATCTCTCGGATGGACAGTTGCTCTCGCAGTGCCCAACGCCTGATGACACTCAGTGTCGCCACGTCAATCACTCCTGTGCTCCTGCTGCTAAAAGCAGCAGGTTAGGGTTATCACGTGGGTCAGATTTAGATGGAAATCACCGGGCCAAGTGGGTCACTTCTGGATGGAAATCAACACAAAGGATGCAGCGCGAGGCTTTCCGGTGCGCTCCAAATGAGCACAGCGGAAAGCCGGCTATTCGCCGTTGCAGCGTGAATTGAAAGAGAACCCGCTCCTCACCCACGCATGCGATGGTGTAGGCCGTCGACGCCTGCGCGCCGGCACTGCCCGCCCCGATCGCGAGGACCATCGGCAGGCACAGCGCGAGCGCGATCAGACGCGCGACACGGACAAACTGGGTTTTCATGGAAATTTCCTTTAGGTTGCTTCATTCCGCGGGATTGCGGAGCTTGATGAAAGGAGTCCGAATGGCTGTGTGAGGGTGCTCGACCGAGCGCCCTCACATACCCACTCATCCCGCAATCGCCGATATGGCAATTGATTGGACGGGGTACGGCATACCGCGCGACGGCGGAGGATGCTTATCGATCGTTGCCCGTCGCGCTGCCCGTGCCAAGGCAGCGTCTGAGGCGTCGTTCACCGCAGGTGAAGATATGGGGGCTTGGATGGTGTGAAGCTGAGCAACAGGCTCATCTTGTCGGTCAACCTGAAGGCCGCCTCGGGGCAGCTACATACAGCGCACGATTTCCTCCTTTCCGAACTTGTCGGGTTGAAAAGGGGCAAGCCAGAGCAGATCGGCTTGAGGGTGTCCGGTCAGCGACTGAACACTCTCAAAACGACGGCGATTCCGACCAAGGTGCCGCATGAAGGACTTGCCATGTCGGTGGAATCAGAGGACGTCGTTCCGCGCGAGGCGGTACTCGGAGTATCGAGCCTTGGACGCCGAAGACAATCGCCGAAAGAGGCCGTGTTCCGCACCTCATTGGTCCGGCTTCAGACCCCTCGCCAGAACCTCATACGACCGTCATCCAGATGAAGGAAGTCGCGCGCCTGATAGAAACCGACGCCGCCGCCCGAGAGGTAGAAGCCGAACCTTGCCAGGGACTCCGTGCTGACGCCGGGCACCCGACCATCCCACGCCCGTCCTTCCTTGTGCAGACTGTTGCGCGCTGCGCCCTCGGTGTTCGCGTTGGTTCGCGGCGTCCGGTAGCCGGAGTTCGTGACCAGCGGCCGCTGAATGCCGTTGGCCGTCAGCCACCCCTGCAATCCGCAGAGGATGTCCAGCAGCACGGGCGACATCTGCACCGCGGAATTGGCCTGTGAGTCCCGCAGCAGCATGCACAGCCGCGCATAGCCGCTCCAGACGATCTGCCCATCGGCGAAGTAGGTTTCGCGAACCTGCTCCCGGGTCTGCGGCCGGTACAACCACACCGAACGCGGTTGCGACCAGAAGTCGGCGGATTGCCCCATCGCAGCTGGTGTCACGATCTGGGCGATCGCACCGGCGGCGGTGACTTTCAGGAATTGGCGACGAAGCATATGGCCATCGTGCCAACGGCTGCGCGCGCCCCAGGTTGGAATGGCGCGGCTCTCGGCCCGGAATTCGACTGGATCGTCGTTCAGGCCAAGCGGCCAAATTTGGCCGCTAGATCTGGAGGCGCTTTGACAGCGACTTCGCCTACAGCCGCCAGAACGCAGACCTTATGGAAGCTTTTAACCTTGACCTGACAGCACATTGCAGACGTGATATGAAAATCAGAGTCATATCAAGTGCAACTCCAGCCAACCGTTGACAACGGGGCCGGACCTCGGCAGGCAGGTCAATCGACTGCTGGCCCAACCCCAATGTGATGCTTTCCCTTGGGGGTCAGTACGGCGCCCATGTTGTCCTCACTCATGCTCATGAAGCCAGCCTCGACCAGTTCTTTGAGGCCAAGCGCCACCCCTTCCCGTGTCATCTTCATGCCGTGTGCGACGGCCTGGATTCGTTGTCCGGCACTCACCGCCCCCTTGGGCGAAATGAAGTGCCTCTTGAAGTATTGAAGGACAGCTTGAGCATCTGGCGACATAGGCTTTTCGTGGGGAATGATGCGCCATGCTATCCCAGTGAGGGGCGCAGAGACTCCTTGGCGCTCGTCCAGTTGGTACTTCAAGAAGACCATGGCCTGACACCAAGGGGTGAGACTGCCGATTTCAGACGCCAATTCCCCGCAGAGCTCTTGCGCCGAGCCTGCATGCCCAAGGACGACCCCGCCAGATGTTCCTCTGGATCGCGACGTCACATATGAAAATGCCCCGTCACTCCGAAGAGCGACGGGGCACCTTGTCCATGTGAAATCAGCCGATGACCGCGCCCAGGCGCTCGGCCGCGGCACTGATGCCGCTGAGCTGTGGACCAGTAGCCTGAAGCGCCTTCAGCGACCGGCCGATGAGGCGAAACATCGCGCGCAAAGGCTCGTACGCGATGCCCTGCCCCAGCATCTCGTGGGCCGTCGTCGCCGGCAACCCGTCGATCAGGTGCAGCGGCACGCCCTTGATCCGTGCATGCTCGACCGGGGTGAACTTGCGCAGCAGGTCCGGATTCTCCGGATGCTGGACGTAGGGATCGGTCGAGCCACCCTTGTTGTAGTGCTTTCGAATCGTCGGCACGCTCGTTGACGTGGCATCGACGATCTGCATCCCGAAGCCCTTGCCCGCCGCCAGGTCGCGGACTTCCTTTTCCTTCAGGTAGCCGAGCTCCGACCAGCACTGTGCATCGGGCGCAACCGGATCAAGGTACGCCTCCAACACCGACGATCGCGCAGGCGCCGACGCCGGCAGGGCCTGTGTCGCATCGAAGACCAAGCCATCGGTCGCGGCCACCAGGATCCAGCGGACCCGGTTCTCGATGCACCCAAAATCCCGTGCCGACAGCACCACCTCGGTCACCTTGTAGCCCATGTCTCGAAGCTGCGATCGCAAGATCTCGGCCGAGGCACTGGACGCATAGGACTCCACGTTCTCGAGCAGCACGACGGCCGGCTGGGCCCTCTGGATGAGGGCAATCGCCGGTACCACCAGGTGGCCAACCTCCGGATGCGACTCCATCATGCTGATCCCGCGTTTGCTCTTGCCGGCCTTGGAGGCACCGGAGCACGGCAACCCCATCTCCAGCACTTCGACCTTGGGCAGACGAGCCATGGCCCATTCGTCCTGTGCGAGTTCCTGCAGCGGTGCCACCAGCATGCACGCATCGCCGGTCGCGTCGTTCTGCAACGTGGACTGCAGGGCGTAGCCTTCATCGATCTCATTGGCAAAGGCCAGGGCGACCTGCAGTCCTTCATCCCCGAACCCGGCATGGGCAGCGTGCGACAGGATGCCGCCACCGTGCGCCAGGCTTGCGGTAGAGAGTGGTTCTCCCAGAGCCAGCTTCGCGAGAAGCCGGTTCATGCGCTCCTGCTTGGCCAGCTCCGACGCCAGCGGCATCACCCAGACGCCATCGACACGGACCACGATGCGAACCACGCCCAGCCGCGCGAAGACCTGGAGAATCTCCGCGCTGTTGATGTCCACGACGGGAACCGTCCTTCCATTGCGGCGCTTGGAGCACACGCCATGCGTGCCCGTAGTGTGGGGTTTGAGCACCAGTGCCCCGCCCCTCGGCTCGATGTTGAACCGGCAGCCCGGGGACAGGCCTGCATTCGTGATGCGAGGCGTCTCCAGCCACAGCCGTGGCGCTCCACGGTTCATGCCGATCTTCTTGATCCAGAGGTCAAACTTCGCGCCCATGGTCATTGCTCCGCCGCGCCCGCAGCATCGTCGTACGACGCCAGATCGCCGCACACCTCGGCATCGCCGTCGAACATGATCCAGTCCGCGTCATGCCTTTGCGCGTAGCGAATGCACGCGGCCAGATCGCCCGGGCAGTGCTCGCCGATATCGACGCCGTCGGCCTTCGACGGAACGTAGACAAACCAGCCGTGTTCGTCCTTTCGATAGACGATGGCGTCGACCGCATCGTTGCTCATCAATTCCCGCGTCACCGCAGCGAGATGCGCTGTCGAGAGATCCAGAAGCGTGAGCTTTCTCGGCTCGGCTTCGCCAATCTGTTGAATCGCCAGTGGCGATGACACGGCCTGTGCAACCGAAGTTGTCATTGCGTACCTTTCATGCTGCGCAGAGCAGCTGTTGAGAAAGGCAACAGCACGTGGACTTGCATATGCGCGCGACGACACGCATATGCAAACCCACCAAGGTGGGTTCGCAGGGGCGCCGCTGGCGCCCGCCGGGTCAAATCAGGTCAGACTTCGCCAGGGCCGAAGGCCCGGCTGCTGGGCCATGGGTTGTCGTCAAGCGATCGGAATCTCTCGAAAAGCGCGACTTCCAACGGGCCGTCGAATTCCCAGCGGCGGCACGGCAGGTTCTTGTAGGCCCCATCTCCGGTGGTGCCGCCGAGCGTGCCGAACGCAGTCGACCTCGCGCATCTGACGTCCGATGCCGCCAGTTCGTGAAGCAGCGCCACACGGTGCGGGTCCATTCGGCCAATCAGATGATCGGACACGGTCACCCTCAGCTCGAGCCGAACGTCCGTCAACGCAGGGTCGCTGGCGTTGGTCAGTATCTTGCGCAGACGGGCGATGTACCGCTCGGGCGTCATCGCCCCGCTCTGTCCGAAGCTGCCTACGCACAGGCTGCCGCCCTCGCAAGCGCCGGCGTTTCGAATACTCCCCGCCATTGCTTCGTCGAACGTCCCGATGGATGCGACATGCCACCTGCGCGTTCTTGCTCCGCTTGCAGCGAACACGTTGCTCGAGCCCATCAGGACGGACAGCACCAGCAAATCTTCCTTCAGCCCATGCCGCGCCCTATCGAAGCGAACCGCACAGTGTCTGTACTCGCACTCGGAGCTCATGCTGCCTCCCAAAGCGGGGATTGCTGAAGAGACACATGGGTCTCCGCGGAAGGGAGTTGGGAAGCCGGCGGTGTCAAGACGACGAGTCGCAAATGACTGCCCGCCGGCGATTGACTGCCCAGACAGCCAAGACCGGCGAGCCGGCGCACCAGCGTACCGTTGGCGGCCGGACCAAATGGAATTCGCCAACGTCGATGTGCGGCGTCCTCGGCCTGCATGAACTGCGCCCCGTCGGTGAACGCATCGCTGTCGCACTCGCCATCCACATCGCGGACGACATCGCTGGCCGCAAGTCGCAGATCCCAGGCCAGGGCAAGCCCGGCAACTGTCGACACCGGCCGCGCCGCCTGGAACGCCGTGCGCCAGAGCGCCAAGTACTTCTCGGGCAGCATGCGCGCCCCGTTGACCGTCAAGGTTCCTGACTCCGCCCGCACGGCGAAGTCGCCGCACAGGGTGTAGAAGTGGCTGTATTGCCAGTTCTGGGCAGGCAAGCAGTCCCACCGGCCGTCGTGGCGGAACAGAACGATGCGGTTTTCCTCCTCTTCCGGCCGGACATCGTCCGCATGAACGACCAGGCGGCCCGTTTCGTTGATGACCATGGATTCCTTTCTTCTCCGTACAGGAGACACGTTGAGAAAGGACCAAGCCCAAGCTTGCCAATGAATCCCGAACCGGACGCATTGGACAGCCCCTTGGCGGAGGTGCAAGGAGAACGGCAGGTCCCGATGGAAGCAGCCGATATGACCAGGAACAATCGTTAGGCGCTGGCCCACGTCCGCGCTATTGCCGTCCGCCGCGTCTGCCGCTGTGCTCGCTTTTTCAAGCACAGTGGCAGACCCGAAGGTCTGCGGTTGGTCAGCCGGGCGCCAGTTCCCAGACACCAGGCTCCACGTTGCGATAACGCGAGTCCAGTTGAAGGGTCTGCCGCACCTTGGCCTTCCAGTTCTCGTTGGCTGCGACCTTCTCGGGCGCGTGATCACTCACCACGCGATAGAGGTCCGCCAGGACAATCTTTCGTTGTCTGTTGGCGGCGGTGTAAATCCGCTGCTATTCGGCGGTGAGGATGCGGTTTTGCAGGTGGTTGAGGCGCAATGGAAGAGGGCCCCTTGCGGGGCCCTGGTTGGGTGAGCGGGGTTCAGAACGGCTCGTCCGGATCGAAGGACGCAGGCGGCTCGTCGTGCACGAGCTGGTCGTACCAGGCCTGCTGGACGTCGCGGCCGTAGATTCTCCACAGCTGCTCGCGCAGCACGCGCAGGCACTCGAAGACGGCCAGGGCCTGCTCGGCAGTCCAGTTGGTGGGAAGCGTTGGTGGTTGTTCGCGCTCGGACATCATGACTTCTTGCTCCTGACAGGTTTGCCTGCGCGCTGCCTGGAACGCGCAGCCAGGCGCTCCTGAGCTTCCTTGGCGCGATAGGACTGGCCCTCGATGCGCACGACCTCGGCGCGGTGCATGAGGCGGTCCACGAGCGAGACGACGCACCCTGCGTTGGGGAAGACCTCGCCCCAGTCGGCAAACGCCTTGTTCGTTGTGACCACGGTGCTCTTGTGCTGGTAGCGGCGGCTGACCAGCTCGAAGAGCAAGTCGGCGTGGCGGTTGGAGTAGGACAGGTAGCCGACCTCGTCGATGAGCAGCAGATCGGGCGCGGCATAGCGGCGCAGCCTGCTGCGCAGGGCCGAGTCGCTGTCCAGCGCCGCGAGGTCGCCGAGCAACTGCCCGGCGGTGACGAACAGCACCGTATGTCCTGCCAGCACGGCCTGGTAGCCCAGGTTGCAGGCGCACATCGTCTTGCCCACGCCGTTGGGGCCGGCGAACACGACGTTGGTGGCATCGGCGAGGAACTGCAGCGTCATGAGCTCCTCGATGGCTGCGCGATCGATCTGCGTGGGCCAGCTCCAGTCGAAGTCGGCGACGGGCTTGAATTGCCCGATGTGCGCATCGCGAAGGCGCCGCTCCAGGCTTCGTCGGCCGCGTTCCTGGAGCTCCCAGCGCAGCCACTGCGCGATGCGCTGCGCCGCATCGGCGTCGGCCATCACCTCGGACCAATGGGCCAGAAGCCCATGCAGACGGAGGCCCTGGGCCTGTTCGCGCAACTCGGCGGCGTTCATCGGTGTCTCACTCATCGCGGCGATCTCCTTGGTCGGGCTGTGAGGCCTGCACGATCTGGTCGTACGACGCCAGCGCGTGCGAGCGCACCGGCGCGTCGCGCCGGGCGACCTCCTCGCTCAGGCGCAGCTCGGTGGGCGGCGGCAGGCCCTGCTCCTCGCGGGCGCGCTCCAGTGCCAGGCGCACGGCGTTGGGGTGTGGCACATCGCGTTTGAGCGCTTCGCCGATGGCCGCCTGCAGGGGCGCGGCGCCATAGCGATCGAGCAAGCGCAGCAGCGCGGCCGTGATGGTGCCCAGGTTGTGGCCGCGCGCGGCCGCCGCCTTGAGCAACGCGAGCGCCCCCGGCGCAGCATGGGCGAGCCGATCGGTGCCGCGATGCGCATGGGCGGCGCGCTTGCGCTCCACCAGCGCCTGGATATGGGCCAGATCCTCGATCTGTTGGCCGCTGTCATAGCTGCGCGGGTGCGAGGCGACTTCCTGTGCCCCGTCGAAGACGCGCATGCGCCGGTCATCGGCAAGCACCGACAGCGTGCGCCGCACATGGGTGTGCGGCACCGTGTAGTCGTTCAGGTCGAACCGCACGTAGGGTGTCTTGCCCACCTGCACGGCCACGCGCTCGCCCAGCGGGTACTCGCGCTCGGGCAACGCCAGCAGGCTCGATCGCTCGACCTCGAAGGCATCGTTCACGCTCAGGCGTGAATCCTCCGGCCAGCGCCGCTGCGACGCCTGGCCCTCGCACCAGGCGCGCGCCTGAGCGTTCAGATCGTCCAGGTCGATGAAGGCACGGGCGGCGAAGAAGCTGTCGCGAACGTAGCGTATGGCGCGCTCGACCCGGCCCTTCTCGTTCCCGCGCGCGATGGCCACCGGGCGCGGCTCGAAGCAATGATGGGCGGCGAACTTGAGCAGCTCGGGGTTGAAGCGCACGGCGTCGCCTACGCGCTCGAGTACGGCGCTCTTGAGGTTGTCGTAGAGCAGGACCCTCGCGCACCCGCCATAGGCGATAAAGGCCTCGGCATGGCCGCGCAGGAAGCTGTCCATCCGGGCATCGAGGAAGAACCTCAGGAAGATACGCCGCGAGTAGCTCAGCACCATCACGAAGGCCATCAGCGGTCGGCGTGCACGGCCGATCTGCAGGTGACCGAAATGAGCCCAGTCAACTTGGGCGGCCTCACCCGCAAGGGTGCGCAGCCGCAGGAAGGCCTCGGCCGCTGGGCGCGGGCGCATGCCGGCAATGACATGGCGGAAGTGCTCAGGGCTGCCGCGGTAGCCGCGTTCGTGGACCATCGTGAACAGCCGCGCGGCGGTGAGCGTGGGGAACTTGACCAAGGTCGCGAGGACGAAGTCGCGGTACGGATCGATGCGACTGGGCCGCAGCGGCGAAGCCGGCGCGGGATCGCCGGCCTGCGCGAGCACGCGCCGCACGGTATCGCGATGCACATGCAACTGGCGGGCGATGGTGCCTACGCGCCAGCGCTCGGCGCGGTACAGACGCAGGATCTGCGCACTCAGATCGGCATGGATAACCAAGGTGTCTCCTTCACGGACAGGGATCGATGAGGCGAGCAGGCCAGCGTGAAGCGCGGGCGTGACGCAGGAAGCCCTGGCGAGTCCAGGGCGACAGCGCCGCGGCACAGCGCCGGCAGCGCCAGGCGATCGGCGTCGCATCGGACACGGAGGGCGCGCGCACGTGGGCTTGCTCAGGCGCGGCCAGTGGAGCACCGAGGGCCGGGATCGGGGAACCCTGATGCGTCACGATGTTGGTGGCGGCAGTGTCCAACGCGGCCACTGAGTGGCACGGCCGCTCGCGTTCGCGGCGTCGCTGGCGCCAGCGGCGTGCGCGCTCGGCATGCGCCATGCGTCCGGCGCGGCCTGCCTGGTAGCGCCGTGCGGCCTCGCGCTGCGAGTCCTGGCGTGCTGCGCGAGAGCACGCCGGGCCGCAATAGCGCTGGCCGCGATCGCAGCGACTGCACAGCAGCACCTGTGCACGGCAGCGCGCGCACACGAACAGGCGGGCGGGATGGTCGACCAGTTGCCAGGCTCCTCGGGGTCACTCCCGAGGACCTCGCCGCTCAGAGCGGCGCCCCGCTGCTGCGAGCGGGCCCGGCCCGTTCGCAATACACTGGCGCTGCATCCGCTTCGGCGTGTTGTAGGGCACGGCGTGCGGAATGAAGCTGCCAGGCCAACGGCCGCCGCCGTGCCCGCCTACGACTCGGGCATGCCCCGAGTTCTACCGCACTCGCAGCCCACCCTCCCAGAGGACCGTGGCCGTCACGACGCGCCGCCGCGCAGCAGGCCGCCCTGCAGGGCGGCCTGCTGCGCGACCCATCCCACACGAACGATCACTGCAAAACCGCCGCCTCGCCGCCGGTCACGGAAACGGCACCTCACCGCCGATGAACAAAAGCGCCTTCTCACCGCCGATGAACAAAAGCGCCTTCTCACCGCCGAATAAGCGCGCTTCCTGACCGCCGTTCACAGTTGTCCCGTCTCAATGAACGCGGACTGCACCACAGCCTTCCAGGTTCCCGTCATGCGCCGCTGCGCCGCATGGGCCATGTCCGCTAAGGTGGCGAGCATCGACGCAATGCGCCGCGACCTCTTCCAGAGGACGATGTACTCGTGCAGGATGAAGGGATACTTCATCTTCCGGTACGCGCGATCGCCGCTGACCGTGTTGTGCTGGGTCTTCACGATCACTGCCGCGAGCTCCGATCGGGGCATCCGGGCGATCATCTCGGCGCTGAAGCAGTGGTACTGCCCGTGTTTGCGCATGTCGCCCATGATCATCCCGTAGTGGCCGTCGCCGACCGTCGCATTGCGCTGATTCAGCAGCGCCACATGCAGCTTCTCGTAGAACTCGTCGACGCTGTCACAGCGCGACAGGTCGTCGGCCTGCACACCGGGATATTGCTCACCGCTGTAGACCACCATCGAATGGTACGGCGGATGCGACAGGACCAGGTCGCCCTCGCGTCCTGCGGCCTGAAGCACCGAGTCGCGCAGGATGTTGAAGCCGCTGTGCAGATCGAGACCCAAACAGTCGATTCCCATCTCTCTGGCGACCTCCACGGACGTTCCCGAGCCGACCATGGGATCGATGAAGAAGCCCGGCTGCAGTTGCTCGAAAAGTGTCTTGTACACATGCCCCGAGCAATTGCCTCGCCATGCGCTGTCGCCCCACTTCCCCCGATCGGGAAACGACAGCACACTCACGCCAGAAACTCCCTGGCCGCGTCGATCGCGTCCTGAAGCTTCACGGCAAAGACCGTGGGCCCGAGTTCAGCCCCGTGATGCGCAAGCCGCGATGCGCCGCCAGCGCTCTCGACCAGTGCCACGAAGGTGGCCAGGCAGGTTCGTTCCGGCGAAGTAGTGCGGGACTCCAGCGCAACCCCGGCTGTTTCCGGACCGAGACGGTCTCCATCGCGGTAGCCCACGCCGATCTCGATGGCCTTGGCCTCGACATCTTCCATGACTTCGTCGACCCAGGTGCTGGCGACCCGGCCCCGATGCTGCTCGACATGCACGGTCAGCGCGGCCCGCAGTGCGGAGAGCGCATGCTCGGCGCTCGTGCCGAATGCCTCGAAATGAAAATTCCGGGTATCCAATGACACCCGGTGCAGAACAGTCGCATTCATGGCGATCCTCCAAAGAATGAGCGATAGATTCCCAGCAGCGTCGAGGCCATGAAGGCCAGCGTTTGCAACTGGAGCTTGTTGAACCCCTTGGCCCTGGCGAACGCCAGCCATGACAGGTTCGAGCCGAGAAAGCAGAGCCATCCCAGCCTTGTGTAGCCAGCGCCGAGACCGACGGCGAGCAGGAACGCGCCCACGATGCCGAACATCGACCCGAGGGATTCCCAGTCCAACCAGGTGACCAACGGTCTGGCAGGTTGGCCGCCATGGCGGCGATAGCGCGTGTGCAGTGCGCGCAGCGATTTCAAGTTCATTTGATTCCTTCAACTGGGACCGCCCCCTTGCGCAAACGCACCGGGAGGAAGAGTCCAGTTGTTGAGTACGACGGGCGCCGTGTAGTCCTCTGAGAGCGCCAGCGCGACGTTCGGGCCAGACGCGGTTTCATAGGGGGAGCCCGTGTCGGCAAGGGCTGCGACAGCCATCTTTCGATGGATCGTCACGCCGAAGTCGGCTTCGTGATGCGCAATCAGCGTGAATCGCTGTGGCGCGATCGCTCTCACCGTGGCCCATTGGTGGGCCGACGCGAAGACACAGGTCATGCAATCGAGGTCCGGCCGAGCGCAGGGCAAGGCGACTGGCGAAAGCCCGTCAATCTCAAGCTGTCGCACCGGCAGGCTCGACTGCTGACGCGCGACGACTGCGGGACAGGTCGAATTCGCACACCCAGGCGCCGACACCGTCGACGAATGCCTCGACATGACAGGTTTGGTACTTCGGGGGAACGATGCTCGGATAGCGGTCGACGAGAACGTCGACTTTTCTGACATCGGTGTTTGCAATCTCGTCAGCAGCAGCCGGGTCGAGATTGCGTGCGCGCTTCTTGAGCGAATTGAAGGCAATGATGAGGGTCATGCTCGTTTCCTTCTGCACAAGGCAGTTGAGTTGAGAAACGATGCCCGCAGGGACTTGCCGATGCGCTCCGAAAGCACATCGGTAAATCTCTTCAATCAGAGGATTGGCGACGCTGGCGAATCGCCACGCCCCACTGGCAGTAGCGCGAAGCGCTTTCCTACGGTGTGACCCGTCGGAAAGCCTTCGACACGTCCTAGCCGACGGCTGTCAGCCGTCGAAGCCCACGTCGCTGTGGGTCGCAATTCGGTTGCCGCGGTTGTGCTCCGCGTCGGCGGCGCTCTCGGTGATCATGGAGCCGGGAACCTTGATTCCAAGCTCGAGAAGGACCACCGCGATGAACACCTGATTGGCGCATGCGCCGTAGGCATTCACGTCTTCGATCGTGGAATAGAGGATTTCATCCTCGCCATCCCGCGGTTCGTCAACCCGCCGTATCTGCAGGAAGAACTCGCGTGTCGGGCGGTCCCAGCCTGTCACGATGGACACGGGTCGATCCCGAAAATTGGTGTTGTAGATGTGCTGGCTCATTGGTTTTTCCCCAGATGAATCATTCGATGCCAAACGAGCCCCTGCGTCCACAGACCGCAGGGGGCCGGGTCCGCATCGCCCAGAGGCAGGTCCTCCACGTGATCTCTCGCTTCGCGAAAAGCTGGCCCACCCGATAGAGGTACACCAGCGCGCTCGGCGCTTTCGGAGAATTCATTGTCTGGTTCCTTCCATGTGAATGGGCAGTTGAAAACCAGGGAGCCCGTCGGCTCACGTATCGGCGCGGCTTCGCGGATACGTCAACCGGCAAGGACTTGGGATCTTCGGCCGAAGCGTTCGACTTTGGACTGACCGGGGCCGAATGGGCAGCTCAGACAAGACCCCGTGACGAAACTTCGATCGTGCCGCGCGGAGCGACCTCGCCAGTGTGGCTCGCCCGTGCATGTCCGGCAACCTCGAAACGGACCGCGATCCGCACGTCATTGGCGCTGGTCGGAACTCGGCCGCCAAAGGAAAGGTCGGGCTGGCTTGTGATGCCTGAAGCAAGCACCACAAGCCAGCCCCCCAATGAAAGGGGGATGGGAGCAAGGGATTTCTCCCCTGCCCTTTGCCAATCAGGCGGCTTCGCCGACCTCCTCGAGTGCCACGCCAGCGCTGTCGCTTTGCATGAGCCCCAAGGAAGCGTCGATTTCCTCCTGCCGGACGACTGCAGCGCGCAGCCGCTCTTCATATTCGAACGTTCGCCCGACCTGCTGTTGCAGCGACGCGACCTCCGAAACCAGCGAATCGCGCTTGAGCCTGCGCTGTTCGAGGACGTCCACATAGACCTGCTTGAGACCCGGCAACCATCTTGCGATGGCGTCCTTGCCCATCGGCATGTCGGGCTCCACCTTCAACCCCGAGGGGCCACAGAGGGTCTTGCGCACGCCATCCCGACCGAAGAACTCCATCGTCAGCGTGAATCCTGCCCAGGAGGCCAGCTCAATCACTCGCTTGTCGCCGATATCACGGCCGCCGGCAGCAATGCGCGCCACCGCCATCTTCTCCATCAGCAACTTCCCGAGCTGCTCGCCAGACGGGTATGACCGGCCATCGACAACGAGAGATTCGCCGAGCCCTTCCGCTGCGGAAAGGTCCGACTTGAGCGCCGCGATGGATTGCTCCACCGACGCGAGGCTGTCGCTCGCCCAGTGCAGCCGCTGACGCAACTGCCACTGCTGCTCGTGGAACGCCGCCCGAATCTGCGACAGCTTGGCCACTTCCGCATCGACGCCGGCTTTCTCGATCACCAGGGGGTTCCCCGATGCGATCGCCTTGATCTCCGCGTACGACAGCGCCTGGCTGGTCACGTCTTCGATACTGCGCACATCGCCCTTGCCCTCCATCACTTGCGCAATGAAGCGCGCTTTGGTCTCCAGCGTCTGCCACATGTACGCGTCGAAGCTTCCTTCGGTGACGTAGCGATAGATCCAGATCTCGTCGTTCAGGTTGCCCTGGCGCTCGATCCGGCCGTCGCGCTGTTCCACGTCCCGGGGCCGCCACGGCGCATCCAGATGGTGCTCCGCGATCAGCCGGTCCTGCACGTTCGTCCCGAACCCCATGAGCTCGGTGGAACCAAAAAGAACCCGGATCTTGCCGACCCGCACCTTGCGGTGCAACTCGGCCTTCTGCAGGTCGGTGCCGTAGTCCTGCGCAAACGCGATCTCCGCCGCGGTCACGCCGCGTGCAATCAGCTTCTCTCTCATGTCCCGATACACCGAGAACAGGGTGTTCGCCGGCGTGGACAGGTCACAGAACACCAGTTGCGTGAGCCGCTGACCCTCGCCATCTTCCCAATGGCGGAAGACGTTCTCGAGGCAGGCGTTCACCTTGCCGCCCTTGTAGTCCGGCAATGCCGAATCGATGCAGCGCATGTCGAGTGCGGCTTTGCGCCCGTCACTCGTCACACACAGCATGTTGTCCTCTGCCGGCTCGACCAACCGATTTCGGATCGCCTCGGCCCGCTTCACCAACCCCGCAACATAGTCTTTCAACACGTCGCTGGCCGGCACGCTCACCACCGTATGGCTACCGCCGGCCAAACTCGGCACCGGCAGGTTCAGCATGGCCTTCGTGCGAATCTCGGCCACCTCGCGGAAGACCGTCATCAACTCGGGCACGTTGTCGAACTTGCAGAACCGGGTGTGCATCCGGTACCCACTGCCATCCGGTGCGACCTCGATCGAAGTCACCTCGCGGCCGAAGTTCGCGGCCCATGCGTCGAAGCGGGAGATCCCCCGCTGCGCCAGCGCGTTCTCCTGGAGGTACAGCTGCATGATGAACAGTTCTGCCACCGTGTTCGCGATCGGTGTCGCCGTCGCGAATGCCAGGCCGCGGGTGGTGTCGCCGCCTCGGCGCCGAAAGACCTCGCGCGATTTCAGGAACATGTCGAATGCCCTGATCGACGCGGTCGTGTTGATGCCCGCAATTCGCGTCTTGCGCGTGAAAAACCAGAGGTTCTTGAACAAGTCCGCCTCGTCGACGATCAGCTGGTCGATGCCCAGCTTGTCGAATGTCAGGCAGCCATCGTCCCGTTCACCTCTCTCGGTCAGCGCTTCCAGCTTGGCCTCGATCGATTTCTTGGTGCGCTCGATGTCGCGCACACTGTCCCGGTCCTCCGCGCTGCCCTTGCATTCACTCAGCGCATCGTCGAGCTCGCACTTGGTCGCCTCGATGAACGTGTCGGTCGCTTCCTTGGACAGACCGATCTTGCCGAACGACGCATGGGTCACGATGATCGCGTCCCAGTTGCCCGAGGCAATTCGCATCAGCAGCGTCTTGCGCTTGTCGCCGACCAGGTCTTCCTTGGTCGCCGCCAGAACCTTGGCTCGCGGAAACGCCCGCAGGTATTCGCCCGCAAACGCTTCCAGCATGTGGTTCGGCACCACCAGCGTGGGCTTCTGCGCCAGCCCGAGCCGCTTCAGCTCCTGCGCAAGGCAGATCTGAATCAGCGTCTTGCCGCCGCCTACCGCCAGCGCGTAGAGCACGTTGCCGCTCACCACGCCACGCCAGATGGAGTCCTTCTGGGCATCACGCAGGTTGATCTGCGGATTGAGCCCAGGGATCATCAGGTGCGAGCCGTCGTACTTCCGGTTCACCGTGCTGTTGAAGAGCTTGTTGTACCGCTCCTCCAGCGCTTTGCCTCGCGGGTCGTCCTGCTTGATCCACACCTCGAAGGCCTGGTGGATCTTCGCCGCCTTGTCCCGTGCCGCCGTGGTCTCGGCGGTATTGACGACATCCCGGAACTTGCCTTCGACTTCCACCTTGTCGGTGACCTTCGGCTGCTGCTGGTTGAGCGCCGCCTGCAACAGGTCGAAAAAGTTCCGGCGCCCGGTGCCCCAATCGCCCGTTGCCCTTCCGTCCCGAAGGAACTGACTGCCGGCCTTGACCGTCCACGCGCTGAGCAGTGGACTGTGCGACACCTCGCAGACCTTGTCACTCACCTCGAAAATCGACTGCGCGAACGCCTCGATTTCTTCGGGATGAAGCCAGGGTGCACCGAGTCTGATCGCAATCATCTCCAACGGCACGTCCGTCGGCATCACGGCCTCCAGCGCCTTGACGTTGGCTTCGAAGCGGGGCGACTCCATGGCGCCGGAGCGCGCGCAAATCAGTTTCGCTCGAACGTCGCCGCTGAGGTACTCGGTCGCGTCCACGATGCGTCCGTCCGCCGGGTCCTCATAGGCCAGTTCCGCTTCCAGCAGCTCTGCCGTCACCTCGTCTTCGTTGCGCTGCAGTGCCGACGCCATGAATGGCAGGTCGATACGCCCGAAGCGGTTGTAGGACAGCGCGATCGCGTCGCCGATCGACTCCGCGGTCTCCGCGAGCGTGGCCCGGGAAACCGTGGACATCGTGAAGATGTCCGCCTTCAGCCAGGCCTCGGCGTGCTCGCAGTAGCGTTCCATCGACCACAGCAAGGGTGCGTGTCCGTCGAGGGAAATGAGTTTTCGATTCTTCGGCAACATCAGCGCCCCGTGGCGCTTGACAAAGCCCTCATAGCGGTCGTTAAGGGCACGTCGCAGCGAGGCCCCGTCTTGCCCGGATACCTCACGCTCGATCAGCTCCAGTGCAATGTCGCGAAGCGCGATCATCCGCGCGAGGCGATCATAGGTTGCGGCGGGCAGATGGGACTGCGACTCGGCATTGCCGTAGGGGTCGATGTACGCCACTCGCCCTTCGAGATCGAAGAAGTAGCCGGACTGGACCGACTGCGGCGTTTGCTCGCTCAGCGGGTCGCGAATGGCATCTTCAGCCGGGGCGTACCAGCCTTGCAGGTGGCCCCACTCCGCCATCGAGTCGATGGCGCGATCCAGCGCTTCGGGCAAGGCCACCTCCGCGGGAAGCTTCGTTTCCCACACCACCTTCTCGCCATAGCGATGACTCTTGCTCACGACCGCCTTGCCAAGATGCAGGTGCGGGTCGGCCGCAAATACTTCGTTGACGCAGTACGCGACGTATCCTTCGCGCAGGTTCGGCGCCTGATGCTTTGCCGTGAAGTCGAGCCCCTTGCGTCCGTCCTCGACAGCCGGCTTCTTGCGCAACACCAGAATGTCGGTCCCCACACTCGTTCCTCCGAGTGCCTCGAAGGCGCTGTTCGGCAGCCGCAGCGCGGTGACCAGATCCGCCTTCTGGGCGAGGTAGCTGCGCAGGCGTGTGCTGTCTTTGTCCAGCGTGCCCGTCGTGGTCAGGAATGCGACGATGCCGCCCGGACGAACCAGGTCCAGCGCCTTGGCAAAGAAGTAGTCATGGATGACCAGCTTCATCGCATTGAAGCGCTTGTCGTTCAGCTTGTAGTTGCCAAACGGGATGTTCGAGATCACGAGGTCGAACGAATTCGCACGCAGCGGCGCATCCTCGATGCCACAGCAGTGAATCCGGGCGGTGCGGCTTGCGTACAGGGCCTTGGCGATGGATGCCGAGACATTGTCGGGTTCGACCATCGTAATGGTCGAGGCCGAACGCATCTCGCCGGGCATGCAGCCCGTGAAATGGCCGATGCCAGCGCTCGGGTCCAGGACGTTTCCACCCTGAAAACCCATCTCGCCGACGACCTTCCACATGGCGCGGATGACGGCCGGCGGCGTGTAGTACGCCGTCAGCACGGACTCCCGCGCAGAGCGGTACCGGGTTTCGCTCAACAGTTCCTTGAGGCGGTCCTGTTGGGCCTTGTACTTCGTGTCGGGATCGAACACATTGGCGG
Source organism: Variovorax durovernensis (assembly GCF_977011995.1). NCBI lineage: Bacteria > Pseudomonadati > Pseudomonadota > Betaproteobacteria > Burkholderiales > Comamonadaceae > Variovorax > Variovorax durovernensis. The sequence continues at coordinate 2,266,758 of NZ_CDRNCW010000001.1, read as the reverse complement.
CACCGCCCCAGCCGGTGTAGCGCACGAGAATGTCGCGCTGCGCCGAATCGAGCGAGGCGAAGTTGCCGCTGCTGCCATCCAGCAGTTCCAGCGCCGCAAGGTTGTATCGGATCTTGGCCGCTTCGCCGCTGACCGCGTCGAGTTGGCTGCCGATCTGGAAGAAGACCTCCGGCTCGATGCGCCTGGACGCCACCTTCGCCGCGATCGCCACGGGGGCGAGCGCATTGGGCGGGGCTTCCGGCACCGGATCGAGGACCGCGTCCACCACCCCGTCGAAGATCAGCGAGAGCTGATTTTCATGGGCAAATTTCTTTCGCATGAATGCTCCATTGCAAAAGGAGTCCACGCCTCTCTCGGGGCGATGAACCCCGAGGGTGAAAATGAAGACAGGCCAACAAATTTGTTTGACCTGTGTTTGCATCCGTCGCGCGCGAGCGCGATGAAAAGCGACCAGCCGCAAGGCTTGCGCCTGGGTGCTCATCAGGAGCACGCAGACGTAAGCCAACCCGAACGCGGGTCGAGCGAGGCGATGTCCATGCGCTTGCATGTCGCGGGAAGCCAAGTAAGCTGTGCGCCATGAAGAAGCCCGATCTGCAAAGCGCGACGGACGCCCTGGAGGCGACGATGTTTGGCCCCGCGGGCTGTCCGGAATCGCCTGCGAGCGGCGCTTCGCACCGCGAGACCCGCTGGGCCTCCAATCCGCTGGTGCTGATCGACGAGCAGATGCGTTTCCTGGAATCCGGCCTCTCGACCGAGCAGGAATGGGCCGAGAACGTGGTCTTCTGGATCGACGATGCGCTCGACTGCATCGCGCGCAACGGCAAGGACTACCGATGGAACATTTTTGAGTTCTCCGACGGCCACCTCACCAGCCAACCGGACTCGAGGATCGGACAGCTCCTGAGGGACATGGCCAAAGTGAACGACTTCATGGCGTGGAAGCCCTACCTCGAACAGATGCGCACGATCGCTGCTGCGGGGCTGAGGCCTGTGCCAACTGGCCCGAGACGCGATGCGGTTCTGAACTGAGCGAGATGAACCGCATCCCGTCGAGTTGCCTCTTCTGGATGCGATTCACCTGCGTCAGCTATTTGCGGCGCCGAAACATCTTGGCTTCGGCCATCTTTTTCTCGGTCGCTGCGACGTAGGCGCGAGCCTTCTTCGCGTTGTACAAAACGCTCGGGAACACGTACATCCCGTCGTTCTCGATGCCATCGAGAAACTCGCGCACCTGCTTCAAGTGAGCGGGTTTGACAGCGTGGTTGAAGACGTTTTCCCAGAAGTCCTCGTTGAACAGCCGGGCGTTTCCGATGGGCACCTCGTCGCGGTACCTCTGCACCATCCTGCTACTTCTCGCATCGCGCATTGCCTTTGAACTGTCGTTCATTTTCTGCTCCTTCGTGCCGAGTCCACGGCGTGTTTGAATGGAGCCAGCCCACAAACGGAGGGCTTGCCGCTGGACGCACCGGCGCACAGGGGCAAGCCGTCTTTCTCTCGGCTGCCGGGATCGCGGGAAGAAGGCCAGAGCCTTCGTTCCCGCCAATCCCGTTTCATGCCCAACTCAGTTCTTGTGGTTGACCACTTCCGTGCGGCGCACCAGGTTCCACGCGATCTTGTGAAAGCGCGCGATCTCGGGCACGTCGGTGAAGGCGCACTCGCTCAGGCGATTCAGGTAGGCCACGACGCCGGCCGTCTTGCGTGGATCGGACGCTGCTTCATGGATGCGCTGCCACTCGACATAGCTGTACGCGCGGTACGCCAGTTTCTCGACCGACAGGTACTTGGCGCTGGTTTGCGCGCTGTTCTTGCTCTTGCTCATGGGACTCCTTTCGTGCTGCGGCTGCAGCAGGTTGAAATGAGTCCGGCCATCGAAGGCTTGCCGCTGGGTGCGCGTCGCAAAGGCATGCGGCACACCCAGAGGCAAACCCCGAAGGGTTTGCATTGCCATGGTTCGGGATCGAGGCCGTCGCGTCGCGGACAGCTCAGTTGCCCGGGATGCGCGAGCCCGCCGATGCCCTCAGCTTCTCCCAGTCGGCCAGGTACGCCGCCGCGAGTTGGGGGCATCGGCCGATCACGAGCACGTTCTCGGCGTTGTCGAGGTCCGCGCCCTTGGTGTAGTTGTAGCTACCGGTCTCCACCGTCTCACCGTCGATCACCATCACCTTGTTGTGCTGGATCCGGTAGGCGCTGGTGATGACGACCTGCACGCCGTGGTCGGCCAGGTAGCTGGCAATCGACGGGCCAGGCTTCGAGGCGTTGTGGTCCTTGTCGAGCACGACGCGCACGTCGACACCGCGGCGGCTCGCATCGAGCAAGGCCTTCCCGATGCGCGCATCGAAGAAGTAGTAGCCGGCCACGCGGACGCTCTTCCTGGCGCTGGCGATCGCCAGCAGGACGAGGTCGGAGGCGCCGCCGTTCGGCGAGAACGCGGTCCTTGCCATGCAGCCTGACAAAGCGACGGGGGCTGCAGCCGTGCCCGCAAGGGCAATCGGGGGAAGCAGCGAGCCCGCCAGGGCCAGCACGATGGCGATCAACTGATTCGCGAGGTTCAAGAATTTCTCCTTTGGATTCACTTCCGCGGAACGCGGGCTTGGTGAAGGAGGTGCCGGAGGCTTGCGTCTGCGTTCGACCCGGTCGCCCGATCGACACGCAGGCGCAAACCCCGGAGGGTCTGCGATGGTCAGCGGCCGAAGCCGTACACGCCGCGCACTTTCAGACCGACCCAGAAGGCCGCCCAGATGGGCGAGAGCAAGGCGATCACCAGGAAGATGAACAGCCTGCTCAGCCGACTCGGCTTGGCGGGAAGTTGGCGGCGGATGCCGGCGCCGCTGGCGCGAGCGACACGGGGTGTCGTGCGCGCGGCGTTCACTTGGCGCTCCGCTCGGCAATCGCGAAGTCCAGCATGTCATCCATGCCGCGAACGGATTCCTCGGACAGCTCGACCGTCGAGCCTTCGCTGTCCGAGACGTCGATGCCCGTTTCCACGAGCAATTCATAAGCACTCATACAAGCTCCTGTCAGTGCCGCGCACAGCGGCATGGTTGAAAAGGAGTCGCCCTGTGGCGTGCCAGCGCACTGCATGGAATGCGCTCGCAGGCCACACGTCGCGAGACGTGCGGGGCTGGGTTGGCTGGGACTACGACGCACCTTTCGGCAGGTCGACCTTCGCAAACACTTCGACCGCGTCGGCGCCATTCAGCAGAATGAGCACCATCGGGTTGTACGGGTGGCCCAGCGCATCGGCCGCGGCCAGAGCGCCGGCGAAAAACTCGAACTGGCGGGTGGCGTGCTTGACGGTCCCGACCTTGAGTTCCTGCACCTCTCGGCGCGACTTCCAAAGCAGTGCGAGCGCATGCAGGAAGTCAGCCTGCCCCGGCTGCCCGCCGTTCGGGTCATAGGCCGACGACGCGTCGGTAGGAGCGACCTTCAGGGCCGGATCGCCTGCCTGGGATGCGGAAACCTTGGCATGCGCTTGCGTAAGCTGTATTCCCTTGGTCACCAGCGCATGGCCATAGCCATCTTCACCGGGGTTGTAGCGCTTGTTCACATCCGCGATCGCGTCCTGAATCTCGGTCTCCGCGACCTTCGCGGCGAGCGGGGCAAGCCGCGACACTGCCGGCTCTTCGCCGCAGAGGTCGACACCATCCTCTTCGTCGTTTCCGTCAAGGCCGTTGAAGATGCGCGCGTCGCTGACGATCTCCTTCATGGCGTCGGCGCCCATCGCGTCTGCGGCTTCACGTTGCGCATCGTCGATGTCGCTCCAATCCACGGAACCATCACCGCCGTTCGCCTCGTCGGCGATCTCGTAGGCTCGCGCAACGCTGTGGGCACAGTAGGTCGCCCACAGCAATTGATGCCCCGTGTAGATCGTTCCGCCGACGCAGTAGCGGATGGCGTCTTCGATGAGGTGAGCGGTCATGACGCCCCCTTCGCGTCCTGTGGAGGGGACTTCGCAGCGAGGCCTTCTTCGGAGTATTCGGAGACGACCTGTTCGGGCTCGTGCTCGCGGTAATCCGCAACCACTACAGCAAAGGCCTCGCCGATCCTGGTGATCCAGGCGTAGGCATAGGGCTTCCGTTGCAGCAGTGCCGCCGATTCAGCCTCGGCCAGCGCAGCGTATGGCCCAAGGGTTCGGGTGTCGATGGGCACCCAGACCCATGCAGAGACCCATGCCCCTTTTTCTGCGGAGGTGACGAACGGCTTGTCGTCGATCTCCAGACTGTCATCGGATCCGTCGGCATAGAAACGCCGGGCCGCTTCGATCGTCTCTTCGTGCGATTCGCGGTTGGCATCGAGCTCAGAAAGATGACCGTCCAGCGCGCAGACGGCGCCGGCGAGGTCACCTTTCTCCCAGGCATCGACCACCGATCGAGCGAGGTCGAATAGCACCGTCACTGCGGGACCTCCACACTGGAGTTGTCCAGGCAGTAGCCCACGTCGATGCGGTCCGGGACCGCCTGACCCTGGGGCATGCAACGCAGGCTGGCGTAGCAGCGAATGCGCCGCCACATGTCATTGAGGTTGAAGTTCATGTCTTGTCCTTCCATGCGGATGGGTTGTTGAAAGACATGCAGCCCTTGCGGCTTGAGGCTGAGACCGGTGGAGGTCGCAGGCTGAAATCGCCGGAGATCGGAGTTGAAAGTACCTGAGGGCGTCGCACTGCCCATAGGGAGCCGGGAGCCGCCATGCGGCGAGGCGCGAGCCGGGCTCAAGTGCGCGTTCGGCTGCCGGCGTTGCGCCAGGTGCCGTCGGTGGGACTGTCGTGCCGCATGAAGCGGTAGGCGCAATTGTGCGGCGGCGGCCTGGAATCGGGATTCCCGAAAGCCGTGAGATTCCCCGCTGCATTCAGCGAAACGCACGGCCCGCGCGCCGACTTTTCGAGTTGCGCGCGAGAAACGCGGCGCTATCTTGATTTCAGCCCGGCGCGGGCGTCCCTCCAACCTCCTTTTCTTTTCAGGACCAACATGAGTGCGTTCAACGACAAGGCGATCCAGAAATTCGATACCGAACTGACTTCGGGCAACGTGAAGGCCGCCATGTCCGCGGCGACAGCGAAGTCACGCGACCTGTGGCAAGTGCCGATCCGCGAGATCAAGGTGCTGCCGGGCTTCAACCCTCGCATCCACGATGCGGCCTACGAGGCCCATGTCGAGGAGACCGCCCAGTCGATCCTCGAGCACGGCTTCTACCAGGACAAGCCGCTGGCCGGCTACGTTGCCAACGAGTCAGGCGAGCAGGTCATCTACGTGACCGAGGGCTCGACCCGCCTTGCAGCGGCCCACCGCGCGATCGAGCTCGGCGCATCACTAGAGACTCTTCCCGTCGCGGTCAAGGACCGCTCGACCACCATGGAGGATCTGACGGTCGCGCTGGTCAAGGGCAACAACGGCAAGCCGTTCACTCCGTACGAGTTGTCGATCATCGCCAAACGGCTGACTGGGTTCGGGCGCGATACGGCCTACATCGCCAAGGTGCTGTCGGTCACCACCACCTACGTCGATGACCTGCTGACGATCGCGGGCGCCCCGACGCAGATTCGGGAATGGGTGCAATCGGGCAAGCTGTCGGTTTCGCTGGCGGTCTCGACGATGAAGAAGCACGCCGACAAGGCGCGAGGCGTGTTGGCCAAGGCATTGGAGAACGCCAGCGAGGGCGGCAAGGAGCGCGCGAGCGCCAAGCACCTGCCGGGCCACGTTCGGGCGAGCTACATCAAGAAGCAGTCTGCGCCCCTGTTCGCGGCGGTCGGCGAACTGCGCAGCGATCCGGCCTGGATACAGGTGCCGGACACCGTGCGCGAGAAGATCGAGCAGATCCTGTCCGGCCTGCCCGAGGCGGCGCAAGCCGATGAGGCGAGCGCTGGCGCGGCCTGATCGAAGGTTTCGCGGGCCGACAGCAGGCCCTCAGTCGCTGCTGGACGCCGCCGGCGGCACCTGAACCTGTGCGGACTGTGGCCGTTTGGCAATTCCCCTCCAGCGCCGGTAAATCAGCAACTGGTAGTTGACACCCCGATTGGGTGTCTCCGAGTGGTAGGCGCCGACGGCCGCCCACGTGTAGCCGTATTTGAGGATCTTCTTTTTGAGCAGCCATGCCCCCGCCATGACGTTCGTGCAGGGGTCGTACAGCGCTCGCGCGGTGATGCCGAACCGGCTGAGATCAGACAAATGCACCGAATTGATGCCCATCAGTCCCCGGTCCACCGACCCGTTCGAGTTGACGACGCTCGTGTCCGGGCGCCCCTCGGACTCCTGGGCTGCAATGGCGCGCAGCAGATCTGCCTCCACGCCGTAGCGCTGGGCGGCTTCGTTGAAGCAGTAGGCGTGGCTTGTCGCACAGGCCGCCGCGATCAGTACGGCGGCGCAAGACTGGCGCCATGTCGGATATCGCATGCTGCCATTGAGCCGAGCTCTGGCCTGATTTCACCGGCGAAACACCGGCTGATTTCCACTTCATTGCGACGGATCCGCGCGGCCGACCGGACTACATTGAATTCCGCAGTCTCCTCCCTGTGCCCCTGCGGGGGCCTTCAGCCCGCCTTGGCGGGCTGCTTTTTTTTTGGTGGGAAGGTGGCAAGCGGCCAAATTTGGCCGCTTGGGGTCTGAAGATGACGATCACAACGCAACGCCTCACACTGACGGCCGGGGATTTGGCCGGGACCCCCTTCGAAAGCGTGCGGACCCAGCCCTGGCTGATGGTGCTGCTGGGCCCGCTGATGGTTGGGCTGCACCGCTGCGAATGCTCGTGCGGTCAGGTCAGCCTGGCTCGGCAGTACCTCGCCGGCACGGCCGCACTCATCGCGCAAGATTCCAGCGGCGACGCGGCGCGGGTCGCACGCCAGGCATTGGGGGCGGCCGATTCGCTGGAACTTGCGACACACGTTATGGAATCGCCGTGCTGGGTCACCGGCGGTCCACTGGCCATCCGCTCACCCCGCACGGCCGTCGCAGCACATGTGCGCGAAAGCATGAACACCGCCGCCGAGTCCCTCTCCCTGCCGCTCGCACCGCATCGCCGCCTTGTCGTGGATGCCGCCCAGGTGGTTGGCAGCGTGTGTCCGGCCTGCGGCGAGCCGGTGGTCCCTCCGACCGTGGGCCGGCCGGTCGTGCTTGCCGTCGCGACGGACCAGCACGGCGCCGACATGCGCCCGGTGCCGATGGTGGCATGCCTCTGACATGTGAATCACGGCACCCAATGGACCCGAGGGATCGGCCGCAATCGCACTTGCCGAACGCGGTGCGCATGGCATTTTGAGTGGAACCCACGCGGTCCGCGGGGGCAAGACTTCGAGGAATTCCCCATGCACCCCTGGCTTGATCGCTGCCATTTCGGCGATTGCGTCGAGACGATGCGCCGGATGCCGTCCGGCATCGCCAACACATGCATCACGTCACCGCCCTACTACGCCCAGCGCGACTACGGCCACCCCGGACAGATCGGCCTGGAGGCCACGCCGGCCGAATACGTCGCCAAAATGGTCGCCGTGTTCCGCGAGGTGCATCGCGTGCTGCGCGACGACGGCACGCTGTGGCTCAACCTCGGCGACAGCTATGGCAAGAACAACAAGCAGCTGCTGGGGATTCCCTGGCGCGTGGCCCTGGCACTGCAGGACGATGGCTGGGTGCTGAGACAGTGCATTGTGTGGGACAAGCCCAATGCGATGCCGGAAAAGGCGACGGACCGCTGCACCAACGCACACGAGTTCATTTTTCTGTTGTCAAAGGGAACGACCTACTACTTCGACCAGGAGGCGATGAGGGAGCCCGTTGCGCAGAGCTCGCTCGCGCGACCATCGGGCCAGGTCATTCCCAATCAGGCGAGCTTCGAACCGGTCGCGGCCGAGGCCGAGGCCGAGGCCGAGCCAGCACCTACCGTTCGGGCTCGGGGCGGCAAGAACGCTTTGCGCGGGCAAGGCCATTTCTCCAAGGGTGGCACTGTTCCAGTCAATCGACCCGGCCGCGAAATGAAGACGGTCGGCAGCGACGCGCTGACCCGCAACAAGCGCAGCGTCTGGAGCGTGGCGACACGGCCTTACGAGGGCGCACATCTCGCGACCTATCCCGCCGAGTTGATCGAGCCCTGCGTGCTCGCTGGAGCTCCGGTCGGTGGCGTTGTTCTCGACCCGTTCCTCGGGAGCGGCACCACGGCCGAAGTGGCTCAGAATTTCGGGCGCTCATTCATTGGCTGCGAGCTGGACCCGGGGTGCGAGCCTCTGCAAGCCAGGCGGCTGCGGCAGCCGGCGCTGCTTTTGGAGCCCGCGTGAAAACCGCTTCGACCGCCGCGAGGGCAACACACTGGCTCAACCGCTGCCATTTTGGCGACCGCATCGAGACGATGCGCGGAATGCCAGCCGGCATTGTGCAAACCTGTGTCACGTCGCCGCCGTACTTCGGCCTTCGCGACTATGGGCATGCTGGTCAGATCGGGCTCGAGGAAACGCCGGCGGAGTTCGTTGCCAAGCTGGTCGAGGTATTCCGCGAGGTGCGGCGACTGATGCGCGACGACGGGACGCTCTGGCTCAACCTCGGCGATAGCTACGCGGGCGGAGGGTGTGGTGCGCGGGACGAAGATCGTTGGCCAAAGCAAAGCCGCAACGACAACATGCCGGTCCATGCGAAAACGAAAACAGGACTGAAGGCGAAAGACTTGATCGGCATACCTTGGCGGGTGGCGTTTGCGCTCCAGGACGATGGTTGGTACCTGCGCCAAGACATTGTTTGGTCGAAACCAAATCCGATGCCCGAGAGCGTCGACGACCGCTGCACCAAGGCACACGAGTACATCTTCCTGCTCTCGAAATCGGCGAGCTACTACTGCGACATGAAAGCGATCGAGGAGCCCGCGGTGTCGAGCTTGGCTGACATTCGACGTGCCCGGATCCTGGGCCGCGGCGAGCAAGCCGCGAGCGGTGCCTACCTCGGCTCCCCGCAGCGCGACAAGAGCGGTGGTTTTCCGGTGCGCGATGTGGAGCACCCAACCAGGAACAGGCGCAGCGTCTGGACGGTTCCGACAGCACCCTACAAGGGCGCTCACTTCGCGACATTCCCTCCCGCTCTGATCGAGCCATGCATCCTGGCTGGTGCTCCTGCCGGCGGAGTCGTGCTGGATCCGTTCTTCGGGAGCGGTACCACCGGCCAAGTCTCACAACAGCTTGGCCGCGACTTCATCGGCATCGAGCTCAACGAGGCAAACGAGCCGTTGCAACGAGAGCGACTGCGCCAGCCTGGACTGGTCCTCGGAGAACGCTGAAAATCTCTCGCTCGTCGTCATCTGAAAGCCGTACCAAATCCCCGCAGTTTCATGCACAGGCTCAGCCGCAAGTCGCGCATATTCAGTGTCCATGAGCGTCGTCCTACCGAAGCGTGCCCTCCATCCAAACACCCGTCGATCAAGCAATGACGACGAGCGGCAGCACATAAGACCGGCAGCTCTGATGCTGTCAGCCGCCGCTGCGTACATCGGGCTTAGTGAGTCCGGCCTGCAGGCTCTGGTACGCGGCGGATCAATCCCGAAGCCGAGGCAACTTTCCGAGCGTCGGGTAGCCTGGCTGGTGAGTGAACTAGATGCATGGCTGGAGTCGCGGCCGGTATCAGAGATCCTGCCACCTAAGAACTGTGGGCGCCGACGAGCGCTTCAAGCTTCTCATCCAGGCGAGTAAGCCAAGCCAGTCGCTCCAAATCATACGTATGGCGGTTGTACGTTCCCTCGATGCCCTTGGGCAGGTGACCAAGCACCGCTTCAGCAACCTCGGGAGGACAGCCCATTGAGGCAAGGAGCGTTCTAGTGGAACGCCGTAGATCGTGCGGAGCCCAGTGCGTCACCGGCAACCGCTCCCGTACGTGACGCTTCGCAGTCTGGCAGTAGGGCTGAACGTAGTTCACCGCAGCACCAATCGCCTGCTGCGCGGTGTGCGTCCCCCCCTCCTCTGTTTCGGCCGCGAACAAATATCCAGAGGCCGGCGCACTGACTATCCTTTTTTGCACAATCTTGGCCGCCCTCCCGATCAAGGGAACACGTAGGTCGGTGGCTTGGGGATGTCTGGCGTTCTTGGTCTTCACCTTGGGAATCGTCCACCAGAGGCCCGTGGCTTCTTCCTGGATCTCATGCGCCTCCATGGCCACGATCTCTGACCCGCGAGTGCCAGTCCACAAATACAAGGTCAGCACGTCCTGGACCATCTCGCTGAAGTTTGGAAGCCACTGCACGAGTTTCCCCAACTCGTCGGCGCTTAGGAAGCGCTTCGTCGTGACGCGGCGACCAGCAACTAATCGACCAACAGATCGCAGTTTCCCTCTCATCAGTTGCCGCCACCAGTTAGGCGTGTCTTGCGGCAAACGACCTGCATCCATCGCATACTCCCAGGCAGCGCCAAGCTCGGATCGCAGTTTCTGGGCTTGAGTGGGTGTTTTGCGCTGCGCGTGCAGTACGTCGAACGCTTGAGCCCGGGTCAGTTGATTGGCCGGGATGGTTGCCACATCGCCCAGCATCTGTTTAAACATGCGGCTGACGGCTTCCCTGCCGCGAACCTTGCGACTTTCAGCGATGTGCCCGGAAACGTAGAAATCGCAGACCTCTTCGACAGTCTCGACACGGACCGCCCTCGTGACGGGATCCGTCCCTCCCATTCGGACTTCACGAAGCTTTTCCCATGCCGCGATGGCGGCCGGCGCAGACATGGCAGGCCAGTTGCCGATCTTCTTTTGCCGCATACCCCCAGTCTCGGGAGACTTCCAGCGGTACGTCCACGAACGCCCCTGTGTGGTGCATTGCAACCGCAGGCCTGGGCACCCTTCGATGCCAAGGTGCTCGTCGGGCTTTAGACTCTTTGCTTCACGGGCATCGAACATGGATAAAGTCTAGCGTAGGTTCTGCGCAAAAACCTACGCTCAGGCATCGAATGTAGTGAAGTGCCAGTGAGTGTCCGTACCATCGCCTTTTGCGCTTGTCGAAGCATCGTTTCATTGGAGAAATGTGGTCCGAGCGGCGATACGGCTTGAATATCAACAACTTAAGCGCGGCCGCTGGATCGGCCGCAATGGCTCTGCAATGGAAATCTCTGAACAATGCGTGGTCGGCTTGACCTGGACGATGAAAGACACGCTCGGCGACGTGCTGGACGTGCTCGAAGAGCCGGTGGAATTCATGGTGGGCGGCGACGATCTCTTCGACGTGATCGAGGCGGCCCTGCAGGGCCATGAGCCCGGCGCCCGGGTGCAACTGCAGATCGAGCCCGAGCAAGGCTTCGGCGACTTCGACGACCAACTCCTCTTCCTGGAGCCCCGCTCGCTCTTCCCCGAAGGCACGGAAGAAGGCATGACCTTCGACGGCTCGGCGCTGCCCAAGGGCGTGAACGCCGACATTCCGAAGGACACGATCTACACCGTGGCCGAGATCTACCCCGACCACCTGGTGCTCGACGGCAACCATCCGCTGGCCGGCATCGCGATCCGGCTCGACATCACGGTGCGTTCGGTGCGCGAGGCAACGGAAGAAGAAGTCGGACGCGGCACTGCGGGCACGGGTTTCTTCAAGGTCGCGCCGATGGCCCCGGGCAACGAGACGCTGCACTGACGACGGCCGATAGCGCCCAAGAAAAAGCCGGGCATTGCCCGGCTTTTTCGTGCCCCGACGAGTCGGGGAGTGGATGGGTCACATGCGCGAGATCTGGCCGTTGTCGATGCGCACGCGGTCGCCGATGCGCAGGTCGCCGGGGCTCTGCACGTCGAATGCGCGGTAGCCGCCACGGTCGGTCTGCACCGACACGCGATAGGTCTCGTATACACGGGGGCCGTTCTGCTGGGCCTCGATGCTGTTGCCCAGCAGGGCGCCGCCCACGATGCCGAGCGCGGTGGCCGCGGCACGGCCATTGCCGCGCCCGAACTGGTTGCCCACCACGCCGCCGATGACGCCGCCGGCCACTGCGCCGCCGCCCGAGGTGCCGGTGCCGGCGGTTTCGCTGCGCAGCACCTCGATGTTGGCCACATGACCGTATTCGACGTAGGAGGCTTCGCGGTACTGGATGGCCTGCGGCGGTGCCTGGTAGGGGTAGCGCGAGGTCTGGTAGACAGGCGCTGGCGCCACGCACGCCGTGAGAGTGGCCACGGCCAGCACGGAAGCGGTAACGGAAACGAAGCGCATTGAAATCTTCATGTTGAGAGGCTCCTCAGATAGAACGGCGCACGAACAATGCGCCTGCGTGTGTCTAACGCCGCAGCCGTTGCCGCGATGACGCGAAACACACGTTGAAACCTTCGAGGCAACGGGGCTGCCCGGGTTCCGTTCTTTACCGCCCGGAAACTCAGGCTCCCCTCAGGGTTCGCTCAATGTTTGCCCGTGGAGCCGTAGCCGCCCTCGCCGCGTTGCGTAGGTGCAAATTCTGTGACCACCCGAAACTGCGCCTGCACCACGGGCACGATCACCAGCTGCGCGAGCCGCTCCATCGGGTTCAGCACGAAGGGCGTGTCGCTGCGGTTCCAGGCGCTGATCTTCAGTTCGCCCTGGTAGTCGCTGTCGATCAGGCCGACGAGGTTGCCCAGCACGATGCCGTGCTTGTGGCCCAGGCCCGAGCGCGGAAGGATCAGCGCCGCGTAGGCCGGGTCGGCCAGGTGGATCGCGATGCCGGTGCCCACCAGCTGCCAGCCGTTGGGCTCCAGCGTGATGGGGGCATCGAGGCAGGCCCGCAGGTCGAGGCCGGCGCTGCCGGGGGTGGCATACGCGGGCAATTGATCCACCATGCGCGGATCGAGGATACGGACGTCTACTTTCACTTTTAATTGCTGCCTTGCTTCTGTTGCTGTTCTCTTTGCTTGCGGTTCGCCTCTTCCAGCAGCAGCTGCCACTTGGCGACACCGGGGGTGAACTTCACGCCCTTCAATTTCTTGCCGAACCACAGGGCCACGCCCAGCAGGAGCACGAGCACGCCGAAAGGCACGCCCGAAGCCCACAGGACGAGGAACACCAGCGCGCCGACCGCGCCCATCACCTTGAGCACCTTCGGATCGAACGCATCGGGCTGGGCCTTGGGTACTTCGCCGTTGGGCAGTTCTTGCTGTTGCTGCTGCCGTTGCATGGCAGCCGTGACGGGGCCCTGGGCCCTCTGCGCACCCGGGCCCTGCTGGCCGGGAGGCTGGGTCATGCCGACATCGAGCCCCGGCTCGCCCTCTTTGGGCGCGCGCCTTGGCAATGCGGCCTGGGCCGACAGCCGTTCGACGTAACGCGCGAAGTCGCCATTGGGCGGCGTGTTCCATTGGGGATTCAGGTTCATCAGACCCTCCAGTCGGGAAGTCGTGCGGCGATTTCGGTCATCAGTTCGCGGGCCAGCGTGAGCTTGGGCGCGCGCGGCAGTTCGCGCACGCCGTTGGCGTCGACCAGCAGCAGCGCGTTGTCGTCCTGCCCGAAGGTCAGCGGGCCGATGTTCCCGACCAGCAGCGGAATGCCCTTGCGCTCGCGCTTGGCCTTGGCGTGGGCCGCGAGGTTTTCGCTTTCGGCCGCGAAGCCCACGCAGAAGAGCTTCTTCGACTGGGCGCGCTCGCTTCGCGCGACGGTCAGCAGGATGTCGGCGTTCTCGACGAACTCCAGCACCGGGGTCTTGCCGCTGCCGTCTTTCTTGATCTTCTGGTCGCTCTGCGTGGCCGGGCGCCAATCGGCCACGGCGGCTGTTGCTATGAAAACACTAGCAAACTCCGCAGCGCGGGTGGTGGCTTCGAGCATGTCCTGCGCCGACAGTACGTCGACGCGCGTGACGCCGCGCGGCGTGGGCAGGTGGACCGGTCCGGCCACCAGCGTGACCTCGGCGCCCGCTTCGCGGGCCGCGCGGGCAATGGCAAAACCCATCTTGCCGGACGAATGGTTGGTGATGCCACGGATCGGGTCGAGCGACTCGAAGGTCGGCCCCGCCGTGACCAGCACCTTCTGCCCCGCCAGCAGCTTGGGGCTGAAAAAAGCCGTGATGTCCTCGAGCAACTGAGCGGGCTCGAGCATGCGCCCGTCGCCGGTTTCGCCGCAGGCCTGCCAGCCGTTGCCCACGCCCAGCACCGTGGCGCCGTCGGCCGCCACCTGCATCAGGTTGCGCTGCGTGGCCGGATGACCCCACATCTCGCGGTTCATGGCCGGCGCGATCAGCAGCGGAATGCGGTCCATGGGGCGGGCCAGGCACATCAGGCTCAGCAGGTCGTCGGAGCGGCCCTGCACCAGCCGCGCGATGAAGTCGGCGCTGCAGGGCGCCAGCACGATCGCATCGGCCTCGCGACTCAGGTTGATGTGCGGCATGTTGTTGGGCTCGCGGGTGTCCCATTGCGAGGTGTAGACCGTGCGCCCCGAGAGCGCCTGCATGGTCACCGGCGTGATGAACTGCTCGGCCGCTTCGGTCATCACGACCTGGACGGTCGCGCCCGCCTTGACGAACAGCCGGCACAGCTCGGCCGATTTGTAGCAGGCGATGCCTCCGGTGAGGCCCAGGACGATGTGTTTGCCGGCGAGATCTTGCATGGGCTGTATTGTTGCTCACCCCCAGGCTTCGCACTTCGTGTCTTCGCCTCCCCCCAACCGGGGGCGGGCCGGCCGCTTCGGGTGGCCGTGCGCGGCGGCCCCCACGAAAGATGCCCTTCACGAAAGGTGCCGCGAAGGGCACACCTATAATCGCAATTTCCCACTGCCCGGATTGCAAAGTCCGGAACTGGCATGACCAAATTTGTCTTCGTCACCGGTGGTGTCGTATCTTCCCTTGGCAAGGGAATCGCCTCCGCCTCGCTCGCCGCGATCCTCGAATCGCGCGGCCTCCAAGTCACCCTCATCAAGCTCGATCCGTACATCAATGTCGACCCCGGCACGATGTCGCCCTTCCAGCATGGTGAAGTGTTCGTCACCGATGACGGCGCAGAGACCGACCTCGACCTCGGCCACTACGAGCGCTTCATCAACACGCGGATGCGCAAGGCCAACAACTTCACGACCGGCCAGATCTACAAGACCGTGCTCGAAAAAGAGCGCCGCGGCGACTACCTCGGCAAGACGGTGCAGGTGATTCCGCACATCACCAACGAAATCCAGGAATACATCAAGCGCGGCGCCGGCATCGGCACGGCGCACGAGGTGGACGTGGCCATCGTCGAAATCGGCGGCACCGTGGGCGACATCGAATCGCTGCCCTTCCTCGAGGCCGTGCGCCAGATGAGCCTGCGCATGGGCCCGAACAACTCGGCCTTCGTGCACCTGAGCTACGTGCCCTGGATCGCCGCCGCCGGCGAACTCAAGACCAAGCCCACGCAGCACACCGCGCAGAAGCTGCGCGAAATCGGCATCCAGGCCGACGCCCTGCTGTGCCGCGCCGATCGCCCGATCCCCGACGACGAGCGCGCCAAGATCTCGCTGTTCTCGAACGTGCCCGAATGGGGCGTCATCTCGATGTGGGACGTGGACACCATCTACAAGGTGCCCCGCATGCTGCACGAGCAGGGCCTGGACGGCCTGATCTGCGACAAGCTTCGCATCAACACCCCGCCCGCCAAGCTGCAGCGCTGGGACGACCTGGTCTACGAGGTCGAGCATCCGCAAAAGGAAGTGTCGATTGCCATGGTCGGCAAGTACGTCGACCTGTCGGACAGCTACAAGTCGCTGAACGAAGCCCTGCGCCACGCCGGCATGAAGAACCATGCCCGCGTGAAGATCGACTACATCGACTCCGAGACGATCAACGCGCAGGACGTGTCGCGCCTGGCCAAGTACGACGCCATCCTGGTGCCCGGCGGCTTCGGCCAGCGCGGCGTGGAAGGCAAGATCTCGGCTGCCCGCTTCGCCCGCGAAGGCAAGGTGCCCTACCTCGGCATCTGCCTGGGCATGCAGGTCGCCACCATCGAATACGCCCGCCACGTGGCCGGCCTGAAGAACGCCAACAGCACCGAGTTCGACCCCGAGACGCCCACCCCCGTGATCGCGCTGATCACCGAGTGGAAGGACGCCGACGGCACCGTGAAGACGCGCGACGAGAAATCCGACCTCGGCGGCACCATGCGCCTGGGCGCGCAGAGCTCCGACGTCTCGCCCGGCACGCTGGCCCACAGCATCTACGGCGACGTGGTCACCGAGCGCCATCGCCACCGCTACGAAGCCAACGTCAACTACCTAGACGAGCTGCGCAAGGCCGGCCTCGTGATCTCGGCGCTCACGCAGCGCGAGCACCTGACCGAGATCGTCGAGCTGCCGCAGGACGTGCACCCCTGGTTCATGGGCGTGCAGTTCCACCCCGAGTTCAAGTCGACCCCGTGGGGCGGCCATCCGCTGTTCAACGCCTTCATCAAGGCGGCGCTCGAACACAAGGAAAAGGGCGCGGGCAGCACCAACAAGGCACTGAAGGCCGTCGCATGAGCAGCGGATACGTCATCGCCCACGTCGAAGTGACCAACCCGACGCAGTACGAGGAATACAAGAAGTGGTCGAGCGCCGCCATGCAGGCGCACGGCGCCGAAGTGTGCGTGCGCGGCGGCCAGGTCCAGCCGCTGGAAGGCAACTGGAAGCCCACGCGCATCGTGATCCTCAAGTTCGCCAGCTTCGAGAAGGCCAAGGCCTTCTACGACACGCCCGAATACCTCAAGGCCCGCGAAGCGCGTGCCGGCGCCGCGATCATGAACATGATCGCCGTCGAGGGCCTCTGAGCCCCCTGCCCCATTTATTCATCCGCCAAAGAGAACCGAAAGAGAAAGACAAAAGATGAGTGCAATCGTTGACATCGTCGGCCGCGAAATTCTCGACAGCCGAGGCAACCCCACCGTCGAATGCGACGTGCTGCTGGAGTCGGGCACCATGGGCCGTGCGGCCGTGCCCTCGGGCGCGTCGACCGGTTCGCGCGAAGCCATCGAGCTGCGTGACGGCGACAAGAGCCGCTACCTGGGCAAGGGCGTGCTCAAGGCCGTGGAGAACATCAACACCGAGATCTCGGAAGCCGTGCTCGGCCTGGACGCCAGCGAACAGGCCTTCCTCGATCGCACGATGATCGACCTCGACGGCACCGACAACAAGGGCCGCCTGGGCGCCAACGCCACGCTCGCCGTGTCGATGGCCGTGGCCCGCGCCGCGGCCGAAGAGTCCGGCCTGCCGCTGTACCGCTACTTCGGCGGCATGGGCGGCATGCAGCTGCCGGTGCCGATGATGAACGTCATCAACGGCGGCGCGCACGCCAACAACAGCCTCGACCTGCAGGAGTTCATGATCATCCCCGTGGGCGCCAAGAGCTTCCGCGAGGCCGTGCGCTACGGCGCCGAAGTGTTCCATGCGCTCAAGAAGATCCTGGGCGACCGCGGCATCAGCACGGCGGTCGGCGACGAAGGCGGCTTCGCCCCCAGCGTCGAGAGCCATGAAGCGGCCATCCAGCTGATCCTGGAAGCCATCGACAAGGCAGGCTACACCGCAGGCGAGCAGATCGCCCTGGGCCTCGATTGCGCGGCCAGCGAGTTCTACAAGGACGGCAAGTACGTGCTGTCGGGCGAAAACCTCTCGCTCACGTCCGAAAGCTGGACCGACATGCTCGCGACCTGGGTCGACAAGTACCCGATCATCAGCATCGAAGACGGCATGCACGAAGGCGACTGGGACGGCTGGAAGCACCTGACCGAGCGCCTGGGCAAGCGTGTGCAGCTGGTGGGCGACGACCTGTTCGTCACCAACACCAAGATCCTGCAAGAGGGCATCGACAAGGGCATCGCCAACTCGATCCTCATCAAGATCAACCAGATCGGCACGCTGACCGAGACCTTCGCTGCCATCGAAATGGCCAAGCGCGCGGGCTACACGGCCGTGATCTCGCACCGCTCGGGCGAAACCGAAGACAGCACCATCGCCGACATCGCGGTGGGCACCAATGCCGGCCAGATCAAGACCGGCTCGCTGTCGCGCTCGGACCGCATCGCCAAGTACAACCAGCTGCTGCGCATCGAAGAAGACCTCGGCGACATCGCCGTGTACCCGGGCCGCGGCGCGTTCTACAACCTGAAGTAACGCACCGGAGGCCTCGCGCATGCGCGCCCGCTTCGTTCCACCGATCATCCTGCTGCTTCTGCTGGGCGTCCTGCAGTGGCAGCTGTGGAACGGGCGCGGCAGCGTGCGCGACGTGGCGCAGCTGCGGACCAAGCTGGCCGACCAGAAGGAAGCCAACGCCAAGGCCACGCTGAACAACGAGCGCCTGACCTCGGAGGTCAACGACCTCAAGGAAGGCCTAGAGATGGTCGAGGAACGCGCGCGGGCGGAACTCGGCATGGTGAAGCCGAACGAAGTGTTCGTACAAATCGCGCACTAGGATGACCCCCAGTCTTCGCGCACTTCGTGTCGCTTCGCCAACCCCCTTCCAGGGGGCGACACAGGCGGCCCGGCAAAGCCGGTTCCGCGGTGTCTCACGAAAAGACTGCGCCCTCAGCCCAGGCAGCGGCAGCCTGTCGGACGAGTCCTTGGCATCTTGATTCAGCACAGTTTTTTGCATGAGCGCGAAATACCGCGGAACCGGCTTTGCCGGGCCGCTGGTATTGCCCCCGGCAGGGGGTTGGCGAAGCGACACGAAGTGCGCGTAGCCTGGGGGTGAACTTGATTCTCGAGCTTCTCTCGGCCCCCGCTTTTCTGCTCTGGGGCTCTCCCGTCAGCTGGCTCGAGCTTGTTGCCGCGCTCCTGGCGCTCGCCATGGTCGGCTGCAACATGCGCGAGATTCACTGGGGATGGCCGCTGGCCATCGTCAGTTCGCTGCTTTATGTGGCCGTCTTCGCCAAGGCGCGCATCTACGGCGACGCCTCGCTCCAGGTCTTCTTCGCTTTCGTCGCCCTGTGGGGCTGGGCCCAGTGGCTACGCGGCCACCGGGCCGACGGGAGCGCCTTGCATGTCGGCCGGCTTTCGCCGCGTGGCATTGCCCTCACTCTGGCCGCCTGCGCATTGGCGTGGCCGGCCGTCGCCCTCTTCCTGCGCCGCTTCACCGACACCGACGTGCCCTGGTGGGACGGCTTCGCCACCGGGCTGAGCCTGGTCGGGCAGTTCCTGCTCGGGCGCAAGTTCATCGAGAACTGGCTGATCTGGCTGGCGGTGAACGTGGTCAGCGTGGGCCTGTTCATTCACAAGGGCCTGTGGCTCACGGTCGGGCTGTATGCGGTGTTCGCTGTGCTCAGCGTGGCCGGCTACCTGGCATGGCGGCAGCGCCTGCCACAGGCGGCACGCGCATGACGCCCACCCTGCCGACCGGCTGCGTCATCGCGCTGCTGGGCGCCGAAAGCACCGGCAAGACCGAGCTGGCGCGCGCCATCGCGCAACGCCTGCAGGACCGCGGCACGCCGGTGACGCTCGTGGGCGAGTACCTGCGCGAATGGTGCGAGCGCGAACGCCGCACGCCGCGCCCCGACGAGCAGCAGGCCATTGCCGACGAGCAGACCCGCCGCATCGGCGTTGCCGCCGCCTCGGGCGTGGTGGTGGCCGATACCACCGCGCTCATGACGGCGGTCTACAGCGAGCAGCTGTTCGCCGACACCTCGCTCTACGAAGGTGCCCTGGCCGCGCAGCGGCGGTACGCCATCACGCTGCTCACCGCGCTCGACCTGCCCTGGGTGGCCGACGACATGCGCGACGGCCCGCATGCGCAGCAGCCGACCGACACGCTGGTGCGCGCCGCGCTCATCGGCGCCAGGCTCTCGTTCGCCGTGGTGCATGGCAGCGGCGGCGAACGCCTTGCCAACGCCTGGAACGCGATCAACTCGATCGCGGGCAACGAAGGCCGCACCCGCGCACGCGGCCGGCTCGAATCCAAGCCCGCCTCGTGGTCATGGCCTTGCGAGAAATGCTCCGACCCGGAATGCGAACATAAGCTCTTCAGCGACCTGATCGCGCGCCGCGAATAAGCGAGCGGCGCGCACCATCCCCTTCACCGGAGACCCGATGCCCCTTTCGACAGCCGCGCGCCTCGCCCCTGCCACCACATTCATCGCCCTGCTGCTGGCCGCCGGCCCTGCCGCTGCCGCCCCCGTCGCGGCCACCATAGAGAACGGCACCACCACCACCGCCTGCGCCGAGGAAGACAACGTCTCCCTCACCCTGCGCGGCGACGGCATCCGCCACATGCGCATCGAGGCGCTGCAGCCCGACTACCTCGACAAGATCGGCAACGACGTCACCGCGCCCGACTTCTCGGGCTGCAACTTCGACGGCGGCGCCCACCCCACCGACCCCGCGCACCGCTTCAAGAAGCGCACCGTGGTACTGCTGGACAACGCCGAGTGGCGCATCGTCGGCATGACGCTGCCGACCTTCTGGCGCCCGCAGAGCGTGCCCGTGACCGTGGGCAAGCGCAGCGACCGCGGCTTCCATCTGCTGCAGGTGTTCAGGAAGGAAAACGGCAAGGCGCTCGAGGCCATCGTGCTCTACCCGTCGGACGGCTACTGGCGGCTCAAGCCGCTGCCGGACCCACGCTTCGGCGACGGCGTGTACGGGTCGTCGTTCCTGCTCGGACCGGTGGAGGCGGCCGCGCGGCCGGTGGTGAGCATCGCGTCGATCCGCATCGTGCCGAAGCCGCTGGCAATCCACGTGCGCTTCGCGAACGGCGGCAGCGCGGTGGCGCGTGTCGATGAAATAAGCCGCACGCGCACCGCGCTCGACGTCACGCTGTCGAAGCCGACGGTGAATGCGCAGCCCTTCGCGGTACTGCGCTCGATGTATGTGACGCCGGACAACGCCGACGTGAGCGAAGTGCGCTGGCAGGCCGCGCCGCAAGCCGCGCAGCAGGTGCTGCCGCTGCCCGACGTGAAGAGCCTGCAGGCCACGCAGGTGCGCTTCGGCCGCAGCCTGCCGTCGAAGCACAACACGAGCGCGCCGGACATCTCGTTCGGCGACTTCGACAGCAGCGAAGCGCGCTGAGCCGGCGCTCGCGCCTCGACAGGCCGCTTACTGGACGACCGGGCTGCCCGGAATCTGGTCCGTCGGCGGCCTGAAGATCTGCGCGGTGTCGACCGCGTCGAAGCGGTACTGCTTGCCGCAGAAGTCGCAGCCCACCTCGATGTCGCCGCGCTCGGCGAGGATGCTCTCGGCTTCCTCCACACCCAGCCCGCGGATCATCTGCGCCACGCGCTCGCGCCCGCAGGTGCATGCGAAGTGCGGGCCCAGCAGGCCGGCCTGCGGCTCGAAGCGCAGCAGCTTCTCTTCCCAGAACAGGCGGCGAAGAATGGTCTCGACGTCGAGCGTGAGCAGTTCGTCGCGGGTCAGGCTGGACGCGAGGATCGAGATGCGGTTGTAGTCCTCGTTCAGGCCGATCTGGTCTTCGTTGGCCTGGTCGTGGTCCTTGCGCGAGGTGCCTTCGAGGTTGCCCTCGCCCTTCACGGGCAGGCGCTGGATCAGCAGGCCGGCGGCCACCTTGTCGTCGGCCGCGAGCACCAGCGTGGTGTCGAGCTGCTCGCTCTGCAGCATGTAGTGCTGCAGCACGTCGCTGAGCTTGCCGAGCTTCTCGCCGTTGTCGTCGAACAGCGGCACCACGCCCTGGTAGGGCGTCGTGCCCGGCAGCTTGTCCTTGGGGTCGAGCGTGATGGCGCAGCGGCCCTTGTTGTTCACGTTGACCATGTCGGGCAGCCGGGCGTCGGCCGGCAGGTCGCCGATCACCTTGGCGGTGGCGCGCAGGCTCAGGTCGGGCTTGGCCTCGGCCACGGCCACCTTGACCGGGCCGTCGCCGAAGATCTGCAGGATCAGCGCGCCGTTGAACTTGATGTTGGCCTGCATCAGCGTGGCGGCAGCCGTCATTTCGCCGAGCAGTTCGGCCACGGGCGACGGATAGGCGCCGGTGGCGGTGTTGGAGGCGCGCCGCGCAAGGATCTCCTGCCACGCATCTGTCAGGCGCACGATCATGCCGCGCACCGGCAGGCCATCGAACAGGAATTTGTGCAGCTCGCTCAAAACGTTTTCTTTCTCTGTGTGCCTGCAACCGAACCGGTCAGGCGATCTTTTTCAGGCCCTTCGCGAAGCGATGGGCATTCTCGACATAGTGCTCTGCGCTCTGGCGCAGCCGGGCGGCCGCGGCGTCATCGAGGGTGCGCACCACCTTGGCCGGCGAGCCGATGATGAGCGAGTTGTCCGGAAACTCCTTGCCCTCGGTCACGACGCTGCCGGCGCCAACGATCGAATTGCGGCCGATCTTCGCGTTATTCAAGACCACGGCCTGGATGCCGATCAGCGAGTTGTCGCCGATGGTGCAGCCGTGCAGCATCACCTGGTGGCCCACGGTGACGTTGTCGCCGATGGTCAGCGGGCAGCCGATGTCGGCATGCAGCACCGACAGGTCCTGGATGTTGCTGTTGCGTCCGATGGTCAGCGTCTCGGTGTCGCCGCGAAGCACGGCGCCGAACCACACGCTCGCGTTGTCGGCCAGCTTGACGTTGCCCATGACCTGGGCGCTGTCGGCCACCCATGCGCCTTCGCCGAGGGTCGGTGCAACGCCGTCCAATTCATAAATCGCCATCGTGGTTGTCTCCGGGGGCAAAACTAGAATTGTAGGGATGCACCCCCGATTGAGCGCGCTGGCCGCGCTGCGACTGACCGATCCTGAACAGAAGGTGGCTGCAACGCGCGCCATTTCTCTGCACGGCGCTACTGATTCCATAGCAACCGACCCGATCCGCACGCCCGGCGACGACACCGGCGTGCCCGGCCGCCCCGACAAGCCAGTGCGCGTGGCCGCCACCGCCGTGCAGAAGCGCTCGCCGTTCACGCCCGATGGCCGGGCCGCGCTGATCCATTCGATCTGCCACATCGAGTTCAACGCGATCAACCTCGCGCTCGACGCCGTGTGGCGCTACGACGGCATGCCCGAGGCCTACTACCGCGACTGGCTGCGCGTGGCCGACGAAGAGGCGCTGCACTTCACGCTGCTGCACACGCATCTGCAGGACATGGGCTGGCGCTACGGCGACTTTCCGGGCCATGACGGCCTCTGGAACATGTGCGAGAAGACCAAGGACGACGTGCTCGGCCGCATGGCGCTGGTGCCGCGCACGCTGGAAGCGCGCGGGCTGGACGCCACGCCGCTGATCCAGGCCAAGCTCAAGCGGGTGAACACGCCCGATGCGCTGCGGGCAGTCGAGATCCTGGACATCATCCTGCGCGACGAAGTGGGCCATGTGGCCATCGGCAACCACTGGTACCGCTGGCTGTGCGAGCGCGCCGGCATCGACCCCGAGGCCACCTACCCAGCCTTGGTCGCGCGCTACGACGCACCGCGCCACAAGCCGCCTTTCAATCTCGAGGCACGCGGCCGGGCCGGCTTCAGTCCCGAAGAACTGCGCGCCCTGACCGACTCCCGCCCCGAATGACCCACGTGATTTCAGACCAGACCTGGTCGCGCCCCGACCTGCTGGCCTGCCTGCAGGAGCGCAAGGGCGCCGAGCCGCTGCATTTCGAGCGCTGCGATTTCGACAGGGCCGACCTGTCGCGCCTCGACCTGCGCGGCGCGCAGTTCACGCTCTGCAACTTTGCCGAGGCTTCGTTCGAACGCGCACTGCTGGCGGACACCCGCTGGGCCGGATGCCGCTCGCGCCAGGCCGACTTCGGCCTCGCCGACCTGACGAACGCGCGCTTCCAGGACTGCGACCTGAACAACACCCAGTGGGCGCGCGCCAAGATGGCCTCGGCCTTCTTCACCGGCGTGAAGCTCACCGGCGCGCACTTCGGCGAAGTGTCGGCGCTGGGCATCGGCTTCAAGGATTCGCTGCTGGTCGATGCGCATCTGCGCGGCATGTCTTTCCGCAAGCAGACGCTCGAACAGCTCGACTTCTCGGAAGCCGACCTGTCGGGCTGCGATTTCCGCGAAGCGGTGTTCGAGGGCGGCAGCCTGCGCAACGCGCACCTGAAGCTGGCGCGATTCGAGGGTGCGGACCTGCGCGAGGTCGACCTCGGCGGACTGCGGCTCGCGAACGCGGCGCAGTTCAAGGGCGCCACCATCTCGCACCGGCAGGCCGCCTCGCTGGTCGAGGAACTGGGCCTGCGGGTGGTCTGAACCGGCTCTCGGGCCTTCAGGCCCTCAGATCGCCTCGGGCCTGGCATGCACCACCAGCTTCGGCGTGAAGTGCTGGAGCACATCGCCGCGCTGATTGAGCGTCTGGCAGCGCATGGTGACCATCGCGCGGCCGGGCTTGGAGCGCGAGGGCACGATGTCGACCACTTCGCTCACCACATGCAGCACGTCGCCGGGCCGCGTGGGTTTGGGCCATTGCAGCTCGCCACCCGAGCCGATGATGCCGTCGGCCAGCGGGATGCCGCTTTCGACCAGCAGCTTCATGGTGAGCGCCGCGGTGTGCCAGCCGCTCGCGGCCAGCCCGCCAAAGAAAGTCTTCTTTGCGGCCTCTTCGTCGGTGTGGAAAGGCTGCGGGTCGAACTGCCGCGCGAAGGCCTGGATCTGCGCCACGTCCAGCGCATGCTCGGCGCTCTGGAAGCGGTCGCCGACGGACAGGTCTTCGAGGTACAGCTTGGGCCTGGCGCCGGCTTCAGGGGTTGCCGTCATCGGTTCTCCTTGGGGTTCGTGCCCGCATTCTCGGACCGTTCTTCAGACGCGCTCGAGGATGGTCGCGATGCCCTGCCCGCCGCCGATGCATTGCGTGGCCAGCGCATAGCGCCCCTTCTCGCGCACCAGCAGCGACGCGGCCTTGCCGGTGATGCGAGCGCCGGTCGCGCCCAGCGGATGGCCGATGGAAAGGCCGCCGCCGTCGAGGTTGATCTTCGCGGGATCGAGGCCCAGGTCGCGGATGCAGGCCAGCGCCTGCGACGAGAAGGCTTCGTTGATCTCGATCACGTCGAGGTCGGCCGCGCTCAGGCCGGCACGTGCCAGTGCCTTGCGTGTCGCAGGGATCGGGCCGATGCCCATGATGGCCGGGTCGACCCCCACGGTCGCGAACGAGCGGATGCGTGCCAGCGCCTGCAGGCCGTGCTTTGCGGCAAACGCATCGCTGGTGACGAGCACCACGGCCGCGCCGTCGGTCAGCGGAGACGAGGTGCCGGCCGTCACCACGCCGTCGGGGCGGAATGCGGGCTTGAGGTTCGCCAGCGCTTCGGCAGAGGTGCTTGGGCGTATGCAGCCGTCGGCATCGACGATGTCGCCCGAGGCCAGCCGCACCGGCACGATCTCGCCTGCCAGCCGGCCTTCTGCGCGTGCGGCTGCAGCCTTGCGATGCGATTCCACCGCGAAGGCTTCCTGGTCGGCGCGGCTCACATTCCAGCGCTGCGCCACGTTCTCGGCGGTCTCGCCCATGGAGATGTAGGCGTCAGTGTTGGCCAGCAGCTCCGGGCTCGGCGAGAAGTTGAAGCCGCCCTGCGGCACCGCCGTCATCGATTCCACGCCCACGCACAGGAACGCATCGCCCATGCCCGCCTCGATCTGCGCGGCGGCGATGTGCACCGCCTGCATCGACGAGCCGCAGAAGCGGTTCACCGTCATGCCGCCCACCTCGTGCGGCAGCCCGGCCAGCAGCCCGACGATCCGCGCGAGGTTGTTGCCCTGCGAGGCCTCGGGGTAGGCGCAGCCCAGGATGATGTCTTCGAGCAGCGCGGGATCGAGGTCGGTGCGTTGCAGCAGGCCCTTCACGACGCCGGCCGCGAGCGTGTCGGGGCGCACGTCGGCCAGCGCGCCTTTCTTCGCGAAGTGGAAGGGAGAACGGGCATAGGCGGAAATCACGGCTTTCATGAAATGCTCCAACAGATAAAACCTACCATCCAATCGGTAGGTTAAAGGGTCAAAAAAATAGGCACGCCGAAGCGCGCCTGCGTCAGGCCCGCGTTCAGCCGGGCAATGAACTCCTGAGTTGCGCGATGGCTTCGTCGAACTCGTCCACGCGCCCTGTCATGCGTGCCGACAAAAGCGCACCCTGGCAGGAAGAAAACACATAGGCCGCCAGCGAAGCGACCGACGCGCCCTTCTTGCGGGCCGGCATCAGCGCACCCAGCACGCCCGTGAGCCACGTCACCTGGGTGCTGCGCAGTTCGCGAACCGCCTCGCGCAGTTCGTCGTTGAT
This sequence comes from Variovorax durovernensis, assembly GCF_977011995.1. Taxonomy (NCBI): domain Bacteria; kingdom Pseudomonadati; phylum Pseudomonadota; class Betaproteobacteria; order Burkholderiales; family Comamonadaceae; genus Variovorax; species Variovorax durovernensis. The sequence goes on along the minus strand of NZ_CDRNCW010000001.1, from coordinate 2,240,764 downwards.
GACGTCCCAGCCCGGCGCCAGCGCACCCGCAGGGCAGATGCCGGAACCGGCCTTCAGCGTGTTGCGGTACATGCGGAAATAGGATTCGAGCGCGTCCTTCGGTTCGCGCGCGCGGGCGGCGTCCCAGTCCTTGAAGCCCTGGGTTGCGGCGCGGATCACCGCGATGCCCAGCGCTTCCTTGCTCGGAAAGTGGTGATAGAGGCTGGCCTTGCGCACGCCGACCGCGTCGGCCACGTCCTGGAAGCTGAAGCCCAGGTAGGAACGGGTTTCAATGAAGCCGCGCGCCACCGCGAGGATCTGCTCGCGGGTGCTGCCGGTGGCAAGGGCTGGGGCGGCTGCTGTGGCGCTGGTCATCTACCTACTATAAGGTAGGGAGAATCGAAGCACAAGCGCAGGTGTCTTCCAGGCGTCAGCTGGTTCGAGGCGGCTCAGTCGGCCTTGATGTTCGCCGCCTTGATGATGCGGCCGTTGCTTTCGAATTCGCTGGCGATTTCCTTCGCAAAGGCTGCCGAGGTGCCGCCGGTCGGCACGTTGTCGGTGGCCGTGAGCTTGGCGCGCAGCTCGGGGCTCGCCAGCGCCTTGTTGATCTCGGCGTTGTACCGCGCGACCAGCGCAGCCGGCGTGGCGGCCGGCGCGAACACGCCGAACAGCGAGTTGATGTTGGCCGCCTTGTAGCCCAGCTCGCCCAGCGTGGGCACCTGCGGCAGGCTCTCCAGCCGGGCCGGTGCTCCCACTGCCAGCGGGCGCAGCTTGCCCGACTGGATGTGCGACGACAGCGTCGGGCTCGCGTTGGTCGAGAGAATCTCGAACTGCCCGCCGATCGCGTCGTTGAGCTGCTGGCCGCCGCCCTTGTACGGCACGTGCGTGATGTCCACGCCCGCCGCCGCGTGCAGTTGCTCCAGCACGATGTGGCCCAGCGACGCCGGACCGGACGTGGCCCAGCGCACAGCGCCCGGGTGCGCCTTGGCGTCGTCGATCAGCGCCTTGAAGTCCTTGGCCTTGCTGGCCGGCGTGGCGATCAGCAGCACCGGCGAATACATCACGCTGGCCACTGGCACCACGTCCTTCAGAGGATCGAAGGGCAGCTTGCCGAGGTGCGGGCTCAGCACCAGCGGGCTGATGGCCGAGAAGCCCAGCGTCGCGCCGTCGGGCGCGGCCTTGGCCACCGCGTCCATGCCGATGGCGCCGCTTGCGCCGGCCCGGTTGTCCACGATCACCGTGATGCCCATCTGCGCCGCGAGCCGGTCGCCCAGTGCCCGCGCGACCACGTCGCTCACGCCGCCCGCCGGGTAGGCGACGATGAGCCGCACGGTCCTGGGCACGGCCTGCGCGTAGGCGCCGGAAGCGGCGCACAGCGCGGCGGCGGCGAGGAGTCGGGTCGCCGTGCGGCGCGATGGCTTCGAGGAAGCGAGGAAATTCATGGTGTCTGTGGATCGGGTCGTCTGCGTGATTGCGTCAGTCCAGCTGCAGCTTTCGCTCCTTGATCAGCCTGGACCACTTCTCATTGTCCGCCTTCACGAAGGCCCCGAACTCGACCGGGCCGAGCGAATGCACCTCGGCCCCCGCCGTCGCGAACTTGGCCTTGATCTCCGGCTGCGCCAGCGCCCTGGCCAACTCGCCCGACAGCCGCTCGACGACCTCCTTGGGCATGTTCGCCGGCCCCACCAGCCCCTGGAAGCCGACCGACTCCATGCCCGCCAGCCCCAGTTCCTTCACGGTCGGCACGTCGGGCAACTGCGGGTCGCGCACCGGGCCGGTCACGGCCAGCGCCTTGAGCTTGCCGCCCTTCACCTGCGGCAGCAGCACGCTGCCCGCGTCGATGAGGATCTGCGTCTGCCCGCCGATCAGGTCCTGCACCGCCGGCGCGCTGCCCTTGTAGGGCACATGCGTCATGTCGAGCCCCGTCACCTGGTTCATCAGCTCGCCGTTCAGGTGTGTCGATGTGCCGTTGCCGCCCGAGGCAAAGTTGACCTTGCCCGGCTGCCCCTTGGCCCACGCCACGAACTCCTTGAGGTTCTTGGCCGGATGGTCGGGCCGCGTCACCGCGATGTAGCTGCCCTGGCTGATCTGCCCGATGTAGGTGAACTGTTTGATCGGGTCGTACGGCGGCTTGCTCTGCAGGTAAGGCGCGATGGCGAAAGGCCCGGTGTTGGCCAGCAGCAGCGTGTAGCCGTCGGCGGGCTGGCGCGTGAGTTCGGTGGCCGCGATCATGCCGCTGGCGCCGGGCTTGTAGTCGACCACAAGTTGCTGCTTCAGCGCCTCCTGCAGCGGCACCTGCACCGTGCGCGCCGCAAAGTCGATGCCGCCGCCGGGCGGATAGCCGACGATCAGGCGAATGGGCTTGGCGCCCGGAAAGCCTTGTGCGGCGGCGAGGCCTGCAGCTGCGGCCATTGCCAAGCCAAGGCCAAGGCCGGCGCTGAGTCTGTTGAATTTCACGTTCCGTCTCCTCTTGTTGATCATTGATTCTGTAGCAGCCGCAGCAGCGTCAGCGCGTTGCCTGTCGCCTCGCCGCCGGCCGTGTTGTCGAGCACGCACCAGCACTGCGCGCCCTCTTCCTTCGCGAGCTGCAGCCGCTGCGCGAGCCGCGCAAGCAAGTCGTCGTCGTAGGCAGACCAGTAGCGCCGCGGCGAGCCGTGCAGCCGCAGATAGACAAGGCCGGGCCAGCCGCCGGGGGCCGCGGCTTCGTCGAACAGCACCGGGTCTGCGAGCACACGGGCTACCTCGAAATCAGACAGCAGCCCGTCGACCTGCGGCGTGAACCAGCTGCGATGACGGGGTTCCAGCACCACCGCGCCCGGGTGCCTGCGCCGCAGTGCGGCGAAAAACCTGCGCACCACTCCGGCATCGAACGCCAGGCTGGGCGGCAACTGCACCACCAGCGCACCGAGCTTGTTCCCGAGGCCCTCGACCTGCGCGGCAAATTCTTCGAACGCCGGCATCGCTTCGACCAGCCGGCATTCGTGCGTCACCGCCTTCGGCAGCTTGACCGCAAAGCGAAACCCCTCGGGCGTGCTCGCGGCCCAGCGTTCGTAGGTCTCGCACCGGTGCGGCCGGTAGAACGAGGTGTCGATCTCGACCGCGTCGAAGCGCTGCGCATAGCGCTCCAAGTGCGAACCTTCGGGCGGAAACACCGGCCACAGCGCGCGCGGCAGGCTCCATCCGGCGCAGCCGATGCGCCAGGCCTGCAAATGCTCAACCGCGTGGGTGGTGCTTCGCATGAAGCTGCTTCAGGCGCTCGCGCGCCACATGCGTGTAGATGGTGGTGGTCGAGATGTCAGCGTGCCCCAGAAGCAGTTGCACCGCGCGCAGGTCGACCCCGTGGTTCAGCAGGTGCGTGGCAAAGGCGTGGCGCAGCGTGTGCGGCGACAGCGGCACGTGGATGCCCGCCGCGGTCGCGTGCTTCTTCACGATGATCCAGAACATCACCCGCGTCATGCCCGCGCCGCGCGCTGTGACGAACAGGTCGGGCGTCTGCTGGCCGTCGAGGATCGCGGGGCGCGATTCCTCCAGGTAGCGTTCGATCCAGCGCCGCGCCTCACCACCGAAGGGCACCAGCCGCTCCTTGCTGCCCTTGCCCAGCACGCGCAGCACGCCGTCGTTCAGGCTCATGTCGATGGCCTTGAGCGCCACCAGTTCGCTCACGCGCAACCCGCTCGCGTACATCAGTTCCAGCATGGCGCGGTCGCGCAGGCCCAGCGGCGATTCGACATCGGGCGCGGCCAGCAGGTCGTCGACCTGCTTCTCCGACAGCGTCTTGATGGCGCGCGGCATCTGGCGCGCAGGCATGAGACGGATGCTCGGGTCGGCCGTGATGCGCCGCTCGCGCAGCGCCCAGCGGTAGTAGCGCTTGAACACCGTGAGCCGGCGGTTGGCCGACGTCGCCTTGCCCTTGTTGGTGAGCCGCGCGCCCATGTAGGCCTGCAGGTCGGTCTCCCTCGCGGTGGCGAGCGTGGCGCCGCCTTGCTGCGCGCCCAGCCACTGCGCGAACAGCGCGAGGTCGCGGCGGTAGGCGGCCAGCGTGTTTTTCGACAACCCGTCCTCGAGCCAGAGGGCGTCGATGAAATCGTCGATATCGGGTGTGGGTGCGGCGGCGGCCTCGGTCATGCGTTGCAAGATAGCAAAAAAGAAAAAGCCGCCCGGGGCACGGGCGGCTTCAGTCGAAAGAATACCCGGCTCAGTCGAGCTTCAGGTTCTGCTTCTTCACGACTTCCTTGTAGACCTCGTACTCGGCCTTGATCTGCGCGGCGAACTGCTCGGGCGAATTGGCCACGATCAGCGAGCCCGTGTCCTCGATGCGCTTGCGCACCGCAGGTTCTTCCACCGCCTTCTTCACGCCGGCGCTGATCTTCTCGACCACTTCCTTCGGCAGGCCCTTGGGGCCGAGGATGCCGTAGTAGGCCATGCGGTTCACCGGCTCCAGGCCCACTTCCTTGAAGGTAGGCACGTTGGGCAGCGCGGCCAGGCGCTGGGGCGCGGACACCACGATCGGGATCAGCCGGCCGCTGGTGATGAAGGGCATGGCCGAGGGGATGTTGTCGAACATGATCGGCACTTGGCCGGCCACCACGTCGTTCAGCGCCGGGCCCGCGCCGCGGTACGGGATGTGCGTAACGAAGGTGTTGGTCAGGCTCTTGTACAGCTCCATCAGCAGGTGGCCGATGCCGCCCGTGCCCGACGAGGCATACGAGTACTTGCCGGGGTTCTTCTTCAGCTCGGCCACGAACTCGGCGTAGTTCTTGGCCGGGAAGCTCGGGTTGACCGCAATGATGTTCGGCGTGGCCGCGATGTTGATGATCGGCGTGAAGTCGTTGATCGGGTCGTACGGCGTCTTCGGGTTGATGGCCGGGTTGGCCGCCGTGCTCGACACCGTGGCAATGCCTAGCTTGTAGCCGTCGGGCGTGGCGCGTGCCGTCTCGGCCGCGCCCACGATGCCGCCGCCACCGGCGCGGTTGATCACCACCACCGGCTGGCCCAGCACCTTGCCCAGCGGGTCGGAGATCACGCGCGCCACGATGTCGGTCGTGCCGCCCGGGGCGAAGGGCACGCTCAGCTCCACGGGCTTGCTGGGGTATCCCTGCGCGAAGCTCGGGCCCGCTACCGCGACCAGCGCGGCGGCGCCCACCAGAGCGCTCCATTGACGACGTTGCATCGAAAACTCCTTGACTTGACTTTGATGTCGAAAAAACGAAAGCCCGGATGCTAGCGGCTCACGGGCTGCATCCGTGCTGTGGATTACCCATGGTCCGTCCGGTTTATCCTCGAAGCGGTGAACTATGCGCAGCTGCTCTTCCCCGACTTTTCCCTCATCGCCATCGGCTGGCTCCTGTGCCGCTACACCGCCCTCGACCGCCGCGTGTGGGACCAGGTCGAGAGCCTGGTCTACTACTTTCTTTTTCCTGTGCTGCTGTTCCACTCGATCGTGCGCAGCCCGCTGGACTTCGGCGCGACGTCGAACCTGCTGATCGCGGGCCTGTGCATCGGCGCGGTCGGCATCGGGCTGGCCTACGCACTGCCCTTCATGCCCGGCATCGGCTCGCACATCGACCGCCGCGACCACGCGGCCAGCGCCCAGGTCGCGTTCCGTTTCAACTCCTTCATCTGCCTCGCGCTGGCCGAGCGGCTGGCGGGGTCCGAAGGCCTGCTGCTCATTGCGGTGCTGATCGGCGTGTGCGTGCCCATCTTCAACATCGCGGCCGTGTGGCCGATGACGCGTCATGCGCAGACCGGCTTCTTGCCTCAACTGGTGCGCAACCCGCTGATCGTCGCGACGGTCGCAGGGCTGCTGGCCAACGTGCTGGGGCTCACCGTGCCGGGCTGGGCCACGCCGACGCTCACGCGCATCGGTGCCGCGTCGCTCGCATTGGGGCTGCTGGCCGCGGGCGCGGGCATGAAGTTCTCGACGCTGGGCACGGGCAAGGTGCTGGCGGTTTCGATACTGGCCATACGGCATCTCGTCCTGCCGCTGGTTGCATGGGGGCTGGCGCTGGCGCTGCGGCTCGATGCGATGCAGGCTTCTGTGCTGATGGCTTTTTCGGCCGTGCCGACTGCTTCGAGTGCTTATGTGCTGGCTGCGCGGATGGGATGCAACGGGGCTTATGTGGCGGGGTTGGTGACGCTGTCGACCTTGCTGGGGGTGTTGAGCCTGCCGTTCGCGCTGGCGTTGCCGAGGTAGGCCGAGTCAGGCCCCCTGGTAGAGGCGCAACGCACCGGACGTCTCACTCACCCGTTTCGCTGCAACCAGCGCTTCCACCGCATCCATGACACGGCGTTCTGCATCCGCAGGCATTCGCGACATGCCCAACAGACGACACACGGCCCTGGCGGTGTCCGAGCGCGCCGGCGTTCCCGCCTCGCGCACGACGTGAAGCACCAGCGCAGCCACCTCCTCGATACAGACCTCGGTGACATGCCGCTTGGACCCGTCCGTTGCATCGGCGATGCGAAACGCATCCCAGGCGTACGGTTCGGCATGGGCGGGCCAATAGAAGGTTTCGTGGGCTTCCGTAGTTCGCGGTAGCGCGTGCGGCACCAGCGCCTTGAGCCGATCGACGATCCGGGGCCCGGTACGCTCGAGCCCCCAGGCGCGTGCCACGCGCTTGAAGAGCGTCGACTCCGGCAACGGCCCTTCCGCATCGATCACTGACTGAAGCTGCTCGGAGAGCCGTTGCGCTGACGCGGCACCATAGAAAGCCACCGGATCGCCCGCCGCAACGGTCGCAGGTGTGTAGATGCGACGACCCGCATCATGTGCACCGGCGCTGGATTCGGCCACCGCCCCCACCGCTGCCGCAGGCCGCGCTTCCGAGGGCTGCTCGAACGGATCGACGTCGGGCACGACGGCTGGCTTGTCCGCATCATCGCCGCCGTCCTCCTCCTCGACGAGCGATTGAAGCAGCAGCGAGAGCTTCCGGACCTCCGCTTCGATGTTCATCCACCAGTCCGTCGACCAGATGCGGTGAATCCGCCACCCAAGCCCTTCGAGAACCAATTGCCTGAGCCGGTCGCGATCGCGCGCGGTGGCACCGGAGTGATAGGCCCTGCCATCGCACTCGATGCCGACCAGGTAGCGGCCGGGCGCACGCGGATCCACGACGGCCATGTCGATGCGATAGCCCGAGCAGCCGACCTGGGGATGCACTGTCCAGCCCATATCGCGCAAGACCTTGATTACCGCGATTTCGAATGGGCTCTCCGGGTCCATGCCCGTCGGCACGCTCTGTTCGGCCAGCGCTCTCGAACCGCGAATGGCGAACTCGAGGTAGTGCTTCAGATCTCTGACACCCGCAGCGCGCACCCGTGCCAGATCGATCTGCTCGGGCATCAGCGTGCTGTAGATGACCACGGCTTCCCGCGCCCGGGAGATGGCGACGTTCAACCGGCGATGGCCGCCTTCGCCGTTGAGCGGCCCGAAGTTCATCGTCGTCTTGCCGGCGGCGTCCGGTCCGTAGGTGATCGAGAAAAAGATGATGTCGCGTTCATCGCCCTGGACGTTCTCCAGATTCTTGACGAACAGCTTTTCACCCGTTTGCGCCGCGATGGCGCGGTCCAGATCCGGACTGGCACGACGGCGTGCGTCCAGCAAAGTGTCGATGAGTGCTTGCTGGGTCTGGTTGAACGTGACTACCCCCAAGGTCAGGTCCCGCTTCTTTGGATTCAGGAAATGCGCCTCGATGCCCTCGACGATGGCTTCGGCCTCGGCTCGGTTCGTTCTGCTGCCGCCGCGGTCATAGACACCTGCGACGCGCTGGAACCGGACAGCCACGTCATCGGTCACCGGGGAAGGGAATGTGACCAGGGAGTCGTCGTAGTAGCGGTGGTTGCTGAAGGTGATGAGGCTTTCGTGGCGGCTGCGGTAGTGCCACTTGAGGCTGAGCTTGTTCATGCCCGCGCCAAGGCATTCGTCCAGGATGCTTTCCAGGTCTTCGACACGTTCGTCATCACCCGTTGCCTCGTCGCTGTCGGATGACTTGTTGAAGAAATTGGTGGGCGGCAACTGCTTCGGGTCTCCTACGACCACGAGCTGCCTGCCGCGTGCGATCACGCCAATCGCGTCCCACACGGGGATCTGGGACGCCTCGTCGAAGATGACCAGGTCGAATTGGGAGAACCCCGCGTCCAGATACTGCGACACCGAGAGAGGCGACATCAGCAGGCACGGCTTCAGCCTGGGCAGCAGCGTGGGCATGGCCTGCACGAGTTGGCGCACGGGCATGTGCGCACGCTGCTTCTGGCGCTCGCGCAGGAGCCGGCCCATTTCCGGGCTGGCCTTCGCCTCGACGCCGGCGGCGGACGGGATTTTTCCGGCCAGGGTCGCGGCGAGATAGCGCTCCGTGAGCTTCTGGAAATTGGCATCCGCGACCCTGAACTCACCGATCTTGCGTTCGTGATCGGCACTGGCGAAGTTGCGAAGAATCGGATCGATGTCAATGGCCTTTTTGGCCCACCAGTTTCGATAGCTGAATTCGAAGTGCTGCGCCACCTCGCTCAGGCCGACAAGGCCGCGCTCGAGGTCGGACACCAACCCCTGCAACCCTTGCGCGATGGCATGCTCTCGTGCATTGCGCCAAAGGCACCACGCCTGCAAACGCTGCCTGGCCGATTGCCAGCTGGCCACGACGCCCTGGATGCGTTCGAGCGCGCCGTCTGCGTGACCGGGGCCGGCGAGGGGAGCCACCGGCTTCGCGGTGTCATTCAGCGTGTCGAGCTTCTGGCGCATATCGCGCAGCGCGCTTCGAAAATCGAGAAGAGCTTGCCCGACTTTCGCACCGGGCTCCAGCGCCGCGCGGTTTTCAGCGACGAGCGGCGACAGGGCGGCTCTTAAAGCCTGCGCGCGTTGTTCGTCTCCGGCCGCGACCCGGGACACCGCCTGCGCGAACTGCCCGGCCCATTCTTCATGGGATGCCAACGACTGCCAATCCGTATGGATGCCGTCGTAGGCGCCTTCGAGCAGCGCCTGTGCATCTGCCTGCATCGACTGCAGCACCAGGTCTTCCTCGTTCAACTCGACCAGCGGCCGCAGCATCGCGTCGACCTGTGCGGCCTGCGGTCGCTTCATGTCTTCACGGAAGGCCGCCAGTTTCGCCGTGACTGCGCGCTTGCCCAGCAGCGCCTTCAGCCACCAGGAAGCCTTCGCGGCGGACCAGTTCGCGAGCAGTTCGGCACCATTGAGCTTGGCGAGTTGCGGCGTCCAGCCGGAACCGATGCTCGCCCAATGCCTGGCACGGGCCGCGCCGTGCTTCACCAGCGCCTGGACGCGCGCGCGCGCCGAGGGATCGTGTGCTTGCCGGGCAAGGCTTGCGGGAACCTTGGGTGCCGCGAGCAAAGTATCGGCCAGGGCATCCAGGTTGGCATAGCCATCCATGCTCAAACCCGTGAGTCCCTCGCCCAGGACCGGCTCGAGCGCCTGGGCCTTGGCATGCAGCACCGTCGTCACGCGAGCCAGTTCCTGGCAGGCGACCAGCAGATCGTCTCCCCAGGTCGGACTCCATTGCGTCATGCCGACGAGGCTGAGCGGATGCCCGTTCAGTCCGCCGATGGAACCCGCCAGCGCGGCCATGCTGCGCGAGCTTTCCCGCAGCCGGTCGAGGTCGTCGCGCTTGTGCGTCAGTGCATCGGCCCAGGGCATCGCCGAAGGCTCCTTGCCGGCATGGCCCAAGCAGGTGCCGATCGCGTCGAACACCGTCAGGCCGTTGGGGTAGCTCCGGTGCAAGGCATCGACGAGGCCATTGAGGTCTTGACGCAGCTGTGCAAGACGCTCCGCCTCCCGGGACCAGTCGTCGGTCGTGCGCTGGCCGGCCATGTCCAGCGCGCTTCCCAGTTGCTGCAGCACCTCGGCTTTTTTCGACTTCGAGGAATGCAGTTCCAGGCAGAACGGCCCCAGCCCGATGGCGGTGAGCCGCCGGTGAACGACCGACAGCGCGGCCATCTTTTCGGACACGAAGAGAACGGTTTTTCCCTTCCCGAGGCTGTGGGCAATGATGTTCGCGATGGTCTGGCTCTTGCCCGTGCCCGGTGGCCCCTCCAGCACGAGATCGCGTCCGGTATCGACCGCGCAGATGGCCTTCAACTGGGAGGAGTCCGAGAGCAGCGGCGCCAGGATGTCCTGCGGCTTGTAGAGCTGGTCCAGTCGCTCGAACTCACCCGCCTCCCCGTCGCGCACGAACGGCTGGCCCGGGTTGTCGATGAGATGCCGCACCACGCGATTGGCCCTGAGCTGGTCCGTGCGGTCTTGCAGGTCCTTCCACATCAGGTACTTGGTGAAGGAGAAAAGGCCCAGGTGCGCTTCCTCGCGAACCTCCCACTTCTTGATCTCGGCAACGGCCAGGCGGAAAGCCTGCAGCACGCGGTTCACGTCGATGCCCTTCTCGTCGACGGGCAGCGTGTCCAGCCCCGCAATCCGCAACTCGAAGTTCGCCTTGAGGAACTGAAGGAGCGTCGGATTGACGATGGCTTCGTCGTCGTGCCGGGCAAGCCTGAAACCCGAGCGCACGGACTGGCGCTGCAAAGTGACAGGCACCAGAAGGATGGGCGCGACGTTCCTGCGCTCGGACTTCTCGTCCTCGGTCCATTGCAACAGGCCGATGGCCAGGTAAAGGGTATTGGCACCGCCTTCTTCGAGGCCCGTGCGCGCCGCTGTATGAATGGCCAGGAGACGGCCGTCCAGTTCTTCCTGGGCGACCTTCGCCAGCAAGTCGCGATTCGACAGCGCCTCGAGCGCCATATCGTCCAACGGCGTGCGACCGTTGCGGTCGGCATGAACCTGCGCCATGCGCGGGTCTGCGCCTTCCATGATCGACGGCAGCGCCCGGACCTTGAAGTCCTTGCCTTCGGACAAGACATCTTCGAGCCGCGCAAGGTCGGGGGCCACGAATTGCAGCGTCGTCTTCGTCGCCTTGAAATTCAGGAGCTTGTTCCGAAGCGTCAGGTCCAGCAGCCGTGACTTCCATTTCGACAGGCGGCCTTCCGGTGTGTCGGCGTAGCTCAGGTCCAGGGGCACCAATGCGCCGACATCCAGGTCCGGCATGGGAGGCATCGACTCGATGCCGGCAGGCGCTTCTTCCAGCGGATCACCGTCCGCCCGCTTCGGCGATGCGGCCTTCGAAGGCAGCGGCCGGATCTGCACTTCGCGCGCACGATGAATGTCCACCGCGTAGCGAAACGCCTCCTCTTCGAGAAGGTGCGCATTGCCCTGTTCCATCGCGATGCGAAGCGTCGGACGGTGGCTGGCGTGCAGCGCCACGCCCGTGGTCTCGAACACAAGCAATTCGCCGCTGTCGACCCGCTTGCGTACGGCCTGCACGTCGTCGGTCAGAGGGTCAGGAAAACTCGCCGGATGAAGCCAGACCCCCACCCAGGCGTGTCCTTCCTTGAAAAGCACGACGGCACGCAATCCGGCCTGCTCGAAGCAGGAGGCAAAAAGCATCGCAAGGTCGAGGCATGTCGCCACGCTGGTGTCGAGAATGCGGTCGGGCGTGCGAATCTTCTGACCGTCGGTGCCGAATGAAGCAGGCGGCTCCGCGTAGTGCAACCCCGCAGCAGCGATGGTGCTGTAGATGGCGGATATCTGCTTCCAGACGACATCACGGCTCTTGGACTGGTAGCCGTCCATCGAAAGTTCGGAGTGGGCAGTTCTGAGAAGGCTCGCGGCCTTGCCGACCAGCACGTCGACGGCCGGGTTGTTCGGCATGCAAAACGCAGCCAGGAGTTCGGGCAGGGCACGGGTGCCGGCCCATTGGTCATAGGCAAGCACCTGCACCGAGTGGTCCGCACGCGCGACTTCCAGGTTGCCGGCATGCGCGGTGATCGTGATCGATGCAGTGAGGGCCTCCTGTAGTTCGGCCAGGTACGCGTGGTCCGGCCGCAGATCAAGCGGAGAGATTCGCCGTGATTCGCTCGGCCCCAGACGGTCGAAACGCAGCTTGACGCCTTCCGCAAAGCGGGGATTGCATCCCACCAGAACTTCAATGTCTTCCAATGCCTCGGAGCCGGTGTTCGTCAAACGCAGCGAGCGGATGACCGGCACGGAGTTCTGAATGGAGGCGTAGCCCAGCGTTGTATCGGCCTCGACTTCGATGAGCATGGCCTGGAGGAAATTGGAGGGTTCCGACGTAACAGCCACGTCCGTTCCCGAAGACTCGGCGCTGTCCTGCGCATTCATAGGCGGATCCCTCATTTTTATTGGAGCAAGGCAATTCTTCAGAAACGCTGCAGCATCGCCGGCACAGCCGACGCCAGCATCGCCATGCCCGAGGCGGTCAGCAGGCCCAACACCAGCTTGCGAAACGCCGCCTCGCTGATGCCCACATAAAGCCGCGCGCCGAGCAGCACGGGCACCGCGACGGCCAGCGCCACCACGGCCAGCAGCGGCACGGTCGAACGCCCGATACTGCCACTCGCGAGATGAATCGCAAATGCCACCGCCAGCATCGACAGGTTGAAGTTCTGGATCACCGCGCGCTGCGTATCGCGCTGGAAGCCGCGCAGCGTGCACCACAGCGTGGGAATGGTCCCCGAGAAACCGCCGATGCCGGCCATCGCGCCACCGATGGCACCGGCCACGCCGTCCGCCACGCGACCGCCGAAGGCGATCTTCGGCAGGTGCTGCGACACCAGCATGGCCGGGCACCACAGCACCAGCAGCACGCCAAGGCACAGCTTGAAGACCACGAGGTCCAGGTGCGGCAGCAGCCACACACCGAAAGGCACGCCCACGAGTCCGCCGAGCACGAAGGGCCACAGCAGGCTCCTGTCGAAGGCGCGGCGTACGGTGACGGCGGCAATCACCTGCCCGGTGAGCGCACCGAAGAGTGCAAGCAGCGCAGCCAGCTGAGGCTCCAGCGTCCAGGCCCACACCGACATGGCCACCATGCCGAACGCAAAGCCGGACAGGCCCTGCACGAAGCCCGCCAGCACTGCACCGGCGATCACTGACACATACAAGGCTTGCATGCGGCCGATGATATCGGCCGCTGTTCAACAAGCCGGCAGAGGCTCAGGCGGAAGCCGGCACCAGCGCCGTGCGGCGCACCCGGCGCACATTGAAGGCGCTGGCAATCAGCACGCCCTGCACCACCGCCAGGCCGACGATGACGCTCGTGTACTGCCCGTGGTCCATCAGCCGGCCGAACACCAGCGGCGCCACGGCCTGCCCGATGTCCAGGCCCGCGTACACCACGCCATAGACGCGGCCGGTGGCGTTGGGCGGGGTCGACTTCTTCACCAGCAGGTCGCGCGAAGGGCCGGCCACGCCGGAGACGAAACCCATCATGCCGAACAGAACCGGCACCACGATCGGCGGGAAGTCAGCGAAGGCCAGCACCAAGGCCAGCATGGCGGCCACGCCGAAGCCCGCGCCCACGATGCGCTCGCAGCGCGACGGATCGGACGCGAGAAAGCCGCCCACCACCATGCCGGCCGCGCTGGCCACCATGTAGACCGTGAGGCACACCGCCACCAGCGCCAGCGGCACCGCGTGCAGGTGGCCCGCAGCCGCCGGCGCGAAGGTCTGCACCACGCTGATCACCGCGGCATAGAAGAAGAAGAAACCGAAGCACATCCACACCGCGGGAATGCGCAGGAAGTCGAACTCGCCGCCGGCAGGCGCGGGCTCGCCCTGCCCGGTGGCCTTGTGCACGGCCGCCGCGTCGAGCGACAACACGATGCGGTAGACCCACAGCACCAGCAGCACCACGACGGCCACGACACCCGCCGACGCCAGCGCCACGCGCCACGAGTACGCCATCGCAATCGGCACCACGAAGGCCGGCGCCAGCGCCCAGCCCAGGCTGCCGGTGATGCCGTGCACGCTGTAGGCATGGCCCAGCCGCGTGGGTGCGACCTTGCGGTTGAACAGCGTGTAGTCGACCGGGTGGAACACGCCGTTGCCGATGCCGCCGACCACCGCGCACACAAGCAGCATCCAGTAGCTCTGCGCAGCTGCGTAGCCGAAAGCCGCGAGCCCCAACGCACCCAGCCCGACGAACAGCACCGGGCGCGGGCCCAGCTTGTCGACGATGAAGCCCGAGGCCGCCTGCACGATGCACGAGACCACGAAGAACACAGTGAGCACCGCGCCCAGTTCGACGAAGCTCACGTTGAACGCGTCTTTCAGCCAGGGAAACAAAGGCGCCAGGATGAGCTGGCTGAAGTGGCTGACCGCATGGGCCAGGCCGACCAGCCCGATCAGCTTGGCGTCGGTGCGCAAGGTGGTGGGCGGAACGGCGGCGGAGGATGAAGAGGACATGGATTGCTACAAAAAACCGGGGCGGGCTTCGATCCTATGCGGCGGGGACGCGGCAGAATGCCGATACAGCGACAACATTTGTCGAAACCATGCCAAGCGCCGCCTCCCCCGCCGCCTCTCCTTCTTTCGCGACTGCTCCCGCGACCGCGCCGGCCAACAGCGTCGGTCCGCTCACGCCGCATCTCTACGCCCCCGACGCGGTGCGACCGCTGCGCGCCAAGGAGCATTTCCTGAGCGCCGACACCCTGGTCGAGCTGCACGAGCACCCGTGGCCCCAGCTCACCTTCTCCACCCGCGGCGTGATCCGGCTCAGCACGCAGGACGGCAGCTACATCGTGCCGCCCTCGCGCGCGCTCTGGGTGCCGGCCAACATGCCGCACAGCATCACGCTGATCGAGGACGCGGAACTGCGCACCGTCTACCTGCACGCCTGGATCGCTCCCACCTGGGAGAAGTGCGAGGTGCTCGAGATCAGCCCGCTGCTGCGTGCACTGATGCTCGCGCTCGACACCACGCCCGACGGCCTGCCACCTGCCGACCCGCATGCGCCTCAGCGCGAACGCATGATCGCGCCGCTTCTGGTGGACGAGGTAGAGCGCGCCACGCAGATCCGCATCGACGTGCCGCTGCCCGCCGACAAGCGCCTGCGACAACTCTGCGAGGCGCTGCTGCGCAACCCGGCCGACCGCGCCACGCTGGCCGAGCGCGCTGCCACCATCGGTGCGAGCGAGCGCACGGTGGCGCGCCTGTTTCGCGACCAGCTCGGCATGAGTTGGCAGCAATGGCGCCAGCAGGCCGTGATGGCGCATGCGCTGCCGCTGCTGGCCCGCGGCATGGCCGTGAGCCAGGTGGCGGCAGCCAGCGGCTATGCCACCGACAGCGCCTTCTGCGCCATGTTCAAGGCGGCGACCGGCCGCTCGCCGACCTCGTTCCAGCACCGCAAGCGCGCCGTCGCCAGCTGAACCGGCAAGGCATCGCGCGGCGGGTCATGCCGCTCTGGCAAGATCGGCGACCGACACCATGCATTCACCGATCCCCCTGCAGCTGGCGCCCGAAGCCCCGGCGCCCACATGGACCGCCGACATCTGGCTGCGCATACGCCGCCATTTCCTGCTGAAGGCGGTCGGCACAACGGTCTTCACCTGGCTGTTCTTCATCGGCTACTTCCACCTGCTGCGCAACCCGTCGTTCCCGATCACGGTGATGCCGCTGACGCCGCTGGACCACCTCATCGCGTTCCAGCCCTATGCACTGGGCGCCTACCTGTCGCTCTGGTTCTACGTCGGCATTGCGCCAGGGCTGCAGCTCACATTCCGCGAGCTGTTGGTCTACGGGCTGTGGATCGGCGGGCTGTGCATCACCGGGCTGGGGCTCTTCTATTTCTGGCCGACGCAGATTCCGCCGCTGTCCATCGACGTGTCCGGCTTCCCCGGCTTTGCCATGCTGCAGGGTGTGGACGCGGCGGGCAACGCCTGTCCCTCGATGCACGTGGCGGTGGCCATCTTCACCGCCATCCGCATCGAGCACGTGCTGCGCGAAACCCGCACGCCGGCACTGTGGCGCGTGCTGAACTGGGCCTGGTTCGCCGCCATTGCCTACTCGACGCTGGCAGTCAAGCAGCATGTGGTGCTCGACGTGGCGGCGGGCGCCCTGCTGGGCGTGGTGTTCGCCCTGCCCTCGCTGTACTGGCGGCCAGGGAAGCGTTTGCGAGGGGATTCCCCTCACGTGGGAGCGGATATCATTGGTCATCATTGACCACAACAGCCGGAATGAGGAAGGGATCGATCCAATGGCATGCCCTGCAGGGGTGGCAATCGATCAGCGGCAGCATATGACGACAGGCATCGCACGATGAGTTCGCTGAAGGAATTGCAGGACCTGATCCACGAGAAGTACGGCATCGAACCGTCGAAGCTCGACCCACACGCCTCGATGCGGGAAACCGGCGGACTCGATTCGCTGGCGCTCGCCGAATTCCTGTTCGCCATCGAAGACCACTTCGGCATCACCATGCCCGACGAGGACGCGAACATCGACACCCTGGCCGAACTCGCGGCGCTGGTCGACAAGGTCCGGGCAGCGAAGGCAGCGTGAACCACGAGGTCGCCGTCACCGGACTGGGCGTCATGGCGCCGCACGGCGACGCGCCGGGCGCGCTGTTCCAGGCCTTGCTGCAAGGCCGCTCGGCCATCCAGCCCGTCTTTCCCGAACTCCCCAAGCCCGCCGCCGCAGCCACCGTCGCCTTCGACGAAACGCGCTGGTTCACCAAGCTGCAGCTCGCTGGCGTCGACCGCGTGAGCCAGCTGGCCGTGGCTGCGGCCGACCTGGCGATGCGCGATGCGGGCATTGCCACAGGCGATGCCGATCCCGAACGCA
Organism: Variovorax durovernensis; assembly: GCF_977011995.1. Taxonomy (NCBI): domain Bacteria; kingdom Pseudomonadati; phylum Pseudomonadota; class Betaproteobacteria; order Burkholderiales; family Comamonadaceae; genus Variovorax; species Variovorax durovernensis. Next base: position 2,224,146 of record NZ_CDRNCW010000001.1, on the reverse strand, counting down.
TCGGCGTCTTCGCCGGTTGCGGCATGGGCGGCGCGGCGGCACTGGAGGCCGCCTACCGTGGCAACGGCCGCGTGTCGCCGCTCACCATTCCGGCCTTCATGCCCAACGCGCCTGCCGCCCATGTGGCAATGCGACAGGGCGTGCAGGGCCCGGTGCTCACCTATTCCGTCGCCTGCGCCTCGTCATCGGCAGCCATTGCCGAAGCGGCCAAGGCGGTGCAGCGCGGCGAGGTCGACATCGCCATTGCCGGCGGCAGCGAAGCGCTGATCGTGCCGGGCGTGGTGCTGGCCTGGCAGGCGATGCAGACGCTCGCCACCTTCCAGCCCGGCGAAGCGGCCGGCGCGGTGCGGCCCTTTGCAGCCGACCGCAGCGGCTTCGTGCTGGGCGAAGGCGCGGCCTTCCTGATCCTGGAATCCGCCGAGCGCGCACGCGCCCGTGGCGCCCGCAGCTACGCCACGCTGGCCGGCTGGGGCCTGAGCAGCGACGCCACCCACCTCACAAAGCCCGACGCCCCCGGCCAGGCCCGCGCACTGCGCGCCGCACTGCGCCAGGCCGGCCTGCAGCCGCGCGATGTGGGCTACTGCAATGCGCACGGCACGGCCACACGCATCGGCGACGTGGTCGAGCGCAATGCGCTGGCCGACGTGTGGGGCGACGACCTCGACGCGCTGCGCGTGAGTTCGACCAAGGCGCTGCACGGCCACATGCTGGGCGCGGCCGGCGCGCTCGAAGCGCTCATCACCGTGCTCGCAGTGCACGAGCGGCAGTTGCCGCCCAATGCGCACTGCACGCAAATCGACCCGGCATGCAGCCTGAACCTGGTGCAGCCGGGCGACACGGCGGCGCCTTCGCTCGAGGCCGCCGTCAGCAATTCCTTCGCCTTCGGCGGCACGAACTCGGTGCTGCTGTTCCGCCGGCCGGACGCTTCCTAGGCTTCCTGGCTCAGAACTGGTAGCGAAGCGTCAACGTCACGTTGCGCGGTTCGCCGTAGAAGCCCGTCTCGAACAGGCCCATGCCCGCGTAGTACTTCTTGTCGAGCAGGTTGTGGATGTTGAGCATGGCGGACAGCGCCTTGTTCACCTGGTAGCGCGCCATCAGGCTCACCAGCGCATAGCCCTTCTGCCGGATCTCAGCGTACTCCTGCGCCGCCGGGTTCCACACCTTGCCGTAGAAGGCGCTCTGCCAGCTGACGCCGCCGCCGACCGTGAGCGCGTTCCATGCGCCGGGCAGCCTATAGCTGGTCGACAGCCGCACCACATGTTCGGGCTGGCTGGCCATCAGCGTCGCGCCGTAGACACGCTGGCCCTTGGCGTCGCGCACATGGTTGTAGGCATAGCCCGCCTGCAGGTTCCAGCCGGTGGCGATCTGCCCCGACAACTCGGCCTCGATGCCCTTGTTGGTCACGCCCTTCACGGCGCGGTACACCGAAGCGCCGTCGACGAAATCGACGTATTCCGCCACGTTGTCCTGCCGGATCTGGAACGCGGCCAGGCTCGCATTGAGGCGCCCCTCGAGGTACTCCGCCTTGATGCCCGCCTCGATGCCGCGTCCCTCGACGGCCGGCAGGAACTGGCGGTTGGCGTCCAGCAGCGACTGCGGCGAGAAGATGCTGGTGTAGCTGCCGTACACCGAGTAGGTGTCGTTCAGGTCGTAGACAACGCCGGCATACGGCGTGACCACGCCGCTCTCCCGGTAGTTGCTGGCCAGCGCCGGCGTGACGCCGTCGCTGAAGACCCGGGCGTCGCCGCCGACGACGCGGCTGACGCGAGCCCCCACGATCACCGACAGCGCATCGGTCGGCCGCAGCCGGGTGGCGCCGTACACGCCGCTCTGGCGGCGGCGCTCCGAGTACGAGGCAATAGGCGGGTAGGCCGGCTGCTCGAACGCGCCGTTCCAGTTGAAGATGCTGCCCGTCAGCATGGGATAGAGCGATTCGGACCACGGCCCGTGCGTCTTGCTGTCCGACCAGGACGCGCCGAACATCGCTTCGTGCTTGCGTCCCAGCAGGCTGTAGGAGCCGTTCAGGCTGGCGCTGACGGTGTTCTGCGTGCGGTCGCCGCGGAAGTCGCCCGAGAACAGGTACATGCCGTCGCCGGTCACCGGATCGGGGTTGCCGCCGCTGGCAGAGCCGAGCAACGAGCGGTGTTTGCTTTCCTGATTGCTCACGTTGAGCTTGAAGCGCCAGTCGTCGTTCAGCCGCTGTTCCAGCGTGGCGAACACGTTGCGCGTTCGCATCTGGCGTCGGCTCCAGTCGGTCGCGGGGTTGAACGAGCGGCTGAAATCGGTGCGACTGCCGTCGCTGTAGAAGATGGGGAAACCGGTCCAGGTCGAGTCGCGGGGGTCGGTGTCCTGATAGTCGGCGCCCAGCGTGAGCAGGGTGTCGCGCAAAAGATCGGCTTCGATCACGCCGTACGCCACGCTTTTCTTCTGGCGATAGCGATCGAGGAACGACTCGCGGTCCTGGTAGGCGCCGACGAAGCGGCCGCGTACGCTGCCGCTCGCGTTAAGCGGCCCCGACAGATCGACCTCCCCGCGCCCGTTGTGCCAAGAGCCCACCGTGCCGGCTACCGATCCGGCAAAACGGTCGGTGGGACGCTTGCGGATGAAGTTGACGGTGGCCGACGGGTCGCCCGTGCCGCTCATCAGGCCAGTCGCGCCCTTGAGGATCTCGACACGGTCGTAGATCGTCAGGTCGCCGTTGGTGGCGCCCCAGTCGTACACGCCGTCGTAATCCTTGGCGACGCCGTCGTACTGGAAATTGGTGACCGCGAAGCCGCGGGCGCTGAAGCTCCAGCGGTCGCTGTCATAGCTCTGCACGGTGATGCCGGGGCTCTGGCTCATCAAGTCGGAGACGCTCACGACGCCCTGGTCGTCCATCTGCTGGCGCGTCACAACGGTCACGCTCTGGGGCGTATCGCGCAAGGAGAGGCCGAGGCCGGTGGACATGGACGACGGGCCGGCCGTGTAGCTTCCGGTACCGTCGGTTCTTGCATCGCGCACGGCGTCCGCCGTGACGGTCACGGTGGCCATGGTGGCTGCCGCGCCCTCGGCGGAAGCGGAGGGCGCGCCTCCCGGCAGGGCCCGCAGCGCATAGCCGCCGCTGGCCGCGGGGACGGCACCGAGCCCCGTGCCTTCGAGCGCCCGGGACAGCGCCTCGGCCACCGTGTGGCTGCCGCTCACGCCACGGCTGCTCAGCCCCTCGGTGACTTGGGAGCCGAAGGTGATGAGCACGCCGGCGTCGCGCCCCAGACGGTTGAGAACGCCCTCGAGCGGGCCTGCGGGAATGTCGAAGCGACGCACGTCCTGACTGCGCGAGCCTGCCTGCTGTGCGAGCGAAGTGCGCGGCGCCGCAAGGCTTGCCGCGACCATGCCGGCCACCGCGGCAAAACACAAGGTCCGCGAGGCCAGGGCCAGCACGTGCAGGCGCGCCTTGCCACTGGAGTTCGAACGGGAGGAGTTCGGCGCGAAAGTCGGCCGGCCGGAATGCTCAAGCATGAAAGTGCCTTCGATGGAAAGGTGAGTGGCGAGAAAAGAAAAAGAGGCGACGCATCCGCGCCCCTCCCTTCGTTGACAAGCACCCCCGCCGAACTAGCTCATTTATTTTTTCTGGCGTGCACCGTGACCCAGTACCGCGTGTACGTGTGCACCTCGACAGGCAGCGAGGAAGTCAGCGCCGCGAGGATGCGGTCGGTGTCGTCCAGCGGGTAGGCGCCCGACACCTGCAGGCCGGCAACAGCCGGGTCGCACCCCAGCCGCCCTTTCCGGTAGCGGCCGACTTCGGCCAGGAAGCCGTCCAGGCGCATGCGCGAGACCACAAGCATGCCGTCGTCGGCCCAGGCACCTGCATTGCTGTCGAGCGCGCCGGCGTACATTGCCCGCGTGCGCGTGAAACTCCCGGCCTCGCCGGCCTGGAGGATGCGTGACGCGGTGGGCGCGTCGGCGGGGCGCAGCTCTACCGCGCCTTGCTGCACGCCCACGTCGACTCCACCTTCGCTGCCCCGTTCACGCACCGTGAAGCGCGTGCCGATGGCGCGCACGGCGCCCGCCTCGGTCTCGACGAAGAACGGACGGCGCAGCGCGTCCTGCGCGGTCTGCACACGGATTTCTCCGCGCACCAACTGCAGCACGCGGCGATCCGCGTCGAAGCGGACATTGACGGCGCTGTCGGTGTTGAGCACCACGCTGCCGCCGTCTGGCAGTTGCACCGTTTGCCGATCGCCGATGCCCGAGACGTGGTCGGCCGTCCATGCACGCCACGGCGTGGACTGGCGCACGGCCAGCGCGCTGCCGCCGGCGACCACGAGCACGGTCAGCAGTTGCATGCTGCGGCGTCGGCGCAGCGAGTCCGGCGGGGTGCTCAGCACGGCCCTGGCCAGCGGCGTGGGAATGTCCGCGAACCGGCCGCCGACGGTCTCGATGCGCTGCCACGCTGCCTCATGCGCCGCGTCGGCCTCGCGCCAGCGCCGCCACAGGGTCAGCCGCGCGGCGCTGATGTCGCTCTCACGCAGCTCGACCCACCATTGCACGGCCTGTTGCGCAACCGCCTGCGAGACGGGCGCGCCGTCGGTTCCGGAGAAAGCCATCCGGCCTACTCCGAGAAAAAGCAACGCATCGCCGCCTTCGCCAGGTGCCGCTTCACGGTCGACACCGAAATGCCAAGTTCCGCGGCGATCTCCGCCTGGCCCAGGCCCTCGAGCTGCGCCAGCAGGAAGGCCTGCTTGGCCTGCACGGGCAGGCCAAGCAGGCGCCGGTCGATCTCGACCAGCGTCTCCAGCACCATGAGCCGCACTTCGGGCGCGGGCGCCATGGGCTCGGGCAGGAGCGCCAGCGCATCGAGATAAGCCTGCTCGATGGCGCGGCGGCGCACATGGTTGATGAGCAGGTTGCGCGCGACGGTGGTGAGGTAGGCGCGCGGCTCTTCGACGCGTTCCAGCCCCGGCGCGCGCATCACGCGCAGGAAGGTGTCCTGCGCCAGGTCCGCCGCGTCGAAGGCGTTGCCCAGTTTCTTGCGCAGCCAGCCCTGCAGCCAGCCGTGGTGGTTGGCGTACAGCGTCTCGACCTGCTGGTGCGAGGCGGACTGGGCAATGGACGCTGCGGAGGAAGGCGACACGCGGATTCGAAGGGGCGAAGGCCCTCTATACAAATAAGAACTGTTCTCATTGTATCGACGCCGCCGCAAGGAGCCATTCGACGAAGGCACCGACCAGCGCATCGTCGGTGCGGCTCGGCGCCACGAACACGCTGTAGCCACGGCTCGACGGCACCCGTTCCGGGCAGGCCAGCACCAGTTCGCCCGAACGCAGTTCGCGCTCGATGAAGTACTCAGGCACCAGCCCCACGCCCAGGTCGGCGCGCACCGCCGCGACCAGCGACGAGAACAGGTCGAAGCGGTGCCCCGCCACCAGGTTCTCGGGCGCACGCGCATTCGCCGCCTGGCCGAACCACTCCTCCCAGGCGCCCATGCGGGTGCGCAGATGCAGCAGCGGCGCGGCACGGAAGTCGCCGCGCGCCATCGCCGCCCGGCCCTTGGCTTTCGGCGAGCACACCACCACGCACGGCTCGCCCATCAGCGGCAGCGCATTGGCGCCGGGCCACACCGCGTCGTCGTACTGCACGCCGACGTCGAACGGAAGGTCCTCCATGTAGAGGTACGTGGGAAACACCTGCAGATGCAGGCTGCAGCCCGGATGCTGCGCAATGAACTCGGGCAGCCGCGGCGTGAGCCAGCCTTGGGCCAGCACCGGCACCGCCCCCACCAGCAGGCGCAGGCCGTCGGTGCGCTGCGCCATCGCCTCAAGCGTGTGGTTCTGCAACCGCAGCAGGTCGCCGGAAATCTGGCCGTGGTAGCGCCGACCCGGCTCGGTCAGCTCGGTGCCGCGCGCCGTGCGCTGCACCAGCCGCACACCGATCTGCGCCTCCAGCAGCCGCAACTGCTGGCTCACCGCGCTGTGGGTGAGGCACAGCTCTTCCGCGGCCTTGCCCACGCCGTGATGGCGCGCCACCGCGTCGAAGATCAGCAACGCGCGGGTGCTGGGAATATGGCGGCGCATGGGCCCTCGTTAGAAAAACTGACAACGCGGAAGATTAAACCAGAGCACGCGCCTAGCACAGCCGCAAGAATCATTGACGACGCCGCGCCGGCGGCGTCTCTGCCTCCATCGGTTTTTCTTTCAAGGACATTCCCGCACCATGCCTCGCCCTGTGTCTCTTCGCCTCGCCCCGCTCGTCCTCGCCCTGGCGTCCGCCGCCGCCGGCCTCGCGCATGCCCAGACCGGCTCGGTCGCGGCCACGCCCGCGCAGGTGCGCCCGGAGGTAGACAAGGCCTACACGCAGCTGATGGCGTCGCCGCAGATCCAGAAACTGCTGGACGCGGTGAAGGCCGACCACGCGCGCTCGGTGGAAGACCTGAAGATGCTCACCGAGATCGAGGCGCCCCCGTTCAAGGAACAGAAGCGCGCCGAAGCCTTCCTCGCACGCATGAAGGCCCTCGGCCTCGATGACGCGAAGATCGACGCCGAAGGCAATGTGGTCGGCCTGCGCAAGGGCACGGGCAACGGACCGAAGCTGCTGATCTCGGCTCACCTCGACACCGTGTTCCCCGCCGGCACCGACGTGAAGGTCAAGGAGCGCGACGGCAAGCTCTACGCGCCCGGCATCTCCGACGACACGCGCGGCCTGTCGGTGCTGCTGTCGTGGCTCAAGGTGCTGAACGACAACAAGATCCAGACCGTGGGCGACCTGCTGTTCGTCGGCAACGTGGGCGAGGAAGAACTGGGCAACCTGCGCGGCATGAAAGCCGTCTTCCGCGACAACCTCGACATCGACGGCATGGTCGGCCTCGAGCCCGCGCCCGAGGGCACGGTGCTGATGCTCGGCACCGGCAGCCATCGCTACGAAGTGACCTTCAAGGGCCCGGGCGGCCACAGCTTCGGCGCATTCGGCCAGGTGCCCAGCGCCATCCACGGCATGGGCCGCGCCATTGCCAAGATCGCCGACGTGCGCACGCCCACTTTCCCGAAGACGACGTTCACCGTGGGCACGGTCGGCGGCGGCACCTCGGTCAACACCATCGCGCCGGACGCGCGCATGGCGGTCGACATCCGCTCCGACGAAATGGCGCCGCTGCTGGAGACCGAGAAGAAGATCCTCGCGGCCATCGACGAGGCCGTGGTCGAGGAAAACAAGCGCTGGAACGTGAACACGCTGAGCGTGAGCACCAAGCTCATCGGCGACCGCCCGGGCGGCCGAACGCAGTCGGACACGGTGATCGTCGAGGCCGCCACGCGCTCGAACGCGGCCTTCGGCCACAAGACGCTGCTGACCGGCGCGAGCACCGACGCGAACGTGCCGATGTCGCTGGGCATTCCAGCCATCATCATCGGCGGCGGCGGCAAGACGGGCGGCTTCCACGCGCTGAGCGAATGGATCGACGTGACCGACGGCTGGAAGGGTGCGCAGAACTCGCTGGTGACGGTGCTAGGGCTGGTCGGCGTGCAAGGCACGAGTGCGCCGCTCCTGGAAAAGCGCCCGCCCCGCACGAAGTAAACCGGGCGCGTGCCAGGGGGCCTCGCCCCTGGAAGTCTCCGGTATGCTGATGGCCGCTTTCCATCACGCTTACCGACAGGAGGACACCATGCACGCCCGCTCCACCCTCATCGCCCTGGCACTGCTCGCGGCAGGTGCCTCGGCGCAAGCCAACAACCTGCTCGACCAGCTGAAGGAAAAGGCAGGCGAGGCCGCCAGCGCCAACACGCAAGGCGGCTCCGGCGGGTCCGCGCTCGGCGGCCTGGGCAACAACCTCGGCTTCAAGATGCCCGCCATCGGCTCCAGCACCATCGGCAACGCAGCCGGAGTGCTGCAGTACTGCGTCAAGAACAACTACCTGGGCGGCGACGCAGCCTCGGTGAAAGACAAGCTGCTCGCCAAGATCACCGGCCAGAAGCCCCAGGAAACCGGCTTCGCCAACGGCGCCAAGGGCCTGCTCAAGGGCGGCGACGGGCAGACGCTGAACTTCAAGGTCCTGTCGTCCAAGCTCAAGACCAAAGCCTGCGACTACGTTCTCAAGAACGCAACATCGCTGATCTAGGCACGCCTCAGCTCCCAATGCTTCGCGCAGCCGCGTAAGCTCTCCGCGCCCGTGCGGCATCAAGCACCGTTGCGGGCGCCATCCGTCATCCATGAATCCGGCCACCACCTCTCCTTCCCTGCGCCAGCGCCTCTCCCGCTGGGTTCCCTGCCTTGCCTGGCCCCGTCCCTCCGCCGCGCTGCTGCGCAACGAGGCGATGGCCGGCATCACCGTCGCGCTGATGGTCATTCCGCAGGGCGTGGCGTATGCCGCGCTGGCCGGCATGCCGCTGGTGACGGGCGTGTATGCCGCGCTTTTCCCGGCGCTGATCGCGGTGATGTTCAGTTCGTCGCAGCGTCTGTCGGTGGGGCCCACGGCGCTCACCAGCCTGCTGGTCGGTGCCTCGCTCGCGCCGCTGGCGGTGGCGGGCAGCGCCGAGTGGGTGGCGATGGCGGTGTGGCTCACGCTGATGTCCGGCGCCATCCAGATCGTGCTGGGCGCGGGGCGCTTCGGCTGGCTGCTGCGGCTGGTCAATTCGCCGGTGCTGATCGGCTTCACGCAAGGGGCGGCGGTGCTGATCGCCATCTCGCAACTGCCCGCGCTGCTGGGCTTCACCGGCCGCACCATTCCGCAGGTACTGCGCGGCGGCCCGTTGCCCGACTTGGTGGCCATCGCCTTCGGGCTCGGCAGCATCGCGGTGCTGTGGCTCGGCAAGCGCCTGCTTCCGCGCTTTCCGACCACGATGGCGCTGGTGGCCGGCGCGGCCGCCATCAGCTGGGTGGCCGACTACGCGCTGCAGGGCGGCGCGGTGGTCGGCAGCCTGCCTTCGGGCCTGCCGTCTTTCTACTGGCCCGGCCTGCTGCCGATGGGCACGCTCGGCGCGCTGGTGCTGCCGGCGCTGATGATCACGCTTGTGAGCTTTCTGGAAACCGCATCGAGCGCCAAGGTCGACAACGCACGCGCCGGCACGCTCTGGAACGAAAACCAGGACCTGATCGGCCAGGGCCTGGCCAAGCTGGCCTCGGGCTTCTCGGGTGCGTTCCCGACCAGCTCGTCGTTCTCGCGCTCGGCCATCACGCTCTATGCGGGCGCGCAGACCGGCTGGTCGACGCTGTTCAGCGTGCTGGTGGTGGCCGGCGCGCTGCTGTGGCTGATGCCGCTGCTCTATCACGTGCCGCAGGCGGTGCTGGCGGCGGTGGTGGTCACGGCCATCCTCGGGCTGGTGAAGCCGGCGAGTTTCACCGCGCTGTGGCGCATTTCGCGCATCGAGGCGGGCATTGCCTTCGGCACCTTCGTGCTGACCATCGCGACCGCGCCCAGCATCTACTGGGGCGTGCTCGGCGGGCTGCTGGCCGCCCTGGCGCACTACATGTACCGCCACCTGCATCCGCGCATCATCGAAGTGGGCCTGCACCCCGACGGCAGCCTGCGCGACCGCAATCTCTGGAAGCTGCCGCCGCTGGCGCCGCAGCTTTATGCGCTGCGCATGGACGCCGAGCTCGACTTCGCCTCGGCCTCCACGCTCGAACGCGCCCTCACCGTGGCGCTGGCCGAACGGCCCGGGCTCACCGACGTGTGCCTCTTCGCGCAGCCCATCAACCGCATCGACATCACCGGCGCCGAGGTATTCGGCTCGATCCGCCGGATGATGGAATCCAGGGGCATCCGCCTGCACCTGAGCGGAATGAAGCTGCCCGCGATGCAGGTGCTGGAACGCGCCGGCCTGCTCGCGCCGGGACCGATGCTGTTCAGCTACCGCACCGACGGCGAGGCGCTCGCCGCGCTGATGCCGCGCATCGACGTACCGGTGGCTTCAGCCGAAACCGAATCCGCCGCCTGACACGCCGCATGAAAACCACCATCGAAGAACTGGTTGCGTTCCGCACGGTGGTGGACACGGGCTCGATCACTGCCGCGTCGGAGCAGCTTGCGCAAACGGTCTCCGGCATCAGCCGTGCATTGAGCCGGCTCGAGCAGAAGCTCGACACCACGCTGCTGCGCCGCACCACGCGCCGGCTGGAGCTCACTGAGGAAGGCGCCGCCTTCCTGCAGCGCACGCGTGCCATCCTCGACGCGATCGACGATGCCGAAGAGCAGATGGCCGCGCGCCGCCAGCAGCCCGCCGGGCGCTTGCGCGTGAACGCGGCCTCGCCATTCATGCTCCATGCCATCGTGCCGCTGGTGCCGGAGTTCCGAAAGCTCTATCCGCAGATCAGCCTGGAGCTGGATACCGACGACCTGCCCATCGACCTGCTGGAGCGCCGCACCGACATCGCGATCCGCATCGGCCCGCTGCGCGATTCCACACTGCATGCGCGCCCGCTGGGCACACACCGGCTGCGCGTGCTCGCGAGCCCGGCATACCTCGAAGCCAACGGCAAGCCGCGCAAGGTGGATGAGCTGGCCGGCCATGCACTGCTCGGCTTCACACAGCCGGAGTCGCTCAACCGTTGGCCGCTGCGAGGTCCGCACGGCGACGAGTGGACCATCGCGCCGACGGTGGTGGCATCGAGCGGCGAAACCCTGCGCCAGCTGGCGCTGGCCGGTGTTGGCATCGCCTGCCTGGCCGACTTCATGACCCATGCCGACCGAACCAGTGGTGCACTGGTGCAGGTGCTGGGCAAGGACACGGTGGACGTGCGCCAACCGGTGAACGCGGTGTACTACCGCAACACGCAGCTGTCGGCGCGCATCACATCGTTCCTGGATTTCCTGTCGCAGCGCATGGCTTGAGGGCCTCGGGTCACTGCGGCTGCCGGGGCACGAAACGCTCGACCGCCGCGGAGGCAATCTCGTAGCCGCTCACGCCCATGTCCGCCGACGCATAGCGCGCCGCCTTCAGCGTGCCGCTGACGTACACCGTGTCCATCGCATGCAGCCCCTTCACGGGGCCGGGCGCGATCACGTGCACGATCTGGTTGGCGGGCGGCGGCGGGGTGTGGATGCAGGCGCCGAAGTACGGCACCAGCAGGAATTCGCGGATGCCCTCCTGCGAAGCATCCAGCGGCACGACAAAGCCCGCGAGCTTGGCCGCCTTGCCGTCCAGTTCGACGTTGACCGGCGCGTTGTCCCAGACGGCGCGCATCTCGTCGAGCATCTGGATGGCCTTGGGATCGTTGTCGCGCAGCGCCTCGAGGCTGATGTTGCGGTAGCGCTTCGTCGGGTCCCAGCTCTTGGGGATCAGCTCTTCCCATTTGAGTTCGGGCGCCGCGGCGTTGCTGGCAACCTGCCCCGATGCTGCATCCGGCGCGCAGCCGTCAAGCAGCACGGCCAGCGGTGTCAAAAGAAGCGCCGACAACAGGACGCGTGCGATATGGCTTCTCATTCGCCTGATTGTGCGGGGGCGATGTTTCAGGCATATAAAGCTGCGGCTTTGTCCCTCCGCCCGGCCTCGGCATCCGGCGAGGCGCCGGCGCGCTCAGTCCCGCACCGGCCCGCGCAGGTTCTTGATCTGCGAGCGCTGGCTCTTGCCTTCGAGACGGCGCTGCTTAGAACCGTAGGTCGGCTTGGTGGCGCGCCGCACGCGCGGCGGCGCGGCCACGCTGTCGACTACAGCCTGCAGGCGCGCGAAGGCGTCGGCGCGGTTCATTTCCTGCGTGCGGTGCTGCTGTGCCTTGAGCACCAGCACGCCTTCCTGCGTGATGCGGCTGTCGCGCAGCGCGAGCAGCCGCTCCTTCACGTCGGCGGGCAGCGAACTCGCCGGGATGTCGTAGCGCAGGTGCACCGCGCTCGACACCTTGTTGACGTTCTGCCCGCCCGCGCCCTGCGCCCGGATGGCGCTGATCTCGACCTCGTCGGGATCGATCAGGACGGGCGGACGCAGCACAGCGCTCAGACCCGTTCGAAGACGGCGGCAATGCCCTGCCCGCCGCCGATGCACATCGTGACCAGCGCATAGCGCCCGCCCGTGCGGTGCAGTTCGGCAATCGCCTTCGTCGTGATGATCGCGCCCGTCGCGCCCACCGGGTGGCCCAGCGAAATGCCCGAGCCGTTCGGGTTCACCTTGGCGGGGTCGAAGCCGAGTTCCTTGATGACCGCGCAGGCCTGCGCCGCGAAGGCTTCGTTCGACTCGATCACGTCGAAGTCGCTCACTTTCAGGCCGGTGCGCTCCAGCACCTTGCGCGTGGCCGGCACCGGGCCGATGCCCATGTACGCGGGCTCGACGCCGGCGTGCGCATAGCCGACCAGGCGTGCAAGCGGCTTCAGGCCGCGTGCCTTGACACTCTCGCCGGCAGCCAGCACCACGGCGGCAGCGCCGTCGTTGATGCCCGAGGCGTTGCCGGCGGTCACGAGGCCGTCTTTCTTGAATGCGGGCTTCATCTTCGACAGCGTCTCGACGGTGGTGTCTGCGCGCACATGCTCGTCGGTGTCGAACAGCACGACGCCCTTGCGCGTCTTCACTTCGACCGGAACGATCTGCTCCTTGAAGCGGCCAGCCGCGATGGCCGCTGCCGCGCGCTGCTGGCTGGTGACGGCCAGTTCGTCCATCTGCTCGCGCGTGATGCCGTAGCGCGCCGCCACGTTCTCGGCGGTGATGCCCATGTGGATCTTCTCCCATGGGTCGTGAAGGATGCCGAGCATGTAGTCGACCAGCACCGCATCGCCCATGCGCGCGCCGTAGCGCGCAGAGGTGTCGAAGTAAGGGCCGCGGCTCATCGACTCCGAGCCGCCGCCGATGGCGATGTCGCAATCGCCCAGCGCGATGGCCTGCGCCGCCGACACGATGGCCTGCAGGCCCGAGCCGCACAGGCGGTTGACGTTGAAGGCCGGCGTTTCGATGGGGCAGCCCGCATCGATGGCGGCCACGCGGCTCAGGTAGGCGTCCTTCACGTCGGTGGGAATCACGTTGCCCATCACAACGTGGCCGATGGCGTCAGCGGCCACGCCGCTGCGCTCGATGGCGGCCTTCACTGCCGTGGTGGCCAGCTGGGTGTTGGGTACATCCTTCAGGGCACCGCCAAAAGTGCCGATGGCGGTGCGGGCGGTGCCGACCACGAAGATGTCGCGCGAAGTCATGGAATGTCTCTCCTGGATGAAAGCGAAAGCCGCGAGAAGCGGCGGCTGCAGGAGGACGATTCTGACGGCGAACCGCGCGACGGGTTGTCGCGCGTGGAATAGCGCAGTCTCAGCCGCGCGAGACCGACTTGGGCGACACGTCGGTCACGTCGCTGGCGCTGCCGCGAATGCGCACCGGGCGCTCCACCGATTCACCGCGCGCCCGGGCATTGGCCACGTCGGCGGCGGTCGGCTCGGCCGGCTGTGCCGCATTGCGAAATTTGTCGAAGCCCGAGCGCGGGTTGAAGCGCATCACCCAAGGGCTCACAGGCTTGCCCGTGAGACGCCCCCAGGCATAGCGCACACCCCACACAGCCGCCAGCAGCATGACCGCGACGGCCAGGCTGGCCGCGAAAACCAGCCCCAGGAGCAGAAGAATGACGCGAAAAATGAAGTTCATCATCCGACTTTAGGCCGAAGCAGCTGCGGTTGGTTCCCCTGCCTTCGCGAACGAGAACTGGCCCGGCGACCGGATCGGGTCGGTCGTGACCTCGATGGTGTCTTTCGGCCCGAAGCTGCCGTCCAGCAGCAGCTTCGACAGCGGGTTCTCGATGCGCTGCTGGATGGCGCGCTTCAGCGGACGTGCGCCGAACACCGGGTCGAAGCCGACCTTGGCAATCTCAGCCAGCGCCGCCGGCGACACCTCCAGGCCCAGGTCCATCTTCGCGAGCCGCGCCTGCAGCACCTTGAGCTGGATCGCGGCGATCGATTCGATGTTCTTCGCGTCGAGCGCGTGGAACACCACGGTCTCGTCGATGCGGTTCAGGAACTCGGGGCGGAAGTAGTTCTTCAGCTCGTCCCACACCGCTTCCTTGATCTCCTCGGAAGGCTTGCCCACCATGGCCTGGATGATCGGCGAGCCGATGTTGCTCGTCATCACGATCACGGTGTTCTTGAAGTCCACGGTGCGGCCCTGGCCGTCGGTCAGGCGGCCATCGTCGAGCACCTGCAGCAGCACGTTGAACACGTCGGGGTGGGCCTTCTCGACCTCGTCGAGCAGAACCACGCTGTAGGGCTTGCGGCGCACGGCTTCCGTGAGGTAGCCGCCCTCCTCGTAGCCCACGTAGCCCGGCGGCGCGCCGATCAGGCGGGCGACCGAATGCTTCTCCATGAACTCGCTCATGTCGATGCGGATCAGGTGGTCTTCGCTGTCGAACAGGAAGCCCGCGAGCGCCTTGCACAGCTCGGTCTTGCCCACGCCCGTGGGGCCGAGGAACAGGAACGAGCCCGTGGGACGGTTCGGATCGGACAGGCCCGAGCGCGAGCGGCGGATCGCGTTGGCGACCGCACCGATGGCCTCGTCCTGGCCGACCACGCGCTCGTGCAGCTTGTCTTCCATCACCAGCAGCTTGTCGCGCTCGCCCTGCATCAGCTTGGCGACAGGGATGCCGGTGGCACGCGCCACGACCTCGGCGATTTCTTCCGCGCCGACCTGGGTGCGCAGCAGCGTGGGGGCGCTGGACTTGCCCTTGTTCGCTTCGCTGGCCTCGGCTTCCTTCAGGCGCTTTTCGAGCGCGGGCAGTTGGCCGTACTGAAGCTCGGCGACCTTGTTGAAGTCGCCCTTGCGCTTCCATTCCTCGATCTGGAACTTGATCTTGTCGACGTCTTCGCGCACTTGCGCGCTGCCCTGGGCTTGCGCCTTCTCGGCCTGCCAGATCTCGTCGTAGTCGGCAATTTCCTTCTGCAGCTTGACGATCTCGTCCTCGATCAGGCCGAGGCGCTTCTGCGAGGCCTCGTCCTTTTCGCGACGCACGGCTTCGCGCTCGATCTGCAGCTGGATGAGGCGGCGGTCGAGCCGGTCCATGACCTCGGGCTTGGAGTCCATCTCGATCTTGATCTTGGCCGCGGCTTCGTCGATCAGGTCGATGGCCTTGTCGGGCAGGAAGCGGTCGGTTATGTAGCGGTCGCTCAGTTCGGCCGCGGCCACGATGGCCGGGTCGGTGATCTGCACGCCGTGGTGCACTTCGTACTTCTCCTGCAGTCCGCGCAGGATGGCGATGGTGGCCTCCACGCTCGGCTCGCCCACGATGATCTTCTGGAAGCGGCGCTCCAGCGCGGCGTCCTTCTCGATGTACTTGCGGTATTCGTCGAGCGTGGTGGCGCCCACGCAGTGCAGCTCGCCGCGCGCGAGCGCCGGCTTGAGCATGTTGCCCGCATCCATCGCGCCTTCGGCCTTGCCGGCACCGACCATGGTGTGCAGCTCGTCGATGAAGACGATGGTCTGGCCTTCGTCCTTCGCGAGCTCGTTGAGCACGGTCTTCAGGCGCTCTTCGAATTCACCGCGGAACTTGGCGCCGGCCAGCAGCGCGGCCATGTCGAGCGACAGCACCCGCTTGCCCTTGAGCGAATCGGGCACCTCGCCTGCGACGATGCGCTGCGCGAGGCCTTCGACGATGGCGGTCTTGCCCACGCCAGGTTCGCCGATGAGCACGGGGTTGTTCTTGGTGCGGCGTTGCAGCACCTGGATGGCGCGGCGGATTTCCTCGTCGCGGCCGATGACCGGGTCGAGCTTGCCCAGGCGGGCGCGCTCGGTCAGGTCCATGCAGTATTTCTTGAGGGCTTCGCGCTGGCCTTCGGCGTCGGCGCTGTTCACGCCCTGGCCGCCGCGCACGGCGTCGATGGCCGCTTCGAGCGACTTGCGGCTCAGGCCGTTTTCGCGGGCGGTCTTGCCGATGTCGGCCTTGCTGTCCGCCAGGGCCAGCAGGAAGAGTTCGCCGGCAATGAACTGGTCATTGCGCTTGATGGCTTCCTTCTCGGTGGCCTGCAGCAGCTTGCCGAGTTCGGGGCCGACCTGCACGATGTCGTGGCCCTGCACCTGCGGCAGTTTCTTGATGGCGGCTTCGGCCCCGTTCAACAGGCCGGGCACGTTGACGCCGGCACGCTCCAGCAGGGCACGGGGACCATCGTCCTGCCGCAGCATCGCGGCCAGCAAGTGAGCCGGCTCGATGTAGGCGTTGTCGTTGCCCAGCGCGAGCGACTGTGCGTCGCCCAGTGCTTCCTGAAATTTGGTGGTGAGTTTGTCTTGTCGCATGGTGGTATTCCTGCATCCAAAATAGGGCCGTTCGGGCACGATTCAAGGCTGCCGGCCAGGCCGGCGCACTGGGCACGGGTATTGCACAAGACCCGTTTCCTGCCCGTAGGCATTTCCCTCTCTCGAATGGAGTCGATCATGGTTTTTTCAATGCAGCGCGTTCAGCCGGTCCGCCGGGCGATCGGCGCCGTCCTCTTTCTAGCCGCCATGGGCCTGTGCGGCCTTGCGCAGGCGCAAAGCGGCACCCCCATCCGCCTGCTCGTGGGCTTTCCGGCAGGGGCCGGCACCGACGCCATTGCACGCACGCTGGGCGAAAAACTCAAGGACGTGCTGGGCGTGCCCGTGGTGGTCGAGAACCGCGCGGGCGCGGGCGGGCAGATCGCGGCCACGGTGCTGAAGTCTTCGCCTGCCGACGGCCACACGCTGTTCCTGTCGCATGACCACACCATCTCGATCCTGCCGCAGGTCGTGAAGAACCCCGGCTTCAACCCGGCCACCGACTTCGTGCCCGTGGCCGGCTTCGCCACCTTCGCCAACGTGCTGGCCGTCTCGGGCGGCACGCCGGCCAAGTCCATGGACGAATACGTGAAGTGGGTCCGCACCCAAAAGGGCGGCAAGGAAACCATCGGCATCCCCGCACCGGCCTCGATCCCCGAGTTCCTGGTGAAGATGATCTCGGACAAGTACAAGATCGACGTGCAGCCCGCCCCCTACCGCGGCAGTGCGCCCATGACGGCCGACATGCTGGGCAACCAGATCACCGCGGGCATCGCTTCTGTGCCGGACTTCATCGAGAACCACAAGGCGGGCAAGGTGCGCATCGTGGCCTCCATCGGCGCCAAGCGCCAGGCCGTGATCCCGAACGTGCCGACCTTCACCGAACTGGGCTTCGCGAACCTGGACGACCTGCCCTACTACGGCATCTTCGCGCCGGTGGGCACGCCGCAGCCGATCATCGACAAGTACGGCGACGCGCTGCAGAAGGTGCTGGCCATGCCCGACGTGAAGCAGAAGCTCACCACGATGGGCCTGACGGTCGGCTACGAGCCGCAGGGCCAGTTCGCGGGCCGCGTTCGCACGTACACGCAGACCTGGGAACGCATCATCCAGTCCAGCGGCTTCAAGCCTCTTTAAGCATTCGGGGCGCTGATGCCCCAGCGCGCCAGCGCCGCGTCGTCGGCCACGCGCGCATCGACCCAGCGGGCGCCTTCGGGCGTCTGCTCTTTCTTCCAGAAGGGCGCCTGGGTCTTTAGGTAGTCCATCAGGAACTCGCAGGCCTCGAAGCTCTGGCCGCGGTGCGCCGACACCACCGCCACCATCATGATCTGGTCCGGCGGCTGCAGCAGGCCGACGCGGTGGATCACGCGCGCACCGAGGATGTCGAAGCGCCTGTGCGCCTCGTCGATCATGGCCTCGATGGCTTTCTCGGTCATGCCGGGGTAGTGCTCCAGCTCCATCGACGAAACGCTGCTGCCGTCATTGCGGTCGCGCACGATGCCGACGAAGCTGCAGACGGCACCCACGCGTTTGTCGCCGGCACGCAACGCGGCTACCTCCTGCGAGAGGTCGAAATCGTTCGTCTGGATCGAAACACGGGCAACGCTCATGTCCGAATTGTGGCATCGCGATAGACTGTGCCGATGCCCTGCCTTGCCACGCCCACGCTCTTCCCGGTGCCTTCGCACCCCGAAGACTGCCGTGCGCACCGGGGCAGCAACAAAGCCAAAAAACCAAAGCTCGTCTGACCGGAGCCGAGGTTCCGTCGTCGGATGAGCGACGGAACCTGCCAAGGCTTTGGCCCCTCTTGGGTTGCGCGCGCATCGGACGATGGTTCTTTCCATCGGTCGATTCCTGAAAGGAAACCCGCGTGCCTCAACAACAAAACCCAACCACCCCCGACTTTTCCGGCTTCTGGGTGGCCCTCGTCACCCCGTTCCACGATGGCGCCGTGGACCACGCCGCGCTTGCCACGCTGGTCCGCCGGCTCGCGAACGACGGCGTGACAGGCTTCGTACCCTGCGGCTCCACCGGCGAGGCCGCCGCGCTCGACGAGGCCGAGCAACTGGCCGTGCTGGACACCGTGCTGGAAGCCGCAGGCGGCCTGCCGGTCGTGATGGGCATTTCCGGCTACCACCTGGGCAAGGCCACGGCATGGGCGCGCAAGCTCTCGGAGCGCCCGCTGGCAGGCCTGCTGGTGTCCGCGCCGCACTACGTGCGTCCCTCGCAGGCCGGCCTGCTCGAATGGTTCCGCGCCATCGCCGACGCCAGCACGGTGCCGGTGCTGGTCTACGACATTCCCTACCGCACCGGCGTCACCATCGCCCGCGATACGCTGCTGGCATTGGCCGGGCACCCGCGCATCCGCGGCATCAAGGACTGCGGCGGCGACACGGCCAAGACGCGCGCCGTGATCGCCGATGGCCGGCTGCAGGTGCTGACGGGCGAAGACCACCAGATCTTCAGCACCATGGCCGAAGGCGGCGTGGGTGCGATCGCGGCCAGCGGCAACGTGCAGACGCGCCGCTTCGTGCAACTGGTGCGGCTGATGGCGCAAAACCGGCTGGCCGAGGCGCGCACCGAGTGGCAGGCGCTGCAGCCGCTGGTGGAAATGCTCTTTGCAGAACCGAACCCCGGCCCGGTGAAGGCGCTGCTCGCCCACGCGGGCGAAATGCAGAATGAATTGCGCTCGCCGATGACCCGTGCGTCCGACAGCCTGCGCGAGCGCCTCGTGGCGCTCGACGCCTCGCTCAACCGCCCGTGACCGGAGGAAAGAAAGCGACCTCGCAGCCTTCGTGCAGGGCTGCGGCTTCATCGCTCATCGCCTGGTCGAGCGCCATGCGCACCGCCCTGCCCCTGGCCAGCGCGGTGGCGTAGGCACCGCCCCTTGCAATGAGTTCGTCGCGAAGGGCGGCGAGTGTTTCGGCCTTCGTGTCGACGGCCTCGCCACTGCTGGAAAGCGCCTCGCGCACCGAGGCGAAATAACGGACCTGGACTTTCATGAGCGGATTCAGCCCAGCAGCGAAGCGAAGGGAATGAAGTCGACGGTGTCGCCGGACTTGATCGTCTGCCCCGCCGGGTTGTCGACCACGCCGTCACCCCAGACCATCGAGGTGAGCACGCCCGAACTCTGGTTGCCGAACAACTCGAGTCCGCCGGCCGCGTTGCGACGCGCGCGCAGGAACTCGCGGCGCTTGTCGGCGCGCGGCCAGTCGAAATCGGCGCGCATCTTCACCGGCTCCGGCGCAACACGCGTGGCGCCTTGCAGCGTCAGCAGGAAGGGCCGCACCAGCATCAGGAAAGTCAGGAAGCTCGACACCGGGTTGCCCGGCAGTCCGGTCACATGGCAGGCGCCCTGCCCGTTGCCGCGCGCGATGGAGCCATAGGCGAAAGGCTTGCCTGGCTTCATCGACAGCGACCACAGCTGCAGCTCGCCAAGCGACTGCAGCGCCGCGCGAATATGGTCTTCCTCGCCGACGGACACGCCGCCGGTCGTGATGATCAGGTCGCTGGACTCGGCCGCATCGCGCAGCGCCGCGATGGTGGTTTCGCGGTTGTCGGGCACGATGCCCAGGTCGTTCACCTCGCAGCCCAGGCGATGCAGCAGCGCACGCATGAAGAAGCGGTTGGAGTTGTAGATGGCGCCGGGCTTCATCGCGTCGGGTGCGACCTCGCCGGGCATCACCAGTTCGTCGCCGGTAGAGAGCATGGCCACGCGCGGCTTGCGGGCCACCTGCAACTTGTGGAAGCCGATGCTGGCCGCCAGGCCAAGCGCGGCGGGCGTGAGGCGCTCGCCCTTCTTGAGCACGACATCGCCGGAGGCCACGTCTTCCCCTGCGCGGCGAATCCACTGGCCGGCTGCCGGCACGATGGCGATGCGCACCGAGCCCAGGCCGCCCTCCTGCGGCGTGGCGGCCGTGTCTTCCTGCATCACGACCGCGTCGGCGCCTTCGGGGATCTGCGCGCCCGTGAAGATGCGCGCCGCCGTGCCTGCCGCTAGCGGCGTGCCGACGGTGCCCGCGGGAATGCGCTGCGCTACCTTCAGTTCGGCCCCCGGCGCTGCGCAGTCGGCCACGCGCACGGCATAGCCGTCCATCGCGCTGTTGTCGCGCGGCGGCACCGTGAGGCCGGAGACAAGGTCCTGCGCCAGCACGCGGTCGTCGGCGTCGAAGGTGACGACGCTCTCGGTCGGCAGCGCCGGTTGCGCCTTCGCGAGCAGGACGGCGATTGCCTCGTTCAGCGGCATCAGCGGCGGACGCGACGAAGAAGCGGAGAAGGGAACGGGTGAATCAGCCATGGTGTTCCGGGTTGTATTCGAAGCGGTCGCCGCTGTCGATCAACCACTTCGCAATGGCCTCGGCGTCGTTGAGGTCGAACAGCGGGCGCCCGGTGGGCGACGGCAGACTGCCCGGCGCGTCCGTGGCAATGGCGGTGACGAAGGGGTCATCGGTATAGAGCACCGGGCGCGCCGGCTCGCCTTCCGCGGGCTGGCGCCAGATCTCGATCTTTAGCACGTCGCTGTGCCGGAAGCCCTCGACCAGCACCCAGTCGGCCGCGGCATGCACTTCGGCCAGCAGCTGGTGAACGCTGAGCTCGACAGGTACCTCGAACTCGCGCATCACCGCCAGCCGCTGGTCGGACGCCACCACCACTTCGAAGGCGCCGGCCTGGCGGTGGCGCCAGGTGTCCTTGCCCGGATGGTCGATGTCGAACTTGTGGTGCGCATGCTTGACCACCGACACGCGCAGCCCCTGCCGCTTGAGCGCCGGAATCAGGCGCTCCAGCAGTGTGGTCTTGCCCGCGCCCGAATAGCCGGCCAGACCGACCACCTTCATGCGACGACCTTCATGAGCGGGCCCGGCCGTGGTCAGTCACAGTTCTGCGCGATGTAGGCCTTCACGGCTTCCGCGTCGGCCGGCAGCTTGACGACGCGCTTGGGCAGCGCCTCGATGCCCTCGAACTTCTTCGGGCGCGCAGGCTCTTCGCCCAGCGCCTCGACCAGCGTGGCCGCGAACTTGATCGGCAGCGCGGTTTCGAGCACCACCATCGGCACGCCCGGCGCGAGGTGCTCGCGCGCGGCCTTCAGGCCGTCGGCCGTATGCGGGTCGACCAGCGTGGCAAAGCGCTTGTCGGTGTCGCGGATGACGGCCAGCCGGTCGGCGTGCGTGCTGCGGCTGCTCTTGAAGCCGAAGCGCCCGGCGGCCTGCTGGAATGCCGGGTCGCCGCTCAGGTCGAAGCTGCCCTGCACGCCCAGGTCTTCGACGAACAGCTTGCGCAGCCGGGCGGCGTCGCGGCCCACCAGGTCGAACACGAAGCGCTCGAAGTTGCTGGCCTTGCTGATGTCCATCGACGGGCTGGAGGTCTCGTGCGTGTCGGCTGCGCCGCGCACTCGGTACACGCCGGTGCGGAAGAACTCGTCGAGCACGTCGTTCTCGTTGGTGGCGACCACCAGCGTCTGGATCGGCAGGCCCATCATGCGTGCCACGTGGCCCGCGCAGACGTTGCCGAAGTTGCCCGAGGGCACGGTGAAGCTTACCGGCTTGTCGTTGCTCGCGGTGGCCTGGAAGTAGCCCGCGAAGTAGTACACGACCTGCGCCAGCAGCCGCGCCCAGTTGATCGAGTTGACCGTGCCGATGCGGTACTTGCGCTTGAAGCCCAGGTCGTTCGACACCGCCTTGACGATGTCCTGGCAGTCGTCGAACACGCCGGTGATGGCGATGTTGTGGATGTTCTCGTCCTGCAGGCTGAACATCTGCGCCTGCTGGAACGGGCTCATGCGGCCGTCCGGCGAGGTCATGAAGACGCGCACGCCCTTCTTGCCGCGCATGGCGTACTCGGCTGCGCTGCCGGTGTCGCCGCTGGTGGCGCCCAGGATGTTGAGCTCGGAGTCGCGGCGGCCCAGTTCGTACTCGAACAGGTTGCCCAGCAGCTGCATCGCCATGTCCTTGAAGGCCAGCGTGGGGCCGTTGGACAGGGCTTCGAGGTACACGCCGTCTTCCAGTTCGCGCAGCGGCACGATCTCGTCGGTGCCGAACACTTCGGCGGTGTAGGTCTTCGCGCAGAGCGCCTTCAGGTCGGCCGGCGGAATGTCGTCGATGTAGAGCGACAGGATCTCGAAGGCCAGCTCGGCGTACGGCAGCGCGCGCCACTTGGCGAGCGTGGCTGTGTCGACCTGCGGGTATTGCTCGGGGAGGTAGAGGCCGCCATCGGGCGCGAGGCCTTCGAGGAGGATTTCGCAGAAGCGCTTGCGGTCGGGGTGGCCGCGGGTGCTCAGGTAGTTCACTTTGGATGCTCGGTTGTTTGGCGTAGGCGCGCCGTCGCTCAGGACAGCTCTTCCTTGCGGATGCGCACGATGGGCTGCAGCACGGTGGGCAGCGCCTGAAGCTCGGCCAGCACGTCGTTGACGGTGCCTTCGCGCGCGTCGTGCGTGAGGATGATGAGGTCGGTCTGCGTCGACCCCTCGCCGCCCACTTCGTCGGCTTCGCGCTGCAGCACGGCGTCGATGCTGATGCCGGCGGTGGCGAGCAGGCCGGTCACCTTGGCGAGCACGCCGGCCTGGTCGGCCACGCGCAGGCGCAGGTAGTAGCTGGTGACGACCTCGGTCATCGGCAGCACCTTCAGGTCGCTCATGGCGTCGGGGTGGAAGGCCAGGTGCGGCACGCGGTGCGCGGCGTCCGCCGTGTGCAGGCGGGTGATGTCGACCAGGTCGGCGATCACGGCGCTGGCCGTGGGCTCGCTGCCCGCGCCCTTGCCGTAGTACAGCGTGGTGCCGACGGCGTCGCCATGCACCACCACCGCGTTCATCGCGCCTTCGACGTTGGCCAGCAGGCGCTTCGAGGGCACCAGCGACGGATGCACGCGCAGCTCGATGCCCTTGGCGGTGCGCTTGGTCACGCCCAGCAGCTTGATGCGGTAGCCGAGCTGCTCGGCGTACTTGATGTCCTGCGCGGCGAGCTTGGTGATGCCCTCGATGTGGGCCTTGTCGAACTGCACCGGGATGCCGAAGGCGATGGCGCTCATCAGCGTGACCTTGTGGCCGGCGTCCACGCCTTCGATGTCGAAGGTAGGGTCGGCTTCGGCGTAGCCCAGGCGCTGCGCTTCCTTGAGCACGGTCGCGAAGTCCAGGCCCTTGTCGCGCATCTCGGACAGGATGAAGTTGGTGGTGCCGTTGATGATGCCGGCCAGCCACTGGATGCTGTTGGCCGTGAGGCCTTCGCGCAGCGCCTTGATGATCGGGATGCCACCGGCCACCGCAGCCTCGAAGGCCACCATCACGCCCTTGGCGTGCGCGGCAGCGAAGATTTCGGTGCCGTGCACCGCGAGCAGCGCCTTGTTGGCCGTGACCACGTGCTTGCCGGCCGCGATGGCCTCGAGCACCAGTTGCTTCGCAATGCCGTAGCCGCCGATCAGCTCGATGACGATGTCGATGTCGGGGTTGGCGATGATTTCGCGCGCATCGCTGACCACCTTCACGCCCTCGCCGGCCACTTCGCGGGCGCGGGCGGTGTCGAGGTCGGCCACCATGGTGATCTCGATGCCTCGGCCGGCACGGCGCTTGATTTCTTCCTGGTTGCGCTGGAGCACCTTGAAGGTGCCGCTGCCGACCGTTCCTGCGCCGAGCAGGCCTACTTGGATGGATTTCATTGGGAGAGTCGCGTTCATGGTTTGGATGGGGTGGCGGCCGGCTCGGTCACGACGACGCGGCTGACGTAGCGGGGCAAGGTCCAGGCACCACCGGCGAAGCCACGGCACATGCCGTCGCCCGTCGCGCCGGTGCGCACGAAGTCCTTGCCGTTGAAATTCCAGGTTTCGGCCGACCAGCAGTCGCCGATGCCGCGCCCCTTCATGGAGGAGGTGACGCTGGCGTCCTTTTCGTCGAACTCGCCGCTCGCCTCGAGGGACACGGGCGCATGAGGCGGCTTGTCGTTGGCAATCCAGAGCAGCGTGGTGTAGTTGTACGCCCCCACGCCGCAGCCCAGCGCCAGCAGCACCTTGCGGTCGTTCAGGCGGTGGACTTCCACCGACTTGGCGTTGACCTGGTCCTGGTTGTTGCACTGCTCGAGCGCGTCTTTCAGGTCGAGCGAGGGGAAGATGCGCGCGGCCAGGGCGGCATCGCCGGGACGTGCCTTCGGCGGCCTCGGCACGTTGACGACGGGCATGGGCACAGGCTGCAGCGCCGAGGATTCGGGCTTGCTGCCCTTGCGCACCAGCGCCCCCGGCGTGCCCACGCGGCCCTGCGCCTCGTCCATCTTCAGCAGCACGGCGTTGAGGCCGGAGAGCGAAAGAACCCACTTCTTGCCGCCGCCCGCCGTGACCTGGGCTTCGTCGCCCTTGAGGAGTTCAGGCAGTACGGTACGGACCTGGCTGTCGTCGAAGCTGGCGGTTCCCGCCTCGAGACCGGAGACCGTGGCCTTGCCAACCTTGAAGCGCAGCGCTCCCTTGACGCCATCGGTATCGCCGATCTGGAGCTGGATGTCGATCGGCGTGCCAGGGCCGGCCTTGCGGGTGACGAGCATCGACACCGGCTCGCTGCCGCCGCTGTCCGCCTGGTAGCCGGCGGCCCGGCAGGTCAGCGTGTTGTCGCAGGCCAGTTCCCAGTCGTTGTGCGAGAACGCGACCGGCTCCTTGCCGGCGGCGCCAAAGGACAGCGCGACCAGGGACAGCGCCACGGCGACACGGGCGACGTTCATGAGTTCGTCTTGCGGCGCAGGCGGTACTGCTCCAGGAACTTGGCGATGCGGTTGATGGCTTCGCGCAGGTCGTCTTCGTGGGGCAGGAACACGATGCGGAAATGGTCGGGCGTGGCCCAGTTGAAGCCGGTGCCCTGCACCAGCATCACGCGGGTTTCCTTCAGCAGCTCGAGGAAGAACTGGCGGTCGTCCTCGATCGGGTAGACCTCGGGGTCGAGCTTGGGGAACATGTAGAGCGCGGCGCTCGGCTTGACGCAGCTCACGCCGGGAATGGCGGTGATCAGTTCGTAAGCCAGGTCGCGCTGGCGGCGCAGGCGCCCGCCTTCGCACACGAGGTCGTTGATGCTCTGGTAGCCGCCCAGCGCCGTCTGGATGGCCCACTGGCCGGGCACGTTGGCGCACAGGCGCATGTTCGAGAGCATGTTCAGGCCCTCGATGTAGTCCTGCGCGGCGCGCTTGTTGCCCGACACCGCGAGCCAGCCGGCACGGTAGCCGCACGAGCGGTAGCTCTTGGAGAGCGAATTGAAGGTCAGCGTGAGCACGTCGGTCGACAGGCTCGCGATGGCGGTGTGCTTGACGCCGTCGTAGAGCACCTTGTCGTAGACCTCGTCGGCAAAGATCACGAGGTCGTGCTCGCGCGCGATGGCCACGATGCTCTTGAGCAGGTCGTCGGAATACAGCGCGCCGGTCGGGTTGTTCGGATTGATGACCACGATGCCCTTGGTGCGGGGCGTGATCTTGGCGCGGATGTCGTCGAGGTTCGGCATCCAGCCATTGGCCTCGTCGCACAGGTAGTGCACCGGGGTGCCGCCGGAAAGGCTCGTGGAAGCGGTCCAAAGCGGATAGTCGGGGGCCGGCAGGAGCAGCTCGTCGCCGTCGTTGAGCAGCGCGTTCGTGGACATGGCGATCAGCTCGCTGGCGCCGTTGCCGAGGTAGATGTCGTCGAGCGTGACGCCCACGACGCCCTGCTTCTGCGTCTCGTGCATCACGGCCTTGCGCGCGGCGAAGACACCCTTGCTGTCCGAATAGCCCGCCGAGGTCGGCAGGTTGCGGATCATGTCCTGCTGGATTTCCTCGGGTGCGTCGAAGCCGAACACGGCCAGATTGCCGATGTTGAGCTTGATGATCTTCTGGCCGTCCTCTTCCATCTGCTTGGCGGCATCCATGATGGGACCGCGGATGTCGTAGAGGACGTTGGCCAGCTTGGCCGATTTCTTGAGCTGCTTCAAAGGGCCCTCCCGGGCGCGGATTAACGGGTTGAGACGGATTTGTTACTCGGAGATACAGGCCGGCGAGGTCCGCTTGCGAAAGCCCTTGCAAGCCCTCTGGCACCAGGGAAAACCTATAATTTGACCACAGTTCCCAGTGCCCAGATGAAGCTCCAGCCCGACAAATCAGACGCCCAGTCCCTCACCGCGCACGGCCCCGGCTGGGTTGCAATCAACAACGAAAAAGTCGAAGGCAGCGTGGTCGTCGGCTCGCGCGGCGAGCGCTTCGAATGGAACTGCGCCAGCTTCGACCAGCTCGGGCCGGAACATTTCGCGCAACTGACCTCGCTGGGCGCGGAATTGATCATTTTCGGCAGCGGAAACCGCATCCGCTTTCCCCAGCCGGCCTGGCTGAAGCCCCTGATGGCGCAGCGCACCGGCGTCGAGACCATGGACACCGCCGCCGCCTGCCGGACCTACAACATCCTGGCCGGGGAAGGCCGCCACGTAATCGCCGCCCTGCTGGTCGAGAGCCCGGCGGGTGGCTGATAGAGGTGTTTTCGGGGTAAAATACTAGGTTGCGAACAGGCCAGCTACCCCAAAGTTAGCAACGACCAATCCTCCATTCGTCGAGCAAGCCCCGAAAAAGGCTGAGAGGGCTCGAAGAACGGAATCTAACGGAGAAAACAAGTTTCATGGCGATCGTTGTCAACAAACCCATTCCTGAATTCGACGCCAACGCCACGGGCGGCCTCAAGGTCTCGAATACCTCGCACCTCGGCCACGTGCTGGTCATGTATTTTTACCCGAAAGATAACACTCCGGGTTGTACAACCGAAGCAATGCAGTTTCGCGACCGCTACAAAGACTTCGAAAAAGCCGGCGCCACGGTCTTCGGCGTGTCCCGCGACAACATGAAGTCGCACGACGAATTCAAGGCCAAGCTCGAACTCCCCTTCGAACTCATCGCCGACACCGAAGAAAAAATGTGCCACATGTTCGGCGTGGTCAAGAACAAGATCATGTACGGCAAGAAGGTCAAGGGCATCGAGCGCAGCACCTTCCTGATCGGCGCCGACGGCATCCTGAAGGCCGAATGGCGCGGGCTCAAGGTTCCGGGGCACGTCGACGACGTGCTCAAGGCGGTCAAGGCGCTCAAGAAGGCGGCCTGATCACCGCAGGCGCCGCAAGCGCGCTTTCGCTGCGTGGCGTGGGAAATGCCCAACGCCACGCGCAAAAGAGCCCCCGGCGCGTCATTTGCGGTGTGCATAATGGCCTCATGCCGTTGAGCTCCACGACCGCATCCCCCGAACAAAGCCGCCTTGGTCTTCAGGCGGCTTTTTCGTTTTCTGGTTCCCACTTCCTGCGAGCGATCTGACACATGCCATTGCCCCCCGCCCCAACGAAACGCGCCGCATTGCTCTCGCCGGACGCACTCGACGCGCCCGCCCGGTCCTCGCACAGGGGCTCGCGCCGCGCCACCGACCAGCGCGCCGATGAGGCACCCGCACGCACGCCTCAACCGCTGGAGCTGTTCGACAGCGTCGGCACCGACGGTGCCGGTGGCGCATCCGCCGCCACGCGCTCGGCACGCCGTACAAAGGCGAAAGCCTCGCCCGCCGCACCCGCCGTCTCTCCGGCACCCGTGAGCGCCCCCCAGCCGCAAGCCCTCATACAGGTCGAGACGAAGGTGCCGACCGCTTTGGCCGCCGCCCCGACACCTGTCGCCCCGGCGCCGCAGGCTCCCGCCCGCCCCAAGCGCAGCAAGTCCACCGGCCCCGCCAAGCTCTTCGTGCTCGACACCAACGTGCTGCTGCACGACCCGATGTGTCTGTTCCGCTTCGAGGAGCACGACATCTTCCTGCCGATGATCGTGCTGGAAGAGCTCGACGGCCACAAGAAAGGCACCACCGAAGTCGCCCGCAATGGTCGCCAGACCAGCCGCACGCTCGACGCGCTGGCAGCCGCGCAGGATGCCGACATCGACAAGGGCCTGAAGCTCGACACCACCGGCCACCGCGAAGCCGGCGGCCGCCTGTTCTTCCAGACCGCCCCGCTCGACTACTCGCTGCCCGTCAGCCTGCCCCAGGGCAAGGCGGACAACCAGATCCTCGGCGTGGTGCAGGCGCTGCGCGACGAGTACGCCACCGACAAGCCCGGCAAGCCGAAACAAGAGGTCGTGCTGGTGTCGAAGGACATCAACATGCGCGTCAAGGCGCGCGCGCTCGGTCTGGCCGCCGACGACTACCAGAACGACAAGACGCTGGAAGACGGCGACCTGCTCTATGCCGGTTCGCTGGCCCTGCCGCCCGACTTCTGGACCCGCCAGAGCAAGACGGTCGAAAGCTGGCAGAGCGGCAGCAACACCTTCTACCGGATCAGCGGTCCGCTGGTGCCCAACCTGTATATCAACCAGTTCGTCTTCTTCGAGGCGCCCGGCGAGCCGAGCATGTACGCGCGCGTCACCGAAATCCGCGACAAGACCGCGGTGCTCAAGACGCTCAAGGACTACAGCTCGGGCAAGAACGCCGTGTGGGGCGTGAACACGCGCAACCGCGAGCAGAACTTCGCGATGAACCTGCTGATGGACCCGGAGATCGACTTCGTCACGCTGACCGGCACCGCCGGCACCGGCAAGACCCTGATGGCGCTGGCCTCCGGCCTGACGCAGGTGCTCGACGACCGCCGCTACACCGAGATCATCATGACCCGCGCCACCGTGAGCGTGGGCGAAGACATCGGCTTCCTGCCCGGCACCGAGGAAGAAAAGATGGGCCCCTGGATGGGCGCTCTCGACGACAACCTCGAGTTCCTGGCCAAGGGCGACGGCGGCGGTGCCGGCGAATGGGGCCGCGCGGCCACCAACGAGCTGATCCGCAGCCGCATCAAGGTCAAGAGCATGAACTTCATGCGCGGGCGCACCTTCCTGAACAAGTACGTGATCATCGACGAGGCGCAGAACCTGACGCCCAAGCAGATGAAGACTCTGATCACGCGCGCCGGCCCCGGCACCAAGATCATCTGCATGGGCAACCTTGCGCAGATCGACACGCCGTACCTCACGGAAGGCTCCTCCGGCCTGACCTTCGCGGTCGACAAGTTCAAGGGCTGGCCGCACGGCGGGCACATCACGCTGGCGCGCGGCGAACGCTCGCGGCTGGCCGATTTCGCGAGCGACGTGCTCTAAGCCTTCGCTTCGTCCCGCACAGGGCCCGCGCATGCTCCCCCGAGCATCGCGGGCTTTTTTTCGCCCTGCCGACAGGCTACTGACAAGACGCTGTCAGTAGCCCGCCAGCACCATCGAGGCTCCTTCCCAACACACGAAAGAGAGCCCTCCAAATGCAAAACGCCATCAGCTGGTTCGAGATCCCGGTCGCCGACATGGACCGCGCCCAGATCTTCTATGAAACCGTCCTGGGCCGCAAGCTGCGCCGCGAGACCTTCGGCGACGACACGCTGGCCGTGTTTCCCCACGACAAGCCCGCCACGGGCGGCGCCCTGCAAGCCGGCGCGAACGGCAGCGCACGTGCCGGCACCGGGATCCGCATCTACCTCGATTGCGCGCCCAGCATCGACGCCGTGCTGGCACGCGTCGAGGCGGCCGGCGGACAGATCGTGGGGCCCAAGGCCGCGCTGCCACCGGGCATGGGCTTCATCGCCTACCTGCGCGACACCGAAGGCAACGAAGTCGGCCTGCACGCGCTGGACTGAACCCATCATGACGCAGCGAAACTGGATCGCCGTGGCCAGCGCCGAGCACGCCCGGCGCGGCCGCGACCACCGGCCCACCGGCTTCATGCAGGTGGGCCACGGCAAGCATGCGCCACTCAAGCGGCTCTCGCCCGGTGACCGCGTGGCCTACTACTCGCCGGCCACTGTGTTCGGCGGCACCGACAGGCTGCAGAGCTTCGTCGCGATCGGCATCGTGCAGCCCGGCGAGCCCTACGAGTTCGACATGGGCAACGGCTTCGTGCCCTGGCGCCGCGACGTGGCGTATGCGGCCACCCACGAAGCGCCCATCGCGCCGCTGATCGAACGCCTCGCCTTCATCGAGAACCCCAAGCAATGGGGCTACAAATTCCGCTTCGGCATGTTCGAGGTCAGTGATGACGACATGCGGCTGATCGCCCAGGCCATGAAGGCCGAACCGAAGACACTATTTTGAGGAGAAGAAAAGACATGGAACCCATCCGCCAGCACGTCGACGCCTTCCGCGTCTCGGGCCTCACCGTCCGCACCACCAACCGCGAAGAAAGCGCCCCGGCAACCGCTCGCCTCAGCGCGCTGTGGGGCCGCTTCTTCGGCGAAGAGACTTATGCATCGACCCCGAACCGCACGGCCGACATGCGCATCTTCGGCGTCTACTCGGCCTATGAATCGGATGCCCATGGCCCGTTCGACGTGACGGCCGGCGTCGTAGTCACGAATGGGGAAGGCAGCATCCCCATCGAGGCCGGCGACTACCTCGTCTTCACCGGCCAGGGCGAGATGCCGCACATGGTGATCGCCACCTGGCAGCACATCTGGCAATATTTCGAGGCACACCCGGATGTCGCGCGCAGCTACCGCAGCGACTTCGAAGCCTACGAAGGACCGGACAAGGTGGCGATCCACATCGGAGTTGCATGAGCCTCAAGAAGAGCTGGCGCGAGAGACTGGCCAGCTACCCTCACCTGCCGACCGTCAAGGAGATTCCCGCCGCCATGCGCCCCAGGCGCGGCGAAGGGACCATCGCCACGCCGTCGCCACAGGAAGTCGAAGCCGCGATGCGCAGCGTGCCCGAAGGCCGCCTCGCAACCGTCATGGGCATCGGCGAGGACATTGCAGCGCGTCACCACGCCACCATCGGCTGCACCGTGACCACGGCGATCTTCGCGCACATGGTGGCGCATGCGGCCGAGGAAGCGCTGTCGAATCCGGCGGAGCGCGCGCCCTGGTGGCGCACGCTCAAGATCGGGGGCGAGCTCAATCCGAAATACCCCGGCGGCATCGAGGCGCAGATGTCGAAGCTCGAGGCCGAGGGCCACACGGTCGTGCAGCGCGGCAAGCGCTACTTCGTCGAAGGATTCGCGAAGAAGCTCACCGGAACAAGCTGATGCGCCGCGCCGACCGTCTCTTCCAGATCGTGCAGCTCATTCGCGGGCGCCGCCTCACCACGGCCGCCTTCCTGGCGCAGCGCCTCGAGGTGTCGGAACGCACGGTGTACCGCGACGTGGCCGACCTGCAGCACCAGGGCGTGCCCATCGAAGGCGAGGCCGGCATGGGCTACCGGCTGGGTGCGGGCTTCGAGCTGCCGCCGCTGATGTTCACGCAGGACGAGGCATCAGCCTTGGTGGCCGCCGCTCGCATGGCGCAGAGCTGGGTCGACCCGGCGCTGGCACGCGACATCGAGACCGGTCTCGGCAAGATCCTGTCGGTGCTGCCGGTGGCGGCGCGGGTGTCGGCCGAGGCGCTGGCGCTCTACGCTCCCGCGATGGGCCTGGACCCCGCCTTGCGTGCGCGGCTGCAGACGCTGCGCGAGGCCGTGCAGTCGCACAACAAGCTGCGGCTGGCCTACCGCGACGTATCGGGCGACGCCAGCGAACGCACGGTGCGGCCGCTGGGTTGTTTCTACTGGGGCAAGGTATGGACGCTGTCGGCGTGGTGCGAGCTGCGCGACGACTTCCGCGGCTTCCGGCTGGACCGCATGGATGCGATCGACATGCTGCCCGATCGTTTTCGCGACGAGCCCGGCAAGACGCTGGCCGACCTGCTTCGCACCTTCAAGGTCGAGAAGGTGCAAGGGCAGATCCTGCCGATCAAGTAGGCACGTTCAGTACTGCTCGTTGTGGCTGTAGCCGGCCAGGTTCTCGAACTTGGTGATCGGCTTCAGGAAAGCCAGCTTGACGGTGCCCGTGGGACCGTTCCGGTGCTTGCTGATGATGACCTCGGCCACACCCGGCTCCTTGCTGTTCTTGTCGTAGTAGTCGTCGCGGTAGATGAACATGATGATGTCCGCGTCCTGCTCGATGGCACCGGATTCGCGCAAGTCGCTCATCATGGGACGCTTGTCGGTCCGGCTTTCCACGCCGCGGCTGAGCTGCGACAGCGCGATCACCGGGCACTTCAGTTCCTTGGCCAGCATCTTCAGACCCCGCGAGATCTCGCCCACGGCGGTGGCGCGGTTCTCGTCGCCGGAACTGCTGGTGGACATCAGCTGAAGGTAGTCGACCACGATCAGGCCAAGCCGTCCGTACTGGCGCGCCAGCCGCCGCGCATTGGCACGCAGTTCGCTGGTCGAAAGGCCCGGCGTCTCGTCGATGTGCAGCGACACGGTGCGCAGCTTCTCGATGGCTTCGGTCAGGCGTGGCCACTCTTCGTCGCTGAGTTTGCCGGTGCGCAAATGGCCCTGGTCGATGCGGCCGATCGAGCCCACGATACGCACCGCCAGCTGCGAAGCGCCCATTTCCATCGAGAACACAGCGACGGGCAACCCCTCTTCGAGCGCGACGTGCTCGGCGATATTGATCGCGAGCGAGGTCTTGCCCATCGACGGACGCGCGGCGAGCACGATCATGTCGCCGGGCTGCAGGCCCGAGGTCATCTTGTCGAAGTCGTGGAAGCCGGTGCGGATGCCCGTGATGTCGTTCGGGTTCTCGGCCATCTCGGTCACGCGGTCGAGCAGTTCGACCACCAGGGCATCCATGCTCTGGAAGCCCTGCTTCATCCGCGTGCCTTCTTCTCCGATGTTGAAGATCTTCTGCTCGGCTTCGTCGAGGATCTTGTCGACCTGCTTGCCTTGCGGATTGAAGGCCTGCGTCGCGATCTCGTCGGCAGCGGACACCAGTTTTCTCAGGATCGAGCGCTCACGAACGATCTCTGCGTAGCGCCGGATGTTGCTCGCGCTGGGTACGTACTGCGCGAGCGAGTTCAGATAGACCAGCCCGCCGATCTCGTCGGCCTTGCCGAGGTTCTGCAACTGCTCGTAGACCGTGATCACGTCGGCCGGCTTGCTGGCATTGATCAGCCCGCCAATGGCGGCATAGATCAGCTTGTGTTCGTGCCGGTAGAAGTCGCCGTCGACCAGCAGATCGCCCATGCGATCCCAAGCTCCGTTGTCGAGCAGCAGACCGCCGAGCACGCTCGATTCAGCCTCGATGGAATGAGGCGGAATGCGCAGTTGGGCGATCTGGCGGTCGGCCGACGGGTCATTGTCGGCATAGGAGAAAACGGCGGACATGGACTTCCCTTGCAACCCTGCATGCTAAGCCGCGCACGCCGATGCGTGTGTGGACAAGGTTGTGAATAAACGGTGATCTTCCAGTGCAATGCACTGGAAAACACGGGCGCGAAAAAAGAAAAGCCGCCCGAAGGCGGCTTCTGCTGCAGCGCACAAGGCGCTGTGAGCGATCAGGCGGTTTCGCCGTAGACCGTCACGGTGATGTCGACCACCACATCGGTATGCAGGGCAACGCTCACGGTGCTGTCGCCGACGACCTTGATCGGGCCGTTGGGCAGGCGAACTTGCGCCTTGACAACCTTGTAGCCTTGCTTGCCCAGCTCTTCGGCGATGTCGCCGTTGGTGACCGAGCCGAACAGACGGCCGTCGACGCCAGCCTTTTGCGTCAGCTTGATGGTCGTGCCACCGAGCTTTTCGCCTTGAGCTTGCGATTCGGCCAGCTTGGCGGCCGCAGCCTTTTCGAGTTCGGCGCGCTTGGCTTCGAATTCGGCCTTGTTGGCGGCGGTGGCACGGCGGGCCAGGCCCGTCGGGATCAGGAAGTTGCGAGCGTAGCCGTCCTTGACCTTGACGATATCGCCCAGGGCACCGACGTTGACAACCTTGTCCAGAAGAATGATTTGCATGTTCTCGACTCCTTAGACGCGGTGCTGGTCGCTGTACGGCACCATGGCCAGGAAGCGCGCGCGCTTGATGGCGGTGTTCAACTGGCGTTGGTAGATCGCGCGCGTGCCGGTCAGGCGGGCGGGGATGATCTTGCCGTTTTCGCTGATGAAGTCACGCAGCGTGTCGATGTCCTTGTAGTCGATTTCTTCGACGCCAGCGACGGTGAAGCGGCAGAAGCGCTTGCGCTTGAACAGCAGCGACTGGGTGTTGCGCTTCGGGCGCTTGTCTTTGTTGAATTTCTTGAACGTGGCCATTTGAGGACCTCTTTT
The DNA here is from genome assembly GCF_977011995.1 of Variovorax durovernensis. Taxonomy (NCBI): domain Bacteria; kingdom Pseudomonadati; phylum Pseudomonadota; class Betaproteobacteria; order Burkholderiales; family Comamonadaceae; genus Variovorax; species Variovorax durovernensis. The sequence continues at coordinate 2,189,949 of NZ_CDRNCW010000001.1, read as the reverse complement.
CGAAAATTAATCTTGCTGAAAATCCTGGATATGCAGGACCGGATGCTTGCCGTTGCCCGGTGTCGCGAGAAAGCCCTGAAAACGCCAGAGGCTCCCCATCGACTGCTTTGCGAGCCGTTCGGCGATTGCGCCGAAGGCCACGGCCTTGAGGGCCGTCTTGACCTGCCGGGGCTTACCCTCTTCCTGGAGCGTCGACTCGTGTTCGAGCTTCAGGTCGATGGCGGGCAAGCCGGCCGGCGTGAATCGCAAGGCTCCGAGTTCGGCAACGGCGGCGGACAGCAGAAGCTGGTTGACCCCGGTTGCCGCAGCGGCAGCAGTCACACCATCAGTTGTTGTTGGCGGCGTACTCGGCCTGCTGGGCCTTGCGGGCCTCTTCGCGCTCGACCGTCTTCATCATCGACGAAGGACCGGTTTCGGCCTTCTTCTTCTGAACGGTCAGGTGGCGCAACACGGCGTCGTTGAACTTGAACGCGTGTTCGAGTTCGGCCATCACGGCTTGTTCGGCTTCGATGTTGACGCACAGGTAGTGCGCCTTGTTGAGCTTGTTGATCTGGTAAGCCAGCTGACGGCGGCCCCAGTCTTCAACGCGGTGGACGTTGCCGCCGCCGGCCGTGATCAGGCCCTTGTAGCGCTCCAGCATGGCCGGAACTTGTTCGCTCTGATCCGGGTGGATCAGCAAAATGATTTCGTAGTGACGCATGGCACTCCTTGTGGATTCTTCCGAAGAAGAGGAAAAGCCACCTGCAGCGTCGGGCGCAGTGTGGCAAGGCAAAGCCGGCGATTATAGCCCTGTAATCCGCACGCCGGCAAGGCGCCTCAGTCTCCCAGGGCCTTGTCCAGGGGGGCAGCCTTCTCCGGGCCGACCGCGGCACGGATCTTCGGCGCCAGCGCCACCAGGTCGTCGTAGCTGGTCGTGCCCTCGACCTGGAGGTTGAGCCGGAAGCCCATCAGGCCCAGGCTGCCGGTGAGCTGGGTAGCGATGGGATAGGCGTCCTTGTAACGCTGCTGCTTGCTGCGGCCGGAGGCACTGGCGGCCGGCTTCGGCTCCTCTGCAGGGGCCGGGCCCGCGGCAACAGGCTGCGCGGCCTTGCCGCCCACGGGCTCCAGCACGCCGAGCGAGATCATCTGGTCGACGTCTTCCCGCGAAATGCCCATGCCCGCGGCAAGCACGTCATCGACCGATCGCTTGCCGTCGAAAAGGATGAACGCCGAGCGCTGGCGTGGCGACAGCGGGACCGAGCGGTCTTTGAGGGCCTGGTGGCCTGCTTCGGTCTTGAGAAGAATCATGGTGGTCCCCGTTCCGGGATGCGCCCGTGAGTTCCCTCAAGTCTGGCAGCAAATACGCAATTTGTTTCAGAAACAGGCCAATGGCGCGGGAATCCCCCATGGGGGATTTCCGCAATCCGACAGGCTTCAGCGCTTGGCCAGCTGTTGCCAGGTGTCGATCACGCTGTCGGGATTCAGCGAGATCGACTCGATGCCCTGCTCCGCCAGCCACAGCGCGAAGTCGGGGTGATCGCTGGGGCCCTGGCCGCAGATGCCGACGTACTTGCCCTGCGCCTTGCAGGCCTTGATGGCGCGGCTCAGCATGGCCTTGACGGCAGGGTCGCGCTCGTCGAAGTCGGCGGCCAGCAGTTCGAGGCCCGAGTCGCGGTCCAGGCCCAGGGTGAGCTGGGTCAGGTCGTTCGAACCGATCGAGAAGCCGTCGAAGAACTGCAGGAACTCGTCGGCCAGGATGGCGTTGCTAGGCACCTCGCACATCATGATCAGCTTGAGCTCGTTCTCGCCGCGCTTCAGGCCGTGTTCGCCGAGCAGGCCGGTCACGCGCTCGGCCTGGCCCAGGGTGCGCACGAAGGGCACCATGATCTGCACGTTGGTCAGGCCCATGTCGTTGCGCACGCGCTTCAGGGCTTCGCATTCCATGGCGAAGGCTTCGCCGAAATCGGCGCTCAGGTAACGCGCGGCACCGCGGAAGCCCAGCATCGGGTTTTCTTCTTCCGGCTCGTAGCGGCTGCCACCGATCAGCTTGCGGTATTCGTTCGACTTGAAGTCGGACAGGCGCACGATGACGGGCTTGGGCCAGAACGCGGCCGCGATGGTCGCGATGCCTTCAGCCACCTTGTCGACGTAGAACGCACGCGGCGAAGCATGGCCGCGGGCCACCGACTCGACGGCCTTCTTCAGGTCGTTGTCGACGTTCGGATAGTCGAGGATCGCCTTCGGGTGCACGCCGATGTTGTTGTTGATGATGAACTCCAGGCGGGCCAGGCCCACGCCGTGGTTCGGCAGCTGCGCGAAGTCGAAGGCGAGCTGCGGGTTGCCCACGTTCATCATGATCTTGAGGTCGATCTCGGGCATCACGCCGCGCTGCACTTCGGTCACTTCGGTCTCGAGCAGGCCGTCGTAGATGAAGCCGGTGTCGCCCTCGGCGCAGCTCACGGTCACCAGCGTGCCGTCCTTCAGCAAGTCGGTGGCGTCGCCGCAGCCGACCACGGCCGGAATGCCGAGTTCACGCGCGATGATGGCCGCATGGCAGGTGCGCCCGCCGCGGTTGGTGACGATGGCGGCGGCACGCTTCATGACCGGCTCCCAGTTGGGATCGGTCATGTCGGTGACGAGCACGTCGCCGGCCTGCACCTTGTCCATTTCGCTGATGCTGTGCACGAGCCGCACGGGGCCGGTGCCGATCTTCTGGCCGATGGCGCGGCCTTCGGCCAGCACTGCGCCCTTGCCCAGCAGCTTGTAGCGCTGCTCGGCCTTGCCCTGCTGCTGGCTCTTCACCGTCTCGGGACGTGCCTGCAGGATGTAGAGGTGGCCGTCGGTGCCGTCCTTGCCCCACTCGATGTCCATCGGGCGGCCATAGTGCTCCTCGATGACCAGGGCGTATCTGGCGAGCTGCTCGACGTCGGCGTCGCTCAGCGAGTAGCGGTTGCGCTGCTCGGCCTTGACGTCGGTGGTCTTCACCAGCTTGCCGCTCGCCTTTTTCTCTTCGGGCGTCGCAAACTCCATCTGGATCAGCTTGGAGCCGAGGTTGCGGCGGATGACGGCCTTCTTGCCGGCGCGCAGCGTCGGCTTGTGCACGTAGAACTCGTCGGGGTTCACGGCGCCCTGCACCACCGTTTCGCCCAGGCCGTAGCTGGAGGTGATGAACACCACGTCTTCGAAGCCCGATTCGGTGTCGATGGTGAACATCACGCCGGCGGCGCCGAGGTCGGAGCGCACCATGCGCTGCACACCAGCCGACAGCGCGACCACGTCATGCTCGAAGCCCTTGTGCACGCGGTAGCTGATGGCGCGGTCGTTGTAGAGGGAGGCGAAAACCTCCTTCATCTTGTGCAGCACGTCGTCGATGCCGACCACGTTCAGGAAGGTCTCTTGCTGGCCCGCGAAGGAGGCGTCGGGCAGGTCTTCCGCGGTGGCCGAGGAGCGCACGGCGAACGACGCGGCCGGGTTGCCGGCGCTCAGCGTGGCAAAGGCTTCGCCGATGGCTTTCTGCAGGTCGGCCGGGAAAGGCTGGGCCTCGACCATGGCGCGGATCTCGGCGCCGGCGGTGGCCAGGGCGCGCACGTCTTCGGTGTCCAGCGCGGCCAGGCGCTTGCTGATCTTGTCGGCCAGGCCATCGTGGGCCAGGAACTGGCGGAATGCGTGCGCCGTGGTTGCGAAACCGGTAGGCACCCGCACGCCTTGCGGCAGCTGCGAGATCATTTCGCCGAGGCTGGCGTTCTTGCCGCCAACCGCCTCGACGTCGGTCATTCTCAGGTTTTCAAACGGTACGACCAGGGCGGTCGCGTCGAAAAGTGCAGACATGGGGAAGCTCCAGAAGTTGAAACCGGTGCCGCATGCAGACGGCGCGGCACGATCGTTGTCGTTGCTTTGGGTGCTGGCGCGGTGTGCATGGAAAGAATTGGGGATGGGAAGCGGATTCCCGATAATGGCCCGGATTGTAGGCGTGGCAAGGTTGCCCGCGCCGCAGGACAAGGCCGCATGACCACGCATTCACGCACTGTTTTCTTCATTTCCGACGGTACGGGCATCACCGCCGAGACCTTCGGTAACGCCGTTCTCGCCCAGTTCGAGATGAAACCGCGCCATGTCCGACTACCTTTTACCGACACGGTCGACAAGGCGCACCAGGCGGTGCGGCAGATCAACCACACGGCTGAACTCGAGGGCGTGCGCCCCATCGTCTTCACCACGCTGGCCAACATGGACGTGCTGGAAGTCATCGAAACCGGCTGCAAGGGCATGCTGCTGGACATGTTCGGCACCTTCGTGCGGCCGCTGGAAATCGAGTTGGGCGTGAAGTCCAACCACCGGATCGGCCGCTTCAGCGACGTCAGCAAGAGCAAGGAATACAACGACCGCATCGCCGCGATCGATTTCAGCCTGCAGCACGACGACGGCCAGAGCAACCGCGACCTCGAGGGCGCCGACGTGATCCTGGTGGGCGTCAGCCGCAGCGGCAAGACACCGACTTCGCTCTACCTGGCGATGCAGCACGGCCTGAAGGCGGCCAACTACCCGCTGATTCCGGAAGACTTCGACCGCCGCCAGCTGCCGCCTGCCCTGACGCCGCACCGCAAGAAGATCTTCGGCCTGACCATCCAGCCCGACCGGCTCAGCGAGATCCGCAACGAGCGCCGGCCCAATTCGCGCTACGCCAGCCTTGAGAACTGCCGCCACGAGGTGAGCGAAGCCGAGGCGATGATGCGGCGCGCCGGCATCCGCTGGCTGTCGACCACCACCAAGTCGATCGAGGAAATCGCGACGACGATCCTGCAGGAACTGCGGCCCGAGCGGCTGACGTACTGATTTCGCTATCTTTTGGATAGCAAAGAGCGCCCGGCAAGCGGGCGCTCTTGCATGGCGCATGCGCCGATGCGTCTTCAGGCAGGAGCCGATGTGCGAATCAGGTGATCGAACGCACCCAGCGCCGCCTTCGCGCCATCGCCCGCCGCGATGATGATCTGCTTGAACGGCACCGTGGTGGCGTCACCCGCCGCGAACACGCCGGGCACCGAGGTCTGGCCGCGTGCGTCGACGATGATTTCGCCGTGCTTCGACAGTTCGACCGTGCCCTTGAGCCAGTCGGTGTTGGGCACCAGGCCGATCTGGATGAACACGCCTTCGAGCTCGACCTTCTTCAGCTCGCCCGTCGCACGGTCCTTGAAAACCAGGCCGTTGACCTTCTGGTCGCCGGTGATCTCGGTGGTCTGCGCATTGGTGAAGATGTCGACGTTCTTCAGGCTCTTGAGCTTGCGCTGCAGCACGGCGTCGGCGCGCAGTTGCGTGTCGAACTCGATCAGCGTGACATGGCCGACGATGCCGGCCAGGTCGATGGCCGCTTCGACGCCCGAATTGCCGCCGCCGATGACCGCGACGCGCTTGCCCTTGAACAGCGGGCCGTCGCAGTGCGGGCAGTAGGCCACGCCCTTGTTCTTGAACTCGTGCTCGCCGGGCACGTTGATGTTGCGCCAGCGCGCACCGGTCGAAATGATGACGGTCTTGCTCTTGAGCGAGGCGCCGCTTTCGAGCTGCACCTCGATGAGGTCGTTGCCCGGCACCAGCGCCCTGGCGCGCTGCAGGTTCATGATGTCCACGTCGTAGTCGCGCACATGCTCCTCAAGGGCGTGGGCGAACTTCGGTCCTTCGGTTTCCTTGATCGAGATGAAGTTCTCGATGCCCATGGTGTCGAGCACCTGGCCGCCGAAGCGCTCCGAGGCCACGCCGGTGCGGATGCCCTTGCGCGCGGCGTACACGGCCGCTGCGGCGCCGGCCGGGCCGCCGCCGACGATCAGCACGTCGAATGCATCCTTACCGGCAATCTTCTTCGCTTCGCGCTCGACGCCGCTGTTGTCGATCTTGGCGAGGATTTCTTCCAGGCTCATGCGGCCCTGGCCGAATTCGGTGCCGTTCAGGAACACGGTCGGCACGGCCATGATCTGGCGTTCCTTGACTTCGTCCTGGAAGGTGCCGCCTTCGATCATGGTGGCGCGGATGCGCGGGTTCTGCACCGCCATCAGGTTCAGCGCCTGGACCACGTCGGGGCAGTTGTGGCAGGTGAGCGAGACGTAGATTTCGAACTCGAAATCGCCGTCGAGCGCCTTGATCTGGTCGAGCACGGCCTGCTCGACCTTCGGGGGATAGCCGCCGATCTGCAGCAGCGCAAGGATCAGCGACGTGAATTCATGGCCCATGGGCAGGCCGGCAAAGCGCGGGCCGTGGTTTTCGCTCGGGCGGTTGATCGAGAACGAGGGCTTGCGGTGGTTGTCGTCGCGGCTTTCGGTCAGCTTGACCAGCGGGGAAACATCAGCCACATCCTTCAGCAGCGACAACACTTCGCCCGAGGCCTTGCTGTCGTCGAGCGAGGCGACGATCTCGATCGGCTGCGTGGCGCGTTCGAGGTAACTCTTCAATTGGGCTTTGGTGTTTGCGTCGAGCATGAGGGACTCTCTTTCGATAACTGGAAACTATCAACTGGGGGACAAAAAAGCCCGGGGCCTCGTGAGCGCCCGGGCTTTCGCACGGGGACGCTTAGATCTTGCCGACGAGGTCGAACGACGGAGCGATCGTCTTGTCGCCTTCGTTCCACTTGGCCGGGCACACTTCGTTCGGGTGAGCGGCGGTGTAGACGGCTGCTTTGAGCTTGCGCAGGGTTTCCTTGACGTCGCGAGCGATTTCGTTGGAGTGCACTTCGGCGGTCTTGATGATGCCTTCAGGATTGATCACGAAAGTGCCGCGCAGTGCCAGGCCTTCTTCGGGGATGTGCACGCCGAAAGCGTTGGTCAGCGTGTGGGTCGGGTCGCCAACCAGCGGGAACTTGGCCTTGCCGACGGCCGGCGAGGTGTCGTGCCAGACCTTGTGCGAGAAGTGCGTGTCGGTGGTCACGATGTAGACCTCGGCACCCAGCTTCTGGAACTCGGGGTAGTTGTCGGCCGCGTCTTCGACTTCGGTCGGGCAGTTGAAGGTGAACGCCGCCGGCATGAAGATCAGCACGGACCACTTGCCCTTGAGCGTCTCGTCGGACACGTCGATGAACTTGCCGTTGAGGTAGGCCTGGGTCTTGAAGGGCTGGACTTGGGTGTTGATCAGGGACATTGAAATTCCTTAGATGCTGCGGTTGGACAAAGATAAGTGCGAGCCATTAGTATAACTACCAATCAAACACATTCAATAGTCAGTATCTATTAAAAGTATTGGAGCTTGCTATGTTCCCGATGGCTGCGAAACGCCTTTGGACATGAACCAATACGAACGTGTATCACCATCACACGCATGCAGACCGGCGCAGCATGGGATTGCTTGCAAGCGTGCGTCCGGTCCTCTGACAATCCCCTCTTTCAGAACAAGGAAAACGTCATGAAGGGCGACCCCAAGGTCATCGAACATCTGCAGGCGCAGCTCAAGAACGAGCTGACCGCAATCAACCAGTACTTCCTCCACTACCGCATGCTCAAGCACTGGGGTCTGGACAAGCTGGCAAAGAAGGAATACGAGGAATCGATCGGCGAAATGAAGCACGCCGACAAGCTGATGGACCGCATCTTCATGCTCGACGGCCTGCCGAACCTGCAGGACCTGGGCAAGCTGAACATCGGCGAAGACGTGCCCGAACTGCTGCGTTGCGACCTCGGCGCCGAAACCGGCGCGCAAGCCACCATCAAGGACGGCATCGCGCATTGCGAATCGGTGCGCGACTATGTCTCGCGCGATCTGCTGCAAGAGATCCTGGACGACACGGAAGAGCACATCGACTTCCTCGAAACCCAGATCGACCTGATCGACAAGGTCGGCCTGCAGAACTACCTGCAGTCGCAGATGGGCGAACTCGAATAAGCAAGGCTTCCGCGCTTGCCAGCCAACGGGACTTCGGTCCCGTTTTTTATTGCTTTACGTAACTTAACCACGCTCAATTAGCAGTCATTCTCATTTGCGCAGATAGAATCCGCGCCTTCGATGACTGCCGCCCGCCCTGACAACCGACGCCGCGCCTACTGGCTCAAGACCCTGCATGAATGGCACTGGGTCAGCTCCGCGATCTGCCTGATCGGCATGATCCTGTTCAGCATCACGGGCTTCACGCTGAACCACGCCGGCCAGATCGAGGCCAAGCCGGCCGTCACCAGGCTCAGCGGCACGGTCGACGAAGCCTTACGCGCGCAGCTCGGAAAGCAGTTGGCCGCCGCCAAGGCCGAGAAGGGCAAGGCCCCCCTGCCCGCGGAACTCCAGGCCTGGGTCCAACAGCACTGGGACATAGCCACCGCCGGGCGCGACGCCGAATGGTCGGACGACGAAATCTATCTTTCGCTTCCCCGCCCCGGCGGCGACGCCTGGCTGCGCCTGAGCCTGGCCGACGGCGAGATCGAATACGAGCGCACCAATCGCGGCTGGCTCTCTTACTTCAACGACCTCCACAAGGGCCGCAACACCGGCGCTGCGTGGAGTTGGTTCATCGACATCTTCGCGGGCGCCGCGCTGGTCTTTTCGATCACCGGCCTGTTCATTCTCAAGATGCACGCCGGCAACCGTCCTTTCACCTGGCCCATGGTGGGCATGGGGCTGGTGGTGCCGGTGCTGCTCGCGCTGCTGTTCATTCATTGACCATCCGTCGTTTCAGAAAAAAGAGGTTCCCGTGCACGTTCGCTACTCACTCGCGCCGCTTGCCATGTCGGCACTGTTCGCGGCTCCGGCCTTTGCAGCCGGGCTGGCAGTCAATATCGAGATTCCGCGGCTGAACGTATCCGAATACCACCGTCCCTACGTGGCGACCTGGATCGAGCGCAGCGACAACACCGTGGCCGGCACGCTGGCCGTCTGGTACGACGTGCGCACCAAGACGAACAACCCCGAGGGCGAAGGCACGAAGTGGCTGAAGGACCTGCGCCAGTGGTGGCGCCGCGGCGGCCGTGAACTCGCGGTGCCGGTCGACGGAGTCACGGGCGCCACCAAGCCCGCCGGCAAGCACCAGCTGAGCTTCACCGAAGGCTCGGCCCAGATGCCCAAGCTCGCACCCGGCGCCTACAAGCTGGTGGTGGAAGCCGCGCGCGAAGTGGGCGGCCGCGAAGTCGTGAGCATCCCCTTCCAGTGGCCGCCGACCGCCGCCGCGCAGCCGACCGCTTCCGGCAAGGAAGAGCTCGGCGAGATCAAGCTCGAACTCAAGCCCTGAGCGGCACTGCACGACCGTCTTTCACCGCCAGCCCGTCACCTCAAGGATCTGCCAACATGACCCACCTCACCCTGCGCGCCGCCGGCCTTGCCGTCGCCCTCACGGCCGTCGCCTCGCTGGCCCAGGCACACAACGCCTGGCTGCTGCCCTCGTCCACCGTGTTTTCCAAGGCCGACACCGTCACCATTGACGCCGCGGTGTCGAACGACCTCTTCGTCGCCAACCACGCGCCGCTGCGCCTGGACGGCCTGCAGATCACCGCCCCCGACGGCAGCACCGTCAAGCCCGAGACCGAAGCCAAGCTGAAGCTGCGCAACGTGTTCGACGTGAACGTGGCGCAGACCGGCACCTACCGCATCGCGGTGATCAACGCCGGCGCGTTCGCGAGCTGGAAGGACAAGGCAACCGGCCAGACCAAACGCGCACGCGGCACGGCCGAAAGCATTGCCAAGGAAGTACCGGCCGATGCAACGGAAGTGGCGATCACGCAGTCGGCCGGCCGCATCGAGACCTTCGTGACCGTCGGCAAACCTTCGGCGCTCAAGCCGATCGGCCAGGGCCTGGAGCTGGTCTCCGCGGGCAGCCCGACCGACCTGGCCAAGGGCGAGAAAGCCACCTTCACCCTGAACCTCGACGGCCAGCCCGCGAAAGACCTCGAAGTGACGGTGACGGCAGGCAATACGCAGTACCGCGACAAGCTCGAGGAAATCAAGCTCAAGACCGACGACAAGGGGCAGTTCAGCGTGACCTGGCCGGCCGCCGGCATGTACTGGCTCGACGCCAGCACCAAGGACAACAAGACCACGGTGCCACAAGCCAAGGAACGCCGCCTGAGCTACGCCGCCACCCTTGAAGTGATGCCCTGACGCGGCAAGCGGCCTTGGGAATTTCGTTCAGCACCTGGCGCGCTGGCGGCTACGCCAACGCGGCCGTCCCTCGCCCCGCCGACCCGGCCAGTCTCCAGCAGTTGGCCGGCCAGACGATGGGCACCACCTGGTCGCTGCGGTTCGACAACCCGCGGATGCTGCCGCTGGCGTCGGTGCGCGAGGCTGTCGAGGAGGCACTGGGCGTGGTGATCGCGCAGATGAGCCACTGGGAACAGGATTCGGACATCAGCCGGATCAACCGTGCGCCCGCCGGGTCGCGCCATGTGCTGCCGAAGGAGTTCGCCGAGGTGATGCGCTGCGCGGCACGCTGTGCGGCTGCCAGTGGCGGGTCAATCGATCCGACGGTCGGGTCTCTTGTCGCCTGCTGGGGCTTCGGCCCCGAGGCCGATGAATCCGGCGTGCCGGCCGCGCAGGCCCTTGCCGAAGCGCGTTCGCAGGTCGGCTGGCAGCGATTGGCATTCGATGCAGCCGACGGCGCGCTGACGCAGCCGGGTGGTGTCGTGCTCGATCTTTCCGGCATCGCCAAGGGCTTCGCGGTCGATCACGGCACGCAGGCGCTGCAGGCACTTGGGCTGAGCGACTTCCTGTTCGAAATAGGTGGCGAGCTGCGAGGAGTCGGGCGGCGTCCCGGCGGGCAGCCGTGGCAGGTGCAGGTCGATAGCGGCCTTGCAGTCGCGCAACTCGTCGCGCTGGCGGACATGGCGGTAGCGACATCCGGCGACCGGTGGCACCAGCGGGTGCATGAAGGCAGGCACTGGTCGCACACCATCGATCCGCGCACTGGGGAGCCGGTCGCCCATGCGCTGGCCAGCGTCACCGTGCTGCACCCGCGGTGCATGGAAGCCGACGCGCTGGCCACCGTGCTGACCGTGTTGGGCCCCGACGACGGGTGGGACTTCGCGGAACGGCACCGTGTCGCCGCGTTGTTCGTGAGTCATGGCGATCCGTCGCCCACCATGCGAGCCACGAGCAACTGGCCTGCACAAGCCCGGTCATGAACGAGGCCGCGTGGCGCGCGCTCGGCGCGAGCTCTTCCGTGATCGCCTATGGCGCGTTGTGCACCGCTATCTATATGCGTGAGCGCCGGAGAAAAGCGGCAGCCTTGCGTGCTGCCGCCGCGCTGTCGGCCGACAGCCGCGACGAGCCGCCCACCCTCGTGGTTTTCGCGAGCCAGACAGGCCAGGCGGAAACCATCGCCTGGCAGACGGCGCAGCAGTTGCGAGCCGCCGGCACGCCGGTGCGGGTGATGGAGATGAACACGCTCGATGCCGCGACCCTCGGCGCCGCTCGCAGAGCCGTCTTCATCGCAAGCACCTACGGCGAAGGCGATGCACCCGACGGCGCCAGCGTCTTCTGCGAGCAAGTGATGGGCTCGCCGCAGTCTCTAGGCTCGCTCCGCTACGCAGTGCTGGCGCTGGGTGACCGGCAATATGCAAACTTCTGCGGCTTCGGTCGCGCGCTCGACGAGTGGCTGCATGCGGCGGGCGCCGCGCCTGAATTCGAGCGCATCGAGGTCGACAACAGCGATCCGGCCGCACTGGCCGGGTGGCAAGCCCGGTGGGGCTCTTCGGCGGACGCCGCGTCCTCCGCCGAAGAGCCAGGCGACGCCTTCGCGCAATGGCGGCTGACCAGCCGGGAACTGCTCAACCCCGGCAGCGCCGGCGCCCCTGTCTTTCATCTGGGACTGGTGCCTCAGGCCGGCTCGATGCCGCAATGGGCCTCCGGCGACCTGGCGCAGGTAGCGGTCGCAAGCGACCCCATGCATCCTCGCGACTATTCGATCTCGTCCCTGCATTCCGATGGCGAGCTGCAACTTCTGGTGCGGCAGGAACAGCATCCCGACGGCACGCTGGGCGCCGCGTCGGGCCTGCTCACGTCAACCCTCACGGTAGGCGACAGCGTGGCGGTGCGCCTGCGGCCGCATCGCGGCTTTCGTCTCGACGGCAACGAAGCCCGCCCGTTGATCCTCATCGGGAACGGCACAGGCCTGGCGGGACTGCGCGCCCACCTGCGTGCGCGGGCCGCCGCGGGCCGGCACGACAACTGGCTGGTATTCGGCGAGCGCCAAGCAGCCCACGACTTTCTCTACCGCGAAGAGATCGACGCCTGGCAGGCTCAAGGCGTGCTTCGTCGCCTCGACATGGTGTTCTCGCGCGACCAGCCGGAGCGCTTCTACGTACAGCACCGGCTGCTGCAATCGGCCGACACCTTGCTGCAGTGGCTGCAGGACGGCGCGGCAATCTATGTCTGCGGGAGCCTCCGGGGCATGGCCTCGGGCGTGGATGCCGCTTTGCGCCAGATTGCCGGCGAAGGCTTGGTGAGTGAGCTATCGACGAGCGGACGCTACCGGCGCGACGTCTATTGAAAACCGGCAGTCGCAGCCGGGCTCGTCCGATGCGGTGCGACACTGGAACCCCCGCCCGTTCCGGGGCTTTTTCTGACTGCGGAATTCTTTACAAATGATGCTGCATGTGCCCGGGGTACTGAGCCCCGACCAGGTTCGCCAGATGCGCCTCGCGCTCGACGCCTCGCCTTGGACCGATGGGCGCGAGACCGTTGGCGACCAGGGCGCCCAGGTCAAGCGCAACCGGCAGTTGCCGGAGCAATCGCCGATCGGCCGCGACCTCGGCAAGACGGTGTTGGCGGCGCTGTCCCGGAACGCCCTCTTCTTCTCGGCCGCGCTGCCGCTGCGCTTCGTGCCGCCGCTGTTCAACCGTTATGAGGGCGGCGAAAACTACGGGGTTCATGTCGACGGCGCGGTGAGGGCCGTTCCCGGCAGCGGGGAGCAACTGCGGACCGACCTTTCCTGCACCCTCTTTCTTTGCGAACCGGAGGACTACGAGGGCGGCGAACTGGAGGTGGTCGACACCTACGGCTCGCACGAAGTGAAGCTGCCTGCCGGCGATCTCATTCTTTATCCGGCCAGCAGCCTGCATCGGGTGCATCCGGTCACCCGGGGTGCGAGGGTGTGTTCGTTCTTCTGGCTGCAGAGCATGGTGCGCAGCGACCAGCAGCGCGGCATGCTTTTCGAGCTCGACCAAAGCATCCAGAAGCTGCGGGCGCGCCTTGGCGAGTGCGAGGAAACGGTAGCGCTCACCGGCCACTATCACAATCTGCTGCGGCTCTGGTCGGAAGTCTGACGCCTGCATGCGGGTGTTGCAGGAATCGGTAACACCATAGTTATTGCAAATGCGATAAATTCTTATTTATAATCAGCCACATCCAACAGCCAGCCAACTGCCGCTTTCACCGCCATGATCGTTTGCGTCTGCCGCCGAGTCTCCGACCGCGAAATCGCACGTCACGTGCGCGCCGGCATGACTTTCGACGAAGTCCAATTCGAACTAGGCGTGGCCACCCAGTGTGGTCAGTGTGAAGGTTGTGCGCGCGATATCGTCGCGCAGTGCAGCGCTTCGCACCCGGTCGCCGCCTTGAATTGCGAGCCGGGTCCGAGGACGATCCAGCTTGCCAACTCCATCAAGGAAAGCAAGGCATGGAACTCGTCTCGGCACTCGGCGGCAGCCTGATCCTGGTCGCAGGCTCGGTCTGGTGGATTTTCCGAAAATAACGCCGGTAGCGTCTTCGTAGCGGTTTTGCTGCAATCGTGGCACTTTCCTGAGTGTCCGCATTCGAATGGTTGATCGTGTCTGATCGCTTTGCCCCTCCCCCCTCCGTCCTCGGCCTGTCCCGCAATGTCGTCATTGCCGGCAGCGTCATCGTCTTTCATGCGGCCGCGCTATGGGCACTGCAAAGCGGGTTGCTCCGGCGCGCTGCCGAGGTGGTGATTCCGGTCGAGATCCTGAGCCAGTTTGTCGAACCGCCGAAACCGAAGGCCGATCCTCCCCCTCCGCCCCCGCCGCCGCCTCAGCCCAAGGTGACGAAGGCACCGCCTCCGCCGCGGCCCCAGGCCATTCGTGAGCCGAAGCCCACTCCAGCACCCCAGGCGCCCGTCGGCGTCACGGAGCCGCCACCTCCGGCTGCCCCGCCGGCACCGCCAGCTCCTCCTGCGCCGCCCGCACCGCCACCGGCTCCGCCGGCACCGCCCGCCGTGCAGCTGCCATCCAGCAACGCCGACTACCTGCAGAACCCCAAGGCCACTTACCCGGCAATGAGCAAGCGGCTAGGCGAGCAGGGCAAGGTCATCGTGCGGGTGCTCGTCGGCGTCGACGGACTGCCCAAGAGTGCCGAAGTCAAGAAATCCAGCGGCTTCGATCGCCTCGACGAAGCCGCCGTGGAATACATCCTGAAATGCCGGTTCGTTCCCGGCAAGGTCAATGGGGTGGTGCAGGCCATGTCCTATGACGCCCCCGTCAACTACGTTCTGAACTAATTTTTCTCTGGAGCAACTTCGTATGGATTCCCAATTTGGCTTGATGAACGTCTGGAACCAAGGCGACTTCGTCACCAAGGCCGTGGCGGTGCTGTTGATCGGCATGTCGCTCGCGTCGTGGATCGTGATCATCATCAAGGCACTCGACGTCATCCGCTACAAGCGCCTTGCCAAGCATTCGCAAGACTTCTGGCACAGCGAAGACTTCGCGACCGCGCTGAACAAGCTCGGCAAGGACGACAGCAACCCGTTCCGCGCGCTGGCCCTCGAAGGCCGCGAAGCCGCGGCGCACCACCGCAACACCAAGGCCCATCTGCATGACGCGCTGGACGTGAGCGACTGGATCACGCGCGCCCTGCGCAATGGCATCGATGCATTCACCGCTCGCCTGCAGACTGGCCTGGCCATCCTGGCGTCGGTCGGCTCGACCGCTCCCTTCATCGGCCTGTTCGGCACGGTCTGGGGCATCTATCACGCGCTGATGAGCATCGGCTCGGCCGGCCAGGCGACCATCGACAAGGTGGCCGGTCCGATCGGCGAGGCGCTGATCATGACGGCCCTGGGCCTGGCCGTGGCCATTCCCGCGGTGCTCGGCTACAACGCGCTGGTGCGCGGCAACAAGTTCGTGCTGACCAAGC
Source organism: Variovorax durovernensis (assembly GCF_977011995.1). Taxonomy (NCBI): domain Bacteria; kingdom Pseudomonadati; phylum Pseudomonadota; class Betaproteobacteria; order Burkholderiales; family Comamonadaceae; genus Variovorax; species Variovorax durovernensis. The sequence continues at coordinate 2,174,928 of NZ_CDRNCW010000001.1, read as the reverse complement.
TGAATGCCTTCGCCCACGACCTGCACGCCTACTTCGTGACCGGCGCCCGCGTTCAGAGCGGCACTGAAGCGATCGTGGTTCCGCTCAAGAAGGGCTGAGCATCATGGCTTTCGGAACCCAAGACGAACCCGATGAGGTGATGAACGAGATCAACATGACGCCGCTGGTCGACGTCATGCTGGTGCTCCTGATCATCTTCATCATCACCGTGCCGGTGATGAAGCACGCGGTCAACATCGACCTGCCGCGCGCCACGAGCGAGCCCGAGCAACCCAAGCCGCAGAACATCCTGTTCAGCATCACGGCGAATGGCGAGTACTACTGGAACGAGCAGAAGATCGATGACAGCGAGTTGCCTGGCCGCCTGGCGGCCGAAGCTGCCAAGGAGCCCCAGCCCGAACTGCACATCCGCGGCGACAAGGCCGTGCGCTACGAGCGCGTGGCCAAGGCCATGTCCGAGGCCCGCGAAGCCGGCGTGCGCAAGATCGGCTTCATCACGGAACCCGATACGAAGTGACCTGAATCGCGATCGAAAAAAAGTTGATCGCCGCTATTGATTTTTTATTGCGAATCATTATCATTCAGTCATCGCTTCGATAAGGGAACACCAAATGCCAGCCACCCCCAACGCTTTTTCTGTTCTGAACCATCCTTCGCTCGACCAGTCGGGTGGCGGCCATGCGTCGATCCAGGCAATGCGTCCGGTCCCGATGGTCGAAAGCACGGAGCTTCTGAAAGGAAGCAAGACCGTGGGCATCATGCACAACGGTTCCCTTTATCGGCTTCAAGCCACCAAACTCGGCAAGCTGATCCTGACCAAGTAAGGTCGTTCAGCCCGCCCCTCGCGCAAGTTTCATCGTGGGGCGACTCAAGGAGATTCATCTCTCCGAGGGTCGTTTTTTGCTAGCCAACGGTTCGCCGACTAGCCAAGCTTTTTTTCACGCTGAAGCCGCCAAAAAGAAAACGCCGACCTTGAAGTCGGCGTTTTGCTTTGTGCGGTTCCGAAAGAATCAGAGGCCGAGCGCCGCGATACCCGCTTTGGCGATCTGCGCATCTTCATTCGACTTCACGCCGCTCACGCCAACTGCGCCGATCACGTGGCCATCCTTCACGATCGGCACGCCGCCTTCGAGCAGGCCCTGCACTTCAGGCGCCGTAAGGAATGCGGTACGGCCGCCGTTGATGATGTCTTCATAGACCTTGCTCTCGCGACGGCCCATGGCAGCCGTGTGTGCCTTGGCCGGGGCGATATGCGAAGACAGCGCTGCGGCACCGTCCAGACGCTGCAGCCAGAGCAGGTTGCCGGCGTCGTCCGAAATGGCGATGGTGACAGCCCAGTTGTTCTTGAGGGCCTCGGCTTCTGCCGCCGCGGCAATGGTCTTGACGTCGGCGAGTTCGAGGAATGACTTGGTCTTCATGGTTTGGCTCAGGTTGCGTAAAAACCCCACAGCATAACGGCCACGCAGCCAGCAGTGCCTTCGGGCAGGTGCCAAGCTTGGGAACATCCTGCATACGGTCTTTATCGAAACCTGCTCTTGCAGCCCCCTAGAATGCGCCCCAACTGCGTCTCAGCAGCAACCACAGGAGCTCCGGCCATGAACGACCGCGTTACCACCCTAGACACCTCCACAGGCTACGGCCAGCCGCTGGCCCAGGCAGAACGCCAGCGCGTGCTGCGCAACACCTACTGGCTGCTCGCGCTCAGCCTGCTGCCCACCGTGCTCGGCGCCTGGGTCGGCGTCAGCACCGGCATCACCCGCTCGCTCACGGGCGGCCTCGGCCTCATCGTGTTCCTCGGCGGCGCGTTCGGCTTCATGTTCGCCATCGAAAAGACCAAGAACTCCGCCGCCGGCGTGCCGGTGCTGCTGGGCTTCACCTTCTTCATGGGCTTGATGCTGTCGAGGCTGATCGCCATGGTGCTGGGCTTCAAGAACGGCTCGGAACTCATCATGACGGCCTTCGGCGGTACTGCCGGCGTGTTCTTCGTCATGGCCTCGCTGGCCACGGTCATCAAGCGCGACCTGTCGGGCATGGGCAAGTTCCTGTTCGTCGGCGCAATGGTTCTGATGTTCGGCGCCATCATCAACGTGTTCGTGGGTTCGAGCACCGGCATGCTGGTGATCTCGGTGGCCGCCATCGGCATCTTCTCTGCCTACATGCTCTATGACCTGAAGCAGATCATGGACGGCGGAGAAACCAACTACATCACCGCCACGCTCGCGCTTTACCTGGACCTGTTCAACGTGTTCCAGAGCCTGCTGGCCCTGCTGGGCATCTTCGGCGGCGAACGCGACTGATCGATAGGCCCCGCGAAGGGCCACACACCAAGAAAAAGGGCCCCGCGAGGGGCCCTTTTTTCATTCCAGCTCGAACACCGCGATCGACTCGACGTGCGCCGTGTGCGGGAACATGTTGACCACGCCCGCAAAGGTGCAGCGGTAACCCGCCTGATGCACCAGCAGGCCGGCATCGCGCGCCAGCGTGGACGGATTGCAGCTCACATACACGATGCGCTTCGGCGGCGTCCAGCCGTCGGTGCGCAGTTCGGGCTGCTGATGCAGGTCGGCCATGGCCTTGGCAAGCGCGAACGCGCCTTCGCGCGGCGGGTCGACCAGCCATTTGTCGGCGCTGCCGTCCGCCACCAGCATGGCCGGCGTCATCTCGAACAGGTTGCGTGCGACAAACGTTGCGGGCGACAGCCCACGACGGGCGGAGGTCGCGGGCTGGTTCGTCTGGTAGTTGTCGGTGGCGCGCGCCACCAGCGTGTCGCTGCCCTCGATGCCCAGCACCTCGCGCGCCTTGCTCGCCAACGGCAGCGTGAAGTTGCCGAGGCCGCAGAACCAGTCGATCACGCGCTCGTCGGGCTGCACGTCGAGCAGGCGCAGCGCCTTGCCCACGAGCGCGCGGTTGATGTGCGGATTGACCTGCGTGAAATCGGTCGGCTTGAAAGGCATCGTGACGCCGAATTCAGGCAGCCGGTAAGCCAGCGGCGTGCCGCCCTCTTCGAGCAGCTTGACTGTGTCAGGCCCCTTGGCCTGCAGCCACCATTGCACGCCCTCGTTCTGCGCTGCAAAAGCCTTCAGGCGCTCGATGTCGGCGCGCGACAGCGGCTCCAGATGCCGCAGCACCAGCGCGATCGTGCCGAGCCTCGTGGAGTCCGGTGCGTCGCCGCAGGCGAGTTCGATCTGAGGGCAGGTCTCGCGCGCATCGAGCGAGCCGATCAGCGCGCGCAGCGGCATCAGCATTTCGCTGACCTGCTTCGGCAGCACCGGGCACACCTGCATGTCGGCCAGGTAGCGGCTCTTGCGCTCGTGGAAGCCGATCAGCACCGTGCCCTTCTTGACCACGTGCCGCACCGACAGCCGCGCGCGATAGCGGTAATGCCACGCCGGGCCCTCGAGCGGCCGCAGCAGGTTCTCGGGCTTGACCTTGCCGAGGTGCCACAGGTTGTCTTCCAGCGCGCGCTGCTTCACGGCCACCTGGGCGGCCGGGTCCAGGTGCTGCATCTTGCAGCCACCGCAGGCGCCGGTGTGCAGGCCGAAATGCGGGCAGCCGGGGCGCACGCGCTGCGATGATTCACGACGGATGGTCGTGACCGTGCCCTGCTCCCAGTTGTTCTTCCGGCGATGGACGTTGAACTGCACTTCCTCGAAGGGCAATGCGCCCTCGATGAACACGACCATGCCGTCGGCCTTGTGCGATACGCCCTGTGCATCGAGGTCGAGCGACTCGACCTGCAGCCATTCTTCGCCGGGATTCGTGGGGACTTTCTTTTCTTCGATGGATTCCGTCATCCCCCGATTGTCTCAGCGCGGCCGAGACAACCTGAAAGCACCTAGAACAACGCGTCCCGCCCGACGCCGGAACGCGCCAACTGGCGGCGCATCTTGGCCAGCGCCTCGTTCTGGATCTGCCTGACACGCTCACGCGTAAGGCCGAGCCGGACGCTCAGAACCTCGAGGGTTTCGGGCTCGCGATCGTGCAGGCCATAGCGGCCCTCCAGCACCTCCCGCTCGCGCGCATCGAGCGCATGCACCCACTGGTCGAGCAGACGCTCGACTTCATGCGCGTGCGTGGTGCTGCTGGGACTGCTTTGTTCGTCGTCGGAGGCCACGGTGTCGGCCAGCGTGAAGCCGTCGTCGCCGCGCGCATCGCCCGCATCGAGCGAGCGCGGCGCCTCGGCCAAGGCCAACAGGTCGGCCACCGCCTGGACGTCACGCCCGAGCAGCGCGGCGATGTCTTCCACGCGCACGCCATCGGGTCGGCGAGCGAGGAACTCGGCGTCGCCTTCGAGCGTGCGCCGGGCACGCAGCACCTGCTGGAGTTCCCGCACCACATGCACCGGCAGGCGGATCGCCCGTGCCTGCGTCATGACGGCGCGCTCGACCGACTGGCGGATCCACCAGGTCGCGTAAGTAGAGAAGCGAAAGCCGCGTTCGGGCTCGAACTTGCTGATGGCATGCATCAGCCCGAGGTTGCCTTCTTCGATCAGGTCGGACATCGGCACGCCGCGCCCCAGATAGCCCTTGGCAATGCTCACGACGAGCCGCAGGTTGTGCTCGATCATCGACTGCCTCGCGGCAAAGTCGCCGGCCCGCGCGGCGCATGCGGCCTGGTATTCCTCGGCGGGAGTGAAGAGTTCTGTGCGACGAACCTGGCGCAGGTAGATGGTGAGGGCATCGGCGCCCTCACCGCCGATCAAATCGGCAGCCGCACCATTGGGCTGTGCGGCCGTGCCCTCTAGCGAGCGAAGGTCTTGCTCGGGTGGCTCGTCGGCATGGTCCGCGGAAGGCGGAAGCGCGCTGCCCTTGCCCGCCGACCCGCGCACGGGCGGCGTGCGGCGGGGGCGGGAGGCAGCCATGGCATCACCGGCCGGGCAGGTAACGCGAGGGATCGACGGGCTTGCCCTGGCGGCGGATCTCGAAGTGCAGCTTGACGCGATCGGAATCGCTGCTGCCCATTTCGGCGATCTTCTGGCCCTTCTGAACCGACTGGTCTTCCTTCACGAGCAGCGTCTGGTTGTGCGCATACGCGGTCAGGTAGGTGTTGTTGTGCTTCAGGATGATCAGGTTGCCGTAGCCGCGCAGGCCGGCACCGGCGTAGACCACGCGGCCATCAGCGGCGGCCAGCACCGGGTCGCCTGCCTTGCCGCTGATGTCGTAGCCCTTGTTCTTGGCCTCGTCGAAGCCTGCGATCAGCGAACCGCTCGCGGGCCAGATCCAGCCGAGGTCTTCGTCACCCGACGCACCGCTGCCCGGTCCTGCCGGAGATGCGGTGACGGGAGCCGGCGGCTTGCTTGCGCCGGTGGGAGGCGTGACCGGCGCGATGACGGGAGGCGGCGTCACGGGCTTGGTGACAGCACCTTCGGAACCGCTCGAAGTCGAAGGCGCTGCCGCGACGGAAGTACCCGGGCCGGTCGGGGGAATTACCCGCAGCACCTGGCCGACTTCGATCAGGTCGGGGTTGTCGATGTTGTTCCAGCGCACGATGTCCTGCCAGCGCTGCCCTGTCTCGATGCCGATGCGGCGAATCGTGTCGCCCGGACGCACTGCGTAGTACCCGGGCTTGCCGTAGTTTTCAATGCCGGCAAGCGGCTTGCCATTGGCGTCGGTGGTGATCGGTGGGCCGCCAGGAACCGTGCTGGGTGCCGGGGCGCGAGTCATGGTGCCGCGGTCTTCGACCGGTGCCGGCCCACGCGGCGTGGAACAGCCCGCGATCACGAGCACAAAAGCCAACGTGATGCCAGCGAACCAACTCCGATTGCCAATACCCTGCATTTGTTATTCCTTCAAGCAATCCCCGATTTTAGGGGGACAAAGTGGACCGCCTCAAGAATGAGCCGCTCCAACCCCCGCGGGGTCTTGTCAATGACGACAAGTGCTTGACCGCCGCTCGCGGAATGGGTCGGCGCCACGATGCGGCCACCTACCGCGAGTTGCGTGATCCAGGCTTCGGGCACCGCCTCGCCACCCGCCGCGGCAATGATGCCGGCGTACGGCGCGCCCTTGGCATAGCCGATCATTCCGTCGCCCAGCATGAGATGCACGGTGGCCAGCCGGAAGTGCCGCAGATTCGCGCGCGCGCGCTCATGCAGCCCGCGCAGGCGCTCGATGCTGTAGACCTCCGTGGCCACATGATCGAGCACAGCCGCCTGATAGCCGCAGCCGGTGCCGATCTCCAGCACGCGGCCCAGCTTGTCTTGCGGCTTGCCAACCAGCGCCGGCGCGCCGAGCAGCAACTCGATCATGCGAGCCACCACGCTGGGCTTGGAAATGGTCTGCCCCAATCCAATAGGCAGGCTCGTGTCTTCGTAGGCCTGGTTGACCAACGCGCTGTCGACGAAGCGATGCCGGTCCACGGCACCCATTGCACGCAGCACGCGCGGATCGGAAATGCCCTGCGCCGCTAGCTTCTGCACCATGCGTGCGCGCACCGCGTCCGAAGCCATCGAGGGCGTGGACGGCACCATGGGCTTGACCGGCGCGGCGGGCATGCGCCCGCGCGTGGCGGCCGAGGCTGTGGGTGTCAGTCGAACGGGGAAACTGGGCCGCTGCGTGGCCATGTCAGTTGCCGAGACGGGCCACCGTCTCGCGCCATTGGCCGAGGTTGGCGTGGTCGGTCAAGTCGATCTGCAACGGCGTCAGCGCAATGTGGCCCGCGGCGGTGGCGTGGAAGTCGGTGCCCTCGCCGCTGTCCTTGGCGCCACCCGCGCCGGCGATCCAGTACATGGTTTCGCCGCGCGGGCTGTCCTGCGTGATCACTTTCTCGGCCGCGTGGCGGCGGCCGAGGCGACAGACCTTGACCGGCTTGAGCTGATCGAACGGCAGGTTCGGCACATTCACGTTGAGCAGGAAAGGCGCATCGCCGAGCATGCGCTCGCGCTCGATCTGCTGCACCAGCCGGCGCGCCACCTGGCCGGCCGCATCCACGTGCGCCCAGCCCTTCTCGATCTGCGAGAAGGCGATGGCCGGGATACCGAAAAGATAGGCCTCCATCGCCGCGCCGACGGTGCCCGAATAGATGGTGTCGTCGCCCATGTTGGCACCGTTGTTGATGCCGGACACCACCAGATCGGGCCGGTAGTCGAGCAGGCCCTTGAGCGCGATATGCACGCAATCGGCCGGCGTGCCGGTCACGTAGCGAAAGCCGTTGTGCGCCTCGCGCACGTAGAGCGGAGCGGCCAGCGTGAGCGCGTTCGACTTGGCGCTGTTGTTGTGTTCGGGGGCCACCACCTCGACGTCGGCGATGTCCTTCAGCGCGTCGTGCAAAGCGACGATGCCCGGCGCCTGAAAGCCATCGTCGTTGGAAATAAGTATCTTCATGGTGTCCTGGATGCGCCAGATTGTAGGCGTCGGGTGCGTCGCAGCAGGGACAAGCCCGCCTTGCCGCGCCCCCTATCATCGCCCGCATTCATTGCCCTCACCCGACTCACACGAAGGAGACCCGAGCATGCACGCATGGCTTTGCGAAAACCCCACCGGCGTCGATGCGCTGACCTGGAAGGAACTGCCGACCCCGACCCCGGGCCCCGGCCAGGTGCTGATCGAGATCAAGGCGGCCAGCCTGAATTTCCCCGACCTGCTGATCGTGCAGAACAAATACCAGATGAAGCCGCCGCTGCCCTTCGTGCCGGGCTCCGAGTACGCAGGCGTCGTACAGGCGGTCGGCGAAGGCGTCACGCACCTCAAGGTCGGCCAGAACGTGGCCTGCCTGTCGGGTACCGGCGGTTTCGGCACCCACACGCTGGCACCCGCCGCGCTGTGCATGCCGCTGCCGGAAGGCTTCGGTCATGTCGATGCAGCCGCTTTCATCATGATCTACGCCACCTCCTGGCATGCGCTGATGGACCGCGCACAGCTCAAGGCCGGTGAAACCGTGCTGGTGCTCGGCGCCGCCGGCGGCGTGGGCACCGCGGCCATCCAGATTGCCAAGGCCGCGGGCGCCAAGGTCATTGCGGCCGCATCGACCGACGAGAAATGCGAACTCTGCCGCTCCATCGGCGCAGACGCGACGATCAACTACACCACGCACGCCCTGCCCAACGGTTTTCGCGATGCCATCAAGGCCGCTACCGACGGCAAAGGACCGGATGTCATTTATGACCCGGTCGGCGGTGATTTCGCGGAGCCGGCGTTTCGCTCGATCGGATGGCGCGGCCGCTATTTGGTGGTGGGTTTTGCATCCGGCCCCATTCCGTCGCTGCCATTGAATCTGACGCTCTTGAAAGGCGCCTCGCTGGTCGGCGTGTTCTGGGGCGATTTCGCCAAGCGCGAACCCAAGGCCAATGCGCAGATGATGGCCGAATTGGCCCAGTGGTACGGTCAGGGAAAGATCAAGCCGGTGATCGACAGCACGATGCCGATGGCGGAATTGAAGGCCGCCTATGCCCACATGGGCTCGCGCGGCGTCAAAGGCAAACTCGTGATGGTCAACTGAACGCGCTGCTGCGCGTCAACCCCAATAAAAAAGCCCGCATCCGCGGGCTTTTTTATTGGGCAGCTGCCTGCCACCGAATGCGCAGGCACTTACTTGATCTCGTAATCGGAAAGCGACTTGCCGGCAGCCAATGCTTCCGTCACCCAACGCGGCTTGCGGCCACGGCCACCAGACCAGGTTTCACCCGTCGGGCCACGGTATTTGGCGACGGCCTTTGCCGGAGCGGCACCAGCGCTGCGTTTTGCAGTGACGGCGCGGCCGGTCAGTTTCAGGTCAGAAGCCGTCAACCCATATTCGGCAATCTTCTTGCGCAACTCTTCGATCACGCCAGCGCGTTCCTGGTTGCGCAGGTCTTCAGCCTGCTTGCGCAATTGCGCAATCTGCTCGTCGTGCTTCTTGATCTGGGAATTGATATCTGCGAGGGTCGAAGCCATTGTTGGACTCCTGAAATTGAAAACGAGCGGATTTTAATTCAATTTACATTTGTCACGCACGCGCCTCTCGATCAAAAAACCTGCAGTTCATTGCTTTAATGCAACAACTCGCAACGTAACGGTGCGCCAGCCCAGGATGGGATATGCGAATCAGAAGAGGAAAAGAGAGTTGGCGTGCCGTAGAAAACGGGGCCGGAAATGACAACGCCGGAGCAAGTCCGGCGGTGTAATCCTTTGGCGGCTATTGAGCAATAGCGCAAAGGAGATATTTTTGGGGTGGCTGATGGGACTCGAACCCACGACGACCAGAATCACAATCTGGGACTCTACCAGCTGAGCTACAGCCACCGCAGAGCCTCAGATTGTAGCGTTAAAAATCGTCGTTTTGACGATTGAGATCAACTCGATTGCTCGAAAGTCACATTCGTGCATCTCAACCCGCCGCCAGCGGACCTGCGGAAGGCACGCTTTCCTCGATCTTGATGGAGCCGTCGGGCCGCTCGCAGGTGCCGATCAGCAGGCCGCTGGCGATGGCGCGCGCGCGCAGGGCTTCGAAAACCTCTTCCCGGCCGGGCGTACCGGAGAACTCGGGCGCCTGGCTCAACGCGAACACCTGGAATGCATAGCGATGCTTTCCGTGCCCCGGCGGCGGATCGGGCGGCAACCACATCGCCTGCAATGCCGAATTGCGCCCGACATGCAGGCCGGCGCCATCGTTGCCCGGGCTGGGTATGGCAGCTTCGGCAAGGGAGCCGCTCTCAGGCGGCAAGCCGACGACGATGGCATGCACCAGCGGGTTCGGCGTCGGCGAATCTGCGTCCTCCACGATCAGCAACAGCGCCGCAGTGCCTGCAGGCAGATCCGTCCATTGCAGAGGTGGCGACACGCCCTCCCCGTCAGCCGTGTACCGCGCAGGTATTGGCGCATGGTCTACGAACGCGATGCTCGTCACCGCAATGGAGGCCATGCCCTCCCGCATTCCGAGCGCATTGAAGACGATGTTGTCCAACCCCGCGCGAACACCCTGCAGCGCGTGACCAATGACATCAGGCAATTTTTCCAGCATCCGACGGGTATACCGCCGCGCGGAGTCGCCTCTTGTAGGACGCCACGCGCCCTAGGCGTCGCGGCGATCCATATGGCTCCGCTATCATGAATGCGAGCCGCGCAGACCGCTTGGCTTTCGTCACTTCCACTTCACCGCAAAAGGAATTTTTTCATGAGCATCGTCTGGACTATTCTGATCGGGTTCGTCGTGGGTCTGGTGGCACGCGCCGTCAAGCCAGGGGACGATTCCGCAGGCTTCATCATCACCACGATCATTGGCGTTGCCGGTTCACTGATCGCAACCTACGTCGGCCAGGCGATGGGCTGGTACATCGCCGGACAGGGTGCCGGCTTCATCGCTTCCGTGCTGGGCGCAATCGTGCTGCTGATTCTTTACGGCCTGATCAAGCGCAAGAGCTGATGCCGCCGCGGGCACCCCGCAAACCACGCGCAAAGCACCACGTCTATGTGGTCGAACTCGACGACCGCGTCTGGAACAACGGCCGCTTTCGTCGCGCCAACCCCGACTACCGACTCGGCAAGCCTTTCGTCTATGTCGGCATGACGGGGCTGGACCCCGACATCCGCTTCGACAAGCACAAGGCCGGCATCCAGGCCAACAGCTTCGTCCAGGAATTCGGCCTGCGCCTGCTGCCCGCGCTCTACGAGCGCTACAACCCGATGCCGTATGAGGACGCCCGCTCGATGGAAGTCGAACTCGGCATCATGCTGCGCAAGGCCGGCTACGGCGTATGGCAGGCCTGAGCCAGCCAGCGCACCACGACCACGCACTCAGGCGTAAGTCACCCAGTCTTCGTAAGCCGGACCGTCCAGGTGCGGCAGCGTGTTGTAGGTCACGAGCATGTGCCGCTTCGGGGTGAACGCGAATTCCGTGACCGAAGTGTTGCGGATGCGCAGGTTGAGTTCGATCGTGGTTTCGGCACTCGTCCCCAGCACATGGCCGACGGCGGTGCTGATCGGACCGCCGCTGGACACAACCAGCACTTTCGCGCCGTGATGCTTGTCGCGCACATGGTCGAGTGCCGTGGTCACGCCCGCCAGGAAGTCGACATAGCTCGGCATGCCTGCAGGCTCGGTCTTGCCCTGCATCCAGGCACCCAATCCTTCGCGCAGCAAGCGGAAGTGATGACGGTACATCTCGGGTGAATCGGGCTTCTCCAGCTTGCCTTCATGGATCGTGGCGATCACAGCCTCGCTGTCGTACTCGTTGAGTCCGGGCCACGGCAGCACGTCGTCGCGCGAAAGGCCCAGCCCTTTGGCGATGCCTTCCCAGGTCTGGCGATGGCGCTTGAGCGTGCCGGTGATCACCGCATCGAAAGCCATGCCGCGCTCGCGCCAGTATTCGCCGAGCCGAACGGATTGCCGATGCCCGAGTTCGCTCAGGTTGTCATAGTCGGCGGCACCAAAACTGGCTTGCCCGTGGCGCACGAGATAGAGGGTTCCCATGTGCGGGATTCTGGCAAGAAGCGTGGTCGCCGCTTGTCCCTAGTGCGACCAAAACGAAAAAGCCCGAGCCATTGGCTCGGGCTGTGTCTTGCGTTGCGAAGACTCTTGCGGGTCAGCGACCGGCTGCTGCTGCGCCAGGCAGCGGGTCCGCCGGCTTGGGCACCAGGATCTGGGCCTTGTAGCGGTCCTTCAGCATGTTGTAGTACGCGGCATCTTCCGCAGCGGCCACCGACTGGCCGACCTGCGTCTGCTCCTGCTTCGCGAGCTCGGCAGGCGGCGGCGTGCGCGGGACGACCTTGTTCACGCGAACCACGGCATAGCCTTGCGCGCCCAGGTCCACGCCGACCAGGGTCGGCAGTTTGGCGGCGTCGGCACGCAGCGCGGCGTCGATCACCGGCAGCGGTTGCGATGCCGCATCGCGGCGCGAGACGGTCATGGCCGCGCCGAAGGTCGCGCCGTCGGCCTTGGCCGTCCACGCGGCGAGCTTTGCTTCGCCTTCTGTCTTGGCCAGCACGGCGGCGCGCTCATTGACGAGCTGCGCGCGGATCTTGTCCTTGACCTCGGCCAGCGGCACCGGATGCGCCGGCGTGTACGTCGTCACGCGGCCCGATGCGAGTTGGCTCGAGCCGACCTCGATCGCCTCGGTGTTCTGCTTGCGTTGGAGCGAATCCGGGGCGAACAGCGCATTCAGGAAGTTGCGGCTGGCCAGCGGGCCGGTGGCACCAGGCACGGGTGTGCGCGCCACGTTGCTGGCCGTCTGGATCGTGAGCTTCAGCTTCTCGGCCGCGGGCTTGAGGCTGTCGGGCGTCTGGTACACGGCATCGGTGAAGGTCTCGGCGGCCTTCGCGAACTCTTGAGTGGCCTGCTGCGAGCGCACTTCGTTCTCGATGGTCGCACGCACCTGTTCGAACGGCGGCACCACGGCCGGCTTGATGTCGGTCAGGTGAATGATGTGATAGCCGAACTCGGTTTCGATCACGTTGCTGATCTCGCCCTTCTTCAGCGAGAACATCGCGTCTTCGAACGGCTTGACCATCGCGCCCTTGGTGACGAAGTCGAGGTCGCCGCCCTTCTCCGCCGAGCCCGGGTCTTGCGAATTCTTGCGCGCCACGTCGGCGAACGTGTTCGGCGCCTTCTTCACTTCGGCCAGCAGTTCTTCCGCCTTGGCCTTGGCCTTTGCGCGATCGGCTGCGGGCATGCTCGACGGCGCGGTGATCAGGATGTGGCTCGCGCGGCGTTCTTCCTTCGTGCCGAAACGCCCGGAGTTCTGGTCGTAGTAGGACTTGAGATCGGCCTCGCTGACGTTGATGTTCTTCTTGGCCGCTTCGAGGTCGAGCACCAGGTACTCGATGTTGGCCTGCTCCGGCGCCTGGAACTGCGCCGAGTGGTCCTTGTAGTAGGCCTCGATGTCGGCGTCGCTCACCGTCACCTTCGAGGCGAATGCCTCGGGGCCGAAGCGCGCAACCTGGATTTCGCGGCTGTCGTAGAACGCGTTGATCGTGGTGGCGGCCAGTGCCGGCGGCGTGAAGGCCGAGCCCGAAATGCCCAGCATCACCTGCTGCGTTGCCATGTCCGCACGCACGGAGGCTTCGTACTGTTCGGGCGTGCGGCCCGTCACGCGCTGGAAGGTCTCGCGGTCGAACTTGCCATCGGGCGTGCGGAACGAGGCCAGGCCGGGGTCTTGCGCGAAGATGCGCGAGAGGCGGTCTTCCGACACAGTCATGTTCGCCTTGGAAGCTGCTGCCGCCAGCACGCGGTCGCGCACCATGCGCTCCAGGGTGGCGTAGCGCAGCGCATCGGACTCAAGCAGCGTCGGGTCGACGTTGGGAGACTGCTGGCGGATGCGGTCCGTTTCGACGCGATGCTGCTGATCCCACTCGGGGCGAGTGATGTCGTGCCCTTCGATGCGCGCAACCTTCTCGTCCCCGCCGAACCCCTGGTAGCGTTCGACCCCGAAGAACACGAACGAGGGAATGATCAGCAAGAACAAGAAAATCATCACGATCTTGGTGTGCTTGCGGAAGGCTTCAAACATGCTTGAACACTCTTTTTCGACGGCTGTCGGACGGCAATAAAAAAGGCGAACTTGCGGTTCGCCTTTGCATCTGGTGGTGGTGGGTGCTGAGGGGCTCGAACCCCCGACCTACGCCTTGTAAGGGCGCCGCTCTACCAACTGAGCTAAGCACCCCACCGGAATTTATTCTCCGAGTCTAACGCCTTAGTTCAGCGCGTCTTTCAGCGCCTTGCCTGGACGGAACTTCGGGATCTTGGCGGCCTTGATTTTAATCGCGTCGCCGGTGCGGGGATTTCGGCCCGTGCGGGCAGCGCGTTTACCTACTGCGAAAGTGCCGAAACCGACGAGCGAAACAGAACCGCCCTTCTTGAGCGTGGTACGAATGGCGCCGATCGTGGATTCGAGCGCGCGGGTCGCTGCGGCTTTGGAGATGTCGGCGTTCTTTGCGATGTGCTCAATCAGTTCGGTCTTGTTCACAAGGGCCCCTTGTAGAAAAAAAGTTGGTCGGCTTTCGTCAGCTGCGACCTGGCCGCGGTGTGTGCGACTCAAGAACCTGGCAGGCCTGACGCCTCGGCAGCGCACTGCCAGCGAGGATTACAACCACTGGTCTGCAGGGTGTCAATAAGACACGGCGCCTTGCCGATCAGCGGAGCGCGCGATTTTAGGGGCCTTTCGTGAACTCCTTTTCCCGTGCGGCTCAAAGCGCCTCGGCGATGGCTTTGCCAAGGTCCGCGGTGCTCGCCTTCCCACCGATATCCGGGGTGCGCGGTGCTCCGCTTTGGGGCGCGAGCACCTTCTCGATGGTCGACAGGATGGCATCGTGCGCCTGCTTGTGGCCCAGGAACTCCAGCATCATCGCGCCGCACCAGATCTGCCCGATGGGGTTGGCGATGCCCTTGCCCGCGATGTCGGGTGCCGAGCCGTGCACCGGCTCGAACAGCGACGGCGTGGTGCGCTCGGGGTTGAGGTTGGCGCTCGGCGCGATGCCGATGGTGCCGGTGCAGGCCGGGCCCAGGTCGGACAGGATGTCGCCGAAGAGATTGCTCGCCACCACCACGTCGAAGAAGTCGGGCCGCTGAACGAAGTGTGCGGTGAGGATGTCGATGTGGAACTTGTCGAGCGTCACGCCCGGATAGTTCTTGCCCATCTCGGCCACGCGCTCGTCCCAGTAGGGCATGGTGATCGAGATGCCGTTCGACTTGGTGGCGCTGGTCAGGTGCTTCTTGGGGCGCGACTGCGCAAGCTCGAAGGCGAACTTCAGCACGCGGTCGACACCCACGCGCGACATCACGGTTTCCTGCACCACGATCTCGCGCGGCGTGCCCTGGTACATGCGACCGCCGATGCTGGAGTATTCGCCCTCGGTGTTCTCGCGCACGATGTACATGTCGATCTCGCCCGGCTCGCGCGGCGTGCCGTCGCGCCGCACCACCGGCGCGATGATGCCGGGCATCAGGCGCGCCGGGCGCAGATTGATGTACTGGTCGAACTCGCGGCGGAACATCAGCAGCGAGCCCCACAGCGACACGTGGTCGGGAATCTTCTCGGGCCAGCCGACCGCGCCGAAGAAGATGGCGTCATGTCCGCCGATCTGGTCCTTCCAGTTGTCGGGCAGCATCTGGCCGTGCTTCTCGTAGTAGTCCCAGCTCGAGAAGTCGAAGTGGTCGAACTTCAGGTCGATGCCGAATTTGGTGGCCGCCGCCTCGAGCACGCGCAGGCCCTCGGGCGTGGTTTCCTTGCCGATGCCGTCGCCGGCGATGACTGCGATTCTCTGGGTGCTCATGATGTGGCTCCTGCTTGTTGGGGAAGGGAAAAGAATTCGAGCGCCTCGGCCAGCAATGCGTCGGGCGCCTCTTCGGGAACGTAGTGGCCGCAAGGCAGGGCACGGCCCGATACCTCGGCCGCGCGCTCGCGCCAAAGCGCCAGCACGTCGAAGGCCTTGCCGACCGCGCCGTGCTCGCCCCACAGCACGCGCAACGGCTGCGCAAGGCGTTGCCCGGCTGCGATGTCGGCACGGTCATGGACGAGGTCGATCGTTGCGGAGGCGCGGTAGTCCTCGCAGATGGATTCGGCCGTACCCGCGATGCCGGCGCAGCGCTCGTACTCCGCGAGCACCTCGGGCGCGAACGGCGCCAGGCCCGCATGCCGCCCGCCCATCACGCTGCGCACGTAGCGCACCGGGTCGGAGGCGATCAGTGCTTCAGGCAGCGGCGGCGGCTGGATCAGGAAGAACCAGTGCCAATATGCCTTGGCGAACGCTTCGGAGGTCTGCTCGTACATGGCGAGCGTGGGCGCGATGTCGAGCAGCAGCATGCGCTCGACCGCCGCCGGATGGTCCGCCGCAAGCCGGTGCGCCACGCGCGCGCCGCGGTCATGCGCGAGCACGCCGAAGCGCTCGAAGCCGTGGTGCCGCATGGCGGCGAGCGCGTCGAGCGCCATCTCGCGCTTGCTGTAGACCCGGTGCTCGGCATCGGCGGCCGGCCGGCCCGAATCGCCGTAGCCGCGCAGGTCCAGTGCAACCACGGTGAAGCGCTCGGCCAGCGCCGGTGCCACGCGGTGCCAGATCACATGCGTCTGCGGATGACCGTGCAACAGCAGCAGCGGCGCACCCTGCCCGCCGATGCGGCCATGGATGCGCACGCCGTCGCGCGCGATGTCGAAAGTGGGGAAGGAGAGGAACGGGTTCGTCACGTCGGCGATTGTGGGTTGCACCCTTGCCGCCATCAAGCAACAATCAGCCAATTCATACTTTCTATTTCGGCATGAATTCTCCCTTGATGGACCGTGGCGACCTGGCACTGGTGCTGGCCATCCGCGACCAGGGCAGCCTGGCCGGCGCCGCCGATACGCTCGACGTCGTGCCTTCCGTCATCACCAAGAGGCTTGGCGCGCTCGAGGCGCGGCTGGGCCAGCGCCTGTTCGACCGCACCACGCGGCGGCTCAGCGTCACGGCCGAGGGCGAGGCGGTCTGCCTGCATGCGAAGACGCTGCTCGAGGGCTTTGCCGCGCTCGAAAGCGAACTCGGAGAGCGCCAGAATGAACTGGTCGGCACGATCCGCCTTGCCGCCACATTCGGTTTCGGGCGACGCTGGCTCGGGCCAGCGCTGGCCACTTTCCAGACCCGGCACCCGGCACTGCAGATCGAGCTGCTGCTGACCGAGCAGCTGCCAGACCTCGGCGCCGAAGGCTACGACGGCGCAATCTGGCTCTGGGCCGTGCAGCAACCCCGGGCGGCCGACTGGGTCACGCGGCGCATCGCGCGCAACCAGCGCGTGCTGGCGGCGTCACCGGACTATCTGGCACGCCGCGGCATGCCGGCCACGGTCGAGGCACTGGCATCGCACGACTGCCTGGTCGCGCGTGAAAACGGCGAGGTCAACCAGCGCCAGTTCACGCTCTGGAGCCTGCGCCATGCGCGCGACGGCAGCACGGCGAGGGTGCGCGTGCAGGGCCGGCTGGCCAGCAACTCGGGCGAGATGGTGCGCGACTGGTGCCTGGCCGGGCATGGCGTGATGCTGCGCAGCCTCTGGGACATCGCTCCGCAGCTTGCCAGCGGCGAACTGGTGCGCGTGCTGCCTCAATATTCGATGGCGGACGCCGACATCCATTGGGTCGCCCCGTGGCGGCCAAAGACGCCGCGCCGCGTGCGGCTGCTGGTCGATCACCTCGCGGAGCAGTTTCGAGCGGAGCCCTGGAAGCCGGGCAAGGCCGGCGCACGCTGAATATGCGGGCCGGCCGGCTCAGCGCTCGCTGCGCACCACCAGGCTCACGCCGACGGCTGTGAGCGCAATGCCCAGCACCGTCACCAGCGTGATCGGCTCGCTGAACAGCAGCCATGCCATTACCGCCGTGCAGGGAGGCACCAGGTACAGGAGGCTGGTGACGGCAGTGGCCGTGCCGCGCTGTATCAACATATATAGAAGAGAACTGCCGCCCAGCGACAGTGCCAGCACCGACCAGGCCATCGCGCCGCCCGACTGCAGGTTCCACTCGATGTGCTGCGGCTCCAGCGCCGCGAACGGCAGCGTGACGAGCAGCGCCGCCGCCATCTGCACCGCGCTTGCGCTGCGCACATCGCAGGGCGCGACGAAGCGCTTCTGGTACAGCGTGCCCGCGGTGATCGAGACCAGCGCCATCAGCGCCAGCCCCATCGTCAGGGCGCTCACCTCGCCGCCCTGCCCGAGCTTGCGCGACACCACCAGCACCAGCCCAGCGAAACCCAGCGCAAGCCCACCCCACTGCCGCTTGGAAATGCGCCCGCCGTTGAACGACATCCAGACCGCCGTGAGCACCGGCTGGATTCCGACCAACAGCGCCACCAGCCCGGCGCCCATGCCCTCATGCACCGCAGCCCATACGCCGCCGAGGTAGCCCGCCTGCATCAGGACGCCGGTGACCGCCAGGTGCCCCCACTGGGCGCGCTGCTTCGGCCAGGCGACCCGCGCCAGCGCCACCCACACGCCGAAGCAGGCCAGGGACAGCGCATAGCGCACGGCCAGGAACTTGAGGGGTGGCGCATACGGCATGCCGTAGCGCGCAACGATGAAGCCAGTGCTCCAGATCAGCACGAAGACCCCGGGCATCGCCCGCAGCCAGCCCGCATTGCGGGCCGCGGCCGCCGAGGTCATTTGGTACGCGCCCGGATTTCTGGAATGGCCTTCTGCAGGTAGTACACCATCGACCAGATGGTGAGCACGGCCGAGATCCAGATCAGCCATTGACCCCAGAGCCCGGTGTCGATCACCTTGAAGAGACGCCCGTCATACAGAAGGAACGGGATGGCGACCATCTGCACGGTCGTCTTGACCTTGCCGATCATGTGGACCGCCACGCTCTTGCTGGCGCCGATTTGCGCCATCCACTCGCGCAGCGCCGAGATCGCGATCTCGCGGCCGATGATGATGAGTGCCACGAAAACGTCGGCGCGCTGCAGGTGAACCAGCACCAGCAGCGACGCGCAGACCAGGAACTTGTCGGCCACCGGATCGAGGAAGGCGCCGAAGGCCGAGGTCTGGTTGAGCTTGCGCGCCAGGAAGCCGTCGAGCCAGTCGGTGGCCGCGAAGACGATGAACATGACCGTGGCGATCAGGTTGCGCATCGGCTCGGCCATCGGCAGGTAGAACACGCCGACGATCAAAGGGAT
Organism: Variovorax durovernensis; assembly: GCF_977011995.1. Classification (NCBI taxonomy): domain Bacteria; kingdom Pseudomonadati; phylum Pseudomonadota; class Betaproteobacteria; order Burkholderiales; family Comamonadaceae; genus Variovorax; species Variovorax durovernensis. The sequence continues at coordinate 2,156,387 of NZ_CDRNCW010000001.1, read as the reverse complement.
CGCGACGATGCGCGTCCAGGTCATGATGGTCGGTAAGGTCCAGAACATCGCTTGATTGTGTCATGGCGGCGTTACCCCTCGACCGGCAACCGGTTGAGGGCACCCGCCTCAGTGCAGTGCCTTGTAGATCTCTTCCGCCAGGTCGGAGGCGATGCCCTCGACCGAGGCTATGTCTTCCACGCTCGCCGCAGCCACGCCGCGGATACCGCCGAAGCGTTGCAACAGCCGCGCCCGCCGCTTCGGCCCGATGCCCGGAATGTCTTCGAGCTGGCTGCCACCCACCCGCACCTTGGCGCGCTTGGCGCGCATGCCGGTGATGGCGAAGCGGTGCGCCTCGTCGCGGATCTGGGCCACCAGCATCAGCGCGGCGGAGTCCTTGCCCAGGTAGACCTTCTCGCGGCCGTCGGCGAACACCAGTTCTTCGAGCCCGACCTTGCGGCCTTCGCCTTTCTCGACGCCGACGATCAGCGACAGCGGCAGGCCCAGCTCGCCGAACACCTCGCGCGCCATCGACACCTGGCCCTTGCCGCCGTCGACCAGCACCAGGTCGGGCATGCGCGCGGTGCGGGGCTTCGGCGGGGCTTCGGTGCCGTCGCTCTCGGCGTCGCCAGGCGGCAGCGCATCGGTTTCGGCCGCCATCGCCTCGGCCAGCTTGCCGTAGCGGCGGTGCAGCACCTGCCGCATGGCCGCGTAGTCGTCGCCGGGCGTGATGCCTTCGATGTTGTAGCGGCGGTACTCCTTGTTCTGCATGGCGTGGTGCTCGAACACCACGCAAGAGGCCTGAGTGGCCTCGCCGGCCGTGTGCGAGATGTCGAAGCACTCGACGCGGAAGTTGTCGAGGTCGTCCGATGCCAGCTCGAGCGCATCCGCCAGCGCGCGGGTACGCGCCTGCTGCGAGCCCTCCTCGGCCAGCAGCCGGGCCAGTTGCAGGCCGGCATTGGTCTCGGCCATCTCGAGCCAGTGGCGGCGCTGCTCGCGCGGCTGGAACACCGCCGTCACGCGAGAGCCGGCCTGCTGCGAGATCGCCTCTATCAGCTCGCGGCTAACCTGCTGGCTCAGCACCAGCGTGGCCGGCACCGGCACGTCGATGTAGTGCTGGGCGATGAAGGCCTCGAGCACCTGCACCTCGATCGGGTCGGCGGCGACGAGGCTGGCATCGTCGCCGTCGTCGGCGTCCAGCTCGCCATGATGGATCTGCGCCGCGTCTTCCACATGCACGGGGAAGTACGGCCGGTCGCCCAGGTGGCGGCCGCCGCGCACCATGGCCAGGTTCACGCAGGCCTTGCCGCCCTGCACCTTGACGGCCAGTATGTCCACGTCCTTGTCGGAGGCGATCTCGATGGACTGCTGGTGCAGCACGCGCGAGATGGCCGACATCTGGTTGCGCAGCTCGGCCGCCTGCTCGAACTCGAGCTTCTCGGCGTGCGTCATCATGCGCTGCTCCAGCTTCGAGAGCACCAGTTGCGTGTCGCCCATCAGGAAGGCCTCTGCGCTGGCCACGTCCTGCGCATAGGCGTCGGGCGCGATGTAGCCGACGCAGGGCCCGCTGCAGCGCTTGATCTGGTACAGCAGGCAAGGCCGCGTGCGGTTGGCATACACCGTGTCCTCGCAGGTGCGCAGGCGAAACACCTTCTGCAGCAGCTGAATCGATTCCTTCACAGCCCAGGCGCTGGGGTACGGCCCGAAATAGCGGTGCTTCTTGTCGACCGCGCCGCGGTAGTAGGCCAGCCGCGGAAACTGGTGCGACGCGATCTTGAGATAGGGGTAGCTCTTGTCGTCGCGGAACAGGATGTTGTAGCGCGGCTTGAGCGTCTTGATCAGGTTGTTCTCGAGCAGCAGCGCCTCGGCCTCGGAGCGCACCACCGTGGTCTCCATGCGCACGATCTTCGAGATCATGTGACCGATGCGGGTGCCGCCGTGGCTCTTCTGGAAGTAGTTGGCGACCCGCTTCCTGAGGTTTCGCGCCTTGCCCACGTACAGCACCGCGCCCGCGGCGTCGAAATAGCGATAGACCCCGGGCAGCTGCGGCAAGGCCGCGACTTCGCTGAGCAATTGATCGGAATGCACGTCTGACATGGCGGCTATTGTGGCGTGCGGCGCACGGCCTGGCCGAGCGCCCGCCGCAAACCCGGCGGGGCCGGAACAAGCCCCTGCCAGGAATGCCTACTTCGCGAGCTCGCTCACCAGCCGGTACAGGAACTCGCGCCCGTCGTACAGGCGCTGGATCTCGATGCGCTCGTCCAGTCCGTGGGCGCGCGCATCGGCCGGCTCCAGGAACATGCCGGTCACGCCGTACATCGGGATTCCGGCATTGCGCATGAAGCGGCTGTCGGTGGCGCCGGTGCTCATGGCCGGCACCACGGGCACGCCCGGCCACATCTGCTGGGTGAGCGACTCCACCGTCTTCACGAGGTCGCCGTTCAGCGGCGACGCCGGGCTGCGCAGCGGCTTGCCCATGTTGCGCACCACGATCTTGTCGTTGCCGACCGCCTGGGTCAGCAGGCGCTCGACCTCTTCGGGGTCGTCGTGCGGCAGGATGCGGCAGTTGACCGTCGCCTTGGCCGACTGAGGCAGCGCATTCTCGGCGTGGCCGGCCTGCACCATCGTCGCAACGCAAGTGGTGCGGAACTGCGCGTTGTAGGCCGGATTGGCCGACATGCGCTCGATCACCGACGGGTCGGGGTTGCCCGCGCCCACCGCGCGCATGTCGTCGGCCAACTGGCCGGTGGCAAACGGCGCGCTGCGCGCGAAGTAGGTCTTGGTGACGTCCGCCAGCTTGACCGGGAAATTGAAATTGCCCAGCCGCTCCAGCCCCGCCGACAGCGCGTAGATCGGGTTGCTCTTGGTAGGCACCGAGCTGTGCCCGCCGACGTCTCGTACCTCCAGCATGTAGGTGGTGTACATCTTCTCGGCCACCTGCATGCGGTGCAGGTTCGGCTTGCCACCGCGCAATTCACCGCCACCGCCTTCGTTGATGCCGAACTCCGCCTGCAGCAGTTCGGGCTTGTTGTTGATGAGCCAGAAGGCGCCGTTGCTCAGCGCGTCGCCGCGTTCTTCGTCGGCGGTCAGCGCGAGGATGATGTCGCGCTTCGGCTTGAAGCCCTCCTGCTTGAGCTGCCCCACCACCGAGACCAGCGCCGAGGCCATCGCCTTGTCGTCGATGGAGCCGCGCGCGGTGAAGTAGCCGCCGGTTTCCTGCAGCTTGAACGGGTCGGTCTTCCAGTCTTCGCGGCGGGCCTCGACCACGTCGATGTGGGCCAGCAGGAGCAGCGGCTTCTTGCTGCCGTCGCCCTTGAAGCGCAGCACCAGGTTGCCCTTCTTCGGGAAGGGCTCGAAGATCTGGATGTCGCCCGGCGCGAAGCCCGCTTCGATCAGGCGCTTTTCCATGGCACGCGCCGCCACCGTGTTGTCTCCCACCGAATGGGTGGTGTTGATTTCCACCAGTTCCTTGTAGATGTCGTGAAAGCGCTGCTGCTGGGGCGTGAGCGATGGCGGCGGCGTCGGCGTCTGGGCCAGCGCGGCAGTCATGCCGCAAAGGGCCAGCGACACGGCAAGCATGGTCTTCACGGCGCGGAAGGTCTGCATCCTCATGGTCTCTCTCCGATGGTTGTTGTGCCGGCCAGCATAGCAAGCGCGGCCACGGAACACGGGCACACTCGCGACCTATGCAATCGAGGCAATGGGACATCTTCTGCAAGGTCATCGACAACCACGGCGACCTGGGCGTCTGCTGGCGGCTGGCCTGCCAGTTGGCGGTGCGCGGCGAACGCGTGCGGCTGTGGATCGACGACGCGGCCGCGCTGCGCTGGATGGCGCCGTCGGGACACGAAGGCGTGCGGGTGGTCGACTGGCTAGACAACGCCGCGCTGCAGGCAGCCGTGGCCGAGCCCCCGCCCGACGTGCTGGTCGAGGCCTTCGGCTGCGAGCCGGCGCCGGAGCTGATCGCGCGTTTTGCAGAAACACCGGGCAAGGCCTGGATCAACCTCGAATACCTGTCGGCCGAGCCGTATGTGGAACGGCTGCATGGCTTGCCCTCTCCGGTGTTCCGGGGTCCGGGCGCCGGGCTGACCAAGCGCTTCTTCTACCCTGGCTTCACGCCCGCGACCGGCGGCCTGCTTCGGGAGACCGACCTTGCGGCGCGGCAGGCCGGCTTCCACCGCACACAGTGGCTCTCCGAACGGCAGATTCCGTGGCAAGCCGGCGAGCGCCTGGTGTCGCTGTTCTGCTACGAGCCCCCGGCGCTTGCTGCATTGCTGGCCCGGTTGGCGCAGGGCCCCGAGCCCACACGGCTGCTGGTGACGGCCGGACGCGCGGCGCAGGCGGTCAAGGCACTGCTCGGCACTGAAGAAGCGAGCGGCGCGCTATCAATTTCATACCTGCCCTATCTCACCCAGCCGGATTTCGACCACCTGCTCTGGGCCTGCGACCTGAACTTCGTGCGCGGCGAGGATTCGCTTGCGCGTGCGCTCTGGGCCGGCGCACCGCTGGTCTGGCAGATCTACCCGCAAGACGACGACGCGCACCACGTCAAGCTCGGCGCCTGGCTGGACTGGCTGGGCGCCCCGCCCTCGCTGCGGCTTTTTCACCACGCGTGGAACGGCTTCAGCAACGCCCCATTGCCGCCACTGGAAATGCAGGGTCCGTGGCGCGAAACCGCCCGCAGTGCCCGTGGGCGGCTGCTCGCGAAGGACGATCTGGTCACGCAACTGCAGGAAATGGTCGCCCAAAAAAGCTAAAATAGCGGGCTTTGCGGATTTCGGCCCGGATTCCTTCGGTCCGTAATGCTCTCCGCTAAACCTGCCGCGGGACATGTACCGCGGGGCCAGCAACACCGGCACATACCGTCGATGGCTCCGCGCACCGAGCGGCCAACATCCAGAGACCCTGTTATGAAAATCGCTCAAGAAATCCGCGCCGGCAACGTCATCATGCACGGCAAGGACCCGATGGTCGTCCTCAAGACCGAATACAGCCGCGGCGGCCGCAACTCCGCCACCGTGCGCATGAAGATGAAGAGCCTGATCGCCAACTTCAACACCGAAGTGGTTTTCAAGGCCGACGACAAGATCGACCAGATCGTGCTGGACAAGAAGGAGTGCACCTACTCCTACTTCGCAGACCCCATGTATGTCTGCATGGACGCCGAATACAACCAGTACGAAGTCGAAGCCGAGAACATGGGCGACGCCCTGAACTACCTCGAAGACGGCATGGCCGTCGAAGTGGTGTTCTACGACGGCAAGGCCATTTCGGTCGAACTGCCGACCAGCGTCGAGCGCGAAATCACCTGGACCGAACCCGCCGTCAAGGGCGACACCTCGGGCAAGGTCATGAAGCCCGCCAAGATCGCCACCGGCTTCGAAGTGCCCGTGCCGCTGTTCGTGTCGCAAGGCGACAAGATCGAAATCGACACGCGCACCGGCGAATACCGCAAGCGCGTCTGAGCCTCTCCGGCCGATCGACCACCACCCTCGACAAAGGCTCCGCAAGGAGCCTTTGTCGTTTCCGGGCACACTGGTTGCAACGCTGCACAATCACGCAGGTCCATCTGTCCCGTTTCTTCATGAACAACACGCACGATCTTCACGACAAACGCCTGGCCGACGCCTGGGCCACGCTCCAGTCCCACGCCGACAAGGGCCTCCCGCTGGATCCCGATCCCTCGCGCATCGCCTTCGCCGACCCCGAGTTCCTGCTGCGCCGCGAAACCCGCGGCATCCGCATGCAGCTCGAGTTGATGAAGCCCGACGTCGAGCAGCGCGCCCACGGCATCGAGAACACCGTGGTGGTGTTCGGCAGCGCGCGCTTTCGCAGCGAGGAAGACGCCGCCGCCATGATCGCCCAGGCCGATGCGGCCGGCGATGCGGCCGCCTCCGAGCGCTGGCGCCGGCTCGCGCGCAACTCGCACTACTACGAGAAGGCACGCGCCTTCGGCAAGCTGGTCGCGCAGTACAGCAACGACAAGGAACCGCAGGACAAGCTGTTCGTCTGCACCGGCGGCGGCCCCGGCATCATGCAGGCGGCCAACCGCGGCGCGCATGAAGGCGGCGGCCTCTCGGTCGGCCTGGCCATCGCGCTGCCGATGGAAGAAGAGGCCAACCCGTACGTCACGCCGGCGCTGAGCTTCAAGTTCCACTATTTCGCGATCCGCAAGATGCATTTCATGATGCGTGCGAAGGCGCTGGTGGCGTTTCCGGGCGGCTTCGGCACGCTCGACGAACTGTTCGAAGTGATCACGCTGGTGCAGACCAAGAAGTCGAAGCCGGTGCCGATCGTGCTGTTCGGCTCGGACTACTGGAAGCGGCTGATCGACTTCGACTTCCTCGTCGACGAAGGCGTCATTTCACCGGGCGACGTGAAGCTCTTCGAGTACGTCGACGCGCCCGACGACGCCTGGAACGCGATCAAGCGTTTCTACAAGCTCTGACCTGAATCCCCTGCAGCCACGCGCTGCAGTTGTCGACAAGGCGCCGCTGCCGAACGGCAGGCGGCGCCATGTCAGACCTTCAGGCCCCATGTAGCGCGCGCGCCCAGCGCCAGCACGCCGCCGACCACCCAGAACACACCTGCGATGCCTATCAGCGCGCCGAGCGAGCCGAACAGCATCGGCATCGCCACGCTCGACGCATTGATGGTCATCAGGCGCAGCCCCAGCGCCTCGCCGTGCCGGGTGTGCGGCGTGATCTGGTGCAGCATGCTCATCACCATCGGCTGCACGGCGCCCAGCGCGAAGCCCAGGATCACCGAGCACACGCCCATGGCCCAGGCCGCGTCGAGCAGCGGATAGACCGCGAACACCAGCGCCGTCACCACGGTGGAGCTCAGGATCACGCTGCGCTCCGAGGCGCGCGATGCGATCACCGGCAGCACCACCCGAATGACGGCCGCCGCGACCGCGAAAGCGCCGAGGATCGAGCCGATCACCGAAGCGCTGATGCCCCTGTCGTGCCCCAGCACCGGCAGCACGAAGGCGTGCACGTCCCAGCTCGACGACTGCAGCCAGTTCACGAACAGCAGGCGGCGGAACATCGGCTCGCGCAGCAGGTCCCAGGCGCGCGTGGGCGTGGCACCCGCCAGCGGCGGCGTGGGCGGCGGCTCGTGCGCGCCGCGCGCGAGCAACCAGCAGACGAGGGGCAGCGCCGCCATCACCGCGAAGCAGACGCGAAAGGCCAGCATGTCCGCCGGTGCGCGGCCTGCGTGGTCGATCAGCATGCCGGCCAGGAAAGGCCCGACGAAATTGGCCGCCGCCGGTGCAATGGCGAGCCAGCTGAACACGCGCTTGAGCTGGGTCGGGTCATGCGCGGACCGCCCCACATGCCGCTGCAGCGCAATGACGGTCGCACCCGTGGCGCCGCCGGTCAGCAAAGCCGACAGGCACATCACCGGGAACACGGGGAACACCACCACCAGCCCCGCGCCGACCACCGCCGCAATCACCGACAGCCACAGCGGCCGCTTGAAGCCGTACCGGTCGGCAAAGCGCCCCGCGGGCAGCGCCAGAAACACCTGGGTCAGCGCGAACAGGGAGATCAGCACGCCGACCGCCGCCGCGCTGTAGCCCTGCTGCAGCGCCAGCAGCGGTGTGGCGAGACGCATGCCGGCCATGGTGGCATGCAGGCAGACCTGGGCGCCGATGACGCGCAGAAGCTCGGAGCCTTTCACGGGGTGTCGTCGCCCTCGCTGTCGGCGGTGGGCGGCAGCAGCGCCTGCGACTGCGCCTCGGGCAGGGCCTCGACCTTGCGCAGCGCCAGGCGCATCTGCTTGGCGCGCGTGTCGGCCTTGTCGAGCGTGTCGGACGCCTTGGCCACTTGTTCCTTGATGCGCGCGACCCAGTCGCCGTAGCGCTCGAACTCGGTCTTGACCGCGCCCAGCACCTTCCAGACCTCGGAGGCCTGCTGCTCCAGCGCGAGCGTGCGAAAGCCCATGTGCAGGCTGTTGAGCATGGCGAGCAAGGTGGTCGGGCCGGCCAGCGTCACGCGGTGCTGGCGCTGGATGGCGTCCATCAGTCCGGGGCGGCGCAGCACCTCGGCGTAGAGGCTTTCGACCGGCAGGAAGAGGATGGCGAAGTCGGTGGTGTGCGGCGCCGCGAGGTAGTTGTCGGCAATCGACTTGGCCTCAGTGCGGATGCGCGCCTCCAGCGCCTTGGCGGCCAGCTCCGCAGCGGGCGCGTCGGCACGCTCGTGCGCGTCGATCAGGCGCTCGTAGTCGTCGCGCGGGAACTTGGCGTCGATCGGCAGCCACACGGGCGCGCCCTCCTCGCCACGCCCCGGAAAGCGGATGGCGAAGTCGACGCGCTGCCCGCTGCGCGGCTTGGTCTCGATCTGCTTGGCGAACTGGTCGGGCGTGAGCACCTGCTCGAGCAAGGCCTCGAGCTGCACCTCGCCGAACACGCCGCGCGTCTTCACGTTGGTCAGCACGCGCTGCAGGCTGCCGACACCGACGGCCAGCGTCTGCATTTCGCCGAGCCCCTTGTGCACCTGCTCGAGCCGGTCGGCCACCTGCTTGAAGCTTTCGCCCAGGCGGGTTTCGAGCGTGCTCTGCAGCTTCTCGTCGACGGTCTTGCGCATCTCGTCGAGCTTGGCGGCATTGGTCTGCTGCAGCTGCGCGAGCTGGGACTCCATGGTCGCGCGCACCTCCGAAAGACGGCGTGCGTTCGATTCGCTCAGGCCCTGCAGTTGCGTATTGAGCGTGTCGGCCAGCGTCTTCTGCAGCGACGCGAGCTGCAGCGAAAAGGCATCGAGCTGCGCGTTCTGGGTGCGTGTGGCTTCGGCGCCCTGCTGCACCAGAGCGCGCTGGAAGGTGGCAAAGGCCTGCGTGGTTTCCTGGCGGGCACCGCGCGAGCTGTCGGCGATTTCCCGGCGCAGTTCGCGTTCGGTGCGCTCGTTGGCCGAGCCGATGCTGGCAAGCACGCGCAGCAGGTCGCCGTGGTCGGCAGGGGGCTGCCGGCGGGCCAGCAGCCATATAACCAGCACGAGCTGGATGACCGCGAGTACGGCCAGTCCGATCAGGATAAGGGCAGTGTCCAAGGTCTGGTTGTCGCCTCTTGCTTCTTACTTGCGGGCGGCGGGCACGGGCGTCACCGGTGTCAGCGGTCCCTTGCCGCCGAAGTAGGCGATGAGGTTGTCGGCGGCCAGGTCGGCCATTGCGCGGCGCGTGGGCACGGTGGCGCTGGCGATGTGCGGCGTGAGCACGACGTTGGGCACGGTCAGCAGGTCGGGGTGGACCTTGGGCTCGCCTTCGAACACGTCGAGGCCGGCGGCGGCGATGCGCTTCTCGCGCAGTGCAACAGCCAGCGCCGCGTCGTCCACGATGCCGCCGCGCGCGATGTTGACGAGCGTGGCCGTCGGCTTCATCAGCGCAATTTCTGCCGCGCCGATGGTGTGGTGCGAAGCCGCCGAGTACGGCACCACCAGCACCACGTGGTCGGCGGTCTTGAGCAGCTCTTCCTTGCTCACGTAGCTGGCCTTGCATTCGGCCTCGAGCGAGGCGTCGAGCTTCGAGCGGTTGTGATAGACCACCTTCATGCCGAAGCCGTGCGCGCCGCGCTTCGCAATGCCCTGCCCGATGCGGCCCATGCCGATGATGCCCAGCGTGGAGCCGTGGATGTCGGAGCCCGCGAACATGTCGAAGCTCCACTTCTGCCACTTGCCCGCGCGCAGGAAGTGTTCGCTCTCGGTGATGCGGCGCGCCGTGGCCATGAGCAGCGCGAAGCCGAAGTCGGCCGTGGTCTCGGTCAGCACGTCGGGCGCGTTGGTGCCGAGCACGCCGTGCGCGGCCATCGCGTCGACGTCGAAGTTGTTGTAGCCCACCGCCATGTTGGCGCAGATCTTCAGGTCGGGGCAGGCGTCGAGCACGGCGGCGTCGATGCGCTCGCTGCCGGTGGTGAAGGCGCCCGCTTTGCCCTGCAGCTTCGCGATGAGCTGATCCTTGCTCCAGCTTTCGTCGGACTGGTTCGACTCGACCTCGAAATGCTGCGACAGGCGCTCGATGGTCTCGGGGAAGATCGCGCGCGCGACCAGGATCTTGGGCTTGCTCATGATGTTGTCTCTTGTCGAAGGAAGAAGATCAGCGGAAGAAGATGAAGGTGCAGATGACGAACAGCGGAACCAGGATCGCCATCGACCACGCCATGTAGCCGAAGAAGCTCGGCATGCGCACGCCGCGGCTTTCGGCAATGGCCTTGACCATGAGGTTCGGCGCGTTGCCGATGTAGGTGTTGGCGCCCATGAACACCGCACCGGCCGAAATGGCGGCCAGCGTGGAGGCATAGGTCGTCATCAGTGCGGCCGGATCGCCGCCCGCGGTGTTGAAGAACACGAGGTAGGTCGGCGCGTTGTCCAGGAAGGAACTCAGCACGCCGGTGGCCCAGAAGTACATCGCCGGATCGGGCTGGCCGTCGGCACGCGTCACGGCCGAGACGATGGCGCCGAACGGCCCTTGCGTGCCGGCCTTGAGCATCGCGATCACCGGGATGATGGTCAGGAAGATGCCCGCGAACAGCTTGGCCACCTCGGCCATCGGCCCCCATTCGAACTGGTTGTCTGCGTGCACCTTGGGCGCGGTGAGCTTGTACGAGACCACCGCGATCAGCGCCAGCCCCACATCGCGCAGCAGGCCCGGCAGGCCGACCTCGGTGCCGAACACGTCGAACACCACGGGCGACTTCCAGAAGCCGCTCATCAGCACCAGCGCGACGATGCCGCCCAGCAGCCAGAAGTTGGCGGCACCGTCGAAGCGGATGCCGGGAGTGTCGGGCGTCGGGTCGACTGGCAGCACGCCTTCCTTGCGGTAGTAGTGGCGGTCGATGAAATAGAACAGCGCCAGCAGCACGGCCAGTATGAAGAGCGTCTCGGGCAGGATGTTCTGCACGGTCCAGAAAAAGCTGACGCCCTTCAGGAAGCCGAGGAACAGCGGCGGATCGCCCAGCGGCGTGAGCGAGCCGCCCGCGTTCGACACGATGAAGATGAAGAACACGATCACGTGCACCCTGTGCATGCGGTTGTCGTTGGCGCGGATCAGCGGCCGTATCAGCAGCATCGAGGCGCCCGTGGTCCCCATGAAGCTTGCGAGCACCGCGCCGATGGCCAGGATCGCCGTGTTGAGCCCTGGCGCGCCGCGCAGGTTGCCCCGGATATGGATGCCGCCCGCCACGGTGAACAGCGCCGTCAGCAGGATGATGAACGGGATGTACTCGGCCACCAGCGCATGCACCAGTTGCACGCCGGCCAGCGTCGCGCCGTAGGTGGCGGCAAAGGGCAGCAGGAAGGCCAGCGCCCAGGCCGCGGATATCTTGCCGTAGTGGTGGTGCCAGAACGATGGCGCAAGCAGCGGCATCAGCGCAATCGACAGCAGGATGCCCGCGAAGGGCACGCCCCACAGCGGCGACAGCTTGCCGCCGTCGAAGTCGGCGGCCGTGGCCAGGGCGGGAAGAAGGAGCAGCGGCACCGCGGCCGCGGTCAGTCGGATCGTTTTTTTCATCGGGGCTGTACCGTACCAGAGCGTGTGGCGCGGGGCGCGGGTACAGCCGTCAGGCGGGGGGTTGTTCGATCTCGAAGACCTGCCGCAGGTAGGCCAGGTATTTCTCGTCCTCGCACATGTTCTTGGACGGCGTGTCCGACAGCTTGGCCACCGGCTGGTCGTTGCAGTGGATCATCTTGATGACGATCTGCAGCGGCTCGTAGCCCAGGTCGTTGGTGAGGTTGGTGCCGATGCCGAAGGCCAGCTGGCAGCGGCCGCGGAACTGCTGGTAGAGCTCGATGGTGCGCGGCACCGTCAGGCCGTCGCTGAAGATCAGCGTCTTGGTACGCGGGTCGACCCGGTTGGCGACGTAGTGCGCCAGCATGCGCTCGCCCCACTGGAACGGATCGCCGCTGTCGTGGCGGGCGCCATCGAAGAGCTTGCAGAAATACAGGTCGAAGTCGCGCAGGAAGGCGCTCATGCCATACACGTCGGACAGCGCGATGCCGAGGTCGCCGCGGTACTCGCGCGCCCAGCTCTCGAAGCCGAAGATCTGGCTGTCGCGCAGCCGCGGGCCGAGCGCCTGGCAGGCCTGCAGGTATTCGTGCGCCATGGTGCCCAGCGGAATCAGGCCGAGCTTCATGGCGTACAGCACGTTGCTGGTGCCCGCGAGTTGCGGCAGCCGCGCGCCCGTGGGCGGATGCACCGCCGGGGGGGTGACTGCGCCCAGCCGCGCGGTCAGCGTGCGCAGGACCTCTTCGTGCCAATCCTTGGAGAAGCGGCGGCGCGTGCCGTAGTCGGCGATCTTGAGGTCGGCCAGGCCCTCGTCCTGCAGTTGCGCGATCTTGGTCTCGAGCCGGCGGCGGCCCTCTTCGAAATCGGGCTTCTTCCGGGTGTTGCGGAAGTAGACCTCGTTGACGATGGCCAGCACCGGGATCTCGAACAGGATTGTGTGCAGCCACGGCCCCTTGATGCGGATCTCGAGTTCGCCCGAGGGCTGGGGAATGATGTTGATGTACTTCTCGTTGAGCCTGAAGAGACCGAGAAAGTCGACGAAGTCGCTCTTGATGAAGCGCATGGAGCGCAGGTAGGCGAGCTCTGCGTCGCGGAACTGCAGCGAACACAGGCTGCGCACCTCGTCGCGGATCTGGCCTGCGAACTGGGCCAGGTCGACACCGGGGTTGCGGCACTTGAAGCGGTACTCGACCCGGGCCCCGGGAAAGTGGTGCAGCACGACCTGCATCATCGTGAATTTGTAGAGGTCGGTGTCGAGCAGGCTGTGAATGATCATGGTGCTGTACGCGATGCTGTGCGATGCGGTGTCTCAAACTTTCGGCGTCCGCTCGATTATCACGGGGCGCGTCGGCCTCTGCCTACGAGGCCCGGACAGCACGTCCTACCGATGGGGTGAATCCACCCGGCGACATTGACTTCACGGCGGCGCAACGGTCCGCCGAATCAACATCTCAAAGGAGAGTCGCATGAACAAGGACACCATCGAAGGCAACTGGAAACAGCTCAAGGGCAAGGTCAAGGAGCAATGGGGAAAGCTGACCGACGACGACTTCGATGTCATTGCCGGCAAGCGCGACCAACTGCTGGGCCGCATCCAGGAACGCCACGGCATCAGCCGCGACGAAGCCGAGAAGCAGGTGAAGGAATGGGAATCGCGCGACGGCCGCACGCCCGACGCGCTGTGGTTCGAGCGCTACTGAAGCGCCCGCCGACTTCGACCTGTTTCAACAACTCCCGGAAGGAAACTCCAATGAAAAAACATCTGCTGATGCTCGCTCTTGCATCCACCTGCTTCGTCGCCACGCAAGCCAGCGCGATGACCAAGGACGAATACAAGGTCGCCAAGGAAAAGATCGAGGCCGACTACAAGGTCGCCAAGACCCAGTGCGACACGATGAAGGACAACGCCAAGGACGTCTGCCAGAAGGACGCCAAGGGCAAGGAAGACGTGGCCAAGGCCGAGCTGGAACAGCAATACCAGCCGAGCGATAGCCATGCCCGCAAGGTCGCTGAAGAAAAGGTGAAGGCCACCTACGAGGTCGCAAAGGAAAAGTGCGACGACCAGAAGGGCGACGCCAAGAGCGCCTGCGTGAACCAGGCCAAGGCTGACGAAGACAAGGGCAAGGCCGACATCAAGGCCATGAAGAAGACGATGTAAGGCCTGACCGCCTTCAAAAGACAGAACGGCGCCCTCGGGCGCCGTTTGTCGTTGAGGAACTGGTTTCCGCTCAGGCCTTGAGCGATTCGACCACCTGCTGCAATGCCTCGGGTAGCGGCACGGGGCGCTGGGTGGCGCGGTCGACGTAGACGTGGATGAAGTGGCCCTGCGCCGCGGCGCTGTCAGAGCCTTCGGCGAACAGAGCGATTTCATAGCGAACGCTGGAGCGGCCGGCCTGCGCAACGCGGATGCCCGCCTCCACCGTCTGCGGAAACGCGATGGGAGCGAAGTAGTTGCACTGGGTCTCGACCACGAAGCCGATGGTCTGGCCCTGGTGGATGTCGAGCGCGCCGCGCTCGATCAGCAGCGCGTTCACCGCCGTATCGAACCAGCTGTAGTAGACGACGTTGTTGACGTGGCCGTACATGTCGTTGTCGGCCCAGCGCGTCGGGATGCTGCGAAAGGCGCGATAGCCGTCACGTGTATTCGGGGTAGGTTTGGTGGTGGCGCTCATCGCGCGGCATTTTGCCAGTGGCGCCAGTACTCCAGGGCCACCCTGAAGGTGCCGACCTGCACCTGCACCGTCTCCGCAATGTCGCTGGCGTAGCCGCCGGCCATCGCGAACGCCATCGGCAGGCGGCGCTGCCAGGCCCAGTCGAACACACGCCGGTCGCGCGCCTCCAGCCCGTCGAAGCTGAGCTTGAGGCGGCCCAGGCGGTCGCGCTCGAAGGGATCGGCGCCGGCGAGGTAGATCACGAGGCCGGGGGCAAAGCGCCGGTCGAGTTCGTCGAGTGCGTGCTCCAGCGCGGCCAGGTACTCGGCGTCGCCGCAGCCGTCGGGCAACTCGACATCGAGGTCGCTCGTCTCCTTGCGGAAGGGAAAGTTCTTCTGGCCGTGCAGCGACAGCGTGAACACGCTCGGGTCACTCTGGAAGATGCTCGCGGTGCCGTTGCCTTGGTGCACGTCGAGATCGATCACCGCCACCCTGAGCGACTGCCCGGCTCGGGCGTGCTCTGCCTGCATGAGCCGGGCGGCCACGGCGGCGTCGTTGAAGACGCAGAAGCCGCTGCCCTTGTCGGCGTAGGCATGGTGCGTGCCGCCCGCCATGTTGGCCGACACGCCCTCCGCGAAGGCCACGCGGCAGGCGGCGATGGTGGCGCCGGCCGAACGGCGCGAGCGCTCGACCATCGCCTCGCTCCAGGGAAAGCCGATTTCGCGCATCGCCTGCGGGCTGACGCTGCCTTCGCTGACGGCGGAGATCCATTCGGGTGTGTGGGCGAGCGCCAGCTCGTCGTCGCCGGCACGCGGAGCCACGTCCATCACCACCGCCGGAAGCTGCTCCAGCAGGCGGTCGCGCAGCATGGCGTAGCGCGACATGGGGAAGCGATGGCCCTCGGGCAGGGGCAGGACGAACTGGCCGGAATAGAAGGCGCGCATGCCCGCATTCTGGAGCGGCAGGCCGAATTTAGAAGACGCGTTCTAAATTGCTGCAGAGCAGCAAAAACCCCTTGCCCGCAAAACTCAGCTGCCTATACTTGAGGCCATGCTGCACCGCAACATAGACGGCGAGACAGCGCAACGTGAACCGACCACCTAATCATCCCTTCTGGAGATCTCAAATGGCCCTGACAGCTGACCAAATCCTCGCCGCCCAAAAAGCCAACCTCGAAACCCTGTTCGGCCTGACCACCAAGGCCTTCGAAGGCGTCGAAAAGCTGGTCGAACTGAACGTGACTGCTTCCAAGGCAGCCCTGGCCGAAGCCCAGAGCACCGCCCAGGCCGCCCTCAGCGTGAAGGACGCTCAAGAACTGCTGACGCTGCAAGCCAGCCTGTTCCAGCCCCTGGCTGAAAAGACCGCCGCCTACAGCCGTCACCTGTACGACATCGCCCAAGGCACCGGCGCCGAGTTCGGCAAGGCTTTCGAAGCCAAGGCCACCGAAGCCCAACAAGCCTTCGTCGGCCTCGTCGACAGCGCTTCCAAGAATGCACCGGCCGGTTCGGAAACCGCCGTTGCCGTGCTGAAGAG
The DNA here is from genome assembly GCF_977011995.1 of Variovorax durovernensis. Lineage (NCBI taxonomy): Bacteria > Pseudomonadati > Pseudomonadota > Betaproteobacteria > Burkholderiales > Comamonadaceae > Variovorax > Variovorax durovernensis. The sequence continues at coordinate 2,140,731 of NZ_CDRNCW010000001.1, read as the reverse complement.
CGCCGTGGCCGCCGCCAACAACGCTTTCGAATCGGTTCAGAAGGCCGTCAAGCAAGCGTCGGACGTCGCCGAAGCCAACTTCAACGCCGTGTCGACGCAAGCCGTCGCCGCCGCGAAGACCGCGACCGCTTCGCGCAAGCGCTAAGCAGCCGACCACCACCAGTTGTCTCCTTGGGTCCTCACGGATCCAATTCAGGGCCTCATCCTCGGATGAGGCCTTTTTTTTGGCCTGACGGGCGTCTTCGATAATGCAAGGCTCATCTCAGGAGACTTTCAATGCAGATCGACGGCAAGGTTTTTATCGTGACCGGTGGCGCTTCGGGCCTCGGCGAAGGCACGGCGCGCATGCTGGCCGCCAACGGCGCCAAGGTGGTCATCGCCGACATGCAGGCTGACAAGGGCGAAGCCGTTGCCAAGGAAATCGGCGGCGTGTTCGTCAAGTGCGACGTGAGCCAGGAAGCCGACGGCCAAGCGGTGGTGGCCGCCGCGCTCAAGCTCGGCAAGCTGGTCGGACTGGTCAACTGCGCCGGCATCGCGCCGGCCGAGAAGACCGTGGGCAAGAACGGCCCGCACGCGCTGGCGGTGTTCAGCAAGACCGTCACGGTCAACCTGATCGGCAGCTTCAACATGATCCGCCTGGCGGCCGACGCCATGGGCAAGAACGAGCCCGAAGCCACCGGCGAGCGCGGCGTGCTGATTTCAACCGCTTCGGTCGCGGCCTACGACGGCCAGATCGGCCAGGCGGCCTACAGCGCCTCCAAGGGCGGCGTGGTCGGCATGACGCTGCCGATCGCCCGCGACCTCGCGCGCAGCGGCATCCGCAACATGACCATCGCCCCCGGCATCTTCGGCACGCCCATGCTGTTCGGCATGCCTCAGGAAGTGCAGGACGCCCTGGCGGCCAGCGTGCCCTTCCCCTCGCGCCTGGGCACGCCCGAGGACTACGCCAAGCTGGCCAAGCACATCATCGAGAACGACATGCTCAACGGCGAGGTGATTCGTCTGGACGGAGCGATTCGATTGGCTCCCCGCTGACCTCGGAGGCTGGCGGCTTCGTGCTGCCGGTGCGGTCCAGGCGCTCGTACTGCGCGATCACCTGGGCTCCCAGCAGCACCAGCGTGGCCGCAATTTCCAGGCTCAGCAGCACCACGATCGCCGTGGTGAGCGAGCCGTAGACCACGTTCACCTGCGACAGCGTAGAGAAGTACCAGATCAGCACGCGCCGCGTGGCCTCCCACAGCAGCGCGGCCGTCACGCCGCCCAGCAGCGCATGCCGCAGCGACATGCGCCCGGCCGGCATCACGAGGTAGAGCGAGGTCAGCATGAAGATCTCGCCGCCCAGCCCCAGCAGGTACAGCAGAAGCCCCGAAATACCCGACAGCGACCAGCTGTGCCCCAGCAGGTCGACGCTCTCCTGCCCCACCAGCTGCAGCGCGCCCGACACCAGCGTGACCAGCAGCAGCCCCACGCAAAGGCACAGGATGTAGACGTACGGCATGGCCACGGACACCAGGAAATGGCGTTTGTGGGCGGCCTTGCGGTGGTGGAAGAACACCGCCATCGCACTCTCGAGAACGCTGAAGGCCAGAGAGCTGAAGAAGATCATCGTCACCAGCAGCACCGGCCCGAGCACGTCGCGGTGATCCAGGAAGCTCGACAGTTCGGCCACGATGGCTTTCGACTGCCCCGGCAGCAGCCATTCGAGATACCGCCCGATGGTGCGCAGCAATTCGGCCTGCTCGATGACGTGCGACAGCGCGATCACGCTCACGATCAGCAGCGGCACGATGGACAAGAGCGCGTAGTACGCCACCGCGCCCGCGAGCAGCAGGCCCTGGTTGGCGCGGAATTCCTTCAGCGCCTCCCAGGCGAATCGCACGGGGTGGCGCAGCACGGGAGCAGCATGTTGCAAGGGGTTGGACATCGTCATGCGTGGATTTCGGTCGCGGCCAGTATGCCGCCCGGCCGCGGGCGTTCGGCGGCTTGCGTATGATTTGCCGCTCTTCGCCTACATGACCATCCCCGCTTCATTCATCCAGGAACTCATCGCGCGCGCCGATGTGGTCGAGATCGTCGGCCGCTATGTGCAGCTCAAGAAGGCCGGCGCCAATTTCATGGGCCTGTGCCCGTTCCACGGCGAGAAATCGCCCTCTTTCTCCGTCAGCCCGACCAAGCAGTTCTATCACTGCTTCGGCTGCGGGGTGCATGGCAACGCCATCGGCTTCCTGATGGAGCATGCGGGCATGGGCTTCGTCGAGGCGGTGCATGACCTGGCCGGCCAGTACGGCCTGCAGGTGCCGGAGGACGACGCCTCCCCCGCCGAACGCGCCCGCGCCGCCAGCCAGCGCCAGAAGCAGGCCACGCTGACCGACGTGCTCGAAAAGGCCGGCGACGCCTACCGCAAGCACCTGCGCCAGGCGCCCGGCGCCATCGAATACCTGAAGGGTCGCGGCGTGTCCGGCGAGGTGGCCAAGCAGTTCGGCATCGGCTACGCGCCGGCCGGCTGGCGCGCGCTGGCCAGCGTGTTCCCCGACTACGACGACCCGCTGCTCGCCGAGAGCGGGCTGGTGATCGTCAACAACGAAGAAGGCAAGCTCAGCGAGGAGGAAGCCAAGCGCTACGACCGCTTCCGCGACCGCGTGATGTTCCCGATCCGCAACGTGAAGGGCGAGTGCATCGGCTTCGGCGGCCGCGTGCTGGGCGACGAGAAGCCCAAGTACCTGAACTCGCCTGAGACGCCCGTGTTCAGCAAGGGCCGTGAGCTCTACGGCCTCTACGAAGCCCGTGCCGCCTTCCGCGACCGGGGCTACGCACTGGTCACCGAGGGCTACATGGACGTGGTGGCGCTGGCGCAACTCGGCTTTCCGAACGCGGTGGCCACGCTGGGCACGGCCTGCACGAGCGAGCATGTGCAAAAGCTCTTCCGCTTCACCGAATCGGTGGTGTTCAGCTTCGACGGGGACGCCGCCGGCCGCCGCGCCGCGCGCAAGGCGCTCGACGGCGCGCTGCCCTACGCCACCGACGTGCGCAGCATCAAGTTTCTGTTCCTGCCGGCCGAGCACGACCCCGACAGCTTCATCCGCGAGCACGGCGCCGAGGCCTTCGCCCGCTTCGTGACCGAGGCCACGCCGCTGTCGCGCTTCATGCTCGAAGCCGCCCGCGAAGGCTGCGACCTGACCACCGCCGAAGGCCGCGCCCACATGACCAGCAACGTGCGCCCGCTCTGGAGCGCCATGCCCGACGGCGCGCTCAAGCGCCAGCTGCTGGGCGAGATCGCCGCGCTGGTGCAGCTCGACGCGGCGGCGCTCTCGGAGCTGTGGGCCTCCACGCCCGGCCCGCGCAAGCCTGGCGGCACCTCCGCCGGGCAGCGCCACAACGAACCGCCCATGTACACGGGCGGCGGGGACGACTACTACCCCGACATGCCGCCGCCGCAGGACTACGAGCCGCCGCGCTATGAAAGCGATAGCAAGCCCAAGTTCCAGCCGCAGCGCAAGTTCATCAAGGGCAAGCGCTGGGGCGGCAAGTTCGAGGAGCCCATAGAGCCGCTGCGCGGCCGCGGCACCCCGCCCAGCCGGCCCGACGTAGCGGTGCGGCTGCTGCTGTCGAACATGGCGCAGTGGGAGGCGCTTTCGCACGAGCTGCACCTGATGCTGTGCGACCTGCCCGGCTCGCACGGCGCCCTCTTCACATGGCTCGACAGCCAGCTGCACGAGCACGGCGTCCAGCCCTGGGCGGCGCTGCGCGAGGGCCTGCGCGGGCTCGACTTCGAGCCACTGGCCGAGCGGCTCATGGCCGTCTCCGAAGCCGGGCCGGTGCCCGAGGGCGAGGAAGAACAGCACCTGGCCGACGCCGCCAAGGAGCTGACCAGCGTGCTCGACTTCATGCTCGACGACCGCCTGAAAGCCCAGCAGAGCGAGGCCATCGCGGCCGTAGGTAAAGACCCGAAGGCCCTGGAGCGCTACAAGGCGCTGGAGGCGCGCCGGCTCGAATTGCGCAACCGCCTGCGCCCGTCCGGTACAGAAAGTGCTTGAAATTTGCGCAACGCGCTATAATGTAGGGCTTCGCAACTGGCGAAATTAGGCAAGAGCGACAGCAGCACCTCCGGGCCGACCCCTAGCGCAACGCACTCCAACGGTAAATTCCGGCGGAAAGGGTCAATAACCGCAAGGACTGCACACCAAATGTTCGCCCGACATCTTGCCTGTTGAGGAATCACTTCCTCTTTCCCAATTGTTTTGTCCGTGCCTGTGCACGGGCGTGGTGGCGCTGTCCGCGTGACGGCGCGCCTGTGATTCCGCTTGTCTTTTCTTGCCGTAACGAGGTCGTATGCCCAGTTCAAAGAAGCCTGCTCCTTCACTTGCCAAAAGCGTCGCCACCAAGCCCGCAGCAGAAAAACCGTTGAAAGCCGGCCAGTCGCCGGCATCTAAGACGGGTGCCGCCGCAACCAAATCGGCAGCCGCAACGAAAGTGAAAACCGTGCCCACGAAATCGACCTCTCTCGACGATCCCAAAAAAGCCGCCGCCCCCGCCGCCAAGAAAGTCGGGCGCCCGCCCAAGGCCGCCGGCGCCGCTGCCACCACCGGCGCCAAGCGCGGCCGCAAGCCCAAGGCTGACAAGGACGCGCCCGAGAGCGACATCGACCTGTCGGACATCGAGGACGACCTGGCCGGCGACGAACCCGCGGCAGCCACGACCACCGAAGAGAAGGTCAAGCCGCTTCGCATGAAGATCAGCAAGGCGAAGGAACGCGCCTTGATGAAGGAGTTCGGCCTCGACGAGACCGTGCTCTCCGAAGAAGACCTGGCCAAGCGCCGCTCGCGCCTGAAGACCCTGATCACGCTGGGCAAGACCCGCGGCTACCTCACGCACGGCGAAATCTCCGACCACTTGCCCGACAAGCTGGTCGACGCCGAGACCATGGAAGTCGTGGTCACCATGCTCAACGACATGGGCGTGGCGGTGTACGAGCAGACGCCCGACGCCGAAACCCTGCTGCTGAACAACACCGCACCCACCGCCACCACGGTGGAAGAAGCCGAGGAAGAAGCCGAAGCGGCTCTCTCCACGGTGGACAGCGAATTCGGCCGCACCACCGACCCGGTGCGCATGTACATGCGCGAAATGGGCACGGTCGAACTGCTGACCCGCGAAGGCGAAATCGAAATCGCCAAGCGCATCGAAGGCGGCCTGATGGCCATGATGGAAGCCATCTCGGCCTCCCCAGCCACCATCGCCGAAATCCTGCGCCTGGCCGCCGAGATCCGTGAAGGCAAGGTCGTCATCTCGACCATCGTCGACGGCTTCTCGAACCCCAACGAGGCCGACGACTACGTGGCCGAAGAAGACTTCGACGAATTCGACGAAGAAGACGACGACGACGGCAAGGGCGGCTCCAAGGCCCTGACCAAGAAGCTCGAAGAACTCAAGCGTGACGCGCTCGAACGCTTCGACCGCATCGCCGCCCTGTTCGAGAAGGTCCACAAGATCTACGACAAGGAAGGCTACGGCACGCCGGCGTACGCCAAGGCCCAGCAGGCCATGTCGGACGAGCTGATGACCATCCGCTTCACCGCCCGCACCATCGAAAAGCTGTGCGACCTGGTGCGCACGCAGGTGGACGACGTTCGCAAGAAGGAACGCGAGCTGCGCCGCATCATCGTGGACAAGTGCGGCTTCCCGCAGGAAGAGTTCATCCGCGACTTCAGCGGCTTCGACAAGAACGGCAACGTCATTCCGTCCAACCTGCTGAACCTCAAGTGGGTCGAGAAGCAGGCCGCCGCCGGCAAGCCGTGGAGCACGGTGCTCGGGCGCAACATCCCGCCGGTGCAGGAACTGCAGCAGAAGCTCGCCGACATCCAGTCGCGCGTGGTGGTGCCGCTCACGCAGCTCAAGGACATCAACAAGCGCATGAACGAAGGCGAATCGTCTTCGCGCGACGCCAAGAAGGAAATGATCGAGGCCAACCTGCGCCTCGTGATCTCCATCGCCAAGAAGTACACCAACCGCGGCCTGCAGTTCCTGGACCTGATCCAGGAAGGCAACATCGGCCTGATGAAGGCGGTCGACAAGTTCGAATACCGTCGCGGCTACAAGTTCTCGACCTACGCGACGTGGTGGATCCGCCAGGCCATCACCCGCTCGATCGCCGACCAGGCGCGCACCATCCGCATCCCGGTGCACATGATCGAGACGATCAACAAGATGAACCGCATTTCGCGCCAGCACTTGCAGGAGTTCGGCTTCGAGCCCGACGCCGGCATCCTGGCCGCGAAGATGGAGATCCCGGAAGACAAGATCCGCAAGATCATGAAGATCGCCAAGGAGCCGATCTCGATGGAAACTCCCATCGGCGACGACGACGATTCGCACCTGGGCGACTTCATCGAGGACAGCAGCAACACGGCGCCCATCGAAGCCGCCATGCAGGCCGGCCTGCGCGACGTGGTCAAGGACATCCTCGACTCGCTCACGCCGCGCGAAGCCAAGGTGCTGCGCATGCGCTTCGGCATCGAAATGAGCACGGACCACACGCTGGAAGAAGTCGGCAAGCAGTTCGACGTGACCCGCGAGCGCATCCGCCAGATCGAAGCCAAGGCGCTGCGCAAGCTGAAGCACCCGAGCCGTTCGGACAAGCTGCGCAGCTTCATCGACACCCTGTAATCCGGGTTCGCTGAAGCCAAAGCGCCCGCCTTGCCCCTCACACGGGCGGCGGGCGTTCTCTTTTTCGTAGACAGACAACAAGTACAACGGAGCTGCCTTTCCATGAATCCCGATGCAGACAAACTCTGGCAGGCCCCGCGCTGGGCGCTTGCCGTGCTGCTCGCCGTGCTGGGCATGCTCGGGCCCTTCTCGATCGACACCTACATCCCGGCGTTCTCGGGCATCGCGCAATCGATCGGCGCGACGCCTGCAGAGATGCAGCAGACGCTCTCGGCCTACCTTTTCGGCTTCGCGTTCATGAACCTGTTCCACGGCGCGCTGTCGGACAGCTTCGGGCGCCGCCCCGTGGTGCTGTGGGGGCTGGCGGTGTTCACGCTGGCGTCGCTGGGCTGCGCGCTGTCGCAGAACATCACGCAGCTGGTGCTGTTCCGCGGGCTGCAGGGCCTTTCGACCGGCGCCGGCATCGTGGTGTCGCGCGCGGTGATCCGCGACATGTTCCCGCCCGCCGAGGCGCAGCGGGTGATGAGCCAGGTCACGATCTACTTCGGCGTGGCGCCGGCCATCGCGCCCATCGTGGGCGGCTTCCTGTTCGTGCACGCGGGCTGGCATGCGGTGTTCTGGTTCCTGGTGGCGGTGGGCGTGGTGCTGTTCACGGCCAACTACAAGCTGCTGCCCGAGACGCTGCACAAGGACCACCGCCAGCCCTTCCAGGTGCGCCACCTGATGCGCGGCTACTGGGACCTGTGCTCCGACCCGCGCTTCCTGCTGCTGGCCTTTGCCAGCGGCGTGCCCTTCAACGGCATGTTCCTCTACGTGCTGGCCGCGCCCGCGTTCCTCGGCGACCACCTCGCCCTGCAGCCGCAGCAGTTCTTCTGGTTCTTCCTGCTGACCATCGGCGGCATCATGCTCGGCGCGCGCGCCAGCGGGCGCATGGCCGGCAAGGTCGCGCCCAAGCGGCAGATCCGCGACGGCTTTCTCATCATGCTGATCACCTCGGTGGTCAACGTGATGGCCAACACCTTCTTCCAAGCGCACGTGGCATGGGCGCTGTGGCCGCTGGCGGTGTTCGCCTTCGGCTGGGCGCTGATGGTGCCGGTGGTCACGCTGCTGGTGCTCGACCTGCACCCCGAGCGCCGCGGCATGGCCTCGTCGCTGCAGGCAGTGATCGGCTCCACCGCCAACGGCATCGTGGCCGGCGCGGTGGCGCCGCTGGTGATGCATTCCACGCTCGCGCTGGCGCTGACTTCGATGGCCATGCTCGCCATCGGCCTCGTCGCCTGGGTGTGGCTGCACGGCCGCTGGCCCGAGATCGGGCGCATGGTCGCCCACGAAGGCTGAGCACGGGAGACGCGTTCCGATGCCGAGGTTCGACGCCCTCCTGGCTCATGCGCGCGCCTGGCTGCCGGCACGCACCACCGTCGATGCGCGCGAACGTCTGCGCGCAGTGGCCGGTGCCGGCCTCGGCCTGCTGGCGGCGGCGCTGCTGTCGCACTGGCTGGCAGGTCCGCTGCATGCAAGCGTCTGGCTGATCGCGCCGCTGGGCGCCAGCGCGGTGCTGGTGTTCGCGGTGCCGGCGAGCCCGCTGGCGCAGCCCTGGCCGGTGATCGGCGGCAACACGCTGTCGGCGGTGGTGGGCATCGCCTGCGCCAGCTGGATTCCCGAGCCGACCATCGCTGCTGCCGTGGCCGTGGCACTGGCCGTTGCGCTCATGTTCAGCGCACGCTGCCTGCATCCGCCCGGCGGCGCCGCGGCGCTGCTTGCGGTGCTCACGCACACCACGCATTTCTCGTCGGCGCTGTTCCCCTTCTTCACCAACTCGCTGCTGCTGGTACTGGCGGGCGTGCTCTACAACACGCTCACCGGCCGGCGCTATCCGCATGTGCAGGTCGCGCGCCCGCCGGCGGCCGATGCGCGCTTCAGCCAGGCCGACATCGACGCCGTGCTGGCCCGCTACAACCAGGTGCTGGACATCAGCCGCGACGACCTCGAATCGCTGATCCAGCAGACCGAGCTGGAGTCGTACAAGCGCCGCCTCGGCACGCTGCATTGCGCCGACATCATGTCGAGCGAGCCCATCTCGGTGGAGTTCGGCACGCCGCTGCAGGAAGCCTGGGCGCTGATGCACGAACGCCGCATCAAGGCCCTGCCGGTAACGGATCGCACGCGCCGCGTGGTCGGCATCGTCACGCAGGCCGATTTCTTCCGCCAGCTCGACCTGCAGCACCACGACGGCATCGCGGGCAGGCTGCGCGAGCTGATTCGCGCCACGCGCACCGTGATGTCGAACAAGCCAGAGGTGGTCGGCCAGATCATGACGCGCCAGGTGCGCGTGGCCAGCGCCGACCGGCCGGTGGTCGACCTGGTGCCGCTGTTCTCCGAAGGCGGGCACCACCATATCCCGATCATCGACGGCGAGAAGCGCCTGACGGGGATGATCACGCAGTCGGATTTCGTGCGGGCGCTCTACCGCGCCGTCGGGCCGGCGTAGGCCCGGCCGTCATTCCAGGACGACGTTCGCTTTCTTCACCAGCGCCGCATAGCGCGCCGCCTCGCTGCGGAAGTACGCCGCGGCCTGCTCGGGCGTGGTGGGCTTGATGACGTTGCCCTGCTTGTCCATCGCCTCTTTCACCTCGGCGCTGGTGAAGGCTGCGGCCACCGCGTCGTGCACGCGCTGCACATCGGCGGCCTGCATCTTCGCCGGCCCGATCACCGCGAACCAGCCTTCGACCGCGTAGTTGGGCAGCCCCTGCTCCGCGATGGTCGCGATGTCCGGGGCGGCCGGCGAGCGCGTGGCGCCGCACAGACCGATGGCGCGCAGCGCGCCGCTCCTGATGTGCGGCTGCACCGCCGGCAACGACACCACGCCCATCTCGACCTGCCCGCCGATCATGTCGGTCACCATCGGGCCCGTGCCCTTGTACGGAATGTGCCGCGCCTTCACGCCGGCCTCGTCCATGAACATCTCGCCGGCCAGGTGAATGATGGTGCCGTTGCCCGACGACGCGTAGTTGTAGCCGCCGGGCTTGGCGCGCAGCAGCGCGATCAGCTCCTGCACGTTCTTCGCGGGCAGCTTCGGGTTGGCCACCAGCACCAGCGGCGTGGCACCCACCACGCTGATCGGCGTGATGTCATTGATCGCGTCGAACGGCATCTTCTTGAACACCGCCGGGTTGATGACGTGGTTGTTCGACACCATGCCCAGCGTGAGCCCGTCGGGCGCGGCCTTGACGATGGCCCCCGCTCCGGTGATGCCGCCGGCACCCGGCAGGTTCTCGATCACCACCGGCTGGCCGAAGGCCTTGCCGAGCGCGGGTGCCGCCGCACGCACGATGGTGTCGACGCCGGAGCCGGCGCTGATCGGCAGGATGAAGCGGATGGGCTTGTCCGAGCCCTGTGCGAACGCCGGGCATGCGGCCACCGCGGCGGCGCAGGCACCGAGGCCCAGCACCGCGCGGCGGTTCATCGGGGGAAATGTCTTGTCGGTCATGGCTTTGTCTCTCTTTATGGTTTTGAAAATTCGCGCCGGCGCGTGGATCAGGCCACCGCCGAGCCCGCAAGCAGTTCATCGACCTGCTCGCGCGCATAGCCCAGTTCGGCCAGCAGTTCGCGGGTGTGCTCGCCCAGCGTCGGCGGGTGCATGCGCACGCCCAGGCGCTCGCCGCCGAGCGTGATCGGGAACAGCGTGGTCTGCGCCATTTCGCCGGCGCGCTCGCCGTCGGGCAGGCGGATGTCCACGAGGCCGCCGGTGGCCTTGAGGTGCGGATCGGCGTACAGGTCTTCGGGCCGCGTGATCGGCGCGAAAGGCAGGCCGTTGGCCTCGAAGATGGCCGACAGCTCCGCCGCCGAACGCCCGGCCAGCCGCTCGCGCAGGTCGGCCAGCAAGGTGGGCCGCGCACGCACGCGCTCGTTGTTCGTCTGCAGGGCGGCGTCGGCCTTCAGGTCGTCGAAGCCCAGCGCGTCGCAGAAAGTCTTCCACTGCGCATCGCTCACCGCGGCCAGGAAGATCTGCTCGCCGTCCTTCACGGTGAACACGTCGTACAGCGCCCAGGCCGAGATGCGCTCCGGCATCGGCGCGGCGGCCTGACCGGTGATGGCGTACTGCATCATGTGCTGGCCGACCAGGAACACGTTGTTTTCGAACAGCGCGGACTGCACCTCCTGCCCCTTGCCGGTCTCGGCGCGCTGCATCAGCGCGGCAATGGCGCCGATGGCACCGAACATGCCGCCCATGATGTCGTTCACGCTGGTGCCAGCGCGCAGCGGATCGCCGGGGCGCCCGGTCATGTAGGCCAGCCCGCCCATCATCTGCACCACCTCGTCGAGCGCGGTGCGGTGGTCGTACGGGCCGGGCAGGAAGCCGGTGTGGTTCACGTACACGAGGCGCGGGTTGAGCTTGCCGAGCGCGGCGTAGCCCAGGCCGTACTTGTCCATGGTGCCGGGCTTGAAGTTCTGCGCCACCACGTCGGCCGTGGCGCACAGGCGCAGCGCGGCTTCCAGCCCCTGGGGGTTCCGCAGGTCGAGTGCGATGCTCTTCTTGTTGCGGTTGAACATGGGAAAGAAGCCCGCGCCGGCGCCCAGCAGGTGCCGGGTACGGTCGCCGTCGATGGGTTCGACCTTGATGACTTCCGCCCCCAGGTCCGCGAGCACCATGCCGCAGGTCGGGCCCATGACCATGTGGGTGAACTCGACCACGCGGATGCCTGCAAGCGGCAGGCGCTTCTTTTCTTCGGTGGCGCTCATGCCGCGACTCCCTCGGCAACAGCGAAGGTCTTGGGAAAGCCAGCGCGCCATACCGTGCCCTGCAGCGTTTCTCCCTCGAGCCAGCCCGCCACCCGGCGGCGCAGGTCGAGCAGCTTCGGCAGATCGACGCCGGTCTCGACGCCCATGCTCTCGAGCATGAACACCAGGTCCTCCGTGTCGACATTGCCGCTGGCACCGGGTGCATGCGGACAGCCGCCGATGCCGGCCAGGCAGGCGTCGAAACGCGTGATGCCGACTTCCAGCGCGGCATACACGTTCGCGAGCCCCATGCCGCGCGTGTCGTGAAAATGGCCGCACCACAGCCGGTCGCCCGCGATGCGCAGCGCACGCTCGAACAGGCTGCGCACCATCGCCGGATCGGCATAGCCGACGGTGTCGGCCAGGCTCACGCGGTCGGCGCCGGCGTCGAGCAGCGCCTGCATCAGCCGCAGCACTTCGTCGGGATCGACATGGCCCTGCAGCGTGCAGCCGAAGGCCGTGCCCACGCCGCCGTCGATCAGCGTCTTCGAGCCCGCCGCGTCGCGCGCCGCGCGGATGCGGCCGACCTCGGCCACCACTTCGTCAGGGGTCTTGCGCAGGTTGGCAAGGCTGTGCGCATGGCTGGCCGACAGCGGCACGATCACCAGGTCGGCCTCGCCCGCGATGGCACGCTCGGCGCCCTTGAGGTTGGGCACCAGCACCGAGGCGAACAGCCCCGGCAGCGTCTTCGCATAAGCCAGCAGTTCGGCGGTGTCGGCCAGCTGCGGCAGCAGGTGCGCCGGCACGAACGAGCCGACCTCGATCTCGCGCTGGCCGGCCGCGTGGGCGTCGCGGATCCATTCGAGCTTGCGTTCGGTGGGCAGCACGCGGGCGATGCTCTGGAGGCCGTCGCGCAGGCCCACTTCGCGGACGACCGCGCGGGGCGGCAGGAAGGCGTGAATCAAGACTTTGTCTCCGTCGTGAGGGTACGGCGCCCATGTTAGAAGTTCCGATTCGATCCAGAAGGTATATTTTGGAAGCCACCTGATTCCAAACCGGAATATCTAGAGACACCATGCGCGACCTCGACCTGACCACCCTACGGCTATTCGTCTCCGTCTGCGAAACGCACAGCATTGCGCGCGCCGGCGAGCAGGCCAGCATCGTCGGCTCGGCCATCAGCAAGCGGCTGGCCCAGCTTGAAGAGGCGGTGGGCACGCCGCTGCTGCTGCGCAAGCGGCGCGGCGTGGTGCCGACGCCGGCAGGCGAGACCCTGCTGGAACACGCCCGCGCAATGCTCGGCAGCGTGAACCGCATCGAGCGCGACATGGCCGCCTATGCCGGCGGCGCCCGCGGGCACGTGCGCATCCTGGCTTCGGCTTCGGTCATGGCCGAGTCGCTGGCGGAGGACGTGGCCGGCTTCCTGCAGAACCCGGCGCACCGCAACATCCGCGTCGACATGGAGGAGCGCGTGAGCCCTGAGATCGTGCGCGGCATCCGCGAAGGCAGCGCCTCCATCGGCCTGTGCTGGGACGCGGCCGACCTCGAAGGCCTGCAGAGGCGCAGCTACCGCACCGACCACCTGGCCATCGTCGCGCATCCTTCGCACCCGGTGGCGCAACACGCGCAAGTGCGCTTCGAGGACGTGCTCGACCATGAATTCGTCGGCATGCCCGCGCTCAGCGCGGTGCAGCTGATGCTGGCGCGCGAGGCGGCGGTGGCGGGCAAGCCGCTGGTGCACCGGGTGCTGGTGTCGAACTTCGATGCGGCGCTGCGCGTGGTGCGGGCCGGGCTGGCGATCAGCGTGGTGCCGGCGGAAGTGGCGCGGCCCTTCACCGACGCCTACGGCCTGCGGCTGATGCCGCTGACCGACGCCTGGGCGCGGCGGCGGTTTGCGATCTGCTTCAGGGACGAGGCCACGCTGTCGCCCTCGGCGCAGTTGCTGGTGGCGCATCTGCAGCGCTGCGCCACGGACTGACCGAGCCGCCGGGCCTCCGATTCGCCCGGAATCGGAAACGATTCATTGCGATTCGTCGGGTTTTTGTTTCGGTTCACGCAACCTAACATTCGAGGCATCAGCGCTGTCACACCCCTCACCGCACACAGAAAGATCGCACCATGTTCCGCAGAGCCCTTCTCTCCGCCGCCGCCCTCGCCACTACGCTGAGCCTCGCCCCGCTGGCCGCGCAAGCCGCCACGGCCGCGCAACCGCTCAAGCTCGACGTCTACAACCCCGGCGCGAAGTCGATGTTCCCGGTCTCGTCGGAGATCGTCACCGGCCAGACCGACGCCGTGCTGATCGACGCGCAGTTCCAGCGCAACGACGCCGAGGCGCTGGTGCAGAAGATCAAGGCCACGGGCAAGAAGCTCACCACGGTCTACATCAGCCACAGCGACCCCGACTATTACTTCGGCCTCGACGTGATCCATGCCGCCTTCCCCGACGCGAAGATCGTCGCCACGCCGCAGACGGTGGCCGCCATCCAGGCCTCGAAGGACGGCAAGCTCGCGCACTGGGGCCCGATCCTGAAGGACAACGCACCCAAGTCGCTGGTGGTGCCCGAGGCGCTGGCCGGCGACAGCCTCGAACTCGAAGGCCGCAAGATCCAGGTCGTCGGCCTCGACGGCCCAACGCCCGAGCGCAGCTTCGCGTGGATTCCCTCGCTGAAGGCGGTGATCGGCGGCATCCCCGTGTCGGCCAACATCCACGTCTGGGTGGCCGACACGCAGACGCCCGAGTCGCGCCGCGACTGGCTCAAGACGCTGGACCGCATCCAGGCCCTGCACCCGAAGACGGTGGTGCCCGGCCACTACATGCCGAATGCCGACGGCTCGGCGCCTTACACCATTGCGTCGGTGAAGTTCACGCGCGGCTACCTCAAGGCCTTCGAAACCGAGGCTGCCAAGGCCAAGGACTCGGCCGCACTCATCGCCGCGATGAAGAAGCGCTACCCGAAGCTGGAAGACGCCTCGTCGCTGGAGCTCGGCGCCAAGGTCATCAAGGGAGAAATGAAATGGCCGCAATGAACGCAGCAACCGACCAAGGCGCCACCCTGCACTACATCTTCGACCCGCTGTGCGGCTGGTGCTACGCCGCCGCGCCGCTGGTCGACGCGGCACGCGGCGTGCCCGGACTGCAGGTCGAGTTCCACGGCGGCGGCATGATGACCGGCGCCAACCGCCGCCAGATCACGCCGCAGTGGCGCGACTACGTGATGCCGCACGACCATCGCATCGCCGAGATGACGGGCCAGCCCTTCGGCGAGAACTACTTCGAGGGACTGCTGCGCGACACCGGCGCGGTGATGGACTCCGAGCCGCCGACCACCGCCGTGCTGGCGGCCGAATCGCTGCGCGCGGGCGGCGGGCTGGACATGGCGCATCGCCTGCAGCAGGCGCATTACGTGGAAGGCCGGCGCATCGCCGACGTGGAAGTGCTGAAGGCACTGGCGGCCGAACTCGGTTTCGACGCCGAAGCCTTTGCCGCGGCATTCGATCGCCTGTCGGGCGCGCCGACTGCCCAGCACATTGCCGAGAGCCGGCAATTCCTGCAGCGCGCGGGCGGCCAGGGCTTTCCGACCTTCGTACTGACACAGGCCGACGGCCGCGCGGGCCGCATCGACATCGGCCCCTGGCTCGGCCGCGCCGAAGACTGGAAAGCGCAGCTTGCCGCGCTGGTTGCGGCGTCTCAGCCCGCCGCGACCGACACAGCCGCGACGCCGCCGGTGTGCGGCCCCGACGGCTGCGCGATCTGAGGCTTCAGCGCGCGACGCCCAGCAGCCGGTCCAGCACCTGCGGCTGTGCGCGCAATGCCGCTGCAGAGTCGGTGTGCACGATGGTGCCGTGGTCCAGCACCACCGCCTCGTCGGAAATCGCGAGGATCGCCTGCGGATGCTGCTCCACGATGATCGCGGCCAGCCCCTCGTCCTGCGTGATGCGGCGGATGGCGCGCAGCAGCTCTTCCACGATGATGGGCGCGAGCCCCTCGAGCGGCTCGTCGAGCAGCAGCAGCTTGGGGTTGAGCACCAGCGCGCGGCCCACGGCCAGCATCTGCTGCTCGCCACCCGAGAGCTGCGTGCCCAGGTTGGTCTTGCGTTCCGCCAGGCGCGGGAACATCTCGTAGACGCGCTGGGTGTTCCACTTGCCGGGCCGCTCCACGGCGGTGAGGTTCTCGTGCACCGTGAGCGACTTGAAGATGTTGCGCTCCTGCGGCACCCAGCCGATGCCGGCCGCCGCGCGCTGGTGCGGCGCCAGCTTGTGCAGCGCCTGCCCGCCCAGCGCGATGCTGCCGCCGTGCTGGCGCGTCGCGCCCGCCAGCGTGTTGATCAGCGTGGTCTTGCCGGTGCCGTTGCGGCCCAGCAGCGCCAGCGTCTGGCCTTCGCCGAGCGTGAACGCCACGTCGTGCAGCACCACTGCCTCGCCGTAGCCGGCGCTCAGGTTTTCGATTCGCAGCAGCTCAGACATGGGCGGCTTCTCCGTGGCCCAGATAGACCTCTTTCACCTTGGGATCATTGGCGATGGTTTCGGGGTCGCCCTCGGTCAGCAGCGTGCCGTTGACCAGCACCGTCATGCGGTCTGCGAAGCTGAACACCAGGTCCATGTCGTGTTCGATCAGCAGCACCGACACGTCGGCCGGCAGCGCGGCCACGGTCTGCAGCAGCTCTTCGCGCTCGCCGGCGGGCACGCCCGCCACCGGCTCGTCGAGCAGCAGCACGCGCGGCTCGCAGGCCAGGGCGATCGCGATTTCCAGCAGCCTGCGCTTGCCGTAGGCCAGGTGCTTCACCTGCTGGCGGGCCACGTCGCTCAGGTGGAACTGTTCGAGCAGTTGCGTCGCGCGCTCGACGATCGCCTTGCTGGAGCCGAGCGGCCGCCACCACTGCGCGCCCGCGCCCTGGTGCTGCGACACCACCAGCGCCAGCGTCTCCAGCGGCGTCATAGAGTCGAACAGCTGGTTGATCTGGAAGGTGCGCACCAGGCCGCGCGCCACGCGCTTGTGCGGCGCGAGCTTCGTGATGTCTTCGCCCAGCAGCGTGATGCGGCCTTCGGTCGGCGTGAGCACGCCCGTCAGCTGGTTGATGAGCGTGGTCTTGCCCGCGCCGTTGGGGCCGATCAGCGCATGGCGGGCGCCGCGCTTGAGCTCCATCGTCACGTTGTTGGTGGCCGTGATGCCGCCGAAGCGCATCACGAGGCCGTGGGTGGAGAGCACGGTGTCGCTCATGCCGCACCGCCCTTCTTCTTGCCGGCGCCGAACCATGTCCACGGCTTCAGCAGACGGTCGCGGCCCACCAGCACCAGCAGCACCAGGATCAGGCCGATCCAGAACATCCAGTATTGCGGCGTCACCGCCGACAGCCAGGTCTGCAGCAGCTTGAACACGATGGCGCCCGCCACCCCGCCATAGAGCCAGCCCACGCCGCCGATGACCAGCATCAGCAGCACGTCGGCCGAACGGTCGAAGGCCAGCACGTCGAGCGATGCGAAGCCGGTGGTCTGCGCCAGCAGCGCGCCCGCCGCTCCGGCAACGCCGGCCGCGACGGTGTAGACCGTGACGAGCCGCGGCACCACCGGGATGCCGATGGCCATCGCGCGCAGCCGGTTGTCGCGGATCGCCTTCAGCGTGGCGCCGAACGGCGAATGCACCAGCCGGCGCATCAGCAGGAACAGCACCAGCATCACGGCCAGTGAATACCAGGCGGCCGTGCGGCCGTACAGGTCGAAGTCGAACATGCCGAGCACCGGGCCCATGACCACGCCCTGCAGGCCGTCGGCGCCGCCGGTCAGCCAGTCGAGCTTGTTGGCGAGTTCGAGCAGCAGCAGCGCGGTGCCCAGCGTGACCATGAGCCGCGTGAGGTCGCTGCCGCGCAAGATAGTCACGCTGGCCACCAGGCCCAGCAGCGCAGACAGCACGATGGCAAACACCAGGCCCACGGTCGGGTCGGGCATCACCAGCTTGGCGAACAGCGCCGCCGCATACGCGCCGAAGCCGAAGAAGGCAGCATGGCCCAGCGACACGATGCCGGTGTAGCCCAGGATCAGGTCGAGCGACATCGCGAACAGCGCGACGATGGCGATTTCATTGACCAGCAGCGAATGCGAAGGCATGACCAGCGGCAACGCGAAGGCCACGGCCCAGGCCACGAACTCGAGCGGATGCCAGCGCGCCTTGCGCAGCAGGGCCGACTGGAAGCCGGCCGAGGAAGAAGGAGCGCTCATTCAGCGGCCTCCTTTTCGGGTGAACAGGCCCTGGGGCCGCCACATCAGGATCAAGATCATCAGCAGGTAGACGGTGAACGCACCCATCTTCGGAATGAAGTACTTGCCCGCCACGTCGGCAATGCCGAGCAGCAGCGCGGCCGCCAGCGGCCCGGTGATCGACGAGGTGCCGCCGACCGAAACCACGATCAGGAAATAGATCATGTACTTGAGCGGGAAGGTCGGGTCGAGCCCCAGGATCTCGGCGCCCAGCGCCCCGCCCAGCCCCGCGAGGCCCGAGCCCACGGCAAAGGTCAGCAGGAACACGATGTTCACGTTGATGCCCAGCCCCGCCGCCACGCGCGGGTCGTCGACCGCCGCGCGCAGCCGGCTGCCGAAGCGCGTCTTAGACAGGATGAGCTGCAGCACCACCGTCAGCACCGCGCAGACCGCGATGATGAAGAGGCGGTAGTGCCCCATGCCCAGCAGCAGCGCGCCGTCGCCGATCTCGGTGCGTCCGCGCAGCCATTCGGGCAACTGCACGTTCTGTTGAGAAGAGCCGACGAAGTAGTCGACCGCGGCCACCGCCATGAAGGCCAGGCCGATGGAAAAGAGCACCTGGTCCAGGTGCGGCTTGCCGTACATCGGCCGGTAGAGCGTGCGTTCCAGCAAGGCTCCGGCCAGCGCGACGACGATGAACGCCAGCGGCAGGCAGGCCAGGAACGGCACGCCCAGCTTCTGCATGGCAAACACCGTGAGATACCCGCCGGCCATGGCAAAGGCGCCGTGCGCGAGGTTGATGAAGTTCATCAGCCCGAGCGTCACGGCCAGCCCTACGGCGAGCACGAAGAGCAGCATGCCGTAGGCGATGCCGTCGAAAAGAATGGTCAACATGTCAGCTACTCAAACACTGGCCGCGCCTCGCGGTCTCTTCGGGAAACACCGAGGAACCGGCTTCGCCGGGCCTCAGGTGTTGCCCCCGGTAGGGGGAAGGCGAAGCGACACGAAGTGCGCGCAGCCTGGGGGCGAGCCCTTTACTTGGCCTTGCCAGGGTCTTTAACGCTCTTGATCACGTCGAACTCGACGTTGTAGAGCTGGCCGTCCTTCTTCTCGACCTTGCGCAGGTACACGTCCTGCACGATGTCGCGCGTCTGCGCATCGATCAGCACCTGGCCGCGCGGGCTCTCGAAGACCTGGCCCTTCATGGCCGCCAGCAGCGCTTCGCCGCCGCCCTGGCCCTTGGTGGCCTTGAGCGCCTCGTAGATCACGCGCATGCCGTCATAGCCGCCCACGGCCATGAAGTTGGGGCGCATCTTCGGGTTGGCCTTCTCGAAGGCTTCGACGAACTTCTTGTTCATTGCCGACGGGTGAGCGGCCGAGTAGTGGTGCGAGGTGACCACGCCCAGCGCGCCGTCGCCCATGTCGTTGAGTTGATCGTCGTCCGTCACGTCGCCGGTGGCGATCATCTTGATGCCGGCCTTGTCCATGCCGCGCTCCAGGAACTGCTTCATGACGGCCGCGCCCGCGCCCGAGGGCACGAAGACGAACAGCGCGTCGGGCTTGGCGTCGCGCACCTTCTGCAGGAACGGCGCGAAGTCGGGGTTGCGCAGCGGCACGCGCAGCTTCTCGATCACCTTGCCGCCGTTGAGCTGGAAGCGCTCGCTGAAGAACTTCTCGGCGTCGTTACCCGGGCCGTAGTCGGCCACCAGCGTGACGACCGTCTTCACGCCGTTCTTCGGCGCCCAGTCGCCCATGGCCACCGACACCTGCGGCAGCGTGAAGCTCGAACGGATGATGTAGGGCGATGCCTCGGTGATGCTCGACGTGGCGGCGGCCATCACGACTTCGGGCGTCTTCGACTGGGTGGCGATGGGCGCCACGGCCAGGGCCAGGGGCGTCAGGCCGAAGCCGGCCAGCACGTTGACCTTGTCGTTCACCACCAGTTCCTGTGCCAGGCGCTTGGTGACGTCGGGCAGGCCGGTGTCGTCCTTGACGATCAGCTCGACCTTCTTGCCGGCCACGGTGTCGCCGTTCTGGGCCATGTAGAGGCGCGCGGCGGCTTCGATCTGGCGGCCGGTGGATGCCGACTGGCCCGTCATCGGCAGGATCAGGCCGATCTTGAACTTGTTGTCCTGGGCACTGGCCAGCGACATTGAAAGCGCGAGCGCCGACAGGGCTGCGGTCTGGATGAGATGGCGTCTTTGCATGTTTTTTCCTTCAGGGACGGAACTCGAAACCGGGGCTATTTTCAACACTTTGCAACAAACGGCGCAGCAGGCATTCACCTACCCCGCCTCTTTCGCTTGGCATTGTTGCGCGATCAATAAATGAACTGCGCGATCATCGCGCAAGACGGCTCGCGCCCGGGGTGGGGTCAGCTGTCGGCGCGATACGCGGAGTCGAGCGTGAGCGTACCCACCGCGCGTGACACGCAGGCGCAGATGCGCGTGGTCGCCTCTTTTTCGTGCTCGCTGAGGAACACGTCGCGGTGGTCGATCTCGCCGTCGACGGCGATCACGTCCATGGCGCACAGGCCGCACTCGCCGCGCTTGCAGTCCGAGAGCGTCTGCACGCCGGCGGCATCCAGTGCCTCGAGCAGCGTGCAGTCGGCCGGCACCGTAATGGCGAGGTCATGGCGCGGAATGCGCACCTGGAACGCTTGCGTGGCGAGCCGCCCGCTGCTGCCGAAGGTCTCGAAGCGCAGGTCCGAGATGGGCCGGCCGGCCGCATGCCAGGCGCGCTTGAGCGCCTCGAGCATCGGCACCGGGCCGCAGGTGTAGAGCTGGCCGCCGGGCGGCAGCGCGGCGATGGCGGCGGCGAAGTCGATGGGCGCCGAGCCTTCGTGCGCTTCGACGCTCTCGCCCAGCGCTTCGCGCAGATGCGCGAGGTAGCCGAACTCGTCGGCATTGCGCGCGCCGTAGAGCATCTTCACCGGCACGCCGCCGCGCCTGGCGTGCTCGCCCAGCCGCTGCGCCATCAGCACCAGCGGCGTGATGCCGATGCCGCCCGCCACCAGCAGGTAGCCGGGTGCGGACATGTCGAGCGCGAAATGGTTCTGCGGCGCGCTGACCTGCAGCCGGTCGCCCACGGCCAGCCGCCACATCGCGAGCGATCCGCCACGGCCGTCGTCGAGCCGCTTGACGGCGATGCGCCAGCAGCGGCCGTCGCCCTCGCCGACCAGCGAGTAGGAGCGGGTCTGCAGCTTGCCCTGCGCCGCCATCACCTGCACCTGCAGGTGGGCGCCGGGTTCATAGGCGCCGGCAAAACCGTCGTCGGGGCGCAGTTCGAACTCGCGCACGGTGGGCGTCACGTCGCGCAGCGCAACCACCTGCGCCTGCATCCATTGAAGATCGCTTTTCATCGGGAAACAACACCAACAGGAAGGGAGGGAAAGGAAGGGAATCAGCCGCGGCGGCGGATCAGCTGCACGCCCGGAAGCGGGCGCTGTTCGGCGGTCGGCGTGCCGTGCAGCGCCTCGCGCAGGTTGCGCCGCGCGATGCGGCTGTGCTCGCGCATCAGCGACTCGGCGCGCGAGCCTTCGCCGGACTCGATGGCGTCGAGCACCTGGATGTGCTGGTCCTGTGCAATCACGAGCATGTCGCGCGCGGCGGGCGAATTGGCCTGCACGATGACGAAGCCCGAGGGCGACGCGAACGGCAGGTTGACCACCCGCTCCAGTTGCTGCGCGATGACCGGGCTGCCCGCCATTTCGCACAGCAGCGCATGGAAGCGTTCGTTGTGCGTCACGTAGCGCGAGAAAGCCGCGTCGTCGAGCGCGGGCTCGCGCAGCAGTTCGTCGATGCGCGTGAGGCAGGCGCGTGCCTCGCGCAGCACCACCGGCGCGGCTCCGCGCTCGGCCGCGAGGCGGGCCACCAGGCCTTCGAGCGTGCCGCGCAGTTCAATGGCATCGGCCACGTCGCGCTCGGAAAAGGTACGCACCGCGTAGCCGCCGTTGGGCAGCGCTTCGAGCAGGCCTTCCTGCTCGAGCCGCATCAGCGCGGTGCGCACCGGGGTGCGAGACACGCCGAGCTGCTCGGAGATGGCCACTTCGGCAATGCGCGCGCCGCCGGGCAGCTCGCCCGCGAGGATCATTTCGCGCAGCCGCAGCTGTGCCTTCACGGCCTGCGAGCTGCCGCTGTCGCCGGGCTGCTGTTCCGCGGCGGAGGAAACCACGGCGGCCCTCATGCGGCCTGCTTTTCGCCAGGCTGCTCGGCGGGGCGGATCGGAATGGCCGCGCGCGCAGGCTTTTCCTTCTCGATCATGCGGTCGATGAGCTTGCGCGCCCACATCGAGCCGGCGTCGATGTTGAGGTTGTAGAACTTGTGGTCGGGGTGCTCGTCCATGGCTTTCTGCTGCGCCTCGAGCACCAGCTCGTCTTCGCGGAAGATGCCGGCAACGCCCTCGCGCAGCTCATGCGTGAGGCGCTGCTCGCCCAGGCAGTAGTTGCGCGAGAAGGCCCAGAAGTACAGGCAGGTCTTGTCGGTCTCGGGCGTGATGGTGTTGAGCACGTAGCCGTTGACGCCCTTGCTGCGGTCGCCCGCATCGCCGTTCTTCGGCACCGCGCCACTGCCGGCCTCGGCCACGCCGACGTCGATGTTCACCGTGCACGGGCCTTCGAAACGAATGATCTGCCAGCGGTCGACCTTGCCGGTGTAGCCGCGCGCATGGCGGATCTGGCCGCCCCAGAACGGCGGCGGATCGATGTTCTCCATCCAGCGCGTGACGGTGGCAGAGCGGTCGCCGTGCGTGGCGACGAAGGGCGCCTCGGCCACTTCGCGGTTGCCGATGGACGAGCCGTGCACGAAGGTCTCGTGCGTCAGGTCCATGAGGTTGTCGACCACCAGGCGGTAGTCGCAGTTGACGCGGATCATCTTGCCGTCGCCGGCCCAGGCGGGGTCGTCGTTCCAGTGCATGTCGGGCACCAGCGCCGGGTCGGCCTTGGCCGGGTCGCCGGGCCAGATCCACACGAAGCGGTGCTTCTCGACCACCGGAAAGCTGCGCACGCAGGCCGACGGGTTGAGGGTTTCCTGGCTCGGCATGTGGGTGCAGCGGCCCTGGCTGTTGTAGACGAGGCCGTGGTAGCCGCACACCAGCTCGTCGCCTTCGAGGCGGCCCAGCGACAGCGGCATCAGCCGGTGCCAGCAGGCGTCTTCGAGCACGGCGACTTCGCCGTCGGTGCGTCGGAACAGCACCACTTTCTGGTTGCAGATGGTGCGTGGCAGCAGCGCATGGCGCACTTCGACGTCGTAGGCGGCGGCATACCAGGCGTTCAGTGGAAAGGCGGTCGTGGGCGTTTTCATGAATACTCAATGTATACAGAAACACGGAAATTTCCAGCCATTTCGGGCATTTATAGGGAAAACACTGAGATTTCTGTATACATCCATCGCAGTTTCGATGGCGATACGATGTCCGGCCAGTTCCCCCTCATCAAGACGGAGTCATCCATGTCACAGCACGCCGCCCTGCCCGCCCGCTACGACCACGTGGGCAGTTTCCTGCGCCCCAAATACCTGCTCGAAGCGCGCGAGCAAAAGGCCAAGGGCGAGATCACGCCCGAACAGCTTCGCCTGGTCGAAGACAAGGCGATCACCGAGATCGTCAAGTTCCAGGAAGACATCGGCCTGAAGAGCATCACCGACGGCGAATTCCGCCGCACCTATTTCCACATCGACTTCCTCGATCAGCTCGGCGGCGTGAAGACCGACATTCCGGTCACCATCCGCAAGCCCGACGGCACCGAAGAACTCGCACCGCCCGCGATGCGCGTGATCGACAAGGTCCGCCACGTGAAGGACATCCAGCTCGCCGACTTCCAGTACCTCAAGAGCCAGGTGTCCGCGGGCAACACGCCCAAGGTGACGATCCCCTCGCCCACCATGCTGCACTTCCGCGGCGGCCGCGCCGGCATCAGCAAGGACGCCTACCCCGAGCTCGACCCGGCGTTCTACGACGACGTGGCCAAGGCCTATGGCGACGAGCTTCGCTCGCTGGCCGCCGCCGGCTGCAACTACGTGCAGATGGACGACACCAACCTCGCCTACCTGTGCGACGAGCACATGCGCGAAGCCGCCCGCAAGCGCGGCGACGACCCGAACGAACTGCCGCACCGCTACGCCGCCTTCATCAACAAGGTGGTCGCGCAGAAGCCGCCGGGCATGCTGCTGGCCATGCATCTGTGCCGCGGCAACTTCAAGAGCACGCACGCCGCCGCCGGCAACTACGAGCCCGTGGCCGAGGCACTGCTCAAGGAGATGGACCTCGACGCCTACTTCATGGAGTACGACGACGCGCGCTCGGGCGACTTCAAGCCGCTGCGCTACCTGCCCAAGGGCAAGACCGTGGTGCTCGGCCTGGTGACCACCAAGTTCGGCCAGATGGAAGACAAGGACGAGCTCAAGCGCCGCATCGACGACGCCGCCAAGTACGCCTCGCTCGACCAGCTCGCGCTGTCGCCGCAGTGCGGCTTCTCCAGCACCGTGCACGGCAACAACATCGCGGTGGAAGCGCAGCGCAACAAGCTGCGCCTGGTGGTCGAGACCGCGCAGGAGGTCTGGGGCTCGACCTGAAGCACCGTTTCTGTTGAAGTCGGGGGAATGAAAAGACTCACCCCCAGTCTGCGCGCACTTCGTGTCGCTTCGCCCACCCCCTCGCCGGGGGCAACACCTGTGGCCCGGCAAAGCCGGTTCCACGGTGTTCCCCGAATGGCCCGGCTCGGCTTCATGCATCGCGGATCAAGTCATGCAACGGAGCAGCTGCAATGACCCGGATCTACTCCGGCCCCCTCAGCATGTTCGGCGCCAAGGTCGAGATCGCGGCGCGCGAAAAAGGCGTTGCCTTCGAACTGGTCATGGTGCCGTTCATCGAAGGCGACGCCTACGAGCCCAAGCACCCTGAAGTGCTGCGCGTGAACCCGGTCAAGCAGCAGGTGCCGGTGCTGGTCGACGACGAGGTCTCGCTCTTCGACTCGACCCAGATCTTCGAGTACCTCGAAGACCGCTACCCGCCCCCCGCGCTGTGGCCCGAGGGCATTGCAGACCGCGCCCGCGCGCGGCAGCTCGAGCAGAAGTCCGATGAGGTCTTCTTCCCCAACGTCATCAAGCTCTTCGGCCTGCAGGACGCGATGCAGAGCGCTCCCGCCGTCGCGGCCTGCGCCGCCTGCGCGCGCTACTACGACGAAATGGAAGGCCTGCTCGCCACGCGCGACTACCTCGCGGGCCCCTACGGCTTCGCGGACATCGCCTTCTACATGGCCTGCGTGTTCGCCGACCGCAAGGGCGCCGGCATGACCGACGCCACGCCGCGCCTGCTGGCATGGCGCACCCGCGTGGGCGAACGGCCGGCGGTACGCGCGGTGGTCGACCCGATGATGCAGTTCCTTGCCTCGCAAGGGCGCGGCGTGCCGGCCTTCCTGCAACGCTGATTCCGCGCTGACGCATCATTGCGCCATGCCGCACAACACCCGTTTCGACTGGCTGCCCTCTCCTTCGCAGCACTTTCTCGTCGTGACCTTCGCGCTGCTGGTCTATGTGCTGACCACCCGCGCGCGCCGCGAGCAGCGCGCCCCCACCACGGCCATCGCCTGGGTCATGGGGCTGGTGCTGATGCCCTATTTCATCCTTCCGATGTACCTGCTGTTCGGCCAGCGCAAGCTGCGCCCCGCCGGCTCGCCCCGGCCGCCGCGCTCGGTGCCGCCGGGCCACTGGGCGGCCGACCTGATCGAGAGCTTCGGCCTCGCGCCGCCGGGCCGCTCGGCCGTTCGCATGCATGCCGACGGCGAGGCCGCGCGCGAGGCGCTGTGGCAGGTGATCGACGGCGCACAGGAGCGCATCGACGTGTGCACCTTCATCATCGGCGACGACGCGCTGGGCCATTCGGTGATCGACCGGCTCGCGAAGCGGGCGCGCGAAGGCATCAAGGTGCGGGTGCTGCTCGACGGCTTCGGCGCGCTGTCACTGCCTCGCCATCACTTCGACCGGCTGCGCGCGGCAGGCGGCGAGGTGGCGGTGTTCCGCCCCTTCTTCAGCCTGCGCCGTATCGGCCCGCGCAACCTGCGCAACCACCGCAAGTTCACCATCGCCGACGACGGCTGGCTCTGGTCGGGCGGGCGCAACCTCGCGGGCGAGTACTTCACCGGCAACCCAAAGCACCCCCAGGCCTGGCGCGACCTGTCGTTCGACCTGCGCGGCAGCGTGGCCGCCGCGGCGGCGCGCCAGTTCGACCACGACTGGAATTCGGTGCGCCCGCGCAAGGCCCGCGCGATCACGGCCGACGACGTACCCGAAGGCCCCGGCACCGCAATGGCCCAGTTCCTGCCGAGCGGCCCCGACCAGACCGAGGACACCGCGCACGCGCTGCTGATCGACGCCTGCTTCCGTGCCGAGCATCGCGTGCTGGCGATCACGCCCTACTTCGTGCCCGGCGACGGCCTGCGCGACGCGCTGCGGCTGGCCGCCCGGCGCGGCGTGCAAGTGACCATCGCGATGCCCGCGCAGTCGAACCACCGCCTGGCCGACTTCGTGCGCGCCCGCGCCATGCGCGACCTTGCCCGCGCGGGTGTGAACTTTCGAATGCTGCCTTTCATGGTGCATGCCAAGGCTGTGGTGCTCGACGAAGAACTGGCGATGTGCGGCTCCATCAACCTCGACCTGCGAAGCCTGCTGCTGAACCACGAGGCGGCGGTGGTGTTCTACGGCGCCGAGGAAATTGATTGGCTGGCCGAGTGGATCGAGACCACTGCCTCGGCCGGCGAGCCCTACCGCGCGCGGCGCCCCGGACTGATGCGCGACCTGGCCGAGGGGCTGCTGCTCACGGTAGCCTTCCAGCTGTAATCTTGGGTGCATAAATGCAACAAAAATGCAACAAGCAGAACATGCACACTAAAATTCCCACCGGTTTCGGTAGTTGACAGGCGCGCCTGACCCCTGATTTACCAGTCATCGGTCGGGCTCGAACGGATTCCCGCAACCCTCCGCCTTGCGGGGAAGTCCGCCCAGGCTGCCGCCGCACGGCAGCCCGAAGCGCCGTCCGTTCGAGTCCAGTGCCCCGGCCATCCGGGGAAATCCGATGCGAGCCTTCTTCTCGCCGCGCGCACTTGCGAATCTCGCGAAACTGGTTCTTGCGCTACCAGTTCTCATCGCACTGTCCGGAATACCGCCCGCTTTCGCCGCCATGGACGAAGTCGGCCGCGCCTCCCCCAGCATTCACCGCCTGAAGTTCTTCGTCGACCCCGAGCTGGCCGCCGACATCGGCCCCGCCGAGGCAGGCCGCCGGCTCGCCCAGTACGTGGCCGACGTCAACACCGTCTTCACCCGCGAGACCGTGCGCAGCTTCGTCTTCGATCCCGCCACCGACCTGCAGCTGGTGGCGCCCACCGCCGCTCCGGCCTGCAGCTACAACGGCCTCGTGAACGGCGAGGTGGTGGTCTGCGTGTCGAAGTCGACCCGGGGCTACAGCCACGGCGGCCTGTCGACCAGCTGGACCTTTCCGCAGAAGGGCGTGACCTGGAACCTGAACTGGATCGCCATCCATGACCCGCTGCGCCTGTCGCGCGCCATTACGCCGGCGGCGCCAGAGTCCACCGAGAAGGACTATCTCGGCCGCCAGCTCAAGACCCTGCTGCACGAGCTGGAGCACGTGTTCGGCGCCGGCGCGGGCGAGTACTACAACGGCATCGCCGTGGCCGACACCACCGGCGTCGCACCCGTCACCGACCTCGCCCTGTCGAACGACACCGACCGCTATTGGTGGACCCGCCAGAACTGGCGGCTCGACCCGCTGCTGGGCACCGTGTTCGAGCAGCGCCGCGACCCCGCCGCCAACCGCATCGCGACGCTGGACATGATCCGCTTCACCGCCGGCACCAAGGCCAACATCGACACCGACTGGAGCGACTGGCCCAAGCTCGGCAGCTCGAAGTTCATGGCCGCCACCACCGCCACGCAGGTGCGCGTGACCGACCTCGACAGCGGCGCCGCGCTGCCCGGCGCGCAGGTGTCGGTGTGGCGAGACCCCGGGGGCGGCAAGCCGCTGGTCATGCTGGTGACCGGCGTGGCCGATGCGTCGGGCCGCTTCACGTTCGACTGGAACTGCGGCTTCAGCTGCTTCGCCGTCGGCAAGACGACGCTGCTGGTCAAGGCACGCGCCGCCAACCGCGCGCCCGGCGCAAGCTGGTTCACCATCTTCGACGCCTTCGAACAGAAGGCCGTGCAGGGGCAGTCGATATTCACCATCGACCTGGCGCTCGGCAGCGCCGACGCAACGCCGCCCATCGTGTCGCTGGCCGCCCCCTCCATGGCCACGGTGGGGCAGCTCACGGTCATTGCCCCGGCAGTGGTGGACAACGCGGGCGTATGGGGAGTCAAGGTGCTGGGCCGGGACAGCATTCCGATCTGCACCTTCACCGCCCCGCCCTACACCTGCAGCTGGACGCCGACCTCGCCCGGCGTGCAGACGATCCGCGTGGTCGCAATCGACGCGGCGGGCAACTCCGCGGTTGCCTCGGCCAACGTGATCGTCAATCCGCCTTCGGACAGCGTGCCGCCGGCCGTCTCGCTGTCGGTTCCGCCGGGCATCGCGGCCGGCATGGCGACGCGGCTTGCCGCCACCGCATCCGACAACGTGGCCGTGGCCGAACTGAAGTTCATCGTCGACGGCAGGACCGCGTGCACGCTGCGTGCCGCGCCCTACGTATGCGCCTGGACGCCGAAGAGGCCGGGCGCCGCGAACGTCGAGGTGCGCGCGGCCGACGCGGCGGGCAACGTTGCCTCCGCCTCCGCGAACGTGCGCGTCGAAGGACTGCGGGCCGAAGACCTGTAGCAGCGGGCCGCCGCTTCAGGGCCTGTTCGTGAAGCTCGCGTTGCCCAGCCCCGTGCCGATGGTGAGCACGCCCCACTGCTTCACGTCGCGCATGAAGGGCAGTTCGCTCAGGCCCTGCACCACCGCGTCGTTGTGCATCAGCACCAGCATCGGGTCGGCGCCCAGGGTCAGCATGCGGCGCCATACCGCCGTCGGCAGGTGGAAGGCGTGGCTTTCCCAGTCGCCCGGCAGGTTCTGCGCGCCGCGCGCGATGGAGCCGTCGGAGCGGATCAGCCCCGGGCAGCCGATGCCGATGAAAGGCGCGAGCCGGATCTTCTTGCGCTCGCTGTAGCGCACCATGTCCATCAGCATGTCCGCGATGTGCTCGACCATGTTGCTGCGGTTGGGCCCTTCGTCGGCATGGCGCCATTTCTCGCGCCGCACCACCTCCGCGCGGGAGAAGTCGGGCGCCTTGCGGTAGCGCGTCTTCACGATGCCGCAGCGCACGTTGGTGCCGCCGATGTCGACCGCCAGGATGGCTTCGTACTTGCGCAGCAGCGCGGGCGGCGCCAGGTGCACCCAGCCGATCAGGCCGCCGTCGTCCACGTTGTGCGAGAGGCGGCCCAGTTGCACGTGCAGGCCCATCTCTTCCAGGATGGCGCCCGTCTGCAGCACCGCGCGCTCGCCGACGTCGCTCTCCGGAAAGCCGCCGCCGATGACGATGCGCTCGACCTTCTGCCATGACGGCTGGCGCAGGAAACGCTGGATGACGGAGGCCAGTTCCTCGGTGAATTCCTCGATCACGCCGTGCATCACGTCGCCGGCCTCCGAGGCTTTCTTCGCGCTCAGCACGCGGTCGAGCGCTTTCTTGCTCAGGTCGCGCGAGTGCAGTTCGCCGAGCGGGTCCTTGCCGTTCTTGCGGCGGCGCTTGCGCCAGCGCTCGAGCAGTTCCCTGAAGGCCGTCTGGCTCGCCTGGTCGCCGACGAAGCCGTCCTTGTCGCGCAACTGGAGGCTGTAGCCTTCGACGTGCACGCCGGGGAGTTCGCGCAGGCCGTGCACATCGGCGGCGGGCAAGGGGTCGGACTTGGGAGTTTCGGGCTTCGGCGGTTTGGACTTCATGGCTTGCATGGTGCGCGCGCGGCAGCCTGCGGCCCATCGGTTGCGCGCACGACGGCGTGTAGGAGATTGGCGGGTACGCCAAGCCGGTCGATGTCTATAAACTGGCCGCGATGCATCTGCCCCGTTGCCTCCGCCGCCTCGCACTGCTCCTGACGCTCGCCTGGTTGGGCATGGCGCCCCTCGCGCAAGCGGCGGACGACACGCTGCGCGTCGGCTCCAAGCGCTTCACCGAGTCGTACATCCTTGCCGAACTGCTGGCGCAGACCGCCGCGCCGCACACCGCGTCGCCGCCCGTCGTGCGGCAGGGCCTGGGCAACACGGCCATCGTGTACGAGGCGCTGCGCTCGGGCGCGATCGACATGTATGCCGAATACACGGGCACCATCGCGCTGGAAATACTCAAGGGCTCGCCGGCGGACACGCGCGAGGCCATGAATGCGGCGCTCGCGCCGATGGGCCTGGGCGTTGCGATTCCGCTGGGTTTCAACGACGGCTATGCGCTCGCGGTGCGCGCGGCCGATGCCGACCGGCTGGGCCTGCGCACGCTGAGCGACCTGGCGAAGCACCCCGAACTCAAGCTCGGCCTGTCCAACGAATTCATCGGCCGCGCCGATGGCTGGAAGGGCCTGGCCGAGCGCTACGGCTTCAAGCAGACACCCTCGGGGCTCGACCACGGGTTGGCATACGACGCGGTGGCCGCCAGGCAGATCGACGCGATCGACATCTACACCACCGACGCGAAGATCGACCACCTGGGCCTGCGCGTGCTGGAGGACGACAAGAAGTACTTTCCGCGCTACGACGCGGTGGTGCTCTACAAGCTCGATTTGCCGACGCGGCTGCCCGAGGCATGGGCCGCGCTCAAGACGCTCGAAGGCCGCGTGGACGAGCACGCGATGATCGCGATGAATGCCCGCGCCGAACTGCAGAGCGTGCCTTTCGACGTGATTGCGCGCGACTTTCTCGCGAGCGCCGGCAAGGAAGCGAAGGCGGGGCAGTTGCAGCCGAAGGAAGAGCGCCGCGGCTTCGTAGCCAAGCTGTTCGGCCCCGACCTGTGGAAGCTGGCGAGGCAGCATCTGTTCCTGGTGGCGCTGTCGGTGGGCGTCGCGATTCTCATCGGCGTGCCGATCGCGATACTGGTGTTCCCGCATGTGCGGCTGCGCGCGGTGGTGCTGGGCTTCGCGAGCCTGTTGCAGACGGTGCCTTCGCTGGCGTTGCTGGCGGTGCTGATTTCGATGCTCGGCGCCATCGGCGCGTTGCCGGCGCTGATCGCGCTCACGCTCTATTCGCTGCTGCCGATCATGCGCAACACGGTGACGGGCCTGGCCGAGGTGCCCAACGGTCTGCGGCTGGCCGGCACGGCGCTGGGCATGACGCCGCCGCAGAGCCTTCAACTGGTGCTGTTGCCGCTGGCGCTGCCCACGCTGCTCGCGGGGGTGCGCACCGCCACGGCGATCGCCATCGGCACGGCCACCATTGCGGCGTTCATTGGTGCCGGCGGGTTCGGCGAGCGCATCGTGACGGGGTTGGCGCTCAATGACCGTGAGCTGCTGTTGGCGGGCGCTTTGCCGGCGGCTGCGTTGGCGCTGTTGAGCGAGGGGCTCTTTGAACTCGTGGAGTATCTGATGAGGCGTCGGCGGCAGGCGCCGGCGTCTTCTTTGCCGGTCTGAGTTTTTTTCGGGGCGTGTGCGCAGGCCACCGGGTACTCCCCTCCGCGAATGTCCCCCGCCCTTCGGGCTCCTCCTTTATTTCGCTGCGGGGAGCACCCGGCGCCCTGTGCACTGGACGCAGCGCTTGTGCGGGCCGGTCCACCAGTGCTCTGAACGCTCACGACGGCGGGGTGCCTTGCGCAGCGAAATAAAGGGGGAGGCCGCAGGCCGGAGGACATTCGCGGAGCAAGGCACCCCGTCGGCGTGAGCGCGCCCTGAACACAGCCCAAAGATCAGGCCAGGGTATACGCCGTCTTCACCGTGGTGAAGAACTCCTGCGCATAACGCCCCTGCTCGCGCGGCCCGTAGCTCGAACCCTTGCGGCCGCCGAAAGGCACGTGGTAGTCCACACCCGCCGTCGGCAGGTTGACCATCACCATGCCGGCCTGGCTGTGGCGCTTGAAGTGCGTCGCGTACTTCAGCGAAGTGGTGGCGATGCCGGCCGACAGGCCGAACTCGGTGTCGTTGGCGGTGGCCAGCGCTTCCTCGTAGTTCTTCACGCGGATCACGCTGGCGACCGGGCCGAAGATCTCTTCCTTGTTGATGCGCATGCTCGCGGCCGATTCACTGAAGAGTGCCGGCGACATGTAGTAGCCATCGGTCTCCAGCTTCAGCAGCTCGCCGCCGGCCGCCAGCGTGGCGCCCTCGCCCTTGCCGATGGCGACGTATTCCATGTCCTGGTCGAGCTGCGACTTCGACGAGACCGGGCCCACGTCGGTGCCCTGCGCGAGCGCGTCGTCCACCCTGATCTTCGCCATGCGTTCCTTCATGGCGGCGATGAACTTCGGATAGATGCCCTCGGTCACGATGAGGCGGCTCGACGCGGTGCAGCGCTGGCCGGTCGAATAGAACGCGCTCTGCACGCTCAGCTCCACGGCCTGTGCGAGGTCGGCGTCGTCCAGGATCACCTGCGGATTCTTGCCACCCATTTCGAGCTGCACCTTCTTGTGGTTGGTGACGCACTGGATCGCGATGTTGCGGCCCACGCCCACCGAGCCGGTGAAGCTGATCGCATGGATGCCCGGATGATTGACCAGCGCATTGCCGATCACGCTGCCGCGGCCCATCACCAGGTTGAACACGCCGGCCGGAATGCCCGAGCGGCTGATGATCTCGCTCAGCGCCCAGGCACTGCCCGGCACCAGGTCGGCGGGCTTGAGCACCACGCAGTTGCCGAAGGCCAGCGCAGGCGCGATCTTCCAGGCCGGAATGGCAATGGGAAAGTTCCACGGCGTGATGAGGCCGACCACGCCGACCGGCTCGCGCGTGATTTCCACGCCGATGTTGGGGCGCACCGACGGCAGCACCTCGCCCGACAGCCGCAGGCATTCGCCGGCGAAGAACTTGAAGATCTGGCCCGCGCGCGTGGCCTCGCCGATGCCTTCGGCCTTGGTCTTGCCTTCTTCGCGTGCGAGCAGCGTGCCCAGCTCTTCCTTGCGCGCGAGGATTTCGTTGCCGATCTTGTCGAGCGCATCCGAGCGGGCCTGGATGCTGCCCGTAGCCCATGCCGGAAAGGCTGCAGTAGCCGCCGCGACGGCAGCGTCTACGTGGGCGGCATCGCCCTGCGTGTACTGGCCGAGCACGTCGGACAGGTTGCTGGGGTTGACGTTGGGGCTGTAGCTCGCGCCGGCACGCCATTCGCCGGCGATGAGGTTGTCGAAGTTTTGCATTGCGTCGTTTCCTTCAGCGCACCATGCAGGGGCGCTTGTTGTCGAAAGTCCAGTTGGGAATCAAGTATTGCATCGCCTGCGCATCGTTGCGAGCGCCAAGGCCGTGTTTCAGGTACAGCTGGTGCGCCTTCTCGACTTCGTCCATGTCCAGCTCCACGCCCAGGCCCCCGCGCGTCAGCACCTTCACGAAGCCGCCTTCTATCTGCAGCGGCGCCTTGGTCAGGCGCTGGCCGTCCTGCCAGATCCAGTGCGTGTCGATGGCCGTGACCTTGCCCGGTGCGGCGGCAGCCACGTGCGTGAACATCGCGAGCGACACGTCGAAATGGTTGTTGGAGTGCGAGCCCCAGGTCAGGCCCCATGCCTGGCACAGCTGTGCCACGCGCACCGAGCCCTGCATGGTCCAGAAGTGCGGATCGGCCAGCGGAATGTCGACCGACTGCAGCGAGAGGCTGTGCACCATCTCGCGCCAGTCGGTGGCCACCATGTTGGTGGCGGTCGGCAGGCCGGTGGCGCGGCGGAACTCGGCCATCACCTCGCGCCCGGAGAACACGCCTTCGGCGCCGCACGGGTCTTCGGCATAAGCCATCACGCCGTGCAGGTCGCGGCACAGGCGGATGGCGTCCTGCAGCAGCCAGCCGCCGTTCGGGTCGAGCGTGACGCGCGCTTGCGGAAAGCGCTCGTGCAGCGCGCGGATGGCCTCGACTTCTTCCTCGCCGCGCAGCACGCCGCCCTTGAGCTTGAAATCGGTGAAGCCGTAGCGCGCATGCGTGGCCTCGGCCAGGCGCACGATAGCCTCTGGCGTCATTGCTTCTTCGTGGCGCAGGCGGAACCAGTCGTTGTCGGCGCCGGGGTCGCTCTCGTAGGGCAGGTCGGTCTTCTTGCGGTCGCCCACGTAGAAGAGGTAGCCGAGCATCTGCACCGCGTCGCGCTGCTGGCCTTCGCCGAGCAATGCCGCCACGGGCACTTCGAGGAACTGGCCGAGCAGGTCGAGCAGTGCGGCCTCCACGGCCGTTACTGCGTGGATGGTCACGCGCAGGTCGAAGGTCTGCAGGCCGCGGCCGCCGCTGTCGCGGCCGGCAAAAGCACTGCGCATGCTGTTGAGCACCGCGTTGTGGTTGCCGATGGACTGGCCGACGATGAGGCCGCGCGCGTCTTCCAGCGTCTGTCGGATCTTCTCGCCGCCGGGCACCTCGCCCACGCCGGTGCGCCCGGCGCTGTCGGTCAGGATCAGCAGGTTGCGCGTGAAGAACGGGCCGTGCGCGCCGCTGAGGTTCATCAGCATGCTGTCGTGGCCCGCGACGGGAACCACGCGCATGGCGGTAACGACGGGGGTGCCCGGCACGGCTTTGGAAACGGGTTCAGGACTTGTCATCTTCGGACTCGGTGCTTCGGTCAGTCGGCGGTGATGTGGCGTGTATCGATGAGCGTCTTCCAGCGCGTCCACTCGCGCAACTGGAAGGCGGTGAATTCCTCGGGCGTGCTGGCGACGATTTCAAGGCCCTGGTCGAGCATGCGCTTCTTCGTCTCGGGGTCCTGCATGGCGGCGATGACTGCGTCGCTCAGCTTCTTCTTCGTAGCGGCCGGCAGCCCCTTCGGCGCGGCCATGCCCTGCCAGGAATAGACCTCCGCGCCCTTCACTCCGGCCTCAGCCAGCGTGGGTACGTCAGGCAGCACCGGCGAGCGCTTGTCGCCGGTGACGGCGATGGCGCGCAGCTTGCCGGCACGGATGTGCGGCAGCACGGCATTCACGTTCTGGAACGAGAAGTCGACCTGGTTGCCCAGCAGATCGTTCACGGCCGGGGCGCCGCCCTTGTAGGGCACGTGCACGCCCTCGGTCTTCGTCTGCTGCCAGAACAGTTCGGCCGAGAGATGGTCTGACGAGCCGTTGCCCGAACTGGCGAACGAGACCTTGCCCGGGGTCTTGCGCAACAGGGTCAGCACGTCGGCCACGGTGTGCTCGGGACGCGCGACATTGGCGACCAGCACGTTGGGCGCCTGCACCGGCACACTGATGTAGTCGAAATCCTTGGTCGCGTCGTAGGGCACGCCCTTTTGCAGGTGCGGCGTGACGACGAAGGCGCCGAGCGAGGACACGAGCAGCGTGTAGCCGTCGGGCGCCGCGCGCTTGACGAAGCCGGTGCCGATGGTGCCCGTGGCGCCGGGGCGGTTGTCGACGACGAAGCTGCCGCCGAGCCTGGTCTGCAGTTGCAGCGCCAGCGCGCGCGCCACCATGTCGGTGGATCCGCCTGCGGGGAACGGCACGATGATGGTCACCGGCTTTTGCAGGGGCCATGCATCGGCTTGTGCCCAGGCATGGAGCGGTGCCAGTGTGGAAGCGGCGAGCGTGAAGCCCGCCGCGAAAAGTCTTCTTCTGTTCATCCGCATGTTGGGCATCACATGTTGTCTCCGGCGTTTTTCTTGTCTTGCGCGAACAGGCTTACTGCGGGCCGAGCGCGTCGATCAGCGCCTTGAGCTGTTCCATCTCGGCCGGCTTCAGGTCGGTGAGCGGTGCGCGCACGGGGCCGGCGTCGTGGCCGACGATCTTTGCGCCGGCCTTCACGATGCTCACCGCGTAGCCCGGCACGCGGTTGCGCAGCTCGAGGTAGGGCATGAAGA
The DNA here is from genome assembly GCF_977011995.1 of Variovorax durovernensis. Lineage (NCBI taxonomy): Bacteria > Pseudomonadati > Pseudomonadota > Betaproteobacteria > Burkholderiales > Comamonadaceae > Variovorax > Variovorax durovernensis. The sequence continues at coordinate 2,105,246 of NZ_CDRNCW010000001.1, read as the reverse complement.
AGTTCTTCAGCAGGCGGTGCTGCGTGGGCAGGTCGTCGGCGGCCACGGCCTTGTAGAAGTCCATTGCAGTCTTCGGAATGAAGTTGAAGACGGCCGACGAATACACCGGCGTGCCCATTGCCTTGTAGGCGGCGGCATAGACCTCGGCCGTGGGCAGGCCGCCCAGGTAGGCGAAGCGGTCGCCCATCTTCTGGTAGATGGCGACCATGGCCTCGATGTCGCCGATGCCGTCCTTGAAGCCCACGAGGTTGGGGTTGCGCTCGGCCAGGCCGGCCAGGGTGTCGGGCTTGAGGCGGCTGGTGGCGCGGTTGTAGACGATCACGCCGAACTTCACGCTCTTGCACACGGCTTCGACGTGCGCGGCCAGGCCTTCCTGGCCGGCTTCGGTGAGGTAGTGCGGCAGCAGCAGGACGCCGTGCGCGCCGGCTTTTTCGGCGGCCTGCGCGCACTGAATGGCGAAACGCGTGGGGCCGCCGGCACCGGCAATGATCGGCACCACGCCGCGGCAGGTGTCCACCGCCGTCTTGATGATGCCCGGGTACTCCTCGCCGGTGAGCGAGAAGAACTCGCCCGTGCCGCCGGCCGCGAACAGCGCGCTGGCGCCGTAGGGAGCGAGCCATTCGAGACGCTTCTCGTAGCTGCTCTTGTTGAAGTCTCCGTTCGCGTCGAAGTCGGTCAACGGGAACGAAAGCAGGCCGGAGCCCATGATGGTCTTGAGTTCTTGGGGGTTCATGGGGAAGAGTCCAGTAAAGATTTGAATGAGAAGAAAAAATGGGGGCGAAGCGGCCGGTCAGTCGAGCCTGACGTTCGCTTCCTTGACGACCTGCGCCCAGCGCGCGCGCTCCTTGGCGAAGAACTGGTCCTGCTCCGGCGCGGCCATGGTCACGACCTCGGCGCCCTGCCCGGCGAGGCGGGCGCGGATGTCGGGCGTGCGGATGATGCGCACCAGCTCGCGGTTGAGCCGCGCGATCACCGCGTCGGGCACGCCGCGTCCCGCGACCACGCCCTGCCAGGTACCCGACTCGTAGCCGGGGGCGCCCTGCTCCGCGATGGTCGGCACATTGCCGATCAGCGGCATGCGCGTGGCCTTGGACACCGCGATGAGCTTGAGCTTGCCGGCCTGCACCTGCGGGTAGGTGGCGAGCATGCCGTTCATCAGCACCTGCGTCTGGCCGGCGACGGTGTCTAGCACCGCCTGCACGCCGCCCTTGTAGGGCACGTATTCCCACTTGGCGCCGACCTTGCGCTGCAGCTCGATGCCCGCCAGGTGCGCGGTGCTGCCGCTGGCGGTGACGGCGAAGTTGAGATCGCTTTTCTTCGACAGCTCGACCAGCTCCTTCAAGGTGTTCGCCTGCACCGACGGATGCACCACCAGCAGGTGCGGCGAGTAGGCCAGCATGGCCACCCCGCGCAGGTCCTTCGACGGGTCGAACGGCAGCTTGGGGTACAGCGAGGGGCTGATGGCCAGCGCACCCAGGTCGCACAGCATGAGCGTGTAGCCGTCGCCCGGCGCCTTGGCCAGCAGGTCGGCGCCGAGGTTGCCGTTGGCGCCCGCCCGGTTGTCGACGATGACCGACTGCCCGAGCGCCTCGGACAGCGGCTGGCTGATGGCCCGCGCAATGATGTCGGACGAACCGCCCGGCGGATACGGAACGATGAGCTTGAGCGGCTTGGACGGCCAGTTGCCGCCGCTGCCCTGCGCAAGAACCCGCGCGGGCAGGCTGGCGGCCAGTGTCGTGGCAAGCGCGGCCCCTAGTGCGCCGCGTCGGTTGATGGTCATGCTGTCTCCTTTTGTTCGATGGCTGTCGTGGCCATTCCTGATACTCGAATCAAGTTATCAGTCATCGTACAACTAGAGAAACGAGTTGTCCAGCCAGGCAAACAAGAAAAACTCAGCTCGAAGTGGCGTTGTCGACCGAAGCAGCACCGCCAGCGGTTGCGGCATCGGCCTTTGCCTTCTGCTGCTGCGCGGCCTCTTGCGCCATGCGCAGGCGCTCGCGGCTGTTGGTCAGGTGGATGCGCATGGCCGCGCGGGCCGATTCGGGGTCTCGGCGCGCGATGGCCGCGTAGATTTCTTCGTGCTCGCGGTTCACGCGGCTCAGGTAAGGCGCCCCGCCCTCGTGCGTGCGGATCGCGCTGATGCGGGTGCGCGGAATGAGCGTGGTGCCCAGGTGCCTCATGATGTCCGCAAAGTAGGGGTTGCCGGTCGATTCGGCGATCTGCAGGTGGAAGCGGAAGTCCGGCCCCACGGTGTCGCCCGCCACGACCACGTTGTGCTCGAAGTCGTCGAGCGCCTGGCGCATGGCGACCAGCTGCTCTTCTGTACGGCGGCTGGCGGCGAGGCCGGCCGACTCGGTCTCCAGGCTGATGCGCAGCTCGAGCACGGCCAGCACGTCGACCGAAGCGGCGATCTCGCCGGGGTCGAGGCGGAACACGCCGCCCGTGCGCGGCTGCAACACGAAGGTGCCCACGCCGTGCAGCGTCTCGACCAGGCCGCCGGCCTGCAGCTTCGACAGCGCCTCGCGCACCACGGTGCGGCTCACGCCGTAGGCCTGCATGATGGCCGACTCGGTCGGCAGCTTGTCGCCGGGCCGCAGCGACTGGTTGCGGATCTTCTCGCCCAGGTCTTCCACCAGCCCATGCGCGAGGCCGCGTGCGCGCTGGCGCGGACGCCCCACGAAAGCCGTTTCCGCCGGCGCTTCTGATATCGAGGGATTACCCGCAGTCGACTGAACCATGGTCACGATGATAATCCCCAAACTAGTTGTACGACAACAGATAACCTATCACTCAACCACCTCTAGACGTCGCCGGCCACTCCGCCAGCGGCTTTACGGTTTCAACGGCACCGACATGCAGCGCCCTTTCGACCTCGCCCTGCCGGCATCGTACCGGCCGCTGCTGCAGGCAAGACACCGCGACGGCGGGCCGCCGGAAACCACTACCACTGCGTGCATGGACGGGCAAAGATGAAAGACAACAAGATGAACCGCCTTCTCCTGACCGGCGCCGCCGGCGGCCTCGGAAAGGTGCTGCACGAGCGGCTCAAGCCATTCGCCGAGGTGCTGCGGCTTTCGGACATCGCCTCGCTGGCACCGGCCGCCGATGCGCACGAGGAAGTCGTGCCCTGCGACCTGTCGGACAAGGCGGCGGTCGATGCGCTGGTGGACGGCTGCGACGCCATCGTCCACCTGGGCGGCGTGTCTGTCGAGCGGCCGTTCGAGGAAATTCTCGAAGCCAACATCAAGGGCGTGTTCCACATCTATGAAGCCGCGCGCCGCCACGGCGTGAAGCGCGTGGTGTTCGCCAGCTCGAACCACGTGATCGGCTTCTACAAGCAGAGCGAGCACATCGACGCGCATGCCGTGCGCCGGCCCGACGGCTACTACGGCCTGTCGAAGTCTTTCGGCGAGGACGTGGCGCAGTTCTACTTCGACCGCTGGGGCATCGAGACCGTCAGCATCCGCATCGGCTCCTCGTTCCCCGAGCCGGCCAACCGCCGGATGATGAGCACCTGGCTCAGCTACCACGACCTGACGGCGCTGATCGAGAAATCGCTGTTCACGCCCGACGTGAAGCACACGGTGGTCTACGGCATGTCGAACAACCGCGACGTGTGGTGGGACAACAGCGCCGCCGCGCACCTGGGCTTCCTGCCGCGCGACAGCTCGGAAGTGTTCCGCGACAAGGTCGAGGCACAGCCGCCCGTCGCGCCGACCGACCCGAACGCCATCTACCAGGGCGGCGCCTTCACCGCACAAGGCCCGTTCGGCGATGAGCGCTGAACTCGTTCTCGACGCGCGCAACGGCACCGGCGAAAGCCCGGTGTGGCATGCGCGCGAACAGGCGCTCTACTGGGTCGATATTCCGGCACGCACGCTGAACCGCTGGCATGCAGGCGAAGGCCATGCGAAGTGGACCGCCGGCGAAATGATCGCCTGCATCGCACCGCGCGCCGACGTGCCCGGCGAATGGATCGCCGGCCTGGAAAGCGGCCTGTTCTCGCTGAAGCCGCAGGCCGACGGCACGCTGGCCGCCACCTCCCTGGCGCCCGTCGCACACGCCGCCCCGGCCATGCGATTCAACGACGGCCGCTGCGACCGCCAGGGCCGCTTCTGGGCCGGCACGATGCTGCTCGACATGGCGGCGGGCGCACGCGTCGGCCGCCTCTACAGCTACGGCAAGGGCGACGGCGCTGCCACCCTGCGCCTCGACGACCTCATCGTGCCCAACGGCCTGGCCTTCAGCCCCGACGGCCGCACGATGTATCTCTCGGATTCGCACCCCACGGTGCAGGCCGTCTGGGCCTTCGACTACGACACGCAAACCGGCACCCCCAGCAACCGCCGCCTCTTCATCGACATGAAGCCCCTGTCCGGCCGCCCCGACGGCGCGGCCATGGACACCGACGGCTGCTACTGGATCTGCGGCAACGACGCCGGCCTGGTGCACCGCTTCACGCCCGACGGCCGGCTCGACCGCTCTCTCGAAGTGCCGGTGAAGAAGCCCGCGATGTGCGCCTTCGGCGGCACCGGGCTCGACACCCTCTTCGTCACCTCCATCCGACCCGGCGGCATCGACCTGTCGGACCAACCACTGGCCGGCGGCGTGTTCGCGCTGCGGCCCGGCGCACAGGGCCTCGCGGAGCCCGCTTTCGGCATCTGACCCGTTTATCGATACATCCATCCGCTGCGTTTTCTTTTCATCCACCGAGGAGCATCAAAAATGAAATCACTACAAATGAAGAAGCTGTCGGGCCTGATCGCGATTGGTTTGATCGCATTCACGGCAAGCAACGCCACCATGGCGCGAACCTTCCGTTCCGCCGAGGTGCACGCCAAGGACTTCCCCACCAACCAGGCGGTGAAGTTCATGGGCGATGAACTGTCGAAGGCCACGGGTGGCAAGGACAACATCAAGATCTTCGCGGACAGCTCGCTGGGCTCCGAGAAGGACACGGTCGAACAGGTGAAGATCGGCGCGCTCGACATGGTGCGCGTGAGCAGCGCGTCGTTCCACGGCATCGTGCCGGAGTCGGTCATTCCGTCGCTGCCCTTCCTGTTCCGCGACATCGAGCACTTCCGCAAGGCGATGTACGGGCCGGCCGGCGACAAGGTGCTGGCCGCCTTCGAGAAGGCCGGCTTCATCGGCCTGTGCATGTATGAAAGCGGCGCGCGCTCGGTGTATGCCAAGAAGCCGATCAAGTCGGTGGCCGACATGAAGGGCCTGAAGATCCGCGTGCAACCCTCCGACCTGATGGTGAGCCTGGTGAGCGCCACCGGCGCCTCGCCCACGCCGATGCCCATCGCCGAGGTCTACACCGGCCTGAAGACCGGCCTGGTGGACGCCGCCGAGAACAACTATCCCTCGTACGAAGAGGCCAAGCACTTCGAGGCCGCGCCGGTGTACTCCGAGACCATGCACGTCATGACGCCCGAAGTGCTGGTGTTCTCCAAGAAGATCTGGGACACGCTCACCAAGGAAGAGCAGGTCGCGATCCGCAAGGCCGCCAAAGACTCGGTGCCCTACTACGTGAAGCTGTGGGAGCCGCGCGAGAAGGACGCCAAGGCGGCCGTCATCAAGGGCGGCGCCAAGATCGTCGCGGCCTCCGAGATCGACCGCAAGGGCTTCGTCGACGTCGAGAAGCCGGTGTGGGACAAGTTCGCGACCACGCCGGAGCAGAAGGCGCTGGTGCAGGAAATCGTCAACACCAAGTGACGCGCGCCGCACATGAGCCTGCTTACCTCATTGAACGCGCGGCTCTCCCGCTGGGCGATGTACATCGCCTGCGTGTGCCTCGTCGGCCTGCTCGCGGTGGTCGTCTATGGCGTGGTGCTGCGCTACGTCTTCAATGACGCCCCGCCGTATGTCGAGCAGGTCGCGCTGCTGCTGGTGATCTCGGTCGCCATGTTCGGCGCCTCCGCCGGCGTGCGGGACGCCGGGCACATCGGCCTCGATTCGCTGGTGAAGGCCCTGCCACCCAAGGGCCAGTTCTGGTGCAAGGCGCTCACATACGTGCTGACCATCGGCTTCGCCGTGGCGCTGTTCGCGGGCGGCGCCGAGATGGCAGTGTCCACGCGCGAATCGACGATTCCCACGCTAGGCCTGTCCGAAGCCGTGCGCTATGTGCCGATCCTCTTCGCCGGGGTGCTGATCACCCTCTTCTCCATCGAGCACCTGGCTGCTCAGTTCACCGGCCAGAAGGTCGTTCCATCATGGCATTGACAGTGCTGTCCCTCAGCTTCGTGCTGTTCCTGCTGCTGGGGATGCCCGTGGCCTTCGCCATCGGGCTGAGCTGCCTGGCCACGTTCGCCTACGAAGGCCTGCCCTTCGAGACTGCCATCCAGATGATGGTGTCGGGCATGAACGTGTTCTCGTTCCTGGCCATTCCGTTCTTCATCTTCTCGGGCGAACTGATGCTGCACGGCGGCATCGCGGACAAGATCGTCGCCTTCGCGCGCAGCCTGGTGGGCCACTGGAAGGGCGGCCTCGGGCTGGCCAACGTGGTGGCGTCCACGCTCTTCGGAGGCGTCTCGGGTTCGCCGGTGGCCGACACCTCGGCCATGGGCGGCGTGATGATCCCGATCATGAAGCGCGAGGGCTACAGCGCGGCCTACGCGGTGAACGTGACGACGCACGCATCGCTCTCGGGCGCGCTGATGCCGACCTCGCACAACATGATCATCTACGCCTTCGCCGCGCAGGCCGCGGTGGGCACGATCGACGGGCACATCATCAAGGGCGTGTCCATCGGCGACCTGATGTTCGCGGGGCTGATCCCGGTGTTCTGGATCATGGTTTGCATGCTGGTGGCCGCCTACTGGCAGGCCGCCAAGCACGGCTACCCCAGGCGCACCGACGGCAGCACCATGGTCGAGCGCTTCCCCGGCTGGGGCATGGTGGGCAAGACCTTCCTGTCGGCCATTCCCGGCCTGATGGTGATCGTGATCATCCTGGTCTGCGTGATGCAGGGGGTGGCAACAGCCACCGAGGCGGCGGCCATCGCGGTGACTTACTCGTTATTGCTCACGGTGGTGGCCTACCGCACGATGACGCGCGAGAAACTCTTCAAGTCGCTGGCCAAGGCCTCGAAGACCACCGGCGTGATCCTGCTGCTGATCGGCGTGTCGAACATGCTGCGCTACCAGATGGCCTACCTGGAGATTCCGGACGCCATCGAAACAGTGCTGCTGGCCGCCACCTCCAGCCCATGGCTGATGCTGCTGTACATCAACATCATCCAGATCTTCCTGGGCATCTTCCTGGACATGGCGGCGCACATCCTGATCACCACGCCGCTGTTCCTGCCGTTGGCCATCCAGATGGGCGTGGGCCCGGTGCAGTTCGGGATGATGCTGCTGCTGAACTGCGCGCTGGGCCTGGTGCATCCGCCCGTGGGCACGGTGCAGTTCATCGGCTGCGCCATCGGCAAGATATCCATCGGGGAGGCGACGAAAACCGCGTGGCCCTACTATCTGGCGATCTTCATCGCCATCACCCTGGTGACCTACGTGCCGGCCTTCTCCACCTGGCTGCCCACGATGCTGACCGGCCACAAGGTGCTGTAAGCAAAAAGAGGTTCGCACGATGAGCAACGCCACCGGAGCCTCGCCGCTCTACATCCGCATCCACGCCAACGACAACGTCGCCATCGTCGCCAACGACGGCGGCCTGAAGGCCGGCGCCGAGTTTGCCGACGGCCTGCGGCTGGTGGACAACGTGCCCCAGGGCCACAAGGTCGCGCTGGTCGACCTGGCCGAAGGCGAGGCCATCCGCCGCTACGACGTGGTGATCGGCTATGCGCAGAAAGCGCTGCCGCGCGGCAGCTGGGTGCACGAACGCGTGATGCGCATGCCGGTGGCGCCGGAGCTCGACGGCCTGCCCATCGCGACCGTCAAGCCCCCTGCCCTGCCGCCGCTGGAGGGCTACACCTTCGAGGGCTACCGCAACGCCGACGGCTCGGTGGGCTCGCGCAACATCCTCGCCATCACGGAGACGGTGCAATGCGTGGCCGGCGTTATCGATTTCGCGGTGCAGCGCATCAAGGCCGAGCTGCTGCCCAAGTACCCGAACGTGGACGACGTGGTGGCGCTGGCACACAGCTACGGCTGCGGCGTGGCCATCGACGCGCCCGACGCCATCGTTCCGATCCGCACGCTGCGCAACATCAGCCTCAACCCGAACTTCGGCGGCGAGGTGATGGTGGTGAGCCTGGGCTGCGAGAAGCTGCAGCCAGAGCGGCTGCTGCCGCCGGGCAGCATCCCCATCGTCGACAAGCGCGGCGAAACCGAAGGCGATGCGGAACTCGACGTGGTCTGCCTGCAGGACGACGAGCACATCGGTTTCATGTCGATGATCGACTCGGTCATGCGGCAGGCCGAGGTGCATCTGGCGCGCCTGAACGCACGCCGCCGCGAGACCGTGCCCGCCAGCGAGCTGGTGGTGGGCGTGCAGTGCGGCGGCAGCGACGCGTTCTCCGGCGTCACCGCCAACCCCGCCGTGGGCTTCTGCACCGACCTGCTGGTGCGCGCGGGCGCCACCGTGATGTTCTCGGAAGTGACCGAGGTGCGCGACGGCATCGACCAGCTCACCTCGCGCGCTTCCACGCCGGAGGTGGCCAAAGCCATGATCCGCGAGATGGCCTGGTACGACGCCTACCTGCAGAAGGGCCGCGTCGACCGCAGCGCCAACACCACGCCGGGCAACAAGAAAGGTGGCCTGTCGAACATCGTCGAGAAGGCGATGGGCTCCATCGTCAAGTCGGGCTCGGCGCCGATCACGGGCGTGCTCGCGCCGGGCGAGAAAGCCACGCAGAAGGGCCTGATCTACGCGGCCACGCCGGCCAGCGACTTCATCTGCGGCACGCTGCAACTGGCGGCCGGCATCAACCTGCATGTGTTCACCACCGGCCGCGGCACGCCCTACGGGCTGGCCGAAGTGCCGGTCATCAAGGTCGCCACGCGCAGCGACCTGGCGCGCCGCTGGCACGACCTGATGGATGTGAACGCAGGCCGCATCGCCGACGGCGAGGCCACGATCGAAGACATCGGCTGGGAAATGTTCCACCTGATGCTCGACGTGGCAAGCGGCCGCAAGAAGACCTGGGCCGAGCACTGGAAGCTGCACAACGCGCTGGTGCTTTTCAACCCGGCGCCGGTCACCTGAACAACCCGTTAAGGAGCAAACACATGGAAGACCTCAAGGACAAGACCGCCCTCGTCACCGGTGCCAGCACCGGCATCGGCGCGGCGGTGGCCATTGCGTTCGCGGCGCGCGGCATGCGCGTGGCGGTGCACTACAACAGCTCGGCGGCCGCGGCCAACCAGGTGGTCGAGACCATCCGCGCGGCGGGCGGCGCGGCAGTGGCGGTGAAGGCCGACGTGCGCGACACCGGCGCGATCCGCGACAGCGTGAAGCAGACGGTGGCCGAGTTCGGCGGCATCGACGTGCTGGTCAACAACGCCGGCAGCCTGGTCAAGCGCGTGCCCATCGCCGAGTTCGACGACGCGCTGTTCGACGAGGTGATGCACATCAACGCGCGCTCGGTGCTCGCGTATTGCCGCGAGGTGGTGCCGCTGATGCGCGCGCAGGGCGGCGGCAACATCATCAACGTGACCTCGGTCGCGGCGCGCACCGGCGGCGGGCCGGCCGCGTACCTCTATGCAGGCTCCAAGGGCTTCGTGAGCACCGCCACGCACGGCCTCGCGAAGGAACTGGTGGGCGACCGCATCCGCGTGAACGCGGTGGCGCCGGGCGTCATTCAGACGCCCTTCCAGGACCGCTTCTCGACGCCCGCGATGCTCGATAACTTCCGCGCCAGCATTCCGATGGGCCGCCTCGGCGAGCCCGAAGAGTGCGTCGGCGCTTTCCTGTATCTCGCTTCGGATCAGCTCTCGGGCTATGTCACGGGGCAGGTGATCGAAGTGAACGGGGGGCAGTACATGCCCTGACCGCGCACGTTTTTTCCAGCAACCGCAAAACCAATAACGGAGACAAGACAGATGACGACGAAATTCCTGCGCAAGCTCGCGGCCCTCTCGGGTGCGCTCGGCCTTGCATTCGGCCTCGCGGCGCCCGCCGCGCAAGCCGCCGGCAACGACTACCCGAACCACACGGTCGAGCTGATCGTGCCCTACCAGCCCGGCGGCGGCACCGACGCGCTGGCCCGCGCCTTCGCCGACGCGAGCCGCAAGCACATGTCCGAGAGCATCGTGATCGTGAACCGCCCCGGCGCGGGCGGCGCCATCGGCTGGAACGAGGTGATCCATTCGCGGCCCGACGGCTACAAGCTGGCGGTGCTCACGGTCGAATTGCTGACGCTGCCGCACCTGGGCCTGGCCAAGTTCAACTACGACGACTTCCAGCCGATCGCGCAGCTCAATGCCGACCCGGCCGCCATCACTGTGAAGGCCGACTCGCCCTACAACACCATCGAAGAATTCCTGGCCGCCGCCAAGAAGAAGCCGGGCGAAATGGGCGTGGGCAACTCGGGCACCGGCTCGATCTGGCACCTGGCGGCATCGGCGCTGGAGGACAAGACTGGCGCCAAGTTCAACCACATCCCGTTCCAGGGCGCGGGCCCGGCCGTGCTGGCGCTGCTCGGCGGCCACGTCGATGCGGTGGCGGTGAGCCCGGCCGAGGTATCGACCTACGTTCAGGCCGGCAAGCTCAAGATGCTGATGGTGATGGCCGACAAGCGCCTGGCTGCCTTCGACAAGGTGCCGACCGCCAAGGAGCGCGGCATCGACATCTCCATCGGCACCTGGCGCGGCCTCGGCGCGCCGAAGAACACGCCGCCCGAAGTGATGGCCAAGCTGCGCGACATCGCCGCCAAGACCGCCAAGGAGCCGCTGCTGCGCGAGGTGATGGACAAGCAGAACCTGGGCTACGCCTACACCGACGGCGCCGCCTTCAAGGAAACGCTGGCCAAGGACAACGAGTACTTCAAGCAACTCATCACCAAGCTCAACATCAAGCCCTGAGCACGGCCATGATGAAGAAGACGAGCATCGCGTCGCTGCTGTGGCTGGCCGCCCTCGGCCCGGCTTCGGCCGCGACCTGGGTCTATGTGTCGAACGCCGACAGCCAGGAAATCTCGGTGCTCGAACTTGACCGCGGCCAGGGCGCGCTCAAGCCGGTGCAGACGCTGAACGTCGGCGGCACAGTCATGCCGATGGTGGTGAGCCGCGACAGGCGCGTGCTGTATGCCGCGCTTCGCTCGCAGCCGTTTCGCGTGACCGCGCTGTCGATCGACGGCGCCACCGGAAAGCTGCAGAAGCTCGGCGAGGCGCCGCTGGCCGACAGCATGGCCAACATCGACCTCGACGCCAGCGGCAGGTGGCTGTTCGCGGCCTCGTACCAGGGCGGCAAGATCACGGTCAACGCCGTCGGCAAGGACGGCACCGTGGGCCCCATCCACCAGCTGATCCAGACGGGGCCCAATGCCCACGCCATCCATGCGGACGCAAGCAACCGCTTCGTGCTCGCCACCAGCCTGGGCGGCGACAACGTGTCGAGCTGGCGCTTCGACGCGGAGAAGGGGCTGCTCTCGCCCAACGATCCGCCGCTGACCAGGACCCCCGAGAAGTCGGGCCCGCGCCACTTCGCCTGGGACAAGGCGCAGCGCCACGTCTACCTGCTGGACGAGCTCGACGCGGCGCTGCACGTGTTCGCGTGGGACGCCGCGCGCGGCACGCTCAAGCTCGAGCAGAGCACGACCACGCTGCCCGCCGGTTTCACCGGCAAGCCATGGGCCGCCGACCTGCATCTGACGCCCGACGGGCGCTTTCTCTATGCATCGGAGCGCACCTCGAGCACGCTCTCCGCATTCAAGGTCGATGCCTCCACCGGACAGCTGCAGCCCCTGGGCCAGACGCCGACAGAGAAGAGTCCGCGCGGCTTTGCCATCGACTCTTCCGGCCGCTACCTGATCGCGGCGGGACAGGAATCGAACGGCATCTCGCTTTACGCCATCGACGCCGCCACCGGCGCGCTGGGCAAGCCCCAGCACCTGGACGTGGGCAAGAACCCGAACTGGATCGAAATCGTCGACATGCCCTGAGGGGCCCGCACCACAGACAAATCAAGGAGACATTCACATGCAACGCCGCGCACTCATCCGCACCGCCCTCGCCTCTTCGCTCGCCGCCGGTCTTCCGGCAGCCTTCGCGCAGAGCAGCAGCAACTGGCCGACGGGCAAGGCCATCACCTACCTCGTGCCGTTTCCCGCGGGCGGCACGACCGACGTGCTGGGCCGGCTCATCGCGCAGAAGCTCGGCACGGTGCTTGGCACGAGCGTGATCATCGACAACAAGGGCGGCGCCGGCGGCAGCGTGGGCTCGGAGGTCGGCGCTCGCGCCGCGCCGGACGGCTTCACGCTGGTGGGCGGCACCATCAGCTCGCACGCCATCAACGTGAGCCTGTACCCCAAGATCGGCTACGACCCGATCAAGTCGTTCGCGCCGGTGACGCTGATCGGCACCAACCCGGTGGTGCTGGTGGTGAGCCAGAACAGCCCGTACAAGACGCTGAAGGACATTCTGGAAGCCAGCAAGGCCAAGTCGGGCGGGCTGTCGTCGGCCTCGGCGGGCACGGGCACTTCGCAGCACCTGGCGCTCGAACTGCTGGCCTACAAGTCGGGCGTGAAGTTCACGCACATTCCATACAAGGGCAGCGGCCCGGCGATCCAGGATGCCATCGGCGGCCAGGTCGACATGATGTTCGACACCACGGTGGTGGCCGGCCCGCACATCCAGAGCGGCAAGCTGCGCGCCATTGCGGTGACGTCGTCGAAGCGGCTGGCCTCGCTGCCCGACGTGCCGACGATCGCGGAGTCGGGCCTGCCGGGCCTGAAGGACTTCGAAGTGGTGTCGTGGCAGGCGATCTTCGTGCCCGCCGCCACGCCGGCCCCTGTGGTCGACCGGCTGCACACCGAGATCCGCAAGATCCTCGCGACACCGGAGATGCAGGACAAGCTCAAGGGCTTCGGCATGGAGCCGGCAGACATGACGACGACGCAGATCGCGGCCTTCCAGAAGGCCGAAGTGGAAAAGTGGGCGCAGGTGATCAAGGCCGCGGGAATCAAGGCCGACTAGCAGGCAAGGCTGCGGCGGGCGCCGCGCCCGTGGCCCGCGTGGCCCGCGTGGCCAATACCGAGGGAAGCTTCCTACGCCCCGCCCGGGAAGCCCTTTATAGAATGCCCCTCCAATTCGCATTCCAGGCCCCCACCACGTGTCCGACCGCTCCGCCGTACTGCCCCAATACCTGTTCCCCAAGCAGGCCCTGACCAATTTCGCCGGCTGGGTCGCGGGCAAGGAGCGGGGGGCGGTCACGACGTGGATCATCCGGCGCTTCGTGGCCAAGTACGGCGTGGACATGGGCGAGGCGCTCGAGTCGGACATCCACCACTACAAGAGCTTCAACCAGTTCTTCACGCGCGAACTCAAGCCGGGCGTGCGCCCGCTCGCGCAGGCCGACCTGACCTGCCCGGTGGACGGCGCGATCAGCCAGTTCGGCCCGATCCAGGGCGACCAGATCTTCCAGGCCAAGGGCCACAACTACACGACCACCGCGCTGGTCGGCGGCGACGCCACGCTGGCGGCCAAGTTCGCGCACGGCAGCTTCGCGACCCTCTACCTGAGCCCGAAGGACTACCACCGCATCCACATGCCCTGCGACGGGCGGCTGGTGCGCATGATCCACGTGCCGGGCGACCTGTTCTCGGTGAACCCGACCACGGCGCGCGGCGTGCCCGGCCTCTTCGCGCGCAACGAGCGCGTGGTGTGCGTGTTCGAGTCGGCGCACGGCCCCTTCGTGCTGGTGCTGGTGGGCGCCACCATCGTCGGCAGCATGGCCACGGTGTGGCACGGCGTGGTCAACCCGCCTCGCGTGGGCGAGCTGCGCGAGTGGAGCTACAACGACCAGCAGATCGACATCCGCAAGGGCGACGAGATGGGCCGTTTCTTGCTCGGCTCGACGGTCGTCATGCTGTTCCCGGCGCCTGCGCTGGCGTTCAACCCCGACTGGTCGCCAGGGCGTGCGATCCGGCTGGGCGAAGCCATGGCCAACTATTCCAATTTGTGAGGCTTTGTCTCACAACCCGCATGCCGCATGCCTTCACAGCTATAAAACTAGTAGCATCACAATCCTTTGCGCTATAGTCGTCTGCCACCCGGACGGTTCATAACCACACACAAGAGAACGCGCGCCATCGCCCCTGCCCCCAGGTCGGCGGCCCGCCCAGCTTCGAGGAGATGATGTCGATGAGTACCAAGGAAAACGCAGCCGTCAGCCAGCTGCTCGCCCTGCTCGAAGCCCGCTATGCGCTGCGCGTGCTCTGGGCGCTGCGAGACGGTCATGCCCAGACCTTCCGGCTGCTGCAGGACAGCGTGGGCGGCATCACTCCCAACACGCTCAACACCCGCATCAAGGAACTGCGCGAGGCCGGCATCGTCGGCCACGGCAGCGACGGCTACAGCCTCACGCTCAGCGGACAGGACCTGCTCAAGCGGCTGTCCGACCTGCAGGCATTTGCCGGCAAGTGGCAGCTGGGGCAGATCAAGAAGGCCGCGGCGCCGACAGCGCCTGCAGCCCCCTCGCCCACCGCTGCCGTCCCGGCGCCGGCACCGCAGACCCCGGCCGCAGAGCCCGCTGCCGTACCCGCGCAGCCCGGCGACGACACCAGCCACGGCTGACGGCCGACAGGCCGGGCGAATCCGGCCTCGGTAAACTCCGCGCCTTCGATTCATTCTTCTCACATCGACGCAAGGAGCGTTTCCCATGCCAACCACCCCCTCCGGCCTGCAATACGAAGACACCGAAGTCGGCACCGGCGCCGAAGCCAAGGCTGGCCAGCACGTGCACGTGCACTACACCGGCTGGCTCTACAACGACGGCACCCAGGGCGCCAAATTCGACTCCAGCCGCGACCGCAACGACCCGTTCGCGTTCTCGCTGGGCGCCGGCCAGGTCATCAAGGGCTGGGACGAAGGCGTGGCCGGCATGAAGATCGGCGGCAAGCGCACGCTGATCATCCCCGCATCGCTGGGCTACGGTGCCCGCGGCGCCGGCGGCGTGATCCCCCCCAATGCCACCCTGAAGTTCGACGTCGAGCTCCTGGACGCCCACTGATTGGGGCTCGCCCCCAGGCTGCGCGCACTTTCGTGTCGCTTCGCCTACCCCCTATCGGGGGCAACACCTGCGGCCCGGCAAAGCCGGTTCCGCGGTGTTCCGCGAGAAAACACCCTCAAAACCTCGTGCGGCGGCCTCCTGGGCCGCATTTTTTCGCTTGAAATGCTTCTGGCCAGCCCCAAGTGGCTGGCTATCGTTTGTTTTCCGGCTCGCGCCGGTTCTTTGAAAAATGTCTGACCCGCAACAATCCGCACAGAATTCGCAAATGCTGCAAGGCGAGCCAAGCCCCGAAGAACTGGAGGCCGCGCAAGCCGCCAACGAAGCCGACGCCCTCGCCGCACTGGCGCAGGCCCAAGGCGAGCTGGCTGCCCTGCAGGCCAAGAACACCGAACTGGCCGACCAGTACCTGCGCGCCCAGGCCGACGTGCAGAACGCCCGCCGTCGCGCCGACGAAGAAGTCTCCAAGGCCCGCAAGTTCGCCGTGGAAGCCTTTGCCGAGAGCCTGCTGCCGGTGACCGACAGCCTCGAAGCCGGCCTGGCCGTCAAGGACGCCACGCCCGAGCAGATCCGCGAAGGCGCCGAAGCCACGCTTCGCCAGCTCAAGAGCGCGCTCGAACGCAACAAGGTGATCGAAGTGGCCCCCGCCCCCGGCACCAAGTTCGACCCGCACCAGCACCAGGCCATCTCGGTGGTGCCCGCCGACCAGGAGCCGAACACGGTGGTGACCGTCCTGCAGAAGGGCTACACCATCAACGAGCGCGTGCTGCGCCCGGCGCTGGTCACGGTCAGCGCGCCGAAGTAAGCCACCCCGCATTCACCGGCACACAAGATTCCCACAGGAAATCCCCGCTTCATACCTTGAATCGCGACGGGTTATCCACAAGTTCATAACAACATATTTTTCAGGCTTTCAGGAGTAAGAACATGGCAAAGATCATCGGCATCGACCTCGGCACCACCAACTCGTGCGTGTCGATCATGGAAGGCAACACCACGCGTGTGATCGAGAACTCGGAAGGTGCGCGCACCACGCCGTCGATCGTCGCGTACCAGGAAGACGGTGAAGTGCTGGTCGGTGCCTCGGCCAAGCGCCAGGCCGTCACCAACCCCAAGAACACGCTGTACGCGATCAAGCGCCTGATCGGCCGCAAGTTCGAGGAAAAGGAAGTCCAGAAGGACATCGACCTGATGCCCTACACCATCGCCAAGGCCGACAACGGCGACGCGTGGGTGGAAGTGCGCGGCAAGAAGATGGCCCCGCAGCAGGTCAGCGCCGACATCCTGCGCAAGATGAAGAAGACCGCCGAAGACTACCTCGGCGAAACCGTGACCGAAGCCGTGATCACGGTGCCGGCCTACTTCAACGACGCCCAGCGCCAGGCCACCAAGGACGCCGGCCGCATCGCTGGCCTCGACGTCAAGCGCATCATCAACGAGCCCACCGCTGCCGCGCTGGCCTTTGGCCTCGACAAGCAGGACAAGGCCGACCGCAAGATCGCCGTGTATGACCTCGGCGGCGGCACCTTCGACGTGTCGATCATCGAAATCGCGGACGTCGACGGCGAGAAGCAGTTCGAAGTGCTGTCGACCAACGGCGACACCTTCCTGGGCGGCGAAGACTTCGACCAGCGCATCATCGACTACATCATCGGCGAGTTCAAAAAGGAACAGGGCGTCGACCTGAGCAAGGACGTGCTGGCCCTGCAACGCCTGAAGGAAGCCGCTGAAAAGGCCAAGATCGAGCTGTCGAACAGCGCGCAGACCGACATCAACCTGCCATACATCACGGCCGATGCCACGGGTCCGAAGCACCTGAACATCAAGCTCACCCGCGCCAAGCTCGAAAGCCTGGTCGACGAGCTGATCGAGCGCACCATCGCTCCCTGCCGCCTGGCCATCAAGGACGCCGGCATCAGCGTGGGCGACATCAACGACGTGATCCTGGTCGGCGGCATGACCCGCATGCCCAAGGTGCAGGACAAGGTGAAGGCCTTCTTCGGCAAGGAACCGCGCAAGGACGTGAACCCCGACGAAGCCGTGGCTGTCGGCGCCGCCATTCAAGGGCAAGTGCTCTCGGGCGACCGCAAGGACGTGCTGCTGCTCGACGTGACCCCGCTGTCGCTGGGCATCGAGACCATGGGCGGCGTGATGACGAAGATGATCGCCAAGAACACGACCATCCCGACGAAGTTCGCGCAGACCTTCTCGACCGCCGAGGACAACCAGCCGGCCGTGACTATCAAGGTGTTCCAGGGCGAACGCGACATCGCCTCGGGCAACAAGCTGCTCGGCGAGTTCAACCTCGAAGGCATTCCGCCGGCATCGCGCGGCACGCCGCAGATCGAGGTGAGCTTCGACATCGACGCCAACGGCATCCTGCACGTCGGCGCCAAGGACAAGGGCACCGGCAAGGAAAACAAGATCACCATCAAGGCGAACTCGGGCCTGAGCGAGGACGAGATCCAGAAGATGGTGAAGGACGCCGAGCTGAACGCGGCCGACGACAAGAAGAAGCTCGAGATCGTGCAGGCCCGCAACCAGGGTGAAGCCATGGTCCACAGCGTGAAGAAGTCGCTGGGCGAGCACGGTGCGAGCCTGGAAGCCGCCGAGAAGGACGCGATCGAAGCCGCGATCAAGGACCTGGAAGAAGCCCTCAAGGGTGAAGACAAGGCCGCGATCGAGGAAAAGACCAACACGCTCATGACCGCAAGCCAGAAGCTCGGCGAGAAGATGTATGCCGAATCGCAGGCCGCGGCCGGCGCCTCGGCAGCTTCGGGTCCGGCGGGCGCGGAAGCCGGCGCGCATGCGCAGGCCGACGACAACGTGGTCGACGCCGAAGTCAAGGAAGTCAAGAAGGGCTGATCTTCAGTCCCTTGGACAAGGCTGGAACACCTGCGGAGGTGCTCCAGCCTTTCTCGCTTCAAGTTACCCGAGTTTCCGCTGCTTCCCTGATCTGCTGATCGACCTGCCATGGCCACCAAACGCGACTACTACGAAACCCTCGGCGTCCCCAAGAACGCGAGCGAGGATGAAATCAAGAAGGCTTATCGCAAGCTCGCGATGAAGCACCACCCCGACCGAAACCACGGCGACACCGCAAAGGACGCCGAGGCCAAGTTCAAGGAGGTGAAGGAAGCCTACGAAATGCTGTCCGACGGACAGAAGCGCGCAGCCTACGACCAGTACGGCCACGCCGGCGTCGACCCCAACATGCGCGGCGGTCCGGGCGCGGAAGGCTTCGGCGGCTTCGCGGAAGCCTTCGGCGACATCTTCGGCGACGTGTTCGGCGGTGGCGGCCGCGGCCGCACCAGCAGTGGGCGCCAGGTGTTCCGCGGCAGCGACCTCAGCTACGCGATGGAGATCACGCTCGAGGAAGCCGCGGAAGGCAAGACGACCGAGATCCGCATCCCGACCTGGGACGAGTGCGACACCTGCCACGGCTCGGGCGCCAAGCCCGGCACCAAGCCCATCACCTGCACGACCTGCCACGGCGCGGGCGCGGTGCAGATGCGCCAGGGCTTCTTCAGCGTGCAGCAGACCTGCCCCACCTGCCACGGCAGCGGCAAGATCATTCCCGAGCCCTGCACCGCGTGCCACGGCCAGGGCAAGATCAAGCGCAACAAGACGCTCGAAGTGAAGATCCGCGCGGGCATCGACGATGGCCAGCGCATGCGCGTCACCGGCAGCGGCGAGCCGGGCGTCAACGGCGGCCCGCCGGGCGACCTGTACATAGAGATCCGCCTCAAGAAGCACGACATCTTCGAGCGCGACGGCGACAACCTGCACTGCGTGGTGCCAGTGAGCATGACCACGGCAGCGCTGGGCGGCGAGATCAACGTGCCCACGCTCAAGGGCGCGGCGGCCATCGATATTCCCGAAGGCACGCAGAGCGGCAAGCAGTTCCGCCTGCGCGGCAAGGGCATCAAGGGCGTGAACTCGAGCTACCCCGGAGACCTGTACTGCCACGTGCGCGTCGAGACGCCTGTGAAGCTCACCGAGTTCCAGCGCAAGCTGCTGAAGGACCTCGACGACTCCCTCAAGAAGGGCGGCGAGAAGCACAGCCCGACCGACAAGGGCTGGTTCGACAAGGCGAAGGAATTCTTCAGCTGAGCGCACCAACGCTGTGCAGACACTGTTCGCCGCGCAACGCGGCGGACTACTTCTTTCGGTGAGGGCTCAGCCCGCAGCGCTGGGGCCCTCGTGACCGCCAAGGTCACACAAGTCCTCGAACTGGTGCACAGGAGCCGCCGAGCCTCCTGACGGGCACCACGACGAGGCTCATCGCACCGATTCGGACCGCGCCGACCCGCGTCCGCGCTGCTTTCCCACGTTCATTTGCGCTGGCCGCCCATCAGAGGAAGTGGCGCGGGGATTGCTTTTATATTTTTTTTTGATGTGCAATAAACCAAACGACAGGCCGCGCGTTATTGAAGGGAGTGCCATTTTTTATTGAGCCCCGAGGCTCAATAGGCGATGCTTTCCCGGAAAAAACACGGCGCAGCCGATGGCCATTCGGCATAGGCTTTTCACCCGGAGAGAATTGCGAAAACGAGCCTTTGAATTTAACTGAAATTTGAATACTAGTTCCGTTTTCTCCAAGGAACTTTACTCGGCGATGTGGTTCTGAATTAACAAATGATTTGCCGGGTTCAATCTTTGCTTTATGCTGATTGTTAGCAGATTGTTGTAAGGGAGTTTTCCGCGGCATGCAGCCAAGGGCAGGCACACCTTAAATGTTGCGCAAAGCCTTTGCTGCACGCCATCGGGCCAAAAGCCCACTGACTCTTGATGGAGGCGTGACCATGGATGTGATCAGCAACTTTGCCGCCCGCTACGAGCGCACCCGCGAGGAAGTCATCTCGCTGCAGGACTACCTGGACATCTGCAAGCGCGATCCCACCGCGTATGCCACGGCCTCCGAGCGCATGCTCAAGGCTATCGGTGAGCCGGAGTTGGTAGACACGCGCAATGACCCCCGTCTCTCGCGCATCTTCGCCAACAAGGTCATCAAAATCTACCCGGCGTTCAAGGAGTTCTACGGCATGGAAGACGCCATAGAACAGGTGGTGTCCTATTTCCGCCACGCCGCGCAGGGACTGGAAGAAAAGAAGCAGATCCTTTACCTGCTGGGCCCCGTGGGCGGCGGCAAGAGCTCCATCGCGGAGCGCCTGAAGCAGCTCATGGAGCACGTGCCCTTCTATGCGATACAGGGTTCGCCGGTCAACGAATCCCCGCTCGGCCTCTTCGACACGCTCGAAGACGGCGAGATCCTTGAAAAGGAATACGGCATCCCCCGCCGCTACCTGAACCGAATTCTCTCGCCCTGGGCCGTCAAGCGGCTCGAGGAGTACGGCGGCGACATCCGCCAGTTCAAGGTCGTCAAGCGCTACCCGTCCGTGCTGCGGCAGATCGCCGTGGCCAAGACCGAGCCCGGCGACGAGAACAACCAGGACATCTCCTCGCTGGTCGGCAAGGTCGACATCCGCAAGCTCGAGACCTACGCGCAGGACGACCCCGACGCATACGCCTACTCCGGCGGCCTGTGCCTGGCAAACCAGGGCCTGCTTGAGTTCGTGGAAATGTTCAAGGCGCCCATCAAGGTGCTGCATCCCCTGCTCACGGCCACGCAGGAAAGCAACTTCAAGGGCACGGAAGGCTTCGGTGCCATTCCCTTCGACGGCATCGTGCTCGCGCACAGCAACGAGAGCGAGTGGAAAGCCTTCCGCAACAACAAGAACAACGAGGCTTTCCTCGACCGGATCTACATCGTCAAGGTGCCCTACTGCCTGCGCGCCTCTGAAGAAATCAAGATCTACGAGAAGCTGGTGCGCAACTCCTCGCTCGCCAAGGCCCCCTGCGCTCCGGGAACGCTGCGCATGATGGCCCAGCTCTCGGTGCTCACGCGCCTGAAGGAGCCCGAGAACTCGAGCACCTTCAGCAAGATGCAGGTCTACGACGGCGAGAACCTCAAGGACACCGACCCCAAGGCCAAGTCGATCCAGGAGTACCGCGACTACGCGGGCGTCGACGAAGGCATGAGCGGTGTCTCCACGCGCTTCGCCTTCAAGATCATCTCGAAGGTCTTCAACTTCGACAGCTCCGAAGTGGCCGCGAACCCGGTGCACCTGATGTACGTGCTCGAACAGCAGATCGAGCGCGAGCAGTTCGCCCCCGAGGTCGAGCAGAAGTACATCAGCTACATCAAGGAGCTGCTGGCGCCGCGCTATGCCGAGTTCATCGGCAAGGAAATCCAGACAGCCTACCTCGAGAGCTACAGCGAGTACGGCCAGAACATCTTCGACCGCTACGTGACCTACGCCGACTACTGGATCCAGGACCAGGAGTTCCGCGACGTCGACACCGGCGAAGTCTTCGACCGCGCCTCGCTCAACGCCGAACTCGAGAAGATCGAGCGGCCCGCCGGCATCGGCAACCCGAAGGACTTCCGCAACGAGATCGTCAACTTCGTGCTGCGCGCACGGGCCGGCAACGCGGGGCGCAACCCGGCATGGACAAGCTACGAGAAACTGCGCGCGGTGATCGAGAAGAAGATGTTCTCCAACACCGAAGAGCTCCTGCCGGTGATCAGCTTCAACACCAAGAGCAGCGCCGACGAGCAGAAGAAGCACGAGGACTTCGTGACGCGCATGGTGGAGAAGGGCTACACCGCCAAGCAGGTCCGCCTGCTCTGCGAGTGGTATCTGCGGGTGCGCAAGAGCTCATAGCGACGAACGCGCCGTTCTTCCCCTTACCTTGCAAGGAGCGTTGACAACATCGTGGCCATCCTGCAGCAGATCATCGACCGCCGGCTATCGGGCAAGAACAAGTCCATTGGCAACCGCGAGCGCTTTCTCAGGCGCTACAAGGGGCAGATCCAGGAAGCGGTGAGGCGCGCCGTCAGCGGCCGCAATATCCGCGAACTGGAGCAAGGCGAAGACGTGACCCTGCCGCGCCACGATGTGTCCGAGCCCGTGTTCGGGCACGCCCGCGGCGGCGACCGCGAATACGTGCACCCGGGCAACCAGGAGTACCTGAAGGGCGACCGCATCAAGCGCCCCGAAGGCGGGGGCGGAGGCGGCTCCGGCAGCGGGGAAGCCAGCGACAGCGGCGAGGGCGAGGACGACTTCGTCTTCCGCCTCACGCGCGAGGAGTTCATGCGCGTCTTCTTCGACGACCTTGCGCTGCCGCACCTCATTCGCACGCAGATTGCCGACGTGCCCGAATGGAAGAGCCACCGCGCCGGCTTCACCAGCGACGGCTCCCCCAACAACCTGCACGTGGTGCGCTCGATGCGCGGCGCCCTCGCCCGCCGCATCGCGCTGGGCGGCGAACCGCGCAAGGAACTCAAGCGGCTTGAGGCGCACCTCGAGCAGCTGAAGCAGCATCCGCAGGCCGCGCAGGCCCTCATCCAGAATGAGATCCGCGAGACCGAGGAGCGCATCGCCGAGCTGCGCCGCACCATGCGGCACGTGCCCTACATCGATCCCATCGACCTGCGCTACCGCAATCGCGTGAAGACGCCGGTGCCCAGCGCCAAGGCGGTGATGTTCTGCCTCATGGACGTGTCGGGCTCGATGGACGAGGCGCGCAAGGACATGGCCAAGCGCTTCTTCATGCTGCTGTACATGTTCCTCACGCGGCACTACGAGAAGATCGACCTCGTGTTCCTGCGCCACCACACGCAGGCGCAAGAAGTGAGCGAAGAAGAGTTCTTCCATGCCACAGAGACGGGTGGCACCGTGGTGTCGAGCGCGCTGGTGCTGATGGACGAGATCATCAAGGCGCGCTACCCGAGCGGCGAGTGGAACGTGTACGGCGCGCAGGCCAGCGACGGCGACAACTGGCACCAGGACAGCGGCCGCTGCCGCGAGCTGCTGGTCGACAACATCCTGCCGGTGGTGCGCTACTACGCCTACGTGCAGGTGGCCGAGACCGAGCAGAACCTGTGGCAGGAATACCAGCAGCTCGAAGGCGTACAGCCCAACTTCGCGATGCGCAAGGTGTCCGACGCGCAGGACATCTATCCGGTTTTCCGCGACCTGTTCAAGAAGGAAGGGGTGACGCCATGATCACCGACCGTGTTCTCGAACGCCTGCCCAGCCCCTCCGACTGGACCTTCGAACTCATCGAGACCTACCACACCGAGATCGCCAAGACGGCCAAGAGCTACGGCCTCGACGTGTACCCGAACCAGCTCGAGGTCATCACGGCCGAGCAGATGATGGACGCCTACGCCAGCGTGGGCATGCCCATGATCTATCGCCACTGGTCGTACGGCAAACAGTTCATCTCGACCGAGAAGAACTACAAGCGCGGCCACATGGGGCTGGCCTACGAGATCGTCATCAACTCCGATCCGTGCATCGCCTACCTGATGGAAGAGAACACCATGGCCATGCAGGCCTTGGTGATCGCGCATGCGGCCTACGGCCACAACAGCTTCTTCAAGGGCAACTACCTGTTCCGCATGTGGACGGACGCCTCGTCCATCATCGACTACCTGGTCTACGCGCGGCACTACATCGCCGAATGCGAGGAGCGCCACGGCCTCGATGCGGTCGAGCAGTTGCTCGACTCCTGCCACGCGCTGATGAACTACGGCGTCGACCGCTACCGCCGCCCGCAGAAGCGCTCGCTGGCGCAGGAAAGCGCGCAGCGCGCCGAGCGCGAGCGCCACATGCAGCAGCAGGTGAACGACCTCTGGCGCACCCTGCCGCGCAAGAGCGAGCAGGCGGCCGAGGCCGATTCGTCGAAGCGCTTCCCGTCGGAGCCGCAGGAGAACCTGCTCTATTTCATCGAGAAGAACGCCGCACTCCTCGAACCCTGGCAACGCGAGGTGGTGCGCATCGTGCGCAAGATCGCGCAGTACTTCTACCCGCAGCGCCAGACCCAGGTCATGAACGAAGGCTGGGCCACCTTCTGGCACTACACGCTGCTCAACACCATGTACGACCGCGGCCAGTTGGCCGACGGCTTCATGATGGAATGGCTCAGCTCGCACACCGGCGTGATCTACCAGCCGCCGGTGGGGCATCGCGCCTACAGCGGCATCAATCCGTATGCGCTCGGCTTCAAGATGATGACCGACCTGCGCCGCGTGTGCGAGAAGCCGACCGAGGAAGACCGCCGCTGGTTCCCCGACTTCGTGGACACCGACTGGGTCAAGACGCTCGACTACGCCATGCGCAACTTCAAGGACGAGAGCTTCATCGGCCAGTTCCTGAGCCCGAAGACGATGCGCGACTTGCGCCTGTTCTCGATCCGCGATTTCCAGAGCGAGTCGGAGTTGGAGGTGTCAGCCATCCACGACGACAGCGGCTACCACGCGCTGCGCGAATCGCTGTCACGCCAGTACGACATCGGCAGCCGCGAGCCCGACATCCAGGTCTGGAACGTGGCCACGCGCGGCGACCGCTCTCTGACCTTGCGCCACACGCAGCGCAACCACCTGCCGCTGCACGACGGCGCGGAAGAGGTGCTGAAGCACGTCGCGCGGCTCTGGGGCTTCGACGTGCACCTGGAAAGCATCGACAACCAGGGCCGCGTCAGCCGCAGCTGGAAGGCGTCGGCGCCCAAGCAGCAGTACTAGTCAGTCAGGGCACCAGCGCCGCGATGGCGAGGGTGTAGCCCTTCACGCCCAGGCCCACGATGATTCCCTTCGCGGCCGGCGAGATGTACGAATGGTGGCGGAACTGCTCGCGCGCATGCACGTTCGAGATGTGCAGTTCGATCAGCGGCACGCTCGCGCCCTTGATGGCGTCGTGCAGCGCGATCGAGGTGTGCGTGTAGGCGCCGGGGTTCATCACCACGCCCAGCATGTTGCCCGCCGCCACCTCGCGGCCGGCCTCCTGGATCCAGTCGATCAGCACGCCTTCGTGGTTCGACTGGCGGCATTCGATTTCCACGCCATGCTTGGCGCCCGTTTCCTTGCACAGCCGTTCGACGTCGGCCAGCGTGTCGCGTCCGTACTGTTCGGGCTCGCGCGTGCCGAGCAGGTTGAGGTTGGGGCCGTTGAGGACGAGGATTTTCTTCATGATGGCTGTATGAATGAGGGTCGGTCTGGCAGGCGCCGATTATGGTCTCGCGGCCGCCCTGCGGCGGCGCGCGGCCGATGACCCGACGTAGTAGTTGTAAGAGTCGATGTCGACCACGCAGCGGGCCATCAGGTCGACGAACGCCCGCAGCTTCTGCCCCATGTAGCGCTGCCGCTGGTAGGCGCAGTAGATGCGGCGCGGCTCGGGCTGCCATTGCGGCAGCACCGGCGCGAGCACACCCTGCTCCACCTCCGGCCGCACGAAGAAGGCCGGCAGCAGCGCGATGCCCAGGCCGTCGATGCAGAAGGTCTTCATGACCCAGTGGTCGTTGGTCTCGAAGGCGGGTTCGGGCTGGAAGGCGAAGCTCTGCGCGCCCGACACCAGCAACACCTGCGAGCGCCCCGAAGAAGGTTCCTTCATCACGATGGACTGATGCGCAGCCAAATCCTCCGGCGACGACGGCGTACCGTGCCGCGCCAGGTACTGCGGGCTCGCATAGAGCCCGTAGTTCAGCCGCCCGAGCAGCTTGGCGACGAGGTTTGGCGCGTCGGGCGGCTCGGAGCAGACATAGCAGTCGACGTCGCTGATACGAGGGGCATGGAAGCCGTTGGCCACGTCGAGCTGGCAGCGCACCTCGGGGTGCGACTCCAGGAACAGCTTGACCACGTGGCAGACGAAGGAGGTGCTGAACTGCGTGTCCGACAGCAGCGAGAGGCGGCCCGACACGCCCGTGGTCAGCTCGTGGATCTCGGTGCTGGCCGCCTCGAGCCGGCCCGTGACTTCGTCGAGCAGCCCCTCCCCGCGCAAGAGGAAGGCGCGCCCGGCCTCGGTGAGCGCGATTCGGCGCGGGCTGCGCTGCAGCAGTTGGGCGCCCAGCAACTCTTCGAGCCGCGTGAGCTGGCGGCTCAGCGTGGCCTTGGACGTGCCCGAGAGGCTTTCGGCCCTGGTCAGGCTGCCGCTCTTTGCGACCAGCACGAAGGCCTCGACCAGTGCAAGATCGATCCGGCTCATGCGGCCCGGCGTTGCAGGAATGAAAAGTAGCGTCTCTCCATGTGGCTTTCATCGGTGCGTGGGAAGCGGTACGGTATCACCGCCATGAACACACACAACACCGCCGTCTGGCACCCCGTCGCGCGCTCGGTCGACCTGCGCCCCGGCGACAACATCGTCGCAGGCTTTGCAGAAGGCCAGGAACTCGCGCTATGGCGCGCCACCGACGGCACCGCACAAGCCTGGGAAAACCGCTGTCCGCACCGCAGCGTGCGCTTCACGCTGGGGCAGGTGGTCGACGACCACCTGGCCTGCGCGTACCACGGCTGGCAGTACGCCGCCGGCAGCGGGCAATGCACCCGCATCCCGGCGCACCCGAGCATGCAGGCGCCGCGCAATGTCTGCGCCAGGACCTTCGGCACGGCGGAAGCGGCCGGAATGCTCTGGGTTCAGCTGTCGCCGGAGGCACCGCCCGCGCCGCCGGCTCTGGCCGGCGCCGTGCCCGCCGGCTGGCACTTCTGCCGCACGCTGACCGTGAACATGCCCGCCGAAACCGTGCGGGCAGCCCTGGCGCAACGCGGCCTGAGCACCGACGTGCCCTCGGGCGCGTGGCGCGGCCAGCTCGACGGGGTGGCCACCGCCGCCCTCGTCCTCGACGCCCAGCCCCAACTCGCTTTCGTCCACCTCTGGACAGACGCCGCCCCAGGCTCCCACGCCATGCAGGCCCTGCACACCGCCGCTCGCAGCCTGCGCGGCGACATCGAAGCCCTCGGCTGAAAGATCCCATGCCCTTCGTCACCGACGACCCCAACATGCTGGACGACTGGCTCGTCATCGGCCCCGCCACGTCCGCACCCCGCACCACCCGTTTGCTCGGCGAAACCGTGCAGCTGTGGATCGACCCTGAAGGCACGCCCCAGTGCCGCCTCGGCGACCGGCCGCTGGCCGTGCAATCCCGCTACGGCTACCTCTGGGCCTGCCCCAGCGGCAACCCTGCGCGCTCGCTGTTCGACTTTGCCGAATACAGCGAGCCCGGCCGCCGCACCATCGACTGCGGCGGCATCGGCGTTGCGGTGTCGGGCCTGCGCGTGATCGAGAACTTCCTCGACATGGCGCACTTTCCCTTCGTGCATGCCGGCTACCTCGGCAAGGTGCCGCACACCGAGGTGGCGCAGTACCAGGTGCAGGTCGAGCCCGCCACCGGCGAAATCTGGGCCACCGACTGCCGCTTCTGGCAGCCCCGTGCCTCGGCCGCGCACGACGGCACGGGCAGCGAGGTGCTCTACAAGTACCGCGTGATGCAGCCCTTCTCGGCCATGCTCTACAAGTCGAGCTTCCGCGAGGGCCAGCTCGATGCCATCGGCCTCTTCCTGCAGCCCGTCGACGACGAGCATGTCATCGCCCACACCATGCTCGCCTGCTTCGACGACGACTCCACCGATGCCGAGCTCATCGCCTTCCAGCACACGATCTTCGGGCAGGACAAACCCATTCTGGAGAACCACGCCTTCAAGCGCATGCCGCTCGAAGGCCGCGCCGAGACGCCGACGCGCGGCGACACCTCCTCCGTCACCTACCGGCGCTGGCTGCGCGAGCGCGGCATGCGCTTCGGCGTGAGGGCGGCGGCATGACGGTGAAGCTCCACGACTACCCGCTGTCGGGCAACTGCTTCAAGGTGCGGCAGATGCTGGCGTGGCTCGGCGTCGAATACCAGACGGTACCGGTCGATTTCTTTCCCGGCCGCGAACACAAGTCGGCCGCGTTCCTGGCGAAGGTCAATCCGCTCGGCCAGTTGCCGGTGCTCGACGACGACGGCTTCGTGCTGCGCGACGCTCAGGCCATCCTGGTCTACCTTGCGAGCCGCTACGACCCGCAGGGCCGCTGGTACCCCGACGACCCCAGGCTGCGCGGCCAGATCGCGATGTGGCTCGCCACCGCCGACGAGATCACCCGCACCGCCTCGGCCGCGCGGCTGCACGATGCGCTCGGCTACCGCCACCTCGACATCGACGCCTGCCGCGGCGGCGCGCGCGCCGTGTTCCGCCTGCTCGATGACCATCTGGCGGAACAGGCCTCCGCAGGCCTGCGCTGGCTCGCATCCGCGCCCGAGCCGACCATTGCCGACATCGCCTGCTTTCCGTACGTGGCGCTGGCCGGCGAAGGCGGCATTTCGCTCGACGAATTTCCCGCACTGCGAAACTGGGTCTGGAATGTCCGCCACGTGCACGGGTTCATCGGCATGTCGGGTATCTTCCCCGCTGGCCCCGCCTGAGTATCCTCACCCCTCCCGCCTTCTGAAGAACCCAACACCATGAAAACCAAAGCCGCCGTCGCGTGGAAATCCGGAGCGCCGCTCACCATCGAAACCGTGGACCTCGAAGGCCCGAAATTCGGCGAAGTGCTGGTCGAGATCAAGGCCACCGGCATCTGCCACACCGACTACTACACGCTCTCGGGCGCCGACCCCGAAGGCATCTTCCCCGCCATCCTGGGCCATGAAGGCGCGGGCATCGTGGTCGACGTCGGCCCCGGCGTCACCACCCTGAAGAAGGGCGACCATGTCATTCCGCTGTACACGCCCGAATGCCGCCAGTGCAAGTTCTGCCTGAGCCGCAAGACCAACCTGTGCCAGCTGATCCGCGGCACGCAGGGCAAGGGCCAGATGCCCGACGGCACCAGCCGCTTCAGCCTGGACGGCAAGCCCATCGCCCACTACATGGGCACCAGCACCTTCAGCAACTACACCGTGGCGCCCGAAATTTCGCTGGCCAAGATCCGCGAGGACGCGCCCTTCGACAAGGTCTGCTACATCGGCTGCGGCGTGACCACCGGCATCGGCGCGGTGATCTTCACGGCCAAGGTGGAGGCCGGCGCCAACGTGGTGGTGTTCGGCCTCGGCGGCATCGGCCTGAACGTCATCCAGGGCGCCAGGATGGTGGGCGCCGACAAGATCATCGGCATCGACCTGAACCCCGAGCGCGAAGCCATGGCCCGCAAGTTCGGCATGACGCATTTCCTGAATCCGAAGGACCACGAGAACATCGTCGATGCCATCGTGCAGCTGACCGACGGCGGCGCCGACTACAGCTTCGAGTGCATCGGCAACACCAAGGTGATGCGCCAGGCGCTGGAGTGCACGCACAAGGGCTGGGGCCGCAGCATCATCATCGGCGTGGCCGAGGCCGGCGCGGAGATCAGCACGCGGCCGTTCCAGCTGGTCACCGGCCGCAAGTGGGAAGGCTCGGCCTTCGGCGGCGCGCGCGGCCGCACCGACGTGCCGAAGATCGTCGACTGGTACATGGAAGGCAAGATCGACATCGACAGCCTCATCACCCACACCATGCCGCTGGAAGACATCAACAAGGGCTTCGACCTGATGAAGCGCGGCGAGTCGATCCGCGGCGTGGTTCTTTACTGACCTCCGGAAGGCGCCCGCCATGAACCGCATGGAACCCCTGCGCAAAGTCGAAGCGGGCGTCCTCGAAGTCGCTTACTTCGAGACCGGCCCCGCCGATGGCCCGCCGGTGCTGTTGATGCACGGCTTTCCGTACGACATCCACACCTACGCGGAAGTCGCGCCCATGCTGGCCGGCCAGGGCTGCCGCGCGATCGTGCCGTACCTGCGCGGCTACGGCGCCACGCGCTTTCTCAGTGACGCCACGCCGCGCTCGGGCGAGCAGGCGGCGCTCGGCGCCGACCTGCTCGCGCTGCTCGACGCGCTGAAGATCGAACGCGCGGTGCTGGCCGGCTACGACTGGGGCGGCCGTGCCGCCTGCGTGGTCGCGGCGCTGTGGCCGGAGCGCGTGGCGGGGCTGGTGTCCTTCAACAGCTACAACATCCAGAACATAGCGAAGGCGATGGAGCCCGACACGCCGGCCAACGAGCACAGCCTCTGGTACCAGTACTACTTCCACAGCGAGCGCGGCCGCGCGGGTCTCGAGAAAGACCGCAAAGCACTCACGAAGCTGCTGTGGAAGCTGTGGTCACCGACCTGGAAGTTCGACGACGCCACCTTCGAGCGCAGCGCCGCCGCATTCGACCACCCAGACTTCGTGGACGTGGTGATCCAGTCGTACCGCCACCGCTTCGGCCTCGTGCCGGGCGACCCGGCCTATGCCGACATCGAACGCCGGCTCGCGGCCCAGCCCGCGATCACCGTGCCGACCATCACCTTCGACGGCATCGATGACGGCGTGCGCCCACCCGCAGAAGCGTCGGCTCACGCGCACCGCTTCACCGGCCCGCGCTCGCACCGCCTCGTGCCCGGCGTGGGCCACAACATGCCGCAGGAGGCGCCGCGCACCTTTGCCGACGCCGTGCTCGAACTGGTCGCCGCGTTGCGCAAGAACACCCCATGACAGACAACACACCCAAGACCCTTTCCGAGCATCACGCATTCGGCGGCGTGCAGAGCTTCCACGAGCATCGCTCGCATGAAATCGGCCTGCCGATGCGCTTCTCGGTCTACCTGCCGCCGCAGGCCGCGAACGGGCCGGTACCCGCCCTGCTCTACCTCGCGGGCCTGACCTGCAACGAAGAGACCTTCGCGGTGAAGGCCGGCGCGCAGCGCATGGCCGCGAGCCTGGGCATTGCGCTGATCGCGCCCGACACCAGCCCGCGCGGCGCCGAGGTGGAGAGCCTTCCGGGCGCCAAGGACCACTGGGACTTCGGCATCGGCGCGGGCTTCTACCTCGACGCGCTCGCCGAGCCCTGGGCCACGCACTGGCGCATGGAAAGCTGGATCGTGCACGAGCTGCTGCCGCTGGTGGCCACGCACTTTGCCATCGACGGCCATCGCGTCGGCATCTTCGGCCACTCGATGGGCGGCCACGGCGCGCTCACGCTGGCGCTGCGGCATCCTGGGCGCTTCAAGTCGCTCTCGGCCTTCGCGCCGATCTGCGCGCCCACGCAGTGCCCGTGGGGCGAGAAGGCCTTCGCTGGTTACCTCGGCGCACCCGGCGACGACCGCGCCCAGTGGCTCGCGCACGACGCCAGCGCGCTCATGAAATCGCAGGTGGCCGTGCCTTATCCGCAAGGCATCCTGATCGACCAGGGCCTGAGCGACAAATTCCTCGTGGAGCAATTGCACCCCGAGGCGTTCGAGGCGGCCTGCTCCGCCGCCGGCCAGCCGCTCACACTGCGCCGCCACGCGGGCTACGACCACGGCTACTACTTCATCCAGACCTTCATGGCCGACCACATCGCGCACCACGCGCAGAGCCTGCACGCCTGAACGACGACGCAGGTCGACCGGGGCGGGCTCGCGCCGTATCATGAGCCGCATGTCCGCCGCCCAAATTCCCGCCTTCCACCTGCGGTCGCGCGAAGGCTCCGCTGAAGAGAACATGGTGCTGGCCGGCATCTGGCGCCGGGCCTGGACGGCGGCCAACCGCGGCGCCGCCGTCATAGAGCCCATCGGCCATTGGCTGCATCGCGTGCACACCGAGTTCGGCCCGCCCGCCGACGTGGTGCTGGCGGAACGCGAGGGCCAGGTGCTGGCGTTCATGGTGCTGCTGGAGCGGCGCGAGTACGTGGCACAGCTCTTCGTCGAGCCGCACCTGCGCAGCCAGGGCCTGGGCAAGGCGCTGCTGGACGAGGCCTGCGTGCGCATTCCCACCGGCTGGCGTCTGCACGTGGCAATGACCAACACCTCCGCGCAGCGCTTCTACGAGCGATATGGGCTGGCGCGCGGAACGGTCGACCGCCATCCGAGCAGCGGCCGCGAACGCATCGCCTACCATTGGTCGCCCTCCCGCCCGCCGTGGCGCGTGGGCTGATTCCGACCTTCTTCCTGCTCTCCATGCGCATCGATCACATCGCACTCTGGACCACCGATCTCGAACGCTGCAAGCGCTTCTATGTCGACTACTTCGGCGCCACCGCCGGCGCGGGGTATGTCAATCCGGCCAAGGGCTTCGCCTCGTGCTTCCTGAGCCTGGGCGACGGCGCGCGCATCGAGGCCATGACCTCCACCACGCTTTCCCCGGTGACGGCCGAAGCCGGCGCGCAGCGCATGGGCTGGACGCACCTGGCCATCAGCGTGGGCTCCGACGCGGCGGTCGACGCGCTCACGCAGCGCCTGAAGGCCGACGGCTACCCGCTGCTAGACGGACCGCGCCGCACCGGCGACGGCTACTACGAGAGCGTGGTGCTGGACCCTGACGGCAACCGCATAGAGATCACCTCATGAGCGCAGCGCCGGGCCGCCCCAAGCAAGCTCGCACCGCAGTGCGAAGCACGAAGGTTGTCGAATGAGCGAATTCGTCGACAGCCTGCACGAGGTGTTCGAGCGCCTGGGCCGCATCCGCACGCGCCGCATGTTCGGCGGCCACGGCATCTGGCACGAGGACCGCATGATCGCCCTCGTGGCCAACGACACGCTCTATCTCAAGGCTGACGCCGAGAGCGCGCCGCACTTCGACGCGCTGGACCTGCCGCCCTTCACCTACGAGCGCCAGGGCCAGTCGATGCCGATGTCGTACCGGCTGGCCCCGGCGGACCTGTTCGAGGACAGGCACGAAGCAGCGCTCTGGGGCCGGCGCGCCTACGAGGCGGCGTTGCGCTCGGGCCAGCCGCCGAAACAGAAGAAGCCGCCTGCGAAGAAGACCGCAGCGAAGAAAGCAACAGCGAAGAAAGCCGCAGTGAAGAAAAAGACGACAACGAAAGCAGCCTCCCGGTGAGCGAGCAACACAAACCGGCACTCCCGCCCCTGCCCGAGCGCGAACAGATCGCACTGCTCGAACCATTCGAAGGCCTCGGCCTGAAAGACATCGTGGTCGTCGCCACGCTGCAAGACGCGGAGCATGCGGCCAGCGCGCTGCTGGCCGCCGGCATCGCCGGATTCGACACGGAATCCAAGCCCACCTTCGCAAAGAACGAGGTGTCGGGCGGTCCGCACGTGGTGCAGTTCTCCACCCGCGACACGGCCTGGCTGTTCCAGCTGCACCGCACCGATTGCAACCCCGTGGTGGCCGCGCTCATCGCATCGACCGAGCTGCGCAAGGTCGGCTTTGGGCTTTCGGGCGACCTCACGCTGATCCGCAACCGCCTCGGCATCGAGCCGAAGGCGGTGTTCGACATCGACGACGAATTCCGCAGGCGCGGCTACCGCAAGTCGGTCGGCGTGAAGGCGGCGGTGGCGCTGGTGTTCAACCGCCGCTTCATCAAGTCGCGCAAGGCGACCACCTCGAACTGGGCCAACAGGCAGCTCACCGAGGCGCAGATCCGCTACGCCGCGAACGACGCCTATGCGTCGATCCGCGTGTACGACGCGCTCTTCGGCAGCCGCTGACCCGCGCGCTCAGTCGCGTCCCGCCTCGATGATGGCCTGCGCCAGCCGCGCCGGGTTGGAGAAGAACATCTCGTGGCTGCCGGGGCACTCCACCAGCCTGAACAGCCCCAGCCGCTCCGACAGGCGCGGATGCCACGGCAGGCCGTGCGGCATCGCCGTGTCCTGCAGGCAGTTGACGTAGGACTTGCCCAGCGCCAGTGCGGCAAGCGGCTGCTTGAGCCGGATCTTGTCGGTGAAGGTGCGGTACGGATGCGGGTTGAGCTTGGCGTAGGCGGCGGTGGCCGTTTCGAAGTCGGCGTCGTTGATGAAGGCTTCGCGCCAGATCTCGAACGGCAAGGTCACGGCGTTGCCGTTGGCTTCGGCGACGGCATCGAACATCGTCACGTAGTGCGGCGGCACCATGTCGTTGAGCGATTCGCCGTCGAGCGGCACGAAGGCGTTGATGTAGACCAGCCGCTTCAGCCGCGGCGCGATGCGGTCCGCCACGCCGGAAATCACCATCCCGCCGTAGCTGTGGCCCACCAGCCGCACCTGCGTGAGGTTCTTTTCCTCGATGTAGCGCACGGCCGAGGCGATGGCGTCTTCCAGGCCGGTGTTCGCGCGGTCGTCACCGGGGTTGTTGCCCGCCAGCGTGGGGCAATACACGGTGTGGCCGGCTGCGCGCAGACCATCGGCCACGGCTTCGATCTCGGCGCCGGTGTGCCATGCGCCGTGAACCAGAACATAGGTATCTGACATGGATGTCTCTTTCGTTGTTGCGACGGATGAGGACTTTAGAAACAGCGGCCGGCTTTGAATAGCCCATGCCTGCCAGCCGGATGGCCGATTCGCGCCAAGGCCAAGGGCGATTGCATCCATTCAATTATTCAACGATACTTGAAATATGGAAGAAAACGACGTTGTCCGCTCCCTCGCCGCCTTGGCACAGCCCGTTCGCCTGCGCGTGTTCCGCGCACTTGTGGTCGCCGGCCCTGCCGGCCTGACGCCCGGCGCACTGGCCGAATCGCTCGAGGTGCCCGGCACCAGCCTGTCGTTCCATCTCAAGGAACTGATGCATTCGGGGCTGGTGTCGCAGGAACGGCAAGGGCGCAACCTCGTCTACCGCGCCGCCTTCGAGCAGATGAACGCCCTGCTCGGCTACCTCGGCGAGAACTGCTGCCAGGGCGAGGCCTGCGCCGTCGAGGCTCCGTCGGCATGCGGCTGCTGAGGCAGGCATGCCGACCGCCGTCCTGATCTTCGTCTTCACGCTCGTGCTGGTCATCTGGCAACCGCGCGGCCTGGGCATCGGCTGGAGCGCATCGCTCGGCGCCGTCATCGCGCTGCTGCTCGGCGTGGTGCAGCTGTCCGACATTCCCGTTGTCTGGGGCATCGTGTGGAACGCGACCGCCACCTTCGTCGCGGTGATCGTCATCAGCCTGCTGCTCGACGAAGCGGGCTTCTTCGAATGGGCCGCCCTGCACGTGGCACGCTGGGGCGGCGGGCGCGGCAGGCTGCTGTTCGCGTTCGTCGTGCTGCTGGGCGCGGCGGTGTCGGCGCTGTTCGCCAACGACGGCGCCGCGCTGATCCTCACGCCCATCGTGATGGCGATGCTGGCCGCGCTCGGCTTCACGCCTGCGGCCACGCTCGCCTTCGTCATGGCGGCGGGCTTCATCGCCGACACCGCGAGCCTGCCGCTGATCGTGTCCAACCTCGTGAACATCGTCTCGGCCGACTTCTTCCGGATCGGCTTCGGCGCGTATGCCTCGGTCATGGTGCCGGTGAACATCGCGGCGGTGCTCGCGAGCCTGCTGGTGCTGATGCTGTACTTCCGCCGAGGCATTCCGGCGCGCTACGACGTGGCCCGGCTCAAGGCACCTGCCGATGCGATCCGCGACCCGGCGACCTTCCGCGCCGGCTGGGCGGTACTGGCGTTGCTGCTGGTCGGTTTCTTCGGGCTCGAACCGCTGGGCGTGCCGGTCAGCGCTGTGGCCGCCTTTGGCGCGGTGGTGCTGCTGGCGGTGGCCGGGCGCGGTCCGGTGATCGGCATCCGCGGGGTGCTGCGCGGCGCGCCCTGGCAGATCGTGGTGTTCTCGCTCGGCATGTACCTGGTGGTGTACGGGCTTCGCAACGCCGGGCTCACCGGGCAGATCGCGGCGCTGCTCGATGTGTTCGCGCAAGGCGGCGTCTGGGGCGCGGCGATGGGCACGGGCTTTCTGGCGGCGGTGCTGTCGTCGGTCATGAACAACATGCCCACGGTGCTGGTCGGAGCGCTTTCCATCGATGCATCGGCCGCGAGCGGCGCGGTGAAGGAAGCGATGGTCTACGCCAACGTGATCGGCTGCGACCTCGGCCCGAAGATCACGCCGATCGGCAGCCTCGCCACGCTGCTCTGGCTGCACGTGCTCGCAAAGAAGGGCACGCTGATCGGCTGGGGCGAGTATTTCCGGGTCGGCATCGTGCTGACCCTGCCGGTGCTGTTCGTCACCCTGGCGGCACTGGCGCTTCGACTGAGCATCGCACTGCCATGAACCACATCACGATCTATCACAACCCCGACTGCGGCACGTCCCGCAACGTGCTCGCGCTGATCCGCAACACGGGTGACGAGCCCATCGTCATCGAGTATTTGAAGAACCCGCCAGACCGCGTCACGCTGCAGCGGCTGATCGCGCAGATGGGCATGCCGGTGCGCGACCTGCTGCGCCGCAAGGGCACGCCCTGCGACGAGCTCGGCCTCGACGATCCGAAGTGGACCGACGAGCAACTGATCGGCTTCATGCTGGCGCACCCGATCCTCATCAACCGGCCGGTGGTGGTGACGCCGCTGGGCACGCGCCTTTGCCGGCCGTCGGAAGTGGTGCTCGACATCCTCCCGCGCCCGCAGCAGGGTGCGTTTTCCAAGGAAGATGGCGAGCCCGTCATCGATGCGGAAGGCCAGCGTGTCGCCCGTCCCTGACCTGCCCAACCTCGACCCGGAGGCCTTCCGCCTGCCCGGGCTGCACTCTCTGCTGCCCGCGCAGCGCGCCACGCATGCGCCGCGCATCCTGCTGCTCTACGGCTCGCTTCGCGAACGCTCCTACAGCCGGCTGCTGACCGAGGAAGCCGCGCGCCTGCTGAGCGCCATGGGCGCCGAGCCCCGCATCTACGACCCGCACGGCCTGCCCCCGCCGGACGGCGCGCCCGAAGACCACCCGAAGGTCAGCGAACTGCGCAGCCTCGCGCAGTGGGCCGAAGGCATGGTGTGGACATCGCCCGAGCGGCACGGCGCCATGACCGGCATCATGAAATCGCAGATCGACTGGATCCCGCTGTCCGTCGGTTCGGTACGGCCCACGCAGGGCAAGACGCTGGCTGTGATGGAGGTGTCGGGCGGTTCGCAGTCGTTCAACGCGGTGAACCAGTTGCGCGTGCTCGGGCGCTGGATGCGCATGCTCACGATCCCCAACCAGTCGTCGGTGGCCAAGGCCTTCATGGAGTTCGACGAGGCAGGCCGCATGAAGCCTTCGCCGTACTACGAGCGCGTGGTCGACGTGATGGAGGAGCTGGTCAAGTTCACGCTGCTCACGCGCGACTGTGCCGGCTACCTCGTCGACCGCTACAGCGAGAGGCGCGAAAGCGCGGAGGCTCTTTCAAAGCGAGTGAACCTGCGGGCCATCTGAACGCGCGGCGGCTGCCGGCTCAGCGCCGGCGCCGCAGTTCCCCCGGTGTGGCGCCCAGATGCGCACGGCACTGGCGCACGAAGTGCGACGCATCCGTCAGCCCCACGCGAAAGCCGATTTCCGCGATGCCCAGCCGGTCGAAGCGCGCATCGCCCAGCATGCGGCGCGCCGCCGCCATCCGGAAGCCCGCCAGCGCGCTGGCGAAGGTGATCGCGCCTTCACCGTTACCGACGCCGCAGGCCAGGCAGCGGTGCAGGCTGCGCTCCGAAATGCCCAGCCCGCGCGCCAAGCTTGCTGCGGTGAGGCCGGGCTCGGCATGCCGCTCGCGCGTGGCGTCGAGCACGCGGCGGCGCAGCGCCTCCCGGCTCTTGTCGGGCGCGCTCGCCGGCACCTGCCCGGTCGCCAGCGCCAGCAGGCCGCCGAGCTGGTCGCTCAGCAAGCCGGCAGGCAGCGGCGGCTGCACTGCAACCTCGGGCGTCAGCTGCCGCAGGAAGCCGCACAGCGCGCCGCCCCACCCGGCCTGCCCGTCGATGCGCCTCGCCACCTGGTCGCCGGCATCGGGTATCCATTCGTCGACCCAGGCGGTCGGCAATTCGAGCGAGAGAGTGTCGGCCGATTGCAGCAGGTGAAATTCGTAGCGCCGGCGCGAATCGACCAGCACCGCGTCGCCCGGCAGCAGCCGCGCGGAGCGGCCGTCCTGCACCGTCACCCAGGCCGAGTCGGTCTTGCAGAGCAGGTAGAAGTAGTTGTGACGGCTCTGGGCGATGGCGCGGCGGGTGCGGTAGACGTCCTGCGCGCTGCCACGCACCCGGTTCACGACGATGGGCCCGAGCGGCGCCGACTCCAGCGTGGCGCCGAAGCGCCCGGCCTCGGGGCTGGTCACGTCCATCTCGAGGAAGCCCTCGCACACCGCGCCCACCCAGTAGTCCAGCCGCTGCGCGGGCGGCACGGCGTCGGTCGACCAGCGGCAGATGGCATTGCTCATGCGCGCCAACATACCCAAGCCGTGCTCGCTTGCCAAGCGGGTATAGACCGCCTCCGACTGCGGCCCTTTCCCGACCCCGGCAAAATGGTTCTCGAACCAAACCCCGTGCGCGGAGCGCTCCGCCCGCGCACATGAATGAAAGTAGGGCCATGAGCAACAAAAGCGATTTCGGACTGATCGGCCTGGCAGTGATGGGCCAGAACCTCGTGCTGAACGTGGAAAGCCGCGGCTTCCAGGTCAGCGTATACAACCGCACCGAAGCCACCACCGAAGCCTTCATTGCCGCCAACCCAGGCAAGAAGCTGGTCGGCACCAAGACGCTCGAAGAGTTCGTCCAGAGCCTGGCCAAGCCCCGCAAGATCCAGATCATGGTCAAGGCCGGCGCACCGGTCGACCAGGTGATCGAGCAACTCATTCCGCTGCTCGACAAGGACGACATCGTCATCGACGGCGGCAACAGCCTCTACACCGACACCGAACGCCGCGACGCCTACCTGAGCAGCAAGGGCCTGCGTTTCATCGGCGCGGGTGTGTCGGGCGGCGAGGAAGGCGCGCGCAAGGGCCCGTCGATCATGCCGGGCGGCCCGCTTTCCACCTGGGAAGTGATGAAGCCGATCTTCGAGAGCATCGCGGCCAAGGTCGACGGCGAGCCGTGCGTCATTCACATCGGCCCCGGCGGCGCGGGCCACTACGTGAAGATGGTGCACAACGGCATCGAGTACGGCGACATGCAGCTCATCTGCGAGGCCTACAGCCTGTTCAAGGCGGCCGGCTTCAGCACCGACGAAATGGCCGCCATCTTCAACGAGTGGAACGACGGCGAGCTGCAGAGCTACCTGATCCAGATCACAGCCAAGGCGCTCGAACAGAAAGACCCGGAAACCGGCAAGCCGATCGTCGACCTGATCCTCGACAAGGCCGGCCAGAAGGGCACCGGCCAGTGGACGCTGATCAACGCGGCCGAGAACGCGGTGGTCATCAGCACCATCAACGCCGCCGTGGAAGCGCGCGTGCTGTCGTCGCAGAAGAAGGCGCGCGTGGCGGCCAGCAAGCTGCTGCAGGGGCCGAAGATCGAGCTTTCGCTCGAGAAGAAGGCGCTCGTGGCCAAGGTGCACGACGCGCTCTATGCCTCCAAGGTCATCAGCTACACGCAGGGCTTCGACCTCATCAAGACGATGGGCGACAAGAAGGAATGGAAGCTCGACCTGGGCGGCATCGCATCCATCTGGCGCGGCGGCTGCATCATCCGCGCGCGCTTCCTGAACCGCATCACCGACGCCTTCCGCACCGACCCGGCGCTGGGCAACCTGATGCTCGACCCGTTCTTCAAGGACCTGCTCAATCGCACGCAGCAGAGCTGGCGCGAAGTGGTGGCGCTGGCGGTGAGCAACGGCATTCCGGTGCCGGCCTTCAGCGCATCGCTGGCCTACTACGACAGCTATCGCACCGAGCGCCTGCCGGCCAACCTGCTGCAGGCACAGCGCGACTTCTTCGGCGCCCATACCTACGAGCGCATCGACAAGCCCGAAGGCCAGTTCTTCCACACCGACTGGCCCGAAGTCATCGGCTGAACGCGCGCCATTGACCGCGGGGAGTCGCTTCACGCCGACTTCTCCCGGACTTCATGGGACGCCCCATGGACCTGCCAGAATCAAAGCCATGCGCTGCCGTGAGCAGCGCTGCTTTCATGCCGGGAGGGACTCATGGACCGAAGAAGAAAATGGTTTGCAGCGGGCATCGCCGCAATCGTGCTGGTGGGTGCGGGCGTGGCCATCGTCAAGATGCGGCGGCCGCATTTCGACGGCGACATCAACGCCCTGGCCGTGGACTTGTCGAAGCCATTCGCCTACGTCTCCACCCCCGCGCTCTCGCGCCTGCCGCGCGACATCGTGCAGTCGCCCGTGGTGCGTGACGTCCTCACTGAAGATTTCGCCTTCTATTACGAAGACCAGGAAGACCGGCTGAGCCTGCGCGGCGCGATCAAGCGCATTGCGTACGAGCGCGAAACCACCTGGACCGACCAGCTTCTGGCCACCGCCCTGGACGAGCCGGCCGAAATGGCCTGGTGGCCCGATGCCAAGGGCGCCCCCCGCTACTGGGCAATGACCATGACGCGCGGCGCAGTCGCCACGGCGCTGCAGGGCATGGCAAGCATTGCCGCCAAGGATTCGCAACTGAGCATCG
This sequence comes from Variovorax durovernensis, assembly GCF_977011995.1. NCBI lineage: Bacteria > Pseudomonadati > Pseudomonadota > Betaproteobacteria > Burkholderiales > Comamonadaceae > Variovorax > Variovorax durovernensis. The sequence goes on along the minus strand of NZ_CDRNCW010000001.1, from coordinate 2,064,995 downwards.
TCGGCACGCTGCGGGCCAACGGCAGCGACGTCAATGCCTATGCGCTGGTGCTGTCGCCGCGCCGCACGCTGGTGCTGCTGTCGCAGGGCAACCGCGTGGTGGTGCTGAGCGATCCGGGCCTGCTGTTCAACGGCGAGGGCCAGGCCAGCGCATCGGCCCTGGAGGTAGTCGAGGGCCTGCTGTCGGGTGATGCCCGCGCGCAATCGGCCTGGCGCCGCGGCTTCGGCCTGGGGGAGCAGGATGCGGCCGGCAACTCGGCGATCGTGGCCGATGCGCGGCTGCTGTCCTTCGGCTATCAGCACTTCTTTCCGGGCGTGCAGGCCGTGCGCTTCGATGTGGCGCAGAACGGCGCCACGCTGCGCACGGCCGTGCGCGTGAAAACCGCAGGCACCTTGCCGGCCGCGCCCGGCGACCGCGAGCTGTGGTCGGCCCTGCCGGCCAACCCCGCGGCCTGCACGATGCTGCCCGTCGAGTGGACGCAGATGGAGCAGCTGATGGCGGACGCACCGCCGCCGGCATCGGCCACCGAAGGGAACAAGGCCGCCTCGCCGCCGGATGCCGCGGCAATGAAAGCCCTGGTCGCGCAATTCGAAGGCCCCGCCGCCATCTGCTGGTACGCACGCTCGCAGTTGCACACGCCGCTTTTCGTCGCACAGCTGAAGGCTTCTGCCGACCCCAAGACCGATGCAGCGCTTGCCAGCCTCGCGAGCTGGGTGATCTCCAGCAGTGCCGAGAGCACAGACGAAGCCGCAGCGAAGCCCGGCGTCGCCAAGTGGCAAAGCAAGGTGAAGGGACCGTGGGGTCCATATGCCAACGGCGACGACAAGGCCTACAAGCCCACCCTGGCGCGGCAGGGTCGCTGGATCGCCTTTTCGCCCGACGACAAGCTGGTGGAACTGGCGCTGAACACGCAGGCCAAGCGATACCCCGGCGTGGCCGACACGCTGCCGCCAGCGGGCGGCACGACGCTGGTGGTCGGCGCACCCGCGCAGATTGCCGACCTGCTGCAGCGCGAAGCCATGGCCGTGTTGCCCGCCGACCAGGAAATCCTGCGGCAGGCGGCGCGCCAGCACCTGGTGCCGCGCCTCGATGCACTGCGCAAGCTGCCACCGGCACGGGCCGTGGCGCAAGGCGCTGGCGACGGAAACGGCTGGGTGCCCGTCGAGTGGCAAGCGATGTCGGCGCCGTCTGCGTCATCGACGAAGCAACCCAAGTGAACCCCGCTTCCAATACGGCCGGCATCAGCCGCCGGACGGCGCTCGGCCGGGGCGCGGCGCTTGCCATTGCCTCCGCCATGCCCGCACTGCCCGCCATATCGGCAACGGCAGCAGCAGCCAGCACAGAAGCCCCGACGCTGGACCGCGAACAGTCCTCGCGCCTGCGCGACTGGATGACCCTGCTGATCCACGAACAGATCGAGCGCGGCCCCACGCCGCGCTGGACACACCGCGACTGCGCGGGGCTGGTGCGCTTCTCGGTGGCCGAGTCGCTGCGCGAGCATGACGTGGCCTGGCGCCGCGCCAACGGCCTGCTCGCGCGCCGCCTGCCGCCCGACATCGACCCGGCCGCCGCGGCCCCGCTTCGCAACACCTGGCGGCGCGCCGACGGCACGCGCGATGCCTACGTCGGCGCGCTCGATCTGGTGCAGGAAAACACGCGCTTCGTCTCGCGCCAGCTACAGCAGGCGCTGCTCGGCGACATGCTGTTCTACGACCAGGGCGACGAGCAGCACCTGATGGTGTGGATGGGCAACTACATCGCTTATCACACCGGCCGTGTGCTGCCGGGCGACAACGGCCTGCGCGCCGTGCGCGCCACCCAGCTGCTCGGCTGGAGCGACACGCGCTGGCGCCCCGCCGACGACAACCCCAATTTCGCCGGTGTCTACCGGCTGGCCTTTCTCGCACGATGACCATGCACACACCAGTCCAGTCCCTGTGGCGGCGCCTTTTTCCGCTGGCACTCGCGGTTGCCACCGCATGGGCCGCGATGCAGCCGCTTGCGGCGGGCGCGGCCGCCGACCCGCAACCCCAGCCGCTGGAAAACAGCCGCACGCCCTACACCGGCGAGCCCTTCTTCCTGCTTTCCGACGCCACCTTCGCCAGCGACCAGACCGCCCTCGTGCGCCTGGAAGTGAACCAGCCCTCCGCGCTGGAACAGGTGGGCGGCGTGGACGTGCTGGTCTACCGCATTCCTGACGCCCTGCCCTTCCTGCAGAAGCAGAAGAACCTGCACCGCGTGCAGGTGGGCGCGCGCGCCGCCGACGAAGGCCTGGCCAACACGCTGACCCACCTGTGGGACAGCTGGGTGGTCAAGTCGCGCCTGGCATGGCAGCAGATGTTCTCGTCCAGCGCGCGCCGCGCCGTCACGCAGCAGGCGCCCGAACTCAAGACACCCGCCAAGCTGACGCAGCCCTCGGTCTTCGAGGAGCCCCGGCAGTTCCGCCCGATCCCCGGCCTGCCGGTGGTGGAGCGATTTCGCTATCCGGTGCACAAGGCCAAGGCCATCGGCCTGCCCAAGGGCGTGAAGCTCGAAGGCTCCAGCAGCGAATTCATCACCGCCTCGGACGGCAATGTGTTCGTGCCCGTGGGCAAGCGCGCTCCCGGGCTCTATCTGGTGGAAGCCATCAGCGGCCAGTTCCGCGCGACCACGCTGCTGTTCGTGTCGGACACCGTGGCCATCACCAAGGTCTCGGGCGACCAGATGCTGGTGTGGGCGGCGCAGCGCGCGGCGGGTGCGCCGGTGCCCGGCACCAAGGTGGTGTGGACCGACGGCGTCGGCGTGCTCAAGAGCGGCGAGGCCGACGGCCAGGGCCTGGTGAAGCTGGACCGCAAGTCGCCCGAGCAGACCTACGTGTTCGGCCAGGACCCCGCGGGCGGTGTCTTCATTTCCGAAAATTTCTACTACGACAGCGAGATCTACAACGCCAAGGTCTACACCGTGACCGATCGCCCGCTGTACCGCCCGGGCGACTGGGTGAACGTGAAGGTGAGCGGGCGCGAGTTCCGCAGCGCGCGCGAATCCGTGGCGCTCAAAGACGCCGACCTGGCGCTCGCGGTGCTCGATCCGGCCGGCCAGCTGGTGCATGCGCAGAAACTGGCCTTCTCCGGCGCCAAGGGCGCGGACGCACGCTTCCCGCTGCCCGACAACGCCGTGGCCGGCGGCTACGAACTGCGCCTGGCCATGGGCGGCGACACCTACACTGCGGCCTTCCGCGTGGCCGACTACCAGAAGCCGCACTTCGACATCGTGCTGCTGCCCGAGAAGGCCGACTTCAAGACCGGCGAGCCGGTCGGCGGCAAGCTGCAGCTGAACTACCCCGACGGCAAGCCGGTGGCGCATGCGCGCATCAGCCTCACGGCGCGCTCGCAGAAGCTCGCCATGGTGAACGGCGAGCTCGACTACGCCGGCCAGTTCCCGGTGAAGCTGCAGCAGGCCGAGCTGGAGACCGACGGCGACGGCATCGCCAAGTTCTCGCTGCCCGCGGCCACCGAAACCAGCCGCTACCTGCTGACCGCATTGGCCACCGACGGCGCGGCCTACCGCGTTCGCACTTCGCGCGAAATCCTGGTGGAGCGCGGCGCGGCTTCGTTCCGCCTCGCGGCCGACCGCCAGTTCTCGCAGCCGGGCCAGGCCGTGGCCTTCAAGTTCGCGGCCAGCCAGCGCGCCGGCACCACGACGGCAGCGACGGTGGCGGATACGCAAGCGGTGCAAGCACGCCCCGCCACTTGGCAATGGGTGCGCCTGGAAGACCGCTCCAGGCAGTCCGGCCCCATGCCTTCGGGCGACACGCTGTCGCTCAACTTTCCGCAGCCCGGCAGCTACACCGTCTCGCTGCTCGACGACAAGGGCCGCATCGTCGGCGGGGCCAGCCATTGGGTCAGCGGCGACGGCGTGAAGGCGCCCGCCGGCAGCGTCGGCATGGTGCTCGACCGCGCGAGCTACCGCGCGGGCGACACGGCCCAGGTACTGGTGAGCTTTCCCGAGCCGGTGGACAACGCCCTGCTGACGCTGGAGCGCGACCGCGTCGAGGCCACCGCGCTGATGGGCCGGGGCGCGGACTGGATCAAGAGCGAGCGCGTGGCCCCCACGCAGTGGAAGTTCACGCTGCCCGTGCGCGACGTCATGAGCCCCAACGTGACGCTGTCGGTGGCCTACGTGAAGAACGGCGACTACGTGTTCCAGAACCAGGGGATCATGGTCGAGCAGGAGCGCATCGTGCTGGCCTTCACGCCCGACAAGGCGGTGTACGAGCCCGGCGAGACGGTCACCATCGACGTCAGCGCCAGGCTGGCCGGCAAGCCCGTGGCGACCGACCTCGCGGTGGGCGTGGTCGATGAAATGATCTACGTGCTGCAGCCCGAGATCGCCCCGGCCATCGGCGACTTCTTCTACCACCCGCGCCGCAACAACGTGCGCACCAGCGCCAGCCTGTCCTTCATCGGCTACGACCTCGCCACCAGCAAGCTGGGCACGCTGCCGGGCGCGCGCCAGGTGAACGACCGCGCGGTGAAGGTGCTGGAGCGGCCGCGCCGCGACAACATCGACACCGCCGCCTGGGAGCCGCGCCTCGCGACCGATGCCTCGGGCCACACCCGCTTCAGCTTCACCATGCCTGACTCGCTCACGCGCTGGCGCATCACCGGCCGCGCCATGAGCGCGGACGGCGCGGTCGGCCAGCAGGTGAGCTGGGTGCGCTCAGACAAGGCCTTCTACGCCAAGTGGACCAGCCCCGACTGGCAGCGCCAGGGCGACAAGGCGCAGGCCTCGCTCGCCCTCTTCAACCAGACCGGGCGCGAAGCCAAGGTCGAATGGACCGCCAGCGGCGCGGGCGTGGAGCGCAAGGACACGGTCACAGTGCGCCCGGGCGTCAACTTCATCGCACTGCCGCTGGCCGCCGGCGAGGCGGACAAGTCCGGCGCGGTCAGCGTCACGCTGCGCCAGGACGCCCGCGTGGTCGACAAGCTCGACGTGCCGGTGCGCCGTGTCCCGGTGGCCTGGCGCGCACCGCGCGGCAAGTCGATCGACCTTGCCTCTGGCAGCACGGCGCTGGCCCTGCCGGCCGATGCGTCGCGCGTGCGCGTTTCGCTGGCGCAGGATGCCGCGGCCGGCGCCTTCAGCCAGCAAGTGGACGAGCTGATCGCCAACCCCTACGGTGGCGTCGAACAGACCGCCAGCCGCATGCTGCCGCTTTCGATCGCGCTGCAGTCGCTTTCGCCGGCGCAGCAGCCGCTGGCACCGGCGCTGACGCAGCGCCTGGCCACCGCGCGGCTGTCGCTCGCGCAGATGGCGGGTCCGCAAGCCCAGTTCGGCTGGTGGGGCCGCAGCATGCCCGCCGATGCCTTCCTCACCACCTATGCCTACTACGCCGACTGGCGCGCCACCCAGGTGCTGCGCGTGACGCTGCCGGCCTCGAACTGGCAGCGCCTGCTCGATGTCTATGCGAAGGAAGGCCAGAAGCTGCCGCCGCTGCAGCGCGCGCTGGCGCTCTCCTGGATGCAGGAGATGGGCTTGCCCGTGGGCTCGATGGCTGGTGGCCTGGCCGAGCAACTGGCAGCCCAGTCGGCCAGCGAAGCCGCGCAGCGGGCGCAACGCCGCGGCAGCCTCGTCATGGTGGACGGCGCCGCGCCCGACACCCGCGACATGGCACTGGTGCTGGCGGTGCAGACCGCCGGACCCGCGGTCGCCAGCGCCAAGGCCCGCGCCGCCGCCGACGAAGCCGCCGCGCGCCTGGCCGGCGTCGATACGCCGCTGGTGCAGGCGCTGCTGATGGCCACGCAGCGCGCCGGTGCCGACAAGGCCGCCGCGGTGCTGGGCGAGGTGCGCGCCGATGCGCCCTCCATCGACCGCGCGCAGACGCTGCTGTGGCTGCAGCGCGCCATGGGCGGCAACAGGCTCGCGGCCAGCGAAGGCACACCCGCCCTGGCCTCGCCCTGGGTGCGCGCCACCGACGGCGGAGGCACCAGCTGGCGCCTGCCCCCGGACACCGCGGCGCCCGCCACGCTCGACCTGCCTGCCGGGCAGAAGGCGGCCTGGGCCTTCGTGAGCTACGAGAGCAACGAAACGCAGGCGCCCGCGCTCGATGCCAAGGTCGAGCGCACGCTCTGGCGCGTGGTCACCGAGCCGCGTCCTGCGCCGCAAGCGCCAGCAGCAGCCACGCCGGGCCAGCCCGCAGCGGCGCCGAGCGCGCCCGTCTCCACGGTCGACGACGGCCGCATCACGGTGAAGCTCGAAGCCGTGAAGCCCGGCACGCCGCTGGACACCAACGCGCTCTACCTCGACCAGCTCACCGTGACGGCGCCGAAGGCCATGCGCTGGAGCCTCGTCGAAGCCGCCCTGCCGCCAGGCGCTGCCGTGGAAGAAAGCACCTGGGGCATCGACATGGCCGACAGCGCGGGCAAGCTGCAGCCGATGGAACGCGCGCAGAGCCAGGCCACCGCGCAGGGCTATGCCGTGCCGGTGGAGTCGCTGGTGGCCGGCACGCCGCTGACCGTCCGCCACCTGGTTCGCTTCTCGCAGCGCGGCACCTTCAAGCTGCCGCCCGCACGGCTGTTCCGCATGTACGAGCCCGAGGCCAAGGCCTTCGAGGACGGCGGGCGCTGGGCCAGCGTCGAGGTGCGCTGACATCATGAAAGCGGCCGGGGTGCTATCGCGACTGAAGGTGTACGGCGCCGGCGCGTTCGCATGCGCGGTCGCGCTGGCCCTGCCGGCCTTACCGGCCTCCCCGGCATTTGCGGCCCCGCCTTCGACGGCGTCGCCGCGCCTGGCCTGGCTCACGGACGAAGGCATGGTCGCGGTCGAACGCACTCCGCGAGGCACCGTGCCCGTGCCGCAAGAAACCAGTGCGTTGCAGACGCCGCTGGGCAGCACATGGAAGCTCTTCGTCTACAGCTACCTGAGCATCAACGCCACGCAGGAACCGGTCTACCGCTGCGCCAGCATGCAACGCCGCACCGACGACGAGTACTGCTGCGATCCGGGCGGCAGCATCGGCCGCGAGCAGGCACTGGCCCAGTCCTGCGGCCCCTACTTCGACCCCGCGCGCGTCGGCGTCAATGCCGCCGACTGGACGCGCTTCTGGCGCGACAACGACGCCCCCGCCTGGCTGCAGCGGCTGGACGCCATGAAGCCGGAGACGCGCGTGCCCGTGTCCGACCTGCTGTCCGCGCTGCGCCAGATTCCCGCGCCGGCCCGAACGGCCGCGCGCCAGGCCCTGCAGCCCGTTACCGTGCGCGATGACGAGGTGCTTGCCGCGCTGGGCGGCGGCCCGCGCTTCAAGACCTGGTCATGGCGGGAAGGCACGCAGCCCGTGGGCGGCGCGGCCGGCTGGCTGGCAGACGGCACCCCGTTCTGGTTCGGCGACACCGGCACCAGCCGCAGCGCGTTGCGCGCCCAGGCGAAATGGATGGCCGGGCAATGGGCAGCGCACGGCCTGGCATCTCCTGTGCCGGACGCGGCGGCCCTAGCCGCGCAGCCTTGCGTCGCCGTCGACTTCTTCCAGCGCTACCCCATTGCCAGCGTGCAGCGCGCGCTCCCGGGCAACACTGCCGCCGCGCCGGCCGGCCCGTTGCGCGGGCGCTATCGCATCGCCTTCCAGAACGGCTCGCAGTTGGTGATGGAAGCCGTGCCGGCCCAGGTGCTGCGCTACGGCTCGGACAGCCCGCGCATCGCCGCGCGCCTGCCGCTGGAGGACTACGTGGCGCGCGTGGTCGACCGTGAAGGCGACGCGCGCGAAACCGAAGCCGCCCGCGCGCTCGCGGTGGCGGCGCGCAGCTACGTGCTGCAGAACGCCAGCGAGACCGAAGGCTGCCGCCAGATCGCCGACGACAGCCGCACGCAGCGCGTCGGCCCGAATCCGCCGACCGCCGCGGCGCGCGCCGTGGCCGCCTTCACCGAAGGCCTGGTGATCGACGGCCAGGCGGTCAACTATCACAGCAACCGGGCCTCGCCAGGCGTCATGTCGTGGCAGGCCGCGGTCGCTGCCGGGCGCGAGGGCCAGCCCTTCGGCGCCATCCTGCGTACCGCTTACCCGCGCGGCGCGCTGGCGCCGTTCCGGGCCGAGACCGACTGCACGCCGGTGCCCGAAGCCCAGCAATGGCTGGCCGACCGCCAGCGCCGCTGGCGCCAGGTGCTGCGCGCCCAGGCTGGTTTCCAGCCGGTCGACGACACGCTGCGCGTGTGCCTGCTCGCCATGGGCGTTCCGCATTCCGATCAACGGCGCCTGGTGATCCGGGTGCGCGAGTGGCACAGCCGCGAGGGCCGCGTCACGCTCATCCACGAATACCTGCACCTGGCCTTCCGCGACCATCCCCACGGGCAGGACGAAACCTTCATCGAACGGCTTGCGCAGCAACTGGCAGACTCATGAAAACCTCTTCACTGGCGCAGCGCGCCGCCTTCGCCGCCATCGGCTTTCTCGCAGCGCTTGCCGGCCTGCCGGCGCAAGCCCAAACGGTGCTCGACACACCGCGCGGCGGCTGGCGCAACGCCCCGGCACAGCAGCAGGACTTCGTGCAGGAAGTGCACTACCCGGCAAGCAGCGTCAACGCCAACGGCCGCTCCGAGGCTTCGCTGATCCGCGGCCGCATCGCCGCCACGCCCAAGACGAACGACCCGAAGGGCACGGCCCCGCGCACACCCGCGCGCCTCATCGTGGACGGCATCGCCATTCCGCTGCTGACCGACGAGAAGGGCAACTTCGCGCGGCCGTGGTCCTTCGGCTCCGGCAGCCACGGCGTGGAAGTGCGCTCGCCCAACGGCGAAGTCGCGCGGTCGCAGTTCTACGAGACGCAGGCCAACCGCGTGCCCGTCAAGCTGCGCATCGTGCTGAGCTGGGACAGCGACAACACCGACCTCGACCTGCACGTGGTGTCGCCCGACGGCCAGCATGTGTTCTACGGCGCGCGCGTGGCCCCCAACGGCGGCGCGCTGGACGTGGACGTGACCACCGGCTTCGGCCCCGAGATCTTCGCCACGCCCAGCCCGGTGCAAGGGGCCTATCACGTGTTCGTCAACTACTTCGGCGCCGGCGAGCAGCGCGACGCGGTGATCACCGCGCAAGTGACGATCCTGCAGGACGAAGGCACGCCCAAGGAAAAGCAGCAGGTCTTCCGGGTGCCGATGCGCAAACCCGGCGAACTGACGCTGGTGCATTCGTTCCTGGTGCCCTGAAGCCTCCTGAAGCCCCCTGAGGCAAAGGCAGGGCATGTCTCGTTGACCTGCCGTGGGGTGCGTGGCAAAACGCACCCATGGCAACGCGGGCGCCCCACGGCTACCCCGCCCGTCTGGCCGAAGACTGGCGGCTCGCCGACGGCACGCCGGTGCGCATCCGCCCGATCCGTGCCAAAGGCCTCGCCATGCACTCGGCCTTCGTGGCGGGCCTGTCGAACGAAACCGGCTACCGCCGCCTGCTGTCGCCGCGCAAGCCCCAGCCGGACGAACTCTGGCGCATGACCCACATCGACTACGACCGCGAGCTGGCGCTCATCGCGACCACCGTGGTCGACGGCGCCGAGCAGCAGATGGGCGTGGCGCGCTACGTGCGCGGCGACACACCCGAGACGGCGCACGTCGCCGAATTCGCCGTGGTCAGCGCCGGCAACGTAGCCATTTGGTAAAGCGCGACAGCCGGCCCGACTGGGCCAGCAAACTTAAATCTACTTCCTTATGATGCGAAACCTTTTTCCGTCGGAAGCAGAGAGCCCCCTCCATGGTCCAGCTTGCGTTGCGTCGTCCGTACACCTTCATCGTCATGGCGATGCTGATCGTGCTGGCCACGCCCTTTGTCCTGGCGCGCATGGCCACCGACATCTTTCCGGAAATCAATATTCCGGTGGTCAGCGTCATCTGGAACTACACCGGCCTGCCGGCGCAGGAAATGGGGCAGCGCATCTCGGGCCAGGTCGAGCGGGGCCTGACCACCACTGTGAGCGACATCGAGCACATCGAGTCGCAGTCGCTGGCGGGCGTATCGATCATCAAGGTGTTCTTCCAGCCCACGGCCAACATCGAGATGGCGATCTCGCAGGTGGTGGCCTCGATGCAGGCGCAGGTGCGGCAGCTGCCGCCGGGCATCACGCCGCCGCTGGTCATCAAGTATTCGGCTTCCAGCGTGCCGGTGATCCAGCTGGCGCTGTCGAGCCCCACGCGCTCTGAAAACTCCCTGTTCGACGCCACCGTCAACCAGCTGCGCCCGCAGCTCATCACGGTGCCGGGCGCGGCCATTCCCTTTCCCTACGGCGGCAAGAACCGGCTGATCTCGGTCGACCTCGACACCCAGGCGCTGCAGGCGCGAGGCCTCTCGCCGGCCGACGTGGTGAACGCGGTGAACACGCAGAACCTGATCCTGCCCTCGGGCACGGCCAAGTTCGGCGCCACCGAATACAACGTGAAGATGAACGGCTCGCCCGACGCCATCGCGGGCCTGAACGACCTGCCGATCCGCACGGTGAACGGCGCCACCACCTACCTGCGCGACGTGGCCTATGTGCGCGACGGCTTCTCGCCGCAGACCAACGTGGTGCGCCAGGACGGCGTGCGCGGCGTGCTGCTGTCGGTGCTGAAGAACGGCGGAGCCTCCACGCTGGACATCGTGTCGAACATCCGCGCCATGCTGCCCATCGCCGCGCAGACGATGCCTGAAGACATCAAGATCACGCCGCTGTTCGACCAGTCCGTGTTCGTCAAGGCCGCCGTGAAGGGCGTGGTGTTCGAAGCCATCCTGGCCGCCGCACTCACCGCCGCGATGGTGCTGCTGTTCCTGGGCAACTGGCGCAGCACGCTGATCATCGGGCTGACGATTCCGCTGTCGATCCTGGCGTCCATCCTGGTGCTGTATTCGCTGGGCGAAACGCTCAACCTCATGACCCTGGGCGGGCTGGCGCTGTCGGTCGGCATCCTGGTCGACCAGGCGATCGTGACCATCGAGAACATCGAGCGACACCTGCACATGGGCACGCCGCTGAAGGAGGCCATCGAGGTCGGCGCGGGCGAGATCGGCTCGGCGGCCTTCGTCTCCACGCTGTGCATCTGCATCGTGTTCGTGCCGATGTTCTTCCTCTCGGGCGTGGCGCGCTTCCTGTTCGTGCCGCTGGCGGAAGCCGTGGTGTTTGCCATGCTGGCCTCGTACCTGCTGTCGCGCACGCTGGTGCCGACGCTGGTGATGCTGCTGATGGGCGGCTCGCACGGCCCGCAGCAACAGCCGGCCGGAGGCGCAAGGCAGAGCGTGCTGCAGCGCCTGTACCGCGCCTTCGACCAGCGCTTCGAGCGCGTGCGCCGTGCCTACACGCTGGTGCTGTCGGCGGTGCTCTCAAAACGCGCCGGCTTCATCGGCTTGTTCCTCGGCTTCTGCCTGCTGTCGTGCCTGCTCTACCCGGCGCTGGGCCGCGACTTCTTCCCGACCGTCGATGCCGGCCAGATCCGCCTGCACCTGCGCGCGCCAACCGGCACCCGCATCGAAGAAACCGCACGCCTCACCGACCAGGTCGAAGCCGCCATCCGCGAGCTGGTGCCGCCCGACCAGCTCGAAACCATCCTGGACAACCTCGGCATTCCCAACAGCGGCATCAACCTGTCGTACAGCAACGCCGGCACCATCGGCACCTTCGACGGCGAGCTGCTGCTGTCGCTGAAAGAGGGCCACAAGCCGACCGAACAGCACGTGTCGCTGCTGCGGGCCGAGCTGCCCAAGCGCTTTCCGGGCATCGAGTTCTTCTTCCAGCCGGCGGACATCGTCACGCAGATCCTAAACTTCGGCCTGCCAGCGGCCATCGACGTGCAGTTCAGCGGCAACGACATGGCCGGCAATGCGGCGCGCGCGGCCGAACTGACCAAGGCGATCCGGCAGATTCCCGGTGCGGTCGATGCCCACGTACACCAGCGGCTCGACGGCCCAGCGCTGAGCCTGCAGATGGACCGCACGCGGCTGCAGCAATACGGCCTGACCGCCTCGAACGTGGGGCAGAACGTGCTCATCGCGCTGTCGGGCAGCTCGCAGACGGCGCCCGCCTTCTGGCTGAACCCGGCCAACGGCGTGGTCTACAGCATCGCGGTGCAGACGCCGCAGTACACGGTCGATTCGCTCGATTCGCTGCTCAACATTCCGGTGGGCGCCAGCGGCGGCGCGGGCGGGCCCGGCTCGCAGCAGTTGCTGGGCAACCTCGTGAGCACGCAGGCCGACCGGCAGCCGGCCGTGATGTCGCGCTACAACATCGCGCCGGTGATCGACGTGTACGTGAGCGTGCAGGGCACCGACCTGGCCAGCGTGGCCTCCAAGGTGCAGAAGCTGGTCGACGAGATGCGGCCCAAGCTCTCGCGCGGCAGCCGGGTCGACATCCGCGGGCAGGTGCAGACCATGCAGTCGTCGTTCATCGGGCTGGGCGTGGGGCTGGCGATGGCCATCGTGCTGGTGTACCTGCTGATCGTGGTCACCTTCCAGTCCTGGCTGGACGCGGCCATCATCATCACCGCGCTGCCGGCCGCGCTGGCGGGCATCGCGTGGATGCTGTTCATCACCGGCACCACGCTGAGCGTGCCGGCGCTCACGGGCGCGATCATGACCATGGGCGTGGCAACGGCCAACTCGATCCTGCTGGTGTCGTTTGCGCGCGAGCGGCTGCACGCGGGCATTCCGCCGCTGTCGGCCGCGCTGGAAGCTGGCGCCACCCGCATCCGGCCGGTGCTGATGACGGCGCTGGCAATGATCATCGGCATGATCCCGATGGCGCTGGGCCTGGGCGAAGGCGCCGAGCAGAACGCGCCGCTGGGCCGCGCGGTGATCGGTGGCCTGGTCTTTGCCACGGTGTCGACATTGTTTTTCGTACCCGCCGTGTTCGCGGGGGTGCACAGTCGGCTTGCTCGCCGCAAGGCGGCGCGTGAAGCACAGCATCAACCGCCAGCGGGCGCAGCGCCCCAGGAGAACTAAAGCCTTGACCCCCACGCTCATTCACTTCGTGTATTCGCTGCCCCCCGAGGGGGCCGCAGCTCGCCTTGGGAGCGGCCCGGCGCCGAGCTGGTCATGACGGAGCAACGCCACGCGGCATTGACCATCCATCCCACCGGCGACAGCGACGGCGAACTGCTGCGCCGCCGGCAGATCGTGCGGCGCACGCGCTGGCTGGTGCTGATCGTTCTCGTGCTGCTGGGGCTAGGCGCGGCGCGCACCGTGTTCGTGCGCATCGCCAACGCCCGCGCGCTCGAAGCGGGCACGACCGAGCGCGCGAAGCAGTACGTGCAGACCGCCCTGCCCCGCGTGCCCACCGCCGGCCAGACGCTGTCGCTGCCGGGCACGCTGCAGGGCTTCGTGCAGTCGCCCATCTCGGCGCGCGCCAGCGGCTACCTCAAGCGCTGGACCAAGGACATCGGCAGCCGCGTCGAGAAGGGCGAGCTGCTCGCCGAAATCGAGACGCCCGAAATCGACCAGCAGCTGTCGCAGGCCGTGGCCGCGCGCGCACAGGCCGCCTCAGGCCTGGAACTGGCGCGCAGCACCGCCGACCGCTGGGAGGCGCTGCGCAAGAAGGACGTGGTCTCGCAGCAGGAGCTGGACGAACGCCGCAGCGCAGTGGCGCAGGCCACCTCCAACGTGGCTGCAGCCGACGCCAACGTGCAGCGGCTGAAGCAGACCGAGGGCTTCAAGCGCGTGGTGGCGCCGTTCGCGGGCGTGATCATGCGGCGCAACGTGGACGTGGGCGACCTCATCGACGCGGGCGCGGGCGGCGGTGCCGGTCGCGCGCTTTTCCTGCTGGCGCAGACCGATCCGCTGCGCGTGTACATCAACGTGCCGCAGGCCTACGCCCAGTTGGTGAAGACCGGCCAGCCCGTGGTGGTGACGCAGGCCGAGCTGCGCGGCCAGACCTTCAAAGGCCAGGTGGCGCGCACCGCCGGCTCCATCGACACGACCACGCGGATGATGCAGGTCGAGGTGTCGCTGCCCAACAGCGACGGCGCGCTGCTGCCGGGCGCCTACGTGCAGGTGTCGCTGCCGCTGGCCGCGAGCCGCACGCTCTCGGTGCCGTCGAACGCGCTGCTGTTCCGCGCCGAGGGCACGCGCATCGCGGTGGTCGATGCACAAGGCCGCGTCAACCTGCGCGCCGTGACGCTGGGCCGCAACTATGGCGAGAACGTCGAGGTGATCGACGGCCTCGAGAAAACCGACCGCATGGTGCTGAACCCGTCCGATTCGCTGGCCGAAGGCGACGTGGTGGCGGTGGCGCCCGAAGCGCCGCCGGCAAAGGCTCCGACGCCGAAGGCCCCGGCGTGACGCCGCCGCGCCTGTCCGCTCCGCTCGCGCTGCTGGCCGCCATGCTGCTGGCGGGCTGCGCGGTCGGCCCCGACTACAAGACGCCGGACACGCCGCTGCCCGTCAGCTGGAAGCTCGAAGAACCCTGGCGCGTGAGCACGCCGAGCGATGCAGCCGACAAGGGTCCATGGTGGCGCCGCTTCGACGACCCGCAGCTCGACGCGCTGCAGCAGCAGGCGCTGGCCGGCAGTCCCACGCTGGCCATCGCCAATGCGCGGCTGGCGCAGGCACGCGCCACGCTCGCGGCCAATGCGGCCGGCCAGTATCCGCAGGTCGGCCTCGGCACCCGCGCCTCGCGCCTGAGGATCTCGGCGAACCGCCCGCTCACCAACTACTCGACGCCCAATTCGACGACCGTGCAGAACGACTTCGCGCTGTCGCTCAACGCGAGCTACGAAGTCGACCTGGCCGGCCGCGTGCAGCGCACGGTAGAGGGTGCCAAGGCGTCGGCGGAGCAATCGGCCGCCGACCTGCAGAACACCCGGCTGCTGCTCAGCGCCGACGTGGCCAGCAGCTACTTCAACCTGCGCTCGACCGACGTCGAACTCGATGTGCTCACCCGCTCCATCGCGCTGCAGCGCCGCGCGCTCGAACTGGTGACGGCGCGCCACGACCTGGGCGCGGTGTCGGGCCTGGACGTGGCGCAGCAGCAGGCGCTGCTGGAGACCACGCTGACGCAAGTCGACGTGCTGAGAAAGCAGCGTTCGCAGTACGAGCATGCGCTGGCCACGCTCACCGGCACGCCGGCGCCCAGCTTCTCGCTGCCGGTGGACCTGCGCGAGATCAGGCCGCCGGCCGTGCCGCTGGGCGTGCCCTCCGAGATCCTGCAGCGCCGGCCCGACGTGGCCTCGGCCGAACGCGCGATGGCCGCCGCCAATGCGCAGATCGGCGTCGCCACCGCGGCCTTCTACCCGAGCATCTTCATCTCGCCCACCGTGGGCGTGGACAGCCGGATGATCGAGACGCTGTTCAACGGCCCGAGCCTGCTGTGGTCGGTGGGCGTGTCGGCCACGCAGGTGCTGTTCGACGGCGGGCGCATCCGTGCCAACGTTGATTTCGCGAAGGCCGGCTACGACGTCACCGTGGGCAACTACCACCGCACCGTGCTGACCGCGATGCAGGAAGTGGAAGACGGCATCACCGGCCTTTCCGCGCTCGACAGCGCGACCGCACAGGCGCAGGCCGCCGTGACGGCCGCGCGCCGCGTGCTGGACATGGCCACCAGCCGTTATGAAGGCGGCGCGTCGACCTACCTCGACGTGATCACCGCCCAGCAGTCGCTGCTGACGGTGGAACGCCAGGCCGCGCAGCTGCGGGGACAGCGGCTGCTGACCGCGGTGTTCCTGGTGAAGGCGCTGGGTGGAGACTGGTGCGGCGCGGATGAGCCCGGCAGGGCCCCGGCATCGTCGTGCCCCGCCGTCGGCACCGACCGCACTGCAAGGGCTGGCTGAGCGGCGAAGCGCTCTTCTTCAGAATTCCAGCACCTGGTCCACGTCCTGCGTCTTGCGGCGCGCCAGGGCGAGGTTGGCGCGCTGCTTGTCGAGCACGACGTAGAGAAAGACCCCCTCCTTCGATGCCGAGGGGCGGATGATGTGGTACTGCTTGCCGAGCGTGATCAGCACGTCCTCGATCACGTCGCTCAGGCCCAGCGCGCGCATGGTCTTGAGCTTGGCGCGCACGACTTCCGTGTTGCCGGCGGCGGCGATTTCCATGTCCACCCCCGATCCCGCGGCGCCGAGGATCATGCCGCTGCCCGAGTCGACGACGGCAGCGCACATGGCGCCGTCGATGGTGAGGATGTCGTCGAGCGTCTGCTTGATGGATGCCAAGTTTTCTCCAGTCGAATGGTTGGAAGGGTTGCTGCGTACCGCAAGGAAGCCCGCGCGCCACGCAAACACGCGCGGGAAGATCTGCTCCGTTGCGCTATGCCTCGGCGAGGGCCCTGGCAAGCTGGGCGGCGCGGTAGGCCACCAGCGCCGGGACGGCGCTGTCGCGGGCCAGCACGTTGATGACGAGTTCGGCGTCGCGGCGGTGCACGCTCTGGAACACCGCGAAGCCCGAATCCGTCAGCACCAGCACGCTCTCGCGGCGGCCGAGGCGGGCCTCGTCGCAGACGACGCCGCCTATCGCCACGATGGAGCTGCCCATGGCCGCCAAGCGGGCCGGGTCGGCATCGCCGGTGGTCGCGCAAGCCACGTCGAAGCCGTCCAGCGTGGCAACCACGGCGGCCGTCACGCCCGTCAGCTCGTCGACCAGCTTTTGCACTTCGCGCTGCGCGTGCGCCGTGGCCGTCCTGGACAAACCGTGTGTGGAACTCACCCTGTCTCCCCCCGCATGTCGGCTTCGAGTTGCATCAGCAGCGTGTCGATCAGCAGGACCACGTCGGCCCTGTTTCGCACGTCCACGCCAAGAATCGGAATCACCCGGCCCGTGGCCGTGAGTCGTTCCGCATAGTCGTCGAGGGTCGGCACGGGGTGTGTCTGCAATCGCCCCACGCCGACGACGCAAGGCAGCGTCCACAGGGCTCCGGCAAAGCCCTGCATGTAGGTCGACAGGTCGTCCAGCGGGTCGGGGCGCGAGTTGTCCGTCAGGACGATCAGGCCCAGTGCCTTCCTGGCGAGGATCTTCCAGAGAAAGTCGAAGCGGGCCTGCCCCGGCGTGCCGAACAGCCGGACGCGGTCGCCGTTGTCCAGCGTGAGCTGGCCGAAGTCGAGGCCCACCGTGGTGAATTGCTTGTCGATCGACGTGTCGGAGTTGGGCACGTCGGTCATGACCGGCGCGATTTCGCTCACGCGCCCGATGGCTGTCGTCTTTCCGGCGCCGACGCTGCCCGTGATGAGGATCTTGTACTCCTTCATGGCACTCAAAGGCCCAGCCGGCGACGGATGCCGTTGATGAGGCTTCGGGCGAAGTCGCCGCGCATCGCCGCCTCGCGCAGCGGCACCGGAGGCAGCATGGGCGGCTCCACGTGCAGCTCCAGCACGCCGGCTTTCTTCAGCGCATGCAGGAACGAAACGCACTGGGCGAACGGAAGCTGGCTGATGTCTGCCAGCTCGCTCGCACTCAATGCCCGCCGCGCCAGCAGGCTCGCCATGCGGATGTTGTCGAGGTCGTTGTGCAGCAGCATGGCCGGCGGCCAGCGCCGCAGCATGAACCGCTCGGCATCGGAAACCTCGACCTCCAGGGCAGTCTGCTCGTCCAGCGTGAGGCCGCCGGGCTGCGTCTCGCGCAGGGCATGCTCGATGCTCCTGAGCCAACCCTGCAGCCTGTCGGCGCGTATGGGCCGCTCCATCGTGCCGGGCTGCCCGTCGCCCGAATTCATGCGCGTGAGCTTGAGCACGGCAGCGGCCATGCCGGCCACCGTGGAGTGTTCATGCTCCACGGCCGGGCCGTCGACCAGCAGCGCGTCATACGGCGGCGCGTCTACCAACTGCCAGCCAAAGCCGCCATCGTTCGCGGACAGCCTGACGATCGTGCGGATCACGATGACTTCGGCAACGGGCAACTTGTAGACACCGAGTCTCAGCATCGCCATCTCCGGTCCCGGGCGCCCATGTCAGTTCACGCCCGGTAGTTCGCGCCAGTCGGGCAGGCGCGGCAAGCTCGGCAAGCGGGGCAAGAGGCTGCTCGCCAGGTCGGCGTTGGCCTGATGAAGGCGCTCCACGTCGGCGCGCATGGCCGCCCGGCCATCTGCGCCGTCGACGAACCGCCCGTTCAGGACGTAGTCCTTGCAGTTGGGCAACGCACCCGCCGCGACGACGGCCATGAAAGCCATGAAGACCATGACCTCGACCAGCGTGAAGCCGGCGCAGCGGCGCACGCGCCCCTCGCCTTCCAGTTGCATCGCTGCGCTCCTAGACCGTGTCCGCATCCGCTTTCCTTCCTGTAGCCAAGAAACCATCCATTCCCGAAGATCGGGGAAATGATGAAAATGAATGAATTGGTTCCGCGTTTGAAAAACTCGTCCAATTCAGGGCAATCCGGGAGCCACTTCTTTCGAAGCAGAATTGGATTGCCGAAACGCGTGTCCATCGAAAGACCGCATGTGACAATTGTTCACGGCCTTTGTCGCTTTCCGCTAGCGCACAGGATGAGATTCAGCCGATCAACTTTCGATGCAATCGAAGCTGCCCCGGCAGGCAATGCGCACCAAAACAAGGCGAATTGCCCCAACGTGGCTCATGCAGTGCAAGCTGCCGAATTGCAACGCTTCATTGGCCAATTGGAGGGATGAATTGCCGTGCGACCTACGTCCCGGGCATCTGCTCGACCGAGGGCGGCGTCCACTCCCGCAGGCTGAGCTTTTCCACCGCCATGTCGACGAACGCAGAGACGGCCAGCGGCCGCTGCTGGCGGCTGGGATAGACGACGCTCAGGCCCCGCCCCGCCCGCATGTACCTGGGCAGCACCGGCACCAGGCGCCCCGCGGCCACCTCTGCGGCTGTCAGGATCGTCGGCAGCGCCACGATGCCCAGGCCGGCGCAGGCCGCCTCGCGCAGGGCCACCTGGACATTGCTGGTGAAGCGCCCGCGCACACGCACCTCTTGTTCCACGCCGTCGGGGCCCTGCAGGCGCCAGACGGCGGAGTTGCCGGTGTCCGGGGGCTGCGTCACGCATTCGTGCCCGGCAAGTTCGCTCAGGTCGCAGGGCGTGCCGCGCGCGGCCAGGTAGGCCGGGCTGGCCAGAAGCCCGCCATAGCTGGCGAAGATCCTGCGCGCCACATAGCTGGAATCTTCCAGGGGGCCGATGCGGAACGCCACGTCGATGCGGTCGGCGATGAGGTCGGCCGGGAGGTCGCTGAGCACGAAGTCGAGCTGCACCAGCGGATGCCCGGCCAGGAAGGCGGACACCCAGCCCATGTCGAAGTATTCGAAGAAGCTCGCCGAGGCGGCCACGCGTATCGCGCCGCTCGGCTCCTGGCTGCCCGCGACATGCGATTGCCCCGCCTCGATCAGTTCCTCGACCGCCGGGCCGCAGCGCTCGTGAAAGGTCTGGCCCGCGCTTGTCAGCGTGAGCTTGCGGGTCGAGCGCTGCATCAGCCGCGTGCCCAGGCGCGCCTCGAGCTGCTGGATGCGCCGGCTCACGGTGGCAGACGGCATGCGCAGATGCCTGGCCGCCTCGGCAAAGCTGCCCAGGCGTGCCACCTGGACAAACATGGCGACTTCGTTCAAATCGAGCACAGGGTTCTTCCTTGATTGAGTGATTGGCTGCAATCCATTCATTGCTTCCATCAATTTCATTATTGCTATCGCTCGATCATCAATTTGCAATCGGTCCGACTGAAATTGCCGATTCAAATCGCCCGAATTCCGGAAAAATCAGAATTCAAACTGAGCAGAAGCTGACATATTGGAATTGGCGGAAATCCGGACAGAAAATCCGCAAACCGCTCCGCCGCTGCGGCAATATCCATCGCTGCAATTGTTTATAGGCAGCAATCAATAGTTGATCTAATCCATCACCCACCGCGGAGGTGGGTCAGCCCTCTCACTTTTATTCGGTTCCGATTCCCACCATGCAAGCCTTTCCCGATGCGGCCGCGTTGCGAGCGCCGCGCTCCCTGGACGATCTGCTTCTGTACCGGCTGTCCCGCGCCGTGCGCGCCGGCAGCGGCATGGCCACCCGCCTCGTCGAGGGCGGCTTCGGCATCACGCATCGCGAGTGGGGAATGATCGGCATGCTCGCGCAGATCGGCGAGATCACCTCTTCGGCATTCGCCGAGCGTCTGCACCTCGACCGCGTGCGCACCTCGCGCGGCCTGCGCAGCCTTTCAGAGAAAAAACTGGTGGAGCGGCGGCGCGACCCCGAGGACGGCCGCGAAGTGCACGTGCGGCTGAGCGCCACCGGCCGCGAGTTGTGCGACGCCCTGTTTCCGAGGATCGCCCGGCTCAACATGGATCTGCTCGACGGCATCGACGCCGAGCACCTCGACATCTTTCTCGAATGCCTGCGCCGGCTCGAGCAGCGCGGCAAGGAACTGAGCGCGATGGGCGTGGTTCAGGAAAAAGCCGACCGCCGCTCGGGCGGCACGCGCCACAGGTGGCGTTGACCTGTTCAGTGCATCAGCGCGCCCGGCTGCGCGACGGCGCCCGCAGCGGACCACAGCGCGAGGCCACCCGCCAGGCTCCATGCCTGCGCATGCCCGAGGCGACGCAGGGCCTTGGCCGCCTGCGCACTGCGATTGCCGCTTCGGCAGTAGAACAGCACCGGCGCACCGGCCGGCAGCGCCAGCCAGCCGGGCAGCGCATTGAGCAGCCCTGACAGCGGCACCGCCTCGCGGTGGGTGCCGGTTCCGAAGGGCGACGATTCGCTCACGCGCTGCTCGTAGGGCTCGCGCACATCCACCACAACCAGGCCCGGATGTTCGAGCAGCAGCCGTTGCGCTTGCGTGGCGTTCATCTCGTGGCTCGCGCCGGCGCAGCCGCTGTCGATCCGCGCGCCGCAGGCAAGGGTCTGGTATTCGGTCAGCGCGAGGTCTTTCTCCATTTCGGCCTTCGCCGAAGCGAAGCGTTCCGCATCGATGTCGCCGCACAGCACCTGCGCAAGCAGCGGCTGGGCCGTGCATTCGCGGGCCAGGGTGCTCGCGAAGCGGTCTTCGTAGTCGTGCGCCGGAAGCAGCAGCGTGCGGGGGCCTGCGGCCTGCTCCAGCTTCTTCAGCGAAGGGCCGAATGCCAGCGGCGCACTTTGCGCGAAATCGCTTCGCCCCAGGGCGCCGGGCATCACCGTGTCGCCGACGAATGCCAGGCGGATTTTCAGCTGCTCGTCGTGCAGCAGGTAGGCGGTCGAGTCGGCGGTGTGCCCCGGGGTTGCCAGCCGGGTCAGCATCTGCGCGCCCAGGCAGACGGCATCGACGCCCAGGGGCCAGCCGAGCGCATCGACCTCGCCTTGCTGAAGAAGGCGTTCCGGCAGTGCGGCGCGAAGTTCGCCAACCGAGGAAACATGGTCGCCATGGCTGTGCGTGTCGAGCACGGCGGCCAGCGTGTAGTCCTGACAGCGAAGCAGTTGCGCGATGCGGCCGGTCAACTCGGGCAGCGGATCGATGACGACACAGCGCCGGCTATCCGCATCGGCCAGGAGGTAGCAGCACGCACCGCCGACCACGAAGCGGGTCAGGCCGTCGAGCGCGTCGCCCGGGCGGGAGGTGTCGGCAGCGGTGTTCAGGCAGCTTGCGCGCAGCGAAGCGCCACAGGAGCCGATCCGTTCGCAGGCTTCGTCGATGAAGGCCGCGTCGCTGGCCGGCCCGAACGACAGGCGCACGGCCGAGGCCGCCTGCCAGGCGGGCAACCCCATGGCTTGCAGCACATGGCTCGGCAGCGCCTTCGATGCGCCGCAGGCCGAGCCACCGCTCACCCGCACGTCGGCCGCGTCGAACAGGTCCTGCAGGAGCTTCGAATCCAGGCCGGGCACCGAGAAATTGAGGGTCGTCGGCAAGCTCAGTTCGAAGGGCGCGTTGAACACCACCCCGGGGAACGCATTCTTCAGCGCGGCGGCGATGCGGTCGCGGTACGCCTCCAGCGTGCGGCCGTCCCGGAAGGTCTGGCCGTCCTCGAGCGCTTCCAGCACCGTGCCGAGCGCGGCGATGCCGGACATGTTCTCTGTTCCCGAGCGCAGCGCGCCCTCCTGGCCGCCGCCAGCCATCAGCGGCGTGAACGGCGCGCCGGCGCGCACATACAGCAGGCCGATGCCCTTGGGGGCATAGAGCTTGTGCCCCGAGAACGGCGCGTAGTCGATGCGGTGGGCCTCGAGCCGGAGCTCGAGCTTGCCCAATGCCTGCACGCTGTCCACCATCCACAGGGCCGGGCTCCCGTCGAGCGCCTGGGCGATGCCTTCCAGGTCGCTGACGACGCCGGTCTCGTTGTTGGCGGCCATGGTGCAGACCAGCCCGGCCCGGCCGGCATGCGCGCGCAGCCACTGCAGGTCATGGCGGCCATCACGGCCGACCGGGATGGGCTGCACGCGCAGGTTCAGGCCCAGCAATTTGTTCCAGTGCCTGATCGCTTCCGGCACCGCCTTGTGCTCCGTCGCGCCGTACAGCAGGCAGTCGACGTCCTCGCGGCCGCGCAGCGAGCTCAACGCCGACAGCACCGCAGTCTGGATGCCCTCGGTGGCGCCGCTGAGAAAGAGCAGGTCGCCCGTGGGAGCGCCCAGCAGGCGCCGCGCGCGGGAGCGCACCGAATCCATCAGCGCGCGCGCCTTCAGCCCGGTGCTGTGGACGCTGCTGGGGTTGCCGAAGTCTTCGGCCATGGCTGCAAGTGCCGCGGCCCGTGCGCGAGGCAGCACGGGCGTGGTGGCGTTGGCGTCGAGGTAGATGTCCATTCAGGTGATTCCGGGGAGAAGCGTTGCAGGCGTTGCGGGCGACGGCGCCGCGCACCTGGGGGAGTCTGCCGGCCGGGGGTGAGCAGCGGCTTGCGTTTTGTGCTGCCCATGTCGATAAGATTGGAATCCAATACTCTTTCAAAGAGATTTGATGAAACTGGATTCCATAGATATCAAGATTCTTGATCTCCTGCAGCAAGACGCCGAGCTGCAGGTAGCCCAGATCGCCGAGCAGGTGGGCCTGTCCGCCACGCCATGCTGGAGGCGCATCCAGCGGCTGAAGGAGGCGGGCGTCATCACGCGCTCGGTGGCTCTGCTCGACCCGCGCAAGGTCAACGTGGCGGTGACGGTCTTCGTGTCGGTACGGACCAGCACGCACTCCCAGGAGTGGTTCGATCGCTTCACGGCCACGGTCCATGCCATTCCGGAAGTGGTCGAGTTCTACCGGATGAGCGGCGACGTGGACTACCTGCTGCGCGTGGTGGTGCCGGACATCGCCGCCTACGACGCTGTCTACAAGCGACTGATCTCGGGCACGAACCTGCACGACGTCAGCTCCGGCTTCGCCATGCAGGAACTGAAGCAGACCACGGCACTGCCGCTGGGCTACGTGTAGAGGATTCGCGAAGCAGCCCCGCCGCCGTTCAGAACAGGCTGCCCTGCCCCGCGGCACCAGGTGGCCGGAACGCCGTGATGTCCAGCGGAATGCGCTCGCGGTTGTAGCCCAGGCGGTTCGTTGCCTTCTCGAAGCGCTGGTGGATCAGGTCGGCCCACAGGCCCGAGCCCTTCATGCGCGTGGCGAAGTCGGCGTCGTAGTCCTTGCCGCCGCGCATCTCGTGGATGCGCGCCATGATGCGGTCGGCGCGTTGGGGGTAGTGCAGCGCCAGCCATTCCTTGAAGAGCGGCGCCACCTCCCACGGCAGCCTCACCACCGTGTAGAAGGCGCTGCGCGCGCCGGCCTCCCATGCGGCCTCGAGCACCTGTTCCATGTCCTCGGTCACGAAGGGAATCTGCGGCGCCACGCTCACGCCCACCGGCACGCCCGCCTCGGTCAGCGTGCGGATGGTGCGCAGCCGGCGGTGCGGCGCGGCGGCGCGCGGCTCCAGCTTGCGGGCGAGTTCGCCGTCGAGCGTGGTCACGGTCACGTACACGGCCGCGAGATGGTCGGCTGCCATCGGCGCGATCACGTCGAGGTCGCGCTCGATGGCGCTCGACTTGGTGACCAGCGCGAACGGATGCCGCGCTTCCTGCAGCAGTTCGATGACCGAGCGGGTGAGCCTCAAGTCGCGTTCGATGGGCTGGTAGCAGTCGGTGGCGGTGCCGATGGCGATGTAGCTGGGCCGGTAGCTCTTGCGCCCGAGTTCCGTACGCAGCATGTCGGCGATGTTTCGCTTGGCGATCAGCTTGGTCTCGAAGTCGAGGCCGGGCGACAGGTTGAGGTAGCTGTGCGTGGGCCGGGCGAAGCAGTAGATGCATCCGTGCTCGCATCCGCGGTAGGGGTTGAGCGAGCGGTCGAAGTAGATGTCGGGCGAGTCGTTCTCGTTGAGCGCCGACTTGACGTCTTCGAAGCGCACCTCGGTGGCGATGGGCTCAAGCTCCTCGGCCTCGGCCACGCCCTCTTCGAGCGTGCCCCAGCCGTCGTCGAAGGCATTGCGCTCGTCCTTGGAGAAACGATGCGCGAGCTGCGTGGCCGCGCCGCGGCCCTTGATGGCGTGAATGGGGATGCGGGCTGCTGGCATGGCTGGTCCTCGGCTGCAATTACTGTGTATTTGTACAGTATTTCACCGTTTCCTCAGGACCGCCTGCTTTTTACATTTCTCTCTTGACAGAAATTTCGTAAATCCTAAACTCGGCGCCATGGAACTCACAGACATTCAACGCAAGTTCGTCCTGCACTGGGGCGAAATGGGGTCCATGTGGGGCGTCAACCGCACCGTCTCGCAAATCCACGCCCTGCTCTTCGCCCACGGCAAGCCGATGCATGCCGAGGAACTGTCCGAAACGCTCGGCGTCGCGCGCTCCAACGTCAGCAACAGCCTGAAGGAGTTGCAGGCCTGGAACCTCGTGCGCGTCACCCACACGCTGGGCGACCGCCGCGACTACTTCGAGACTAGCGTCGACGTGTGGGAGCTGTTTCGCACCGTGGTGCGCGAGCGCAAGGAACGCGAGTTCGACCCGACCATCCGCGTGCTGCGAGAACTGGTCTCGAGCCCCGATTTCCAGAAGGAGCCGCCCGATGCGCAGGACCGCATCCGCTCCACCATGGACCTCATGAACAAGCTCGCCACCTGGGCCGACGAAATGCTGCGGCTGTCGCCCGGCACGCTCGACAAGGTGCTCACGCTGGGCGCCAGCGTGCAGAAGTTCGTGCGCGGCGACAAAGGCGGCAAGGACGAAGATCCCGATGCCCATCACGCCAGCCTGCCGATGATCTGAGCCCTCTCTTTTTTTGCCCATTTGTTTCTGTTTTGACAGAAATATCGAGAACAAAGGATGCCATGAGCCGAGCCGCCCTCCCCGTCTATCCGCTGACCGTGTACTTCGACGCAAGCTGCGCCATCTGCTCGGCCGAAATGGGCAACCTGGGGGCGCACGACACGGCGGGCCGGCTGCGCTTCGTCGATTGCTCGCCGGCCTCGTTCAGCGACGGGCCGGCACCGCGCGACGCGCTGATGGCCGCGATCCACGTGGTCGACGCAACGGGCCGGGTGCTGGTCGGCGTGCCGGCCATCCGCGCAAGCCGGGCGGCGGTGGGCCTGCCCAGCGGCGGCGGCCTGCTCGACCTGCCATTGGTCGCGCCGCTGGCCGACCGCGCCTACGCCCTGCTGGCGCGCAACCGCTACCGCATTCCGCGCTGGCTGGCGACACGGCTGGCGGGGCGCATCGCGCCTTCCTGCAACGACGGCAACTGCCGCCTCTGAAGAAAAAACACCACGCGAGGGAATAGCCATGCCTACCGTTTTCCAGCCCGACTTCCGCCTGCCGCTCGAAGCGCCCGCACAGGCATCGGCCGGTGCCCCAATCACCACCGAAGACACCCAGGTCTACTTCACCGAAGTCGCGTTCGACTACAGCGCCTGGAGCCCCAGCTACAACATGCACTTCGGCTTCTGGCGCGCCGGGCTGAACCCGTTTCGGCGCGAAGGCATGCTGGTCGAGATGAACCGCGTGGTCGGCCGCGCGCTGCGGCTTGCCGATGCGCAACCCGGCACAACGCCCCGCCGCTGCGTGATCGACATGGGCTGCGGCGCCGGCGCCACCGCGCGCACGCTGGTGGGCGACAACCCGTCGCTGTACGCAGTCACCGTGACCAACGTGGCAGTGCAGAACAGCATCGCCGCCAGGCTCGATGCCGCGGCGGGCGTGGCCGACCGCATGGCCCACGTGGAGGCCGACTACACCCGCACCGGCCTGCCCGCCGCGCAGGCCGACGGCGCCTGGGCCCTGGAAAGCGCCTGCTACGCCGACGGCACCGCCAAGGCCGACTTCATCCGCGAGGCCGCGCGCCTGCTCAAGCCCGGCGCGCGGCTGGCAGTGGCCGACGGCTTCCTGCTGCGCCGCAAGCCCGGCCGCGCGGCCGGCTGGCTGCACCGCCTGTGGGCCGACAGCTGGGCCGTGCCCACGCTGGCCGTGCGAGACGACTTCATCGCCGCCCTGCGCGACAACGGCTTCGAGGACATCGAGTGCAGGTCGCTGCGCTGGCGTGTCGCGCCCAGCGCGCTGCACATTCCGGTGCTGGCCACGCGCTTCACCCTGGCCGAACTCTGGAAGGCGCGCGGCAAGCTCGGCCCGTGGCGGCGCAAGCACATCGTGGCCAGCTACTGCGCGCTGGCGCTGGGCATGTTCTGGCGCGACTTCGACTACTGCATGGTCACGGCCACGCGCAGTGCCGGCTGAGCGAACACGAGAAAAAACAACCAGCAGAAAGCTCCGCATGCAAGACAACAACCAGGAAAGCCGGCTCGCCGAACTCGCACCCGACGAACTGCCGCCCCAGTCCCGAGGCGCCATGCCCTTCGCGTGGTTCTGGCCGATGCTGGCGGGCGCGGCCATCGCGCTGGTGCTTCGCATCGTTTTCAGCGGCGGGCCGGGCCAGCGCTTCTCGCCGATGCTCGGCTCCTTCGTGTACTTCGTGCCCGCGCTGTGCGGCGCCGTCACCGTGTACATGGCCGAGCGCATCGAGCGCCGCAGCTGGGGCTACTACCTCTGGGCGCCGTGGGTGGCGACCGCGCTCTTCGTCGCCGGCACGCTGGCGGTGTTCATCGAGGGGCTGATCTGCGCCATCGTCATCGTGCCGCTGTTCGCGGTGATGGGCAGCGTCGGCGGACTGGCGATGGGCATCGTGTGCCGCATCACCAACTGGCCGAAGCAGGCCATCTACAGCTTCGCAATGCTGCCGCTGGTGCTAGGCGCCATCGAGCCGCAGTTGCCCAACCCGGACCGGCTGTCGAACACATCGCGCACGCTCTTCATCGCCGCGCCCGCCGAACGCGTGTGGCACGAGCTGAACGCCGCGCGCGACATCCGCCCCGCAGAAGTCGGCGACGCCTGGGCCTACCGCATCGGCGTGCCGATGCCGGTGTCGGGCGTCACGGTCGACACGCCCGAGGGCCGCGTGCGCCAGGTGCAGTGGCAGAAGAACGTGCACTTCGAGGAAGTCATCACCGAGTGGCAGCCCGACCGCCTGCTGAAGTGGCGCTTCCGCTTCTCGCCCGACTCCTTCCCGGCCGGGGCGCTCGACGATCACGTGATGATCGGCGGCCAGTACTTCGACCTGCGCGACGCTACCTACACGCTGACGCCGCGCGACGGCGGCACCGAGCTGCGCGTTGCGGTGTCGTGGCGCATGAGCACCAGCTTCAACTGGTATGCGGACCGCGTCATGCACCTGCTGCTGGCCGACGCCTCGGAAAACATCCTGCGCTTCTACAAGGCACGCGCCGAAGCCACGGCCGGCGCGGCGGCGGCCGGATGACGACGATGCCGCCCACCGCACCGGTCTTCCAGCAGGCGCTCGGCCCCGCCTGGGAGCGGCTCGGCGACGTCATCCGCCGCCACTACACGATGGCGCCGTTTTCCGACGACCACGTATGCGTGCGCGGCTCCATGAGCGAGGTCTGGCACGCCCCCTGGGCCGCACTGCTGATGCCCTTCGGCCGGCTGTTCGGCGCGCTGGTGCCGCACCAGGGCAAGGACGTGCCGATCGAGGTGCACTACCGCTGCCGCCCCGACAACGCCACGCTCCACTGGGACCGCGTCTTCCGCTTTCCGGGCAGGCCGCCCTTTCATTTCCGATCGCACATGGAGCACGACGCGCGCCGGGGCAGCGAGGTGATCGAGTACGTGCGCTTCGGCATCGGCATGCGGCTGGCCGTGAGCGCGGAAGAAGGCGCGGTGGTGTTCCGCGACCGGGGCTACATCTGGCGCGTGGCGGGGCTGCGCATTCCGCTGCCGCTCGGGCTCATCCTGGGCACTGCCTACGTGGAAGAGCGGCCCGACCCGCAGGACGCCGACCGCTTCACCATGAAGATGCTGCTGCGCCACCGCTGGTTCGGCGACGTGTTCCGCTACAGCGGGCGTTTTCACCTGGACCCGCGCGTGGGTCCACAATGAGCGCACCATGCCACGCCGCCCCGAAAACCTCTACGCCCAGTACCACGCCCACGTCTACTTCGGACCCGACACGCTGGCGCAGGCCCGCAGTCTCTGCGAGCGCGCCGGCCACGAACTGATGGTGGTGGTCGGCCGGATGCACGAGCGGCTGGTGGGCCCGCATCCGCACTGGAGCTGCCAGCTCGCCTTCGACGCCGCCGAGTTCGACCAGGTCATCGGCTGGCTCGAAGCCAACCGCAACGGGCTCGACGTGTTCGTGCACGGCGTGACCGGCGACGACTTCGCGGACCACACGGCGCATGCCATGTGGCTGGGCGAGGAAAGCGCGCTCGACCTGCGGATGTTCCGGCACTAGGCAGGGGTGCCGCCGGTCAGAACTCCGCGTCGAGCTCGTCGATTTCTTCGGGCTCCTGTTTTGCCGCGGCCACCCATTCCTTCATGGCCGGCAGCTCCATCACCCGCTTGCAGTAGGCAGCGCACGCGCTGTCCAGCGCCACGTCGTAGCTCAGGAAGCGCGTGACCACCGGCGCGTACATCGCGTCGGCCATGCCCGGCTGCTTGCCGAAAAGGAAAGGGCCGCCATAGGCCTTGAAGCATTCGCGCCAGATGGCGACGATGCGGTCGATGTCGGCCTGCGCGCGCGACCACACCTTGAAGTTCTTGAAATGGGCCTTGATGTTCATCGGCAGCGCGCCGCGCATCGACGAAAAGCCCGAATGCATCTCGCCGCAGATGGCGCGGCAGTGGGCGCGGGCTGCGATGTCGTCGGGCAGCAGGCCGGCCTTGGGCTTGATCTCGTTGAGGTATTCGCCGATGGCCAGCGTGTCCCACACCTTCACGCCGCCGTGCTGCAGCGAGGGCACCAGCATCGACGAAGACAGCAGCAGCATCTCGGCCTTCATGGCCGGGTCGTCGGGCGGAATGACCTTCTCGCTGAAGTCCAGCCCGGCCAGCCTGCACATCAGCCAGCCGCGCAGCGACCACGCGCCGTAGTTCTTGCTGCTGATGGTGAGAACGGGTTTGGCCATCTTGAAGCTCCTTGGGCGTTGCTGCATTGCGTGCAAGCGCCATGCCATACGGCTGGCCCGCAACTTGCCTGCACCGAAGCCATGCTGTACCGGGCCTACCAGAACCAAGCCGACATGCTGTCGCCCGCCAGGCTCGCCGCGCAGTACCTGGGCCAGGCACTGTGGAAAGACGGCACCGAGCGCACCATGTTGCGGCGCATGGCCGCGCAGTTCGAGGTGTTCTCGCGCATGCGGCTGACCCACACGCGGCCGCCCTACGGCATTGCCAGCGTGCCGGTCGACGGCGCCGAAGTGGCCGTGCACGAGGAAAAAACCCTGGTCTCGCCCTTCGGCACCCTGCTGCACTTCAGGAAAGACACCGAAGCGGTGCACCCGCCCGTGCTCCTGGTCGCACCACTCTCGGGCCATTTCGCGACCCTGCTGCGCGAAACCGTGCGCACGCTGCTGCGCGACCACGACGTGTACCTGACAGACTGGCACAACGCGCGCGACGTGCCGCTCTGGGAGGGCCGCTTCGGCCTGGACGACTACACGCTGCAGCTCATGCGCTTCCTGGAGGCCGTGGGCCCGGGCGTGCACATGGTGGCGGTCTGCCAGCCCTGCGTGGCCGCGCTGGCCGCCACCGCGCTGATGGCCGAGGACGACAACCCCGCCACGCCGCGCAGCCTCACGCTGATGGCCGGCCCGGTCGACTGCCGCATCAACCCGACCACGGTCAACAAGCTCGCGACCGACCGGCCGATCGACTGGTTCCGGCGCAACCTCATCAGCCATGTACCGTGGCCGCACGCGGGCGCCATGCGGCGCGTGTACCCGGGCTTCCTGCAGCTGTCGGCCTTCATGAGCATGAACCCGGAGCGCCACAAGAAGCAGTTCCAGGACATGTACACCCACCTGGTAGAAGGCGACATCGACAAGGCCCGCACCATCGGCAACTTCTACGACGAGTACCTGGCCGTGAACGACCTGCCGGCCGAGTTCTACCTGGAGACGGTGGAGCGCGTGTTCCAGACCTACGACCTGCCGCGCGGCAAGCTCACCGTGGGCGAGCGCACGGTGAACCCCGCCGCCATCCGCCGCACCGCGCTGCTGACGGTGGAAGGCGAGCGCGACGACATCTGCGCCGTGGGCCAGACGGTGGCGGCGCAAGACCTATGCACCGGCATCCGCCCCTACCTCAAGGCACATCACCTGCAGGCTGGCGTGGGGCACTACGGCGTGTTCAGCGGCAGCAAGTGGAACGCGCAGATCTACCCGCGCGTGCGCGAAACCATCCACGCGGCGGCCGAGCTGAACGGCTGAGGGGCATCGCGCCAATCCGGCAAAGGGCGTGAGGCCATTGTTTGCCCTTGCGCGCGGGGCTTCCTACACTCGGGCCCCATGCAACGCCAGGCTTTCATCCGCAGCACGCCGCGCGCAGTCTTCACTGCGCGCACGGCTGCAGGGTCGCATCCGACCCTCGCAGATCTCTGAGCCCGGCGGTCAGCCTCCCTCCCCTTTCTTCAGCACCTTTCATCGACCGCCGGGCCCAAGCCCCGCGCGGTAGCGCGCCCGCACGGGCACGCCGCGCTTTCCCCAGCTGATTCTCCTGCTCGCTGCCAGCCGCTTCGCCGTGGCCTGCGGCTGGCTTTGTCATGCGGAAAGAACACTGACGATGAACATCCAATCGATCCTGGCGGTGACGGACCTGTCGGCGCACGGCCTGCGCACGGTGGTGCGCGCGGCCTCCATCGCGGCGGCGCACGGCGCGCTGCTGAAGATCATGTACGCGCCGGCCGCCTTCGCCGGCCCGGCGGATGCCGATGCGGCCAGCGGCCTGGGCGCCGTGTGCCTGGAGGTGGCCGAGCGCTTCGGCATCCTCGTCAAGAAGATCGACGACACGCGCGGGCGCCTCGACGGCGCCGCGCGCGAGGCGCAGTGGTGCGACCTCGTGGTGATAGGCGACGAGCCCGACCGCTCGCTCGCGGCCTTCTTCCACGGCCAACCGGCCGAACAGCTGGTGCGGGCGACGCGGCGGCCGGTGCTGGTGGCGCGGCTCGATGCGCGGGCAGGCGGCTATGGCCGCATCCTCGTCGCCGTCGATCTCATGGAGGAGTCGCGTCCCCTGGTCGACCTGGCCTGCGCCTTCGACGGCCAGGCCGACATCGAGCTGTTCCACGCCTTCACGCCCATGCACGAAGGCAAGCTGCGCTACGCGGACGTGTCAACGCACGTGATCGACGCCTACCGCCACGCCTGCGCCCGCCATGCGCGCGAACGCATGCTGTGGCTGTCCGATGCGTCGATCGCACGCCGCAATCGCGTGGTGTCGTCGATAGGGCGCGGCGACCCTGCGCGGCAGGCTGCCGTGCAGCAGCAGTACTCGAAGGCCGATCTGCTGGTGGTGGGCAAGCGCAGGCGCTGCGCGTTGATGGATTTTCTTTTCGGCAGCGTGGCACTGCGCGTGCTGCGCTGGTCCACGGGCGACGTGCTGGTGGTGCCGCACTGCGCGCTTGCGGCCCGCCAGGGCCAGCGCCCCGCGGCGCTGGCGCAGCGGGGTGCGGCATGACGCCGGCACTGACATTCCTTCCGATGCTGCCGGTCTGGTGGCGCTTCAGGCCGGCCGAGCTGCGCATCGACGTCGATCCGCGCAAGGCCAAGCCCGTCGACACGCTGGCACCGGTGCACGAACGCATGCGCGCGATGGGCGACCGCCTGCGCGACATGCCGCAGCTCGTGCTCGGCGACCCCGGCCTGCGCGCACGCTTTCGCGAGGCCGACGGCGAGCTGTACGTCTACATCGAGGACACGCGCCGCGACAGCCTGGTCGGCTACACCGTGTTCAACCGGCTGATCGAGCTGAACCGCAGGGCCGACCGCCACATCCGCGCGCCGCATTCGCAGTACGACCCGACCTACCAGCGGCGCGGGCTGGCCTCCGCCGTGTACCGCTGGGCGCTGGGCGCTGGGCCGGGGCATCTGCCTCATGAGCGGCGCGCGGCAGTCGCCGGGCGCGCATGCGCTCTGGCAGAGCCTGTCGCGCCACTGCGAGGCAGGCTTTGCCGACTTGCGCAACAAGCAGCTGAGCTACCTCGGCCGCGAGGTCGAGCGCGCCACGCTCGCCGAGCTGCACACGCGCATGTTCCTGCTCGGCGAGGGCTGGACGCTGGAGCGCTTCCGGCGCGAGACGCAGATGGCCTGAAGCGCTCAGCGCCGCGCGCGCGGCGCCTTGCTCACGCGCCGCACGGTCGCCTCGCCGGCCTGCGGAAGCCTGTCGCGCAGGAACGCTATCAGCTCCTGCGCCACCACGTTGCGCATCGGCCCCGGCAGGTAGGCCAGCACCACGCGGCGCTCGACGCGCGGCTTCAGCAGCGGCACCACGGCCAGTTCGGGGTCGCGCAGCGAAGAGGTGTACAGGCGCGGCATCAGCCCCAGCGCCTGCCCGCTGCGCACCAGCGCATAGAGCGTCTCCGAATAGCTCACGCGGTAGGGCTCCGCGCCCTGCGCGAACTGCGCGCGAGCAGGGTTGCCCAGCGCGGGCATGCTGCCGCTTTCGAACAGCACCAGCCGCTCCTTGCCGATGGCCTCCCAGTTCGCGTCGCCGGCTGCCGCCAGCGCATGGTCGCGCCGCACCACCAGCACCAGCGGGTCGCGGAACAGGTCGATGCAGGTCAGGCCGCCCGGTGGCTCGGTGATGGCGGCCACCGCCATGTCGATCTGCCCGCTGCGCAACTC
This sequence comes from Variovorax durovernensis, assembly GCF_977011995.1. Lineage (NCBI taxonomy): Bacteria > Pseudomonadati > Pseudomonadota > Betaproteobacteria > Burkholderiales > Comamonadaceae > Variovorax > Variovorax durovernensis. The sequence continues at coordinate 2,032,028 of NZ_CDRNCW010000001.1, read as the reverse complement.
GGCCAGCAGCGTGTTCGACGGTGCGTCGCGCCAGGCAAGCTCCACCTCGCGCTGGCCGCTCTGCAGGAACTCGCTGGCCGCGGCCGCCACGCGCGCGCTGGCCGAGGGAATGACGCCCACGCGCACGAAGGCCCGGCCGCGCTGCACCGTGCTCTCGATGTCGCGCAGCGCCACATCGAAGGTGTTGACCAGGAAATCGGTGCGCGCCAGCACCTCGGCGCCCACGGGCGTGAGTTCCAGCCGGTGGGTGGAGCGGGTCAGCAGCTCGGCGCCCAGCAGTTTTTCCATCTGCTTGATGGCGTTGCTCAGGGCCGGCTGCGTGATGGAAAGCCGCTTGGCCGCGCGGCCGAACTGGCCTTCTTCCACCAGCACCGAGAAGAACTGCAGCTGGCGCAGCGTGAGCGCACGCAGGGGCAAGGTGGCCATGGACGCATCCTCGGTTATTGATTCAGTGAATCAAATTATAGAAATTCAAAATTTTCTTTATGAGGAGGCAATTACTAGACTGGTCAGCATGACCAGCCCCACCCCCGTCCCCTTCACGCTGGAATCGATGCTGCGGGCCATGCCCAAGGCCGAGCTGCACTGCCACCTGTTCGGCACGGTGCGCCACGAGACCTTCAAGCAGCTCAACCTGCGTGCCGGCGCGCCGCTGGCGGCCGACGAGATCGAGGGCTTCTACACGCGCGGAGAAAAGCCGGTCGGCGTGCTGCGCGTGCTGCGCGCGCTCGACGCCCAGCTGGTGCGCAGCGCTGGCGACCTCTACCAGCTCACGCTCGAATACCTGCAGGACGCGGCCTCGCACAACGTGCGCTATGCCGAGTTCTTCTGGAACCCCACCGGCACGGTGCATGAATCGGGCATTGCCTATCCGATGGCGCAGGCGGCCATCGTGCGCGCCATCCACGACGCGCAGCAGGATTTCGGCATCACCGGCCGCCTCATCGCCGCCATCGACCGCGAAGCCAGCCCGCAGGCCGCGGTGGAAATGGTGGAGTGGGTCAAGGCGCACCGCTGCGACGAGGTGATCGGCATCGGCATCGACTACCGCGAGAACGACCGCCCGCCCGAGCTGTTCACCCAGGCCTATGCCGACGCGAAGAAAGCCGGCCTCAAGACCACCGCGCATGCGGGCGAGTTCGGCATGCCCTGGACCAACGTGCGCACCGCGCTCGACGTGCTGCAGGTCGACCGCATCGATCACGGCTACACGGTGGTCGACCAGCCCGACTACGCGCGCCAGTGCGCCGAGCGCGGCGTGATCTTCACCGTGGTGCCCACCAACTCCTACTACCTGCGCACGCTGCCGCCGGAGCGCTGGGCGCTGGACCATCCGATCCGCAAGATGCCCGGCCTGGGCCTGCGCATACACCCCAACACCGACGACCCGACGCTGCACAAGGTCACGCCCACGCAGACCTGGCTGATGATGGTGCGCGACTTCGGCTTCGGCCTGGACGACCTGCGCGGCTTCATGCACAACGGCCTGGACGGCGCATGGATCGACGACACGCAGCGCCGCGAATGGCGCACGCAGTGGAGCGATGCGTTCGACACGCTGCGCGCCCGCCTGGCCGACGAGCCCACCCCTTCCCAAGATCACCAAGGATGACCCCCGCCATGAACACGCCCCGCCGCCTGCTCCTTGCCGCCACGCTCTGCGCGGCGCTCCCCACCGTGGCCCTCGCGCAGGCCTGGCCCACGGCCAAGCCCATCACGCTGATCGTTCCCTACACCGCCGGCGGCAGCGTGGACGTGAACGCCCGGCTCGTCGCCCAGCGGCTCGGCGAGCGGCTCAAGCAGTCGGTGATCATCGAGAACCTGAGCGGCGCGGGCGGCGCCATCGGCGTGGCCAAGGCGGTGAACGCCACGCCCGACGGCTACACGCTGGTGGTGGGCCCCGACAGCGCCATCGCCATCGGCAAGCTGGTCAACCCGACCGCTTTCCGCTTCGACCCGCTCAAAGACCTGGCGCCGGTCGGCCTGCTCAACACCGCGCCGATGGTGCTGGTGGCGCGGCCCGGCCTGGAGGTCCAGACTTTCTCCGACTTCGTGAAGCTCGCGAAGGCCAAGCCCGGCAAATACAACTACGCGACCTCGGGCGTGGGCACGGTGCTGCAGCTGGCCATGGAGCTGCTGAAGGAACGCAGCGGCATCTTCGTCACCCACGTGCCCTACCGCGGCGGCGCGCAGATTGCCACCGACGTGATCGGCGACCAGGTCGACCTGGCCATGCTGGTGAGCACCAGCGCCATCCCGCACGTGAACGGCAAGCGCCTGAAGGCACTCGGCATCACCAGCAGCAAGCGGCTGCCCACGCTGCCCAATGTGCCTACCTTCGACGAGATGCCCGGCCTCAAGGGCTTCGACATGGTGAGCTGGACCGGCATCTTCGCGCCCGCGAAAACGCCGCCGGCGGTGGTCGCGCAGATCAACCACGAACTCAATGCGGTGCTGCAGGAAGAAGGCGTTCGCAGCAAGCTGATGGAGCAGGGCGCGCTGCCGGGCAGCGGCACGGCCGAGTCGTTCGGAAAGTTCGTGCAGGCCGAGTACGCGCGCAACCAGAAGATCGTGCAGACCGCCAACATCAAGGAATAGGGGCTCGCCCCCAGGCTGCGCGGCACTTCGTGTCCGCTTCGCCTACCCCCTGCCGGGGGCAACACCCGAGGCCCGGCGAAGCCGGTTCCTCGGTGTTCTTGCATGGCACCGGCGTTGCGCCCGGCACCCGAATGAATCAGCCGGCCTTTTCGTCTTCCGCCGGCCAGTCGCGGATGTAGGCCTTGAGCATCTTGTTCTCGAAGTTCTGGCTGTCCACCACGGCCTTGGCCACGTCGTAGAAGCTGATCACGCCCATCAGCATGCGCTTGTCCATGACGGGCATGTAGCGCGCGTGGCGCTCCAGCATGATGCGGCGGATTTCGTCGAGGTCGGTTTCCAGGGTGCAGGTGACGGGGGCGTCGTCCATGGCCTTGCGGACCAGCGTGGTGCCGACCTGGCCGCCGTTGTTGACGATGGCGACGATCACTTCCCGGAAGGTGAGCATGCCGACCAGGTCGCCGTGCTCCATGACCACCAGCGAACCGATGTCCTTTTCCGCCATGGTGTTGGCGGCGTCTGCCAGCGGGTCGTCTGGCGTGATGGTGAAGAGCGTGTTGCCCTTGACGCGAAGGATGTCGCTGACTTTCATCGTGTGCTCCTCTCGGGACTCAATCTCGGCTATCTCTGGTGTATCTGGGCGGGCCTGCCGTTTTTGAATATAGCCCACAATCGACGCCGACCTGAGCGCCCATGTCGCGGACGCATGAATTGCAGACGTAACGGGGCATTGCCAGGAGACAACGCTCAGACACAGAAAGGCCTTCATGCCCGGTTATTCCGACCCCGGTTTCGACACCCTCGCGCTGCACGCCGGCGCCTCGCCCGACCCCGCCACCGGCGCGCGGGCCGTGCCGATCCACCTCACCACCTCCTTCGTCTTCGAGTCGAGCGACCACGCCGCCGCGCTGTTCAACCTGGAGCGCGCCGGCCACGTCTATTCGCGCATCAGCAACCCGACCAACGCGGTGCTGGAGCAACGCGTGTCGGCGCTCGAAGGCGGCATCGGCGCCATCGCCACGGCCAGCGGACAGGCCGCGCTGCACCTGTCGGTGGCCACGCTGATGGGCGCGGGCTCGCACATCGTGGCCAGCACGGCGCTGTACGGCGGCTCGCAGAACCTGCTGCACTACACGATGCGCCGCTTCGGCATCGAGACCACCTTCGTCAAGCCCGGCGACCTCGACGGCTGGCGCAACGCCGTGCGGCCCGAGACCAAGCTGTTCTTCGGCGAAACCGTGGGCAACCCCGGGCTCGACGTGCTCGACATTCCGGCGGTGAGCGACATCGCCCACGAAGCCGGCGTGCCGTTGCTGGTCGACTCCACGCTCACCTCGCCCTACCTCATCAAGCCCTTCGACTGGGGCGCCGACCTGGTCTACCACTCGGCCACCAAGTTCCTGTCGGGCCACGGCACCGTGATCGGCGGCGTGGTGGTCGACGGCGGCAGCTTCGACTGGGAGAAGGCATCACGAAGCGCTGCCGATGGCAGCGCGGGCAAGTTCGCCGAGCTGACGCAGGCCTACGACGGCTTCCACAACATGGTGTTCAGCGAGGAAAGCACCGTCGGCGCCTTCCTGCTGCGCGCGCGCCGCGAAGGCCTGCGCGACTTCGGCGCGTCGATGAGCCCGCACACGGCCTGGCTCATCCTGCAGGGCATCGAGACGCTGCCGCTGCGCATGGAGCGCCACATCGACAACACGCAGAAGGTGGTCGAATTCCTGGCCGCGCACCCGTTCGTGTCGCGCGTGGGACACCCGCTGATCGAGTCGCACCCGAGCCACGCGCTCGCGCAGAAGCTGCTGCGCCACGGCGCGCGCGGCGCCGGCGCGGTGTTCAGCTTCGACATCAAGGGCAGCCGCGCGCAGGGCAAGGCCTTCATCGAGGCACTCAAGCTGTTCAGCCACCTGGCCAACGTGGGCGACTGCCGCAGCCTGGTGATCCACCCGGCCAGCACCACCCACTTCCGCATGACCGACGAGGCGCTGGCCGGCGCGGGCATCTCGCAAGGCACGATCCGCCTGTCGATCGGCCTGGAGGACCCGGCCGACCTGATCGACGACCTCAAGCGCGCGCTGAAGGCGGCGGAAAAGGCGGGTGCCTGACATGAACTACATCGTCAACGGCCACGGCACCTACTGCTACACCGGCGGCAAGCCGCTCGACCCGGCCAAGCCCACGGCCGTGTTCATCCACGGCGTGCTGAACGACCACAGCGTTTGGATCCTGCAGACCCGCTGGTTCGCCAACCACGGCTGGAACGTGCTGGCGGTCGACCTGCCCGGCCATTGCAAGAGCGAGGGCCCGCCGCCCGCCAGCGTGGAAGAGGCGGCGCAGTTCGTCATCGCCCTGCTCGACGCGGCGGGCGTGGAGAAAGCCGCGCTGGTCGGCCACAGCTTCGGCTCGCTGATTGCGCTGGAGACCGCGGCGCGCGCGCCCGGGCGCGTGTCGCACCTGGCGATGGTGGGCACGGCCTACCCGATGACGGTGTCGCCCGCGCTGCTCGACGGCGCGCTCAACGACCCGCAGCGCGCCATCGCGATGGTCAACACCTTCTCGCATGCGCTGCTGGCGCCGCCGCCCTCCTCGCTCGGCCCGGGCACCTGGCTCTACGGCAGCTCGCGCGCGCTGATGCGCCGCGTGCTCGCGAGCAACCGCGAGGCCAACGTGTTCCACATCGGCTTCAAGGCCTGCAACGACTACGCCAACGGCGAAGCGGCGATGGAAAAGGTGCAATGCCCGGTGCTGTTCCTGCTCGGCGACGCCGACCAGATGACGCCGCCGCGCGCCACCAAGGCGCTGGTGGGCAAGGCCCGCAACGCCAAGGTGGTGACGGTGCACGCAGGCCATGCGCTCATGAGCGAGGCACCCGACGCGGCGCTGTTCGCGCTGCGCGACTTCCTGAACGCGGCGCCTGCCGCCTGAAGCCGCAGCACTGGTGGCTCAGTCCATCAGTCCAGCGAGATGCCCGCGCGGTCGGCCTGCACGCGGTAGCGCGAGATTTCGCTGGCAGCCTCCTTGCGGAAGGCCTCCGGGCCGACCGCCACGGGCTCCATGCCCTGCGTGCGCAGGCTCGCCTGCAGGGCCGCGTCGTCCACGGCCTGCGTGACCGCCCGGGAAAGCGCGTCGAGCACCGGCGCCGGCGTGCGCGCCGGGGCGGCCAGCCCGAACCAGGCTTCGAACGTGGCATCGGGCAAACCTTGCTCCGCCAGGGTGCGCACCCCGGGCAGCGCACCGGAGCGTCCGGCGCCGAACACAGCCAGCGCACGCAGCCGGCCCGCATTCACGAGCGGCGCCACCGCGCCTGCCACCTCGATGCCCAGGTCGACTTCGCCGGCGCTCAGGGCCACGGCAAGCTGGCCCGTGTTGCGGTACGGCACGGCCTGCAGCCGGATGCCAGCAGCCGCTGCGAGCATCTCGCCCGCCAGGTGCGGGCCCGACCCCGGGCCGAAGGTGCCATAGCGAATGCGCCCCGGGTGGGCCTTGGCCGCCGCGATGAGCTCGGGCAGCGAATGCCAGGGCGTGTCCTTGCCCACCACGAGCGCGAGCGAGCTGCGCGCGACGATGGCGATGGGCGCCAGGTCGCGCGTCGGGTCGTAAGGCAGCTTCTTGCGCAGCGCCGGGTTGATGCTGAAGCTGGTCGAGCCCGACAGCAGCAGCGTGTGGCCGTCAGGCACCGAACGCACGACGTACTGGGTGCCGATGACGGTGGCCGCGCCAGGCCTGTTGTCGATGAAGACCGGCTGGCCCAGTTGCTCGGACAGCGGGCGCGCGAAGGCACGGGCCACGATGTCGCTGCCGCCGCCGGCCGTGAACGGCACCACCATGCGGATCGGCCTTTGCGGCCAGTCGCCCTTGGCGGCCGTTTGCGCATGGGCGCCCGACACCGCGGCCAGGCACAGAAGCACGCCCCGCCCCCACCGTCGAAGGACGTGCAGGGCGCGAAAGACGCCAGGGGTGCGGGACGAAAGCTGAGTCATGGGATCTGCATCGGGCCGGGCGAGCGGCCCGGCCTGTCGCCACAAAGGCAACCACAGATTTCCAGTTTGCCCCATGCCATCCATCCGTGCAGCCCGAGGGGCTGAGTTCGCGCCACTGTCCTACCTACTCGGCGGCAATGCCCGCGCGGTGCGCCAGCGCACGGTAGCGCGATATCTCGCCCTCCATCTGCGTGCGGAAGGCGGCCGAGCCGACGGCCACCGGCTCCATGCCCTGCGCGCGCAACTGTGCCTGCAGCGAGGCATTGGCCATGGTGGCCGTGACCGCGCGGGCCAGCTTGTCGATCACCGGTGCCGGGGTGCGCGCCGGCGCGGCAAAGCCGTACCAGGCATCGAAGGTGGCATCGGGCAGGCCCTGCTCGGCGAGCGTGCGCACCTCGGGCAGCATGCTGGAGCGCGTGGCCCCCACGATGCCCAGCGCACGCAGCTTGCCAGAGCGCACATGCGGCGCCACGGCCGCCACGGTGTCGATGCCCACTTCGATTTCGCCGCCGATCACGGCCATCGAACTCTGGCTGCTGCCCTTGTATGGAATGTCCTGCAGCTGGATGCCGGCCGCCAGCGCGAACAACTCGCCCGCGAGATGCGGCCCCGAGCCCGAGCCGAAGGTGGCGTAGCGGATGCTCTTGGGCTTGGCCTTGGCTGCCGCAATGAGCTCCGGCACCGAATGCCACGGCGTGCCCTTGCCCACCACCAGCACCAGCGGCGTGCGCGCCACGATGGCGATGGGCGCCAGGTCGCGCACCGGGTCGTACGGCAGCTTCGCGCGCAGCGCCGGGTTCACGCTGTAGCTGGTCGAGCCCGAGAGCAGCAGCGTGTAGCCGTCGGGCGCGGCCTTGGCGACCGCGTCGGTTCCGATGATGGTGGAGGCGCCGGGCCGGTTGTCGACCACGATGGGCTGCCCGAGCCGCTCCGACAGCGCCTGCCCCATCGCACGCGCCACGAGGTCGGTGCCGCCGCCCGGCGGGAAGGGTACGACGAGCTTGATGGGGCGGTCGGGCCAGGCGTCCTGGGCGAACACGGGCGCGTGGGTGCCCAGCGCGGCGGAAGCGGAAAGCAGCAGGCCGAAGCGGCGGCGTGAGATGGCGAGATCCATGGTGCGTATCAGGAAAAGGAAGAAGCGGATTGCGGAAGCCGGCCGGCGGCCCAGGGCGCGAGCCCCGGCTCGCCCAGGTCCCAGTACAGGCCGGCCATGATCTGCAGGCCTTCGCGGGCCAGCGGCGCGAGCAGGTGCTCGTTGGGCGCGTGCTGCGCGCAGGCGGGGTACGAATGTGGCACCCACAGCGTCGGCAGGCCCAGCAGGTCGGCGAACACGTCGTTGGGCAGCGAGCCCGCGAGGTTGGGCAGCAGGTCCAGGCGATGCCCGCTGCTGCGCTCGATGGACTGCCGGGCCCAGCCGACCCACGGGTTTTCCACGTCGAGCCGCGTGGCCGCGCCGGTCAGCGTAATCGCCACCTCGACCTGCTCGAACCCGTGCGCATCGAGGTGCGCGCGCACGATCTGCCGCAGGTCCTGCCAGGGCGTGCCGACCACGAAACGCAACTGGCAATGCGCCACGGCCTCGGAAGGAATCGCGTTGACCGGCCGCGTGGCGGAGCCGGCGCCGAGCGCCAGCACCTCGATGGTGTTCCAGGCCACCAGCCGTTCGGCCGGGCTCAGGCCGGGCTCGCCCCAGCCCTCGTCGACGGCGGGGTCGTCCGCGCCGCCGCCGATGGCGATGTCGGCCAGCGCATCGCGCACCGCCTGCGTGACCGGCGGCGGGCGCAGGGCCTCGACGAGGATGCGGCCGCGCACATCCACCAGCGATGCCACCGCATGGCTGAGCACGGTGCCAGGGTTGACCAGCACGCCGCCCCAGTTGCCCGAGTGGTAGCCGCGCGGCCGGGCGCGCAGCCGCAGGCTGAAGTTGACCGCGCCGCGCGAACCCAGGAACAACGTGGGCCGCATGGCGCTCACGCGCGGGCCGTCGCTCGCAATGAACAGGTCGGCGCGCAGCTTGTCGCGTTCACGCGCGCACACCGCGTGCAGGCCGGGAGAAGCGGCCTCCTCGCCCATCTCGACGAGCCACGTCATGTTGTAGCCGAGGCGCCCGCCGCGGGCCTCGAGCGCGGCCGCGAGGCCACCCAGGTTGATGCTGTGCTGGCCCTTGTTGTCGGCCGTGCCGCGTCCGTACCAGCGCTCGCCGCGCACCGTGAGCGCCCACGGTGCGAGGCCCTCTTCCCACTGCGCGTCCTGCCCGCTGACCACGTCGCCGTGGCCGTAGGTCATGACCGTGGGCAGGGACGCGTCCTCGATGCGCCGCGCGATGAGAAAAGGCCCCCCGCCGGGCACCGGGTTGGCGACGACCTCGCAGGCGAAGCCGAGCGCCGCGAGCGGCGGAATCATCTCTTCGCGCAGGTAGGCCTCGAGCGCGGGCGTGGCGGCGCCGGTGTCGCTTTCGGTGCGAAAGGCGACGCGGCGCTGGAGGTCGGCGAAGAAGCCGCCGCCGTCGAAATAGGCTGTGGCAGCGGCCAGGCTGTCGGTGCGTTGCATGAAGGGTGTCCTTGTCCTTGCGTGGGATGGAGCAAGTACAAGGCCTGAAGGCCGATGCTTCCAGCATCGTTTTGGCAAGCTACCATTGCCTTCAAGGCAATACCCATCATGCGCACATGACCCTTCCGCTTCTCAGCATCCCGATGCGGCACTTCCTCGAAGTGGCGCGCAGCGGTTCGGTCAACCAGGCGGCGGCGCGGCTCTACGTTGCGTCTTCAGCGGTGAGCAGGCAGATCGCCAAGCTCGAAGACAGCCTGGGCACGCCGCTGTTCGAGCGGCATGCGCGCGGCATGGCGCTCACGGCGGCAGGCGAGCGGCTGGCGGCGCACCTGCGCAATGCGCAGCTCGACATCGAACAGGTGGTCGAGCAGGTGCGCGACCTCGGCGGCCAGGGGGCGCGGCGCATCCGCATGGCGTGCACCGAGGGCTTCGCTGGGCACTTCATGCCGCTGGTGATGCGCAGCTTCGAGCAGGCGCACCCGGGCTGCCAGCTCGAACTGCACGTGGGCTCGCCCGATGGCGTGAGCGCGCTGCTGGCGCGCGGCGAGACCGACATCGCCGTCAAATACGTGGTGGCGCCGGAACCCGGCCTGGCGATCGCGCACACGGCCACCGCGCCGGTGTACGCAGTGCTGCGGCCCGACCATCCCCTGGCACGGCAGCGCGTGGTGTCGGTGGCCGACGCGGTGCGCTACCCGCTGGCGGTGGGAGACAAGGGCGTCACCGCGCGCCAGCTGTTCGACCAGGCATGCAGCCTGCAGGGGCTGCGCTACCACGCGATCTTCGTGAGCAATTTCTCGTCGGTGCTGCTGCCGCTGCTGCGCACGCCCGACGTGATGCTGTCGGGCCACCTCACGGTGATGCACCTGATCGACGCGGGCACCGTGGTGGCGCGGCCGTTCGCGGAAGCGCCGCTGCAGCAGCGGCAGTTGCAGGTGCTGGCGCTCGAAGGCCGCACCTTGCCGCCGCTGGCGCAGGAATTCGTCGGGCACCTGGTGGCTGCGATCGCCAGCGCGGGCCGGCGCAAGCTCGGACGGGCACGCGCGGGCGCCGCCAGGCCGGCCTGAGAAGGCTCAGCCCAGCGCGTTGATGTCGGCCGGGTCGAGCACCACCTTGGGCGCGCCGTTGCGCGCCACCGCCAGCATCGCGCGGCCGACCTTCTCGGTGGTCGTCACCCGGTTCGGCCAGAGCCGGTAGGCCAGGCCGAGCACCGGGCCGAGCACGCGGATGGCGCCGTCGTAGAGCGGCGTCTTCGAGCGCACGCCGTGCAGCGGCTGGATCATGCCGGGGCGGAACATGTAGGCCGCCTTGAACGGCAGGCGCAGCAAGGCGTTCTCGGTCGCGCCCTTCACGCGAGCCCACATGCTGCTGCCGCGCTCGCTGCTGTCGGTGCCGGCGCCGGTCACGTAGGTGAAGGTCATGCCGGGGTTCAGCCTGGCGAGCACGGTGGCGGCGGCCAGCGTCAGGTCGTAAGTGATGCGCTTGTACTCCGGCTCCTTCATGCCGACCGACGACACGCCCAGGCAGAAGAAGCAGGCATCGAAGCCCTGCAGCTGCGGCTCGATGGCGCTGTAGTCGTACATGTCCTTGTGCACCAGGTCGCGCAGCTTCGGGTGCTGCTGCCCGGTGGCGCTGCGGCCCACTGCCACCACGCTTTCGACGTCGGGCGCAAGCAGGCACTCGCGCAGCACGCCCTGCCCCACCATGCCGGTGGCGCCGAAGATCAGGATTTTCATGGGCAGGGTTCCGGTCAGACCGTGAAGACGGCGGGCTTCTTGTTCAGCACCGCGAGCAGCAGGTCGACGTCCAGGCTCGAGGGCTTGGGCGGCTGCAGCGCGGAGAGCATGCGCGAGAGCGTTTCGGCGTGCGGCAGCAGCGGGCCCAGGAAGCGGGTGCCATCTTCACCGGCCACCAGCAGGGTCGGGAAGGTCTCCACGTCGAAGGCATCGGCGATGTCGGCGTGGTCTTCGATGTCGACCCACGCAAAGCGGAACTCCGGGTGCGCCCGCGCCACCTGCTGGAGCAGCGGCCGGTAGTCGCGGCAGGTGCCGCACCATTCGGCGCACAGGCACACGACCCACGGCGCATCGCTGGCGGGCTCGGCGGATTCTGGGGTGCTTGGAAGGGCGCTCAAGGCTGATGCGTCGAAGGTGTGATCGGAAGGCCGGGGTGGTGCGGCCGGAAGGTCGTGGCTATTATGGACAAAGCCCTCCCTTACCGGGTTTCAGGGTCACAGGAGACTCGCACGATGAACACCACGACTGCCACGGGATCTGCCGTCGATCCGCGCCAATTCAAGAGCTTCGCGCAGTTCTACCCCTTCTACCTGACCGAGCACGCCAACCTCACCTGCCGCCGATTGCACTTCGCGGGCTCGACGATCTCGCTGCTGTGCCTGGTGGCGCTGGTGGTCACGCTCAACCCGCTGTGGCTGCTGGCCGGGCTGGTGGCGGGCTACGGCTTCGCATGGGTCGGGCACTTCGGCTTCGAGAAGAACAAACCTGCCTCGTTCAAGCGGCCGCTCTATTCGTTCATGGGCGACTGGGCGATGTACCGCGACATCTGGCTGGGCCGGGTAAAGATCTAGCCCTACTAGATCAGGAGCACGTCGCCCAGCCTCAGGGAGCGCAGCGGGCCCTTCTGCCAGAGGTCTTCGAGCGGCTCGGCCCGGGGCATCAGCAGTTCCTTCAGCAGCGGCTCGATGGGGGTCGAGGGGTCGGCAAGAAGCACGTAGCGCGGATCTTCGTTGGCGGGCTCTTCAGCGAGCGGCGCGATCCAGTCGAGCGCCACCAGTGTCTCGAGCACCGGCGCGAGTTGCAGCGAGTCGACCCGCATGCGCGTCACCAGTTCGGCCGCGCCCATGCCCTTGGCCGGCGTGGCGCGCGCGCGGGCCAGGTGCTGCAGCGATTCCATGGCCAGCTGCAGCGGCCAGCCGGCGGTGCCGCCGCGCCGCGCCACGCCCGTCAGCAGGCTGGGCAAATAGGCCGCGATGACCGCGCCCAGCAGCACGATCACCCAGGCCACGTAGATCCACACCAGCAGAATCGGGAAGGTGGCGAAGGCGCCGTACAGCACCGAATAAGTCGGCACCAGGCTCAGGTAGTAGCCCAGCACGCGCTTGGCGATCTCGATGGCCGCCGCCACGAAGATGCCGCCGGCCCACGCATGCGACCAGCGCACGTTGGTGTTGGGCACGTAGTGGTAGAGCGAGGCCATGCCGGCCGCGAGCAGCATGAACTCGAGGCTGTCGAACGCCAGCTTGACCATGGTGCCGCCCACCACGTCGCGCGAGGCCGAGAACACATAGGACGTGGTCGACAGGCTCACCGCCAGAATCAGCGGCCCCAGCGTGATGGTGGCCCAGTAGATCAGCACCCGCTGCGCGAACGGGCGCGGCGAGCGCACGCGCCAGATGTTGTTGAGCGTCTTGTCGATGGTGAGGATCAGCGCGATGGCAGTGATCAGCAGCACGATCAGGCCCGCGATGCCCAGTCCGCTGGCCTTGCTCGCGAACTGGTTGAGGTAGCCGAGCACCTGGCGCGCGATGTTGTCCGGGATCAGGCTCTCGATCAGCCAGCGCTGCAGGCGGCCCTGCATCTTGGCGAACATCGGGAACACGGTGAACAGCGCCAGCGCAACCGTGAAGAACGGCACCATCGCGATGGTGGTGGTGAAGGTGAGGCTGCTGGCCGTGAGGCCGAGCTTGTCTTCGCGGAAACGCTCGCCCAACACTGCCGCGGTGTTGCGCCACGGAAAACGCGAAAGATCCCTCCAAAGCTGCCGACGATTCATGGCCGGTATCATAGGAGTTGAACTCTCCCCCCAGTCTCCGCGCACTTCGTGTCGCTGCGCCAACCCCCTCACCGGGGGCGATACCAGCGGCCCGGCAAAGCCGGTTCCGCGGTATCCCGCCAATGAATGCCAACTTGCCGCTCCCGCCCTCCTCCGTTCGCGCGACCCGCTGGGCCGCCGTGGGCAGCCTCGTCGGCCTCATCGTGCTGGGCCTGGCCTGGGAGCTGTGGCTGGCGCCGTTGCGCCCCGGTGGCTCGCTGCTGGCGCTGAAGGTGCTGCCGCTGGTCATTCCGCTCGCGGGCCTGTGGAAGAACCGCATGTACACCTACCGCTGGGTCAGCCTGATGATCTGGCTTTATTTCACCGAGGGCGTGGTGCGCGCATGGAGCGACACCAACGGCGTGGGCCAGGTGCTCGCGCTGGTCGAGGTACTGCTGTGCCTCGTGCTCTTCGCGGCCTGCGCATGGCATGTGCGGCTGCGCCTGCGCCACGCCAAGGCCCTTGCCGCCACCGCGCGCCCACTGGAGGCTTCCACCCAATGACTTCTTCTTCCAACCTGATCGAACAATTGCGCGCCATCGTCGGCGCCCAGCACGTGCTCAACGAAGGCGACCTCACCGCCTACGAACAGGACTGGCGCAAGCGCGCACGCGGCAAGTCGCTGGCCGTGGTGCGCCCGGCCAACACGCAGCAGGTGGCCGACGTGGTCAAGGCCTGTGCGGCCGCCGGTGCGGCCATCGTGCCGCAGGGCGGCAACACCGGCCTGGCGGTCGGCTCCATCCCCGACGACAGCGGCACCCAGGTGGTGCTGAGCCTGCAGCGCCTGAACGCCATCCGCACCATCGACGCCGCCAACCTCACCATGACGGTGGAGGCCGGCTGCATCCTGCAGACCCTGCAGGAAACCGCCGAGAAGGCCGGCTTCCTGTTCCCGCTGAGCCTGGCCGCGGAGGGCAGCTGCACCATCGGCGGCAACCTGGCCACCAATGCCGGCGGCACCCAGGTGGTCCGCTACGGCAATACGCGCGAACTTTGCCTGGGGCTGGAAGTGGTCACGCCCCAGGGCGAGATCTGGGAGGGCACCAGCGGCCTGCGCAAGGACAACACCGGCTACGACCTGCGCGACTTGTTCGTCGGCAGCGAGGGCACGCTGGGCATCATCACCGCCGCGACTATGAAGCTGTATCCGCTGCCGGCTGCGCAGCTCACGGCCTGGGCGGCGGTGCCTTCGCTGGACCATGCGGTCACGCTGCTGGGCCTGGCGCACAAGCACCTGGGCCCGGGCCTGACCGGTTTCGAGGTGATGGGCAAGTTCGCGCTGAGCCTGGTCGACAAGCACATGCCGCAGCTGCGCGTGCCCTTCATCAAGGACGAGGCGGTGCCGTACTGCGTGCTGCTGGAAAATTCCGACAGCGAATCCGAAGACCACGCCCGCGCGCGCTTCGAGGCGCTGCTGGAAACCGCCTTCGAGGACGGCTGCGTCACCGACGCGGTGGTAGCCGAGAACCTGGCACAGGCCCACCAGCTGTGGCACATCCGCGAGAGCATTCCGCTGGCGCAGGCCGAGGAAGGGTTGAACATCAAGCACGACATCTCGATCCCCGTGTCGCGCATTCCGGCTTTCGTGGAAGAGACCGATGCGTTGCTGAAGCGGGAGATCGAGGGCGTGCGCCTCGTGAACTTCGGGCACCTGGGCGACGGCAACCTGCACTACAACGTGCAGGCGCCGGAGAACATCGACACCAAGGCGTTCCTGAAGAACGAGGAAGAGCGCATCAACACGCTGGTGTACGACGCGGTGGAGAAGTTCGGCGGCTCGTTCTCGGCCGAGCACGGTGTTGGCTCATTGAAGGTCGACAAGCTGGAGAAGCACAAGTCGCCAGTGGCGCTGGAGATGATGCGTGCGATCAAGCGCGGGCTCGATCCCAAGAACACGCTCAACCCCGGCCGCGTGATCCGGGTCTAGTCAGGAAAAATCCTCGCCGCGCAGTTCGATGGGCTGCCCGTGCGGCGTGCGCTCCGCCGCGTGATCCCACGCATGGCGGTAGCGCGCAAGTTCGTCGCCGGAGCTGGCACCCTTGTGCGCGACCAGATGCTCCAGCGCGGCGAGCCAGTGGCGGTAGTAGGTTTCGCCGGTGTCCGGGTCACCCGCGGCCTGCGCAGCTGAAATCTGCGCGGCCAATGCCTCGGCCCATTCGGGCCAGGTGAACAGGCCGCCTTCATGCAAAGCCAGGGTCATTGCAAAGGCCTGCGCCTCCCAGGGCGCGCTGAACACCGGGCCGTCGGCGTCGCGAGGCATGCCGGGCGCCAGCGGCATGTTGCCGCCCTTCACGCGACCGCCTCCAGGTAGCTTTCCCACGCATCGACGGACACCGAGAGGTTCTGGCGCGGGGCCTCGTCGCCCCAAAGTTCGGCTTCGTCGAAAGCCACGGTGTACAGCCACTGCGGTTGCTCTCCCAGGCCCTGCGCATTGGCGTCGGCGAAGACGTGCGCGCCATGCAGATGCGCGATCACGCCCTGCTTGCCCTGCACGTAGCCGGGCAGCCGCGTGTGATGGTCGACCTTGCCCATGCGCATGCGCACCGGCTGGCCGATTGCAAAGCGCGCCGGTCCCGCCGCGGGCCGTTCGGTCGCCGAGCCCCTGGCCAGGACGGCCGGCACGTTCGCCGCCTGCAGCACACGGGCGACGGGCGCCGCCGCATGGCGCATCTCGCCGGTCGCGATCTCGTCCGGAAAAATCTGCCCGCGCTGCAGCATCAACTGTTCGAGCGCGCCAAGCCATATCTGGTAGTAGCTCAGGTCGCGGTAGTCGGGCAAGGTCTCGCGCACGGCGCGGCTCGCATCGATGTTCCAAGATCCTGTGGCGCCCATGGCAAGCGTGAGCGCCAGCGCGCGCGGCTCCCATGCCGCGTGGAACAACTCGCCTTCGGGCTCGGGCGTCACCGGCCCGAAGCCCGGCAGCCCACCCAGGTCGGCCCTGGTGACGTAGCTCATGCGGCGTGCTCCTGCCTGGCAGGCGGCTCGACCAGCCGCGTGCCGATCATCGAATCGCGCGAGACCAGCGCGGCCAGTTCATCCTCGCCGAGCCCGTCGGTGCCCGGCGGTCGCTGCGGAATCACGAGGTAGCGCACCTCGGCAGTCGAATCCCAGACGCGGATGCGTGTGCTGCCGGGCAGCGTCACGCCGAAGTCGGCGAGCACGCCGCGCGGGTCCTTGACGACCCGCGAGCGATACGGCGCGCTCTTGTACCAGGTGGGCGGCAGGCCCAGCACCGGCCACGGGTAGCAGCTGCACAGCGTGCAGACCACCATGTGATGCAGTTCGTCGGTGTTCTCGACCGCGACCATGTGCTCGCCCTGCCGGCCCGTGTAGCCGAGCGAGGCGATGGCCGCGGTGGCGTCGGCCAGCAGCCATTCGCGAAAGTCCGGATCGACCCAGGCCCGCGCCACCACGCGCGCGCCGTTGCGCGGGCCGATGCGGGTCTGGTAGGTGTCGATCAGCGCATCGAGCGCGGCGGGGTCGATGTAGCCCTTTTGCGCCAGCACGCTTTCGAGCGCGCGCACGCGCAGGTCCATCTCGCCGAGTTCGCTGTGTTCGTGGGAGTGGTCATGACCGGTCATCGGCCAATGCTAGCGCCGCCCCGTAAAATTCCCAACATGACCTCGCCTACCCGCCCCGTCCGCTCCCAGTACGAAGATTTCATGCGACACGTGGACACCCACGGCGTGTTCAAGAGCGACCGCACGGGCACCGGCACCAAGAGCGTGTTCGGCCACCAGATGCGCTTCGACCTGAACGAGGGCTTCCCGCTGGTCACCACCAAGAAGGTGCACCTGAAGTCCATCATCCAGGAACTGCTGTGGTTCCTGACCGGCTCGAGCAACAACAACTGGCTCAAGGAACGCGGCGTGACCATCTGGGACGAATGGGCGCGCGAAGACGGCGACCTGGGCCCGGTGTACGGCGTGCAATGGCGCAGCTGGCCCACGCCCGACGGCGGCCACATCGACCAGATCGCCGACGTCATCAAGACGCTGAAGACCAACCCCGATTCGCGCCGCATCATCGTGAGCGCATGGAACGTGGCCGAACTGTCGAAGATGGCGCTCATGCCCTGCCACGCGTTCTTCCAGTTCTACGTGGCGCCCCCGCAGGCCGAAGGCGAGCGCGGCAAGCTCAGCTGCCAGCTCTACCAGCGCAGCGCAGACATCTTCCTGGGCGTGCCATTCAACATCGCGAGCTACGCGCTGCTCACGCACATGGTGGCGCAGCAGTGCGACCTCGACGTGGGCGACTTCATCTGGACCGGCGGCGACTGCCACATCTACAGCAACCACGCCGAGCAGGTGGCGCTGCAACTGAGCCGCGCGCCCTACCCGTACCCGACGCTGCACATCAAGCGCAAGCCTGATTCGATCTTCGACTACCAGTACGAGGACTTCGAGGTGCTGGACTACCAGCACCACGCAGCCATCAAGGCGCCTGTGGCGGTGTGAACGGCATGGGCAAGCCGCGCATCAACCTCATCTTCGCGCGCGCCGCCAACGGCGTGATCGGCGCGAACAACACCATCCCCTGGCACCTGCCCGAGGACATGGCGCACTTCAAGCAGCAGACAGCGGGCGCGCCCGTGATCATGGGCCGCAAGACCTGGGACTCGCTGCCGCCGCGCTTCCGGCCGCTGCCGGGCCGGCAGAACATCGTGGTGACGCGGCAGGCCGACTGGCGCGCCGACGGCGCCCTGCAGGCGGGCAGCCTGCGCGATGCATTCGCGCTCTGCGAGGCCTCCTCGCCCGCCGAGGTTTGGGTCATCGGCGGCGCGCAGATCTATGCCGAGGCCGAGCCTCTGGCGCAACGCGCGGTCGTCACCGAGCTTGCGCGCGACTACGAAGGCGACGCCCACGCGCCCGTGCTAGATGCGGCCGCATGGCGCGAGACACAGCGCGAATCGCAGGTCTCCGCCAAGGAAGGCATCGCATTCGACTTCGTCACCTACGAACGCGCCACCACCAGCAATACATGAGCGACGGCGCCTCGCATCCGACGACAGCCACGCCGGACTTGCGGCGCCGGTCGTTGATGGCAGGCGCGGTCCTCCTGGCCGGCCTCGCCCCGCTGCAGACCCTGCAGGCCGCGGAGCCGCTGGAGCCCGACGAAGAAGCGCTCTTCATGAACGGCACGGCGCGCCCCACCGCCGACGGCCGGCTCGAGGTCGACATCCATGCATGGATCTTCGAGCGCGAGCACCGCTGGGGCCTGGACTCCGCACTCGCCCGCTACCTCGGCCTGAGCCTGCGCAAGCTCTCGCCGGCGGCCAGGCTGCGGTTCAGCCAGCGCACCGCGCTGTTCCACGCGGAGTCGGAAGAAGACAAGGTCATCGACGTCGTCTTCGACGGCAGCCCCACGCGCGTCACCATGCCGGCTTCGGGCAAGGACGGGCGCAGCAACCTGCGCATCGTGATCGACGCACCGCGCGAGGCGCGCGAGTGGCTGCGCTTCCACGGCGTGACCGGGCCGGGCGAACTGCTGCACCGATTCCGGGGCGAAGCACTGGTGGTGCCGGCAGAAGGCGTGTCGGTCATCTCGGACATCGACGACACCATCAAGCGCACGCAGGTGCGCGAGCGGCGCGAGATGCTGCTCAACACCTTCGCACGGCGCTTCGAGGCCGCGCCGCGCATGGCCGACTGGTATCGCGCGCTGGCGCAGAAGCCCGACACGCGCTTTCACTATCTCTCGGCAAGCCCGATACAGCTTTACCCGGCGCTCTCGGATTTCATCCGCAGCGCCGGCTTTCCCGTGGGCAGCATGCATCTGCGCGAGAGCACGACATGGCGCACGCTGGTTCCCGGCGACGAGGATTCGCGCGCGCACAAGCTCGGCACCATCGAGCGGCTGCTGGCCGAGTTTCCGCAGCGCCGCTTCGTGCTGGTGGGCGACTCGGGCGAGGCCGACCCCGAGATCTATGCGCAGGTTTTTCGCGCGCACCAGGCACGCATCGACAGCATCGTGATCCGCGACGTGACCGGCGAAGGCCGCACCAGCGAGCGCTACCGCGCGACCTTCGACGGCATCGATCCTGCGCGCTGGCATCTGGTGATGCCCGACACCACGACGTGGCCCGCACAGGCGCCGAACTGACGACCGGTTGCAGGCCGGAAACAAACTGGCACCTTCGTCGCACACCCCGAAACAAAGGAACACTTCGGTACACGCGATGAAAGGCATGCGCGGCGCAGGGTTTAGACAACGCTAATTGTTTGTGCGCAAAATGTGCCGTCAACGCCTCAACCCAAAAGGAGACGGCTCATGTCCATGGAATTTCTTCGGGTTATCGCCGAGCAGAAATTGCCATACGTCATCCACACGCCCGCGGACATCGACAGGTTGCGCGTGCTGCGTGCGGCCGAACTGGTAACTGCCTTCATCCCCCCGTCGGACCGCGCACCCGATGCGCGCGCCATCCGTCAGCTGGCCCAAGTGGAATCGATCACCGCCAAGGGCAAGCTGGCACTCAACAAAGCCACGTCGGCATTCATCGAGCTCTGAGCAGGAGGCGCTCCAGCGTCTTGGCGATGGCCTGTGGCTTGTCTGCAGCACCCTCCGCGAATTCGCAGCTCTGCGCCTGCACGCGCTCCGGCCCATGCGGGCCGGGCATGTAGAACAGGCGCTCGCAATCGCAGCGCAGCCGGCCCCTCAGGGCCTTGGTGCGGGTGTTGCGCACTTCCGCAACCCAGCATGAATCGGCGCAGCCGCAGGAGCGGTACTCGAGCACTTCGCCGCGTGTTCGCCAGGGCAGTTCGTAGCTGCCCGTGCCCCCGGAGGCATGAACGCCCGGGGCGAACGCGGCCCCAAGAACGGCACAGACAAGCAGCAACTTCCGACGCATGGCCGGCAGGGTAGCGTCAGACCACGCCCTGCGCCAGCATCGCGTCGGCCACGCGCACGAAGCCGGCGATGTTCGCGCCGTCGACGTAGCTCACGCTCCCGTCCTTGCGCGCGCCGTAGTGCAGGCACGACTCGTGGATGCCCTGCATGATCTGCAGCAGGCGGGCGTCGACCTCGTCGCGCGTCCATGACAGGCGCGCGGCGTTCTGGCTCATCTCCAGCCCCGAGGTCGCCACGCCGCCGGCGTTGCTCGCCTTGCCCGGCGCGTACAGCACGCCGTGGCCTTCGAACACCTTCACCGCGTCCATGGTCGAGGGCATGTTGGCGCCTTCGGCCACGCAGACCACGCCGTTCTTCACGAGCACGCGTGCGTCTTCCTCGTTGAGTTCGTTCTGCGTGGCGCTCGGCAGCGCGACGTCGACCGGCACGTGCCACGGCGTGGCGCCTGCTACGAAGCGCGCGCCGGTGCGCTGCGCATAGTCGCTGACGCGGCCGTAGAGGTGGTTCTTGACGTCCATCAGCACTGCGAGCTTCTCGGGCGTGAAGCCGTCCTCGTCGACCACGGTGCCGCTCGAATCCGACACCGTCACCACCTTGGCGCCCAGCGCCATCGCCTTTTCGATGGTGTACTGCGCGACGTTGCCGGCACCCGAGACGCTCACCCGCATGCCCTCGAAGCCGCGGCCCTTGCGCTTGAGCATTTCCTGCGCGAAGTAGACGTTGCCGTAGCCGGTGGCCTCGGGGCGGATCAGCGAGCCGCCGAAGCTCAGGCCCTTGCCGGTGAAGACGCAGTCGGCGCGGTTGGTGAGCTTCTTGACCATGCCGGCCATGAAGCCGACCTCGCGGCCGCCCACGCCCACGTCGCCTGCCGGCACGTCGGTGTCGGAGCCGATGTGGCGGAACAGTTCGCTCACGAATGCCTGGCAGAAGCGCATCACCTCGCCCTGGCTCTTGCCCTTGGGGTCGAAGTCGGCGCCGCCCTTGCCGCCGCCCATGGGCAGCGTGGTCAGCGCGTTCTTGAAGGTCTGCTCGAAGGCCAGGAACTTGAGGATCGACAGGTTCACCGACGGGTGGAAGCGCAGGCCGCCCTTGTACGGGCCGATGGCCAGGCTGTGCTGGATGCGGAAGCCCCGGTTGACCTGCACCTCGCCGTGGTCGTCGACCCAGGACACGCGGAACATCACCACCCGCTCGGGTTCGACCAGCCGCTCCAGCAGGCTGTGGGCGGTGTACTTCGGGTGCTGCTCGATGTAGGGCCAGAGGCTTTCCATGACCTCGGTCACGGCTTGCAGGTACTCGGGCTGTCCGGGGTTGCGTTGGGCGACATGTGCCAGGAAACCCCCGACGGATGCGTGCTTCATTCCAGTCCTTCTCTTTTCAAATTGGTGCATAACCTTATGCGAATCTTGCATTTTGCATGATTCATGAACCAATTCGAGGCTCAAAACCCCTTTCAGGTGCACGCGAAATGCCTCCCAGGCCAATTTCCGCCCCAAAAGAGGTCGCCGACCAGCTTCACGCCATTTCCTCCCGCGCGCGATAGCGCCGCTTCCATGTGGCTGTCATTGGACTTTGGTCCGATGCGCCGCACGCCCCGGCGGCCTAGCATTTGGTCACTTATTTATGTGACAAAGCTCTCATATATGTAACTTTTCCAGCACTACATCCTTGTTTTTATTGAGCTTTGTCTCTCTGAAACAGGCTACCTCCCTAATTCTGGGGATTGTTAGTAAATATCTCGATTTGTATCTTCCGTTCGTCTTTGATGCATGCCGGGACGGTAACGGCAACGGACAGCGCGCCGCCGAACGGGGCGAAGGGCGCCGAAAACTTCAACGTGTGTTCCTGTCAATTCAACCTTTTCTGAGAGCGAAAAATGTCGAATAGCTTGCAAAAATGGGTCGGCCGCAATCGCCCGCCGCGCGTCCAGATCACCTATGACGTCGAGATCGGCGACGCCGTCGAAAAGAAGGAGCTGCCGCTGGTCGTGGGCCTGCTGGCCGACCTGTCGGGCCAGCCGGTGCAGCCCCTGCCGAAGCTCAAGGAGCGCCGCTTCGTCGAAGTCGACCGCGACAACTTCGACGAAGTGCTCGGCAACATCTCGCCCCGCCTCGACCTGTCGGTGCCCGACACCATGAAGGGCGACGGCAACCTGAAGATCGAACTGAACTTCAAGGAATTCGGCGACTTCCACCCCGAAGCCATCGTGAGCCAGGTGCCCCGCCTGGCCAAGCTGCTCGAAGCCCGCCAGCAACTGCGCGACCTGCTGGCCAAGCTCGACGGCAACGACGAACTCGACGACCTGCTCGAGAACGTGCTGAAGAACACCGAAGACCTCAAGGCCGTCCAGAGCCAGGCCAAGGCCGAAGCCGCTCCCGCCGCAGCAGCCCCGCAGGCAGCCGCAGCGGAAACCCAAACGTCCCCCGAAGCCGAAGCACCGGCTGCGTGATCAACCACGCCGGCCGCAGCCCCGCGGGCGCGAACCGGCAATTCTTGAATGGTGATAGAGATGGCCAACAAATCCAAAGCCGCCGAAGCCGGCAGCGCAGCGACCACCGTCACGACCAGTGACATGAGCCTGCTCGACAAGATCGTCTACGAGGGCAAGATGACGACCGAGCCTTCGCAGGGCGCCTACGCGAAGAAGCTGATCGGTCAGCTCGCCTCGCAGATCCTCGACGAAGGCATGAAGACCAGCCCCGACAAGGGCGTGGTCACGCTGATCAACGAGCGCGTCGCGGAAATCGACCGCCTGCTGACCGACCAGCTCAACGCGATCCTGCACGCCCCCGAGTTCCAGGCCCTCGAAGGCTCCTGGCGCGGCCTGCGCGACATGGTGTTCGGCACCGAGACCGGCAGCAACCTGAAGCTGCGCCTGCTCAACGTGAGCAAGAAGGACCTGCTGAAGGACCTGGAGACCGCCGTCGACCACGACACCAGCGTGCTCTTCAAGAAGATCTACGAAGAGGAATACGGCACCTACGGCGGCCACCCCTACTCGCTGCTGATCGGCGACTACTACTTCGGCCGCCACCCGCAGGACATCGCCCTGCTGGAGCGCGTCTCCCGCGTGGCCGCCGCCGCGCACGCACCCTTCATCGCCGCCGCCGCGCCCGCGCTGTTCGACTTCAAGTCGTTCACCGAACTCGGCATTCCGCGCGACCTGTCCAAGACCTTCGAGAGCGCCGAGCTCGCCTCGTGGCGCAGCTTCCGCGAATCGGAAGACTCGCGCTACGTGTCGCTGGTGCTGCCCAGCTACGCGGCCCGCCTGCCCTACGGCGCCAAGACCAACCCCGTCGAGAACTTCAACTACGAAGAAGACGTGGACGGCAGCGACCACGGCAAGTACCTGTGGGCCAACGCGGCCTACCAGCTGGGCCTTCGCATCACGCAGGCGCACTCGCTGTACGGCTGGACCACGGCCATCCGCGGCGTCGAAGGCGGCGGCAAGGTCGACGGCATGGTGGCCCACGCCTACAAGACGGACGAAGGCGACATCGCCCTGAAGCCGCCGACGGAAGTGACCATCACCGACCGCCGCGAGAAGGAACTGAGCGACCTCGGCTTCATCGCCATCGTCAATTCCAAGGGTTCGAACACCGCCGCCTTCTTCGGCGGCCAGACCGTGAACAAGCCCAAGGTGTATGACAAGGACGCGGCCAACGCCAATGCGGCCGTCTCGGCCCGCCTGCCCTACATCCTGGCCGCCTCGCGTTTCGCGCATTACCTGAAGGTGATCGTGCGCGACAAGATCGGCAGCTTCCAGACGCAGGCCGACATGCAGAAGCACCTGAACAACTGGGTGGCCAACTACGTGCTGGTGAGCCCCTCGGCGCCGCAGGCCATGAAGGCCAAGTACCCGCTGAGCCAGGCCCGCGTGGACGTGACCGAAGTGCCGGGCAAGCCGGGCTCGTACCGCGCCATCGCCTTCCTGAAGCCGCACTTCCAGCTCGAGGAGCTCTCCGCCTCGATCCGCCTGGTGGCCGACCTGCCGGCCGCGGCCGCCTGACCAACCCGACATCCACGTCTACCTACAGACAGACTGAAAGAGCTTTCAAATGCCTATCTACCTCAAGATGCCCGGCGTTACCGGACAGACCCAGATCGAGGGCCACAAGGACGAAATGGAAGTCCAGAGCTTCCAGTTCGGCGCCGGCCTCGCCGTGACCTCGGGCACCTCCAACCAGGAGCGCACCGCGGGCAAGCCCAGCTTCTCCGAAATCACGGTGACCCGCACCACCGACTCCGCCACGCCCCAGCTGATGCAGAAGCTCGCCGGCGGCGAGGTGTTCGCAGGCGACACCATCATCACCTTCCCGCGCGAAGACAAGAGCGGCCTGCTGCCCCTGATGGTCGTGACCCTGACCGACGTGATCCTCAGCGGCTTCTCGGTGTCCAGCGGCGGCGACCTGCCGCAGGAAAGCATCTCGCTGAACTACGCGGCCATCAAGGTCGAATACACCAAGCAGAAGGAAGAAGGCGGCCAGGAAGGCGTCGCACCGTTCGGCTGGGATCTGTCGAAGAACACCGCGGTCGCGTGACGGCCCGACGCTGACGTCCGGCGCCCACCGTGTCCGAACTTGTCAAAGGGGGCGTCCTGCCCCTGTTCGACCGGCTGGCGTCGGCGCTGCCCGAGCACGCCCATGGTGTTCATCTGGAGACGATGGAGTCCGTGCAGGACTCCATCGGCCGTGAGCTGCGCCAGCTGTTCAACACGCGCTCGCCACTGTCGGTTGCCGACTACGCGCAGGGCAGCGGCACGGTGCTGGAGTACGGCATTCCCGATTTCTCCTCGCTCAGCGCGCAGAACGCCGCCGACCTGCAGCAGCTGGCCGCCGTGCTGCGCCAGGCGGTGCAGCGCTACGAGCCGCGCCTGTCTGACGTGAGCGTGCAGCTGAGCGCCACGCCCAACCGGCATGAAGTCGCGCGGGTGCGCATCGGTGCGCAGGCGCGCGCCGGGCTCGCGCTGCGCCGCGTCGACTTCGAAATGCTGCTCGGCACGCCGGACAGCCTGATGAAAGTCGCCTGACGTGTCCGACATCCAGCACAGCGACCTGCTGCAGTACTACAAGCGCGAACTGTCCTATTTGCGGGGACAGGGGGCGGACTTCGCCCAGCGCTACCCCAAGGTCGCCTCCCGGCTCTCGCTGCACGGCGGCGAATCGCTGGACCCGCATACCGAGCGGCTGATCGAATCGGTCGCCTTTCTTTCCGCGCGCGTGCACCGCGACCTCGACCAGGAATTTCCCGACGTCGCCTATGCGCTGCTCGACAACCTCTGTCCGTCGCTGGTGCAGCCGCTGCCCTCGATGTCGGTGGCGCAGTTCGCGCTCGACCCGGCACAGGGCAAGGTGACGTCCGGCTTTCCCGTGCCGCGCCACACCATGCTGCATGCGCGCACCGCGCATGCGCACTCTTCGCACGCGCCGGGCCAGGCCCCGCAATCGCGCGAATGCCGCTTCCGCACCGCCTGGGACACCGTGCTGTGGCCGCTGCGCATCGTGCATGCCGCCATCGACACCGACGCCGTGCTGCGCCTCACGCTCGAATGCGAGGCCGGCACCGACTTCTCCGAACTCGAGATCGACAACCTGCGCATCCACCTGCAGGGCGACTGGATGCTCACCATGCCGCTGTACGACGCGCTGGTGTCGGGCGTGAAGTCGGTCGGC
Source organism: Variovorax durovernensis (assembly GCF_977011995.1). Taxonomy (NCBI): domain Bacteria; kingdom Pseudomonadati; phylum Pseudomonadota; class Betaproteobacteria; order Burkholderiales; family Comamonadaceae; genus Variovorax; species Variovorax durovernensis. Next base: position 2,006,551 of record NZ_CDRNCW010000001.1, on the reverse strand, counting down.
GTGATGCCCGAAGGCGGCGCGCTGCGGATGCTGCCGCCCGACGCCTGGCGCGAGGTCGGCTTCGCCGAAGGCGAAGAGGTGCTGCCGCAGCCCTCCAACGCGCAGCCCGCCTACGGCCTGCTGCAGGAGTACTTCGCGTTTCCGCGCAAGTTCCATTTCTTCGACCTGCATCACCTGCGCTCGCGCCTGGGCCGCGGGCAGCGCTGCGACCTCGTGTTCCAGCTCGACCGGCCCACGCGCGCGCTGCGGCATCTGGACGCCGAGAACTTCCAGCTCGGCTGCACGCCCATCGTCAACCTGTTCCCGCGCGTGAGCGAACCGCTGGTGATGGACCAGCGCCACTACGAATACATGCTGGTGCCCGACCGCCAGCGCGACGCGACCACCGAGGTGCATTCCATCATCTCGGTGATCGCCTCCGACCCGGACGCAGACAAGCCGGTGAACGTGCCGGGCTTCGCCGCGCTCGGCCATGTGGACGGCGCGCAGGGCGCCGTGTTCTGGGCCGCGCGGCGCGAGCCCTGCCTGCGCCAGAACATTCCCGGCACCGACGTCTTCCTGTCTTTCGTCGACCAGGGCAAGACGCACAGCCGGCCCGCGCAGCCCGTGGTCTACGCGCACCTGCTGTGCACCAACCGCCGGCTGGCCGAGCAGGTGCCGGTGGGCGCGCGGCTGGTGGCCGAAGGACCGTCGCAGCCCACCAGCGTGCGCTGCCTGTACGAGCCCACCGCGCAGCGCGACCCGCCGCTGGGCAGCGAGACGCTGTGGCGGCTGGTGTCGCTGCTCACGCTCAACCACCAGTCGCTGGTGGACGGCTCCACCGGCCGCAAGCAGCTGCGCGAAATGCTTTCGCTGTTCGCCTCCGACAGCCGGCGCGACCACGCCCAGATTCTCGGCATTGCCGGGCTCTCGGCGCGCGGCGTCACCGCCCACGTGGGCACCGAGGCCTGGCGCGGCTACTGCCGCGGCACGCAAGTCACGCTCGAATTCGAGGACGACGCCTTCGTCGGCGGCTCCCCTCTCATGATGTCGGCCGTGCTCGCGCGGTTCTTCGCCATGTACACCTCGATGAACTCCTTCGTGCGCCTCGTGGTGCGCGACGGCGACGAGGTGCGCAAGCAATGGGCGCCGATGACGGGCCGGCAGGTCGTGCTGTGATCGAAGAACTCAGCGCCCGCCCGCAGGACTTCAACCTGTTCCAGGCCATCAGCCTGCTCGAGCGCGCCGCGCCCGACGCAGTGCCCGTGGGCCGCTCGCAGGGCCCGCGCGAACGCGAGGCAGTGCGGCTGCATGCCTTCGTCACGCTGGCCTTCGAGGCCAGCGACGTGCGCGAGGTCGACACCGACGCGCCGACCGGCGAGCCCTTCTCGCTCACCACGCCCGCGCTCTCGCTGGGCGGCAGCGGCGGCCCGCTGCCGATGCCCGTCACCGAGATGCTGCTGGAGCGCCGGCAGCGGCGCGACCATGCGACGGCCGACTTTCTCGACATCTTCAACCACCGCTTCCTGGCCTTCCTGTACCGCAGTCGCCGCAAGCACCATGTGGCGCTCAATCCGCAGTCGCCCTCCGGCTCGACGCTGGCGTCCACGCTGGATGCCGCCAGCGCGCTCGGCCTGCGCTCCGGCGTGCGCGCGCCCGACGGCTCGGCCCTGTGGCTGCGCCATGCCGGCCTGCTGGGCGGCGCGCCGCGCGGCATGACCGCGCTGCTGGCGCTGCTGCGCGATCGCCTCGGCGTGCAGGTGCAGGGCACGCAGTTCCGCGGCCGCTGGCTGGCGCTGGAGCCCGATGCATCGGCGCGGCTGGACATGCGCACGCCGCTGGGCGGCGGCACGGTGCTCGGCAAGCGCGTGTGGGACCAGGGCGCCGGCATTCGCCTCACCTTCAGCAACCTGAGCCAGCAGCGCCTGCGCGACCTGCTGCCCCGGGGCGCCGACCATGCGCTCGCCAAATGGCTGGTGCGCCGCTTCATCCCGCAGGACCTGAAGGTAGAGATGGAGCTGCAACTCGCGCCCGCCGAATCGCGCAGCAGCGTGCTCGGCGCCGCGAACCCGATGCGGCTGGGCTGGACCTCGTGGGTTGCCAGCCCTTCTTTCCGGGGCGCGCTGCCCCCCGTTCAACACACCCTGACCAGCGACGCCGGCGACGCGCCCGGCGCCTGAGCCTCATATTCCTCATGGACATCGACATCCGCACCCTGCTCGGCCGGCTCAACCCGGAATGCAAGCGCGCCATGGAACAGGCGGCCGAGCTGTGCGTGCAGCAGACGCACTACAACGTCGACCTCGAACACCTGCTGCTGAAGCTGGTGGACAACGACGCGCCCGACCTGCGGCTGGTGTTCGGCCGCTTCGGCATCCGGCCCGACACCGTGCAGGCCCAGCTGCAGAAATCGCTCGACACCTTCAAGCGCGGCAACGGCCGCACGCCCAGCCTGGCGCCCGACTTCGCGCCGCTGTTCCAGGAAGCCTGGCTCATGAGCTCGATGCTGCTGGGCCAGCAGCACATCCGCTCGGGCACGCTGATGCTGGCGCTGCTGGAGGTGGACCGCCTGCGCGGGCGCCTCGTCGACGCCGCGCCGGCGCTGCTGCAGATTCCGCGCGGCGCGCTGCGCGACGAACTCGCGGGCCTGCTGCAGTCCTCGCCGGAAGACGCGGCAGCCTCGGCATTGAACGCCGCGCCGACAGCTTCGGCGCTCGCACCGAACCAGCCGGCCGCGCCATCGCTCGCGGATGCGGGCGCGGCGCCGCTGCAGATGCCCACCGCGCGACGCGGCAACTCGGCGACGCCCTCGCTCGACCAGTACACGGTCGACATGACGCAGCTTGCGCGCGACGGCGCGATCGACCCCATTCGCGGCCGCGACGGCGAGATCCGCCAGATCATCGACGTGCTGCTGCGCCGCCGCCAGAACAACCCCATCCTCACCGGCGAGGCCGGCGTCGGCAAGACGGCCGTGGTCGAAGGCTTCGCGCAGCGCGTGGTGCAGGGCGACGTGCCGCCCGCGCTGCGCCAGGTGTCGGTGCGCTCGCTCGACTTGGCGCTGCTGCAGGCCGGCGCGGGGGTGAAAGGCGAGTTCGAGAACCGGCTCAAGTCGGTCATCGCAGAGGTCAAGGCCTCGCCCACGCCGGTGATTCTGTTCATCGACGAGGCGCACCAGCTCATCGGCGCGGGCGGCGCCGAAGGCCAGGGCGACGCGGCCAACCTGCTCAAGCCTGCGCTCGCGCGCGGCGAACTGCGCACCATCGCCGCCACCACCTGGGCCGAGTACAAGAAATACGTGGAGCGCGACCCTGCGCTGGCACGGCGCTTCCAGGTGGTGAAGGTCGAGGAGCCGAGCGAGGAAGTGGCCATCGACATGCTGCGCGGCATGGTCGAGACACTGGAGAAGCACCACGGCGTGGAGATCGTCGACGACGCGGTGCGCGAGGCCGTCAAGCTCTCGCACCGCTACATCACCGGACGCCAGCTGCCCGACAAGGCCATCAGCGTGCTCGACACCGCCTGCGCGCGCGTGGCCATCGGGCAGAACGGGCTGCCGGCCGAGCTCGAATCCGCCGCGCGCGACATCGCCTCGGGCGAGAGCGAACTGCGCGTGCTGCGCCACGAAGCCGCCACCGGCGGAGACCATCAGGACGCCATCGCCACGCTCACCGCGCGGCTCGACACGCTGCGCCAGAAGCACAAGCGCCTGTCCGACAAGGTCGATGAAGAGAAGCACGCGGTGATGGAAATCGTCGCGCTGCGCCGCAAGATCGCCGACAGCCTGCGCGACGACGCGCCGCCGCCCGACGAGGAGAACGACCCCGCGCTACTCACCGCCGCGCTGCGCCGCCTCGAAAAGGGCCTGGAAGCGTTGCAGAGCGACGAGCCCATGGTGCCCGTGTGCGTCGACGGCGTGATGGTGGCCGAAGTCATCTCCGGCTGGACCGGCATTCCGGTCGGCAAGATGATGACCGACGAGCTGCACACGGTGCTCAACCTGAAGGAAAAGCTGGCCGAGCGCGTGGTCGGACAAGACGATGCGCTCGACGCCATCGCGCGGCGCGTGCGCACCTTCCGCGCCGACCTCGACGACCCGGGCAAGCCCGTGGGCGTGTTCATGCTGGTGGGGCCCAGCGGTGTGGGCAAGACAGAGACCGCCTTCGCGCTGGCCGACCTGCTGTACGGCGGCGAGCGCAACGTCATCACCGTGAACATGTCGGAGTTCCAGGAGGCGCACACCGTCTCCAGCCTCAAGGGCGCGCCGCCAGGCTACGTGGGCTACGGGCGCGGCGGCGTGCTGACCGAGGCCGTGCGCCGACGCCCCTACAGCGTGGTGCTGCTCGACGAAATGGAGAAGGCCCACCCCGACGTGCTGGAGCTGTTCTTCCAGGTGTTCGACAAGGGCACCATGGAAGACGGCGAAGGCGTGCAGATCGACTTCAAGAACACGCTGATCCTGCTGACTTCCAACGCCGCGCAGGACGTGATCACGCAGGCTTCGCAAGGCGGCCGCAGGCCCGACCCCGAGGAGCTGGTGGAGCGGCTGCGCCCCGAGCTGCTCAAGCAGTTCAGCCCCGCATTCCTCGGCCGGCTGGCGCTGGTGCCCTACCACCACCTGGGCGACGAGCAGATCCGCTCGATCGTGAACCTCAAGCTCGGCAAGCTGGCACGGCGCTTCGCGCTGAACCACCACGCCGCCTTCACCTGGGACGCGCAGGTGGAAGACGCCATTACCGCGCGCTGCACCGAGGTGGACAGCGGCGCTCGCAACATCGACCACATCCTGGCCCATGCGGTGCTGCCCGAGCTGTCGCGCCAGGTGCTTGAACGCATCTCGATGGCCGCTGCGTTCACCGCCGTGCACATGGGCGCGGACGGCGGCGGCGCCTTCGCCTTCAGCTTCGAGCCGGCAACGCTGAGCTGACAGATGAACATGCGCGAAGGCTTCACCCAGCACGCCGCGTTCCTCACGGTGAAGACCGTGCTCGGGCCGGACGACCTGCTGCTCGACACCTTCCAGGCCACCGAGGGGATGTCGCGGCTGTTCGCCTGCTCGCTCACCATGCGTTCGCCCTTGAGCACGCTGCAGGGCGCCGACCTGATCGGCACCTCGGCCACTGTGGCGATGCAGCGGCCCGGGAAAGAAATGCGCTTCTTCAACGGCATCGTCTCGCGCTTCTCGTACCTGGGCAGCCACGGAGATTTCGCGACCTACTCGCTCGAGCTCGTGCCGCGCATGTGGCTGCTCACGCTGGGCCGCGACCGCGTGATCTACCAGAACCTGAGCACGGTGGAGATCATGGAGAAGGTGTTCACCGAATTCAACGTGGCCTACAGCTCGCAGCTAGGCGGCACCTATGCCAAGCGCGAGTATTGCGTGCGCTACGACGAGACGGCCTTCGACTTCGTCTCCCGCCTGATGGAGGAAGAAGGCATCTTCTATTTCTTCACCTTCGCGGACGGCGAGCACAAGCTCGTGCTGGCCGACAGCAAGGTGGCGTACGCGCCCTGCCCCCACGCCGACACCCTCCTGCTGCGCAGCGGCGCGGAAGGCCTGGCCCACACCCACACAGTGACCCGCTTCGAGTCCGACGCCCGGCTGGTCACCAAGTCCCAGGCGGTGGACGACTACGACTTCCTCACGCCCGACACCAGCCTGCGGGTGCAGCAGGACGGCAAGGCCGGGCAGGGCCTCGACTACGAATACCCCTCGCGCGTGGCGGCCGCCGCCGGCGCTGCGCGCGCGCGCATCCGCCTGGAAGCGCGCCAGGCCGGCAGCCAGTCGGGCCGCGGCGACAGCCGTTGCCACTACCTGACGCCGGGCACCACCTTCACGCTGCAGGAGCATCCGCGCGCGGACTTCAACGTGGAGCACGTGGTGTACAGCGTGCAGCACCATGCCGAACGCGAGCACTACAGCAACAGCTTCGAGACACTGCCGCCCGACCTGCCGTTCCGCCCGCAGCGCCTCACGCCGCGGCCGGTGGTGGCGGGCAACCACACGGCGCAGGTGGTGGGCCCCCCCGGCGAAGAAATCTGGACCGACGAACACGGGCGCATCAAGGTGCAGTTTCCGTGGGACCAGCTGGGCAAGAAGGACGACAAGAGTTCGTGCTGGATCCGCGTCTCGCAGATGTGGGCCGGCAAGGGCTGGGGCGCCCTCTTCCTGCCGCGCATCGGGCAGGAGGTGATCGTGAGCTATGTCGACGGCGACCCCGACCGGCCGCTGGTCTCGGGCAGCGTCTACAACGGCACGAATCCCACGCCGGTAAGCCTGCCGGGCATGTCGACGCAAAGCACCATCCGCTCGCGCTCGACCAAGAACGGCGAAGCCGGCAACGAGATGCGCTTCGAGGACAAGAAGGACTCCGAACAGTTCTACCTGCATGCGCAGAAAGACATGCTGGCGGAAATCGAGAACGACCTGACCACCACGGTGATGGCCGGCAACGAGCTCCACACAGTCACCAAGGGCAATCGCACCGTCAAGGTCGACACGGGCAACGAGACCCACTCGGTCAAGGGCACGCGCGCACTGGAAGTCACCGGCAACGAGACGCACGACAACAAGGCCAACTTCACGCAGACGGTCACGGGCAACTACGAGCTCAAGGTCACCGGCAACCTGGTGATCGACGTGACGGGCACGCTGCTGATCAAGTCGGCCCAGACGCTGGACCTGAAGGCCGGCACCGACCTGGGCGCCAATGCGGGCGTGAACTTCAAGGCCGAAGCCGGCGTGGCGCTGTCGGCCAAGGGCGGGGCCTCGCTGTCGAACGAGGCGCCGTCGATCAGCAGCAAGGCATCGGGCATGAACGCCGTCGAAGGCGGCGGCATGGTCACGCTCAAGGGCGGGCTGGTGAAGATCAATTGAACGCCATGGCCATTCCTTCTTCCTCGTCTCTGCCATCCGCACCCGATGCGGTCGTGCGCGAGGCCCTGGACGATGCGGGCCGCACGGTGGTGCGCGCTTCCTTCCTGGGCGACGTGCCGCACGGTCCGATGCAGGTGTTCTCGGCACCGGGCAAGCCGGCAATGGATGCCGCCTACCAGGCCGGCCTTCCGCACGGCGCCATGCGCCTGTTCGACGAGCGCGGCCAGCTGCTGCAGGAAACCCAGCGCGTGGGCGGCGTGGCCGAAGGCGTGACGCGCGGCTACTACCCCAGCGGCAAGCTGATGCAGACGCAGACGCACGTGCGCGGCGCGCTGCATGGCGAGGCCGTGTCCCATGCCGAGTCGGGCGACGTCACCGCGCGGTTGCGCTACGTGGCCGGCCGGCTCGACGGCGAGGCCCGCTACTTCCACGAAGGCCGCATGGTGCGGCGCGAGAACTACCGCGCCGGCCTGCTCGACGGCGAAGTGCTCGACTACATGCCGGGCGGCGGCGTGGCGCAGTCGTCCACCTACGTGGCCAACGTGCTGCACGGACCGCTGCGGCGCTTCTGGCCCAACGGCCAGCTGATGGAAGAAATCGCCTACCGCCAGGGCAAGCCCTGGGGCAGCCCGCGCCGCTTCGACGACGCCGGCCGCGAGATGGTGGCCACCACCGCGCCACCGGGCTTCATGAAGAGCCTGGAAAAACTCGTGAGGGGGAGCTGAGCCATGGGAATGCATGTGTGCATGGGCGCCACGCTGCAGTGCAGCTTCGGTGCCGCGCCTTCCTCCCTCTGCGTGCTGCCGGTGGCCGGCGTGGTCACCAGCAGCGTGCCAGCGGCCACCATCATGGACAACAAGCCCTTCGTCAACATCCTGCCCTTCGGCACCTGCAACAGCATGGCGAACCCGATGGTGGCGGCCGCCACGGCCGCCGCGCTCGGCGCCTTCACGCCGATGCCCTGCATTCCGGTGCCCGCCGCGCCGTGGGCGCCGGGCTCGCCCACGGTGCTGCTGGGCAACATGCCCGCCCTGCAGGACAGCTCCAAGCTCGCCTGCAACTGGGGCGGCGTGATCCAGGTCGTCGTGCCGGGGCAATTCACTTCCATGGTTCCCTGAACCGGTCACCGCCTATCTCTGCCCCACCCCATGTCGCAATACGTTTTCACGATGAGCTCCCGCATGGTCGCCATCACGGCAGCCTGCCTGGTTCTGCTGTGCGTCCTCCTGTTCCTGATGGGCATCGAGATCGGCAAGCTGCTGGCGCCTCCGCCCGCTTCCGCTCCCGCTGCTGCCGCCGTCGCGGCGCCCGCGCCACTGCCTTCTTCCTCGCCTTCGCCCGCGCCGGCTCCCGCCGCCCCCACCCAATGACCAAAGTGATTCCAAGCATGTCGAACAACACACGACAACTCATGGGCATGCACGTTGCGCTGCGGCGCCTTGCCCTTCCCGCCTTGCTGGCGTTCGCCGGGCTCTGCGCGAGCAGCGCCGCCGGTGCCGCGGGCGAGCGCCCCGTGGCGCAGGGCGTGCTCACCGCTGCGGCCGCCGCAGCGCCGGTGGTGGCGCTCGCCGCGCCAGCCGCCGCGGCGCCCGCAGCCGACGCGCCATCCGCGCCCCCTGCACCGGTGCTCACCAACGGCCTCGTGCGCGTGCCCGACGGCCGGCTGCTGGCACCCGACATCGCGCGCATCGTGATGCGCGGCGAACTGGTGGTCGCCATGCTCAAGGTCGACACGCCGCCGTTCTTCTTCTTCGACGACAGCGGCCAGTGGACCGGGCTGGAAGTGGGGCTGGCGCAGTCGCTGGCCAAGGAGCTGGGCGTCAAGCTGCGCTTCAACCGCGACGCCGGCACCTTCAACGCGGTGGTCGACCTGCTGGCCAACGGCCAGGCCGACCTGGCCATCAGCAAGCTCTCTCGCACGCTCGCGCGCACGCAGACCATCGCCTTCAGCGACGCGTATCTCACGCTGAACCACTCGCTCATCCTGAACCGCGTGAAGTTCGCGCAGCTCTCGCGCGGGCGGCCGCTTCCGGAGGTCATCCGCAACTTCGACGGCAGCATCGGCGTGATCGCGAAGTCGTCCTTCGCGGACTACGCGCGCACCAACTTCCCGCACGCCAAGGTTCAGGAATTCGCGACCTGGAACGAGGTGCTCGCAGCTTTGCACAAGGGCGAGATCGTGAGCGCGTACCGCGACGAGTTCGAGGTCAAGCGCGTGCTCAAGGCCGACCCCACCGTGTCGCTGGTGCTGCGCACCGTCACGCTGAAGGACCTGGAAGACACGCTGGGCATCGGCGTGGCCGTGACCGACACCACGCTGCTGGCCTACGTCAACCAGTTCCTCGCCCAGCGCACCGAAAAGCTGGACATCCAGAAAGTGCTGCAGGCGCTCGACCGCTGAGCCGCCGCAACGCACGCACACCCATCATGAATTCCTCCAAGTTCTACGCCTTCGTCCTCAACCCCTGGGTCGTGATCATCAGCCTGGGCGCCGGCGTCGCCTTCGGCATGCTCGCACCCGCGCTGGCAACCACGCTGGGCTTCGTGGGCGACATCTACGTCGACCTGCTGAAGATGATCACGCTGCCCTTCATGGTCTCGGCCGTGATCTTCAGCCTGCAGCGGCTGTTCCGCGACGGCGGCACCGCCAGCCTGCTGGGCCGCGTGGCGCTGGTGTTCCTGGCGTTCTCGGCCTTCGTGGCCATTGCCGGCGCGGCCACGCTGCTGATTCTTCGCCCCGGCGAGAACCTGCCGAGCACCACCATGCAGACCTTCGGCCAGATCGTCGGCGGCGACCTGAGCGCCAGCGACACGGCCATGAACCTGCGCGGCGTCGACGAAGTGAAGAAGACCGCCAGCTTCGCCGACCTGCTGGTGAGCCTGGTGCCGGCCAACATCTTCTCGGCGCTGGCCAACGGCGACACGCTGAAGACGCTGGTGTTCGCGCTGCTGTTCGGCCTGGCGGTGGGGCATGTGCCCACGCGCATCTCCGACGGCCTGACGCAGGCGCTGGAGACGGTCTACCACGCCTGCCAGACGCTGATGCGCTGGCTGAGCTTTCCGCTGCCGGTGGTGCTGTTCTGCATGAGCGCGGCGCAGCTGGGCAAGACGGGCATAGAGCCGCTGCGTGCGATGGGCGCCTTCGTGGTGGCCTTCCTGGTGGTGTCGGTGCTGCTGCTGGCGGTGGCCGCGGTGATCATCTGGAAGCGCTCCAACGGCACACTGGGGCAGACGCTCAATGCGCTTCGCGGCCCCTTCGCGCTGGCGCTGGCCACGCGCAGCAGCGCCACCTGCATGCCGATCATGATCGAGAGCCTGGTCACGCGGCTGGGCTTCGCGCGCTCGCGGGTGGAGCTGCTGGTGCCGCTCACGGTGTCGCTGCTGCGCATCGGGCCGGTCGTGTACTACGTGTGCGCCACGCTCTTCATCGCGCAGATCTACGGGCGCTCGCTGTCTCCGGTGGAAATCGGCATCGTGCTCACCTCGTCGGTGCTCGCGGGCTTTGCCTCGGCGGGCATGACGGGGCTGGTGACGGTGTCGCTCATCGGCATGACCTGCACCTACCTGGGCCTGCCCTTCGAGGCGGCGTTCATCCTGTTCTTGGCAGTGGACCCGGTGTGCGACATGCTGCGCACGCTGGTGCTGGTCATCGGCAACACCGCGGCCGTGGCGGTGGTGTGCCCACGGCCGTTGAAGATCTAGGGAACACGCGCTCATGTCACGCATCGGCGTTCTCGGCGGCATGGGTCCATCGGCCACGGTGGACTTCATGGAAAAGATCATCCAGCTCACGCCCGCCACGCGCGACCAGGAGCACCTGCCGGTGATCGTGGCCAACCTGCCGCACGTGCCCGACCGCTCCAGCGCCATTTTGGGCACCGGGCCCGACCCGCTGGCCGCGCTGCTCGCGGGCATCGACGTGCTCAACAGCATCGGCGTGGGCGTGGTCGCGATTCCCTGCAACTCGTCGCACCACTGGTATGCGCAGATGGTGGCGCACAGCCGGGCGCCGGTGATCCACATCGCGCAGTCGTGCGTGGCCGCCATCGCCACGACGCCAGCCGGCCGGGCGGTGCGGGTGGCGGTGCTCGCCACGCGCGGCGCGCTGGCCTCGGGCTTCTACCAGGAGGCGCTGCGCGAGCGCGGCATCGACTTCCTCGTGCCCGATGCCGCGACCGGCCAGGACCATGTGGACGCCTGCATCCGCGCCGTGAAGGCCGGCGACGTGCAGGCCGGCGCGGCCGCCTTCGAGCTTGCGCTGCAAGCACTGGCCGCCACCGGTGCCACGGCTGTGATCATGGGCTGCACCGAGCTGCCCATCGCAGCCCATGCCGCGCATGCCGCCGAGCACAGCGCCCTCACGCTGATCGACAGCTCGCTGGAGCTGGCCCGCGCCACGGTCGCCTTCGCGCTCGACAAGGGATGGAACAAGCCGACATGGGTTTCCTGACGCGCATGTCCCACAGCCTGCTCGCCCTGCTGCTGTGCATGGCGGCAGGCGGCGTCGCGGGCATCTACGCGCCCGCGCTGGGCGACGTGGCGTACACGGCGGCGCAGGTGTACCTGTCGATCGTGAGCATGGCGGCCATTCCGCTGCTGGTGGTGGCCACCTTCTTCGGCCTGCGCCAGACCATGGGGCTGCCCTTTCCGGGGCGGCGCATCGCGATGATCGCGGGCCTGGCGCTGCTGCTGGTGGCAAGCTGCGCGGGCACGGGCCTGGCGCTGGGCTGGGTCAACTCGCCTGGCGCGCATCTCGACGCCGACCTGCGCGAGCACCTCGGCGAACTGGTGCAGAAGGCCGGCGACGGCGGCGACATGGAAATGCGGCTGTACGACAGCGGCGTGCAGGCCACGCCGGTGGAGCGCCCGCGCGCCACGCTGCTGCCCGACAACTTCTTCCGAGTGCTGGTGGAGGGACGCTCGCTGGGCATCCTGTCGTGCGCGCTGCTGTTCGGCCTGGCCTTCGCGGCGCTGGCGCGCACGCAGCACAACGCGCTCAACCACATGTTCGAGGGCATCTACCGCACGCTCGAACTCATCATCGCGCGCGCCAACATCCTGCTGCCGGTGGTGACCTTCGGCATGTCGGCGCATGTGTTCTCGCAGACCGACGCAGTAACGATCCGCGCCATGAGCGGCTTCCTGCTGCACTTCGTGGTGCTGGTGGCGCTGCTGGGCATGGCCGCCATCGCGGTGATCCACCGGCGCGGCAACCAGCCGCTGGTCGAGGTGCTGCAGCACCTGAAGACGCCGATGCTGGTGAGCCTGGTGTCGTCGAGCACCACCGCCAGCATTCCGCACACCATCGAGGCGATGAGCGCGCGCCTGGGCTTCAGCCGCGGCATCGTGGAGCTGGTGGTGCCCACCGCCTCGGTGTTCCTGCGCGCGGGCTCGGCGCTCTACTACGTGCTGCTGGCGCTGTTCGTGGCCAATCTGTACGACCGCACGCTGAGCGCGGCCGACATCGGAATGATCGGCACCGGCGCCACGGTGGCGGCCTTTGCTTCGGCCGGCAACAACAGCCTGACCAACGTGGGCTACGCGGGCATCGTCCTGTCGCTGCTGCAGTTGCCCATCGAGGCCGCACTGGCGCTGTTCCTGGCCATCGACCTGATCTGCGAAGGCCCGCGCAACCTGCTCACGCTGCTGGCCAGCTGCGCGCTCATCGCCATCGTGTCGGCCGGCCTGCCGTCTGAGCGCGTGGCCGCGCCCGCCGCCCACGCGGCGCCCGCGCAGCCGCTGCGCTTCGTGCTCACGCGCGGCAACGTCTATCTGCTGGCCGGCTGCAGCGTGCTGGCTTCCCTGCTGATCTTGCTGATGGGCATTGCCGTGGGTGCGCGGCAGGCCGTCCAGCCCTCCGCCGCGTACGCGACTTCCGCCGCGGCGAACCCTGGAATTTCGCGATGAACCGGACTTCGACTCTTTTCAGATGGATCGCCGCCGCGCTGCTGCTCGCGCAGCTGGCCGCATGCGGCAGCCTCTTTCCCAAGGGCACGCGCGTGGACTGGAGCGAGCTCACGCTGTCTGCCGCGCCCAACGCCAACCAGAACAGCCCGGTGGCGGTCGACGTGGTGATGGTGCTGGACGAAGCCATGCTCGCCCGCGTCACCGAACTCACCGCCGCCAAGTGGTTCGGCGCGCGCGCCGACCTGCAGAAGACCTTCCCGCAGAGCCTGTCGTACCTCTCCTGGGAGCTGGTGCCGGGCCAGACGATTCGCGTGCCTGCCAGCGCCATCGGCTCGCCGCGCGTGGCGGCCGTGCTCGTCTTCGCGAACTACACCACGCCCGGCGCCAACCGCGTGCGGGTGGAAGACCTCAAGGGCGCCGTCATCGCCCGCTTCGACATCCAAAGCTTCGACGTGTCGACCACGCGTTGAGCAACCCGGACCTTTCAACAGTGAACACCGTCCCCATCACCGACCGCGTCGAGTGGCATGAAGGCATGCTGCTGTCGCCGCAGCACTTCCAGCAGTTCTCCGCGCGCATGGATTCCCTCGTGGCCTGGCAGACGCTGGCCGCAGCGCCCTTCAGCTGGGGCGTGCGCCGGCTGGTGTTCGACCACGGCCTGCTGCCCGCCGGCATGCTGCGCGTGCTCGCGCTCGAAGCCATCCTGCCGGACGGCACCGCCGTGCAGTACTCGGCCGCCGAGGCCGAACACGGCGTGCTCGAGCTTTCGCTCGCGCCGCACCAGGAGCAGTTGGCCAACGAGCCGCTCGACATCTACCTCACGCTGCCCGTGACCGCCCCCGCGCGGCACCGCTCCGCGACCGTGCGCTTTCGCTCGGTGGCCGGCGCGCCGGTGGAAGACGCCGTGTCCGACGCCGAGCCCGCGAACATTCCGCGCATGCTGCCGCGCCTGGCGCTGAGCGCGGGCGCTGTGCCGCCCGGCACGCACGTGCACCTGCGGCTGGGCCAGGTCTTCAAGGACAACGAGGTGGTGAAGCTCGGCGACGCGCAGCCGCCGCTGTTGGAAGTGGCGCGCGACAACCCGCTGTGGACGGCGGCGTCCGGCCTGCTGGGCCAGTTGCGCGGCAAGGCCGCCTTCGTGGCGAAGCAGACGGCCGTGCCTTCCTCGCGCGTGGACGACAGGCTCGCGCACCTCGAGCTGAAAGACCGGCTGCGCAGCCTGCTGTCGGGCCTGCCACATGCCGAGGCGGTGCTGCGCACGCCGCACCTGCATCCGCTGCCGATGTACTGGTCGCTGTGCGCGCTGCTGGCCTCGCTGAGCCTGCTGCGGCCCGGCGGACTGCCGCCGGTGCCGATGGACTACGACCATGCGAACCCTTCGCTCGTGTTCCAGCCGCTGCTGCTGGCGCTGCGCGACGCGGTGTCCGAAGTGAGCCAGGAGTACCGCGAGCACAAGTTCGATTTCCGCCACGGCGCCTTCGAGACCACGCTGCAGCCGCAATGGCTGTCGGGTGCGCGCATCGTGGTCGGCCTGCGCGGCCAGTCCGACAAGGACCTGCTGGCCTGGATGGACAGCGCCATCGTCGGCTCGCAGTCGGCCTATCCGTCGCTGCGCGAGCGCCGCGTGCTGGGCGCGGTGCGCCGCTCCATCGAGTCGGCCGACGAACTGGGCCTGCGCCCCGGCTCGGGCTACCTGCTCTATGCCATCCAGACCAGCGCGGCGCTGACCGTGCCCGGCGAACTGCTGGTGATTGCCAATGCCAACGAAGGCGCCACCGCGCAGCCTCCGCAGGAAGTCGTGCTGTTCATCAAGGACTGACCACAATGGCACGCACCCTTCCCGACCTTGCGGTCGACGACCACATCACCAAGCAGTTCCGCGCCTTCTACGACGAGATCGTGAAAGCCCGCGACCGCACCGCCGATTCGCGCGAGACCGACCCCGACCTGGTGGCGCAGTCGCTGGCCCGCCACCTGGAAAACCTGCTGGAGCTTCAGTCGCTCGAATCGCGCCGCGACAGCACCCGCTTCGAGCTGGAGAACGTGGCAGACGCGCGCTACCTGAAGGCCGCGCTGGCCGACGAGATCCTGCTGCACACGCCGTGGATCGGCCGCGAGCGCTGGACCGCGCACCTGCTGGAGTCTTCCCTCTTCCGCACCAACATCGCGGGCGACCTGGTGTTCAGCCGCATCGAAGAACTGCTGTCGGGCCGCGAGCCCTCCAAGCGAGACATCGCGCGGCTGTATCTGTTTGCGCTGGCGCTGGGCTTCCAGGGCAAGTACCGCGGCAGCAGCGAGGAAGCGCGGCTGCTCGGCTACCGCGAGGAGCTGTTCCAGTTCGTCTACCAGCGGCCGGCCGATTTCTCGGGCCGCGACCGCGTGGTGTCGGAGCGGGCCTATGCCAGCACGCTCTCGCACATCGCGCCGCGCAAGCTGCCCACGCTGAGCCGCTGGACGGTGCTGTTCCTGCTGAGCGCCGCCACGCTGCTGGCGGTGTCGGAGCTGCTGTGGCTGTGGCAGTCGTGGCCGGTGCGGCAGGTGCTGCAGCCGGGCGCGGTCGATGCATCGGGGGCCTACCAGCGATGAACGACATGCGCCCATCAACGAGCCCCAGGAGGTCGTCGCCATGCTGACGGACCAGCTCTTTCTCATTTCCATCGCGGTGCTGACGCTGGTGGTGCTGCTCGTGCTCGGCATGGTGCTGTACTTTGCCGCGCGCCGCTCGCACGCCAAGCCGTCGAGCGACCCGAAGGTCGCGCGCATCCGCTTCGACTCGCTGCGCAGTTCGTTCCGTCAGGCGGTGGAGTTGATCGAAGGCAACATCGCCTCGCGCGCCGACCGCTACGGCATCCCATGGATCATGCTGCTCAACGAGGGCGACGACCACCGCCAGCTGCCCATCGAGCAGTCGGGCGTGGCCAGCGCGCTGAGCACCGAGTCGGCCTCGGCCGCGGCCACGCAGGGCATCTCGTGGCACTTCTTCGACCGCGGCGTGGTCATCGACATCCAGGGCGCCTACCTCGGCTCGCCCGACGACGACGATGCCTCCGAGAAGCCATGGGACGAGTTCCTGGGCATGTGCCGGGCCTACCGGCCGCAGCGGCCGTTCGACTCGGTGGTCATCACCATTCCGGCGGCGCTGCTGCTGGACGACAGCACCGACGGGCGGCTCGAACTCTCCAAGCGCGCCAAGCTCGCGCACCGCCGCCTGTGGCTTGCGCAGAACCGCTTCGCGATGCGCTTCGCGGTGTATGTGCTGATCACCGGCGCCGAGCAGCTCGAAGGCTTCAGCGCCTTCGCGCGCGCGCTGCCAGAGCCGCTGCGCGCAAGCATGCTGGGCTGGTCGTCGCCCTACGACCTGTCGACCACCTACCAGCCGGGCTGGGTCGATGAGGCCGTGGGCACCGTGGTGCGTTCGGTGTCCGACGTGTCGGCCGAACTCTTCGCCACCGACACAGCGCCGCAGGGCGCCGGCCCGCAGTTGCTGCTGCCTTCGCGCATCGAGGCGCTGCGCGGCCAGCTGCAGCTGTACGTCGACGAGCTGATGCGCCCGAGCGCCTATCACGAGCCCTTCTTCTTCCGCGGCATCTACCTGACCGGCGACGCCGGCGAATCGGCGCAGGCCGTCGCGGCCATCGACGCCGAGCACGACGCCTACGGCCGCAAGGACCTGGAGCCCATCGGCGGCGACCTGATCGCGCAGCTGATGCGCCAGCCGGCGTTCCTGCGCGACCTGTTCGAGAAGAAGATCTTTCTCGAATACGGCCTCACCCGGCCGTCGCGCACGCAGACCCTGGCGCGCCCGGTGCTGCACCGCGCGCTGCGCTGGACGGCGGTGATCTTCCTCGGCGGCTGGGGCATCGGCCTGGTGGTGGCCACATGGCAGCTGCACCGGCACAACAGCACGCTGGTGTCGGCGCTCTCGCAGCTGCAGCACGACGCGCAATACCGCATGCGCGCCCAGCAGCGCGGCGAAGCCATTCCCACCGCCTGGTACCGCAACAAGGCGCTGTCGCTGCTGGCCATGAACGAGCGGCTGCGCACCGACGGCACCTACTCGTTCTTCATGCCGGGCTCGTGGCGGCCCTTCGACGACCTGAACGAGCGGGTGATCGAGCGCATCGAACGCGAGTTCGGCGACATCGCGGTGAGCACGCTGCGGCGCGAGCTGATGGCCCGCGTGAGCCAGCTCAGCGGCGTGGAGCAGGACGAGGCGACCGGAGAATTCATCGTCGGCGCGAGCTGCGGCCTGCCGCCGAGCTTCAAGACCATCGGTGACGCGCCGCGCAAGAACGGCCTGCTGGTGGAAGACCAGCCCGAGTTCGGCGCGCTGCAGCGCTACCTGGGTTCGGCCGAGCAGCTCGACGCCGCGCTGCAGGCGGTGGAACGACTGCGCCAGCCATCGACCGGCAACGCCGAAGACCTGCGCGTGGCCGTGCGCTACGCGCTGGGCGCCGAACTGCCCGCCGACCTGAGCCGCAACCTGCGCTACTTCCGCCAGGCGGCCGAAGGCAATGCACTGTCGATTCCGCTGGTGCCGGTGCAGGCCGCGCTGCGCTGCGCGCTCGACAAGGGCACGGCGCAGCTCGACGCGCGGCTGTTCGCGAACAACGAGCTGCTGGTGTCGGAGCAAACGCTGGCGCGGCTGATGCCTTCGCTCGCCGGCAACGGCACCTTCGCGCGCACCACGGCCAGCTACCGCGAAGTGATCGGCGCCATCAAGGACCAGGAAGACCTGGTGGCATCGGGCAAGGGCGGCTGGATGCGCCAGCCGGTGCTGGTGCTGGGCGCCTCCTACGACCGCACCATCGCGCGCATCGAACAGAACCGGCTGCTGGGGCAGGAGTCTGCCGACGCGGTGCGCGGCCATGCGCAAGACGCCTTCCAGAAATTCCGCGCCGAGTTCAACCTGCGCTTCGGCGGCGCGCAGCCCGGCCTGGTGTGGCAGGACAAGGACGGCCGCTTCGTGCTGGCGCCCGAACGCATCGCGCTGCGCGACGCGCTCACCGCGCTGCTCGCACAGCCCTTCATGGCCGCCGCGCGCGACCGCGAGCTGCCGGGCGCGGGCCTGCGCGCAACGGCCGCATGGGACCTGCCGCGCCTCGACCAGGCGCTGGCGGTTGGCGACATCCGCAAGCGCTACATGGCCGAGGGCATGACGGCCTTCCCGCCGACGGTGCGGCCGGCCGTCGAGAGCGCGCTGAACGCGCACTTCGCGCAACTGGTGGTCGACCAGGTGGCCGAGGCCGCGACCGGCGCCAATGACGGCATGCGCCCCACGTCGACCGCGCTGATGGCCACCGACACGCAGGCCGTCGCCTACGAAGCCTCGCGCCAGCGGCTCGCCAAGATCCAGGCGCTGCTGTACGAGCTGGGTGCCGGCCCGCGCGCCGAAGACCTGCGCGCGCTGGTGTCGCGCGACGCGCTGCAACGCCTCGAAGCCGTGGACGAGGCGTTCAACCAGTCGGAGCTGTACGCCATGCGCGGACGCGACTTCCAGGGCTGGCGCGGCGAACGCGGGCCGATGCTGGTGGCCTTCGGCGTGTCGGACACCGGCTCGCTCGCGGCCTACCTGGGCCAGCAGTTCAACCGCACCGAAACGCTGGGCAAGCTGGCCGACGGCTACATCGCGGCGCTCGACGGCGCGGGTGCGGGCTCGGTGCTCGCGCAGCGCTGGCAGGCCATCAACCGCGACCTGGAGCGCTACCGGCTGAAGAACCCGAACAGCAGCCTGCTGCTGCTCGAGCAGTTCCTGGGCACCACCGGCGCCGAGATCGACCGCGAGACCTGCGCAGCCAAGCTGGCCGGCAAGGCGCCGGCGGCGCGCATCGGCGACTACTTTGCCGACCGCCACCAGCAGATCTACAGCGCCCTGCTCGCGCGCTGCTACGAGCTGCAGTACGGCGACCAGCAGGAGCTGTGGACGCAGTTCTCCACGCGCTTCAACCGCTCGCTGGCGGGACGGCATCCTTTCGGCGCGGCCACCACCGCGCGCGCCTTCGACCTGGCCGACCCGGCGGACGTGAACGACCTGTCGCGCGCATTCGATCCGCTGGCGCGCGCGCTGAAGGAAAGCCGCGTGGACGGCGCCGTGCGCACCACGGCCATGCCGGGGGCTGCGGCGCGCCGCTTCGCCGAGCAGTTCAGCCGTGCGCGCGACTTCCTGCTGCCGCTGTTCCCCACCGACGAGGGCGGCGCGCCGGGCTACGACCTGAGCGTGGACTTCCGGGTCAACACCATGGCCGAGATCGAGGGCAACAAGATCATCGACTGGTCCTTCGAGGTCGGCGACCAGGTGCTCAAGCAGCGCGATCCGCCGCGCACGCTGCGCTGGGAATACGGCATGCCGGTGGCGCTGGTGCTGCGCATCGCGAAGGACTCGCCCGTGGTCGCGCGCGCCGATCCGCAGCAGCCCGCGCTGCTGACCGACGGACAGAGCGTGAGCTTCCGCTTTGCCGACCCGTGGGCGCTGCTCACGCTGGCGCAGCGCCAGCGCGAAGGCGATTCGCTGCAGCGCCCGGACGGCCGCTCGCAACTGCTGAAGTTCGAGTTCCCGCTGGTGGCCCAGTCGGCCGGCGACACCGCCCAGACGCCTGCCGGCGGACGCGCGCGCGTGTTCCTGCGCGTCGCGGCCAGCCCCGCCGGCAAGAAGAACGCCCTGATATGGCCCGCCGCCTTCCCGGCACGCGCGCCCGAATGGAACACGCCCTGATGGCTGCCCTGCTCTCCCCCCTGGACACCGAAGCCGCCACCGACGGCTTCGCCCCTGACCTTGCGGCATTTCTTGCGCCGCTGGACATGGACACCACCGAAGGCCCCGCCGGGCCGTCGCTGCGCTACGACCCCGTGTACGCCCGCATCCGCGAGGCACGCACCGAAGAAGACGCCAGCCTGCCGATGGGCGAATGGACCCGCCCGCTCAAGAAGGCCGACTGGCGCGCGGCCGAGATGCTGTGCACCGAGCTGCTGCAACGCCGCAGCAAGGACCTGCAGGTGGCCGCATGGCTCACCGAGGCATGGCTGCATCGGCACGGGATCGACGGGCTGATCGCCGGCGCGCGGCTGCTCGAAGGGCTGGTGCGGGAGTTCTGGGAAGGCGTGCATCCGCGCATCGGGGACGACGGGGATGCGGACATGCGGGCGGCGGCGTTCGTGTGGGCCAACGACACGCTGGCGCAGGTGCTGCTGATGCGCGTGCCGCTGCTCGCGTGGCCCGACTTTTCTCCGCCCTTCATCAACCTCGGCGACTGGCAGCGCGCGCTGACAACCGAGTTCGGCTCCGGGGCGGGCGCTTCGTCGGGCAATGCCAAGGCCAAGGGGAACGCCAAGGAAGTGGCCGAAGAGCCCAGCGCGCAGACGGTGTCACGCCAGGACATCCTCGATCGCGCCATGCGCGAGCTGCATGCGCTTGCCGCGCTCGACGACCGGGTGGCGCTGGCGGCCGAGGCCTGGCGCGACCTCACGGCGCTGCTCGACGAACGAATGGGCATCGATGCACCCAGCCTGTCGAAGGTGGCGGAGATGTTGGCGCGCATGCGGCAGGCGCTGCGCAGCCTGCTGCAGGAGCGCGATCCGCGCGACCAGCCGGAGCCCGTTGCCTTGCCGCCACCGCCCGCCTACGTATTGGAAGACGACATGAGCGAAACACCTCTCACCATCTCGCCCCCGCACATCGCCGTTGTTTCCGCACCGCTACCGCAAGCCGCGGCGAACGGGCGCATCGGCAGCCGCGCGGAGGCCTACCAGTTGCTGGAGCTGGCAGCCGAATACCTGCTGCGCGAGGAGCCGCACAGCCCCACGCCTTATCTCGTCAATCGCGCTGTGGCGTGGGGGCGCATGCCGCTGCCGCAGTTGATGCAGGAAGTGCTGCGCGAGGACGGGGACCTGAATCGGTTCTTTTCGATCATTGGCGTGCGGCCGGACGCCTGAACGGAGCTTTGACCATGCCTCGTTATCTCAAACGCACGGGCAAAAACCTGTATGTCGACGGATTGCACCTGCTCTCTCTCTGCGAAAGACTGACGAAGGATGCCGTACTGCCGGGCGCCCCCGCGGGCGGTGGGACGCCAGCGGCCCCATACACCATGGCCACTGCCGGTGCCTGGGTCGCACGCTGGCGCCAGTCGACGCGAGAGGGCATGGTCTATTACAAGATGGCAGGCCGGCTCGTAAGCAAGAACCACAAGGTGTACATGGGGGATGTGGGGCCTGCTTACCTGCAGTCCACAAGCATTTTGGAGAGCTCGCTCAAGGCGTTTCGATCAAGATATGGCAGATTGCCCAAGCTCAATCTGAACTACCGTTATGCAATCACTGCAATCTCGGTAATCAAGGCTTCGCTCGGGCTCAGCCATGCGGCGTGGCAGAACTTGCGGATCGAAAAGACGGGCACGCCTCCTGCGAACTGGACCGCGTCCGTCCTGAGCGCACACCTGGTAGACATGGCGAAAGTCTCGGGTGCTGCGTCGAACGATCCCAACGACTACATCGACGAGAAGGACAGGTTGCTGCTCCAGGAATGGGCTGCCAAGAACGCGATCCACGACCCTCAATATCAGTTGCTGGCACAACGAGTGGTGGACCCCGGCCTCATCTACGCCAAGAGTGCCGAAAGCGTCTATGGGGGCACTCGGCCGGCCCCCTGGAATGAAATACGCCACTCCCCTTTGCTTGCCAAAGCGGTCCGCTCGCTCATGAAGGGAGAGTCTCCGTCGCTGACAACCGGCACAGGCGGATACGACAAGGACTACGCACGCAAGCAATTGCTGCTGCCGGTGATGACCATGGCCATCTTCCACGCGGAGCCGGCAAGAAATCCGCGAGCATGGCCGATCAACCTGATGATCCTTGACCTTGCAGAGGCCAGCACGGCGCGTTTCACGTGGGACGCGATCCTGTGGCATCCGTTGGCGATTCCGCAAGCGGCCACGACGGGCGCGGGCCGTGCTCTGGCCACGCCTATGAACGGTCCGCGGGGACAGCACGCTCGCGCAGTGCCAATCGTGGGGCGTCAGCCAACGGCACAGGAGAAGATTGAACATGCACTCGCCGAGCGCGCCATCGTGCCTATTACTAACACGCTGAAGCTGCATCTCGTTGGCGGACTGATTCCGGCGGGCCCAACCGACGGTGGACGAATAGGCGGACGACCGCTCTGGTCGCAGAACAAGTTTGCCGCGACCCAGCCTTTCGACTTCATCCATCAGAAGGAAATCGATGTGTTGTTGCCGTGGTTGCTGAGATTTCCCGAAATCGCGACCCATTGGGGCATTCATGACCCGACGGCACCGGACGCCACCATCGTCCAGCCAGCGGATGTGCTGCGACGCCAGGTTGCAGGTGATCCCGCAACGACCACAGGCTTGATCAACATCGCGGCCCGCTTGCAGACCCGGATCGGCACCCTGGACTACATGCAGCCCTAGTCGGCCCGTCCGGATACCGGCACGGCAGTACCTGTCGATGCTCAAGCCGCTGCGCGACGACCTGCGCCAGATGATCGACACCAGCAGCGGCCAACGGCCCATTTTTCTACCAGATCCCTGCCGATCATCGGGGCTTCCAATTTCCGGCCCCACCATGTCCCAGCCTCCCAAAGCCACCTACTTCGACGACCTGCATGCCCCGCAGGTGTTCGCGGACGAAGTCTCGGGCTACTGGGTCAATGCGGGCTGCGTCCACATCACACTGGATGCCAGCCGCGTCGACCACAGTTCCGACCGTTGCTCCGTCAACCGCGCCGCGGTGCTGCGGCTCACGCTGCCGATCCCCATCGCGCAGGTGCTGGCCGTCAGCCTCTACGACTTTCTGAAGCAGCGCGAACTCGCCCCGGCACCGGGCAGCGGGCACTGAGGGAAGAAGAGAAGAACCTCGGCGGGCCGTGGGGCCGGCGTCCCAGATTCCTACGAAATCGACCGCGAAGATGAGAGCCATTCTTATCTACACAGCGAGTCAACGTTGAACCCGAGACGCCAGAACGCCGCCGACGCCAGCCCTTCACTCACGTCCTTCCGGCGAGCCGCCCTGCTGGTGCTGTGGGCCGCCGCACATGGCGGCCGGGCCCATGCGCAGGATGCACAGGCCACCCAGTCCGGCGAAAGCGCCGCGCTGCCGACGGTGACCGTCACCGCCGACGCGCAGGACGACACACCGCAGCACCTGGGCGCCAAGGCCGGCGGCGGCGCACTCGGCAGCCGCTCGCAACTGGAGACCCCCTTCTCTACCACCGTGGTGCGCAGCGAGGACATCGCCGAGCGCCAGGTGTCCAAGCTGGGCGACGTGTTCGCTCTCGACGCCTCGGTCTCCGACAACAGCGGGGCCTACAGCAGCTGGGCCACCTACATCTCGGTGCGCGGCCTGCCGCTGGACTGGCAGAACGGCTACCGCATCAACGGCCAGCCCTTCCTGAGCTACGCCATCACACTGCCCTACGAGCAGTTCGAGCAGATCGAACTGCTCAAGGGCTCGTCGGGATTCATGTACGGCTTCGGCTCGCCGGGCGGCATCGTCAACTACGTGACCAGGAAGCCGACCGACCAGCCCGTGCGCAGCATCGAGGTCGGCTACAAGACCGCCGGCGTGTGGAGCGAACATGTCGACCTGGGCGGGCGCTTCGGCACCGACGACCGCTTCGGCTACCGGCTCAACGCCACGCACGAGGAAGGCAAGACCTACAACGACGGCAACGTGCGCCGCAATTCGGTGTCGCTCGGCCTCGACGCAAAGCTCACCGACAAGCTCACCTGGACCTTCGACTCGATCTACCAGAAGCGCCTGACCACCGGCCAGACTCCGTCGATCTACCTGGGCGGCTACACCGGCACAAGCCTGCCCGCGACCATCGGCGCGAACAACGCCAACCTCGTGGGCGCGGGGCAGCACCTCTCCACCGACTTCAACCTCTACTCGACCGGCCTGCAGTACCGGCTGTCGCCCGACTGGACCTTGAGCACCAGCTACAGCCACAGCAGCGCCACGCGCAGCCGCAACGAAGGCATCGCCTACCTGCAGGATGCGAGCGGCAACTATGACGACTACCGCTCCGACAGTGCCGAGGGCCATCGCTTCAACCAGTGGCAGGCCATGGCCACCGGCAAGCTGCGCACAGGCGGCTTCGAACACCAGGTAACGCTGGGCGCGTCGTGGCAGAAGCAGGTCAACTACTACAGCAGCAACGCCGTCTACCAGCTGATCGGCACCGGCAGCATCTTCCGCCAGGACACCAACGGCTACAGCAGCGTCACCGGCTTCACGCCCTACCGCAACAGCGACATCACGCAGCGCGCGCTGTTCGCGAGCGACACGCTGAAGCTGTCGGACAAGTGGTCGGTGCTCGCCGGCCTGCGCAGCACCACTTACGAGCAGAACGGCTACGACACCACGGGCGCGCAGACCTCGACCTACCGCAAGAGCGGCGTCGTCACGCCCACGCTGGCGCTGATGTTCAAGCCCGCGCCCGACACCACGCTCTACGGCAGCTATGTCGAGTCGCTGGAGCCGGGCAGCACGGTGAGCAGCATGTACGCCAACGGCGGCCAACTGCTCGATCCGCTGAAGAGCCGCCAGTACGAACTGGGCCTGAAGACCGAGCGCGACCGCTGGAGCGCCACGGCTGCGCTGTTCCGCATCGAGCGCGGCGCGGAATACGCCAACAGCGCCGACGTGCTGGTGCGGGACGGCCTGTCGGTCTACCAGGGCGTGGAGTTCGGCGCCTCCACGCGGCTGGGCTCGCAGTGGCAGCTCGGCGGCAGCCTGATGCTGCTCGACGCCTCCTATCGGCGCGGCAGCAGCTACAACGGCAACCGCGTCGCGGGCGCGCCGAAGATGATCGCCACCGCGCAGGTGGGGTACGACGTGGCGCAGGTACCGGGCCTCAAGCTGTCGGCCGACATGAAGTACACGGGCGGCACCATGCTCGATGCGTCGAACCAGCTCAGCCTGCCGGGCTACACCATCGCCAACATCGGCGCGAGCTACACCACGCGCATAGCCGGTCGCAACACCACCTTCCGCGCGGCGATCAACAACGTGACGAACCGGCGCTACTGGGAGTTCCAGTACGACAACTACATCAAGCCCGGCGACCCGCGCACCTTCAGCCTGAGCGCCAAGCTCGATTTCTAGGCACATCGCATGAACCTCCTCCTCCAACGAATGGCTCTGGCAACCGGTGCGCTGTGCATCGGCGTGGCCTGCGGCGCGGCGCACGCGGCATCGCAGGCACGCGTGGTGTCCAGGACCTGGCTTCCCGGCGGCAAGTACGCACTGGTCTACGAGTTCGAGGGGGCCGAGTACATGGCGGTCACGGCGGACCCGCCCGGCGCGTGGATCACCGTGGCGCAGCCGGAGCACGAGCCCGAGCCGGAGCCCGTTGCGCGAGCACCGGCGCTGCCGGCGCCCGAAGTCGCGCGCGCCCAGGCCTTTCCCGAGTCGTCGAGCTATGTCGGCGGCTTCTTCATCGACCCGCTCGCCGCCGCGCTGCGCGCCACCGGACTGGGCCTGCTGCTGAACGGCGACTGGCCGCACGGGCCGCCCCGCTTCAACCGCTGAAGCAGCGAGCACCCGATGCGCCCGATGCGCCCGCCGTCCAATTTTTCTCCCGT
Organism: Variovorax durovernensis; assembly: GCF_977011995.1. Taxonomy (NCBI): domain Bacteria; kingdom Pseudomonadati; phylum Pseudomonadota; class Betaproteobacteria; order Burkholderiales; family Comamonadaceae; genus Variovorax; species Variovorax durovernensis. The sequence continues at coordinate 1,981,186 of NZ_CDRNCW010000001.1, read as the reverse complement.
TTTGAAGCTCAACATGGCAGCCATGAACAGCCCATGGCATCGCGACACACACGGCGCCTCGCAAGCGCTCCGATTCGGCGGCCCGCTGCCCGCGGCAGCCGCGAACGGCCAACCACAAAGGCGCTCGATGCAAGCTCGATGGAACAGGAAGCCTTCCGCGCGCACCGCTCGCCAGGGCTGGCACGGGAGCGCATGGATGCCGCGGCTGGCGGGCCTGCTGGCGTTCGGCGCACTCGTCGCCGGCATGCTGGTGGCCGGCAGCGAAACCTGCACCGCGCAAGAGACCGACGAGGCGGGCAACTACGCCCGGTCGACCCTCGCGCCCATCATGGAATCGGGGACAAGCACGGCGTCCGCGCGCAAGCATGCCGGCACCTGCAGGCATGCGCGCAAGGCGGGCCACCTCGCGCATCCGAAGCCGGCGCTCTGAGCATCTCGCGCATGCTCCGGCCTGTGCCCTTCTTCAGTGCGTTGCTCGTGGAAGCCGACCCCGCAGTCGCCCGGCGCATGCTGCGCATCCTCGGCGCGATCGCGCCGGGCCGGCATGCGCCGCACGCGTCCACGCCGGAGGAAGCCAACTACCTGCTGGCAGCCTTCTCGTTCGAGCTGGTGTTCGTCGACATGCAGCTTCATCCGCAGGGCGAGGGCGCACGGCTGATCGCGCGGATACGTGCGGCACAACCTCGCGCCCAGGTCGTCGCGATGTCGGACATGGACAACCGGGACCTGGTGCGCCGCGCTTTCGCCGCGGGCGCGACGGGCTATCTGCTGAGCGATGCGCAAGACGCGGAGATCGCTTGTGCGCTGCGCGCGCTGGAAAGCGGTGGCGTGGCGCTGGACCCGCGCGTGGCGCGCCGCGTGCTCGACATGCTGGCCGTGTCGATGCGGCGCGGTGCCGGTGCCCGTCCCGATGCAGCGGAACCTCCGCGCAGGCTGAGGCCGCGCGAGCTGCAGCTCCTGCGCCTGATTGCCGACGGACTGAGCAACAGGCAGATCGCCGACGCGCTGGAGGTGTCGATCCACACCGTGGAGTTCCACGCGCGCAACGCGTATCGCAAGCTAGAGGTCAAGTCCCGGACCCAGGCAATCCTCGAAGCGTCGCGCCACGGTCTTCTGGGCTGAGGCGCTGCTGCTGCAGCGCCGTGAATGTGAGGGAGGCAAGTTGCCTGGCGTCCCACACCAGGAACATCACCATCAGCGCCGCGTCGCCCACGGCCAGCGCGACAAGGGTGCGCCAGTCCAGAAGCCAGTCGAGGAAGGTCATGGATCGATAGAGGTGGTGAATGCGAGGCCTCCAGCTTGCGGCCGGCGCATTGCCCACGGATTTCAGCGTATTGCGGCTTCTTTGCCGCGCAAGCCGGACGGCGAGGGCTCAGGCCCCGGGCGCGCGCATGACGGCGGGCACGAACATGTAGCCCTCGTTGCGCACGGTGCGGATCAGGTCGGCACGCGCTTCGCCGGAGGCGAGCTTGCGGCGCAGGCGGCTGATCTGCACGTCGATCGCGCGGTCGTACGAATCGCTTTCCGCGCCCAGGGCGTACTGCACCAGCTGGTCGCGCGTGAGCACGCGGCGCGGATGCTCCACCAGCGCGCGAAGCAGGCGGAACTCGCCGTCGGACAGGTCCACGGGCTGGTCCTTCGGGTCGTGCAGCAGGCGGGTTTCGAGGTCGATGCGCCAGCCTGCGAAGTACAGCAGCGTGGCGGGTGCATCGTCCGCCGCGTGCTGCACGGGCGCAGCCGCCTGGCCGGGAGAAGACTTGGCCGCGCGCCGCAGCACGGTACGGATGCGCGCCAGCAGCTCGCGCGGGTTGCAGGGCTTGGCCAGGTAGTCTTCGGCGCCGATCTCCAGGCCCACGATGCGGTCGATGTCGGTGCCCACGGCCGACAGCATGATGACCGGCGGCCCGCCGATGCGCTGCAGCTCGCGCAGCGCGCTCAGGCCGTCTTCGCCGGGCATCATCACGTCGAGCACGATGAGCGCGTAGTCGGCCTGTGCAAGGCGTTCGCGCATCTCCGCCGGATGGCCGGCCCCGTCGACCTGGAAGCCATGCTTTTCCAGGAAGGACGCCACCAGGCTGCGGATGCCGGCGTCGTCGTCGACGATGAGGATGCGGGTGGACAGGTTCACGTTACGGCGGATCGGGTAGCGGATCATAGGCCGGGCGACACGCCGGTCCGAAGCCCGCGTACGTTGAAATGAATTGAAATACGCCGAAATCCGGCCGCAACATGCACTGCCCAGACTCGCCACTGAAAGCCGGGAGCAAAAGATGGACAAGCAGATACCGAGCCACAGCGGCGTGACATCGCTTGCCGTCCGTGCCAGCATCGCTCCATGAACTCCCAAGGTACCGCGCGCCGCTGGCCGGGTCCGCCGCTGGCCCTTCAGATCACCGGCCTGCTGCTCGCAGGCCTGGTGGTGGCGCAGATCGTGACGCTGGCACTCACCGTGCTGCTGCCGCCCGAGCCACAGCGCCAGTGGGAGCTGGGCGACATCGCGCGCGTGCTCTCGGGCCGTACCGCCGAAGGCCGCAATGCAAGCCTGCTGCAGCGCTCGCTGCAGGCAGGCGCGCCCGAGCCCAAGGGCCAGGGCTGGCTCACATCCGAACGCTCGCGCCGCGACCTCGCGCAACTGCTGGAACGCGACGAGAGCGAGGTGCGGCTCTACTTCTTCACGCCGCTGCCCTTTGCCGGCACGACCGGGCCGGTGGCCGATTCAGGCAAGGCGTCGCAGCAAGGCATCCGCCAGGCATCGGCCGTGCCCACCGGCAGTGGCTTCCTGCGGGTACAGATGAGCGGCCCTGGTGGCATGTCGCGAATGCCTTCGGGCCCGGCAGGAGGACCGGCATTCCCCGCGAGCCCGGGTAACCCGGGGAGCCCGGGGAGCCCGGGCGGCATGGGCGGCTGGAACGGAAGCATCGGCACCAGCCGGGACCCGGGAACCAACCAGGGCGGGTTTCCGCAGCAACAGCAACAACAGCAGTCGCAGCCCCAGCAGATACCAGGCAATGCGATCGGCGGCACCAGCGCAACGGCTCCGGACACCGGACCGGCCAGCCAGCGCCTTCTCGCTCCCGCGGCCGGGAGTTCTCCAGGCGACATCACGACAGCAGCACCCCCGAGCGCCGCAGTCGCAGCGCCGCCCGCCGTCCCGGCTGCGCCGAATACCCTGGCCGCGCCGCGCATCACCACCACGGCACCGGACGCGCAGCCGCCCTCCGCGCCCTCGATGCCCTCCACGCCCCCGACAGCCAACGCTCCCGCGTTGCCCGCCGCGCCCCGGCTCTCACTCCCCGCGGCGCCGGTCCAGCCCGCCCCTCCCGCCTTTCATTCGGCACCTTTGGCTCCAACCATTCCGTTCGCCATCGAAAGCCCCCCGGCACGCCTGGCCCCGACAACAACGACCGAAGCGCCCGCGGCCCCTGCCGCACGCACACCCGCCACGCCATCGCAGCCCACCGCGCGTGCACCGGCATCCGAGGCTCCGGCCACGGCAGCGACACCGCCGCGCGCAGCCACGGAATCAACACGTCCGCCGCCCAGCGCCAGCACGCCGGAGGCAAAGCCATCCGTCGAGACCACCGCCGACGTCGAACGCCCCGCCACACGCGGCCTCTTCGGCCTCGCGCCTGCGCCGTTTGTCGAAGGCGACTTCATCGCCGCCGTCTACACGCGCGAAGGCAGCTGGGTGGTGGTGCAGCCGGTGCCCGAATCCTTTCCGAATGCGTGGCAGCGCCGCGTGCTGCTGTGGTTCCTGATCGCCTCCGCCATCGTCGCGCCGGCGGGCTGGCTGTTCTCTCGCCGGCTGGTGCGGCCGATTGCCGGCTTTGCGCGTGCCGCCGACCAACTGGGGCGCGACCCGGCCGCCCCCGTGCTGGCCCTCGAAGGCCCCGCCGAGATCGGCCGCGCGGCGCAGGCCTTCAACCGCATGCAGGCGCGGCTGCGCAGCTTCGTCGACGACCGCACGGTGATGATCGGCGCCATCAGCCACGACCTGCGCACACCGCTCACGCGGCTGCGCTTCCGCATCGAGGACGTGCCCGACGAAGTGCGCGCCGGCATGCTGGAAGACGTCGAGGAAATGGAGCTGATGATCGGGTCGGTGCTCAGCTTCATCCGCGACGCCTCGGTGGTCAGCGCACGCGAGCGCATGGACTTCTCGAGCCTGGTCGAAGACGTGGTCGAGCAGGCCGTGTTCGTCGGCAAGGACGTGCTGCTGCTGCAGCGCACCGAGCACGCGCAGGTGGAGGTCGACGTGATCGGCATGCGCCGCGTGCTCGACAACCTCATCGAGAACGCCGTCAAGTACGGCAATCAGGCACGCGTGCGCCTGTTCATCGACGGCCCCGACGTGGTGGTGGAGATCAGCGACCGCGGACCGGGCCTGCCGCCCGATGAGCTGGAGCGCGTCTTCAAGCCCTTCTATCGCACGCCGCAGGCCCGCTCCTCTCGCGCCGCGGGCAGCGGCCTGGGCCTCGCCGTATGCCGGTCGATCGCGCGCGCGCACGGCGGCGACGTGGTGCTGAAGTCGGGCTCGCACGGGCTGCTGGCGCATGTCCGTGTGCCGCTGGCGCTGGAAGCGGAAGCCAAGCCTGCTGCGCTGCAGGCGACGGCCGCGCACTGACACCGCGCCCGGGAACCGCCACACGTCAAACCTGGGCGTGGCGCAAGACGACGGTCTCGCGACAGGCATATCCATTCCGATACGCATCGTCTGCCTCGCGCTCGCGCTGATGGTGCATGCATCGACCAGATTTTTCCCAGATCGCATGGTCGACTCCGCACACGGGAAGTTTCCGTTTTCAGCACACGAGGAGAAGAACCATCATGACGCGGCTGCCCAGAAAGCCAAGGCCATCGCGCGCGCGCGGTTTCACGTTGATCGAACTCATGGTGACCGTGGCCATCGTCGCCATCCTCGCCGCCATCGCATATCCCTCGTACACCGACTACGTGCTGCGCGGCCGCATCGTCGACGCCACCAGCGGACTGTCGGTCATGCGCGCGAACATGGAGCGCTACTTCCAGGACAACCGCACCTACCTGTCGACGGGCAGCTTCACGTCGCCCTGCCTGGTGTCCTCCACGCTGCGCATGGTGGGAACCTTCACGCTGTCGTGCGACGGCACCTTCGGCGCGGTGACCGCCACCGGCTACACGCTGGTGGCCACCGGCAGCGGCAGCACTGCAGGCTTCGTCTTCACCGTCGACCAGTCCAACAACCGCGCGACCGTGGGCGTGCCGACCGGCTGGACGACCTGCAGCAGCGACTGGGTGACGAAGCGGGGAGGATGCTGATGATGAGGCGCATCGGGCCGTCAGGCGGGTTCACGCTGATCGAGCTTGCGGTGACGCTGGTAGTGATGGCCGTGCTGATGGCGCTGGCGATGCCTTCGGTCTTCGCGTGGATCGCCAACACCCGCGTTCGCACGGTGAGCGACACGCTGCAGAACGGCCTGCGCCAGGCACAGGCCGAGGCGGTGCGCCGCAGCCGCACCGCGGTGTTCTCGCTGACCAACGACACCGCGCCCAAGACCAGCCTCACGGCCGCGGCCAACGGCGCCAACTGGTCGATCAACTTCGTCGCCTCCTCGACGCTCGACACCGCCGGCGTCGCGACTTTCGTCGAAGCCGGCGTGCTCACCAACGCCGGCACCGGCGTGAGCATCGCCGGCCCCGCCGCGATCTGCTTCAACCCGCTGGGCCGGCTGGTCGCCAACAGCAGCACCGGCGTCACCGGCGCCACATGCAGCCTGACCTCCGCCCCCACCTACAACATCACGATGAGCTCGGCCGACCGGCCGCTGCGCGTGGTCGTGAGCCTGGGCGGCCAGGTGCACCTGTGCGACCCGGCCAAGACGTTGTCGTCCAGCACGCCCGATGGCTGCCCGAGCTGAAGAATGAAAACCAGACGCCCTCCCCGTGCGCCGCAATCGGGCTTCGCGCTCATCGAAGTGCTGGTGTCCCTGCTGCTGTTCTCCTTCGGGCTGCTCGGCATGGCCGGGCTGCTGGTGCGCGCCGTCACCGTGTCGGTCGATGCGGAAGACCGCAACCGCGCCGCGCTGCTGGCCAACGAGATCGCGAGCACCATGTGGCTGAAGAATTCGATCGCGGTCGACACCGCCGCCTGGCAGACGCGCGTGAGCGACCTGAGCAACGGCGGGCTGCCCAACGCGACGCTGACGGTCGCGGCCGTCTCCGGCGCGACCAACAGCGCCGGTGCCGCCAACGCGGCCGACATCACGATCGCCTGGCGCGCCGTGACGCGCGATGCCGCCGCCGCCAACGCGGGCAGCCGGCTCGTCACGCGGGTGGTGCTGCCATGAGGCCTGTGCGGCCCATGCAGCAGCGCGGCGTCACGCTGATCGAGCTGATGGTGGCGATCGTCATCGGCCTGGTGATCACGCTGGCCGCCACCAACCTGCTGATCTTCAGCGAGTCGAGCAAGCGCACCACCACCGCCAACAACGACATGGGCCAGACCGGCGCCTATGCCGCCTACGTGCTGGACCGCGCGGTGCGCACCGCCGGCTCCGGCTTCACCCAGTCGTGGACGCTGGCCGGCGCCTTCGGCTGCCTGCTGAACGCCACGCTGCCGGCTTCGCCGAACCTGCCGCGCGGCTCGGCTTTTCCGGCGCCCTTTGCAACCGCTTTCCTTGGCGGCGCGAGCGGCAGTGCCAACCTGCGCGTGGCGCCAGTGCTGATCGGCAAGAACCAGTCCGACGCGGGCTCCGACGTGCTGGTGGTGATGGGCGGCACCGCTGCGTCGGGCGACGTGCCCCGGCTCATTCTTTCGAGCGGCAAGTCGGCCAACATCCTTCGGCTGGACAGCACCGTTGGGCTGGCCGAAGGCGACCTGGGCCTGGTGAGCGCCAGCGGCACCACCGACTGCCTGCTGGAGCAGGTGCATGCCAGCACGGCCTTCGCGGACAGCACCGCGAACGACGCGCTGCCGCTGGGCAGCACCTACTACACCGCGTCGGGGGCGTCGACCAGCCTGGCCACGCTGGCGGCCAGCGGCAGCGCGTACTTCACGCCACTGGGCAACGTCGGCGCGGGCAACACGCAGTTCCAGATGTTCGGCGTGGGCAGCAACAACACGCTCTACAGCTACGACCTGCTCATGGCCAACGGCACCGACGCCTCGCAGGCCATCGCCGACGGCGTGGCCGAGATGCACGCGCTGTACGGCCTGGACACCAACGCGGACGGCGTGCTCGACACCTGGGTGGACCCGGGCGCCACCGGCTACGACATCGCCACCATGATGAGCACGCCGGCCAAGGCGCGCCAGGTGGTCGCGGTGCGCATCGCGCTGGTGCTGCGCAGCGCGAACTACGAGAAGGAAAACACGAACGGCGAACTGCCCTCGCCCGCTTCGCTCACGCTGTTCGGCGATCTGGCCACGTCGCTGCAGCAGACCGTGAGTTTCAGCACGAGCGAGCGGCACTTCCGCCACCGCGTCGTCGAATCGACGATTCCCCTTCGCAACGTGCTGCTGCTCCCGACCTCATGACGTCCGATCTTTACCGCGCCCCGCGCCCATCTCCTGCACGGCGCCAGCGCGGCGTCGTGCTGCTGTTCTGCCTCATCCTGCTGGTGATCCTGCTGCTCGGCGGGGTGGCCGTGGTGCGCTCCATGCACACTTCGCTGACCAACGCCGGCAACCTCGCGTTCCGCCGCGACCTGGCCAGCCAGGGCGAGCAGGCCGCGTCCAACGTGCTGGTGGCCTTCAAGAGCGGCGCGCTGAAGACGGCCGCGCTCTCCGCGGCCAGCATTCCGTCGGCCAACTACAGCGCGGTCGAACTGGTCGCCAACACGCAGGGCATTCCGCTCGTGCTGCTGGCCAACGGCAGTTCGCCCAGCGGCGCCGACTTCACCGGCTCGACCTTCAGCCCCACCGCGGCGGACCTGCCGGGCGCGACCTCGGACATCACGATCCGCTACGTCATCGACCGCCTGTGCCGCGCCGCGGGCACCGCGACGACCAGCACCTGCGTCTATGCGCCGTCGAGCAGCACCGTCACCGGCGGCAGCAGCCAGTTGCCAGCAAGCCAGCGGCCGGCCTCCAGCATCTCGCCGGTGTACCGGCTGAGCGTGCGCGTGACCGGTGCCCGGTCGACGCAAGTGTTCCTCCAGACCTCCTTCACACGGCCCGAATGAAGCCAATGAAACGCCTCCGAGTCATCTGCCTTGCGCTCGCCGCCGCCACCCTGCTGCTGGGCGCAGGCCCCGTGCCCGCCGTGACACTGGCCGACCAGCCGGTGTTCGCCAGTGCAGACGTGCCGGGCAACCTGGCGCTCACGCTGTCGGTCGAATACCCGACCGCGATCAGCGTGGCCAACCTCGGCAACTACGCGGACAGCTCCACCTACCTGGGCTACTTCGATCCGCTCAAGTGCTACACGTACACGCTGAACACCACCACGCCGGCCAGCAGCTACTTCCAGCCGGCGGGCCTGGCGAGCGGCACCAATTCCCACTCCTGCTCCGGCAAGTGGAGCGGCAACTTCATGAACTGGGCGACGATGCAGACCATCGACCCGTTCCGCTGGGCGCTGACCGGCGGCTACCGCAGCGTGGACACGACGACGCAGACCATCCTCGAGAAGGCCTGGGGATCGAGCCAGGGTTCGCAAACCAACTTCCCGCTGCGCGGCACCGGGCAGGCCACGTCGACCGGCCACAACCTGGCGTCCTCGCTGATCTCGTCGGTGACGCCCCTGAGCTGGACCTCGTTCAACACCAGCATCTGGAAGCGCGGCAACACGATGGTGTTTTCCGGCACAGGCTCCAGCTACAGCAACACCGGTGTGAGCGGCAACGACTGGGTGAACGCCACCACGTCGAACAACGCTTCGAGCACCTATCGCGTGTATGTGCGCGTGAAGGTCTGCGATTCCAGCAGTTCGGCGGGCGGCGTGGAGTCCAACTGCGTGCTCTATCCCAACGGCCAGTACAAGCCCGAAGGGCTGATGCAGAGCTACGCCAACAAGATCCGCTACGGCGCCTTCTCCTACCTGAACGGCGGCGGCGACACCAACCAGGGCGCCGTGCTGCGCGCGCCGATGGGCTACATCGGACCGACCTACCCCACGCCGCTGTCGAGCACCGTCACCACCAACAGCAAGGCCGAGTGGAGTTCGACCACCGGCATCATGGTGACGAACCCCGACTCGGCCACAGCCACCGCGACCACCAGCACCAGCGGCGTGACCATCGGCAACAGCGGCGTGATGAACTACCTCAACAAGTTCGGCACCGCCTCCTCGTCGTACATGACCTACGACAACGTCAGCGAGCTTTACTACGCAGCCATTCGCTACTTCGAAAACCTCGGCAACGTGTCGACCTGGACCAGCTACATCACGCCGGCCACCACTTCCTCGTCCAGCACGCGGACCACGCTGCTCGACGGATTCCCTGCCGTCACCACCTGGACCGACCCGGTGCTCTACGCATGCCAGAAGAACTTCATCCTGGGCATCGGCGACACCAACACGCACTACGACTACAACGTGGGCGGCGGCACCCTGAGCGGCTCGCGCACCAAGCCGGCCGCGGTGAGCAGCGACACGCAGAACCAGGCGCGCACCTACACCAACAACCTGCTCACGCTCGAGGGCCTGAGTTCCAAGGTCGATGCCTGGTGGAACAGCTCCTACGCCACCTACTACATGGCGGGCCTGGCCTACCAGGCCCACACCAACGACATCCGCTCCGACCTGACCGGCACGCAGACCGTCTCGACCTACTGGATGGACGTGATGGAATACCAGACGGCGGCCGACAAGAACCCCTACTGGCTCGCCGCCAAGTACGGCGGCTTCACGGTGCCCTCGGGCTACGACCCGAGCCAGACCACCACCGCGCTCACGCGGAGCTGGTGGAACAGCAGCAGCGAGACCATCACGATGGGAACCGCCACCGAGTACAGGCCCGACAACTACTTCCTGGCCGGCAACGCGAACCAGATGGTCTCGGGCCTCACCAAGGCCTTCTCCGCCATCGCCACGGCCGTCAGTGCATACACAACGTCGCTCTCGCTGTCATCCGCGCAGGTGAGCGATTCGGGCAGCGCCTCGTACGCCGCGCAGTACGCGTCCAAGACCTGGAGCGGCGTGCTCACGGCCAGCAGCGTGACCATCGGCACCGACCTGAGCACCTCGTCGACCGTGATGTGGACCTCCACCGCCAAGCTCGCCACCCAGCTCGCCGGCACCGGCTGGAACACGGCGCGCCGCGTCGCGACCTGGGACGGCAGCAGCGGCCAGCCCTTTCGCTACGCCAGCCTCACGACCAGCCAGAAGGCCGCGCTCGTCACGTCCTACCGCGGCAGCGATGGGTCGGACTACCTGAACTACCTGCGCGGCGACCAGACGCAGGAAGTCGGCTCCACCACCAGCGGCAGCAGCCAGGCCTACCGGGCGCGCTCGGTGCTGCTGGGCGACATCGTGGGCTCCAAGGTGACGCCGGTGGCCGCGCCCAGCCTCACGTATTCCGACTCGATCAACCCCGGGTACGCGACCTTCAAGAGCACATGGTCGAGCCGGCCCACAGTGGTCTACGTGGGCGCCAACGACGGCATGCTGCATGCCTTCAACGGCACGCTGTCGGGCACCGACGCGGGCACGGAAATCTTCGCCTACGTGCCGAGCGCGCTGTTCCAGGGGCCGGGCGGCACGCCCAACACATCCGCCTCGGACGGCCTCACCGCCCTGGGCAACCCGAACTACACCCACCACTATTACGTCGATGCGACGCCGCTGAGCTTCGACGTCGACTTCAACTACGCGGGCGGCTCGCTCACCACGAGTTCCGCCGCCACCTCCGACTGGCGAACCATCCTCGTCGGCGGCCTCGGCAAGGGCGGCAAGAGCTTCTATGCGATCGACGTGACCAACCCGGCAGGCATGACTTCCGAATCGACGGTCGCGGGCAAGGTGCTGTGGGAGTTCACCGACTCCACCATGGGCTACAGCTACGGCGAGCCCCTGGTGATGAAGACCGCCAAGTACGGCTGGGTGGTGGTGCTGACCTCGGGCTACAACAACGGCGACGGCGACGGCTACGGCTACATCTATTTCGTCAACCCCAAGACCGGCGCTCTGCTGGAAAAGGTCAAGACAGGGAGCACCGCCGCCGGCCTCGCGCACGCCACCGCCTACGTGCGCGATTTCACCGACGGCACGGCCGACGCCATCTACGCCGGCGACCTCGACGGGCAGGTCTGGCGCTTCGACGTGACCGGCACGTCGACCTACAGCTCGCCCCTGCTGCTGGCCAAGCTGACGGACGCCAGCGGCAACGCCCAGCCCGTCACCACGCAGCCGCTGGTCGAGGTGCACCCGACCACCAGGAAGCGCTACGTAATGCTCGGCACCGGCCAGCTGCTGTCCTCGAGCGACGTCAACTCCACGGCCGCGCAGGACTTCTATGCACTGATCGACGGCACGGCCTCTGCCTTCAACACCTCGTCCTCGCTGCCCGCTGGCGTGAGCTTTCCGATCGCGCGCAGCAACCTCACTGCGCTGACCGACCTGAGCTCCAGCACGACCCTGGGCAGCAGCTCGATGGGCTGGTATGTCGACCTCGGCAGCGACAGCAGCAGCGGCATCGCCTGGCGCATGGTCACCAGCACGACCACCACCGGCGGCGTGGTGGCATTCGCCTCCACGCTCACCACGGCCGATGCATGCAGCCCCTCCGGCACCAGCCGGGTCTACTCCATCAACTTCGGCACGGGGCAATCGGCGCTGGAAAACAGTGCCGCCTACATCCCGGAGTCGTATGCGGTGACGGACCTGCGCTTTACCAGCAGCACCAACGGCGGCACCACGCTGTCGGTGGGCGGTACCACCGGCAGCATCGACAACCTGAAGGTATCTCTGTCGTCCAGCCTGAGCCTGCGGTTGCTCAACTGGCGTGAAGTGCCGGTGGTGCAATAACCCGGATCAACGCAGCGCGGTCCGGTCGGTAATCATCTTCGGCGTGATGAAGACCAGCAGTTCCGTCTTGTTGTAAGTGCGGCTGCGCGAACGGAACAGGGCGCCTACCACCGGGAGCTCGCCCAGCACCGGGACGCGCGACTCGTCGACGTTGTCCGTCAGCTCGAAGATCCCGCCGATCACGACCGTTCCTCCGTTCTCGACCAGCACCTCCGTCTGCACGTGCTTCGTATTGATCGCATAGCCCGCGCTCGTGGACTGCCCGACCGAGTCCTTGTTCACGTCCAGCGTCAGGATGACGTTGCCCTCCGGCGTGATCTGCGGCGTGACCTCGAGCTTCAGGTTGGCCTTGCGGAACGACACCGAAGTGGCGCCGCTGGATGTGGCCGACTGATAGGGCAGCTCCGTCCCCTGCTCGATCAGGGCCTTGGTCTGGTCCGCCGTCACCACGCGCGGACTGGCCACGACCTTGCCCTTGCCTTCGTCTTCCAGTGCGGAGATCTCCAGGTTGAGGATCTTCGACAGGCTGGAGTTGTACAGCGACACGGCAAAGGTGCCGACACTCGATCCGCTCGAACTGCTGGCGGGCAGGTTGACGAAGTTGCTGGTCGAGTTTCCGGAGAAGGAGGTGGTCCCGTCGCTCGATGTGGTCGGCTGGGTTCCGATGGAGCTGTTGCTGCCCTTCACCGAGCCGCCGAGCTTGACGCCCAGCGACTTGCTGAAGGTGTCCGATGCCTCGACGATCCGCGCCTCTATCAGCACCTGGCGTACCGAAACATCCAGCTTCTGGATCAGCTCGGCCACCTGCGCCAGGCGCGACGGAATGTCCGAAACGAAAAGCTGGTTGGTCCGCGGCTCGGCGATCACGCTGCCGCGCGAACTCAGGATGCGGGTCGTCGATCCGCCGGCTCCGCCGCTTGACGAGCCCGTGCCGGTGAGGCTCTGGGCGATCGCGGGCGCCTTGGCGTAGTTGAGCTGGAAGGACCGGGTCTGCACGGGCTCCAGGCTCTGGATCGCCGCCTGCGATTCGAATTTGAGCTTCTCCTTGGCGTTGAGCTCGTCTTCCGGCGCGATGCGCAGCACGCTGCCGTTCTTGCGCATGCCGAGGTTCTTCGCCTCCAGGATGATGTCGAGCGCCTGGTCCCAGGGCACGTCCTTCAGCCGCAGGGTGAGCGTTCCGACGACGGAGTCGGAAGTGACGATGTTGAGGTTGGTGAAGTCCGCAATCACCTGCAGCAGCGAGCGGATCTCGATGTTCTGGAAGTTCAGCGACAGCCTCTCGCCGTTGTAGCCTACGCCCGGCGTGAGCTTGCCGGGATTGTCCTTGCGGGGGCGCAGTTCCACCACGAACTGGCTGTTGCTCTGGTAGGCGCTGTGCTCCCATTCGCCGCGCGGCTCGATCAGCATGCGCACGCGGTCGCCGGCCTGCTGCATCTCCACCGTGCGCACAGGTGTGCCGAAGTCGGCCACGTCGAGCCGGCGGTTCAGGCCTTCGGGCAGCGAAGACTTGGTGAACTCGACCACCAGCCCCTTGCCCTGCTGGCGGATGTCCACGCCCACCTGGTCGTTGGGCAGCGTGACGATCACCCGGCCGGCCCCATCGGCGCCGAGTCGAAAGTCGAGGTCGCGCAGCGCCAGCATGTCGCGGTTGCGGTTCTCCGCAAACTCGAAAGGCACGGAGGCCGCTGTCGCGGCGCCCGCAACGGGCTGCAGCGACACCAGCAGCGACTTGCCCCTGGCCTCGGTCTTGTACGCGGTTGCCTGCTTCAGGTTCATGACGACGCGGGTGCGGTCACCCGCCTGCACCACGTTGACAGAGCGCAAATTGCCCTGGCTCACGTCGATGGCCGTGCGGCCCAGGATGCTGTCCATGTCCGGAAAGTCGAGCGCGATGCGCGCCGGAGACTGCACCGCGAATCCGGCGGGCGTGCCGACCAGCGGTTCGGAGAAATCGATACGAAGCACTTCCGCGCCAGCCTGCATGGAGCCGGTCACGGCTTCGATGCGGTTTCGCGGCTGCGCCTGCGGTTGTGACTGGGCCTGTGATGCGTCAAGCGATCCCAAGGCCAAGAGCAAGAAGACGCACGCGCGCAACCGGCGCGCGAACGCGGATATCTGTTTTTTCATTTGACTGCCTTGAAACTGCGGCTCCGCCTCCTCGCTGCCATGGGCTCCCTCATGAGCGCAGCGCGTGCCTCCGGCGCCGCGCAATGCATGCGCGGCGGCCTGCTGGCCGCGCTGCCCCCTTGCGTCGTCAGGCGATCAGAACGCGTGGCGGATGCCGAAGTCGTAGCCGGTCGACGAACGCGGCAGGCCCGAGAAGCCCACGCCGGTGCTGCCATAGCCCGTGGTGCTGGCCGACACCAGGCCGCCCGTGTAGTTCACGTCGTTGCGGTTGTTCACGCGCGCCACCGTCGCATACAGCGCCGTGCGCTTGGACAGGTTGTGCACGTAGCCGACCGCGAGCTTGCGTGCCAGCGGGTCCTCGCCCGTGACGCCCGCAACGCCTTCGTTGTAGCGAACCTGCGAGTACGCCACGCGGATCAGGCCGGCGCCCACCGGCACGGTCGCACCGATCAGGTAGCCGTTGTAGGTGTCGTGCGTGTCGGCCGCTGCCGAGTAGTCGAACTTGTTCTTAACGTTCGACAGCTCGCCGAACAGCTTGACCGGGCCGAAGTCGTACGAAGCGCCCAGGTTGATGGTCTGCACGCTGCGCTCCAGCGCGGTGGTGTCCACGACGCTGCTGCGGCCCACGCCCAGCGCGATGTCCAGCGGACCGTTGGCATAGCCGAAGCGCCCGCCCACGTAGCGGCCGGCGCTGCTGCTGGTCGCGGCCGTGGTGCTGGTGGCGCTGGTGCTGGTGTTCTCGGCGAAGCTGTACTGCACCTGGCCGTAGAAGCCGCCCAGGTTCGGCGGCAGGAAGTAGCCCACCGAGTTGCTGGCGCGCACGTAGTTGGCGTTGTTGATGGTGGTGTTGCCGCTGACGGTGCTGATCACGTTGGTGCCCGAACCGTTGGTGCCGAACGGATCGAACACGGTGTCGTTCCAGAAGGTGGGCGTGTAGTCGCGGCCCAGGCGCATTTCACCGAAGCCACCCGACAGGCTCACGGTGGAGCGGCGGTTGAAGGTGTTGATACCGGTGGCGCCGTCGTCGTTGGTGATGGGCGCTTCGAGCCAGAAGCTCGCGGCCAGGCCGCCGCCGAGGTCTTCGGTGCCGCGGAAGCCGATGCGGCTGGAGTTGTAGCCGGAGTTACCCAGGCTCCACTTGCTTTGCTTGTTCGACAGGCCCGTGACGGTGTCGCGCGCGGTGTTCGACTGGTAGGTCACGCCGGCGTCGACGACACCGAACAGCGTGACGGACGATTGGGCAGAGGCCAGGCCACAGACGGCCAGGGCAGCGAATGCCGTGAGGGATTTCTTCATTCAGGTTCTCCGGTTTCAGGTGTGATGCGGCCGCTCGGTATCGACCGGCTGTACGCATGGTTTCGTTCAAATCCGGAGGAAATTGGTAGATCCGTTTTCGGCCGCTTCGAGTGTTGTGTGCGCACATCAAACCCGCGCGAACGCAATGAGCAAAGGCTTTGCAGAGGTCCTTCAAATTTCTCCCAATTCGTTTGAAAAGATGCGCGCATGACGAAGCCGGAGACCCAAGGGTGAAGCCCGCAAGAACCTTGATGGCCGCGATGTGCGGTGCAATTTCCATCGCATGCGCGACCACGAGCATCGCGATGGTTCAATCGACATCGGTGCAGGCGGCGGGCATGTTCCTGGAGCACGGAACGCATGCACGCGCACCCGTGCCGCAAGCGGCCGCGCGGCCCTGGTGGTCAGGATTCGAGGACACCTCGCTGGACCGGCTCATGGCCGCATCGCAAGGCACCGCCGCGCCCGGCGTGGCCGCGGCCTACATCGCGCTCAAGGTGAAGACGCTGGAGCTCGGCTACCTGGAGAACACGCGCGCCGCCGCCGCAAGACAGGCCGTGCTCATCGGCACCAACCCGCCACGGCACGACGACTTCGCGAAAGAACTCGCTGCGCGCCAGGCCGACGCGGACACGACCATCGGCAAGCTGAAGGCGCAACGCGCGAGCTACATCTCTTATCTTGCGGCGCAGTGCCATATGCCGGAGAGCGCGCTGAGCGACTTGCTCGCCGATGCCTTGCAAGACACCGCGCTGCCCCGCTTCTCGGCCGAGGTGCCGCGCGGCCTGCCGATGGCGGTGCTGGCCCGCCGCAGCGACATCAACCTGGCCGCCGCGCTCTACGACGCGGACCCGGGCGCCATGCCCGACGGCGTGATCGACGCGAGCGGCGAAGCGCAAGACATCGACATGCCAGACAAGCCCCTCTACGCCAATGCGGTGATGCAGGCGCGCGACCAGGTCGCGGGTGCGCTGCGGCACCTGCAGATGCGGAGCGAGATTGCGAATACGGCTTACAGGCGCGTCGCGGATGCCAGGTCCGACTTCGAGTCGTCGAAGCGGCGACGCGACCGCGGCGAGATCTCCGAAGTGCAGCTCATGGAAGATTTCCAGGGCCTGCTGCTCGACCTGCATGTGCTGGCCGCCGCCAATGGCGAGCTGGCTCTGGCGTGGGTTGTTTTCATGGGAAGCATCGGCGGTGACGCGCCGATCGATGCGGTGGCAAACGCCCTGGACACAAGCACCACGCAATCGATGCAATTTCCGTTTCTGCACAAAGTCTCCCGAAAGTTGCGCAATCCTTGAAGTTCGAAGGAGCCTCACATGACCACTGCCTTGCACAAAGCCCCCGCCCGTCCCTTGCTCACGCTGGCCGGCCACGGGCACACCCAGTCGGAATCCGACGCGCACGCACGCCGCTCGTTTTCCATCGACGACGCGCAAGCGAACAACACGGCGACCATGCTGGCCGTGCAGCAGCTCACCAGTGCATTCGGGCCGGCGTTCAGCCGCTTGCACGTGCGGCAGGACCTCGTCATTCCCATGTACGAAGGCAGCGCCGTGCCCACCGCCCGCTTCGACGTGACCCTGGTTTGCGAGGCCGGCATTTACCTGTTCGAGGTGAAGGGCTGGCGCAACGCGGTGGTCTACCGCAAGACATCGGCGCGTGCGCTGCCGCGCTGGTTCCTGCGCCAGCACGACCACTCGCTGGCACGCGAGGTGAAAGACCCCGCCTGGCAGTGCGGCCGCAAGACCACGCACCTGCGCAACCTGCTGCCGCCCGACCTGAGGGTGCAGTACTTCGTGCTGCTGCCCTGCGAGGGCGTCGAGCTCCAGGGCGTGATGCCGACCGCGGTGATCACACCGCAAGACCTGCCGTACATCGCCCGCGTGGCGCGCAACAACGGGCACAACGACCATGGCTATCCGCTGCTGGACGATGCCGCGATCAACCGCACGCTGCGGCTGCTGGACGGCCTGCAGGGCGACCTGACGCTCGACGACCACATGCGCAACAGCCGCGAGAAGAGCGCGCGCGTGCACGTGCGCCCCGCGCACCCCGGCGCGCTGAATCTGCAATGACACGATGAGCCGTATCCTGTTGGTGGAGGATGGGCGCGAGGCCGCGTCGGTGCTGCACGAAGAGCTGCACCATGCCGGCCATGAGATCGAGCACATCGAGGACGGCGCCGTCGCGCTGCATCGGATCCTGACCGAGCCGCCCGCACTCACGCTGCTCGACGTGGCGCTGCCGCATGTCAGCGGGCTGCAGATACTGGAGAAGGTCCGCGCGCGCAGCGACCACCCCATCATCATGCTGACGGCGCGCAGCGAAGAGGCCGACCGGCTGCGCGGCTTCGAGCTGGGCGCGGACGACTACGTGTGCAAGCCTTTTTCGCCGCGCGAGGTGGCGGTGCGCATCCACGTGGTGCTGCGCCGCTATGCGCAGCGCCAGCGCGTGACGCGTCCGGTGGTGCCGATCACCTTTGGCGCCGTGCGCGGCTGCGCGATCCTCGACGGGCACTACCTGCCGCTGACGCGCCGCGAATCGCTGCTGCTGCGCGCGCTGTCGCAGGAGCCTGGGCGCGTGCTCACCCGCTCGAAGCTGCTGGAAGCAGCCTTCCCCGAGGCACTGGACGTGAACGAGCGCGTGGTCGACACGCACATCAAGAACCTGCGCAAGAAGCTCGCCACCGTCTCGGCGGCGCACGACTGGATCCGCTCGGTCTATGGCGTCGGCTTCGCATGGGAATCCCGCACCCGGCAGGACGCCTGAACCACACCGGCTTCCTGGAACGCTCTTGCTCATGAAATCACGCTGGCGCGGCTGGCCGCTGCCGTCGATGGCGCTTTCGCTCATGCTCTTGCTGCACGCCCGCAGCGCCGCCGCGCAGGAAAGCTGGATCGACGCCCCCATGACGCTGCGGCGCACGCCGCAGCTGACAGAAAGCATCCCGCCAGCCGAACGCGGCGTGCGACCGAGCCTGGTGGACGGCGACCGCCTCTCCGGCCGGCCCGACCTCGAGGTGGTGGTGGAAGGCGACGCCTCGCTGCGGCGCGGCGAAACCCGCATCACCGCCGACCGGCTCACCTACCAGCCGCCCGGCGACCTGGCCACGGCCACCGGCAACGTGCACCTGAACCAGGCCGGCAATGTGTACGAAGGCCCGGAGCTGCAACTGAAGGTCGAGAGCTTCGAGGGCTTCTTCAATCATGTGCGCTACACGCTGCTGGAGACCGGCGCGCACGGCGACGCCGAGCGCATCGACTTCGTGGACCCGAACGTGTCGGTGGCGCGGCATGCCACCTACACCACCTGCCTGCGTGAGAACTATGCCGGCTGGGTGCCAGCGTGGATGCTGAGCGCCGTGACGCTGACCACCGACAACCAGACCAACCTGGCCACCGCCACAGACGCGCAGATCAGCTTCCTGGGCGTGACCACGCCTTCGCTGCCGTCGGTGAGCTTTCCGCTGAACAACGCACGCCAGAGCGGCCTGCTGCCGCCGGTGATCGGCTTCGACACCACCAACGGCTTCGAGTACCTGCAGCCGTACTACTGGAACATCGCGCCCAACCGCGACCTCACGCTCTACCCCGAGATCATGAGCAACCGCGGCGTGAACCTGGGCACCGAGTTCCGCTATCTCGAGAAAGACTACAGCGGCCAGATCCGCATCGACGAGATGCCCTCCGACAGCCTGCGCGACCGCAACCGATGGGGCCTGTGGGCCAGGCACGACCAGAAGCCGGACCCCAAGCCTTTCGGACTCGATTCGCTGAGCACCTCGTTCAACATCAACCGCGTGAGCGACGACGACTACTGGCGCGACTTCTCGCACACGCCCACGCTGACCTCGCGCCAGCTCACGAACGAGGCCGACCTCAACTGGACCAAGGGCGACTGGAGCGGGCAGGCGCGCACCCTGTCCTACCAGACGCTGCAGTACGCGGCCTCGCCGATCACGCCGTCATACAACCGGGTGCCGCAGGTCACGGCCAACTACACCAAGTACGACTGGCACGGGCTGGACGTGTCGGGCACGCTGGACTACACGCGCTTCCAGGTCGACTCGGCCTATGCGCCCACGCTCAACGGCATCAAGCAGCCCGACGGCGAGCGCGTGGTGGGCAACCTGCAGATCAGCCGGCCATGGGTCACGCCGGGCGGCTACGTGATCCCGAAGCTGCTGCTGCACACGGCCTCGTACCAGCTCGCATCGCCGCTGGCAGATGGCCGCACCAGCATCACCAGCGTGGTGCCGACCGTGAGCCTGGACAGCGGCCTGGTGTTCGAGCGCGACGCCAGCCTCTTCGGCAGCGCCTGGCGCCAGACGCTCGAGCCCCGCGCGTTCTACGTGCACACGCCCTACCGCGACCAGAGCCAGCTGCCGGTGTACGACACGGCCGCCAACGACATCAGCTTTGCCACGCTCTACACGGAGAACGCGTTCTCGGGCAACGACCGCGTGTCGGACACCAACACGCTCACCACCGGCGTGACCACGCGACTGATCGATCCGGTCACCGGCGCGGAGTCGGCGCGCTTCGGCATCGCGCAGCGCTTTCGCTTCAGCGACCAGAACGTCACGCTGCCGGGCGGTACGGCCGTGACCGATCACTCGGGTGACTTCATCTTCGGCGGGCAGGTGCACTGGAACCCGAAGTGGAGCATCGACGGCCTGGCGCAATACAACATGGACACGGGCAAGTCGACGCGCGACGCGCTCACGCTGCGCTACACGCCGGCGCAGTACCACACGCTCACCGCGGCCTTCCGCTACCAGGCGGACAGCACCGCCACGGCGAACGACGGCACGAAGACGGTCGACTTCAACTGGCAGTGGCCGCTGAGCGACCTGACGGGCGGGCTGATGGGGGGCAAGTCGGCCGGGGACCCGGGGCGCTGGTATGCGGTGGGCCGGTTGAGCTACAGCCTGCACGACCGTGCGTTGTCGGACAGCCTGGTGGGCGCGGAGTACAACGCCTGCTGTTGGGTGGGCCGCATCGTGCTCGAGCGGCTGGTGACGGGGCGTGCCACGCCGGACACGCGGCTGATGTTCCAGATCCAGTTCAATGGCTTCGGCAACATCGGCTCCAACCCGACCAGCACGTTGCTGCAGAACATCCAGGGCTATCAGCCGCTGAACCAGTCTACGCAGCAGCCTAGCCGGTTCACCAACTACGACTGAGGGCTCTTGTTTGGGCTCTTGTTCAGGGCGCGTTCGATCAACCGGTGCTCTGAACGATCACGACGGCGGGGTGCCTTGCGCAGCGAAATAAAGGAGGAGGGGCGCAGCCCCGGGGGACATTCGCGGAGCAAGGTACCCCGTCGGCGTGAGCGCGCCCCGGACCACCCGCCCAAGAAACAGCAATCAGGGCAGCAGTTCGAACTTCAGGTCAGCAAGCGGCATGACCTTTTCTTCGCGCACCATCTTGTACTCGGTGTTCGGACCCAGCCACTTGGCCCAGATGCGGTCGAGCTCGCCCGACTTCTCCAGCGCATAGAGCGCACCGTTCACCTTGGCCAGCAGCGCCGGCTCATCCTTCTTCATGCCGATGCCGATGGGCTGGAGCACCATCGGGTCCTTGATCATCTTCAGCGCCACGCCTTCGGTCTTCGACTGGTTGACCAGCTTGGTGATGGTCATGGTGTTGGCCACCATGCCGACCGACTTGTTCTGCTGCACCGCCATGAAGGCCGAGCCCGTGTCCTGGAAAGTGACCGGGTCGGAGCCGTTCATCTTGATCGACATCTCCGAAGTGGAGCCCTTGGTCGAGCTCAGGCGCTTGCCCTTGAAATCGGCCTTGGTCGTGCCGGGGTCGGAGGCCTTCACGGCCAGCATCTCCTTGGCCACGTAGTACGGGTCGCTGAACTGGATCTGCTCGCCGCGGCTCTTGGTGTAGGCCAGGTTGGCAATGGTCACGTCGACGCGGCCGAGCTTGACTTCGGGCACGCGCGCTTCCACCGACAGCGGCGTGACCTTGGCGGTGAGACCCAGTTCCTTCGCCACGGCGTTGCACAGGTCGACGTCGTGGCCCACCATCTCGCGCGTCTTGGGGTCGGGCGCGGCGAACGGGGGCACGTCTGCGAAGGTGCCGCACTTGAGCTCCTTGCGCTGGCTGATGTCGCTCCACTGGTCGGCGTGCGCGAGCAGCGAGGCCGCGCTGAGACAGGTGCCGAGAATGGCAAGGCGGAAGACGGTCTTGTTCGACATGGTGAGCTCCTGGGAGATTGCGAAAAGTGAACGACGGGGAATGGACTCAGTGCGCGCGCAAATCCGACAGGAAGCGCTGCGCACGCGGATGCTGCGGACTGCGGAAAAAGGTCTCGGGGTCGGCCTTCTCCAGGATTCGGCCCGCATCCATGAACCAGATGCGGTCGGCCACCTCGCGGGCGAAGTTCATCTCGTGGGTGACGCACATCATGGTCATGCCGTCATTGGCAAGCCCGCGCATCACCGACAGCACCTCGCCGACCATCTCGGGGTCGAGCGCGCTGGTGGGTTCGTCGAAGAGCATGGCCGGCGGCTCCATGGCCAGAGCGCGGGCAATGGCCACGCGCTGCTGCTGGCCACCCGACAGCTGCGCCGGGTATGCACCCGCCTTGTTCGACAGGCCCACGCGTTCGAGCAACTGCCCGGCCTTGGCCTTGGCGTCGGCACGCTTCACGCCGAGCACGCGCATCGGCGACAACATGATGTTCTCCAGCACCGACAGGTGCGGGAACAGGTTGAAGCTCTGGAACACGAAACCGATGCGGCTGCGCAGCTTGTTCAGCGCACCACTGCCCATGGGCGCATGGATGTCGTGGCCGTCGAACAGCAACTGGCCCGACTTCACTTCTTCCAGCCGGTTCACCGTGCGGATCAGCGTGGACTTGCCGGAGCCGGATGGCCCGCAGACCACCACGACCTCGCCCTTCTTCACCTCGGCATTGATGTCGGCCAGCGCCTGGTAGTCGCCGTACCACTTGTTGATTTCGGAAAACAGGATCATGGTGTCGTCCTTGACGGCCGCGGGCCGCCCTGCGGGGTGTGGAACGGGCGCGGTCATGATTGCGTCGCCACGGGGGTCGGGAGCGGCACCTCGTCTTCGGCGGCCTTCACCGGCGCGGCGCCGAGCCGCTTGTGCGCGATGCGCCGCTCCAGCCATTGCGCCAGTTGCGTGAGGCTGAAGCACACGACGTAATACGTCAGCGCCAGGATGAAGAACACCTGGAACGGCTTGGTCAGCAGCTGGTTGTTGATCTGGTTGGCCGCGAAGGTGAGTTCCTGCACGTTGATCACGTAGCCCAGCGTGGTCTCCTTGATGGTGGAGATGAACTGGCTCAGCATGCTCGGCAGCATGTTGTAGAGCGCCTGCGGCAGGATCACGAACCACATGGTGCCCAGGTGGCTGTGGCCGAGCGCACGCGCCGCCTCGCTCTGCCCCTTGGGCAGCGAGAGAATGCCGGCGCGCACCACCTCAGACAGGTAGGCGCCTTCGTAGATCACCAGCGTGCACAGCATGGTGGTGAAGCCCGACACCTCGCGCCCGATGAGGATAGGCACAAGAAAGTAGACCCACAAAATCACCATGAGCAGCGGCACGCCGCGCACCACGTACACCAGCACGGTGGCGGGCCAGCGCAGCAGCCGCCAGGGCGACAGCCGCGCCAGCGCCAGCAGCACCGACAGCGGAAAGGCCAGCACGATGCCCAGCACCGAAAGAATCAGGGTGGCGACGATGCCGCCGAGCGGGCCGGTGGGATACTGGCCGACCAGCAGCAGAAGCCAGTTGTCGCGAAGAATTTCGTAGACGCTGTACATCGCTTGCCTCGCTTACCTTGCACCGACGATGCGGTAGCGCCGCGACAGCCAGCCGCCCACGGCCATGATGAGCAGCGAGCACACCAGGTACAGCACGGTGGCCACGCTGTAGGCCTCGAAGGTGCGAAAGCTCTGGCTCTCGATTTCCTTCACCGCATGCGTGAGCTCGGCCACGCCGATGGCCATGGCCAGGCTGCTGTTCTTGAAGAGCGACACGCTGTGGTTCACCAGCGCCGGTACCGCGTTGCGGATGGCCTGCGGCAGCATCACGAATCGCATGGAGCCGATGTAGCCGTGGCCGAGCGCACGTGCGGCCTCGGCCTGTCCGGCCGGAATGGCGCGCAGGCCCGAGCGCATGTCTTCGCTGAAGTAGGCAGCCTGGCACAGCCCGAGTGCGACGATGGACAGCCACCTCTCGGCGTTGTTGACCGACAGCCAGCCCTGCAGCGCATCTGGCAGCAGGCTGAAGATGCCGAAGTACCAGAACATGAGCTGCACCAGCGTGGGCACGTTGCGGTGATAGGAAACATAGCCGGCCACCACGCGCTCGGCGATGCGGTTCGGCGTGAGCCGCACCACCAGCAGCACCACGGCCATGGCCATGGCCAGCAGCCAGGAGCCGGCCGCGATCTTCAGCGTCTCCAGCAGGCCGTGCAGCAGCATGGCGCCGAACTCCGGCTTCAGCAGGATCGCCAGCAGGTCGAAGTCCTTCATGCGCTGTTCCTTTGTTGCTTGGCGTGCATCGGCCGGTGGCTCAGTCGCGCGGGGTTTCCGGCCGCGTGGTCGACAGGCCGCCCGGCACTTGCAGCGTGGGCGTGATTTCCATGTGGCCCACGTTCACCGCGATGGGCGCGGCAATGGCGAAGGCGATGGCGTTGGCGATGTCTTCGGCCTGCGGCAGTTCGAAGCCTTCGACGAAGCGCTTGTAGGTGTCTTCGGAGTCGCCGTGCACGTGCGCGAAGATGTCGGTCGCCACGCGCCCCGGGCAGATTTCAGTAACGCGCACGCGCTTGCCGAAGCAGTCGATGCGCAACTGGCGCGACAGCATGCTCACCGCCGCCTTGGTCGCGTGGTAGGTGCTGTTGCCGCCGAAGTTGTAGGCCGCGGCAATGGAGCTGATATTGACCACGTGCCCGCGATCGCGCGCCACCATGCCGGGCACCACGAGCCGGCAAAGGTGCAGCACGGCGCGCAGGTTGACGTCCACCAGCAGGTCGATGCCTTCGGCGTCGGCCTTGAGGATGGAACCGGGGCGGTCGACGCCGGCGTTGTTGACCAGCACGTCGAACTCGACTTCCTTCGCAAGCTGGGTGATGCCCGCGAGGTCGCTCACGTCGATGGCGTGCGGAATGCAGCCGGTGCGCGCGGCCAGGTCGGCCAGCTTGTCGGCGCTGCGTGCCAGCGCATGGACCTTCAGGCCTTCCTTGCTGAGGCGTTCGACGACGGCGGCGCCGATGCCCGAGGAGGCTCCGGTCACCAGCGCGGTCTTGTAGTCGGAAAAAGGCATGTCGGGTTCTTTCGTTGAGTGGCAGATGACTGCCTGGAATTCACTGTAGCCAGCGCCTGCAGACGGCGCCAAGACGGATTGACTGTGGAGCGATAAGCCCCCCTTATGTCGCCCGCGATCCGTGCATATGACTAAGGGTTAGCACCATGTTCGTGCCCCGATGCATCAGATCGTTTGCCTGGAGATGGGCACCACGCGCCCCGCCTGCTCCACCACGCCACGCACGGCGCGGGCCAGGTCCACGGCGCCGGGCGTGTCGCCGTGCAGCAGGATGGAATGCACCCGCATCGCGATCTTCTTGCCGGTGCTGCTGGTGACGGTGCCTTCCTCCAGAAGCTGCCGCACCCGCGCCAGAACCGCGTCGCGCTCGTGGATGACCGCGCCGGGCAGCTTGCGCGGCACCAGCAGGCCGTCGTCGCCGCAGGCGCGGTCGGCCAGGAAGGTGGTGCGCACGCGCAGGCCGCAGCGTTCGGCCGCGTCTTCGATGGCGCGGCTGGCGGAGGTGCTGATGGTGAGCGAGGGATCGAAATCGGCCACGGCACGCACCAGCGGCTCGGCCAGCGAGGCATCGGCCGCGGCCATGTTGCCGAGCGCGCCGTGGAAGCTCATGTGCGTCATGCGGTGGCCGGCGGTGCGCGCCATGCCTTCCAGGGCGCTGAGCTGATAGAGCACGTACGCCACCAGTTCCTTGGTCTCGATCTGCATCTGCCGGCGGCCGAAGCCCATCAGGTCGGGAAAGCCCACGTGCGCACCGACGTCGACGCCGCGCTGGCGCGCCATGCGCACGGTGCGGTCCATGATGACGGGGTCGCCGGCGTGGAAGCCGCAGGCGACGTTGGCGGAGGAAACGATGTCGAGCAGGGCTTCGTCCTCGCCCATGCGCCAGGGGCCGAAGCCTTCGCCGAGGTCCGCGTTCAGGTCGATGTCCATCGTGAATCCTTGTCTCGAGCGTCAGAGGGGGTGCAGGTCGAACAGTTGGGCGCCGTAGCCGACTGCGAGGCCGTCGGCCGCGTGGATGCTGTCGACGATGCCGGCTTGCGGTGCGGTCACGGGCAGCAGCAGCGGGCCGATCTTCAGCAGCCCGATGGTCTGGCCGACTTCGACGCGCAGGCCGATGCGGACCATCGGTACAGCAGCCAGTGGATGGCTTTGCAGGAATACGCCGAGCGAAGGGGCGCGGATCGACAGGATTTCGGGTTCGGCTTCTTCATCCGGCAGTTCGATGATTTCGTCGCCCTGCCGGCCAAGGCGCAGGGTGCCGTTTGGCGTGCGAAGTTCGAGCAGGCCGATGTCTGTGTTGGCCAGCCAGGCGGCTAGCTGGGAGGCGCGCAGTGCTGTGTCCTGCATTTTTCAGGCCTTCGCTTTTTGGTGCTCTTGTTCGGGGTGGTGCGCAGGCCGGGGGACATTCGCGGAGCAAGCTACCCCGTCGGCGTGATCGCGCCCCGAACGACAACAACGCTCAAACACGAGGAGCCCCCCGATGAAGAGCCACCACACGCGCCACCTTGTCGAGCCACGCACGCACTTCGTCGAGCGCGGCCAGCGCCTCGTCCCATGTGGTTTCGATGAAGCGCATGCGGCTGCCGATGGGTGCCTGGCCGAGGCGCCACATGTCGGCCTCGATCACGGTGCCGAACTTGGGGTAGCCGCCGGAGGGTTGGGCGTCGCGCATCTGGATGATGGGTTGGCCGCTGTGCGGTACCTGGATGACGCCGGGCACGATGCCGTGCGAGCGCAGCTCCATCGGGGCGATTGGGCGCAGCGCCTCGCCTTCGAGGCGGTAGCCGTAGCGGTCGCTTTGTGGCGTGATCTTCCATTCGCCGGACCAGAAGGCCTCTCTCGAAGCGGGCTCGAAGGCCATGTATTCGGCTGCGGGCAGCACCCGCACGGCGGCCACGCCGTCGCGCGCCAGCGGCAGTGCGAGCGCGGGTGGCACGAGGCCGAAGCCGGTGCGGCAGGCGGTGCCGGCTCCGGCGGCGCGAAGCACGTCGCCGCGTTGCAGCGCGCGTCCTTCATGCCCGCCGAATGCGCCGCGCAACTGGGTGCTGCGCGAGCCCAGCACCTCCGGAACGTCGATGCCACCTGCCACGCACAGCACGGCACGGCTGCCGCGTTGCGCGCCGCCTTGCGGCAGGCCGAGCGTGAGCACCTGGCCGGCGCGTGCCTGGTGCACCCACCAGGGAAGCAGGGGCTGTTCGTCGAGCCTGGCGGCGCAGTCGACGCCGGTCAGCGCGAAGGCGCAGTCCTCGCCGAAACGCACCTTGAACGGGAACACCGGCACCTCGATGGCTGCCGCGCCCAGCGCATTGCCCAGCAGCAGGTTGCCGGCGGCCAGCGCCAGGTTGTCCATGGCGCCCGAGGTGCCCACACCCCAGCGCAGGCTGCCGGTGCGGCCCAGGTCCTGCACGGTGGCGAGCGCGGCGGACGAAAGGATTTCGATCATCGGACGATGCCCTCCACGCGGAAACGGATCATGTCGCCCGGCTGCAGCATTGCGGGCGGGTCTTGCGCGGGGTCGAAGAACACCATCGACGTGCTGCCGATGGTGTTCCAGCCGCTGGGGCCGGCCGAGGCCGACACGCCCGTCTGCGCGCCGCCGATCGACACCGCGCCGCCCGGAATGCTCAGCACCGGCACCTTGCGCCGCGGCGTGGCGATGCGCGGGTCCATGCCGCCCAGGTAGCAGTAGCCGGGATGGCTGCCGAGCGCGTACACCGGATAGAGCGGCGCGCTGTGCAGCTCGACGATGGCCTCGATGCTCAGGCCCGTGTGCGCCATCACGTCGGCCATGTGCGGGCCGCCCTCGCCGCCGTAGACCACGGGGAGTTCGACCACGCGGCCTTCGCGCGGCACGGCGGTGGCCGCGTTCCAGGCCTCGCACAGGCGCTCGCACAGCGCATCGAGATGGCGCGGCGCGCGCGTGAAGGTGAGCATCAGGTTGTTCATGCCCGGCACGGCCTCGCGCACTTCGGGCCAGCTCTCGGCTTCATGCGCCAGCGCCCAGATGCGCTGCTGCGACGGCAGGTTCATGTCGCCGGGCGCTTCGAACAGCAACGCCGTGGTGCCCAGAAGGCTGATGGACGGTTCGGTACGGGATGCCTGTGCGCTCACGCCGCGCTCCTTTGCTGCAGCCAGCGTTCGAGGTGATGGATGTCGACACCGCCGGCGGCAAAGCCGTCGTCCTGCAGAAGCGCGCGGTGCAGCGGCACGTTGGTGGCAATGCCTTCCACGCGCGTCTCGGCCAGCGCCAGGCGCATGCGGTCGAGTGCATCGGCACGGGTATCTCCGTGCACGATGAGCTTGGCGATCATCGAGTCGTAGTACGGCGGCACGCGGTAGCCGGCGCCGACGTGCGAATCGACGCGCACGCCGAAGCCGCCGGGCACCTGCCAGCCGGTGATGCGGCCCGGCGCGGGCGCGAAGGTGTCGGGGTTCTCGGCATTGATGCGGCACTCGATGGCGTGGCCCTGGCAGCGCACGTCGGCCTGCGCCAGCGACAGGCGCTCGCCGAGCGCCATGCGCAACTGCTGCTGCACGATGTCGATGCCGGTGGTCATCTCGGTCACCGGGTGTTCCACCTGCAGGCGGGTGTTCATCTCGATGAAATAGAAGGCACCCTTTTCGTACAGGAACTCGAAGGTGCCCACGCCGCAGTAGCCGATCTGCCGGCACGCGGCCGCGCAGCGCTCGCCCACCTCGGCCATCAGTGCGTCGTCGATGCCGGGCGCGGGCGCCTCTTCGATCACCTTCTGGTGGCGCCGCTGAAGCGAGCAGTCGCGGCTGCCCAGCCACACCGCGTTGCCGTGGCTGTCGGCCAGCACCTGGATCTCGACATGGCGCGGATGCAGCAGGAATTTCTCGATGTAGACCTCGGGGTTGCCGAAAGCCTGGCGCGCTTCCTCGCGCGTGAGGGCCATGGCGTCGAGCAGCACGGCTTCTTCGTGCACCACGCGCATGCCGCGCCCGCCGCCACCGCCTGCCGCCTTCACGATCACCGGATAGCCGATGTCGCGCGCCAGGGCCAGCACGGCGGCCGGGTCGTCCGGCAGCGGCTCGTCGGGGCCGGGCACGCAGGGCACGCCGGCCTTGCGCATCGCGCGCTTGGCCGAGACCTTGTCGCCCATGGTGCGGATGCACGCGGCGCTGGGCCCGACGAACACGAGGCCGGCCT
Source organism: Variovorax durovernensis (assembly GCF_977011995.1). Classification (NCBI taxonomy): domain Bacteria; kingdom Pseudomonadati; phylum Pseudomonadota; class Betaproteobacteria; order Burkholderiales; family Comamonadaceae; genus Variovorax; species Variovorax durovernensis. The sequence goes on along the minus strand of NZ_CDRNCW010000001.1, from coordinate 1,952,327 downwards.
GCTCGACACGATCCGCGAAGCCCGCGTTCTCCGAGAGAAAACCATAGCCCGGATGGATCGCCTGCGCGCCGCTCACTTCGGCGGCGAACAGGATGGCCGATTGGTTCAGGTAGCTCAGGCCCGGCGCGGCAGGCCCGATGCACAGCGCCTGGTCGGCCTGCGCGACGTACATGGCGTCGCGGTCCGCCTCGGAATGCACGGCCACCGTGCGCAGGCCCAGGCCCCGGCAGGCGCGCTGGATGCGCAGGGCGATCTCGCCCCGGTTGGCAATGAGCACGGTGTCGAACATTGCGCGGGCCTCCTCAGTCGAAGCGGAACAGGGGCTGGCCTGCTTCCACTTCCTGGCCCGATTGCACGAGCACCTGCAGCACGGTGCCTGTGCGGTCGGCGCGGACCTCGTTGAACATCTTCATCGCCTCGATCACGCACAAAAGCTGGCCGGCTTCCACGGCCTGAGCCGGTTGCACGAAGGGCGGCTCGCCAGGCGCGGGCTGAAGGTGCACCACGCCGAACAGCGGCGCAAGGCACTCGGCACTGGCACCCGCCGGTGCCGCTGTTTCTTCCAGCGCTTGCCGTGGCGCCTTGCGTATGCCGGACGGGCTTCGTGCAGCGGGCGCGGCGGATGCGGCCCCCAGCGCGGCCAGCTTCACCAGCCGCAGCGTGCTGCCGTTCTCGCTGTACTCCAGTTCCGCCAGGTCCGATGCGGTCAAAGCGTCGATGAGCGTCTTGATCTGTTCCTGCTTCATGCCGATGGCTGTGGTGGCCGACGCGTTCCGCGAACGCGTGACGGCATGCATGAAAGGTAACGGGCCGCGAGCCTGAAGCCAAAGACGGAATGGCTGTGCCGGGATAAGGGCGCCTTATGACGCCCGGCTCAAGACAGTGCGGCGATCTCGGGTTCGGGCGTCGATGCGACGGTATTGGCCAGGTCGGCCACGAGTTCGAGCAGGATGTCCTTCACCGCCTGCGCGGGCTCCGACAGCGGCAGGTGGTCGGACTGGCACAGCGCCAGCGGCGCCTCGATGACCGGGTCGACGATGGGGAATTGCCAGGCGCCGCAGCTCGCGACCACCTCGCGCGCCATCGACGCCGGCAGGATGGTGGCGCCCAGCCCGTCGGCAATGGCCGCCGTGAGGGTGAAGGCGGATTCGATCTCCGCCACCACGCGCGGCACCATGCCCGCGCGCACGAAGGCCGCATCGACCAGCTTGCGCACCACGTTGTAGGGGCGCGGCAGGAAGAGCTCGATGTCGCGCAGGTCGGCCAGCTTCACCGGCTGCGAGGGCGCCGGCATCGACGCCGGCCCGACCAGGAACAGCGGCTCCTTGAGCAGCGGCAGGAAGGTCAGCCCGTGGATGGCCTTGTCGCCGTACAGCACGGCCAGGTCCATGCGGCCGTTCATGATGAGTTCGCTCAGCGTGGTGCCGTAGTTCTCGTTCAGGTAAAGCAGGATGCCCGGGTGCCGAGCGCGCACGGTGCGCAGCAGCGGCAGAGAGAGCGCCGAAGCGGCCGTGCCGGGCGCGAGCCCCACGGAAACCTGGCCGGAGAGCCCTTCGCCGGCAGCCTCCATGTCGACGCGGGCCTGTTCGCACTGGCGCAGGATGATCTGCGCGTGGCGGTACAGCACCTTGCCGGCCTCGGTGGGCGTCACCCCGCGCTTGGTGCGCACGAGCAATTGCTGGCGCACTTCGCCCTCGAGCGTGGCCAGTTGCTGGCTCAGCGCGGGCTGGGCAATGAAAAGGACCTCGGCCGCCTGTGTCAGGCTGCCGATGTCCACGATCTTCACGAAATATTTGAGGCGTCGCAGGTTCACGCCTTGTCCCCAAGCAAAAGCCAAGCCTAGCATCGCGGTCGCGCGGCGGATATCGGGGCTCACCATGAGTCATAAGCTGCGCCTATACGACCAGTGCAATCTCGTCTTGGCCTGGCGAGGTCGATGTGCGTACCGTTCGGTCCATGCCATCTCCAACCCAGGAAGCCGCGTGACCACCTCCCGCATTGCCGCCCGCGTGCGGCGCATCAAGCCCTCGCCCAGCACCTCGGCCGCCGACCGCGCCAACGAACTGCGCAGGCAGGGCAAGTCGATCGTCAACCTCGTGGTGGGCGAGCCCGACTTCGACACGCCGCTCCACATCCGCCAGGCCGCGGCCGCGGCCATCGAGCGCGGCGCCACCCGCTACACGCTGATGGCGGGCACGGTGGAACTGCGCGAAGCCATCGTCGCCAAGCTGGAGCGCGAGAACGGCCTGCGCTACGCGATGAACGAGATCATCGCCACCAGCGGCGCCAAGAGCGCCATCTACAACGCTTTCGCGATCACGCTGGAGCCGGGCGACGAGGTGATCATTCCCGCGCCCTATTGGGTGTCGTACCCCGACATGGTGCTGGCCTGCGAGGGCACGCCCGTCACCGTGGCCTGCCCCGAGGCGAACGGCTTCAAGCTGACGCCGGCCCAGCTCGAGGCCGCCATCACGCCGCGCACGCGCTGGCTGCTGATCAATTCGCCGAGCAACCCGACCGGCGCGAGCTACACCGCCGCCGAATACCGCGCGCTGGCCGAAGTGCTGGAACGCCATCCGCACGTGATGGTGATGACCGACGAGATCTACGAGCACATCCGCTTCGGCGGCGAGCCGCTGCCGCACATCCTTTCGGTGGCGCCGGCCCTGCGCGATCGCACGCTGATAGTGAACGGAGTCTCCAAGACCTATGCGATGACCGGCTGGCGCATCGGCTATGCGGCCGGGCCCGTGGACCTGATCAAGGCGCTGGACACGCTGCTGTCGCAGTCCACCGGCAACTGCTGCTCGGTGAGCCAGGCTGCGGCCGCCGCCGCGCTGAACGGCGACCAGAGCTTCGTGGCCGAGAGCGTGGCCGTGTACAGGCAGCGCCGCGACCGCACGCTGGCGCTCGTCAACGACATTCCCGGCCTGAGCTGCGCCACGCCGCCCGGCGCTTTCTACCTGTACATCAACTGCGGCGGCCTCATCGGCAAGACCACGCCCGAAGGCAAGCGCCTGAACGAGGACGGCGACGTAGTGATGTACCTGCTCGAAAGCGAAGGCGTGGCCGTGGTCGCGGGAACCGCGTACGGCCTGTCGCCCTACTTCCGTCTTTCCATAGCCACGTCGATCGAGACGCTGGAAGAAGGCTGCAAGCGCATCGCGCGTGCCGTGGCCGCACTGCGCTGAAGCGCACCGAAGAACTCACGAGGACCAGTCATGCCTTACAAAGCCATCCGCAAGAACCCGTCGGCCCCGCAAGTGGCGCCGGCCATCCTCGCCGCGCTGCAAGACATCCCGGTGGCCGCGCTCAGCGACAACCTGCACCGCAACATCGGCAGCGTCGGCCTGCAGCCGTACCACCGCCCCGGGCACAAGACCATGGCGGGCACGGCCGTCACCGTGAAGACGCGCGGCGGCGACAACCTCACGCCGATGCGCGCCTTCGAGTTCTGCCGGCCCGGCGACGTGCTGGTGATCGATGCGGGCGGCGACATCACGAACGCCGTGATCGGCGGCATCCTGTCGTTCTATACCGCGACCATCGGGACCGCGGGCCTGGTGCTCGACGGCGCCATCCGCGACGTGGCCGAGATCCGCGAGCGCGACTACCCGGTGTACGCGCGCGGCGTGAACCATCGCGGCCCCTACAAGGACGGCCCCGGCGAGATCAACGTGCCGGTGTCGGTCGGCGGCATGGTCGTGAACCCGGGCGACATCGTGGTGGGCGACCAGGACGGACTGCTGGCCTTCTCGCCCGACGAGGCCGAATTGCTGATCGAGAAGGCCCGCGCGCACCTGGAGACGGAAGCGCGCACGATCCAGGCGATGAAGGAAGGCCGCTGGGACCGCTCCTTCCTCGACGCGCTGGAAGCTCGCTGCGCCAATTGAAGCGGTCAGGCGCCTGAGGCACCTTCGCTGACCAGCGCCCACAGCGCCTCGGCCACCGGCGCCATGTGCGCCTGCTGGCGATACAGCCGGATGTCCACCGGCACGCGCCATCCGCCCGCGCCGGCATCGACCAGCGTGCCGCTGCGCAGGTCGTCGGCCACCAGGCTCATCGGCAGCCATGCGAGGCCACGGCCTTCGAGCGCCATGGTGCGCAGCAGCGCGGCATGGTGGGCCGTGAAGACGATCGACAGCGACGCGGCGAAGTCCTTGCCGAACTCGCTGCCCTGCATGGCCCGCATGATCCGGCCCAGCCCCGAAGCATCGCTGTAGGCCAGCACGGAAGGCGACTGGCCTGCGCCCAGCGCATGCAGCGGCGCACCGTTCGCATCGGGTGTGCTCACAGGCACCAACACGTCTTCGCTCAATCGTTGAACCGGATACCCGGTGTCGTCGAGCCGCCCCGGCGCACCCGCGTGCCCGTGGCACAGCACGAACTGCACGCGGCGCTGCAGCATCAGGTCTTCGCAGGCGTACGAGCTGTCGGAGATGGTCTGGATGGGCCCCATGCTCAGGCGCGACTCCACGCCGGCGAGCCAGCGCGGAAAGAAGGTCAGCGACAGCACGTGCGTGGCGGCGAAGCTCAGGCTTGCCGCGTCGAGATCGTGCGCGGCGCGGGCCTTGATGCGGGCGGCCTCCAGATCGGCCAACACCTCCTGCAGCAGCGGCTGGAAGCGCTTGCCCGCCGCCGTGAGCGCCGTGGGGTGCGCGCTGCGGTCGAACAGGTCGACGCCCACCCACTCCTCCAGTGAACGGATGTGGCGGCTGAACGCCGGCTGCGCAATGGAGCGCGCCTGCGCGGCGCGCGAGAAATTGCCGGACTCGGCCAGGGCCAGGAAATCTTCCAGCCATTCCAGGTCGAGCGGTCGGTTGCCAGGGCCCATGCGCAGCGCGGTTGAATAGTTGTATGCGATTCGAGTATTGGACGGCTCGTCCTCCGCCGGCAAAAGATGCACCCATTCCTGCACCTTGAACCACAACGGAGACACAGCATGCCTTCCATCGCGAATTATCGCGGGATCATTCCCGCCATTTCCTGCCCCTTCACGGCCGACCACCGCATCGACGAGCCGGCGCTGCGCAAGCTGGCCTCATGGCTCGCCGGCCATGACGGCGTGGTGGCGATCATGACCAACGGCCACACCGGCGAAGTGTTCTCGCTCACGCCTTCGGAGCGCGCCGAGGTGACGCGCATCGTGGCCGACGAGCTGCGCGGCCGCATGCCGGTGATTTCGTCGATCGTGTGCGAAGGCCTGGCCGAGGCCGCCGAGCATGCGCGCGCCGCACAGGCCGCCGGCGCGGTGGCGCTCGACGTGATGCCGCCGCATCACTGGCTGCGCTTCGGATTCACGCCCGGCCATGCGCTGCAGTACTTCGAGGCCATCCACCGTGCCGCGCCGGAGCTGGACCTGGTCTGCCACGTGTACCCGGCATGGACGCGCGCCTCTTACTCGTCGCAGCTGCTGGCCGAGCTGGCGCGCCTGCCCTACCTGCAGGCCTTCAAGGTGGGCCAGCGCGACATGAACAAATACGCCCGCGACATCCAGGCGATCCGCGAAGCCGATGCGTCGAAGGCCATCCTGACCTGCCACGACGAATACCTGCTGGCCTCGATGGTGCAGGGCGTGGACGGCGCGCTGGTCGGCTTCGCGACCTTCATTCCGCAACTGATCATCGACCTGTGGAACGCGGTGAAGGCCGGCGACCTGAAGAAGGCAATGGCAGTGCAGGCGCTCATCACGCCGCTGAAAGACGCGGTGTACGGCGGCGGCGAGCCGACCGGCGAGGCGCATGCGCGCATGAAGGGCGGCATGTTCCTGGCCGGCGTGCTCGAAAACGCCACCGTGCGCCCGCCGACCGAAGCGCCGAACGCGCGCGAGATGGACGCGCTGCGCGCGGCCGTCGAGCAGGCCGGGCTGTCGAAGCGCTGAGCCCACGGGGCCGCGACACCCGCGATGCCCCGATGAAGAACCACAAGGAGACAAGAGACATGCAACGCAACCATTTCCTGCGGGCCACGCTGGCCGCCCTCGCGCTGGCCGCGGCGTCCACCGCCGGCCTCGCCCAGACCTGGCCGAGCCGCCCGGTGCGCATGGTGATTCCGTTTCCGCCGGGGGGCACGCTCGACACCATCGGCCGCCTGCTTGCGCAGAAGCTCGGCGAGCAGACGGGTCAGACCTTCATCGTGGAGAACCGCGCCGGCGGCAACGGCATCATCGGCGCCGACGTGGTGTCGAAGGCACCGGCCGACGGCTACACGCTGCTGTTCAACGCATCGACCTTCACCACCGCGCCGATGACCATGAAGGCCGTGCCCTACGAGGTGACGCGCGACTTCACGCCGGTGGCACTGGTGGCCAAGGCGCCGCTGTCGGTGGCGGTCAACAAGAACCTGCCGGTGACGGACGTGAAGTCGCTCATCGCGTACGCCAAGGCGCACCCCGGCAAGATGACCTTCGCAGTGGGCTCCATCGGCTCGGCCGGCCACCTGTCGACCGAGCTGCTCAAGCGCGCGGGCGGCGGGCTCGACTACCTGATCGTGCCGTACAAGGGCACGGCGCCTGCGTTCCAGGACCTGATCGGCGGGCAGATCGACGGTTTCATCGACCCCATCCTCGGGTCTCTGCAGTACCACAAGAGCGGCATGGTGAAGGTGATTGCCGTGACCTCGGCCACGCGCGCCACCAGCCTGCCGAACGTGCCCACGGTGGGCGAGAGCATTCCGGGCTACGAGTTCTACAGCTGGTACGGCCTGTGGGGGCCGGCGAAGCTGCCCGCGGCCATCACGCAGCGGCTGAATGCCGAGGTCAACAAGGCGCTGGGCACCGACATGCGCGAGACGCTGGGTGCGCAGGGCCTGCTGCTGACACCGGGCAGCGTCGAGGAGTTCGCGAAGTTCCAGGCCGAGGACATGGCGCGCTCGAAGAAGATCATCGTGGAGGGCAACATCCATGTCGAATGAAGCTGCCCCGCATGCAGTGGTGACGGGCAGCAGCGGCGGCATCGGCCGAGCCATCGCGTCACATCTGCTGGAGGCGGGCTGGCGCGTGAGCGGCGTCGACCTCGCCGAGCCGACGCTGTCTCACGCGGGCTTCATGCATGTAGCCGTCGACCTGTGCGATGCCGACGCCATCGCGCGCGCGGCAGCTGCGCTCCAGGACGCCGATGCGCTGGTGCATGCGGCCGGCGTGCTGCGCGTAGGCCCGCTGGGCTCGCTCGACCACGCGGGCGGCGAGCTGATGTGGCGGCTGCACGTGGATGCGGCCACGCGGCTGGCCGACGCGCTGGTGCCCGCGATGGCCGCGCGCGGCAAGGGCCGCGTCGTATTCGTCGGCAGCCGCGTCGCGCAGGGCCTGCCCGGTCGCGGGCAGTACGCAGCGACCAAGGCCGCGTTGATCGCGCTGGCGCGCAGCTGGGCGGCCGAGGTCGCTGCGCAGGGCGTGACCGTCAACGTGGTGTCGCCTGGCGCGACGCAGACATCGATGCTGCAGGACCCGGCACGCGCCGGCAGCGCGCCGCGCATGCCGCCCATCGGCCGGCTGATCCAGCCGGAGGAAATCGCGGCGCTCGTGGGCTTTCTTCTTTCGCCGCCGGCGGCGGCCATCACGGGGCAGGACGTCGCCATCTGCGGCGGTTCGTCTCTGCACCGCTGAATCTTTCTTCCTTTTCCCATCCACCCAGACCGATCATGAAAATCGTCAACATCCTCGAGTCCACGCGTCCCATCAAGTCGGACATCCGCAATGCCTACATCGACTTCTCGAAGATGACCCTGAGCCTGGTGGCCGTGGTCACCGACGTGATCCGCGACGGCAAGCCGGTCATCGGCTATGGCTTCAATTCGAACGGCCGCTACGGCCAGGGCGGGCTGATCCGCGAGCGCTTCCTGCCGCGCCTGCTCGAAGCGGAGCCCGCGTCGCTGCTCGACGAGACGGGCGAGAACCTCGATCCGCACAAGATCTGGGCCCGCATGATGATCAACGAGAAGCCCGGCGGCCACGGCGAACGTTCAGTGGCCGTGGGCACCATCGACATGGCCGTGTGGGACGCCACCGCCAAGATCGCGGGCAAGCCGCTTTACCAGCTGCTGGCCGAGCGCTACGGCACCGGCACACCGAACCCGCGCGTGTTCGTCTACGCGGCGGGCGGCTACTACTACCCCGGCAAGGGCGTGGAAGGCCTGCAGCGCGAGATGACCAGCTACCTGGAGCGCGGCTACTCGGTGGTGAAGATGAAGATCGGCGGCGCCACGCTGGCCGAAGACTGCGAGCGCATCGAGTCGGTGCTGAAGATCCTCGGCCCCGGCCAGCAACTGGCGGTGGACGCCAACGGCCGCTTCGACCTGAAGACCGCCATCGACTACGGCCGTGCGCTGTCGCGGTACCCGCTGTTCTGGTACGAGGAAGCCGGCGACCCGCTCGACTACGAACTGCAGGCCAAGCTCGGCGAGGTATATGCCGGCCCCATGGCCACGGGCGAGAACCTGTTCTCGATGCAGGACGCGCGCAACCTGATCCGCCACGGCGGCATGCGGCCCGACCGCGACTGGCTGCAGTTCGACTGCGCGCTGAGCTACGGGCTGGTGGAGTACCTGCGCACGCTCGACATGCTGAAAGAGCACGGCTGGTCGGCATCGCGCTGCATTCCGCACGGCGGCCACCAGATGTCGCTGGCCATCGCGGCGGGCCTGGGCCTCGGCGGCAACGAGAGCTACCCGGACCTGTTCCAGCCCTACGGCGGCTTCCCAGATGGCGTGAAGGTCGACAACGGCTATGTCACTCTGCCGCCGCTGCCGGGCATCGGCTTCGAGGGCAAGGCCGACCTGATTGCGGAAATGCGGGCGCTGGCTGCATAGGCCCCGCGGGCGCGAGGGCGCCGGGTTTGCGCGATATGCTGTGAGGCCTGCCGCCCGCTCGTCCGGTCGGCCAGCCATCGAGATATATCGCAAAAATCCAAGGACTTGTTTCGAAAGCAACAAGTTGCAAGCCCCTATGAAGATAGCTACGTGGAACGTCAACTCCCTCACCGCACGCCTGCAGCACGTGCTCGACTGGCTCATCGCCAACCCGGTCGACGTGCTGTGCCTGCAGGAACTCAAGATGACCGACGACAAGTTCCCGCTCGAGGTGCTCAAGTCGGCCGGCTATGAAGCGGCCGTGTTCGGCCAGAAAACCTACAACGGCGTCGCCATCCTGAGCCTCTCGCCGGCGCGCGACGTGGTGAAGAACATCGGCGGCTTCACCGACGACCAGTCGCGCGTGATCGCGGCCACGGTCGAAACGCCCTCGGGCCCGCTGCGCGTGGTCAACGGCTATTTCGTGAACGGCCAGGCGCCGGGCAGCGACAAGTTCGAATACAAGATGAAGTGGCTCGACGCGCTGCGCGACTGGCTGCGCCAGGAGATGGTGACCAACCCAAACCTCGTGCTGCTGGGCGACTTCAACATCACGCCGGAAGACCGCGACAGCTTCGACCCGGTGGGCCTGAAGGAAACCATCCATCACACGACCGAGGAGCGCAACCACTTCAAGGCGCTGCTCGACCTGGGCCTGACGGACAGCTTCCGCATGTTCGAGCAGCCCGAGAAGAGCTACTCGTGGTGGGACTACCGCATGCTGGGCTACCAGAAGAACCGCGGCCTGCGCATCGACCACATCCTGGTGAGCGAGCCGCTGGTGCCGCGCGTGAAGGGCTGCATGGTCGACCGCGTGCCGCGCAAATGGGAAAAGCCGAGCGACCACGCGCCCGTGGTGCTGGACCTCGACCAGAGCGCCTGAACCGATGAACGCGGGCGCGGGAATCGAAGCAAGCGCGGCGGGCCGGGCCTGCCGCTGTCTTGTCATTGCCGCGGCAGCCTTCGCGCTGGCGTCGTGCTCGCTGTTCAAGCCAGCGGACAAGGCCGAAGAAGGCGGCAAGAGCACGCCGACGGCGCCCACCGACGAGGCCGCGCCCGGCAGCCGCGACGTGCCCACGGTGCGGCTCATCACCGCGCAGACGCCAGCCGTGCGGGCCTACCGCAAGATCGGCGCGCAGCACATCTACAAGGCCTACGCCAACCGCATCTACAAGGGAAAGATCCCGCCGCTGGTGTATGCCGTGGTGGTGGTCGAGACCGACATAGACGCAAGCGGCAAGGTGGTCAACGTGACCTTCAGCCGCACGCCGAGCCATGCGCCGGAAGTGGCGCCGATGATCGCGGAGCTCATCAAGGCGACGTCGCCGCTGCCGAGCCCGGGCAAGCTCGGCGGGCACACCTATGTCGACACCTGGCTCTGGGACAAGAGCGGCAAGTTCCAGATCGACTCGCTGACGCTGGGCCAGCGCAGCAGGTAACAGGCAACCGGGCAGAGGCAAAGAAAAAGGCCCTGAGGGGCCTTCTTCATTCGATACCGAGTTCCTGGATCTTCCGGGTGATGGTGTTGCGGCCGATACCCAGCTTCTGCGCGGCCTCGATGCGCCGCCCACGCGTGTTGGCCAGCGCGGTGAGGATGAGCCTGGACTCGAAGCGGCGCGAGAGCACGTCCCACACGTCGGTACGGCCGGCAGCCAGCAGGGCCTGGGCCTCGACCTCGAGGCCGCTTTCCCAGCTGCTCACCAGCGCGGGGCTTTCGACGGCTTCGGAGTGAACATGTGCGACGGCAGGCGCATCGCCGACAACCGACGGCGCCGCCAGCGGGCTAGCGACTGCCGGGGCCTGCAAAGCCGCTTCCGGCGCTGCGTGCGCCTCGCCCGCCGCAGTGCCCACCGCCATCACTTCGGGCGGCAGGTCCTTGGCCTCGATCAACTGGGCCGGCGCCATCACCGTCAGCCAGTGGCAGATGTTCTCGAGCTGGCGCACGTTGCCGGGGAAGCTGAACGCCGCGAGCTTGGTCAGCGCCGCATCGGAAATGCGCTTGGGCTCCACGCCGAGCTGACGTGCACTCACCTGCAGGAAGTGGCGCGTGAGCGCGGGCACGTCTTCGCCGCGTTCGCGCAGTGCCGGCAGGCGCAGGCGGATCACGTTGAGGCGGTGGAACAAGTCTTCGCGGAAGCCGCCGAGCTTGACGCGCTGCTCCAGGTCCTGGTGGGTTGCGGCGATGACGCGCACATTGGCCTTCACCGAGTTGTGGCCGCCCACGCGGTAGAAATGGCCGTCGCTCAGCACGCGCAGCAGGCGCGTCTGCAGGTCGAAAGGCATGTCGCCGATTTCGTCGAGGAAGAGCGTGCCGCCCTCGGCCTGCTCGAAGCGGCCGCGGCGCATGGTCTGCGCGCCGGTGAAGGCGCCGCGCTCGTGACCGAAGAGTTCGCTCTCGAGCAGGTCCTTGGGAATGGCTGCGGTGTTGATAGCCACGAAGGGGCCGTTGGCGCGCGGCGAATGCTTGTGCAGCGCACGCGCCACCAGTTCCTTGCCCGAACCCGATTCGCCGGTTATGAGCACCGTGACGTTGCTCTGCGAGAGCCGGCCGATGGCGCGGAACACGTCCTGCATCGCAGGGGCCTGTCCGAGCATTTCGGGCGCGGCGACCATGCGTTCCTCGGCCACTTCCTCGCGCTGGCTTTCGTCGACGGCACGGCGGATGAGCTCGACCGCGCGGGGCAGGTCGAAGGGCTTGGGCAGGTATTCGAAGGCGCCGCCCTGGAACGCCGAGACGGCGCTGTCGAGGTCGGAGAACGCCGTCATGATGATGACGGGCAAGCCCGGGTGCTTGGCCTTGATCTTGTCGAGCAGGTCGAGCCCGGAACCGCCGGGCATGCGGATGTCGCTCACCAGGACTTGCGGGCCCTGCTGTTCGTCGTCGGCGGCTTGCTCGAGTGCGGCGAGCACCTCGCGCGTGTTGGTGAAACTGCGCGTGGGCAAGTCTTCGCGCAGCAGAGCCTTCTCGAGCACGAAGCGAATCGATTGGTCGTCATCAACTATCCAGATCGGCTTCATGCATCTCCTCTGTTGCCGGTGGCTGCGCTAGGGCAGCGGTATCAATATCTTGAAATCGGTTCGGCCCGGGACGCTGTCGCACTCGATCACGCCGTGATGCTGTTGCACAAAAGTTTGCGCGAGCGTCAATCCCAGCCCGGTCCCGCCTTCCCTGCCCGATACGAGCGGATAGAAGATGCGGTCCTTGATCGTGTCCGGCACACCCGGTCCATTGTCGATTACATGCAATTCCAGTGCCAATCGATACCACTGCTTGTTGAAAATCACCTGACGAGCCACGCGGGTTTTGAAAGTGATCTGCGCATCGCCCGCCGCGCGGCGCTCGGCCAGGGCCTGTGCGGCGTTGTGGACGATGTTGAGCGTGGCCTGGATGAGCTGCTCGCGGTCGCCGCGGAATTCGGGAATGGAAACGTCGAAGTCGCGCTCGATGTGCAGGTCGCGCGGGAACTCCGCGAGGATGACGGAGCGCACGCGCTCGCACACTTCGTGGATGTTGACGTCGCCCACCACGTGAGGACGGCGGTGCGGCGCCAGCAGGCGGTCGACCAGCGTCTGCAGCCGGTCGGCCTCGTGGATGATGACCTGGGTGTATTCGATGAGGTCGCGCGACTCGACCTCCATCTGCAGCAGCTGCGCCGCGCCGCGAATGCCGCCCAGCGGATTCTTGATCTCATGCGCGAGGTTGCGGATGAGTTCCTTGTTCGCCTGCGCCTGGTCGATGAGGCGCTCTTCGCGGTCCTGCCGCACCTGCTGCTCGAGCGGCGACATCTCTATGATGAGCTCGCCCTTCTTGTCGCCCTGCGCGAGCGTGACCTGCACGGGCATGAGCTCGTGGTTGACGCGGCGCAGGAAGGCCTCGTAGCGCAGCGTTGCAAAGTCGTTGCTGCTCGCGCCGTCGATGGCGGTGCGCAGCACCTGCGGCTCATGAAAGCACGCGCCGAACTGCGAGCCTTCCAGCGTGCGGCGCGAGGTGCCGAGTGCGTCTTCGAGGCCTGCGTTGGCAAACAGCACGGAGCCGTTGCTGTTGACCACCGCGATCAGGGTGGACAGCAGGTCGAAGGACTGGAAGCGCGGATTGGCGCCGGTCGCCTTCTTCCCGAATGCCATAGAGGTTTCTTGCTTGCGCTTGCTGGTTATTGCTGCCGGGGCGGCAGCCGGTTGATTTCGCGGCGGATGCCTGCGATGTCGCTCTCGTTGCGCGCGATCTCGGCCTTCATGTCGGCCACGCGGTCGAGGTACTTCTGGTAGTTGCGGCCTTCGCTGCCTTGCTTCTCGGGCTCGCCGTTGTTGTAGTCCTTCAGCAGCTCGGCCTGGCGGGCCTCGGCCTTCTTCAGCTCGGACTCGAGCACGGAGCGGGCCTCGCCGTCGCGGGCGCGCTGGTCGACGCCTTCGACACGCGGGCTGCCGGCCGGCGCGCGCGCCGCCGTGGAAGCGCCCGACGACGATGCCGATCCGCCCCCCGAAGCCCGGGTGCCCTGCACCACCGTGACGTTGCCGCCTTCGAGGACCTTGCAGCCCTTTTGCTGGGCCACGGTCGCGTTGTTCGTGTATTCGTTGCCGCAGCGCCAGACGCGTTCCTGCGCAACCGCCGGCAACGCGATCAGGAGTGAACCGGCCAGTAAAAAGAGAGAAGCTGTCTTCATGTGTATCTATGGAGGCGCGACAAAGGCGCATTTTCATGCAATTCGACGCACCCGGAGCCCTGATGTTCCGCCCCAAGGAAAAAGGACGGCCGAGGCCGTCCTTTTGACTTACATGCCTGTGAAGGCTGTTTGCTCGTCGATCAGAGCGAGTAGTACATGTCGAACTCGACGGGGTGCGTCGCCATGCGGAAGCGCGTGACTTCCTGCATCTTCAGTTCGATGTACGCGTCGATGTACGCGTCGGTGAACACGCCGCCCTTGGTCAGGAACGCACGGTCCTTGTCCAGGTATTCCAGGGCCTGGTCGAGGCTGTGGCAGACGGTCGGGATCAGCGCGTCTTCTTCCGGCGGCAGGTGGTACAGGTCCTTGCTGGCGGCTTCGCCCGGATGGATCTTGTTTTCCACGCCGTCCAGGCCGGCCATCAGCAGCGCGGCGAAGCCCAGGTACGGGTTCATCAGCGGATCGGGGAAGCGCGCTTCGACGCGGCGGCCCTTCGGGTTGGCCACGAACGGGATGCGGATCGAGGCCGAGCGGTTCTTGGCCGAGTAGGCCAGCTTCACCGGGGCTTCGAAGCCGGGCACCAGGCGCTTGTAGCTGTTGGTGCCGGGGTTCGTGATGGCGTTCAGGGCACGGGCGTGCTTGATGATGCCGCCGATGTAGTGCAGCGCGAAGTCCGACAGGCCCGCGTAGCCGTCGCCTGCGAACAGGTTCTTGCCGTCCTTCCAGACCGACTGGTGCACGTGCATGCCGGAGCCGTTGTCGCCGACGATGGGCTTGGGCATGAAGGTGGCGGTCTTGCCGTAGGCGTGGGCCACGTTGTGGATCACGTACTTCTGCAGCTGGACCCAGTCGGCGCGCTGCACGAGCGTGCTGAACTTGGTGCCGAGTTCCATCTGGCCGGCGTTGGCCACTTCATGGTGATGCACTTCGACCGGGATGCCGAGCGATTCGAGCACCAGGCACATTTCCGAGCGCATGTCCTGGAAGCTGTCGACCGGGGGAACCGGGAAGTAGCCGCCCTTGACCGCGGGACGATGGCCGGTGTTGCCGTGCTCATATTCCTTGTCGGTATTCCACGAGGCTTCTTCGGACTCGATCTTCACGAAGCAGCCCGACATGTCGTTCTTCCAGCGGACGCCGTCGAACACGAAGAATTCGGGTTCCGGACCGAAGAAGGCGGTGTCGCCCAGGCCCGAAGCCTTCATGTACGCCTCGGCGCGCTTGGCGAGCGAACGCGGATCGCGCTCGTAGGCCTTGCCGTCGGCGGGGTCGATCACGTCGCAGGTCAGGATCAGCGTCGTTTCTTCGAAGAAGGGGTCGATGTTGGCGGTGTTGGGGTCGGGCATGAGCTGCATGTCCGAGGCTTCGATACCCTTCCAGCCGGCGATGGACGAGCCGTCGAATGCGTGGCCCGAGGTGAATTTGTCTTCATCGAAGGCCGAGACCGGCACGGTCACGTGCTGCTCTTTGCCGCGGGTGTCGGTGAAGCGGAAGTCGACGAACTTGACCTCGTTTTCCTTGACGAGCTTGAGTACATCGGCGACGGTCTTTGCCATCAGTTTCTCCTGAGTTGGATGGTGGTTAGGAATACAGGGACGAGGGATGCAGTTTCTGTGCCATTGTCACCTCACTGGATGAGGCCTTGTTCACCAAAGCGAACCACAAATAGCCAAGAAATATCACCAACTTGGTGCAATAGGAATTAACGCACCAATTCGGGGCCGAGCTTGGCATCAAAGGTGTGCAGGCCTTCGATCAGCTGGGCATAGGCGGCATCGAGCCGGCCAGGGTCGCCCTTCACGCCCAGCTCGATGTGCCGCCCGTATTGGGGGTGGTCGACGCTGGGCAGGCTGAATACCTTGACTCCGGCATGCGTGTCTTCGATGGCCTGCATCAGCGGGGTCAGGGTGGCCTCCATGGCACCGAAAACGATCACCGACTTCTCGGCGACCGCGTTGCGGGTGAACAGGTCGGCATAGCGGGCGTCGAGCACGGACTCGATCATCGGCCAGGCCATGACCGGGAAGCCCGGCACGAAGTGCACGTCGCCGACGCTGAAGCCGGGGATCTTGTTGTACGGGTTGAGGATGAGCGTGGCGCCCTGCGGGAACACGCCCATGTTGAGCCGATGCACGTTGTCGGAGCGGTCGGGCTCGTAGGGCACGCCCTGCTCGCGCGCGGTGTCCTGCATGCGCTCGCGGATCAGCAGCTCGGCCTCGGGGTGCAGCGCCAGCGGCACGCGCAGGGCCTTGGCGGCGCATTGGCGAGTGTGGTCGTCGGGCGTGGCGCCGATGCCGCCGGTCGAGAAGACGACGTCGCCCGAAGCGAAGGCCCGCTCGAGCGCGGCGGTGATGCGCGCGGGCTCGTCGCCCACGTATTCGGCCCAGCTGAGCTGCAGGCCGCGTGCGGCGAGCAGTTCGATGACCTTGGCCATGTGCTTGTCGGCCCGCTTGCCGGAGAGGATCTCGTCGCCGACGACGATGAGACCGAATGCGCGTGTCATGGTGAACCCCATTGAGAAAGAGCGGCCCTGTTGGCTTCCGCGGCCTCGAGGGCCGGGGCGCCGCCCGCGCCCGATGCCGCAGCGGCCACCGCGCGCTGGGCACGCAGTTGCGCGAGCGCGTCGAGGCAGTAGTGCGCGAACCAGAGCGCCGAAAAGGCAAAGACCAGTGTGTAGATCCAGATGGCGATCGGCACCAGCACGAAGAAGGCGGCGGCGAACAGCAGGCCCGAGGCCCAGACGATGCTCGGCGCCGCGCCCAGGTAGCCGCACAGCACGCCCACGCACAGCAGCGGCAGCCGGTGCGTGCGCAGCAGGGTGGCGCGCTCCTCGGGGCTGGCATGCTCGGCCAGCGCGTCGAAGCTCATGACGCGGTAGGTTAGCCAGCCCCAGATGAGCGGCGGCAAGATGAGCACGAGTGGTGGAATGAGCCACAGCGGCATCGAAACCACGAGGGCGACCAGCGCCAGGATGGTGACTGCGAGCGATCGGGCCACGCTGCCGAAGAAAGAGGCGCCCTTCTTCTGCTCCAGCGAGGGAAAGCGGCGCTCGCCCACCAGCCGGGTCAGCGCGGGGGCCATGAAACCGGCCACGATGAGCAGCGAGACCACCACGATCAGCGGCGTGGCGGCAAACACCACGACCAGCGGCGCCAGCATGGCCGTCACGTCGCCCGAGAAAAGCCGGCCGATCCAGGCCCAGAAGCTGGCCAGCAGCGGCCACGCATCGAGCGCGCCGCGCGTCCAGGCCACGGCAGCTTCCCAGTAGAAATAGCCGAGCCCCGCGGTGAGCACCACCATCAACGCCAGGGGCAGCAGCGACAGCACGATCACGCGCGGCAGCATGCAATAGGCGACCGCGCGCCAGAAGGAGTCGAGGAGCAGGCGCATGAGGCAGCGAGGATAACGCCTGGGACGGCGCCGTCAGGGGCCGGTGACCCTCAAGCGCGCCCGACCATTCGCTTCAGGCCGAGCCACTGCTGTGCCCAGAACCCCCGGCCGTACTCGCGCACGCGGCCGTCGGCGCCGGGCTCCACCTGGTCGCGGATGCCGGTGGGGTCGTAGCGGTTCTCGAAGTTGGCGGTGCCGAACATCATGTCCCACCACGGCAGCAGCACGCCGAAGTTATGGCCGCCGAGCGTGCTCCTGCCGTTCGATTCGTGGCCCAGCCCGATGCTGTGGTGCAGCCGGTGGAAACGCGGGCTGATCCACAGCCGCTCGCCGATGGCGCCGAAGCTCAGCCGCAGGTTGGCGTGCTGAAGGCTCTCGCTGAGCTGGGTGAAGGCCACGAAGGCGATGAACTGCCCCGGCGCCACGCCGATGAGTTGCGCCACGATGACGATGAGCGTGTCGTGGACGATGTCGTCGAGCAGGTGATTGCGGTCGTCGCTCCACATCGTCATCTGGCGCTGCGAGTGGTGCAGCGAATGCAGGCCCCACCACCAGTTGAACTGGTGCTGGCCGCGGTGGATCCAGTAGCCGACGAAGTCGAGCACCACGAGGTAGATCGCGAAAGCGATCACCGGCACGTCGGTCACGCCGGGCCACACCTCGTCGAGGTGCAGGGTGCCCCACCCCGCCGTGCGCAGGCTGCCCATGGCGTCGTCGAAGAAAGGCTGCAGCGTGAAGAAGATCGCCAGCCGGAACAGGCCGAGCCGGTGGATCAGCGTGTAGAGCACGTCGATGCGAATGGCGTGGCGGTCGACCACGGGCTCCACCGAGCGCCAGCGCTGCAGCGGCCCGATGATCGCGATCAGCACCAGGATCTGGATGACCCCGACCAGCAGCCAGCCGGTGGCATCGAAAGCGTCCTCGGTCCAGCCGCCGAGGCCGACGGCAAACACCAGCGGCTGCACTACGGCCTCGAAGAACCAGCCCTGGAGGGCGGAAAAAGCGTCAGTCAGCCAATCGATCATGGCGCGAACTCAGGAGTGGGATGCGATCCAGGCGCGGTAGTCCGGATGCTGGCGCAGCGTTTGGAAACAGAAACCCTTGGCCTTGAGGCCGACGATCAGCGGCTCGAGGTTGGCCGGCGCCCACGGGTCCTTGCGCGACCAGATGCCCAGGTGCGCGAGCAGGATGTCGCCGGGGCGGATGGTGTCGAGCGCCTGCGTGAGCAGCTTCGCGTTGCTGAACTTCTCGCTCGGCAGTTCGTCGCCGAGGAAGCCGGCGGGCGCCCAGCCGACGTACTTGTAGCCGCAGCCCTCGGCTGCCGCCAGCAGCGCGGGCGAGGTCTTGCCGCCCGGCGCGCGGTACAGCGGCAGCGGCTTCTTGCCGGTGATGGCAGCCAGCCGGTCGGACGACTTGCGAATGTTGGCGCAGTACTCGGCCGCGCTCCAGGTCGATTCCTTGCCGTTCTGCGGGCCGGCCGAGGGCTTGATGCGGAAGCTCGGCGGCGTGCCCTTGACGTCGGCGCGCCAGTAGGCGTGGTCGTAGGTGTGGGAGCCGAATTCGTTGCCTTCGGCCGCCCTCGCCTTCCACCAGGGCGCCCAGTGGTCGTCGAGGCTGTCGCCGTCGGTCTGGGTGCGCTCGGCGGCGGCGAAGAAGGTGACGCGCACGTTCTGCCGCTTGAGCACGTCGGCCACCAGCGGGGCGATGCCCATGTGGCCGGTGTCGAAGGTCAGGTAGACGGGCTTTTCGCAAGTGGCGGCCTGCTGCTGCGCCCAGGCGCCCGGCACCACCGTGCCGCAGGCCAGCGCCAGCAGCACGGCCGCGCTGGCGCGCCTACGTGCGCTTGCCATGGTCCAGCGTCCAGACGCCGTGCGGGGAGCGTCCCACATTGACCTGCCGCACGACCTTCTGGGCGACGAGGTCGACCACGGTGAGCTTCTTGGCCCAGCGCGAGGTCACGTACAGCGTCTTGCCGTCGGCCGACACGTCCATGCAGTCGGGGCCGCCGGGCACGGCATAGCTGGCCACGACCTTGAGCGTCGCCAGGTCGATGCGGCTGATGGTGTTGGCCACGCGGTTGCTCACGAAAACGGTCTTGCCGTCGCCGGCCGAGCGGAAGGCGTGGGCGCCTTTGCCGGTGGGGATCTTGCCGACCAGCTTGGGCTGCGCGCCCTCCACGTCGAACACCTGCACGCCGTCGCCGCCGGTCAGGCCCACGAGCAGCGTCTTGTCGTTGTGGATGCCGAAGATGTCGGCGGGCATCGGGCCGGTGGTGGTGCGCCATTTGATGGCCTGAGTGGGCAGGTCGACGGCGATCATCTCGTCGCTGTCCTGCATCGTCACGTAGGCGATGGTGCTGGTGTTGTCGATCCAGATGTGGCTGGGCGTCTTGCCGGTGGCGATGCGCTTGGCCAGCTTGAGGTCCTTGCCGTCCCAGCGGTAGACGTCCACGTGGTTCAGGCGGTTGCCCGCCGTGACGAACCACTTCATGTCGCGCGAGAACTGCAGCTGGTACGGATCGATGATGCCGTAGACCACCCGCTGCACCTCGGCCGTGCGGGGGTTGAGGAAGGTCAGCGAGTCGCCAGCCGAATTGGCCACGATGACCGACTTCTCGTCGGGCGTCATGTAGATGTGGTGCGGCTCCTTGCCGGTGGTGATGCGTTGTTTTTCGCTCCAGTCGACCGGGTTGATCACGCTCACGCTGGCATCCAGCGAGTTGAGCACGAAGATCGGGGGAGGCTCTGCTGGCGCGGCGGCGGCGGTGTGTGCCGCCAGGGCCGTCATGCAGGAAAACAGGAAGGCCGCGATGCGGCCGTTCGGGCGGGCAGGAAGTCGCAAGGGAAGGTTCCGAGAGAGAGCTGGCGATCTTAACGGTCGAGCATTAAGACTGGCTGACCTGGAAGCCCGTCTTTCTCCCTGCGGCCCGCGCCTGTTACCTGGAAAGTTTGGCGGGCTTGGCCGGCGCACGCAGCGCGGCGACCTGCTCGGCGGTGAGCCAGCGCCACTGCCCAGGCGCCAGGTCTTCCGGCAGCGCGAGGTCGCCGATGCGCGAGCGGTGCAGCCCCTCGACCCGGTTGCCGACCGCTGCCAGCATGCGCTTGACCTGGTGGTACTTGCCCTCGGTGAGGGTGAGGCGCAGGTGCAGCGGGCTGTCGGACTCGCAGGCGGCGGCGCGCACGGGCTTCGGGTCGTCGTCGAGCACCACGCCGGCCAGCAGCTTCGCGATCTGCGCCTCGTCCACGGGATGCTTGGCCGTGACCTCGTAGACCTTGGGCACGTGGTGCTTGGGCGAGCCCATCTTGTGGATGAACTGGCCGTCGTCGGTCAGGAGCAGCAGGCCGGTGGTGTCCTGGTCGAGCCGGCCGATGGCCTGCACGCCCTGCACCGCCCCCTTGTTGGGGCGCAGGCGCAGTGGCGACGGCAGCAGCGTGTAGATGCTCGGGTATGTCGAGGGCTTCTGCGAGCACTCGGTGCCGGCCGGCTTGTGCAGCATCAGGTAGGCCTTCTCGTGATAGGCCCAAGCGGTGCCCTGGACCGTGTAGAGAAGCCCCTCGGGGTCGAGATCGGCGAACGGGTCGGTCACCGCCTGGCCGCCGACGGTCACGTGGCCTTGCTGGACCAGCCCCGCGCACACGCGGCGCGTGCCGAAGCCCTGGGTGTAGAGGATGTCTTGCAGGTGCATGAAAAATGAAAAAAGCGGCCGCGCCGACAAGGGCGCGACCGCCTTCAAGTGTGCCGCAGGATCAGTAGCCCGCTGCCAGGCCGGTGTTGCGGCGGGGGTCGTTGGCGCCGTAGAAGCGGTTGTTGCCGACCGGCTTGCCGCCCAGGGACGGCGCGCCGACGATGATGGCCGCAAGGTGGTTGGCCGGCTGCGGCACGCCCAGGTTGTGGCCCATGTCGGTAAGGATCTTGCGGGTGTCGGGGCTCAGCGCATAGGTTTCGACGTTGGTGACGTCGGGCAGCCACTGCTGGTGGAAGCGCGGGGCGTCGACGGCTTCCTGCACGGTCATGCCGTAGTCGATGGCGTTGATCATGGTCAGCATCACCGCCGTGATGATGCGGCTGCCGCCCGGGGTGCCGACCACCATCACGGGCTTGCCGTCCTTGGTCACGATGGTCGGGCTCATCGAGCTCAACGGGCGCTTGCCCGGCTCGATCTTGTTGGCCTCCCCCTGCACCAGGCCGTACAGGTTGGGCACGCCCACCTTCGAGGTGAAGTCGTCCATCTCGTCGTTCAGCAGCACGCCGGTCTTGGCGGCGGTGATCTTGGCGCCGAACCAGTCGTTCAGCGTGTAGGTCACCGAGACCGCGTTGCCCCACTTGTCGGCGATCGAGTAGTGGGTGGTGTTGCTGCCTTCATGCGGCGCGACCCCGGGCTTGATGTCCTTCGAGATGCCGGCCTTCTTGGGGTCGATGACGGCGCGGATCTTCTCGGCGTAGCCCTTGTCGAGCAGGCGCTCGAGCGGGTTCTTCACGAAGTCCGGGTCGCCCAGGTAGCTGTTGCGGTCCACGTAGGCGTGGCGCATGGCTTCGATCTGGTAGTGCACGGCCTGTGCCGAGTGGTAGCCCAGGTCCTTGAGCGGATAGCCCTCGAGGATGTTGAGCATCTCGCAGATGATCACGCCGCCAGAACTCGGCGGGGGCGCCGACACGACGTGGTAGCCGCGGTAGTCGCACTCCACCGGCGGGAGTTCGCGCGTCTTGTACTGGTCGAGGTCGGCCTGCGTGATCAGGCCCTTGCCGCCCTGGCTGGACGCCACGATGGCATTGCCGACCCAGCCCTTGTAGAAGCCGTCGGCGCCCTTGGCGCTGATCTCGCGCAGCGTCTTGGCCAGGTCTTTCTGCACCAGCTTGTCGCCCACCTTGTAGGGCTCGCCCTTGTTCAGGAAGATGGCGGCCGAAGCCGGGTCTTCCTTGAAGTCGGCCGTGGCGGTGCCGAGCAGGTCGATGTCGCCCTGCTCCAGCGCGAAGCCCTTCTCGGCCAGCTGGATCGACGGGGCGAGCAGTTCGCCGCGCTTCATGGTGCCGTACTTCTCGCGCGCGTATTCCATGCCCGAGACACTTCCCGGCACGCCCACGGCGAGGTGGCCCTTGGTGCTCAGGCCCTTGATGACGTTGCCGTCCTTGTCGAGGTACATATTCGCCGTCGCGGCCAGCGGCGCCTTCTCGCGGAAGTCGAGGAAGGTCTTGCGGCCGTCCGCCAGCTGAACGGTCATGAAGCCGCCGCCGCCGAGGTTGCCCGCTGCCGGGTACACCACGGCCAGCGCGTAGCCCACGGCCACCGCCGCGTCGACGGCATTGCCGCCACGCTTGAGCACGTCGACGCCGACCTTGCTTGCCAGGTGCTGCGCACTCACGACCATGCCGTTCTCGGCCGCGACAGGCGCCACCGATGCGGCATTCGACGCGCCGGCCGCCGCCAGCGCGAGCACTGCCGTGACGGCGGCGCGCAGCTTCGGGGTCCAGTGGATTTTTTGCATGTAGGAGTCTCCTCTGTAGGTGCTGTGTTGAAGAAAAACGGTGATGCGCCGGTCAATCCGTGAGCAAAGCCTTGCGCCGCAAGGCATCGAGCGCCAGCTCGACCTGCTGGCGGGCGAACGCCTTGACTGCCGACGGGTCGGTCAGCGGCTTGTCGTCCTTGACGAAGCGAAGGCGGCCGCAACGCACCTCGGCTTCGAGATGCTCGGCCAGCGCGTCGTGCGAGTTCGTGCCGTCGAGCAGCGGCAGCAGGCTGCGTTCGAGCAGCGTGAGCACCACGGGCTCATGCCACTGGTTGCAGGCGTTGGCGTTCGCACCTGCCGCCGGGGCCAGGCCGGGTGCGCTGCGCACGGCGGGCAATGCCTTCGGCAGGCCGGGCACCGAGGCCGCAGCAGGCACCGGCGTGAGACGAAAGCGCAGCGCGCCGAGGATCAGCAGTTCCTCGAGCATCGACATGACGGCGTGATCGACCGCTGCGGCAGGCTGGCCGACGAGCCGGGCTGCGTCGGCAATCAGCGTCTCCACGGGCATCGACGCCGGGTACGCCGCCTCGAGCAAGCGCGCGACGGCCTTGTGAACGGGCAGCCGCAGCGTGACCTTCAGGCCGCGAATCGCGTTGCAGGGCTGCTCGCTGGCATCGAGCACGAACTCGCCGCCGCCTTCGGCGGTGAACAGGCCGGCGACTTCGAGGGCGCGAATGCGCGCGGGGTCCAGCCGGTAGCGGATGTCCTTGGCGCGCGCCTGCCCCACCAGCAGGGTCTGCCTGAAGGTGCGGTTGACCAGGAAATCGAGGTACTGCTCCATCAGCACCTGGCTGCCGCCGCATTCCCGCAGCAGCGGGTCGCGCACCTTGTCGCCGTAGTTCTGCACGAACATGGTCGAGGGCTCGGCGTCGCACAGATAGGCCAGCCCACGAGCTTCGGCACGCGCGACGAACTCCTTGAAGTAGCACGGCGCGTTGCAGGGCTCCAGGAACTCGTGCAGCAGGTAAGAGCTGTTGGCGCTGCGCACGATAGGCATCGTCTCTTCGAGCGTTTTCTTGAGCACGCTGTCGGCGCGGGCCGACTCTTCGAGGAATTCAAGCATGCCGCGCGCATAGGCGAGCTTTTCGTCCGGCGTGTCGCGCGGGCCGCCGCGCAGGATCATTGCGTCGCGCACGATCTCGCGGGCCTTCCAGCCGGGGTACACGTTGTAGCTGACATAGGCCACGCCCTTGGGCGCCAGGTTCTCGGCGCAGATGCGCAGGATCGCGTCCTGCACCGGGCCCGGTACCCAGCTGTAGACGCCGTGGCAGACGATGTAGTCGAACTGGCCGAACGAGGCGTCGATCTCCGCGATGTCGAAGGCCTTGAGTTCGATGTTCGACAGCCCTGCCCGGGCAATGGCCGCCGCGCCCTGCGCCACCTGCACGGTGGACAGGTCCACGCCGACCGCACGCGCGCCCGGATGGCGCGCAGCGAAGGGAATCAGGTTGCCGCCGGCAGCGCAGCCCAGCTCGAGCACGCGGGCTTCGGCGGGCGGCGGGGTATCGAGCCCGAACAGGAACGCCAGCGCTTCAAGATGCTCCATGGCCGACTGAGGAAACGGGTGCGAGTCATAAGGCACCGCGTCGTAGTAGCGGGTCAGCGTGGAGGTCAGGGAATCCGACACGAGCATTCTTGTGATGTAGCAGCGGCCGACGACTATAGCCCCGGGTCCGGGCAAAAAAAACCCAGCCGGAGGGCTGGGCGTGAAAAAGCCTATCTGCTGGCATGCATCAAGGCCCCGCACAGGTTGACCGGCGGGGACGGTTTACCCGTCAAGGAGAAAGTGGAGGCCGACGCATGCGAGCGGCAATCTGAAGAGCGGCAGGCATGTTTGGCATGCCAGCAGTTTACTGTATATAAATACAGCATTCGATGAGAAATGCCGACCATGCCAGAAGCCGAAGCACCCATCGAGCGTTCGGCCGCTCCGACGGCCATTCCGGACACCTCTATCTGGATCGCAACACCAGCTCAGCTGTCGCCGGGTCTTAGAATGGCCCGATGAATTGGCGCACACTGCTTCCGCTTGTCCTGGTCCTCGCCGGCTGCTCGACCCCTCCCAACGAGGTCACGCAAGTGCGCCCCGGCGTGCTGCGTGCCGTGACTTACGTGCAGGCATCGGACTACTGTGACGTCAAGGGGCAGTCGCCGCGCTGGCTTGGCAAGGCACCTGCAGAACAGGGCGTCTTGTTCGAGTGCAACTGACGGCCTTCGCCGATCAGTCCTCCGCCATCTGGTTCATTCGCCGAACCAGAACATCAGCCAGCTTCCGATAGCGGCAAGCATGGTCATCAGGGCCGCAAGATCGAACTGGCGGGAAAGCGCCAACAAGCGCAAACGACGAGTGCTGTTCAGCATTGATCAAGACCCTCGCGTCATGGACGCTCCCCTCGTCGAAGAGTGCGCTTCCGCCGGTCGTTCGTCAATCCGAAGATAGTTTGCGCTTGCGTGATAAGTGGGCCGGGTAATCCCTGACCGAGCACCGGCGTGTCAGTCGGCCTGCAAGCGCTCCGCCACCTGTTGCTTGCCAAACTCGCGCACTGAGGCCAGGCGCTCCAGTTGAGCTGCGCGCGGCCGGGCCTTGCCTTGTTCCCAGTGGTAGATCGTCTGGCCCGACACACCGACGAGCTTGCCGTACGAGGCTGCAGACAGTCCCAGCTTGCTGCGATGCGAAGCCAGGCGCCCCGGGCTGAAGCGCCGCTTGGGACCCGCTTCGACAGCCTCGTCAGCATCGCGAACCGCGGCACGCTTGCCGGAACCGTTGGCGACGTTGCGCAGTTCCTTTTCCAAGCCATTCACCTGGCGGCGCAAAGCGGCGATCAATGCCCTGTGGTGTACAGAAGCCTTCTTCAGCGTCTCGATTTCCGCTCGAACCTCTTTACGGGCCACGCGCGAGATTTCGGCTTTAAGGATGGATGCAATGTTTGGCATAGCGCGATTGTGCCTAGCTCGTTCAGGGGAATGAAGAACGCACGCTAACCCAGGTCGGAGCGCTTGCAATCGAACACCGCGCCCGGCTCGACAGCCCGCAGCGCAGGCACCTTGCCCACGAAGGTCACGCCGGCGCCAATCAGACGCCACTCTCCGGCCTTGAACAGCCTGAATAGATGCGTGACTTCGGTACCGACACTGGGGATGGCGTTGAACACATAAACGGGTTCGCCGGACTGGGTCTCCTCCATGCTCAGAAGTTCGGCTCTCATCTTCCCCATCGTCTCCGTGTCCTTCGTCCTTGAACGCACGATGTCCATGTTGACGGTACGAGAGTGCTCGTCGATGGCGATCCTGCGGATCCAGTGCGAAGGCGCCGATGCAGTGGCAGGCCCGGGAACGCATGTGATCGTTCCCGCAGCGCATGCACCCGCTGTCGTGAGCAATAGCGCCTGAAGGGCTAGCCGGCCTGGTTTGATCGTCGTTGGCATCAGTTCGACTCTAACCTTGCGGCAGCGTGCGTGCGGCGCCTCAGCCGCCACCTTTACCGTTATCGCCTCGCTTCGCGGCCCATTCGACAGCCATGGCCTTCGCGCGCTCGAGTGCCTCGAGCACGCTGTGCCCCGCGGTCGGGTCGATCTTCAGCATGCGGATGTCGTCGTCTGGCGGCGCCCTGTAGCGGAGCACGGCCTGAAAGGAACCGGAGGGAAGCTTTTCCGCGCTGCACAGGAAGGTCCAGCCCGCATGTGGAAATTCGAGCATCTCATCCATGGCAACCGCCTTGATCGAAGGCTTGCCGGCCATGGAGGGCGCTACCGAGGTTCTTGGTGCTTTGCATTCTGGTCCCCTTGTCTTGAATTCGGACAAGCCAAGCTACAGCGCACACCGTACCGCGCGATGTAGGAGGCAACCGCCGCAGACGCAGGCATGTGGCTCGCTCTCGCACCAACGAAAAATGCCCCGCTGGGCGGGGCATTTCGGTTCGGGCACTTGGCGGTGCTGTCTACACAGACTGCCAGGGGCCTCGTTCTGCATCCGCGGCCGCGAAGCCGCTGCAATGCATCAATTACTTCTTCTTGGCAGCCACGGCCTTCTTGGCGGGGGCGGCAGCCTTCTTGGCAGCGGGCTTTGCAGCAGGCTTGGCAGCCTTCGCAGCCGGCTTGGCGGCCACGGCCTTGCTGTCGGCCTTGCGCTTCGCAGCCTTCGGGTCCACGGCGGCCTTGAAGGCGGCGCCCGGCACGAACTTCGGCACCTTCTGTGCGGCGATCTTGATCTTGGTGCCGGCGCTGGGGTTGAAGCCCGAGCGTGCGGCGCGCGCCACTTGCTTGAAAGTGCCGAAGCCGACGATCTGCACGGCGTCATCCTTCTTCACGGCAGCAACGATCGTGCTGGTGATGGTCTCGAGGACGCGCGCGGCTTCCGCCTTGCTGAGGTTGTGGGCGGTAGCGATTTTTTCGACGAGTTCGATGCGGTTCAAGTGAGTTCCTAGTAAGTTAATTTCGCCATGTTGCCTATGGCGGCGCAGCAACGAATACAAGCTGCAAGCGGGGCGGAGTTTATTCGACTGGGAGAGGGCCTATGTAACTCAGCCGCATAAAGTGGTGTCGAAGGGCCTCTCCCAGAGGGAATGAGCCCTCGCTCCCGAGAGGTTTTTTCCTCGACAGAGCATCCTGGCCATCGCAACCAGGCCACCTAAGTCGATGCCGAGTTAAGGTGCTATTCAAAGTTGGGATGAAAGCCGATGCCTTGTCGCCCACTGATGCGATCGATCGAGGCGATTGCGCATCAATAGCTTGCTGGGAAATTGGAGGAGGCACCCGTTGCTGATCACATGGATCAACGAAGTGCAGGTTCCGAAAAGACAAAAGGGTTAGCAGACTCTCATCTGCTAACCCTCGTCGGAACTGGCGGAGTGGACGGGACTCGAACCCGCGACCCCCGGCGTGACAGGCCGGTATTCTAACCAACTGAACTACCACTCCTGGTAGACAACGTTCACTCGTTTTACCGAGCCAAGTGTTGCCACTTGTGCCTGCTTCACTTGCGTGAAACTGGCGACCCTACGGGGATTCGAACCCCGGTAGCCACCGTGAAAGGGTGGTGTCCTAGGCCTCTAGACGATAGGGTCAAAACCTTAGGAACCGTGCTGCGATCAGCACTTATCTTCAACTCTCTCGACACTTAATGGTGGAGGTAAACGGGATCGAACCGATGACCTCTTGCATGCCATGCAAGCGCTCTCCCAGCTGAGCTATACCCCCGTGTGGGTGTCGAGCCTCGAATTATAGCCCGTTTTTCAGGCCTTTCTCAATCTTTCGATAACTTTTTCTCTGGAAAAAATCTCTAGGACTGAATCGAGGGACGGTGTTTGCGACGTTCCCATCACAAGCACACGTACTGGCATCGCTAACACTGGCATTTTCATGCTGTGTGCTGCGAGCACTTCCTTGATCATAGCCGAGATTGAGGCCTTATCCCAGGTCGCAGTTATCAATTTTTCTGCGAGTGCTGCAATCGCGGGTTTAACGGCCTCGGTGATGTGCTGTGCACGGTCCTCTTCAGTCACCGAAATGTCTGTGTAGAAGGCAGCAGCCCAGTTGGCAAGTGCCACCGTGGTGTCGCAACGATCTTTGAAGAGAGCGCAGATGGCGGGCAGGCGTTCGTCGGCAACGACGCCCTTCTTCTGCAGCTGCGCCGCGACGAGCGGTGCGAGCTCTTCGCCAGTCTTGGCCTTGATGTATTGAGCGTTAACCCAGGCGAGCTTGGCAGCATCCCACTGCGCGGGGCTCTTCGACAAGTGCGAGCCGTCGAACCAGCTCACCATTTGCTCGCGCGTGAAGAGCTCGTCGTCGCCGTGGCTCCAGCCGAGGCGCGCGAGGTAGTTGAGCATTGCCTCGGGCAGGTAGCCGTTGTCTTCGTAAGCAGTGACGCTCACTGCGCCGCGGCGCTTGGAAAGCTTCTGCCCATCGTCGCCCAGAATCACCGGCACATGGCCGAACTGTGGCAACGGTGCACCGAGCGCACGGAAGATGTTGATCTGCCACGGCGTGTTGTTGATGTGCTCGTCACCGCGGAACACGTGCGTGATGTTCATGTCCCAGTCGTCCACCACCACCGCGAAGTTGTAGGTGGGCACACCGTCGGGCCGCAGGATGATCAGGTCGTCGATCTCGCGGTTGTTGATGGTGATCTCGCCCTTGACGAGGTCGTTCCACGTCACGTCGCCTTCGGGCGGGTTGCAGAAGCGCACCACGGGCGGCACGCCTTCGGGCACGGGCGGCAGCACCTTGCCTGGCTCGGGGCGCCAGCGGCGGTCGTACAGCGTCTTCTCGCCGCGTGCGCGCTGTGCCTCGCGCATTTCGTCGAGTTCGGCCGGCGTGCAATAGCAGTGGTAGGCCGTGCCGGCCGCAAGCATCTGCGCGATCACTTCGCGGTAGCGCTCCAGGCGCTGCATCTGGTAGACCGGGCCTTCGTCGTATTCGAGGCCGAGCCAGTGCATCGACGCGAGGATCTGGTCGGTCGAGTCCTGCGTGGAGCGGGCCACGTCGGTGTCCTCGATGCGCAGCACGAACTCGCCGCCGTAGTGGCGTGCATAGGCCCACGAATAGAGCGCGGTGCGGGCCGTGCCCAGGTGAAGAAAACCCGTGGGGGACGGTGCGATGCGGGTGCGTACTTTGCCGGTCATTTCGTTATCGTGGATTCAGTGTGCTCAGGCCGCGTGTGAGGTCGGCCTTGATGTCCTCGGCATGCTCGAGGCCGACCGCAAGGCGGATCAGCCCCTGGCCGATGCCGGCAGCCTGGCGCTGCGCCTCGGTCAGGCGTCCGTGCGAGGTGGTGCCGGGATGCGTGATGATGGTCTTCACGTCGCCCAGGTTGGTGGCGACGCTCACCACGCGGGTGCTGTTGATGACATGGAACGCATTGGCGCGCGCGGTCTCGGGCGTGTCGCCGACCACGTCGAACGACACCACCGCCCCGCCCTGCCCCGACTGCTGCTGCATGGCCAGCTCATGCTGCGCATGCGAAGGCAGGCCCGGGTAGTACACGCGCGCAATGCCCGGCTGCTTCTCTAGCCACTGCGCAATGTCCAGCGCGTTGGCGCAGTGCGCCTTCATGCGCACGCCAAGCGTCTCGATGCCCTTGAGCACGACCCACGCATTGAACGGCGCAAGCGCCATGCCGGCTGTGCGCACCACGGGACCGAACACGTCGACGATGAGCTTCGAAGGACCGCAGATCGCGCCCGCCATCACGCGGCCCTGCCCGTCGAGGTGCTTGGTGCCCGAATGGATGACGAGGTCGGCGCCCAGCGCCGCCGGACGCTGCAGGATCGGCGTGCAAAAGCAGTTGTCGACCGCCAGCAGCGCGCCTGCCGCGTGCGCCACGTCGGCCAGCGCGCGGATGTCGCAGACCTCGGTCAGCGGATTGGTCGGCGTTTCGGCGAACAGCAGCTTCGTGTTGGGCTTGACGGCCGCGCGCCATTCGGCCACGTCGGTCTGCGAGACGAAGGTGGTCTCCACGCCGAACTTGGCGAACTCCTTACCGAACAGGTTCAGCGTGGAGCCGAACACCGAGCGCGAGCAGATCACATGATCGCCGGCCTTCAGCAGGCCCATGCACATCATGAGGATCGCCCCCATGCCGGTCGATGCGCCGATTGCCGCCTCGGTGCCTTCGAGCGCCGCGATGCGCTGCTCGAAACTGGTCACCGTCGGGTTCGAGGTGCGCGAATAGGTGAAGCCCGGCTCGGTACCCGCAAAGCGGCGCATCGAGGTCTCGGCATCTGGCTGCACGAAGCCGCTGGTCAGGAACAGCGCGTCGGAATGCTCGCCGTACTGGCTCGGCGCGAGGCCGGTGCGCAGCGCGAGCGTGTCGGGATGCAGCCCGGGCGGCAGGGGTCTTTCGTCGGTCACTTCGTCGACTCTTATTCGCTGTGGTTGGGAAGCGCGAGGCGCGAAGAATCTTCTTCGGTCTCTTCGATGCGCGGCCGGTTGCCGTTCATGCGCGAGATGGCTTCAGTGTCGATGTCGCCAGTCACGTACACGCCGTCGAAGCAGGAGGCATCGAAGCCGTCGAGCTTGCCGTTGAGCGAACCGATGGCGCGCTTCATGGCGTCGACGTCCTGGTAGATCAGCGCGTCGCAGCCGATGAGTTCGCGGATTTCTTCGACGGTGCGGTCGTGCGCCACCAGCTCGCCCTTGGTCGGCATGTCGATGCCGTAGACGTTGGGGTAGCGCACCGGCGGCGCGGCGCTGGCCAGGTAGACCTTGCGGGCGCCGGCATCGCGGGCCATCTGCACGATTTCGCGGCTGGTGGTGCCGCGCACGATGGAGTCGTCGACCAGCAGCACGTTGCGGCCCTTGAACTCGCTGGCGATCACGTTGAGCTTCTGGCGCACCGACTTCTTGCGCACGCCCTGCCCCGGCATGATGAAGGTGCGGCCCACGTAGCGGTTCTTCACGAAGCCTTCGCGGTATGGCACGCCCAGCAGGTGCGCGAGTTGCGTGGCGCTCGGGCGGCTCGATTCGGGGATCGGGATGATCACGTCGATCTGGTTCGGCGGCACGGTCGAGACCACGCGCTTGGCCAGCGTCTCGCCGAGGTTCAGGCGAGCCTGGTACACCGAGATGCCGTCGAGCACCGAGTCAGGGCGCGCGAGGTACACGAATTCGAAGATGCAGGGGTTCAGCGTGGGCGTTTCGGCGCACTGCATCGAATGCACGTTGCCTTCGAGGTCGATGAACACGGCCTCGCCGGGCGCGATGTCGCGCTCGAACACATGGCCGGAGCCTTCCAGTGCAACCGATTCGCTGGCCACCATCACCGCGCCATCGGCGCTGCGGCCCATGCACAGCGGGCGGATGCCGTAGGGGTCGCGGAAGGCGAGCAGGCCGTGGCCGGCAATCAGCGACACCACGGCGTACGAGCCGCGCAGGCGCTTGTGCATGTTCTTGACCGCGGCGAACACTTCGGCCGGGTGCAACGGCACGCCGCGCGACGAGCGCTCGATCTCGTGGGCCAGCACGTTGAGCAGCACTTCGGAGTCGCTCTCGGTGTTGGTGTGGCGGTGGTCGGTGGAGAACAGCTCCGAACGCAGCGCATGCGCGTTGGTCAGGTTGCCGTTGTGCACCAGCACGATGCCGAAGGGCGCATTCACGTAGAAGGGCTGAGCCTCTTCCTCGCTGTAGGCGTTGCCGGCGGTCGGGTAGCGCACCTGGCCCAGGCCGACGTTGCCCGGCAGCGCGCGCATGTTGCGCGTGCGGAACACGTCGCGCACCATGCCCTTGGCCTTGTGCATGAAGAACTTGCGTTCGAGCAAGGTCACGATGCCTGCCGCGTCCTGGCCGCGATGCTGCAGGAGCAGCAGCGCGTCATAGAGCAGCTGGTTGACGGGTGCGTTGCTGACAACGCCGACGATTCCACACATGAACGATTCCTCTCAGGGCAGGTAGCTTGCCAACTTTTCAGGCAGCGAGGGCTTGAGACCCTGCAATGCCGCATCGAGAACAATGGCGCTGCGCGATTCGTGCCACCAGGCACTGTCGCTCAACACCAGCAAATGAACAACGACCGCCAGCACGAGCAGGGCCACCGCCCCCCGTGCCGCACCGAACGCTGCTCCCAAAATACGGTCCACCGGCCGCAGTCCCACGACCGTGATCAGCTTGCGCGTGAGCGAGGCCACCAGGCCCACGCCGAACGCCACCGCCACGAACACCAGCACGAAGGCCAGCGGATAGCGCCAGGCGGCCTGCGGGTCTCCGAACGGCAACCATGCCGCCACGCCTGAAGCCAGCCACTGGGCGGCTATGAAGGCGGCCACCCAGCCGATCAGCGATATCACCTCGAACACCAGCCCGCGCATCAGGCCAAGCAGCATCGACACACCGATTAGCGCAACGGCGATCCAGTCGAACAAGGCCACGGCAACCGGGAAAGATTCTTACAACGTGAGGATGGCGGCCGACAAAGACAAGCCCTTGACCTTCTCGGCGGCGCGGTCGGCCTCGGCACGCGAGGCAAAGGGACCGACACGCACACGCGTGCGTTCGCCGTCGGCCGTCTTCGCCACGTGCACATAGGTCTTGAGACCGGCCCGCTCGAGCTTCTGGCGCACTTCGCGCGCCTTGTCGGCATCGGCGAACGCGCCGACCTGCACCACGAAGCGGCCAACGGCCTCGTCGGCAGCAGCGGGCTTGGACGTGGCGGCAGCGGCGGCCGTGATCGGCTTGCCTTCGAGCAGCGCGCGGGCACGGGCGCCGTCGTCGACGGTGGCTGCCGGCTTGGGCTTGGCTTCGGGCTTGGATTCCGGCTTCGGCTTCGGCTCGGGTTTGGGTTCCGGCTTGTGCTCTGCCGGCTTGGGTTCGGGTTTGGGCTCCGGCTTGGGTTCGGGCTTGCGCTCTGGAACCGATGCGGGCGGCGGCGTGCTAGCGGCCGGCTTGCCGGGATCGATTTCGGTGCCGTCGGCGGTCTCGGTGATCATGCCGCCGGCCGAAGAAGCCGAAGCAACGCGCGACGAGCCGCTGTCGGGCGCGGCCGGGGCCGTGCTGACGGCCGGTGCCGGCGTGGCGGGCACCGGCAGCGGCTTGACCTTGTTGCGGTCGGGAATCTCGATGGGGATGTCTACCGACACCGGCCGCGGCTGCGTGTCGAAAAGCAGCGGGAAACCGATGACGCCGAGCAGCACCAGCACGGCCGCGCCGAGCAGCCGGTGGCGCGCACGCCGACGCATGGTTTCGACACTTTCCGCCGGCGCGGCGGCGGGGGCGCTGCGTCCTTCGTTGCCTTGCGGGCCGCGCGTGCGGAACTTGAAAAACGCCATGAAGTTCGATCCCTGGAGGAGTGCAGCGAGGTGATGCCCGAAGGTGCCGATGGGTGTGTGTACAGCCCGGCGATCAGCCGCCTGGCAGCAGGTGTTTGGCTTGCAGCCGGGGGGTGCCGTTTTCGAGCACGCCACCCACGGTGAAGAACGATCCGAAGACGACGATTCTATCAGCGGGCCCCGCCTGCTCGATGGCTGCGCGCAACGCGTCCATCGGGCCCGCGTGCACGCTGCCCGAGGCGTCGGCACGGGTGTTCTGCGCCTGCCAGGCAGCGAGAAGATCTGCCGCCTTGGCGGCGCGCGGCGTGGGCAGGTCGGTGAAGTACCAGCGGTCGATCAGTGGGCCGATGCGCGCGAGGATCGGCGCCAGGTCCTTGTCGGCCATGACGCCGAACACGCCGTGCGTGGTGGGATAGAAGCCCATCGCGTCGAGGTTCTCGGCCAGCGCGGCCACGGCGTGGGCGTTGTGGGCCACGTCGAGCACCAGCGCGGGCTCGCCCGGCACGATCTGGAAGCGGCCCGGCAGCTCGACCATGGCCAGCCCGTTGCGCACCGCCTGTGCCGTGATCGGCAGCTGCGGCCGCAGAGCCTCGAGCGCCGCGAGCACCCCGGCGGCGTTGATGAGCTGGTTGGCGCCGCGCAGAGCCGGGTAAGCCAGCCCGCTGTAGCGCCGGCCACGGCCCGACCAGCCCCACTGCTGCTTGTCGCCGGACACATTGAAGTCGGTGCCGAAGCGCCAGAGGTCGGCACCGATGGCGCTGGCGTGGTCGATCACGCTCTGCGGCGGCATAGGGTCGCTCACGATGACCGGCTTGCCCGCGCGCATGATGCCGGCCTTCTCGAAGCCGATGCTTTCGCGGTCGGGGCCGAGGTATTCCATGTGGTCGAGGTCGATGCTTGTGATGACCGCGCAGTCGGTGTCGATGATGTTGACTGCGTCGAGCCGCCCGCC
Organism: Variovorax durovernensis; assembly: GCF_977011995.1. NCBI lineage: Bacteria > Pseudomonadati > Pseudomonadota > Betaproteobacteria > Burkholderiales > Comamonadaceae > Variovorax > Variovorax durovernensis. The sequence continues at coordinate 1,918,220 of NZ_CDRNCW010000001.1, read as the reverse complement.
CAGGCCGACCTCGAGGATCGCCACGTCGGGCTTTTCCTCGATCATGCAATGCAGGATGCCCAGCGTGGTGAACTCGAAGTAGGTCAGCGGCATGTCGCCGCGCACCTTTTCCACCACTTCGAAGCTTGCTATCAGTTTGGAAGCATCGACCGCCTCGCCCTTGAGCCGAAGGCGCTCTTCGAAGCGCACCAGGTGCGGCGATGTGAAGACCGCCGTGCGGTAACCCGCGTGCGTGAGGATCGACTCGAGCATCGCGCAGGTCGACCCCTTGCCGTTGGTGCCCGCCACGGTGATGACGGGGCAACCGAAGCGCAGGCCGAGGCGCTGCGCCATTTCTTTGGCGCGCTCGAGCCCGAGCTCGATGTTCTTGGGATGCAGTTGCTCGGCGCGGGCGAGCCAGTCGTTAAGGGTTTCCATGGAGGCCGGGATTGTCGCCGACCCGCGTGCCGGGGCATCATCGCGGCCATGACAACCCTATACGGCATTCCGAACTGCGACACCGTCAAGCGCGCCCGCGCCTGGCTCGACGAACATGGCGTGGCCTATACCTTCCACGATTTCAAGAAACAGGGCGTGCCCGAAGCCGAACTCGACCAATGGCTGAAGAAGCCGGGCTGGGAGGCCCTGGTCAACCGCAAGGGCACCACCTGGCGCAAGCTGGACGAAGCCACGCGCGAAGGCGTGACCGACGCCGCCTCCGCCCGCCCGGTGCTGCTGGCCAACCCCAGCCTCATCAAGCGGCCGGTGGTCGACTGGGGCCCGAAAAAGCCCGTTACCACGGGCTTCGACGCCGATGCCTGGGCTGCTGTGAAGGCCGTGTAAATGCCGGAACCCGCCTCGCGGCGGGTCGTCCAACCGGCATCCGCAGGAGAGACCATCATGAACAGACACGTTTTTCGCACCCTTGCCGGCATCTCGATGGCTGGCGCGCTGGCGGCTGGCACGGGCCTCGTGCACGCCCAGCAACAGCAAGGCCAGGTCGTCCAGGCACGCGTGATTTCCGCCACGCCGATCCGCGAAACGACTGGTAGCGATGTCAGCTACAACGTTACCTACGAGTACAACGGCCAGCAGTACACCACCCGCATGAATACCCGGCCCGGCGCGACCATCGCGGTCCAGGCGTCCTCCTACGGCGTGACTTCGCCGGTGGCGCCGCAGGGACAGGTCCAGGCCTATCCGGTCGAGGCCAGCGGCAGCGGCGGCTCTCCTTGGGACAACGTCGTGCCTGAACCCGGCGTGGTGGTCGGCGCGGGCGGCCCGCCGCCCGTGTATGTGCAGCCGGCTCCCGTCTACGCGGCACCGGTGTATGTCGACCCCTTCTATGGCTACGGCTATCCCTACGCCTACCCGCCGGTCGGCATTTCGCTGAACCTCGGCTATTCCCGCGGCTGGGGCGGCGGCTACCACCGCGGCGGCTGGGGCGGTTTCCGCGGCGGCTGGCACCGCTGAGCGGGCGGGGCCCGTCGAGCCCCTAAAATCGAGGACTTTTCCAACCCTTGACGGGTGCGCCGCTGGTGCGGTGCGTCCTCGATTCGCCGATCGCTCCCGCGCCGGCGCCACCCAATGACGACGACTACCGACACAATCAACAGCGCCGCAGTGGCCACCAAGGCCAATGTGTACTTCGACGGCAAATGCGTGAGCCACAACCTCACGCTGGCGGACGGCACCAAGAAGTCGGTCGGCGTGATCCTGCCGTCCACCCTCACCTTCAATACCGGTGCGCCTGAAATCATGGAAGGCACCGGCGGAAGCTGCGAATACCAGCTCGCGGGCACCAGCGAATGGATTGCCTCGGGCCCCGGCCAGAAGTTCAGCGTGCCCGGCAACTCCAGCTTCCAGATCCGCGTAACTGGCGAGCCCTACAGCTACATCTGCCATTTCGGCTGAACCGGGACCTGACATGTCGACCATTCTCCAAAACGTACCCGCCGGCCAGAAGGTCGGCATCGCCTTCTCGGGCGGCCTGGACACCAGCGCTGCGCTGCACTGGATGCGCAACAAGGGCGCCATTCCCTACGCCTACACCGCCAACCTCGGCCAGCCCGACGAGCCCGACTACGACGAGATCCCGCGCAAGGCGATGCTCTACGGCGCCGAGAACGCCCGCCTGATCGACTGCCGCGTGCAGCTGGCCAACGAAGGCATCGCCGCCCTGCAGGCCGGCGCCTTCCACGTCACCACCGCCGGCGTGACCTACTTCAACACCACGCCGCTGGGCCGCGCCGTCACCGGCACGATGCTGGTGTCGGCCATGAAGGAAGACGACGTCAACATCTGGGGCGACGGCAGCACCTACAAGGGCAACGACATCGAGCGCTTCTACCGCTACGGCCTGCTGACCAACCCCAACCTCAAGATCTACAAGCCCTGGCTCGACCAGGTCTTCATCGACGAGCTGGGCGGCCGCGCCGAAATGTCGGCATTCATGCAGAAGGCCGGCTTCGCCTACAAGATGTCGGCCGAGAAGGCCTACTCGACCGACTCCAACATGCTCGGCGCCACGCACGAGGCCAAGGACCTCGAGCACCTGAACAGCGGCATCCAGATCGTGCAGCCCATCATGGGCGTGGCCTTCTGGAAAGACGAAGTCGAGGTCAAGCGCGAGACCGTCTCGGTGCGCTTCGAAGAAGGCGTGCCCGTCGCGCTGAACGGCGTGCGCTATTCGAACCTGGTCGATCTCATCCTCGAAGCCAACCGCATCGGCGGCCGCCACGGGCTGGGCATGAGCGACCAGATCGAGAACCGCATCATCGAGGCGAAGAGCCGCGGCATCTACGAGGCTCCCGGCCTGGCGCTGCTGTTCATCGCCTACGAGCGCCTCGTCACCGGCATCCACAACGAAGACACCATCGAGCAGTACCGCGACAACGGCCGCAAGCTCGGCCGCCTGCTCTACCAGGGCCGCTGGTTCGACCCGCAGGCCATCATGCTGCGCGAGACTGCACAGCGCTGGGTGGCTCGCGCCATCACCGGCGAAGTGACCGTCGAGCTGCGCCGCGGCAACGACTACTCGATCATGAACACCGAGTCGGCCAACCTCACGTACAAGCCCGAGCGCCTGAGCATGGAAAAGGTCGAGGGCGCGTTCACGCCGCTGGACCGCATCGGCCAGCTGACGATGCGCAACCTCGACATCGCAGACACGCGCGAGAAGCTCGGCATCTACACGCGGGTCGGCCTGCTGTCGCCGAACGAAGGCGCATCGCTGCCGAAGCTGGCCAACGACGGCGACGCGAGCTGATCGCCGGTCTCTGCCTCGCCTCGATGGGAGGCAGAAACGACGACGGGCCCCTCGGGGCCCGTTTTCATTGGTACAAGGGATTCAATCCCCGCCGCCACCTCCACCGCAGCCGCCGCCACAGCCCCCGCCGCCGTCGGACGAGCCCCCGCCATCGCTGGAGCCACCATCGCCGCTGCTGCTCGACTCGCTGCCGCCGAAGCCGCCGGCATCGCCCGAGCTGCCGCCATCCGACGAGGACGATTCCCCGAAGCTCGTGCCGCAATGGGCGTCGGAGCCGATGTGCCGCTCGACCGCCCGGCAGTCGGGCACGTAGTGGAAACCACCGTCGATGGCGAACTTGACGTCCAGCGCAAACAGCAACGGCAGGCGCGCCGGCTTGCGCGGATCGATGCTCTCCTCCTTGCAGGCCCAGTACCAGGTGCGGCGCAGTCCGTCGTTGCGCTTGGGGTCGCGGCCCAGCACCTCGGCCGGGCTGTGATGCAGCATGCCGCCGAAGGCCGCGTTGCACCAGTTCTGGTAGCCCTGTGTATGCAGGATGAACTCGTGCCAGGCCGTATCGACCACCTTCGAAGGCATGGCCACGAACTTGCGGTCGCTGCGAAGGTGCGCCATGAAGAACTGGCGCAGGCCGCGCAGCACCAGTTCGGCGTCGCGCCGGCTGAGCTGCGGATGCGCCTGGCACAGCTTGCCGACAAGAAAAGGCGGCAGCCGCGCTTCGCGGATGAACTGGCGCCGCAGGCTGGTTTCGAGGAACCTGAGCACCGCCGCGAACAGCAGCGCCACCACGATCACCGCCACCACCGAGCCCCAACGGCGCGAGCCCAGGAACAACGCGAGCAGCGCAACGACCGGCACCGCACGGCGAGCCCACACCAGTGCGGCAATGCGCCGGCGGTAGTTCAGTTGAAGAAAGTCGAGATCCATGCCCGCGGGCTCAGACCACCACGGGCTCCGGCTCCAGCCGGATGCCGAATCGCTCGTACACGCTGGTCTGGATGGCCTTGGCGAGCGTCATCACCTCGCCGCCGGTCACTGGGTTCTCGGTGCCGCCGCGGTTGACCAGCACCAGCGCCTGCTTCTCGTACACGCCCGCATTGCCGACCGACTTGCCCTTCCAGCCGCAGGCGTCGATGAGCCAGCCGGCCGCCAGCTTGATGCTGCCGTCGTCCATAGGGTAGTGAACGATCTTGGGGTCGCGCGCGATGATGTCGGCGCACTGCTCGGGCGTGACGGTCGGGTTCTTGAAGAAGCTGCCGGCGTTGCCCAAAACGCGCCAGTCGGGCAGCTTGGCGCGGCGGATGGCGCAGATCCATTCGAAGATGTCGAGCGCGCTCGGCGTGAAATTGCCGGTTTCCTCCATCTTGCGCTCCAGGTCGAGGTAGCCGACCACGGCTTTCCACGGCTTGGGCAGCCTGAAGCGCACCCGGGTGATCACCGCCCTGCCCGCCAGCCCGAAGTCGTTGGGGCCGCTGCGCGCATGCTTGAACACCGAATCGCGGTAGCCGAAGGCGCATTGGGCGGCGTCCAGCGTGAAGCTGCGGCCGGTTTCAAGGTCATAGGCATCGAGCGACTCGAAGCGGTCTTGCAATTCGACGCCATAGGCGCCGATGTTCTGCACCGGCGAGCCGCCCACGGTGCCCGGGATCAGCGCCAGGTTCTCGAGCCCCGGGTAGCCGCTGCGCACCATCCACTCGACCGCGTCGTGCCAGATTTCGCCCGCACCGGCCTCGACGATCCAGGCGCGCGGGGTTTCTTCCACCAGCCGCAGGCCCTTGATCTCGACCTTCAGCACCAGCGGCTTGACGTCGCCCGTGAGCACGATGTTGCTGCCGCCGCCCAGCACGAAACGGGGCGCGTCGCGCCACTGCGCATCGGCGCGCAGCGCGGCCAGGTCGGCCTCGCCGGTGATGCGCGCAAGATGCTGCGCGCGTGCGACGATGCCAAAGCTGTTGTAGGGCTGCAGCGGGACGTTGGACTCCACGATCATGGGAGAATTGTCGCATCCAGCATCAGTGAATTCAGGAGAGAGTCAATGCCGTCCTTCGATACCGTCTGCGAGCCCAATCTGCCCGAAGTGAAGAACGCGGTCGAAAACACCGCCAAGGAGATCGCGACGCGCTTCGACTTCAAGGGCACGGCCGCCGCGGTCGAGCTCAAGGACAAGGAGATCACCATGATCGGCGACGCCGAGTTCCAACTCGTGCAGGTGGAAGACATCCTGCGCAGCAAGCTCACCAAGCGCAGCGTCGACGTGCGGTTCCTCGACAAGGGCGACGTCCAGAAGATGGGCGGCGACAAGGTCAAGCAGGTCATCAAGGTCAAGAGCGGCATCGAGAGCGAGCAGGCCAAGAAGATCACCCGCATCGTCAAGGACAGCAAGCTCAAGGTGCAGGCCGCGATCCAGGGCGACGCGGTGCGCATCACCGGCGCCAAGCGCGACGACCTGCAGGCGGCCATGGCCCTCATCAAGAAGGACGTGCCCGACATGCCGCTCACGTTCAACAACTTCAGAGACTGACGTACTCCCCCAGGCTTGCCCACTTCGTGTGGCCGCCACCCCCTCGCCGGGGGCAATACCGGCGGCCCGGCAAAGCCGGTTCCGCGGTATTCCTGGTCTATTCAAGTCGAACAACCGACGCTGGAGCAGCAAGCCCCGTATGAAAAACCTCGTCGTTGCAGCGCAGCTCTTCATTGCAGCCGCCGTGGCGCACGCCGCCGGTTCGGTCACCCTGACCGGCACCATCGGCAGCCGCGCGATCCTGATCGTGAACGGCGCCCCGCCCAAGACCGTGGCGGTCGGCGAGACTTTCCAGGGCGTGAAGCTCGTTTCGCTGCAGTCCGAGCAGGCGGTGGTCGAACTCGACGGCAAGCGCGTCAACCTGCGCATGGACACGCCGGTGAGCATCGGCGGCGGCGGAGGTGGCTCGGGCGGCGGCAACCGCGTCGTACTGTCGGCCGACAGCCGCGGGCACTTCATGACGCAGGGCGCCATCAACGGGCGGGCCGTCACATTCATGCTCGACACGGGCGCGACCAACGTGGCCATGTCGGCGGCCGATGCGCAACGCATCGGGCTGGACTACAGCAAGGGACAGCCGGTGCAGATCGGCACCGCCAACGGCACGACTTCGGGCTACCGGCTGCGGCTGCAGTCGGTGCGCGTGGGCGACGTCGAGGTGTACGACATCGACGCCGTGGTCTCGCAGCAGTCGATGCCCTTCGTGCTGCTGGGCAACAGCTTCATCAACCGCTTCTCCATGCGGCGCGACGCGGACCAGATGGTCCTCGAAAAACGGTACTGATTGCTCGCCCCCAGACTGCGCGCACTTCGTGTCGCTTCGCCACACCCCTACCGGGGGCGGCCCCCTTGAGAAGACCCGGGCCGATCAGGCTTGCGCGGCGGTGACGACGATCTCGATCTTGTAAGCAGCATTGGCCATCTTGGCCTGCACGGTCGCGCGCGGCGGCGTGTTCCCGGCTGGAATCCAGGCGTCCCACACCTCGTTCATGGCCGTGATGTCGCCGATGTCGGCCAGGAAGATCTGCGTCATGAGAATGCGCGACTTGTCGCTGCCGGCCTCGGCCAGCAGGCGGTCGACCATGCCAAGCACCTGCGCGGTCTGGCCTCGGATGTCCTGCGTGGTGTCGTCGGGCACCTGGCCCGCGAGGTAGATGGTGCCGTTGTGCACGGCGGTTTCGGAGAGGCGCGGGCCGACGTGGAAGCGGGTGATGGAAGCCATGGTTTTCTTTCAGTCTTTCTTTTTCTTGGAGCCGAGCTTCGACTCCGTGCCGGCCGCGAGCCGGCGGATGTTTTCGCGGTGCCGCCAGATCAGCAGCAGACTCATGACGATGAGGGCGACCAGCACCGTGCGGTCGAGCGGCCAGGCAATGCCGCCGCCGATCAGATAGTAGGCCGGCGCGAAGAATGCCGCCACCAGCGACGACAGCGACGAATAGCGGAAGAAGATCGCGATGATCAGCCAGGTGGCGCCGGTGGCCAGCCCCAGCCAGGGCGCGATGCCCATCAGCACGCCGGCCGCCGTGGCCACGCCCTTGCCACCCTGGAAGCCGAAGAACACGGGGTAGAGATGGCCCAGGAAGGCTGCGAGGCCCGCCAGCGCGGCAACGCCCGCCCCCAGCCCCCATTGCGCGCCGAACTGGTGAATGAGGAACACCGGCACCCAGCCCTTGAGCGCGTCCAGCAGCAGCGTGGCCAGTGCCGCGCCCTTGTTGCCCGAGCGCAGCACGTTGGTGGCGCCGGGGTTCTTGCTGCCGTAGCTGCGCGGATCGGCCATGCCGAGCGTCTTGCTCACGATGACCGCGAAGGACAGCGAGCCGATCAGGTACGACGCCACGATGGCAATGATGGAAGGCAAGGTGAAACTCAAGACGGCTCTCCGCGGGGGATGGTTGTTGTTCTGTTCGGCGCCGGCTATTCTGCCAGCGCACATTGCACGGGTTTGGCGCCCAGCAGGTCCACGCACACCCGCGGATCGATGCCGATCAGGTAGCCGCGCCGCCCGCCGTTGAGCACGATCCTCGGCAGCTCGAGGATGGCCGCCTCCACATACACCGGCATCTCGCGCCGCGTGCCGAACGGCGAGGTGCCGCCCACCATGTAGCCGCTGTGGCGCTGCGCCACCTCGGGCTTGCAGGGCTCGACCGACTTGGCGCCGATCTGCCGCGCGAGGTTCTTGGTCGACACCGTGCGGTTGCCGTGCATCAGCACGATCAGCGGCTTGGCGTCCTGGTCCTGCATGACCAGCGTCTTGATGACGGTGAACGGGTCGAGCCCGAGCATCTCGGCACCCCGCTGTGCGCCGCCGTGCTCGACGTATTCGTAAGGGTGCTCGGTAAAGGCGATCTTGTGCGCGCGCAGCAACTGGGTGGCGGGCGTCTCGGAGGTATGGGTGCTTTTCTTGGCCATCTCGGTGGCAATTGCGGGTTCAGGATCGCTTCAGAAAACTTGGTGTTCCACGACAAGAATTTGCCGTGTCACATCGAATCCCGGTCCAACCATGCAGCATACGTCAGCCCCGGTGTCCAAGGCTTCGTTCCGTCTCGGGCGTTGATGCACCGCCCCACCCTGATTGCGCTCGTGCTGGCCGTGGTGGCGATGCACGCAGCGGTGCTCTGGCTGCTGCTGGGCGCAACGCAGCCGCACAGGCGCGCGGCCGAGGCGGCACGGCGTGTGGTGATGGAAGTGGTGCAGGTCGCGCAGCCCGTCTTGAAGGCCGAACCGCCGGCGCCGCAAAAGGAAGCTGCGCCGCGCGCCCCGGCTCGGGCAGCTCGTGCAATCGCAAGGCGCGCACCCCAGCCCGCGCGAGGCAATGCCATCACGGCACCCGCCGCGCCAGCCATGGCCGACGAGGCAGCCCGAGCCGCGAGCCCCGTACCAGCCAGGCCGCTGATCCTTCATTCGGAAAGCACCCGCCGCGCCCTGCGCGACATCGGCCGCGAGCGCTCCTTCGCCGATCGCGCCGGGCAAGAGCTCAACGGCAATCCACGCTCCGCCTTCGACTCCCGGCTGAGCGCGGAGGTCGCCGGCTCGGCGCGCCGCGACTGCATGAAGGGCCAGTTCAAGGGCAACAGCATGGGCCTCTTGAGCCTGCCAGCCCTCGCGCTTGCCGCCGCCCAGGGCGACTGCGGCCGCTGACCCCGGCCAGCGTCAGGCCGCGGGGTCGCGAATCTCCCAGCGGATCTTGTCGATCTCGGCCAGGATTTCGGGCGACAGCGTGGTGCCGTACGCGTCCAGGTCTTCGTCCAGCTGCGCCACCGACGTCACGCCGATGATCGTGCTCGCCACCTGCCACTTGGTGTAGCAGAAGGCCAGCGCCAGTTGCGTCGGCGTCAGGCCGTTGTCGCGTGCCAGCTGGTTGTAGCGCTTGGCCGCGCGCAGCGAATCGGGCCGGCCCCAGCGTTGCTTGCGCACCGACTCGTAGCTCGAGATGCGCGCGCCCTTGGGCGCATCCGGCCCTTCGATGCCGCTCTGGTCGTACTTGCCCGTCAGCAGGCCGAAGGCCAGCGGCGAATACGCCAGCAGCGACACGTTCAGCCGGTGCATGGTCTCGTCCAGCGCGTTCTCGTGGCCGCGGCTGATGAGGCTGTACACGTTCTGCACCGTCGCCACGCGCGGCAGCCCGTGCTGCTCGGCCAGCCGCACGAATTCGTGCACGCCGTAGGGCGTTTCGTTCGACAGGCCGATGGCGCGCACCTTGCCGGCCTTCACCAGCTTGCCCAGCGCTTCGAGCTGCTCGAGGATCGGCGTCTTCGAGCTTTCCTTGGCCGGGTCGTAGTAGATGTTGCCGAACAGCGGCACATGGCGCTCCGGCCAATGGATCTGGTACAGGTCGATGACGTCCGTCTTCAGGCGCTTCAGGCTCGCGTTGCACGAAGCCTCGATGTCCGCGGCCGTCATGCCGGTGCCTTCGCGCACCCAGGGCATGCCGCGCGACGGGCCGGCCACCTTGGTCGCCACCACCAGCTTCTCGCGCGCGCCGGGGTTGGCGGCGAACCAGTTGCCGATGATGGTTTCGGTGACGCTGTAGGTTTCCTTGCGCGTGGGCACGGAGTACATCTCGGCGGTGTCGATGAAGTCGACGCCGCGCTCGAGCGAGCGGCTCAGGATGGCGTGCGAAGTGGGTTCGTCGACCTGTTCGCCGAAGGTCATCGTGCCGAGGCAGATCGGGGTGACGTGCAGGTCGCTTTGACCGAGTTGGATCTTTTTCATGCGCGGGATGCTACCGCCCCGCCTCACAACCCGCTGGCCGCCGCGCCAAAACCCGAGCATTCCGCGCCCGCGCGCTATCCTGTGCCGGACTGCGTCAGCACAAAGGCCTCTTTATCATCGACGCCCATGTACCAAGCCCTCCGCCCCTCCCGCAGCGAATTCGTGCCCGTGCGCAACCTCAGCTACCACGTGCGCCTGTGGGGCCAGCCCTCCGACGCGCGCCCTCCATTGGTGCTGGTGCATGGCTGGATGGACGTGGCGGCGTCCTGGCAGTTCGTAGTCGATGCGATGGAAGAAGACCGCTTCATCATCGCGCCCGACTGGCGCGGCTTCGGCCTGACCGATGGCGGCGGCGTCGACAACTACTGGCTCGCCGACTACCTGGCCGACCTCGAATGGCTGCTCGACCACTACGCCGGCGAAGGCCCGGATGGAGAAGGCGCCAGGCAGATCGACCTCGTCGGCCACAGCATGGGCGGCAACGTCGTCATGCACTACGCGGGCGTGCGGCCGCAGCGCATTCGCCGCCTGGTCAACCTCGAAGGCTTCGGCATGCCCGCGCGCAAGCCAGAGGAAGCGCCCGCGCGCTACGGCCAGTGGATCGACGAACTCAAGCGCCTGCACCGCGGCGAGATGGCGCTGGCCGGCTATTCGGCAGTGGACGGCGTGGCCCGACGCCTCATGAAGACCAACCCGCGCCTCACCCCCGACAAGGCCAACTGGCTCGCCGGCCACTGGTCGGTGAACCATGCGCAGCCCGACGGCAGCGAGCGCTGGCAGATCCTGGGCGAGGCGGCGCACAAGATCGTCAACGCGCACATCTTCCGCGTGGACGAGACGCTGGCGCTGTACGCCCGCATCACCGCGCCGCTGCTCATGGTCGAGGCCTCCGACGACAGCCTGCACGGCTGGTGGAAGAACCGCTACACGCTCGACGAATTCCATGAGCGGCTGAAGTCCGTGCCCGTCGCGCGCATCGAGCGGCTGGAGGACGCGGGCCACATGCTGCACCACGACCAGCCGCAGCGCGTGGCGCGGATGATCGAGGAATTCCTGGCGGACTGAGCCGGCTGCTCAGCCGCGGCGCGGCTCGCTGTCCAGGCTCGCCATCTGCGCCGCCGCATAGCGGTCGCCGGCGGCAGCCCCCTTGGGCACCGCGCGCTCGATGGCCGCCAGATCGTCGGCCGTGAGCCGCACGCTCGACGCGCCCAGCGCCTCGTCGAGCCGCGTGCGCTGCCGCGCGCCGATCAGCGGCACGATGTCATCGCCCTGCGCCGCCACCCACGCGATGGCAATCTGTGCCACCGTCACGCCCTTGGCATCGGCGATCTTGCGCAGCGCATCGACCAGCGTCAGGTTGCGGTCCGCGTTCTCGCCCTGGAAGCGCGGGCTGTGCGCGCGGAAGTCCTTGGCGCCCGCGCTGTCCTTCGTCCAGTGCCCGCTGATCAGGCCGCGCGAAAGCACGCCGTAGGCGGTGATGGCAATGCCCAGCTCGCGGCAGGTCGCGAGGATGTCGTCCTCGATGCCGCGCGAGATCAGCGAGTACTCGATCTGCAGGTCGCAGATCGGGTGCACCGCCGCCGCCTTGCGAATCGTCTGCGAGCCCACTTCAGACAACCCGATGTGGCGCACGTAGCCAGCTTTCACCAGGTCGGCGATGGCACCGATGGTGTCTTCGATGGGCACGTTAGCATCGAGCCGCGCGGGGCGGTACACGTCGATGTGGTCCACGCCCAGCCTCTGCAGCGAGTAGGTGGCGAAGTTCTTCACCGCCGCGGGCCGCGCGTCGTAGCCGACCCAGCCGCCGGCCGGGTCGCGCATGGCGCCGAACTTCACGCTCAGCAGCGCCGCGTCGCGCTGCGAACCCTTCAGGCCCTTCAGCGCTTCGCCGATCAGCATCTCGTTGTGGCCGCTGCCGTAGAAGTCGCCGGTGTCCAGCAGGGTGATGCCCGCGTCCATGGCGGCGTGGATGGTGGCGATGCTTTCCGCGCGGTCGGACGGGCCGTACATGCCCGACATGCCCATGCAGCCGAGCCCGAAGGCGGAGACTTGCGGGCCGGTGGCATCGAGTTGGAGTGTGTTCATGGTGACGATCCTTTCAGAGGGGCCGCACACGGTTGCGAGCGGCATGGGAGGTAGTCTGGAAGGAAACGCCCCGTTCGATAATCCGTCCGCCTCCGCACGGGTTGTGCGAAAAAAAGCACAATCGGGCCATGACCGAACCCGATCTCTCGGACTTGGGCGCCTTCGTGGCGGTGACGCGGGCGCGCGGCTTTCGCGGTGCCGCGGCGTTGCGCGGCGTGTCGCCCTCCTCGCTCAGCGAGGCCATGCGCAGGCTGGAAGCGCAGCTCGGCGTGCGGCTGCTGAACCGCACCACGCGCAGCGTCACGCCTACCGAAGCGGGCCAGCGCCTGCTCGACCGCATCTCGCCCGCGCTCGACGACATTGCCGGCGCGCTCGACACGCTCAACAGTTTTCGCGACAGCCCCACAGGCACGCTGCGGCTGAACGTGCCGACCATCGTGGCGCAGCGCGTGCTGCCGCCGCTGGCCAGCAGCTTCCTGCACGCGCACCCGGGCATCACGCTGGAAGTGACGACCAACGACACCTTCATCGACGTGCTCGCGGCGGGCTTCGACGCCGGCATCCGCTATGACGAGAGCATTGCCCGCGACATGATCGCCGTGCCGCTGGGCCCGCGCACGCAGCGCTTCGTGGCCGCCGCATCGCCCGGCTACCTGGCGAAGCACGGCGCGCCCAGGCACCCGACCGACCTGCTGAAGCACGCCTGCATCGCCCACCGCTTCCAGAGCGGCGTGCTCGCGGCCTGGGGCTTCGTGCGCAAAGGCAAGGCGGTGAAGATCACGCCGACCGGCCCGCTGGTCGCGTCGATGCTCAGCCTCGAACTGCACGCCGCCGAAGCCGGGCTGGGCCTGATCTACACCTTCGACGAATACCTGCGCCCCTCCATCGACCGCGGCACGCTGGTGCCGGTGCTCGAAGACTGGTGGCAGAGCTTCTCGGGGCCGTTCCTGTATTACCCGAGCCGCACGCACATGCCCGCGCCGCTGCGGGCCTTCGTGGATTTCCTCAAGCGTGAAGGCCAGCCCGGCTGACGGATATTTGGCTAGCGGATAACCAAGCACGCGAATCTTCGTTCGCACGGCGGGCGGCGCGACCTAGAGTGCCCAGCTCTCTTGTTTGCTCCCCGGAGTTGCCTGTCATGCGTTTTCCCTTGCGCGCGCCCTCGCTGGCACGCTGGTCCGCCTCGCTGCTCGGCAGCCTTGCGCTGGGCCTGTTCATCCACGTATCGGCCCAGGCTGCGGACCTGCGCGTGGGCTTCATGCCCGGCCCGTATCGCGACGCCTTCACCAACGGCATCGAGCCCCAGTTGAAGAAGCTGGGCTACACCGTCAAGTACGTCGAGTTCAGCCAGGGCGTGCAGCCCAACGACGCTGTGGAGCGCGGCCAGATCGACGCCAACATCTTCCAGCACACGCTGTACCTCAACGCCACCAACAAGCAGCAGGGCTTCGACCTGGTGCCCGTCGTGCATGTGCCGACGCCGCCCATGGGCCTGTATTCGCAGCGCCACAAGTCGCTCGACGCGGTGCCTGACGGTGCCACCGTCACGCTGCCTTCGGACCCGGTGAACGCAGCGCGCGCGCTCAACATCCTTGCGGCCATCGGCTGGGTCACGCTCAAGCCGGGCGTGAGCCCGATCGCGGTGTCGGAGCGCGACATAGCGACCAATCCCAAGCGCCTGAAGCTGGTGCCGCTCGAAGCCGCCCAAGCCCCGCGCTCGCTGGCCGATGCCGACATTGCCGCCGTGCAGGGCAACTTCGCGGTGGCCTCGGGGCTGAAGCTCACAGAGGCGCTCAAGCTCGAGGACATGACGCTGCCCTACGTGAACGTGGTGGCCGTCAAGCGCAGCAACGAGAACGCCAAGTTCGCGAAAGACATCGCCGCGGCCTACCAGTCGCCCGAGTTCCAGCGCTTCTTCAAGGCCAACCCGACCTGGGCCGGCTACCGCCTGCCCGACTACTTCGCCCAATGAGCGCTTCGACCCCCCGCCCCCGGCCGCGCCAACTGCACCTGAACGTCAACATCCTGCACTCGGGCTTCGTGCCCTCGGCCTGGCGCCTGCCGGAGAGCGACCCATGGGCCTTTTCGGACATCAAGCACTACATCCGCACCGCGCAGATCGCCGAGGCGGCCAAGCTAGACGCGGTGTTCCTCGCGGACAACGCGGCCATCGTCGACCAGATCCACTTTCGCCCTATCACCGCGCTGGAGCCCACGGTGCTGCTGGCCTGCGTGGCCGCCGCCACCACGCACATCGGCCTGATCGCCACTGCCTCTACCAGCTACAACGAGCCCTACAACATCGCCCGCCGCTTCGCCACGCTCGACCATGTGAGCGGCGGCCGCGCGGGCTGGAACGTGGTGACGACGGCCGACCTGCCGTCGGCGCGCAACTTCGGCCTCGACGCCGTGCCCGACCATGCGAAGCGCTATGCGCGCGCCTCGGAGTTCACCGACATCGTGAAGGCGCTGTGGGACAGCTGGGAAGACGACGCCTTCGTCGGCAACAAGGCCACGGGCAGCTTCATCGACACGGCCAAGGTGCATGCCATCGCGCACCGGGGCGAGCATTTCGCGGTGCAGGGTCCGCTGAACCTGCCGCGCCCGCCGCAGGGGCACCCGGTGCTGGTGCAGGCCGGCGCCTCGGCCGACGGTCGCGAGATGGCGTCGCGCCACGCGGAGGCCGTGTTCTCGGCCTCGCAGTCGTTCGAGGAGTCGCTGGCGTATGCGCGCGCATTGAAGACACGCGCCGCCGAACTGGGCCGCGGCCCCGACGCGGTGAAGGTGCTCGCGGGCCTGACCACCATCGTCGGCGGCACCGAAGCCGAGGCTCTGCGCCGCCGCGACGAACTGGTCGACCTGATTCCGTGGGACTACAGCCTGACGCGCATCGCGGGCACGCTGGGCATCACGCCCGACCGCCTGAAGCTCGACGAGCGCCTGCCCGACGACCTGCCGCTGCCCGCCAATGGCAACGGCAACCACACTTTTTTCAATGCCGTGGTGGCTGCCGGCCGCACGCACGGCTACACGGTGCGCCAGCTGATCCGCGAACTGGCGGGCGGCGGCGGGCACCGCGTGATCGTCGGTACGCCGGAGCAGATTGCAGACGACATCGAACGCTGGCTCAAGGCCGGGGCGGCCGACGGGTTCAACCTGATGCCCGATGCGCTTCCGCACGGGTTGCAGGGCTTTGTCGACGGCGTGGTGCCGATCCTGCAGAAGCGCGGAATCTTCCGCAAAGACTACGAGGGGCGTACGTTGCGCGATCACCTCGGGTTGGCGCGGCCTGGTGGACGGGCTGTGCAGCGGTTGGCTGCGTAGCGTTTTTTCTCGGGGTGCGATCACGCCGGCGGGGTGCCCTGTGCACAGGACACCGGGTGCTCCCCGCAGCGAAATAAAGGAGGAGGCCGCAGGCCGGGGGACATTCGCGGAGGGGAGTACCCGGTGGCCTGCGCACGCACCCCGAACAAAGAACTCACTCCTCGTCAGCGTCGTTCCCAGTCAAAGACAGAACTTCTTCGACGAAAGCCTCGAACAGCGGCAAGGAAGCAGGCAGGCCCTCAAGCGACTCAGCCTCCCCCGCATCGAAAAAATGCGGCTTGCCAGTGGGAATGGCTGCCCACTCGCCAGCTTCCAGCAGCAGCCCTAAGTAGCCATCAGCGGTGGGCACATAGAACAGCCCCGCGCTGTCCAGCACACGCTGCCCCTTTTTCTTGCCGCGCCCCCAACTCACGCCCTGCCCCGCCAGGTGCTCGGTGATCCAGCCGTCGCACACATGCGTGTCGCGCCAGCTTCCTTGGGCATCGAATACGGCCAGAACGGGCATGGGGAGCGTCCTTCGTCAGATGGGAGGAAAGAAAGGCTTACTGCAGGAAGCTGGGCTTGGCGTAGCCCTGGAACTTGCTGTCGACCACCGCCTTGAACTCCTTCGAGCGGTAGGCTTCGGCGATGTCCTTGGCCCACTGCGTGTTCTTGTCGGCGGTCTTCACGGCCACCACATTCAGGTAGTAGTCGGGCGTCTTCTCCAGCACCACGGCCTCGGTGAGCTTCAGGCCCGACGAGATCGCGAAGTTGCCGTTGACGATCGCGTATTCGGTGTCACCCAGCGAGCGTGGCAGCTGTGCAGCCTCGAGCGGAATGAACTTCAGCTTCTTCGGGTTCTCGGCCACGTCTTTTTCAGACGCGCGCAGCGGGTCGATGCCGGCCTTGATGGTGATCAGCTTGTTCTGCTCCAGCAGCACCAGCGCACGGGCCAGGTTGCTCGGGTCGTTCGGCAGCGTCACGCGGTCGCCTTCCTTCACGTCGGCCAGCGTCTTGCGCTTGGTCGAGTACACGCCCATGGGCGCGATCGGGCCCTGCACGAGTTCGGTGATGTCGAGCTTCTGGTCGGCCGCGAACTTCTTCAGGTAGACCTGATGCTGGAAGAAGTTGGCGTCGAGCGAACCCTGGGCCAGCGCCAGGTTGGGCTGCACGTAGTCGTTGAACTCCACCAGCTTGACCTTGTAGCCCTTCTTTTCGAGGATCGGCACGATGCCGGCCTTGAGCTGGTCGGCGTTGGAACCGGCAGTGCCGCCGATCACCAGGTTCTTCTTGGCGGGGTCTTGCGCATGGGCCTGCAGCGAGAGGCCACCCAACGACAGCGCGGCCAGGGACAGGGCGAGAACGGAACGGCGCAGGAAAACGGTCTTCATGAGATAGAGAAAGCTAGCTAGGGAAAAGAAAGAATCAACGCTTGTCGAGCCTGCTTGCCGTGGTGTTGCCCACGAACTGCAGGATCTGTACCAGCACCACGAGCAGCGCCACGGTGAGCACCATCACGTCGGTCTGGAAACGGTAGTAGCCGTAGCGGATGGCCAGGTCGCCGATGCCGCCGCCGCCCACCACGCCGGCCACCGCCGAGTAAGACAGGAAGCTCACGGCCAGCACGGTCAGCGCCAGCACCAGGCCCGAACGAGCCTCCACCAGCAGCACGCGCCAGACGATCTGCAGTTCGGTCGCGCCCATGGCGTGGGCCGCCTCGATCACGCCGCGCGGCACTTCGCGCAGGCACTGGTCGACCAGACGCGCCAGATAGGGAATGGCCGCGAACGACAGCGGCACCGCGGCCGCCAGCGGTCCGATCGAGGTGCCCGCGATCACCCGCGTGAACGGCACCAGCGCCACCAGCAGGATGATGAAAGGGAACGAGCGCACCGTGTTCACCAGCCAGTTGAGCACCAGGAACGCCGGCTTGTTCTCCAGCGACTGGCCCGGGCCCAGCAGGAACAGCAGGATGCCCAGCGGCCCGCCGATGAGCACCGCCGCCGTGAGGCCGATGGCCAGCATCATGAAAGTCTGGCCGGTGGCGACCCACAGCTCGGGGAGGATGGGGGCGATGTTCTCAAACATAAGCGGGCTCCTTGGCGGCCACGGCCGCTGCGGCGCGGTCTTGCTGTTGCTGGGCCTGCTGTTGTTCGCGCACGTCGCGTTCGCGCCGGCGCACCAGTTCGTCGATCTCGCGGCCCAGCGCGGTCTTGCGCTCTTCGTTCGGCGCCTCTTCAACGGCGAACTGCTCGATGAGGCGGCCCTTTTCGAGGATGGCCACGTTGCGGCACAGCACCTCGACCACCGAGAGCTCGTGCGTCACGATCACGATGGTCACGCCGATCTTCTGGTTGATGTCGCGCAGCGTCTCCAGCAGCGAGCGCGTGGTTTCGGAGTCGAGCGCCGAGGTGGGCTCGTCGCACAGCAGCACCTGCGGGCGCGGCGCCAGCGCGCGTGCGATGGCCACGCGCTGCTTCTGGCCGCCCGACAGTTGCGCCGGATAGGTGTCGATCTTCTCGGCCAGGCCCACCAGGGCCAGGCATTCGCGCACGCGCGCATCGATTTCGGCCTTGGAGTGGCGGCCGTGGATCTTCAGCGGGAAGGCCACGTTGTCGAACACCGTGGCGTTCTGCAGCAGGTTGAACTGCTGGAAGATCATGCCGATGTTCTGGCGCGTGTCGCGCAGTTCGCTGCGCGAAAGCGTGGTGAGGTCGCGCCCGCCCACGAAGACCTGGCCCGCGTCGGGCCGCTCCAGCAGGTTGATCAGGCGCAGCAGCGTCGACTTGCCAGCGCCGCTCTTGCCGATCAGGCCGAACACGTCGCCCTGCTGGATTTCGAGCGACAGCGAATGCACGGCGTCGAACACCTCGCCGCTGGGCAGTGCAAAGGACTTCTGCACGGATTGGAGTCGGATGACGGGTGCCGCGCTGGCGCGGCCCGCATCGGGCGAAGGATGGCTCATTGGGAAGAAGCGCGGCCAGCGAGGGCGCCGGACACGAAGGTTCGCGAAAAAGGTGCCGAGTATGAAAACAAAAGCGGCAAAAGGGAACGAAGAAAAAGGATGCTGGTTATATCGCATACGGCATAAGGAAACCTCGATGCGCGCCATACACGCCATATCGATATGCCTATTGGTTCGTTCCCAATTCCTTGCTGCAGTGCCACATTCGCGCCTTCATTTTTTCGATTCCGCACTGTCATGCATTCCACTTTCCGTCGCCGCAGCCTCTTCATCGCCACGCTGGCCGCAGCCGTTTTCAGCGGCAGCGCCGCGCTGGCCCAGGACAAGAACAACATCAAGGTCGGTGTTTCCGTCGGCAACGGCGAGCAGATCTTCGAGGTGGTCAAGAAGGTCGCCGCCAAGGACGGGCTGAACATCCAGGTCGTGGTGTTCAACGACTACCAGCTGCCCAACGCGGCGCTGGCCTCGGGCGACCTGGACGCCAACGCCTTCCAGCACCAGCCCTTCCTGGACAACCAGATCAAGGCGCGCGGCTTCGACCTGGTGCCGGTGGGCCTGACCATCACCGCGCCGCTGGGCTTCTACTCGCGCAAGATCAAGTCGGTCGACCAGCTGGCGGACGGGGCCTCGGTCGGCATCCAGAACGACCCGTCGAACGGCAACCGCGCACTGTTGCTGCTGCAGCAGGCCGGCCTCATCACCCTCAAGCCCGAGGCCGTGAAGAACAACAACGCCACCCCGCTGGACGTGGTGACCAACCCCAAGAAGCTGAAGCTGGTGGCGCTGGACGCCGCCCAGCTGCCGCGTTCGCTCGACGACCTGGCCATTGCCGCCATCAACAACGATTACGCGGAGAAGGCCGGCCTGTCGTTCAACAAGGACGCCGTGATCAAGGAATCGCCCAAGAGCCCTTACGCCAACCTGATCGCCGTGCGCCGCGCCGACAAGGACAAGCCCTGGGCCAAGCGCCTGGTGGCCGCCTACCAGTCGCCTGAGGTGAAGAGCTTCATCGAGACGCAGTTCAAGGGGTCGCTGATTCCGGCGTTCTGAGTTTGACTTTCTCCCTCCCCCGCTGGGGGAGGGCCGGGGTGGGGGCAAGCGGTGCATCCATCGGGCGCCCTGCCCGCCCCCATCCCGGCCTTCCCCCAGCGCGGGAAGGAGCAATACGGGGCCACTGCCGGGCGGTTTACCGGAGCATGAGAAAATGTCCGGTTTCCCCCGAACACAGTCAGGACACCCCATGGACGCAGAACAGATCAACCAAATCGGCGCAATGCTCGCGGACCTGAGCGCCCGCACGGTCGATTTACGGAGGTATCTTTGACTACGATGCAAAAGCTGAACGACTGAGGACAGTCAACGCATCGCTCGAAGACCCGAACGTCTGGAACGACCCGAAGAAGGCCCAGGAGCTGGGCAAAGAGAAGAAGTCGCTCGACGACGTGGTCGTCACGCTCGACCGTCTCACCAACGGGCTGTCGGACAACACCGAACTCTTCGAAATGTCGAAGGAAGAAGGCGACATGGACGGCCTGCAGTCCATCGCCGATGACGCCGCCGCGCTCGAAGCCGACATCAAGCAGCTCGAATTCCGCCGGATGTTCAACAACCCGGCCGACCCGCTCAACGCCTTCATCGACATCCAGGCCGGCGCCGGTGGCACCGAGGCCTGCGACTGGGCCAGCATGCTGCTGCGCCAGTACCTGAAGTACGCCGAGCGCAAGGGCTTCAAGACGCAGATCGAAGACGAAACGCCCGGCGACACCGCCGGCATCAAGGGCGCGACCATCAAGGTCGAGGGCGACTACGCCTTCGGCCTGCTGCGCACCGAGACCGGCGTGCACCGCCTGGTGCGCAAGTCGCCGTTCGACTCGTCGGGCGGTCGCCACACCAGCTTTGCCAGCATCTTCGTGTACCCGGAAATCGACGATTCCATCGAGATCGAGATCAACCCGGCCGACGTGCGCACCGACACCTTCCGCGCCAGCGGCGCCGGCGGCCAGCACATCAACAAGACCGACTCGGCCGTGCGCCTGACGCACATTCCGACCGGCATCGTGGTGCAGTGCCAGGACGGCCGCAGCCAGCACAGCAACCGCGACGTGGCGTGGAAGCGCCTGCGCTCGCGCCTGTACGACCACGAGATGCGCAAGCGCCAGGAAGAGCAGCAGAAGCTGGAAGACAGCAAGACCGACGTGGGCTGGGGCCACCAGATCCGCAGCTACGTGCTGGACAACAGCCGCATCAAGGACTTGCGCACCAACGTCGAAGTCTCGGCCACCCAGAAGGTGCTGGACGGCGACCTCGACGTGTTCATCGAAGCCTCTCTCAAGCAAGGCGTGTAACCCCGATGAGCCTGAAAAGCCTGACGGACGGTGGCAAGGTCGAAGCCTTCATCTTCGACATGGACGGCACCATGATCGACTCCATGCCCTGGCATGCGCGGTCGTGGGTCGAATTTGCGCAGAACCACGGCGTGAAGCTCGACGTGAGCGAGATCCTCGCGCGCACCACCGGCCGCACGGGCACGGAGAGCATGCGCGAGCTGTTCGAGCGCGAGCTGTCCGATGCCGAGTGCTTGGGCCTGGTGCACGAGAAGGAAGAGATCTACCGCGCCCTGTTCCACGACAACTTCACCGAGGTGGCGGGTTTCACCGCCTTCGCCAAGGCAGCGGTTGCGCGCGGGCTCAAGGTGGCGGTCGGTACGGCCGGCGACAAGCACAACATCGAGTTCGCGATGTCGCGGCTGAAGATGGACCCGCTGCCGCTGGCCATCGTGGGCGGCGACGAAGGCTTCAGCGGCAAGCCCACGCCCGCCATCTTTCTCGAAGCTGCGCGCCGCATCGGCGTGGCGCCGGAGCGCTGCATCGTGTTCGAAGACGCGCCCTTCGGCATCGAGGCCGCGCGCCGCGGCGGCATGCGTGCCGTGGCCGTGTGCAGCACCCATACCGCCGCCGAGCTGGCCGGCCCCCACGTGATCGCCGCCGTTCGCGACTACAACGAACTCGCCCATTCAAATTTTCTGGAGACCCTCGATGCTGCAGCGTGACGCCCAAGGGCAACCCATTGCCATTCGCCGCGAAGACTATGCCGCTCCGGCCTACTGGATCGACACCGTCGACCTGACCTTCGACCTCGACCCCGCCAAGACCCGCGTGCTCAACCGCATGCAGATGCGCCGCAACCCCGAGGTGCCGGTGCAGCCGCTGCGCCTGGACGGCGACGAGCTGAACCTGGCGCGCGTGCTGGTCAACGGCCAGGGCGCGTCGTTCCGCATGGAGGGCGAACAGCTCGTCATCGACGGCCTGCCCGATGCCTTCGAGCTCGAGATCTTCACCACCTGCTGCCCCATCAAGAACACCAAGCTGATGGGCCTGTTCGTGAGCGAAGACACCTTCTTCACGCAGTGCGAGGCCGAGGGCTTCCGCCGCATCACCTATTTCCTCGACCGTCCGGACGTGATGGCGAGCTACACCGTCACCCTGCGCGCCGCCAAGGCCGCCTACCCGGTGCTGCTGTCGAACGGCAACCTGGTCGAACAGGGCGAGTTGCCCGAAGGCCGCCACTTTGCCAAGTGGGTCGACCCGTTCAAGAAACCCAGCTACCTGTTCGCCCTGGTGGCGGGCAAACTGGTGGCACGCGAGCAGCGCATCAAGGCGCGCAGCGGCAAGGAACACCTGCTGCAGGTGTACGTGCGCGCCGGCGACCTCGACAAGACCGAGCACGCGATGAACTCGCTCATCAACTCGGTGCTGTGGGACGAAGCCCGCTTCGGCCTGCCGCTGGACCTGGACCGCTTCATGATCGTCGCCACCAGCGACTTCAACATGGGCGCCATGGAAAACAAGGGCCTGAACATCTTCAACACGAAGTACGTTCTGGCCAACCAGGCCACCGCCACCGACGCCGACTACAGCAACATCGAAAGCGTGGTCGGCCACGAGTACTTCCACAACTGGAGCGGCGACCGCGTGACCTGCCGCGACTGGTTCCAGCTCTCGCTGAAGGAAGGCCTCACCGTCTTCCGCGACCAGGAATTCAGCCAGGACCTGTGCGCCGACGCCTCGGCCCGAGCCGTGAAGCGCATCGAAGACGTTCGCGTGCTGCGCACCGCCCAGTTCCCCGAAGACGCCGGCCCCATGGCCCACCCGGTGCGGCCCGACAGCTACATCGAAATCAGCAACTTCTACACCGTCACCATTTATGAAAAGGGTGCCGAGGTAGTGCGCATGATGCAGACGCTGGTCGGCCGCAAGGGCTTCGAGAAGGGCATCACGCTCTACTTCGAGCGCCATGACGGCCAGGCCGTGACCTGCGACGACTTCGCGCAGGCCATTGCCGACGCCAACCCCGATTCGGAGCTGTCCCGCCTGCTGCCCCAGTTCAAGCGCTGGTACAGCCAGGCCGGCACGCCGCGCCTTGCGGCCCACGGCGTGTACGACCCGGCAAACCGCAGCTACACCCTGAGCGTGGTGCAGAGCTGCCCGCCCACCCCCGGCCAGCCGACCAAGGAACCCTTCGTCATTCCGCTGAACGTGGGCCTGCTCGACGCCAACGGCCGCGAACTGCCGCTGCAGCTCGAAGGCGAAAGCGAAGTAACCCGCGGCACGCGCACCCTGGTGCTGTCGCGCGCCGGCGAGCAGATCACTTTCGTGGGGCTGGACGCCGAGCCCGTGCCTTCCATATTGCGCGGCTTCAGCGCGCCGGTGATCCTCGACTTCGAGTACACCGACGCCCAGCTGCTCACCCTGCTGGCCAACGACCCCGACCCGTTCAACCGCTGGGAAGCCGGCCAGCGCCTGGGCCTGCGCGCCGCGCTGCAGGGCATTGCCGCCCTGGCCACCGACACCACGCCGGTGCTGAACGACGCCTACATCGACGCCATGCGCAGCGTGCTGCGCAATCCGCAGCTCGACGCCGCCTTCAAGGAACTGGTGCTCACGCTGCCGTCGGAAACCTACATTGCCGAGCAGCTCGAAGTGGTCGACCCCCAGCGCGTGCACCTGGTGCGCGAAGCCATGCGCGCCCAGCTGGCCA
Organism: Variovorax durovernensis; assembly: GCF_977011995.1. NCBI lineage: Bacteria > Pseudomonadati > Pseudomonadota > Betaproteobacteria > Burkholderiales > Comamonadaceae > Variovorax > Variovorax durovernensis. The sequence goes on along the minus strand of NZ_CDRNCW010000001.1, from coordinate 1,894,853 downwards.
CCGCCCTCTTCGCCGACTGGCAACAGGCCTACGAAGACAACCACGACACCGGCGCCTACAGCCCCGACCCGACCTCGTCGGGCCGCCGCGCGCTGGCCGGCATGGCGCTCAACTTCCTGTGCCTGGCGGCGCGCGCCTCTGGCGACGTGGTGTGGCCGGGCAAGACGCTGCAGCGCTTCAAGGACGCGGGCAACATGACCGACCGCTTCAACGCGCTCAACGCGCTGGTGTCGTCGGGTCACACCCTGGCGGCGCAGGCACTTGCGCGCTTCCACGCCATCTTCAAGGACGAGGCACTGGTCATCGACAAGTGGTTCTCCCTGCAGGCCGGCGCCAGCGACCGCGGCGGCGACATCCTGCCGCTGGTCAAGCAGCTGATGAAGCACCCCGACTTCTCGCTGAAGAACCCCAACCGCGCACGCAGCGTGATCTTCAGCTACTGCAGCGCCAACCCTGGCGCCTTCCACCGCCCCGATGCGGCCGGCTACGTGTTCTGGAGCGAACGCGTCATCGAGCTGGACGCCATCAACCCGCAGGTGGCCGCACGCCTGGCGCGCTCGCTCGACCGCTGGAGCAAGCTGGCCGAGCCGTACCGCAGCGCCGCGCGCGAAGCCATTGCCCGCGTGGCCGCAAAGCCCGACCTGAGCAAGGACACCCATGAAGTGGTGACGCGCGCTCTTGCAGGCAACTGAAGAAGAACCCCGAACCCGGAAGACACATGGCTCAAAAGATTTCCCTCACCCGCTACCTCGTCGAACAACAGCGCGCCGACGGCCTCATTCCCGGCCAGTTGCGCCTGCTGCTCGAAGTGGTCGCCCGTGCCTGCAAGAGCATCAGCCAGGCCGTCAACAAGGGCGCGCTGGGCGGCGTGCTCGGCACGGCCGAGAGCGAGAACGTGCAGGGCGAGATCCAGAAGAAGCTGGACATCATCGCCAACGAAGTGCTGATCGAGGCCAACGAATGGGGCGGCCACCTCGCGGCCATGGCCAGCGAGGAAATGGAATCCATCCACGTGGTGCCCAACCGCTACCCGCAGGGCGAATACCTGCTCATGTTCGACCCGCTGGACGGCAGCAGCAACATCGACGTGAACGTGAGCATCGGCACCATCTTCAGCGTGCTGAAGAAGCCCGACGACCACCCCGGCGTGCAGGAAAGCGACTTCCTGCAGCCCGGCACCCAACAGGTGGCCGCCGGCTACTGCATCTACGGCCCGCAAACCACCCTGGTGCTGACCGTGGGCAACGGCGTGGCCATGTTCACGCTCGACCGCGAGCAAGGCAGCTTCGTGCTGACGCAGGAAGACATCCAGATTCCGGCCGACACCAAGGAATTTGCCATCAACATGAGCAACATGCGCCACTGGGACGAGCCCGTGAAGCGCTACATCGACGAATGCCTGGCCGGCAAGGAAGGCCCGCGCGGCAAGGACTTCAACATGCGCTGGATTGCCAGCATGGTGGCCGACGTGCACCGCATCCTGATGCGCGGCGGCGTCTTCATGTACCCGTGGGACAAGCGCGAGCCCGAAAAGGCCGGCAAGCTGCGCCTGATGTACGAGGCCAACCCCATGAGCTGGCTGGTCGAGCAGGCCGGCGGCGCCGCGACCAACGGCAAGCAGCGCATTCTTGACCTGCAGCCCACGAAACTACACGAGCGCGTGAGCGTTATGTTGGGTTCCAGAAACGAAGTTGAGCGCCTGACGAAGTACCACGCAGAGAAAGCCTGATTTTTTGTCTATAATCTGAGGCTTCGCCGGTGTAGCTCAGTCGGTAGAGCAGCTCATTCGTAATGAGAAGGTCGGGTGTTCGATTCATCTCTCCGGCACCAAATAGAAAGCCCCTGATTCGTAAGGATCAGGGGTTTTTTGCCTTTTTGATCCGTCGTCCCCGTCAAGAGCCCCGTCCGCCGAAGCGGGACCCGCAGCCCTTTTTTTCAGCGCTCCGCTTCATAAGCATGAGTCGCGCAGCCAGGAAGATCTGCTGCCGCCATACCCGCTGCAGGCGAGGGGCATTTTTGAGCAACGGCATGCATGGCACTGGTGCGACGTGATTACCTCCCAGCATGCGGGACAACACTGTCGCACTTGCAGCAGCCCTGAACAAAAATCCTTATTCTTAGCGGAGGCAATCGAGCTGCCTCAGCCTTCGACACCCCTGCATCAGGGGATGTTCTTGTCCTCTTTCCAAAAAAAATAACTACGTAATCATGGTTGAGACGATGTGATGCCGTGGGATGCTCTTGGCTTTCGACCCATAGCGCGTCTTTGCGATCGCAAGCACCTCCATTTCCGAAGAAGCAAGCACCTTCAGGCAAGGCTTGACAGGTAAATCGACCCGAACCTCTACATGACGCAGTACAAATTCATAGACCTCTTCTCTGGTTGCGGCGGTCTATCCCTGGGGTTTTCCATGGCTGGCCTGGAAGGGCAATTCGCCGTGGAAAAGGATTCAATGGCATTCGATACCTTTTCTGAGAATTTCCTTGGCTGTTGAGTTCCATGGAATCCTGACCCGCGATTTCCATCGAATATTGACCCACCCTCTTTGCGAGCCAGCCGGCTCACGGTGTGGATAAGTTCTTGGCTTTCTCCTTTTTAGGTTGGACTGCTTGAACGGGTTGAGCCGAGCTGTGCTTGAAGCGGAAGCTGTCGTTTCCGGTCTCCAGAATATGGCAGTGATGCGTGAGCCGGTCCAGCAACGCCGTCGTCATCTTCGCGTCGCCGAAGACGCTGGCCCACTCGCTGAAGCTCAAGTTGGTTGTGATCACCACGCTCGTGCGTTCGTAGAGTTTGGACAGCAGATGGAACAACAGCGCGCCACCTGATGCGCTGAACGGCAGGTAGCCCAGTTCATCGAGCACCACCATGTCCGCGTACATCAGTCGGTGCGCGATGTGGCCGGGATTGCCACTGGCCTTCTCTTGCTCGAGTGCGTTGACCAGTTCTACCGTCGAGAAGAAGCGCACCCGGCGGTGTTGGTGCTCGATGGCCTGCACGCCCAGCGCCGTGGCGATGTGGGTCTTGCCGGTGCCCGGACCGCCCACGAGCACCACGTTCTGCGCATCGTCCATGAACTCGCATCGGTGTAGCTGACGCACCAGCGCCTCGTTGACCTCGCTGTTGGCGAAGTCGAAGCCAGCGAGATCGCGATAGGCTGGGAAGCGAGCGAGCTTCAACTGGTAGGCCACCGAGCGTACCTCCCGCTCGGCTGTCTCTGCCTTTAGCAACTGCGAGAGCATCGGTTGGGCCGCCTCGAAGGCCGGCGATCCCTGCTCGGCCAGCTCCGCGACGGCCTGGGCCATGCCGTGCATCTTGAGTTCGCGCAGCATGATCACGATGGCGCCGCTGGCAGGGTCATGTCGCATGGCGCACCTCCTGGCTACTCGACTTGGAGTTCAGCGGCCCGCGCAGGCCGCCAGCAGCGCTGGCACGCCCCCGGAGCGTGTCGTAGCGCAGCACATCGGCCTTCGGCTCGTTCATCAGGCGCAGTGCCTGCGGTGCCGTGACAGGCGCCGGCGCAATGGGCTTGGCATCGAGCAGTCGGTGCAGCACATTCAGCACATGAGTCTTGCTGGCCACGCCGGCTTCCAGCGCCAGTTCGACCGCGGTCAGCACTGCCTGCTCGTCGTGGTGCAGCACCAGCGCCAGGATCTCCACCATCTCGCGGTCTCCGCCTGGCTGCTTCAGCAGCGCGGCCTGCAGCCGCCGGAAGCCCTGCGGCAGCTCGCTGAAGGGCGCTCCGTTCCTGAGCGCTCCTGGCTTGCGTTGCAGCACTGCCAGGTAGTGCCTCCAGTCGTAGACGGTCTGACCTGCGGTGTCGTGGCGACGGTCAATGATGCGCGTGTGCTCGCACACGATCTGGCCCTCGGCCGCCACGACGAGGCGTTCGGCGTACACGCGCAGGCTCACTGGCCGGTTCGCGTAGGAGGCCGGAACGCTGTAACGGTTGCGCTCGAAGTGCACCAGGCAGGTGGGCGAGACGCGCTTGGTGTGTTCCACGAAACCATCGAAGGGTCTGGGGATCTGCAACAGTAGTGGCCGTTCCTGCGCCCAGACATCGGCTACGGTCCCTGGCAGCTTGCCGTGGACGATCTCGCCCCACAGCGCCTTGCAGCGGTCCTCCAGCCAGTCGTTGAGCAGCGCCAGCGTGGCGAACGCCGGCACAGGTTGCCACAACCGGTGGCGCGCATCACGCACGTTCTTCTCGACCTGGCCCTTCTCCCAGCCCGAGGCCGGGTTGCAGAACTCGGCCTCGAACAGGTAGTGACTGACCATGGCGCTGAAGCGCGCGTTGATGTCGCGCTCCTTGCCGCGGCGTACCTTGTCCACGGCGGTCTTCATGTTGTCGTAGATGCCGCGCCGAGGCACGCCCCCGAGTACCTCGAAGGCCCGGTTGTGCGCATCGAACAGCATCTCGTGGGTCTGCAACAGGTAGGCGCGCACGATGAACGCACGGCTGTGGCTGAGCTTGAAGTGCGCCACCTGCAGCTTGGTGCGTTCACCAGCGATGACGGCCCAGTCCTCGCTCCAGTCGAACTGGAATGCCTCGCCGGGACCGAAGGCCAGAGGCACGAAGGTGCCGCGCCCGGTCGTCTGCTGGACCTCGTGGAGATGCGCATGCCACGCTCGTGCAAAGGCCGCCACGCGGTTGTAGGAGCCCTGGTAGCCCAGCGCCACCAGATCGGCGTGCATCTGCTTGAGCGTGCGCCGCTGCTTGCGTGACTTAGACGCCTCGCTCTTGAGCCAGCCGCCGAGCTTCTCGGCGAACGCGTCGAGCTTGCTCGGGCTGATGCGCTTCGCGTAGCTGGGCGCCGCCTCGCCCTCGCGAAGGTACTTGCGGATGGTGTTGCGAGACAAGCCCGTGCGCCGGGCTATCTCTCGGATGGACAGTTGCTCTCGCAGTGCCCAACGCCTGATGACACTCAGTGTCGCCACGTCAATCACTCCTGTGCTCCTGCTGCTAAAAGCAGCAGGTTAGGGTTATCACGTGGGTCAGATTTAGATGGAAATCACCGGGCCAAGTGGGTCACTTCTGGATGGAAATCAACAGCGAGGGCCCTTGAGGATGTCTCGGACCTACTTGCAGCAAAGCCTGTGGTCAGCCTAGTCGTGTCCAGTGCCGGCGGTGCTACCGACGCTTGTAACGAAGGGTTGACTGTTTGGTGTTCTCAGCGATTCGGCAGCGGGCAAAAAACTACTTCCAGGCAAGGTGTTGGCCCACGAATCTTGGAGGTCTTCGATACCCGCCCCCCTAGCTCGCGTCCCGATCAGGCTGCTATCGCCAACCTCTCCGAGGACACAGGCAACCATGTGCGCTGGTTCGAAGGGCAGCCGCCGGGAACCCAGCCCGACCTTGGAATCATCGCTCAGTTGGACTCTGCCCAGCCCGAGTCCACGGAGGTCGGGATGCGATCTCCCCTCGGTTTCGGGGGGTTGATCCGGCACAGGGTTCGGCGCCAATTGCACGGGGCTTTCCTGAGCGAGTCACGACAAGGATTGCTCATGCCGCCCTCAGGTGATGTATTCGCCGACAAGGTTTCTGGCTGCATGGTCGCATTGGAGGGCGGTCAAGACGAAAAGATCGGGCTTCAATTCGCACCGAACGTGCATGCAATCTCAAGCATGCTCGAAGAAAAAAAGGCAGGTTTTGTCGCGGTGTCTTCATCCGCAATCGACCCTGCCTGCTTCCTTGGAGGTTGGATCAAGGGAACCTATCTATGGGACTACGACCTGCCGGCCTACTCGCATCGCGCCGGTGACACCAGCGGTTACTACCTACTTTCCCAAGTAAGAGACGCTGACCGTGAGGCTCTGGGTAGGGTCCTCGAGCCGTTGCCCGGATGCAAGGATCTTTCTGCCCCACAGGTCGAGCAGATTCTCCTTGAAGTCGCGAGGCGCGGCATTCCTACCGTACGCGGCCTCTCAGGTGACGACACCGGGGCGACCGGCGACCTAGGCTTGTTCCTAGCAGTGAGGCTGCTGCAAGACCAGTTCCGGGTATCTGGCAACGTCGACAGCTTGCTGCCGGTGCTTGCCGGCTCGCCAGACGACGCGTCTATCGCCCTCATCATTCCGGTCGATCCCTTCCGAGGCTATCTTGCCGACCTTGCCCGGTCGCTGGGCAAGGAACGAAAGGATGCATCGCTCTCACGCCCAGATCTCCTGGTCATTGGCATCCACGCCAGTGAAACCCAGGTCCGACTTCACCTCACGCCAATAGAAGTGAAGTGCAGACAAGGCAGTACGTTCAGCCCAAACGATGCAAGGGAAGCGCTTGCCCAGGCCAAGTCGCTATCTTCACTACTTAAAGGCATCAAGGAGCGCGCGACCAAATCCGTCGCCTGGCGACTCGCGTATCAGCACCTGTTGCTATCGATGATCGGATTCGGCTTGCGCGTCTACAGTCAACACGAACTCGTCGCCAAACAGGCCGGGCGATGGGCGGGCTATCACGAGCGCATCGCTTCGGCGATCCTCGACCCTGATGCCTCGATTACCGTCGACGCCAACGGCCGGCTTGTGGTTATGGATGGCTCATCGAATAGCGAGCCACGTGATCACGATGGCGACGGCTTCCCAGAGAGCGTCTTCATTTCGCCAAAGGATGCGGGTCGAATGGTCGCAGGCAATGCGCAAGATTTCTATGATGCTGTGCGCGCCAAGATTGGGAGATGGCAACTGCTTCCGCTGCCGGGCCAAGCGAAAGAGGTCGAGGATTCAGGCGAGAGTTCCGTGTCTTCCCCAGTCAACCTCGATGCTGGGACTGACAAGACTGCAGGCTTGCCTCCGCAAGAGCTGACCACAGCCAACGTGGCGGCCGCGGCATCGATCAGTTCCTCCTCACCGATCGAACTCTCAGACATCGTTTCGGCCCCCGCCATAGCAGAAGCCGCAAGCGGAATCATTCTCTCGGTTGGCCGAACGGTCGATGGCTTCGAACCCCGACCGCTGTCTCTAAACATCTCGGATACACAGCTCAACCAGCTCAACATCGGGGTGGTTGGCGACCTGGGAACAGGCAAGACCCAGTTGCTAAAGTCATTGATCTTCCAGATTGCCGTAGCACGCAAGCAAAACCGTGGCATCAAGCCCAGGCTACTGATATTCGATTACAAGAAGGACTACAGCAGCCCGGACTTCGTGCAGGCAACCGGTGCACGAGTAGTCAAGCCGACACGCTTGCCGCTTAACCTCTTCGACACCGCCTCTATGGGTGAGTCTGTTGCACCGTGGTTGGATAGGTTCCGCTTCTTTACCGATGTCCTCGACAAGGTTTACTCGGGTATCGGACCGGTACAGCGCGACAAGCTCAAGGGCGCGGTTCGCAATACTTACGAAACTTGCTCTGCCCAAGGGCGACAGCCAACAATCTACGACATTCATGGGGAATACCGCGAACTGCTAGGTGGGAAGTCGGATTCGCCGATGGCGATCATCGACGATCTGGTGGACATGGAAGTCTTCGAGAAAGACCCATCCAAGACCAAACCCTTCGACGAATTCTTCGATGGGATCGTCGTGATATCGCTCGATGCGATGGGGCAGGACGATCGAAGCAAGAATATGTTGGTCGCCATCATGCTGAATATGTTCTACGAGAACATGCTCAAGACGCCCAAGCGTCCCTTTGTAGGCATCGCCCCGCAGTTGCGCGTGATCGATTCCTACCTGCTTGTCGACGAAGCCGACAACATCATGCGATATGAGTTCGACGTTCTACGCAAGCTATTGCTCCAAGGTCGTGAGTTTGGAGCCGGAGTGATTTTGGCTTCGCAGTACCTGAGGCACTTCAAGGCCGGTGCCACCGACTACAGGGAACCGCTTCTAACGTGGTTTATCCACAAGGTGCCAAACGCGACGGCAGCAGAATTGGGTGCACTTGGCTTCACTTCAGATCTCGGGGAACTGTCCGATCGTGTCAAGACACTGCCAAACCACCATTGCCTATACAAGTCATTTGACGTCGCGGGCGAGGTCATTCGTGGCCTTCCGTTCTATGAGCTAGAAAAGCACACTCCCGAAAATGGGTAGCTTCGAGGAGCAGGCATGGTTGACTTTCTTTCCCCCAAGGAACGCTCGGAAAGGATGTCGCGAATAACGAGCAGAGATACCCAGCCCGAGCTTGCACTGCGTAGGGTCTTGCACGGGTTGGGTTTTCGCTACCGGCTACACGGATCGGGCTTGCCGGGCAAGCCCGATCTTGTGCTCCCGCGGTACAAGACCGTGGTCTTCGTTCATGGTTGCTTCTGGCACCGGCATGCCGATTGCAACATCGCCACCACGCCCAAGAGCAATACACCGTTCTGGGTCGAGAAGTTCCAGAGGAACGTGTCACGCGATGCCCGCGTGACAAAGGCACTGGAAGAAGCTGGCTGGAAAGTCCTTGTTGCATGGGAATGCGAAGTAGGTTCAGCCGCCAAAGCCAAGGCCACGGGCGAAAAGCTAGCAATGCTGATCCGCGACCAACATTGAAGTCGGCCGATGCCAAGAAACACTCATGCTTCTTTCGCTATTTCCTCAAACAACCGCGCAGCACTACTTGCCAGATCCGCTGCAATCCACATGATGTTGTCCCGATGCTTCGCCCCAATCGCGTCGAACCATTCGCTGCAATCCCCATAGCAGCAACTCAGCAGAGATTGCAATTGGGTCAACTTGTTCTCAAGAATGCCTGACGCGTCCTGAGGTTGCCCCTGAAAAGTGGAGTTCTTAACCCTTGTTGAAAATACCGACAAGGAGTTCAGAGATGAGTGACAAGCAGGTGCGTGCGCAGTACACGCGAGAGTTCAAGCAGGAGGCTGTTCGGCAGGTCCGCTCGGGTCAGGCGATTGCGGTGGTGGCCAAGGTACTGGGCATCCCCAAAGCGAGCCTGGGCAACTGGGTGCGGCTGTCAGCCAAGGGAGAATTGGACGGTGCGGGCGGTGGTGACAAGAGCATCCAAGTCTCGCCCGAGCAGATGGAGATAGCCCGGTTGCGTGCAGAGAATGCTCGCCTTCGCATGGAGCGCGACATCGCAAAAAAAGCCGCGGCGTACTTCGCGCAGGACACGCTGCGAGGTACGCCTGGATTCACCAAATGAGAAAGCTGTACCCGGTGAATGTGTCCTGCGGGGTGCTGGAGGTCAGCGCCAGCGGGTACTTCAACTGGCTGCGCCGGCGTGATTCTGGCCACGGTAGACCTGCCAGGCGTCACAGCGACGAAGCCCTGCTGGCGTACATGCGCGCCATCCACGCCGAGGTGAAGGGGGAATACGGTTGGCCACGCATGCACAAGGAACTGCTGGCCCGGGGCATCCGAGTGGGCAAAGACCGGGTGCGCAAACTCATGCAGCAGCACGGCATCAGGGCCAAGACCAAACGCAAGTTCGTGGTGACCACCGATAGCCGCCACAGCCTGCCGGTGGCGCCCGACTTGGTACAGCGGCGCTTCAACCCCGAGGCGCCCAACCAGCTCTGGAGTGGCGATATCACCTACATCCAAACCGACGAGGGCTGGCTTTACCTGGCTGCGGTCATCGACCTGTTCAACCGTCAGGTGGTGGGTTGGAGCCTGCAGCCGCACATGCAGGCCAGCCTGGTCAAGGACGCGCTGGCCATGGCGTGGTGGCGCCGCAGGCCGCCTCCTGGGGTGATATTCCACAGCGACCGGGGCAGCCAGTATTGCAGCCATGAGTTCCAAGATGCCTTGAAGGGCTGGGGCATGCGTTCATCGATGAGCCGCAAAGGCAACTGCTGGGATAACGCACCGACCGAGAGCTTCTGGGGCCGGCTGAAAACAGCCAGCGTGCATGGGCACAAATTCGCTACCCGTGAGCAGGCCAGGCAGGCGGTGATGGACTGGATGGCCTTCTACAATCACCGCAGGCTGCATTCATCGCTGGACTACCTCAGCCCGATGCAGTACGAGCAGCGCTGGTACGAGGCACAGCGTAAAAAGGCCGCGTGAATCGTGGGTTAAGAGCTACACGAAACAGGGGCAAGGTCATCCTGCTGGTGAGTTGCGTCGTCGGATACGGGCGAGTTTTTCCCGGCGATAATTCGATCAGCCACTTGATGTGCTCCTTACCAAAGATCTGCACGTTGATTGGTCAGACGGCCATGGTGTTAGCGCACCTTGGCCGTCGCCTTTTGTGCCTCACATCGACATCGCTGCGGTGTGCATCGATGTCCCGCCGTGAGGCGCGGCGGACCTTCAAATGTATGGGAGAAGCGCGCTGGCGGACGGCTCCATGCAGTGAACAAATTGGGGATCGCGTCGACTTGAGCGCATCACCGTGATCGCTGCTGCGTTCGACGATGCGGAAGCTCAGGTCTTGATCTGCCTGCTCTTCGCACGACCGAGCGCACGTCGCAGCGCCTTGTAGTCGGGATCAACCGTAATAGTCCGACGAAGGCCGTCCTTGCCTGACGCGCTGGCTGCGGGAAGCATCTGACCCGAATCGCAGACCCGCTTGTAGGTGTGCGCTAAATGGAGATGGTGCACACCATGAAGAGTGAGCAAGACGCAGGGAAGGCGAGCCGGCGACATCACGACCGAGCGTTCAAACATGAGCTCGTACAACAAAGCTTGGAGCCGGGCGCGTCCGTGTCGGCGATCGCGCTGCACGGCGGCGTCAACGCCAACATGCTGTTCAAGTGGCGCAGGGAGCATCTTCGGGCTGCTGGCGGCGCGTCGGCGGCTGTACTGTTGCCGGTGACTGTCGCGCCGGCGGCCGAGGTCATGACGGTTCCCGCGTCAGGCGAGCATGCTGTGGCGCCACCGAGGTCGGCTCTGCGCAGCGGCGTTATTGAGTTGGAGTTCGCCGGCGCCCAGTTGCGCTTGCGCGGGCCGGTCGACGAAGACAGCCTGCGCCGTGTCCTGCGCGCGCTGCGCCAGAGCGAATGATCGGCCCGCGCGCTGGCACTCGGGTGTGGCTGGCCGCCGGTGTGACGGACATGCGCTGCGGCATGGACACGCTGGCGGCGAAGGTACAGACCGCGCTGAGCGAGGACCCGTACGGCGGTCATGTCTTCGTCTTCCGCGGTCGCCGAGGCGATCTCGTCAAGCTGCTGTGGAGTGACGGCGATGGCATGTGCCTGCTGGCCAAGCGGTTGGAGCGTGGCCGCTTCATCTGGCCGCAGGCAGAAACGGGCTCGATCTCGCTGAGCGCTGCACAGCTGTCGATGCTGCTCGAAGGCATCGACTGGCGACGGCCCGAGCGTACCTGGCAGCCGCGCGCGGCAGCATAGGCGGCCTTCTGCAGTTGACAGGGCAACTCCCGCTGTGGAAATGGGTGACGACAGGCACAGTCGCACCCCATGACCTCCGAGGAACTGCTGGTTGCCAACGCCGCTCTTAGCGGCGAGGTACAGCGCTCGCAAGAGGCATTGAAGATTGCACTGCTGACCGTCGAGAAGCTCAAGGTGGAGGTGGCTTACCTGCGGCGCATGAAGTACGGGCGCTCCAGCGAACAGCTCGAGCACGCGCAGCTTGAGCTCGTGGGCGGTCAACTCGCGCAGCCGGCGGTGCCCGCTGAAGGCGCCGATCATCCCTCCAACGTCACGTCCATCGAGCAGGCTCGCAAGAAGCGGCAGAAGCGACAGCGCACCGGTGTACGGGACTTGCCGGATCACCTGCCACGGCGCACTGTGGTGCACACTCCGCAAAGCGGTTGCAACTGCGAAGCCTGTGGCCGCGGCCTTCGCGAGATCGGACAGGACGTCTCGGAGATACTCGACTACGAGCCGGGCACCTTCCACGTCGTGCGCCACGTTCGCCCCAAGCTCGCTTGCGCGGCCTGCAGCACGATCATGCAGGCACCGGCGCCGAGTCGGCCGATCGACCGCTGCATGGCCGGCACCGGCCTGCTCACGCATGTGCTGGTGAGCAAGTACTGCGACCACACGCCCCTGTACCGGCTGTGCCAGATCTACAGCCGTGAAGGCGTCGAACTGCAGCGCTCGACCCTGGCGGACTGGGTAGCGCAGGCGGCACGCCTGCTGAGCCCGCTGGCCGAAGCGATCGGCCGCTACGTGGTGGCGGCCGATAAGGTCCACGGCGACGACACGCCGATCCGCGTGCTCGGCGGTGCGGGCGCCAAGGCCCGCACCGGGCGCCTGTGGGTGTACGTGAGGGATGACCGCCCCAGCGGCGACACAGCGCCGCCGGCGGTGTGGTTCCAATACTCGGTGAACCGCAAGGGCGAACACCCCGTTCGTCACCTGAGGCACTTCAAGGGAATCCTGCAAGCGGATGCCTTCGCTGGCTACCACCCGCTGTACGAAGACGGCCGTGTGGTCGAGGCGGCTTGCTGGAGCCATGCACGCCGCAAGGTGTGGGACATCCACGAGCGTCAGCACAAGCTGGCCGGAACGCTGGCGCACCAGGCGTTACAGCGCATCGGCAAGGTGTTCGGCGTCGAGGCCGACATCCGCGGCAAGACGCCGGATGAGCGAATGCGGGTTCGCCAGGAGCACACTGGTCCCATGCTGGATGAATTGAGGGAGTGGTTCAACACAACGCTAGCGCAGGTCTCGGCAAAGTCGCCGATGGCGCTGGCGATCGGGTACTCGCTGAGCAACTGGACGGCGCTGACGCGCTTCGTTGACGACGGCCGCATCGAGGCGCACAACAACGCTGCCGAGCGCGCGCTGCGCGGCGTCGCTATCGGACGCAAGAACTATCTGCACCTCGGCTCCGACGCCGGCGGCAGCAGCGCTGCAGTGATCTACACGCTGATCGGCTGCGCCAAGCTCAACGGAATTGACCCACAGGCCTACCTGCGACACGTGCTCGAGCGCATTGCTGACCACCCGAGCAACCGCATCGACGAGCTACTGCCGTGGGCCGTCGCCGGTGAGCTCGTCAAGGCTACGCCCACGACATCAGCGACGGCAGACAAGCTCGCGGCCTGAGCGTTGCCGCTGGCAAAATTGCCGACATGCGTGTCGAGCAGATCAAAGACCTTCCCATGGCCACCAGCGCCGAGCTGTACCAGCTCAGCTGGGTCATCGAGCAACTCATGGCCGACCCCCGACGCATCGTGCAAGCGCGCTCGCAGCTGCACATGGGCCAACTGGTGCAGTACTGGGACTGGGGCACTGGCAAACTGCGCAGGGCCCGCATCGTGGCCATGAAAGACCGCCAAGCCACGCTGGTCGACGAGCAGAGCAAAGAGCGCCTGAACGTGCTGTATGCGGCCATCGTGCCGGCGGAGGAACAGCCGAATGCTTCGGATGCCAGATCAGCGTCAGCGGCGCCTGCGGCGCCGCTGAGGCCGCCGCCGGAGATCAACAGGAAGGAGGACTTCCGTGTCGGCCAGCGCGTCAGCTTCGTCGACCAAAGCCTCAAACGTCAGGTCGGAGAGATCAAGCGCCTCAACCAGCGCACAGCCACCGTTCACTGCGACGGCCGGGCCTGGCGCGTGGGCTTCGGCCTGCTCCAGCACGTGGCCGACATCACGCCATAAAGCACCCGGCCGTCAACGACGGCCTTGAGCGGACTATTACGATCAACCGCCCTTAGTGCCTCAGGCATCTTCTCTGCAATGGCAATCAGCGTCTTCGCGGCGCCCGTCGGCTCGCGACGCCCCTGCTCCCATTGCTGCAAGGTACGCACCGAGACGCCCAGCAGTTGCGCAAACCCGGCTTGCGACAAGCCCGCGTTCTCACGCGCGGCAACGACCGGCGTGTAGACCTTGCGCGTCTTGCCCGCGCCCATCCCGCGTGCAGACTGAACAAGCAAGGCCTCGAAGTCCTGGCTCGCTTCGAAGGCGGCCAGTTTGGCATCACCTATTGGCTTTTTCTGCGGCATCGCGCAACTCCTTCAAGGTTTCGCCAGAGATCGAATCGAGGTTCACCGCCGGACTTCTGGACGAGATCGCCAGCGTCAGGGTTCTCAGAGATGTAGGCTGCGAATTCACCGCGCTCGTCCTCTGTCCAATAATTCGGCCATAGCTTCTAGAAAAGTTGGTGTTCTAACGACGGTTAGCATGCGCCAAGTCGTACGCCACTGACGTACAGTCTACGCTTGCACGATCGTGAGGCCTGTCACGAATCCGGCATCAGAAATTCGCCATGCAAAACACGCCTTTCGCTTCAATCCTGTGTTCGTTAGCCTTCGCACTCTGTGCTTCGCTCGCGACCGCCAAGCCCCTCCCCTATGAGCCAGCCGTCGTCACGCTCCAAGGCACGCTGCTCTCCGCTGACGGCATGAAGCCCGAGGGGGAGAAGCTCAAGTTCCCGGCGATACGGCTCACCGAGCCCATCTCCATGCCGGAAGACGAGCCGCGCGATTGGCCTGCCGAGAAAAACGTGGTGCTACTGCACATGGCGCTCGACGAAAAGAACATGGCTGCGTTCAAGCGCCTCAAGGGCAAGACGGTCGAGGTCACCGGCCGACTCTTCCATTCGGACAATGGCAACCATCAGACGAGCGTGCTGATCTTTCCGGTGTCGATCTCGCCCATCAAGTAGCCCGAAAAGGCCCGCCGATTCGACGAAGTAGAGGTCGAGCCTTCGGCACCTTATCGCGGCATCCGCTTCGCCAGTTCGGCGCAGGTCAGGTCCAGGCCGTCGGCGTGCGTTGCCAACGGCACGCCAAGCGACTTTTCCAAGCTCCTGAGCCAATGGAAGAAGCCGACGGTATGCACTTCGTCGGCCTCGGTCATCTCGAAAATCCCGTTGCTCGCATGCGATCGCTGAACGAGCTCGATGAGCGAGACGAACGACGCCAGATCCTCCGCGATGTCGGCAGTGTCCAGCGCGCGTATATCGCGGATCAGGCTCAGCTCTTCCTGCATCGGCATCACGGTCGGCCGCGTTGCCCAATGTGCCAACAGCTTTCCGGGGGTCATCGCGGTCATGGGCCTACAGGCTCTCGAAGAAGTAGGCCAGCACTGTGTCGTCGGCGAATCCCTTGTCGAACATTTCGTCCGAAAGAGACCGCGCGGCATCATCGAAGGAAATCTGGTCGAACTTCCGGTCTTGCAGCATCTTCACGAATGGTGCGCACAGTTCGGCAAGCGCCGCGTGGTCGACGGCAAGCTGCCTCACACCGTCGCTCATGACGTACGGCAAGACCACGAAAACGCGCAGGTCGAAGCGGACATGGAAGCGGGCCTGCATTTCCTTGCTGAACTCGCAATCGATCAGGTGCGAGTACCGATCGTTGGCGGGGCCGTGGCCTGTAGCGTGCGCCTTGGCTGCATTGAAGGCGTGGAGTACTTCGTCGAGTTCGTGAGCGGGCGCATCGGGCAGCGGCTCGAAGTCTCTTGCGGCGGCGAAGGCTTGGAGTTTCTGGACGGTCGGCGTCATGGCAAGTGCAGGGGCCGCTCAAACGATCTCGGCGAACAGGCTCTCGAGCACGTTCGCCGGCACTCCGTCGAGCTGCGTGGTGCAGCCCGGTGCAGGTAGAAAGAAATACGCGTGCGCCACTTCCTGCAAACCCTTCGCCGCAAGCACGGCACGGCCCTTGTCTATCGAAGCCCTCGCCGCTTCGGGCAACCTCGCCGGATCGATCGGGTGATTGACATTGGCTCGATCAACCATGCCCCACTTCCTGTCGAAGCAGTAGACGGCAAACAGCAGCGCCTTCGACGAGATGTAGAAGCGAACTTCGAATTCGAAGTGCTTCTTCAACACCGCGTCCCAGCCCGACAGCTTGCACGTCAGCGACTGTGCGTGGTTGTAATTCATGTCGTCGTCCAGAACGAACGCAACGCCCAAACCGTTCGACAGCGCAGATCCCAGGCCGGCGACCAAACGAGCGTGGTCATGCACAGAGCCGCCGGGCCGTGCTATCGCATCCAGGATGAACGGTGGAAGCATCGACAGCTGCGTGTTCTTCAAGGGGCTCTTCTCCGGCCTCAGTCGCAGAACGCCGCAAGCCCCATGCCCTGTTCTGCGGCACGATCAAGAACCCCCCGGATCGCGTTGAACGCGGCGATCTGCCCGCGATGAGCGCCAAGTGCCCCGGTGTTCGCGTCGAACACACGCTGCATCGTCACGACCTGCTCGGGGCACAGCAGGGAGTCATCGAAGTAGCTGAGCTTTGCGCCCGCCTGCCCGCATTGATCGAACACAACGGCCAAGGAGCGATGTGCATCGAAGTCGATGGAGCCCGCATGCACCAACCCGCGCGGGTCCTTGGGCATGGTGCTGCATGAAGATGGGACGAGGTAGATGTCGAGCATGGGTGCATCGGGGCCACGCTCGGCGTCGCTACCTCGATTATTCGTTTTTCAAGCCGCTGCCGGCTGCATATCTGGTAGAGAAGTCCTGGTATATCTCGGCGATTTCCGGGTTGCCGTTGTCCTTGCAGATCAACAACAACTTCGCCAAGGCATCCGGCAGATCCAGAGTTACCAGCAACTCAGCCAATCGCCTGTACAGAAACTCGTCGTCGCTCGAAAGGTACTTGTGAAGCCGGCGATCCAGCGAGCTCTTTATTGTTTTCCTGCTCTGGAGAAAGTGAGAGGAATACTGCAGAAGCACGGCCCTTGCGATGATGAGATTGTCGATATTTCCGTCCACTGCGATGTCCATGACTACGGGAGCAATCTCGGCTAACTCCAGATCGCTCAACCCGGGGGCATCGTCCTTCAGGAACCTGAGCGCGGCGGCCTGCTCCGAAATGGTGTTCAGGGCCAGCAGTATGGTTTTCTTGAAGTCAACGTGCTTTTTGAAATTGAATCGACTGACAAGAAGAGAGTTTTCCGCCTCCTTCACGAGGCGCCACTCGTCAGGAAAAGCATCCGGATCATTCATTTTTTTCCTGCATGCTGCCAAGGCAGAGATTCGAACAAAGCCTGGAATTCTGTAAACGGCATATCGCGGGTCGGGAACACCGTCGCATGCCCCGGTCCGCGGGGAGAGTTCGGAATTACATCGGAGCCGTCCCGCACTATATCGATTCCGCTCGGCATCTTTGTTCCTTCCGGGATCTCGTGGTAGTGCCCGCTCAACGGCGATTTTGTCGGGTCAACGGTGGTCGATGCCCCCTCCGGGAATTGCTTTCCGGCCTGCGACTTGACCATGCCGTCGGCATCTACCGCAATGTCTTTTCCCGGTCTCGGCGCTCTGGGCTTGCTGGCGTTGCCGAAGGCGCAGTATGAAAGCCCCAGCGGATCAATCCACCGGCTTGGGTTGGGCGCGTATTGATGAAGGTTCGAGCCCCCCATCAATCCGATCGGGTCGGGTCCGATAAACCGCCCGATGTCCGGGTCGTAGAACCGGAAGGTGTTGTAGTGCAGCCCCGTGTCCCTATCCAGGTACTGGCCCTGGAAGCGCAGGTTCTGCGTGATGGCGTCAGTGACTTCCTCGGCCGTGCTGACTAGCTGGCCGTTCAGCGACGCGACTTCCCAGCGCTCGGCGACGGTGGCCCCCCAGGTGCGATAGCTCGCGCGCCAGCACAGGTTGCCGTCGCTGTTGCTCAACTCCTCCGGCAAGCCGACGGGGTTGTTGTGGAAGTGGAAGACTTGGGCGACCGAGGCGCCGTGAAGGGGCTCGGCCTTCGCATCGAGCCGCGCCACCGGCACGTGGCTGCCCGCGTCGTACACATAGCTCACCACCTGCGAGCCCCTGCGCTCCTCGATCAGCCGCATCCCCTCCCAGACGAACCGCGTGCTGCCGAATGCATCGTGCTTGGCCACGCGCCGCCCCATCGCGTCGTAGTCGAAGCGCGTGAGCTGCGTGGTGGCTTCGGGCGTACCCGGGCGCCGGGTGGTGTGCACGGCCACGAGGCGGCTTTCCTCGTCCCACTCGAAGCGCTGTTCGGTATGCCGGCCCGCCCTCTTGCGCACCAGCCGGCCATGACCGTCGTAGCTGTAGCGCTTGTCCTCGAACACGCGCACGAGGTTGTCGCGCACGTAGCCGGGCGCTGTCGATGATGCGTCGAGCAGATTGCCCGCGGGGTCGTAGGCGAAGCGTTCGCTGTTGGCGGCAGCCGCGCTGTGCGCGGTCTGCTCGATGCGCCCGGTAGCGTCGTATCTGTGCGCTGTGGTGCCCTGCAGCGAATGCCGGCTCTGCCGCAGCTCGCCCACGGGGTCGTAGCTGTATTCCTTCATCAGCCCATCGAGCACGCGAGCGCCGGGGGTGCCGGCGCTGTCGATGGCCTGGCGCCAGCTCGGGTCTTGGGTGGTGAAGGCCGCGTCCAGCCCGCCGGCCCGGCACCACGACGCGGCGCGTCGGCCCAGCGGGTCGAGCGCGAAGCGGGTGTGCAGCGCGCCCTGGCTGCGCGCCACTTCGCGGTGCAGGTCGTCGCGCTCTATATCGCTGATGAGTTGATGCACCTCGGGTGCGTCGCCGTGCTGTTGCGACAGGTTGACCTGGTGCAGGTGGCCCGAGCCGTAGTACAGGTAGTTCAGCGCGCGCTGCACGCCTGGCTGCGACGCGGTGGCGGGCAGCACAGTCTGCGTGCGGTTGCCGAGTTCATCGTGTGTGTGGCGCAGGGTATGCGTTTCGCCGGTGAGCTCGTCGATGGCGGTCTCTTCGATCAGCCGGCCGAGCTTGTCGTAGGCGAACACGGTGCGGTGCAGCGCGCGCGCTTCGCCGCCGGTGCCGGGTTGCGGCGCCTCCAGCTTGACCGCCTCGGTCAGCCGGTCCAGCTGGTCGTAGCTGTAGCGGTAGTGGTGGCTCCCGGTGCGCTTTCCGACGAGGCGGCCCACGGCGTCGCGCAGCAGTTCGGTGCGCAGGGGCCGGCTCGCGGCGGGCCGTGGCCCGGTGCCGTCGTGCAGCGCGAGGTCTTCGTCGCCGATGCCGGGCACATGGGTGATGCACACCGGCCAGCCGTCGGCGTCGTATTCGACCTGCACGCGCGTGCCGCCCACGCGGCGCTCTTCCACCACGCGGTCGGCGGCGTCGCGCAGGAACTCGAAGTGCAGGCCGTTCTCGTTGACCAGCGACTGCAGGCGCTGGGCGCTGTCGTAGTGCCATGCGATGCGACGCCCCTCGGCGTCCTGCCGCGTCAGCGGCTGGCCGCGCAGGCCGAGTGCGAATTGCGTGCTGCGGCTCAGCGCATCGGTGGCGGCCACGATGCGGCCGGCCGCGTCCCGGCGGAACGACTGGTGGCTCTGGTCGGGCAGCGACATCGACAGCAGCCGACCCATGGCGTCGTGGGTCAAACGGGTGCGCTGGCCTGCGGCATCGGTCACGGTCTGCAGGTGGCCCCAGCCGTCGTACGCATAGCGCGTGGTCTTGCCGGAGCAGTCGGTCAGGCAGAGCAGTTGCGCGCACTCGTTCCAGGCCATGCGGTTGGTGCCGCCCTTGGCGTCGGTGACGACGATGGGCAGGCCCCGCCTGTCGTAGGCGTACTCGGTGGTGTGGCCCAGCGGGTCGGTCTCGCGCACCAGGTTGCCCTGGTCGCTGTAGGCATAGGTCCAGGTGCTGCCGTCCGCCAGGGTCTCGCGCCAGGGCTCGCCGAATTCGGTCCAGCCGGTGCTCCGGGTGCGGCCCAGCGCATCGGTGCGGCTGCTCATGAAGCCCATGGGGTCGTAGGTGCAGCGCGTGGTGGCGCCGCCGGGCTCGGTGATGGCGACGAGCTGGCGCAGATCGTTGTACTCCGCATGCCACTGGCGGCCCGCCGCGTCGATGTAGTCGGTGATCTGGTGGTCGGCATTCCAGTGCCAGGCGAACTCGCGGCCGAGCTGGTCGACGACCAGTGTCTCGCCCAACGCCAGTACATCGTCCGCGGGTAGCGGCATGCGGCGCACGGTGTAGCTTTCGCCGTCGTTGGTCCAGTGGCGGGCCACGTGCGCGTCGCCGGCCGAGCCGCGCCATTCGTAGTGGCACTCCAGCCCTGCCGCGTCGGCGTGGAAGCTCATGAGGCCCTGGGCGTCGTAGCCGAAGCGGCGCACCACCGCGCCGTTGCGGTCGGTGACGTCGAGCAGGCGGCCTTCGGCGTCGTGCCTGTATGCCACCAGCACGCCCGGCAGCTCGCCGGACGCACCCGCGGCCAGGCGCACCGCGCCCAGCCGGGGGCTCTCGCCCGCGTAGTCGAGCGCCAGCAGGCGTCCGGTGCTGTCGGTCAGCTCTGTCAGCCGGCCCAGCGCGTCGTGACGCAGGTCGATGAAGTTGCCGTTGCGGTCTTCCAGCCGCGCGAGCTTCAGCGTCTGCGCGTGCAGCCCGCCTTCGGCCGGCGGCTCGAACATGAAGAACAGCCCGCCCGGCACGTGAATGAAGTAGTGGCCGCCTTCTGTGCGGCACAGGTCCAGGCCGTCGCGCAGGCTGTACTGGCGGGTGCCGGGCTCGATGTCAGGCAGCACCATCGGACGGCCCTGCTCGTCGATGAGCGTCACGGTGGACTGACCGGCGTCGTCGTTGCCCAGCCGCAGCTCCATCGCATAGGGCAGGCTCCAGCCCTGCCCCAGCGCGCCGTTGCGGCGAAGGTCGTGGCTGCTGTAGAAGCGCTGCCATGCAATGGGCAGCGGGCCAGGCAGGCTGAAGTCGAGCTCGCTCTCTCCGCCCAGGAACTTGCCGCCCGTGGCCGCATGCACCGGGTTGCCGAAGGAGCTGACCATGCCGTGGATGCCCATGCCCAGCCCCACCGCGCCTTCGATCAGGCAAGGCAGCGCGTTCTTGCCCTGCCGCGCGAGCTTGGGCAGGCAGCGCAGGCCGCGGTAGATCATGACCAGGTTGAACACGGTCACCAGCACCTTCGAGATGAGCGGCACCTCGTCGGCCACATCGCGCACGCGTGCGGTCGGCCCGCCGATGAAGACGGTGGGCGAGCCTTCGCTCACCTTGGCGCCGCACTCGGTGTGGTCATCCTTGCGGGAGGCGACACCCATGTTGACGAACACGGTCTCCGCGCCTTCGGCAAGAAGGATCTGCGGCGAGTCTTTCTTGCAGCTCACGGTGTCCATCGGCATCTCGGGCGAGGCTCGCGCGGCGCCTATGGCCTTGCTGTCCATGAACACGTCCGACGAGCCGCTGGTGATCATGCCGGTCACGGTAAGGGTCTCGGGCACCAGCGCATCGGCGATCGACTCCCCCAGGCTCGCGCCGAAGTAGCCGCCGGCCATGCGTGCGCCCACCACCACCGCGCCAGCCACCAGCGGCCCCGCGAGCCCCCCGGTGCCGACCACAGCGGCAGCGGCAACGCCCGCCGCGAAGCCCACGGCAATGCCGCCGATCAGCCCACCCGCGAACTTGGCCCAGAAGCGCGCGTGCGCGTTGGTGTGGGCAATGGGGTCGTGCAGCCGGGCGGCGGGTTTACCGGCCATGGGTCGTCGTGGCCATCAAGGTGTCAGGCCCTGGGCTGAAAACTCTCGAGCGTGCGCTGCCACAGCGCAAGCGCATCGGCATCGAAGGGCACGGGGCTGCTGGCCGTGAGAATGAGCACGGCCTTGCCCACAGGGTCCTGCGGCAGCAGGAACACGGCCTGGCGCTGGTACAACGCCTGCCCGTTCTGCCTGAACTGCGTGGCAAGCTCGATGGCTCGCAGGCTTGCGATGGCCGGGCCCACGGCAATGTCGGTGCGCGACACCTCCTTCAGCTGGCTCACCTGGCGCGTCAGGTCGTTCATCTGCCGCGCGACGAACTGCGCCAGGTTCTCCTCCTCGCGCAGCGCGTCGCGGCTCACGATGAGCGTGGTGCCCGAGCCGTCGGGCATGGCCAGCACGTTCATCGAGCGGTCGATGCGCCCGTCGTCGGGCACGTCGAAACGGCCTTCCTGGATGTGGTACTTCATCAGGCTGCTTTCTTGCGGGGTGTTCTATGCGGGGTCGAAGGCCGCGAACGCCAGGCAGTCGGGGTTGCGCTCGGTGAAGCCGAACGACAAACGACCCCAGCCGAGCGTGACCGTGTAGCTCGTCGATTCATCGAGCGAACGCCCGCGCGGCACGTCGGTAAGTTCCAGCGCGGCGTAGTGCTGGCGCACTTCGGCCATCGGAACGCAGCGCCCCTTCAGCTCCAGCACCAGAAAGCCCTGGCTCGCGTCTTCTCGCTTGATGCGCAGGTCGATGCGCGCAAGCTCGGTGCCATCCGCAAGGCGCACCGGCGTACCTTCGAAGAACTGGAACACGCCGCCGCCCGCGGCATGCGTGTCGCTCAGGGTGGTCGACAGCGTGCGTCCGACCTTCTGCGTGGAGAACGGCAGCTGCGCCGCCAGCGCATCGATGACCTGCCAGAGCGTCATGGCCGTGGCTTGTTGATTCATGGGTTCAGTGCTTGCCGGCATATTTCTTGTCGTAGGAGTTGCCGTAGTACTGCGTGTACTGCTCGCCGGTGGTCGATGTGGTGAGCGTGCCGTAGTACTTGCCGGCCGCGGCCCTGGCGGCCTCCCTGGTGCCACCCTTCACCATGCCGTTGTAGGCATTGTTGAAGGCTTCCACATTCGCGGGATTCGCGCCCTGGAGGATGTCGACCTTGGCCGCGCGCCACACTTCACGCTGCACCTGGATCTGGTTGAGCGCGGCCTCGCCCTCGGAGCTGAGCATGCTCTTGACGAACGCGGTCTTGGAGGACATGTTGGGCTTGAAACGGTATGAATAGACCGCGTGCCCGACCTCGTGCGACAGCGAGGCGGCAGTCTTGTACGGGTCGCCCGCGGAGTCGCCGTCGATCACGATCTTCCTGACACCCGGGCTGGTGTTGGCATACGAGCCCCCACCCGCAGCGCCGTAGCTGATGCTCCATTTCTCGCCCTGCAGGAACTTGATCTGCCTCTGCAACGTGGGCGACCTCGCCGCGATGGCGTCGACGCCTTTGCCGAGGCCGGTGGTGACATAGCCCCGCGGCGCGGCCGCGGGCACGGCATGCTCGGAGGCCGCTGCCGACGTGTCAGCGGCCGCGGGCGCCACGGGCACGCCGTCTTCCACCACGGCTTCGTCGCTCTGGCTGCCGATGGGCGCATCGCAGTTCAAGAAGATCTTGCTGCCGCGCTGGTCGAGCTCGCCCGTGAAGTTGACGAGGCCCTTCACGCCGTTGATGTTCACCGTGCCGTCGGCCAGCAGCACGATGGACGACTTGCCGCAGATCAGCGAGATGCTGGTCTTGCCGGTGACGAACACGTCCTGGTCGGCCGCCTGGATCACGACCGACTTGCGGCCGGTGATGTTGGCATTGCTGTCGGTGGAAGTGATGGAGGCGTCGGTCTTCGACACCAGGTTGACGGCGCCCGCACTGGCGTGCGAGACGATGTCGCCGCCCGACACCACGTTGACCTGCCCGCCCTCGCTCACCTGCGTGAGCATGCCGCCGGTGACGAGCTGCGTGAGCTGCGCGCCGGTGGTCAGCGTCATGGCCGAGGTAGCGCGCATCGACACGCTCTGCCCCGAGCTCAGCACGATGGGCTTGGGGCTGATCATGGTCTGCCCCTCGGGGCTGACGATGGACACCACGGGCTTGTCGATCTTGCGCGAGAGGTCGAGCATCTGCTGCGCGTCGGCCATGGCCGGGTCGGGGTTGTCGGAAACGCCCGCTTCCGGCGTGCCGCCGGTGGCCAGCGCCGCCACCGCCTGCGAAACGCCGCCCGCGGCTTGCACGCCCTGCACCAGCCCCATCAGCGTCTGGTTCTTGCCCTGCGCCATCGCGCCCACCAGTGCCTTGGTGGCCGCTATGGCCTGGCCCGACGCCTGCATCAACGCGTTGCTCTGCGCCAGCGTGGCGCCCATGTGCTCGTGGCCGTCTGGGTTGTCGCGCGAGACGCGCTGCGCATAGTCCTGCGTGTAGGTCGTCAGCAGCAGGCCCTTGTCCGCGCGGATGGAACCCCATTCGTTGGTGCGCAGCTCGAAGCCGTAGCTGCGCTGCACGCCTGAGCCCTGGTTCATCAGGTAGCCCATGTGCAGGTGGGTGTTGCCGTGGTCGGTCGACAGCTCGATGTGCTCGGTGCCGCGGCTGTCCTCGAAGCGCAACATGTGCTTGCCGCCGCCGCCCTTGCTCCAGTGGGTCTGGAAGCCGGTCTGGGTCTTGTGGCGCGGCAGCTCCCACGGCGGCATCTGTGCGGCGTTGTAGACGCAGCCGGTGACGATGGGGTAGTCGGGGTCGCCGTTGAGAAAGTCGACGATCACCTCCTGCCCGATGCGCGGTATGTACATGGCGCCGTAGTTGCTGCCAGCCCAGGTCTGCGACACACGGATCCAGCACGACGAGTTCTCGTCGCGCCGGCCATAGCGGTCCCAGTGGAACTGCACCTTGATGCGGCCGTACTCGTCGGTGTGGATCTCTTCGCCCGCGGGGCCGACCACCACCGCGGTCTGCGGCCCGGTGGTGCGCGGCCTGGGCGTGACGCGCTCGGGGCGGTAGGGAGCGCTGTCGGGCAGCACATCGAAGGTCTGGCGGTAGCTGGTGCTGCTGGTCGATTCGCTGTAGGCCGCGTCCGCCGCACCGACCACGCGCAGCGCGTTCTCCTGGAAGTCGTAGCTCACGGCCTCTATCAGATAGCGGCGGTTGTCTTCGGCGTTCGGGTGGCGCGCCAGCTCGAACAGGTAGCCCGGTGCCATATGGCGCAGGTTGCCCTCAGCGCTCACCAGTTCGCGCCGGCCGGCGAGCTGCTCCAGCCGCAGGCGCGCGTAGTTCTCGCCGTCGCCAAGCTCGGTGTAGCCGCCGGGCCAGTCGTAGATCTCGAAGTTGTCGCGACTGTGGCCGGCCGGCTGCTGGCGCACGGTGTCGATCTCGGCGTTGGGCTTCTTGAAGTCGTAGTCGTCGGCAGCGAAGTTGCCCGAAGCAATGTCTTCCGCATGGCTCCAGCTGTCGATGAAGTCCTGCTCGAGGATCTGCGCCGCCAGCACGCCGGCGTGATACGGCACCTTCACCGGGCCGTTGGGCAGCGGTGTGTGCGAATCAGGGCCGTCGCACAGCACCAGCTGATGACTGCCCTGCACGTGCGAGAAGAAGTAGTAGATGCCCTCCTGCTCCATCAGCCGGCTGACGAAGTTGAAGTCGCTCTCCGAGTACTGCACGCAGTAGTCCCAGGTACGGTAGTTGCCGCTCAGGCGCGCGTCGATGGCGAAGCCGTAGGGCGCGAGCACCTCCTGCAATATCTGCGGCGCCGTCTTGAACTGGAAGATCTTGAAGTCGGAGCGCCGCGTGGCGTACCACAGCCACGGGCGCAGCGTGGCCTCGTACACGCACATGTCGCCATCGTCCTTGCCCACATAGGCAAAGCACGTGACCTGCCCGCTCAGGAAGCGCTTGCCGGCGCCGCCGAGCTCGGTGGCAAGGTTCACCTCGATGCTCATGTCCTCGCCAAGCATGCGCTTGGGCTGGATGTTGGGCATGTCGCTGATGAGCCGCACGCGATGCTCGAACAATGCGGAAATGCGCTCCTGTCCCGCCATCGAGCGGAACTTCAGGCGCTCGCCCAACGCGCTGTGGGCGATGAAGCTGCGGGTCATTCGTGGAAAGCTCCCTGGTCAACGCACCCGGAAATGGGAACTCATGCTTCCTTGTTTTCCTTGATGTTCCAGCCCAGCACCGTCTCGGCGCCCTTGCCGCCCTTGTCGGTCTGCTCCCAGTACTGCTGCTTCACCTTCGCGGCCTGGAAGGCGTACTGCACGAACACCGCGTCGGAGCCCTGCTCGGCGGTGTACTGCACCGAGGTGACCAGCACCTCTTCGAGCGTGATGCGCGTGTATTCGATCTGCGAGCCACCGGCCTTGCACACCGACACCTCGACCTTGCTCAGGTGCTTGCCACTCGCGCAGTTCTTCAGCACCGACGGTGCTGCCTTGTCGATGCGCGCGAGCACCTGCAGGTCGTTGAAGCTGGCCTTGCCAACCCCGCCGCCGCCGCCGCTGACCATGTTTCCTGGCTGCGTTGCGCCCCACGCAAACGACTTGATGTCGCTCCACTCCTTGTGGTTCGAATCTTTCGATTCGCCGTTCGCGCCCTCGACGCGCATGAACATGTCTACTGCCATGAGATCAACTCCCTCAGAAATTGCGTGCCCATGCAGGGCACCGTGGAACCAGCCGCCCTGCCCTTGCAGCAGGACGGCAGCGAATCACAACCCGATGGCGCCGGCGCTGGTGACACAGCGGGATCGGCTCATCTGTCAGGCACAACGCTTTCGCATTACATCGCGCCTTCGAATCCATTCGTGCCCACTGCCCATGCGATCAAATCGAAACAGTGTCGCAAAGATGCAATGAGCCAAATGGTTTTCGAGGTGCAGTCGTCCGCACCGCATCGCATTTGCAAGGCTCACACCTTAAGCGAGGCCCCCGCGCCCGGCCAGTGCCAAACGGCATGCGCAGAAAGAACTACAGGCACTGCGCGGGGTGGTCGTCCACCAGGCAAGAGACGAAAAAAATGCTCTCTCATCGACCCGAAAGCCAATCGCTCACCAGTGCAGGCACTACATCCGTAGCCTTGCCCTGCAGGAAAGTGAAGCCATGCGGCACGGCCTCCATGTCCAGCGCGACCAGCACCTTCTGCGCCGAGCGGTCCGCATAGCGCACCAGCGATGCGGCAGGGTTCACGGTGAGAGACGTGCCCACTACCAGCACGCGCGCCGCGCTTTCCACATGTGCCTCTGCTGCCTCGAAGTTCTCGACGGATTCGCCAAACCACACGATGTCGGGCCGCAGTTGCGTACCGTCTTCGCAGCGCTGCCCCAACGCGATCGGATCGCCGTCGACACGGTAGCGCTTCGGCTGTGCACCGGAAGAGCCGCGCACATACGCAAGCTGGCCGTGCAGGTGCACCACGTTGCGCGAACCCGCGCGCTCGTGGAGCGCATCGACGTTCTGCGTGACGATGACCACTTCATACGCCTGCTCGAGCGATGCGATGGCGATGTGCGCTGCGTTAGGTTGTGCCTGCCATGCCTTTTGCCGGCGCTCGTTGTAGAAGGCGAGCACCGCCTCGGGGTGCTTCTGCCAGCCTTCGGGGCTGGCCAGTTCCTGCCAGGCATAGGTGTTCCACAAGCCCTTGGCGTCCCGGAATGTCGGCAGGCCGCTTTCTGCGCTCACGCCGGAGCCGGAGAGGACAACGATTTTTTCGGGCCGGATATCGGATCTCATTTTTCTCTTTCGCTGGTTTGGATCAGAAAGACGCAAGTGCAGCACGCAAACCGGCCGAGGACAACTTTTTCAGTGCAATTCGAAGCTGTCCGCTTCGCTATATTCGCGCCGTTCCAGCGACCGCCATTCATCCATTCCTGCGATGCAATGCGCGGTGGAACCCTATCAATTGCGAGGAGGACCGGATCCATGAAACGCCTCTATCTTCAACGCACGCTGCCACCCATTGCCGCCGCCTTGTTGAGCCTGGCGGCCGGCACGACGCCGGCGGCAGAACCCATCAAGAAGCCAAGTGCCGCCGAATACAAGAAGCTGGCGCCGGCGGCCAAGGACATCGGCGGGCAGCAGCGACAGGAAGGACATCGCCGCGCTGCTCAAGTAGGCAGTCTATTCATTCATCGACTGGATTGAGAACGTTGCGGGAATGGAGGCGCGATCCGGAGTCGAACCGGACTGTGCGGATTTGCAATCCGCTGCATTGCCGCTTTGCTATCGCGCCGAACAAGACAGCTGTTGCAGAAAAACTGGCAGACCCTCAAGGATTCGAACCTTGGATGCCGGGATCAAAACCCGGTGCCTTGGACCACTAGGCGAAGGGCCGGTAAGGGATGGCGCGCGCGGAAGGATTCGAACCTTCAACCGTTGGGTTTGGAGTCCAGTGCTCTGCCAGTTGAGCTACACACGCGTGGAAAAGTGAAGAAAAAAGAGATGGTCTGGGTGGCAGGATTTGAACCTGCAGCCTCCTGCTTCCAAGGCAGGCCGTCTACCAGATTGACAGTACACCCAGAAAAATCAGAGAAAGAAAATTGGTGCCCCAGGGGAGACTCGAACTCCCAGAATTCCGCTTCTAAGGCGGACACGTCTACCAATTGCGTCACCAGGGCTGAATGAAAAATGATGTGAGGCGACGATCCGTTCCAGTGGCCGGTCTCGCTTCGGTGCTTGCGAATTTTTTAATGAGCATTCACGGCGGCCGAAGCCCGGTGTCATGCAGCACGATCGCTGCTTGAGAAATGAGTGAAAAGAAAAACAATGAGGCCCGGAACCTTGCGGTGTCCGGGCCTCTTTTCGAGAGAGCTTGGGAGGTCTGCGCCTACGCGCTTCCTCCACCCGGTTGCATCTGATCCTCGCAATCGCACGGCCACAGATTGGCCTGCGGGTTCTGCATCGGATACAGGGACTGCTCGAGTTGCTGCTGCGACGGCAGCAGGCCAAAGCCGAGGCCAGCACGCGACGCGACACGCACGAACACGTTCCCTGATGCGGGGCAAGTGCTGTAGATGCGGATCTGTGCGGCTTTCACGATGGGTGTCCTGTTGGTGTCGAGTGGGTTTGGACTGTAAATAGTCTTTACACAATCGTCAACAACCTTGAGCAAAAAAATTTTCAAGTACCGTTGCGGCAACGCATTCCTTCCCCTTCATCTACAGGAGCCCACATGGCGTCTTCGTCTCTCGCTGCACATCCGCACTACGACCGCCTGATCTCCGCCGCACGCGGCCTGCCGCCGTTGCGCGTCGCGGTGGTTCATCCGGCCAATGCCGTGTCGCTCGAAGCAGCCTTCTCGTCAGCCGCCCTGGGCCTCATCGCGCCCACGCTGGTTGGTCCGCGCGCAAAGATAGAAGCGGCGGCGCAAGAGGTCGGCATCGATCTCTCGAACACCACGATCGTCGATGCGCCGCACAGCCATGCCGCGGCCGATGCAGCGGTCGCGATGGCCTTGCGCGGCGAGGTCGATGCATTGATGAAGGGCAGCCTGCACACCGACGAACTGATGGGCGCGGTGGTGCGCCGCGAAGGCGGCCTGCGCACCTCGCGCCGCATCAGCCATTGCTTCGTGATGGACGTGCCGGGCCATGTGCAGCCGCTGATCATTTCGGACGCGGCCATCAACATCGCGCCCACGCTCGAAGAGAAAGTCGACATCGTGCAGAACGCGATCGATCTTGCGCACGCACTGCATATGCCCGCGGTGCGCGTGGCGATACTGTCCGCCACGGAGACGGTCAACGCGAAGGTGCCGTCGACGCTCGATGCGGCCGTGCTGTGCAAGATGGCCGACCGAGGCCAGATCAGCGGCGCGGTGCTCGACGGCCCGCTGGCCATGGACAACGCCATCGATGCCGAGGCCGCGCGCATCAAGGGCATCAACTCGCCGGTGGCGGGCCGCGCCAATGTGCTGATCGTGCCCGACCTCGATGCCGGCAACATGCTCGCGAAGAGCCTGACTTTTCTCGGCGGTGCCTATGCGGCCGGCATCGTGCTGGGCACCAAGGTGCCGGTGATCCTCACGAGCCGGGCCGATTCCGAATCTGCCCGGCTCGCCTCCTGCGCGGTCGCCTCCATGCTTGCCAAGGCAGGCCGCGACAAGCTCATCAAGGCGGTCGGCTGAACGACGACAGTCAGCGCGCGCCGGCCACGATCGCAATGCCGCGGATCTGGCCCGCGCCCGATGCGGACGCCGGCTTCGCATAGCGCGCCGGCGCAAAGCGATGCAGCAACTCCGCCTCACGCACTTGTGCGGCTTCGAGGTTCGCGAGCTTGACGTGCCCGAAGCCGCGAATCGACATCGGCAGCGCGGCAATGCGCGCGGCCAGCGCCTGGTTGTCGGCTGACAGCTCCGATGACATCGCATCGAACAGCCCGTCGAAATGCGCGATCAACTCACGCTCGGCACGCCGCTCGCCTGTACGGCCGAAGGGGTCGAACGCGGTGCCGCGCAGCCGCTTGCCGTGCGCGAGCCATCGCATCGCGGGCAGCATCCAGCTGCCGATGCGGATCTTGGCGGGCGCTCGCCCGTGCGCGCCGCGTGCCACCACCGGCGGCGCCATGTGGAATTCGAGCTTCAGCTCGCCTTCGAACTGCTCCGAGAGCTTCTTGAGAAACGCACCGTCGGTGTAGAGCCGCGCCACCTCGTACTCGTCCTTGTAGCTCATGAGCTTCAGCAGGCTGCGCGCGGCATTTCGCGTGAAGGGCAGGCTTGCATCACCACCCTGCAATGCGGCCTCGCGTGCCTGCAGGCTGCGGATGCGCGTTTCGAAGCGATCCGCCCATGCGGCGTTCTGGTAGCCGGTTAAATGGCGGCGCGCATCGGCGATCAGCATGTCGAGCGGGTGCTCATCGGCCTGCGATGACTGCGCATCTGCAGGCGCGGCGCGCAGTTGGTCGAGCGCCGCAGGGTCTCCGGCCGCCAGCCGCCCCAGCGAAAACGCCGATTGATTCGCGGCCACTGCCACGCCGTTGAGCTCGATCGCATGCATCAGCGCCTCCAGGCTCAGCGGCACCAGCCCGCGCTGCCATGCGTAGCCGGTCGCCACGATGTTCGCCGCCAGCGTGTCGCCGAGGAACTCTTCCGCCAGGCTCTGCGCATCGAAGGTCTCGACCTGCTCTTCGCCCGCCACGAAGCGCATCTTCTCCAGCAGCAGGTCCACGTGCAGATCCGCATCCGGGTTGCGCAGCGACTCGGCCACCGGAATCTCGTGGATGTTCGCGAGCACCCGCGTGCGACCGTGCCGCACGGTCTGCAGCGCATCGGCCGATGCGCCCACCACCACGTCGCAGGCCAGGATGGCATCGGCCTGTTGCGTGTCGATGCGCACCTGGTGCAGCCGCTCGCGCGAATCGGCCAGCCGCACGAAGCTCAGCACCGAGCCGCCCTTCTGCGCGAAGCCCATGAAGTCGAGCACGCTGGCGGCCTTGCCTTCCAGGTGCGCGGCCATAGCAATGACCGCGCCGACCGTCACCACGCCGGTGCCGCCCACGCCAGTCACAAGCAGGTCGTAGGGCGCACTCCATGCGTGCGCGGCCGGATGCGGCAAGGCACCCACGCGATGCAGGAACGCATCGCGTCCCGCCGCCAGTGCACCGCTCTTGCGGCGCAGCTTGCCGCCCGTAACGCCAACAAAGCTGGGGCAGAAGCCCTTGGCGCAGGAGTAGTCCTTGTTGCAGCTGGTCTGGTCGATCTTGCGCTTGCGGCCCATCGGGGTTTCTTGCGGCAGCACCGCCACGCAGTTGCTCTGCACGGTGCAGTCGCCGCAGCCTTCGCACACCGCCTCGTTGATGAACAGGCGCTCGGGCGGATCGGCGAGCTCGCCCTTCTTGCGGCGGCGGCGTTTCTCGGCGGCGCAGGTCTGTTCGTAGATGAGCACCGTCACGCCCTGCATCTCGCGCAGGCGGCGCTGCACGTCGTCGAGCGCGGCGCGGTCGTGGAACTCGGTGCCTTGCGGAAAGCGCCCTTTGATGTCGTCGTACTTGCCGATCGCATCGCTCACCACCACCACCTTGCTCACGCCTTCCGATTCCACCTGCCGCGCGATGGCATCCACGCTGATGACGCCATCCACGGGCTGGCCACCCGTCATCGCGACCGCATCGTTGAACAGGATCTTGTAGGTGAGCGTGGCCTTGGCCGCCACGGCCTGCCGGATGGCGAGGTAGCCCGAGTGGTAGTAGGTGCCGTCGCCCAGGTTCTGGAACACGTGCGGCGTCCTGGTGAACATGGCGTGCGAGATCCAGTCGACGCCCTCCCCGCCCATCTGGATCAGCCCCGCCGTGCTGCGGTCCATCCAGTTGGCCATGAAATGGCAGCCGATGCCCGCGCGCGCGGTGGAGCCTTCGGGCACCTTGGTGCTGGTGTTGTGCGGGCAGCCGGCGCAGAAATACGGCACGCGCTTCACTGCATCGCTCGCGTTGCCCAGCAGTTCGGGCGGCGTGAAGTCGCGCACATGCTGCAGGTGGTCGCCCAGGTCGTGGTTGTCGGGAAAGTGCACCGCCAGCCAGTGCGCGACCAGCTCGATGAGCCTCGACGGCCGCAGCTCGCCGAGCGCCGACACCAGCGGCTGGCCGTCGCGGTCGTGCTTGCCCACGAGCACGGGGCGCGCATCGGGCGGTGCGTTGTAGAAGATGTCGCGCAACTGCGTCTCGACGACGGCGCCCTTCTCCTCGACGATGAGAATTTCCTCGAGCCCCTTCGCAAAGGCCTTGATGCGCGTCTGCTCGATGGGAAAGCTCAGGCCGATCTTGTAGAGCCGCACGCCGGCGCGGGCCAGTTGCTCCGGCGAGAGTTCGAGCCGGCGCAGCACTTCCATCAGGTCATGGTGCGCCTTGCCGCAGGTGACGATGCCCACCTTGGCGTGCTCGCTCACGATCACGTCGCGGTCGATGCTGTTGCGCCTGGTGAAGGCGGCCACGGCCGCGAGCTTGTCTTCGAGCCGCGATTCGATGCGCAGCGACGGCAGGTCGGGCCAGCGGTAGTGCAGGCCGTCCGCCGGCGCGCTGTGGCCGGTGGCGGCACGCACGGTGTCGGCGTCTTCCCAGGCCTCGACGCGCGCGTTGACCACGTCCAGGTCCACCGTGCCCGCGCTCTCGACCACTTCCGACAGCGCCGCCATGCCGACCCACGCGCCCGAATAGCGCGACAGCTCATAGCCGTACAGGCCGAACTCCAGATACTCGGCCACGCAGGAGGGCTGCATGACCGGCATGCGCCAGGCCATGAAGGCATGGTCGCTCTGGTGCGGCATCGACGACGACACGCAGCCGTGGTCATCGCCCGCCACCACCAGCACGCCGCCGTGCGGCGACGAGCCATACGCATTGCCGTGCTTGAGCGCATCGCCCGCGCGGTCCACGCCAGGGCCCTTGCCGTACCACATGGCGAACACGCCATCGACGGTGCGCTCGGGGTCTGACTCGACACGCTGCGTGCCCAGCACCTGCGTGGCCGCAAGCTCTTCGTTCACGGCAGGCACGAAGCGGATGCCGGTCTGCTTGAAGCGCTCGCCCGCCTTCCAGATGGCCTGGTCGACCATGCCCAGCGGCGAGCCGCGGTAGCCGCTGACGAAGCCCTGGGTATGCAGGCCGCGCGCCGCGTCGCGCCAGCCCTGCATCACCAGCACGCGGATCAGCGCCTGGGTGCCGGTGATGAAGACCGAGCCCGAGGGGGCCCAGAGGTTGTCGGAAAGCTGGTAGCCGGGCCGCCTGAGCGCGGTCGCGTTGTGTGGGGCGTTCATGCCCGGAATTGTTCTGCCGCGCTCCGGGGAAGTGCTTCTTCAATGCACTAGCGAAGACCCTTGTTTGGAGAAGAAACCACTTCAAAAAAGCACAAAAATCTTTTCTTGTTCTTCGATTGTCCAAATCCCGAGAAAGTCCGACGCTTCAAGCTCAGTCCTGCTTGCGCATCGCAAAGAAGCCGCCCGCCACCAGGATGAACGCCCCGATGATCACCTTCTGCCAGGTGCTGGGCACGCCGGCCATGATGAGCACGTTGTTGATCAGCGTGACCAGCACCACGCCCAGCAGCGTGCCGCCCACCGTGCCGCTGCCGCCGGTGATGCGCGCGCCGCCCAGGATCACGGCGGCGATCACGTCCAGCTCGTTGCCCACCAGGTCGAACGGGTTCGCCAGCCGCGTGCTCGACACGTGCACGATGCCCGCCAGCCCCGACAGGAAGCCCGCGTACGCGAACACGAAGACATGCACTGTGCGCAGGTTGTAGCCAAGCCGCTCCGCGATCGGGAGGCTGCCGCCGATGGCGTACACCGCGCGCCCGATCAGCGTGCGGTTCAGCAGCCACCATGTCAGCACCGCCGCGAAGGCGAGCACCAGCACGGTCGCGGGCAGCACCGCGTGCAGGCCCTGCGGCGTGTCGAAGCGCCAGAGCGCCAGCTTGCCGAAGGCGTCCATGGGCGCCGGCACGTTCATGAAGAACACGGTGCCCACGAAGGTCAGCAGAATGCCCCGGTACAGGTACTGCGTGCCGATGGTCACGATCAGCGAAGGCGCCTTGAGCCAGTGCACCAGCAGCCCGTTGAGCACCCCCAGCAGCGCGCCGCTCGCGGCACCGGCGATCAGCAGCAGCGCGATGGGCGCTTCCGGAAAGTAGTTCAGCACCAGCTTGGTGATGCTGTACATGGTGAGCGCGGCAATGGCCGCGAACGACACGTCGATGCCGCCGGCCGCCAGCACGATCAGCACGCCCAGCGCGAACAGACCCAGCACCGTGCAGGCGCGCACGATGTCGAACAGCACGGGCAGCTGGAAGAAGCTCGGGTTGATGGCGCCGACCGCCAGGCTCGCCAGCACGATCAACGCCAGCGTGAAGACCGAGGGGCGCTGCGCGAGCCAGCCGCGCAGAGAGACCCGCGCCTCTGGCGGGGGCGGGGCCGATTCCGGCGTGGCCGGCGCGGAATGCGCTTGCATGGTGGAAGCCGTCATGAGAATGCGGGGGAAGGTGTGTCTGAAACCAGCGCGTGATAGAGATCGCTCTCGGCGAGCCCCGGCGCGTCGAAGTCGTTGGCGATGCGGCCCTTGCGCATCAGCAGGATGCGGTCGCAGTTCTGCAGCAGCTCCTGCAGGTCGTCGCTCACCAGGATCACGCCCAGCCCCTGCTCGGCCAGCCGCTGCACGATGCGGTAGATGGTGTCCTTGGAGCCCACGTCCACGCCAACGGTGGGGCCGTGCAGGATCAGCACGCGCGGCCCGATGGCCAGCCAGCGCCCGATGAGCACGCGCTGCTGGTTGCCGCCCGACAGCGACTGCACCGGCCGGTCCACGTCGGGCGTGGCGATCTGCAGATCGGCCACGGTGCGCTCAGCCAGCGCCTGGCACTGCCGCGCGTCGAGCGCGCCGAAGCGCCCCCGCAGGCGGTCGAGCACTGCGGTGACGATGTTGTCGCGAATCGGCTTGTCGAGGAACAGGCCCTCGCTCAGGCGGTCTTCGGGCACGTAGCCGATGCCCTGGCGGATGCCGTCGGTGGGCGTCTTCAGCGCGATCTCCCGTTCGTCGAGCAGAACGCGCCCGCGGTCGGCGGCCTGAACGCCTGCCAGCGCCAGCGCCAGCTCGTTGCGGCCGGAGTCGAGCAGCCCGGTCACGCCGAGGATCTCTCCCTTGCGCAGCGTGAAGCTCACGTCGCTGAACTGCTTGCCGCGGCCCAGCGATTCCACCTTCAGCAGCTCTTCGCCGCCGTGCGAGCCGTGGCGGTAGCGCTCGCCGTCGAGGTGCTTGCCGGTCATCCAGTGTGCGAGTTCGGCCTTGGTGAAGTCACGGATCGGGCCCTGCGCCACCTTCGTGCCGTCGCGGAAAACGATGGCCTGGCCGCCCATGGCGATGCACTCGTCGAGCTTGTGGCTCACGAACAGCACGGCCACGCCCTGCTCCCGCAGCGCCTCCACCACGTGGACGAGGTTGTCCACTTCTTTCTGCGTGAGCGAGGTGGTG
Source organism: Variovorax durovernensis (assembly GCF_977011995.1). NCBI lineage: Bacteria > Pseudomonadati > Pseudomonadota > Betaproteobacteria > Burkholderiales > Comamonadaceae > Variovorax > Variovorax durovernensis. Next base: position 1,859,694 of record NZ_CDRNCW010000001.1, on the reverse strand, counting down.
GGTTCGTCCATGATGACCATGCGCGCGCGCGTGGCCACTGCACGCGCGATGGCCACGAGTTGCCGCGTGGCAATGGGCATTTCGTCCACGCGCCGCGCAAGGAACGCCGCATCGGTCGGCAGCTTCACCGCCTGCAGCGCACGTGCGGCCGTGGCCGCCAGCGCCTTGCGGTCGAAGCGCCGCGCCAGCCTGCCGCCGGTGGCGACAAGCTGCTCGCTGAGCGCGACGTTCTCGGCCACGGTCATGTTCGGCAGCAGCGACAGGTCCTGGTAGACCGTCTCGATGCCCAGCGCGAGCGCCTGCAGCGGCGACAGCGATTCGTACGGCCTGCCATCGATCACGATGCGGCCCTGGCTCGGGGGCTGCGCGCCCGAGATGATCTTGATCAGCGTGCTCTTGCCGCAGCCGTTTTCGCCGAGCAGGTGGTAGATCTCGCCGGCCTCGATCGTCAGGTCGATGCCGCGCAGCGCGTGCACGCCCGCGAAGCGCTTGTGCACGTCCTGCACCTCGAGAAAGACGCGGCGCCCCGCCGGCGCGGCCGGGGCGTGGGTAGAGGGCGCTGCAAGGGTCATGGCTCGCAGGCTCAGAAGGCGTACTTCTTGTAGTTCTGCTTGTCGACCTCGACCCAGGCCTGGCCCGTGACGACGATGCCGACGCCCGGCCCCTTCTTCACCGAAACCTTGTTGTAGCCCGGCACGCCCATGTCGGTGCCCTCGGTGATGGTCTTGCCGTCGAGCAGCATCTTGGCCGCCTTGTTCATGACGAGGCCGGCGTCCTTCGGATCCCAGAAGGCGATGCCGCCGACCGCGCCCGACTCCAGGAACTTGGCCGCTTCGCTGGGCAGGCCGGTGCCGAACACGCAGACCTTGCCCTGCAGGCCGGCCTCTTCCACCGCGCGGCCGATGCCCAGCACGTCCAGCGAGGACGAGCCCTGGAAGCCCTTCAGGTCCGGATACTTGCGCAGCATTTCTTTGGCCTTGCCGTAGGCCTTCTCCGCGTCGTTGAGCGATTCGTTCTTGGCGTCGACCAGCTGCATCTTGGGGTACTTCTTCGCGTTCGCCGCGCCGCCGTCGGCCCACTGCACCTGCGACTGGCTGCCCAGCGAGCCGACCAGCGAAGTCCACTTGCCCTGCTGGCCCATGCAGGCGGCCAGGCGCTCGTTGATGCGCGCGCCGTAGGCCGTGTTGTCGAAGGCCTCGATGTCGACCATGGTGTTCTTCTGGTTGTCGGCCTCGTGCGTGACGACCTTGATGCCGCGCTCCATCGCGCGCTTGAGCACCGGCTCCAGCGTGGGCGGGTCCATCGACACGACCGCGATGGCGTCGACCTTCTTGGCCACCAGGTCTTCCACCAGGCGCTGCTGTTGCGCGGCGTCCGACTGGGCCGGGCCGATCTGGCGCGTGGCGACGCCCGGCGTGCTCGCGCCGAACTCCTTCACGCCCACTTCCATGCGGTTGAACCAGCTGATGCCGGTGATCTTCACCACGGTGACGATGTCCTGCGGCTTGCCCTGCGCATGAAGCGCCGACGCGAAAGCCACGGTGCCCAGTGCCAGCACGGAGCAGGCGATCTTGGTTTTCTTCAGCATGTTCGTTTGTCTCCTAGCCCTCGGTGGTTCTCTGCGTCGCGCCAGGAGGGGGCTGATGCGGCGGTGCGCTGGTGCGCGAAACGGAAATGAAGCTGCGCAGGTCGCTCAGGCTCAAGCGTGCCGATGCCAGGAAGAACAGCAGCAGCAGGCCCCAGGCGCAATCGCGGAAGAAGTTGGAAATGCCCAGCAGGTTGAAGGTGCTCGACAGCAGCTGCAGCGCCACGGCCGAGAAGAACAGGCACACCATGCGCCCGTAGCCGCCCTGCGGCCGCACGCCCGCCATCACCGTGATGAGGATGGCAATCAGAAGGTAGGAATTGCCGTAGTCCGACTTCACGCTGGCCGTGCGGGCCGCGATGATCACGCCCGCCACCGCCGCCAGCACGCCGCACAGCGCATACGTGGCAATCAGCATGCGGCCTTGCGGAATGCCCGCGTAGCGCGCCGCCTTGGCATTGGTGCCCAGCAGGAAGAGCCGGATGCCGAACGGGCTCTGCTTGAGCAGCCAGCCGATGGCCAGCAGCATCACCACGAAGATCGCGAACGGAATCGGCACGCCCAGCACCGTCTCGTTGCCGATGGCCGAGAGCGGCTCCGCATTGCCCACGCGCAGGCTGGAGCCCCCGGTAAGCACCACCGCCAGGCCGGTGTAGACCAGTTGCGTGCCCAGCGTGCAGAGAATGGGCGTGAGGCCGACGCGCGCGATCAGCACACCGTTGAGCAGCCCGCCCGCAAGCCCCACCGCTATCGCAATGGCCGCGAAGGCGCTGGTGTAGAGCCACGGCGAGGCATCGGGCTGCACCAGCATCGGTGCCAGCGTGGCAGCCACCACGCCCGAGAGGTTGGCCAGCGCCACGCCGGAGAGGTCGATGCCGCCGTTGCCGGAGATCATCGACAGCGCAACGCCCATGGCGAGCAGGCCGAGTTCGGGCAGTTGGCCGCCCATCGACTGGAAGTTGTAGACGTCGAGGAAGTCGCCCTTTGAAAGCACGGTGGCGACCACGAGGATCGCGACGTTGATGCCGACCAGGAAGTTGAGCTCGCGGTCCGAGAACCTGAATTTCACGAAAGACTCCTTTTGCGGTTCGCGGTTCAGGCTGCCGCCCGGCCCAGCAGCGCATCGACCTCGGCGCGCGTGGGCATCGACGGCGCGGTGCCCGCGCGCGTGACCGAAATGGCCGCCACGGCGGAGCCGAAACGCGCGGCCTCCAGCGGCGACGCGCCTTCGGCCAGCGCGGCCGCGAAGCCGCCGTTGAAGGCATCGCCCGCGCCGGCCGTTTCCTTCACCGCGCCGGCATGGAACACGGGCAGGTGCACCGACTGGTTCGCGCTGTGCAGCAGCGCGCCCTTGTCTCCGAGCGTGATGAGCGCGCAGCCCACCCCCTTGGCAAGAAAGAAGTCGCCCGCCCGGCGCGCGTCCTCGATGGTCTCGACGGCAATGCCGCTGAGCGCGGCGGCTTCATGCTCGTTCGGCGTGATGTAGTCGCACAGCGGGTACACGGCATCGTCGAAGGGCAGAGCGGGCGCGGGGTTGAACACCGTTACCGTGCCTGCCGCACGCGCGAGTTCCAGGCCGCGCTGCGCGGCGCCGGCGGGCTGCTCGAGTTGCGTGACGAACACGCGCGCGCCGCGGATGGCATCGGCGGCGGCATCCACGTCGTCGGTATCGATGAGCGCCGCCGCGCCGGGCACCACGATGATGGCGTTGGCGCCCGTGACCTCGTGCACGTAGATGAAAGCCGCGCCGGTCGGCTGCGTCGTCACCTGCGGCACGCGCGGCGTGATGCCTTCCTGCTCCCACAGTGCGAGCGCGTTGGCGCCGAAGGAGTCCTGTCCGAGCTTGGAGATGAAGGTCACCTGCGCGCCTGCGCGCGCCGCCGCCACCGACTGGTTCGAGCCCTTGCCGCCGGGGCCCATGGCAAAGCCGGAGCCGGCGATGGTCTGGCCGACGCCCGGAAGGTCGGCCGCGCGGAAGGCGAGGTCCGCCACGAAGATGCCGAGCACTGCCACGCCGTGCTGCTGCGAGGAAAAGGCGTTCATCGCTATTCAGGCCTCGGGGGCGAGCACGCCCTTCTTGAACACGAAGCAGCCGTAGAAGCGGCGCTCGCCGGTGGCGATCACGCAGTACGCGCGGCGCGCGGCCTCGTAGAAGGCGAAGCGCTCGATGGAGCCCATCGGCCGTGGACGCCCTTCGGCCGCATCGATCTCGCGCTGCATTTCCAGCTGCACCGGCGGGATCTCGCTCGGCTGGCCCATGATTTCCATGCGCCGCGCCGGATCGTCCACCGCGTTGTCCAGCGGCAGCACCGAAAGAATGGCGCGCGCCGCTTCGGTGGTGCCCACGCCGTCGATGCGCAGCAGCCGGCCCAGCGTGGTCTGGCGTGCGACCGAGTCGGCCGGGAAATTGGCGTCGCACAGCACCAGTTCGTCGCCATGGCCCATGGCGCGCAGGGCGTAGAGCACGTCGGCGTTGAGCAGCGGATGAATGGACTTCAGCATGCGGTCTGTCTCCTCGAAATGGAACGGCTGTCGCGATTGCGATCTTAGGTAAAGAAAACGTTTGCGCAAACGTTTGCTATTTGGGGATTTCCCTTGGTTCGTGTGGCGCGCACAACGGCCGCTCGCTCATTCGCCATAGGGAATCCAGATGTTCTTGACCTGCGTGGCATGCCGCAGGAACGCGGGGCCCTCGGCCGAGGCCGGGTCATGCCAGTCGGTGGAAAGGCCGTGGTCGGCCAGCGTGCGCTTGAGGTTGCCGACCGACAGCAGTTCGGCATCGCGCGACAGTTCCTTCGCACCGAAAACCCACAGCGCATCGACGTCGTCGTGCTCGGCCAGCGTGCGCGCGAGGCTCGCGGCCGGGCCGGTCACGAGGTTGACGACGCCGGCCGGCAGGTCGGAAGTCTCCAGCACCTGATAGAAGTCGGTGGCGACCAGCGCGTGCTTCTCGCCGGGCACGATCACCGTGCGGTTGCCCATGGCCATGAGGGGCGCGAGCAGGCTCACGAAGGACAGCAGCGGCGCCTCGTCGGGACACACCACGCCCACCACGCCGATCGCCTCGACCGTGGCCAGCGCCACGCCGCGCAGCGGCGGCACATGCACCGCGCCCTCGTATTTGTCGGCCCAGGCGCCGTAGGCGAACAGGCGGCCCACCGATGCGTCGACCTCGGCCTGCGCAGCTGCCGCGGCAACACCGGTCAGGCTCGCGATGCGCGCGGCAAACTCGCCGGCGCGGGCCGAGAGGTTTTCCGCGAGGTAATAAAGCGCCTGCGCGCGGCGATGCGGCGTCGCGCTCGACCAGCTCGCCGCGGCGCGCGCCGCGGCCACCGCGTTGCGGATGTCCTTGCGGTTGCCCGCACCCACTTCGCCGGCACGCTGTCCGCTGGCTGCGAAGACCGGGCGCGACAGTTCGCCGTCGGGCCGCACCTGCTTGCCGCCGATGAAGAGCTTGGCGGTGCGGTCGATGGCGGGCAACGCGGGGGAAGACCCGTTCCCGGTCTTCGTTGCAGCTTCGTTCGCCGCCACGGCGGCGACCACATCTGCGGAGCGCGGCTTGCGCTGCGCCCAGGCACGCGGCTTCAGGTATTCGTAGCAACCTTCTCTTCCGCCCTCGCGGCCGTAGCCTGATTCGCGGTAGCCGCCGAAGCCCACGCCCGCGTCGAACAGGTTGGTCGCGTTGACCCACACCACGCCTGCGTGCAGCTGTGGCGCGATGCCCAGCGCGAGGCCGATGGTCTCGCTCCACACGCTGGCGGCGAGGCCGTAGCGGGTGTTGTTGGCCAGCGCGACGGCTTCGTCGGGCGTGCGGAAAGTCATCGTCACCATCACGGGCCCGAAGATCTCCTCGGTCGCCACGGTGGATGCGGGCTGCACGCCCGTCAGCAGCGTCGGCGGAAAGAAGCTCCCGCCCGGCGGCAGCGCGCCCGGCGCCTGGTAGCAGCTCGCGCCTTCGCGCACGCCGGCGGCCACCAGCGAGCGCACGCGTTCGAGCTGCGTGGGGTCGATGAGGCTGCCCATGTCGATCGCCTTGTCCAGCGGCAATCCCACCCGCAAGGTCTGCATGCGGCGCTTGAGGCGCGCGATGAAGTCGTTCGCGATGCCTTCCTGCAGCAGCAGCCGCGAACCGGCGCAGCACACCTGGCCCTGGTTGAACCAGATGGCGTCGACCACGCCTTCGACGGCGGCATCAATGTCCGCGTCGTCGAACACGATGAAGGGCGATTTGCCGCCCAACTCCAGCGTGAGCGACTTGCCCGTACCCGCCGTCGCGGCGCGGATCAGCCGCCCTACTTCCGTCGAGCCGGTGAAGGCGATCTTGTCCACGCCCTCGTGCGCGACCAGCGCCGCGCCCGTGGCACCGTCGCCCGTCACCACGTTGAGCACACCGCGCGGCAGGCCTGCCTGTGCCGCCAGTTCAGCGAAGAGCAAGGCGCTCAGCGGCGTGAGCTCGGCCGGCTTCAGCACCACGGTGTTGCCCAGCGCCAGCGCGGGAGCGATCTTCCACGCGAGCATCAGCAGCGGGAAGTTCCACGGAATGATCTGGCCGACCACGCCCAGCGGCACCTGGTCGGCGAACTCGCGCTCCTGCAGCTGCGCCCAGCCGGCATGGTGATAGAAGTGGCGCGCGGCCAGCGGCACGTCGAGGTCGCGCGCCTCGCGGATCGGCTTGCCGTTGTCCAGCGCCTCGACCACCGCGAGCAGGCGCGCATGGCGCTGCACCATGCGCGCCAGTGCGTACAGATGCCGTGCGCGGCCATGGCCGCCGAGGGCATGCCAGCCGGGCTGCGCGGCGCGCGCCGCCGCCACGGCGGCATCCACGTCCTTCGCGGAGCCTTGCGCAATGCGCGCCAGGCGCTGGCCGGTGGCCGGCTCGGCCGTGTCGAAGTGCACGCCGTCCGAAGCAGGCGTGAAGCGCCCGTCGATGAAGTGGCCGAAGCCTTCGGCATGGCGCGCGAGCCATTCGCGTGCGTCGGTGTCGCTCTCGGGCGCGGGGCCGTAGTCCATGGTGTCGAAATAGCGCGCGACGCTGCTGCTGCCGGCGGAGTTGTTGTTGCTGCTGCTGATGCTGCTCATCGGGCTCATCCGATCGGGTGGCGGTTGTAGGCCGAGTAGCGGCCGGTGATGTGGTGCTCGAGCTGGCGCTCGATGTCGGCCAGCAGCGTGGAAGCGCCGATGCGGAACAGATCGGGCTCGAGCCAGTCGCGGCCCAGCTCTTCCTTCATGAGCACCTGATAGTCGAGCGCGGTCTTCGCGGTGGAGACGCCGCCTGCGGGCTTGTAGCCCACGCGCAGGCCGGTGCGGGCCTCGTACTGGCGGATCATCCGCAGCATCGCGAGCGTGACCAGCGGCGTGGCGTTGACGCCCTCCTTGCCGGTGGAGGTCTTGATGAAGTCGGCGCCGGCCATCATGCAGACCATCGAGGCCTTGGCTACGTTGCGCAGCGTCTTGAGTTCGCCCGTCGCAAGGATCGCCTTCACATGCGCCGCGCCCGCCGCGCGGCGGAAATCGAGCATCTCGTCGTAGAGCTTCTTCCACTGGCCGGTGAGCACGTGCTCGCGGGTGATGACGATGTCGATCTCCGCGGCGCCGTCGCGCACCGAGGCTTCGATTTCCTTGAGCTTGAGCTCGTGCGGAATCAGGCCCGCCGGAAAGCCCGTGGACACCGCCGCCACCGGAATGCCGGTACCCGCCAACGCCTCGACCGCGGTCGAGACGAAGCGGTGGTACACGCACACCGCCCCGGTATGCAGCTTGCGGTCGGCGAAGCCGAGGGCGGCCAGCAGGTCCGGGCGCACCGGCATCACGGCCTTGGCGCAGAGCCGCTTCACGCGCTCGGCCGTATCGTCGCCGCTGAGCGTGGTCAGGTCGATGCAGGTGATCGCCTTGAGCAGCCAGCCGGCCTGCGCGTCCTTCTTGACCGAGCGGCGGCCGGGCAGCGTGGCCACGCGGCGCTCGGCAGCGGAGAGGTTGAAGCGGATGCCTTCGATCCAACCCGCATCGAAGGGCTGGGCGGTGTTGCGGGGAGCTGCGGCATGCGCCTGCGCGGGTGCCGCCGGCAAGGCCGGGGCATCCGCATTGGCAGAAGCCGGCGGCGCCGGGCGCGAGCGCACCGCGCCGCTGGGGCGAACGAGGGAGGTGGAGGTCATGGATGGGCGGGCGCCGTCAGGCGCAAGGGCCGCGGCTGCGGCGGGCAGGCAAGGGGCATGTCTTTGTCTCCGGGCTGCGCCGCGTGGCTGCTCAGCCTTGATGTTGTTCGTGTTGGCCTAAATGTTATTACAACAACATTTATCTGCGCAATATGTTTTTCAAGAAACATTAATCCGGCGTTCGATGCCCGATACTCCGGCACGTGGATCTGAGAAAACCGAACATGCGAAGAACAGCCGGAGCCGAAGCCCGGGCCATGCGCCTGGCCAGGATGCAGGAACTCGTCGAGGCCGGCGGCCCGCTGCCGATCAAGCAGGCGGCCCTGCAGCTCGACGTGACGGAAATGACCATCCGCCGCGACCTGTCGTCGGCCGAATCTCCCCTCACCGCCCTCGGAGGCTATGTGCTCGCCACCACGCTGCCCGGTGCCGAGCGCTACTCGCTCGACGAGGCCAGCGACCAGCACGCGGCCAACAAGCGCCTGGCCTGCGAACACGCCGCCAGGCTGGTGCAGCCGCACGACAGCCTGTTCATCGACTGCGGCACCACCATGGTCCATTTCGCCGAGGCGCTGCCGCCCGAGATGCCGCTGAGCGTGGCGTGTTACTCCACGAACATCGCACAGGTGCTGAGCCGCCGCCCGAACACGCAGTTGATGCTGCTGGGCGGGCTCTACCACCCTTCGTCGGCCACCTTCTTCTCCGACGAGGGCCTGCAGTACCTCGCCAGGCTGGGCGTGAGCAAGGCCTTCATCTCGGCGGGCGGGATCGATCTGAAACGCGGCGCGAGCTGCTCCAACTTCCACGAAGTGCCCGTGAAGCAGGCGGCCATCCGCTGCGCGTCGCAGAGTTTCCTGGTGGTGGACGAAAGCAAGCTCGGCACGCTGCGCCCGGCATTCTTCAGCCCGCTCGATGCCTTCGCACGCATCGTGGTGGGCGGCTCGCCCGAGGCTTCGCTGAAGAAGCAGTTCAAAGACCTGCCGCTGGAATTCGCGCGCGCCCGCGACGCATAGACGCGGCGCCGGCGGCGGCCGGGGCACGGCACCGCCCGGACACATCGATCAGTGAGAATCGCTGCGACGCCACTACCTGCGATCCCGCGATGAATGCCGGCACCGTTTCACTCGACGAGCACTGCCTCAAGATCCTCTCCGCGCTGCAGCACGACGGCCGACAGACCGTGCAGCAGATTTCAGAGACCGTCGGGCTGTCGCCAACGCCTTGCTGGAAGCGCATCAAGGACATGGAGGCGGCCGGCGTCATTCGCGGCTACACCACGCTGGTCGACCCCGAGCAGGTCGGCCTGCACGTGTCGGCCGTGGCCGAGGTCAACCTCGACCGCCACAGCGAGGCGATGGTGCAGCGCTTTGAAGAAGCCGTGGCGGCGAGCCCGCAGATCATCCGCTGCGTGTCGGCCACCGGCCCGGCGGACTACATCCTCAACGTGACCGTGCCCGACATGAAGCACTACGAGCGCTTCCTGCACGAGGTGCTGTTCAGCCTTCCCGGCGTGACGCACGTGCGCTCGAGCATCGTGCTGCGCGAGATCAAGTCGGAAACGGCGCTGCCGCTCGACCACCTGCTGCCGGGCACACCCGGCAAGCCGCGCGCCACGGGGTCGCGCAGAAGCTAGACGCCGCTCAAGGGTATCGGCGCGGCATGCCGGGGGTCGTGTGGAGAATGACCGCATCCTCCGCCCCGATCGCGCCTCGACCATGCCCCTGCCCAAGCCCCTCCTGCTGCAACGCGCCTATCTCCTGCTCATCGCCGTGCTGGTGTTCGTCGGCTGCTGGGTCGCACCCATCGACGCGCCCGCGCGAGCCCAGGTCAACGACGGGCTGAAGCGCGCGCTGACCACCTTTGCCGCGGCACGCGCGCTGGGCGCGGTGGTGTCGGTGGCGCAGGGCACGCAGGTCGACGCCACGCCGGGCGGCGTGGGTGTGAGCTTCGCGCCGGGGCAGGCGCTGAAGCCGCTGAACGAACTCATCGAGCAATTCGCGGCGGTGATGCTCGCGGCCAGCGTGTCTTTCGGCATTCAGCTGGTGCTGCTGAGCATCGGCGCGCACCACCTGATGTCCTACCTGGTCTGTGCTGTGGCGCTGGCGTGGATCGTGTGGCGCTGGCGGCGCGGCAGTTCGCCGCGCTGGCTGCAATCGGCGTTGATCGGCCTGCTGCTGGTGCGCTTCGCGGTGCCGCTGGCGGCCGTGGCTAACGAAGGCCTCTACCGCGTGTTCATGGCCAACGACTACCAGGCCGCGCTGTCGGGCATCGAGAAGTCGCCGACCGCCGTGGTCGATGCCACGCAAGAGGCACCCGTGGCGCAGGAAGGCTGGCGCGACCGCGTCGAACGCTGGCTGCCGAAATTGCCCAACCTCAAGGCGACCTACGACCAGATCCTGAAGTCCGCCTCCGACTGGGCGGAGCGCATCGTGAAGCTCATCGCCCTGTTCGTGCTGCAGACCATCGTGCTGCCGCTGGTGTTCCTGTTCGCGGCGTGGCGGCTCGCGAGAGCCGCAATACGCGAACCGGTACGCAAGTAGGCGAAATCGCCCGACCGGCCGCCGCTGCAACGGAAAGCAGGCCTACTGCGCCACGCCGTGGCCGTAGCAGGCCTTCAGGGCCGTGTAGTCGTAGTAGTGGGCGGTGCCTGGCTTCTTCGCGCCGTCGCAGGACGCCTTGAAGTCGGTTTCCTTCTCGTTGTAGAGCATCTTCACCAGCAGCTTGCCGCTGGCGTCGGCGTACACGTCCCACTGCATGTTGGCCGCCATCGGCGACACGTACTCGCCGCGCCATGCGTTGCTGCCGTAGCTGAAGTTGGCGGCCTTGGGCACGCTCTGGTCCACGCCCTTCAGGCCCATGCGCACGGCAAAGGGCATGAGGATCTCGGCGTGCGCGAAGCGCAGCTTGGCGGCATGCGAGCGGTCGCCGCGCGCGATGGCGTCGACCTCGTTGAACATGTCGTCCACCAGGATCTGCGACATGCGCGAGGTGATGTCGCCCTTCTCGGTCATGCCAGGGCCCTTGTCGTAGAAGTCGGAGCCGTCGTTGAGCGCGGCGAAGAACTTCGCCTGCGCGGCGGGCATGTAGGCGGCGAAGTCGACGCCGGCCTCGCTGCGCATGGCCGGCGCGATCACATAGAGCTCGTACAGCAGCGAACCGGCGTCGCCCGGCGACTTGATCGTGGTCTTGCCGTCACCGCTCAGGCTGGCCGAAAACTTGCCGTCGTCGCTCGCGAAAGTGCGGGTGCCTGTATTCGAGAAGCTGTAGCTGCCGTCGGCGATCCTGTCGACGAAGCTCTTGGCGAACAGGCGCTCCAGCAGCACCCGGCCGGCCGCCGCGGCTTCCGGCGTGACCGTGAGGCCACTCTGCTTGGCTGCCAGGTCGGCGTCACCGGACTTGTAGGCCTGGTAGGCCTGGCTGTCCTGGTAGGTCGTGTAGAGCGGGTCGGCCGGCTTGGTCACCTGGTCGGTGGCCTTCACCAGCTTGTGGAAGTACAGCAGGAAGCGGTTGGTGCCGGCCGGCTGGCTTACAGCGGTGCCGGTGTCGGGGTAAGGCGCCGGTGCCGCAGGGTAGGTGACGAGCGGCGCCAGCGCGGGCTGCGCCGCCTTGAGCGACTGCACGAAGAAGTTGCCGCTGTCGACCGCGCGGTCGACGCCGGAGGTCACGGTCACGATCTGCCGAGGCGCCGAGCCGGCGCTGTCGCCGACCTGCTTCCAGTAAGCCGGCAGCCGCTGCACCAGCCGCGCCGCCAACTGCGTGTGCTCGTTGATGCCGACCTGCGTCTCGTTGCCGTAGCCCGGTGTGCTGATGCCCGCCACGCCATAGCCCAACAGGAAGTTGGCCTTCATGATCTTCAGCACGTCGGGCCCGAGCTTCTGCCCGAGCGGCGTGAGCGCACCGTCGTCCCGTGCCTTCTCCCACATGTTGTAGACGGCCAGGTCGTACTTGAGGCTGGACAGCCCGCGCGAGCCGTGGCGCGCGATCATTTCGGTGTAGACCGGCGCAAACCCCGCGGGTGGCGCCTCGTAGGTGCTGACGTCCTGCTGCGGACGGTACGGCGCCTTGGTCTGGTAGTAGCGGTCGGTCAGGGCCGCGGCGGTCAGCACGGCCTTGATGTCGTCGCCGGCGGCGGCCGATGCCAGCGCATCGCGGATGCGCTGCAGCCCCTCGTCGGACGCGGCCTTGAGCGCGGCCTTGGCCACCGGATCGCTCTCGGTGTTGAAGTCGACTAGCAGCTTGGCCGCAACCACGCCGACCGAGATGGCGACCTTGCTGCTGGCCGCCTTGAAGTCCAGGCCGCCGGCTTCCATTTCGGCGACCACGGCGCTCGACTGGTAGTCGACGACGCCCGGGGCCTCTTTCGGCGCGCGCAGCACGAGCCGCGAGGTCACCGGCTTCGAGGTGGAGGTGGCGGGGTCTAGTTCGGTGGCATCGGTGCCGATCTCGGCCACGATGCCTGCGCTTGCGCCGGTCAGCGTGAAGGCGCCCTGCTTGTCGGTGCGCGTGGCGGGCTCATCGGCATCGCAGCGGCCGTTGGCGTTGATGTCGAGGCAGACCTTCGCGTTGACGAAATAGCTTCCCACGACCACACCGCTCACGCTCGTGGCGGCAGGTGCCGGTGCGGGAGTCGTGACGGCCGGAGGCAGCGAAAAAGGAACACCGCCGCCACCGCCTCCCCCGCCGCAAGAGGCCAGCAGGAGCGCAACAAGGCCAAGGGACGAAGACGGCACGCCGGTCAAGGCACGGGGAAAGGGCAGGTTCGGCAACATGGAGGAAGGGCAGGAAACAAAAGTTTCGAATCCTTCCATCCGTGCATGACGCGCCGATGACCCGCGGCGCAAGCAGGAACAAGCCTAGGAAACGACCTGGTAGTACAGGTTCTGCGGATGCCTGGCCTGCGCGAAGAAGAACCAGCGCTCGGCCAGCAGGCCCGGCGCCTGCACGACGACCGCCAGCAGCCACGGCAGCACCGAAGCGCTCGCGATGCCCCAAGCCGCCAGCGACGCGGGCAGCACGAAAGCCAGCAGCAGGAAACCGAGCTTCATGTTCCCGAGCGCCGCGAGCGACACGCCATGGAAGAACTCCCGCGTGTTGAACGACCCGGCCGACATGCCCATCGACTTCTGCACCAGCTTCTGCGCGCGGATACCCGTGGCCGACTGCAAGGTCGACTTGTGGCGCAGGCGCGCATTGCGCCGCAGGGCGCCGCCGCGCGCGGCCCAGGCGGCCAGCGTGGCAATGAGCGCCCATGGCCCGAACACCTGCACGAAGCGCGCCTCGCCGCTCGAGGCCGCCATCGCGCACGCCAGCACCAGCCCAGACGACAGGCCGATCAGCGTGAAGTTGAGCACCGTCAACGGGTGCGCCCATTCCTCGATGAAGCGCAGGCAGGCGTAGATCATGGCGGTGCAGTACCAGAGCAGCATCGCGCCGCAAAGCACCAGCAGCGGCAGCAGCCACGACCAAGGCGCGCCGATGCCCAGCCGCAGCGACAGCCACCACAGCGCCACCAGCGCGATGAACACCGGCAGCACGATGACCTCGCGCGACATCCACGACGTGCGCCACATCAGCACCGCCCGCCATGCGCGCGTCTTGCGGCCCAGGTGCATGAACGATGCGGAAAGGCCCGCCACCAGGAGCACCTCGGCCACGCCCAGCGCAATGCCCAGGAAGCCCGGCGCCAGCTCCGGGCCGAACAGCACAGCCAGCGCCAGCGCGAACACCAGGCCCTGCGCGGCGCCGGCCAGCGTGGTGAAGAAAAGAATCGAGAACGCGGGATGCATGCGGCTACTCCTTCGCGTCCGCCGGCTGCGTGATGTGCCGGGGCAGGTACTGGTTGGCCGGGCTGGTCTCCCACTCGGGCATCAGCTGGTAGCCGCCGCGCTCGCGGATGGCCTTCGACACTTCGGAGTCCGGGTCTTTCACGTCGCCGAAGATGCGCGCGCCGGTCGGGCAGGCCTTCACGCAGGCGGGCTTGCGGTCTTCCTTGGGCAACTGCTCGTCGTAGATGCGATCCACGCACAGCGTGCACTTGGTCATGACCTGGCGCTCCTCGTCCAGTTCGCGCGCGCCGTAGGGGCAGGCCCACGCGCAGTACTTGCAGCCGATGCACTTGTCGTAGTCGACCAGCACGATGCCGTCTTCCTTGCGCTTGTAGCTCGCGCCCGTGGGGCACACCGGCACGCACGGCGGGTCTTCGCAGTGCAGGCAGCTCTTGGGGAAATGGATGGTCTCGGTGACGGGGAAGGCGCCGGCCTCGTAGGTCTGCACGCGGTTGAAGAAGGTGCCGGTGGGGTTGGCGGCATAAGGGCGTTCATCGGCCAGCGGGCCGGCGCTGCCGGAGGTGTTCCATTGCTTGCAGGAGGTAACGCAGGCGTGGCAACCGACGCAGACGTTGAGGTCGATGACGAGGGCGAGTTGTTTGGCGAGGGTTTCGCCTTGTTCGGCGCGCATGGTGTTGACATTGCTCCCTCCCCCGCTGGGGGAGGGTTGGGGTGGGGGCACGACGGCCTTCAATGCGGCGAGGCTTCCAGTTCCGACGCCGATGCCCCCACCCCCGCCCTCCACCAGAGGGGGAGGGGGCAAGACCGGAGCCGACGACATCAGTTCCTTCAACCACTGCATCATTTCTTCCCCCTCCCCGCAAAGTAAGTCAACACACTCGCCGCCTTCCCCAGCACCCCGGGCACCACCGGCATGCTCGCAACCTGCGGATAGCTCTCCTCAGGCTCTCCGGGCTCCGCCGGCCGAATGCGCACCCGCACGTCGTACCACCCCGCCTGCCCGGTGATCGGGTCCGAGTTGCTGATGGTCCCGCTCGCAGTGCCCTCGCAGGGCAACTCCTCGCTGATCAGGTGGTTCAGCAGGAAACCCTTGCGCGCCTCGTCGGCTCCCGGCGCCAGTTGCCATGCACCGTCGGCCTTGCCGATGGCGTTCCAGGTCCACACGGTGCCGGGCTCCACAGCCTCGCTGTAGCGCAGCATGCAGCGCACCTGGCCCCATCTGCTTTCCACCCAGCACCAGCCGCCGTCCGCAATGCCCGCCGCCTGCGCGGTCAGCGGATTCACGTGCAGGTAGTTGTGGCTGTGGATCTGCCGCAGCCATGCGTTCTGCGAGTCCCACGAGTGGTACATCGCCATCGGCCGCTGCGTGAGCGCGTTGAGCGGATAGGCGGCCAGGTCGGTCGCCGCTTCTTCCAGGGGCGGATACCAGAAAGGCAGCGGGTCGAAATACGTTTCGATGCGCTCGCGCAATGCATCGGGCGGTTGCCGCCCCGGGCTCTTGCCCTGCGCCGCGAGCCTGAAGCTCTGCAGCGTGTCGGAATACAGCGCCAGCTGCACCGGGTCGTTGCGCTGGCGCCAGCCCTTGTCCTTCGCGAAGTCGAGGTACTCCCGGTTCCAGTTGCGCATGTAGTGCATGGTCTCGGGCATGTGGTACTGGAACACGCAGTTGTTCTGCGCATAGGCCTCCCACTGCTTCGGGTTGGGCGCGCCGCGCAGGTGCTCGGTGCCGTCCTTGCCGCGCCAACCCATGAGAAATCCGATGCCCGGCTGCGGCTCGAAGTTGACGACGAAGTCCGGGTAGCCCGTGTACTTGCGCCCGCCCTCGGGCGTGGTGAAGGCCGGAAACTTGAGACGCGAGGCCAGTTCGATCAGCACCTCCTGGAACGGCCTGCACTCCCCCGTCGGCGGCACCACCGGCACGCGCACCGAATCCACCGGCCCGTCGAACTCCGAGATCGGCCGGTCGAGCATGCCCATCACGTCGTGCCGCTCAAGGTACGTGGTGTCGGGCAGCACCAGGTCGGCAAAGGCCACGGTCTCGCTCTGGAAGGCGTCGCACACCACCAGGAACGGGATCATGTGCTCGCCCTTCTCGTCCTTGCGGTTGAGCATCTCGCGCACGGCCATGGTGTTCATGCTCGAATTCCAGGCCATGTTGGCCATGAAGATCAGCAGCGTGTCGATGCGGTAGGGGTCGCCCTTGGCCGCGTTGGTGATCACGTTGTGCATGAGCCCGTGCGCCGACAGCGGGTGCTCCCACGAGAAGGCATGGTCGATGCGGATCGGCGAGCCGTCGGGGTTGATGGCCAGTTCGTCCGGGCCGGCAGGAAAGCCCAGCGGAGCCGCATTGAGCGGCGTGTTCGGCTGGATCATGCCGGGGTCGTTGAAGGCCCGGTAGTTGGGCACGATGTGGCGCGGATACGGCGCCTTGTGCCGGAAGCCGCCGGGCGCGTCGATGGTGCCGAGCACGCTCATCAGCACCGCCAGCGCACGCACCGTCTGGAAGCCGTTGGAGTGCGCAGCCAGCCCGCGCATTGCATGGAAGGCCACCGGCCGCGCCTGCGTGGTCGGGTGCTTCTTGCCCCAGGCGTCGGTCCAGGGAATCGGCAGCTCGAAGGCCTGCTTCAAAGCCGTCTCGCCCATCTCGCGCGCCAGCTTGCGAATGCGCCCCGCGTCGATGCCGGTGATGGCCTGTGCCCACTCGGGTGTGCAACTGGCCACGCGTTCGCGCAGCAGCTGGAACGACGGCGCGACGCGCGTGCCGTCGGCCAGCGTGTAGTGGCCTTCTAGCGCCGGGTCGCAGCCTTCTTCGATTCCTTCAGGGTACGCGTTCTTCACGCTGCCGCTGGCCTTGTCCCACACCAGCTTGTTGTGCGGGTTGCGTCCGTCGCCGGGCGGGCCGCGTTGCGGGTCGGGGTCGAAGGCGAACAGGCCCTGCCGCTCGCAGTCGTCGAGCACCACGAGCTGCGGCGCATTGGTGAAGCGCTTGAGGAAGGCATGGTCCACCAGCTCGCTCGCGATCAGCTCGTGCAGCAGCGCCATGAACAGCGCGCCGTCCGTTCCCGGCTTGATGGGAATCCACTCGTCGGCAATGGCCGAGTAGCCCGTGCGCACCGGGTTGATCGAGATGAAGCGTCCGCCCGAGCGCTTGAACTTGCTGATCGCGATCTTCATCGGGTTGCTGTGATGGTCTTCGGCGGTGCCGATCATCACGAACAGCTTGGCGCGCTCCAGGTCGGGCCCGCCGAACTCCCAGAAGCTGCCGCCGATGGTGTAGATCATTCCCGCGGCCATGTTGACCGAGCAGAAGCCGCCGTGCGCCGCATAGTTGGGCGTGCCGAACTGGCGCGCGAACAGGCCGGTGAGCGCCTGCATCTGGTCGCGCCCGGTGAACAGCGCGAACTTCTTCGGGTCGGTTGCGCGGATCTTCGCGAGGCGCTCGGTCAGCAGGTCGTAGGCGCGCTCCCAGCTGATGGGCTCGAACTCGGCCGCCCCGCGCTCGCTGCCGGCCTTGCGCAAGAGCGGCTGCGTGATGCGCGCGGGCGACACCTGCTTCATGATCCCCGACGAGCCCTTGGCGCAGATCACGCCCTGGTTCAGCGGATGGTTCGGGTTGCCGTCGATGTAGCGCACCTCCGGGCCCTTCTCGCCCTCGCGCAGATGCACGCGAATGCCGCAGCGGCAGGCGCACATGTAGCAGGTGGTGGTCTTGACCGTGGTGTCGGCCGTGGGAGTGGGCGCCGACAGCGGGTCGTGCACGGGCTCGCGGGACAGGAAACTGAACACTGTCGGTCCTTTGTTTTCAGGCGTGGCAAAGCCGATGTTAGGCATCCTCGATCAATCGGAAAAGCGCAGAATATCTCTCACCATGACCGGAAAAACAGATCAATCTCCGGCGCAGCGCCTGCGCCTCAACCTGCGCCAGCTCGAAGTGTTCGTGGCCACCGCGCGCGGCGGCAGCACCCGCGCGGCGGCAGACCGTATCGCGCGTTCCCAGTCGGCCGCGAGCAGCGCGCTGGCCGACCTGGAAACCTCGGTCGGCGTGCTGCTGTTCGACCGCATCGGCCGCCGGCTGGTGCTCAACGAGAACGGCCGCGCCCTGCTGCCCAAGGCGCAGGCGCTGCTCGACCAGGCGGGGGAGGTGCAGGCCCTCTTCAGTGCCGAGCATGCCGCGCCGCTGCGCGTGGCGGCGAGCTTCACCATCGGCGAATACCTGCTGCCCGAGCGCGTGTCGCAATGGACCGCGCTGCACCCGCAAAGCCAGGTGCGGCTGCACATTGCCAACACGCGCGACGTGATCGAGGCGGTGGCGGGCTTCGACGTCGACGTGGGCTTCATCGAAGGCCCGCAGACCCACCCCGACCTGGTGGTGCGCGCATGGCGCAGCGACGAACTGGTGATCGTGGCCGCGCCGGGCCATGCACTGGCGGGCCGCGTGGCCACACACAAGCAACTGTCGCAGGCCACCTGGGTGCTGCGCGAGCACGGCTCTGGCACGCGGCAGGTCACCGATGCCTGGCTGATCCAGAACCTGGAGCAGGTGAACGTGGGCTTCGAACTGGGGAGCACCGAAGCCATCAAGCGCGTGGTGGCCTCGGGCACCGGGCTGGCCTGCCTGTCGCGCTACACGGTGGCGCAGGCGCTGGAAGACGGGCACCTGGTCGAACTGCGTACGCGGCTGCCGGCCGGCGTGCGCAAGCTGGCGACGGTGATGCACCGCGACAAGCTGCTGGGCGGCGCAACCGCCGACTTCCTGCGCCACTGCGGCGCGACCGTGCCGCGCATGGCCACCAGCGCCACCGCGCGCTGAGCGATCAGCCCGCGCTCACCCCATGTGCAGCACCCGCGCCGTGTGGCGCGCGATCACCGCTTCTTCGTCGGTGCGCAGCACCCAGGCGCTGACGGGGCTGCCGGCCGTGGTGAGCCGCGCTGCGCCGTCGCGGTTGGCGGCTGCATCGATGTGCACCCCCAGCCAGGCGCAGTCTTCGAGCATGCGTTCGCGCAGCGGCGCGTCGTTCTCGCCGATGCCGCCGGTGAACACGATGGCGTCCACGCCGCGCAAGGCGCCCGCCAGCATGCCCATGTGCTGCACCACCTGTTCCGCGAAATGCCCGATCGCCTCGGCCGCCGCGGGCTCCGCCGAAGCTTGCAGCGCACGCATGTCGCTCGACACGCCCGACAGCCCCAGCAACCCCGATTCGCGGAACAGCAGCTTCTCGACCGCGTCGGCCGACATGCCGCGCGATCGCATCAGGTAGGGCACCACGGCCGCGTCGATGTGGCCGCAGCGCGTGCCCATGGTCAACCCGTCGAGCGGAGAGAAGGTCATGGTCGTCGCGACCGAGCGGCCGTTGACCATGCCGCACATCGACGCACCGTTGCCCAGGTGCGCGACGATCACGCGCCGCTGCGCCAGCTCGGGCGCGATGCCCGCGAACTGCGCGACGATCGATTCATACGAGAGGCCGTGGAAGCCGTAGCGCCGCACGCCAGCGTCATGCAACTCGCGCGGCAATGCGAAGCGCCGGTTGACCTCCGGCTGCACCGCATGAAAGGCCGTGTCGAAGCAAGCCACCTGCGGCACGCCTTCGAATGCGGCCATTGCAGCTCGCACGCCCGCCAGGTTGTGCGGCTGGTGCAGCGGCGCCAGAGGCTCGAGCTTGGCGAGTGCGTCGAGCAATGCCGCGTCGACGCGCACCGGCGCCACGAAGTCCGTGCCGCCATGCACGATGCGGTGCCCCACCGCCGCGATGCGCCCGCCCTCCTTTTGCTGCGCATGCCATTCGAGCAGCGCGGCCAGCGCGCCCTGGTGCGAGGCGCGTGCGCCATCGAGCGCTTCGTCGAGCAGCGTCCTGCCCTGCGCATCGCGAACGCGCAGCCGCGCCTGCAGGCCCGCGCCCAGACCGTCCGCCTGGCCCGACCAGCGCGCCGACGGCAACGCATCGCCGCCGCCCGGATGTGCCGCATCGAACAATGCGACCTTGATGGACGAGGAGCCCGCGTTGAGCGTCAGCAGCGAATCGGTCATGTGTTCTTCAGACGTAGTCCTTGTACTTGTCGAGGAATCGTACCGGCTTGGACAGCGCGTCGCGGCGGAACGGGTCGCCCAGCTCGCGGGTGCACATGATCTCGATGACGCAGGTCTTGCCTTCGTTCATCTGCATGTCGATGGCTTTCTTCAGTGCCGGGCCCACGTCTTCGAGCTTGTCCACCACGATGCCCTCGGCGCCCATGGCCTTGGCGATGCCCGCGAAGCTCTCGCTTTCAAGCTCGCCCGCCACGAAGCGGCGGTTGTAGAAGTCGACCTGGTTCTTCTTCTCGGCGCCCCACTGGCGGTTGTGGAACACCACGGCCGTGACCGGAATGTCATGGCGCACGGCCGTCATGATTTCCACCATGCTCATGCCCCAGGCGCCGTCGCCGGCGTAGGCCACGGCGGGGCGGTCGGGCGCGGCGCACTTGGCGCCGATCATGGTGGGCAGCGAGTAGCCGCAGTTGCCGAAGCTCATCGGCGCGAAGAAGCTGCGCGGCTCCTCGAAGCGCAGGTAGCTGTTGGCAATGGCGTTGATGTTGCCGATGTCGGTCGAGACCATCACGCGCGGCGGCATTGCCTTCTCAAGCTCGCGCAGCACCTGGCGCGGGTGCAGGTAGCTGCCGCCGGTGGGTGTCTTCTCGCCCTTGGCTTCCTCGATGGCGTCCAGGCTGAACTGGTCGCGCTCGTGGGTCCACTCGTCGAGTTCTTTTTCCCACGCGGCTTTCTCGGCCTTGATCTTGTCGGCGCGCTCGGCCTTGGTGGCGTCGCAGGCCAGCGTCTTGCCCTGCAGGCGCTTGAGCAGTTCCTTGGCCGTGGCCTTGGCGTCGCCGTGGATGCCGACGGTGATCTTCTTCACCAGGCCAAGGTTGGTGTGGTCGGCCTCGACCTGGATGATCTTCGCGTCCTTCGGCCAGTAGTCCATGCCGTGCTGCGGGAGCGTGCCGAAGGGGCCCATGCGCGAACCCAGAGCCAGCACCACGTCGGCCTGCGCGATGAGCTTCATCGCGGCCTTGGAGCCCTGGTAGCCCAGCGGACCCGCTGCGAGCGGATGGCTTGCGGGGAAGGAGTCGTTGCGCAGGTAGCCGTTGGCGACCGGCGCGCCCAGGCGCTCTGCCAGGGCCTTGCACTCTTCCACCGCATCGCCCATCACCACGCCGCCGCCCGAGAGGATCACCGGAAATTTCGCCGAAGCCAGCAGTTCGACCGCCGCGTTGAGGCTGTTCTCGCCACCCGCGCCGCGCTCCACGCGCATCGGCTTGGGAATCTCGCACTGGATCTCGCCGTAGAAGTAGTCACGCGGAATGTTGAGCTGCGTGGGGCCCATCTCGGAGATGGCGCGGTCGAAGCAGCGCGCGGTGTATTCGGCCATGCGCTTGGGGTTGTTCACATGGCCCTGGTACTTGGTGAACTCCTGAAACATCGGCAGCTGGTTGGCTTCCTGGAAGCCGCCGAGGCCCATGCCCATGGTGCCGGTCTCGGGCGTGATCATCACCACCGGGCTGTGCGCCCAGTAGGCGGCCGCGATGGCCGTCACGCAGTTGCTGATGCCGGGGCCGTTCTGGCCGATGACCAGGCCATGGCGGCCCGACACGCGCGCATAGCCGTCGGCCATGTGGGCGCCGCCCTGCTCGTGCACCACCGGAATCAGCCGGATGCCGGCGGGCGCGAAGATGTCCATCGCGTCCATGAAGGCCGAACCCATGATGCCGAAGATGTCGGTCACGCCGTTGGCGACCATGGTCTCGACGAAGGCCTCGGAGGGCGTCATCTTCTGCACGCCCTTGACGGCTTCGCGGGTGGGGGCTGCGGCTTGCTTCTGGCTCATGGAAGGCGTCTCCTGAAAGGATGATGGGCGGTGGCTTGCACCCAAAAAGTCGGAACGACTTGTTCCGGAATTCATTCCGGCGGAATATAGGACGGCATCGGCATGGCGTCAAACAATTTACAAAAATCGGTACGTCTTGTCTCTTTTTTTGTAAAACACCTATGATCCGGCCCATGAAGATCGTCAAAGGGCTCCCCGTGGAAGCCGCCGAACCGGCGGGCGACACACCCACCATGCGCCTGTTCGCGCTGCTCGAAGTCATGGCCGCGAAAGACCAGCGCTATTCGCTGCAGGGCCTGGTCGAGGAAACCGGCCTGCCCAAGCCCACGCTGCACCGCATGCTCCAGCAGCTCGAAGGCGCAGGGCTGCTGCAGCGCGAAGGCGACGGCCGGCACTACGGCATCGGCACGCGGCTGCGGCGGCTGGCCGAGAACCTGCTGCTCAACGACAGCCTGCACGGCGCGCGCCACACGGTGCTGCGCCAGCTGGTGGAAGAAATCGGCGAAAGCTGCAACCTCACCGCGCTGTCGGGCAGCGAGGTGGTGTACCTCGACCGCGTGGAAACCGCCGCGCCGCTGCGCTTCTACCTGCACTCGGGTTCGCGCGTGCCGGTGCACTGCTCGGCCAGCGGCAAGATCTTCCTGTCGCAGATGAGCGCGGCGCAGCGCCGCCGGCTGCTGTCGAACGCACCGCTGGAGCCGTACACGCCCAGGACGCTGACCGACCCGGAGGCGCTGGAAAAGGAAGTGCAGCGCATCCGCAAGGACGGCTATGCCATCGACCACGAAGAATTCCTGCCCGGCCTGCTGTGCATCGCCACGCTGGTGCCTTCCGGCGACGACGCGCCATCCAACCTCTGCATCGCGGTGCAGGCGCCGGTGATGCGGCTCGATGCGGCCAAGGCGAAGACGCTGCTGCCGGCAATGCAGCGTGCAGCCAAGGCACTGAGCCGCATCGATGCAGGCGCGCCCTACTCCGACCGCGCGCAAGCCTGACCCTTCTTCTTTCCAGAAAGCCCAACGTGACCGACACCGCCGACCTTCGCCCCGACAGGATGCTCAGCGTGCGCGAGGTGTTCGGCATCGACACCGACCTGCAGGTGCCCGCTTTCAGCGAGCGCGATGACCACGTGCCCGAGGTCGACGCGGTCTACCGCTTCAACCCCGACGTGACGCTCGCCATCCTCGCCGGCTTCACGCGCGACCGGCGGGTGATGGTGCAGGGGCTGCACGGCACCGGCAAGTCGACGCACATCGAGCAGGTGGCGGCGCGCTTGAACTGGCCCTGCGTGCGACTGAACCTCGACGGCCACATCAGCCGGCTCGACCTCGTCGGCAAGGACGCCGTGGTGCTGCGCGAAGGCAAGCAGGTCACCCAGTTCCAGGAAGGCATCGTGCCCTGGGCACTGCAGCGGCCGGTGGCGCTGATCTTCGACGAATACGACGCCGGCCGGCCCGACGTGATGTTCGTCATCCAGCGCATCCTGGAGCGCGACGGCAAGTTCACGCTCATGGACCAGAACAAGGTGCTGCGCCCGCACCCCTTCTTCCGCCTGTTCGCCACCGCCAACACGGTGGGCCTGGGCAATCTCAACGGCCTGTACCACGGCGCGCAGCGGCTCAACCATGCGCAGATCGACCGCTGGAACATCGTGGCCTCGCTCAACTACCTGCCGGCCGATGAAGAAATCGCCATCGTGCAGGCGCGCGTGCCTTCGCTGGCCGACGAGGCGGGCACGAAGCTGGTCGCGTCGATGGTGGCGGTGGCCGACCTCACGCGCAAAGGCTTTGCGGCGGGCGACCTGTCGACGCTGATGTCGCCGCGCACCGTCATCACCTGGGCCGAGAACATCGAGATCTTCAAGGACCCGGCGCTGGCGTTTCGCCTCTCGTTCGTCAACAAGTGCGACGACGCCGAGCGGCCGCTGGTGGCCGAATACTTTCAGCGCTGCTTCGACCGCGAGCTGAAGGAGTCGCACCAGCTCTGCGCAGGTCCGCGCGAATGAGCTCCGAGCCCGCGAGCGCGATGCAGCGCCGCGTGCGGCAGGAGGAGCAGGTCGCGGAGCTCTGCGCGGGTGTGGTGCGCGCCTTCAGCGGTGAGCGCGACCTGCACTTTCGCGGACGGCGGCTGCACCGTGGCCGCATCGCGCTGCCGTGGTTCGCGCCGCACCTGCATCCCTCGCCCGACACCGACGACTTTGCTTCGTTCCGCGGCGTGGCCGACGGGCTGGCGCTGCGGCTCACCGTGTCGGATGCGGCGCTGCATGCAAAGCTGCAGCCACAGGAGCCGGTCGAACGCATGCTGTTCGAAATGCTGGAGCAGTTCCGCGTCGAAGCGCTGGCGCCCGATGTCATGGCCGGCATGCGGCACAACCTGCGGCACCGGCATGAGCAATGGTCGCTGGCTTTCCACCACTCGGGGCTGACCGACACCGCGCGCGGCCTGCTGCTGTACGCCGTGGCGCAGATCTGCCGCGCCCGCGTGAGCGGCCAGCAGGTGGTGGAAGAGACCGAGGACATGCTCGAAGCCACGCGCTTCGCGCTCGCGCCGCTGATCGGCCATGCCCTGGCGGGCCTGCGAAGAGACCGCGCCGACCAGGCCGCCTATGCGGTGCACGCCCTTGCCATCGCGCGCACCGTGGCCGCGATGCTGCACGAAGCGGGCGAAGAAGGCGGCGACGCCGCGCGCGATCCGCATGTGGACGACAAGCGCAGCGTATTCAGTCTCGTGGCCGACATGGACCAGGAGATCGTCGAGCGTTTCGCCACCGCCGAGTCGGGCCGCAGCGCGGTGCTCGACGACGCGGGCGGCGCCTACCGCGTCTTCACCACGGCCTACGACCGCGAGCACGACGCCGCCACGCTAGCGCGCAAGGAAGTGCTCGCGCAACACAGGGAAAAGCTCGACCGCCGCATCGCCGCGCAGGGCGTGAACATCGCCCGCCTCGCGCGCGAACTGCGCGCCCTGCTGGCCGAGCCGGAGCGCGACGGCTGGGACGGCGGGCAGGAAGAAGGCCTGATCGATGGGCGCCGGCTCGCGCAGCTCGTCGCATCGCCCACCGAGCGCCGCCTGTTCCGCACCGAGCGCATGGAGCCGCTGGCCGACTGCATCGTCACTTTCCTCATCGACTGCTCGGGCTCGATGAAGGAGCATGCCGAATCGGTCGCGATGATGGTCGACGTGTTCGCGCGCGCGCTCGAGCAGGCCGGCGTGGCCAGCGAAGTGCTGGGCTTCACCACCGGCGCGTGGAACGGCGGTCGCCCGCAGCGCGAATGGGTGCGTGCCGGCCGCCTGCCGCATCCCGGCCGCCTCAACGAGCGCAGCCACCTCGTCTTCAAGGCCGCCGGCACACCGTGGCGCCGCGCACGCCCCGCGATGGCCGCGCTGCTGAAGGCCGACCTTTTCCGCGAAGGCATCGACGGCGAGGCGGTCGACTGGGCCTGCACGCGGCTGCGCCAGCGCGGCGAGGCGCGCAAGCTGCTGCTCGTGATCTCCGACGGCTCGCCGATGGACAGTGCCACGCACCTGGCCAACGACGCGCACTACCTCGACCACCACCTGCGCGACGTGGTCGCGCGCCAGGAGCAGCGCGGCGACATCGCCATTGCAGGCATCGGCGTGGGCCTCGATCTGAGCCCCTACTACAGCCGCAGCCATGTGCTCGACCTGGCCGGCAGCAGCGGCAACACCATCTTTCGCGAGGTGATCGAGCTGATGGCCGGGCGCCACCGCCGCTGAAGCGTTCCGGTCTCATGGATTCAACGCTGGCAATCGTGTCCGGGCTCCTGGTGCCACCACTGGCACCGGCCACGCTGGCCTACAGCCTGTGCGTGGTGTTCGCGGCCGGCATCGTGCGCGGCTTCGCGGGCTTCGGCTTCTCGGCCATCACGGTGGCGGGCATGTCGCTGGTGGTGTCGCCCGCGCTGGTGGTGCCCGCGATCTTCATGCTCGAGATACTGGCCAGCCTGAGCCAGTTGCGCGGCATCGCGCGCGACATCGACATGCCCTGGCTAGGCTGGCTGATGCTGGGCAACCTCATCTGCATTCCCATCGGCGTGGCGCTGCTCGCATGGCTGCCTGAGACGCCGCTGCGGCTGCTGATCGGCGCGCTGCTGATGTCGGCCGCCTTGCTGCTGCGCGGCGGCGCGCGCGCCACGCTGGTGCCGACACGCGGCGTGCGCTTGTCGGCGGGGCTGGCGTCGGGCTTCATCAACGGCGTGGCCGCCATCGGCGGTATTGCCATCGCCGTTCTGCTGAGTACCGCGAAGATGGCGCCGGCCAGATTGCGCGCCACGCTGATCGCACTGCTGCTGTTCAGCGACGTGGTGTCGCTGGTTTGCGCGGCGCTGATGCCGTCTTCAGTGCATGCATCCGGCAGCCTGCTGGGGCCGGACACGCTGAAGTGGGCGCTGTGGCTGGCACCGGCGATGCTTGCGGGCATCTGGTGGGGACAGCGCTCGTTCAAGGGGGTGTCGCCGGAGCAGTTCAGGAAGCATGTGCTGAATCTGCTGATCGGGTTGGCGGCGGTGAGCGTGGTGCGGTCGGTGGTGGGACTTATCGGGTAAGTCGCCGCTGCCTTTTCGATCTTTCCTGCCCTATCGGGTCGTACTCAGGCGAGCCCCCGCCTCTGTGACTATCTGCTTGAAGACGGCCGCATAGTCCGGCCTGCCCGTGATTCGCGCCAGAAACGTGTCGAACCCAGCCTCGTCCGGAATGCAGAACAAGATGCGCTCCGGTCGGTTGGCCCTCAGCACCTCCTCGAACGCGTCGAGATTGCAATTGCCCGCGTAGCCCCAGTCGCCGAAGAGTGCTTCCGCGAGATGGCAATAAAAGTCCTCGATTGTCTGCAGCCCCTCGACGCTCAGCATCACGCGCTCTGTCACGAGTGCCTGCTGCCAGTCCAGGGGCCCGGTCAGTTTCATGCACGCAACAATCCACGAGCGCCTGTACGACGGATTCAGCGCACGCCACCCGATGGGAGCACCGCACGACCGTGCATCCAGGATGAGAGCAAGCGCCAGGTGGGCACGGCCAACCGAGACGAGCCAATAGTGGCGCGTTCCCGATCGAGACAGCATCTTCTTGCAATGGATGCCCGCGACATCCACCTCGATATCCTCGATGACCCGGTAGATCGTGTAAGTGGCGCCCTCTCTCAAAGCAGGACAGTCTTGCGGTGCCACCAGGCCTTCGATGACAAGAAGCAAATCTTCGGTCTCGGCCCCTTCTTCCTCGATATAGCCCTCGGGTAGGCCCTCCACCGAATCGAAGTGCAGGACGATGTCGTCGCCGTCGGATTCATTTCGCAAGCAGTATTTCTTTTCAGGCACGGGCTTGGAGTTCCACGGTGTTGGGTTCATGAAGGATCTTGATTGCCGACGCGGCTAGGGCTTCTCCTTCGCAGGCACCATCGCCCCAGCGTCATAAGCCCCGCAGTAATCCTCCCAGTCTTTCACCACCTGCGCCGCGCAATGGTGCGCAGCCGCCATCAGGTCCTTGCGCCAAGACTTCGCCGAGCCGCCGAAGTCGATCAGCGCGTCGGCGGTGGCCGAGCCCTGGCGGCCTGAACTGCGCAGTTGCGCCCACGCCATGAGTTGCCCCATTTCGTCAGTGACGCCGCGGATCTGGTCGAGCGAGGCGCGCTTCACGTCGAGGCTCACGCGGTCTTCGCTGGGCTGCAGGCCGCGCAGCACATAGGAGGCAGCAGCATCCGGCCCGGCGCCGACGATAGGCTGCAGGAAGGCCATCGACACGGCCTGCATGCGGCGCTGCAGTCCCACCACACGGTGCGCCTGCGAAGGCCATGCGGGCTGCGCGAGCTTCAGGTACGGCGCCAGCGAAGACGGGAGCGCCTCTTTCAGGTCGAGCAGGTAGTTGCCATCGGGCGAGCCCTTGCCTTCGACCAGGACGATGTAGCGCTCCACGCCCAGGCTGCCGGTGCCGGCGATGCGCCTTGCCACGTCGATCACCTTGAAGAACCCGGGCTTGTCCTGCGTCGCGGCGTAGGCGCCGACCAGCCTGGTCGCGTGGTCGCGCTGCGCATCTGTGGCCGCGAGTGCATGCTTCTTGTCGATGCGGATGGCGCGTCCATGGCCCTTGCGGTCGGTGCGCTTGTCCAGGAAGTCCGGCCTCGTGCGCGCCTTGAGGGTGTCGAGCAGTTGCCCGATCAGGCCGTTGGCGTTGTCGCGGTCCACCCACCGAGCCTTGCCCGACAGCAGCGCACCAACGTACGCGTCGAGGGCGGTGTTGCACAGCGCATCGGCATCGTCGGTGGTCGCGCAGAGGCTGTCACCGGCGACGAGGATGCTCGACAGGAAACGCACCAACTCCCACGTGACGGGCGCCAGCGCGGCTTCGTCGAAGTCGTTGAGGTCGAAGTACACGAGGCGGTTGTCGCCCTTGTAGCTGCCGAAGTTCTCCAGATGCGCATCGCCGCACACCCAGCCGGCAGGCACCTTGCCGGCGAACAGCGGGTCCGAGGGCAGGCGCTGGTAGAACAGGTGGCAGGTGCCGCGCAGGAACACGAAGGGGTTGGTGCGCAGGTTGGCGTACTTCATCGCCAGGCGCTCGGGGTCGCGGCCGGCGTTGTAGTTGCGGATGGTCTCGGCGACGTTCAGCATGCGTGTGTTCCCTTTTGCGTCATGGCGGATTCTGAACCCGCTGCAGCGGCGGAGGCGGCGGGTTTCAGAGCAGCGCAGTCATCTTTCCGGCAGCAGCTTTCAGCGCGTCGATGCGCTTGAGCGCATCGTCCATCGACATCCGCGCGGTCGGCGCATGCACGGCCAGTGCGGCGCGCACTTCGCCGGCCTCATCGCGCACCGGCACGGCCACCGCCACCAGCCCGGCGATGAATTCCTCGCGGTCGCAGGAATAGCCCTGCTTTGCAATCGCCTCGCATTCGGCGCGCAGTGCGTCGGCGCTGGTGATGGAGTTCGCGGTCATGCGCTCCAGCGGCAGGTTGTCGATCAGAGCGTCGCGCTCTTTCTTCGGCATCTGCGCAAGGAACAGCTTGCCGCTGGCGGTGCAATGCAGCGGAACATGCGAGCCCACGTCGAGCGTCAGCCGCAGCGGCCATTGCGCTTCCACGCGGTCGAGGTAGAGCACCCGCGCGCCGTCGAGCGTGGTGAGGTTGCAGGTCTCGCCGACCTCGCGCACCAGTTCCGACAGCACCTCGTGGCGCAGTCCGCGCACCACGCCGTGGTTCAGCGTGTCGAAGGCCAGCTTGCGCAGCGCGGGGCCGACGCTGAACGAGCGCTCGTCCACGTCGCGCGCCAGGAAGCCGCCGGCCAGCAGTTGCGTGCAGATGCGGTGCGCGGTGCCCTTGGGCAGGCCGAGTTGCGCGGCCAGGTCGGCGAGCGTGAGCGCCCTGCCCTCGTTGGCCAGCAGCGCCAGCAGGCGCAGGCTGCGTTCGGCCGACGAACCGGAGGCGGATGCGGACTCCGGCTCCTCGATGGAAACCACTGCGGCGGGCGGGCGCGCTGGACGGGGCATGCGGGTAAACCTTAAAAGTGGAACGTTGCGTTCCGAAAATCATTGGCCTAGGATGCGGCCGAGCGAAGCGATTGTTCCACTCCCCCGAAGCAACAGGCGCCCATTGCATGTCTGAAGAAGCATTCGACTACATCGTCGTCGGCGCCGGTTCTGCCGGCTGCGTGCTGGCCGCCCGGCTGAGCGAAGACCCGGCCACCCGCGTGCTGCTGCTCGAGGCAGGGCCGGCGGACCGGTCGCTCTGGATCCACCTGCCCATCGGCTACGGCAAGACGATGTGGAGCCCCACCTACAACTGGCGCTTCGAGACCGACGCGGACCCGAACATGAACGGCCGGCGCATCTACTGGCCGCGCGGCAAGACGCTGGGCGGCTCCAGCTCGATCAACGGGCTGATCTACATCCGCGGCCAGCGCGAGGACTACGACCACTGGGCCGCGCTCGGCAACCCCGGCTGGGGCTACGACGACGTGCTGCCCTACTTCATCAAGTCCGAAGGCAACCAGCGCGGCGCCGACGCCTTCCACGGCGGCAACGGGCCGCTGAAGGTGTCGGACATCGCGGCGAAGCACGAGCTGATCGAAGCCTTCATCGACGGCGCGCAACAGACCGGCGTGCCGCGCACCGACGACTTCAACGGCGCCGCGCAGGAAGGCGCGGGCTACTACCAGCTGACCACGCACAAGGGCTGGCGCTGCAGCACCGCCAAGGCCTACCTGACGCCTGCCGTGAAGCAGCGGCCCAACCTGCGCATCGAGACCGGGGCACTGGCGGGCAAGCTGGTGTTCGACGGGCGCCGCGCCGTCGGCATCACCTACCGGCAAGACCGCGTGCTCAAGACCGCGCGCTGCCGCGCCGAGGTGCTGCTGTCGGCGGGCTCGATCCAGTCGCCGCAGTTGCTGCAGCTCTCGGGCATCGGGCCGCGCGCGCTGCTCGATCGCTTCGGCATTGCGGTGGTGCACGAGCTGCCGGGCGTGGGCGAGAACCTGCAGGACCATCTGCAGATCCGCCTGGGCTACGAGTGCGCCAAGCCCATCACCACCAACGACCAGCTCAACTCCTGGTTCGGCCAGATGGGCATGGGCCTGGAATGGCTGCTGCGCCGCACCGGCCCGCTGGCCGTGGGCATCAACCAGGGCGGCTGCTTCATGCGCGCGCTGAAGGATGCGCACGGCAAACCCATGGCGGCCACGCCCGACATCCAGTTCCACGTGGCCACGCTCTCGGCGGACATGGCGGGCGGCAAGGTGCACCCTTACTCCGGCTTCACGATGTCGGTGTGCCAGCTGCGGCCCGAGTCGCGCGGGTACATCCGCATCCGCTCGATCGACGCGGCCGAGCCGCCCTCGATGCAGCCCAACTACCTCGCCACCGAACTCGACCGCGCAACCACCGTGGCCGGCGTGAGGGCGGCGCGCGCGATTGCCGAATCTCCCGCGATGCGGCCCTACGTGAAGCGCGAGGTGAAGCCCGGCCCCGACATCACGAGCGACGACGGGCTGCTGGAGTTCTGCCGCAACAACGGCGCCACCATCTTCCACCCCACCGGCACCTGCCGCATGGGCAGCGACGCGCTCGCGGTGGTCGATGCGCGGCTGCGGGTGCACGGCGTGGCCGGGCTGCGCGTGATCGACTGCTCGGCGATGCCGACGCTGGTGTCGGGCAACACCAACGCACCCGCCGTGATGATGGCCGAGAAGGCCGTCGACCTGATCAGAGAGGACGTGAGAGCGGCAGCCGCCGCGCACTGAGTTTTTTGCAAACCCAAGGCCCGCAGAGGCCGCCACGACAACCTCATCGGAGACAAACATGAGTGCAAGCGACGAGAAAGCGATTCGCAGGGTGGTGGTTTCGGCGCTGGTGGGCGCAACCATCGAGTGGTACGACTTCTTCCTGTACGGCGTGGTGGCCGGCATCGTGTTCAACAAGCTCTATTTCCCGGGCAGCGACCCGGTGGTGTCGACCTTGCTGGCGTACACAACCTTTGCGGTGGGCTTCGTCACGCGGCCGCTGGGCGGCGTGATCTTCGGCCACTTCGGCGACAAGATCGGCCGCAAGAGCATGCTCGTCATCACGCTGATGATCATGGGCGTGGCCACCTTCCTCATCGGGCTGGTGCCTACCTATGCGCAGATCGGCATCGCGGCGCCGCTGCTGCTGTTGCTGCTTCGCGTGGCGCAGGGCATAGGCCTGGGCGGCGAATGGGGCGGCGCGGTGCTCATGGCGTATGAATACGCGCCGAAGGAAAAACGCGGCTTCTACGCGTCGCTGCCGCAGATCGGGCTGGCCATCGGCCTGTGCCTGGCCTCGGGCGTGGTGGCGCTGCTATCGTGGCTGCTGACCGACGAGCAGTTCCTGTCGTGGGGCTGGCGCATCGCCTTCCTGATTTCCGGCGCGATGGTGATGGTGGGCATGTACATCCGCCTGCACGTGAAGGAAACGCCGGAGTTCGCGGCCGTGAAGGCGCGCAACGCAGAGTTGCGCATTCCGTTCATGGACATGATCCGGCGCTACCCCGGCAACGTGCTCAAGGGCATGGGCGCGCGCTACATCGACGGAGTGTTCTTCAACATCTTCGGCGTGTTCTCCATCAACTACCTCACCAGCACCATCAAGATCAGCCGCACCGAGGCGCTGCTGGGCGTGATGGTCTCCGCCGTGGTGATGTGCTTCGCCATTCCGTTCTTCGGGCGCATGTCAGACCGGCTGGGGCGGCCCAAGGTGTACATGTGGGGGTCGCTCATCACTGCCGTATCGGCGTTTCCGGGCTTCTGGCTCATGACGCACAGCGGCGGCAACGTGCTGCTGATATGGCTGTCGATCATCGTGCCCTTCGGCATCCTGTATGCGTCGGTGTACGGGCCGGAGGCTGCCCTGTTCTGCGACCTGTTCGACGCCAAGGTGCGCTACACGGGCATCAGCTTCGTCTACCAGTTCTCGGGCATCTTCGCCTCGGGCATCACGCCCATCATCGCGACCGCGCTGCTGAAATCGGGCGGCGGCGAGCCGTGGCAGATCTGCCTGTACGTGCTGTTCGCGGGCGTGGTGTCGGCAGTGTGCGCCTGGATGATCGGGCGCACGCCCTCGCCGGCGGACGCGCCCGTGGCGGTGGCCTAGCGTTAAATGAGTACTTTTGCATCCATCAAGAAACATCGGTTACTTGTGGATGCAGTTCGGCACAACACCCCTCCTGGGGCTTGCCCAGGGTCTGTGAGACGGCTCTGTTGCATGCCGATACGCCCCTGGCAGGTACCCCCTTTCAGGCATATCGCCAGCCTGTACGCGTACTTACATTTTTGGCTTGAAGTTTGAGATTTGCGGCGTGTGGAGGAGCAAGAGGAAGAGCTTGCTGCTGCATGCGGGCGCCTGCACGAAACAAGCCACTAATGAAAAAGACGCCATGAACAAGATTTTCCGCACCCTTTGGAATCCAACGCTCGGCACCTGGGTGGCCGCGCCTGAAACTTCGCGCGGCCATTCACGGTCGTCCGCCAAGGGCGGCGACCTGCGGGCCGTGGCCCTGGCGGCGCTGCTCCTCGGGGCAGGGCCTGTGCTGGCGGCGGGCGGCGCGGGCGGCCAGCCTGTCGGCGACCCGACGCTGAGCGCCGGCTCCGGCGGCAGCAACGGCAGCGGCGGCAACGGCGGCCTGAACGACACCACGATCAACGCGACCGGGGGCACCGGCGGCTCGTCGACGCCCTCCGGCGTCACGGCCGGCTCGGCCGCCAGCACCACCAACTTCCCCGGCGGCGCCACGCCGGGCGCGGGCGGCGCGGCAGGCAGTGGCAGCACGGTCGTCAGCCCCGGCGTGATACAGGGTGCGGACGGCGGCGCGGGCCAGGCCCAGACAGGCGACGCCAGCAACGGGAACGGCTACGGCGGCGGCGGTGGCGGCGGGTTCCAGGGCACGTCGATCGGCAACAACATCAGCACCACGTCCAACAGCTTCACCGGCGGCAACGGCGGCGCGGGCGGCAACGGTTTCTGGGCGGCCGGCGGCGGCGGCGCGGGCGGCTACGGCTCCATCCTCAACGGGCCGCTCGGCGGCTACACGGCCACGGGCTCGTCGACAGGCGGCGCGGGCGGCAGCGGCGGCAGTGCGTTTTCGCAGGCTGGCGGCGGCGGCAGCGGTGGTGGCGGCTTCTACCTGAACGCCACCACGCCAGGGCTCCCGTTCGGCAACACCGGCACCATCACCGGCGGGGTGGGCGGCGCAGGCGGCTCCGAACTGGCGACGCCGCGCTCCAACGCCTCGGGCGGCGGCGGCGGGGCCGGCGGCCACGGCGTCACGCTGGCGGGCAGCACCGTGCTCATGACCAACACCGGCCAGATCACCGGCGGCGCGGGTGGCGCCGGCGGTGCGGCCGGCGGCGGAGCGGGCGGCACCGGCACACCCGGCGGCGGCGGCGACGGCGGCATCGGCCTGTCGTCCACCGGCAGCGGCGCGGCCATCACCAACAGCGGCGGCATCACCGGCGGTGCCGGTGGCGCTGGCGGCGCCAACAGCAACGGCGGCGCCAGCGGTGCCAATGGTGCTGGCGGCGTGGGCGTGACGGGCGCCAACATCGCCATCACCAACAGCGGCAGCATTTCCGGCGGACTGGGCGGCGACGGCGTGACGCGCGCGTCGGCCGTCGAATTCACCGGCGGCGCCAACAGCCTGACTTTGAACACGGGCAACTCGCTGACGGGCGCCGTGGCCATCGACAGCGGCGCCACCGCCAGCGTGATCGCCGGCGCCACCGGCCTGAGCGTGGGCAGCGCCCTGCTGCTCGGCGGCACCGGCACCATCGACACCAACGGCCACGACCTGAGCTGGACCGGCCCCATCTCGGGCGCCAGCGGCCTCGTGAAAAGCGGCGCGGGCACGCTGACGCTGAGCGGCGCCAACACCTATGCCGGCAGCACCAACGTATCGGCCGGCACGCTGGCCGCGGGTGCGGCCAACACCCTCAGCAGCGCAAGCGCCTTCACGGTCGGTTCGGGCGCCACGCTCGACCTGGCGGGCCACAGCCAGACGGTGGCGTCGCTGGCCAACAGCGGCACGGTCTCTCTGGTGGGCAGCGCGCCCGGCACCACGCTCACCGTCACCGGGCCGTGGGTGGGCAATGGCGGCACGCTGCGGCTGGGCACGGCGCTGGGCGGCAGCAGCAGCGCGAGCGACCGGCTGATCCTCAGCGGCAGCACCGCCATTGCCAGCGGCACGACCAACGTGCAGATCACCAACCTGGGCGGCCTGGGCGCGCTCACATCAGGCAACGGCATCGAGGTGATCAGCGCCGTGAACGGCGCGACGACCACCGCGCAGACCACGAAGAGCGCTTTCAACCTCGCTGGCGGCCATGTCGACGCCGGCGCCTACCAGTACCGCCTGTACGCGGCCGACGCCAGCGGCGCGGGCGAGAACTGGTACCTGCGCTCGACCATGACCGTCGATCCGGTCACGGGCGCGCCCGTGACCGGCGGCGGCAGCAGCACCGGCGGCGGCGTGCTCGTGCCCACCTACCGCTCCGAAGTGCCGCTGTACGCGGCGCTGCCCGAACAACTGCGCCAGTCCAACCTCGCGATGCTGTCCAACCTGCACCAGCGCGTGGGCGACGACACCGGCGTCAGCCTCTCCGGCACCAACACCGCCACGCCCGAGATGGGCTACCGGCAGGCCTGGGCCCGCGTCATCAGCACCGACCGCACCATCGGCCAGAGCGGCACGGTCAGCCCCACCAGCAGCGGGCGCCTCACGGGCTTCCAGGCCGGCACCGACCTGTGGGCCGACCCGAACTGGCGCGTGGGCGTGTACGTCGGCCAGCTCGAGGGCGACATGCGCGTGAACGGCTTCGTCGGCGGACTGCAGAACGCGGCGGCCGGCACCAACAGCCTGCACAGCGAATACCTGGGCGCCTACGCCACCTGGAAGAACGACAGCGGCCTGTACGTGGACGGCGTGCTGCAGGCAGGACGCCACCGCTATACCGAATCGCCCACGCTGGGCTTCTCGGGTACGGGCAAGGGCAACAGCCTGCTGGCGTCCGTGGAAGTGGGCCAGTCCTTCGCCATCGGAAGCGGCTGGGTCATCGAGCCGCAGCTGCAGCTGGTGCACCAGCGGCTCGACTTGGGCAACAGCAGCATCGTCGGCGCGCTGGTGCAGCAGAACAACCACGACGGCTGGCTCGCGCGTGCCGGCGTGCGGGTCAAGGGCGAGATCGACACGCCCGCCGGTCGCCTGCAGCCCTATGTGCGCGTCAACGTGTACCGCAGCAGCAGCGGCACCGACGTGGCTAATTTCGTAGGCCCTGCCGGCACCACCAGCATCGCCACGCGCACCGGCGGCACCAGCTCCGAGCTGGCGACCGGCGCCACGCTGCAGCTCACGCAGAGCGCGAGCCTTTATGCGGAAATCGGCAAGCTGTGGTCCTCGGGTGGCGACACCCGTGTGCGCAGCAGCATCAATGGCAGCGTGGGCGTGAAGATCCGCTGGTAGGCCCGGCAGGGGCGCCGCGCTTCAGTGCGGCGCGGCCCCCTGGTCGGATCGCACGGCGGCGACGACCGACAGCACCGCGTCGATCACCGCCTGCGGGTCGTCGAACTGGATGTCGTGACCCGCATTCGGCAGCAGCCGGTGCACGCTGCGCGAAGACCAGGTCGCCATTTCCGCATGCATCTGCTCCCAGATGGCCTGCACCTGCGTGCCCTGGGCGGGCGTGATCTTCATGCCGCGAAGCTCGGCCTCGGTGTAGGGCGCCATCGCCGTCAGCACCACCAGCGGGCGATTGCCGAGGTTCCTGAAGCCGCGCGTCTCGGCAAGCGTGTCGTCCATCGCATCGCCTTCCACCAATTGCGTGCGCATGGACTTGGGCGCGAAGGCGCGAACCGCCTGTGCATCGTGCGCTGTCTGGTGCGGCGCCTGCGACAGCAGCGCCGAGGCCGCCGCCCGCAGCAGCCCAGACCACGCCAGCGCCACGCCGATGCGCGACTGCAGCGATCGCGTTTCCACCATGAACGCCGCCACCCGCGCGACCTGGTCCGGATGCGAGGGATCGACCAGCACCAGCCCCGCCACCTCCTCGCCGAAATGCTGCGTGAAGTTCATGGCATAGAGCCCGCCCATCGACTGGCCGACCAGCACGAACGGCCCCCGCTCGCCCGCGCGGGTCAGCGCCGTGTGCAGGTCTTGCGCGACCTGCCTGGCGCTGTAGGGCGCATTCGAAGGGTCGCTCCACATCAGCCCCGCGCGGCTGTACGAGCACGCGCGCGTATGCGCCGCCACCTGCGGCTGCACCGGCGCCCAGCTCAGCGAGCCGTCGATGCTCAGCCCCGCCTCGAACACCACCGTGGGCGAGCCGCTGCCGCGGCAGTCGAGCTGAATGCGCCGCCCGCCGCCAACGTCGATCATCCTGCCGGGCGGGGGAAAGTCGCGCACAGCGCGGTAGCGGCCGAGTTGCTCGTACACCACCCCCGCCAGCACGGCGAAGACGAGGCAAGCCGCGCCAGCCAGGACGATGCGCATCGACATACGTTTCAACGAGGGCTTCACTGCGGCAGATGGTGCCACCGCCGGCCGGGCACCGCCACAGCCCTGCTACTTCAGCCGGTAGCTGAGCTTGCGGTTGCCGCTGACCGTGGAGTCGAGCCCCAGCCATTCGCCCTGCTGCGAATACCAGACGTCGATCGGCTGCGCGTCGGTGGCAATGCGCCAGCGCGTGGCCTCCACCGGCTGGCCGCGCACTTCCACCGTGCCGCTGCCGGCCTTGCTGATGCGCACCTGCTCCAGCTTGCCGCTCTGCGAATTCAGCAGCCTGGCCTGCGTGCGGATCGCGGGGTTCCAGTAGGCGAAGCTCATCACGCAGCCGTCGACCGACTGCGTGCCCTTGGGCGTGGCGACGGCCAGCGCGTTGTCGCCCGCGGGCTCGGCGTTGACCTTCTCGGGCGTGCCGTCGTCGTCGGTCTTCGAGGTAAGCCTGTGCAGGCAGTCGCCGCGCCACAGCTCGGTGGCCTCGTGACGGTAGCGGTACACCGTCACGCCCAGCAGCTTGACCGCGAAGCGCGCCTCGCTCACC
Organism: Variovorax durovernensis; assembly: GCF_977011995.1. Classification (NCBI taxonomy): domain Bacteria; kingdom Pseudomonadati; phylum Pseudomonadota; class Betaproteobacteria; order Burkholderiales; family Comamonadaceae; genus Variovorax; species Variovorax durovernensis. The sequence goes on along the minus strand of NZ_CDRNCW010000001.1, from coordinate 1,822,770 downwards.
AGCTTGCGCTCGCTGCCGTTGGTAGCCAGCGCAAAGCGGTGCTCGCCGATGGGCGAGTCGTCGAGCAGCACGCGGAAATCCCATTCGCCGCCCGATGGGCCGGCGGCCGAGGCGGTGGCCGCCCCATTCGACAGCGCGGCCAATGCGGCCAGTGCGCAAAGCCAGTGCTTCTTCGTCATTTTTCTCATGGCGCCTTGTGGTTGCCGCGCACCGGCCCCGGCAGGAAGGCGTTGGTGCGCGCGATGTAGTCGCGATACGCCGGGCGGCGCTCGCCGATGTCGCTTTCGAGCATGCTCACGCCCGAGACCTTCAGCAACAGCCAGGTCATGAGCAGCGGCGACACCACGCTCCACGCCCCGCCCCACCCCGCGCCGCCAAGGGCCAGCAGCCACAGGCCCCACCAGACGCAGACTTCGCCGAAGTAGTTGGGATGGCGCGTGTAGCGCCACAGGCCGCGGTCCATCACCTGGCCTTTGTTCTTCGGGTCGGCCCTGAAGCGCGCCATCTGCGCGTCGCCGATCGCCTCGAAGAAGATGCCGAACAGCGCCAGCACGATGCCCAGCGCGTCGAGAGCGCCCAGCGGCCGCGCCGCCGCCATGCCCGGCAGGAACGGCGCCGAGACGATCCATGCCAGCACCGCCTGCAGCGCGAACACCAGGTACAGGCTCTTGAAGCCGAAGTTCGGCTGGTTGCGCGCACGGATCGCCTGGTAGCGCCGGTCTTCGCCGTGACCCCAGTTGCGCCAGGTGACGTACAAGCAAAGCCGCACCGCCCACGCCGCGCCCAGCACCGCCATGCAAAGCCCGCGCACCGTCTGCACCGGCAGCAGCAAGAAATAGACGATGCCCGCGCCCACGATGCAGACCGACCAGATGCGGTCGATCAGGCTCACGTCATGCCGCACCAGGCTGGCCACCCAGGTCAGGAAGCCCAGAGACGCAGTCAGGGCCAAACCGGCGAATGCAACCGACACCATGCCGCTCATGACGCAACCGCCCTCACAGATTCAAGAGACGCCGTGGAACCGGCTCCGCCGGGCCACAGGCGGCGCCCCCGGCAGGGGGAAGGAGAAGCGACACGAAGTGCGCGAAGCCTGGGGGCGAGCCTCATGTACGGCGCTCGAAGAGGTAGTGGCTTACCCACCAGCGCTGCCCGTGGTCGAAGCCGAACAGCTCCGCCACCGACATGAAGAACAACCGCCAGCGCGTCCACCACACGTTGGCCTCGGCGCCGTAGGTGGCCTGGAACAGCGGGCGCAGCGTGTCGCGGCGCTCGTCCATGTTGCGCAGCCAGGCCTCGGCCGTGCGCTGGTAGTGGCTGCCTTCCCAGCGCCAGCGGCGCAGCAGGCGCAGGTCGTCCTGGCAGTGCAGCGCCAGGTCGTCGCTGGGCATCATGCCGCCCGAGAAGAAGTACTTGCTCATCCAGTCGCTGGGGTCGCGCACCTCGAAGGGGTACGGCGCCTCCTTGTGTGCGAACACATGCATGAAGAAGCGCCCGCCCGGCTTGAGCCAGCGCGCCACGTTGGCAAAGGCCTGCGGCCAGTTGCGCAGGTGCTCGAACATCTCGACCGACACCACGCGGTCGAAGCGCTCGTCGGTGTCGAACACGTTGATGTCGCGCGTGAGCACCCGCACGTTGGCCAGGCCGCGCCGGGCCGCCTCCGCCTCGATGTATTCGCGCTGGGAATTGGAGTTGGACAGGGCCGTGATCCAGCTGCCCGGGTAGTGCTCGGCCATCCAGAGCGTGAGCGAGCCCCAGCCGCAGCCCAGCTCCAGTATGTCCTGCCCGTCGGCCAGGCCGGCGCGCTCGCAGGTGGCGGCCAGCGCGGCGGATTCGGCCTCTTCCAGGGTGCGGGTGCCCTCGGGCCAGTAGCAGCTGCTGTACTTGCGGTGATTTCCCAGCACTTCGCCGAAGAAGGCGGCCGGAACCTCGTAGTGCTGCTCGTTGGCTTTCTCGGGCAGCGGCGCCAGCTTGGCCGCACCCATGCGGGCGACGAAATCCTGCGTCAGCTCGGCCACCGCCAGCGCGTTGCCGGAATGCAGCTCCGCGAGCCGGTCTTTCAGCAGCCGGCGAATGCCCCGGCGAACCACCGGGTCCGGCACCAGGCCCTTTTCGACCCAGCGGATGGCGAATGCGATGTCCTGCGGCATGACTTTTCCTCGGCTGAAGGCACGCCGGAATGCGTGCCATTGACACCCGTACGCAGCAAAGCGGCTTCTGGATGCACCCGTTTTTCCGGATCGCATGGTAAGGCGGCCGCCGGAAAAACTGTGGCAGACTCATCCGCGATGGCCGGCTTCTGCCTGAGGACATGAGCGCCGGCGCGGTGCTCGCCAGGCGCCCTCGAGCGGCCTTTGCACCGTGAACAACCTCCCTGCCTTTCTTCCGTCGCAGCACAACCTGTGGGCCGTCGCCGCGTCCCTGCTCCTTGCGACCCTTGCTTCCTACGTAGCCCTTGACCTGTCGCGCCGCGTGCGGCATGCCAGCGGACGGCCGCACCTGCTGTGGTGGGCGCTGGGCTCGCTGGCCATGGGCACGGGCATCTGGTCGATGCACTTCGTGGGCATGCTGGGTTTCTCGCTGCCGATTTCGCTCGGCTTCTCCGGCGGACTGACCCTGGCCTCGTGGGTGGCCGGCGTCATGGCATCGGGCGTCGCGCTGTGGGTGGCCAGCGAGGCCGACTACGGACTGCGCCGCATCGCCGTGGCATCGCTGGCAATGGCCGTCGGCATCTGCGGCATGCACTACATCGGCATGGCCGCGCTCGACATGGCGCCGCCCATCGTCTGGCATGCGCCAACCGTGCTGCTGTCGCTGCTGATCGGCCTGGGCGCCTCGGCCGCGGCGCTGTTCATCTTCAAGTACCTGGGCAATGCCCACAGCACCCATCGGGTGGCCTTCCAGTTTCTGGCCTCGGTCGTCATGGGCATCGCGATCTGCGGCATGCACTACACCGGCATGGCGGCGGCCAGCTTCCCGGCCGATTCGGTCTGCCTCAGCGCCGGCCAGCTGGGCGGCACCGGGCTCACCGCCATCGTCGGGCTGGCCTCGGGGCTGCTGCTGCTGGGCACACTCTTCACCTCCATACTGGAATCGCGGCTGCAGCTGGTCGCCAGGCGCCTGTCGCGCTCGCTCGAAGAGGCCAACGCCGAACTCACCCAGGCCAACCAGGAGCTGCAGAAGCGCGCCTTCACCGACGCGCTGACCGGCCTGCCCAACCGCGTGCTGTTCGAAGACCGGCTGCGCCACGCCCTGGCGCGCATGAACCGCGCCAACCAGCTGCAGGTCGAAGAATGCATTGCCGTTCTCTTCGTCGACCTCGACGGCTTCAAGCCCATCAACGACTCCTTCGGCCACTCGGCCGGCGACCGCATCCTGTGCGTCGCCGCCGAGCGGCTGGCCCGGACCACCCGAGAAAGCGACACCGTGGCCCGCATCGGCGGCGACGAGTTCCTTCTGCTGCTCGAAGGCGTGCGCGACCGGGCCGAATGCGCGGAAGCCGCCAACCGCGTGCTGCGCGCGCTGGGCGAGCCCTTCAACGTGCAGGGCAAGCAACTGCAGATCGCTTGCTCCATCGGCATCGTGCTGCACCCTGAACAGGGCGAGCCCGACAAGCTCGTGGCCAACGCCGACGCGGCCATGTACGAGGCCAAGCGCGCGGGCGGCGGCAACTACGTGATGTTCGAGTCGCACATGGGCGCCGATGCCGCCAAGCAACTGCAGTTGCAGAGCGACCTGCGCCGGGCGGTGGAACTCAGGCAATTCGAGCTTTACTACCAGCCCAAGATCAACGGCGTGGGCCACGGCATCAGCGGCGTGGAAGCCCTGGTGCGCTGGAACCATCCGCAGCACGGCCTGATCGGCCCCACCGAATTCATCGGGCTGGCCGAGCGCTTCGGCCTCATCGTGCACCTGGGCGACTGGATACTCGATGAGGCCTGCCGGCAGATTGCGCAATGGCAGGCCCAGGGCACGCGGATGTGCGTGGCCGTGAACCTGTCCGTCATGCAACTGCGCGAGGTCGACTTCGTCGCGCGCGTCGAACGGGCGCTGCTGCGGCACAACGTGCCGGCGACGCTGCTGCTGTGCGAGATCACGGAATCCGTCGCCATGGAAGACATCAAGGCCACGCAGCGCACCTTCGAAGGGCTGGCGCGGGTCGGCGTGTTCCTGTCGATCGACGACTTCGGCACCGGCTATTCAAGCCTGAGCCACCTGCGCAAACTGCCCGCGCGCCAGGTCAAGATCGACCGCAGCTTCGTGCAGGACCTGCAGACCAAGGAAGACGCCAGGGCCGTCATCGACGCCGTCATCCGCCTGGCCCACGCGCTGGGCCTGAGCGTGGTGGCCGAGGGCGTGGAGAACGAGGCCCAGCGCGACATACTGATCGCGATGGGATGCGATGAGCTGCAGGGCTTTCTGTTTTCGCGTCCGCTGCCTGCGGGGGATCTGCTGGATTGGTATTCCAGTCGGTATGTGGAGGCGGCTTAGGGCCTAGGTCAGGTCTCGGCGCTCGTCTTGTTGCGCCACCGCCGGTACAGCCAATTGCCGACAAACCCACCGGCAACGACGCAAAGTGCCTGCACGAAGACGGCGATCATGAAGGCGTCGGAGAGGTCGTACTCGCTGCGTGCCAGCTTCAATTCATACCAATGCCCGACCCCGGTCAGCGTGGCATTCGATATGAACCCGAGCAGCAGCGCGCCGCCGGCGATGAAAAGAATTCGAAGAGATAGATTCATGGCCTGATTCGGAGCATCACCGAAGCCCGAAAACCAGCAGCAGATTGTTCGCAGGCATCGCATGCCGCTGCCGCAACGCAAGACCAGCCTGCTGCGCCTGCGCGGCCACGTCGTCCAGGCGACGGATGCCCCATTCGGGATTCCGTGCGTGCAGGTCTTCGTCGAACGCGATGTTGCCCGGCGCCGCCGGCACGCCAGCTTCGAAATAGGGTCCGTAGGTGACGAGCACTCCGCCAGGACGCAGATGCCGTGCGGCTCCCTGCATCAGCGCGGCGCATGTGGCCCAGGGCGAGATGTGCAGCATGTTCGCGCAGAAGATCGCGTCGAACTGCTTGTCTCCCTGCCCTCCGGCAAACGCGGAACCCTCCGATGGCCATCGAGGCGCCATCACGTCGAGCAGCAGCGGCGCACGCAGATTGGGCAACGCGGCCTCCGCGATGCGGCTTGCCATCGCGGGCAGCATGCGCGGGTCGGCGTCGGTGGGCTGCCAGCTCCACCCGCTCATCGCCGCCGCGAACCAGACCGCATGCTGGCCCGTGCCGGATGCGATCTCCAGCGCGGCACCCTCTTCGCCGAGGATGGCGGTCAACGCATCGAGGATCGGCTGTTTGTTGCGGTCTGCGGAAGGGCTGTGAGGAAGGCTGGACATTGGAGGAAGAACAAGCAGGCAGGTGAGAACAGGAACCTCGGTTTGTACCCGCAGTCGGCCCCGCCCGGCCAGCCCGCCCTCAACTACCCTGCCGCCACGATCACATGCGCCTGGATCTTGCCGGCCACCGGGTCTTCGCCATGACGGCTTGCAATCGCCTGCGCCGCATGGTCCGTGGCGCGCTCCAGCGAACCGGCATCGCGCGCCTCGATCTCGTTGCGCAGCGGCGTTCCCTGGCAGTAGGCAGTGGCCACGTCGCGCGCCGAGGGCGAGCGGCTCTGCTTCTCGCGCGTGTCGATCTGGATGCTGGCGAAGCCCGCGCGGCTCAGGTCTTCGCGGATCAGCGCAACGTCGTGATAGCCGTGCGGCGTGCGCGCCAGGAATCGCGGAGGGTCTTGCGGGAACATCTCGGCCATGGCATTGGTGACCTCGTCGGCAAACGCGTTCTCCCCGATGCGGTCCCACACGCTGAAGACGAAGCGCCCGCCCGGCCGCAGCACGCGGCGCGCCTCGGCATAACCGGCGGTGCGGTCGGGGAAGAACATCGCGCCGAACTGGCAGCAGACGACATCGAACGAGGCGTCTTCGAATGGCAGCTCGAGCGCGTCGGCCTGTTGCCATTCGATGTTGATGCGGCCATCCGCAGCTTGCCGGCTGGCGGCGTAGTCGAGCATGGGCTGGTTGAGGTCGGTCACCACGTAGCGCGTGCCGGGGGCTAGCCTGGGCGCAAGCGCACGCGTGACCACGCCGCTGCCGGCGGCTGTTTCGAGGATCGCACCGGGGGAGAAGCTGGCCACCAATTCGGCCGTGTCGGCGGCGTAGGCCTCAAATATCAAGGGGACCATGAGCGTGTCGTAGAGCTTTGGGATCGAGCCTGCGAACACCTTGTCGGTATCGGCCATGGGGTGTCTCCTTGGAAGGGTGTTCGGGGCAGTGCCCTCTAGTGCCGTGTCGCGTTACCTAGTCCGGGGCTGGCCGTGTGGCTTCAACGGAGAGTACTGAACGGGCACCAGCCACGTTGCGCCATGGTGGCCCTGTCTGTGGGCCTCGTCAACCTCGTGACGTTGAATGATCTATTGCGAGCACGCGGCAGAAAAGCGGGTAATTGCCGTCAAGCAACGGGCCCTGAATACTTTTTAGCCGATGGCAGATTTAGACCGATTTTGTTGAAAAACTCGGCCGAATCCCAGTAGCTGGCTCGCCGTTTGCATGCCCTTTGTCACCGACGGAGGTAAGCATCATGATGGGGCAAGCAACCGTTCAAGATCAGCTCTTCTACGCATTCAACCTCGACGATCACGTCCCACGTGATCACCTGCTTCGGGGCGTGGACCGCTTCCTCGATCTCGGCGAATTGCGTCAGCATCTTTCGCCGTTCTACAGCCACACCGGCCGGCCATCGATCGATCCCGAGCTCATGATCCGGATGCTCGTCATCGGCTACTGCCTAGGCATCCGGTCTGAGCGTCGGCTGTGTGACGAAGTCCATCTCAACCTGGCCTACCGATGGTTCTGCCGCCTGGGCTTGGAAGACAGAGTCCCCGATCATTCGACGTTCTCCAAGAACCGCCATGGCCGCTTCCGCCAGAGCGATGCATTCCGATTCGTCTTCGAGACGGTACTGCACCGCTGTATGACCGAAGGCTTGGTTCAAGGCGAAGGCTTCGCCATCGACGCCAGCATCATCAAGGCCGACGCCAATCGCGCGCGTAATGCTCCTACTTCTGAGGTTGAGCAATGGCGCCGAGGCACCCAGTGCAGCCGCGCGGTGCGCGAGTACCTTGAAGCGCTCGACGTGGCCAATCCAGTTGCAGACGGTGTGCCCGAAGGGACGTACGACACGCAGACTGCATCCCGGAACATCTCTCCGACCGACCCTGCTGCGCAATGGACCGCAGCACCCGGTGGCCCGGCGTTCTACGCGTACTCGACCAACTACCTGATCGATCTGTCGGCGGGCATCATCGTGGACGTGGAGGCAACGCCTGCGCATCGCACACCGGAGGTCGAGTCCACCCGAACCATGATCGATCGGGTCGAAGAGCGCTTCGACATCAAGCCGCGAAGGCTTGTGGGCGACACCGCGTACGGCTCCGCACCTCTGCTTGGCTGGATGGTCGAAGACAAGCAGATCGAACCTCACGTTCCGGTGTGGGACAAGACGGTTCGCAAGGATGGCAGCCTGTCGATCGGCGAGTTCCAGTGGGTGCCGGAGCGCAATGAGTACGCGTGTCCCGAAGGCCATGCGCTGCGCAATGAGCGACGCCGGTTCACGATCCCGCGCAGCCACGTCACGAAGGCCGACACCGTGATCTACCGAGCCAGCCAGACCGACTGCGTCGACTGCGGGGTCAAAGATCGGTGTTGCCCGAACACGCCGTTCCGCAAGATCGCCCGAAGCATCCATGAAGGTGCCCGCGAGACGGCACGGTCCATCGCAAAGACACCGGAGTACAGCCAGTCGCGCAGGGAAAGGAAGAAGGTCGAGATGCTGTTCGCACACCTCAAACGCATCATGAAACTGGATCGGCTCCGGCTTCGCGGACTCAGTGGTGCGCAGGACGAGTTCCTGCTGGCGGCAACTGCCCAGAATCTTCGGCGAATGGCCAAGTGGTTGATGCCAATTGAAGCAGATGCGGGAATGAGGATCGCGTGAGATGGGCCGCGAGGCCTCTCAGGTTCTATCGCCCCCGCAACCGAGCTGCGAATCCTCGTGATCGCCGATGCGCACAGGATTCGAGAAGAGTTTTTCAACACAATCGGCCGACTGTAGTCCGCTGTGCCTGTTAGCACTTTGGGCTCAGAGAGGCCGCGCCTTCTGCGCCATAGCCGACCCATCGACCGCCGCTTGAATTGACCCGCATGGGCTTGAACCGTGTGCTGACGCACCATTGAATGATTCGCTCGACTGTGGCAGCGTTTGGCTCATCGGCCGATAGCATCACGAGCTTCGGTCGCAGTTCGATCATGAAACCCACGGGTACCGCTCGCTGCCCATCAGGGAATTCGTTGCCGATCACAAGCAGTGGCCCCAGATATCGTCTATCTCCCGACGAGTACTGCCCAACGTCCACTCGGATCGCGACATCGAAGCCGGTTCCAGGGGAGGAAATGCGCAGCACATCTATTTCATCGGGGTCGCCGGATCGCGGCAGCTTTCGGAAGTCAGCCGTTCCAGCCACGAAAGACCAGTCGAAGGTTCTGCCAGAAACGAGTAACTGGGGCATAAGCCGTTCCGTGCTATGTCGATCACAGGGTCGATGGGGTGAATGAACAGGCGCCGAGTCCGGGTCAGAGCACCGCGCTAGCATTAAACCGGAGGGCCGTGACGAACGAACGGTTCTGGCCGGATGCGGAAGTCTACGGTGGGCGAGTCGGTTTCTGCACCCGCTGCATAACCGCAATCAGCAGAACAACGTCGAACGGAGCCTCTAGTTGCTATCGAGCGGCAGTGACCAGAGTGGCTGAACTCCTCTCTGTCTTGGGTCAGTAGGCACCCATGTAGTCGCGCTTACCGATCTCAACACCGTTGTGGCGCAAGATGGCATAGGTGGTGGTCACGTGGAAGAAAAACTGCGGCAGTCCATAGTGCAGAAGATATGCGCCTGCGGTCAGCTTCTTTTCCTTGGGGGTGCCGGGGCGCAATACGATCTCGCGGCTCTCGCTTGAATCAAATTGCTCAGGCTTGAAGGAGCCGATATGGGCCAAAGCTTTGGCGATCAACGCTTGCAGGTCGGCGAAGCTGACCTCAGTGTCGGGCCACGACGGCACCTCGGCACCAGCCAGGCGGGAGGTGATGCCCTTGGAGAAGTCTGCGGCGATCTGTACCTGACGTACTAGCGGAAACATGTCAGGGAACAGCCGCGCCTGCAGCAGCGCATTTGGATCGATATTTTTTTGCGTCGCGTGGTCTTCGGCCTTCTTGAGCACGTCGGACATGGCGCGCAGCATCTGCTGCATGACGGGAACGGAGGCGTTGTACAGCGGGCTGGTCATAGTGAGTTCACTTCTAGAATTGGGCGCGATGGCCGGAGTTGGCGTGGCAGAGGCTCTGCCGACCATGTAAGGCTAACAGCACAGGGCGAACTGAATCGCCCCGGCTTTTGTGGCCAACTTTTTTCCCGCCGGTAGTCGGAGCAGCCGCGTTGAAGGGCAGTTCATTAGCAAGAAGCGGACGTCAATTGCAGACGCACGACAGACCGCGATCGCTGCAAAGCGGAAAACGCGCGAATGGAGCCGACAGGCCACAGTAAGCGCCAAGCCATCGCTAGAGACTCGGCGCCCCAGGGCCCCTATCCAACCGGGCTCATCTCCTGAAACAACTCCACCGCCTCCCGCGCCAAATCAGAAGCAATCCAAAGCAGATTCTCCCGATGCGCCTCCCCCGCGTCCTGGAACCATCCGTCCCCCGCACCGTAGAAGCACCACAGCAGCGAGTTCAGTTGCTCCAACTTGTTCTCAAGAAGATCAGACGGCCCCGGTGTAGTGGTCGCGTCCGCGGATACCGGCCTTGCGGGCCCGGCCATAATTCGTCCAGCCATTTGGTGTGCTCTCTTTCCAAAGTATTTGCACGTCACTTGGTTAGACGGTCAAGGTGTTCGCGCACCTTGGCCGTCGCCTTTTGTGCTTCACGTTTGCATCGATGCGCGTTGCACCGGTAGCAGGGTGTGAAATCACAAGGGCATTCACTGTAGAGAAAACCAGCCCGACGCGAGAAAAACTTCTACCCAGAAGTTCTCGAATGGCTCAGGTATTCGCGTTGTGACCGCTATCGGCCAGCCGATCAGCTCTGCCCGAACTTCCGCGCATGCTCCACCGCGTACTTGATCAGTTCCGCCTGCCCCTCGATGCCCAGCCGCCGCTTGATGCTCTGCCGGTGGGCCTCCACCGTGCGCACGCTCAGGCCCAGGTCGCGCGCAATCTGCTTGCTCGACTCCCCTCGCCCCAGCGCCGAAAGGATCTCGCTCTCGCGCGGCGTGAGCAGGGGGCGCGGCTCCTGCGTGCGGAAGAGCTTCTTCGACACGGCCGGGCTCAGGAAGGTGCCGCCCGCCGACACGGCCTCGATGGCCGCGACGATCTCCGCCGCCGGCGCATCTTTCAGCACATAGCCGCGCGCACCGGCCTGCAGGGCCTTCTGCACGTACTCGGGGTTGTCGTACATGCTGAGCATCACGATGTGCGGCGCGCCCTGGCGCTGCAGCAGCAGGGCCGCAAGCTCGATGCCGTTCATGTCCTTCATGCCGACGTCCATCAGCATGAGGTCGGGCCGCACGCTGTCAACTTGCGCGAGCGCCTCGGCGGCGCTGCCGGCCTCGCCGACGATTTCCAGGTTAGGCATGCTGCCCAGCCGCGCGCGCAGGCCGTCGCGCACCAGCGGGTGGTCGTCCACCAGGAAGAGGCGAATGGTGCCGGCGGTCATGCGGATGCTGGCCTTGCGTTGTGCGCCGGCACTTCGGCCTCGATGGAGGTGCGGCCTTCGTTCGAGCACATGGTCAGCTGGCCGCCTATGGCTTCCATTCGCTCGCGCATGTTGCGCAGGCCGATGCCGCGGCGGGGGTCTAGCTGAACGGCCTCGATGTCGAAGCCGGTGCCGTCGTCGCCCACCTCGAGCCGCACGCCGCCTTTCTCGTCGAAGGCCAATGCAATGTGCACATGCTGTGCGTTGGCATGCTTGCGCACGTTGGTCAGCGCTTCTTGCGTGAGGCGGAAGAGCGCGGTCTTCACCTCGGGCTGCAGCTCGAAGGCTTCGCCCTCGATCATCATCGACGCATCGACGGCGCCCTCGTCCCTGAACTCGTCGACCAGCCGCTCCAGGGCAGCGGGCAGGCCCAGCGTGTCGAGCAATGCGGGGCGCAGCCGGTGCGAGATGCGGCGCACCTCGATCAGCGAATCGTTGAGCCGCTGCAGCGCCTTGACGAGCGCGGGCGGCGTGGGCTGCTGCTTCTGGCCGAGCGACTCCACTGCCGATTCGATCAGCAGCTTGGCCGAAACCAGCGTCTGGCTGGTTCCGTCGTGCAGCTCGCGCGCGAGGTGGCCGCGCTCTTCTTCCTGCGACTGCACCACGCGCCGCGCGAGCAGCCGCAGCTTGGCTTCGGCCGTGCGGTGCTCGCTGAGGTTCAGCAGCAGCCCGGCCGCGCTGACCACGCCCAGGCAGAGCGCGGCGATGCCCGCTATCCACAGCAGCGTGGCGGTGACATTCGCGTTCATCTGCCGGTCGAGCGTGTCCATGGTCGACTGGATGTCGTCCAGGTACAGGCCGGTACCGACCATCCAGTTCCAGCGCGGCATGGCGGTAACGTAGCCGAGCTTGGGCGCCAGCTGCGCGCTCGACGGCTTGCGCCATTCGTATTCGACGTAGGCGCCGCCTTTTTCCTTGGCGCCCTTGATCAGTTCCTGAATGGTGAAGCGGCCTTGCGAATCTTGCATGCCCCACAGGTTCTGGCCCACCAGCTCGGGCTGGCGCGAATGCATGAGGGAGTTGCCGTCCATGTCGTAGACGAAGAAGTAGCCGTCGTCGCCATAGTTGAGCGCGGCCAGCCGGCGCAGTGCCTCGTTGCGAGTGGCCTCGTCGTCCTGGCCGGATTCGTACAGCGGCAGCAGGTTGCTCACGGCCAGGTCCACGTAGCTGCGCAGCTCGCTGCGGCGCTGGGCCATGTAGCTGTTCTCGATGAGGGCTCGCTCGCGCCGGGCAAGGTCGTGCTCCTGGTGGCGCACGGCAAGGGCCACCAGCACCAGTGCGATGAGCAGCGGTGCAACGGCCAGCGCAACGATCTTGATGCGGAGATTCATCGGGCGGCAAGCCTACCACCGGCCCCCGCCGGCTTCGTCCTCAGGTGCCGGTGGGCACGGGCACCGCACCGCGCCTGAACTCCGTCGCGTAATACAGCAGCGCCACCAGCACATAGCCGCCACCCAGCAGGCACAGCCCGCTCCAGCCATGGAAGGCATACACGGCCGCCGCAATGCCCGAGGCCACTGCCGCGCAGATGAAGATGAAGGTCATGAACAGCCCGTTGAGCCGGCCGCGCAGCTCCGGCGCCAGCATGAAGAGACTGCGGAAGTTCAGCACCTGGCACAGCTGCACCGCGCCGTCGAGCAGGATGCCCGCAGCGACCAGCCCGGCCAGCGAGCGGTAGTGCATGGCCACCGCCCCCAGCAAGAAGGAGAACAGCGCCACCGCAATGGCGATGCCCGTGGCCGGACGGGTCAACCCTCGGTCGGCCAGCCGGCCGGCGATGGGCGCCATCAGCGCGCCGGCGGCACCGGCCAGCGCGAATGCCGCGATGCCGCCCTGCCCCATGCCGAATTCATGCGCCAGCGCCAGCGGCACTGCCGTCCAGAAGGCCTGGAAGCCGGAGAACATCATTCCCTGGTACAGCCCGCGCCGGCGCAGCACCGGCGTGTTCCAGACGATGCCCGGCAGCGAGGCCATGGTGCGCGCATAGCCCACCGACGCATGCGGGCGGCGCTGCGGCAGCACGCGCCACAGCACCACGATGAGCGCGGCCATCAGCACCGCCGACAGCCAGAACACCGCGCGCCAGCCCAATGCAGAAGCCACCAGGCTGGCAAATGGCCGCGCCAGCATGATGCCGCCGAGCAGGCCGGCCATGATGTTGCCGACCACCTTGCCGCGCGTGGCCTCGGGCGCCAGGTGCGAGGCAAAGGGCAGCAGCACCTGCGCCGCGACCGCGCAAGCGCCCACCACGAAAGAAGCGGCCAGGAAGGTGACGGCCGAGTCCGAGAGCGCGATACCCACCAGCCCGATCACCGCGCCGAAGAGCGCGCCGACGATCAGCCGCCGGTTCTCGACCACGTCGGCCAGCGGCACCAGCAGCAGCAGGCCGGCGCCGTAGCCGAGCTGGGTCAGCGTCATGATGAGCCCGGCCAGGCCGGCGTGCAGCTGCAGCGTGTCGGAGATGGGGCCGATCAGCGGCTGCGCATAGTAGATGTTGGCCACGCACAGGCCGCAGGCCACGGCGAAGACCAGCGTCAGCAAGGGCGTGAGGCCGGCCGGTGAATGAGGAGCTTTGGAGGTTGAAGACACGAGGAATCCCGGTTTCTGCAGGGCAACCTCTAGGGTTATCCCGAGGGCCGGGGACCATAGCACGGGAGGCCGATTTCTGCAGATGGCCGCCGAGGCAACCCTGGATTCAATCCACGCTGGTCGGCCGGCCCGAGGCCACCCATGCGTCGAGCCCGCCGGTCAGCGGCAGCGCTCGGCGCGCGCCGCGGGCCAGCAGCACGCGCGCGGCCTGCGCGGCCGAGACCTCGTTGGGGCAGTTGCAGTACAGCACCACGTCGCGGCCCAGGGCGTGCGACAGGTCGAGGTTGCGCTGCTGCAGCGCCTTGAGCGTGTATGGCATGGCCCCCGGAATGCGGCGCGGATCGACCTGCATGCCGGCCTTGCCGCGCACGTCGATCACCAGCGGCGGCTCTTCGCTGGCGAGCAGTTCGTGCAGTTCGTCGACCGAAATGCGCGGCATGCCGGTGAGCCGCATGAAGGCGCGGCGGCGCCAGTAGCGCACCGCAAGAATGACCAGCAGCAGCACGCCCAGCGCCACCGTGGCGATGCCGCCGGCCTGCGCCATGATGGCCAGCACCTCCTGGATCTGGTTGCGGAAGACCCAGCCCAGCCCGAGGAACAGCCCGGTCCAGACCAGCGCCGCGCCAATGTCGAAGCCGATGAAGCGCCGCACCGACATGCCCAGCGCCCCCGCCATCGGCGGCGCCACCACCGACACGCCCGGCACGAACTTGGCCGCCACCAGCGACAGCCCGCCCCAGTCGGTGATGAGCGATTCGCCGCGCCGCACGCAGGTGTCGGGCGACAGCGAGATGCGGCACAGGAGGCGCATGAAGCGGTAGCCGAAGCGCCGGCCCGCATAGAACCAAGCCGCGTCGCCCAGCAGGTTGGCAACAACCGCGGCCAGCACCACACCGGGCACGGACACGTCGCCCGCCGCCAGCAGCGCGCCGGTGAGCACCAGCACGGCGGCAGCCGGCACGGGCAACCCCAGGCGCGCGGCAAAGCTGACGGCAAACACCACCAGGATCGCGTTCTGCACCAGCAGCGACATCAGCTGCGCCATGGCTGCCCTTGTCCGGATGCCGGCAGAAGAAATTGCGGGGGTTGCGTGCGGTTCATGCGAACCGCGATTCTCCGGCATGGCCCAAGAACGTACCGCGCCCCGGACATTCGCGGGATGCCGCGGGGGGAGCGCTACCGCGCGACGCTGAAGCCGAAGGTATTCAGGCCGCCCTGGCGCGACGCGCTGACCTGTCCGCCGTGCATGCTCGCCACCGCCTTCACGATGGCCAGCCCCAGTCCGTGGCCGTGGTGCTCGCCCCGGTCGTTGCGCGAGGCATCGGCGCGGTAGAAGCGATCGAACAGGTGCGGCAGGTGCTGTGCGTCGATGGGCGCGCCGGGGTTGGACACGGTGATCCAGGTCACGGCTTCTTCCTCGCGCAGGGTGACGGCGATGTGCGCGCCCGGCTCCGAATGCTCGATGGCGTTCTGCAGCAGGTTCGACATGGCGCGGCGAAACAGCGCGCTTTCCAGCCGGGCCTCGGTGTGCACGTCGCCCTCGACGGACACCTGCGTACGGGTCTCGTCGAGCACGAACTCGAAGAACTCGATGGTCTTGTGCACTTCCTGAGCCACCGGCGTGAGCACCAGGCCGGTGGCCACCTCGCCGCGGTCGGCGCGCGCAAGGAACAGCATGTCGTTGACGATGGAGCGCACCCGCTCCAGGTCTTCGAGGTTGGCCTGCAGTACTTCCTGGAACTCGCCGGCGCTGCGCTGGCGCGACAGCGCCACCTGCGTGCTGCCGATGAGGTTGGCCAGCGGCGTGCGCAGCTCGTGCGCCACGTCGGCGTTGAAGGCCTCCAGCTGGCCGTAGGCTTCTTCGAGCCGGGCGAGCGCGCCGTTGAAGGCTTCGGCCAGCGCCGACAGCTCCACCGGCAAGGCCTCCGAGCGCAGCCGCTGCGACAGCGTCTTGGGCCGCAGTGCCTGCGCCTCGCGCGACAGCTGCTTCACCGGCTGCAGCCCGACGCGGGCAATCCAGTAGCCGGCCAGCGCCACCACCAGTACCGCACCCAGCCCGAGCGCCACCAGTGCGGTAAGGAACGCATGCCGCGTGTGGGCGTAGGGGGCCGAATCGCTGCCGACGATGAGCCGCACGGCCGGGCGGTCCAGCAGCGGCTCGATGTGGACCGACAGCGTGTGCAGCGGCTCGCTGCGGCCCGGCAGCAGGATGCTGCCGCGGCCGTCGGCGTCATGGCTCATGCGCTGGATCTCGGCCAGGCCCTTTCCGTACTGGAAGCGCGGGTCGTCGCACAGCACCCAGAAGCGCACGCTGCCATCCTCGGGCGTGAGCGTGTCCATCTTGGCCTGCACGCGGGCCCAGCGGTCGACGGTGCCGACCCGTTCGATGGAGTACTGCATGTTCTTGAGCCCGATCTTGAGCTCGTCGAACTGGTGCCGGTCGAGCTCGCGCGCCAGCACGCCGTGCAGCGCGGCGCCGGTGAGCGCGAAGGTGGCCAGCGCCACCGCCGCGAACATCAGCACCAGCCGCGCCGTGATGGAACGCTTCACGGGGCGGCACCCTCCCCTTCGACGGCGCCGTCTCCGTCGCGCACCTCCATCACGTAGCCCATGCCGCGGATGGTGTGCAGCAGCTTGGGGCTGAAGGGCACGTCGATCTTGTCGCGCAGCCGCTTGATGGCCACCTCGACCACGTTGGTGTTGCTGTCGAAGTTCATGTCCCACACCAGCTCGGCGATGGCCGTCTTCGACAGGATCTCGCCCTGGCGCCGGGCCAGCACGGCCAGCAGCGCGAATTCCTTGGCGGTGAGGTCGATACGCGTGTTGCCACGCAGGGCCTTGCGCGCCAGCAGGTCGATCTGCAGGTCGGCAATGCGCAGCTGCATCGGCTCCTGCTTGCGGCCGCGCCGGTTCAGCGCCTGCAGCCGTGCCAGCAGCTCAAGGAACGAGAAGGGCTTGATGAGATAGTCGTCCGCGCCTTCGTGCAGGCCCTTGATGCGGTCTTCGACGCGGTCGCGCGCGGTGAGCATGATGACCGGCGTCTGCTTCACGGCGCGCAGCGCGCGCAGCACCGAGAAGCCGTCCTGCCCCGGCAGCATCACGTCGAGCACGATCACGTCGTAGTCGTGCGTGAGCGCCAGGTGCTGGCCGTCGATGCCGTTGTGTGCCATGTCGACGGCACAGCCCTGCTCCGTCAGACCCTTGGAGAGGTAGTCCGCGGTTCTCAGCTCGTCTTCGACAATCAGGATCTTCATGGCGTCTTTTTCTTTGTCTCCGTCCCTGTCCATGGTGTCGGCCGGCGCTCGTCAGTGCGCCTCGGCCGGCACCGGGGCCTTGCCTTCCTTCTCGGCGTTTCGGGCCTTGCGGGCCTTGCGCGCTTCCTTGCGGCTCAGGTACCAGTAGTGGGCGCGGTCGAGGTACAGGTAGACCACCGGGGTCGTGAACAGGGTGAGTGCCTGCGAGAGTATCAGCCCGCCGACCATCGCGTAGCCCAGCGGGCGGCGCAGCTCGGAGCCGGAGCCGTGGCCCAGCATCAGCGGCAGGCCTGACAGCAGCGCGCACATGGTCGTCATCATGATGGGGCGGAAGCGCAGCAGGCAGGCCTGGTAGATGGCGTCTTGCGGCGACATGCCCTGCTCGCGCTCGGCCTTGAGCGCGAAGTCGATCATCATGATGCCGTTCTTCTTCACGATGCCGATCAGCAGGATGATGCCGATGAGCGCGATCACGCTCAGGTCGTAGCCGCCCGCCATCAATATCAGCAGCGCCCCCACGCCGGCAGAAGGCAGCGTCGAGAGAATCGTCAGCGGGTGGATGTAGCTCTCATACAGCAGGCCCAGCACGATGTACACCGCCACCAGCGCCGCGGCAATCAGGTAGGGCTGCGAGGCCAGCGAATCCTGGAAGGCCTGCGCCGTACCCTGGAACGAACCGGTCAGCGACTGCGGCAGGCCCATGTCGGCCTGCGCCTTGTTGATGGCGTTCACCGCGTCGCCCAGCGCCACGCCGGGCGCGAGGTTGAACGAGATCGTCACCGCCGGGAACTGGCCCTGGTGGCTGATCGACAGGTAAGCCGTCTTGCTGGTGTCCACCTTCACGAAGGTCGACAGCGGCACCTGCTGCCCGGTGATGGGCGAGCTCAGGTAGAGCTTGCTGAAGAGCGCCGGGTCCTGCTGCAAGCTGGGCGTTACCTCCAGCACCACGTGATAGCTGTTGAGCTGCGTGAAGTACTGTGCCACCTGGCGCTGGCCGATCGCGTCGTAGAGCGTGGCGTCGATGGTGGACGGCGTGATGCCGAAGCTCGATGCGCGGTCGCGGTCGATGGTCAGCACGGCCGACGCGGCGGCGTTCTGCTGGTCGGTGGCCAGGTCGGTGAGCTCGGGCAGTTGCTTGAAGCGCGCGAGCAGCTTGGGCGCCCAGGTGTTGAGCTCGTCCAGGTCGGCGTCGGTCACCGTGTACTGGTACTGCGTGCGCGAAGCACGGCCGCCCACGCGGATGTCCTGCCCGGCCTGCAGGAACAGGTTCACGCCCTGCACCTTGGCCAGTTGCGGGCGCAGCCGCGTGATGATCTCGTCGGCGGTGGCGGTGCGGCCCTCGTCCTTGGGCTTCAGGCTGATGTAGAAGTTGCCGGTGTTGTAGGTGGAAGAACTGCCGTTCATGCCGAAGCCGGTCACGTCGGGGTCCTTGCGCACCACGTCGGCCAGCTGGATCATGCGGGCGTTCATCGACGCGAAGGAAGCGTCCTGCGCCGACTCGGCAAAGCCCGAGATGAAGCCGGTGTCCTGCTGCGGGAAGAAGCCCTTGGGAATCACCGCGAACAGCACGCCCGTGGCGGCCACCGTGGCAATGAACACCATCAGCGTGATGAACTGGTGGTCCAGCACCACGTGCAGCCCGCGCTTGTAGCCGTTGAGCATGGCGTCGAAGCCGCGCTCGAACAGCAGGTACAGCCGCCCGTGCTTGCTGCCGTGTTCGTTCTTGAGGAAGCGCGAGCACAGCATGGGCGTCAGCGTGAGCGAGATGATCACGCTCACCACGATGGTCAGCGTGACCGTCACCGCGAACTCGCGGAAGAGGCGCCCCACGATGCCGCCCATGAGCAGCAGCGGAATGAACACCGCCACCAGCGACACCGAGATCGAGATGATGGTGAAGCCGATCTCGCCCGCGCCCTTGTAGGCGGCCTCCATCGCCGTCATGCCCTCTTCGACGTAGCGGTAGATGTTCTCCAGCATCACGATGGCGTCGTCCACCACGAAGCCGACCGCGATGGTCAGCGCCATGAGCGAGAGGTTGTCCAGGCTGTAGCCCAGCAGGTACATCACCGCCACCGTGCCCAGCAGCGCGAGCGGCACCGTCACGCTGGGAATGAGCGTGGCCGGCACGTTGCGCAGGAACACGAAGATCACGGCCACCACCAGCGCGATGGTCAGCAGCAGCGTGAACTCCACGTCCTTCACCGAGGCACGGATGGTCTGCGTGCGGTCGATGATGGCGTTGACGTCGATGGTCGGCGGAATCGACGCCTTCAGCCGCGGCAGCGCCGCGTTGATGCGGTCCACGGTTTCGATCACGTTGGCGCCCGGCTGCTTGGTGATGGCGAGCACGATGGAGCGGCCGTTCTGCACGTTGCTGCCGGCAGGCGCGGCGGCACCGGCGTAGGCCCAGCCGGCAATCTTGGAATTCTCGGGGCCGTCGACCGCCACGCCCAGATCGCGCACGCGGATAGGCGCGCCGTTGCGGTAGGCCAGCACCACGTCGTTCCAGGGCTGCGCTTTCAGAAGCTGGTCATTCGTGTAGACGGTGAAGCTCTGGTTCGGCCCGTCGATCGTGCCCTTGGGTGCGTTCACGGTGGCCGACGAGAGCACGGTGCGCACGTCTTCCAGGCTCAGGCCCAGCGCGGCGAGCTTGGCCGGGTCGACCTGGATGCGCACGGCCGGCTTCTGCACGCCACCGATGTTGACCAGGCCCACGCCCGAGATCTGCGAGATCTGCTGCGCGAGGATGTTGTCGGCGTAGTCGTTCACCTCGGTCAGCGGCAGCGTCTTCGACTGCACCGACAGAATGAGGATGGGTGCGTCGGCCGGGTTCACCTTGCGGAAGGTGGGCGGGCTCGGCAGGTTGGCCGGCAGCTGGCCGGTGGACGCGTTGATGGCGGCCTGCACGTCGAGCGCGGCGGCGTCGATGCTGCGGTCGAGGTCGAACTGCAGCGTGATCTGGGTGTTGCCCAGGCCGCTGGTCGATGTCATCTGCGACAGGCCCGCGATCAGCGAGAAGTTGCGCTCCAGCGGCTGCGCCACGTTGGAGGCCATGGTCTCCGGACTGGCGCCGGGCAGGCTGGCAGAGACCTGGATCGTCGGAAAGTCGACCTGCGGCAGCGGCGCCACCGGCAGCAGCGGAAACACCGCTGCACCGACCAGCAGTATGGCCAGCGCCAGCAGAGTGGTGCCGATGGGGCGCTTGATGAATGTGGCGGAAATGCTCAATTGCTGCTCCCGCCTGCGGGCTTCCTGGCGTCGGCGCCGCCACCGGCCGCGCCCTTCTGCGCGGGCGGCGGCTCGATGACGGTGGCGCCGGGCTTGAGCTTGTACTGGCCGTCCACCACCACGCGCTGGTTCGCGCTCAGGCCCTTGTCGATCACGGCAGTGCCGTCGGCAATCTGCACCACATGCACCGGCACGTTGCTGACCTTGTTCTCGTCATCGACCGCCCAGACGTATGTGCTGTCCTGGCCGCGCTGCACGGCGGCGGCGGGCACGGTGAGCGAATCGGGCCGGCGGTCGAGCTGCAGCCGCACGTTGACGTACTGGCCGGGCCACAGCGAATGCTGCGGGTTGGCAAAGCTGCCCTTGAGCTGCACGGTGCCGCTTGTGGTGTCGATCTGGTTGTTCAGCAAGATGAGCTTGCCGGTGCCCAGCATCTGCGCGCCGCTGCGGTCGTAGGCCACCACCGTCAGCGGCTGGCTGCTTTTCTGCTGCAGGCGGTTGATGTCCTGCACCGCGTCTTCGGGCAGCGTGAACTGCACTGCGATGGGGTCGATCTGGTTGATGACCACCAGCCCGTTGGTGTCGGCCGCATGCACGATGTTGCCGGGGTCCACCAGCCGCGCCCCGACGCGGCCGTCCATGGGGGACGAGATGCGCGTGAAGCTCAGCTGCACCTCGGCGTACTTCACCTGCGCGGCGTCGTTCTGCACGGTGGCTTCGAGCTGGTTGACGAGCGCCTTCTGCGTGTCGAGCTGCTGCTGCGTGGCGGCGTCCTGCGCGATCAGCGTGGTGTAGCGCTTGAGGTCGGCGCGGGCGTTGGCGAGCGTGGCCTGGTCCTTCGCCCTGGTGGCCTGCGCCTGCGCAAGCTGCGCCTGCAGCGTGCGCGGGTCGAGCTGCGCGATCAGCTGGCCGGCCTTGACGTCTTGCCCTTCCACGAAGCCGACCTTGTCGAGCTGCCCGTCGATGCGGGCCTTGACGGTGACGGTGGCCATGGAGGCCACGGTGCCGATGCCGCTGCGGTAGACCTGCACTTCCTGCTGCTTGACGCGCGCCGTGGTCACCTGCACCGGCGGCGGTGCCTGGGCGGCCTCGGGCTTGGCGGCATGGGCGGACTGGTGGGTGAGCGCCCAGGCCCCGCCGCCCAGCACCAGTACGAGCGTGGCGGTGGCGAGCCAGGTCGATCGGCGCTGGAACAGAGGGTGCCCGGTGGCGGTGGTGGGTGTGGTCGTCATGGCATCAATTCCTGGAAATCTTGTCGGCGCTTGCGAAGGCATCGGCGGCACTCCAGCCGCCACCCGTGGCCGCGATCAGCGAGACACTGGCGGCCAGCTGCCGGCCCAGCACTTGCGCGGCGGTGCGCTGGTTGGTGAGCGACAGCGTCTGCGCCGTCACCACGCTCAGGTAGGTGGCCGTGCCGGCGCGGTACTGGGCCAGGGCCAGCCGCTCGGCGAGCTGGGCGGCGCGCACGGCGTCGGCCTGCAGCGTCGATTCGCTGTCGAGCACGCGCAGGGTGGCCAGGTTGTCTTCCACCTGCTGGAAGCCGCCGAGCACGGTCTGCTTGTATTGGGCGACGGAGACGTCGTAGGCGGCCACGGCCTGGTCGGTGTGGGCCTTGCGCAGGCCACCGTCGAACACGGTCTGCGCGAGTGCCGCGCCCAGCGACCACACGCGGCTGGGCGTATTGAACAGCGTGGCAAGGCTGGCCGCGCTGAAGCCGCCGCTGGCGCTGAGCGTGATCTGCGGGTAGTACGCCGCCTTGGCCACGCCGATGTTGGCGTTGGCGGCCTGCACGCGGCGCTCGGCGCCGGCGATGTCGGGCCGGCGTTCGAGCAATTCCGACGGCAGCCCCGTGGGCGAGACCGGCAGTTGCACATGCAGCGCCGAGGCCGAGGAAAGCGACTCGGCCGTCTGCGGCTGGCCCGAAGACTCCAGCGGCGGCAGCGAGAACGAAGCCGGCGCCTGCCCCGTCAGCACGGCGATGGCGTGCTCGAGCTGCGCGCGCTGCGCATCGAGGTCCACCGCCTGCGCCTGCGCGGTCTTGAGCTGGCTTTCGGCCAGTGCCACGTCGGAGCGCAGCACGGTGCCGGCGGCGTACTGGTGCTGCGTGAGTTCGAGCGCCTTGGCATAGGCGGTGGTGGTGCTGGCATACAGGTCGCGCTCGAGGTCGATGACGCGGATCTGCAGGTAGTCCTGCGCGAGCGTGGTCTGGATGCTCAGGCGCGCACCGGCCAGGTCGTCGGCGCTGGCCTGCTCGCTGGCGGTACCGGCCTCCACCGAGCGGCGCACCGAGCCCCACAGGTCGGGTTCCCAGCTCGCGCCCAGGCCCAGCGTGTCGGTGGTGCCCAGCTTGACGACGCCGGTGCTGTTGCTCTGCGCCCGCACGGCCCCGGCATTCAGGCCGACGGTCGGGAAGAAGTTGGCGCGCGCCGCGGCGGTGACGGCCTGCGCCTCGCGGTACTGGGCCTCGGCAACGCGGATGTTCTGGTTGGCCGCGTTGGCCTGCACCATCAGCGCGCCGAGTGTGCTGTCGCCATAGGCGTCCCACCAGGGATGGTTGGCGTCGATGGTCTGCGGCGCGGCGGTCTTCCAGGGGCCGCCGGTTTCCTTGAAGGCGGTCGGCACGTCCATCTGCGGGCGGGCGTAGTCAGGACCGACGGCGCACCCCGCAAGGAGCAGGACGGCCAGCGCGAGGGCCGCGCGCGATAGGGGGGGTGCGTCAGGGAGGACCATGATGGGGCCACTCTAGGCAACCCCTTCAAACCCCTCGCTGTCGACTAACTGACAGTTCTGACAGTTTGCGTTTTGCTCCCTCCCCCGCTGGGGGAGGGTTGGGGTGGGGGCACGGCGGCGTCCCATCGAGCGCTCTGCCTGCCCCCATCCCGGCCTTCCCCCAGCGGGGGAAGGAGAAACACCATTCAGCGCGGCGCGTCGCCCTTGCGATATTCCGCGGTCAACTCGTCGAGCTTCTGCTTCAGCGCCGGATCGAGCTTGTATTCGGCAGCCGCCAGCGTCGCATCGAGCTGGTCGGGCCGGCTCGCGCCGAGCAGCGGCGCGGTGATCAGCGGGTTCGCCATCACCCACGCAACGGCCAGCGTGGCCAGCGGCACGCCGGCTTCGTCCGCCAGCTTGTGCAGTTGCGCCACGGTGTTGAAGCTGCGCTCGTTCCAGTAGCGGTCCTGGTACATGTTGCCCGCGGTGCCGAGCGTGAAGCGGGTGTTGTCCTCGGGCTTGGCGCCGGCCTTGTACTTGCCGGTGAGCAGGCCGCCGGCCAGCGGGTTGTAGGGAATCACGCCCAGCCCTTCCTCGCCCGCCAGCGGCAGCAGCTCGCGTTCGATCTCGCGGAAAAGCAGGCTGTAGCGCGGCTGCACCGACACATAGCGCGTGAGCTTGTGCAGCTCTGCCTTGCCCAGCGCGCGAGCCAGCCGGTAGGCCAGGAAGTTCGACACGCCCACATAGCGCGCGCGGCCCGACTTCACGATGACGTCGAGCGCCTCCAGGCTTTCTTCGAGCGGCGTCTCGCGGTCGTCGCTGTGCAGCTGGTACAGGTCGACGTGGTCGGTCTGCAGCCGCTTGAGCGAAGCGTCGATGGCGTCCAGCAGGTGCTTGCGCGACGCACCCTGGTCCCAGCTGTTGGGGCCGACCTTGCCGACCGCCTTGGTGGCGACAACGAAACGGCGGCGGCCCGTGGGGCCCTGCTTCTGCAGCCAGCGGCCGATGATTTCTTCCGTGCGGCCGGTGGTCTCGACCGTACCGCCGAGCGGATACACGTCAGCCGTGTCCAGGAAGTTGATGCCGCCTTCGGCCGCCTTGTCGAGGATCTGGTGCGACACGGTCTCGTCGGTCTGCAGGCCGAAGGTCATGGTGCCGAGCGCGAGGCGGGACACGGTGAGGCCGGTGCGGCCGAGACGGGTGGTGGGAATGCTCATGGTGTTCGGTTCTCGCTCAGGGGGTGATGAGAAATGAGGATGGAAGGGGCGGCGGCCATCATAGGCACGGCCGCGCAATCCTGCAGGCGGGTGGCGCTTTCAGGTGCTTTCCGCATGCACGCCGGGCGCGCCGCGCTCTACCGAGAAACGGGCCATGGTGCCGACCGGCGAGTCGGCCGTCTTCTCGTCTTCCACCGCGCGGAACTCGACCGCGCAGCCGCGCCCGTCGAGCGTCATGAGCGCGTAGCCGCGCCTGTCGGCCCGGCCGTAGCGCAGGTGCGGGTTCTTCGCGAGCATGTTGGCCACGCTGGCGGCGCTCGGCCCTTCGGAGGTGATGGCGCCGCCGACGAACTCGGTCGCGACCAACGGCCCCTGCTGCACATCGACCTGCCGCAGGTCGGCGGCCCAGAAGGCGTGCACGTCGCCGCTGGCCACCAGCGCATTGCCGCCGCGCGCCTTGTGCGCTGCCAGTCCGTCGAGCAGGCGCGCGCGGGCGGCGGCGTAGCCGTCCCAGCCGTCCATCCAGTAGCCGTGCTCCGGGCCGCGCTTGCGGTCGGCCTCGGCCAGCAGCGTGGGCTGGGCGATGACGGTCCAGCGCGCGGGCGGTGCCGCGAGCTCGCGTGCCAGCCATGCCTCTTGCTGCGCGCCGAAGAGACTGCGCGCGGGCGAAAGGCGATCGGCGCAATCGGCCAGCGGCGAGGCACTGCGGCCGGCCAGGCAGGCGTGGTGCGAGCGGTACTGGCGCCCGTCGGTCAGCAGCACGTCGAGCATGCGGCCGAAGCGGTGGCGGCCATAGATGGTGGCATCGGCGCCGCGCGGGCGCATGCTGGCGGGAACCGGCATGTGCTCGTACCAGGCCTGGTAAGCGGCAGCGCGAATCGCTAGGAACTGCGCGGGATCGGCGGTGCGCGGCGACACGTCGTTCGTGTAGTCGTTGGCCACCTCGTGGTCGTCCCAGGTCACGAGCCAGGGGAAGGCGGCGTGCGCGGCCTGCAGTTGCGGATCGGCCTTGTAGAGCGCGTAGCGGTCGCGGAACTGCGCCAGCTGCGTGGGAATGCCGCCCTCGTGGCGCCGCACCTGGTGCGAAGCGCGGGAGCTTTCGTAGATGTAGTCGCCAAGGTGCACGACGAAGTCGAGCGGCTGCTCGGCCATGTCGCGGTAGGCGGCGTAGTAGCCCTGTTCGTAGTGCTGACAGGAGGCGAAGGCGAAGCGCAGCGGCTGCGAGGCTTCGTCGGTCTCGGTGGGCGTGGTGCGCGTGCGCCCGGCTGGGCTGCGAGCGCCGCCGGCCGTGAAGCGATACCAGTACCAGCGGCCCGGAGAAAGGCCCCGCACCTCGACATGCACCGAGTGCGCGAACTCGGCCGTGGCGGTGGCCGCGCCTTTCGCCACCACGCGCCTGAAGCCTTCGTCGTCGGCGACTTCCCAGCGCACCTCCACCGGGGCATCGCCCATGCCACCGCCTTGCAGGGGCTCGGGGGCCAGCCGCGTCCAGAGCACGAAGCCGTCGGCTGTCGGCGCGCCCGAGGCCACGCCCAGCGTGAACAGCGCCCGCGACGCTGGCTGCGCGTTCAACCTCAGGAAGGGATGGCCCATCGAAGCGGCCGCAAGGCCGCTGAACAGCAGGTGCCGGCGGGAAAGCTTCTGAATTGCCGCGTTCTTCATTTGCACGCGGCGGCGTTCACGTTGAAATCGATCATCCCGGCAATGTCGTCCGGTTCGCTCTGACCTGTCAAACGGCGCGGTCAAACGGCCCGGTGAAGCCGGCCGCGGCCGGCACTACCGCACTGCCACCGTGACCCGTGCAGTCATGTACGGATGCACCGAGCAGACGTAGTCGTACACGCCCGGCTTGTCGAAGGCGCGGGAGAAAGCCTTGCCGGGCAGCAGCAGGTCGACGCCCACCGAACCGTCCTTGAACACCAGGCCGTGCGGCGCGCCGTCGTCGTTCTGCCATGTCGCGCGCTCGCCTGCCTTGACGGTGATCTGTGCAGGCTCGAAGGCGAAGTTGCGGATGGCCACGTGCGTCGAGGCACCGGCGTGCGCGCCTTCCGAAAAGGCCACGTGCTGCACGGCGATCTTGCGCGGCGGGATCGAACAGCATGACCTCGCCCGGCCCCTGCACCACCACCACGCCGCTGGCCATGCCGGCGAAGTGCTGCGCGATGTGCGGCGACACGCCCGTGGGAATGGGCGGGCGCCGATGGCTCAGCAGGCGATGGCCGCCGGCCGCTGACGCGCGTCGGCGCGGGCGCTGGCAATCGCCCAGCCGAACACGCCCATGCCTGCCAGCGCGAGCAGCGCGCCGACCCAGCCGGTGGAAGTCCAGCCCAGCCCGGCCGCAATGGCCACGCCACCGAGCCATGCACCGAGCGCGTTGGCCATGTTGAAGGCCGAGTGGTTGAGCGCTGCTGCCAGCGTCTGCGCGTCGCCGGCCACGTCCATCAGGCGGATCTGCAGCGCCGGGCCGATGGCCACGGTGGTGCCGATGAGGAACACGTTGATCGACGCGGTCACCATGTTGTGGGCCGCGAAGGTGAACATCGCGAGCACCAGCGCCGCGTAGACCAGCAGGCCGCCGATGGTGCGCATGAGCGACTTGTCGGCCAGCCGCGAGCCCACGAGGTTGCCCATGACCATGCCGAGGCCGAACAGCGCCAGCACGAAGGGCACACCGCCCAGCGGCATGCCGGCCACTTCGATCAGCGTGGGCTTGATGTAGCTGAACACCGCGAACATGCCGCCGAAGCCGATGGCGCCGATGCCCAGCGTGAACCACACCTGCTTGCGCTTGAGCGCGCCGAGTTCGCGCCACGGGCTGGCGCCGGCGGCCGGGGCCATGTCCGGGATGTCGCGGCGAAGCAGCGCGATCGCCACCAGCGCGATCACGCCGACGAAGACGAAGGCCGCGCGCCAGCCGAAGATCTGGCCCAGCCAGGCCGCGATGGGCACGCCGACCAGCGTGGCGCCGGTGAGCCCCAGCATGACGAGCCCCACGGCCCGCGCACGCCGCCCCGGTGGCGCGAGCGTGGCGGCCACCAGCGCGGCCACGCCGAAGTAGGTGCCGTGCGGCAGGCCGGCGGCAAAGCGCAACAGGTTCAGCAGCAGGTAGTTGGGAGCGATGGCGCTGGCGAAGTTGCCGGCCGCGAACACGGCCATGAGCGCGATCAGCAGCGCGCGGCGGCGCCAGCCGGCGGCGAGCACCGCGAGCACCGGTGCGCCGATGACCACGCCGAGCGCATAGGCGCTGATGACGTGGCCGGCCTGCGGAATGCTCACGCCGATGTCCTTGGCGACTTCGGGCAGCAGGCCCATGATGACGAATTCGCCGGTGCCGATGGCGAAGCCGCCGACGCCCAGCGCGAGCACCGCGCGCAGGAAGTTGGCGGGCTTGCCGGAAGGCAGGGAAAAGGAGGAAATGTCGGTGTCCGCGCTGTCCGGCGCGGCTGGGGAGGCGTTCAAGGCCAGGCTCCTGGAGGTGCCCGGCAGCAGCGGGCAAAGCCCGATTTTAGGGTTAACCCTGAAATTCCGCCGATACGGAATTGCCGAAGACCTTGTACTCACATGGCCGCGAGGCCCTGGCGGCAAGGCTCAGATGGCCACCAGCTGGCGCACGCCCTGTGCTTCCATGTCTTTGCCGAGACCGCGCGCGATGACCTCGCCGCGCTCCATCACGAGGTAGTCGTCGGCCAGTTCCTGGGCGAAGTCGTAGTACTGCTCGCACAGCACGATGGCCATGTCGCCGCGGTCGGCCAGCATGCGGATGACGCGGCCGATGTCCTTGATGATGCTGGGCTGGATGCCTTCGGTGGGCTCGTCGAGGATGAGCAGCCTGGGCTTGGGAGCCAGGGCGCGCGCGATGGCAAGCTGCTGCTGCTGCCCTCCCGAAAGATCGCCGCCTCTTCTGTTGATCATTTGCTTGAGCACGGGGAACAGGTCGTACAGCTCCGAAGGGATGGGCGTGCTGCCGCTCTTGTAGGCCAGGCCCATGCGCAGGTTTTCTTCTACGGTGAGCCTCGCGAAGATCTCACGGCCCTGGGGGACGAAGCCGATGCCGGCTCTGGCCCTGTCGTAGGGTGTCGCTTTGTGGATGGGCTTGCCTTCGAGTTCGATGCTGCCGCTCTTGATGGGGACCAGGCCCATCAACGATTTAAGTAGCGTGGTCTTGCCTACGCCGTTGCGGCCCAGCAGCACCGTGACTTTGCCTAACCTTGCCTCGAAGCTCACGTCTCTGAGGATGTGGGAGCCGCCGTAGTACTGGTGGATGTTTTTTACTGTCAGCATTTATGGGCTCCTTCTCTGGTTTCGTTTGGGGAGCGCCCGGTACGCGGCACGGCTCTGACCACGGCGACGGGGGCTGTCCCTTTGGGCGGCCGTTGAGGCACCGCCGAGCAGCGCAGCGGCGGGCGGATCAGGGCTCGCAGCTGTTTGAGCGGAGCGAGTTCTGCGAGACCCCGCCCGTCGCGAGCAGCGCAGGGGAGCCCGAAGGGCCGGTGACGTCGGCCGACCAAAGGGACAGCCCCCGTCGCCGAGCCCCGGACAACAACGGCCTCAGCGCCCAAGATAAACCTCGATCACGCGTTCGTCTGCCTGCACTTCATCAAGCGTTCCCTGAGCCAGCACGGAGCCGTCGCACAGCACGGTGACGATCTCGGAGATGGTGCGGATGAAGCTCATGTCGTGCTCCACCACCATCAGCGAATGCTTGCCCTTGAGGGTGAGGAACAGCTCCGCGGTGCGCGCCGTCTCTTCGTCGGTCATGCCGGCGACTGGCTCGTCGAGCAGCAGCAGCTTCGGGTCCTGCATCAGCAGCATGCCGATTTCCAGCCACTGCTTCTGGCCATGGCTCAGGTTGCCGGCCAGGCGCGACACGCTGTCGGCCAGGTGGATGGTCTCCAGCACCTCGGCCAGGCGGTCGCTCTGCGCCGAATCGAGCTTGAACAGCATCGACGCGCGCACGCCCTTGTTCGTCTTGAGCGCGAGCTCGAGGTTCTCGAACACCGTCAGGTGCTCGAACACCGTCGGCTTCTGGAACTTGCGGCCGATGCCTAGCTGCGCGATTTCCGCCTCGCGGTGGCGCAGCAGGTCGATGGTGCTGCCGAAGAACACCGTGCCCGAATCGGGCCGGGTCTTGCCGGTGATGATGTCCATCATCGTGGTCTTGCCCGCGCCGTTGGGGCCGATGATGCAGCGCAGTTCGCCGGGCGCGATGTCGAGCGACAGCTTGTTGATGGCCTTGAAGCCGTCGAAGCTCACGCTCACGTCTTCCAGGTACAGGATGCGGCCGTGCGTGACGTCGACCTCGCCGGGCGTGACATGGCGGCCGAAGTCGGCGGCTCGGCCGCCCGACTCTGTGCTGCCGCTCACGTAGTGAATGCCGCTGGCGCGTGCGGCGCGCTCGGCGCCCGCTTCCATCAGGTCGGGCGTCATGCGCGTGCTCCCTTCGCGTCCGCTGGCAGCGAGGCCAGCGCATCGGGCTCGACGCCCTGCTCCGCCGCAACCGAGCGCCGAGCAGCGTCCTGCACGGGCTCGGGCGGCACCGATTTCTTCTCCCTCGACACCCACTTGCGCACCAACCCCACGATGCCGTTCGGCAGGAACAGCGTGACAGCAATGAACAAGGCACCCAGGAAGTACAACCAGTACTCCGGGTAGGCCACGGTCAGCCAGCTCTTCGCGCCGTTGACGATGAAGGCGCCGATGATGGGGCCGATGAGCGTCGCACGCCCGCCCACCGCCGCCCAGATGGCGATCTCGATGGAGTTGGCCGCGCTCATCTCGCCCGGGTTGATGATGCCGACCTGCGGCACGTACAGCGCGCCGGCCACGCCGCACATGATGGCGGAGATGACCCAGATCGTGAGCTTGTAGGGCAGCGGGTTGTAGCCCGAGAACATCACGCGCGTTTCAGCATCGCGAATGGCCTGCAGCACGCGGCCGAACTTGCTGCCGATGAGCCACTTTGCGAACAGGAAGAAGCCCAGCAGCGTGGCGCCGGTGAGCGCGAACAGCGTCATGCGCATTTCCTGCGTGGCGATCGGAATGTTCAGGATGCGCTTGAAGTCGGTGAATCCGTTGTTGCCGCCGAAGCCGGTCTCGTTGCGGAAGAACAGCAGCATGGCCGCAAACGTCATGGCCTGCGTGATGATCGAGAAGTACACGCCCTTGATGCGCGAGCGGAACGCGAAGAAGCCGAACACGAAGGCGATGAGGCCCGGCACCGCGACGATCAATATCAGCGTGGCGATGAAGCTGTCGCTGAAGGTCCAGTGCCAGGGCAGCGTCTTCCAGTCGAGGAACACCATGAAGTCGGGCAGGTCGCTCTTGTAGTTGCCGTCGCGGCCGATCTGGCGCATGAGGTACATGCCCATCATGTAGCCGCCGAGCGCGAAGAACAGGCCGTGGCCCAGCGAGAGGATGCCGGTGTAGCCCCAGATCAGGTCCATGGCCAGCGCGCAGATGGCGTAGCACATGATCTTGCCGACCAGCGCCACCGCGTAGTCGCTCATGTGCAGCGGGCTGTCGACCGGCACCCACATGTTGAGAACGGGCGCCACCGCGCACACCACGACGAGTGCGACGAAGAAGGCCGTCCAGCCCTTGCCGCTCAGCAGCGGCCCCTTGGTTGGAAGTACGACCTTGCTCATGCCTCAGCGCTCCGGCCTTTCATTGCGAAGATGCCCTGCGGCCGCTTCTGGATGAAGATGATGATGAAAACGAGCACCGCGATCTTGGCAAGCACCGCGCCCGCCCAGCCTTCGATGAACTTGTTGAGAATGCCCAGCCCCAGCGCCGCATACACGGTGCCCGCGAGCTGGCCGACGCCGCCCATCACGACCACCATGAAGCTGTCGACGATGTAGCTCTGGCCCAGGTCGGGGCCGACGTTGCCGATCTGGCTCAGCGCACAGCCGGCAAGGCCCGCGATGCCGGAGCCGAGCGCGAAGGCGTAGGTGTCGATGCGCGCGGTGTTCACGCCCATGCACGAGGCGATCGGCCGGTTCTGCGTGACGCCGCGCACGAAGAGGCCCAGTCGCGTCTTGCCGATGAGCCAGCCCATCGCCAGCAACACCAGGGCAGCGAAGATGATGATGCAGATGCGGTTCCACGGCAGCGTGACGTTGCTCAGCATGGTGAAGCCGCCGCTCATCCAGCCGGGGTTCTCGACGCCGACGTTCTGCGCGCCGAACAGCGAGCGCACCAGTTGCTGCAGCATCAGGCTGATGCCCCAGGTGGCGAGCAGCGTCTCGAGCGGGCGGCCGTAGAGGAAACGGATCACGCCGCGCTCCAGCACCGCGCCCACCAACGCCGACGCGAGGAAGGACACGGGAATCGCGGCGACCAGGTACCAGCCGAAGGCTGCCTCCGGCATGTACTTCTGGAAGATGCCCTGCATCACGTAGGTGGCGTAGGCACCGATCATCATGAGCTCGCCGTGCGCCATGTTGATCACGCCCATCAGCCCGTAGGTGATGGCCAGGCCCAGCGCGGCGAGCAGCAGCACAGAGCCCAGGCTGATGCCGCTGAACACGGCGTTGATGCGGTCGCCCCAGACCAGCGAGCCGTCGATGCTGGCGATGGACGCGACGATGGCGGCCTTGACGTCGGCCTCGGTCTCGTCGGCCAAGCGCTGGTTGAGCAGCAGCTTGGTGTCGGGGTTGCGGTTGTTGCCCAGTTCCTTGGCGGCGACGAGGCGCTTGGCCTTGTCGGCGCTGCTGAGCATGCTGGCGGCGCGCACCAGTTCGAGCTGCGCCTTGATCTTGGGGTTGGTCTCGGCGGCCAGCGCCTTTTCGACCATGGGCACGCGCGATTCGTCGGGCTCCTTGAAGAGCGCCTGCGCGGCTTCGGCGCGCACCGCGTCGTCCTTGCTCGTGAGCTTGAGCGCGGCCTGCGCGGCATCGAGCGCGCCGCGCATGAGGTTGTTGTTGACGACATCTTCCGCGGTGTCGGGCACCTTCAGCTCGGCGCCGGTGACGGGGTCGTAGCCCTTGTCGTCCTTCATCACGAAGACCTTGTCCTCGGTGTACTTGACCGCGTCGTCGGACATGGCCTGGATGAAGGCGGCGGTCTTGTCGTCGGCCGTGAGCACGGCCTTGTTGAGCGCGGCGATGCGGGCTTCGGATTCGCCGGACGCGATGGCCCGGGCTTCGTCGGCGGTCAGCGCGTAGGCGGCCGATGCCATGAGGAGCATGGCGGCGAGTGCGCAGTGAAGGGTTCGTCGAAGCATGTTGAGAATGGAAGTTGGGTTGGCTCCCTCCCCTTCCGGGGGAGGGTTGGGGTGGGGGCACGCGGCGCACGCTCAGGCGCTGTGACCGGATCGACCGCCGTCAGCCCCCACCCCTGCCCTCCCCCAGCGGGGGAGGGAGAAACACACTTACATCGACTTGCCAGCCGGGTAATCCGGCTTCTTGTCGTTGCCTTCGATGTACGGGCTCCACGGCTTGGCCTTCACCGGACCCGGCGTCTTCCACACCACGTTGAACTGGCCATCGGCCTTGATCTCGCCGATGAACACGCTCTTGTGCAGGTGATGGTTCTTCTCGTCCATCTTCGACACGATGCCCGAGGGCGCGGTGAAGGTCTGGCCGGCCATGGCCGCGATCACCTTGTCGGTGTCGGTCGACTTGGCCTTCTCCACGGCCTGCTTCCACATGTGGATGCCGATCCAGGTAGCTTCCATCGGGTCGTTGGTGAGCGGCTTGTCCATGTGGCCAGGGATCTTCTTGGCCTTGGCGTATTCGCTCCACTCCTTGATGAATGCCGTGTTGGTCGGGTTCTTCAGGCTCATGAAGTAGTTCCAGGCGGCCAGGTGGCCGACCAGCGGCTTGGTGTCCACGCCGCGCAGTTCTTCCTCACCCACCGAGAAGGCGACCACGGGCACGTCCTTGGCCTTCAGGCCGGCGTTGCCCAGTTCCTTGTAGAAGGGCACGTTGGAGTCGCCGTTGATGGTCGACACCACGGCCGTCTTGCCGCCGGCCGAGAACTTCTTGATGTCGGCAACGATGGTCTGGTAATCACTGTGGCCGAAGGGGGTGTACTTCTCGTCGATGTCCGTTTCCTTCACGCCCTTGCTCTTGAGGTAGGCGCGCAGGATCTTGTTGGTGGTGCGGGGGTAC
Organism: Variovorax durovernensis; assembly: GCF_977011995.1. Taxonomy (NCBI): domain Bacteria; kingdom Pseudomonadati; phylum Pseudomonadota; class Betaproteobacteria; order Burkholderiales; family Comamonadaceae; genus Variovorax; species Variovorax durovernensis. Next base: position 1,789,808 of record NZ_CDRNCW010000001.1, on the reverse strand, counting down.
ACGTAGTCGGTGCCCAGGAGCACCCAGCGCTTGGCGCCGCCGCCTTCCTTGCTCATCAGGTAATCGACGGCCGGAATGGCTTGCTGGTTGGGCGCGGCGCCCGTGTAGAACACGTTCTTCGAGAGTTCTTCACCCTCGTACTGCACCGGGTAGAACAGCAGGCCGTTCATTTCCTCGACCACCGGCAGCACCGACTTGCGCGACACCGAAGTCCAGCAGCCGAAGATCACCGAAACCTTGTCCTGGCCGAGCAACTGCTTGGTCTTCTCGGCGAACAGGGGCCAGTTGGAGGCCGGGTCGACCACCACGGGCTCGAGCTGCTTGCCCAGCACGCCGCCCTTCTTGTTGATGTCGTCGATAGCCATCAGCACCGTGTCTTTCAGCACGGTTTCCGAAATGGCCATCGTGCCCGACAGCGAGTGCAGCACGCCGACCTTGATGGTGTCGGCGGCAAATGCGGGCGCAGCAGAAATGCTGGCCAGCGCGACGGCGGCGGTAAGCGCCTTGAGTGTGAAACGACGTTGCATGTGGACTCCTGCTCCGGGGTTGGTTGAACCTTGTCGACAGCGCTTGGCTGGCGTGGAGAGGAGTCTGCGGAATGCACCACGAAGGTGAAATACGCCGGGTGGCGTACACGGAGGTATTCAGGCAATTGGCGGCAGCGGCGGCGGGTATTTCCGGGCGTTGACCAGCATCTTGCTGCGCGCCGCCTCGACCACGTCGATGCCGAGCTTGTCCGCAAGCTGCAGCAGGTAGAGAAAGACGTCGGCGATCTCGGTGCCGATCTCGGCGCGCTTCTCGGGCGGGAGGTTGCGGCTCTGGGCTTCGGTGAGCCACTGGAAGTGCTCGAGCAGTTCGGCAGCCTCCACGGAAAGGGCCGAGGCGAGGTTCTTGGGGGAGTGGAATTCTTCCCAGTTGCGCTCGCTCGCGAATTCGCGCAGCGCCTGGGTCAGTTGTTGCAGATCGGCGGCCATGTCGCTCCAGTGTCGCCGGATCAGGCCTTCTTTGCCGCGGCCTTGAACTGCGCGCTGGCGAAGGCCCAGGTCATTCGCGTGGCGTCGGGCCCGTTCGGGTCGCTGAACAGCAGCTTCGATGCGCCGCCGCTCCATGAATGGCCCAGGCCGGCAATCTCGCACAGCGTGACGAGCGTGCGGCCCTTGCGCTTGAAGTCGGTCACCCGCATGGGCCGGCGCTTGCCGCGCTGCATGTCGCGCGGCTGGCCCGGCTGCGCGCCCATGGCAGTAGCCCAAACCGCCGCGCTGCTGACGGCATTGCTGGGCGCGACCACCGCGTCGGCGTCGCCGTGCAGCACCAGCATCGGCGGCAGCGTGGTGAAGACGGCCGCGGCGCCCATCGCCTTGCCGACGGCCGTCACCGGCATGGGCGGCACGTTCTGCCCGCGCATCGCGCCGAGCGCGGTGGCAGACGACTTGGCGGCGCCGGGCGCAACGCCCGAATGCATGACGACGGCGCGGAAACGATTCGGGTAGCGCGTGGCGACCAGCGCCGCCATGCTGGCACCGGCCGACAAGCCGGCCAGCGCCACGCGGTCGCGGTCCACCGGGTAGAGCATGCAGGCCTGGTCGACAGCGGCCATCAGCGTGGCGGCCTCAGCGTCGGCCTTGCCGGAGCGGCGCTCATACCAGTTCCAGCAGCCTTGCGGATGGGCCAACCGGTCCTGCTCTGGGTAAAGAACGAAGAAGCGCTGGCGCACCGCAAGCGCGTTCATGCGCGTGCTGGCCGCGAAGTCACGCCCAGTCTGGCCACAACCATGCAGCATGACCATGAGCGGCAGCTTCTCGCCGGGCGCAAGCTGCAGCCCGGCCGGCCGGAAAAGGTGATAGCCCCGGGCCCCGCCCGCCCCTATCGCCACGCCACTGAGCCAATCACCACGCCCCGGCGGCGGCTTCAGCCGCTTCGCGGTCGCGCGCTGCACCTGCCCCGCCACGCGCTTGCTGCTGCTCAGCGTGAGCCGGGTCAGCGCCTTGAGGTTGCGCTCATAAGCGCGGGCAAAAACGGAAGCGGTAGAACGACGGGCCATGGTGCAGTGTGAAGGCAAAGCGCTCACCAACCAAGAACCGCTCCACGGCCCAGTCCAGAAACACCGCGGATCCGGCTCCGCCGGTCCGCAGGTGTTGCCCCCTGCAAGGGGGAAGGAGAAGCGACACGAAGTGCGCGAAGCCTGGGGGTCAGTAAATTTCCGGCACGATCATGCTGGCCGGCACCGGCTGGCGCAGATAGTCCGCATGGCGCACGCGCTCGGGCAGTTCGACCGGGGGATGCGGCACTTCCTTGTACGGCATCTGGTCCAGCAGGTGGCTGATGCAGTTCAGGCGCGCCTTCTTCTTGTCGACCGCCTGCACCACCCACCACGGCGCTTCCGGAATATGGGTGCGCTCCAGCATGATTTCCTTCGCCTTGGTGTATTCCTCCCAGCGGCGGCGGCTCTCCAGGTCCATGGGGCTCAGCTTCCATTGCTTGAGCGGGTCATGGATGCGGCCGAGGAAGCGCATGTGCTGCTCGTCGTCGGTGATGGAGAACCAGTACTTGATGAGCTTGATGCCCGAACGCACGAGCATCTTCTCGAACTCGGGCACGGTGCGGAAAAATTCTTCGTACTCGTCGTCGGTGCAGAAGCCCATCACGCGCTCGACGCCGGCGCGGTTGTACCAGCTGCGGTCGAACAGCACCATTTCGCCGGCTGCAGGCAGGTGCGCGGCATAGCGCTGGAAGTACCACTGGGTGCGTTCGCGGTCGTTCGGCGCCGGCAGCGCGGCCACGCGGGCCACGCGCGGGTTCAGCCGCTGGGTGATGCGCTTGATGACGCCACCCTTGCCGGCCGCGTCGCGGCCCTCGAACAGGATGACTACTTTCTGCTTGCCGTGCTGCACCCAGTCCTGCAGCTTGACCAGTTCGCCCTGCAGGCGGAACAGTTCCTTGAAGTAGGCCTGCCGGGCTGCCTTGTCGGTGGCGGCACTGGTGCTGGACGAGGGGTCGAGACCCTCGATGTTGCGGTCTTCGATCTCCAGTTCCAGCTCTTCGTCGTAGCTGTCGATCAGGTCGCGGGCGATGCGTTGCATCAGTTCTTCATGGTCGGGAAGTGCGCTCGTCAGCATGGTGGGGCAGCAGGAGAAAAGGATTGAAATAAGGCGAAAAGGCATGCTGCTCGCCCTGTATGACGACTACATGACGGTCTTGACGCCGTTGACATGTAGTTGTCACACGCGGCGAACACCATCTGGAGCCATTCCAACACCCCAGAATCGTCCATGAACACGCTTGCAGCCCCGCATGCCGAGTTGCCGTCCGCGCCTGCTGCGCACCGGCCGAAACTCGACGCCAAGCCCGGTCCGCTCACGCTGATCACCTTCGTGGGCCTGCTGGCCGCCGGCCTGCTGTTCACGGCCTGGAGCCTGGTGGGCGACGTCACCGCCTCCGGCGTGCCGGTCACGACCTGGGTTCCCTACATCCTCCTGGGCGTGGCGTTGCTGATTGCGCTGGGCTTCGAGTTCGTCAACGGCTTCCACGACACGGCCAACGCCGTGGCGACCGTCATCTACACACACTCGCTGCCGCCCAACTTCGCGGTGGTGTGGTCGGGCTTCTTCAACTTCCTGGGCGTGCTGGTTTCCAGCGGCGCGGTGGCCTTCGGCATCATCGCGCTGCTGCCTGTGGAGCTGATCCTGCAGGTGGGCTCGAGCGCCGGCTTTGCCATGGTGTTCGCGCTGCTGATTGCCGCGATCATCTGGAACCTGGGCACGTGGTGGCTCGGGCTGCCGGCATCGTCGTCGCACACGCTGATCGGCTCGATCATCGGCGTGGGCGTGGCCAATGCGCTCATGCACGGCCGCGACGGCACCAGCGGCGTCGACTGGGGACAGGCCACCAAGGTGGGCTATTCGCTGCTGCTGTCGCCGATGGTCGGCTTCGGCTGCGCCGCATTGCTGCTGCTGGCGCTGCGGGCCTTCGTGAAGAACCGCGCACTGTATGAGGAGCCCAAGGGCAGCGAGCCGCCGCCGTGGTGGATCCGCGGCCTGCTCATCCTTACCTGCACCGGCGTATCTTTTGCGCACGGCTCGAACGACGGGCAGAAAGGCATGGGCCTCATCATGCTGATCCTGGTGGGCACGGTGCCGATGGCCTACGCGCTGAACCGCGCGATGCCCGCCAACGAGACCATCAAGTTCGTGGCGGTGACCGAGATGGCGCAGACCGCGCTGAACCGCAGCGTGCCGACCTCCCTGCCCGCGCTGCAACCCGAAGCAGCGCGCGAGACGCTCTCCACCTACGTGCGCACGCGGGAGTTCAATGCCTCGGTCGTGCCCGCCCTGGCCGCCGCTGCCGGCAGCATCGGCCAGCAGGTCAAGGCACACGGTTCGCTGGCCGGCGTGCCTGCCGATTCCGTGGCCAACGTGCGCAACGACATGTACCTGGCCTCCGAAGCCATCCGCCATCTGGAGAAAAGCGGCGCCGCCAAGTTCGACGACGAGACCAAGCTGCGCGTCGGCACCTTCCGCGAAGAACTGGACACCGCCACGCGCTTCATCCCGTTGTGGGTCAAGGTCGCTGTGGCCATTGCGCTGGGCCTGGGCACGATGATCGGCTGGAAGCGCATCGTCGTGACCGTGGGCGAGAAGATCGGCAAGACGCACCTGAGCTACGCGCAAGGCGCCTCGGCCGAAGTGGTGGCCATGATCACCATCGGCGCGGCCGACATGTACGGCCTGCCAGTGTCGACCACGCACGTGCTGTCCTCCGGCGTGGCCGGCACCATGACGGCCAGCGGCTCGGGCCTGCAGATGTCGACGCTGCGCAACCTCGCACTGGCCTGGGTGCTCACGCTGCCGGTGGCGATGCTGCTGTCGGGTTCGCTCTACTGGCTTTTCACTCGTATCTTCTGAATCACGCATCTTGTCGGCATTTCATGATCTCGCCGCCCAGTCCTACGGCGGCGACGAAGCCGGACTGATCTCCGGCTACCTGTTCGACGCGTCGGCGCCCGAGCCCGCGCGGGCCATCGACTCCGTCCAGGCCGCGGCATGGCTGGCGGAGCAGCGCGAAAGCGAGTGCGCCGAAGAAAACCCGCCGTACGTCTGGCTGCACTTCAACCTGAGCCATGCGCACGCCGAGCGCTGGCTGGTGCGGCACGCGAACCTCTCCGACACCTTCTACGAGACGCTGCACGAAGGGCTGCCCTCCACGCGCATCGAACGCGCCGACGACTCGCTGATCGCGGTCATCAACGACGTGCACTTCGAGTTCAGCTTCGAGCCCTCGGACATCTCCACGCTGTGGATCAGCGTGGGCCCGCGCCTCGTGGTCACGGCACGTACCAAGCCGCTGCGCTCGGTCGATGCGCTGCGCACGGCCGTGAAGGCAGGCGACGCGCCGCGCTCCAGCACCGAACTGCTCGAACACCTGCTGCGCGCGCAGGCCGACGTGCTGGTGAAGATCGTGCGCGGCGTCACCTCGCGCATCGACCGCATCGAAGACGAGCTGCTGGCCGGCCGCCTCGACCACAAGCGCGCGCGGCTCGGCGTGCTGCGCCGGCTGCTGGTGCGGCTGCAGCGGCTGCTGGCGCCCGAGCCGGCCGCGCTCTTCCGCCTGCTGCAGGGGCCACCCGCCTGGATGGCCGAACCCGACGTGCAGGAACTGCGCGGCTCGACGGAAGAGTTTTCGGTAGTGTTGCGCGACATGCAGGCGCTGCAGGAGCGCATCAAGCTGCTGCAGGAAGAAATAGCCGCCAACGTCAACGAGGACAACAACCGCAGCCTGTTCGTGCTCACGGTGGTCACTGTGCTGGCGCTGCCGATCAACATCCTGGCCGGCCTGTTCGGCATGAACGTGGGCGGCATTCCGCTCGCGGATCACAAACACGGCTTCTGGATCGTTGTCGCCATCGTGGCAAGCTTCACCGCGGTGGCGGCCTGGGCGGCTTTTCGCAAGAAGCGCTGAGCCGCATGCAGCGGGCCAGTAATGCTATTTATTTAGTAGCGTCGTGCATAGCATCCATGCGCCCGCACCGATGTTCCATAGCCCCTAGAATGGTGGGGTGTCCTCCATCCTCAATGCCGATCTTCACTGCCACTCCGTGGTCTCCGACGGCACTCTGACGCCCGAAGAACTGGCCGCGCGCGCGGCCGCGAACGGGGTCGAGCTCTGGGCCCTCACCGACCACGACGAAATCGGCGGCCAGCACCGCGCCGCCGCGGCAGCCCGCGCCAATGGCATGCGCTACCTCACCGGCACCGAGATTTCCGTGACCTTCGCGGGCGAGACCGTGCACATCGTCGGCCTGGGTTTCGACCCGGACGACGCGGCCATCACGCAGGGCCTCTACGACACGCGCGGCGGCCGCGGCAAGCGCGCGCAGGAAATGTCCGAGGGGCTGGCCAAGGTCGGCATCCATGGCGCCTACGAAGGCGCGCTCAGGTTCGTGGGCAACCCCGAACTCATCTCGCGCACGCACTTCGCGCGCTTCCTGGTCGAGCAGGGCCATTGCCGCGACACGCCCGAGGTGTTCCGCAAGTTCCTCACCGAGGGCAAGCCCGGCTACGTGCCGCATCGCTGGGCCTCGCTGAAGGACGCGGTGCACTGGATCACCGCCGCCAAGGGCATCGCCGTCATCGCGCACCCTGGCCGCTACAAGTTCTCGGCCAACGAGGAATACGCGCTGTTCCTCGAATTCAAGGCGCACGGCGGCCAGGCGATCGAGGTCGTCACCGGCAGCCACACGCCGGCCGAATATGTCGAGTACGCCGACAAGGCGCTCGAGTTCGATTTCGCCGCCTCGCGCGGCAGCGATTTCCACAGTCCCGACGAGAGCCATTGCGATCTCGGCAAGCTGCCGCCGTTGCCCGGCGCGCTCACTCCTGTGTGGGAACTGCTCGGCCACCGCATCCAGCAGTGAGCCAGAGCCCCGGGCCCGGCATCGACAACGCGGCAACCGTTGCGCTGGCCAGTGCACGCTCGGCGGCACAAAGGGCCCGCAGCGTCGAGTCGGAACGCATCCTCGCGGGCATCGGCCTCGTGCTGCTGGCGGTGGCCTGCTTCGCCACGCTCGACACCGCCACCAAGTTCTCCACCCTCGGCGTGCCGATTCTCATGGGCGTGTGGTTCCGCTATGCATTCCAGGCCGTGGCGACCACCATCGTGCTGCTGCCGCTGCACGGCACCGCGCTGCTGCGCACGCGGCATCCGCGCTACCAGGCGCTGCGCGGTGCGTTGCTGCTGTCGTCGAGCGTGTTCGCTTTCCTGAGCCTGCGCTACATGCCGCTGGCGGAGTTCACGTCGATCGTGCTGATCGCGCCGCTGGTCATCACGCTGCTGGCCGCCACTACGCTCAAGGAGCAGGTGTCACCCTTGCGCTGGACGCTGGTGGCGGGCGGCTTCGCCGGCACGCTGGTGATCCTGCGGCCGGGCGGCGGCACGTTCAGCTGGGCCATTCTTTTGCCGCTGGGGCTGGTGCTGACCAACGCCTGGTTCCAGGTGCTCACCAGCAAGCTCGCGCAGACCGAGAACCCGCTGACCATGCACTTCTACACCGGCTGGGTCGGCACGCTGATCGCCTCGCTGGTGGTGCCCTTCGCATGGACCGCGCTGCCTTCGTGGGAATGGTGGGCGCTGCTGTGCCTCATGGGGTTCATGGGTACGGTGGGCCACTTCATGCTGATCCTGGCCTACCAGCGCGCGCCGGCCTCCACGCTCACGCCCTATCTTTATGCGCAGATCGCCTTTGCGATGCTGGGCGGCTGGCTTGTCTTTTCCCATGTGCCCGACCGCTTCTCGCTAATCGGCATGGCAATGATCGCCGTGTGCGGCGCGGCCGGCGCATGGCTCACCGTGCGCGAGCGGCGCGTGCCGATCGAACCCGCGGAATCCTGATCCGGAGATATTTCCAATGGCCCAGTACTTCGAAGTCCACCCCGAGAACCCGCAGCAGCGCCTGCTCAAGCAGGCCGTCGCGCTGCTCGAGCGCGGCGAGATCGTGGCCGTGCCCACCGACTCCAGCTACGCCCTGGCCTGCCACCTCGACGACAAGGACGCAGTCGACCAGCTTCGCCGCATCCGGCAGGTCGACGACAAGCACCACCTCACGCTGCTGTGCCGCGACCTGAGCGAACTGGCCAACTACGCACGCGTCGACAACAAGCAATATCGCCTGCTGAAGGCCGCCACGCCCGGCCCCTATACCTTCCTGCTCGAAGCCACCAAGGAAGTGCCGCGCCGCGTGAGCCATCCGCAGCGCAAGACCATCGGCCTGCGCGTGCCCGACCACAAGGTGCTGCTGGAGCTGCTGTCGCTGCACGGCGCGCCGCTGCTGGCCACCACGCTGATCGCGCCCGGCGAGACCGAGGCACTGAACGACGCACAGACCATCCGCGAGCGCTTCGAGAAGCAGATCGGCGCCGTCATCGATGCCGGGGCCTGCCCCTCGCAGCCCACCACGGTGGTCGACCTCACGCCCATGGGCACTGGCGACGACCCTGTCGTGGTGCGCCAGGGGCGCGGGGCATTGGCCGTGCTGGGCCTCTGAAATCGGACTGAATCGCATGCCATGTCTGACACAATCCGGCGGTGGATATTACAAGTCAGATTCAAACCGTCCTGATACTGGCGTTGCCAGTGCTGTTCGCCATCACGGTACCCGCCGTTGTCCGAGGCCGCGTGGCAAGCCACTTCGGCGATCAGACCGCAGCCATGATGGGTCGGCTCACGCTCAATCCGATCAAGCACATCGATCCGATCGGCACGCTGCTGATCCCGATAGTGCTGTACTTCGCAACTTCGGGCGCCTTTCTGTTCGGCTATGCCAAGCCGGTTCCTTTCGACCCGCGCAATCTGCGCAATCCGAAGCGGGACTTGCTCTGGGTGTCGCTATCGGCACCCGTTGCAAACTTTGCGATGGCGTTGGCTTGGGCGGTCCTTTTCGTCTTGTTGCGCGCAACCGGAGTAGACGAACCTTTCTTCGTACAAATGGCTCAGGGCGGTGTGCTCGTCAACCTCGTGATGTGGGCCTTCAATCTGTTCCCGCTTCCACCACTCGATGGAGGACGCATCCTCGCAGGGCTACTGCCCAACGGACCCGTGCAGAATTTTCTCGCGCGCATCGAGCCTTACGGCTTCTTCATCGTGATGGCATTGGTGCTGGCAGGCGTTCTCAGCAAGTTCTGGCTGCAGCCCTTGATGGCTGCGGGCTACGCCATCATCAACACCATCCTCATTCCGCTCGTGGCACTGCTGCGCTAAGTTCCCTCGTCGTTCCATGTCCCCGTCTTCCAAAGCTCCCCTGCGCGTCCTGACCGGCATCACCCCGTCGGGCACGCCCCACCTCGGCAACTACGTCGGCTCGATCCGCCATTCGGTGCGGCAAAGCGTCGCGCCCGGTGTGCAGAGCTTCTTCTTCCTGGCCGACTACCACGCGCTCATCAAGGTACAGGAGCCGGCAAAGATCCAGCGCTCCACCCTCGAGATCGCCGCCAGCTGGCTGGCCTGCGGCCTCGACCCCGAGCACGTCACCTTCTACCGCCAGTCCGACATTCCCGAGATTCCCGAGCTCACCTGGTTTCTCACCTGCGTCACCGGCAAGGGCGTGCTCAACCGCGCGCATGCCTACAAGGCGCAGATCGACAAGAACGTCGCCAAGGGCGAAGACCCCGACGCCGACGTCACGGCCGGCCTCTTCATGTACCCGGTGCTCATGGGCGCGGACATCCTGATGTTCAACGCCCACAAGGTGCCCGTGGGCCGCGACCAGGTCCAGCACATCGAGATGGCGCGCGACATGGCGCAGCGCTTCAACCACCAGTACGGCGAGCACTTCACGCTGCCCGACGCCGAGATCGACGATGCCGTCGCTACCTTGCCCGGCCTCGACGGCCGCAAGATGAGCAAGAGCTACAACAACACGATCCCGCTGTTCGCGCCGCGCGCGTACCTCCGCAAGCAGATCACCAGCATCGTGACCGACTCGCGCGCGCCAGGCGAGCCCAAGGAGACCGAAGGCTCCGCGCTGTTCCAGATCTACCAGGCCTTTGCCGACGCCGACGAGACCGAGATGCTCCGCAAAGCCTATGCCGACGGCATCGGCTGGGGCGATGCCAAGCAGCTGCTGTTCGAGCGCATCGACCTCGAGGTGGCGCCGCTGCGTGAGCGCTACGACGCGCTCATGAACAACCCGGCCGAGATCGAGCGCCTCCTGCTCATCGGTGCCGAGAAGGCACGCGCGCTGTCGAAGCCCTTCATGGTCGAGCTGCGCCATGCGGTCGGCCTGCGCAATCTCGCGGCCGGCAAGGACAAGGGCGGCGCCAAGGCGGCCAAGGTCGCGAAGCCCAGCTTCAAGCAATACCGCGAGAAGGCCGACGGCCTCTTCTATTTCAAGCTGCTCGATGCGCGCGGCGAAACCCTGCTCCAGAGCCGTGGATTCACCTCGCCGCAAGAGGCGGGCCGTACCATCGCGGTCTTGCAGGCGCAGCGCGGCGCTGCATTGGCCGCACTGGCCGGGCAGCTTGAACCAATCGACACAGAAGGAACACGCGCCGTCACCGAGGCGCTGGAGGTACTGGCCGAGGCAACGCCCACGAACCAAGGGAGTTGATCCGGCTGAACCCGCCGGCCTACCCGCCGGCGAGCAGGAAGAGAGAAGACGGTGCGATCACAAAGGAAGAAAACATGAGCATTTATGTCATCGACGACCACCCCCTGATGCGCGACGCGATCGTGATGGTCTTGCGGCGCTTGCGCCCGGCCGAGAACATCGTCGAGCTCGAGCGCCTCGACAAGCTCGCGGGCTCTGTCCAGCAGCGCGGCGCCCCCACCCTCTTCTGCCTGGACCTGAAGCTCCCGGACACCAATGGCGTGTCGGGCGTGATCGCGGTCAAGCAGGTCTATCCCAACGTGCCGATCGCCGTGTATTCGGCGGCACCGGCCGCCGACATGGAAGATGCCTGCATCGAGGCGGGTGCAGACACCTACATCGAGAAATCGGCCAGCTCCAACGAGCTGGCGGCCGCCCTTCGCGGCCTGCTGATGGCGGGTTCGGAAGACGAAGCCGACGAGCCGCCGGCCGCCAACAGCGGCAAGCTGTCGAAGCGCCAGACGCAGCTGATCGCCATGCTCGACAAGGGCATGAGCAACCGCGACATCGCCACCGACCTGGAAATCAGCGAGCACACGGTGAAGGTTCACCTGTGGCGGCTGTTCCGCCGGCTGGGCGTGAAGAGCCGGACACAGGCGCTGCACTATGCGCGCACAAACGGGCTGCTGTCGGGTTGAATCAGGCTAACCCCCAGGCTTCGCGCACTTCGTGCCGCTTCTCCTTCCCCCTTGCAGGGGGCAACACCTGAGGCCCGGCGGAGCCGGTTCCTCGATGTTTCTGGAATAAAAAAACCGCGCGCTGCGCGGTTTTTTGCTTTGGGGCGGCAGCTCTTTCCCTCAACCGCCCGACGCAGTCACCCGCGCCTGCGCCACCGCCTCGTCCGCGTCATGCAGCGCCACGCGAAACACGCTGCCGCTGCCCAGCCGCGACCGCACGCTCACCGGGTGGCCCAGCACGTGCGAAAGCCGCGCGACGATGGCCAGGCCTAGACCGAAGCCGTCGGAGGTGCCGGCATGGTCGGCCACCTTGTAGAACTCCAGGAACACGTCGCGCAGATGCTCGGGCGCGATGCCGATGCCGGTGTCCCACACTTCCACGCGCAGGCCGTCGCGCGTCTGCCGCGCGGCCAGCAGCACGCCGCCTTCGGTCGTGTACTTGATGGCGTTGGCCAGCAGGTTGCCGATCATGCGGCGCACGCGGATCGGGTCGGTCAGGAACGAGCCTTCGCAAACATGCACCCGGAAGTCCAGCCCGCGGCTCTCGGCCACCGGGCGATATTGCAGCTCCAGGTCGTGCAGCAGCTCGGGCACGTCGACGCGCTCGACGTGCAGGCGCACCTGGCCCGAGTCGATGCGCGCCAGGTCGAACATCGAGTCGAACAGTGCATTCACGGCATGCGTGGCGCGCACGATCTTCGGGGCGAGTTCCAGCACCAGTTCGGGCTCGTTGCGCAGCCAGTCGGCGTACAGCGAAAGCGCCAGCACCGGCTGCCGCATGTCGTGCGCGGCGCTGGCCAGGAAGCGGTTCTTCATGGCCACGGCCGACACTGCCGCCTGCCGCTGCTGCGTGAGCGACTTGATCAGGATGTGGTTGTGGAACAGCAGCTCGAGGCTGTTGCGCGCCGTCTCGTAGATGTGCCGCCCGGCCCGCAGCAGCAGGAACCAGTGCAGGATCGGAAGGATCGGCATCAGGTAGCTGTACTGGAACTGGGGGTGCTGCAGCATGATCCCCGACAGCCGGATCACCACGGCGCCCAGCATCGTGATGAACAGCGTGTTGACGTAGCGCTTGAGCAGCGGCGGATGCAGCGCCAGCCCGTTCAGCGGAAAGGTGCCCACGCCGGCCACGATGAGCCAGCTCATGAACTGGTTGGCCTGCGGCGTGCGCTCGAAGAACAGCAGCACCGAGAAGCCCCACACCACCGCGCTCGTGCCCCAGACGAAGCCGTAGCGCTCGGTGAACTGCAGCTGCGCCGCGGCACTGCGCCCGGCATAGCGCACCGCATAGACCTGCGCGCCCCAGGCCCGGCAGGCCGTGGCAATGAGGCCGGCCACCAGCCAGGTGATCAGTTCCCACCGCGGTATGTAGGCCCAGTTGAGGCCGACCATGGCCGGCATCAGCGCGGCCGAGACGAAGTAGGAGCCGCGCGCGGAGCGCATCAGGCTGCGGATGAGCTCGCCGCGCACCCATGATTCGGCCTCGTCGGCTGAAGCCGGGGCGGGTGTCAAGCTCGCGATCGACGCATTGGCCATATGGTGATGACCCTTGTTATCCGGCCACAAAAAAAGCCCCTTCTGCACGGGGCACCAAGAGGTCAGATCTTAACGGGGTGTCGTCCGTTGTTTCATCGCGTAACAAGAGAAAACGTCGGCGGGGCCGGCCACGGATAATGGCCGGCCCCTCTTTCCACGAATCACGAGCCCCCAGAGATGTTTAACAACTTGGCCCCTTTTCTCATCCACTGGGCCATCACGGCCATCTCGCTCTGGGTGGCGAGCCATCTGTTTCGGGGGATCAAGTTCGAGAGCACCGGCGCGCTGGTGGTCTCTGCCCTGCTGCTGGGCCTGGCCAATGCCATCGTCAAGCCGCTGCTGATCGTGCTCACGCTGCCGCTGACGCTGGTGACGCTCGGCCTGTTCCTGCTGGTCATCAACGCCCTGATGATCCTTCTGGTGGCCGCGCTGGTGAAGGGCTTCCGCGTATCCGGCTTCTGGACCGCGCTGTTCGCGAGCATCTTCATCTCGATCCTGAGCGTCGTCATCGGCTCGTTCGTGACGAGCGACGACCCGGCCGAGAAGGTGCAGATGCCGCAGACCGGCAACTGGCTCTGACGCCAGGCTGCCAGCGGCGCTAGCCGAGCACGGCGCCGCCGCGCAGCAGCGCCTCGCGCAGGGCCGGCACCCGCACCTTCCGCACCTGCGCCCCCATGCCGCCCTCCGCCGCCCTGGCGGCCATGGCCGCGGCAATGCCGGCGGCCTGCCCGACCGCCATCGAGATGGTCATCACCCGGATCGCCGCCAGCGCCTCGTGGCTGGCCGAGATGCCGCGGCCCACGCCAAGCGCGTTGTCGAGCGCACTCGGCACCAGGCTGCGGTACGGGATCTGGTAGGCGTGGTCACCGTCCATCGGCACGTAGTGCAGCGCACCGCCCGTCGCCGGATGGATGTCGATCGGGTATGCCCCCGCGGCAATCGCGTCGGGAAACTGCACCGGCTCCAGCAGCTCGGCCGCTGTCAGCACATGGTCGCCCTCCATCCGCCGCGTCTCGCGCACGCCGACCTGCGTGCCGAAGGCCCGCAGCCGACCGCGCTCGCAGCCGGGCACCGCATCCGCGAGGAAGCTCGCCGCCTTCCACGCCTGGCGCCGCCCTTCGATCTCGGCGGCGCCCAGCGCCATCGGGTCGGTGGCGTCGATGCCCAGGCGGCTGATGTTGAACCAGCCGTCATCCGAATACGGGTCGCGGCTCGAATGCAGCGCCGCGCGCGCCAGGCGGCCCTGCGAGAAGCCGAGCGCCGCCAGTTCGGCAAGCTCGGCCTTCGACAGCGCACCGAAGCGCTCGAAGTCGATCGGCCCGAAGCGGAACATCATCGTCGCCGGCTGCAGCGCCTCGCCATCGCCGAGTTCGAGAAAGCGCGCACCCGCCCGCTTCAGCGCATCCATGTCGCCCGACGCATCGACGAGCACGCCCGGGCGCAGGTGCAGCACCCCGCCCTTGGTCAGCACGCTCACCCACTCGATGCGGCGGTCCTCGCACGCCACGTCGAGCAGGCTGGCATGCAGCAGCGGCCGCACGCCGGCCTCGGCGACCATGTCGTCGAGCACCAGCTTGAGCACTTCGGGTGCGTATTCGACGCGGTCCATGCGATGCCCGGTGGACATCACGAAGGTCTCGTGCGCGCGAGCCCCGCCGTAGCGCCGCAGCCGATCGACCACCTCCTCTGCCAGCCCCGCCACCACCTTGCGGCCGTTGCCGGTCTGCCAGCTGTTGAACTGCGCCACCGCGCCGGCCGTCGCATTGCCGCCGAGGAACCCGTAGCGCTCCACCAGCACGACCGACGCGCCCTGCCTCGCCGCCGCCACTGCCGCCATCGTGCCGGCGACGCCGCCGCCGCACACCACCACGTCGGCCTCGACCATGCGGCTGCTTGCCCGGCCCTGATTCGTGCTGTCGTTCATTTCAGTTTTCCAGCTGGATGCCGCGGCTCTTCACCACCTCGCCCCAACGGCTGCCTTCTGCCTTGAGGTACTTGGCCGTGGCCTCGCGACCGCTGGTGAACGGTTCGAGGCTCAGCGCGGTGAAGCGCTTCTTCACCACATCGGACTGCAAGGACGCGGCCAGCAGCTTCTCGAGCCGGGCCAGCCCCTCGGGCGGAATCGATCCCTTGGGCGCGACCAGCGTGGCCCAGCCCTCGACCTCCAGGCTCTGCAGCTTCAGGCTGCGAAAGGTGGGCACGCCCTGCAGTTCGGCCACGGGCTGTGCCGAAGAAACGGCCAACGCGCGCAGCCGGCCAGAGCGGATGTGCACGATCACGCTCGGCAGGTTGAGGAACCCCATCGACACCAGCCCGGAGATCAGGTCGGGCATCAGCGCGCTCTCGCCCTTGTAGGGCACGCTGACCAGCGAGGTGCCGGTCTCCTGCGCGAACAGCTCGGCCGTCAGGTGCGCCAGCGTGCCGGTGCCGCTGTTGCCCGCGCTGAGCTTGCCCGGCTGCGCCTTGGCCTGCGCGACGAGGTCGGCCACCGTCATCGCTTTCGATTCGGCCGGCACGACCAGCACCAGCGGCTGCTGCGAAACCATGCCGATGGCGTCGAAGTCGCGCGCCACGTCGTATGCGAGCTTGGGGTTCAGCGCCGGGTTGATCACCATGCTGTTGCTGCCCATGAGCAGCGTGTGGCCGTCGCGGCTCTGCAGGGCCGCCGCCACGCCGATGGCGCTGCCCGCGCCCGGCTTGTTCTCCACGATCACCGCCTGCCCCAGTTGCGGCGCGAGCACTTCGGCCAGCACGCGCGCCGAGCCGTCCGCGCCGCCGCCCGGAGCGAAGGGCACGATGATGCGCACCGGCCTGGTGGGCCATGCCTCGGTGGCCCCGGCGCCGTGCCAGGGGCCGGCGGCCAGGGTGCCCGCGGCGCCGAGCGCCATGACCGAGAGAACGCTTCTGCGTGTGACACCGGGTGCCCGCGCACCCCGGCCCGCGACTGGACGGTGAACCATGTCTTGTATGCCTCTGCTTATGGTTTTGATCGACTGAAGAAACAGGCCGATGCTAGGAAAGCCGCGCCCGGCCGGCAAATACCAACACGTCGCAAGCCCATAACATCGCGTTATCGAACAACGCCGAAGAACGGGGCAAAGTCATGAACCTCCGACAGATCGAAGTCTTCCGCGCCGTCATGCTGGCCGGCTCCGTCACCGATGCCGCGCGCTCGCTGCATGTGTCGCAGCCCGGCATCAGCCGCATGCTGTCGCACATCGAGCTGCAGCTGGGGTTGCGCCTGTTCGAGCGCCGCAAG
Source organism: Variovorax durovernensis (assembly GCF_977011995.1). Lineage (NCBI taxonomy): Bacteria > Pseudomonadati > Pseudomonadota > Betaproteobacteria > Burkholderiales > Comamonadaceae > Variovorax > Variovorax durovernensis. The sequence continues at coordinate 1,773,700 of NZ_CDRNCW010000001.1, read as the reverse complement.
GGCAAGCTGCAGGCCACGCCGGAGGCACAGGCGCTGTTCGCCGAGGTCGAGCAGGTGTATCGCGGCGTCGCGCGCATCGATGACTGCGCGCAGGCGCTCAAGAGCGGCAAGATGCTCACGCTACGTGTGCTGTGCAGCCCGAGCACCGGGCTCGACATGGTGCCGCGCGCGCTCACGGCGCTGGGCCGCGAGTTCCCCGCCGCCCGTTTCTACGTCGAGGTGCTGATGGCCCGCGACATGGTCAAGCGGCTGGCCGCGCACGAAGCCGACGTGGCGATCTCCACCCTGGCCATCGACGACCCGCTGCTCAACGCGCGCACCATCGGCCAATGGACGCTGGCCGGCGTGTTTCCCAAGGGCCACCCGCTGGAGGCGCGGCGCACCCTGAAGCCGGCCGACATCCTGGGCGAACGCATGATCGCGTTCAGCCCCGACACGCCGCAGGGCCGCATCATTGCCGACTGGTGCCTGCAGCACGGCTGCCAGCCCGATGCGCAGACCGAGGTGCGCGCCGGCCAAACCGCCTGCGCCCTGGCGGCGGCGGGCGCGGGCGTGGCCATCGTCGACGACCTCACGGCGCGCGGCTGCATGACCGACCGGCTGAGCTTCCGGCCGATACGCAAGGCGCCGTCGTTCGACGTGTTCGCCGTCACCAACGACAACTTCGCGGCCTCGCTGCTGACCGGCCGCTTCATCACGCACGCCGAAGCCGCCCTGCGGCAGCTGAAGAAAGAGCGCGCCTGAACGTGAACGGGCGCGAACAGATACCTGTAACCCGGGTTTTCCGCAGGCTCAGCGACAGGCATTTCACTCTGGAGTTTTCACAAACGCCGGAGTTCTCGTAGCATCCGGACAGGCGATACCCGCGTTATCGGTATCGCATCACACCGCCTGCCTTCGAACCCGATTCCCGAGAGAGCCCATTGCCCCCGACCAAAGCCTCCGCCCCTCTGTCCCGCCCGCCCACCATGGCCGACGTGGCCGCGCGCGTCGGTGTGTCGAAGATGACGGTCTCGCGCGCGCTCAACCGCAGCGTGGGCAGCGACCGCGTCACATCGCAGGCGCTGCGCGAACGCATCCTGCAGGCCTGCGAAGAGATGGGCTACGTGATCGACCAGACCGCGCGCACCTTCTCCAGCAAGCGCTCGGGCTTCGTCGCGGCGCTGATTCCGTCGCTCAACAACTCCAACTTCTCGGAGACCGTGCAGGGCATTGCCGCGGCGGTGGAATCGCGCGGACTGCAACTGCTGCTGGGCTACACCGACTACCGCGTGGAGACCGAAGAGCGCCTGCTGCGCGCCATGCTCGCACGCCGGCCGGAGGGCGTGATCCTCACCGGCGGCTCCCACACGCCCGCCGCGCGCGCCATGCTGCAGGCCGCCGGCGTGCCGGTGATCGAGACCTGGGACCTGCCCGCCACGCCCATCGGCCATACGGTCGGCTTCTCGAACGCGGAAGCCGCCGCAGCGATGGTGCGGCACCTGCACGGCAAGGGCTACCGGCGCATCGCGTTCATCGGCGGCACTTCGAACCGCGACACGCGCGGCGCCGACCGGCAGCGCGGCTATGCGCAGGCGATCCGAGAACTGGGGCTGCCCGACGGGCGCGTCATCAGCTTCGGCCAGCCGCCGATCTCGATGGCGCAGGGGGGCGAGGCCATCGCGCAGCTCGTGCGCCAGTGGCCTGATGTGGATGCGGTGCTCTGCGTGTCCGACCTCTCGGCCTTCGGCGCGCTGATGGAATGCCAGCGCCAGGGCTGGGACGTACCCGGCCGCATAGCGATCGCAGGCTTCGGCGACTTCGAGGTCGCGCGCGCCTGCCATCCGCGCATCACCACCGTGGCGGTGGATTGCGTGGGCATCGGCACGGCGGCGGGCGAACTGCTGCTGCGGGTGATCGACGGCACGCGGGACGGGCACCGGCCGCCCGCGGAGACGGTGCTGATCCCGTTTCGCGTCGAGCAGCGGGAAAGCTCCTGAGCGACCTCAGGCGGCCGCTTCCGCTCCCGCAAAGTCGATCAGCACCTTCATCGCCTGCTTGCGGTCGCTCGCCAGCTCGAAGGCCTCGCGCGCCTTCAGCATCGGGAAGGTGTGCGTCACCACCGGCGACAGGTCGACCCGCCCTTCGTTGATGAGCCGCACCGCCAGCGCGAACTCGGCGTGGAAGCGGAACGAGCCGCAGATGCTCAGCTCCTTCGACACCACCATGTTCTGCGGAATGCTCACGTCGCCGCCCAGGCCGAGCTGCACGACCACGCCGCGCGGGCGCATCACTTCCAGGCCGTCGCGCAGCGCGCGTTCGTTGCCGGAGCATTCGAGCATCACGTCGAAGGTGCCCTTGTCGGCCGAATGGCGCGACACCCAGGTCTTGTCCTGCGCGACGTTGATGGTCTGGTCGGCGCCCATGGCGCGTGCAATGGCCAGCGGCTCGTCGACCACGTCGGTGGCGGTGATCTCGGCCGCGCCGTGTGCGCGCGCCGCCGCGATGGCCAGCACGCCGATCGGGCCGCAGCCCGACACCAGCACGCGCTTGCCCAGCAGCGGCCCGGCACGCGACACGCCGTGCAGCCCCACCGAGAAAGGCTCGGCCAGCGCGGCCAGCCGCAGCGGCACATGCTCGGCCACCTTCACGCACTGCGTGGCCTCGCACAGCAACATGTTGCGGAACGCGCCCTGCACGTGCGGCGTGCGCATCGCGCTGCCGTAGAAGCGCATGTCCAGGCACTGGTTGGGCAGGCCTTCAAGGCAGAACTTGCAGGCGCCGCAGGGGCGGCTCGGGTTGACTGCCACCTTGTCGCCGATGCGCACGCTCTCCACGCCGGGCGCCACCGCCACCACGGTGCCGGCTACCTCGTGGCCCAGCACCATCGGCTCCTTGATGCGCACGGTGCCGAAGCCGCCGTTGTGAAAGTAGTGCAGGTCGGAGCCGCAGATGCCGCCCATGCCGACCTTCACCAACACCTGGCCGGGGCCGATTTCCCCGGCGTCCTGTTCGTCCAGCCGCAGGTCGTCGGGGGCATGGATCACGAGGCACATACAACGCAAGCGCATGATTCTTTCCTTCGGGCAATCAGGCCACGGGGGTGATGAGAGGCTGGCCCGCGAAATGGGCCTCGAGGTTGCGGCGCACCAGCTCGCCCATGGCACGGCGCGTCTGTTCGGTGCCGCTGCCATGGTGCGGGGTCAGCACCACGTTGTCGAGCGCGGCGAAGCGCGGGTCGATGCGCGGCTCGTTGAGGAACACGTCGAGCCCCGCACCGGCAATGCTGCGCGCTTCGAGCGCCTGCAGCAGCGCGGCTTCGTCGACGGTGGAGCCGCGCGACACGTTCACCAGCCAGCCCTTGGGGCCCAGCGCCTGCAGCACTTCGGCATTCACGATGCCGCGCGTGGCCTCGCCGCCCGGCAGGATGACGATGAGCACGTCGCACCAGTCGGCCATCGCGCTCAGGCTCGCGAAGTGGCGGTGCGGGCTGTCGGCCTTCGGGCTGCGGCTGAAGTAGCCCAGCTCCACCTCGAAGCCCGAGAGCCGCTTCGCGATGGTGCTGCCGATGCGGCCGAAACCGGCAATGCCGACGCGCTGGCCGAAGACGCGCGTGGCCAGCGGTATGCCGCCTTGCGCCCACGCGCCGCTGCGCACGAACTGGTCGCTGGCCGCAATGCGCCGCTGCAGTGCAAGCGTGAGCCCCACGGCAAGGTCGGCCACGTCGCCGTTGAGCACGTCGGGCGTGTTGGTCACGCGGATGCCGCGCGCGCGGCAGGCTGCGAGATCGATGGCGTCGGTGCCCACGCCGTAGCAGGCGACCAGTTCCAGCTTCGGGAGCGACGCGATGAGCCCGGCGCTCGCGCCCAGTTCGCCGCGCGTGGCTATGGCGCGGATGTCGGCCGCATATTCGGCGACGAAGGCCGCCGGGTCCGGCGCCTCCCACAGGTGGTGCAGGGTGTATGCCGCCCGCATCGGCGCCATGTCCCACTCGGGATAAGCGCCGGCCAGGAGCACGTGCGGGGAAATGGCGGTAGCGGTCAAGCGGATGTCTCCTGCTGCATGAAAGATACCGGTAACTTTAACCAATTGCCCTGAGGAAAGCCAGCACGGGCTTCACCCATTGACGTTTTCACAAGATACCGGTAACTTACTCCCGTTGCCATGTACCGAGGCACCCCGTTCACGCCCCGTTCCCAGGAGCTTTTCTTGAAACTGTTCGACCTCTCCGGGCGCACCGCCCTCATCACCGGCTCCAGCAAGGGCATCGGCTTCGCGCTGGCGGCGGCACTGGGCCAGGCTGGCGCGCGCGTCGTGCTCAACGCACGCGATGCCGCCGCACTCACCGCCGCGCGCGACGCACTGCGCGCCCGGGGCATTGCCGCCGAATCGGTCGCTTTCGACGTGACGGACGCCGCCGCGGTCGAGGCCGGCGTGGCCGCCGTCGAGTCCGGCATCGGTGCCATCGACATCCTCGTCAACAACGCGGGCATGCAGCACCGCGGCGCGTTCGCCGAATTCCCCATCGACGCCTGGCACAAGATCACGACCACCAACATCGACAGCGTGTTCCTCGTGGGCCGCTTCGTGGCGCAACGCATGATCGAGCGCAAGCGCGGCAAGATCATCAACGTGTGCTCTGTGCAGAGCGAACTGGGCCGCCCCGGCATCGCGCCCTACGCCGCCACCAAGGGCGCGGTGAAGATGCTCACCAAGGGCATGGCCATCGACCTGGGCAAGCACGGCATCCAGGTCAACGGCCTGGGCCCCGGCTACTTCAAGACCGAACTGACGCAGGCACTGGTGGCCGACGAGGCCTTCACTTCCTGGCTCTCGGGGCGCACGCCCGCTGGCCGCTGGGGCGACGTCGAGGAACTCGGCGGCGCGGCCATCTTCCTGGCGTCGGACGCCTCGAGCTTCGTCAACGGCCACATCCTGTACGTGGACGGCGGCATCACCGCGAGCCTGTAATCACATGCCCCCGCAGCAGCCCACCTGCGTGGTGGTGATGGGCGTGTCGGGCACCGGCAAGAGCAGCGTGGCGGCGGGGCTGGCGCAACTGCTCGAGCTGCCCTGGGTCGACGCCGACGACCTTCACCTGCCCGAAGCCGTGGCGCGCATGCGGGCCGGCCAGCCGCTCGGCGATGCAGACCGCTGGCCCTGGCTCGACCGCGTGGGCCACAACCTGGCCGACCGCACCGCCGCGCCACGCGGCGTGGTGGTGGCCTGCTCCGCACTGCGCCGCGCCTACCGCGACCGGCTGCGTGCCGCGTCACCATCGCTTCAGTTCGTGTTTCTGGACGGGCCCGATGCGCTCATCCGGCAGCGGCTGGAACGACGCACCGGCCACTACATGCCGCCCAGCCTGCTCGACAGCCAGTTGCAGACGCTGGAACGGCCGGACGCGAACGAGACGGATGTGTGGCATGCCGCCATCGACACGCCCGTGGCGCTGATCGTGGCCGACATCGGCGCGCGGCTCACCCCGCGCGCGAAGGACGCCGCCGTCGTTTGACCGGCGCCTTGCCGTCGAGGTCCGCCAGCTCCCACACGCCGCCCGCAGCAGACACCAGCGCATGCGCGCTGTTGATCAGCCCGATGTGCGAGAACGCCTGCGGAAAATTGCCGAGCTGCCGCCGGCCGACGGGGTCGTATTCCTCAGCGAACAGCCCCAGGTCGTTGCCCAGCGCCAGCAGCCGCTTGAACAGCGCGCGCGCCTTGCGCAGCTTGCCCATGGCCACGTACACGTTGGTCAGCCAGAAGCTGCAAGCGAGGAACGCGCCCTCCCCGCCTTCCAGGCCGTCGACGCCCTTCTCGGTGCGGTAGCGATACACCAGCCCGTTGAAGATCAGCTCTTTCTCGACGCGCGCGATGGTGCCCTGCACGCGCGGATCGTGGATGGGCAGGAAGCCGATCAGCGGCATCCACAGCAATGCCGCATCGACCGTGTCGGCGCCGTAGTACTGCACGAAGGAATTGCTGGCCGCGTCGTAGCCCCGCGCGCAGACCTCGGCATGGATCTCGTCGCGCGCCGCGCGCCAGTGCTCGACCGGGCCTTCGAGGCCGAAGTCTTCCGCGCTCGCGATCATGCGGTCGAAGGCCAGCCAGCACATCATCTTGGAGTGCACGAAGTGGCGCGGCTCGCCGCGCACTTCCCACAGGCTGCAGTCGGGCTGCTTCCACAGCACCGTGAGCTGCTTCGCGATGGCGCGCTCCAGCGGCCAGACCTTGTCCATGTCCGCCAGCCCCGCCTTGCGCGCCGCGTGGAATGCCGCGATGACCGAGCCGTACACGTCGAGCTGGCGCTGCCCGTGCGCGCCGTTGCCGATGCGCACCGGCCTGCTGTCGTCGTAGCCCGGCAGCCAGCCGAGCTCCAGTTCGTTGAGCGAGCGTTCGCCGTGCAGGCCGTACATCACCTGCAATTCTTCGGGCGAGCCGCCCACGGCGCGCATCAGCCACCAGCGCCAGGCGCTGGCCTCTTCCACATAGCCAGAGCCGATCAGCGCATAGAGCGTGAGCGCGGCGTCGCGCAGCCAGCAGAAGCGGTAGTCCCAGTTGCGTTCGCCGCCGGGCTGCTCGGGCAGCGAGGTGGTCGGCGCGGCGACGATGCCGCCGGTGGGCTCGTAGGTCAGCGCCTTGAGCGTGAGCAGCGAACGCATCACGGGTTCGCGGAACTCGCCGTGGTAGCCGCAGCGGTCGGTCCATGCGCACCACTCGGCGCAGGCCTGCGCCAGCAGCGCGTTGGCGTCGCGCGTGACCGGCGGCTTCTCGTGCGAGGGTAACCAGTCGAGCACGAACGTGATCGACTGCCCGGCCAAAACGGTGAAGTCGGCGCGGCTCGCGAAGTCTTCGTTGACCAGCGGCACGCCGGAGCTGATCCGCACCGCGTCGGGTCCGGCGACGGCATGCACCGCGCCGTCGCGCCGCTCGACCCAGGGGCACCACTCGCCGTAGTTGAAGCGGATTCGCAACTCGGTGTGCATGTTCACGGTGCCCCGCACCCCCTGCACGATGCGCACCACCTCGTGCGTGCCGCCAGCGGCCGGGCGCGGCATGAAGTCGGTCACCAGGGCCGTGCCCTTGGCGGTGTGGATGGTGGTCTCCAGCACCATGGTGCCGGGCAGGTAGCGCCTCGTCACCCGGGCCTTGGCGCTCCTGGCGCGCATCGTCCAGCGGCCGTTGCGCTCGTCGCCGAGCAGGCTCGCGAACATGGCGGCGGAATCGAAGCGCGGCAGGCACAGCCACTCGATGTCGCCGCCCAGGTGAACCAGCGCGGCGCTGTGGGTCGAGCCGATCAGCGCGTAGTCGGCAATGGGCCGTGCCGGGCGGGCACGCCGCCGGCGCGTGGAGAGTTGTTGATTTTTCGGCTGCTGGGACAAGCCACCAGCCTCGCCCGCCGGCCGGCAGCATCGCGCCGGAGAGCGGCGCAACATGCTGCCGGACAACGCCTATCCGGCCGGGGCCGGCTGCGTTGTCAGAGCAGGTCCTTGAGCTTCGCGCGCAGCCTGCTGATCGCCTGGCTGTGCAGCTGGCACACCCGCGACTGGCTCACTTCCAGGATGGCGCCGATCTCGCGCAGGTTCAGTTCTTCCTCGTAGTAGAGATTGAGCAGCAGCTGGTCGCGCTCCGGCAGCGCCGAAATGGCATCCACCAGCTGGTGGCGGAAGCCGCTCTCCAGCAGTTGCTCCAGCGGGTCGTCGCCACTGCGCCGGTCGCGGCGCGCGTCCTGCGAGTGGATGTCCAGGAACGGGTTGTCCGGGTCGTCCTTCGCGAAGTCTTCGACGTAGAGCAGCTGGCAGCCATGTATCTCCTGCAGCATGGACTGGTAGGCCTCCAGGTCCATCTTCAGTTCCTTGGCGATCTCGCCTTCGCTCGGCGCGCGCCCGAGCCGGTGGCCGAGCGCATGAATGGCCTTCTCGATACCACGAGCCGACTGGCGCAGGCCGCGCGAGCCCCAGTCGCTGGCGCGCAGCTCGTCGAGCATGGCGCCGCGGATGCGCTGGCTGACGAAGGTCTCGAACTGCGCCCCACGGTTGTCCTGGTAGCGGCTGGACGCATCCAGCAGGCCCAGCATGCCGGCCTGGATCAGGTCGTCCAGCTCCACGCTGGCGGGCAGCTTGGCCATCATCTGCAATGCGATGCGGCGCACCAGCGGCTGGTGCTGCGCCAGCAGGTGCGATTTCTCGATGGTTCCCTGTGCGGTGTACACGGACGTCCTCTTGCGGTTATCTGCCGGAACCGGGTCAGGCGGCTGCCGCCGCGTGCATCACGGCCGGGGCCGGGTTGCCGGGAACGGCGCCGGTGCGCGCATCGGCGCGCCAGGGCCAGCGGCCCATGTCGTCGGCCACGCGGCGGAAATCGACCGCCGCCGCGCTCGCGGGAAAGGCCTCGACGATGGTCTGCTTCAGCCGCCACGCATCGGCGACGCGTGCGTCGAAGCGGGCCCAGCCGGCCGCCTCCAGCGACAGCGCCAGGTAGCGGCTGCCGGCGTTGGCCAGGTTGCTCATGATCTGCCGCGCCGCCTCGACCTCGGCCACGCCGTTGACGAGAAAACGCAATTGCTTGAGTCCGTGCGCGTAGTGCAGGCGCTTGATGCCCGCATAGGCGGTGGTGATCGACGCGGGCTGCGGCTGCAGCACCAGCAGAAGTTCGTCGGCGGCCTGCGCCAGCGGCGACAGGCGGCCTTCGCTGTCGAGGGCCGCGTCGACGATGACCACGCCGTCGCGCCACATCGTGCGCGGGTCAGTGGCATCGTCGGCCACGCCGGGCGGCGCGGGCAGCACATGCACGCCGCTGCCGGCGCGCACCGCCGCGCCCGCGAGCGTGAGCCGCCCGGAGGCCACGTCGGCCAGCCCGCCCAGCGGATCGATGGCCCATACCTCGCAGGCCGAACCGACCTTGGGGCAGTGCTCATCGAGCAGCAGCACGTTCTTGCCCTGCTGCACCAGCGCGGCGCCCAGGTTCATCGCGGCCGTGGTGGCACCCGCGCCCGGGCCCATGCTCGCGACCGCGACAACGCGCGTCTGCGTCTGCGCCAGCAGGCGGCGCAATCCGTCGGCCTGGTCCGCGACCATCTTGCTCATTGCGATCTCCTCAACCCTGCGGCTCCAGCGCGCGCGGCGCCTGGACGGGCGCGGTGGACTCGGTGCCCAGCGCCTCCAGCAACAGGAAAAGCTTGCCCACGCCCGCGTACAACGCGCTGCCGCTCATGAGCCGGCCGTTGCGCACCGGGCGCCCGGTCAGCTGGCCCAGCAGCACGCGCGTGCGGTCGGCCCATTCGCCCTCGGCCTGCGCCAGGCGCCACACGGTGGTGGTCATCTGGCCGGCGATAAGCAGGCGCTTCATGTTGTTCGGGTCGCCCAGCTCGCCGATGCCGCCGACCAGCTGCACGCCGTCGCGCAGCAGGCGGAAGCAAGGCTCGGCGTCGTTGGCCCAGGCCTGCCATTGGGCGAGCTGGCGCGCCGCTACTTCCGTGCCGATGTTCGTCAGCGCATAGCTCTGCGCCAGCACGTTGCCGCTGCGCGCGTCGAGCATGCGCGTGGCGACGCAGCGCAGCGCGGGCATGGCCTCGCGCCCGACGCCGGCCGCCACTGCGGCCGCATTGAAGCGCAGCACCACGTCGGCCTGCGCCTCGCAGCGCAGCGCGGCCTTGCCGCGGAAGCGCACGGGTTGCCCTTCGCTGAACTCGAAGTCCAGGCGCGCGAGCGTGTCAGGTGCGCCGGTGCGCGCATCGATCACCGCCGTGGAGCCCGGCGCGCGTGCCAGCCAGCGCTGGCCCGCGGCCTGCCACTGCAGCATCGATTCGAGGCCGGGCAGGCGCGTGAGCACATGCACCATCGGCTTGTCGCCGAAGTCCTGCTGCCGCAGCCACGGCACCTGGCGCGCGCCCGGCTTGCGGGCGGCGTCTTTCATGCCACGTGTGGCGGCGGTGGAAAGCCACTGGTTGGGCGCGGCCAGCGGCAGGCCGCTGCGGTCAGACAGCAGCAGGCTGCCGTGGCATTCGTAGGCGTCGCCGCCTTCGTTCGAGCGCAGGCCGACCTGGCCGCACAGCGCGAGCACATGGGTCTCGCAGCCTGCGGCGATCTCGCCGCGCGCATGCACCATCAGGTCCTGCAGCACGGCCTTCTGGCCGATGTCTTCGTCGGCGGCATTGCGCCACAGCCCGCGCGCGCGCTCGAAGCCGATCTGCGCGCCGGCCAGCGCGCTGGCGGCGGTGGCCAGCTCCTGCGCGTCGTGCGCCATCGCGCGGATCAGGTTCTGGTACTTCAGCCGCAGGCGGTCGGCTTCGCCCTGCGCCTGCACCACCTGGGCTGACGGGGCGTTGCCCGCGGGCTCTTCCTGCAGGTCGCTTTCGGCCGGCACGAACAGCGGGTTGTGCTGGCGCGGCTGGAACACGCTGTCCACCAGTTGCGCGCGGTCGGCCTGCATCAGGTTCTCGGGCACCTTCTGGCCGCTGGAGATGTAGTGCACCGGCAGGCGATGGCGAATGACGGTGTCGATCAGCGCGCCCGGGTGCGTGGCCTCGTCGACCTTGGTGAAGATGCAGCCGGTCAGGTCGTTGCCGTGGCGGTAGGCGTGGACCACTTCGTTGAGCGTGTCGCCGTGGCTGGTGGCGTTGAGCAGCAGCAGCCGCTTCACAGGGCGCGGGCTCTGGCCCAGCATGGCGATCTGCTCGGGCACGGCGCGGTCGCGCTGGCTCATGCCGACGGTGTCGATCAGCACCATGTGCTTGTCGCGCAGGTCCTGCAGCACCAGATGCAGGTCGGCCGCGTCCTTCACGGCGTAAACGGGCACGTTGAGGATCTGGCCGTAGATGCGCAGCTGCTCGTAGGCGCCGATACGGTAGCTGTCGGTGGTGACCAGCGCGAGCTTGTCGGAGCCGAAGCGCATCACGCAGCGCGCGGCCAGCTTGGCGGTGGTGGTGGTCTTGCCGACGCCGGTCGGGCCCATGAGCGCATAGACGCCGCCCTGCGCGAACAGGGCATCTTCGTCTTCATGCACGGGTACCGCGCGGATCAGCTCGGAGCGCACGTAGGCCATGCCCTCGGCGTAGGTCTGGCCGGTGGGCAGCTTCTCGAGCATGGCCTTCGACAGGCGCGCGCTGAAGCCGGCGCCGAGCAGCGTGCGCAGCAGGCGGCCGCGCACCGGGTCGCGGCGCTGCTTGTCGTTCCAGACCACGCTGGCGAGCTGCTCTTCGATCATGCCGCGCATGGAGTGCAGCTCGTTGAGCACCGTGTCGCCATGAGGCGCAGGCGCGGGTGCGGCCACGGGCTGCGGAGCGGGGCGTGCGGCCTGCGCAACCGGAGCAGCCGGCGCGACCTGTGCAACGGGCGCCGCGACTGGGGCAGAGACAGGTGCAGGTGTGGGCACAGGTGCAGGTGCAGCTGCGGCCGCCACTGGCGCCGCGTTGCGCGCCACGCCCTGCACGTCGCCTTCCACCATGGCGACGATCTCGACGCCCTCGGCGGTGGCACGGTGGGTGAGCACGATGGCGTCGGCGCCCAGCGCCTCGCGCACCAGCCTCAGGGCTTCGCGGCTGGTGGCCGCGACGAATTTGCGTGCGGTGGTGCGCACGTCGTTCTGCTGGGAATTCAACCTCGTCCTCCAATGGCGGCAGTGATCTTGATGGTGCGGGAATCAGGGATTTCCGCGTGCGAAAGAACCTTGAGCTGCGGCAGGCTGCGCCGCAGGAAACGCGACAGCAGCACGCGCAGCGAGTGCTGCACGACGAGCACCGGGGCCAGCCCCATCTGCTCCTGCCGCTGGATGGCGGCCTGCGCCTGGTGCAGCAGGTTGTCGGCAATGCCGGGCTCGATGCCGCCGCTGTTGCTCAGCGCCTGCTGCAGCACGCCGTCGAGCGCGCCGTCCAGGCCGATGACCTGCATCTCCGCATCGCCCGGGAACAGCTGCTGCGTGATGGCGCGGCCCAGCGCCAGGCGCGTGAGCGTGGTGAGTTCGGTCGGGTCCTTGATGGTCGGCGCGTGCTCGGCCATCACGTCGAGGATGGTGCGCATGTCGCGGATCGGCACCTCTTCGTCGAGCAGGTTCTGCAGCACCTTGTGCAGCGTGCTGAGCGACAGCACCTTCGGCACCAGGTCTTCGGTGAGCTTGGGCGCGGTCTTGGCGATCTGGTCGAGCAGTTGCTGCACTTCCTGGCGGCCCAGCAGTTCGGCGGCATGCGTCTGTATGAGGTGGTTCAGGTGCGTGGCCATCACGGTGCAGGCATCGACCACCGTGTAGCCGTACACCTGCGCCTGCTGGCGCTGGCTGGCGTCGATCCACACCGCGGGCAGGCCGAAGGCCGGGTCGCGCGTGGGCGCGCCGGGCAGCGAGCCCGACACCTGGCCGGGGTTGATGGCCATCCACTGGTTCGGGAAGGCCTCGCCGCGGCCGATCTCCACGTCCTTGAGGGTGATGACGTAAGTGTTGGGCTTGATCTCGAGGTTGTCGCGGATGTGCACCACCGGCACCAGGAAGCCGATGTCCTGCGCGATCTTCTTGCGGATGCTCTTGATGCGGCCCAGCAGCTCGCCCTGCTGCGACTGGTCCACCAGCGGAATCAGGCGGTAGCCGACCTGCATGCCCAGCGGGTCGACCATGGCCACGTCGTCCCAGGTGGCCTCGGCCATCTCGCTGCCGGGCGCGAGGTTCGCGGCCTGCGCGGCGGCCGCCTCTTGCGCTGCCTGCTGCTGCGGCTTGCGCTGCACCAGGCGGCGGCCCAGCCACACCAGGCCGCCCGCGATCAGCAGGAACGCCAGGTTCGGCATGCCCGGAATCATGCCCAGCAGGCCGACGATGCCGGCCGTCAGGAACAGCACCTGCGGGTTCGAGAACAGCTGTCCGGTGAGCTGGCTGCCGACGTCTTCGTCGGTGGTCACGCGCGAGACGATCACGCCGGCCGCGGTCGAGATCACCAGCGCCGGGATCTGCGCCACCAGGCCGTCGCCGATGGCCAGCAGCGTGTAGGTCTTGCCGGCGGTGGAGAAGTCCAGCCCGTGCTGCACCATGCCGACGACCAGCCCGCCGATGATGTTGATCACCATGATGAGCAGGCCCGCGATCGCGTCGCCGCGCACGAACTTGCTGGCACCGTCCATCGAGCCGTAGAAGTCGGCTTCCTGCGCCACTTCCTGGCGGCGCTTGCGGGCCACTTCCTCGCCGATCAGGCCGGCGTTGAGGTCGGCGTCGATGGCCATCTGCTTGCCGGGCATCGCGTCGAGCATGAAGCGCGCGCCCACCTCGGCGATGCGGCCCGCGCCCTTGGTGATCACCATGAAGTTGATGAGCACGAGGATGATGAACACCATCACGCCCACCGCGAAGTTGCCGCCCACCAGGAAGTGGCCGAAGGCCTCGATCACCTTGCCCGCCGCGTCGGGGCCGGTGTGGCCGTTCATCAGCACCACGCGCGTGGAGGCCACGTTCAGCGACAGGCGCAGCAGCGTGGAGAACAGCAGCACCGCCGGGAAGGCCGCGAAGTCGAGCGCCTTCATGGTGTACATGCTCACCAGCAGCACCATCACGGACATGGCGATGTTGAAGGTGAACAGCAGGTCGAGCAGGAATGGCGGCAGGGGCAGCACCATCATGCTCAGGATCATGATGATGAGAATCGGCCCGGCCAGTCCCTTGAACTGCGATCCGGAGAACATCTGCGTCGGCAGACGCAACAGGTTGGTCATCGCGTTCATGCGGCTTTCGCTGTGTCTTTCACTGTGTATTCAAGGGCTTGCGGCACTTGCAGGTCGGTGGGGGTGCGCGGGGCATCGCCGCCCTCGCTCTTCCAGCGCTTGAGCTGGTAGACCCACGCCAGCACTTCGGCCACCGCGGTGTAGAGGCCGCTCGGTATTTCTTCGCCCACCTTGGTGTGCTTGTAGAGCGAACGCGTGAGCGGCGGCGCCTCGAGGATGGCGACGTTGTGTTCCCTGGCCAGCTCGCGGATGCGCTCGGCCACCAGGTCGGTGCCCTTGGCGACCACGCGCGGCGCGCGCATGTCGCTGTCCAGGTACTTCAGCGCCACCGCGAAGTGGGTGGGGTTGGTCAGCACGATGTCGGCCTTGGGCACCTCGGACATCATCCGGCGCTTGGCGATCTGCTGTTGCTGGCGGCGGATCTGCGCCTTGATGTGGGGGTCGCCTTCGCTTTCCTTGTGCTCCTGGCGCAGGTCTTCGCGCGACATGCGCAGCTTGCGGTAGTAGCTCCAGAGCTGGAATGGCACGTCGACCAGCGCCACCAGGAACAGCGTGGCCGCGATCAGAACGCAGTGCTTGGCCACCAGCACCAGGGCGTGCGGCAGCGCGTAGTGCGCGGGCTGGGCCATGAGCGCCATCACCGTACCGATGTCGCCCGCGATCACCCACCAGGCCACGCCGCCGATCAGCGCCGACTTGGCCAGCGCCTTGACCAGCTCGGCCAGCGACTGCGCCGAGAACATGCGCGCAATGCCGGCCAGCGGATTGATCTTGCTGAACTTGGGCGCGACGGCCTCGGCGGAGAACATCCAGCCGCCGAGCATCAGCGGCGCGGCCACGGCCGCGACCATCATCATTCCGAACAGCGGGCCGATGGCCATCAGCGTCTGCAGCGCCATGAGCCCGGTCTGGGCCAGCATGTGCGAGGTGTCGAACGCGCTGGCGCGCTCGAACTGCAGGCCGCGGCGCAGCGAGCCGTCCATGCTCTCGCCGAGCAGCCCCGCGCTGAACCACAGGCCCGCGCTCGCGGTACCCAGCATCACGAAGGTGGTGAGTTCCCGTGAACGGGCAACGTTGCCTTCCTCGCGCGCCTTCTCCAGGCGCCGCTCGGAGGCGGGTTCCGTTTTTTCGAGATCGCTTTCCTCAGCCATTCATGCTCCGAACCAGCAGTGGCGACGTACGCCTTGCTCATGACCAAATTATTGAATTCGGTCGTCCGGAACAATCTGCCGATAAGGGCCCTTATCGCCCTGCAGTTCGGCCAATGAAGCAGGGCCGGGCCGCCCTGCCCGGCCCTAGAAGCCCAGGCTCTCCAGCAGGTCGTCCACCTGGGCCTGGTCGGTCACGGCCTCGGGGTTGCCGGGCTTGACCTGCGGGCCGTTCTGCAGGCTCTGGGCGGCTTCCTGGCGCTTCTCGGGCGGGGAGTTGTCGATCAGCACCTGGAGCAGCTGGGTCTCCACGTCGTTGACCACTTCCATCATCTTCTTGATGACTTGGCCGGTCAGGTCCTGGAAGTCCTGCGCCATGAGGATTTCCATCAGCTGCGAGTTGATGGCGCCGGCGCGCTCGGGCACCTCGTTGAGGTAGCCGCGCGTGTCCAGCACCAGCTCGCGCGCCTGGTCGAGCTCGAGCGGGTTCTCGAACCACTGGTCCCAGCGCTTGCTCAGGCCCTTGGCATCGCTGGCCAGGGCTTCCTGCAGCGGCTGCGCCACGTCGATGGCGTTGAGCGCGCGGTGCGCCGCGCGCTCGGTGGTCGCGGCCACGTAGCTCAGGCGGTCGCGCGCATCGGGAATGGCCTGGGCGGCCTTGGCCACCTGCTTGTCGAGACCCAGCTCGCGCAGGCCTTCGCGCAGCTGGCGCGTGAGCTGGCCGATGCGGCCGAGCAGTTGTTCCGCGGTGTTGTTGGTGGAGTCCGCGGCCACCGATGCGTCCTGGCTCATGTCAGGCCGCCTCTTTGGCCAGCTTCTCGAAGATCTTGGTGATCTTCTCTTCGAGCGTGGCGGCGGTGAAGGGCTTCACCACGTAGCCGTTGGCGCCCGCCTGCGCGGCCGCCACGATGTTTTCCTTCTTGGCCTCGGCCGTGACCATCAGCACCGGGATCTTCTTGAGCTCGGGGTCGGCGCGGATGGTCTGCAGCATGGTCAGGCCGTCCATGTTCGGCATGTTCCAGTCGGACACCACGAAGCCGAAATTGCCGCCGCGCAGTTTCTCGATACCGGCCGCGCCGTCCTCGGCCTCGTCGACGTTGAGGAACTCCAGTTCCTTCAGCAGGTTGCGCACGATGCGGCGCATGGTCGGGAAGTCGTCCACAACCAGGATTTTGATGCTCTTGTCGATCACGATATTTCCAACTCCAACAGGTCGATTTTCAAACTCGGTTCGCACGTTCGCCGAACGTGCGAAGGTGCGCCAGAACCCGGCGACTCACTTCACTCAGGGGGGATACGTCTTCCACCGCACCCAGCGCGATGGCCTCGCGCGGCATGCCGAAGACCACGCAGCTGGCCTCGTCCTGCGCCAGCGTGTGGGCGCCGGCGCGCTTCATGCGCAGCAGGCCCTCGGCGCCGTCCTTGCCCATGCCGGTCAGGATGATGCCGATGGCGTTCTTGCCCGCGTACTTGGCGGCCGAATCGAACAGCACGTCGATCGACGGGCGGTGGCGGTTCACCGGCGGCTCCTGGTCGAGGTGCGCCACGTAGTTGGCGCCGCTTCGGCCCAGCGAAAGGTGAAAGCCGCCCGGCGCGATGTAGGCATAGCCCGGCAGCACACGCTCGCCGTGCTCCGCTTCCTTGACGTTGATGCGGCACAGGCCATCCAGGCGCTGCGCGAACGAACGCGTGAAGCCGGCCGGCATGTGCTGCGCGATCAGCACCGCGGGCGAATCGGGCGGCAGCGGCTGCAGCACTTCGCGGATGGCCTCGGTGCCGCCGGTGGAGGCGCCGATGATGATCAGCTTCTCGGTACTGAGCAGCGGGCTGCGCAGCAGGGACTCCTGCGGCGCGTCCGACGCGGACCTGGCCGCCGCCGCTTGCCGGCTCGGCAGCAGCCGCGCGCTGGCGGCCGTGCGGATCTTGCCGGCGATCAGCTCGGTGTAGTTGAGCAGGCCGTCGCGCACGCCCAGGCGCGGCTTGGTCACGAAGTCGATGGCGCCCAGCTCGAGCGCGCGCAGCGCGATCTCCGAGCCCCGCTCGGTCAGCGAGGACACCATGACCACCGGCATCGGCCGCAGGCGCATGAGCTTCTCGAGGAACTCCAGGCCGTCCATGCGCGGCATTTCGACGTCGAGCGTGAGCACGTCGGGGTTGGTGACCTTGATGAGGTCGCGCGCCACCAGCGGGTCGGCCGCCGTGCCCACCACGGTCATGTCGCTCTGGCTGTTGATGATCTCGGTCATCACGCTGCGGATCAGCGCCGAATCGTCGACACACAGCACTTTTATTTTCTTGACGCTCACCGGTTTCCTTTGATGGCGGCCACGGGCGCCATGCGGGCGCCCAGGGCATTGCTTGTTTTCTCCAGGTCGGGCACCGCGCGCAGGCCGGACAGACTGCGCAGCAGTTCGCCCTCCTCGCGCTGGATCGACCGGACTTCCGTCTGCGCACGCAGCTTGCGCACGATCGCCTTGCCGGTGGCCGGCATGAAGTACACGCGCCGCGCGTGCGGCCCGCGCAGGTCTTGCGCGGCGACCTCGATGCGCTCGGTGCGCAGATAGCGCAGCACGAAGTCCGCGTTGCGGTCGCCGATGTTGAGCGTGGTCATGTTGGCCAGCACAGCGCCGCCGCCGAACACCTTGGCCTGCAGCCGGTCGCGGCGCGCGCCCGCGCGCACCAGCTCGCGGATCAGCACGTCCATTGCGTAGGTGCCGTAGCGCATGGAGTCGACCGGGTCGCGCATGCCGGACTCGCTGTCGTCGGGCAGCATGAAGTGGTTCATGCCGGCCACGCCGGCTTCGGCGTCGTGCAGGCACGCGGCCACGCAGGAGCCCAGCACCGTGCTCAGCACGGTGTCGTCCGCCGTCACGTAGTACTCCGATGGCAGCAGCTTCACCGCCTTGTGGCCAACGTCGCGGTCGAAGTAGTGGTGGCTCGCCACCGAATCCGGCGCGCTGGGGCTGGTATTGCTCATGCCGCGCCCGGGGCGCGCGTGCGCGCCAGTTCGTACACCGTCTGGCCGAGCGACTTGAATGCCTGGTTGACCAGCGACGCGTTTTCCGAATGCCCGGCGAACAGCAGCCCGTTCGGCTTGAGCAGCGGCACGAAGCGGTCGAGCACCTTCTTCTGCGTCGGCTTGTCGAAATAGATCATCACGTTGCGGCAGAAGATCGCGTCGACCGGCTCCTTCACAGGCCAGGCGCTGTCCAGCAGGTTGAGCCGCGAGAACTTCACCAGCGCGGCCACCTCGGGGCGGATGCGCACCTTGCCGGCGTTGGCACCCGTGCCCTTGTTGAAGAAGCGCCGCAGCCGCTCCGGCGACAGCCGCGCGACCTGCTCGGTAGTGAACACGCCGGCCGCGGCCTTGGCAAGCACAGCCGTGTCGATGTCGGTCGCGATGACCCGCGCCGAACCCGCCTTGTCGCCCAGCGCCTCCATCAGCGTGATGGCGATCGAGTACGGCTCCTCGCCGGTCGACGCCGCCGCGCACCACACCGTCACCGGCTGCGGCATCTTGCGCACATGCGCGGCCAACGCCGGAAAGTGGTGTGCCTCGCGGAAGAACGATGTCAGGTTGGTGGTCAGCGAGTTGATGAACAACTGCCACTCCCCACCATCCGCGCTGGACTCCAGCCAGTCGAGGTACGTGGAGAACTCCGGGAGCTGAAGCTCCCTCAGGCGACGCGAGAGCCGGCTGTACACCATCTGCCGCTTCTGGTCGCCAAGGGCGATGCCGGCGCGGCGATGGATGAGGGTCCGGATTCTGGAGAAGTCGCTATCGGTAAAGAGGAACTCGTTATTCACAGCCAGCCTGGAAGCATGGCTTTCAATGTACATAGCGCTCCCCGTTTCCAATGGAGCGATCAGACGCACAAAAGCCCTGCACTTTCAATGTCATGTCAGGGGCCCGCCGCGGCCGGACTCGCGTCCTGGGACCACACCAGCGCCGAGAGTTGCGCCGCGTTGACCTGCGCCGCGCTCAGGAAAAGCGCCTCCGCCAGTCGCGAGGCCTGGCCGTCGTCGAGCTCGCAGCTCTCGGCCAGCGCCACGAACGGGCCGTAAAGGCCGCCGCGCGACAGGATGGCCTGCTGCACCGACTCGGTGAGCTGCACCTTGCGCAGCACGCCTTCCATCGACACGCCCAGCAGCTGGTCGAGCAGCGAGAACATGCCCGCCACGAACAGGTTGTCGGATTCGCTGGGCGGCAGCATGCCCTGCCCCATCAGCTCGACGAAGCGGCCACGCAGGATGGCCTTCTTCATCATGAAGGGCGAGCTGGCCTTGTTGCTGGTGGCCAGCAACAGCGACAGCCAGCGGTACAGCGGCGAATAGCCGAGCATGGCCACCGCATGGCGCAGCGAGTGGATTTCCACCGCCATGCCGACCGATGGCGAATTGATGTAGCGCAGCAGCCGGTAGGTGAGCGCCGCGTCGTGCTTGAGTGCGGCCTCGATGACGCGCACGTCTTCGTTGCGCTGGATCATCTGCATGAGCTGCACGATCAGCAATGACTCTGGCTGCAGGGCGTCGTCCACGTCGCGCACCGGCGGATTGCGGAACGCGCCGTCGATGAACACGTTCACGCGCCGCGCGGCGCAGGCGTCGAATTCCTTCCAGGTGTTCACGCGGGGCGCCACCAGCTCGACCGGCGGATGGCCCTGCTGGGTTTCCTGGCGCACGCGCACAACGGTGTCGGCGTCCAGCGCGTCCACCTCGAAGTGGGTGACGATGGCGCGCAGCTCGGGGTCCTCCGGCAGCGCCGTGGCGCCGCGCAGCATGAAGCCGAAGCCCTGTTCGCGCAGGAACAGCAGGATGGAGCGCAACTCGGCATCCATCAGGTCTTCCTTGTCCATGCACAGCACAACGCTCTGCGCCGGCAGCGACTGCAGTTCGCTCTGGAACAGCGCGTCGACCGAGACATCCACGAACAGCAGCATGGCGCCGAGCTGCCAGCCGCCGTCCTCGGGGTTGAGGTGCTGCGCCGCCGTGTCCATCAGCGCCTTGACGCCGGAGCCCGCCTGGGCGGCCGCCTGCTCGCCGGCCGGGCGCCAGGCCAGCCGGTAGCCGACGACGCGCCGCTGCGCATCGAGCAGCATGGCGTAGGCCACATGGCCATTCGCGCCGGCATCCTGGCCGCGCGTGGCTTCGGTGCCGTCTGCGCCATTGGCGTCGCCGGAACCGGAGCGTCTAAAGAAGTCGAAACGCATTCAGCTGTCTCCGTGGGGCTCAGAGTGCGATGGCGTCGGTCCTCCGGGCGGCTCCCGCCAGGGCAGCCGCGCTCGCGGCTTGCGCGCGCTGGATCCGTGGCATGGCGCCCACGTCGATGATGAAGGCCACGCTGCCGTCGCCGAGGATGGTGGCGGCGGAGATGCCGGGCACCTTGCGATAGTTGGTTTCCAGGTTCTTCACCACCACCTGGTGCTGTCCGAGCAGCTCGTCGACCAGCAGCGCGAAGCGGCTGTCGTCGGCCTGCACGATCACCAGGATGCCCTGCGTCGGATGCGTCTGCGCGCCCGCCACGTCGAACACGCGGTGCAGCTCGATCAGCGGCAGGTATTCGCCGCGCACGCGGATCACGTGGCCGTCGGCGGTGATGGAATGCAGGTGCTCCGGCAGCGGCTGCAGCGACTCGATCACGTAGCTCAGCGGCAGGATGTAGGCCTCGTCGCCCACCTTCACCGACATGCCGTTCAGGATGGCCAGCGTCAGCGGCAGCACGATGCGCGTGGTGGTGCCCTGCCCGCCGCGCGAGTGGATTTCCACATGGCCGCCCATTTCCTGGATGTTGCGCTTGACCACGTCCATGCCCACGCCGCGGCCCGAGATGTCGGTGACCTGCTCGGCGGTGGAGAAGCCGGGCGCGAAGATGAGCTGCCACACCTCCTCGTCGGGCATGGTCTCGCTGACCGCCATGCCCTGCTGCATGGCCTTGGCCAGGATGCGTTCGCGGTTGAGGCCGGCGCCGTCGTCGCTCACCTCGATCACGATGTTGCCGCCGTGGTGCTGCGCCGACAGCAGCAGCTGGCCGGTGGCGTCCTTGCCCTTGGCCAGGCGCACTTCGGGCGTCTCGATGCCGTGGTCGAGGCTGTTGCGCACCAGGTGCGTGAGCGGGTCGACGATGCGTTCGATCAGGCCCTTGTCGAGTTCGGTTTCCTTGCCGTAGGTGTCCAGGCGCACCTGCTTGCCCAGCTTGGCGCTGACGTCGCGGATCACGCGTGGGAAGCGGCTGAACACGTAGTCCATCGGCATCATGCGGATGGACATGACCGATTCCTGCAGGTCGCGCGCGTTGCGCTCCAGGTGGCCGAGGCCGCTGAGGAAGCGTTCGTAGGCCACAGGGTCGAGCATGGTCGCGGCCTGCGTGAGCATCGACTGCGTGATGACGAGTTCGCCCACGAGGTTGATGAGCTGGTCGACCTTCTCCACGTCGACGCGGATGGAACTGGATTCCTTGGCGGCGGACGCCGCAGCGGGCGCTGCCGCCACCGGCGCGGCCGGCGCGGCCTGCACGACGGGCGCGGCAGCAGCGACCACGGCCGGTGCCTTCGCGGGCGCCTCGGCCGGTGCCGCCGCCGCAGGCTCTGGCGCCGCCACGGCGCCAGCCGCTTCGCGCGTGATGTCGATCTGCGATTCGTCGATGACGAAGCAGCACACGGCAACGATGTCATCGGGGTCGCAGGTGGTCTCTAGCAGCACCGTCAGCTGGTCGTTGGTGCGGGTGCGCGAGATCACCTTGCCGAGATTGGAGAGCTCGCCGGCGAGCAGGTCGCATTCGCTGTCCGATAGGCGGGCGAAGCGGATGCGCAGCACGCCGCCACCGGCGGGAGTGGCGGGCGCTGCGGCCTCGGCCGGTGCCGCCGCGGCGACTGGCGCGGGCGCCGGAGCCGCCACGGGCGCGGGTGCAGCCGCGGTGGCTGCAGCGTGCGCCGCAAGGCTTTCGTCGCCGCTTTCCAGCGCGAGTTGCTGAAGCACGCCGCAGATGTGCGCGACCATGTCAGGGTTCGGCTCCTGGCCGGCCTGGTATGCGGTGAGTTGTTCTTGCAAGGCGTCCTTCGTTTCCAGAAATGCATCGATCATTCGACCGTTCAGGCTCAGCTGCCCGTGGCGGGCGCGGTCCAGAAGCGTTTCGAGCACGTGCGTGGTGTTGGTCAAGGCGGTGAAACCGAACGTCGCCGCACCGCCCTTGATGGAGTGCGCGGCGCGGAAGATGGCATTGAGCTGCTCGCTGTCGGGAGACTCGACGTCGAGCTCCAGCAGCAGTTGCTCCATCTCCGCGAGAAGCTCGATGGCTTCGACGAAGAATGCCTGGGTGAATTGACTGAGGTCCATCTCGTTGCTCCGGGCCGGCGCTGGCGCCGTCCCCTGGGTTGTCTGCGTTGTTATTCCGTCGTCGCCACGGCCTTGGGCGCACTGTTCGCGGCAGGCAGCTTGCCGACACGCGTGCTGCTGCCGCCGTCGCTGCTGTTCTCGCGCTCGATGCGTTCCTGGGTCTTGTGGTTGAGCAGGATGATGCTGATGCGCCGGTTGATCGGGTTGCGCGGGTCGGCGCGGTCCAGGTGCATGCTGTCGGCCAGGCCGATCACGCGCAGCACCTTGCCCTCGACCATGCCGCCGGACACGAGCTCGCGGCGCGAGGCGTTGGCGCGGTCGGCCGACAGCTCCCAGTTGCCGTAGGTCTTGTCGTTGGTGTAGACGATGGCGTCGGTGTGGCCCGACAGCGTCAGCTTGTTGGGCAGGCCGTTGAGCACCGGTGCCAGCTCGCGCAGGATGGCGCGCATGTGCGGCACCACGCGGGCGCTGGCCAGCTCGAACATCGGGCGGTTCTCCGTGTCGACGATCTGCAGGCGCAACCCCTCGGTGGTGATGTCGATCAGGATCTGAGAGCGGAACTGCTGGAACACCGGGCTCTTCTCGATCAGCTCGTCGAGCTGCTTCTTCATCGCGGCCAGGCGGCTCGCGTCGGCTTCTTCCTCGGCGTCGGACTGCTTGACCTCACCCTCGACATGCATCACGTCGGCGCCGCCGCCGGGGATCATGCTGGTGCTCAGGCTGGACTTGTCGCCGCCATGCATCGCCACGCGCAGCGGCATGCGGAAGTGCTCGGCAATGCCTTCGCGCTGCTTGGGGCTCGATATGGACAGCAGCCACATGACCAGGAAGAAAGCCATCATGGCCGTCATGAAGTCGGCATACGCGATCTTCCAGCCGCCACCATGATGGCCGCCGCCCCCGCCCTTGTGGACGTGCTTGATGATGATCTGGGGCTTGCCTTCGCTCATGGTCGCTCGCTTGTTCGCTCTTCTCTCGGCGGGGCGTCAGCGCGCCTTGACCTCGCGGACGTGGTCGTCCAGCTCGGTGAACGATGGGCGCTCCGTCGAGAAAAGCACCTTGCGGCCGAACTCCACCGCAAGCTGCGGCGCGTAGCCATTGAGGCTGGCCAGCAGCGTGACCTTGGCGCACTGGTAGATCTTCATGCCCTCTTCCACCTTCTGTTCGACCAGCGTGGCCAGCGGCGACACGAAGCCGTACGCCAGCAGCACGCCCAGGAAGGTGCCGACCATCGCGTGGGCAATGAGCGCGCCCATTTCCGAAGGCGGCAGGTCGGCCGAGGCGAGCGCGTGCACCACGCCCATCACGGCGGCGACGATGCCCAGCGCGGGCAACGCGTCGGCCACGCGCGAGAGGCTGTGGCCGGGCACTTCGGCCTCGTGGCGGATGGTCTCGATCTCGTGGTCCATGAGCGCCTCGATCTCGTGCGCGTCGGTGTTGCCGCTGATGACCAGGCGCAGGTAGTCGCACAGGAAGACGGTGACGCCCTCGTGCGCAATGATGTTCGGATAGCGCAGGAAGATTTCGCTCGAGCCCGGGTCCTCGACGTCGGCCTCCAGCTTCATCATGCCCTCCTTGCGGGCCTTGGCGAGCAGCTCGTACAGCAGCGCCAGCAGGTCCATGTAGAGCTGGCGGTTGTGCTTGGAGGAGCGCAGCAGGAGCGGCAGTTCCTTGATGGTCGCCTTGATGGTCTTGCCGTTGTTGCCTGCAATGAAGGCACCCAGCGCGGAGCCGCCGATCATGAGCAACTCCACTGGCTGGAACAGGACGCCGAAGTGCCCGCCCATGAGGCCATAGCCCCCGAACACGGCACCGATCACCACGAGATATCCAACCAGAACCAGCACGCGCTTCCCCTATCGCCCTCGGGCGTCAAACCAAAAACCCCACGCCGTGGCGCAGGGTGCTTACCTAGACCGCGCCCCCGATGTCCAGCACCGGCCCCACGGAGATCAATCCGCCCCGCCGCACCTCGGCGACCTTGGGCTTTCGTGCCTTGCCCGCGCGCGAAGGCGGACGGCACAGGACACACACATAACCGTTCTTGTTGTCGTGCGCATGCGCCACGAAGTGGCCGCCGCACCGGCAGCAGGTGCTCAGCTGCAGCATGTCGCTGTCGAAGAAGCGCACCATCGTCTCGGCGCGGGTGAAGTCGAGCACCACCTCGCCGCCCTGCGAGCCGACCTGCTCGGTGTAGAGGCGGTAGGCCTTGATGAGCGCGGGCAACTCGCTCTCGTCCGCCTCGTCGAGCATGAAGCGGTAGATGTTGTAGAACATCGACGAGTGGATGTTGGCCAGCCAGGTCATGTACCAGTCGGTAGAGAACGGCAGCAGGCCCTTGGGCGGCGAGACGCCCTTGAGTTCCTTGTACAGGCGGATCAAGCGTTCCCGGCTCAACGCGACGGCAGCTTCCAGGAACTGCAAGCGGGCACCCAGCCCGATCAGCTCGACCGCGAGCTGCACCTCTCGGACTTCGCCAAGGACGCTCTTGCGGGTCATGCGGCCGCCGCTCCAGGTTCGCGCATCTGCGATGCCGACCCCACTTGCGACTGCGCCTGGCGCGCCGCCATCAGGATCGACATGTGCGCCTGCTGCAGCGCGGGCTCCTTGCCCTCACCGACCACCGCGAACATCGGGCGGTCATCCAGCCGGAAGCTGCACAACAGGAAGTTGGATGCAGCCAGCTTGACGATCTGGCTGAGCGACATGTTCGCCAGCAAATCGGCGAGCTCGCGCCCCACTCCGAGGCGAAACATGGCCTCTGCCCGGTCTTGTTTGACCAGCTTCTGGGCAAGCAGCATATAGGCCAGATTAATCTCGCCGATTTCTTTCGAAATCACACCGTTTGCACTGGGATTGCAATTTTCCACGTCTATTTCCATTTCCGATTTCACGTCCACTTCGTGCTCCAATCAATCGTGTATACATTATATACACAAAGTTTTACACTTTGAAGTATCTGCTAAGAATCTCGGCAAAAAATGTAGGAAAAATCTGACAAGGGGGAAGGGACTCTCCCTCGTACAGAGGGGGAATCCGCGCTGATGCAAGTGATTCTCAGCATTGAAACCACTTGTTACCGAAGGCCCTTTTCGTCAATAATTTATTCATCTTGCAAATCGTATTGAGAAATACTATTACATGTGTAACATGTGAAATTGCAGTTAATTATTTGAATGCTGTATATCTTCATGCATTCGAATAGATTAGGTTTTCAATTGGTGTCCGGGGTGTGACTCCCCCTGGCCTTCCAAGCCATAGATCCATGCCATCACTTCGGCAACCGCGCGATAGAGCTGCGGCGGGATCTGCTGGTCGAGATTGACCTGCATCAGGAGCTTCACGAGGTCCGCGGACGCGTGCACATACAGCCCGTTCTCGCGCGCCTCCCGCATGATCGATTCGGCGACCACGCCATAGCCCTTGGCCACGACGACGGGTGCCTTGGTCTTGTCCGCATAGGACAGCGCGACCGCGCTGTTCCGGTTGGCGGGCGCGCCGTTCATGCATAGGCCTTCGCCGTGACCTGCAACTGCTGCAGCTGCAGGCCGGCGGCCTCGAAACGCTGGGTCAGCCGGCCGGCGTCGCCTCGCAGGCGCGCCATGGTGTCGGCCTCGCGGGCTGACAGGTGTGCCTGCACGCTGGCGCCGGTCAGGCTCAGGCGCAGGTCGACCTCGCCCAGGCGCGGCAGCACCAGCGACACGGTGGTCGACCAGCGGCGCGTGGCCTCGTCTTCCGGAGCCGCGCCGCCATGTGCGTCGGACTGCCGTTGCTCTTCCTCGATCGACCACGACATCGGCACATCGGGCCAGGCCTGTCCGCTCCAGCGGAAATTGGCGCTGGCCAGCAAATCGAGCTGCTGGTGCACGAGCGCCACCGCTTGCGGATGTATCACTTCGGCACTGTTCGCGCTGCGCGATGCAAGCGGGGCGCCCGGGCTGTCGGATTGGCGTGCTGCAGCTTCCGCCTGGCTCGCGCGATGCGCCTGAATGGCGTCGGCAGTCAAAGCTTCAGGCTGGCGATAGGCCGCCTGCACACGCGCGACATCGGCAGACGGCGCACCGTCGGCCGCGCCGGAAGCGTCGCTCATGCCGGGCATACCAGAAGGTGCGGAACTACCTGGATTCGGCCTGGCATCGGGCGCCGCAGCCGTGGCGGGCGCATTCGGCACCACCGCGCCAGGAACGGCGGCCGAAGTTTGTGCCACTGCGGCAGCAGCGGGTGCTCCGGCAGCCGTCGTCATCGCAGGCGCCATCTCAGGCATGTCGGCCAGCACAGCCTGCGCCACGGCAGCCGCGGCCGCCGGCCTCGCGGCAGCCAGCGGCACGGACCACTTTGCCTGCGGCTCCTGCGCCATCTGCGCCAGCGAGCGTCCGCCCGCGGCGAACTCCGCAAGGTGCGACTCGTAGAAGAGCCCGCTGTTCGACACCGTCTGCGCCAGCGTGCCTGCCAGCGCCTGAGCGCTCGCGGGCTGCCGGCCCGCCGACAACGGCGCGGCGCCGCGCACCGGCCCCGGTTCCGCCTGCAGGTCTGCCAGCACAGCGCCAATGACACGCGCCGCCAGCGAAAGCTGCGTCGCGGCCGAAGGCCCCGCCCCTGAAGACGCATGCGCCGCTCCGCCCGAGCCCCCGGCCGGAATCTGCCGGTCGAGCGCCGCGTTGGAGGGCAGCCGCACATCGTTCGCGACCTTGCCGACCGCAATAGCCGGGCCCGGAGCACCGATGGCGGTCTCGGGCTTGATGCCAAGCACGTCCAGTCGCGGCGTCAGCCGCGCGGCAAGCAATGCATCGACAAGTCCGGCAAGTGCACTCATGGTCGCGACGCTTCTTTCTCAGGCAGCCATCAGTGCGTCAGCCCGTAGGCCCTGCCCAGATTCTTCTGCTGGCTGAGATAGCCCATGCGGCTGATGAGCTCGTCGAGCTGCGGCTTGATCAGGTCCGACACCTCGGTCTGCTCGACGCGGATGCGGTCGAGCAGATACAGAACCCGCTCGACTTCCACCGCCTCCAGCGTCCCTGTGGACTCGATGACCCTGAGCCGGTCGACGATGGCCGAGCAACGGGCCTCGAGCTCGGGCAGGCGGCCCCAATCCTTGTCGCGTGCGAGTTCCAGCATCAAAGAGACGCTGGAGGCAAGCTCCTCGTAGCAATGAACGATCTCACTCCGGACTACCATCTTTTTCCTGTCTTTCCCTGTCTGCAATTGCTTTCGCGGATCAGCCGCGAGCCCGGTCATCGATTTCCCGCCAGGCGGAAGCGATGTTCTCGAGCAACCGGTCGGCCTCGTCCAGGGACTGCACGTCGTTGTGCAGGTTGGCCCGGAACAGACGCTGGACGATGTAGTCGTACAGCGCCGACAGGTTGCCCACGAGTTCGGCACCGGCCTCGCCGGCTGCCTGCGCATCGAGTCCGGCCTTCAGGCCGTTGTCCACGATGCCGATGGCCTTCGAGATCGCCTTGCCCTTGGCTTCGATCTCGCCGGCCGCCATGTGATACCTGGCCATGCCGATGGCGGTCTTGGCGCCGTCGAAGAGCATGACGATGAGCTGGTGCGGCGACGCGCTCATCACGCTCGTTTCCACGCCGACGCGTGCGTAGGCACCGGCGCCGGTGCGCATGTTGTGGGACGTGTACATCTGCTGGTGCTCCGGATGCTTACTTGCTGCTGCTCGACATTGCCTCGAACTGCTGCGTGAGGTAGTTCTTGGTGTTGTTCAGGCTGTTGATCAGCACGTCGAGCTGGTTGAACTGCTTGCGGTAGCGGTCGACCGTGGCGTCCACGCGCACTTGCATCGCGTCGTACTGGTCGTCGAGCTTCTTGATCGTCGAGGTCACGCCGTCGCTGGCCACCTTCAGGGCGTTGGCGTTGAGGTCGGTCACGATCGCGTCGATCTGCTTGCCGTAGCCGCCAGTGCTGCCGGTGGCGCTGGAGAACAGGTTGGCCACGCCCTTCAGGTTGCCGGCCAGGGCCTTGTCGAGCTTGTCGGAGTCCACGGCCAGGGTGCCGTCCTTCTGGAAGGCCACGCCGATCTCGGTGAGCACCTTCATGTCGTTGGCGCCGCCGGCCTGCGGCGTGGTGAGCGCCTGGCGGATGCGCGTCTGCAGGTTGCGCAGCGTGCTGTCGCCCACCAGCGCGGCGGCCGTCTTGGTGTCGGCGTCGTAGGCGGTCAGCGTCTTGGCGGTGCTCTGCAGGCTATTGTAGGCCTTCACGAAATCGTTGATCGCCGTCTTCACGCCGGCCGAGTTCTCCTTCATCGCCAGGCCGGTCTTGCCGGTGCCCACCAGCGTCAGCGTGGTGCCCTGGATGGCGTCCTTCACGGTATTGGTCGCGCTGGTAACGTCGATGCCGTTGACGTTGAGCTTGGCGTTCTGCGCCGCTGCCGTCTGCTTCAGGTTCTGCGTGCCGGCCGGGTCGTTGTTCAGCAGGCTCTGCAGCGCCGCGTCGCCGTCCACCGAAATGCGCATGCTCGACTTCTCGCCGGTCGCCGAGGAGGTCAGCACCAGGCGGTTGGGCGTGCCGCTGCCGTCATTCACGATGGCGGCCGTCACGCCCGCATTGGCGTCATTGATCGCCTTGCGGATGCCTTCCAGTGTGTTGTTGCTCGAATCGATGGTGATCGACTTGGCGGGCTGGCTCGCGTCCGCGGCGAAGGTGGCGCCGGTGTACTGGCCGGTCGTGGCGTTGAGCGTGCCGCCCGTGATGGCGCCGAAGTCGATGGTGATCTTGCCGCTGCCGATGGCGGTCTTCGAATCGGCCTGGCCAGCGCTGACCAGCGTCTGTGCCTGCGCGAGCTGCCCCACGTCGATGGTGTAGTTGCCGGCCGAGCTCACGTCGGTGGAAGACGCGGACAGGATGCCGCTGATCGTGGGCGTGCCGGTCACGCTCTGGAACAGCGTCGGGTCGCCCAGCTTCTTGGCGGCCGCCTGCAGCGTGCTCAGCGCGCTCTGGATCGTGCCGTAGGCGGACAGCTTGCTCGTGTAGCTCTTGGCCTTGGCCTGCAACGCCACCAGGGGCTGGCTCTCGGCTGTCTCGAGTTTCGTGAGCAAGGTTGCGAGGTCGAGATTGGCGCCGACGCCGAGGCTGCTGATGGTTGCCATTTGAATGCTTTCCTGTCCTGTATTTGAGAGTGCTGCCGCTGGCGAGTGAAGAACCGCGTGTCGCGGCCTCAGGCCGCGTGGTCCACCAGCAGGCCCTTGCCGTCGCTCATCAGCTTCGCGATGCGCACGACTTCTTCATTGGGGATCTGGCGGATGACCTCGCCGCTGGCGCGGTCCACCACCTTGACGATGACCTTGTCGGTGTCCTGGTCGACCTCGAACTGCAAGCCCACTTCGCGCAGCTCGAGGGCCGCATTCACCTGGCGCACCGCGTGCTCCACCTGCACCGGCGTCGCGTCTTCCTTCGCGTCGTCCTTCTCGGCCGTGGCCGCGCCGCGCGCGCCGGCGCCCGCAACGCCGCCGATGAGCAGTTGCGTCCACTGGCTGTCTTTCACGGAATTCGCCGGCACGGGGTTCAACATCATTTCCACCTTGTCTTGCTGGGTTCGCTGTCCTCTGCGGCCTCGCCTGTCGGGGCATGGCCGCAGAGGACAGCGCAGGCGGCTCCGGCTTGCTCCGGTTGCCTGCGCCCACCGGACCCCACCCTTTCGGGAGGGGCCCGGCATTTCCTTGCTACTGACTAACTAGACCCTGTCGATCAACGCAGGAGCGACAGCACGCCTTGCGTGGTCTGGTTGGCCTGCGACAGCACCGAGGTACCTGCTTGCTGCAGGATCTGGGCGCGCGTCATGTTCGACACTTCAACCGCGTAGTCGGCGTCTTCGATGCGCGAACGCGACGAGGACAGGTTGGTCACCGTGGTGCCGAGGTTGGCGATCACCGAGTCGAAACGGTTCTGCACCGCGCCCAGCGAGCCGCGCAGCGTGTCGACCTTGGCCAGGGCCGCGTCCAGGGCAGCCAGCGGGTCCACCGTCTTGGTGCCCTTGCTGGTCGTGTCCGTGGTCAGCTTGCCGGCCGAGTTGATGTATGCCGTAGCGCCGACTTGGGCAGCGTACTTGCCGGTACCGGTCGTCGAGGCAACGGTCACTTCGCCGTTGACTGCGTTGACGGCGTAGTCGGTGGTGTACGACGCGGTCTTGGTCATTGCCTTGTCGTTGTCCATGTACGTGTCGCTGGACAGGCCACCGGCCGCAGCGAACGTCACAGTCGAGGCGAAGATGCCTTGGCCGAGGTTGACCGTGGAAGCAGCGCCGGCAACGGCGGTCTTGACGTCGTCCTTCGACACCGTCTTGGTGTACGTGAAGCCGGAGTTGGCGCCGGCAGCGAAGTTGTAGGTCGTGCCGTTGAGCTTGATGCTCGAAGCGCCGGCGCCGGTGTCGGCACCGCCGAACAGCGTTGCTGCGGTGGCTGCCGGAGGAGCGCCGACGTTGTTGGTCGTCAGGTTGCCACCGGAGATGTAGGCAGCCTGGCCGCCGATCGTGATCGCGCCTGCGCTGTCGACTTCGAAGTTGGTGGAGCCCGAGGCGCCCGTGAAGGTACCGGTGAACTTGTTGCCGGCCGTCGGCAGCAGCGTCGCGGCGAAAGCCGTGGTGGGGCCGCCGGTGGCGACCGTGGCGGTCGTGGTGAAGTTGCCGGCGGTTGCGTCGTACTTGTAGGTGGTCGTGCCCACGACGGCGGTGTTGCCGTCTTGCATGGCGTCGACTGCCTGCTCGGCCGTCACCTTGGCGAAGCTGGTCGTCACGGTGTAGGGGCCCGTGCCGGTAGCGCCGGCCTTGGTCAGGTCGTTGACGTTGGCCTTGGTGTTGGCCGACACGCCCTTGCCGTTGACGTTGAAGCCGTCCAGGCCCAGGGTCTTGGCGCTGATTTCCTGCAGGTCGATGTCGATGGTTTCGCCATCGTTCGCGCCGACTTGCACGGTCAGCTTGCCGGCGTTGGCCGACAGAACCTTGACGCCGTTGAACTGGGTCTGGTTCGACACGCGGTTGATTTCGTCCAGGCGCTGGGTGATTTCACCCTGGATCGAGTCGAGGTCGGTTGCCGAGTTCGTGCCCGTGCCGGCTTGCACCGACAGTTCGCGGATGCGCTGCAGGTTGTTGTTGACTTCGGTCAGTGCGCCTTCGGTCGTTTGAGCGATCGAGATGCCGTCGTTGGCGTTGCGCGTTGCTTGCGTCAGGCCCTTGATGTTGGCCGTGAAGCGGTTGGCGATGGCCTGGCCGGCTGCATCGTCCTTGGCGCTGTTGATGCGCATGCCCGACGACAGGCGGCCGATGGCGCTGTTCAGTGCCGCTTGCGACTTGTTCAGGTTGTTCTGCGTGAGCAGAGAAAGGCTGTTCGTGTTGATGACTTGCGCCATGTTCGACTCCTGATTGATGAAAAAAGGTTGTGGACTCCGGCTTTCGGCCGTAACGCTGGACCCGCTTCCACTGTGAGACTCAAGCCATCGTTGATTTGGTTATCGGCCGGAGCTTTCAAACATTTAGGGCGGCGTACAAAAAAGTTCCCGGTGCCGCCGGGAGCCACAACCCCCTCTCATCAGGCCTGCAGGCTCATCACCTCCTGGTAGGCGCCCACCAGGCGGTTGCGCACCTGCAAACCAGTCTGGAACGCCACGTTGGCCTTCTGCAGGTCGACCATCACGTCGTTGAGCGCCACGCCGGGCTTGCCCATTTCGAAGGACTCGGCCTGCGCATAGGCGCCTTGCTGGGCGTTGCTGATGTTGGCGAGCGAGCGCTTGAGCTCCGCGGCGAAGCCGCCACCGGCCTCGGCGGGCGCGGCGCTCGCGGGCGCGATGCCCGTATTGAGCGCGGTGACGCGCATCTGCTGCAGGACGGATTCGATGGCGCTGATCGACATGGGTTTTCTTCCTCTTTGAACACTTCTGCGTGACTTGACAAGGAGGGGCCCAAGCCCCTCGGCCTGCACGCAGCGTATCAAGGGAAGACCCGGATTCAAGCGCCCAACTGAGGGCAAAAACCCCGGCTGTTCGACCGATCGAATTCCTTGCGTCTGTTGACAATCGTTCGCGAAACGACAAGGCCGCGGACGACATCACCGGCCATCCGGAATGACATCTCAACACCGAATTTCTTCTCTCGACATGGCTTTCGACCTCAGCGGCCGCCCGGCCATGACCAAGGTGCCCGCATGAGCGCAGCGCCGGGCCGCCCCAAGCAAGCTCGCACCGCAGTGCGCAGCACGAAGGTACTCTCATGAGCACGGCGGCACCCGCCGGCGAGCTGCCGGCGGCCGGCAACGGCCTGCCACCGATCCTGGAACGCCTTCGCGCGCAGCCGAAGCTGCCGCTGATCGTCGGCGGCGCGGCCCTGGTGGCCGCGGCCGCCGCGTTCGTGCTGTGGAGCCGCGCGCCCGACTACAAGGTGCTCTATACCAATGTGTCGGACCGCGACGGCGGCGCGATCATCGCGTCGCTGCAGCAGATGAACGTTCCCTACAAGTTCGCCGAAGGCGGCGGCGCGATCCTGATCGCCGGGGACAAGGTCGCGGAAACGCGTCTCAAGCTCGCGGCCCAGGGCCTGCCCAAGGCCGGCGGCGTCGGCTTCGAACTGATGGACAACCAGAAGTTCGGCACCAGCCAGTTCGCCGAGCAGATCAACTACCAGCGCGGCCTGGAAGGCGAGCTGGCGCGCTCCATCGAATCCATCGGCAGCATCGAATCGGCCCGGGTTCACCTGGCGCTGCCCAAGCCCTCGCTGTTCGTGCGCGACCAGAAGAAGCCTTCGGCCTCCGTGGTGCTGAACCTGATGCGCGGGCGCAGCATCGACGAAGGCCAGGTCAGCGCCATCGTGCACATGGTCTCCAGCAGCGTGCCCGACCTGGACGCCAAGAGCGTGACCGTGGTCGACCAGCGCGGCAACCTGCTGTCTTCCGCGCGCGGCACCGAGCGCGGGCTGGACGTGAGCCAGCTCAAGTACGCGCAGGAGATCGAGCAGAACTACATCCGCCGCATCGAGGCCATCCTGCAACCCATCGTGGGTGCGAACAACGTGCGCGCCCAGGTGGCGGCCGACATCGACTTCTCGGTGGTCGAGCACACCGACGAGAAATACAAGCCCAACCAGGACCCGTCGCAGGCAGCCGTGCGCAGCCAGCAGTCGAGCGAGTCGGCGCAGCACAACGGCGCCCTGCCCGGCGGCGTGCCCGGCGCCCTGACCAACCAGCCGCCGGTGAACCCGACGGCCCCCATCGTCGGCCCGCGCGCGCCCAACGCCCCCGGCACGCCGCCGCCCGGAACGCCTGGCGCGCCCGGAACCCCCGGCGCACAAGGTGCGACCGCCGCCTCCACCGCGGGCGCGGCCACGGGCCCGAGCAGCACCCGCAAGGACACCACCACCAACTACGAACTCGACCGCACCATCCGTCACGTGCAGCAGGCCGCCGGCGGCGTGAAGCGGCTGTCGGTCGCGGTGGTCGTGAACAACCGCGACGCGGTCGATGCCGCCGGCAAGACCAGCAGCCGCGCTCTCACGCCCGCCGAGCTGGAGCAGATCCGCAACCTGGCCAAGGAAGCCATGGGCTTCAGCCAGGACCGCGGCGACTCGCTCAACGTGGTCAACAGCGCCTTTGCCCGCGACCCCGACAGCGGTCCCGCACCCGAAGTGCCGTTCTGGCGCGACCGCGAGAACATCGAGATCGGCAAGACGGTGGGCCAGTACCTGCTGTATGCGCTGCTCGCGCTGTTCGCCTGGCTGGCCGTGCTGCGGCCGCTGACGCGCCGCCATGCGCCCGCCGCGCCGGTACCGGCCCCCGTGGCCGCCGCCGAGCCGGCAGCCGAGCCCGACCCCAACAAGCCGTCGGCCGAGGAAAGCCTGCGTGAACGCGAGGCCAGCCGCAAGAAGGCCGACATGGACTATGCCCACCAGCTCGCCGACAAGGATCCGAAGCTGGTGGCCGCCCTGATCCAGCACTGGATGAACACCGATGAGTAGCGAACTGGGAACCCGCAAGAGCGCCATCTTGCTGATGGCGCTGGGCGAAGACCGCGCGGCCGCCGCACTGCACCAGATGCCCACCTCCGAGGTGCAGGCACTGGGCCTGGCGATGTCCAAGCTGACCTCCGTCTCCAAGGAGGAGCTGGCGTCGGTGCTGGCCGAGTTCCGCGAGGAGACCGAGCAGCTGTCGGCCCTGCACCTGGGCTCGACCAGCTACATCCGCGCCGTGCTGAAGAAGGCACTGGGCGACGACCGCGCCAGCAACCTGCTGGAAGACATCCTGCAGCCCGACGAGCCGCGCGGCGGCATCGAGCGGCTCAACGAACTCGAGGCCGGCGAGGTGGCCGAGCTCATCCGCGACGAGCATCCGCAGATCCTCGCGACGCTGGTGGTGCACCTGGACCGCATGAAGGCTTCCGAAGTGCTGGAGAAGCTGCCCACGCGCCTGCGCCACGACGTGATCATGCGCGTGGCCACGCTCGGCGGCGTGCAGCCCTCCGCGCTGAAGGAACTGACCGACGTGCTGACAGAAATGCTCGCGGGCCAGGGCGTGCGACGCAGCCGCCTGGGCGGCGTGCGCGCGGCGGCCGAGATCGTCAACCTGATGAGCACCGCGGTCGAAGAAGAAGCCATCGCCCACGTACGCGAAAAGGACGAGGCACTGGCACAGCGCATCGTCGACGAGATGTTCGTGTTCGAGAACCTCCTGGGCCTGGAAGACCGCAGCATCCAGCGCCTGCTCAAGGACATCGAGTCCGACTCGCTCATCATCGCGCTCAAGGGCGCGCCGATGGAGCTGCGCGACAAGTTCCTCAACAACATGTCGCAACGCGCAGCCGAGACGCTGCGCGAGGACATGGAATTGCGCGGCCCCGTGCGCGTCTCGCAGGTCGAGACCGAACAGAAGGCCATCCTGCAGGTCGCCCGCCGTCTGGCGGAGGCCGGCGAAATCGTGATTGCGGCGCCTGGCACCGATGACTTCGTCTGACACCACCCGCGCGTTCGGCGAATCGCGCGAACGCCTCGCCGCCATCCAGGCCGCCGCGCGCCACGCGGCCGCCGCCGGCGTGCCCGCGCTCTCGGCCTGGGAACGATGGGAAATGGGCACGCTCGACGGCGGCAAGACGCCCGACAGGCGCAAGGCCACCGAGCGCAACGGACACGGCAATGCCAACGGCAGCGCCCTGCCGCCACCCGCGCCGCCGCCCGCCCCCAAGATCGACCTGGCCGAGCTGGCCCGCATCCGCAAGGACGCACGCGCCGCCGGCGAGGCCGAGGGCCGCGCCGCGGGGCTGGCCGAAGGCCGCAAGGTCGGCCACACCGAAGGCCTGGCGACCGGCCTCGCCGCCGCCAGCGTGCATGCGGAACGCCTGCGCGCGCTGGCGCAGTCGCTGCCCGATGCCCTGCACCGCGCCGAAAGCGAACTGGCCGAGACCGTGCTGGCGCTTGCGCTCGACGTGGCGCGCCAGGTGGTGCACCGCACGCTGAAGACCGAGCCCGAATGGGTGCTGCCGGTGGTGCGCGACCTGCTCAACACCGAGCCTGCGCTGCGTGGCGAACCGCGCCTGCTGCTGCACCCCGACGACGTCGCGCTGGTGAGAAACAGCCTGGGCGAGGAGATCGAGGCTGCCGGCTGGCAGATGCGCGCCGACGACCACATCGAACGCGGCGGCTGCCGCGTGCAGTCCGCCAACGGCGAACTCGACGGCACGCTGCAGACCCGCTGGAAGCGCGTGGCCGCAGCCGTGCGGGGCACGGGCGACGACGGCGAGGCAGAGGCCTTCTGAGCGCCATGCAGACTGCCACCCCCGCCAACCCTCATCTGCAGACAGTGCGCGCTGCGCTGGAAAAGGCGCGCGGCAATGTCGCGCGCTGCGAAACCACCACCGCCTCCGGCCGCCTCACGCGCGCCGTCGGGCTGGTGCTCGAAGCGGTCGGCCTGCAGCTGCCCGTGGGCAGCGATTGCCTGATCGAGCTGCCGCCCGGCAATGCGCAGCGCTATGCCGAGGCCGAAGTCGTGGGCTTCGCGGGCGACCGCCTGTTCCTGATGTCACAGACCGAAGTGGCGGGCCTGCTGCCCGGCGCGCGCGTGTTCGCGCGGCCCGGCGCAACGGAGCCCGGCACCAGCGGCGACGCCCACACCAAGCGCCTGCCGGTGGGCGAAGGCATGCTCGGGCGCGTGGTCGACGCGGCCGGCCGCCCGCTCGACGGGCTCGGCCCGCTCGACGTGGCGCGCAAGGTGCCGCTGAGTTCGCCACCCATCAACCCGCTGTCGCGCGCACCGATCGATTCGGTGCTCGACGTCGGCGTGCGCGCCATCAACGCCATGCTCACCGTCGGCCGCGGCCAGCGCATGGGCCTGTTCGCCGGCTCCGGCGTGGGCAAGAGTGTGCTGCTGGGCATGATGGCGCGCTACACCAGCGCCGAAGTCATCGTGGTCGGCCTGATCGGCGAGCGCGGGCGCGAGGTGAAGGACTTCATCGAGAACACGCTGGGCGAGGAAGGCCTGGCGCGCGCCGTGGTGGTTGCGGCGCCGGCCGACAACTCGCCGCTGCTGCGCCTGCAGGGCGCGGCCTACGCCACCTGCCTGGCCGAGTACTTCCGCGACCGCGGCAAGGACGTGCTGCTCATCATGGACTCGCTCACCCGCTATGCGATGGCGCAGCGCGAGATCGCGCTGGCCGTGGGCGAGCCGCCTGCCACCAAGGGCTATCCGCCTTCGGTGTTCGCACGGCTGCCCGCGCTGGTGGAGCGCGCCGGCAACGGCTCGCGCGACGCACAGGGCCGCGGGGGCTCCATCACCGCCTTCTATACGGTGCTGTCCGAAGGCGACGACCAGCAGGACCCGATTGCCGACTCGGCGCGCGCCATACTGGACGGGCACGTGGTGCTCTCGCGCACGCTGGCCGAGGCCGGGCACTACCCGGCCATCGACATCGAGGCCTCCATCAGCCGCGCCATGACTGCGCTGATCCCGTCCTCGCAGTTCGACACGGTGCGCCGCTTCAAGCAGATGCTGTCGCGCTACCAGCGCAACCGCGACCTGATCAGCGTGGGCGCCTACGCGCCCGGCCACGACCTGCAGCTGGACAAGGCGATCGCGATGTACCCACGCATCGAGGCCTTCCTGCAGCAGTCGATGGACGAACGCACGGGCTATGAAGACGCGATCGCGCAGCTCGAGCACCTCTTCGCGCCCGAGCCCGCGTCCACGCAAGGCTTCGATCCCAGGACATCCAACACCAAGAAGTTCCAGACATGACACGCAAGCTCCCCCTCGGCATGCTGATCGACCTGGCGCACACGCAGACTGACGATGCTGCGCGGCGCCTGGGCGCCCTGCAGAGCGCACACCTCAACGCCAGCCAGAAGCTGGAACTGCTGCTGCAGTACCGGCAGGACTACCACGACCAGCTCGACGCGCTGATGCGCGGCGGCCTGCCCTCTTCGCAGTGGCGCAACTACCGCAACTTCCTCGGCACGCTGGACGGCGCCATCGAGCAGCAGCGCGCCATCGCCGCGCAGACCGAGACCCGGCTCGACAACGGCCGCACCGACTGGCAGCACCAGAAGCGCCGCCTGAGTTCGTTCGACACCCTGGCCGAGCGCGTGCGCATGCAGGAGCTGATGGCCGAGGCCAAGCGCGAGCAGCGCGACAGCGACGAACGCGCGGCGCGCAAGTTCTTCGACCGCGCATCGCACCCGACCCTTTGAATTTCCAGGAACCGACATGCCACCCATGATCACGCCCTCCGTCGTCGCCAACGGGTCTTCGGCGCCTTCTTCGGCCGCCCAGGCAGGCCAGCGAGGCCGTGGCGCGGACGACACGCAAGGCGCCAGCTTCGGCGCCGCGCTCGACCGCTCGCGGGCCGGCAACCGCAATGCCGCCGCCACGCCGCAGAACGGCGCCGCGCCGGCCACCGACATCGCCTCCGCCGACCGCAAGGCCGCGCGCAGGCCCGGCATCGACGACGACACCAGGGACGCCCCGCTGCCGGCCGACCCGAATCTCGCGTTCCTGGCGCCGGCGCACACGCCGCTGCACGCGCTGACGCTGGCGGGACGTGCCAGCGCGCAGGCCGCGCGCGGCGCCGATGCCTCCGCCACGGCCACCGTCGCGGGCGCTACCGATGCTGCGCTGGAAACCGCCGTGCAGGACCCGCTGGCCAAGCCGCTGCCCGACGGCGCCGCACTGGGCGCCGACGCCAAGGCCGCGCCCGACGCCGCGAAGACCGCCGATCTCCAGGCCGCGGCCAGGGACGCCGCCGCCAAGCCCGGCACGCCAGCCAGCCAACCGGCTGCCGACGCCGCACCGGCCACGCCGCTGCACGACATCGCCAGCGCGGCCGTCGCGGCGCAGACGATCGCCGTGGGCGCCACCAAGCCCGCCACGGCTGCAGGCGCCCCGACCGGCACAGCGGCTTCGGGCCGCGCCTCCGCGCGCACCACCGCGAGCGCCACCACGGCCGAGCAGCTGGCCGGCGCTGCGCAATCGAAGGCTTCCACCGAAGACACCAAGGCCGCCGCGCTGCCCGTGGCTGCGACGGCCGCTGCCACCGGCGGCGACGACGCTGCGTCCACCACAACGCCCATCGCCGTGCAGCAACCCGCCACGGTGACGGCCTCGGCCGAACGCAGCGCCGATGCCAGCCAGGCCACGCGCCCAGGCGCGCACACCATCGCCCCCGAAGTCGGCAGCGAGAAGTGGGCACCGGCCCTCGGCCAGCAACTGGCGCGCATGAGCACCACCGGCCATCACACGGCCGAACTCAACCTCAACCCCGCCGGGCTCGGTCCGCTGAAGGTCACGCTGTCGATCGGCGACAACCAGGCGCAGGCCATGTTCGTGTCGGCCCATGAAAGCGTGCGCAAGGCCGTCGAGGCCGCGCTGCCGCAGCTGCGCAATTCGCTCTCCGAACAGGGCATCACGCTGGGCCAGACCTCCGTCGGCGCGGAAACCCGCCAACCCTTCGGCCAGGACGCGGCCTTCGCGCAGCAGAACCAGCAACAGCAGCAGCAATCCGCCCGCCAGCAAGGCGCGCCGGCCTACCCCGGCGCCGGCCGTGCAGGCAACAGCGTGGTGGCCGAGCCCGTGGCGCCCGCACGCGCCAGCCTTGCCAGCAACACCGCGCGCTCGGGAGTCGACACCTTCGCCTGAGGCGACAACCCATACCTGCCCCCGCCCGCGGCGGCGCCCTCAACGGTGCTGCGCAATGAACGGATGTGAAGCGTCTTTTCGCGCTTGTTCGGCCGTTCATCCAGGAGGGACTTCGCAAAGAATAGATCGGACAAGTTAAACGCTTCACCATGGCTACCTCCTCTTCCGCCGCCAACGCCATTCCCGCCGAACCGGGCCCACGCCGCTCCTCGAAGCTGATGATCGGGCTGCTGCTCGCCGTCGGCCTCATCGCCGTGGGCGCCGCCGCCTACGTGTTCGTTCCCCGCTTCATGGGCACGCCCGCCAC
Source organism: Variovorax durovernensis (assembly GCF_977011995.1). Classification (NCBI taxonomy): domain Bacteria; kingdom Pseudomonadati; phylum Pseudomonadota; class Betaproteobacteria; order Burkholderiales; family Comamonadaceae; genus Variovorax; species Variovorax durovernensis. The sequence goes on along the minus strand of NZ_CDRNCW010000001.1, from coordinate 1,734,138 downwards.
CGCCGAAACCGCCAAGGCGCCGGTGCCCGAGAAGCCGATCTTCCTGACGCTCGATCCGCTGACCGTCAACCTGCAGTCCGAGGGCCGCGGCCGCTTCCTGCAGATCGGCATGGCGCTGCGTGTGCGCGACGAGCAGACCAAGGCCCAGCTCGTCGAGTTCATGCCCGAGGTGCGAAGCCGGCTGCTGATGCTGCTGTCGAACCGCGCGCCCGACTCCGTCGTCTCGCCGGAAGACAAGGCCAGGCTGGCCGAGGAGATCCGCAAGGCGCTGAGCACACCGCTGAGCGCCGGCGCGCCCGAACTGGGCATTGCCAGCGTCTCGTTCAACACGTTCGTCGTGCAGTGACGACCACCCTTTCCTCCAGACAAGCGACCCATGGCGTATGAACAGGTGCTTTCCCAGGACGAGGTCGATGCCCTCCTGCAAGGCGTCACCGGCGGAGACATCGACCAGTCGTCGGCCCCGCCGCCCCCGCCCAAGGACGGCCTGCCGGCCTACGACCTCGGCGCGCCCGACCGCGTGGTGCGCAACCGCATGCACACGCTGGAGGTCATCAACGACCGCTTCGCGCGCGGCCTGCGCGGTGCGCTGCTGAACTTCATGCGCCGCAGCCCCGACATCTCGGTGGGGCAGGTCCAGATCCAGCAGTTCGGCGAGTTCGTGCGGCACCTTCCGGTGCCCGCGAACATCAACATGATCCACATGAAGCCGCTGCGCGGCACGGCCCTCTTCGTGTTCGACCCGAAGCTGGTGTTCCTTGTGGTGGACAACCTCTTCGGCAGCGACGGCCGCTACCACGTGCGCGTGGAAGGCCGCGACTTCACGCGCACCGAGCAGCGCATCATCAAGCGCCTGCTCGACATTTCGCTGCAGTGCTACGGCGAGGCGTGGCAACCCGTGTTCCCGCTGGACTTCGACTACGTGCGCGCCGAGATGCACGGCAAGCTCGCCAACATCGTGGCGCCCAACGAGGTGGTGATCAACACCACGCTGCAGATCGAGTTCGGCCCCATCGGTGGCTTCCTGCACGTGTGCCTGCCCTACTCGATGATCGAGCCGATCCGCGACCTGCTGTCCAACCCGATCCAGGACGAGGTCGAGATCGACAAGCGCTGGGTCAAGCAGATGTCGCGCCAGATGCAGGCCGCAGACGTCGAGCTGGTGGCCGACTTCGTGACCATGCCCTCGACGCTGGGCGAAGTCATGAAGCTGCGGGTCGGCGACGTGATTCCCATCGAGCTGCCCGAGACCGTCGTCGCCAAGGTCGGCGGCGTGCCGGTGATGGAGTGCGGCTACGGCACCTCCAACGAGCGCTACGCACTGCGCGTGCAACAAATGATCTCCCACCAAGACAGCGATTTGAAGAACGACCATGACTGACAACAACTCTTCCGCCAGCAGCGACGCGGACGACTGGGCCGCCGCCCTGGCCGAGCAAACGGCCGCCACCGCGCCCGCACCGGTGCCCGAGGCAGCAGCCGCGGCCGTGGCCCCCGCCACCGCGCAGGTCTTCCAGCAGATCCAGGACACGCCCGCCGCCGCGAACCCGGGCGCCGGCCCCGTGGACATCGCGCGCGTGCTCGACGTGCCGGTGCAGCTGACCGCAGAGATCGGCCGCACCCGCATCACCATCAAGAACCTGCTGCAGCTGTCGCAGGGCTCGGTGGTCGAGCTCGACGGCCTGGCCGGCCAGCCGCTGGACGTGCTGATCAACGGCTACCTCATCGCGCAAGGCGAAGTGGTGGTGGTGAACGAGAAGTACGGCATCCGCCTGACCGACATCGTCACCCCCTCCGAGCGCATGCAGAAGCTCGCCCGCTCATGAACCTGCGCCGGCACCTGCCTGCATGGGGTTCGGCGGCGCCGGCCCTGCTGCTGCCATTCCTGCTCTGCGCACAGGCCGCGCGGGCCGCGCTGCCCACCGTGCCTTCGCCCACGCACGAAGCCGCTTCGGCCGCGCCGTCGGCCGTCGGTGCCGGCAGCCTGCTGCAGGCCGGCTTCGGCATGGCGGTGGTGGTCGGGCTGATCTTCCTGTGCGCCTGGCTCGCGCGCCGCTTCGGGCTGCAGCGCCTGGGCGGCGGCCAGCATGTGAAGGTGGTGTCCAGCGCCATGGTCGGCCAGCGCGAACGCGTGGTCGTGATCGAGGTTGCAGACACCTGGGTGGTGCTCGGCGTCACCGCGAACCAGGTGAACACGCTGCACACCCTGCCGGCCCAGACCGCCCCATCGGACAGCCATGCCGCCGCGTCGCCCGCCGGCGCCCACGGCCCCGTCGAACTCTTTGCCCGCAAGCTGCGCGAATCCCTCTCGGGCAAGGCGCACTCCGCTCCATGACGCCTCCCGCTTTGCGCCGCGGCCTGCGTGCCGCGTTGTTGCTGCTCGCCGCCACGCTGCCCCTGGCCGCCTGGACCCAGGGCCTGCCCGGCCTCACCAGCACCCCCGGCCCCGCCGGCAGCCAGACCTGGTCGCTGAGCGTGCAGACGCTGGTGCTGCTGACCTCGCTCACCTTCCTGCCCGCGCTGCTGCTGTCGATGACCAGCTTCACGCGCATCCTGATCGTGCTCGGCCTGCTGCGCACCGCCATCGGCACGCAGACATCGCCGCCCAACCAGATCCTGGTGGGGTTGTCGCTGTTCCTTACCTTCTTCGTGATGTCGCCGGTATTCGACAAGGCCTACACCGAGGCCTACCAGCCCTTCGCCGAGAACAAGATCAGCGCCGAAAAAGCGCTGGAGCGCGGCATCGCCCCCTTCAAGACCTTCATGCTCAAGCAGACCCGCGAGACCGACCTGGCCCTGTTCGCCCGGCTCGCCAAGGTGCCCGAGATGCAGGGACCGGAAGACGTGCCGCTGCGCATACTGCTGCCGTCCTTCGTCATCAGCGAGCTGAAGACCGCCTTTCAGATCGGCTTCACCATCTTCATACCGTTCCTCATCATCGACCTGGTGGTGGCCAGCGTGCTCATGTCGATGGGCATGATGATGGTGCCGCCCGCGTCCATCGCGCTGCCCTTCAAGCTGATGCTCTTCGTGCTGGCCGACGGCTGGCAGCTGATGATCGGCGCGCTCGCGCAAAGCTTCTATCTCTAGGCAGGACCGCCACATGACCCCCGAATCAGTCATGACCATGGGCCATCGGGCCATGGAAATCTCGCTGCTGCTGGGCGCGCCGCTGCTGCTGGTGGCGCTCGTCATCGGCCTCATCGTCAGCATCTTTCAGGCGGCCACGCAGATCAACGAGGCCACCCTTTCCTTCATTCCCAAGCTGCTCGCCGTGTTCGCGACGCTGGTCATCGCCGGGCCTTGGATGCTCGACCGCATGCTCGACTACATGCGCGCGCTGTTCGCCGGCATCCCGCAGATGCTGGCGTGACGCCTTCGATCTTTTCCGTCACTTCGGGCCAGCTCGAGGGCTGGGTGGTGGCCTTCCTGTGGCCCTTCGTGCGCATGCTCGCGCTGGTGAGCACCGCGCCGATCTTCGCGGAATCGTGGGTGCCGAGGCAGGTCAAGGTGGGCATCGCCGCCATGCTCACACTGGTGATCTCGCCGCTCATCGGCCCGTTTCCGGCGGTGCCCGTGGTGTCCGCCGGCGGCCTGTGGATCATCGTGCAGCAGGTGCTCATCGGCGTGGCCATGGGCTTCACCATGCGGATGGTGTTCACCGCCGTACTGGCGGCGGGCGAATACATCGGCCTGCAGATGGGCCTGTCGTTCGCGTCCTTCTACGACCCCATGAGCCGCGGCAGCACCATGGTGATCTCGCGACTGCTGAACATGCTGGCGACGCTGATCTTCCTCGCGCTCGACGGGCACCTGCTGATCGTGAACGCGCTGGCCGAGAGCTTCAACACGCTGCCCATCTCGGACGGGCCGATGGTGGCGGGAGGATGGATGTTCCTGGTGCTGGCAGGAGGAGAGATCTTCACCAGCGGGCTGCTGCTGTCGCTGCCGCTCATCACCGCGCTGCTCACGCTGAACCTGGCAATGGGCATCCTGAACCGCGCGTCGCCTCAGTTCAGCATCTTCGCTGTGGGCTTCCCGCTCACCCTGCTGGCGGGCATCTTCATGCTGCAGCTGCTGATGCCGAACCTGGCGGCGTTCCTGGAGCCGCGGTTCGCGCAGGGGATTGCGAACATGCTGCGGTTCACGCAGGGGCTGCGGCCTTGAGCTTCGGCTGCTGCGCTACGCGCCTTCCATCGCTTGCCAGCGGCCGCTTCTTCTGATCAGCAGGAGCGGGCTCAGCAGGTGATCGCCGGCGCTCGTCACCCGCGCCGCAATCTGCCGGAGTTGTGCAACGCCGGTGGCCGAACCCGCATCGCAGAATGCGCAAATGTCGCGCGCCGGCACGGTAACGACCACATCCTGGTGGTACTGGGATTTCAGCGTTTGGTCCCACAGTTCGTCCAGCAGCAACAGGCTGGCCTCGAACTGCCCGCCCATCACCAGGCCCGAATAATCACCCTGATTGCGCAGCGATAGACCCGGCGCGCTGTTCACGAGCGCCGCAAGGTTCTGCAGGCCGACCTGGTGCAGGGCATCAACCGAAAGATTCGCTTCCTGCAGATCTCGGGAATTCACGTAAGCGTAGTGCCGACCCTCGTCGACGAGATAGAAAACGGCGAACAAACCCTGCGTTGCGCGAACCACGGGCTGGTCGTCTTCAGACTCTGCAACGCCCGGATGGCTCACCCGAACACGAAGGCGGTTGCCGTCCGACGAGGCGGGCATTGCGACGACTTGCTTGATACAGGCGATGGCGCGCAGGGTTCGCGCCGAGCCCTTTGCCCTGTTGTCACCGACAGCGGACGCCTTGGCTGGCTCTGCCCTGGTAGGCGCCGTCGAAGCGGAAGTTTCACGCGCGGCAGCGCGCTCGCGGGCACGCTTATGCGCCTCCCTCGCCGCGCGGCCATTGCTTGCGGAGCCAGTCTGCGCAACGGCAGTCCGCGCGAGCTTCAAGAAATAGATAAGCGGCGCAAGCTGAATCAGCGGCATGAACGCCATGAAGAAACTCAGCAGGGTGACCACTCCATTGATGTTCCGCGCTCGAGCGACGTCCCGGATAGCCATTGATCCACCAATCCAGGCGATGAGGAAACCAACGAGGAATACGCGCTCCCTGCTGGCCGCCGCACCAATGACCGCCAGAACTGCGGATGCCGCGGCAACCCAGAGCACCACGTGCGCCAGGCGCAGATCCGAGCCGGTTGAAAAGACTTCGCCGTCCGCGTCTTGCATGAATCTCCCTCCCTCGGGATAACTGTTGTTTCTTTGGCTTGCGGCAGCCGGGCCTGCGTCACGCCGCCGTTTGAGTTTTGAGGATGGCAACGCTTGGGTGCACGCGTTATGACATGCCGCGCTCTAGGGCACCAAACTGTTGCTCATAGCCTTTGGGCCACTACGGTCGACCAGAAGTCGACTCGCTCCAATGCAGGTTTCTTGTCAGACCTTCGCCAACCGCCGCCGCGCCTTGACCGCCGTCGCCAGCCCCTCGAGCACCGGCACCGTCTGCGCAAAGCCGATGCAGGCATCGGTGATCGAGACACCGTGCTTGAGCGGCACGCCCGGCTTCAGGTCCTGCCGGCCTTCCTCGAGATGGCTCTCGATCATGATGCCGGTGATGCGCCGCTCGCCGGCCGCGATCTGCGCGGCCACGTCTTCGGCGACCACGATCTGCCGCTGGTGCTGCTTGCTGCTGTTGCCGTGCGAGACGTCGATCATGACCTGGGGCCGCAGGCCGTTCGCCAGCAGCGCTTCGCAGCTGGCCGCGACGTCCGCCGCCGAGTAGTTGGGCGCCTTGCCGCCGCGCAGGATGACGTGGCAGTCGTCGTTGCCGCGCGTCTCGAAGATGGCGGCCATGCCCATCTTGGTCATGCCCATGAAGGCATGCGGCGCGCGGGCCGCGAGGATGGCGTCGGCCGCGACCTTGACGCTGCCGTCGGTGCCGTTCTTGAAGCCGACCGGGCAGCTCAGGCCCGACGCGAGCTGCCGGTGGCTCTGGCTCTCGGTGGTGCGGGCGCCGATGGCACCCCAGGCAATCAGGTCGGCAATGAACTGCGGGCTCAGCAGGTCGAGGAATTCGGTGCCGGTCGGCAGGCCCAGGGTGGTCAGCTCGAGCAGCAGGCGCCGCGCGCGCTCCAGCCCTTCGTTGATCGCGAAGCTGCCGTCCAGGTGCGGGTCGTTGATGTAGCCCTTCCAGCCGACGGTGGTGCGCGGCTTCTCGAAGTAGGCGCGCATCACGATCAGCAGGTCGTCCTGCAGCGAATCGGCGACTTTCTTCAGGCGCTGTGCGTATTCGATGGCCTGGTCGTGGTCCTGGATGGAGCAGGGGCCGACCACCACCACCAGCCGGTCGTCGCGGCCGTGCAGCACGTCGGCGATCGCCGCGCGGCTGCCTTCGACCAGCGCCAGGGTGTTGTCGCGCACCGGCACGCGCTCCTGCAGCAGCGCGGGCGTCATGAGCGGACGAACGGCGCCGATGCGCACGTCGTCGATGCGGGTGGTGTCCAGCGTGCTGTCGCGGGAGCCGATTTCGGCGTCGTGGAGGGGGTCGTCGAGGCGGGGCATGGTCGTGGGATGTCGGATGGAACTCACCCGATTGTCCTACCGAAGGCGGGCACGGCCCCAGGGCCGCCCGCCTCCCCGCCGGTCACAGGTAGTTGAATAGCGAAATGCTGTTCAGCTTGGCAAACGTCATCTGCGTTGCCTGCAGCGAAGACTGGCGCTGGTAGAACTCGGCGATTGCGCTGTACGGGTCCAGGTCTTCGATGGAAGAAAGATAAGACTCTTCCTGCAGCTTGCGCGCCGCGCCGCCGGTGTCCAGCGCATCGAGTTCCGTCTGCCGCGAGCCGACCGAGGACAGCACCGTCAGCACGTTGTCGTGCGCGTTCGTCACCTTCCGGTTGGCCGTGGCCAGGGCGTTCTGCAGTTGCGCCTTGGCCGCCTCGCCGCCGCCGGCCAGCGGTGTGCGAAGCGCGGTCACCAGCTGGCCGATGGCCGCGAACACGTCGGTGCCGGCGTTCTGCGCGGTCGACACGTCGAAGGTGTCGCCGTCCGCCGGCTTGCCGGTGAACTTGATCTGCACGCCGCCGAAGGTGATGGGCGAGTCGGGCGTGTAGGCGCCGGCACCGGCCACCACGGGTGGCACGTCCTTGGTCATCACGGTGTAGTTGCCACCGTTGAAGCTGATGGTGAAGTCCTTGCCGTAGTTGGTCGCCGTGGCGTCCGCGATGCTGATGGAGCCGAACACGCCGCTGCCGGTGTTGCCGGCCGAGCTCGAAGCCACGTAGCCCGCGCCGCCCTGCACCGACTGGAAGATGCTGCGGCCGTCGTCACCCGTGGACATCTGGCGCGACACGTCGACCTGCATCAGCCGCTGGCCCTGGTCGCCCACGTACTGCACGCCGCCGCCGGCGGCCGCCACGAACGGCGGGCTGCCGCTCTTGAAGCCGGCAAACAGGTACTGGCCGTTGCCGTCGTCGGTGTTGGCCACGCCCACCAGCTGGTCGTATGCGCTCTGGATGGTGGTGGCGAGCGAGGCGCGGTCGGCATCGGTCAGCGTGCCGTTGCCGGCGTTCACCGTCAGCGTCTTGATGTTCTGCAGGATCGACGTCACCGAGTTCAGCGCGTTTTCTTCGGTCGACAGCGCCAGGCTCGCGCGCTGGCGGCTGGTGGCGTACTGCGCGTTTTCCGACAGCGTCTGGCTGACGCCCAGGGAGCGCGCCGCGCCGACCGGATCGTCGCCGGCGGACAGGAACTTGGAATTGGTCGCCAGCTGCTGCTGGACCCTGAACAGCTTCTGCTGCTGCAGGCCCATGGCGCTGACGTTCTGCTCGTAGAAGGATGAGGTGCTGATGCGCATCGCGGCTCCTGGATTCTGTGCTTCGGTGAAAAGACTCAGCTGCGGATGCCGAGGATCGCGTCGAACATGGTCGAGGCGGTCTGGATCACCTTCGCGTTGGCCTGGTACATCTGCTGGAACATCAGCAGGTTGGCGGTTTCCTCGTCCTGGTTGACGCCGGAGACGGCTTGCTGGCTGGCCTTGATCTGGCCGGTCACGCTGTCTTGCGTGGCCGCCGCCACCTTGACAGCCATGGCCCGGTTGCCGACTTCGCTGACCAGCTGCGAGTAGGCGCCGTTGAAGGTCGCCGTGCCGTTGGCCATCGTGGTCTTGCGCTGCAGTGCGCCCAGCAGCAGCGCATTGCTGCCGTCGGACACGCCCGAGGTGTTTTTCTTGATGGTGAAGGTGTCGCCCTGCGACGGCGCGCCGCTCATGCTGACGGTGACGCCGTCGAAGCTCATCTTCGCGCCGGCGGTGTAGGGCACGGGCGTGCCGGCCGGGTAGTTGGTGGTGGTGCCGTTGGGCAGCGTCACCGAAACGGCCGAGGTCGCGGGGAAACCCGTCAGGCTGCCCGTGGCGGCGTCGAAGCTCAGCGTGACCGTGCCCGCCAGCGGCGTGCCGGGGTAGGAGGCGTCGACAGTCGCCGTGCCCAGCGCGCCGCTGCCCTTGTTGCCCGCGGAGTTGCCGGTGACGAGCGGCGACGCGGCCGCCACCTTGGCGGGATCGAGCACCAGCACGTCGAGGTCGCGCGCGCCGGTGCGGGTCGGCTGCACCAGGAACGAGTCGCCGGCCTGCGCGGTGCCGCTGGCGGCGGTGAGGCTCACGCCGTCGAAGGTGATGGGAAAGGTGGTGAAGCTGCCCATCGACGTCTTGTCCGACAGCCGCGTGACCGTGTAGGTGAGCGTGCCCGCCACATTGGTGACGCTGACGTCGTAGTCGCTGGTCGTGAGCTTCGAGGCATCGGTCAGCGATGCTCCGAATTCGAGGTTGCCTGTGTTCTTTGCGTTGGACATCACGCCCGGCACCGCCTGGTTGAAGAAGTTCTGGCCCAGCGCGCCGTTCAGGTCGACGCCCAGCTTGTGCTGTGCATTGACTGCATCGGAAACCGACATGGCGAGCCGGCCGATGGAATTTTGCGTGGGGATGAGGGTTTCGCTGCGGAAGGTCATGAGGCCGCCAAGCACGCCGCCCTTGAAGGTGCTGTCGTCGAGCTCGGCGGTGTTGCCGCCGAAGCCCTTGAGCGCCACCGCCTTGCGGCTGGGGTCGGCGGCCGAGTTGACCGAGACCATCTGGGAGGCGTAGTCCCCCACCACCAGCGACTGGCCGGTGGCGATGAACACGTTGTACTTGCCGTTGTCCTGCTGCAGCACCTTGACGTCGACCACCTGGCTCAGCTGGCTCACGAGCAGGTCGCGCTGGTCGAGCAGGTCGTTCGGCGGCTGGCCGCTGGCCATGGCCGTGGCCTGGCTGATCTGCTGGTTCAGGCTCGCGATCTTGCTGGCGTAGACGTTGATCTGGTCGACGCTGCCGTCGATCTGCTCGTTCACCGACGAGTTCAGGTCGGACAGGTACTGGTCGGTCGTGCGGAACTTGCTGGCCAGCGCCTGGGCGGAGCTGATCATCTGCTGGCGCGCGGCCGGGTCGGCCGGCGTGTTGGCCACGCCCTGGATGCTGGTGAAGAAGCTCTGCATCAGCGCCGAGATGCCCGAGGTCTTGTCGGCCAGCAGGGTGTCGATGCGGTTGATCTGCGTGCCGTTGGTGGCAAGCGCGACCGAGGCCGACTGCGCGTTGGCAAGCTGCGCGGTCAGGTAGCGGTCGTAGCTGCGCGAGACGGTCGAGACGTTGGCGCCCGTGCCGATGTAGCCCGAGCCGCTGGAAATGGCACTGCCCGTGGCGATCTCCGCCACCTGGCGGCTGTAGCCCGCCGTGTAGACGTTGGCGGTGTTGTGGGCCGTGGTCATCAGCGCGGTGCGGGCGACGCCGAGGCCGCTCAGACCTGTGTAGAACATGCTTCCGGACATAAGGCTTTACCTGTCAATTGGAGAGTGTGTCTGGCACCGCGAAGGCGCCTTCTTTGTGTTTATCGGCAGCGCCGGCCAAAAGTTGAGGACCGAAGTCAGAACTCTGTCCAGTCGCCCTTGGCGTCGCCGGCCATGGCCAGCTGCGGCGCGGGGCGGCCGCCCGGCTCGCGGCGCGCGGGCAGCGCCTTGGCGGGACGCTTCGCCGCGGCCGGCGCCGGTTTGGCGGGCTTGGGAATGGGGGTGATGCGGGTGAAGCCGGGGCGCACATTGGCGAGCGCATTGGCGTCGAGCTTGAAGATGCTGACGGCCTGCACCAGGCTGCTTGCCTGCTCCTGCAGCGATTGGGCTGCCGCCGAGGCTTCTTCGACCAGCGCGGCGTTCTGTTGTGTGACCTGGTCCATCTGCGTGATGGCCTGGTTGATCTGCTCGATGCCGGAGGTCTGCTCCTGGCTCGCTGCGGTGATCTCGCCCATGATGTCGGTCACGCGCTTCACGCTGCCGACGATCTCGTCCATGGTGCGGCCGGCCTCTTCCACCTGCTTGCTGCCCTCTTCGACCTTCTCCACCGAGTCGCCGATCAGCGTCTTGATTTCCTTGGCTGCGGCTGCAGAGCGTTGTGCGAGGCTGCGCACTTCTGATGCCACCACCGCGAAGCCGCGGCCCTGCTCACCGGCACGGGCTGCTTCGACAGCCGCGTTCAGTGCCAGGATGTTCGTCTGGAACGCGATGCCATCGATCACGCCGATGATGTCGACGATCTTCTTGGAAGACGCATTGATCGAGCCCATCGTGTCGACCACTTGGGAGACGACGCTGCCGCCCTTCACCGCCACTTCGGAAGCCGACACAGCCAGTTGATTGGCCTGACGCGCGTTGTCCGCGTTCTGCTTCACGGTCGAAGTCAGCTCTTCCATCGAGGCCGCCGTCTGCTCCAGCGAGCTGGCCTGCTGCTCCGTGCGCGACGACAGATCCTGGTTACCCGAAGCAATCTCCCCCGAAGCCGTCGCGATCGTCTCCGTGCCCGTGCGCACCTCGCCGACCACCTTGGCCAGGCTCTCGTTCATGTTCTTCAGCGCCTGCATCAGCTGCCCGGCCTCATCGCGGCTTTCCACCTTGATGTCCGTGCTCAGGTCGCCGGCGGCCACCGTTTCGGCCACCTGCACGGCATGCCCCAGCGGGCGCACGATGCTCAGCGTCAGCCGCCAGGCCAACAGCGCCCCCAGCAGCAAGCCGATGACCGACAGCGCCAACAGCGTGGTCTCGCCGGTCGAATGGTCGGCCTCGATGCTCTTGGCCAGCTCGTCGATGCGATCACGCTGATACGCCGCGAGCTTGGCTACGGCTTCCTCATAGACGACAAGCGCGGGCGCGAACTTGTTGTCGGCCAGGTCCATGGCCTCCTCGTTCTTGCCTTCCAACTTGAGCTTGTTGATCTGCCCGATGGCCTGCAGCACGATGGCGCGAGCGTCGGCCACGTTGGCATACAGCTTCTTCTCTTCCGGAGAAGTCAGCAGCTCCTCGAGTTTTTTCTGCACCGGGTTGATCAGCGCCGACTTGTCGGCCCGGCCCTTCTCGAAGTAGGCCGCCACCTTGGGATCCGTTGCCTTGACCATCGCGAACGAGTTCACGATCGCCGGCCCGAGCAGGTTGGACCACTGGTTGGCCAGGCGCTCCTTGACCAGCGCGTTCTGCATCAGATCTTCCGTGGCCTTGCCCACCTTGGCCAGGCGCAGCATGCCCGTGGCCGCGATGGTCGCCATCAGGAGCAGCACCACCGCGAAGCCGAAGCCCAGGCGGGTGCCGATTCTCAGATTCTTCAAGCTCATTTGACTTCTTCTTTCTCGGAACTGGAGCAAACCCGCCGCGGGATGCGGCGCCATGGGTTCGTTATCGGCACGGATGCGGCAGGGTTGAACACTCGAAGATCAAAATTCCGTCCAGTCGCCCTTCGCGTCGCCGGCCATGGCCAGCTGCGGTGCGGGGCGACCACCCGGCTCGCGGCGCGCGGTGAGCGCCTTGGCCGGACGTTTCGGCGCCGGCTTGGCGGCAACGGCGGGCCTGGGGATCGGCGTCAGGCGCGTGAAACTGGTGCGCGTGGCCAAGGCATTGGCATCGAGCTTGAAGATGCTGACGGACTGCACGAGGCTGCCGGCCTGCTCCTGCAGCGATTGGGCTGCCGCAGAGGCTTCTTCGACCAGCGCGGCGTTCTGCTGCGTGACCTGGTCCATCTGCGTGATGGCCTGGTTGATCTGCTCGATGCCGGAGGTCTGTTCCTGGCTGGCTGCGGTGATCTCGCCCATGATGTCCGTCACACGGCGCACGCTGCCGACGATTTCGTCCATGGTGCGGCCGGCCTCTTCCACCTGCTTGCTGCCTTCCTCGACCTTCTCCACGGAATCGCCGATGAGGGTCTTGATTTCCTTGGCTGCGGCTGCCGAGCGTTGTGCGAGGCTGCGCACTTCTGATGCCACTACCGCGAAGCCGCGGCCCTGCTCACCGGCACGAGCGGCTTCGACGGCCGCGTTCAGTGCCAGGATGTTGGTCTGGAACGCAATACCGTCGATGACGCCGATGATGTCCACGATCTTCTTGGAAGACGCATTGATCGATCCCATCGTGTCGACCACTTGAGACACGACGCTGCCGCCCTTCACTGCCACTTCGGAAGCCGACACAGCCAGTTGATTGGCCTGACGCGCGTTGTCCGCGTTCTGCTTCACCGTCGAAGTCAGCTCCTCCATCGAGGCTGCCGTCTGCTCCAGCGAGCTGGCCTGCTCCTCGGTACGCGACGACAGGTCCTGGTTGCCCGAAGCAATCTGGCTGGACGCCGTTGCGATCGTGTCCGTCCCCATGCGGACTTCGCCGACGATCTTCGCGAGGCTGTCGTTCATGCCCTTCAGTGCTTCGAGCAACTGGCCGGTCTCGTCGGTCGTGCGCGCCTCGATGCGGCTGGTCAGGTCACCGGCAGCCACCGACTGCGCCACCTTCACCGCCTCAGACAGGGGCCGCGAGACGATGCGTGCTATCGACAGCGCAAGCACCAGGCCCAGCGCCACGCTGCCCAGCAGCAGGCCCAGCACCCAGAGGCGCGCCTCCCCATACACCGTGTCGGCGGTTTCACCGGCGCGGATCGCGCCGGCCACATTGACCTCGGTGAGCTTGTCGAGCGTCGTGTTGATCTCGCGGCTCAGCTGCAGCGACTTGCCGCGGATCAGCGCATTCGCCTGTTCGTTCTCCTGCGTGTGCGAGATGGCGACGATCTTGTTGTGCTCTACCGAATACTGGGTCAGCAGCTTCTGGAGTTCCGGGTAGATCTCTCGCTCTTCCGGCTCGGAGATGAGCCTCTCGTATTCAGCGCGGTGCTTCTGCAGGTTGGTCCAGGTCTCGTCCATCGCCTTCTCGTAAACCGCCATCTCGTCGTACGAACCCGACAGGATGTGCTGCATCTCCTGCGTGCGGTAGCGCGACACCAGGTTCTTCATTTCGAGCAGCGAGCGCGTGGCCGGCATCCAGTTGGTCGCCAGATCGGTCGACATGTCATGGACCTTGCCCAGTTGCATCACCGAGATGACGCCGACACAAGCCGTCAAAACAAGGACGGCAATGAACGACACAAGCAGCTTGGTCGCGATCTTGAAGTTGTAGAAAGTTTTAATGATTTTTTCCTTGTGGCTTCGAAGCCGATACGTGGGTTGTCGCGTCGGGCGCGTTCCTCTCAGAACTCGCGCCAGTCGCCAGCACCGGCCACGGCAAGCTGCGGCACGGCGGGCAACGATGATTTCTTGTCTTGTGCGGCCGGCAATGCCTGGGCGCGCGCGCCGGACTCGGCTTGGTGGCTCGCATCCAGCTTGAAGATGCTCACGGCCTGAACCAGGCTGCCCGCCTCTTCTTGCAGTGACTGGGCGGCGGCGGAGGCTTCCTCCACCAGTGCCGCGTTCTGCTGCGTCACCTGGTCCATCTGCGTGATGGCCTGGTTGATCTGTTCGATGCCGGAGGTCTGTTCCTGGCTCGCAGCGGTGATCTCGCCCATGATGTCGGTCACGCGCTTCACGCTGCCGACGATCTCTTCCATGGTGCGGCCTGCCTCGGCAACCTGCTTGCTGCCTTCTTCGACCTTCTCGACGGAATCGCCGATCAGCGTCTTGATTTCCTTGGCTGCGGCTGCAGAGCGCTGCGCGAGGCTGCGGACTTCTGATGCCACCACCGCGAAGCCCCGGCCCTGCTCACCGGCACGGGCTGCTTCGACAGCTGCGTTCAGTGCCAGGATGTTGGTCTGGAACGCAATGCCGTCGATGACGCCGATGATGTCGACGATCTTCTTGGACGACGCATTGATCGAGCCCATCGTGCCGACCACCTGCGACACGACATTGCCGCCCTTCACTGCCACTTCGGAAGCCGACACAGCCAGTTGGTTGGCCTGGCGCGCGTTGTCCGCGTTCTGCTTCACCGTGCTGGTGAGCTCCTCCATCGAAGCAGCCGTCTGCTCCAGCGAGCTGGCCTGCTCTTCCGTGCGCGACGAAAGATCCTGATTGCCCGAAGCAATCTGCCCAGAAGCCCTGGCAATGGTTTCGCTCGAATCCTTGATCTTCCCGACGATCGAGGTCAGCTGCACCTGCATCTGCTTGATGGAATGCAGCAGGCTGCCGTCACGCGCGGGATCGGCCTCTACCGCCAGCGACAGGTCGCCGTCGGCGATGCGACCGACCACGTCGGCGGCGTACTGCGGCTCGCCACCGAGTTGCCGGCCGATCAGGCGCGCCACCACGACGCCCAGCCCCACGCTGACCACGATGCCGGCCAGCGCCATCACCAGCATCATCAGCCGGGAGGTCTTGTAGGTCTCATCGGCCTTCTCGGCACGCACTCGCGCCAGGTCCTTGCTGTGCGCGACCATGCCCTTGAGCACTTCTTCCAGACCGCGCGATTCCTTCAGGAGGCGCGTGCTGTCTTCGGTCACCTGGTTGTCGAACTGCGAGCTGTCCAGCGGCTGCTTGTTCACCAGCGCGACGAAGTCGTTCATGTGAGTGTTCAGCGGAGCGACCAGCCCTTCGAACTGGCTGAAGAGCTTCGTGCCTTCCTCGGTCTCGCCGAAGAACGACTTGACTTCGGCGGCACGCGACGAGAGGCTTTCCATGGACGCCTTGAGCTCGTTCGCACCCGCGTTGCGCTCTCCGCGCGTGCCGGCCGACAGCAGCGTCATCTGGGCGCGGCTGGCGTACAGCAGGTGGATGTTGGCTTCCTGCACGGCCTGCAGGGCGCGAAGCTCGTTGGAGTAGAGCTCTTCGGTCGAGGCGCTGATGCGCCCCATGTGAAAGATGCCGAGTGCGCTCACTGCCGCACCGATGGCCGCGACCACGAGAAAGCTGAGGATCAGCCGGACGGTGACGCGAAGATTCTGGAACCACTGCATTGTCTTTTCTCCGATTTGTGCTGCTTATGCAGTGAATGCCAACCGATGCGCCGGGCTGGCAGCAAGGCTGCCTTCCAGGCGAAACACGCCGACCACCTGCGACAGGCTGCTTGCCTGCTCCTGCAGCGATTGGGCTGCCGCAGAGGCTTCTTCGACCAGCGCGGCGTTCTGTTGTGTGACCTGGTCCATCTGCGTGATGGCCTGGTTGATCTGCTCGATACCGGAGGTCTGCTCCTGGCTGGCTGCGGTGATCTCGCCCATGATGTCGGTCACTCGCTTCACGCTGCCGACGATCTCGTCCATGGTTCGGCCAGCCTCGGCAACCTGCTTGCTACCTTCCTCGACCTTCTCGACGGAATCGCCGATCAGCGTCTTGATTTCCTTGGCTGCTGCTGCAGAACGTTGTGCAAGACTTCGCACTTCCGAAGCGACGACCGCGAAGCCGCGGCCTTGCTCGCCTGCACGAGCCGCTTCGACAGCTGCGTTCAGTGCAAGGATGTTGGTCTGGAACGCGATGCCATCGATCACGCCGATGATGTCGACGATCTTCTTGGAAGACGCATTGATCGAGCCCATCGTGTCGACCACTTGAGACACGACGCTGCCGCCCTTCACGGCAACTTCCGAAGCAGACACAGCCAGCTGGTTCGCCTGACGCGCGTTATCAGCGTTCTGCTTCACGGTCGAAGTCAGCTCCTCCATCGAAGCAGCCGTCTGCTCCAGCGAGCTGGCCTGCTCTTCGGTACGCGACGACAAGTCCTGGTTGCCCGAAGCAATCTGCCCCGAAGCCGTCGCGATCGTTTCCGTGCCCGTGCGCACCTCGCCGACCACCTTGGCCAGGCTCTCGTTCATGTTCTTCAGCGCCTGCATCAGCTGGCCCGCCTCGTCGCGGCTTTCCACGCGGATGTCGACGCTCAGGTCGCCGGCCGCCACCGTTTCCGCCACCTCGACGGCGCGCGCCAGCGGCCGCACGATGCTGCGCGAGATAAGGAACGCGAGGATCGCGCCGATCACCACGGTCGCCAGCGTCAGGAACAGCCGCAAGTTGAAGCTGCGCGAGTTCGCCGCGTCGATCTCGGCGCTCATGTCGTCGATCGCCTTGCGCTCGATCGCCAACAGCTCGAGCACGCGGTTTTCATAGGCCTTGGCTGCCGGCTGGAAGGTCTCCTTGAAGACGCGCGCCGTTTCCACCGTGTTGCCGCCGGCCTTGGCCTTGCCCACTTCTTCCTTGGCCGCCTGGTACTTGGCGCGCAGCTCGATGATCGATTTGAAGGTGGCCTTCTCCTCGTCGGTCACCAGCAGTTTCTCGACCTTGGCAATGGTCTCCGAGCCCTTCTTCACGCTGTCGGAAATGACGTCGGCGAAGACGACGGGCAAGCTCTCGTCGGTGGTGCGCGCGATCATCGACGTGCGTGCGATGGCCGAGTAGGTCAGCACATACCAGTCGGCGATCAGCCGTTCCTTCGCCAACGGGCTTTCCATCATCACCCGCGTGGCTTCCGCGTTGCTGCGCGCGGACAGCAACGCGAAGGCGGTGGAAATCACCACCATGCCGAGGACGACGGAAAAGGCTACGGCAAGCCGTGTTCCGATGCGCAGGTTCGAGAAGAAGTTCATGGTGCGGGCGTTGAATGGAGAAGGCGAGGGGCGGCAAGGATCAGGCGGTGGCCGCGGCCTCGATGAGGCCCATTTCCTGGCTCGACATGAGCCGGTCGATGTCCACCAGGATGAGCATCCGCTCGTCCAGCGTGCCCAGCCCGATCAGGTAGTCCGCGTCCAGCACCGAACCCATCTCCGGCGCAGGCTTGATCTGCTCCGCCGTCAGCGTGATCACGTCCGACACGCTGTCCACCACCATCCCCACCACACGCCCGCCGATGTTCAGCACGATCACCACCGTGAACTGGTCGTACGTCGGGTCGCCCAGCTTGAACTTGATGCGCATGTCGATGATCGGAACGATGATCCCGCGCAGGTTCACCACACCCTTGATGTACTCCGGCGCGTTCGCAATGCGCGTCACCGCGTCGTAGCCGCGCAGCTCCTGCACCTTCTGGATGTCGATACCGTATTCCTCTTCGCCCAGCTTGAACGTCACCACCTCCAGGCGGCTGCCGCCCGTGGAAGGGGACGGCGCCGAGGCGGCTTGTTGCAAGGGGTCTTTTGCCTTGGTCAGCATCTGTTCTCTCCGGTTTGAAATTAATGGGTCTCGGCCACTTCGGCCCTGAACACGCGCACGGCCCTGACCAGGCCGTCGGCCTGCTCCTGCAACGACTGCGCCGTGGCCGAAGCCTCTTCGACCAGTGCGGCGTTCTGTTGTGTGACCTGGTCCATCTGCGCGATGGCCTGGTTGATCTGCTCGATGCCGGAGGTCTGCTCCTGGCTCGCGGTAGTGATCTCGCCCATGATGTCGGTCACGCGGCGCACGCTGCCCACGATCTCTTCCATCGTGCGGCCCGCTTCCGCGACCTGCTTGCTGCCGGCCTCGACCTTCTCGACGGAATCGCCGATCAGCGTCTTGATTTCCTTGGCCGCGGCGGCCGAGCGCTGCGCGAGGCTGCGAACCTCGGATGCCACCACGGCAAAGCCCTTGCCCTGCTCGCCGGCACGGGCGGCTTCCACCGCCGCATTCAGCGCCAGGATGTTGGTCTGGAAGGCAATGCCGTCGATCACGCCGATGATGTCCACGATCTTGCGGGACGACGCATTGATCGAGCCCATGGTGTCGACCACCTGCGACACCACGCTGCCGCCCTTCACCGCCACTTCGGAAGCCGACACAGCCAGCTGGTTGGCCTGGCGCGCGTTGTCCGCGTTCTGCTTCACCGTGGAGGTCAGCTCTTCCATCGAAGCGGCCGTCTGCTCCAGCGAACTCGCCTGCTGCTCCGTGCGCGAAGACAGGTCCTGGTTGCCGGAGGCGATCTGGCTCGACGCCGACATCACGCCCGCCACGTTGGTGCCGACGTCCGCGACGATCGCGAACAGGTTCGCGCTCATCTGGTTCAGCGCGCGCAGCAGCCCGGTGATCTCGTCCCCGGGCCGGATCTCGAACTTGGCGAGGTCGCCGCCGGCTATGGCCCGAGCCACATGCAGGGCCTCGTCCAGCGGACGGAAGACGGTGCGGCCCAGGAACTGCCCGAGCCCCAGCCACGCAAGCGCAAAGCCCACGCCACCGGCAGCCACGGCACCGGGAAGCCAGCTGTGCGTACCGGCGGACGCGACCAGCCGGCCAGCCTCCATCCAGCCCGCGATTCCCAGACCAAGCGACAGCAGCGCGGCCGCCGTGGTCACGCCGAACACGCGCTGGCGCACCGGAATGCGCCGCAGCTGCGCCAGCGGGTTCATCCAGCCGCGCTGCACCACCTGCCCCTGCTGCAGCGTGATGCCCTTGGCCCCGCCTTCGCGCAGCCGGCGGTAGAGCGCGTCGGCCTCGGCCACGTCGGCGCGGTCGGGCCGGCTGCGCACGGACATGTAGCCCTGTACGCGGCCGTCGCGGCGGATCGGCGTGACATTGGCGAGCACCCAGTAGAAGTCACCGTTGCTGCGCCGGTTCTTGATGAGGCCGGTCCACGGCAGGCCTTGCCCCAGCGTCTGCCACAGGTCGGCAAAGGCTTCTGGCGGCACGTCGGGATGGCGCACGATGTTGTGCGCCTTGCCCATGAGTTCGTCAACGGTAAAGCCGCTGGCCTCGACGAAGGCCGGGTTGACATAGGTGATGCGACCCTTGAGGTCGGTGCGGGACACCAGGGCGGCGTCCTGCGGGAGTTCGTATTCGATACCGGTGACTGGCAGATTGACACGCATGGTCGGGTCGTCGCTTTCAGGCCAGGGCCAGTTGATTGCGGCCGAGCTGGAACACGCCGACGACTTGCGACAGGCTGCCTGCCTGCTCCTGCAGCGATTGCGCTGCCGCAGAGGCTTCCTCGACCAGCGCGGCGTTCTGCTGCGTCACCTGGTCCATCTGCGTGATGGCCTGGTTGATCTGCTCGATGCCCGATGTCTGTTCCTGGCTGGCTGCGGTGATCTCGCCCATGATGTCCGTCACGCGCTTCACGCTGCCGACGATCTCTTCCATGGTGCGGCCAGCCTCGGCAACCTGCTTGCTGCCTTCTTCGACCTTCTCGACGGAATCGCCGATCAGCGTCTTGATTTCCTTGGCTGCTGCTGCAGAACGTTGTGCAAGGCTTCGCACTTCCGAAGCGACGACCGCGAAGCCGCGACCCTGCTCGCCTGCACGAGCCGCTTCGACCGCCGCGTTCAGTGCCAGGATGTTGGTCTGGAACGCAATGCCGTCGATCACGCCGATGATGTCGACGATCTTCTTGGAAGACGCATTGATCGAGCCCATCGTGTCGACCACCTGCGACACGACGCTGCCGCCCTTCACGGCAACTTCCGAAGCAGACACAGCCAGCTGGTTCGCCTGACGCGCGTTGTCCGCGTTCTGCTTCACGGTCGAAGTCAGCTCTTCCATGGAGGCCGCCGTCTGCTCCAGAGAGCTGGCCTGCTGCTCGGTACGCGACGACAGATCCTGGTTACCCGAAGCAATCTGGCTGGAAGCCGTGGCAATCGTGTCGGTGCCCGTGCGCACCTCGCCGACCACTTTGGCCAAACTCTCATTCATGTTCTTCAGCGCCTGCATCAGCTGGCCCGCCTCATCGCGGCTTTCCACGCGGATGTCGGCGCTCAGGTCGCCGGCCGCCACGGTCTCGGCCACTTCCAGCGCATGGCCGAGCGGGCGCACGATGCCCACGCTCAGGCGCCAGGCGAACAGCGCACCCAGCACGACGGCAATGGATGCCAGCACGATCAGCGTGGTGCGGCCCGCCACGTAGTCGGCACCGATGCGCTTGGCGGCGGCATCGATCTTTTCGCGCTGGTGCTGGGCCAGCGCTTCGACGGCGCCGCCATACACGCCAAGTGCGTCGGTGAATTTCGTGTCGACCAGCGTGTTCGCTTCGGCGAGCTGGCCGCTGTCCTTGAGCTTGTTGAGAATGCCCACCGTCTCGAGCACCACGGCGCGCGAGGCTGACACCTTGGCGTACAGCGCCTTCTCCTCCGACGTGTCCAGCATCGATTCGAGCTTCTTCTGCGCCGGACTGATGCGTGCCGATCCGGCCGCCTGGAGTTTGGAGAAATAGGCCGCAATGGCGGGATCGGTGGTCTTGACCATCGCGAAGTTGGCCACCGTGTTCGACTTGAGGTTGCTCAGCCATTCGTTGGCCAGGCGTTCTTTCACCAGCGCCTGCTCCACCATCTCGTCGGTGGCATGCCCCACATTGGTCAGCCGCAGCACGCCGGTTCCGGCAATGAAAGCCATCAGCAGCAGCATTACCGCGAAGCCGAGCCCCAGGCGCGTGCCGATTTTCAGATCCTTCAAACTCATTGCTCTCTTCTTCCTTCAATAACGGGAGACGGCGGCTGTCGCACGCAACGCGGCAACGCCGTCATCCTGTTATCGGCATCGGATCGCCAGACTTGAGTCCTTTCGTCTCAAAACTCGGTCCAATCGCCTTTGGGGTCGCCGGCCATCGCCAACTGGGGCGCCGCAGCGGCAGCCGGCGCACGGCGTGCGGGCAGCGCCTTGGGCGGCTGCGTCGCCACCGGCCGCACAGGTTTCGCGGGCCGGGGGATGGGGGTGATGCGAGTAAAGCCGGGGCGAACCGTGGCGACGGCGTTGGCATCGATCTTGAAGATGCTCACGGTCTGCACGAGGCTGCCGGCCTGCTCCTGCAGCGATTGGGCTGCCGCAGAGGCTTCTTCGACCAGCGCGGCGTTCTGCTGCGTGACCTGGTCCATCTGCGTGATGGCCTGGTTGATCTGCTCGATGCCCGAGGTCTGTTCCTGGCTGGCGGCCGTGATCTCGCCCATGATGTCCGTCACACGGCGCACGCTGCCGACGATTTCGTCCATGGTGCGGCCGGCTTCTTCCACCTGCTTGCTGCCTTCCTCGACCTTCTCCACGGAATCGCCGATGAGGGTCTTGATTTCCTTGGCTGCTGCTGCCGAGCGTTGTGCGAGGCTGCGCACTTCTGATGCCACTACCGCGAAGCCGCGGCCCTGCTCACCGGCACGAGCGGCTTCGACGGCCGCGTTCAGTGCCAGGATGTTGGTCTGGAACGCAATACCGTCGATGACGCCGATGATGTCCACGATCTTCTTGGAAGACGCATTGATCGATCCCATCGTGTCGACCACTTGAGACACGACGCTGCCGCCCTTCACTGCCACTTCGGAAGCCGACACAGCCAGCTGGTTCGCCTGGCGCGCGTTGTCCGCATTCTGCTTCACCGTCGAAGTCAACTCTTCCATCGAAGCAGCCGTCTGCTCCAGCGAGCTGGCCTGCTCTTCGGTACGCGACGACAAGTCCTGGTTGCCCGAAGCAATCTGCCCCGAAGCCGTCGCGATCGTGTCCGTCCCCATGCGCACTTCGCGCACGATGCGAACCAGGCTTTCGTTCATCGCCATCAGCGCCGCCATCAGCCGGCCGGTCTCGTCCTTCGAGTGCACCTCTATGCGCGAAGTGATGTCGCCCGCGGCCACCTTCTCTGCCACCTGCACGGCTTCGCCGATCGGACGCGTGATCGATCGCGTGGTGAACCATGCGATGGCCGCGCCGAAGAGGATCGCGAAGCCGCCCAGCGCGAACATCAGGTTGCGAGACCATGCATAGCCTTCGGCCGCCTCCCGGCTGGCCGCCTGGGACCGCCTGCTTTCTCTGGCATCCATGGCGTCGAGTTCGGTCAGCACGTTGCGCACGGCCGGCTGGAACTTCGTGATGAAGATCTGCGTCGCTTCCTCGTTCTTGTTCTGCAGCGCCAGTTCGGACAATTGGGAATTCAGCGGCACAAGCAGGGCCGCCTTCTCGTCGGCCCTGGCCAGCAGAGCCTTGCCTTCCGGGCTGACCAGCATCTTCTGCAAGGTCTCGTGGGCTTGCGCATAGCGTTCGCGGGCGCTGGCGATCTTCTTCGACTCCTCGCGCATGGCGGCGTCTTCGGTCAGCAGGATCAGGTTGCCGTCGAGGATGGCGATCTCGCGGACGGCATCCGACATCGTGTTGACCGCCGCGACCCTGACGTTGTTGCCCTCGACGATGCCTTCCAGCCGCGACTGCACATCGCCCATCGCCTGCAGGCCAAGGCCGATGGCCCCGGCCAGCATCAGCAGAACGGCGGCAAAACCCGCACCCAGACGGGTGCCGATCCGTAGATTGAGAAAGGAGCGCATGGGTGTTTCAAGAATCTCTTGCGTTGACGTTTTGAAGAACCCGGTCCAGCCTCTGCGCGGTCTTCAGTGCGTTGTGGCTGGAACGGTGGAAGGAGCGCGCGATGAACCACGCGATGACAATTCCGACAAGCAGCGATGCGGCGCCCAGCGCCAGCATCGCGTTGCGCGCCCACGCAAGGCCGGCACCGGCCTGGAAACCGACGCCGAGCGCCACCGCCAGCAGCAGGAAAACCACGGCAATGCCTGCGCCCAGGCGCAGGGCGAACTTCGGAGAAAGGCGGGCACGAGACAACACCTTGTCAAGCCGCCACGGCCACGGCCTCGTCGGCGTCGAGCTTGAAGGTGCTCACCGCCCTGACGAGGTTGTCGGCCTGCTCCTGCAGCGACTGGGCCGCGGCCGAAGCCTGCTCGACCAGCGCGGCGTTCTGCTGTGTCACCTGGTCCATCTGCGTGATGGCCTGGTTGATCTGTTCGATGCCGGAGGTCTGCTCCTGGCTGGCTGCCGTGATCTCGCCCATGATGTCCGTTACACGGCGCACACTGCCGACGATCTCTTCCATCGTGCGGCCGGCTTCGCTGACTTGCTTGCTGCCTTCCTCGACCTTCTCCACGGAATCGCCGATGAGGGTCTTGATTTCCTTGGCGGCCGATGCCGAGCGCTGTGCGAGGTTGCGCACCTCGGAAGCCACCACGGCAAAGCCCTTGCCCTGCTCGCCGGCGCGGGCTGCTTCCACCGCTGCGTTCAAGGCGAGGATGTTGGTCTGGAACGCAATGCCGTCGATCACGCCGATGATGTCCACGATCTTCCGGGACGACGCATTGATCGAGCCCATGGTGTCGACCACCTGCGACACGACATTGCCGCCCTTCACCGCCACGGCCGAAGCCGACACCGCCAGCTGGTTCGCCTGGCGTGCGTTGTCCGCGTTCTGCTTCACCGTGCTCGTGAGTTCTTCCATCGAGGCCGCCGTCTGCTCCAGCGAACTCGCCTGCTGCTCGGTGCGCGATGACAGGTCTTCGTTGCCCGCCGCGATCTGCCGGGACGCCACGGCAATCGAATCAGTGGACGCCTTGATGCGTGTCACCAGGTCGGTCAGCGTGTCTTCCATCTCGCCCATGCCGCGAAGCAACCGGCCGAAGTCGCCGCCGCGATCGGTCTCGAATTCCTGGCTCAGGTCGCCGGACGCCACGGTCTCTGCGATCAGCAGCGCTTCGCCGATCGGCTGCACGATGCCGCGCGTCAGCAGCCATGCTATGACCGAACCCAGCGCCAGCGCGAACACCGCCAGCACGACGAGGTAGACACGGCCCGATTGGTACTGGGTTTCGATGTCGTTGGCCAGGTTGTCGATCTGCTGCTGCTGGAGTGCCAGCATCGCGCGGATGCTGGTGTCGTAGATGTCGAGTGCACCCAGCAATTGGGTGTCGGTGAGCTTCGCGACCTCGTCCGCACGGCCCTCGGCCTTCAGCTTGAGCAGCTTGTTGCGCAGCTCGACATAGTCGCCGCGCTTTTTCCTGATGTCGGCGCTCAGCGCCAGTTCGGCGGGGGACGCCAACATGGCCTCGAGCTTCTTCTGTGTCTCGGAAATGCCGGCGCTGGTGCTGGCGATGCCCTTTTGCAGGTAGTCCTGCATCGCGGCGTCGTTGCTCTTGAGCAGCGAGACGGTGCGAACGCTGTTGGAGGTGGTGCCCAGCTGCCAGGCCGAGGCCAGGCGCTCCTTTACCAGCGACTGCCGGGCCATTTCCTTCGTGGCCTCGCCCACCGCCTGCAGGCGCAGCACGCCGACACCGGCGATCAGCAACACCAGCGCGAGCACTACCGCGAAGCCGGCGCCCAGGCGCTGGCTCGTATTCCAATTCTTCATGTGGCTTGTCTCCTCTCGGACCCTTTGGTGTGTTTTTATGCGGTGCCCGGAGACCGTTCAGGCCGCCATCTTCTCGATGAGGCCCATTTCCTGGCTCGACATGAGCCGGTCGATGTCCACCAGGATGAGCATCCGCTCGTCCAGCGTGCCCAGCCCGATCAGGTAGTCCGCGTCCAGCACCGAACCCATCTCCGGCGCAGGCTTGATCTGCTCCGCCGTCAGCGTGATCACGTCCGACACGCTGTCCACCACCATCCCCACCACACGCCCGCCGATGTTCAGCACGATCACCACCGTGAACTGGTCGTACGTCGGGTCGCCCAGCTTGAACTTGATGCGCATGTCGATGATCGGAACGATGATCCCGCGCAGGTTCACCACACCCTTGATGTACTCCGGCGCGTTCGCAATGCGCGTCACCGCGTCGTAGCCGCGCAGCTCCTGCACCTTCTGGATGTCGATACCGTATTCCTCTTCGCCCAGCTTGAACGTCACCACCTCCAGGCGGCCCGCTCCTGTGGAAGCGCCGGACTGCTGCTGTTGCCGTTGCTGGATGCTTGCGATCTCTGCCATGGGAATTCCTGTGTATTCCAGTGTTGGGGAAAGGCTCGCCGCGCATGCGGCCGCCGTTACCGGGCAAGGCTGCGCCGCGCGGGGCTCAGCCGAATTTCTGCATGATGCGAACCAGCTTCTCGCCGTACTTCGGATCGGTGGCGTAGCCCGCGCGCTGCAGGCCGTGCGCTGCTTCGTGCGGGTCGTCGGTGGCCAGCACGTTCGCGTAGCGCGGGTTGCGCGTGATGAAGCGCGCGTAGTCGGTGAAGGCTTCGTCGTACGAGGCGTAGGCGCGGAACTTGGCGCGCACCTTCTGCGGCTCGCCGTCGACGTATTCGGTGGTGGTGGTCTCGACCGTCGGGCCCTTCCAGCTGCGGTCGGCCTTGATGCCGAACAGGTTGAAGCTCTGCGTGCCGTCGTCGGCGCGGATCTCGCGCTTGCCCCAGCCCGACTCCAGCGCGGCCTGCGCCAGGATCAGCGGCGCGGGCACGCCGCTGGCGGTGCTGGCCACCTGCGCGGAAGCGCCCATGCGGCCCACGAATTCGTCGACCTGGCCCTGCAGCGAGGCATTCGCGACCGGTGCACGGCGCTCGCCGCTGTACTGGTACACCCCCAGGTCGGCCGCCGTGGAGACGCGTCCGGTGGGCGCGGAGCCGATGGGAATGCCCGCGCGCGGAGAAAACGGCAGGCCGCTTGCGCGCGGCTCGAGCAGCATCGGCCGGGTGCCGATCTCGGCGTCCGCCTCGGCATCGGGCGGGCCCGACGGCAAGGTGCGGCGCAGTTGCTCGAGCATGGCCTCTGCCAGCCCCACGCCGCGCCCCGACAGGTTCTGCGCGAGCTGCTGGTCGAACATCGACTGATAGACCTTCTGGCTCTGGCTGTCGAGCATGCCGCTGGAAGGCGTGGCTTCGCGCATGCTCTTGAGCACCATGTTCATGAACATGGCCTCGAACTGGCGCGAGACCTGCTGCAGCCCTTCTTCCGGCGATGCGCGCACGGTGCGGCGCAGCGCATCGACGCCCTGCACGTCCAGCGCAAAGCGTTGGTCGAGCGCGCCGGCGCGGCTGGCCGCGTCGGAGGTGTTCCATGCGCCCGCGCCGGCGCTCATGTTCGAGACGGTCATGCGTGCAGCCTCAGATGATTTCCAGCTCGGCGCTCAGCGCGCCGGCCGATTTCATGGCCTGCAGGATCGACACCAGGTCCTGCGGATTCGCACCCAGGGCATTCAGCCCCTTGACCACGTCCGACAGGGAGGCACCGCCGCGCACCATCTGCATCGCGCCGCCGCCCTGGTTCACCGAAATCTGCGAGGTCTGCGCCGCCACCGTGGTGCCGCCCGAAAGCGCACCCGGCTGGCTGATGACGGGTTCGGTGTTGATGACCACCGACAGGTTGCCGTGCGCAATGGCGCAGTCCTTCACCCGCACCGCCTGGTTCATGACCACCGAGCCGGTGCGTGCATTGACCACCACGCGCGCGCCGGCCTGCGTCGGCGTCACTTCCAGGTCTTCGAGCTTCGCGAGGAAACCGACGCGCTGCTGCGGTTCGGGCGCACGCACGCGGATCACGCGCGCGTCGATCGCCTCGGCCGAGCCCGGACCGAACTGCCGGTTGATGGCATCGACCGCGCGCTGCGTGGTGCCGAAGTCCGAGCGGTTGAGTTCGAGCGTGAACGTGCCCTCGCCCCCCACCGGCGCCTCGACCGTGCGTTCGACCAGCGCGCCGCCCGGAATGCGGCCAGAGCTCAGCTGGTTGACCTGCACCTTGCTGCCGTTGGCCGACGCGCCCGCGCCGCCGACCACCATGTTGCCCTGCGCCACAGCGTAGGTCGCGCCGTCCACGCCCTTCAGCGGCGTCATCAGCAGCGTGCCGCCGCGCAGGCTCTTCGCATTGCCCATGGACGACACCGTCACGTCGATGTTCTGGCCCGGCCGCGCGAACGAAGGCAGCGTGGCCGTCACCATGACCGCCGCCACGTTCTTCAGCTGCATGTTCACGCCTTGCGGAATCGTGATGCCCAGTTGCTGCAGCATGTTGTTCAGGCTCTGCGTGGTGAACGGCGTCTGCATCGTCTGGTCGCCCGTACCGTCCAGGCCGACCATCAGACCGTACCCGATCAACGGGTTGTCGCGCACGCCCTGGATGCTTGCCAGCTCCTTGAGCCGCTCCGCGTGCGCAGGCGCAAACCCGAAGACACCCAGCGCCACCACCACCGCCGAGGCGATGCGCAAGCGAGCCAGGAAATTCGTGGAGCACCGTGGAACCGGCTTTGCCGGGCCACTGGTGTTGCCCCCTGCAAGGGGGAAGGAGAAGCGACACGAAGTGCGCGAAGCCTGGGGGTGTTTCATAGT
Organism: Variovorax durovernensis; assembly: GCF_977011995.1. Taxonomy (NCBI): domain Bacteria; kingdom Pseudomonadati; phylum Pseudomonadota; class Betaproteobacteria; order Burkholderiales; family Comamonadaceae; genus Variovorax; species Variovorax durovernensis. Next base: position 1,706,872 of record NZ_CDRNCW010000001.1, on the reverse strand, counting down.
CAAAATGGCATCACGTTGAGGAAGATGCGCTGCATCCAACCCATGGTCTGGGCCTCGTCGATGTAGCCCTTGGCCGAGTATTCGATGCGTGCGTCGGCCACCAGCGTCGAAGGCACGGTGTTGTTGCCCGACACGGTGCGCGGGTTCACCACGCCCGAGAAGCGGATGAACTCCGTGCCCTGGTTGATGCCCATCTGCTTCTCGCCGCTCACCAGCAGGTTGCCGTTGCCCATCACGTCCACCACCGTGACCGTGATCACGCCGCTGAAGGTGTTGTTGGCGTTGGCGCCGCCCTTGGCGGTGAGCGAGTTGGTGCCGCTGAGCTTGTTGTCCTGCCCGTCGAGCAGGCCGCCGATGAGTTTCGGAATCGCCGCGAACACGCTGGTGGTGCTGCCCGCGCGGCTGGCGTTCGCGCCCGAGTTCTTGGTGGCATTGACCTTCTCGTTGATCACGATGGTCAGGATGTCGCCGATGTTGCGCGGGCGCCGGTCCTCGAACAGCGCGTTCGCGCCAGGACCGTCCTGGAAGATCGCACCGGGCGAGCGCCGCGGCTGCAACTGCGCATAGCTCTCGGCGCGCGCCGTCATCGGCTGGTGCACCAGCGGCTCGCGCGGCACCTGCGCGCAGCCCGCGGCCAGCGCGGCGACGAGCATCGCCAGCAGCACCCTGGCGGCGCCGCCCCGACGAAGAAGACGCGCACCCTGCATCACAGCTGTGCCAGGCGCTGCAGCATCTGGTCCGAAGTCTGGACCGCCTTGCTGTTGATTTCGTACGAACGCTGGGTGGCGATCATGTTGACCAGCTCTTCCACCACGTTCACGTTCGAAGCCTCGACGTAACCCTGGCTCAGCGTGCCCGCGCCGTCGACGCCGGGGTTCACCTGGTTGGGCGCGCCCGAGGCGTCGGTTTCGGCATACAGGTTCTCGCCGCGGCTTTCCAGGCCCGTCGGATTGACGAAGGTCGCGAGCTGCAGCTGGCCGATCTGCACGGTGTTCGTGCTGCCGGCCTGCACCACCGACACGATGCCGTCGCGGCCCACCGTGATGCTGGTGGCGTTGGCCGGGATGGTGATGGCGGGCTGCACCGGGAAGCCGCTGGCGGTCACGAGCTGGCCGTCGCGGTCTTTCTGGAACGAGCCGTCGCGCGTGTACGAGGTAGTGCCGTCGGGCATCAGCACCTGGAAGAAACCGCTGCCGCTGATGGCCACGTCGGTCGGCTTGTCGGTCTTGGTGAGGTTGCCTTGCGAGTGGATGCGCTCGGTGGCGACCACGTGCACGCCGGTGCCGACCTGCAGGCCCGAAGGCAGGCGGGTCTGGTCGGACGACTGGGCGCCGCTCTGGCGCAGGTTCTGGTAGACCAGGTCTTCGAACACGGCGCGGCTGCGCTTGAAGCCGGTGGTGCCGACGTTGGCCAGGTTGTTCGACACGACGTCGAGCTGCGTCTGCTGCGCATCGAGGCCGGTCTTGGCGATGTAGAGGGAGCGAATCATTTCTTGAAAATCCTGCGTGTGTTGCGTGCGTGGCGCGTGATGGCCGGAAAGCGTTGCCTGCTGCCGATCAGCCGTAGGCCAGCAGCTTGTTGGCCGCCTGCGCGTTGATGTCTGCGGTCTGCAGCGACTTCATCTGCATCTCGAAGCTGCGCGCGTTGGCGAGCATGGCGACCATGGCTTCGACCGGGTTCACGTTGCTGCCCTCGACCACGCCGGTGACGACCGTGACGGCCTCGTCGGCCTGGGCCGGCGGCAGGCCTTCGCGCATGCGGAAGAGCCCGTCGTCGCCGCGCACGAGGTCGGTGGTGGGCGGGTTGACCAGCTTCAGGCGGCCCACTTCGGCAATGCCGGTGAGCGTGCCCGAGGCCGGGTCGCGCGCGCCGACCAGGCCGTTGGGGGCGATGGCCACGGCCGAGCCGGGCGGCACGGTCATGGCGCCGTTGTCGCCCATCACGGCGCGTCCGCCCATGGTGGTGATCTGGCCGTCGGCGCCGATCTGCAGGTTGCCGACGCGGGTGTACGCCTCGCCGCCGTCAGGCGTCTGCACCACCAGCCAGCCCTGGCCGCTGACGGCCACGTCGAGCGGGCGGCCGGTTTCGGTGAGCGGGCCGTGCGTGAAGTCCGCACCGGGCGTGGTCGCGGCCACGAAGGCTCGCGTGGGCGCCTCCTGGCCGACCACGGGCACCGCGCGGAAGTTGGCGATCTGCGCGCGGAAGCCGGGCGTAGAGACGTTCGCCATGTTGTTGGCCACGGTGGCCTGCTGATCCATGGCCTGCTTGGCGCCGCTCATCGCGACATACAACATTCGATCCACTGGGTGCTCCTGGTGTCGGTCGTTCGGTGGTGATGCCGCCTCAGCGGATGTTCATCAGCGTCTGCATGACCTGGTCCTGCGTCTTCACGGTCTGCGCGTTGGCCTGGTAGTTGCGCTGCGCGACGATGAGGTTGACGAGTTCGGAGGTCAGGTCGACGTTGGACGACTCCAGCGCGCCCGATTGCAGCGAGCCGAGCTTGGTGCCTTCGCCCGGGGTGCCGGTGAGCGCGTTGCCCGAAGCCAGCGTCTCGGCCCACACGTTGTTGCCCTTGGGCTCCAGGCCGTTCGGGTTGGCGAAGGACGACAGCACGACCTGGCCCAGCAGCTTGGTCTGCTCGTTGGAGAACTTGCCGGTGATGGTGCCGTCGGGGTTAATCGAGAACGAGGTCAGCTCGCCCGAGCGGTAGCCGTCCTGGCTCAGCTTGCTCATGCCGTTGGCGGCGCCGAACTGGCTGGTGCCCGAGAGGTCGATCGACGCGGTCAGCGGGGCCGCGCCGTTGGTGAAGGTGATGGCGCCGGTGCTCAGCTTGCCGCCGGCGGGCGCGGTCATCACGCCGTTGGTGTCGAAGGTGAGCGTGGTCAGCGCGGCGCCGGCGTTCAGCGGCGCGCCGTCGGCGGTGCCGTACACGTTCCAGGTGTTGGCCGGCGTGGCGCTCTTCACGAAGTACACGGACAGGTCATGCGGGTTGCCGAGCGAGTCGTACACCGGACCGACGGCGTTCGAGTAGTTGAAGGTGGCGGAGTCCGCGGGGTTGAACGGCGTCTTGGTCGGCGTCACGAGACGCGCGTCGAGGTTGAACTCGGCGTTGACGTTGCCGGTCGCCTTGGGCGTCATGGACGCGGTCGGGATCTGGATGGCCGACGGCGTGCCGCCGTTGATGCCGCCGCTGGCGTTCACGCCGTAGCCGGTCAGGCGCAGGCCGGAGGCGTTGACGATGTAGCCGTCCTTGTCGCGCGTGAACTGGCCGTTGCGCGAATACATGACTTCGCCGGTGGCGCTGCTCAGGCGGAAGAAACCGTCGCCGTTCAGGATGGCCACGTCCAGCGGGCGGCTGCTCGACTGCGTCACGCCCTGCGTGAAGTTCTGCACCACGCCAGACACCGAGGCGCCGAGGCCGACGCGCGAGCCGGCATACACGTCCTGGAAGGTGGCGGCGGCGGACTTGTAGCCCACGGTGCCCGAGTTGGCGATGTTGTTGCCGATGACGTCGAGATTGGCCGCGGCCACGCCGAGTCCGCTGATGCCCTGGGAAAAGCTCATGATGGTTCCTTACTTCAATGCGTTCAGTGCTGCGATGGAAAAGAGAGGAGGCGCACGCCTCAGAGGAACAGGCGCACGTCGGACAGGCCGATGCTGGCGCCCGAGCCCAGTTCGAGCGTGACGCCGCTGGCCCCCTGCTTGACGGCCGCCACCTGCGAGAAGGTCAGCGCGGTGGCGGTCACGGCCGCGGTGCCGTTCTTGGCATCGACAGTGAAGCGGTAGGCGCCCGCGGCCACCGCGTTGCCGGCCTCGTCCTTGCCGTCCCAGGTAACGGCGTTGACGCCTTCCTTCATGGGGCCGGCGTCGATGGTGCGAACCACATTGCCCTTGTCGTCGAGGATCTTGATCGTGACGTCCGCAGCGGTGCCCGGCAGTTGCACGCCGAAGGCCTGCGCGGCGGGGTCCTTGCCGTCTTCGGGCTTCTTGGTGGTGAGCACGTCGCCCGGCGACAGCACGTTGTAGCCAATGAGCGAGGTCGCCTGCAGCAGCTGGTTGGCGCCGGTCTGGTTCACCAGGCCCGAGAGCGTGGTGTTGAGCTTCTCGATGCCGGTCACGGTGCTCATCTGCGCGAGCTGCGAGGTGAGCTCGGCGTTCTGCATAGGGTTGAGCGGGTCCTGGTTGTTGAGCTGCGTGACCAGCAGCTTGAGGAAGCGCTGCTCGTTGTCCTGGCTGGAGACGGTGTTGCCGGTCGCGCTCGATGCGTTCTGACCGGAGATGGAAGAGGTGTCGGAGATGGCCATGGAGTGGTGGGTATGAGGGGGTTTACTGGCCGATGGTCAGCGTCTTGACCATCAGCGTCTTGGCCGTGTTGAGCACTTCGACATTGGCCTGGTAGCTGCGCGAGGCCGAGATCATGTTGGTCATCTCTTCGACCACGTTGACGTTGGGCATCGCGACGTAGCCTTCGCCGTTGGCATGCGGGCTCTTGGGGTCGAACACCATCTTCGGCGGCGAAGGGTCTTCGATGACGCCCGAGACCTTCACGCCGCCGATGTCCTGGTGGCCCGAAGGCGCAACCTCGAACACCACCTGCTTGGCGCGGTAGGGCATGCCGTCGGGGCCGGCCACGCTCTCGGCGTTGGCCAGGTTGCTCGCGGTCACGTTCATGCGCTGCGATTGCGCGGTCATGGCCGAGCCCGCCACGTTGAAGATGTTCATGGAAGTGCTGGGAAAGGGCATGGCTTACTGCTGTGCCGCCGAGAGCAGCGACTTGATCTTGGCGTTGATGACGGTGAGGTTGGACTCGTAGCGCAGCGCGTTGTCGGCAAAGGCGATGCGCTCCACGTCCATCTCGACGGTGTTGCCGTCCAGGCTCGACTGGTTGGGCGTGCGGTAGAGCAGGTCCTTGTCGGGCATGGCCTGTGCCTGGCCCGCGAGATGGCGCGCCGAGGTGGTGGCCAGCGACATCGACTGCGATGCGCGGCCGCGCTCGACGGCTTCGCTCAGGCGGCTGCTGAAGTCGAAGTCGCGCGCCTTGTAGTTGGGCGTGTCGGCGTGCGCGATATTGGCCGCGAGCACCTCCTGGCGCTCGGCCCGGAGGTTGAGGGCCTCGCGGTTGAAGCGAAGCGCCGCATCCAGCTTGTCGATCATCTTTTTTCCATCCGTTGTGGCGTCGCCAATGCACGAGGCGCAGCGACAGATGGAAAGCGAGTCTATGCATGCATTGCGTTTGCAATCGTCCGAACAAAGGGGGTTTTCGCCTGCTGCTCGCACCTTCGATCCGGCACCGGATTTCTAGAATTGCCCGGCGCCGGCGTGTCTGCGTCGACTCCCGTGCCACCTGTTTTTTGCCCTTTCCTCACGCTGCCGATGAACCTCCTACAGCTCCGGACCCGCCTGCTGCGCACCGTGTTGCCGACACTGCTGGCGATGGCCGCGTGCATGGCTCCCGCGTGGGCCTCGGCACCCGCGGCCGATGCCGCCGGCACGGCCATCCAGAAATACCTGCAGGTGCAGACCGCCGGCCTGCCGGGCAAGGTCACGATCAGCCTGGAAGGCCGCGGCACCGAGGCGCTGCCGCCCTGCGAGGCGCCCGAGGCCTTCCTGCCGCCGGGCGCCACGCCCTGGGGCCGGGTATCGGTCGGCGTGCGCTGCCAGACGGAGCGGCCGTGGACGCGCTTCGTGCAGGCGCACGTGTCGGTGGAAGGCAGCTATTTCGTGGCCGCGCGCGCCATCGAGACCGGCCGGCCGCTGGGCGCGGGCGACGTCACCGAGCGCACCGGCGACCTCACGCGGCTGCCGCGCTCCGTCATCACCAGCGCGGCCGAACTGGTCGGGGTGGTGGCGGCCAACCGCATCGGCCCGGGCGCGCCGCTGCGCAAGGAATCGGTGCGCGGGGTGACGGTCATCCAGCAGGGCCAGGCGGTGAAGCTGGTGGCCCAGGGCGAAGGATTCGTGGTCAGCACAGAGGGCAAGGCCCTGAGCGGGGCGAGGGTCGGCGCGGTGGTGCAGGCCAAGACCCGGGAGGGCCGGCTGGTCAGCGGCGTGGCGGACGAGGAGGGGCAGATCCAGCTCGCGCAGTAGCCCCTGGAGCCCGTTTCAACCTTCGTGCACGCAATTCCTAAAGTTCTTGCCCGGGCTGCCGATATACCGGTCAGCCCCTGAGGAATCACCTTGAAAATCGATCAACCCGCCCCTTCGGCCACGCCCCTCCATCGATCGCCCGCCACGGGCGCGGCCCCGATGACCGGCGCCGACGCGCCCGAGCGCACCAAGGAAGCCAAGGAAGCTGCGCGGCAGGCCTCCGCGCACGTCCATGCGCTGCCCGCAGCCACGGATGGCAGCGATTTCGACGCGGCCCGCGTGGCGGCGATCCGCGAGGACATCCGCGCAGGCCGCTACCAGGTGCGCCCGGAACGCATTGCCGACGGCCTGCTGGCCAGCGTGCGCGACCTGCTCGACGGCAAGAAGGACGGCCAATGAACGACGCCCAGGCTCTGCTGGCCCGGCTGCGCACGGAAGCAGCCTGCATCGGGGAATTCCTGGCCGTGCTGGACCGGGAGGCCAAGGCCATGTCGGCCGGCGTTTTTACCGACCTCGCGGCCATTGCCAGCGAGAAGACACGCCTGCTCGACCGCATGGCCGAACTCGACCGCGAGCGCGAAGCCATGCAGGCGGCCATGGGCTACGAGCCGGGCCGCGCGGGCGCGGATGCCGCAGCGGCGGGCGGCGGCCCCGAGCTGCAGCAGGCCTGGGCCGAACTGCTGGTGCTGGCGGTGCAGGCGCGCAGCCACAACCTGCGCAACGGCTCGATGGTGTACGCGCACCTCGATTTCACTCAGCAAGCGCTGCATTTCCTGCAGGCCAGCGCACAACTCTTCTACGGCCCGGACGGCATCCGCAAGACGCAATCCGGCGGCGGAAGCCGACTGGCAGTGGGCTGAGCGGCACCGCTGCCTGCTCTCCACGAACCGCATTCGAACTATGGACATGAACAACGCTCAAGGCTCGCGCCATGTGGCCATGGTGGGCTGCGACAAAGCCCAGGCGAAGGCCTGGGGCCAGCGCCTGCAGCAGATAGGCTGCACGCCTGCGCCATTCGACTCCAGCGCGGATTTCCTGAGCGCCGTGACCCACGGCGCGCCATTCGACCTGCTGCTGGTCGTGCTCAAGGACGAAGGCGCCTGGCCGGTGCTCACCGCCATGTGCAAGGCGCTGCGCATCCCCATCTTCCTGGTGGTCAATGCGCTGCAACGCGACCTGCTGAACGAGGTGCTGGCGGTGACCGGCAGCGATTCCCCCGGCGCTGGCATCGACTTCGCGGTGCTGCCGGTCGACGATTTCGAGGTGGAACTGCGCGTGCGCGAGGCCCTGCGCCGCAACGAGACCCTGCTTCACCCGCATTCGGTGAGCGCGCTGTTCGGCAACTATCACTTCCTCGGCAGCCGCAAGGTCGTGGTGCACCGGGGCAGCGAGATCCGGCTGAAGCCGCGCGAGTTCGAACTGGCGCTGCTGCTGTTCCGCAACGCGGGGCGCCTGCTGGAGCGTGAATGGCTGCTGGCCTCTTTGTGGGTCGATTCACGGATCGAACGCAAGAGCCGCGTGCTCGACTGCTGCGTGGCGAACATCCGCCGCAAGCTGTCGCTGCACAAGGAAAGCGAGTTCGTTCTGCACTCGGTCTATGGACGGGGGTATGAGCTGCGGCACGTGCCGGGATCGGCAGGGTCGCCGGCCATGGCCGACAGCGGCTTTCCGGACACCTCCAACGAGCCCACCTGGCTCGAGGAAGCAGAGCGGGCCCGGGCGTAAGCGCGGGGCCTGAACCAACCCGCCGGCACCCTGGAAAGGCGTCCTGGGGTTTTCCCCGCCGATTGGGGACAACTTTGGGGAAAACCGGGGGGATTGCGCGCGGAATCGTTGCCTGGCGTGGCCTGCAACACGGTGCCTGCGAAATGAGCAGCGTGGAAAACTCTGCCGTTCAGGCCCGGAAACGGCGCTTTTCCTACACCTGATCACCGCCGTCTTGCGAGCGGATCATCCACTCGTCGACAAAATATTTCGCCCGGAAGCGGACACGTTCGAGCGCAGCTTCGCGCGACGGCTGCTGAGCCAGCACGAACACACAGCGCTGCTCCCTGCCCTGGCGCAGTTCGGCCTTGCCGGTGTAGGTACCTTCCGGCGCCTGCGTGAGGTCTACCCAGCAAGTCCAGCCTTCGGGCAGATCGAAGTCGGGGAGTTCTTGGGTCATGGCAATTCGAAGAATAGTTCTCCGGGGGCAGGCGCTCAATGCCGGGCCATGTGCCGCGAGGGCTTTTTGACAGCCGGCCCAAGGAGCGCGCATGCGCCCCCGGCCGGACAAAAGAACTGACGACCTCCAGCCTCGAGGAACCACCGTGAGGGCGGGTGCCGAAGCGACCTCTACCAACGCCAAAAGACCGTCTTCTGCAGTATCGCGGGGGAAACTTAAGCCCACCTGAATCTGGGGACGGCTTTTCCTTGGAAGGAAACAGGCAAAAAAATAGCCCCTTGCGGGGCCATTCTTGGAGGAGAGGGAGGGATTCGAACCCTCGGTACTATCGCTAGTACGCCTGATTTCGAGTCAGGTACATTCGACCACTCTGCCACCTCTCCGGTGCTGTCGAGCCTCTGATTATAGCGGAGAAATTTCCGCTATTTGAAGCCCCAGCGCTTCAGGCACGCAAAACTTCGACGCCGCCGATGTACGGCCGCAACGCGGCCGGCACGTTGATCGAGCCGTCTTCGTTCTGGTGGTTCTCCAGCACGGCCACCAGCGCGCGGCCCACGGCCAGGCCGGAACCGTTGAGCGTGTGCACGAGTTCGTTCTTGCCCTGCGCATTCTTGAAACGAGCCTGCAGGCGACGCGCCTGGAAAGCTTCGCAGTTGGAGACCGAGCTGATCTCGCGGTAGGTGTCCTGCGCCGGCAGCCACACTTCCAGGTCGTAGGTCTTGGCGGCGGTGAAACCCATGTCGCCGGAGCACAGCAGCACCACGCGGTACGGCAGCTCCAGCGCCTGCAGCACGGCCTCGGCGTGGCCGGTCATCTGCTCGAGCGCTTCGTAGCTCTTTTCGGGGTGCACGATCTGCACCATCTCGACCTTGTCGAACTGGTGCTGGCGGATCATGCCGCGCGTGTCGCGGCCAGCGCTGCCGGCTTCGGAGCGGAAGCACGGCGTGTGGGCCGTGACCTTGATCGGCAGTTGCGACTCGGCCACCACTTCGTCGCGCACGAAGTTGGTCAACGGCACTTCACTCGTCGGAATGAGGTACAGCGCCGAATGGTCGGGCGCCGGCTCGCCGTCCTGGCCGCCCTTCTTCGCGGCGAACAGGTCGACCTCGAACTTGGGCAGTTGGCCGGTGCCGCTGAGCGTGGCGGCATTGACGATGTAGGGCACGTAGCACTCGGTGTAGCCGTGCTTCTCGGTCTGCAGGTCGAGCATGAACTGCGCGAGCGCGCGGTGCAGGCGGGCGATCGGGCCCTTCATCACGGTGAAACGCGAGCCCGCGAGCTTGGCGCCCATCTCGAAATCGAGACCCAGCGGCGCGCCCAGGTCGACGTGGTCCTTGGCGGCAAAGCCCAGCGGCTTGGCGTTGGAGCCAGCGCCGCCCTGCGGGGCCCAGCGACGCATTTCGACGTTGCCGGTCTCGTCTTCGCCCAGCGGCACGCTGGCGTGCGGCAGGTTGGGCACGGCGAGCAGCAGGGCCTGCAGCTCGGGCTGGATTTCTTCGAGGCGTTTGGACTGCGATTCCTGCTCGGCCTTGAGCGCGTTGACTTCGGCCATCAGCGCATCGACTGACTCGCCCTTGGCCTTGAGCGGGCCGATCTGCTTGTTCAGCGTATTGCGGCGCGCCTGGATTTCCTCGGTGCGGGTTTGCAGCGTCTTGCGCTCGGCCTCGAGCGCGGTGAACGCCGACACGTCGAGGTAAGGCTGGTTTTTCTTGCGTTTTTCAAGGCCGGCCACGGCGGAGGCCAGGTCTTTGCGGAGCAGGGTGATGTCGAGCATCGGTCGATTTTAGAGGGCGGCTTGTCAGGCGACGGTAGCGGGGTCGACGTTGGCGCCGCAGACGATCAGGCAAACCTTCTCGCCTTCGCGCGGCACATAGGCGCCCGTTTGCAGCGCAGCCAGCGGCAGCGCTGCGGCCGGCTCCACCGCGAGCTTGAGCTCCTTCCACAGCCACTGCTGTGCGGCACGGATGGATTCGTCGGACAGCAGCAGCGCCTGCGCGACCTGCTGCTGCGTGATTTCCCATGCGATGGCGCCGATGCGGCGCGCGCCGAGCGAGTCGGCCGCGATGCCGCCCACTTCGACGTCGACCGGCTCCCCGGCTTCGCGGGCGCGGAACAGGGTCGGCGCCTTCTCGGGCTCCAGTGCCACCACGCGGGCGCGCTTCTCGAACCAGCCGGCGAGGCCGCCGATCAGGCCGCCGCCGCCAACGCTCACGAGCACCGAGTCGGGCAGGCCGCCCTGCGCTTCGATTTCACGGCCCAGCGTGCCGGCGCCGGCCACCACTTCGGGCTGGTCGTAGGCGTGCGTGAGCAAGGCGCCGGACTCCTTCTGGCGCGTGAGGCAGGCCGCCAGCGCGTCGGGATAGAGCTGGCCGACGACGACGACTTCGGCGCCCAGCGCGCGCAGGCGCGCACGCTTGGCTTCGGGCGACACACCCGGCAGGAAAACCTGGCAGGGCACGCCCAGCGCCTGTGCGGCGGCTGCGGTGGCAATGCCGGCATTGCCGCCCGAGGCCACGACCACGCCGCTCGCGGGAATGTCGTTGGCCAGCAGCCGGTTCATCATGCCGCGCGCCTTGAAGCTGCCGCTGACCTGCATGTGCTCGAGCTTGAGCCAGACCTCGGCGCCCGGCACCGTGACGCCGAAGGCGGCTGCCGGCAGCTTCCACAGCGGCGTCTGGCGCAGGAAATGACCGGCGCGCGCGTCCAGCCTGGCGGCGGCGCTCTCGATTTCGGAGCGCCAGAGATTCGTGTTCTTGTCGTTCAAGAGATGTGTCCGGGAGGGGGAATGTCGTCGAGCTTGAGGCCCTTGGGGAGCGGAAACTTGATGGTTTCCTCGATGCCGTCCATCTTGCGGACGGACACCGCGCCGAAAGCGCGCACGCGGTCGATCACCTCGCGCACCAGCACCTCGGGGGCCGAGGCGCCGGCGGTGAGGCCGATGCGCGTCTTGCCCTCGAACCACTCGGGCTTGAGCTCTTCGGCGGAGTCGACCATGTAGCTCTCGGTGCCCAAGCGCTGAGCCAGTTCGCGCAGCCGGTTGCTGTTGGAGCTGGTGGGGCTGCCGACCACGATCACCAGGTCGACCTGCGGGCTCATGATTTTCACCGCGTCCTGGCGGTTCTGGGTGGCGTAGCAGATGTCCTGCTGCTTGGGCTCGCGCACGGCCGGAAAGCGCGCGCGCACCGCGGCGGCGATCTCGGCGGCGTCGTCCACGCTCAGCGTGGTCTGGGTGACGACCGCGAGCTTGTCGGTCTGGCCCGGCGAGACCTTCGCCACGTCTGCCACGTCTTCCACCAGGTGGATGCCGCTGGACAGCTGGCCCATCGTGCCCTCGACCTCGGGGTGCCCCTTGTGGCCGATCATGATGAATTCGTAGCCCTCTTTCGCGAGCTTGGCCACCTCGACGTGCACCTTGGTCACGAGCGGGCAGGTGGCGTCGAAGATCTCGAAGCCGCGGTCGCGCGCCTCCTGCTCCACGGCCTTGCTCACGCCGTGCGCGCTGAAGACCAGCGTGGCGCCGGGCGGTACGTCGGACAGCTCCTCGATGAAGATCGCGCCCTTGGCCTTGAGCTCGTTCACCACGTAGGTGTTGTGCACGATCTCGTGGCGCACGTAGATCGGCGCGCCGAACTTGGCGATGGCGCGCTCGACGATCTCGATGGCGCGGTCCACGCCCGCGCAGAAGCCGCGCGGCTCGGCCAGGATGACTTCGGAGATGCCGGTGTTCATAGCACCCCGATGAGCTTCACTTCGAAGGTCACGGGCTGGCCGGCCAGCGGGTGGTTGAAGTCGAAGCGCACGCCGGTCTCGTTCGATTCGATCACCGCGCCGGCATAGCTGCCGGTGCCGTCGGGCGTGGGGAACTGCACCACGTCGCCCACGGCGTACTGCTCGTCGGGGTCGCCCATCTGGGCGAGCAGCTTGCGGGCCACCCACTGCTGCATGTCGGGGTTGCGTTCGCCGAAGGCCTCGCCGGCGGGCAGCTCGAAGGTGGCGTGGGTGCCCTCTTCCAGGCCCATCAGGCGCTGCTCCATGGCGGGCGAAAGCTCGCCGGTGCCCAGCGACAGGGTCGCCGGCTTGTCGGCGAAAGTGTTGATGATGTCGCCTGCCGGACCGGCCAGCCGGTAGTGCAAGGTCAGGAAGGAGCCGAAAGTCACGACTTGGGACATGGGAGCAGCGGAGGTGGGCAAAGACAAGGTAGGTGTCCCGATAAACTGGATCTCATTTTAAGGACCGGGGCTTCCACCCGGCTCCGCCAAGGTTTCACCCAGGGTTTCATGGCATTCAAGGATCTCCCTCTCGACGCCCGTCCACGCGAAAAACTCATCTCGCGAGGCGCCGCCGCGCTGGCGGATGCCGAGTTGCTGGCCCTGCTGCTGCGCACCGGCGTGGCGGGCAAGAACGTGCTGCAACTGGCCCAGCAACTGCTCGAGCGCTTCGGCGGCCTGTCGGGCCTGCTGCACACCGGCGCCGACGACCTCAAGGCCGTCAAGGGCATGGGCGGCACCGCCAAGCGCTCCGAACTGATCGCGGTGCTCGAACTGGCGCGACGCGCCATGGGCGAGAAGCTCAAGGAGCGCACGGTGTTCGACTCGCCCGAGGCGGTCAAGCAATACCTGCAGCTGCACATCGGCTCGCGGCCGCACGAGGTGTTCGTGGTCGTGTTCCTCGACGTGCAGCACCGCCTCATCATGCTGGAAGAAATGTTCCGTGGCACGCTCACGCAGACCAGCGTCTACCCGCGCGAGGTGGTCACGCGTGCCATCCACCACCAGGCCGCGGCCGTGGTGCTGGCCCACAACCATCCCAGCGGCAGCATCGAGCCGTCGCGCGCCGACGAATCGCTCACGCAGACGCTGCGCGCCGCACTCGCGCTGGTCGACGTGCGCGTGCTCGACCATGTCATCGTGAGCCCCGGCCAGAGCTTCTCGATGGCCGAGAAAGGATTGCTCTGATGCCCCAACGTTCACCCGCGCTCAAGAATCTCGCCGACCTCAAGCAGGTTCAGCGCGTGCTGGCCGAAACCCGCGAGCGCGAAGCGGCAGAGGCGGCTGCCAAGGCCGCCGCCGAACGCAAGCGCGCCGCCGAGAAAGACCTGTTCGCCCGCGCCATCGGCGCCACCGAACCGCTGCGCCGCAAGGCGGCAGTGCCGCTCGCGCCCGAGCCGCCGGCGCCCATCCCGGTGCAGCACCAGCTCGACGAGCAGCGGGTGCTGCGCGAATCGCTGTCCGACGAGTTCGACGTGACCACGCTGCTCGACGTGGACGACGCCATGAGCTTTCGCCGCCCCGGCATCGGCACCGACGTGACGGCCCGGCTGCGCAAGGGCGACTGGTCCATCCAGGCGCAGGTCGACCTGCACGGGCTGCGCAGCGACGAGGCGCGCGAAGCGCTCGGCAGCTTCATCCGCAATGCCTACAAGCAGGGTTTGCGCTGCGTGCGCGTGGTGCACGGCAAGGGCCTGGGCTCGCCGGGCAAGCAGCCCGTGCTCAAGACCAAGACGCAGCGCTGGCTGATCCAGAAGAACGAGGTGCTCGCCTTCGTGCAGGCGAAGCCGGCGGAAGGCGGCGCCGGGGCGCTGGTAGTGCTGCTGGCGCCCGCGCGGCGCTGAGCCACGAGGCAGGCAGGAGACGCCGCCGGACGCCACCAGCCTGCCTTCATTTGCCTCTTACGGGTTCAGGTCGAGCTTGTAGCGCGATTGCCCCTTGCCGCCACCGTCGTCCGCAGCCAGCAGCGAGATGTTGGTCAACCCCGCGGCCGTGGCCGCACCCAACTGATTCGGCGCCGAAGAGAACACCACGTTGCCCGCCGTCGCGACCTTGGTGAAGGTCCAGCTGCGCGCTGCACCGTTGGTTGCGCGCGTGATGGTCTTCTTGGCCTTGATGTAGGCGATCAGCACGTCGCGGTTCGCGTCGGGCGACGGGTAGATCGTCGCGCGGCCGTCCAGCGCGGGAATGAAGCTCGCGCCGCTGGTCGCACGGTAGTTGTTCGTCGCGATGACGAACTCCTTCGCCGTGTCGATGGGTGCGCCCATGTACATCAGGTTCTTGATGCGGCTGCCCACCGCCTGGGTCACGTCGATCTCGTACTGCACATCCGGCGTGGTGAACATGTCGAAGTTGTAGCCCGGGAAGGTGCTGATCAGCTGCTGGTCCGTCGCCAGTGCCGGATCGATCCTGTTGAAGCGCTTGGCGGCGGCTTCGAGCCAGCCCTTGATCTCGGCGCCCGTCACCTTCACCGCGTACACCGTGTTGGGGTACAGGTACAGGTCGGCCGCGTTGTTGATCGCCACGTTGCCGGCCGCCACGTCCGTGTAGTCGCGGGCGCCTTCATAGCCCGACTTGAAGGGCGCGCTCACCGACAGCACCGGCAGGCTCGCGTACTGCGGCAGGTTGGCCTGGATGTAGTTCTTCACGTAGTCGGCCTGCGCCTGGTTCACGATCTGGATCGCGCCAGGGTCGCCCACGTCCGCGAAGTAGGTGCTCATCTGGAAGTCGGTGGTGCCGATCGGCGTCTTCACGTAGGCGATGGTGGCCTGGTGCTGCGTTTCGACCAGCGGCGCGACGCTCGAGTCGGCATCGACGTAGTTCGCCTTGCCCGCGCCGTCCTTGCCGGTCTGCGTGGAGCGCGCCTCGACGAAGGTCTTGGCCTTGTCCACGCCCCATGCCTTGCCGTCGTACACCAGGTCGAGCTTGATCAGGCCCAGCGCCTTGCCCCACGAGCTGGCCATCACGGCAGGCACGCCGTTGACGGTGCCTGCGGCATTGTCCACGCCGGCCTGCGTGTAGCCCGGCTTCGCGCTGCGATCGGGGAACGTGCCATGCTGGTGGCCCATCATCAGAGCGTCGATGCCCGCCACCTTCGACAGGTAGAGCCCGGGGCTTTCCATCGTCGGCGAGTACGGCGATGCATCGAGGCCGCCGTGCTGCAGCGCGACCACGATGTCGGCGCCCTTGGCGCGCAGTTCAGGGACGTATTTGGTGGCGGCTTCGACGGCGCCTTCGGTGCGCACCTTGCCTTCGAGGAAACGCTTGTCCCAGTTCAGGATGCCGGGCGTGGTGAAGCCGATCACGCCGACCTTCACCGGCACCGTCACGGTCTTGCCGTCGGGTGCCGTGGCGGTGAACTGCTTGGTCATGATGGCGTACGGCGCGAGCAGCGGCTTGCCGCTCTTCACGCTCTGCACGTTGGCCAGCACCATGGGGAAGGTCGGGCCGGCGCACTTTTTGGTGCCGTCCA
This sequence comes from Variovorax durovernensis, assembly GCF_977011995.1. NCBI lineage: Bacteria > Pseudomonadati > Pseudomonadota > Betaproteobacteria > Burkholderiales > Comamonadaceae > Variovorax > Variovorax durovernensis. Next base: position 1,691,382 of record NZ_CDRNCW010000001.1, on the reverse strand, counting down.
CGCCTTCGACGTCGAGGCCGCCGCCGATCACCTGGTTGAGGAAATCGAGGCCGTAGTTGAACTCGTGGTTGCCCAGCGTGCCGGCGTCGTAGCCGGTGGCGTTCATGGCCTTGTAGATAGACAGCGGCTGCGTGCACGGAACCCGGCTCACCAGGGCCTCGTAGTCGGCCAGCGCCGTGCCCTGGATGGTGTCGCCGTTGTCGAACAGCATCGTGTTCGGGAATTCCTTGCGCGCCGCGTTGATCAGCGTGGTGGTGCGCTCGTAGCCGTACGACTTGTCTTCGGCGAGCTTGAAGTAGTCGTAGCTGCGCACGTTGGCGTGCAGGTCGGTGGTCTCCAGCAAGGCGACCGTGGCGCGCGTGCCCTTGGCAATGGATGCCGGCGCGGGGTCGGTCGTGGGCGTGGAGGTGACCGGGGGAAATACAGTGCCACCACCACCGCTGCCGCCGCCACAGGCGGTCAGCACGGCGGCAATCACGGCGGCACAGGTGGACATGGGGGCGAGGCGCAATAGCGACGTGGCCGCTGCGTTTTTCATCGAGAGCTCCCTCTGCAGGATTGGAGAAGGAGGCAGTCTCTGAAAGCGCAATGACAGGCTGGTGAACCCAGCCTGACTTGCGGCGCAATTACGACAGGTGGTTTTTCAGGGGAATCGAAGCATCGGCTATCACCGCCGGCTCGGGGCTGCGGCCTGCTTCGAGCAGCTTGCGGCTCATCATGTGATCGACCGGTGCGTTCACCGATTCGACGCACACCAGATGTCCATCGACATAGTGGAACAGCGAGAACGCATTGGGGTTCGCGCCCGGACCGGTGCGGCGCACGCTGGTCAGGCCCGGCGTGCCCTCTGCCGGCATGAGGCCCACCATCTGCAGCCGCATGCTGCCCTGGTCGGACCAGAACCACGCCACCGCGTCGTGGTCGCGTGCCGCGCCGGTCAGCGTGGCAACCGCCGTGCGCGCCTGGTCATTCGCGTTCTGCACCGACTCGAGCCGCAACGCGCGGCCAGCGCGGCGATCGGGGAAGCGCGTGCAATCGCCCACGGCCAGCACGTCGGCTGCGCTGGTCTGCATGTGGCTGTCGACCACGATACCGTCGGCGCACTCGATGCCGGCCGCCTGCGCGAGCGCGGTCTCGGGCACGGCGCCGATGCCCAGCAGCAGAAGGTCGACCGGCTGCTTCACGCCGTTGACCTGCACCGACACCAGCCGGTCGCCCTCGACCTCGAACGCGCCCGTCTGCGCACCGAGCACGATGTCGATGCCGGCCGCGCGATGCGTGGCCAGCACATGTGCCGACAGTTCGGGCGACACCGCGCGGCCCAGCAGGCGCGGCGCGCTTTCGATCACCTGCACCGACTTGCCCAGCGCCTTGGCCGTTGCAGCCACTTCGAGCCCGATGAAACCGCCGCCCAGCACCGTGACCGTCTCGGCCGATGCGAGCCGGGTGCGCAGGCGATGCGCCTCGTCGGCGGCGCGCAGGCTGGCGACGTTCTCCAGGCCCGGTTTCAGGTCGGGCATCTGGCGCGCGCGCGTGCCGGTGGCCAGCACAAGCCGTTCCCAAGGCAGCACCGCGCCCGAACGCAGCGTGACGGTGTGCGCATCGGGGTCGATGGCCACGGCGGCGTCGCCCAGGTGCAGCGTGATGCCCGCTTCGCGGTACCAGTCGGCGGCCTTGTGCGGCTGCGTGGTTTCCTCGGCGCTCTTGAGGAAGGCCTTGGACAGCGGCGGGCGGTGGTAGGGCTCGCAGGCCTCTTCGCAGACCAGGTGCACGCGCGCGCCCTGCCCTGCTTCAGCAAGCCCGGCGCATAGCTGGGCCGCGGCGTGGCCGCCGCCGATGATGACGATGGAGTTCATGAAGTGATTTCTTTCGATTCGGTGTTGTGTCATACGGCCGTTGCTGTCTCTTCAAGGAACACCGAGGAACCGGCTTTGCCGGGCCTCCGGTGTTGCCCCCGGCAGGGGGTTGGCGAAGCGACACGAAGTGCGCGAAGCCTGGGGGCGAGCCCTATTCCCCACGGTTGCGCATCCAGTCGGCGGTCTTGAAGAAGGAATCGCGAAGGCGTGCGCGCAGGTCTTCCGGCACGCCCGTCTCGCCCATGGCCTGGTCCATGCAGGCCAGCCACTGGTCGCGTTCCTTGATGCCGATGGTGTGGCCGCCAATGCTCTGCGGCAGGTGCCGCGCGCGCAGCATCGGGTGGCCGAAGCGGTCGGTGTAGTGCTGCGGGCCGCCGAGCCATCCGCACAGGAACCAGAACAGGCGCTGGCGTGCGTTGTCGAGGCTGGAGCCGTGCACCGCGCGCAGTTGCGCGTAGGCGGGCTCGAGGTCCATCAGGTCATAGAAGCGCTCGACCAGCGCCTCCACCTTCGGTTCGCCGCCGATCCAGTCGAACGGCGTGCCGGCGGGCGGCTTTTCTTGAATCTGCATGGGCGCAAGTATCCGTGCCGCAGGTGCTCAGGCCTGCACGAGGTTCGGAATGCCCACGTCGGGGTTCACGTCGGCCTCGTAGTCCACACCTTCCACCGCAAAGCCGAAGAGCCGCAGGAACTCGGTCTTGTAGCCCGCGAAGTCGCTGATGGTGTTCAGGTTCTCGTTGGTCACCTGCGGCCAGAGTTCGAGCACGCGGGCCTGCACCTGCGGCGCCAGTTCCTTGTAGTCGGCGCGCAGGCGGCCTTCTTCGTCGATGTGCGGCGCGCTGCCATAGAGGCTGTCGGCATAGAGGCCATGCACCTGCTCGATGCAGCCCTCGTGCGTGCCCTGCGCCTTCATCACCTTGAACAGCAGCGACAGGTACAGCGGCATCATCGGAATCGCCGAACTGGCCTGCGTGACGACCGCCTTCAGTACCGACACGCGCGCGTCGCCGCCCTTCGCGGCCAGCGTCTCGCGAATGCCCAGCACCTTCTGGTCGAGGTCCTTCTTGGCCGCGCCGATGGAGCCGTTCCAGTAGATGTCGTGCGTGATCTGCTCGCCCAGGTAGGTGAAGGCGGTGGTCTTGGCGCCATCGGCCAGAACGCCGGCCTGCTGCAGCGCGTCGATCCACATCTGCCAGTCTTCACCTCCCATCACGGCCACGGTGTTGTCGATCTCTTCCTGTGTCGCGGGCTCGAGCACCGATTCCTTCACGGTGCCGCTGTCGGTGTCGAGCCCGCGCAGGGTCACCGACTTGCCGATGGGCTTGAGCACCGAGTTGAAGACCTGGCCGGTCTTCGGATGCGTACGGCGCGGCGCGGCCAGGCTGTAGACCACGAGGTCGACCTGCCCCAGATCGGCACGGATGGCGTCGATGGTCAACTGCTTCACCTCGTCGGAGAAGCCGTCGCCGTTGATGCTCTTCGCATAGCGCCCCTCGGCCTCGGCGGCGCGATGGAAGGCGGCGGTGTTGTACCAGCCGGGCGAGCCGGGGCGGTTCTCGCTGCCCGCGCGCTCGAAGAACACGCCGAGCGTGTCCGCGCCGCAGCCGAAGGCGGCGGTGATGCGCGCGGCCAGGCCATAGCCCGTGGACGCGCCGATGACCAGCACCTTCTTCGGGCCACCCGCGATGGGAGGCCGGGCCTTGACGTAGTCGATCTGTTGCCGGACGTTGGCTTCGCAACCCGCCGGATGGGTCGTCACGCAGATGAAGCCGCGCACACGCGGTTTGATGATCATGGAGAACTCGCTGGATGGAATGCTGAGATGTGGAACGCAAGCCGAAGCCGCAGGGAACTGCCGGCGCGCGTTTTTGCGCCGCGAATTTAACCCAGCCCGTGACCGGCGCCTTCAGCAGCCACAAAGGCAGAATGCCACCGGCGCAGCCGCCGAAGCGGCGAACCAAGTCATTTTCTGAGTCTGTCCGCGAGTGGAGGTGAAGGTATGGGAAGTTATTCGGAGATGTACTTTTCAGACGTCAAGACCCCGCCGGGGCGCGGGGAGCTTTCGGATGCATCGTTCAAATACGTACACCTCGACACCGCGTCGGTCGGCTCGATGATCGGCACCGGCCCCGAGTGGCGGCAATCGCTCGAAACGCTGCTGTGCATCTTCGAGACAGACCCCAGCCTCGAGCGACAGGGATGGCACCTGTTCAACAAGCATTACGTCGGAGCCTATCGAGGGGAAGCCGGCAAGAAGCCATGGACGTATTGCGGAAGCAGCGGCACGAACCAGCCAATGCTATGGGAACCACCCGAATCGGGCGCAGCCCGTACATAGCCACGCGCACATGTCGATATATGAATTGACCATTTAATGATCCGAAGTTTTATTGATATGGTCTCGCCCTGCTTTCCCCCAAGGAGAAGAACATGCGCTTGAACCTGATTGCCGCGGCAGTTGCCGCCTCCGCCCTGCTGCTCGGCACCGTCGCACATGCCGACCAGTTGGCCGACATCAAGAAGAAGGGCGAACTGGTCGTCGGCGTGCTCGGAACCGACGAGCCCGCGACCTTCATCGATCCGAAGACGCGCCAGATCGTCGGCTACGAGGTCGACCTGGTGAACGCCATCGCAAAGAAGATCGGCGTGAAGCCGGTGCTCAAGCAGATCGCGGTGGCCGCGCGCATTCCGGAGCTGCAGCAGGGGCACGTCGACCTGGTGGCCGCAGGCCTCACGCACAACAAGGAGCGCGAGGCGCAGATCGATTTCTCGCTCACCACCTTCGTCACCGGCCAGAAGGCCATCGTGAAGAAGGACAGCGGTATCACCGACGTGCCGCAACTCGCCGGCAAGAAGGTGCTGACCATCCGCGGCGGCACCCAGGAGCCGAACATCCGCAAGGCCGTTCCCAACGTCGAGGTCGTGACCTTCGACACCAGCCAGCAGGCCTTCCAGGCGCTGCAGCAAGGCAAGGGCGTGGGCTACGTGGACGACGAGGCCGCGCTGCTGCGCAGCTACGCCAAGCTGGGCCCGCAGAAGGCGCAGTACGTGGTGCTCAAGCAGAACCTGAGCACCGAGGCGCTGGCCATCGGCATCAAGAAGGGCGAGGCCGGCCTGAAGGCCGTGGTGGACGATACGCTGCGCGAGCTCGAGAAGTCGGGCGAGGCCGAGAAGATCTTCATCAAGTGGTATGGCCCGAACACGGCGTCGGGCTTCCAGACGCGCGACTTCAAGCTCGACTCCGACAAGATCGACTGAGCCCGCGTTTCTCCTTCCCCCTCTGGGGAAGGCCGGGATGGGGGCGAGCGGCCTTCGCATGAGCGCCGCATCTTTCCAGACGCCGTCGCGCCCCTACCCCAACCCTCCCCAGCGGGGAGGGAGCCAAGACCCCCTGCGGCAGTGATACTGTCGCCCCCCATGCCCCTGTTCGACTATTCCTTGCTGCTCACCGGCAAGTACCACGACATGCTGGTCGCGGGCCTGCTGCTGTCGCTGCAGCTGCTCGCGGCCGCGCTGGTGCTTGCACTGCCCATCGCGCTGGTGGTGGCGCTGCTGCGGCTGTCGCCGTTCGCGCCGCTGCGCTGGCTCGGCTTTGCATACGTCGAGTCGATCCGCAACATCCCGCTGCTCGCGCACATGCTGTTCTGGTACTTCGGCGCGCCCGAGCTGCTGCCCGAGGGCATCAAGCAATGGCTCTACGCGGGGCACATCGAGGCCTTCAGCGCGGTGATCGCGCTGGCGCTGTACACGGCGGCCTTCATGGCCGAGGACATCCGCAGCGGCATCCGCGCGATTCCCGTGGTGCAGTTCGAGGCCGGGCGCGCGATGGGCTTCAGCTATCTGGCCACCATGCGCCGCGTGGTGCTGCCACAGGCGCTGCGCGTGACCGTTCCGCCGCTCATCTCGCAGACGCTGAGCCTGTGGAAGAACACTTCCATCGCCACCGTGATCGGCGTGGCCGAGCTGATGTACCAGGCCGGGCAGGTCGAGAGCGCGACCTTCCGCAGCTTCGAGTCCTTCGCGTTCGCGAGCGCGGCGTACCTCACCGTGTCGCTGGCCATCACCGGGCTGGCGACCTGGTACCACCACCGCTATCCGGTGCGGACGATATGAAGCACTCCCCCAGGCTGCGCGCACTTCGTGTCGCTTCTCCTCCCCCCTCGCCGGGGGCAACACCGGCGGCCCGGCAAAGCCGGTTCCGCGATGTTTGCGGTCTCGGCCGTGCCGGTTCCGTGCATCGCGAGCCATGTGAAGCGGGAGCTGAGCGCTGATGCTTCAGATCATCAACGACTACTGGGTCTACTTCCTCATCGGGCAGTACCCGAACGGCCCGCTCGGCGGGCTGGTGCTCACGCTGCTGCTGGCCTCCTGCGGGCTGGTGCTCGCGCTGCCGCTGGGCATCGTGCTCGGGCTGGCGCGCGTGAGCCCGTGGCGCTGGCTGCGCTGGCCGGTCACGGGCTTCGTGTTCGTGGTGCGCGGGCTTCCGCTCCTGATGGTGATCTTCTGGGCCTATTTCTTCCTGCCCAGCGTCACCGGCGTGAAGACCGACCAGTTCACCACCATGCTGATCGCGCTGGTGGTGTTCGACGCCGCCTACCTCGCCGAGATCGTGCGCGCCGGCATCCAGGGCCTGCCGCGCGGGCAGATGGAAACCGCCCGCGCGCTGGGCCTGGGCTACGGCCGCGCGATGCGGCTGGTGGTGCTGCCGCAGGCACTGCGCAGCATGCTGCCTTCGCTGGTGAACCAGTTCGTCTCGACCATCAAGGAAACCTCGCTGGGCTACATCATCGGTCTGGCCGAGGTGTCGTTCATCGCTACACAGATCAACACGCAGGTGTTCACCAAGCCGGCGCAGATCTACCTGATATTGGGCGGGACGTATTTCATTCTCTGCTTCGGCCTGTCGCGCTTCGCCTACTGGCTCGAACGCCGGCTCGCGCGCCGCGGCATCTCCACCGCCACCGCCAAGGTGTCCGCATGATCGAACTCGAAAAAATCAACAAGTGGTACGGCAGCTACCACGCGCTGGTCGACATCACCGAGACCATCCACAAGGGCGAAGTCGTCGTGGTGTGCGGGCCATCGGGCTCGGGCAAGTCGACGCTGATACGCACCTTCAACCGGCTGGAGCCGATCCAGTCGGGACGCATCGTGGTCGACGGGCAGGACATCCACGCGCCGGGCCTGGACGTGAACGCCTTCCGCTCGCGCATCGGCTTTGTCTTTCAGCAGTTCAACCTGTTCCCGCATCTCACGGTGCTGCAGAACTGCACGATGGCGCCGATGCAGTTGCGCGGCCTCACGCGCAAGGAGGCCGACGAGCGCGCGATGGTGCTGCTTCACCGCGTGGGCCTGTCGAACAAGGCCAACGCATGGCCCAGCGAACTGTCGGGCGGCCAGCAGCAGCGCGTGGCCATCGCACGCGCGCTGGCCATGCAGCCGCCGCTGATGCTGTTCGACGAGCCCACCAGCGCGCTCGACCCCGAGATGGTCGGCGAGGTGCTGCTGGTGATGCGCGACCTCACGCGCGACGGCATGACCATGGTCTGCGTGACGCACGAGATGGGCTTCGCGCGCGAGGTGGCCGACCGCGTGCTGTTCATGGACGAAGGCAAGGTGCTGGAGCGCGCCACGCCCGACGACTTCTTCAACCGCCCGCAGCATCCGCGCGCGCAGCAGTTCCTGTCCGACATCCGCTCCCCTTTCTCGAGAGACGCATGACCGACGCATCACTCCCGCTCATCGACGTTTCGGCGCTCGTTGCCGGCACCGCCGGGCGCGACGCCGTCGCCGCGCAGATCGGCGCCGCCTGCCGCGCGCACGGCTTCTTCTACGTGACCGGCCACGGCGTCGACCCCGCGCTGGTGCAGCGGCTCGAAGCGCTGAGCCACCGGTTCTTCGACCTGCCCGAAGAAACCAAGATGCAATGGCGCATGGCGCTTGGCGGTCGCGCATGGCGCGGCTTCTTCCCGCTGGGGGGCGAACTGACCTCGGGCCGGCCCGACTGGAAGGAAGGCCTCTACCTCGGCACCGAACTCCCCGCCACCCACCCGCTGGTGCAGGCGAAGACACCGGTGCACGGCCCCAACCTGTTTCCCGACGTGCCGGGCTTTCGCGAAACCATCCTCGACTACATGGCGGCCGTCACACAGCTCGGCCACCGGCTCATGGAAGGCATCGCGCTGAGCCTGGGCCTGCCGGCCGGCTACTTCGCCGAGCGCTACACGGGCGATCCGCTGATCCTGTTCCGCCTGTTCAACTACCCGTCGCAGCCCGTGCCGGAAGGCCTGGACGTGCAATGGGGCGTGGGCGAGCACACCGACTACGGGCTGCTCACGATCCTGCACCAGGACCACATCGGCGGCCTGGCGGTGCACACGCCCGGCGGCTGGATCGACGCGCCGCCGGTTGCGGGCTCGTTCGTCTGCAACATCGGCGACATGCTCGACCGCATGACCGGCGGCCTCTACAAGTCGACGCCGCACCGCGTGAAGCGCAACACCTCGGGGCACGACCGGCTGTCGTTCCCGCTGTTCTTCGACCCGAACTTCGAGGCGCGCGTGCAGCGCATCGAAGGCCTGGCGGGCGCCGAAGCGCGCGACGACAGCGCCGAGCGCTGGGACCGCGCCAACGTGCACGCCTTCAGCGGGCGCTACGGCGACTACCTGCTTGCGAAGGTGTCGAAGGTGTTCCCGCAGCTGCGCGACGAAGTACTCTGAACGGCCGGCGAAGGCTCGTCCAGAAAAGCGTCTTCCCAGCGCTCGATGTCGGCGTCGGGGTCGGAAATGGGCACGAGCTTGTCGCTGCGGCAATAGAAGGTCCAGCCCTCGAACAGCACGTCGTAGTACGTGCCGGGCAGGTAGCGCTCGCTCGGCGCCTCGTAGGGCGGCGAAACCACTTCCACGATCCGTCCCACCGCACGCTCGGTGAAGGGCGACGCCAAACAGCTGTCGACCACATGGCAGAGCGTGCCTATCCTGATCATGCGGGTTGCTTTCCTTGCGTCCCTGCCGGCGACGGAAACCAGCGCGGCAGGTGCGGCACCGCGTCGTGCAGCGACTCGAGCACATGGAACGCCCGACCGGTGATGGCTTCGGGAGGATGCTTGAGGTCGGGCACCACCACGACCCGCAGCCCCGCCGCCAGCGCCGCCTTGGCGCCGTTCTCACTGTCCTCGAAGGCGATGCAGTCGGCCGGGGCCACGTCGAGCCGCTCGGCTGCCAGCAGGTAGAGCGCCGGATCGGGCTTGGCGCGCGTCACCTCGTCGCCGCCCGCAAATGCCGAGAAATGGTGCAGCACGCCGAGGCTGCCGAGGCAGGCCTCGATCTGCCTGCGCGTGGACGACGAGGCCACGGCACATCGGATGCCGCGCTCGCGCAGGGCGCCCAGGAATTCGGCGGCGCCGGGCTTGATGGGAAAGAGCGGCGCGCCATCGGCGCGCTCGAGCTGCAGATACCGGCGCACATGCTCGATGGCATGGCGGTAGGCCTCCGAACCGCCCAGCAGCGACGCGAGGATGTGCTCGGATTCCACGGTGGAGAGCCCGACGACCTGCAGGTACTGGCTGTGAGAAAGCTCGATGTCGAGCGTGCGGGCGGCCTCGATCCAGGCGGCCATGATGGGGCGCTCCGAATCGATCAGCAGCCCGTCCATGTCGAAAATTGCGGCGGCGAACATCCGACGCATCCTAATGAAAAAGGGGCCGAACCGGCCCCTTTGGAAGAAACAACCGCTGCGCGCGCTGCGGCTTGGCGACCTGGTCAGTCGCGTGCCAGCGCCCGGTTCAGCCCCAGCGCGGCCAGCGTGGCGACAGCACCCGACAGCAGGTACACGCTCACATAGGCCAGGCCAAAGTGTGCCGACAGGCCCAGCGCGACCAGCGGCGCGAACGCCGCGCCGACCAGCCATGCCACGTCGGCCGTCAGGGCGGCGCCAACGTAGCGGTACTTGGGCGCGAAGTTCGAGGTCACGGCGCCGGCTGCCTGGCCGTACGACAGGCCCAGGATCACGAAGCCCACCAGGATGAAGATGTCCTGGCCGATGCGCCCGCCGTCGAGCAGCGTGGGTGCGAAGCCGCTGAACGCGGCGATCACGGCAGCCAGCCCGCCCAGTGTGAAGCGGCGGCCGATGCGGTCGGCCAGCAGGCCCGAAGCCACGATGCCGGCGGCGCCGAGCACAGCGCCGATCATCTGCACGACCAGGAATTCGGTGACGGACTGGTCGGAATACAGCGTGATCCACGACAGCGGGAACACGGTGATCAGGTGGAACAGCGCATAGCTGGCCAGCGCGGCGAAGGCGCCGATCAGGACGTTCGAGCCTTGCGAGCTGACCAGCTCGGTCACGCTGGTGGGTTCCAGTTCACGCTCTTCGAGCAGGCGCGAGTATTCGTCGGTGGCCACCAGGCGCAGGCGGGCGAACAGCGCCACCACGTTGATGGCGAAGGCCACGTAGAAGCTGTAGCGCCAGCCCCAGTCGAGGAAGTCTTCCGACGGCAGGCTCGAATACAGGTAGGCGAACAGCGCGCTGGCAATGAAGAAGCCGATGGGAGCGCCCAGCTGGCCCAGCATGGCGTACCAGCCGCGGCGGTTGGCAGGCGCGTTCAGCGCGAGCAGCGACGGCAGGCCGTCCCACGAACCGCCCAGCGCCAGCCCCTGGCCGAAGCGGAAGACCGACAGCAGCACGATGGCCGTGAAGCCCAGGCTGGCGTAGCCCGGCAGGAAGGCGATGCCGGCGGTCGACGTGCCGAGCACGAAAAGCGCCAGGGTCAGCTTGGCTTCCCGCCCGAAACGTCGCTGGATGGCCATCGAGATGACAGTTCCGAACGGACGCGCGATGAAGGCGAACGAAAAAATCAGGAAAGAGTAGAGAACACCTTCAAGATGTTGCTCGAACGGGAAGAAAACCGCAGGAAACACCAGCACCGAGGCGATGCCGTAGACGAAAAAGTCGAAATATTCGGATGCGCGGCCGATGATCACGCCAACCGCGATCTCGCCGGGGGCGATGTGCGAGTGGTCGTCACCCTGCCGGGCGCCGACTTCGGGCGAGTTCGGCAGCGGATGGGCGCCTTGCGGACTGATGCTGGACGTCGTCATTGCTTCTGTAATTCGGGTGTCACCTCAGGAAGTGACACATGGGATCATGGACAACCTATAGCGTCTCACCGAAACACATTTACCGCCATAGGACAAAACGTCCAATAGGCGAAACCCGTCTTCGGGCGTAGATTGTGGGGTCTTTTTGCGTCGCCCTCGCACCTCTTTTCCCCCGGCATGCACATCCTCAAGAACTTTCGCCGATCGCTCCTGCTGCTTCCCGCCGTCCTCCTGGCGGGCTGCAACACGGTGCTGATGAACCCATCCGGCGACATCGCCCACCAGCAGGGACGCCTCATCGTCGTCTCCACCGTGCTGATGCTGATCATCATCATCCCGGTGATCGCCCTGACCATCTTCTTCGCCTGGCGATACCGCCAGTCGAACAAGGAGGCCACCTACAGCCCCGACTGGGACCACTCCACCCAGCTCGAGCTGGCGATCTGGGCGGCGCCGCTGCTCATCATCATCGCGCTGGGCGCGATCACCTGGATCAGCACCCACGTGCTCGACCCCTACCAGCCGCTGCGCCGCCTCGACGCCCAGCGCCCGATCCCCGCGGATACCAAGCCGCTGGTGGTCGAAGTGGTGGCGCTCGACTGGAAGTGGCTGTTCATCTACCCCGAGCAGGGCATCGCCACGGTGAACGAGCTGGCCGCCCCGGTGGACCGCCCGATCAGCTTCAAGATCACGGCCTCCTCGGTCATGAACTCCTTCTTCATCCCCGCGCTGGCCGGCCAGATCTATGCGATGCCGGGCATGGAGACCAAGCTGCACGCGGTGATCAACAAGCCGGGCGAATTCGACGGCTTCTCCGCCAACTACAGCGGCGCCGGCTTTTCGGGCATGCGCTTCAAGTTCCACGGCCTGAGCGACGGCGACTTCGACCAATGGGTCCAGAAGGTCAAGGCCGGCAAGGACGGCGAACTCACGCGCGAGCTCTACAAGAAGCTCGAGGCCCCCAGCGAGCGCGAACCCGTGCGCCACTACGCGGCCGTGGACCCCGCCCTGTACGACGCCATCCTCAACCTGTGCGTCGACCGCAACAAGATGTGCATGAAGGAAATGATGGCCATCGACGCCGACGGCGGCATGGGCAAGCCCGGCGCCTTCAACGTTGCCACCAAGCAAGCCTGGCTGACCGATTCCCTCGACACGCCCAAGCGCAAGTACGTCACCGCGATGTGCACCACCGAAGAATAAGATGTTGCAGAACCTAGACCTGACGAAGCTCGTCTTCGGCCGCCTCACCTGGGAGGCGATTCCCTACCACGAGCCCATCCTGCTCGCGACCTTCGCGGGCGTGGTGCTGGGCGGCATCGCCGTCCTCGGCGCACTCACCTACTTCAAGCTGTGGGGCATGCTGTGGCGCGACTGGATCACCAGCATCGACCACAAGAAGATCGGCATCATGTACATCATCCTGGGCCTGGTGATGCTGCTGCGCGGCTTCGCCGACGCCCTGATGATGCGGGCCCAGCAGGCCATGGCCTTCGGCGACAACGCCGGCTTCCTGCCGCCGCACCACTACGACCAGGTCTTCACCGCCCACGGCGTGATCATGATCTTCTTCGTGGCGATGCCGCTGGTCACGGGCCTCATGAACTTCGTGGTGCCGCTGCAGATCGGCGCGCGCGACGTGGCCTTCCCGTTCCTGAACAACTTCAGCTTCTGGATGACCACCTTCGGCGCCGGCCTCGTGATGGCGTCGCTGTTCGTCGGCGAATTCGCCAAGACCGGCTGGCTGGCCTACCCGCCGCTGTCGGGCATTCTCTACAGCCCCGACGTGGGGGTCGACTACTACATATGGTCGTTGCAGATAGCGGGGGTGGGCACGTTGCTGTCCGGCGTGAACCTGCTGGCGACCATCGTGAAGATGCGCGCACCCGGCATGACCATGATGAAGATGCCCGTCTTCACCTGGACCGCCCTGTGCACCAACGTGCTGATCGTCGCCGCCTTCCCGGTGCTGACCGCCGTGCTGGCCCTGCTGTCGCTCGACCGCTACGCAGGCACCAACTTCTTCACGAACGACATGGGCGGCAACGCCATGATGTACGTGAACCTGATCTGGATCTGGGGCCACCCCGAGGTGTACATCCTGATCCTGCCGGCCTTCGGCATCTTCTCGGAAGTGGTCTCCACCTTCTCCGGCAAGCGACTGTTCGGCTACGCCTCGATGGTTTACGCCACGGTCGTGATCACCATCCTGTCGTACCTCGTCTGGCTGCACCACTTCTTCACCATGGGCTCCGGCGCCAGCGTGAACTCGTTCTTCGGCATCACGACGATGATCATCTCGATCCCGACAGGGGCGAAGATCTTCAACTGGCTCTTCACCATGTACCGCGGCCGCATCCGTTTCGAGCTGCCCATGATGTGGACCATCGGCTTCATGATCACCTTCGTGATCGGCGGCATGACCGGCGTGCTGCTGGCCGTTCCCCCGGCCGACTTCGTGCTGCACAACAGCCTGTTCCTGATCGCCCACTTCCACAACGTGATCATCGGCGGCGTGCTGTTCGGCATGCTGGCCGGCATCACCTACTGGTTCCCGAAGGCCTTCGGCTACAAGCTCGACCCGTTCTGGGGCAAGTGCTCGTTCTGGTTCTGGATCGTCGGCTTCTGGTTCGCCTTCATGCCGCTGTACATCCTGGGCCTGATGGGCGTGACCCGCCGCATGAGCCACTTCCAGGACATGTCGCTGCAGATCTGGTTCCAGGTCGCCGCCTTCGGCGCCGTGCTGATCGCGCTGGGCATCGCCTCGTTCATCATCCAGCTGGTGGTGAGCTTCATCCGCCGCGAATCGCTGCGCGACACCACGGGCGACCCGTGGAACGGCCGCACGCTGGAATGGTCGACCTCGTCGCCCCCGCCGGCCTACAACTTCGCGTTCACGCCGCGCGTGCACGACAACGATGCCTGGTCCGACATGAAGGCACGCGGCTACGAGCGCCCGCTGGAAGGCTTCAGCCCGATCCACATGCCCAAGAACACGGCTGCCGGCTTCATCATCGCGGCGCTGGCAGCGGCGTGCGGCTTCGCGCTGATCTGGCAGATGTGGCTCGTGGCCGGCATCGGCTTCGTCGCCATGCTCGCCGCCACGATCATCCATACCTTCAACTACAAGCGCGACTACCACATCCCCACGGAAGAAGTCGTCCGCACCGAAGACGCGCGCACGCGCCTGCTGGCTGCCAATGTCTAATAACACCGCTCTTTCTTCCGCCGCCGTGAACGCGCCAGCATTCGAAGTCTTCAACGTCCGCAACGAAGACCACCATCCGGAGAACGGAACCCTGCTGGGGTTCTGGCTCTACCTGATGAGCGACTGCCTGATCTTCGCCTGCCTGTTCGCGGTGTACGGCGTGCTGGGCCGCAGCTATGCGGCCGGCCCCTCGGGCGCCGACCTGTTCGACCTGCCGCTGGTGGCGATCAACACCTCGCTGCTGCTGCTGTCGTCCATCACGTACGGCTTCGCCATGCTGCAGATGCAGCAGCGCCGCATGGGCGGCGTGCTGGTGTGGCTGGCCATCACCGGCCTGCTGGGCGCGGGCTTCATCGGCCTCGAGCTGTATGAATTCGCGCACCTGATCCACGAAGGCGCCGGCCCGCAACGCAGCGCGTTCCTGTCGTCGTTCTTCGCGCTGGTGGGCACCCACGGCCTGCACGTGACCTTCGGCATCGTCTGGCTCATCGTGCTGATGTTCCAGCTGCCCAAGCACGGCTTCACCGCCGCCAACCGCCGCCGCCTGATGTGCCTGTCGATGTTCTGGCACTTTCTGGACGTGGTCTGGATCGGCGTCTTCACCTTCGTGTACCTGATGGGATCGCTGCAATGAGCGCGCATATCGAAACCGCCGGCCATGGCGCACATGGCCACGACAGCCATGACCACCACGACGATGGTCCGGTGAGCCACAGCACCTTCAAGGGCTACATGACCGGCTTCGTGCTGGCCGTGGTCCTCACCGCCATTCCGTTCTGGCTGGTGATGGCCAAGGTGTTCGACAAGCCGAACACCACCGCCCTCGTCATCCTGGCTTTCGCCGTGGTGCAGATCGTGGTGCACATGGTCTATTTCCTGCACATGGACGCCAAGTCCGAAGGCGGCTGGAACATGCTGGCACTGATCTTCACGCTCGTCGTCGTGGTCATCACGCTGGCCGGTTCGCTGTGGGTCATGTACCACATGAACACGAACATGATGCCGCACTCGATGCACGACATGAAGAACATGCCCTGATGGCGCCGGCAGTCCGCCAGCGCTCCACCGCCGCACGGGTGGCGCTGGCGGTCCTTGCCGTCATCGCCTTCTGCGGCTTCCTCGCGCTTGGCACCTGGCAGGTCGAGCGCAGGGCCTGGAAGCTCGATCTCATCGCCCGCGTCGAACAGCGCGTGCATGCCCCGGCCACCACGGCCCCCGGGCGAAACGAATGGCCCACCGTCAACGCGGCCAACGACGAATACCGGCACATCCGCATCGCCGGCACTTTCCTCCACGACAAAGAAACCCTGGTGCAGGCCAGCACCCGGCTCGGCGCCGGCTTCTGGGTGCTGACCCCGCTGCGCGCGGCCGACGGCACCGTGGTGCTGGTCAACCGGGGCTTCGTGCCCCCCGAGGCACGCGAACGCTCGGCCCGCACCGCGGCCGAGCCCCAGGGCGAGACCACCGTCGCCGGCCTGCTGCGCCTCACAGAGCCCAAGGGCGGCTTCCTGCGCAAGAACGACCCGGCGGCCGACCGCTGGTTCTCGCGCGACGTGCAGGCCATTGCCGCCGCGCGCGGCCTGACCGACGTGGCGCCCTACTTCATCGACGCCGAGGCCGCGCCCGCCGCCCCCGCCACTGCTGGCACGCAGGCCGCCGACACCCCCGCCTGGCCCGCCGCGGGCCTGACCGTCATCGCCTTCCCCAACAGCCACCTCGTCTACGCACTGACCTGGTATGGCCTTGCGCTGATGGTGCTGATCGCAGCCTGGTTCGTACGCCGCAGCGAAAATGCGGCCGATGCCGACGCCCGCCCCGCCCCACAAGATGCCCGCCGCGACTGAGGCCGTCGCGGTCGCGGGGGAGCTTCATGCCCCGCGCGCCGGCGTCGCCAGCCTCGACAACGCCACCGGCCACCAGAACATGCAGCAGCTGATCCAGCTGCGCTGGTTTGCCGTGGTCGGGCAGGTCGTCACCATCCTCGTGGTGCACTACGGTTTTGCCATCCGGCTGCCGCTGGACCACATGCTGCAGGTGCTGACCTGCCTGGCGCTCTTCAACATGGTGAGCCTGCTGCGCGCGCGCAGCCACCGGCGCGTGACCAACGGCGAACTGTTCCTTGCGCTGCTGGTCGACGTGGCCACGCTCACGGCCCAGCTCTACCTGAGCGGCGGCGCCACCAACCCCTTCGTGTTCCTGTTCCTGCTGCAGGTGACGCTGGGCGCTGTGCTGCTGAAGCCCTGGTCGACCTGGACCATCGTGGTCATCACCAGCATCTGCTTTGCCGGGCTGGCGCTGTTCTCGCGCCCGCTCGCGCTGCCGCTGGACCACAACCGCGGCCTCTGGAGCCCCTACATCCAGGGCATGCTGGTGTGCTTTGCGCTGAACGCCGCGCTGCTCGTGATCTTCATCACCCGCATCAGCCGCAACCTGCGCGCCCGCGACGCGCGGCTGGCCGACCTGCGCCAGCGTGCCTCGGAAGAAGAACACATCGTGCGCATGGGCCTGCTGGCCTCGGGCGCTGCGCACGAACTGGGCACGCCGCTGGCCACGCTGGCGGTGATCCTGGGCGACTGGCGCCGGCTGCCGCACTTCAGCTCCGACCCCGAGCTGCTGACCGAGGTGGCCGAGATGGAGCTGCAGATCCAGCGCTGCAAGAGCATCGTGAGCGGCATCCTGCTGTCGGCCGGCGAGGCGCGCGGCGAGTCGTCCGAGGAAACCACCGTCAGCACCTTCCTGGACGACCTGATCGAAGAGTGGCGCACCACCCGCCCCATCGAGGACTTCGAGTACGACAACCACTTTGGCCGGGACCTGCCCATGGTTTCCGACTCCGCCCTCAAGCAGATGATCTGCAACGTGCTGGACAATGCGCTGGAGGCATCGCCGCACTGGCTGCGCCTGGAGGCGGCACACGACGCCGACGCGCTGACGATCACGGTCACGGACGCGGGCCCCGGCTTCCTGCCGGCCATCCTGAAGGAGTTCGGCAAACCCTACCAGTCGAGCAAGGGCCGCCCCGGCGGCGGGCTGGGCCTGTTCCTGGTCGTGAACGTGGCGCGCACTGTCGGCGGCCGGGTTGCCGCGGGCAACCGGCCCGAAGGCGGTGCGATCGTGAAGATCACGCTGCCGCTGGCGGCCATCGTGCTGGAAGAAGAGGAAGACGAGGACGACGACGGCGGACAGGAAGCCCAAGAAGCCCTCGACCACGGGACCACCGAAACACAAGGCCATGACCGAAACCGAAGCTGAGCGCCAGTTGCTGATCGTCGAGGACGACGATGCCTTCGCGCGCACGCTCGGCCGTTCGTTCGAGCGCCGCGGCTATGCCGTGACGCACGCGAGCAACCTCGAGGAGACAGGCGCCTTGCTGGAGACGCTGTCGCCCGGCTATGCGGTGGTCGACCTCAAGCTCAACGGCGAGGCCTCGGGCCTGGCCTGCGTGCAGATGCTGCACCGTCACAACGCCAAGATGCTGATCGTGGTGCTGACGGGCTTTGCGAGCATTGCCACGGCGGTGGAAGCCATCAAGCTCGGCGCCTGCCACTACCTGGCCAAGCCGTCGAACACCGACGACATCGAGGCCGCCTTCGGACGCGCCGCCGGCACCACCGAGGTCGAGCTGACCAACCGCTCCACCTCGATCAAGACGCTCGAATGGGAGCGCATCCACGAGACGCTGGCCGAGACCGGCTTCAATATTTCAGAGACCGCGCGCAGGCTCGGCATGCACCGGCGCACGCTGGCGCGCAAGCTGGGCAAGCAGCAGGTCAAGTAGGCCCCGCGATCGGGAAGAAGCCCTTGGTCGCAAGCTGGTCAAGCCGGCAGAACGCGTGGCACGGTTCTGGCAAGCTTGAGGCCGCAAATCCATTTTTCATGAGGTTCCGCTCCTGATGACTGCACCTGCACAGACCCGTTCCTCGCCTCGCGCTTCAGTGCTGGCGGCTCGCGACCAGACCGCGATGGAAGAGCTCTTCAACGCCCTTAGCCACGGCCTGGGCCTGGCGCTGGCCATTGCGGCGCTGCCCGTCCTGGTCTACAGCGCGGCGCAGAAGGGCCAGGCCGCGGGCATCGTCGGCGCCTGCCTGTTCGCGGGCACGGCCATCGTGCTGTACCTGATCTCCACGCTGTACCACGCGCTGCCGATGGGCCGGGCCAAGGCCTGGTTCAACCGGCTGGACCACGCGGCCATCTACCTGTTCATCGCGGGCAGCTACATGCCCTTCCTGTTCGGCGTGCTGCGCGGGCCGCTGGGCTGGACACTGTTCGGTGCGATCTGCGCGGCCGCCGCGCTGGGCGTGAGCGCCAAGCTGTTCAACCGGCTGCAGCATCCGCTGTGGTCGACCGGGCTCTATGTGGCGATGGGCTGGATGGCGCTGATGGCGGCGGTGCCGCTGTACGAGCGCATGTCTGCCGCGGGGCTGGGTTGGCTGGTAGCCGGTGGGCTTTTCTACACCGCCGGTGCAGTGGTGTTCCTGTTCGACAACAAGGTGCGCTACGCCCACTCGGTATGGCACCTGTTCGTGCTGGCGGGCAGCACCTGCCACTTCTTTGCCGTGCTCTGGCACGCACATGGGTAACTCCCCCAGGCTTCGCGCACTTCGTGTCGCTTCTCCTTCCCCCTCACTGGGGGCGACACCTGTGGCCCGGCAAAGCCGGCTCCACGGTGTCCCTGGAAAGCGCCCTCGATCGTCAGTAATGCGGCGGCAGTTCGTCGCGCGGGTTGCTGGCCGAGCCGTCCTGTGACGCGTTCTGGCTCTGTTCCCTGAGCTGCGTGACCTGCAGGATCAGCCGGTCGATCTGCTGCTGTTGGCGGTAGATCGTCATGTTCAGCTGGTCCAGCAGGTCTTCGGCGTAGCTCGACTTGATTTCGAGCTCGGTCACGCGCGGTTCGAGTTCGTTCGGTTGGTTTTCCATGGTGCCGCTATTGGACAGGAAGACCGCCCGAAGTTTTGTGACGCTCCGCTTAGCGAATCGACCCCGCCTTCTCCCGCAAGGGGAAGAAGCGGGACAGTGCCCATCAACAGACCGGCGACTCCAACGCAACAGCGCTCTCTTCCGGATGCGTCTCCCCGCGCAAGAACGCGAACACCACCAGCGCCGTCAACACAGTCACCCCCGCCAGCACGCACAGCAACATGCCGAACGCCGCACCGTACGCATGCAGCAGCGCCGCGCGGTCCACACCGGGCAACAACGCCAGCGCCTGCGACAGGTCGCCCGTCGTCACGCGTTGCGCTGCCTGCGACGCGGCTGAAGACGATCCCAGTTGCAGCGCCACCAATGCCGTCAGTCCGGCTCCCACCAGCGCCAGTGCGATCCCCTCGCCTGCCACCCGCACCGTGTTGAAGATGCCCGACGCCATGCCCGCCCGTTCGCGCGGCACCACGCTCACGGCAAGGCCGTCCATCAGGCCCCAGGGCAGGCCGATGCCGGCGCCGATCAGCAGCAGCGGCCACACCATCACGCCCAGCGGCGTACCCGGCGCGCAGCGGCTGAGCCAGAAAAGCCCCGTGGCGCATACCAGCAGCCCCACGGCGGAGATCGCACCCGCCGAAAACCGGTGCGCGAGCGATGCCGCCAACGTCGGCACCACGAGGATCGGCCCCGAAAGCGCGAACATGAAGGCCCCCGCCTCGATCGCGCTGCGCCCCTCGAGCCCCACGAAGCGGATCGGCAGCAGCACCAGCAGCACCACGAACCCATAGGCCGGCGCCGCGGCCAGCAGTTGCACGCCGACGAAGCGCGGAAAGCGGAACAGCGACAGGTCGAGCATCGGATGCGCCACGCGCCGCTCGATGGCGACGAAGGCCGCGCCCATCAACACCGCGCCGACCAGCGCACCGAGCACCCACGGGCTGCCCCAGCCGCTTTCGGGCGCCTGCAGCACACCCAGCGTGAGCAGGCTCAGCGCTGCAGTAAAGCTGAGCGTGCCCGGCATGTCCAGGCCCATCGCATTCGGGTTGCGCGACTCGCGCATGCTCATCGACGCGATGCACAGCGCCAGCAGGCTTACCGCGCCGGGGCTCAGCATCACCGCCTGCCAGCTGAAGCTCTGCGCGAGCCATCCCGAAAGAATCGAGCCGCACGACAAGCCCACGCCGAACGAGGTGCCGATCAGGCTGAAGGCCCGGGTGCGCGCCGCGCCATCGAACACCTGCGCCAGCGCCGCCGTGCCCGCCGCGAAGGCCGCGGCGGAGCCGAGCCCCTGCAGGGCACGCGCCAGATCGAACGCGACGATGCCGGGCGCCAGCGTGAGCAGCGAACTGCTCAACGCCACCACCGCAAGCCCCAGCAGGAACACGCGCTTGCGGCCATAGGCATCGGCCAGCGCACCGGACGCCATCAGCGTCGCGCCGAAGCTCAGCATGAAGGCGTTGGTCACCCAGTTGAGCTGCACCGGGCTGCCGCCGAGCGCGTCGCGGATCGCGGGCAGCACCACCGCCGGGCCGGTGAAGCTCAGCGGCATGCCCAGCGCCGCGAGGCATACGGCGACCAGCAGCCAGTTCTTGGACAAGGAAGACGAGGACATCGAAAAAAGAACTTTCGCACGGAAGAAGAGGAGGAAGAGAAGATAGAAAGGAATCAATGAAATAAGAATGGCACCATTGATCCTCAGACTCCCAACCACAGGTTGCCAATCAATGGACAGTTTCAGCGGGCTCGAATCTTTCGTGCGGGCGGCGGACCAACTCAGCTTTGCCAAGGCCGGCCGCCAGCTCGGCATTTCGGCCTCGGCGGTGGGCAAGAACGTGGCGCGGCTCGAACAGCAGCTCGGCGTGAGGCTCTTCAACCGCACCACGCGCCACACGCGGCTCACCCAGGAAGGCGTGTTGTTCCACGAGCGCTGCCGCCGCATCCTCGACGAACTGGACGACGCGCGGGCCATGATGCAGGACGCCGTCGCCGCGCCGCGCGGCCGGCTGCGCGTGAGCCTGCCGACCATCGGCTACCGCTTCCTGCTGCCGATCCTGCCGGAGTTCAAGGCCACCTACCCCGAGATCGAACTCGACCTCGACTTCAACGACCGGCTGGTCGACGTGATCGCCGAGGGCGTCGACGTCGCCATCCGCAGCGGCGAGCTCGTCGACTCGCAACTGGTGGCGCGGCGGCTGGGTCCGTTCCAGTTCGTGCTGGTCGCGTCACCCGCGTATCTGGAGCGACACGGCGAGCCGCGCGTGCCGGCCGAGCTCGCGCAGCATGCCTGCCTGCGCTACAAGTTCGTCACCGGCGGAAAGATCGAGGAATGGGACTTGCCCGGCCTGCCGGAGCAACTGCCCGCCACCCTGCTGTGCAACAACATGGAAGCCATGCTCGGCGCGGCCGTCGCCGGGCTGGGCGTGGCCTACATGCCCGACTTCCTCGCCCGCGATTCGCTCGGCCGCGGCGAACTGCGCTGCGTGCTGGCCGGGCACGTCGCGCGGCAGGGCCAGTTCTCGGCGCTGTGGCCGTCCAGCCGGCAGCTGTCGCCGAAGGTGCGGGCGTTCGTGGACTTCGCGAGCGCACGGATGTTCAGGGGGACCGGCGAAGTTCTGCCTGCCCCGGCTCAGGGGCAGACAGCGCGCGGATGATCAGCCCGCTTCCACCTGCTCGGCGACCGGCGCCTCGGCAGGTGCGGCCACCGGTGCAAGCGCGGGTGCGGGAGCCACCGCCACGGTGACAGCTGGCACCGCGATGAGAGCCGCAACGGGTTCGACGATTGCAGCAGCAGGTGCCACCTTGGCAGGCTTGGCGCCCTCCCCGGCCGCAGCCTTGGCAACCGCCGGTTTCGCCGGCTCCGCCTTCGCAGCCACCGGCTTCACGGCTTCCATCTTCACCGGCTCGCTCGCCAGCCGGCTCAGCGCCAGCGCGGCCTTCAGCGGGAACAGCGTGCGCTCGTCGCCCTCGGCGGCGTTGCTCACCGTGGTGCCGCTGGTCTCGCCGAGGCTGGCCGTGCGCACCGCGTCGAGCCGGTGCACGGGCACCATGAACGGCGAATGCGTGGTGTAGATGATCTGGTTGCCGAAGTCTTTCTCGAAGTGCGCCAGCAGGTCGGCCTGCGAGTGGGCGTGCAGGTGCAGGCCGGGTTCGTCCAGCAGCAGGATGGCGTCTTCCGCGCGGCCGCCCTGGGTGTCGGCGAAGAACGCGATGTAGAACGAGAAGAACCACTGGAAGCCGCGGCTGCGCTCCTCCAGGTTCACCTCGACCTCGTAGGCACCGTTCGGGTCGGACACCAGCGTGTCGAGGTACTGGCCGTCGAGGTTGAAGCGCACCTTCAGCGGGCGGTCTTTCCAGAGCCGGCGGATCTCGGCCGTCACCACCGAGCCGGCGCGGTTGGCGAGCTGGTTGCGCGTGGCCTGGTCGTTCCTGTCGAGCAGCTCCTGCAGCTTGCGCGGATCGAGCCCCGCCACCTTGCAGAGCTTGCCAAAGCTCTGCTGCTCCGGCGTGAGCTGGCCCCAGCCCTCGCGGCCCAGGTATTCGGCAATGTTCTGGCGGCCCGGCAGCGCCGGGTATTCGTCCACGTACACGAAGCGCGGCAGCTTCTCCAGCACCCAGGCACGGGCGCGGGCCAGCGCGGGCTCGTCGTTGGCAATGGCGCGCGCCATGTCCTCGAGCTCGGCCAGCATCTGGTCCTGCTTGTCGCTGAGTTCGGCGTCGGCCGCGGCCAGCGCCTTGCGCAGCGCCTGCATCGCCTTCACGGCGCCTTCCGACCACTTGACGTAGTCGGGGTTCATGATCATCGCGGCGTCGAAGGTGTCGGATTCCTGCTCGAGCAGGGCACGCTGTTCTTCGGCCACTTTCTCGGCGGCGGCCTTGACGGCCGGTACGATCTTGCGGACCTTGGCCTTGATGTCGCCGACATCGAGCGACAGCGCGTTCAGGCCTTCGAGCCCGGCCCAGCGCGCAGCGGCGTAGCCTCGGCCTGCGGTGACGTGGCGCACGCCCGCTGCGCGCGGCAGGATCTCGGCCAGGGCGGCCTGCTCGCTTTCGTCGAGCGCCCAGCGGGTGGAAACGACGGGCGTGTCGCCGTTGCACTCCTCGAGGCGGCGATGCCGCGGAAAGTCCTTGATGGGGCTGAGTTCGACCAGGCCGTCGGTCGGATTCAGGCTGTGGAGCGCACGCAGCAGATTCGATTTGCCGCTGTCATTTCGACCGAGGATCGCCGTGATCTGTGTGGAGTCGATGGAACCGCTGTCGTTGATCGAGCGAAAGTTGGTGATCTGGAATGACGCCAAGCGCATGTAAGGGGGTTCACTTCGGAATTGGATACGGGGCCGGGGAATGTATTGCATTCCCCGGCCCCGTCCGGCCCCCGGCCGAAGAAAAAGATTGCTACTCGGCCGCGCGGCGCAAGGTGTCTACCACCGGGCGGCGCAGCACGTCGCGCAGGCCCCACCATCCCGCGCCCAGCGCCAGCACCGCGCCGGCCAGCGCGCCGGCCACCGGCACCAGCGGCGAGGCGGTCCAGCTGAACTCGAACACGTAGCGCGCCAGCGCCCAGCCGATCACCGAGGCGACGATGCTCGCGAGAAAACCCGCGAGCAGCCCGACGCCCGCCAGCTCCGCGCGCTGCACCTGGCGCAGCAGGCTGGCGCGCGCGCCCACCGCGCGCATCACCGCGAACTCGCGCGCACGCTCCTCGCGCGTGGCCGTCACGGCCGCGAACAGCACCACCAGCCCGGCCGCCAGCGTGAAGCCGAACAGGAACTCCACCGCGCGGATCACCTGGTCGAGCACGCGCTGCACCTGGTTGATGGTGGCGCTCATGTCGACGTTGGTCACGTTGGGGTAGCTGCGCACCAGCGCGTTGTCGAAGCCGCGGGTCTCGGGCGCGCGGAAGGCGCCCATGAAGGTGGTGGGCACGTCGGCCAGAGAGGCCACCGTGTACATCACGAAGAAGTTGGCATGCAGCGAGCCCCAGTCGACCTTGCGCAGCGAGGTGATGCGCGCGTCGTTCTGCATCCCGCCGATGTCAAAGCGCAGCATGTCGCCCAGCTTCAGGCCGAGCGTCTCGGCCAGGCCCTCTTCCACGCTCACCTCGTTCTTCGCGCCGGGCGTCCACTTGCCGGCGGTGATGCTGTTGTGCGCGGGCGCTTCCACGCTGTTGCTGAGGTTGAACTCGCGGTCGACGAGGCGCTTGGCGCGGTCTTCCGCGTAGTCGTCGGGCGTGACCGGCTTGTCGTTGATGGCGACGAGGCGGCCGCGGATCATCGGGTACCAGTCGAACTTGCTCACGCCCGCGTCGCGCAGCGACTTCTGGAAGGCCTCGCTCTGGTCGGGCATGACGTTGATGACGAAGCGGTTCGGCGCGTCCGGCGGCGTGGCCTGGCGCCAGCTCGCCACCAGGTCGGTGCGCAGCAGCACCAGCAGCACCAGCGCCAGCAGGCCCACGGCCAGCGCGCTGACCTGCACCACCGCATAGGCCGGCCGCGCCGAAATCTGCCGCGTGGCCAGCACCAGCCAGCGCGGCGCGGTGGTTTCATTCACGCTGCGGCGCAGCACCTTCACCGCAAGCCAGCTCAGCAGCGCGAACACCGCCACCGCGCCCGCGAAGCCGCCGACGGCGATCAGGCCCAGCTTGATGTCGCTGCTGGCCGCCATGAGCAGCGCCGCGAAGCCCGCCACGCCAACGCCCAGCACCGCCAGTGAGGCCGGCTTGAGCCCGCCCACGTCGCGCCGGATCACGCGCAGCGGCGGCACGCGGGCCAGCTGCAGCACCGGCGGCAGGCCGAAGGCGAACAGCAGCGTGAGCCCCATGCCCAGGCCGAAGGCCACGGGCCACAGCGTGGCGGCCGGCAGCGCGGTCTCGACCAGGCCCGACAGCAGCAGCACGAACACGTAGTGCACCGCGAAACCGATGGCCACGCCCAGCCCGCTGGCGACCACGCCGATCACCGCAAACTCGAAGGTGTAGGCCGCGGCGATGGTGCGCTGGCTCTGGCCGAGCACCCGCAGCATGGCGCAGTCGTCGAGGTGGCTGGCGGCGAACCCGCGCGCGGCCAGCGCCACGGCCACCGCCGACAGCAGCGCCGCGAGCAGCGCGACCAGGCTCAGGAATTTCTCGGCGCGGTCGAGCGTCTGGCGCATCTCGGGCCGGCCGCTTTCGAAGGAGTCGAGCCGCACGCCGCGCAGTTCGCCCTTCTTGAGCGTGGCGTCGGCCCAGTCGGTGAAGCGCTTCACGGCCGCGTCGTCGCCCGCCACGGCATAGCGGTAGCCCACGCGGCTGGCCGGCTGCACGAGCGCGGTGCGCGCCACGTCGGCCTGGTTGAGCATCACGCGTGGAGAAAAGCTCATGAAGCCGGCGCCGCGGTCGGGCTCCAGCGTGATGACGCGGCCCACGCGAAGGCCGGTGTCGCCCAGCAGCAGGGTGTCGCCGATCTTCAGGCCCAGCGAGTCGAGCAGCGAGGCGTCGACCCAGACCTCGCCCGGCGGCGGGATGTCGCGGGTGACGGCGCCCGGGCCGTCGAGCGTGGCCGAGGTCTGCAGGCTGCCGCGCAGCGGGTAGCCCGCCGTCACCGCCTTCAGCGCCACCAGCTTGCTGGCGCCGCCCTGGGCGTCTTCGGCACGGGCCATGGTCGGGAAGCCGTAGGTGCCGGTGCCTTCCAGGCCCAGCGACCTGGCCTGCGCCACGAAGGCCTCCGGCGTCGGGTTGTCGCTGACCACCACGGCGTCGCCGCCCAGCAGCTGGCGCGCATCGCGTTGCAGTCCGCCCTGCAGGCGGTCGGCGAAGAAGCCGACGGCCGTGAGCGCGGCCACGGCCAGCAGCACGGCGACGATCAACAGGCGCAGCTCGCCGGCGCGCAGGTCGCGCCAGAGCGTGCGCCAACCCAGGCGGAGGGAGGCATTCATGGCCGCGACGATAGCCCAGAGGCCCGCGCATGGCCGGATTCAAGGGTTATTGCCGGTTTTCGCCTACTTGCCCGCGTCATGGTGCTGCAGCATGATGTGACAAACACCCCACCGCGCCGATCAGGCATTTATTGCGGGTCGCGGCGGGCGAAATAAAAACATTCCACTATCTGGCCGCCTTTTCCCCCGAAGGAGTGTCAATGTTGCGATGTCAGCGCCTGCAAACCCTGGGCCTGTGCCTGGCCCTCGGATTGCTGTTGAGTGCCTGCGACCCCAAACCCTCGGCCAGCCCCGCTGCGCCGTCTTCGGGTACTTCGGGCAGTTCGGGTGCAAGCCCGAGCGGCATCAAGCCCGCCGACTCCGGCGACAAGGTCGACGAATCCTCCGCCCACAAGGGTCCGTCCGAAGGCGGCGCGGCCATCGGCGGCATGAGCGGCCCGAACGGCGGCGGCACTTCCGGCGGTGCGGCCCCCGCGCCGAGCGGCGGCGACGGCTCCGCGCCCAAGTAGCGCGGCAGGCCTGAAACAGATTTCCCATTCAAGGCAAGAAGAAGAGACCACGATGAAACACCCCACTTCAGCGATGCAGGAGGTTCGGTCATGGACATGAACCGCCGCCAATTCTTCCGCGTCAGCAGTGCGGGGCTGGTCGGCTCCAGCATCGTGGCGCTCGGCTTCTCGCCGACCGCCGCGCTGGCCGAGGCCCGCAACTTCAAGCTCGCGCGCACCACCGAGACCCGCAACACCTGCCCGTACTGCTCGGTGGGCTGCGGGCTCATCATGTACAGCCTGGGCGACAAGGCGAAGAACGTGGTGTCCGACATCCTCCACATCGAGGGCGATGCCGACCACCCCGTGAACCGAGGCACGCTGTGCCCCAAGGGCGCGGGCCTGCTCGATTTCGTGCACAGCCCCAACCGGCTGAAGTACCCCGAGGTGCGCGAGGCCGGCAGCACCGAGTGGAAGCGCATCGGCTGGAACGAGGCGCTCGACCGCATCGCCAAGCTGCTGAAGGCAGACCGCGATGCCAATTTCCAGACCACCAACGCCGACGGCAAGACCGTGAACCGCTGGATCAGCAGCGGCATGCTCTGCGCCTCGGCCTCGTCCAACGAAACCGGATACATCACGCACAAGGCATTCCGCTCGACCGGAATGCTGGTGTTCGACAACCAGGCACGCGTCTGACACGGACCTACGGTGGCCAGTCTGGCCCCGACGTTCGGCAGAGGCGCGATGACCAACCACTGGCAGGACATCCAGAACGCGGATGTCGTGCTGATCATGGGCGGCAACGCGGCGGAGGCGCATCCGTGCGGCTTCAAGTGGGTCATCGAGGCCAAGAAGCAGAACAAGGCGCGCCTTGTCGTGGTCGACCCGCGCTTCACGCGCTCGGCCGCCATGGCCGACTACTACGCCCCGGTGCGCGCCGGCTCGGACATCGCGTTCCTGGCGGGGGTCATCAACTACCTGCTGAGCAACGAGAAGATCCAGACGGAGTACGTGCGCAACTACACCAATGCGCCGTTCATCGTAGGGCCCGACTACAAGTTCGAGGACGGCATCTTCAGCGGCTACAACGCCGACAAGCGCAACTACGACCCCAAGTCGTGGAACTACGCGCTCGACGAGCAGGGCATGGCCAAGGTCGACATGACCATGCAGGACCCGCAGTGCGTGCTGCAGGTCATGAAGCGGCACTATTCGCGCTACACGCCCGAGCTGGTGAGCCGCATCACCGGCACCCCGCAGGACAAGTTCCTGAAGGTGTGCGAGTACATCGCGAGCACCAGCACGTCCACGCGCACCATGACCATCATGTACGCGCTGGGCTGGACGCAGCACAGCCAGGGCTCGCAGATGATCCGCACCGGCGCCATCGTGCAGCTGCTGCTGGGCAACATCGGCGTGGCGGGCGGCGGCATGAATGCGCTGCGCGGACACAGCAACATCCAGGGCCTGACCGACCTGGGGCTGCTGTCGAACTCGCTGCCGGGCTACATGTCGCTCGCGCGTGACAGCGAGCAGACGCTGGAGGACTACTACAAGACCCGCGCGCTGAAGCCGCTTAGGCCCAACCAGATGAGCTACTGGCAGAACTACCCGAAGTTCTTCGTCAGCATGCAGAAGTCGTGGTGGGGCGATGCGGCTACGGCCGACAACGAGTGGGGCTTCCACTACCTGCCCAAGATCGACAAGCTCTACGACGTGCTGCAGGCCTTCGAGCTCATGAACCAGGGCAAGCTCAACGGCTACATCTGCCAGGGCTTCAACCCGGTGGGCTCGTTCCCGGACAAGAAGAAGATCGTCGACGGGCTCTCGAAGCTCAAGTTCCTCGTCACCATCGATCCGCTGGTGACGGAGACCAGCGAGTTCTGGCGCAACTTCGGCGAGTTCAACGACGTCAAGACCGCCGACATCCAGACCACGGTGTTCCGCCTGCCTTCCACCTGCTTCGCGGAGGAAGACGGCTCGCTCACCAACTCCAGCCGCTGGCTGCAGTGGCACTGGAAGGGCGCGGAGCCGCCGGGCGAAGCCAAGGGCGACATCGAGATCGTGGCGGGCATCTTCAACCGCATGCGCCAGGCCTACATCAAGGACGGCGGCGCCTTCCCCGACCCGATCGTCAAGCTGACCTGGCCCTACAAGATTCCACACTCGCCTTCCGCGCAGGAACTGGCGATGGAATACAACGGCCGCGCGCTGGTCGACCTGGTCGATCCGAAGGACCCGAGCAAGCCGCCGACAGCCAAGGCGGGCGAACAGCTCTCCGGCTTCGGCCTGCTGCGCGACGACGGCACCACCGCCAGCGGCTGCTGGATCTACAGCGGCGCATGGACGCAGGCCGGCAACCAGATGGCGCGGCGCGACAACGCCGACCCCTATGGCATC
The DNA here is from genome assembly GCF_977011995.1 of Variovorax durovernensis. NCBI lineage: Bacteria > Pseudomonadati > Pseudomonadota > Betaproteobacteria > Burkholderiales > Comamonadaceae > Variovorax > Variovorax durovernensis. The sequence goes on along the minus strand of NZ_CDRNCW010000001.1, from coordinate 1,662,500 downwards.
GGCATGGTGCAGAACTGGGCGTGGGCGTGGCCCGCGAACCGGCGCATTCTCTACAACGGCGCCTCCACCGATCCCACCACCGGCAAGCCGTGGATCGCCAAACGCAGCCTCATCGCGTGGAACGGCAAGCAATGGACCGGCTCGGACATTCCCGATATCCGGCCCGACGCCAACCCGATGGAAGCCGAGGCGGTACGCCCGTTCATCATGACGGCCGAGGGCGTGGCCCGGCTGTTCGCGCCCACGGGCATGGCCGAAGGGCCGCTGCCAGAGCACTACGAGCCCTTCGAGTCGCCGCTGGTCAACAACCTGATGCACCCGAACAACGAGAAGGCGCGCGCCAACCCCGCGGCGCGCATCTTCAAGGGCGACCTGGAACGGCTCGGCGTGCCGAAGGACTTCCCGTACGTGGCAACCAGCTACCGGCTCACCGAGCACTTCCACTACTGGACCAAGAACGTGCGCACCTCGGCCATCATCCAGCCGCAGCAGTTCGTCGAAATCGGCGAAGAGCTGGCAAAGGAAAAGGGCATCGGCCATGGCGACATGGTGAAGGTGTCGAGCAAGCGCGGCTTCATCAAGGCGGTGGCCGTGGTGACCAAGCGCATCGTCGGACTGCAGGTCGACGGCCGCACCGTGCACACGGTGGGGCTGCCGAACCACTGGGGTTTCGTCGGCGTTGCCAAGCCGGGCTATCTGGTGAACACGCTCACGCCCTTCGTCGGCGATGCGAACACGCAGACGCCCGAGTACAAGTCGTTCACCGTGAACATCGAAAAGGCCTGAGCGATGTCTTCCCTTCAAACCCTGGACATCGCCGCCCGCTCGGCCACCACCACGCCATCGCCAGAGATCCGCAGCCGCCCGCAGGTGCAGCAGGTGGCGAAGCTGATCGACGTATCGACCTGCATCGGCTGCAAGGCCTGCCAGGTCGCGTGCATGCAATGGAACGACCTGCGCGACGAGGTCGGCACCAACCACGGCACCTACGACAACCCGGTCGACCTCACGCCGTCTTCCTGGACAGTGATGAAGTTCTCCGAGGTCGAGCCCGAGGCCGGCAAGCTCGAATGGCTGATCCGCAAGGACGGCTGCATGCACTGCGACGACCCCGGATGCCTGAAGTCGTGCCCCTCGCCGGGCGCGATCGTCAAGTACGCCAACGGCATCGTCGACTTCATCAGCGAGCATTGCGTGGGCTGCGGCAACTGCGTCACCGGCTGCCCGTTCGACGTGCCGCGCATCAGCAAGGTCGACAACAAGGCCTACAAGTGCTCGCTGTGCTCCGACCGCGTGGGCGTTGGCCTGGAGCCGGCCTGCGTGAAGGCCTGCCCCACCGGCGCGCTGCATTTCGGCACCAAGGAAGACATGCACGAATACGCATCGGAGCGCATCGTCGACCTGAAGGAGCGCGGCTTCGCCAACGCCGGCGTGTACGACCCGGCCGGCGTGGGCGGCACGCACGTGATGTACGTGCTGCAGCACGCCGACCGCCCGGGCCTGTACGCCGACCTGCCGAAAGATCCGCACATCAGCCCGCTGGTGTCGCTGTGGAAGGGCGTGGCCAAGCCGCTCGCGATGGTGGCCATGATCGGCGCCGTGGTGGGCAGCTTCTTCCACTACATGAAGACCGGCCCCATCGAGCCCAAGGACGACCATCCCGATGCCGACCGCGACGGCCACCCGGACGACGTGGTGGTGATCGAAGAGCCGCCACGGACCCCGCCGCCAACCGCGCCCCGTGCATGAGGAGATTGCGATGACACGCTACTACCTTCGCCGCTACCGAGACGCCACGCGCATGAACCACTGGTTTGTCGCGATCATGTTCTTCGCGGCCGCGCTCTCGGGCCTGGCCTTCTTCCACCCTGCCCTGTTCTTCCTGACCAACCTGTTCGGCGGCGGCCCGTGGACGCGCATCCTGCATCCGTTCATGGGGCTGCTGATGGTGCTGGGCTTCGTGTTCCTGTTCTTCACGATGTGGCGCGAGAACATCCTCGACAAGGTCGACCGCGAGTGGATCGCCAACGCGCCGAAGATGCTCAAGGGCGACAAGTCGAGCATGCCGCCGGTGGGCAAGTACAACGCCGGCCAGAAGCTGGTGTTCTGGGCCTTCGGCGTCAGCCTGCTGCTGTTGCTGGTGACCGGCTTCATGTTCTGGAGCCCGTGGTTCGTCGGCTTTTTCCCGATATTGCTGCGGCGCATCGCGGTGGTGGTGCATGCGGTGTCGGCGGTGGTGCTGATTCTTTCGGTCATCACGCACATCTATGCGGCCATCTGGGTCAAGGGCACGCTGCGCGCAATGACGCGCGGCACCGTCACCGAGGGATGGGCCAAGCTCAACCACCCCCTGTGGCATCGCAAAATGACGCGAGGTGAGTAAACAGGCTCTCCCCCAGGCTGCGCGCACTTCGTGTCGCTTCGCCACCCCCCTTCCGGGGGCGATACCTGCGGCCCGGCAAAGCCGGTTCCGCGGTATCTCTCGAATGGCCCTGGGGCCAATCACGTATCGCAAATCGTGCGAATCGCTGTAGAGTCATTTGAATGAGCAGTTCAACCGGCACCCCACCGCCGATCCGCACCACGCGCGTTCTCGATCCCGAGCAGATTGCGATGCAGGCCGGGCGGCAGATGCCGTTCCTGCGCCTGCCGGTGCGTTCCCTCGCGTTCTCCGACCGGCAGCTTCGACTGCGCCAGCTCGCGGCCTCGCATCCGATGCGCGAGTACCTGATCTTCATTGCCGACCTCGCGCAGGCCCAGCACCAGGTGCTGCAGGACTACGCGGCGGTTGCGCTGCCCGCATCCGATGCGCTCGAAGCCGCGGCCAAGGTGCTGAAGCCGCCTATGCCCGCCTTCGGATGGACGCGCGACCCGGTCTGGCTGCGGGAACTGCGCCGCCTGCTCGGCCTCTTCCGCGCCCGGCTGCCGGAAGGCCCCGCGCGCGACACGCTCGACCGCGTGGTGGCTGCGGACGATGCATGGATCGACCAGCAGGCCGACCGCCTCTCGCGCCGCATCATGTTCGGGCTCGACCTCGCGGCCGCACCATTGATTGCCGCGGGGCTGCAGGCCTACTGGACGCAGCTCGTGCTGCAGGTGGCCGACCGCGAAGGCGAGAACATCTTCGGCCGCACCGACCCCGGCAACGAATGCCCCTGCTGCGGCAGCGCGCCCACAGTGAGCATCACGCGCATCGGCGCCGACGAAGCGGGCTTTCGGTACCTGCACTGCTCGCTGTGCAGCACCGAGTGGCACTACGTTCGCATCAAGTGCACGCATTGCGAAAGCACCAAGGGCATCCACTTCGAATCGCTGTCGCCGCAGCCCGGCGTGGAACTGCCGGCCACCGGCGCGCGCGAAGGCGCGGTCAAGGCCGAGTGCTGCGACACCTGCGGCCACTATCTCAAGCAGGTCGCGATGGAGAAAGACCCCGAGGTCGAGCCCGTCGCGGACGACCTCGCCAGTGTCACGCTCGACCTGCTCGTCTCTGAAGCCGGGCATCAGCGCAGCGGCCACAACCTGATGCTGCTGTTCGGAGAGCCCGAGATCCCCGACGACGGCGGAGGCGGCTGATGGCAGCGCCCGAAGAGTCCGTGGTCCACGGCTCGACGGCAAGGCCCCAGGATCTGCCTTCTGTCGATCAACTGCTGCGCCTCGCCGTGCCGGGCGCATTGCTGGCCGAGCATGGCCGCACGCTGGTGGTGAAAGAGGCCCGTGCATTGCTCGAAATGCTTCGTGCGCGGGCCGTGGCGGGCAAGCTGGCGGCTACCGACATCGAGCAAGAGGCGCTCGGCAACGCACTCGCCGCGCGCGTCCAGGCCCGTCTCGCGCCGCGCATGCGCGCGGTGCTGAACCTCACCGGCACCGTCATCCACACCAACCTCGGCCGCGCGCTGCTGGCCGACGCGGCGCTGCAGCGGCTGCTCGCGGTGATGACATCGCCCAACAACCTCGAGTACGACCTCGCCACCGGCAGCCGCGGCGACCGCGACTCGCTGGTCGAAGAACTGCTGTGCAGCATCACCGGCGCCGAAGCCGCCACGGTGGTCAATAACAACGCGGCCGCCGTGCTGCTGACCATCGCGGCCTTGGCGCGCGAGCGCGAAGTGGTCGTCTCGCGCGGCGAGTTGGTGGAGATCGGCGGCGCCTTCCGCATGCCCGACGTGATGGCCAGCGCGGGCGCGCGCATGGTCGAGGTCGGCACCACCAACCGCACGCATCCGCAGGACTACGAGCGCGCCATCAACGAACACACCGCGCTGGTGATGAAGGTGCACACCAGCAACTACGCCGTGCAGGGCTTCACCGCCGCGGTCGACGAAGCCACGCTCGCCGGCATTGCGCATGCGCGCGGCGTGCCGCTGGCCACCGACCTGGGCAGCGGCTCGCTGATCGACCTGGCCCACTACGGCCTGCCGCGCGAGCCAGTGCCGCAGGAGATGCTCGCGGCCGGCTGCGATGTCGTCACCTTCTCGGGCGACAAGCTGCTGGGTGGTCCGCAAGCCGGGCTCATCGTCGGCAGCAAGGCCGCCGTGGGCCGCATCCGCAAGTTTCCGATGAAGCGCGCGCTGCGCATGAGCAAGCTGCCGCTGGCGGCGCTGGAGGCCACGCTGTCGCTGTACCTGCGGCCCGAGCGCCTCGCGCAAGACCTGCCTACGCTGCGGCTGCTCACGCGGCCCGCCGATGCGATCCGCGAAATGGCCGAGAGCTTGAAGGCACCGGTGCAGGCGGCCGTGTCGCCGCGCTTCACCGTCGAAGTCGTGCCGCTGCTCGGGCAGATCGGCTCCGGCTCGCTGCCTGTCGAGCGGTTGCCCTCGGCGGGCCTTGCGCTCGCGCTGGCCGGCACCTCGAAGAAGGGCACGGGCACGGCGCTCGACGCCCTCGCCACCGCCCTGCGTGGCCTGCCGCTGCCGGTGATCGGCCGCATCGCCGAAGACCGCTTGCTGCTCGATCTGCGCTGCCTGGAAGACAGCGCGCCCTTCACTGCCCAGCTCGATGCCCTGCGCGAGCGGCTGCAATAGACCGACTCCCTCAACCCGTACTCCAGGAAAAAGCGATGAATCCCCTAGAAGTGCTCGCCGGTATCGAAACGCAAACGCTGCAGCCCTCGGCCCAGCGCACCGACAGCGAGGGACGCTTTCCACGAGAGACGATCCAGGCGATGGGCCAGGCCGGCCTGCTCGGGCTGGTTTCGGCCACGTCGGTCGGTGGCCAGGGCCTGGGCCTGAAGGAAGCCGCGCAGGTGGTCTCGCGCATCGCGCAGACCTGCCCGTCCACCGCGATGGTGGTGTGCATGCACTACTGCGCCACTGCCGTGCTCGAACAGTTCGGCCCGGAGCCCGTGCGCCGCGCGATTGCCGAGGGCAAGCACCTGAGCACGCTGGCCTTTTCCGAAGCCGATTCGCGCAGCCACTTCTGGGCACCCACCGGCACCGCCCGCGCGGATGGAGACAACGTGGTGCTCGATGCGCGCAAGAGCTGGGTCACCTCCGCCTTCGAGGCCGACAGCTACGTGTGGTCGAGCAAGCCGCTGGCGGCCGAAGGCGCGAGCACGCTGTGGCTGGTCGATGCCAAGTCCGACGGCCTGAGCCAGCCCGGCCGCTTCGACGGGCTGGGGCTGCGCGGCAACGCCTCCACGCCGATCACCGCGAAGGATGTGCGCGTCGCGGCCGGCGCCCGTCTTGGCGAGGACGGCAAGGGCTTTGACACCATGATGGGCGTGGTTCTGCCATGGTTCTCTGTGCTCAGCGCCGCGTGTTCGACCGGCCTGATGGAAGGCGCCCTGAGCCGCGCCATCGGCCATGTGAGCCAGACGCGGCACGTGCACCTCGATTCATCGCTGGCAGACCTGCCGACCATTCGCGCCTACCTGGCACGTGCGCGCATCAAGACCGACATGGTGCAGGCGCTGCTCGACGATACGGTGGCCGCCATCGGCGCGAGCCGCCCCGACACCATGCTGCGCGTGCTCGAAGTGAAGGCCGCAGCAGCCGAGACCGCGCTCGAAGTGACCGACATCGCCATGCGTGTGTGCGGCGGCGCGGCCTTCCGCAAGGAGGCGGGCATCGAGCGGCTGTTCCGCGATGCGCGCGCATCGAGCGTGATGGCACCGACCTCCGACGTGCTGTACGACTTCATCGGCAAGGCCATCACCGGCCTGCCTCTGTTCTGAGGAACCGCGCCATGTCCGAACCGACACTGATCATGGGCGCCGTAGCCTATGCGCCCAAGGTCGTCACCATCTGGGAAGGCTTCAAGGCCTTCTTCGTGAAGAACGGCCTGCCCTTCGACTACGTGCTGTATTCGAACTACGAAAGCCAGGTCGAGGCGCAGTTCGACGGCACGCTGCACCTGGCATGGAATTCGCCATTGGCCTGGGTGCGGGCTGATCGCATCGCGCGCAGCCGTGGCCAGCAGGTGCAGGCCGTGGCCATGCGCGACACCGACTGCGACCTGCGCTCGGCTGTCGTCGTGCGTGCCGACAGCCCGGTGCAGTCGCTGGCCGATCTGCGCGGCAAGACCGTCGGGCTTGGCGCGCTCGATTCACCGCAGGCCACGCTGATCCCGCTAGACCACCTGCGCACCGAAGGCCTGGTGAAGCAGCGCGACTTCCAGGTGCGCTACTTCGACGTGCTCGGCGGCAAGCACGGCGACCACATCGGCGGCGAGCGCGATGCGGCCATCGCGCTGATGGCCGGCGAGGTCGACGCCTGCTGCCTGATCGACGGCAACCACCTGGCCTTCGGCCTCGACGGCACGCTGCCTTCGGGCAGCACGCGCGTCATTGCGCGCACCGGCGCCTACGACCACTGCAACTTCACCACCAGCCCCGATGCGCCGGCCGAATCGATCGAGCGCTTCGTGTCGCTGCTGATGGCGATGCGCTGGGACGACCCGCAGGTGCGCCCGCTGCTCGAACTGGAAGGCCTGCGCGAATGGCGCACCGGCCGCACCAGCGGCTATGCGCTGCTCGAACGCGCGGTGGACGACGAACATTTCTACGACGGCGATGGCCGCATCACCAATCCCGACTATCGATATTGAGTCGCTGGGCCTCGACCAGGGCGCCCTGCTGCTCATTCGCCGCGCGCTGGCCGAACGGCCGGTGGGTAGCGAGCTGCGCGTGCGCGGGCAATCGCCGGACTGGCGAATGCACCTGGAGGCGTGGTGCCGCAGCCAGGGGCACCCGCTGCGCTTCGAGGCTGAAGAGGCCGTGGTCATGCGCAGCCCGCATGCCGAGGGCCGCTGGCTCGGCGCGCAATCGACCGGACTTGCGCAGGGCGACGCCAACGGCACACCCGCCGAAGACGCCGCGCCCGGCTGGGGCCTGGCGGCGCGCGGCGCCACGGTGGAGGCCGGCAGTCCGCCTTTCTTCTTCGCCCTGCACCGCCGCGACGAAGTGTGGGCCGCGACGGCCGGCGAGCTCTACCGGCAGGCAGCAGCAGCCCAATGGGACCCGGGCACGGCCATCGACTGGGATACGCCCTTCGACCTGCCGCCCGCCGTGGAGGCAGCCGTCGTGCAGGTGATGACCTACCTCATCGAGAACGAGAACGCCGCGCTGCTGATGCCGGCGCGCCACCTCGGACAGATCCATCCGCATTTCCGCGAGGTGCTGCAACTGCTGGCGCTGCAATGCGCCGACGAGGCGCGGCACGTGGAGGTGTTCACGCGGCGCGCCACGCTGCGAGGCAATCAGCCCGCGCTGTCGACGGCCGGCGGACAGGCTTCGCTGCGCACGCTGTTCGATGCGCCGGATTTCTCCGTCGCCACCTTCCTGCTGTCCGTGCTCGGCGAGGGCAGCTTCGTGAACCTGCTGAACTTCCTGCATGCGCATGCGCCTGACCCCGTGACTCGGCAGATCGCGCGGCTCACGGCCCGCGACGAGGCACGCCACGTCGCCTTCGGCATGGCGCATCTCGAATACCGGCTCTCGGTGCAGCCCGACTACCAGGCGCGGCTGCGCAACGCCATCGAGGTGCGCTACGACACGCTGGCCAGCACGGCGGGCCTCAACGAGGAAGTGTTCGACGCGCTGGTGCTGCTGGCGGCCGGTGAACTCTCGCCCGCCGCCATCGCGCGCGGCCATGCGGCGGTGCAGCAGCTTCAGCGCGACATGGCGGCCGGACGCCGTGCCCGCCTCACGCGGCTGGGCTTCGAGCGCGACGAGGCGCAGCGGCTTTCCGACCTGCACACCCGCAACTTCATGTGACGACGCAGCCACGATGATCATCGGCACCGCAGGCCACATCGACCACGGCAAGACCACGCTGGTGCGCGCGCTCACGGGCGTCGACACAGACCGGCTGCCCGAGGAAAAGCGGCGCGGCATCTCCATCGAACTCGGCTATGCGTACCTGCATGCGCCCGACGGCGTGTCGCTCGGCTTCGTCGACGTGCCCGGCCACGAGCGCCTGCTGCACACCATGCTCGCCGGCGCCACGGGCATCGACCACGCACTGCTGGTGGTGGCGGCCGACGACGGCGTGATGCCGCAGACACGCGAGCACCTGGCGGTGGTGGCACTGCTGGGCGTGCGCGAGGCGACGGTGGCCATCACCAAGATCGACCGCATCGACGAGGCCGTGCGCGAGGCGAGGCTGGCCGAGGTGCGCGCGGACATCGCCGCGCTGCTGGCGCCAACGCCGCTCGCGGGCGCGCCGATGCTCGCGGTGTCTGCGACCACCGGCGAAGGCATCGATGCACTGCGCGAACACCTGCTCGACGTGGCGCGCAAGGAGCATTCGCGCGAAGACGACCTGGCGTTTCGCCTCGCGGTCGATCGGGCTTTCACGCTCTCGGGCGTAGGCACGGTCGTCACCGGCACGGTCTTCAGCGGCACGGTGCGCATCGGCGACGAACTGCGCGTGGCGCCTGGCGACCACGCGGTGCGCGTGCGCGGCATCCATGCGCAGAACCAGAAGGCCGAATCGGCGCATGCGGGGCAGCGCTGCGCGCTGGCGCTGGCCGGTGTCACCAAGGACGAGATGCATCGCGGCGACTGGGTCTGCACGCCCGCCATCGCGCTTGCAACGGACCGCATCGACCTGCTGCTCACGCTGTGGCCCGACGAGGCCAAGCCGCTGCGCTCGGGCACGACGGTGCATGCGCACCTCGGGGCGAGCGACGTGATGGCTTCGCTCGCGCTGCTCGACCGCGACGTGCTCGCGCCCGGCGAAACGGCCCTGGCGCAGCTGGTGACGAAGGAGAGTGTCGGCGCATGGCACGGCGACCGGGGCGTGCTGCGCGATGCCTCGGCCACGCGCACCATGGCCGGCGTGCGCGTGCTCGACCCGTTCGCGCCGGTGCGCTACCGCCGAACGCCCGAGCGGCTGCACACGCTGGCCGCCTGGGCCATCGACGACCGGGCCGCTCGCGTGGCTGCACTGCTGCACAACGCGCCGCTGGGCATCGACACCGCACGGATGGCGCGTGCGCTGTCGCTGCCCGGCGAGGCCGCCCTGCCGCTGCCCGCCGATGCGGTGCGCATCGAGCACACGGCCATCGCGCAGCGGCACCTGGACGCGCTCGAGGCGCAGATCACCGGGCGGCTTGCGGACTTCCATCGCAACGCGCCCGACGAGGTCGGCCCCGATGCGCGCCGCCTCAAGCGCCTTGCCGGGCCACGCACAGACGACTCGCTGTGGCGCCATGCGCTCGATGCGCTGGTCGCGCGCGGCGCGCTGGTGCGCAGCGGCACCTGGCTGCATCTGCCGGACCATGCGGCGCGCCTCGGCGAAGCCGAACAGAAGCTCGCGCAGAAGTTGTTGCCCAGGCTGGCCGACGGCGGCTTCGATCCGCCGTGGGTGCGCGATCTTGCGAAGGACTGCGCCGTGAGCGAGCCGATGGTGCGGCAAACGCTCGCAAGCCTCGCTCGGCGTGGCGAGACCTTCCAGGTGGTGAAGGACTTGTACTATCCGCTGGCAACCATCGAGCGATTGGCGGCGTTGGCACGCGATTGCCTCGGTGGCCCTGAAGGTTTGCAGGCTGCGAGTTTTCGTGATGCAACGGGGCTGGGGCGCAAGCGCGCAATCCAGTTGCTGGAGTTTTTTGACCGTGTGGGCTATACGCGGCGCGTGAAAGACACGCACCTGCTGCGCCCCGATACGTCGCTGTTCGGGGCGAGGCCTTGAGCAGCATTCATGGGAGGGGATCGTCCCTGGTGGGGCGGCCGGGCTTCAAACCCGGTTGGTGGCGCCAGTCGTCGCCGGGAAAGTTCGACTCTTTCCCCCTTCCGCCGTTTTTGTCTTGCTCCTTCCCCCAGAGGGGTAGGGAGAAATGCGGGGAGCTACGGCACCACCCGCAGCGAGGGCTCTCCCGCCTCGACACGGCCGATGACAGCCGCTTGCCCGAATCCTTCATCGCGGAAGATCTTCAGCACCGCATCGACCGCTTCCGGCGCGCAGCTCACAAGCAGGCCGCCCGAGGTCTGCGGATCGCTCAGCAGGTTCTGCGCGGTGGGATGCAGGCCGGCGGCCAGCTCCACGTCGGCGCCGTAGCCGGCCCAGTTGCGCCCCGAGGCACCGGTGACCATGCCCTCGGCGGCCATCACCACCACGTTGTCGAGCAGCGGCACCTTCGACCACTCGATCACCGCCTTGAGCTTCGCGCCGCGCGCCAGTTCGAGCGTGTGGCCGGCCAGGCCGAAGCCCGTCACGTCGGTCAGCGCATGCACGCCGTCGAGCGCCGCAAGCGCGATGCCGGGGGTGTTGAGCTTTGTCGTGTTCTCGATCAGCTGGCGGTAGCCGATGCCGGACAGCTGCTCTTTCTTGAGTGCCGCCGACAGCACGCCCACGCCCAGCGGCTTGCCCAGCACCAGCACGTCGCCCGCCTTCGCATCGGCATTGCGGCGCACGCGGTCGGGGTGCACGAGGCCCATGGCGACGAGGCCGTAGATCGGCTCGACCGAATCGATGGTGTGGCCGCCGGCAATCGGAATGCCCGCGGCGCGGCACACGTCCTGCCCGCCGCGAACGATCTCGGCGATGACTTCCACCGGCAGCTGGTTGATGGGCATGGCAACGAGCGCCAGCGCCATGATCGGCCGGCCGCCCATCGCGTACACGTCGCTGATCGCGTTGGTGGCTGCGATGCGGCCGAACTCGTAGGGGTCGTCCACGATGGGCATGAAGAAGTCGGTGGTCGCGATCAGCGCCTGCTGGTCGTTGAGCCTGTAGACCGCCGCGTCGTCCGCGGTCTCGATGCCCACCATGAGCTCGGGCGGGATCATGCCGCCCGCGTGGTTCTTCAGGATTTGCGACAGCACGCCGGGCGCGATCTTGCAGCCGCAGCCGCCGCCATGCGAAAAACTCGTGAGGCGCAAAGGCGCGAGCGGGTTCATGAGCGTTGGATTCATGGGGCGATTATCGAAGCGGCCCCGCTTTCTACAATCCCGTCCTTCCCAAAACCGCACTTCCCCGAGGCGCATCCATGAAAAAGACTCTCACCCGCCTGACCCTGGCACTGACCTTCTCCGTCGCAAGCCTCGGCGCCTTCGCCCAGGGCGTGCTGCGCGTCTCGGCCATTCCCGACGAGGCGCCCACCGAGCTGCAGCGCAAATTCACGCCGCTGGGCGACTACCTCAAGAAGGAAACCGGCATGGACGTGCAGTTCACGCCCGTGACCGACTACGCCGCCGTGGTCGAAGGCCTGGCCACCAACAAGATCGACCTGGCGTGGCTGGGCGGCTTCACCTTCGTGCAGGCGCGCATCCGCACCAACGGGGGCGCGGTGCCGATCGTGCAGCGCGCGGAAGACGAGGTGTTCACCAGCAAGTTCATCGTGCCCATCGACAGCACCGCCAAGACGCTGGCCGACCTGAAGGGCAAGACATTCGCCTTCGGTGCGCCCTCGTCCACCTCGGGCAGCCTGATGCCGCGCTACTTCCTGCTGCAGGCGGGCATCAACCCGGAGAAAGACTTCAAGACGGTCGCCTTCTCTGGCGCGCACGACGCCACGGTGGCCTTCGTGGCCGCGTCGCGCGCCGAAGCGGGCGTGCTCAACGCGTCGGTGTGGGACAAGCTGGTCGAGGCCAAGAACCCCAACGCCGCCAAGGTGCGCGTGCTGGCGACCACGCCGACCTACTACGACTACAACTGGACGGTGCGCCCGGGCCTCGACCCGGCCATCACCAGGAAGCTGACCGACGCGTTCCTGAAGCTCGACCCGGCCAACCCGGCGCAGAAGGAAATCATGGCGCTGCAGCGCGCGAGCAAGTTCATCCCGACCAAGTCGTCGAACTACGACGGCATCGAGACGGCGGGCAAGTCGGCTGGCCTGATCAAGTGAGTTTGCGCGGATGAGTTTTTCGCTGGAAGGCGTGGGTGTCATGCACCCCAACGGCCAGCGAGCGTTGGCCGGGGTGACGCTGGCCGCGCGCGACGGCGAGCGCATCGCCGTCATCGGGCCCTCGGGCGCCGGCAAGACGACGCTGCTGCGTGTGCTCGGCGCGGCGCTGCGGCCTACGGAGGGCGAGGTTCGGGCCTTGGGCGCCGGGCCTTGGCAATTGCCGTCCGCGGCGCTGAAGAAGCTGCGCGCCCGCATCGGCACGGTGCACCAGTCACCGCCCATCGCGCCGCGCCTGCGCGTCGTCACCGCGGTGCTCGCGGGCCGGCTCGGCGAGTGGTCGACGCTGCGCGCGCTGGGCTCGCTCTTCCATCCCTCTGACATTGCCGGGGCTCACGAAGTGCTGTCGCGCCTGTCGCTGGAAGACCGCCTGTTCGACCGCTGCGACCGCCTCTCGGGCGGCCAGCTGCAGCGCGTGGGCATTGCGCGCGTTCTGTACCAGCGCCCGGCCCTGCTGCTGGCAGACGAGCCCGTGTCCGCGCTCGACCCCACGCTGGCCGACGCCGCCATCGGCCAGCTTGTCGCGCAGAGCGAATCGACGGGCGCCACGCTGGTGGCTTCGCTGCATGCGGTGGACCTGGCGCTGCGCTGGTTTCCACGCATCGTCGGCATGCGCAACGGGCTGGTGATGTTCGACCTGCCCGCCGCACAGGTGACGGCCGCGATGCTCGACGCGCTCTATGCGAGCGAAGGCGGCGTGGCGGTGCAGAAGTCGGCGCAGCGCGTCGCGGCCGAAGCGGCCTTCCTCCGTCCGGACTGCCCTTGAACGCCGCCGCCTCCACCGCCGTCATCCGACGCGACCCGCAAGCCATGCGCCGGCTGGCCGGCTGTGTCGCCGCGCTCGTCATCGCATGGCCGATGCTGGCGCTGTCCGAATTCAATCCGTGGGCGCTTTTCACCGGCGGCAATCTCGCGGTCATCGGCGGCTTCCTGGCGGGCTTCTTTCCGCCGGACGGCTCGCCGGCCTTTCTTGCGCTGCTCTTGAAGGCCACGCTAGAGACGCTGGCCATGGCCACGGCCGGCATCGCGCTGGCATTGCTGATCGGCGCGCCGCTGGGCTTCGTGACCACGCGCGCCCTTTCTGTCTCGCGCATCGGCCCGGGCCCCGGTCGCGTGCGGGCCGGCATCGTGCGGCAGGCCGCGCGCTGGCTGCTGATGGTGCTGCGCGCCATTCCGGAAATCGTCTGGGCGCTGCTGTTCGTGCGCGTGTTCGGGCTCGGCCCTGCAGCGGGCGTGCTGGCGCTGGCCATCACCTACGGCGGCATGCTCGGCAAGGTCTACGCCGAGATCCTCGAATCGACCGACACGCGTCCCGCGCGCGCCCTGCTCGAAAGCGGCAGCGGCCGGCTCGCGGCCCTCTGCTACGGCCTGCTGCCGAACACGGCACAGGAACTGGCCTCTTACACCGTGTACCGCTGGGAATGCGCGGTGCGCGCGTCGGTGGTGATGGGTTTTGTCGGCGCGGGCGGGCTGGGACAGTTGATGGACCAGTCGATGAAGATGCTCAACGGCGGCGAGGCCAGCAGCATCCTGCTGGTGTTCCTGGCGCTGGTGCTGCTGGCCGACCTGCTGAGCAATGCGCTGCGGAGGCTGCTGGCATGACGGCGGCCCGTACGCTGCCTGCGCGCCCGCCGCCTTGCTGGCGCTGCCGCATCGCCCTGCTGCTGATCGGCGCTGCGGTGGTGGCGAGCTTTGTCTACCTGGGTATCGACTACCGCGCTCTGGGCTCGTCGGAGTCGCTCAGGCTCATGGGCAAGTTCATCGCCGAGTTCTTCCCACCCGACCTGTCGCCCGACTTTCTCTCGAAGGTCGGCAATGGCGCATTGCAGACGCTGGCGGTGTCGGCGCTCGGCACGGTGCTGGCGGCCGTTGCCGGCGCGCTGCTGGCGTTGCCGGCTTCGGGCCGCGCAGGCGGTGCCTTGCGCCACGGCTCGCGCTTCGTGCTGAACTTCCTGCGCAGCGTGCCCGAGCTGGTATGGGCCGCGCTGATGGTGCTGGCCGCCGGCATCGGCCCCTTCGCAGGGGCGCTGGCGCTGTCGCTGCACACCACGGGTGTGCTGGGCCGGCTCTTCGCCGAGGCGCTGGAAAACGCACCGCGCGAGCCCGAGCATGCGTTGGTGCTCTCGGGCGCCAACCCCGTCACCGCCTTCAGCTACGCCAGCCTGCCCATCGTGCTGCCGCAGTGGGTGGCCTACGCGCTCTACCGCTGGGAAATGAACATCCGCATGGCCGCCGTGCTGGGCTTCGTGGGCGGCGGCGGACTGGGGCAGTTGCTGTACTTCCACCTGTCGATCTTCCAGCAGCAGCAGGCGATGACCGTGCTCATCGCGATGTTCGTGCTGGTGACCTTCGTCGACTTTGCGAGCGCTCGCTTGCGCCGTGGCCTCGGACCTGCATACGCCTGACAATCGGGGCATGAGGTTCCCGCCATGAGTCATCGCCAGCCCGTGCGCGTCGGCGACCGCCACGCCTTCGACACGCTGATCGACGCCCGCTCACCGGCCGAGTTCGCGCTCGACCACATTCCCGGTGCCATCAACTGCCCGGTGCTGGACGACGAGGAGCGCCGCATCGTCGGCACCGTCTACGTGCAGACCGGCGCTTTCGAGGCGCGGCGCATCGGCGGTGCGATGGTCGCCGCCAACATTGCGCGGCACCTGCGCGAAACCCTGGCCGACAGGCCCGAGAACTGGAAGCCGCTGGTGTACTGCTGGCGCGGCGGCATGCGCAGCGGCTCCATGGTAACGTGGCTGCGCCTCGTCGGCTGGGACGCACAGCAACTCGCGGGCGGCTACAAGAGCTTTCGCCGGCACGTCATTTCGCAGATCGACGCGCTGACCCCGAAGCTCGACCTGCGCGTGGTCTGCGGCGCCACCGGCAGTGCGAAGACGCGCGTGCTGCATGCGCTTGCCGCCCGCGGCGCACAGGTGCTCGACCTGGAAGACTTCGCCAGCCACAAAGGCTCGCTGCTCGGTTCACTGCCGGGTGTGCCGCAGCCTTCGCAAAAGCATTTCGAGACGCTGATCGCGGCGGTGCTCGAGACGGTCGATCTTTCGCGTCCGCTGTATGTCGAGGGAGAGAGCATCCGCATCGGGCGGCTGTCGCTGCCGTTGTCGTTGGTGGCGCGGATGCGCGCGGCGCCGTGCATAGAGGTCTGCGCTACGCCAGAGGCGCGGCTGGCGTATCTGCTGCGTGACTACGCCTACCTGGGCGACGACCCCGACGCGCTGGCCGACAAGCTGGGAGCGCTGAAGGAACTGCAGGGCAAGGAGACAGTGGCGCGCTGGCAGCATTGGGCGCATGAAGGCGATCTGCCGCATCTGTTTGCGGAGCTGATGGCGCTGCATTACGACCCGCACTATGAGAAGTCGCAGGAGCTGCACTTTCGGGCGTGGGGGCGGCGCCGGAGCGTGGGTGCGGTTGATCTGTCGGATCAGGGGATTGGGGCTGTGGCTGAGGCGGTGTTGAGGTTGGGGTGAGTGGGATGGTGCTGAGATCGGGGATGGATACGTCAGCAGGCACAAGAACAGGACAGGGCTCCTGCTCAGATGTTTTCATATTTTTTTAGATCGTATTTTTCAATCAATCTCAATGCTCTTTCTCTGAGCACGGCATCACCCTCGCTTTGCTTTAACAGTTCTTCGTTCAACCCTCTGGCGAATTCACCGTATGCGTAAAGTCCAGCATCTTCCTCGCCAGGATTACAGTCTCTATAGCTAATAACTACAAAATCAATGGGCAATGCCTTGCCCGTTTTGAGCGGAGGCAAAAAATCAATCTCAATACAAACTTCATGCCCCACTCCGCGCTCTGCATATAAAACATCCAGATTTAGTGCGATACCAGGCATATCAAATCTATCGAGATCATCCCGAACAATTACCGACAAGGCAAATCCAAGAAGATCTTCTAATTTTTTACTATCGCATGCAAATCTAAATTCATTCATGGCCACGAGGCACCTCCTGTTGAATAAGCTGTCTGACCTTGGGAATTAAGTCTGGACCTGCGCCAATGCCCAGTGCATCCGCAGAGCGCAGACCGTTCCCTAATCGGCAGGCTGCTGGGTCCGTCTGCAACGCCCACCACCTCCTGCTTCAGCTTCGCTGAACAACGTCAAATGGCCAGGCGCATGCCCAAGCCGCCCCACCCTACAGGTTGCCCGTAAGCTCACCGACCCAGGCATACGCCCACGCGCGTGAAGCACCGCCTTCCTTCCAGTTTTCGTAGTTCTGCTGCTCCGCCGCGAGAGTGCTGCTGCCCGCGTTCGCCAAAGCCGCATTCGCCTGCCCCTTGCTCGTCATTCGCGCCCGGGTCGTTCAAACCTGCCTAGCCACCGTCCCGTGGAGCTGCGCCTGCTCGTATTTCCGGGCTGCCATTTACGATCAAAAAGTACGTCTTAGGAGGAACGGCAAGGCTTCTTTGGAAATATCTCACCAGACAATTTAGACTCACTTACATTGAAATTACTAATGCAGAAAATGTTTCGCAGGCAGTACAAGAGGCGCACTCAAGACACGTTCATATGCGGAAATCACAAGATCAGTTGTTCAATTTACTTCTGAGTGAATAAAAAAATGCCGTCTTCCGATTCAATTTGACTTACAGCTTTCATCGATCGATCTCCATCAATAAGGAACCAGCTGTCGAACGAATCGCTGGGCACATAGCACGCTATATTTTTAATTTTGCAAGCCATTTGCAGATCAGATATAAATTCATCACGGGATACCTTGCAACGATACAGTTGCAATAATTTTGACGCATCACCTTCGATCGATTCATAAACACAAAGACAATTAAATCCCGAAAAATCAATTTCACCCATTTTTGAAAAATTTCCAATCGAAAAAATCATTATTGTTTCCATTTCGACGGAAAACACCAACGCCAAAAACTCTTGCAATCTTTCTTCACAAAGATCATTTTTTAATAGAATGTCAATCATTTTTTAATCACTCTCCAAACATTTAATGCGACTTCTCTCGTTTGATCAGAGATACCCATATTTTTCAGAATATTATCTGCCTGCGGGGTATCGCCAAATTTATTTAGCACGCCTAACGCCTTATAAGCCCCTCGATCCAATGTATACAATCCTGGGCCAGAGATTGGATATAAAGTTCCATCATGGGCCCCATATAATCGATTATTTATCAAATAGTTGTTGCCGATATTTTTAGCCTCCCCGGCTCGAATAGCATTCATATCAGCTTGAACATCAACTATCAATCTATCTACCACGGTATTAAGGTCTTTCGCAACCGAGCTTTGATTTACCTTATCAGCGTAGTGTCTAGTATTTATTGACTTTAAATATACAGAAATGCCATCAGTAAACGGACTTGTCTGCTTTTTTTCGCCTGACAGGAGAACCCCAGAAGGCAATTCTTGATTTAGGCCATCAGGTTCGCCAATTTTTTTATGTGCGGAATTTGCAGATCCATTTGAAGCATCTCCGCGTTCTGCTTCCGATCCGGTTGACAGGGTCCAGTTACTAGGCGCATACCCAAGCCTCCCCCCGGCTGCAACCGGCGCAAAGCCAGGGACGCAAGTCGGCGGGACCGCACACCAGACCGTAGGCGCCATCCCCACCAAGACCGCACCGCCACCAGCAGCAGGCGGTTTGCCTCCCGAATCAATGTCAGGCGGAGTATCCGGCGGGTTCGCCCCCGCCACCGCCAGTTGAAAGTCCCGAGCCAAAGCATTCCCAAGATAGCCAGCACCACTGGCCGCCCCTTGCATCCCGTCCTTGGCGTTGTGCAAAAGCGTGCTCGCGATGTCAATGGCGCCATCGGACCATCCGTACTCCGAGAACACCCCGGTCTTGAGCAGCAACTGTTGCTCATCCTTATAGTCAGTCCCTCTGTTCTGCGAAGAGACCTTTGCAGCGTAGCCGGCGCTGTTCGGGTCCGCGCCGGCCGCGCACTTCAGAAGCGCGCACATCGCATCGGCCAGCTTTTTCTGATCGGCCTCGCCCTTGTTTTTCTGCAAGCGGGCGAGCGCATCTCGCTGTGCTGCATTGGACTGGCGGTTGTTGACGTCGGCATTGAATGCAGTCGTCGCACCGGCCGCACCACCGGCCGTTGCACCTAACCCGACCGCCAAACCAGCGCCAACTGCCTCTTTGACGCCACTGGGCAGGTCGCGCGTCAGTTCATCGACGACCGGTGCCGCAGCCGACGCCAGCGCCGCGCCCGCCGCACCCTGCAGGTTGCCCGCAAGCCCGCCGACCAAGGCATGCGCCCACACGCGTGAAGCACCGCCTTCCTTCCAGTTTTCGTAGTTCTGCCGCTCCGCCGCGAGGGTGCTGCCGGCGTTCGCCAAAGCCGCAGTCGCCTGCGCCCTTTGCTCGTCACTCGCGCCCGGATCGTTCAATACCTGCTGCGCCACCGAAGCCTGGAGTTGCGCCTGCTCGTATTTCCGGGTCTGACGTTCCGCGTACTCTCCGACAGCTTTGGCGGCCTTCGGCATTGCAGCCTGCGTGATCTGCACTTGCGCCTGCACATCGGCGACCAGCTTGTCGGTATCCCATTTCTTCGTCAGCGCATTCGTGCTGTCTACGCCAGTGCGCACGCTCTGGTCACCCGCAATGCCGCTGATGCCGGCCTTGGTCACGCTCGATTGCGAGCCCGACGCGCTGCCCACGCCCGCACTGCCGCCTGAGCCCACCTTGAAGTCCGAGCCCGGTATGGGTTTCTTGTCTTCGCCCTTGGGCTGCTGTCCTGAAACGCTCAGGCCCAAGCTCGCACCGCTGGCCTTGTAGCTGTCGAAGTTCTGGATGTCGCTGGTGG
This sequence comes from Variovorax durovernensis, assembly GCF_977011995.1. Taxonomy (NCBI): domain Bacteria; kingdom Pseudomonadati; phylum Pseudomonadota; class Betaproteobacteria; order Burkholderiales; family Comamonadaceae; genus Variovorax; species Variovorax durovernensis. Next base: position 1,643,361 of record NZ_CDRNCW010000001.1, on the reverse strand, counting down.
TGAGGCTGGCGGACTTGAAAGTGTTTCTCGCGTTGTCCACCGCCGCCTGCGTGCTCTCGATCACCGCGCCCTTGAGGTCGGTGCGGCCCTTCACGTCGACGTCGAAGCCGCCGTCGCCCGCCTTGATACCCGACTGCTCCTTCACGCTCGCGAAGTTGCCGCTGGCCTTGGCGCTGCTTGCGCTCACGCCTGCGCTCCACACGCCCACCCCGACGCTCAAGGAACCGCCCAGGCTCTGCTGCGTGCTGGCCGAGGTGCCGGTGTCTTGCAGGCTCTCGATCTTCAAATCGCCGCCCACCTTGGCGGCCACACGGTCGGCTTCGATCACGCCACCCTTGATGGTCATGTCACCGCCGCTCGCGAGGTTCACCTTGTTGCCGGCGCTCACGCGGCTGTTGGTGTAGGTCGAATCGGTGCCGTCCGATTTGCCCCGGCTGGCGTTCGCGCCGACGTTGAACAGCAGGCCGCTGGTGCCGACGCTCACACCCACGCTGCCGCCGCTGCCCTTGTTGGTGCCATGCCGCTCGCTGGTGTTCTGGGCCGCGAGAACATCGATGCGGTTTTCCGCAGCGAGCGTCGCAGTGTCGCGCGCGACGATGTTGCTGCCTTGGACCAGGATGTTGCTGTCCTTGCCGCCGCCGATCGCGAGCAGGCTGACGTTCTTGCCCTCGATGCGGCTGCCGGACGCGGTGTCGCTGGTTTCGGTGCGGTTGCTCTTGTTCTGGCTGCCGCCGAGGCTGATCGACAGGTTGACACCCATGGACTGCGCCGGATTGGTGACACTGGCGTTGGCCAGGGCATCCGCCACGCCTTTGGCCTCGACGGCCATGGAGGCGGCACCCAGCGCCTGCATGCGTCCGCTGCCGGTTTGCTGGACGGCCTTGGCCGTGTTGCCGATGCTTTGCATCGCGCTGATGACGGGTGCGGTAAGCGCAATGGTCAGGCCGCCGGTCTTCTGCTTCTGCTCGGTCTCGGTCCGGCTGGTTTCACGTGCCTCGCGAACCGCGATGCTCTTGGCGGCGATGGTCACGTCTCCGTCAGGAGCGACCACGTCGCTGCCGATCTGCGTGTACCGATTGCCGGCAATGAGCGTCGTGTTGCCGCCGATGCTGCCCACCGTGCTGCGCACTGCGCTGGTGTTTTCGCTTCGGGTGTCGGTACTCTGGCTGCGGCTGCCGATGGTGAAGCCGAAGCCGCCCGAGCCCATGAGTCCGGACTGGCTGGTGCCGCGATAGGCGCTCTCGGAGCGGCTGTCCTGCGCGGCCTCGATGGTGAGGTCGCGCCTGGCGACGATGGACGCATTCTTGTCGGCAATGATCTCGCTGCCCGACACAGTGACGTCCCGACCCGACACGATGATGTTGCGCCCGCCCAGCGAGCTGCCGGTGGCGGTGTCCTCGCGCGAACTGTCGCGCTGCGTGGTGGTCTTGCTGGAGAGAAAGCCTTTCTTTTTCGCTTCACTCGCGGAGTCGACCGAGACGGTGGCACGCCCGGTCTCGATGCGCACATCGCCTTCTCTGGCCTTCACTGCCAGGTCACCCTCGGCGTCGATGACGGATCCGCGGATGCGGATGTTGTTTCCGGCGTCGAGGGTCACATTGCCGCCGCCGGCAATCTGGCTGCCCACCTCCCGGCTGCTGCTCTGGCTGTAGAAGTTGCGCGGGCCGCTGCCTCGCTCCTGACGCTCCTCTTCCTTGACCGTCGAAACACTGATGTCCCGCCCGGCCTTCAGCAGCGTCCCGCTGTCGTTGCCGCTATTCGCGAGGATGGCGCCGGCAAGGCGGACGTCCCGCCCGGCCGAAGCCACGAGGATGCCTTCGGGATTGCTCACATAGACCCCCGCCACGCGGTCGATGTTCGTCCGGCTGGTCAGCACTCCGGTCTGCGTGCGGGTGGTCGTCACGAGGTTGATGTCGTTGCCGGCCGTCAATCTCGCGGAGTCGCTGGCAGTGATGCTGCCGCCGATGTTGTCAAGGTCGGTCTTGGCGTGGATTCCAAGGTTGCCGCCCGCAATGCGGCCACCAAGGTTCCTGACGTTGTCCTTGTCTATCTTGACCAGCGTGCGCCCGGCGATGGTGCCTGTGTTGACCAGATCACCATCGCCCTTGATGACGGTGGCATCGGCGCTCAGCAGCGCGCCCGAACCATCGATGTCGCCGGGCCGCACGCGCACGTACAGCTGCGGCGCCAGTACTTGCCGGGTGACTCCCTCGGGCAGCGTCACCGTCTTCTCGACCAGCCAGACGATGTCGCTGGTGAGCTGCGCCATCTGGACTTCCGACAGGCCGATGCCCGGCCGCAAGCCATGCTGCCGCGCGAAGGTGGCCCCGTTGTTCATCAGCGCCGTGTACTGCTCCTCGTCGTTGTAGTGGCCACCCAGGTAGCGATAGCCGGTGAGCTGCGCGACCTGCTCGCGAATGAGCTTCTGCTCGTAGAAGCCGTCGCCCAGGCGCTTGAGCGTGTTGCCGGGGTCTTGGCCGAGGTTGTTCAGCAGGTAGTCGCTGCTGAGCCAGTTCCGGTAGCCGGCGAAGCGCGGGTCGGCCTCGACGAGATAGCCCCGCGGCCCGCCATTCAGATTGAAAAGACTGGCTTGGGGAATATCGATGCGAGGCGAACTGGTGCGTACGACCATGGGTACGGTCTGGCCGGCCCCCACCTTGGCGTTGCTTGCTTGAGTCATGGCGGCATCGACCGAGCGCCCTCCGGCATTCACGACGCCACCGACGTTGGCCGGCACTTCGACGATTGTCGCCACTGGGCTCGGGCCGCTCGCACCGCCGGAGCCTTTGCCCGCGTCGTATCCCTTGGTGGCGTTGAAGTTGCCTGTTTTCTCGTAGGCGCCCACATCCCTGCTCAGTCTCGACACGGGTTCGATGACATCCGGCTGCCGCCGGGTGGCGCGCCAATGGACGATGGAGCCGGTCTGCGTGGTGACCTCCCCCTGTAGCGCCTCGTTCCTGATGCCGGGCGCGTCCAGCACAGCGCCAGCGGTGATCCGGCTGTCGCGGTTGAGCCCGTTGCCTATGAGGGTCATGTCCCTGCCGGCGACGATGGCGGCCGGGTCGGCGTCGATGGCCGTGTCGGTCGTCGTGAGAACGGTTTTGTCCCAAACTCCCCAGACATGGCCATTGGCTGGCCTCCAGCTTCCATCGGGGTTGCGCAGCAAGAGGTTGGCCTTGCCCGGGGTGTAGGCAACATCCTCCGGCTTGAAGTGGCCGATGCCTTCCACGCCGATGGTTCTGGAGAACACCTGGGTCGTCGTCTTCGGACCGAGCTTGATGCGCGTGTCGAGGTTGTCGATGCGCCCCATCGAGACAGTCATGTCGCCCAGCGACTCGATGCGCGCGCTCAGGTTTTCCAGGGCACTGCCGCTGGTCGCGGGTTCGCGGTTGCCGTCGAGCCTGCCGCCGATGTTCAGTGCCTTCGCGCCCGTTCCAGCGCTGAAGATCAACGCGTGCTCGCGATTGCGGACGATGTCGGCACCGATGTTCAGCGACTCGCGCGCCGCGATGGTCGCGGCCTTGGTGATGCCATTGACGGTTTCAGCAGAGTTGTCGAGCGTGCCCACCGCAGCGGACACCGCGTTGCCGTAGATGCGGCCCGTGCCGATGTTGTGCAGCGTGCCCGCGTCGATCTGTGTCGCGCCCTGGCTGTCTATCAAGCCTCGATTGGTCAGTGTCGTCGCCGCCTTCACTGCGGTGTCCCTACCCGACATCTCGGCGTCCGCCGCGTTGTCGATGACGCTTGCCTCGACCGTGAGCTTGCGCCCTGCCGACAACTTCGTGTTGTTGGTGAACTTGCCGGCGGTGCTGAAGTTCAGGTTGCCGTCGACGTCCATCTTCGTGTTGTTCGTGACGTCCTGTACGAGCGCAACGTTCAGGTCGTTGGCGGAGGCAATCCGGCCGTCGCCGCTGAAGGACTTCGCGTCGATGAACACGCCTCCGACACCACTGCGCATCTTGCCGTCCGCACCCGGCGCAGCAGGTACCCCGGCCTTGAGCACGCCATCGGTGTTGGTGATGGCCAGGCCCCTGGCCGCGGAGTTGCCCGCGTTCCGATCCTTGACGTCAAGCGCCTCCACGGCGGCGATCCGCCCCGAGATGTTGTTCAGTTCCGCCCCGCCAAGAACCGTGACGTTCCTTGCTTCGATGCCTTGCTCGTCGCCCGAGGTGTTGGCATTGACGACGCTGCCGGCACGGAGCCGGGCCGCTCCGTTCGCGCGGACCAATCCGCCGGTGTTGTCGATCGTTCCATTGCCGGCATCGAGATCCAGGCTGCCCACGGCCAGCGTCTTGCCGCCGGCGTTGGTGAACGCCTGGGTTTCGGCAATCAACGCTCCCTTCGAGTCGATGGAACCGGCCGTGTTCTTGACTTCGCCCGTCTTCAGGCTGAGCGTGCCGCCGCTCGTGATGCCTCCGACCATGTCCTCCGGTGGAGTCCGGTAGCCGGCCGCGTTGGTGTTGACGAGGACCCGGCCGTTGGTGTCGATGCGCAGCGACTCGCCCGACTGGATCAAGCCCGAGTCGTTGTTCAAGGCGCCGGATCGCAGCACGAGCGCTCCCGATGCGGCGATGGTGCCCTTGGCGCCGTTGTCGAGGTCCCCGCCGCGTGTATCGACCGACAGCGAGCGCCCCGAGATCTTGCCGCCGCGATTGCTCAATGAACCGGCCTCGATGCTGATCTGCCTGGCTTCAGTACGGCCGTTGTCTTGCTCGAAGCCGTTCTTCAGTTCGATGGCGAGAGCGCCGTTGCCGGCGATGCGGCCGCTGGCTCCACTGAAGCTGCCACCCGCGATGCGCAAGGTGCCGGTGCGCGCTTGCTCACCCGCATGCTCGACCGCGCCGCCGGCATTTCCCAGCCTGGCAGCACTCAGCGTCAGGTCGCGGCCGTTGCTGGCAATGCGCCCGCCATCGTTGTTCAGGATGCCGGAGACGGCCAGCGTGGTGGCATCGGCACCGGTCTGCACGATCTCGCCGCTGCGGGTGTTGGCGATGTTCGATGCCCGCAGATTCAGCCGGCCGGCATTGAGCACGCCGGCGTCGTTGAGCAAGGCCTGGTCCGCCTGCGCGTTGGCAGTGATGCTCAAGGTGCCCGGCGTCACCACCTTGGCCTTGTCGCCGGTTTTCACGTTGCCCTGCGTAGCAGTCACTGAGATGTTCGCCGCGCTGGTCTGGCTTCCCGAGAGGTCTACGCTTGCGCCTCGCAGCGTTGCGTCGCCAACAGCCAGGTTCACGCCATTTGCAACCAGCGAGCCAGAGGCTGCGACGCTCAGTTCACCTGCAAGGCCCGGCTTGCCGTCGCTCTGCACCCCGGCACCGAGCACGCTGCCGCCGCTCGATGCCAGGCTGCCAGCCGTGATCACAGTGTTGCCGCCGGCGGTGATGCTGCCGTCATTGACAAGCGCACCGGCGACTGCAAGCTTGATGTCGTTGCCCGCACGGATCGCCCCGCTGTTGCGCAACGCGCCTGCGTCGAGAGACAGACCTTCATTTGCGACCAGGGTACCGGCGCTGTTGTCGACGGCCTTCGCCACATTGGCCGTCAGGCGACCAACCGCCGTGGTGGTCCCGCGCGTGTTGTCGGCCCGGCCGCCGACGGCGAGGTTCGCATCGCTGGCGCTGGTGAGCGTGCCGTCCACGTTGATCAGGTCACCGCTGGTGGCGATTTGCAGGCTGCCCGCATTCAGCTTCCCGCCTGTGTTGTCGAACCTGCCGACGTTCGCGCCGAAGCCCTGGCTGACGTTGAGCGTGCCGCCCGCGTTGCTGAAGCTGGCACCGGTCACGGCCATGGTGGCCACGTTTAGAGTGCCTCCCGTGTTGTCGATCTGCGGCGTCTTGAGCGTGATCGGGCCGCCTGCATAGATGCGACCAGCATCGTTGCGGATAGTGCCTGCCGCGGTGACGGCACCCGGAGCCGCGGCGGCATCGGACGAGGCTGACCCAGCGAGGGCGGCAGACGTACCGCTCGCGCCCGCTGCCGATGCCAGAGGCTCCGCACCGATCAAGCCTGCGCTTGTGTTGCTCAGCACCTGCGAGTCGACAGTGAGGCCGGCTGTGCTCGTCTGCCGGATGGTGCCGCCACGGTTGTCGATGTCCGCGCCGCTGGCGAGTTGCACCCGAGCGCCTTCGAGCGTTCCAGTGTTTTCCAGTCGCCCCTGCGTCGTCACGACAAGACCGCCCGCACCCGCGCCGACGTTGCCCGCGTTGCGCACGCCAAACCCCGCCTCGGTGCCGATGAGCGTGATCTTCCGGGCGTACATGCCGCCCAGCGCCGCAACGTCGAGTGCGAAGGCAGGTGCGGGCCCGTTGCCCGCAATGGGCGTGACACTGCCGTGATCGGCGCCGATCTGGTTGGCACCCGCGACCACCTGGAGTTCATTCGCCCAGATGCCCGCATTGACCTGCACGGCCCGCGAGAGGATCGCCGCATAGTCCGTCTTGCCGGCATCGAGCCCAGCGCCTTCGATGCTCACGGTGCCATCGCGCACGAGAAAGCTGTCGAGCCCGCCCAGTGCATTGAGCTGTGGCACGCCGGTGGTCAGGGTCGCGCGCGATGCGTTGATGAAGCCGCCGCCATCCACGGAGATGCCCGCCGGATTGGCGATGATCACCTCCGCGCGCTGCCCGCCCACCTCGACGTGGCCACGCAGCTGCGTCGGGTTGCCGCCATTGATCTCGTTGAGGATGACGCGCGCCGGGCCTCTCGCGAGCCACGGGTTGCCCTGGACGAAGCCGCCGAGCTGCGTCTGCACATTCACCCGGCTGTTGTTCAGGATGGCGCCATTGCGCATCACGTCGAACTGGTTGTAGACGTTGCGGCTCACGCCCGCGGCCGAGGGCGTCTGGATGTTGACCAGCGGCACGCCGTTGGGTGCCATGAGCACGGTCGGCCGAAGATGCCCGGCGACGCTGGGCGCCCCTACGATCTGTGCCCGAACGGCGCCTGCGAGCAGCACGCCGAAGAGCGCGGCCGCTGGCACGGTGCCTCTGGAGGCTCCCTTGCCGATGCTGCTGGCCGTTTCCTGAACCACCATGCGCATGCCGCGCGCGGCGTTGAAGATGATCCGGTAAAGATGCTTGTTCATTTTTTTCTCCCTTATGGCTCGGAAACTCGGCCCCTGACGGGAGCCGACGGTGAGCGCAGCGATGCGACCACCCCGGCTCCCTGCTCACGATCTCAAGCGCAGCGGAACTTCGCGACGCCCATGTACCGCGCGCCGGAAGGAAGCGTTGCCGAATAGCCCACCGCAATCGCATAGGCACCGCTGCCGTGATCACCCAGCGTGATGCCGGCGCCGGCACCCGCACTCAGGAAGCTGCCGGTCACAGACGTGCTGGATGGCGACTTGACCTTGGTGTCGAAATTCACCGTGCCGACGGCATCGCCGACCGTCACCTTCACCGAGCCCGTGACGGTCGCTCCTTCGCTGCCGAATGCCAGCGTCGAAGAGCCGCTTGCGGTGCCGCTGTTGGCCGCGCCCCCGCCGCCACTCACGTAAGTGGGGCTGGTGAAGACGCCCGCATCGCAGGTGGGGCTTCCGCTCCCAGGCAGGGTCTTCAGCTCGTTCAGTGCAAGGTAGTGATACGCACGGTTGTCGCCGCCAGTGAGGGTTTCCGCGCCCGAACTGCGCGTGACGGTGCCGGCGGTCCAACGGCCGATCGCGAAGTTCGCGTCGCCGTTGATTTCCTTCGTCGCGCTCGACCCCGTCAGCGTGTTGTCGTTCAGGCGGATCATCGCGCCGCTGGCCGCCTGCTCGCTTTGCGACAGCACACCGAACGACTGCGCACCCACACCCAGGAGCAGGTAGCGCGCGCGCTCGCCGCGAGCGAACGGTGCCGAGACCGAGCCGGAATCGGCTGCTGCGGGCGCTGCTGCAGGCGCTTCTGCGGTCGCCGACGGAGCAACGGCTGGAATGGCGCCCATCGGCATGCCGCCACCTCCACCGCCGCTGCCTCCACCGCAAGCGTGAAGCAGGCCAAGTGACAGCAATGAGAGCGAAAAGAGAATTTTGTTTTTCATGAATCTTGTGTGATCTGTTGTGATTGGTTGGGGGATGCAATGTCGGTTTTCTCTGGTGCGGCTTCCTCCTCAAAAGCTGAAGTTGAGGTTGAACCCCGTCGTGACCCTGGCCGTGCGATATCCCTCGGGCTTGCTGATCGGAGCGCCGATGAAGACGTCGTAGTTCAGCCCCCTCCATGCCCCACGCACGCCGATCACGCCACCCGCCAGGTGATTTCCGAGCAGCCATGCGACCGACCTGCCGGCCACGCGGCCGTAGTCGATGCCCGCATAGAGTTCGGCTCCGCTCTGGCCCGCGGCCCACCCGATGTCGTTGCGCAGCAGCCAGCCCCGCTCGCCGAGCAGGCTGGTCTCGCCGTCGAAGCCGCGCACGGTGTAGCGCCCGCCGATACCGAAGCGGTCTTGCGGCGTGAGCTGGGTCTGGTTCCACTGCGCACGCCACTGGCCCACGTAGCGCAACTTCTGCTCGCCGAGCTTGAAAGGCAGGTTGAGGCTCACGTCGGCCGTCATCAGCCGGAAGCGGCTGGTGCCTTCGTCGAACGCCTCCTCGGGTGCTCGCCTGGCACCGAAGGCGCCGGTGCCCTGGCGCAAGGCGAAGGTGCCGTCCAGCGTGGCTTCACCGATGAACTCCTTGTGGCTCAGGCTGGCCTCCCAACCGCCGAGCACGCGGTGCTGGTTCTCGATCTGGGTGTCGTCGACGAAGCTGCGCGACTCGCGGCGAAAGGCGCGGATCGCGACAGTGGTCTTGCGGCGCTGGTCACGGTAGACCAGGCGCGAGAGCCTGAGTTCGGCGTTGTTGGTCTTGCCCGCGTAGATGTAGTCCTGGTTCAGGCCGGCCACGGTTTGCCGGTAGTGGCTGTTCGAAGCGGTGAAGCCGAGCTGCCAATAGCCCCAGGGCAGCGAGTAATGAACGGTCTGACCCTCCGTGCCGCGGCGAGGGTTGCCCAGGACATGCCCGTCCACGCTGTGGTTGGCGCTGACGTAAAAAAGATCATTGAGGCCGAAGAGGTTGTCGGCAGATACGGTGGCGCCTGCCTGGTACCTGCCAGTGGCGCCAGTGCCGCTGTCGTCCAGGCTCAGGGTGCCGCGCAGCATGCGGGCTTGCGTGTACTTGGCGACGAGGTCGCTGTCGCCCGGCCGGGCGTCGGGCGCGGTCGAGGCCTCGATCTGGATATCGGCTTCAGCGGTGGGTGTGCGCTTGAGGTTCTCCAGGCCCTGCTCGATGTCACGCAGGTTGAGCAGGTCACCAGGACGCGCAGGAATCGCGCTTTCGAGCAGCAGACGGTTGCCGCCGAAGCGAGTGTTCGAATCCGCAGTGGCTCGGACGGCGGCGATGCGTCCGGGAACCAGTGTGAAGGTCAGCAGCCCGGTGGACAGATCCTGCGGCGCCGCCAGCACACGGGTGGTGACGAAGCCCCTGGCGATGATCGCCTGCTGGAGCCGCGCCATGACGGTGTTGACGCCCTGCGTGCCCAGGCAGCGGCCAAGCGGGCTGTCGTTCGCATCCGGGCCCGCGGCGGCATTCAGTGCCCACTGGAAATCCGCCGAGCGCTCACCCGAAAGGACAAGACGGTCGACGCGAAAACACGGCGACTCCGTCTCGGGCAGGCGACCCGAATCTTTTTGCGTCGCTTGCTGAAGGTGGCTGTCGACCAACTTCTCCTGCTGCTCCCGCAGGGCTCGCTCGCGCTCCTGCTGGCGCAGCTGCTCGACGAAGGGATTGGGTGCAGAAGGGTTGGCTTGAGCCAGAGCGCCTGACGCGGCACCCAGCCACAGGCAAGCAACAGAAACTGCGCGCAACGATTGCGGCGCGAGAGAGCGTGATCGAAGGAACATGAAAACCCGGACGTATGCAGCGAGGAATACGCTGCGGGCGCGGATTGTCATGTCGCATTTGGCTGCACATTTGTGGCCAAAAGTGACTTAGAGAATTCTTGAGTTATCCGTTAGATTTGCAACACCGTCGCATTGATCGACGGCGTCGAAATTAACAGGAAACAGCTTCTTGTTAGCAATGTCGCGAGGCAGCTCGCGACGCTTCAACTGCCGTTACTTAGCCCATCGGCATAGAGCACCCCACGCGGCGCCCGGCACAACCCCCAGAAACGCAACCCGCTGAGTTCGGCCATGCGCACGCCCATCGATGTCGGCGCGGAGATGGTCGCCATCGCGGCGATGCCCAGGCGCGCGCATTTGCGCACGAGCTCATGGCTGCCGCGGCTGGACATCAGCACGAAGCCCGGCTCCGCGAGCCGCCCCGCCAGCGCGAGCTTGCCGAGCAGCTTGTCGAGCGCGTTGTGGCGCCCGACGTCTTCCATCAGATCGGTGAGCTCGCCGTCGACCGTCGCCCAAGCTGCAGCATGGATTGCGCCGGCTTCGGCGTTGAGCGTCTGGCGCGGCGGCATGGCGGCGAAGGCGCGAAGCACTGTCGCCAGGTCGATGCGTTCGATCCAGTCGCGTTGCGGCACGCGCTGCGGCGTGAGGTCGAGCCCCGCGAAGCTCTCGACGCCGCACACGCCGCAGCCGGTGCGGCCCGCGAGGCTGCGGCGGCGGTCTTTCAGGCGCTCGAAGCTGCGTGTGGAAATCTCGAGTTGTACTTCGATGCCGGGCATGCCCTGGGGCAAGCCGGCATCGGAGGCATCGATCGTCCGCACGTCGATGCCCCGGCAATCGGCGGCGCCGTCGAGGATGCCTTCGCTCAGTGCGAAGCCGAGCGCGAAGGCTTCGAGGTCTTGCGGCGTGGCCATCATCACCGCGTGCGAGACGCCGTTGAACACCAGCGCTACCGGCACCTCGGACGCCAGCGTATCGTCGCGCACCGCGCCCTCGGGCGCGAGGCCGCGCTCGCCGAAGACATGCACGGCGTGCCGCGCAAGTGGCGGCAGGGAATCGGATTCGGTGATGGGGTCGTCTTGCATGGCCGCGGCCATTCTCCGCTCAGCCGGGGTTTTCGTCAGCCGGCGGGGCGTCGACCAGTGCGCGCCCGGCGTCGGTGATGTGCGCGACCCAGCGGTCGTCCAGCTGCACCACGCGCACCCAGCCGGGGCCGCTCACGCCGCCGATGGCGGCATCGCCCATCAGCGTGAGCTGGCGCATGACCACGCTCGCGCCCTGCCCCAGCCGCTTGCCCAGGCGCGGCAGCGACATGCCGCCCTCGCCCGGCGCATCGGCAAGGGCGCGCAGGATGGCGATGGAGAAGGAGTCGGTGTCGAAGGAGGCGGCGGTCATGCCGCCACGGTATCAGCGTCTGACGGGGCCGGGGCAGGCGCCACATGCAACGACAGCACCACGGGAATGGACTTGGAGGTCGGCGTGCCCGCGTTCTCGGCCACCGACGACAGCGGCACCAGCGGATTGGTCTCGGGATAGTAGGCCGCGAGGTTGCCGCGCGGGATGTCGTAGGCCACCAGCCTGAAGCGGTCGGCGCGGCGTTCCTGGCCGTCGCTCCACACGGTCTGGATGTCGACCCAGTCGCCGTCCTTCATGCCCAGCTGGTGGATGTCTTCCTTGTTGATGAAGACCACGCGGCGCTGGCCGAACACGCCGCGGTAGCGGTCGTCCATGCCGTAGATGGTGGTGTTGTACTGGTCGTGCGAGCGCGTGGTGAGCAGCGTGAAGACGATGGTGTCGCCCTTCTTCGCGAAGCGCGCGCGGGCGCGGTGCGAATGGGTGTCCAGCGGCACGGCGTGCGTGAAGAAAACGGCTTTCTTCGACGCGGTGTTCCACACCCGCTCGCTCGCGGTATTGCGCAGGCGGAAGCCGCCCGGATGCGCCACGCGCGTGTTGAAGTCCTTGAAGTCGTCGAACACGGCTTCGATCTTGTCGCGGATGCGTGCGTAGTCTTCCACCAGCCAGAGCCACGGCGTCCTGCTGCGCGCGCCGATGGTGGCGGCCGCGAGCCGCGCCACGATGGCCGGCTCGGACAGCAGGTGCTCCGACGCGGGCGGGTTGATGCCCATCGAGATGTGCACCATGCTCATCGAGTCTTCCACCGTCACGCCCTGCGGGCCGTTGGCCTGCATGTCGATCTCGGTGCGGCCCAGGCACGGAAGAATGATGGCCTCGCGCCCGTGGATCACGTGGCTGCGGTTGAGCTTGGTGGTCACGTGCACCGTGAGGTCGCACTGCTGCAGGCCCTTCCAGGTCTGGTAGGTGTCGGGCGTGGCGGCCGCGAAGTTGCCGCCGAGCGCGAAGAACACCTTGCCCTTGCCGTCGAGCATGAGCCGGATCGCCTCGACGGTGTCGACACCGTTCTGGCGCGGCGGCTCGAAGCCGAACACCTGCTGCAGCCGGTCGAGCAGCGCGGCCGGCGGCTTTTCCCAGATGCCCATGGTGCGGTCGCCCTGCACGTTGCTGTGGCCACGCACCGGGCAGGCGCCCGCGCCCTCGCGGCCCATGTGGCCGCAGAGCATGAGCCAGTTGCCGATCATCTGGATGGTGGCCACCGAATGCTGGTGCTGCGTGATGCCCATGCCCCAGCAGGCGATGACGCGCCTGGCGCCTAGGTACACGTCGGCAGCGGCGCGGATCTGCGCCTCGCTCAGGCCCGACTCGCGCACCAGGATGTCCCACGACTCGGCGCGCAGATCGGCCGCAAGCGATTCGAAACCTACGGTGTGGGCGGCGATGAATTCATGGTCGAGCACCGAGGGCTCGCCGCGCGCCACGGCCGCGTCCTCGCGCTCGATGACGTGCTTCATCATTCCCTTGATGGCGGAGAAGTCGCCGCCCACGCGCAGCTGGAAGTAGTGCGTGCTGATGGGCGTGGAGCCCATGGTGGCCATCTCGAGCTTGTCCTGCGGATCTGCGAAGCGCTCCAGGCCGCGCTCGCGCAGCGGGTTGAAGCTCACGATGCGCGCGCCGCGCCTGGAGGCCGCACGCAGCTCGCCCAGCATGCGCGGATGGTTGGTGCCGGGGTTCTGGCCGAAGATGAAGATCGCGTCGGCCTTCTCGAAGTCGTCGAGCGTGACCGTGCCCTTGCCCACGCCAAGCTGCGGGCGCATGCCGCTGCCGCTGGGCTCGTGGCACATGTTCGAGCAGTCGGGGAAATTGTTGGTGCCGTATTCGCGCACGAACAGCTGGTACAGGAAGGCGGCCTCGTTGCTCGCGCGGCCCGATGTGTAGAAGATGGCCTGGTTCGGGTCGGGCAGCGCGTTCAGGTGCTGCGCGATGCGCGCAAAGGCGTCGTCCCATTCGATGGGTACGTACTTGTCGCTGCCCGCGTCGTAGGCCATGGGGTGCGTCAGGCGCCCCTGGTCCTCGAGCCAGAAGTCGCTCTGCTCGGCCAGCTCGGCCACGGTGTGTTTCGCGAACAGCTCGGGGCCGGCGCGGCGCGCGGTGGCTTCGGCGGCCACGGCCTTGACGCCGTTCTCGCAGAACTCGAAGGTGGAGGCGTGGTTGCGGTCGGGCCAGGCGCAGCCGGGGCAGTCGAAGCCATCGGGCTGGTTGGCCGAGAGCAGCGTCTTCGCGCCCTTGATGGGAATGTCCTGCCGCAGCAGCGCATTCGTGACGCTGCGCAAAGCGCCCCAGCCGCCGGCGGGGCCCTTGTAAAACTCGATCTTCTGCTCGCTCATGCCGGGAGTGTTCGCGCGCGAGGGACTGCCGTCAAATTGGATCGGCACATGCGGCGATTCAAAACGGAAATGAAGCGCGGCCTCAGGAGCCTCGCGCGTCCTGCATCAGCAACCCACGCAGCTTTCTGCGCAGCGGCGTGTCCTCGACCTCCTGCGCGCCCGCGATGTCGTTCAGCGCAAAGTCGCGGCTTTCGGCGCTGTGCAGATCGATCTCGCGCACCACCTGGCCGTCCTTGTAGACGAAGGCCACGTCGGCCAGCGCGAGCACGTCCTCGATGTCGTGGGTGATCATCAGCACCGGAATGCCCCACTGCCTGCGCACCTGCGCGAGTTCGTTGCGCAATTCGGTGCGCAGCATGGGGTTGAGCGCAGCGAAGGGCTCGTCGAGCAGCAGCACCTGCGGCTCGCAGGCCAGCGCGCGCGCCAGTGCCACGCGCTGCCGCTGGCCGCCCGAGAGCTTGCCCGGACGGCTGTCGGCCAGCGCCGTGAGGCCGAAGCTCTCCAGCAGCGCCTGCACGCGCTCGGCATCCTTCGCAGGGGGCTTGCGGCGATGCCAGGCGGTCAGGCCGAAGCCGACGTTCTGGCGCACCGTGAGGTGCGGGAACAGCGCGTAGTCCTGGAACAGGTAGCCGATGCGGCGCTCCGGCGCGGGCACGTCGATGCCCCGCGCGGCGTCGTAAAGCGTGCGGCCGTCGAGCCGCACATGGCCCGCGGACGGCTGCAGCAGGCCCGCGATGGCCTGCAGCGTGAGCGACTTGCCCGCGCCCGACGGGCCGTAGAGCGCGGCAAAGGGCACGTCGGTCTGAAAGCGCACGGCCAGGTCGAAGCGGCGTGCCCCGTCCTGCACCGAGAGCTTCAGATCGACGTCGATCATGGCTTGCCGAATCCGTAGCGCGTGAGCACTTCCTGCGCGGCGGGCGTCGACAGGAACGCGATGAAGTCGCCGGCCAGCGCTTTCTGCCTGCTGTCGGCCACCACGGCGATCGGGTAGGTCACGGGCGTGTGGCCGGTGGGGTTGAAGGCGATCTTGACCTTGTCGCCGGCCACGGCCGCGTCGGTGCGGTAGACGAAGCCGGCCTCGACCTCGCCGCGGCTCACGTAGTCGAGCACCTGGCGCACGCTGTCGGCCTGCACGAACTTGGGTTCGAGCGCGCTCCAGAGGTTGGCGCCGTCGAGCACCTGCTTGGTGTAGCGGCCCACCGGCACGGTGGCGACCTTGCCCACGGCGATCTTCTTCACGCTGGCGCCGCCCAGGTCCTGCAGGGTCTTCACGCCCACGGCGTCCCTGGCGGGCTCGATCAGCACCAGGCTGTTGGTGACGAAGTCCTTGCGCGTGGCGGTGTCGATGACCTTCTGCTCCACGCCGCGGTTCATGGTGTCCTGGTCGGCGCTGGCGAACACGTCCACCGGCGCGCCCTGGCCGATCTGCTGCAGCAGCACGCCCGAGGCGGCGAAGTTGAAGCGCACGGTGGCGCCCGGCTTGGCGGCCTCGAACTTGGGTCCGATTTCCTTGAATGCGTCGGTCAGGCTCGCCGCGGCAGACACGGTGATCTGCTGCGCGGCTGCGGCCAGCGGCAGTGCGAGCGCAACGACGATGGACAAGAGACGGAACGGACGCATTGCAACTCCTTATGGGTATGAATGAAACACGAAATCAGCGAAGCGAGAAGAAGCGGTTCGACATCACCAGCACGGTGATCGACAGCACCGAAGTGACGATGACCAGCAGCAGTGCGAGGTCGTCGTGCCCCGCCTGCACCGCGTCGTAGATGGCCATCGACAGCGTCTGGGTCTGCTTGGGGATGGAGCCGGCCACCATCAGCGACGCGCCGAACTCGCCCATGGCGCGCGCGAACGCCAGCAGCGTGCCGGCCAGGATGCCGGGCCAGGCCAGCGGCAGCGTGACGCGCAGGAAGACCGAAAACGGCGACTGCCGCAGCGTGCTGGCCGCGGCTTCGAGCGAACGGTCGACGCCCGAGAACGCCGCGCTGGCCGACTTGAGCACCAGCGGCAACGCCACCACGGCCGAAGCCACCACGGCGCCGTGCCAGCTGAAGATGATGGTGTAGTCGAGGTGCTCCCGCAGCCACGCGCCCAGCGGGCTGCGGCGCCCGGCCGCCACGAGGATGGCGTAGCCGATGACGGTGGGCGGCAGCACCAGCGGCAGCATGAACACGGCCTCGACCACGGTGCTGCCGAAGAACTTCTTGCGGGCGAAGATCCAGCCCAGCGCCACGCCGACGACGAGCGCCAGAAGGGTCGCCACGGCGGCGACCTTGAGCGACAGCACCAGCGGGAACCAGTCGGTCGAGGCGATGAGCGAATTCGTCGTGTTCATTGAAATACAGCGTTGATTGTTACACGCTGAGCCCTCGATTCCTCAAGGGGGTGCACAAACCGACGAGTCTTCATATACTGGCGGATATAGCGTTGGACACACTGGAACCCATGCGCCAATCCGCCCACGATACCGTTGTACGTTCGATCTCCGGCAGGCCGGAGCTTCGTCACGTGACGCAGGTGCAGGAATGGCGCATCGAGCGTGCCATGGACGCCGCCGGCTTGGTACTGTCCATCACCGCGCCCGACGGCGAAAGCCAGTCTTTCCTGGTGGCCGAGGCCGACGCCAACGACATCGGCGAAGTATTGCGCCGCAACGCAGCGGATGCTGCGCCCTGATCAGCCGATCCTGTCGTCGGATCGCGTGCTCGGCAGCTGACCGAGCCTGGCGCCGAACCAGCCGGCGCGCCCGAGGGTTTCGGGCTTCATGGCGCGAGCAGACGTGTCAGCGCGCGAATGTCGGCCGATGCGGCAAGGCGCGCGGCGTTCTCGATGGCCCGGTAGTGCTTGACGATTTCCTCGCCCACCGGCGTCAGCGCCGTGCCGCCGCCGCGCGAGCCGCCGGCGGCGGTGTTCACGGCCGGCGAGGCCAGAGCCTTGTTCATTTCGTCGATCAGCATCCAGGCCCGGCGGTACGACATGCCCAGCAGCCGGGCCGCCGCGGAAATCGACCCCGTTTCAGCCACGGCTTCGAGCACCGCGATCTTGCCGGGGCCGATGGCAATGGCGTCGTCCCGGTAGATGCGCAGGCGGAACTGGACTTTGGATTTCATGTTGGCGCGAAGCGTAAACCAATGCGGAGCGCCATTGTCTGTCCGGTGCGAGCCGCCCAAGTGCGGCGGCGTCGCCCGGACAGCCGCGGTCAGTTGAAGAACTTGGCGGCGCTCACCAGCGTCTTGTAGACGCCCCAGGCCAGAGGAATGCCCACCGCCACCCAGGCCAGCGCCACCACCAGCGGGCTCACCGTGTCGGCGCGGCCAGAGCCGCTGCCGACTTCGGCCGCGGAGGCCTTCTCGTGCGCCAGCTTCTTCTCGACGGCCAGTTCGGCATCGGTCATGAAGTGCTTGTCGGCCACCGGGCGCACCAGCAGGTTGGCGATGAAGCCGATCACCAGCATGCCCACCAGGATGTACATGGTCTGGTTGTAGACCTGCTCTCGCGGCAGGCCCAGGCCCAGCTGGTATTCGCGCATGTAGTTCACCACCACCGGGCCCAGGATGCCCGCCGTGGCCCACGCGGTAAGCAGGCGGCCATGGATGGCGCCCACGAACTGCGTACCGAACAGGTCGGCAAGATACGCCGGCACCGTGGCGAAGCCGCCGCCGTACATCGACACGATCACGCAGCAAGCGCCCACGAACAGCAGCTTGCTGCCCGCGCCGGCCGACGAGGGAATGCTCGCGTACAGAGCGGCGCCGAGCACGAAGAACACCGTGTAGGTGAGCTTGCGGCCCAGCTTGTCCGACAGGCTCGCCCACACGAAGCGCCCGCCGATGTTGAACAGCGACAGCAGCGCCGTGAAGCCGCCCGCCACCACCGCGATGGCCGCCAGCTGGGTCTTGTCGAGCTGGCCGTACTTGGCCGGCAGGTCGATCAGCGCGCCGCCGAACACTTCCTGCAGCATCGGCGAGGCCATGCCGATCACGCCGATGCCGGCGCTCACGTTCATGCACAGCACCAGCCACACGAGCCAGAACTGCGGAATGCCCCAGACCTTCTTCACGTGCACGTGGCGCTGCGTGATCATGGTGTTGCTGGTCTGCGCCGGGGGCGGCGTCCAGCCTTCGGGCTTCCAGCCCGAGGGCGGCACGCGGTAGCCCAGCGCGCCGGCCATCATGAAGACGAAGTAGCCGATGGCCATGACCACGAAGGTCTGCATCACGCCCACGTCGGTGGCGGTGGAGAAGCGCTTCATCAGGTCGACCGCCAGCGGCGAACCGATCATCGCGCCGCCGCCGAAGCCCATGATGGCCATGCCGGTCGCCATGCCGCGGCGGTCGGGGAACCACTTGATCAGCGTGCTCACCGGAGAGATGTAGCCCAGGCCCAGCCCGATGCCGCCGATCACGCCCGAGCCGAGGATCATCAGCCAGAACTGGTGCAGGTGGATGCCCAGTGCCGACAGCAGCATGCCGCCGCACCAGCAAAGCGCCGACACCACGCCGGCCTTGCGCGGGCCGGCGCGTTCGAGCCAGCCGCCCCACAGGGCCGCGGAGCAGCCGAGGAAGACGAAGAACAGCGTGTACATCCAGCCGTGCGTGGCCACGCGCCAGTCGCAGTTGGTGGCGAACAGCTCCGCGAAGAAGCTCATGTCCTTGGCGCAGGCCTGTGCGCCGGTGCCGGCCGTGCCGAGCGCCTTCGACAACGGCAGCCAGAACACCGAGAAGCCGTAGGCCATGCCGATGCACAGGTGGATGGCCAGTGCGGCCGGGGGTACCAGCCAGCGGTTGAAACCGGGGCCCGCGATGATGCGTTCTTTTTCCAGGAAGCCGGGTTGCTGTTGCAATCCGCCTCCGCCGATGCGCTCTCCCTCAAGAACGCCTGCAGATGAGCCTGCCATATTTCTCCTTGTACGCCTGATGTGTAATTTGTTGCCGAATGTTGGCCGCGGAGTGTGAGTGAGCGCTTCATGCGCCGTCAAATTCGATCAGCGCATGGCCAGATTCAAGTTTTGAATGAGTGAAGCGCTAGGCGCCGAGCGTGCCGCTGTGCCGTTGCACCTGCGCCTGCCACTCGGGCGTCTGCAGGAACGCCAGCGCGGCATCGAGCGCGCGCGAACTTCGCACGCCGTCCTGCGTCATGAAGCCGATGGGCGTGCGCACCTCGGGCGACACCAGCGGCAGCGCCTCCAGCTCGCGGTGGCTGCGCACCGCCGCCACCATCGCGCCCGGCAGCACGCTGCTGACCGTGCCCACGCTCACGGCCAGCGCGAGCGCCAGCACCGAGTTGGTCTCTATGGCCGGCGCCGCCGGCACGCCGGCCTCGCGCAGCGCCTGGTCGATGATGGTGCGGTTGTGCATGTCGGGCGTGAGCAGGCACAGCGGCAGCTTGCCGGCCTCGGCCCACGGCATGGGCTTGCCGATGCGCAGATGGTCGGCCGACGCTTTCTTCGCACGCCGCAGCAGGAAGTAATGCTCGATGCTCTGCGGCCAGGCCGTGAGCTTGATGCCCGGCAGGTGCATGCGCTCGGTGTAGCCGAGCGCGAGGTCGACCGACAGGCTCTCGAGCCCCGTCTCCAGCTCCTGCGAACTCATCGACAGCACGGCGGGCACGATGCCCGGATGCCGCTGCTGCAGCATGGCCGCGAAGCGCGACAGCATGGGAACGGCCGTGGGCACGGCCGCCATGCGCAGCCGCCCGTGCGGGTCGCCCTCTTCGCTGCGCAGCTCCTGCAGCAGCACGTCGTTCTCGCGCAGCATGCGCTGCGCGGTGGCCAGCACGCGCTCGCCCTCGTGCGTGAGGCCCACGTACACCCGGGCCCGCTTGACGATGACGACGCCGAACTCGCTCTCCAGCGCACGCAGCGCGTTGGACAGGGCCGGCTGGGTGATGTGGCAGGCCTGCGCGGCGCGGCCGAAATGCTTGTGCTCGCTGAGCGCGACCAGATAGCGCATCGAGGCGAGCAGGTTCATGCCTAGGTGTTCTTGCTGATCGAGATGGTGGGGAACTTGGAGGAAAAGTCCTTCGCCTTCTCGGCAATGCCGACGGCCACGCGGCGCGCGACCGCCTTGTAGATGCCGGCCACGTCGCCTTCGGGGTCGGACACCACCGTGGGTGCGCCGCTGTCGGCCTGCAGGCGGATCTTGATGTCCAGCGGCAGCGCGCCGAGGTATTCCATCTGGTACTCGGCCGCCATCTTCTTGCCGCCGTCGGCGCCGAAGATGTGTTCGGCATGGCCGCAGTTCGAGCAGATGTGCACCGCCATGTTCTCGACGATGCCCAGGATCGGCACGCCCACCTTCTCGAACATCTTGATGCCCTTCTTGGCGTCGAGCAGCGCGATGTCCTGCGGCGTGGTGACGATCACCGCGCCCGTCATCGGCACGCGCTGACTCAGCGTGAGCTGGATGTCGCCGGTGCCCGGCGGCATGTCGACGATCAGGTAGTCGAGGTCTTTCCAGTTGGTCTGGCGCAGCAGCTGCTCCAGCGCCTGCGTGGCCATGGGGCCGCGCCAGATCATGGCCTGGTCCTGGTCGACCAGGAAGCCGATCGACATGACCTGCACGCCGTGGCGCTCCATGGGTTCCATGGTCTTGCCGTCGGCGCTGTCGGGGCGGCCTTCGATGCCCATCATCATGGGCTGGCTCGGGCCGTAGATGTCGGCATCGAGCAGGCCCACGGTGGCGCCTTCGGAGGCCAGCGCCAGCGCCAGGTTGGCGGCAGTGGTGCTCTTGCCCACGCCGCCCTTGCCCGAGGCCACCGCGATGATGTTCTTGACGTTGGGCATCAGCTGCACGCCGCGCTGCACCGCATGGCTGATGACCTTGGTGACGATGTTGACCGACACGTTCTCCACGCCCGGCACCGCCTTGGCGGCCGCCACCAGCGCCTTGCGGATGGCCGCATGCTGGCTTTTGGCGGGGTAGCCGAGCTCGAGGTCGAAGGACACGTCGCCCTCCGAGACCTGGAGGTTTTTGAGCGACCGGCTCGCCACGAATTCCTTGCCGGTGTTAGGGTCCGCGACGGCCTTGAGCGCGTCCGTCAGCCCTTCTGGGGTGAGTGCCATTGATCAAACTCCTGAATGGCCGGTAGTCTAGTGCGCTCTCCGGGCCTTCATCGAACAGCTCCTCAATAACCAAAAAATGCCAGAGACAAGCCCCGTCACCGGCCTCCTGCTCACCGGGGGCGGCGCCCGGGCCGCCTACCAGGTGGGCGTGCTGGAGGCCATCGCCGAGATCCGGCGTGCCGCCGGCCCCGCTGCCGGCACCGGCAATCCCTTCCAGGTCATCACGGGCACCTCCGCCGGGGCCATCAATGCGGCCGCGCTGGCCTGCGGCGCCGACAGCTTCGACTACGTGGTGGCGCACATCGCCGAAGTCTGGAGCCAGTTCCGCGCCGAGCAGGTGTACAAGGCCGACTCGCTTTCAGTCATCGGCAGCGGCGCACGATGGCGCATGCTGCTCGGGCTCGGGCGCTTCGCGGCCAACTGGATGCGCGTGAAGCCCAGGTCGCTGCTGGACAACTCGCCGCTGGCCGAGTTGCTGCAGCGCCTGGTGCAGCTCGACCGACTGCCGCAGCTCATGAAAGACGGCCACGTGCAGGCGCTGGCGGTGACGGCCTCGAGCTACAGCTCGGGCGAGCACGTCACCTTCTTCGAGGCGGCCGTGCCGATGGAGCCCTGGGTGCGCTCGCAGCGGATTTCGGTGCGCGACCGCATCACGCATGCGCACCTGCTGGCGTCGTCGGCCATTCCGTTCGTGTTCCCGGCCACCGCGCTGCCGATGCAGCAGGACCACATCGAGTACTTCGGCGACGGCTCGATGCGCCAGTCGGCACCGATTGCAGCGGCCATCCATCTGGGCGCGCAGCGCATCGTGGTGATCGGTGCCGGGCGCATGCACGAGCCGCGCGAGGCCCCTGGCCCCAACACCCACACCGGCTATCCGACGATGGCGCAGATCGCGGGCCATGCGCTGTCGAGCATCTTCCTGGATGCGCTGGCGGTCGACATCGAGCGGCTGCACCGGGTGAACCACACGCTGAGCCTCATTCCCGAGGGAGCGCGGGCGGCGAGCGGGCTGCGTCCGCTCGACCTGCTGGTGATCTCACCGTCGGAGCGCCTCGACATGATCGCGGCGCGCCATGTCGACGCCCTGCCCGGCGCGGTGCGGTACCTGCTGGGCGGCTCGAAGGTGGCCGCCGACGTGAAGGGCGGCGCGCTCGCCAGCTACCTGCTGTTCGAGTCGGCCTACACGCGCGAGCTGATGGCGCTGGGCCGCGCCGACGCCATGCGCCAGCGCGACGAGGTGCTGCGGTTCTTCGGCTGGAGCAGCCCCGGAAGCGCGGCCTAGACGTGCAGCGCGGCGAGCACGCCCACCGCGAAACCCGCGGCGGCCACGCCGAACATCGCGCGCTCCAGCCACTTCTTCCTGGTGAGCAGGGCAATGGCAGCCAGCGCGATCGACACCTGCAGCACCGTGGTCGCCTGCGCCCAGCGGTGGTGCTGGTGCATCTGCTCTTCCGACTGGGCGTCCCAGCGGCTCGCCTCTTCTTCCAGCTTCTTCGCGGCCGCCTGGATCTCGGTCTTTTCCTGCTCGTAGCGGCTCACCTTGGCCTGCCAGCCCTGGCGCTTGTCATCCGTCGCGGTGTCGCGCGCGAACTCGGCAAGCGCCTGCTTGGTGCTCTTCGACTGGAAGTAATTCCACTGGTTGGACGCCTCGGTCTTCTTGATCGCGGCGTTGTTCTTGTAGAGCCCGGCGTTGGCCTGCGTGGCGCCGCCCATGTACGAGAAGATCGCGCCGAAGGTGGCGATCACCGCGGTGCACATCGCTATCTTGCTGGTCATGCTCATGCCGCCGGCCTGCGCCGCCGCGCCGTCGCCATGCGCGGTGCCGGCCCCATGGCCGTGGCCGCCGCCCGATGCGGCGTGTTCGAGTTCGTGATCGTGCGGGCCGTGCACGTGAAAGCCGTGTCCTGACATGGGATCCTTGTTGAAGCAATGCGGGGGGTGGAGGGCGCGCGAGTATGCACGCCCGTCGATGACAGTTGCCTCAACGCGCCGGGACGCGCTTGCGCCTACCGCTGTTCCCGCAGCAGCCATTGCTCCTGCGCCGCGACCACCTCTTCGCCCGAGCGCCCGGTGATCGCGCGGTAGACGCCGGGCGCGGTCGCGCCTTCGGTACTGACCAGCAGCACGCGCGCCGCAGGGCCCAGGCCGGCGGCATGGCGCGCATCGGGGTCGGCCGCGAGCACCTGCAGCGCCGCCAGGCCGGCCGCGCCGGACTCGCCACTGAGCACTGGCACATCGCCCGCCTCGCCGGTCGCGAGGGTGCGCATTGCCTGCTCTGCCTGTGCATCGGTCACCGTCATGAACAGATCGACCGCAGGCTGCAGGAAGCGCCACGCGAGCGGCGAGGTCTTCCCGCAGGCCAGCCCCGCCATCACCGAGTCGACCGAGCCCGTGGCACGCGCGGGGCGGCCGCTTCGCGCGCTCTGCAGAAGGCAGTCGGCCTGCTCGGGCTCCACGACGATGAAGGCCAGACGCGCGGCGCCGTAGCGTTCCCAGAAATGGCTGGCCACGCCGGCCGCCAGCCCGCCCACGCCGCCCTGCACGATGACGTGGGTGAACGGGCACGGCCCGTCGGCGGCGGCGTGCTCGAGCAGTTCGTCGGCCAGGATGCCGTAGCCCTGCATGACGTCGCGCGGCACTTCCTCGTAGCCGTCGTAGGAGGTGTCGGAAACCACCTCCCAGCCATTGGCCCCGGCAAGCCGCGCGGCTTCTTCGACCGACTCGTCGTAATTGCCCGCGATGCGGACGATCTCGGCGCCCAGTTGCGCGATGGGCGTTTCGCGCTCCTGGCTCACCTGCGCATGCAGCACGATCACGCAGCGGCAGCCGATGCTCTGCGCGGCGGCGGCAAGCGCACGCCCATGGTTGCCGTCGGTCGCGCTGACGACCACGAAATCGCGCAGCGCCCCGGCATGCCGCCCCGCCAGCAGATCGCCGGGCGTCCATCCGCGATCGGGCCAGCGGCGCAGCACGAGCCGCAGCAGCGCCACCGGCGCGCCGAGCACCTTGAAGCTGCCGAGCGCCGAGCGCTTCGATTCGTCCTTGACGGTGAGCCCGCCGATACCCAGTTGCGCCGCAAGGCGGGGCAGCGCCCATGCCGGCGTCGGCTGCGGCGAAAGCCGGCTCCAGCTCGACAGCCACTGCCGGCTTTGCTTGCCGCGCGCGATGCTCATCACTTCGCGCAGGGATTCGTCGTAAGCGCGCCGGCTTGCCCGGGGGTTGGTGAAAAACATGCTGCTCAGCTCCCGGTGCCGGTCGATCGGGGAAGGCGCATGCGCACGATCTCCGCGAAATAGCGGGCGCCCGTCGCGAGCACCTCGTCGTTGAAGTCGTAGCTGCTGTTGTGCAGCGGCGTGCCGCCGGGCTCTCCGTCGGCCCCGTTGCCGAGGAACACGAAGGCACCCGGCACCGCCCGCAGGAACGCGCCGAAATCCTCCGACGCCATCAACGGCACCACATCGGCGTCGACGTTCCTGGCACCCACCACGGCCGTGGCGGCAGCCACCGCGAAGGTCACGCACTCGGCCCAGTTCACGGTGGGCGCGAACTCGTGGGTGTAGCTGAAGTCGCATTCGGCGCCGTGCATGCGGCAGATGCCTTCGCTGATGTCGCGCATGCGCGTGGCCAGCATGTGCTGCACGGCCGGGTCGTAGCTGCGCGTGTCGCCCTTGATGACGACGTTCGACGGAATCGCGTTGCGGATGCCGTCGGTGATGAACTCGGTGCACGAGACCACCGCCTGCGCGCCGGGGTCGAGCGTGCGCGACACGATGGTCTGCAGCGCCAGCACGATCTCCGCCCCGATGACGATCGGGTCGATGCCCATGTGCGGCCGCGCGGCATGCGTGCCGCGCCCCTTCACGTGGATCACGAAGTTGTCCTCGCTGGCCATGATGCCGCCCACGCGCGTGGCGATGGTGCCGGCGCGCATGCCGGGCATGTTGTGAAGGCCATAGATCTCATCGACCGGGAAGCGCTCGAACAGGCCGTCGTCCATCATGGCCTTGGCGCCGCGGCCGTGCTCCTCGGCAGGCTGGAAGATGAAGCGCACGGTGCCGTCGAAGTCGCGCCGCTCGCGCAGCAGCCGCGCGGCGCCCAGCACGATCGACATGTGGCCGTCATGGCCGCAGGCGTGCATCTTGCCGGGCACGGTGGAGGCATGGGCGCGGTCGGCGGGCAGCTCGGTGATGTCGAGCGCGTCCATCTCGGCGCGCAGGCCGATCACGCCCTTGCCGCTGCCCACTTTCAGGTTGGCGACGAGGCCTGTGCCGCCGATGCCGGTGTGCACCTCGAGGCCCAATGCCTTCAGCACGCGGATCACGAAGGCGGAGGTCTTCGCTTCCTGGAAGCCGGTTTCGGGCATGGCGTGCAACTGCCGGCGCCAGCCGGTGAGTTCGTCGCGCAGGAGGGTGTCTGCAATGTTCATGGCGAGATGCTATTGACAACGCAGCGGTATGGGCGCGCAAAATCGTGCCGATCGACGCAACGTTTTTGCGTCACCTGCCCCCTCGCATGACACCTCTGGACGCCCTGGACCTCCGCCTGCTCGAACTCGTGCAGGCCAACAGCCGCATGCCGCAGAGCGAACTCGGGGAACGGGTGCACCTGTCGACGGCGGCCGTCAACCGGCGGCTGAAGCGCATGCTCGACGAGGGCGTGATCCAGCGCTACGGCGCGGTCCTGTCGCCCGCCGCGCTGGGCCATCCGCTCACCATCGTGGCCGAGGTGGAGACCGAGAGCGAGCAGATCGAACTGCTCGACGCCATGAAGCAGAGCTTTCGCGACTGCCCGCAGGTGCAACAGTGCTACTACGTGACGGGCGAGTGGGACTTCATCCTGGTCTTCGTGGTGCGCGACATGGCGCAATACACCGCCCTGACCCGGCAGCTTTTCTTCCAGAGCAACAACGTCAAGCGCTTTCGCACGCTGGTGACGATGGACCCGGTGAAGCTGAGTCTCGACGTGCCGGTTTCATCACCCTAGACAGGCAACGATTCTTGCTGAAGGGCTTTGCGGGCACGTTGGAGCGGATGTACTTGCGCCGCGTGCCTGCGTGGGGCTGAGTCGGGCCGCGTCAACACACCTAGAACGAGTCCGAAGGACGCGATCTTCAGCGCGCGGGCTGCGCCGGCAGCATCGAGCGCAGCAGCATCAGCACCGCGCAGACGATGGGAGCCAGCGCGAGCAGCCGGCCGGGCTCGAAGGCTAATCCCGCAACGGCACCGACGAGGCAGCCGAACTTGATCCACGCCGGCACCGCCTCCCAGCCGCGCCGGTGCGCCACCGCGAAGCCGATCAGCGCGACCCAGCCGAACAGGCCGCCAAAGACCGACAGCACCCAGCTCAGCAGGTAGAACGCCGAGTCCGCATCGCGGAACGCGAGCGCGGTGCCCAGGCCGCGCCAGGTGTTCCACCAGCCGTCGAAAAGCAGGAAGCCGGTGGCCGAGGCGGCCCACCAGAAGAACGCATAGAGGCTTGCGATGCCGGCCAGCGCCGCGAGCCAGCCGAGCAGGCGCCGGCTGATGTCGTCGAAAGGCATTTGATCGCGCCAGGTGACGATCTGTCCGTTGTCCATGTCGGTGCTCCATTGAAGAGTTCGCAATGGGCACGAAGTTAGGCAGCGGATGCGCGGGCTGCGTGAAGCCCGTGTGAAGTACCAGAATCAGTCCGTTTCGGAAATTCCAAGCTCGGAGCACACACGCGCGAGCAGCGCCTTGAGCGACGCCACCTCGGTTTCGAGCCGCGCCACGTTGGCCTTGAGCGCCGCGACCTCGCCCAGCGACACGTCGTGCGGCGCATAGGCTGCGTCGGACGATCCACTCCCCGGCCCCGCGACTTCTTCCGCCGGCGTGCCGCTCAACAGGTGTGCCCAGCGGCTCTCGCGCGCGCCTGGCAACCGTGCCAGCTTGACGACCAGCGCCCCGGCAGGGCGTTCCGCCAGTTCGTTGAGGAAGCCCTCGACCGACGAGATGTCGGCGAAGTTGTGCATTCGGTCGCAGGCAATGCGCAGTTCGCCCGCCGTCTGCGGGCCGCGCAGCATCAGCACGGTCAGCAGGATGATCGACTGCGACGGAATGCGCAGCACGCGGTCGATGTTGTGCTCGTATCGGTAGGCGCGCCCACCGCTGGTTTCGACGACGAGGCTGTAGCCCTTCAGGCTGTCGATGGCAGCCTGCACCTGCGACTCGGTGAGCTCGAGCACCGGGTTGCGGCTGGTCTTCTGGTTGCAGCCCGACACCAGCGAATTGAGCGTGAGCGGGTAGCTGTCGGGCACGGTGCGCTGCTTCTCGGCCAGCACGCCGAGGACACGGGTTTCGAGGAGGGACAGGACGGGCAACGGAGTGGACATGACTCGACAGAAATTCTCGAAATGAAAACGCAAAGCACGGCACGGGGCGCGACCGCGTCGCAAGCCCCATGCAGCGAAACTCAACCGCCGTTGATGCGGGCGACGAGTGCCTTCGTGAACGCCTCGGTGCCCGCCGTGCCGCCCAGGTCGCCGGTGCGCACCTTGTCGATGTTCAGCGTCTCGTCGATGGCCGTGCGCAGGCGGGTGGCCAGCTCGGGCAGCCTGACGTGGTCGAGCATGAGCGCGGCAGCCAGCAGCAGCGCGGTCGGGTTGGCGATGCCCTTGCCGGCGATGTCGGGCGCGGAGCCGTGCACCGCCTCGAAGATCGCGGCGTCGGCGCCGATGTTGGCGCCGGGCGCCATGCCCAGGCCGCCGACCAGGCCCGCCACCAGGTCGGACAGGATGTCACCGAACAGGTTGGTCGTGACCAGCATGTCGAACTGCCACGGGTTCAGCACCAGCTTCATGGCGCAGGCGTCGATGATGACCGTGTCGAGCTCGAACTTGCCCTTGTACTTCTTCTCGTACAGGTCCAGGCCGGTCTCCAGGAAGATGCCCGTGAGCGCCTTCATGATGTTGGCCTTGTGCACGATCGTGACCTTCTTGCGGCCCGTGGCCACGGCTGTCTCGAAGGCGTACTCCAGCAGGCGGCGGCTGCCCTGACGGGTGTTGATGCCGGTGGCCATGGCCACGGCGTGCGGGTCGCCGTCGATCGGTACGTAGTGCTCGTGGCCGATGTACAGGCCCTCGAGGTTCTCGCGCACGACCACCAGGTCGATCTTGTCGAAGCGGCCGCCCGGAATGATGGTGCGCGCGGGGCGCAGGTTGGCGTACAGCTGGAACTCTTCGCGCAGCCGCACGTTCGACGAGCGGTAGCCGCCGCCCGAAGGCGTTTCCAGCGGCCCCTTCAGCGCGAGGCGGGTGCGGCGGATGCTGTCCAGCGTGGCCAGCGGCAGCGGGTCGCCAGCGGCCACCACGCCGCCCAGGCCGGCGATCTGGCGGTCCCATTCGAAGGGAGCGCCCAGCGCATCGAGCGCGGCCAGCGTGGCGTCGACGATTTCGGGGCCGATGCCGTCGCCGGGTATCAGGGTTGCGGGAATGGAGGTGGTCATGGGTTGGGCGCTCAGGTCGGTTGGCGAGGAACTTGCGGAGACCGGCTCCCTGCATCGGGTGTGGCGGGGGTCGCGCGCACTCGCCGGGCGGTCTACGCCGGGATCATCCCACGGCGTGCCCGCACCGTGGGGCCAAAGCCTTATGCCCCGGGGGATGCGCGGCTGATTTCCCAGTCGGCATCCCTTTCACGCCTCAGCGTTCTTCCAGGCCGTCGAGTTCGTAGCTGAAGAGCGAATCGCCCTTGGCGGTCTTCACCTGCATCTTGATGACACCGTACTCAGGCGCGTACCAGGAGTCGACCGAGTTGTCCTCGCCGCGCGAGCGCACATGGCAGACGTTTTCGAAAGTGCGAGCGTTGTAGTTCGGCTTCAGCTCCAGGTTCTCGAAGCCCACGAAGACATGCTCGGACTGGTACCTGTTCCCGAAGTCGAAGGCCTCGTTGCCCGCGCTCGTCGTCTTCACGCCCTTGCCGGCCAGCTTGAAAGTGCCGCCCGGCTTGACGTCGGCCGGAACCTCGGGAAACGGTGCCGAGAAGACTTCCTTGATGACGATCTTGCTCGCGTTGCCGCCCAGGGCCGCGACGCCGTATTGCTCGGAACCCAGCCGCTGGCGGCCGGTTTCATCGAAGAACTTCGCGGTCTTGACGCCGCCGTCGGTGCTCACCACGCTCATGGCCGCCTTGCCCGCGAACTGGGCCTTGACGATCTGGATCTTCGAGCGGTCGCTCAACGTGTAGCTCACGCCGGGCTTCAGCTTGAAGCAATCGGCAAAAGATGGTGCAGCGGCGATGGCGCTGGTGGTCGCCGCGGCTGCAAATACCGCGCCCAGAATCGCCTTGAAACCAAATGACTTAGCACTGTGCATCGAAT
This sequence comes from Variovorax durovernensis, assembly GCF_977011995.1. Lineage (NCBI taxonomy): Bacteria > Pseudomonadati > Pseudomonadota > Betaproteobacteria > Burkholderiales > Comamonadaceae > Variovorax > Variovorax durovernensis. Next base: position 1,614,369 of record NZ_CDRNCW010000001.1, on the reverse strand, counting down.
CCTCCCTGTGTTTTGGAGTGGAAATGATGCCATGCGGATTTGACCGATTTTTCAGCTCATCGCGAGTCGTCGGGCACCTCCTGATCGAGCAGCGAAGCGCGGCCGACAACGCTGCCGGGCAGCAACAGCGCACCGGGCGCAATGACCGCGTTGGCGCCGATGCGCACGCCGTCTCCGATGAGAGCACCGAACTTCTCGCAGCCCGTACCCAGCAGCGCCCCGCCCTTGCCGCTTCGCACGAAGACCTGCTTGTCCGCCCGCTCGTTGCGGTGGTTGCAGACGATGCTTCCCGCTTCCATGTTGACACCCGCGCCCACGACCGAATCGCCGACGAAGTTGAAGTGCGCGAGCGCCGCGCCCGCAAACACGAAGGACGATTTCAGCTCCACGCCCGGCCCGATGCTGCAGCGCGCGTCGACCCAGTTGCCGCCGCGCAGGTACGCCCCGGCGGCCACGAAGCAGCCGGCCCCGAGGATCAGCGGCCCCTTGAGCACCGCGCCGGGCTCGACCGTCGCGCTGCGGTGCACGGCCACCTCGCCGTCGATGGCGTATTCGTTGGCGGGCAGGCCGGCCAGCAGGCGGCGAACGATTTCGGGCGCTTGCGGCGGCAGTTCCCAGGGGAGCGAAGCGGCCCAGGGAGCGAGGGGCGAGGCGGCGAATCCGGCGACGTAGTCGGCAAGTTCGAAGGCATGCGGCATGGGGGCGATGCTGCCATCAAACCCATGGGCGGACGCGGCCACCTAAAATGCCCGGTTCCCCGTCAGCCACTCCGAAAGCGCCCTTCCCGATGTCCGCCCCGCGCAAGCTCTTCGTTACCACCGCCCTGCCGTACGCCAACGGCAAGTTCCATATCGGCCACATGATGGAATACATCCAGGCCGACATCTGGGTGCGGAACCAGCGAATGAACGGCGCCGAGGTCAACTTCGTCTGCGCCGACGACGCGCACGGCGCGGCCATCACCATCGCGGCCGACAAGGCCGGCGTGACGCCGCAGGCCTTCGTGGCCGAAATCGCCGCGGGCCGCAAGCCCTACCTCGACGGCTACTACATCTCCTTCGACAACTGGCACTCGACCGACGCGCCCGAGAACCACCAGCTCGCGCAGGACATCTACCGCGACCTGCGGGCCAACGGCCTCATCAGCACCAAGAGCGTCGAGCAGTTCTACGACCCTGAAAAGGGCATGTTCCTGGCCGACCGCTTCATCAAGGGCGAGTGCCCCAACTGCCACTCGAAGGACCAGTACGGCGACAACTGCGAGGTGTGCGGCGCCGTGTACGCGCCCACCGAGCTGATCAACCCCTACTCGGCCCTGTCGGGCGCCAAGCCCGAACTGCGCAGCTCGGAGCACTTCTTCTTCAAGCTCTCCGACCCGCGCTGCGAGGCCTACCTGAAGGAATGGACCGCCGCGCCCGGCCACGTGCAGTCCGAGGTGCAGAACAAGATCCGCGAATGGCTCTACAAGGACGACGAGGGCAAGGGCGGCCTCGGCGACTGGGACATCAGCCGCGACGCGCCCTACTTCGGCATCGAGATCCCCGACGCGCCGGGCAAGTACTTCTACGTGTGGCTCGACGCTCCCGTGGGCTACCTGGCATCGCTGAAGAACCTGCTGGACAAGCGCTGCATCGAACTCGGCGGCGACGGCATCTCGTACACCGAGTACATGGCCGACCCCGACCTGGAGCAGGTGCACTTCATCGGCAAGGACATCATCACCTTCCACACGCTGTTCTGGCCCGCGATGCTGCACTTCAGCGGCCGCAAGGCGCCCGATGCCGTGTACGTGCACGGCCACCTGACAGTGAGCGGCGAGAAGATGAGCAAGAGCCGCGGCACCGGCATCGACCCGCTCAAGTATCTGTCGATCGGGCTCGACCCCGAATGGCTGCGCTACTACATCGCCGCCAAGCTCAACGGCCGCAACGAAGACATCGACTTCAACCCCGAGGACTTCGTGGCGCGTGTCAACAGCGACCTCGTGGGCAAGTACATCAACATCGCGAGCCGCGCCGCGGGCTTCATCGGCAAGCGCTTCGGCGGCAAGCTGGGCGAGGTGTCGGCCGACGGCGACGCGCTGCTGTTCACGCTGCGCGACGCGGCCACCCAGATCCACACGCTGTACGACGGCCGCGACTACGCCCGCGCCCTGCGCGAGGTGATGGCGCTGGCCGACAAGGTGAACGAATACGTCGACCAGAACAAGCCCTGGGAGTTGGCCAAGAAGGAAGGCGCCGAGGCGCGCCTGCACGACGTGTGCACCGTGTGCATCGAGGCCTTCCGCCTGCTCACGCTGTACCTGAAGCCGGTGCTGCCGGCGCTGGCCCTGAACGTCGAGGCTTTCCTCAACACCTCGCCGCTGGTCTGGGCCGATGCGGCGCAGTCGCTGCCCGCGGGCCACGCCATCGGCGACTACAAGCACCTGATGCAGCGCGCCGACCCCAAGCAGGTCGACAAGCTGTTCGACGCACCCGAGGCGCCCGCAGCAGCACCCGCCGCCGCGACGGAATCGCAGGAGCTGCCCGGCGGCGAAGCCATCGCGCCCACCATCACCATCGACGACTTCGCGAAGATCGACCTGCGCATCGCGAAGATCGTGGCCTGCGAGAAGGTCGAGGGCTCGACCAAGCTGCTGCGCCTGACGCTCGACGCGGGCGAAGGCAAGACCCGTAACGTGTTCAGCGGCATCGCCTCCGCCTACCAGCCCGAGCAGCTCGTGGGCAAGCTCACGGTGCTGGTCGCCAACCTCGCGCCGCGCAAGATGAAGTTCGGCATCAGCGAAGGCATGGTGCTGGCCGCGAGCCACGGCGACGAAAAGGCCCACCCCGGCATCCACGTGCTGGAGCCGTGGCCGGGCGCGACGCCGGGCATGCGCGTGCGCTGATTCCCAAGCGGGACGGGGTCAATTCGAGGCGCGGCGGCGCGCGGGCCACAATCGGCGGGCCCATGCATTCCCCGCTGAACCTCCACCGCTTTCGTCCACGCCTGATGGACGCGCTCACGGACTACAACCGCGCGCGTTTCTTCAAGGACCTGGGCGCGGGCGCGACGGTCGGCATCGTGGCGCTGCCGCTGGCAATGGCCTTCGCCATCGCGTCGGGGCTCAAGCCAGAGGCCGGCATCTGGACGGCGATCATCGCGGGCTTCCTGATTTCTCTGCTGGGCGGCTCGGCGGTGCAGATCGGCGGGCCGGCGGGCGCGTTCATCGTGATCGTCTACGGCATCGTCGAGCGCTATGGCGTGGCCAACCTGCTGATCTCCACCGCCTGCGCGGGCGTGCTGCTGTTCATGGCGGGGCTCTTCGGGCTGGGGCGGCTGGTGCGCTTCGTGCCGCTGTCGATCGTGGTGGGTTTCACCAACGGCATCGCGGTGCTGATCCTGCTGTCGCAACTCAAAGACCTGCTCGGCCTGACGGTGGCGAAGATGCCGGCCGACGTGTTTTCGCAGCTGCACGCAATGGCGCTGCAGATCGGCACCTTCAACCCTTACGCCTTCGCGCTGGGCGTGGCTTGCGTGGCGGGCCTGCTGCTGTGGCCGCTGCTGCTGCGCGCCGAATCGAAGATCGGAGCCGCGGTGCTGCGCGTCGGCGGCCGCGTGGCGCGCACGCGGGCCGTGCAGGTGGGCGCGCGCATGCCGGGGCCGATCGTGGCGCTGGTCACGCTCACGCTGGTGTCCTGGGGCTTCGAGCTGCCGGTGGAAACCATCGGCACGCGCTTCGGCGGCATTCCCGAAGGCGTGCCGGCCTTCGCGCTGCCAGACTTTTCATGGGAGACGGTGAAGCAGCTGGTCACGCCCACGCTGACCATCGCGCTGCTCGGCGCCATCGAATCGCTGCTGTGCGCGCGCGTGTCCGACCAGATCAGCGGGCAGCCCCGGCACGACCCGAACCAGGAACTGATGGCGCAAGGCATCGCGAACGTGGTCACGCCTTTCTTCGGCGGCATGCCGGCCACGGGCACCATCGCGCGCACCGTCACCAACATCCGCTCGGGCGGCACTTCGCCTATCGCGGGCATGGTGCATGCGCTGACCTTGCTGCTGGTGGTGCTGCTGGCCGCGCCGCTAGCGCGCCATGTGCCGCTCGCGGTGCTGGCGGGCATCCTGGTGTTCGTGGGGCTGAACATGGGCGAGTGGCGCGAGTTCACGCCAACGCAGCTGCGGCATTTCAGCCGGCACTACCGGCTGCTGATGCTCGGCACCTTCTTCCTCACGGTGGTGTTCGACCTGACGGTGGCGGTGCAGGTCGGCATCGTGCTTGCTTGCGCGCTGTTCATCCGGCGCATGAGCGGGCTGTTCAGCGTGGAGCTGGTGACGCTGCAGCCGCCGGTGCTGACCTACCGCATCTACGGCGCGCTGTTCTTCGGCGCGGCGGCCAAGCTGGACGAGGCGGTGAACGCCGCCGAGCGCGCGCCGCGCGGCATGACGGTGGTGCTCGACGCCACGCACCTGATCTATCTGGACGCCACGGGCGTCGACGCGCTGCGGCAGTTGCACCGCGCGGTGCTGGCGCGCGGCGGGCTGCTGCGCATCGAGTCGCTGCAGCCTCAGCCGCGCGAGGTGATCGAGCGCTCCGGCTTCGCGGAGGAACTGGTGACAGGCCGGCCCGCCGCGGCGCACGGCGCCTGAGGCTGCCTTGGGGATCAGGGCGCCTCGGTGCCCCGGTCGGGCGACGAGCCGCTGCGCACCACGCGCTGGTCGTCGTTAAGAGTGGCGGTGAAGACCATGGACGAGTTCGGCGGCTGCACCCAGCGCCATTCCCATTCGGTCTCGCGCCTGAGCGCATAGGGCGTGACCTTGGCGGGCTTGCCGAGCATCTTGCGCAGGTCTTCCATCATCATGCCGGGCTGCACCCTGGCGAAATTCTCGGGCGTCAGCACCTGGCGCAGCGCGCTCATCTTGCCGTCCGTGCCGATCGTGATCATGTAGTTCTTCTGGCCCTGTGGCTGGCGGTTGTATTCGAAGATGCGGCCGCGGTTCGGGCCGTCCCAGATGTTCTCGGGCTCGCCGAAACGGGCGCGCACGTCGGCTTCGGTGGAAACGCCTTCCTCGAGTTCGCTGATGTTCTTCGAGTCGCAAGCCGCGAGCCCCAATACGGCCGCCAGCAACGCCGATGCCATGCCGATCCGCCATCCTCTCCGATGCTTCATGCCGTCCCCGGTAAAATTCGCGCCATAAAGGTCCAGTCTATGTCCATCTTCCGCCGCCCCCACTACTCTTCCGAGATCACCAACTTCATCGAAGAGATGAAGGAAAAGAAGCCAACGCTGGAAGCCGAACAGCGTGCCGGCCGCGCCCTGCTGTGGGACAAGCACCTCGACCGCAGCCTGCTCGAGGAATACAGCGAAGCCCGCGTTCCGATGCAGCCGTACGTCTACCAGACCCAGCCCAAGTAACTCATCGGTGACGCCAAATTGGCATCCAACGCCCGCCCGCATTGCGCCGACAGCTATTGAAATGATAGCGATCGACCGATGAACGGAGACGAGGACAACGGCACGCTGGTGGTCGCCATGCCGGACGTGGTCGACCAGGTCGCGCTCGCGAGGCTCTATGGCGAGCCGCTGTTCGCGATGCCGAAGGACCTGTACATCCCGCCCGAGGCGCTGCAGGTGTTCCTCGAGGCCTTCGAAGGCCCGCTGGACTTGCTGCTTTACCTGATCCGCAAGCAGAACTTCAACATCCTCGACATCCCGATGGCGGGGCTCACGCGGCAGTACCTGAGCTACGTCGACGAGATCCGCCAGACGAATCTCGAACTCGCGGCCGAATATTTGCTGATGGCCGCGATGCTGATCGAGATCAAGTCGCGCATGCTGCTGCCGCCCAAGAAGGTGGCCGACGGCGAGGAAGCCGAAGACCCCCGTGCCGAACTGGTTCGCCGCCTGCTCGAATACGAGCAGACCAAGCTGCAGGCCGCCGCCATCAGCGCCATGCCGACCTACGGCCGCGACTTCTGGAAGGGGCAGGTCTACATCGAGCAGTCGCTGAAGCCGCGCTTCCCCGACGTCGACGTGGCCGAGCTGCGCGACGCCTGGGCCGACATCATGAAGCGCGCCAAGCTCGTGCAGCACCACAAGATCTCGCGCGAGGAGCTCAACGTGCGCGAGCACATGAGCATCGTGCTGCGCCACCTGCAGGGGCAGCGCTTCGTGGAGTTCGAGAAGCTGTTCGACGTGTCGCGCGGCGCGCCGGTGCTGATCGTCACCTTCATCGCGATGCTGGAGCTCGCGAAGGAAACGCTGATCGACATCACGCAGGCCGAGGCCTTTGCTCCCATCTACGTCAGGCTGGCCTACTCGCCAACTTAACGATGGCTCACCCCCAGTCTGCGCGCGACTTCGACGTCCTCATCGTCGGCAGCGGCCTGGCCGGCCTCTCGGCCGCGCTGCACCTGGCGCCCACGCACCGCGTGGCCGTGCTGACCAAGCGCGCGCTGAACGACGGCTCCAGCGCCTGGGCGCAGGGCGGCATCGCCGCGGTGCTGGCGGCGGGCGACAGCTTCGACGCGCACGTGGAAGACACGCTGGTGGCCGGCGCCGGCCTGTGCGATGTCGAGGCCACGCGCTTCGTGGTCGAGCACGCGCCCGAGGCCATCGGCTGGCTGCGCGAACTGGGCGTGCCATTCTCGGAAGAAGATGGCGGCCTGCACCTGACCCGCGAAGGCGGCCACAGCCAGCGCCGCATCGTGCACGTGACCGACGCCACTGGCGCGGCAGTACAGCAGGTGCTGATCGAGCGGGTGCGCCGCACGCCGAACATCACGCTGTTCGAGCACCACACGCTGGTCGACCTGATCACCGGCCGCAAGCTCGGGTTCGCCGACCCGGCCTGCCAGGGCCTTTACGCGCTCGACGACCAGACCGACGAGGTGCTGGCCTTCCGTGCGCCGCACACCATCCTGGCCACCGGCGGAGCAGGCAAGGTGTACCTGTACACCACCAACCCCGACACCGCCACCGGCGACGGCATTGCAGCCGCGTGGCGCGCGGGCTGCCGGGTGTCGAACATGGAGTTCATCCAGTTCCACCCGACCTGCCTGTACCACCCGCACGCCAAGTCTTTCCTGATCAGCGAGGCGGTGCGCGGCGAAGGCGGGCTGCTCAAGTTGCCCGACGGCACCCGCTTCATGCCCAAGCACGACGAACGCGCCGAGCTCGCGCCGCGCGACGTCGTGGCCCGCGCCATCGACTTCGAGATGAAGAAGCACGGCCTGGACTGCGTGTACCTCGACATCTCGCACCAGCCGGCGGCATTCCTGAAGGAGCACTTCCCCAACATCCTTGCGCGCTGCGCGGAGCTGGGCATCGACATCACGCGCGAGCCCATTCCCGTGGTGCCGGCCGCGCACTACACCTGCGGCGGCGTGCTCGGCGACCTGAGCGGGCGCACCGACGTGCCCGGCCTCTATGCCATCGGCGAGACCGCCTGCACCGGCCTGCACGGCGCCAACCGGCTGGCCAGCAACTCGCTGGTCGAATGCATGGTGTTCGCGCGCGCGGCCGCCGGTGCCATCGCCTCGGCACCGGTGCGCGAGCGCGCCGAACTGCCGGCCTGGGACGACAGCCGCGTCAGCGACGCCGACGAGGCCGTGGTCATCTCGCACAACTGGGACGAGCTGCGCCGCTTCATGTGGGACTACGTCGGCATCGTGCGCACCAACAAGCGCCTGGAGCGCGCGAGCCACCGCATCGCGCTGCTGCAGGCCGAGATCCACGAGTTCTATGCGAACTTCCACGTCACGCGCGACCTGCTCGAGCTGCGCAACCTGGTACAGGTGGCCGAGCTGATCGTGCGCTCCGCGCAGGCCCGCCACGAGAGCCGTGGCCTGCATTTCAGCCGCGACTACCCCTCGCTCGCCGAGCGCGCAGCACCCACGGTGCTGGCGCCTCCGGCCGACCGTTAGACCCACCCGCTTCGTTTTCTTCACTCAAGGATGCCCGGCCACCGACGCCCGCAGGGAGAAACCCAACCATGTCGAACACCACACCCACCAACGAAACGCCACCGGCCTCGCCCTACGGCACGCTGCCGCCGGCCTCCCCGCCCGCATTGCGCAAGCCGGTGAGCCTGCCGCGCCTGGCCGACATGCACGCGCGCGGCGAGAAGATCGCGATGCTCACGGCCTACGACGCCACCTTCGCGGCCATGGCCGACGCGGCAGGCATCGACTGCCTGCTGGTCGGCGATTCGCTAGGCATGGTCTGCCAGGGCCTGAGCAGCACGGTGGGCGTGAGCCTGGAGGCCATGCGCTATCACACCGACAGCGTCTCGCGCGGCCTGCGCCGCGTGCAGGGCACGGCCTGGCTGATTGCCGACCTGCCCTTCGGCAGCTACCAGGAGTCGCGCGAACAGGCGCTGCGCAGCGCCACCGTGCTGATGCAGGCCGGCGCGCACATGGTCAAGCTCGAAGGCGGCGGCTGGACCGCCGACACGGTGCGCTTCCTGGTCGAGCGCGGCATTCCGGTGTGCGCCCACCTCGGCCTGACACCGCAGACGGTGCACGCGCTGGGCGGCTACCGCGTGCAGGGCAAGGGCGACGCCGCCGGCGCGCTGCTGAAGCAGCAGGCCCATGCGCTGCAGGAAGCTGGTGCGGCAATGCTGGTCCTCGAGATGGTGCCGGCCGCGCTGGCCGCCGAACTCACCGCCGAGCTCAAGCACTGCGCCACCATCGGCATCGGCGCCGGCAGGGCCACCGCCGGGCAGGTGCTGGTGTTGCACGACATGCTGGGCATCAACCTCGCAAAGATGCCGAAGTTCGTGCGCAATTTCATGGCCGATGCGCCGGGCGTGCTGCCCGCGCTGAAGGCCTATGTGCAGGCCGTCAAGGACGGCAGCTTCCCCGACGACCGACTCCACGCCTGGTAAAGGAAACCGCTTCCATGTACATCGCACACACCATCGAAGAACTGCGCGGCCGCCTGTCCGCCAGCAAGCGCCCCGCCTTCGTGCCCACCATGGGCAACCTGCACGACGGCCACATCGCGCTGGTGAAGCAGGCCAGGCCGCTGGGCGACGCCACGGTCGCCAGCATCTTCGTCAACCGGCTGCAGTTCCTGCCGCACGAAGACTTCGACACCTACCCGCGCACCTGGGACAGCGACTGCGAGAAGCTGCGCGCCGCCGGCTGCGACGTGCTGTTCGCCCCCACCGAGAAGGTGCTGTACCCGGAGCCCCAGACCTGCAAGGTGCACCCCGACCCGGCGCTGGCCGACATCCTCGAAGGGCACTTTCGCCCCGGCTTCTTCATCGGCGTGTGCACGGTGGTGATGAAGCTCTTCCAGTGCGTGCAGCCGCGCGTGGCGGTGTTCGGCAAGAAGGACTACCAGCAGCTGATGGTGATCCGCCACATGGTGCGGCAGTTCGCGCTGCCCATCGAGATCGTGGGCGGCGAGACCTTCCGCGCCGACGACGGGCTGGCGCTGTCGTCGCGCAACGGCTACCTGAGCAAGGACGAGCGCGCGGAGGCCGTGCAGCTGTCGAAGGCGCTGCGGGCCATGGCCGAGGCGGTGCGCGAGGGGGAGCGCGATTTGGCCGCGATAGAAGCGCGGGCAATGCAGTCGCTGGCGCAGCGCGGCTGGCAACCGGACTATCTTGTGCTGCGGCGCCGTGCCGACCTGCAGGCGCCGTCCGCCGGGGAACCGCTCGTGGCACTGGCCGCGGCGCGCCTTGGCAGCACGCGGCTGATCGACAACCTGGAGATCGAGGCTTTCGCAACGCCATGAGCTACAGCGTCAAGGAAATCTTCTACACCCTGCAGGGCGAAGGCGGCCAGGCCGGCATGCCGGCCGTGTTCTGCCGCTTTGCCGGCTGCAACCTATGGAGCGGCCGCGAGGAAGACCGGGCGTCCGCCGTCTGCCGCTTCTGCGACACCGATTTCGTCGGCACCGACGGCACGCTGGGCGGCAAGTTCAAGACCGCCGACCTGCTGGCCGACACCATCGCCGCGCAATGGCCCGCCGGCGACGCCGATCACCGGCTGGTGGTCCTCACCGGCGGCGAACCGCTGCTGCAGGTCGATGCGGCGCTGGTCGATGCATTGCATGCTCGGCGCTTTCGCATCGCGGTGGAGAGCAACGGCACGGTCGAGGCGCCCGAGGGCATCGACTGGCTGTGCATCAGCCCCAAGGCCGGCGCGCCGTGGGTGCAGCAGCGCGGCCAGGAACTGAAGCTGGTGTGGCCGCAGGCCGAGTTCGACCTCGACACGATGGCACGCACGGGCGAATTCACGCACCGCTTCCTGCAGCCGATGGACGGGCCCGACCGGGGCGCGAACACCGAGCTTTGCATTGCCGAATGCATGAAGCAGCCCGCATGGCGGCTCAGCGTGCAGACCCACAAGATCACCGGCATCCGCTGAAGCGGCCGCCTCTTTTTTTCTCCGAGTTTCTTTTTTGACGATGCGCTTCACCATCAGCCAACGCTTTTTCTTCGACGCCGCTCACACGCTGAAGCGGGAGATCGAAGTCGAAGGCAGCCGCCGTATCCACGGCCACACGTACCACGCGGAGGTATGGCTTGCCGGGGAGCGCGATCCAGTGACGGGCATGGTGATCGACCTGGGGCTGCTGCGCCGGCGCCTGGAAGACGTGCGCGAGCAGCTCGACCATCACCTGCTGGACGACGTGCCAGGGCTGCATCCGCCGACGCTGGAGAACCTTTGCGTGTTCATTGCGGAGGCGTTGCCGGATTTGAGGGCGTCGCTGGCAAGGGTGCGGGTGTGGCGCGAGGCGCTGGGGGACTCCTGCACCGTGGAGTTCTAGGTTTTTCTTTCCCCCTCCCCCTCTGGGGGAGGGCTGGGGTGGGGGCAAGCGGCGCCACCATCAAGCGCTCTGCCAGCCCCCATCCCAACCTTCCCCCAGAGGGGGAAGGAGCAAGTCGGGTTCAGGCAGCGCCGATGCCAGCTACCAAACTACCTGGCGCCTGCCCATTCTTCAGCCCCGCCGTAAACGCCAGCATCCGATCGATCGGCACCCGCGCCCGCAGCCCCAGCGCCGGATCGACATGGATCTCGCCCGCGCCCGTTTCCAGCGCGTTCGCCAGTTCCACCAGCCCGTTCATCGCCATCCACGGGCAGTGCGCGCAGCTCTTGCAGGTGCCGCCGTTGCCCGCCGTGGGTGCTTCGATGAAGGTCTTGCCAGGATTCAGCGTGCGCAGCTTGTGCAGCATGCCGCTGTCGGTGGCGACGATGAATTCGCTCGCATCCATGCGCTGGGCGGCGTTCAGGATGGCGGAGGTCGAGCCCACCGCATCCGCCAGCGCGATCACGTCCGATGGCGACTCGGGGTGCACCAGCACCCTGGCCTTCGGATGCTCCTTCATGAGCAGTTCGAGCTCCAGCGCCTTGAACTCATCGTGCACGATGCAGGCGCCGTTCCAGCTCACCATGTCCGCGCCGGTCTGGCGCTGGATGTAGTCGCCCAGGTGGCGGTCGGGGGCCCAGAGAATCTTTTGGCCCGCCGCGTGCAGCGCGTTCACCACGTCGAGCGCGCAGCTCGAGGTGACGAGCCAGTCGGCACGCGCCTTCACGGCAGCGCTGGTGTTGGCGTAGACCACCACGGTGCGGTCGGGGTGCTGGTCGCAGAAGGCGCTGAACTGCTCCACCGGGCAGCCCAGGTCGAGCGAGCAGTTCGCGTCCAGGTCGGGCATCAGCACGCGCTTTTCGGGCGACAGGATCTTCGAGGTCTCGCCCATGAAGCGCACGCCCGACACCACCAGCGTTTGCGCGGCATGGTCACGGCCGAAGCGCGCCATTTCGAGTGAATCGCTCACGATGCCGCCGGTTTCCTCGGCCAGGTCCTGCAGGTCGGGGTGCACGTAGAAGTGCGACACCATCACCGCGTTGCGTTCGCGCAGCAGGCGGCGGATGCGCTCCTTCAATGCAATGCGCTCGTCCGGCGAAGGCTCGGGCGGCACACGGGCCCAGGCGTGGCGGGTGTCGCAGACGGAGCCCGCCTGCGATCCGGCGGGTTGTTCGTAGTCGACGTCGATGACGGAAGCGGTCGTCATGGGGGGAAGCTCAGTTGTCCTGAAAGCGCATCGAATAGTCGACGGCTTTCACGTCCTTGGTCAATGCGCCGACGGAAATACGGTCGACGCCGGTCTCGGCCAGAGCGCGCAGGCCTTCGAGCGTCACGCCGCCCGAGATTTCCAGCACGGCCTTGCGGTCGTCGCCCACGGCATCGTTGATGCGCACCGCTTCGCGCAGCGTGGGCAGGTCCATGTTGTCGAGCAGCACCATGCGCGCGCCGGCTTCCAGCGCCTCGTGCAGCTGGGCCAGCGTCTCCACCTCGACCTCGACGAAAGTGGCCTGCGACGCCACCGGCGCGACCGCACGCAGCGCCGCGGCAACGCCGCCGGCAGCGGCAATGTGGTTTTCCTTGATGAGCACCGCGTCGTACAGGCCGATGCGGTGGTTCAGGCCGCCGCCGGTGCGCACCGCGTACTTCTGCGCCAGGCGCAGGCCCGGAATGGTCTTGCGCGTGTCGACGATGCGCGCGCGGGTGCCGCGCACCGCGTCGGCATAGAGGGCGGTCTTGGTGGCGACCGCGCTCAGCAGTTGCAGGAAGTTGAGCGAGGTGCGTTCGGCCGTCAGCAGCGCGCGCGCCGCGCCTTCGATTTCGAGCACGACCTGGTCGGCCGCGCAGCGCTCGCCCTCGGCGCAGCGCCACTCGATGCGCACCTCGGGGTCGAGCTGCCGCAGCGTGGCCTCGACCCAGGGGGCGCCGCACACCACGGCGGATTCGCGCGCCAGCACGCGGGCGCGGGCTCGGCGGGCGGGATCGACCAGCGATGCGGTCAGGTCGCCGTCGGCAACGTCTTCTTGCAACGCACGAGCGGCATCGGCGCGGGCCAGCGCGGCCACGGCCGACGCTGAAAAATCAAAGCGAAGGCTCATGGCTCTTTCTGTCTTCAGTCTTTTTTCAGGAGGGATGACGGGGGGACGGCGCGGGCGGCACGGACTCCGGCACCGGGTCGCGACCAGTGAGCGCCGCGACGGCGTCCTGCGGACCCACGCGGCCGTCGAGCAGCGCAACCACGCTCTCGGAGATCGGCATCTCGATGCCGAGGCCGCGCGCGCGCTGCACCACGGTGCGGGCGCAGTACACGCCCTCGGCCACATGGCCCAGCGAATCGACCGCCTGGGCCAGCGTGCGGCCCTGGGCCAGCAGCAAGCCGACCTTGCGGTTGCGCGACAGGTCGCCGGTGGAAGTCAGCACCAGGTCGCCCAGGCCGGAAAGTCCCATGAAGGTCTCGGCGCGGGCACCGAGCGCGAGGCCCAGGCGCGTCATTTCGGCGAGGCCGCGCGTGATGAGCGCCGCGCGGGCGTTGAGCCCGAGCGCGAGGCCGTCGCACAGGCCGGTGGCGATGGCCAGCACGTTCTTGACGGCGCCGCCCACTTCCACGCCCACGATGTCCTCGTTGGCATAGACGCGCAGCGCCGGTCCGTGGAAAGCCTCGACGAGCGCGTCGCGCACGGCGGCATGGGGGCTGGCGGCCACCAGCGCGGTCGGCCGCCCTTCGGCGACCTCCTGCGCGAAGCTGGGGCCGCTGAGCACGCCCGCGGCCAGGTCGGGCGCGACCTGCGCCCATATCTCGTGGGCGAACAGGCCGAAGGATTCGGGAGAGGTGTCGAGCGCGGGCTCCACGCCCTTGCACAGCCACGCCACTGGCGCGGTCGTGCCGCGCAGTGCGACGAGCTGTTCGCGCAGGGCGGCCATGGGCGTGGCCACGATGACGAGGTCGGCGCCGGCCCGTGCCTGGCCGATGTCGCCCGCGCGCACGGCGAGCGAGGCCGGCAGTGCCAGCCCGGGCAGGTATCGGGTGTTTACTCGCGCCTTCGAAATGGCGTCGGCCTGGGCCGCGTCGCGGGCCCAGAGCGTGACCTCGTGGCGGCCCGCCGCGTTGACAGCTACCGCCGTGCCCCAGGCACCGGCGCCATGAACGCAGATCTTCATCGGCGTTGGCGGCGTCGTGCCGGCTTACTGTGCCAGGGTGGGCGCGGCCTGGCCGGCGGCCTGTGCCTGCTGCTGCTCGTACATCGCCTGGAAGTTGATTTCGGCGAGGTGCACGGGCGGGAAGCCGCCACGCTGGATCACGTCGGCAACGTTGCCGCGCAGGTACGGGTACACGATTTGCGGGCAGGCGATGCCGAGGATGGCGCCCATCTGCTCTTCGGGCAGGTTGCGGATTTCGAAGATGCCGGCTTGCTTGGCTTCGACCAGGAACACGGTCTTGTCCTGGATCTTGGTCTGCACGGTGGCCGACACGGTGATCTCGAAGATGCCGTCGGCCACGGGCTGGGCGTCCACGCCAAGCTGGATGTCGACGGTGGGCTGTTCCTGCTCCAGCAGGATGGCGGGCGAATTGGGTTGTTCGAGCGACAGGTCCTTGAGGTAGACGCGCTGGATCTGGAAGACGGGATCTTGGGCTTGCTGGTCGGCCATGGCTGAACTTTCGAGGATCAAAACAATGCCCGCCGGGGAGAGGTTCCCGCAGCGGGCTGCAGATGAATAGGCGAACGATTATCGCCCGACGCCCGGGTCGCTCCTGCGACGCCGGTTGCTTTCTGTTTCAGGCGCCCTGCAGCAGGGGCACGAGGCCGCCGCGGCTGTCGAGGGCCATCAGGTCGTCGCAGCCGCCCACGTGGGTGTCGCCGATGAAGATCTGCGGCACCGTGCGGCGCTGGGTGATTTCCATCATGGTGCTGCGGGCCTGGGGGTCGGTGTCGATGCGGATCTCTTCGATCTGCTCGACCCCCTTGGACTTGAGGATTTGCTTCGCACGCGTGCAGTAGGGGCAAACGGCGGTGGTGTACATCTTGACTGCTTGCATACGATTCATCTCGGGGAGGTTCAGGCCTTTTCAACCGGCAGATTAGCCTCTTTCCAGGCCTTGAGCCCGCCAGCCACGGCTTGGGCCTGCTCGTAGCCCAGCTTCTTGGCCATGGCCACGCCGCGCTGGGCGCGGGCGCCCGTGGCGCAGACCAGCAGCAGCGGCACGTTCTTGTTCTTGACCGCGCCAGTCAGCTTTTCCTCCAGCTGGTTCAGGGGCACGTTCTTGGCGCCGATCATGTGGCCGGCGGCAAACTCCTCGGGTTCGCGCACGTCGACCAGCACGGCACGCTCGCGGTTGATGAGCTGCACGGCGCCCTGCGCGGTGAGCGTTCCGCCGCCCGCCCCCCGCACCAGCGGCCAGGCCAGCATGGCACCCGAGCTGAGCGCGATCAGGATCAGCATCCAGTTCGCGGTGACGAATTCGATCAATTTCACGGGGGTTCCTTGAATGGCAAACCGGGGATTTTAGAATGCGAGGTTTCGCAAGCGCAGCCAAAGGCCTCCCACATGCACAAACTGGTATTGATCCGTCACGGTGAATCGACCTGGAATCTTGAAAACCGCTTCACCGGCTGGACGGACGTCGACCTCACCGAGACCGGCGTGGAGCAGGCCAAGCAGGCCGGCCGGCTGCTCAAGGCCGAGGGCTACGACTTCGACGTCGCCTATACGAGCGTGCTGAAGCGTGCCACCCGCACCCTGTGGCACACGCTCGACGAACTCGACCGCACCTGGCTGCCGGTGGTGCATTCCTGGCGCCTCAACGAGCGCCACTACGGCGGCCTGCAGGGCCTGAACAAGGCCGAAACCGCCAAGAAATACGGCGACGAGCAGGTGCTGGTCTGGCGCCGCAGCTACAGCACCCCGCCGCCGCCGCTGGAAGCCAACGACCCGCGCAGCGAACGTTCCGACGTGCGCTACGCCAAGCTGTCGCCCGAGCAGATTCCCCTGACCGAATGCCTGAAGGACACTGTCGCCCGAGTGCTGCCGTTCTGGAACGAATCGATGGCGCCGGCCATCCGCGCCGGGCGCCGCCTGGTGGTGGCGGCGCACGGCAACTCGATCCGCGCTCTCGTGAAGTACCTGGACGGCATTTCCGACGACGCGATCGTCGGGCTGAACATCCCGAACGGCATTCCGCTCGTCTACGAGCTGGACGACGATCTCAAGCCCCTGCGCCACTACTATCTCGGCGATGCCGCCGCAGCCGAAAAGGCCGCCGCCGCGGTGGCCTCGCAGGGTAAAGGCTGAAGAAACCCTCTCCTGCCGGCCCATTCGTGGAACCCCGGCAGGCAATTTGCTTCCAAGCTGTGTATATTGGTTCGACAGCCGCCGACAAGGACAACCACTCATGATGGGCCAGAAACTGAAGATCACCGGCTGGGTCGCCGCCGGCGCCGTTGCAGGCGTCCTGACCACCGTCTCGTTGCAGACAGTCGCACGCGGTTCGCTTGCGCCACTGCCGCTCGAGGAATTGCAGCAGCTCGCTGCCGTCTTCGGCATGGTCAAGAGTGACTACGTCGAGCCGGTCGACGAGAAAAAGCTCATCTCCGATGCCATTTCGGGCATGGTCGCCGGGCTCGACCCGCATTCCCAGTACTTCGACAAGAAGTCATTCAAGGAATTCAGGGAAGGCACGACCGGCCGATTCGTCGGCGTGGGCATCGAGATTTCCCAGGAAGACGGCCTGATCAAGGTCGTTTCTCCCATCGAAGGCTCCCCGGCGTTTCGCGCCGGCCTCAAGCCCAATGACCTGATCACCAAGATCGACGACACCGCCGTGCGCGGCCTGTCGCTGAACGAGGCGGTCAAGCGCATGCGCGGCGAAGCCAACACCAAGGTGCTGCTGACCATCTTCCGCAAGGACGAGAGCCGCACCTTCCCGGTCACGATCACGCGCGAGGAAATCCGCACGCAGTCGGTGCGCGGCAAGATCATCGAACCCGGCTACGGCTGGATCCGCCTGTCGCAGTTCCAGGAACGCACCGTCGACGACTTCGTCAAGAAGATCGACGAGATGTACAAGGAAGACCCGAACCTCAAGGGCCTGGTGCTCGACCTTCGCAACGACCCGGGCGGCCTGCTCGACGCGGCGGTGGCTGTGTCGTCGGCATTCCTGCCCGAGAACGTCACGGTGGTTACCACCGACGGCCAGCTGGCCGAAAGCAAGTCGATCTATAAGGCGGCGCCGGAGTTCTACCAGCGCCGTTCGGGCAGCGATCCGCTGCGCAGCCTGCCCGCGGCGCTGAAGACAGTTCCGCTGGTGGTGCTGGTGAACGAAGGCTCGGCCTCGGCCAGCGAAATCGTCGCCGGCGCGCTGCAGGACCACAAGCGCGCCACCATCATGGGCAGCCAGACCTTCGGCAAGGGCTCGGTGCAGACGGTTCGCCCGCTCGGCCCGGACACCGGCCTGAAGATCACCACGGCGCGCTACTACACGCCAAGCGGCACCTCGATCCAGGCCAAGGGCATCGTGCCCAACGTGCTGGTCGACGAAAGCGCCGAGGGCAGCCCCTTTGCCGCCCTGCGCATGCGCGAGGCCGACCTCGAGAAGCATCTGGCCAGCGGCCAGGGCCCCGAAGTCAAGGACCCGGAACGCGAAAAGGCCCGCGACGAAGCCCGCAAGCGCCTCGAGGAAGAAGCCAAGAAGCCGCCGCAGGACCGCAAGGTGCCCGAGTTCGGCACTGACAAGGACTTCCCGCTGGTGCAGGCGCTCAATCGCCTGAAGGGCCAGCCGGTGCTCGTGAGCAAGACGCAGGTCATCGTCGACAACAAGGAAGAAAAGAAAGAGAACTGAGCTGGATAAGCCAGGTTTTCTTTCAGGAATACCGCGGAACCGGCTTTGCCGGGCCGCTGGTATTGCCCCCGGCAGGGGGTGGGCGGCCACACGGAGTGGGCAAGCCTGGGGGCGAGCATGAACGACCACGAGTTGCTGCGCTACTCGCGCCATATCCTTCTCGAGGAATTCGGCATTGACGGGCAGGAGCGCGTCAGTGCCGGACGGGTTCTCGTGATCGGCGCCGGCGGGCTGGGCTCGCCGGTGGCGCTCTACCTTGCCGCGGCAGGGGTCGGCCACATCGTGCTGGTCGACGATGACGAAGTCGATCTCACCAATCTCCAGCGCCAGGTGGCTCACACGCATGCGCGTGTCGGGCGCTCCAAGGTCGAATCCGCCGCGCAGGCAATGCGCGACATCAACCCGAGTATTTCCATCGAGACGCACGCCGTGCGCGCCGACGAGGCGCTGCTGTCCAGGCTGGTCAGCCAGGCCGACGTGGTGGTCGACTGCTGCGACAACTTCGCCACCCGGCAGGCCGTCAACCGTGCCTGCGTGGCTCATGCCAAGCCGCTGGTGGCGGGTGCGGCGATCCGTTTCGACGGGCAGTTGAGCGTCTACGACACGCGCGACGCGACGTCCCCCTGCTACGCCTGCCTGTTCCCGCCCGATGCAACTTTCGAAGAGACGCGCTGCGCCGTGCTGGGGGTATTCGGCCCGGTGGTGGGGACGATCGGCACGCTGCAGGCCAGCGAGGCGCTCAAGCTGCTCGCTGGCATCGGTCCGTCATTGGCGGGCAAGCTGCTGATGTTCGACGGGCGCAGCACCAGCTTCGACAACTTGAGGGTCGCGCGCGACCCGCACTGCAGCGTCTGCGCGCAACGCCCCTCTCCCTCCGCCTAGAACCCGCTCAAGGCTGCTTCACAGGCTGCTTGGCACCCTTGGCCCTCGCGGCGCCGTTGGCCGCAGCCCCCGCCGTCGGGCGGTTCGCATCGCCCAGCACGCCCTTGCAGTCGGCGTCCTCGCCCGGCCCGGTCTCGATGGTCGCGGCCAGTGCCAGCAGAGGGTTGATGGCCCCCAGCGCCAGCGCGGCCAGCCCCCGTTCTGCGAGCGGCGCCACCTGCAGGCCGCCCTTGGGCTCCCCGAAAGTGCCACCCACCACCAGCGGCGTGCGGATCGACAGGATGTTCTTGCTCTTCGGCTCCGGACGGATCACGAAATCCAGCCCTTCTGTCGCGAGGTTGGCCTGGCCGGTGGCGGTGAATACCGCGTTGGTCGTGTCCACCACCAGCGTGCGTCCGGTCATCACTCCCTTGTTGACGTCGAATGCCAGGGCCGCGCAGCGCAGTTCGACGTTGCGATCGCCGCGCAGCAGGAACTTGATGATGTCGCCGCCCACCAGCGTCGCGAACACCGGCAGCAGGTTGCCGAACTGGCCACGACCCGAAATCACCGCCACATCGCCGGAGACGCCCCCCAGCCAGTTGGCCACGGTACTGCCCGAGCCTGAGAGGTTGATGCGCCCGTCCAGCCGCCCCACGCTGTTGCCAGTGGTTTCCAGCTTGGGGAACAGGCGGGCCAGCTGCATGGCGCGCATGTCCAGCGACGCACGGATGTCGGCCGGGTTCTTGGATGCGTCGATGCGGATCGCCCCGCCCAGCTTGCCGCCGGCCACGCCCAGGTCGAGCGGGTCGAGCGTGAGCACGCCGCTGTCCAGCTTCACCTGCACGCTGCCGCGGTCGAGCGGGATGTCGCGCACGTTCTGGATGCGGTCGGCGGTGTATTTCACGTCGGCATTCATGGCGCGCAAGCGCTCGAAGTCGAGCGGCGCGGTGGGCAGCACCTTGCCGCCCGCCCGCTTGACCTGCGTCACGGTCGGCGGCGGAGCCACGCCTTCCACCGTGTTCGCGGTGCGCGCCGTGGGCGGCAGGCCGATCAGCGGGCCGAGGTCGTCCATGTCCATCACGCGCGAACGCAGTTCGCCCGACAGGTACGGCAGCTTGCCGGACTGCTCGAAACGCATGTCGCCGGCAATGTCGGACAGGCCCAGCTTGCCCTTGAGGCCGGCAACGCCCCAGAGCGTGCCGCGCTTGCTCAGGTCGCCGCTCAGCGCATAGGGCGAGGTCTGCGGCAGCGCAATGCCCAGCAGCGGGAACAGCGCGCCCAGCGTCTGGCCCTTGAGCTCGAACTTGGCGTCGATGCCGTCGAGCCCCGACAGCTCAGCCACGGTGCCGGCCGCCTTCAGCTGGGTCTGGCCGGCCGCCGCGTTGATTTCCAACGGGAACGGCGGTGCGCCGGCGGCGTTGATCTGGAGCACATTGCCGGTGCGGCCGGTGGCGGTCAGCGGCTGGCCCTTGTAGCGGCCCTTGATGCGGTAGTTGAGCGGCATTTCGCCGCGGCTGGTGTCATAGCTCAGGTCGGCGTGCAAGTCGACGCCCAGGTGCTTGGCCAGAAAGTCGACGGCCCCGGTGTCGACCTGCAGCAGGCCGATGCTCGGCACCGTGCCGGAGTCGGAGGTGTCCTTGCCCAGCGCCCACGTGCGGCGGCCGTCCTGCTCCATCTGCAGGCCGACCGTGGGCGAGAACAGCGCAAGGCGCGGAATGTTCACTTTGCCGGCCAGGAGCGGCCAGATGCGAATGTCGAACTCTGCGCGGTCCGCCTCCACCAGATAGGGGTCGCGGGCCCAGGACGGATTGGCGAATTCGATGCCGTCGAACTTGACGGTTGCCTGCCGCAGCCCGAGGTTCACGTCGAGCCGGCGCGTGATCTCGAACTTGCGGCCGGTCTTCTCGCTCACGTAGCGGTTGACCGGCTCGCGCAGCACGTCCCACGGGAAGAACGCCAGCACGATCACCAGCACGGCCAGCAGCAGCACGAGGAAAGCCAGCGACTTCTGCCAGACGGGCCGGGAGCGAAAGATGTTCGTTGCCATGTTCAATGGGATACCTTGGGTACGGCCCGTCCAGGGTCGGCAGGAGACCGCAGAAACCGTGCGGCATGGCCTACGGCGAAGCTTTGCGGATGGATCGTCGGAACCCGCCTACAACACCCGGTCCACGAAGCTTGCATGATGCGCGACAAGAAAGCCTCAGTGTCCACCTGCAGGCATTCCCGCAGGCGGGGGCGCTTCGAATGCTCCTGCCAACGTAAGAGGAAGCGCGGTTCGGCATGGATCCCAGATTGCAGACTTACGTCGTCGAAGACAACCTCACGATCCGTGAAAACCTTATTGGAACTCTGGAAGAGCTCACCTGCGCCACCGTCGTCGGCTTCGCCGAGACGGAGAGCGGCGCGCGCGAATGGCTGCGGGACCACGTCGGCGAGTGGGACCTCGCCATCGTCGATCTGTTTCTCAAGCAGGGCAGCGGCCTGGGTGTGCTTCAGGCCTGCCAGGCGCGCAACCCGAACCAGAAGGTGGTGGTGCTCAGCAACTACGCCACGCCGGACATCCGCCGGCGCTGCGCCGAGTTCGGGGTCGACGCGGTGTTCGACAAGTCGAACGAAATCGACGCGCTGGTCGACTTCTGCCTCATGCAGGCGAACGCATTGCGTGCCGCGGGCTGAAGACGCCGCGTGGGGCGCCCTCCCCGCTCCCCTGCCGGTCTCAATCGATCAGCTTGTTCTTCAGCGCGTAGTACGTCAGGTCGCTGTTGGAGGAGAGGTTCATCTTCTCCATCAGGCGCGTGCGGTAGGTGCTGACCGTCTTCACGGACAGCGACAGCGTCTTGGCGATGTCGCCGGCGGTCTCGCCCTTGGCCAGCTTCAGGAACACCTGGAATTCGCGCTCCGACAGCTGCTCGTGCGGCGCGGCGTCGTCCTTGCGGTCGAGCTGGCGGGCCAGCAGTTCGGCCACGGCGGGCGTGATGTAGCGCCGGCCCAGCGAAATGGTGCGGATGGCGTTGACGATCTCGATGGGATCGCACTCCTTGTTGAGGTAGCCGCTCGCGCCCTGACGGATCAGGTTCATCGCGTAGTGCTCCTCGGGGTAGCCGCTCAGGATCAGGATGCCCACGTCCGGCGCCTTGGCGCGGATCATGGCGAGCGCATCGATCCCGCTTTGCCCCGGCATCGAAAGGTCCATGACCAGCACGTCCAACTCCGTGGTGCGTACCAGTTCGATGGCTTCACGCCCGCTGGCCGCTTCACCCGCCACGCGCAGGTCCACGTGTTCGGAGAAGAACTGCCGGAGGCCGGATCGCACGATGGCGTGGTCGTCCACAATTCCGATTTTGATCATCTGTTACTTTCGTCGTTGTGTTGCGCGCATGCGGGCCGCAACATGCCGGGTCCCTGATTGTTGTCAATTATTCACGAACTTGCGTAGTAAGCAGCCCTGAAAGTTTCATGCACTGGTTAGCCCCTCCAAGAATGGCCGTGAGCCTCCTGCTCGCGGCGCTGGCCGCGCTGGCCCTCGTCGGTATCAACGAGGCCGGCTACCGGCAGTCCAGCCGCGCCCTTGCCGACATCGAAGAGGCGCAGCAGGTGCGCGGCACGCTCAACCAAATTCTGCAGAACATGCTTGACGCGGAAACCGGCCAGCGAGGCTACCTGCTGACCGGCGAGGCGAACTACCGGCAACCCTACGACACCGCGGTCAAGCAGGTCGACGGCAATCTCGCGACGCTGCGCCGGCTCTACGCCGGCCGGCCGGCCGAGCTCACCCAATTGACTGAACTCTCCAAGCACGTGCTGCGCAAGGTGGCCGAGATGGACATGAGCGTGCGCTTGCGCCAGGACGGCAAGGAGGACGCCTGGAAGTTCGTCATCACGACCGACGTGGGCCGCGAGGAGATGGATTCGATCCGCGCCACTGCGGGCGAACTGGTCAGGATCAGCAACGACACGCTGCACCAGAGCCAGGCGCAGGTGCTCAAGTCGCTGCGGCTGGCACGCATAGGCACCGCCATCGTGGCGCTGGCCGCGCTGATCGCCTTCTTCCTGTACCTGCGGCAGACGCACGCGCTGCGCTCCATCGGCGAGCGCCAGCAGGAAACCCTTCAGCGCGAGCGCAATGCACTGGAAGACGAGGTGCGAGAGCGCACCGCCTCGCTGGCCGAACTGGCCACCCACTTGCAGGACGTGCGCGAAACCGAGCGCGGCTACCTCGCGCGCGAGCTGCACGACGAGCTGGGCTCGCTGCTCACGGCCGCCAAGCTGGACGTGGCGCGCCTGAAGTCGCGGCTGGCGGACGCGCCCGACGCCATCCAGCGGCTGCAGCATCTGACCGAACTGCTCAACAGCGGCATCGCGCTCAAGCGCCGCATCATCGAGGACCTGCGGCCTTCGTCGCTGTCGAACCTCGGGCTGGTCGCTTCGCTGGAGATCCTGGGGCGCGAGTTCGCCGAGCGCTCGGGCCTGCAGATCGAGATGGCGCTGGAGCCCGTGACCATGGACGAGTCGCGCCAGCTCACCATCTACCGCATGGTGCAGGAAAGCCTGACCAACATCGGCAAGTACGCGGAGGCCAGCGAGGCCACCATCGTCCTGAAGAACTACGAGAACCACGTGATCGTGGAAGTGGCGGACAACGGCAAGGGCTTCGACACCCTGCGCATGCGCCCGTCGACGCACGGCCTCGCGGGCATGCGGCATCGCGTGGAGGCCGCGCGCGGCAAGCTGACGGTCTCGTCGACACCCGGCAAGGGCACGCGCCTGAGCGCCATGCTGCCGGTGGTGCGCCCCGCCTGAGGCTGACGCCGCCCTCCGCCCGGCCGTCTACTCGGCCATCTCCTACGCACCCCGCCCCCGACCGCTGACAGGTCCGGGCCAAGGGGGCACTTAAGGTTGCTCCTGTGCCATTCGCAGCTTCCTGACTCCCTTGTTTCGAAGCCCGCGGATGTGCCGTTTTTCAAAACAACGAGGGAAGCCTCGAAGGAGTTCCACATGCTGCATTACGCCGTGGTGTTTCTGGTCATCGCGCTCATCGCCGCCCTGTTCGGGTTCGGCGGCATCGCCGCCAGCGCGGTCGGCATCGCCAAGATCCTGTTCGTGATCTTCGCCATTCTGGCCATCGCAAGCTTCCTGGGCGGCTTGCTCCGACGCAAGTAGCGTAGTTACGATCAACAGGCTCCCGCATTTCATCTTCCCGGAAAGGACTTTCACATGAACACGACCAAGACTCCCTCGCAGCTCGCCGACGACGCCCGCCAGACCGCCAATGAAGCGGTCGAAACGACCCGCGCCTATGCACAGAATGCGGTGAATGCGGCGGGCGAAAAGGTCCGCGAACTGCGCCGCGACGCCGAACCGGCCGTCGAGCAGCTCGCAGCCCGTGTGCAGCAAGCCGTCCAGCGCGGCCTCGACGCAGCCTCCACCACCAGCGCGCGCGCCCAGCGCCGCATCGAGCAGGCTGCCGACGTCACCGGCCGCTACATCTCCGACCAGCCCGTGCGTTCAGTGCTGATCGCCGCCGCCGCCGGCGCCGCCATCACCGCGCTCATCGTGCTGGCCAGCCGCCGCAGCCGGGACGACTACTGATCCGCTGAGCGTTCGTTCCACCGATTCCCGGCACCATGCTTCATCCGATTTTTTCCACGGTGCTCGGGCATCCGGAACTCGTCGCTGAACACCTCGCCAACTATGCCGCCCTCGTCCGCCAGGAAACTGCGCAGGCGGGGCGCGGCCTCGTCGCCCGCATTGTCGCGGGGGTGCTGGCCGCGGCCAGCGCCATGCTGGCCCTCGGGCTGATCGGCGTGGCCGTGCTGCTGGGCGCGCTGCACGGCAGCTTTCACTGGGTGCTCGTGGCCGTACCGGCCGTGGCCGTGGTGATCGCGGCGTTCTGCGCCTGGTACGCGACGCGCCCCAGCCCGAGCCACGGTTTCGACGACCTGCGCTCGCAACTCGAGGCCGACCTCCAGGCCTTGCATGACGCCGGAGCCCATCATGGCCAGCGCTGAACGCACACCCCTGACCCCGCAGCAACGCCTGGCACTCTCGCGCCGAGCGCTGGTGCGGCAGCTCAACGGCGGCGGTGAAGACACGCACGACGCGTTTCTGAATCACGCCCCCGCGAGCGACCCGGACGACGATCTGGAATACGAACACCACGACGCCGCGCAAGCAGGTCGCGCAGACCGCCCCCCGAGCTTCGGCGGCGTCTGGTTGCCGCTGGGGCGCAGCATCGTGCAGCGCTGGTGGCGCCGCCACCCCGCCCATGCGGCAGGACAGCTGGCCCGGCCGGTGCTCGAGCACTACGCCCGCAAGCAGCCCGCCAAGCTCATGGCCATTGCCGCGGCCACCGGCGCGGTGCTGGTGCTGGTGAGGCCGTGGCGCCTGCTTTCTGTGACGGCTGTGCTGGCTGCGGTACTGAAGACATCCGACGTGGCTGACGTCGTCAACACGTTGATGCAGAAGAACACAAGCCCCCCACGAAAGGATCCTTCATGAAAGCCGATGTTTCCTCATCCAGCAAGGCCACGGAACACAAGCACCTGGTGCTCGACCAGAGCGGCCTGGATGCCGCGCGCAACAGCCTGGACGACGGTGCCGTCACGCCCAGCTACGGCCCCTGGCGCGACGACGTGGTCAAGCTGCTGAACGACGCGCTGGCCACCGAACTGGTCTGCGTGCTGCGCTACAAGCGCCATTACTTCACCGCCAACGGTGTGGAATCTCCGGCCATCGCCGACGAATTCCTGGTGCATGCGAACGAAGAATCCGGCCATGCCGACCGCATTGCCGAGCGCATCGTGCAACTGGGCGGCGAACCCGACTTCGCACCCAATCACCTGCTGGAGCGCAGCCACGCGGCCTACGACGAATCCACCGACCTCCAGTCGATGGTGCGCGCCAACCTGATTGCCGAGCGCATCGCGGTCGAGTCGTACCGCCAGATGATCGCCCTGATCGGCGACAAGGACCCGACCACCCGCCGCATGCTCGAAGACATCCTCGCCGACGAGGAAGAGCATGCCGACGAGCTGAAGGACTGGCTCGGGCACTGAGCACACCTGATCTCTCGGGGCCCTGAAAAGGGGTCCGCAAAAGAAAGAGCCCGGAACTTCCGGGCTCTTTCTTTTGCGGCGAATCGCGGGAATCAGCTCTTCACTTCAAGCTGGTTGTCCACCGACGTCACGCCCTGCACGCCCTTGGCGATCTCTTCTGCCCGTGCCTTCGCGGCGGCAGTGGGCGCCGGGCCCTTCAGGCTCACGGCACCGCCCTTGGTGTCGACATTGATCTTGATGGCGCTCAGGTCCGGGTCCTTCGCCAGGCCGGCGGAAACCGAGGCGGTGATGGCGGCATCGTCGACCTTCGCGCTCACGGCGGCACCCGCCTCCTTGGCGGCTTCGGTGACGTTGGCCACGCCTTGCTTGACCTCGGCGGTGGTGCCGGATGCGTCGACCTTGGCCTTGGCTTCGCGCACGGCCTCGCCGGTCTTGGCTGCGGCGGTATCGGCAGCCTGCTCGGTCTTGGCGACGGCGCTGTCGAGCTTCTCGCCCGCGGTGCGGTTGTCCGACTTGTCGCAGGCGGCCAGCGTCAGCGCGGCGCCCGCCACCAGCACGGCAAGCCATGCGCGCGAATGCGGCATGGTGGCGGGTTCTGGATGCTTGTTCATTTGATTTCCTCCGTTCGCTCTCTGCAAAGAAAAAAGGGCTGCGCGCACCAGGCGCACAGCCCTATATAGCGGGGTCAGAGCTTGTCGGCGCCCGACTTGATCGCGTCCTTGGTCTTTTCCTTCACGTCGCCGTAGGTCTTCTGCACCTTGCCGGCGGTCTGGTCGGCGAGGCCTTCGCCCTGGAGCTTTTCATTGCCGACGACCTTGCCGGTCACTTCCTTGATCTTGCCCTTGGCTTCTTCGACGCGTCCTGCCACTTGGTCTTTGTTCATGTCGCTTCCTTCCTTTGAGGGTGGGTGAAATTCCGTGGGCCGATATGACCCACTGACTTCAATCTAGGCGCTGGCCCGCGACCCCGGACGTGGCGGGAAGCCCGAAGCCATGTAGGACAACAAGGCTCAGGCGGAGACGATCCATCCTTCAAGAGGATCGACGCCCTGTGGCAGGCCGTGGCCGGGGCCCGCGCTGTCGGCGCGCTGCAGGCCCCATGCGGCCTGCAGAAGACACAGCACGGCGTCGATGTCGTCGCCGCGCGCATCGGCCAGCAGTTCGGCGCGTTGCGACGCAGTGACCCCGAGCCGCAGGCCGAGCCGCGAAGTACCGGCTTCGAGCGCGGCCAGCAGATCGATGCGCGCGGCAAGGCGCTCGGGCGTCTGCTTGCGCCGGTCGTCGCTCTTGTAGCTGCGGCGGCCGATCAACTCGCGCGCCAGCAGGCCGGGGTAAGCCTCCAGCGCGACGCGGCCTTCATGGCTGCCGGGGTGCAGCGCCGGAATCCGTGCCCCCGAAGCCAGGAGGCGCGGAACGCCTGCATGCAGCATGTACGCGACCGGCGGGTTGACCCACTTCATCGACGGGCTCGACCCCGCGGGCAGGTCGGCCGCGCGGTGCGCGAACTTGCCGCCGACTGGGCGGGACGCACAGAAAGCCGCGAAGGTGTCGCGGATATGCGCGCGGCTCAGGCCGGCGTAATGCAGCATCAGCGGCTCCCATTGCAGCGGCCAGCCCAGGTGCTCGACCAGCTCGCGCGGCAGGCTGAACGGAAAGTCGAACCCGCCGACCCAGGCGGGCGTGCTGCACAGCCAATCGCCCCAAGCGTCGAGCGAGGCAAAGCGCCGCAGGCCGTCGAGCACCACGACGCCACCCTCCTGCAGTTCACCGATGGCAACGACGATGGGCTTGCGCGCGGACGGCGCGCTCGAGAAATCGCAGCCGAACAGCATCGCGCTGCCTCAGCCCAGCGCGAGGGCCACCACGCCGGCGGCGATGAACATCGCGCCCAGCAGCCGCAGCAGCCGGTCGCCTTCGCGCAGCAGGTGCCCGCCGATCAGCGCCGCGAACAGCATCGACACCTCGCGCGCCGGCGCGACGTGCGAGATCGGCGCCTGCTGCACGGCATAAAGCACCAGCACATACGACACCGGACTGACCGCCGCCACCAGCAGCGCATATTTCCACTGCGAGCGCCACATGCGCGCGGTCGTGGCCGGGTCCTTCAGCGCGACGGGCAGCAGCAGCACGATGCGCACGAGGTTGCCGAAGTAGTCGAGCAGGATCGGCGACATGGCGAGGAACTTGACCGCGTAGCTGTCGGCCACCGTGTAGGCCGCGATGAAGCCGCCCGTCAGCACGCCGTAGCGAATGCCCTTGTGGACCCGCTCACGCTGCACCGGGTCATGCGCCTTGCGCCACAGCTTCGGGCCGCCCGCCACCAGGAAGACGCCGAGCACCACGCCCGCGATGCCCGCCACGCCCAGGAGGCTGATCTTCTCGCCGAGAAAGAGCACTGCCACCAGCGACGACAGCAGCGGCCCCGAGCCGCGCGCCAGCGGATAGACCACGGTCAGGTCCGACTTGCGGTAGCCGCGCAGCAGCACGACGAAATAGAAGATGTGCAGCACGCCGCTGAGCACGACGAAGCCCCATTCGGTCACGCCCCAGCCGGGCACCACGTTCCAGCCCAGCGTGATGCCCACGGGCGCCCATATGAGCATGTTGAACACGCTGGTCTGGAAGCTGAAGCGCGAATCGCCGTTCGCCTTCTTGGCAACGATGTTCCAGCCGGCATGGATGATCCCGGCCAGCAGGATCAGCGCGAATGCGGAGAGCGGCACCCCTGGATCAGTGGCGGCCGACGATGGCGGCGGTGGCCATCAGTTCTTCGAGCAGCGCCAGCGAGACCTTGCCAGACACCGCGTAGGGGTTGAGTTCGGGTTTCTCGGAGTACTTCAACAGCGTCGAGGCATTGAGCTTCGACAGGTTGACCTGCCCCATCGTCCAGCCGCCGAAGCGGCGTTCGGAGATTTCCTCGTAGTGCAGCAGCACCACGTCCTTGTGGCGCGCGTCGCGCTGGATATGTCCGTAGAGCTCGCTGATGGCCATGCGGCCACCCTCGATGGCCTGCAGGAAAGTGCCCGCGCCATAGCAGAGGATGCCGGTAATGCCGCAGGTGGTGTTGTGCGTGCGCGATTGCGCGAGTATCGACTCGATGGCCTGGGGGCTGGTGTCGACGGCGCGGCTGGCGTAGAGAAGTCGGACCAGCATGGCTCAGCTCTTTCGGGGAAGGAGAGAAAGGAATTCGCGCCGCAGGCTCGGGTCTTTGAGGAACACGCCGCGCATCACGGAGTTGATCATCTTGCTGTCCATTTCCTTGACGCCGCGCCAGGCCATGCAGAAATGCTCGGCTTCCATGACGAGGGCCAGGCCGTCCGGCTGGGTCTTTTCCTGGATCAGGTCGGCCAGTTGCACCACGGCTTCTTCCTGGATCTGGGGACGGCCCATGACCCATTCGGCCAGGCGCGCGTACTTCGACAGGCCGATCACGTTGGTGTGCTCGTTGGGCATCACGCCGATCCAGAGCTTGCCGATGATCGGGCAGAAGTGATGCGAGCAGGCGCTGCGAACGGTGATCGGGCCGACGATCATCAGCTCGTTCAGGTGCTCGGCGTTGGGGAATTCGGTGAGCGAGGGCGGCGCCACGTAGCGGCCGCGGAACACCTCGTTGACATACATCTTGGCGACGCGGCGCGCGGTGTTGTCGGTGTTGTGGTCGTTCTCGACGTCGATGACCAGGCTCTGGAGCACGCCCTTCATCTTGACCTCGACCTCGTCGAGCAACGCTTCCAGTTCGCCGGGCTCGATGAACTCGGCGATGTTGTCGTTGGCATTGAAGCGCTTGCGCGCGGCAGTGATGCGCTCGCGGATCTTGACGGAGACGGGTGTACCCTCGTCGTCGTCTTTTCGATCGGGAAGGGGTTCGACGTCGGTTTTCCTCAGCATGGCGGGGATCGTACCAGTGAATGGCTCCAGACATTCGGGGCCGCAACGCCCGTCCCTTCTTGGAGCGATGCTATCAATTAAGGAGCGTGAAATCGGCCACCAGCGGCAGGTGGTCGGACATGCGGGCCCAGATGGGACCGCGCGGCACCGTGCAGGCCAGCGGCTCCAGCCTGCGTCCATAGACGAAATCGAGCTGCGCCACCGGCAGGCGCGACGGGTAAGTGAGCGTGCGCGGACCGCGCAGGTCGCTGGTGTCGCGCAGGCCCATGGCGTTCATGGCGTAGCGCATGCGCGCGCCCCAGTCGTTGAAGTCGCCCGCCACCACCACGGCCTCGTCGGGCGGCACCTCGCGGTCGATGAACTCGCGCAAACGGGCAACCTGCCGCACCCGGCTACCCTTGATGAGCCCCAGGTGCACCACGATGGCGTGCACACGCCGGCCCTCCACGTCGATCACCACGTGCAGCAGGCCGCGCTGCTCGAAACGGTGGTCGGAGATGTCCTGGTGGCTGGTGCGCAGCACCGGCCAGCGCGTCAGCAGCGCATTGCCGTGCTCGCCGTGGCGGGTGACGGCGTTGGTCTCGTAGACGGCGGTGTAGCCCTCGGGCGCGAGGAAATCGGCCTGCGGCAGTTCGGGCCAGTGCGCGAAGCGGGCTGCGGCCTGCCGGTTCATCTTGCGCACTTCCTGCAGGCAGACGATGTCGGCGTCGAGCTGCTCGATGGCATGGCCCAGGTTGTGGATCTCGAGCCTGCGCGCCGGTCCGATGCCCTGCACACCCTTGTGGATGTTGTAGGTCGCGACCCGGAGGCTTTGCGCTGGTGCTGCTGGTGCTGCCGGCTGGTTCATCGCGCAAATTCTGGCAGCAACAGAATGGCTTCGGCGTTCGACGGGGAAAAACAGGCGTCCGCGGCTTGCTGGTAGGGCAGCCATTGCCACGCGGTGTGCTCGCGGGGCTCCAGCACCGGCATCAGCCGCTCGGGCACGCAGAGGCCGAACAGGTGCTCGGTGTTGTGCGTGACGCCGGGCGCGTAGCGGGCGCGCCAGCGGGGATAGATCTCGTAGACGTTGCGCAGCTGCCAGTCGACCAGCTGCGAGGCCAGCGCCGTGCCTTCGCCGCACTGGATGCCGGTTTCCTCGGCCACCTCGCGCGCCGCGGTAAGCGCCAGCGGCTCGTCGGCCAGGTCCTTGCTGCCGGTGACCGACTGCCAGAAGTCGGTTTCGGCGTCCGCACGTCGGATCAGCAGCACATCGAGCGCCGGCGTGTGGATCACGACCAGCACCGACTCCGGGATCTTCCAGGGCCGGGGGCTGGTCGTCATGGCTGCGTCAAGCCGCCTGGGGCGTGTTCCGCAGCTTGATGTGCAGCTCGCGCAGCTGCTTCTCGTCGACCGGGCTCGGCGCCTGCGTCAGCAGGTCTTGCGCGCGCTGGGTCTTGGGGAAGGCGATCACGTCGCGGATCGATTCGGCGCCGGTCATCAGCATGACCAGGCGGTCCAGGCCGATGGCGATGCCGCCGTGCGGCGGGGCGCCGTACTGCAGCGCATCCAGCAGGAAGCCGAACTTGAGCTGCGCGTCTTCGGCGCTGATCTTCAGCGCGCGGAACACCTTGCTCTGCACTTCCTCGCGGTGGATACGCACCGAACCGCCGCCCATCTCGATGCCGTTGAGCACCATGTCGTAGGCCTTGGCGATGCACTTCTCGGGGGCGGTGTCCATGAGGTCTTCATGGCCGTCCTTCGGCGCGGTGAACGGGTGGTGCACGGCGCTCCAGCGCTGGCCTTCCTCGTCGAACTCGAACATCGGGAAGTCGACCACCCACAGCGGTGCCCAGCGGTCGTCGAACAGGCCGCTCTTCTTGCCGAAGGCGCTGTGGCCGATCTTGATGCGCAGCGCGCCGATGGCGTCGTTGACGACCTTTTCCTTGTCGGCGCCGAAGAACAGGATGTCGCCGTTGCGCGCACCCGTGCGGGCGATGATCTCGGCCAGCGCGTTGTCGTCGAGGTTCTTGACGATGGGGCTTTGCAGGCCCTCGCGGCCGGCTGCGGCGTCGTTGACCTTGATGTAGGCCAGGCCCTTGGCGCCGTAGATCTTGACGAATTCCTGGTACGCGTCGATTTCACCGCGCGACAGGCCGCCCTCGGCACCGCCGCCAGGCACGCGCAGCGCGACCACGCGGCCGCCGGCCATGGTGGCTGCGTTGGAGAACACCTTGAACTCCACGCGCTTCATCAGCTCGGTGAGTTCGGTGAACTCGAGCTTCACGCGCAGGTCGGGCTTGTCGGAGCCGTACTTGAACATCGCGTCCGCGTACGTCATCGTCGGGAACACCGGCAGATCGATGCCCGCCGCGTTGCGGAACACGTTGCGGATCATGCCTTCGAACATCTCGCGGATTTCTTCTTCGGCGAGGAAGGAGGTCTCGATGTCGATCTGCGTGAATTCGGGCTGGCGGTCGGCGCGCAGGTCTTCGTCGCGGAAGCACTTCACGATCTGGTAGTAGCGGTCGTAGCCGGCCACCATCAGCAACTGCTTGAACAGCTGGGGCGACTGCGGCAGCGCGAAGAAGCTGCCGTCATGCACGCGGCTGGGCACGAGGTAGTCGCGCGCGCCTTCGGGCGTGGACTTGCCGAGCATCGGCGTCTCGATGTCGATGAAGCCGTTGGCATCGAGGAACTTGCGGGTTTCCATCGTCACCTTGTAGCGCAGCATCATGTTGCGCTGCATGGCCGGTCGGCGCAGGTCGAGCACGCGGTGCGTGAGGCGGGTGGTTTCCGACAGGTTGTCGTCGTCCAGCAGGAACGGGGGCGTGACCGAGGGGTTCAGCACCTTCAGCTCGTGGCACAGCACTTCGATCTTGCCGCTCTTGAGCTGGTCGTTGGTCGTGCCTTCAGGGCGCGCGCGCACCAGGCCGGTGATCTGCACGCAGAACTCGTTGCGCAGGTTCTCGGCCACGGCGAAGGTGGAGGCGCGATCGGGGTCGCACACCACCTGCACATAACCTTCGCGGTCGCGCACGTCGACGAAGATCACGCCGCCGTGGTCGCGGCGACGGTTGACCCAGCCGCACAGGGTAACGGTTTGGCCCATCAGGGCTTCGGTCACGAGACCGCAATAGTGAGTACGCATGGCCATAGAGAGGACTTCCGGCGCCTTGGCGGCGCGTTCGTTTTTATGAGTTGGATGGCTTGGTCGCCAGCACGGCGGGGCCGCCGGGAACGACCACCCCCATCGAGACGATGTACTTGAGCGCTTCGTCCACGCTCATCTTGAGTTCGATGCAGTCGCTGCGCTTGAGCATCACGAAATAGCCGCCCGTGGGGTTGGGCGTGGTGGGCACGTAGACGCTGAGAAAGTCCTCGTTGCCCAGGTGCGCAGCCACTTCGTTGCCCGGCGCACCGGTCACGAAGGCGATGGTCCAGACGTTTTCGCGCGGCCACTGGATCAGCACTGCCGTGCGGAACGCATTGCCGTTCTCGGAGAACAGCGTGTCCGAGACTTGCTTGACGCTGGAATAGATGGAGCGCACGACCGGAATGCGGCGCACCACGGCGTCGCCCCAGCCGAGCAGGCGCTTGCCCACGAAGTTGCTGGCGATGGCGCCGACCACCAGCAGGATGGCCAGCGTGAGCAGCACGCCCAGCCCGCGGATGTTGTTGTCGTACAGCCAGCGCTGCCAGGCGCCGGGCAGAACCCAGAGCGTCTGGTCCAGCGTGTCGATGATCCACTTCAGCACCGCCAGGGTGATGAACAGCGGAACGATCACCAGCAAGCCGGAGAACAACCATTTGCGCAGGGCGAGCATGGCGGTCGATCAGTCGCTGCTTGCGGGAGCCGGCGCGGGCGCCGGGGCCGCAGGAGCGGGGCTCGGGGCGGCGGTGGTTGAGGACGCGGCCGGCGCGGAGTCGGCGGGCTTGGCACCGTCGCTCGAGGCGGGCGCCGTGGCGGGCTCGGACTTCTTGCCGCCGCCATCGCGGAAGTCGGTCACGTACCAGCCCGAACCCTTGAGCTGGAAGCCGGCGGCGGTGACCTGTTTCTCGAACGCGCTCGCGCCGCACGCCGGGCACACCGTCAGGGGCGCGTCGGACATCTTCTGCAAAGCGTCTTTGGCAAAGCCGCAGGCGCTGCACTTGTAGGCGTAGATGGGCATGGGAAATCGGGTGGGGAAAAAGCGGCGCAGCTGCCGCTCGCAAAGCCCTCGATTATAGGGGCGCCCCCGCCAAAGAGGGCCCGGCATGGGCGCCGGGCCTCAGTCTCAAGCCGGTTCCGTGGCCAAAGGCCGATGCGGCGTGTGAGTGTCCACTAGCCATTGCGGCAGCAGCGAGCCGGCCACCATGCCCACGAACGAGCACAGCACGCCCGCCAGTTGCGCCGGAAACACAGCGCCCCAAGCCGGCACGGCCAGGAACAGCAGCCACACGCCGATGCCCAGCGCGATGGAGGCGATGGCGCCCTGCGTGGTGGCGCGGCGCCAGTACAGGCCGCAGACCAGCGGCACGAAGGCACCCACCAGCGGCACCTGGTAGGCACCCGACACCAGTTCGTAGATCGGCGTGCCCTGCATGCGGATGGCATAGGCCAGCACCGCGGCGCTGAACAGCAGCACCGTGATGCGCATCGTCATGAGGTTCTGGCGGTCGGTCCCGGCCGGGCGGAACTGGCGCCAGATGTTCTCGGTGAAAGTGACGCTGGGCGCCAGCAAGGTGGCCGAGGCGGTCGACTTGATGGCCGACAGCAGCGCGCCGAAGAACAGCACCTGCATCACGAACGGCATCTTCTGCAGCACCAGCGTGGGCAGCACCTTCTGCGGATCTTCCTTGAGCAGCGTGGCGGTCTGCTCCGGCATGATCAGCAGTGCGCTGGCCACCAGGAACATCGGCACGAAGGCGAACAGGATGTACGCCAGGCCGCCGATGACCGGGCCGCGCGTGGCAGCCTTCACGCTGTTGGCCGACATCACGCGCTGGAACACGTCCTGCTGCGGAATGGAGCCGAGCATCATGGTGATGGCGGCCGCGAAGAAGAACACCATGTCGTGCCAGCTGGGCTCGGGCCAGAACTTGAAGAGGTCCTTGCTGACCGCGAAGGCCACCACCTTGTCGGCGCCGCCGGCCATGGAGCCCGCGAACATGGCGATCACGGCCAGGCCGGCCACCAGGATGATCATCTGGATGAAGTCGGTCACGGCCACCGACCACATGCCGCCGAACAGCGTGTAGGCCAGGATCGAGATCACCCCGATCACCATGCCCATCGGTATGCTGATGACGCCGGCCGACAGCAGGTTGAACACCAGCCCCAGCGCCGTGACCTGCGCCGACACCCATCCCAGGTAGCTCAGCATGATGATCAGCGAACACGCCACTTCCACCGTGCGGCCATAGCGCTCGCGGTAGTAGTCGCTGATGGTCAGCAGGGTCATGCGGTAGAGCTTGCCCGCGAAGAACAGGCCCACCAGGATCAGGCAGGTGCCCGCGCCGAACGGGTCTTCGACCACGCCGTTGAGCCCGCCCTCGATGAACTTGGCCGGGATGCCGAGCACCGTTTCGGAGCCGAACCACGTGGCGAACGTGGTCGTGACGATCATGAACAGCGGCAGGTGCCGCCCGGCAATGGCGAAGTCGGTGGTGTTCTTCACCCGCTTGGCGGCGTAGAGGCCGATCGCGATGGTGACAAGCAGATAGACGATGACCAACGTCAGCAGCACGACGGAAACTCCTCTAGAACAGACGCACGCGCACCAGCAACTGCATGGCGAGCAACCCCAATACAAAACCTATGCCACCGTAGACGATGGTTTGTAACAACCGATTCGTGCGTTTCTGCTCGGCCAGCAGTTCGAGCAGCTCGCGGCGGTTGTCGGCGGGCCGATTTTCAAGGAAATCGTGCAGCAGCCGCGGCAATTGGGGCAGCAATTTGGCGTACCTGGGCGCTTCGGCCCTGAGCTGCTGGAACAGTTTCTTGGGGCCGATCTGGTCGACCATCCACTTCTCGAGGAAAGGCTTGGCGGTGGCCCAGAGATCCAGCTCGGGGTCGATGTTGCGGCCCAGTCCCTCGATGTTGAGCAGTGTCTTCTGCAGCAGCACCAGCTGCGGCTGGATCTCGACGTGGAAGCGGCGCGAGGTCTGGAACAGGCGCATCAGCACCATGCCCAGCGAGATTTCCTTCAACGGCCGGTCGAAGTACGGCTCGCAGACGGTGCGGATGGCCGCCTCCAGCTCGTCGATGCGGGTGCCTACCGGCACCCATCCGCTTTCGAGGTGCAGCTCGGCCACGCGCTTGTAGTCGCGCCGGAAGAAGGCCACGAAGTTCTGCGCCAGGTATTCCTTGTCCGACTCGGTCAGCGTGCCGATGATCCCGAAGTCCAGCGAGATGTAGCGCCCGAAGGTCTCGGGCTCCAGGCTCACCTGGATGTTGCCGGGGTGCATGTCGGCATGGAAGAAGCCGTCGCGGAACACCTGCGTGAAGAAGATCGTGACGCCGTCGCGCGCCAGCTTGGGAATGTCGACGCCGGCCGCGCGCAGGCGGTCCATCTGCGCGATGGGCACGCCCTTCATGCGCTCCATCACGATGACCTCGGGATGGCAGAAGTCCCAGAACATCTCGGGGATCAGCACCAGGTCGAGCTCGGACATGTTGCGGCGCAGCTGGGCCGCGTTGGCGGCCTCGCGCACCAGGTCGAGCTCGTCGTGCAGGTACTTGTCGAACTCGCCGACCACCTCGCGCGGCTTCAGGCGCTTGCCGTCCGCCGAAAGGCCTTCGACCCAGCCGGCCATCATGGCCATGAGCGCCAGGTCTTTCTCGATCACGCCGCGCATGTTGGGGCGCAGCACCTTGACCGCGACTTCGCGCAGTTCGCCGTCATTGGTGCGGATGGTCGCGAAGTGCACCTGGGCGATCGATGCGCTGGCGATGGGCGTCTCGTCGAACTGAACGAACACGTCGCCCACCGGACGGCGGAACGCGCGCTCGATGGTCGCAATGGCCACCGCCGATGGGAACGGCGGCACGCGGTCCTGCAGGAAGGCCAGCTCGTCGGCGATGTCGGGCGGCAGCAGGTCGCGCCGGGTCGACAGCACCTGGCCGAACTTCACGAAGATGGGGCCAAGCCTCTCGAGCGCCTCGCGCAGCCGCTGGCCGCGCGGCGCGTCGAGGTTGCGGCCGAAGGACACGATGCGCGCGACCACGCGCAGCCAGGGCTTCTGGAAGCTCGTGAGCACGAGCTCGTCGAGGCCGTAGCGCAGCGCGACCCAGACGATGAACAAGCCGCGATAGAAGCGCCTCATTCGGCGTTGCTCGCCGAGCCGGTCGTCGAAGCGCCGGCGCGCGCCGTGCGGTCGCCGACGAACTGGCGCAGCGCGCCCGCCACGCGCCGCACGGCGTTGCCGAGCGTGTGCGCGGGCACGTCGCCGATCACGCGGGCAAGGTCGTCCTCGATGTCCCAGCGCACATGATCGACCAGCCAGTTGACCTCGGCGGCCAGCTGCACGTCGCCGATGATCTGCACCGAGGGCTTGTCGCCGCGCAGCGTGGCGCGGGCGATGTCGAAGGGGGAGTCTTCGGTGACGGTGAGCGTGAGCTCGGGCACCGAACCTGCAGGGGCCAGGTCGAGCAGCCCGGCCGGCGTGGCCACCAGCTCCATGGTCACGAAGCGCCACTGGAAGCGCACCACACGCCCCTGCTGGCGCAGAAGCCGCTGCTGGGCTTCAGGCTCCTGCTGCAGCACGTGGTTCAGGAACAGGACCGCGCGGTGCTGGATCTCGTGGACTGCCCAGTCAGGCGGCTGGAGGCGTTCGCCGATGCGATTGAAGAGGTCGCCGAGAAAAGAAAAAGGGGACGATGGTGTGGCCATAGTCCCCATTATCCTGTCACTGTAGCGCCCCGCGACTCATGGACCGCATGCCCTTTTCCAGAAACACCGCAGAACCGGCTTTGCCGGCCTGCTGGTGTTGCCCCCGGCAGAGGGAAGGAGAAGCGGCACGAAGTGCGCGAAGCCTGGGGGCGAGCTTTACTGCAGAGCCTGCACGCCGGCCACCAACCAGCCGCTGGTGCCGCTGATGGGCTTGGTCATGTTCCAGACTTCGCGGAACGGGCCGGGGCCTGCAGAGGCGTCTTCGCGGATCATGCCGGAGAACTCCACGCTGGCCATATAGGCGTCGGGCAGTTCCTCGATGCCGAGCAGCTTGGCGTCGAGCATCACAACCTCGGTCTTGTTCGATGCGCCACCGGTGTGGCTGGCACGATCGGCCAGCTGCGAACGGATCTCGTCGACCATGCTGTCGGTCATCATGGAGCGCAGCATCGACACGTCGGCGCGGTCCCATGCGTCCTGCAGCGTCACGAAGTTGCGCTTGGCGGCACCGAGGAAGCCCTCGACATCGAAGCCGGCGGGAATACCCCACGACTGCGAACCGCCGAGCGCCGAGCCGATCATGCTGCCGCCGGCCGCCGCACCTGCCGCGGAAAGGCTGCTGCCGTGACCGGCCGCTGGCGTTGCGTCGAATGCGGTCGCATTGCGCTCCCATGGGCGTGCCGATGCATCGTTGCCCACGTTGGCCGGGCTGTACTGCACCGGCGCGCTGGCATTGCTCGGGCTGGCACCCGCGCCCTGGAACGCGAAACCGCCCTGGCGGCTGGCGCCCGAGGCCTGCTGCGAGCGCGCCTTGATCATGCGCCACACCACCACGCCGGCCAGCACGAGCAGGCCGATCAGCAGGATGTTGCCGAAGCCCGCGCCGAGGCCGAGCGAATGTGCGAGCCATGCGAGGCCCAGGCCGGCCGCGAGACCGCCGAGCATTGCGCCCCAGGGGCGCTTCGGTGCAGCGGCCGCGGGAGCGGCGGCACCGGGCTTGGCCGCTGCTGCGTTGGACGCGCCTTGCTGCGCGGGTGCGCCGGGCGCTGCCGGCGGGGTAGCCTGGCGCTGCGTCACGTTGGACGACTGGCGCCCCACCGACTTGCCGCCACCCATGCGGGCAGCTTCGGCCTGGACACTGCCCAGCACCAGCGCGACCGCCAAGAACAAAGAACCCAAACTCTTCATGTCGTCTCCTCTTGAGCGAAAGATTCGCCTCATCAACATTTGATTCCAACATGGAGAGCAGCGATGCCACCAG
This sequence comes from Variovorax durovernensis, assembly GCF_977011995.1. Lineage (NCBI taxonomy): Bacteria > Pseudomonadati > Pseudomonadota > Betaproteobacteria > Burkholderiales > Comamonadaceae > Variovorax > Variovorax durovernensis. Next base: position 1,575,815 of record NZ_CDRNCW010000001.1, on the reverse strand, counting down.
TCATGTTGTGATAGTCCACATGTCCGAAACCGCCCTCTTTCATGAGGGTCTTGAGCTCCTCTTGCGAGGGATGCATCCGGATCGATTCGGCCAGGTAGCGATAGCTCGCGTCGTCGCCGGCCACGAGCTTGCCCAGGCGCGGCAGCACGTTGAAGGAGTACCAGTCGTAGGCCTTGGCCAGCGGCTTGGCGACCTTCGAGAACTCCAGCACGAGCAGCTTGCCGCGCGGCTTGAGCACGCGGTTCATTTCCTTGAGCGCGATGTCCTTGTGCGTCATGTTGCGCAGGCCGAAGGCCACCGTGACCACGTCGAAGTGGTTGTCGGGAAAAGGCAGCTTCTCGGCGTCGCAGACCATCGTGGGCAAAGACACGCCGGCGTCGAGCAGGCGGTCGCGGCCGGTACGCAGCATGGCTTCGTTGATGTCGGTGTGGACCACCTGGCCGGTGGCGCCGACCTTCTTGGCGAAGGCCAGGGCTAGGTCGCCGGTGCCGCCCGCGATGTCGAGGACACGCGAGCCTTCGCCCACGTTCGCGACCATCACGGTATAGGCCTTCCATGCACGGTGCAGGCCCGCGGACATCAGGTCGTTCATGATGTCGTAGCGCGAGGCGACCGAGTCGAAGACGCCGCGTACGCGTTGCGCCTTCTCGCTTTCGTCGACTGTTTCGAAGCCGAAGTGTGTGGTGCTCATGCAACCGATGTTAGGCCGGAAGCCTTCACATCAAGCCGACGACCCCGCGCGCACGGCGGACATTTGTTGCTTTTTCCGCCCGCCCTTCATGAGGGTAGGGCTATCTTTTCAATAGCGCCGCGCGGATTTTCGCGGCGATTGCGCGCCCTCAGTGGCTGCTGCAGCCGTGTCCGCCCTGCTCGATCATCGGCGCGTCGCGATCGACGCCCGCCTCGGCCAGCCTGTGCTCGTACGTGGCCCACAGTTCGGCCTGCTTCGCGCCCAGTTCGTAGAGCAGGTCCCACGAGTAGATGCCGGTGTTGTGGCCGTCGCTGAAGGTCGGCTGCACGGCATAGTTGCCAACGGCCTCGAGGTCGACCAGCTCCACGTTGCGCTTGCCGGTCTGCAGGATTTCCTGGCCCGGGCCATGGCCCTGCACCTCGGCCGACGGCGAGTAGATGCGCATCAGCTCGAAGGGGATGCGAAAGCTCGCGCCGTCCGAGAAGCCCACCTCGAGCACGCGCGACTGGCCATGAACGGTGATCGATTGCGGCGTCGGTGCGCCCGGTTTCAAGCCTGCCATCAGAAACTCCTTGTGCCCAGTCGCTCGATCATCGCAGCCTCCAGGGCCTGCAGCTGCGAGGCGATCTCCGCCTCATGCGCCGCATTGCGCTCGCGCTGCACCGGGGCCCACACGGAGCCAGGGAAATGGCTGTCGTCGGCAAAGCGCGCGATCACGTGCCAGTGCAGATGCGGCACCATGTTGCCGAGCGCGGCGATGTTCATCTTGGCCGGCTTGAGCCGCTCGCGCATGCACTGCTCGACCACGGTCACCGCCTCCATGCACAGCACGCGATCGGCTGCGTCCAGGTCGGAAAACTCCGCCGCATGGTCGCGCCAGATCACGCGATAGAAGGCCGGGAAGCCCGCCTCTTCCGCATGGATGACGCGCAGCTTCGCGCCCTCGAACACGAGGCGCCCGCCAGCGCCTTCGCAGAACACGCAGCCTTGCTGCACCGCCCGCGTCATACCAGCACCCGCTCGATGCCGCCCTGGTTGGCGGCAGCCACGTAGGCCGGCATCCAGTCGGCGCCGAGGATCTTGTTGGCCATCTCGACCACGATGTAGTCGGCTTCGAGCAGGCCGTTGTTCAGGTCGTTGCCGTAGCGCGAGAGGCCTTGCAGGCAGCTCGGGCAGCTGGTGAGGATCTTCACGTTGTCCTTCTCGCCGACCTTGCCGGAGTCGCGCAGCGCGGCCTCGCCCTTCTTCAGCTCTTCTTCCTTGCGGAAGCGGATCTGCGTGGAGATGTCGGGCCGCGAAACGCCCAGCGTGCCCGACTCGCCGCAGCAGCGGTCGTTCTTGAGCACGTTGTCGCCGACCAGCGCCTTCACGGTCTTCATCGGGTCCTGCTGCTTCATCGGCGAATGGCAGGGGTCGTGGTACAGGTAGCCGCCACCGCCGGCATCGGCCAGCGTGATGCCCTTCTCCAGCAGGTACTCGTGAATGTCGATGATGCGGCAGCCCGGGAAGATCTTGTCGAACTGGTAGCCCTGCAGCTGGTCGTAGCAGGTGCCGCAGCTCACCACTACCGTCTTGATGTCGAGGTAGTTCAGCGTGTTGGCCACGCGGTGGAAGAGCACGCGGTTGTCCGTGATCATCTTCTCGGCCTTGTCGAACTGGCCGCTGCCGCGTTGCGGATAGCCGCAGCACAGGTAGCCCGGCGGCAGCACCGTCTGCACGCCCGCATGCCACAGCATGGCCTGCGTTGCCAGGCCGACCTGCGAGAACAGCCGCTCCGAGCCGCACCCCGGGAAGTAGAAGACCGCCTCGGTTTCCGAAGTGGTCGCCTTCGGGTTGCGGATGATCGGCACGTAGTCGGCATCCTCGATGTCGAGCAGCGCGCGCGCCGTCTGCTTCGGCAGGCCGCCCGGCATCTTCTTGTTGATGAAGTGGACCACCTGCTCCTTGACAGGCGCCGCGCCCAGCGACGCCGGCGGTGCCGAGGTCTGCTTCTTGGCGAGGCCGCGCAGCAGGTCGTTGGCCAGCCGCTGCGCCTTGAAGCCCACGCCCACCATGCCCGCGCGCATCATCTTGATGGTCTGCGGATTGGTCGCGTTGAGGAAGAACATCGCGGCCGCGTTGCCGGGCCTGAAGCTCTTCTGGCCCATCTTGCGCAGCAGGTTGCGCATGTTCATCGACACGTCGCCGAAGTCGATCTTCACCGGGCACGGCGTGAGGCACTTGTGGCACACGGTGCAGTGGTCGGCCACGTCCTCGAACTCTTCCCAGTGCTTGATGCTCACGCCGCGCCGCGTCTGCTCTTCGTAGAGGAAGGCCTCCACCAGCAGCGAGGTCGCGAGGATCTTGTTGCGCGGGCTGTAGAGCAGGTTGGCGCGCGGCACGTGTGTGGCGCACACGGGCTTGCACTTGCCGCAGCGCAGGCAGTCCTTCACGCTGTCGGCAATGGCGCCGATGTCGCTCTGCTGCATGATCAGCGACTCGTGACCCATGAGGCCGAAGCTCGGCGTGTAGGCGTTGGTCAAATCGGCATGCAGGGTCTCGACCTGGCCTGCGGGCGCGCGCAGCAGCTTGCCCTTGTTGAAGCGGCCTTCGGGGTCGACCTTGGCCTTGTATTCGGTGAACGGGCGCAGCTCTTCGTCGCTCAGGAACTCGAGCTTGGTGATGCCGATGCCGTGCTCGCCCGAGATCACGCCGTCGAGGCTGCGTGCCAGCGCCATGATGCGCACCACCGCGGCATGCGCGGTCTGCAGCATCTCGTAGTTGTCGCTGTTGACCGGGATGTTGGTGTGCACGTTGCCGTCGCCCGCGTGCATGTGCAGCGCGACCCACACGCGGCCCTTGAGCACGCGCTTGTGGATGGCCGTGCATTCGGCCAGGATCGGCGCGAACTCGGCGCCCGAGAAAATCTCCTGCAGCGGCTGGCGCAGCTGCGTCTTCCAGCTCGCGCGCAGGGTGTGGTCCTGCAGCTGCGCGAACTGCGCGTCGACATTGCTCAGCCAGCCGGCCCACAGCGCGCGCACCTCGTGCACCAGCGCCACGGCCTGCGCCACGCGGTCTTCGAGCAGCTCGGCCGCGGGAATCTCGTGCGCGTCGTCGGTCTTGCCCAGCGGCAGGTTGCCGCGGGTGAGGAATGCTTCGAGCTCGTCGGTCAGCGCGAGCTTGTTCTGCAGCGACAGCTCGATGTTGATGCGCTCGATGCCGTCGCTGTACTCGGCCATGCGCGGCAGCGGGATCACCACGTCTTCGTTGATCTTGAAGGCGTTGGTGTGCTTGCTGATGGCGGCCGTGCGCTTGCGGTCGAGCCAGAACTTCTTGCGCGCCTCGGGGCTGATGGCGATGAAGCCTTCGCCGCTGCGCGAATTGGCGATGCGCACCACTTCAGAGGTGACACGGGCCACCGCATCGGCGTCGTCGCCGGCGATGTCGCCGAACAGCACCATCTTCGGCAGGCCGCCGTGCTTCTTCGACTTGGTGGCGTAGCCCACGGCCTTCAGATAGCGGTCGTCCAGGTGCTCCAGGCCGGCCAGCAGCACGCCGGAGCGCTTCTGCTCGGCGAACATGAAGTCCTTGATCTCGACGATGCTGGGCACCGCGTCCTTGGCGTTGCCGAAGAATTCGAGGCAAACGGTGCGGGTGTGCGCCGGCATGCGGTGCACCACCCAGCGGCAGCTGGTGATGAGGCCGTCGCAGCCCTCTTTCTGGATGCCTGGCAGGCCCGAGAGGAACTTGTCGGTCACGTCCTTGCCGAGGCCTTCCTTGCGGAAGGTGCGGCCCGGGATGTCGAGGCGCTCGGTGCGCAGCTTGGTCTTGCCGTCGGCCGCGTAGTACTGCAGCTCGAACACGGCGCTCTCGGCGTCGTGGATCTTGCCAAGGTTGTGGCCGATGCGCGTGACCTCCAGCCATTCGGCCTGCGGCGTGACCATGCGCCACGAGGCGAGGTTGTCGAGCGCCGTGCCCCAAAGCACGGCCTTCTTGCCGCCCGCGTTCATGGCCACGTTGCCACCGACACAAGAGGCTTCCGCCGAGGTCGGATCGACCGCGAACACGAAGCCCGCGCGCTCGGCCGCATCGGCCACGCGCTGGGTGACCACGCCGGCCTCTGTCCAGATGGTGGGCACGGGCGCTTCCAGGCCGGGCAGCGAAACATGCTCGACCTCGGTCATCGCCTCGAGCTTCTCGGTGTTGATGACCACGCTCTTCCAGGTCAGCGGAATGGCGCCGCCGGTGTAGCCGGTGCCGCCCCCGCGCGGGATGATGGTCAGGCCCAGCTCGATGCAGCCCTTGACCAGCAACGCCATCTCGGCCTCGGTGTCGGGGCACAGCACGACGAAGGGGTACTCCACGCGCCAGTCGGTTGCGTCCGTCACGTGCGACACGCGCGACAGGCCGTCGAACTTGATGTTGTCCTTGGCCGTAAGACGGCGCAGCACCCGCGTGGCCTTGCGGCGCATGGCGGCGACGTCGCGGAACCGGGTGTCGAAGGCCGCCACCGCGTCGCCCACCAGGCCGGTGAGCTCGCCCACGAGCTGGTCGCGCGGCAGGTCGCTGTCGGGGGTGCGGCGCTTTTGCACTTCGGCCAGGCGGTGCTTGAGCGCATCGACCAGCTGGCCGCGCCGGCGCGGGTTGTCGAGCAGGTCGTCGACGAGGTAGGGGTTGCGCTGCACGACCCAGATGTCGCCCAGCACCTCGTAGAGCATGCGCGCCGATCGGCCGGTGCGGCGCTCGGCGCGCAGGGTCTGGAGCAGGTCCCAGCCGCGTTCGCCGAGCAGGCGAATCACGATCTCGCGGTCGGAGAAACTGGTGTAGTTGTACGGGATCTCGCGCAGTCGCACAGGCTCTGCGGCCTGTGACAACAGCGTATTCAACGCGGTCGGAGCATTCATCGGGGTGGCGCCTCGGCCAGGCGCTGCGCGCCCATTCAGCCGGGCCGTAGATTTTAGGGCAGCGACTGGGGTCTTGCCTCGTGGTGCTTGCTGCGGCCTTGTGCTAGGCGCGGCGTCGGTGGGGGCGCCCCGCCCCCCACGCCCCCGGAAGACTCGGATTCAGAACAGCACGCGGCTGCGGATGGTGCCGTTCACCTTGGCCAGCTTCTCCAGCGCCAGGTCGGACGAAGCGGCATCGATGTCCATCACCACGTAGCCGACCTTCTCGTTGGTCTGCAGGTACTGCGAGGCGATGTTGATGTTGTTGTCCGAGAAGATCTTGTTGATCTCGGACAGCACGCCCGGCACGTTCCTGTGGATGTGCAGCAGCCGGTGCTTGCCGGGGTGCGCGGGCAGCGCCACCTCGGGGAAGTTGACCGACGAGATAGAGGTGCCGTTGTCGCTGTACTTGACCAGCTTCTCGGCCACTTCGCCGCCGATGTTGGCCTGCGCCTCCATGGTCGAGCCGCCGACGTGCGGAGTCAGGATCACGTTGTCCAGGCCGCGCAGCGGGGACACGAACTCGTCCTTGTTGCTGCCTGGCTCGACCGGGAACACGTCGATGGCGGCGCCCCAGAGCTTCTTGGCCTTGATGGCGCTGGCCAGGGCATCGATTTCGACCACGGTGCCGCGCGCGGCGTTGATCAGGATGCCGCCCGGCTTCATGGCGGCGATTTCGGCCTCGCCGATCATCCACTTGGTGGAGGGCAGCTCGGGCACGTGCAGTGTCACGATGTCGCTCTGCGCCAGCAGGTCGTGCAGCTTGGGCACCTGGCGGGCATTGCCCAGCGGCAGCTTGCTGACCACGTCGTAGAACGCCACGTGCATGCCCAGCGCTTCGGCCAGCACCGAAAGCTGGGTGCCGATGGAGCCGTAGCCCACGATGCCCAGCGTCTTGCCGCGGATTTCGTGCGAATTGACGGCCGACTTGAGCCAGCCGCCGCGGTGCGCCAGGGCATTTTTCTCCGGGATGCCGCGCAGCAGCAGGATTGCCTCGGCCAGCACCAGTTCGGCCACCGAGCGGGTGTTGGAGTAGGGAGCGTTGAAAACCGCCACGCCGCGCTCGCGGGCGGCGTCCAGGTCGACCTGGTTGGTGCCGATACAGAAGCAGCCCACCGCCACCAGCTTGGGCGCGGCCGACAGCACGTCGGCCGTGAGCTGGCTTTGCGACCGGATGCCCAGGAAGTGCACGTCGGCCAGCTTGGCCTTGAGTTCTTCGCCCTGCAGGGCCTTGGGCAGGGTCTCGATCTGACTGTAGCCAGCCTCGCGGATCACCTCGATGGCCGAAGGATGAATGCCCTCAAGAAGAAGGAACTTGATCTTGCTTTTGTCGAGAGAGGTTTTGCTCATCCTCGAAGGCTAGCATGGTGCAGCGCAGCAAGCCGATGCACCAAACAGGAGCGCGGATGGTCAAAAGGGTTTCCCCGGTTTGAGTGAAATCGCGTTCATGCGAAAACAATCGCCGCGAAACGTTCATATTCGTAACCTAATATCGCGGGTTTCTCAAACCCCTCAGGAGTTTTCTTCATGCGCTTCAAGACGCTCGCCATCGCTTCGGCGCTGGCCACCTCGCTGGTGATGCCAGTTCTCGCCCAGGCCCAGACTGAAATCCAGTGGTGGCATTCGATGGATGGCGCCCTGAACGACTGGGTCAACGACCTGGCCAAGCAGTTCAACGAGAGCCAGAAGGACTACAAGGTCGTTCCCACCTACAAGGGCGAGTACGACCAGTCCATGGCCGCCGGCATCGCCGCCTTCCGCTCGGGCAACGCGCCCGACATCCTCCAGGTGTTCGAAGTGGGCACCGCCACCATGATGTACTCCAAGGGCGCCATCAAGCCCGTGGCCGACGTCATGAAGGAAGGCGGCCAGAAGTTCGACCCCAAGGCCTACATTCCCGCCGTGGCCGGCTACTACACGGCCCCCAACGGCCAGATGCTGTCGTTCCCGTTCAACAGCTCGACGACGGTGTTCTATTACAACAAGGACGCCTTCAAGACCGCCGGCCTGGACCCCGAAAAGGCCCCCGCCACCTGGCCTGAAGTCGTTGCGGCCGCCGCCAAGCTCAAGGCCAGCGGCAACCAGTGCCCGTTCACCACCTCGTGGATGAGCTGGGCCCAGCTCGAGAGCTTCTCGGCCTGGCACAACACCTCGTACGCCACCAAGAACAACGGCTTCGGAGGCCTCGACGCCCGCCTGGAATTCAACTCGCCGCTGCACGTTCGCCACTTCGAGAACCTGGCCAACATGTCCAAGCAGGGCCTGTTCGTCTACAAGGGCCGCGCCAGCAAGCCCATCACCTCGTTCACCTCGGGTGAATGCGCGATGTTCATCGGCTCGTCCGGCAGCTACGCCAGCGTGAAGCGCGACGCCAAGTTCAAGTTCGCCGAATCGGCGCTGCCGTACTACCCGGACGTGCAGGGCGCGCCGCAGAACACCATCGTCGGTGGTGCCAGCCTGTGGGTGATGTCGGGCAAGCCGGCCGCCAACTACAAGGGCGTGGCCGCGTTCTTCACCTTCCTGTCGAGCCCCAAGGTCCAGTCCGAGAGCCACATGCGCACCGGCTACCTGCCGATCACCATGGCTTCCTATGAGCTGACCGAGAAGACCGGCTTCTACAAGGAAAACCCGGGCACCGACGTGGCCGTGAACCAGATGATCAAGAAGACCACCGACAAGTCGCGCGGCGTGCGCCTGGGCAACCTGCCCCAGATCCGCGCGATCGAAGACGAGGAAACCGAGCTGATCTGGACCGGCAAGAAGACCCCGAAGGAAGCCCTGGACAGCGCCGTCAAGCGCGGAAACGAACTTTTGGTGAAATTCCAGGCCGCAAACAAGTAAGCTCTGCACCCGGCGAATCGGCGCGAACGAATGTTCGTTTCGGTTCGTTTTAACATCGCAAGCCAGCCTGCCCCCGTGCAGTGCTGGCTGTTTGCTTATTTAGTGTGTCTGTGACCTGAACGTCCCTCCCATGGAAAAACGCGTCCTCTTCCGCTCGAGCTGGCTGCCCTGGGCTTTACTCGCCCCGCAGCTGATCATCGTCGGCGTCTTCTTTTTCTGGCCCGCCGGCCAGGCGCTGGTGCAATCGCTGCAGCAGCAGGATGCCTTCGGCAACTCGGTCACATGGGTCGGCCTCGACAACTTCGTGACGCTGTGGAACGACAGCACCTACATGGCGTCGTTCCAGACCACGCTGATCTTTTCGACGCTGGTGACGGTGCTGGGCCTGGCCATCGCGCTGGTGCTGGCCGTCTTTGCCGACCGCGTGGTGCGTGGCTCGCGCTTCTACCGCAGCGTGCTGATCCTGCCGTACGCGGTGGCGCCGGTCGTCACCGGCCTGCTGTGGTCGTTCATGTTTTCCTCGTCGATCGGCATCGTCGCCTACTGGCTCAAGAAAATGGGCTTCAGCTGGAACCACCTGCTCAACGGCGGCGACGCGATGGCGCTGGTCGTGATGGCGGCGGTCTGGAAGCAGATCTCGTACAACTTCCTGTTCTTCCTGGCAGGCCTGCAGTCGATCCCCAAGTCGCTGATCGAGGCCGCGGCCATCGACGGCGCGCGCCCGATGCGCCGCTTCTGGACCATCCAGTTCCCGCTCCTCACGCCCACCACCTTCTTCCTGCTGGTGATCAACATGGTGTACGCCTTCTTCGACACCTTCGCGATCATCGACGCCACCACGCAGGGCGGTCCCGGCAAGGACACCGCCACGCTGGTCTACCGCGTGTACTTCGACGGCTTCCGCGGCATGGACTTCGGCGGCGCGGCCGCGCAGTCGGTGGTGCTGATGGCCATCGTCATCTGTCTCACGGTGCTGCAGTTCCGCTACGTCGAAAAGAAGGTGCAGTACTGATGACCTCCTCCCTCATGCAACTCACTCTCCAAGCCACGGAGGCCCGCCATGGTTGAGCGCCGCCCCTCCCTCGGCATCCTCGCGCACGCGATCATGATCATCGGCGTGCTGCTGGTGGTCTTCCCGATCTACCTGGCCTTCGTCGCCTCCACGCACACGCCGCAGGAAATCATGCAGGCGCCGATGCCGATCCTGCCCGGCGCCAATTTCTGGGAAAGCTACAAGGCCGCGCTGACCGGCGGCGGGCGCACCAGCACCAACGTGTCGGTGGCCCGCATGATCTGGGTCAGCACGGTCATCACCTTCATCATCACCTTCGGCAAGATCAGCATCTCGCTGCTGTCGGCCTTCGCAGTGGTGTACTTCCGCTTCCCGCTGCGCAGCCTGTGCTTCTGGCTGATCTTCATCACGCTGATGCTGCCGGTCGAAGTGCGCATCGGCCCGACCTACCAGGTGGTTGCCAGCCTGGGCATGATCAACACCTTCGCCGGGCTCTCGGTGCCGCTGATCGCCTCGGCCACGGCCACCTTCCTGTTCCGCCAGTTCTTCCTGACGGTGCCCGACGAGCTGGTGGAAGCCGCCCGGGTGGACGGCGCCGGCGCCATGCGCTTCTTCAAGGACATCCTGCTGCCGCTGTCGAAGACCAGCATCGCGGCGCTGTTCGTGATCCAGTTCATCTACGGCTGGAACCAGTACCTCTGGCCGCTGATCGCCGCGACCAGCGAGAACATGTACCCGATCGTGGTCGGCATCAAGGCCATGACCGGCAACGGCGAATCGCCGGTGGACTGGAACGTGGTCATGGCCACCGCCGTCCTGGCCATGCTGCCGCCTGGCATCGTGGTGGTGCTGATGCAGAAGTGGTTCGTCAAGGGCCTGGTAGATACCGACAAATAAACGCAGAACGAACTGAAAATGGCTGCTCTCTCTCTACGCAACGTCATCAAGCGCTACGGCCACGGGCCGAAAGCCAACCAGGTCATCCACGGTGTGAGCGCCGAGATCGCCGACCACGAATTCATCGTCATCGTCGGCCCCTCGGGCTGCGGCAAGTCGACGCTGCTGCGCATGGTGGCCGGGCTCGAGGAAATCTCGGCCGGTGAAATCTCCATCGGCAATCGCGTGGTGAACAACCTCGAGCCGTCCGAGCGCGACATCGCGATGGTGTTCCAGAACTACGCGCTCTACCCGCACATGACGGTGTTCGCCAACATGGCCTACGGCCTGAAGATCCTCAAGGTGCCGGTGCCCGAGATCAAGGCGCGCGTCGACAAGGCCGCGAAGATCCTCGAGCTGGGCCACCTGCTCGAGCGCAAGCCGCGCGAACTCTCCGGCGGCCAGCGCCAGCGCGTGGCCATGGGCCGCGCCATCGTGCGCCAGCCGCAGGTGTTCCTGTTCGACGAGCCGCTGTCGAACCTCGACGCCAAGCTGCGCGCACAGACCCGCCTCGAAATCCAGAAGCTGCACCGCGAGCTCGGCATCACCTCGCTGTTCGTCACGCACGACCAGGTCGAGGCCATGACGCTGGCGCAGCGCATCATCGTGATGAACGGCGGCGTGATGGACCAGTTCGCGACGCCCGAGGAGGTGTACAACCGCCCCGCCACCACCTTCGTGGCCAGCTTCATCGGCTCGCCGCCCATGAACCTGCTCAAGCACGCGCCGGGCGTGCGCCCGGGCCAGATCCTGGGCATCCGCCCCGAGCACATGAAGCTCGACGAAAGCGGCTGGTCGGTGCAGGTCGAGCAGGTCGAGCTGCTGGGCGCCGAGCGCCTGGTGTACGGCCGCATCGGCGACGAGCAGATCATCATGCGCACCGACGAAGGCGACCGCCCGCCGGTGGCCGGCGACACGGTGAAGATCGCGGCGCGCGAAGAAAAGCTGCATTGGTTCGACGCCGGTTCCGGCAAACGCGCGGATTGACCGATGACCGCGCTGAAGCCCTGGCCCTACCCCCGCTGGGTCGCCCACCGCGGCGCCGGCAAGCTGGCGCCTGAAAACACGCTGGCCGCCTTCAAGCTGGGCGCGGCCCACGGCTATCGCATGTTCGAGTGCGACGCCAAGCTCAGCGCCGACGGCGTGCCCTTCCTGATGCACGACGCCAAGCTCGACCGCACCACCAGCGGCCGCGGCATCGGCGGCGAGCAGCCCTGGAGCGCGCTGTCTCAGCTCGACGCCGGCAGCTGGCATTCGCGCGGCTATGCAGGCGAGCCGTTGCCCACGCTGCAGAACATCGCGCGCTTCTGCCTGGCCAACGGCCACCTGCTTAACATCGAGATCAAGCCGACGCCGGGCGTCGAGCGCGAGACCGGCGAAGTGGTGGCGCGCGAAGCCGCTCGCCTGTGGCAGGGCGCGGCCGTGCCGCCGCTGCTCACCTCGTTCCAGGTCGATTCGCTGAAAGGCGCGCAGGCGGTCCAGCCCGAGCTGCCGCGCGGCCTGCTGCTCGACTCGCTCTGGAAGGGCTGGCTCGAAGCCGCCCAGCAGCTCGGCTGCGTGGCGATCGTCTGCAACCACGCGCTGTGGGACGCCGGCCTGGTCGCACAGGTGCACGGCGCCGGCATGCGCGCCCTGAGCTACACGGTGAACGACGAGTGGGCCGCGCAGCGGCTGATCGACCTCGGCACCGACGGCATCATCACCGACCGGGTCGACCTCTTTCCTCCGGCCGGCTGAGGCTGCATTTCTTACCGGCTCTTACGAAATGGCGGCTTCTATGATGCGGCCATGAGTTGGACCCTACGTTTCGCGACCTTCTGCCTTGCCGCGCTGCTGATGTGCGGCGGCGCAATGGCGCAGCCCGACAGCAGCAACAACAGCGGCACCGCCACAGCCGCCGCTCCGGCGCCCACGGTCTCCGACCTGCGCGCCCAGTTCAACAAGCTCAGTGCCGCCGCGGAGACCGACGATGACGCGCGCAAGCTGCTTGCGCAGATCAACGACATCGGCACGCAGGCCGACAAGTTCGTCGCCGCGCGCACAGGCGAGCTGGCCGACCTGAACGCCCGGCTGGGCGAACTCGGCAATCCGCCCGCGGCCGGCGCCACCGAAGACCCCGACATCACCCGCCAGCGCGCGCGCCTGACCAAGGAGCGCAACGCGCTGGACGCCGACATCCGGCTCGCGCGCCTGCTGTCGGTCGATGTGCGCCAGCGTGGCACCGACCTCGTCACGCAGCGCCGGGAACTGTTCGAGGCACAGCTCACCGAGCGCGCCGCCTCGCCGCTCACCGGCCAGTTCTGGACCGATCTGCAGGACGCCTGGCCCGACGACCTGGAACGGCTGCGGGTCATGGGCTCGGCGCTCAGCGCGGGTTTCGACCAGGCGCTGGCACCCGCGTCGCTCACACTGGTGATCGCGACGCTCATCGGCGCGTTGCTGCTGGCGTGGCTGGGCGTCTGGGGCGCCGAGCGCCTGCTCACCCGGCTCGCGACCCGGATGCTGCCCGCCGGCCGGCTGCGACGCTCGCTGCTGGTGATCGGGATCGTGGGCAGCCATGTGCTGCTGGTGGCTGTGGCCGCGCACGGCTTCGTGGAGGTGCTCAAGGCGCACGCCACATGGGACCCGCAGGCGCGCAAGGCGCTGCAGTCGTCGGCGCAGGCGCTGACCTTCATGGCCTTCGTCATCGGCCTGGGCCGTGCGCTGCTGGCCACCTCCCGGCCGTCATGGCGGCTGCCGCCGATTCCCAATGCCACGGCCAGCAGGCTCGCCGCGCTACCCTGGCTGGTGGCGCTGGTGGCGGCGCTGGCCTGGACGCCGGCCGAAATCAACGCGCTGATCGACGCCAGCTTTGCAGCCGTGGTGGCCACGCACGTGCTCACTGCGCTCATCCTCACCGCGCTTGTGGGCACGGTGATCTACCGGCTCAAGGCCCTGCGCGCGGACGCTCCCGAGGCCGGCCTGCCCGAGCGGCCGATGTGGGTCGGCCTGCTGGTGGCGCTGATCGGCGCGCTGATGATCGCCATCTGGGTGCTGGTGGGGCTGGGCTATGTGGCGCTGGGCAGCTTCCTGGCCTCGCAGCTCACCTGGACCGGCATCGTGGCGGCGGCCTTCTACGTGCTGTTCAAGTTCGCCGACGACGTTTTCATGGCCATCGTGTCGTCGCGCAGCACCTTCGGCCAGAAGCTGCAGAAGAGCTTCGGCCTCGCGCCGCAGACGCTGGACCAGGCGGCCACGGTGCTGTCGGGCATCAGCCGCGTCGCGCTGTTCGTGTACATGCTGATCGCGCTGGCCGCGCCGCTGGGCACATCGCCTGGCGAGGTGTTCCAGCGCGGCGGCAAGCTCGGCTCCGGCGTGAAGGTGGGCGAATTCCAGCTGGTGCCGGGCGCGATCCTCAGCGCGCTGACGGTGGCGGTGGTGGGCTTCATCGTGCTGCGGGTGTTCAAGCGCTGGCTCACGCGCAGCTACCTGCCGAACACGCAGTTCGAGCCGGGCATGCAAAGCTCCATCACCACGCTGCTGGGCTATGTCGGCGGCATCCTGGTGATCGCGTTCACGCTGTCGGCGCTGGGCATCGGCATCGAACGCATCGCGTGGGTGGCGAGCGCGCTGTCGGTGGGTATCGGCTTCGGCCTGCAGGCGATCGTGCAGAACTTCATCTCGGGGCTGATCCTGCTGGCGGAGCAGCCGGTGAAGGTGGGCGACTGGGTGGTGCTGGGCACGGCCGAGGGCGACGTGCGCCGCATCAACGTGCGCGCCACCGAAATCCAGCTGGGCGACCGCTCCACGCTGATCGTGCCGAATTCGGAGTTCATCACCAAGACCGTGCGCAACATGACCCTGGCCAACGCCGAGGGCCGCGTGCTGATCCGCCTGCCGATGCCGCTGACCACCGACGCGCAGCGCGTGCGCGAGCTGATCCTGGCGGCCTGCAAGGCGCATGAAGGCGTGCTGGAAACGCCGGCGCCGTCGCTCACGCTCGAAGGCATAGAGAACGGGCTGCTGATCTTCCAGGCCATCGCCTACGTGGCGAGCCCCCGTCTGGCGGGCGGGGTGCGCAGCGACCTGCTGTTCGTGATCCTCGACGAGCTGAAGAAGGCCTCGCTGCCGCTGGCGGTGCCGACGATGGTGATGGCGGCCGCTCCAGAGGCCCCGGCGCCCATCGTGCCTTCGTCGCCCGCCTCGCCGATTCCCGGCGTGCAGAGCTGATCGAAGCGCCGCGCCGCCCTCACTCCAGCGGCAGCGCCGTGGTGAACTTGATCTCGTTGAGGCACACGCTGGAACGCACCGCCGACACCCCGGGCATGTGCATCAGCGTGTGCATCAGGAACTGCGAGAGCGACTCCAGGTCCTGCGCGACGACCTTGAGCACGTAGTCGAAGTCGCCAGTCACCGAATAGCACTCCAGGATCTGCTTCATGTCGGCGATCAGGTCCTGGAACTTGGGCAGTTCGTCGACATGGCCGCGCGCCATGGTCACGTGGATGAAGGCGATCACTCCAAGACCGACCCGGCGCGCATTCAGCCGCGCCGCGTAGCCGTGGACCAGCCCCAGTTCTTCGAGCCGCCGATGGCGCCGCAGGCACTGGGCGGGCGAAAGATTGGCCACCTCCGCCAGCTCCAGATTCGACGCCCGGCCGTTCGTCTGCAGGTGCTCGAGAATCCGACGGTCGATCCTGTCGAGTTCGACGTCATGCAATTTCATTTCTCTCCATCCTTTACGGATGCAATTTTATGGTGCAAAGCGGGGTAAGTCCGGACCTTTCATGCACCTTAATTGTGCAAAGTACGATCTAGACTCCGAGCGCCGGGATTGCTGCCCGCATTCCCGGCCCGCTGGATTTCCTGCCCCGGCTCCGCCGGCGGCGCACTCAGACGCATCCATTTCCCCTCCGGAGACCCCTACGTGAAAAACGCTTTGCTTCGCACACCCTTCAGCGCAATGGCCCTGGCCCTCGGCATGCTGGCCGCCGCGCCTTCGTTCGCGGCCGACACCAAGTCGGTGGCCGTGACGGCCATCGTGGAGCATCCGGCGCTGGACGCCGTGCGCGACGGCGTGAAGGCCGAACTCAAGGCCTCCGGCTACGAAGAGGGCAAGAACCTCAAGTTCACCTACCAGAGCGCACAGGGCAACGTGGGCACCGCCGCCCAGATCGCCCGCAAGTACGTGGGCGACGCGCCCGACGTGATCGTCGCCATCGCCACCCCGTCGGCCCAGGCCGTGGTTGCTTCCACCAAGACCATTCCGGTCGTGTACTCGGCCATCACCGACCCGGTGGCGGCCAAGCTGGTGAAGAACTGGGACGCCACCGGCACCAACGTGACGGGCGTGTCCGACCTGTCGCCGCTGGAAAAGCACGTTGGCCTCATCAAGCAGGTGGTGCCGAACGCCAAGCGCATCGGCGTGATCTACAGCCCCGGCGAAGCCAACTCGGTGGCCATCGTCGAGTCGCTCAAGAAGGCCGCCTCGGCCGCGGGCATGACCGTGGTCGAAGCCGCCGCCGCCCGCACTGTGGACGTGCCGACCGCCGCACAGAGCCTGGTCGGCAAGGCCGACGTGATCTACACGCCTACCGACAACAACGTGGTCTCGGCCTTCGAAGGCATCGTGAAGGTGGCCCAGCAGGCCAAGCTGCCCGTGGTGGCGGCCGACACGGCCACCGTCGAGCGCGGAGCAGTGGCCGCACTGGGCCTGAACTACAGCGACATCGGCCGCCAGACCGGCAAGATCGTGGTGCGCATCCTCAAGGGCGAGAAGCCCGGCACCATCGCCTCGCAGACCAGCACCAACTTCGAGCTGGTGGTGAACCCCGGCGCGGCCAAGCTGCAGGGCGTGACGCTGTCCGACGAGCTGCTGAAGACGGCGAAGGTCGTGAGCACCAAGTAAGCCCTCCGACGGGCCCGCGCCCCGGTTTCATCCACCGGGGCGCGCCCGTTCTTGCCTCGCCGCCTGCTGGAAGCCTCCCCACATGTCCCTCATCGCATCGCTGGGCGCCATCGAGATCGGTCTGATATTCGGACTGGTCGCGCTGGGCGTCTTCATGTCGTTTCGCATCATCAACTTTCCCGACCTCACGGTGGACGGCAGCTTCCCGCTGGGCGCCGCCGTGGCCGCGACGCTGATCGTCGCCGGCTGGAACCCGGTGGCCGCCACCGCGGTTGCCTGCGTGGCCGGCGCCGCCGCGGGCTGGGTCACGGCCTGGCTCAACGTCAAGCTGAAGATCATGCAATTGCTCGCGAGCATCCTGGTGATGATCGCGCTGTACTCCATCAACCTGCGCGTGATGGGCAAACCCAACGTGGCGCTCATCACCGAACCGACTGTATTCAGCATGGTCGACTTCGGCGGCGTGCCCGAGCAGTGGGCCAAGCCGCTGTTGCTGCTGCTGATCGTGATCGTCGCCAAGATCCTGGTCGACATGTTCTTCGCCTCCGA
Source organism: Variovorax durovernensis (assembly GCF_977011995.1). Lineage (NCBI taxonomy): Bacteria > Pseudomonadati > Pseudomonadota > Betaproteobacteria > Burkholderiales > Comamonadaceae > Variovorax > Variovorax durovernensis. The sequence continues at coordinate 1,558,977 of NZ_CDRNCW010000001.1, read as the reverse complement.
AGCCGGTTTGGCGATGCGCGCCACCGGCGGCAACGCGCGCATGGCGCGGGCCCAGGGCATTTCGACCGACTTCCACACCATGGCCGGCCTGGCGCTGTCGAACGCGCTGGTGGCGCTGGCCGGTGCGTTGTTCGCGCAGAGCCAGGGCACGGCCGACATCTCGATGGGCGTGGGCACGATCGTGATCGGCCTGGCCGCGGTGATCATCGGCGAGACGCTGCTGCCCGCGCGCAGCATGGTCATCACCACGCTGGCCTGCGTGCTGGGCGCGCTGCTGTACCGCTTCTTCATTGCGATGGCGCTGAACACCGACTTCATGGGCCTGCAGGCGCAAGACCTGAACCTGGTCACCGCAGTGCTGGTGGCGTTCGCGCTGCTGGTGCCGGCTTACAAGCGCAAGCTGCGCGCGCTTTTCAAGGAGAAGAACTGATGCTGCGCGCCCAACAACTCGAGATGACCTTCAACCCGGGCACGCCGATCGAGAACCGCGTGCTGCGCGGGCTCGGCCTGGAGATTCCCACCGGCCAGTTCGTTACCGTGATCGGCTCGAACGGCGCGGGCAAGTCGACCTTTCTCAATGCGGTGAGCGGCGACCTGATCGTCGACAAGGGCAGCATCGAGATCGACGGCAAGGACGTGACCCGCATGAACGCCTGGCAGCGCTCGGGCATGGTGGCCCGCGTGTTCCAGGACCCGATGGCCGGCACCTGCGAGGCGCTGACCATCGAGGAAAACATGGCGCTGGCATGGAAGCGCGGCGAACGCCGGGCCTTCGGCTTCGCGCTGAACCGCAACCTGCGCGAGCTGTTCCGCGAGAAGCTGTCGATCCTGAAGCTGGGGCTGGAGAACCGGCTGGCCGACCGCATCGGCCTGCTGTCGGGCGGCCAGCGGCAGGCGGTGAGCCTGCTGATGGCCTCGCTCAAGCCCTCGCGCATCCTGCTGCTCGACGAGCACACCGCCGCGCTCGACCCCAAGACCGCCGCCTTCGTGCTGGAGCTGACGGCCAAGATCGTCGAGGCCGGCCAGCTGACCGCGATGATGGTGACGCACAGCATGCGCCAGGCGCTGGACTACGGTTCGCGCACGGTAATGCTGCACGAGGGCCAGGTGATCCTCGACGTGGCCGGCCCCCAGCGCGCCGGCCTCGACGTGCCCGACCTGCTGCGCATGTTCGAGCAGACCCGCGGCGAGAAGCTGGACGACGACAAGCTGCTGCTGGCCTGATCGTGTCGAACGCCCCCTTCGTGCGCGACATGCGCGCCGCCGACCTCGACGCCGTGCTGGCGATCCAGCTCGCCTGCTACGGCGCGGGCTTCGTGGAAGACGGCGAGCTGATCGCGCGCCGGCTCGCGGCCGCGCCCCATACGGGCTGGGTCGCCGAGCATGGCGGCGGCGTGCGGGCCTATCTGGCGGGCTACCCGTCGATGGTCGGCAAGCTGACGCCGCTGCACGGCGAGTTCGAAGTGGCCCCGCAGGCCGATTCGCTGTACCTGCACGACCTGGCAGTGCACCCCGACTCTGCGGGGCTGGGCCTCGGCCCACGGCTGGTGCGGCATGCCTGGGCGCATGCGGCGCAGGCCGGATGGCGGCATTCGACGCTGGTGTCGGTGCAGTCTTCGGTCGGTTTCTGGGAGCGCCAGGGCTATGCGGCAACGCAACCCGAGGGTGCCGAGCAACAGGCCCGGCTCGCCACCTACCCCGGCCGGTCGGTCTACATGATCCGCCGGCTGGACCCGGCCTGAGCGGCTTTCAGCGGCGCCAGCCGCGCATCGCCAGCCATTGCACGGTGCCGCAGACCACCACGAGCGCGGCGTAGGTCGCCATCATCCCGTCGTGGCCGAACACCGCCAGGCCGGCCACCAGCACAGCGACACCGGCCGCAAACACGAGCGCCAGTTGCGCCCACCAGCGCGGCAAGCCGGCACGCCTGCCGCCCAGGAAGCGGCCCGCGAACACCAGCACCAGCGCCATGAAGGCGGCCGGTGCAACGAAATTGAGCAGGTGATCGAGGAGGTCGAGCAGGTCCATGGGGGGCCGCATGCGTGCGGGAGGTCATGCGGCGGGGCTTATGGCTGTCATAGGGAAAGCCATTTGTCCCTGCGCAAGCCCGGTGCGGTTGCTGATTTTATAATCACGGGCATGTCTGTCTGGGCTCTTGGCTTGAACCACACGACCGCGCCGCTCGATCTGCGCGGTCGTTTTGCGTTCGCGCTCGACCAGATCGCCCCCACGCTGCAGAGCCTGCGCAGTTCTTTCGGCACCGGCCGCCATCCCCAGGTCGAGGCCGCGATCATCTCCACGTGCAACCGCACCGAGATCTATTGCGCGTCCGAACACGCCGCGCTCGACCACACTTTCGGCTGGCTGGCCCAGAGCGGCGGCGTCGCACCCGCCCTGCTGCGCTCCCATGCCTACACCCTGCATGACGACGAAGCCGCGCGACACGCCTTCCGCGTGGCCAGCGGGCTCGACTCGATGGTGCTGGGCGAGGCCCAGATCCTGGGCCAGATGAAAGACGCAGTGCGCGCGGCCGAAACCGCCGGCGCACTCGGCAGCACGCTGAACCAGCTGTTCCAGCGCTCCTTTGCCGTGGCCAAGGAAGTGCGCACGGCCACCGAGATCGGCGCGCATTCCATCAGCATGGCCGCCGCGGCCGTGCGCCTGGCCGGACAACTCTTCGAAGACCTGCGCAAGACGCGCGTGCTATTCGTCGGTGCCGGCGAAATGATCGACCTCGCGGCCACGCACTTCGCGGCCAAGGAACCCAAGTCCATCGGCATCGCCAACCGCACGCTCGAACGCGGCGAAAAGCTGGCCTCGCGCTTCGGCGGCGAAGCCATGCGGCTGGCCGACCTGCCCGCGCGCCTGGCCGAGTTCGACATCGTCGTGAGCTGCACCGCGAGCACGCTGCCGATCATCGGCCTGGGTGCCGTCGAGCGTGCGCTCAAGGCACGCAAGCACCGCCCGATGTTCATGGTCGATCTGGCCGTGCCGCGCGACATCGAGCCCGAAGTGAAGGCGCTCGAGGATGTGTACCTCTACACCGTCGACGACCTCGCGCAGGTGGTGCAGCAGGGCCATGCCAACCGGCAGGCCGCCGTGGCGCAGGCCGAAGTCATCATCGACGCCGGCGTGCAGAGCTTCATGCACTGGCTGGGCCAGCGCGGCACCGTGCCGCTGATCCAGCAGCTCAACGCACAGGCCGACGAGTGGCGTGCCGCGGAGATGGCGCGTGCCCGCAAGCTGCTGGCCAAGGGCGAATCGGTCGAGGCAGTGCTCGAGGCCATGTCGCGCGGGCTCACGCAGAAGATGATGCACGGCGCGCTGGCCGAACTGCACGCGGGCGACGCCACCTCGCGCGAGCAGACGGCACAGACCATCTCGCGGCTGTTCCTGCGCAAAGAGCGTTAGCGACGCTCGCCAGCGGCCCGGCCACGGCCTTCTCCTGGCCGGCCGCAGCCTTCATTGCGCCTGCCGCTGCATTGCGGCTTCCTCCCATTTTTTCGAGCCCCCTTCCGCCGTGAAATCCTTTCTGCGCCACCAACTCGAACGCTACGTCCAGCGCCTCGGGGAGCTCGACTTCCTGCTCTCGCGCGAAGACATCATGAGCGACATGGCGCAGTACCGCACCATCTCGCGCGAGCATGCCGAAGTCACCCAGATCGCCGGCCGCTACGAGCGCTACAAGCAACGCGAGGCCGACATCGCTGGCGCCAGGGAAATGCTCGACGACCCCGACATGGCCGAGATGGCGCGCGAGGAAATTGCCGGCGCCGAGTCCGAGCTGGTGCAGCTCGAGGAAGAGCTGCAGCGCCTTCTGCTGCCCAAGGACCCGGACGACGCGCGCAACGCCTTCCTCGAAATCCGCGCGGGCACGGGCGGCGACGAGTCGGCGCTGTTCGCGGGCGACCTGCTGCGCATGTACACGCGCTACTGCGAGCGCGCCGGCTGGCGCTGCGAGATCGTGAGCGAGAGCGAGAGCGAACTCGGCGGCTACAAGGAAGTGGTGGTGCGCATCTCCGGCGACGACGTGTTCGGCCACCTGCGCTTCGAGTCGGGCGGCCATCGCGTGCAGCGCGTACCGGCCACCGAGACGCAGGGCCGCATCCACACCAGCGCCTGCACGGTCGCCGTGCTGGCCGAGCCCGACGAAACCGTGGCCGTGCAGATCAACCCGGCCGACCTGCGCATCGACACCTACCGTGCCAGCGGCGCGGGCGGGCAGCACATCAACAAGACCGACTCGGCCGTGCGCATCACGCACATCCCGACCGGCATCGTGGCCGAGTGCCAGGACGACCGCAGCCAGCACCGCAACAAGGCCAAGGCGCTGCAGGTGCTGTCGGCGCGCATCCAGGAGAAGGAGCGCAGCGAGCGCGCCGCCAAGGACGCCGCCATGCGCAAGGGGCTGATCGGCAGCGGCGACCGCTCGGACCGCATTCGCACGTACAACTTTCCGCAGGGCCGGCTCACCGACCACCGCATCAACCTCACGCTCTACAAGCTGCTGGCCATCATGGAAGGCGACCTCGGCGACGTGCTCGACGCCCTGCGCGCAGCGCGCGAAGCCGAGCAGCTGGCCGAGCTGGAATCGAGCCTGCCGGCGTGATGAGCACCGACGACCCGAAGCCGTCGACCGTGGCGCAGGCGCTGGCCGCCGGCATCGCTCTGGGCATCGACCGGCTCGACGCGCAGTTGCTGCTGCTGCATGCGCTCGGCCGCGCGCCGCACGACCGCGCATGGCTGCTGGCGCACGACACCGACGCGATGCCGGACGCCGCATGGTCCGCGCTCTCCGCGCAGCTGTCGCGCCGCCTCGCTGGCGAACCGGTGGCGTACCTGCTCGGCGAGAAGGAATTCCACGGGCTCGACCTGCGGGTCGACGCACGGGTGCTGGTGCCGCGGCCCGACACCGAGACGCTGGTCGAATGGGCCTTGCAGTGCCTCGAAGGCCGCGCCGCGCCGCGCGTGCTCGACCTCGGCACGGGCAGTGGCGCGATCGCACTGGCCCTGCAGCACGCACGCTCCGATGCGCGGGTCGACGCGGTCGATGCCAGCGCCGACGCGCTGGCGGTCGCGCAGGCCAATGCCCGGCGCCTGGGCCTGCCGGTGCGCTTCGCCCTGGCCAACTGGCTCGACGGCGCCGAGACCGGCTACACGGTCATCGCCAGCAATCCGCCGTACATCGCCGCCAACGACCCTCACCTGCCCGCCCTGCGGCACGAGCCCGTCTCCGCGCTGGTCGCGGGTGCCGACGGGCTCGACGACATCCGCCAGATCGTCCGGCACGCCCCCGCGCACCTCGCGGAAGGCGGCTGGCTCTTGCTCGAACACGGCCACGACCAGGCCGCAGCGGTGCGCCAACTGCTCGCCGAACGCGGTTTCGCCGAAGTGCAAAGCCGCGACGACCTCGCCGGCATCCAGCGCTGCTCCGGCGGAATCTGGCGCACGGTGAAATAATCCCTTCAGCCCACTTTTCAGGAGTCCCCATGTCCGACGCCCAGCAACGTATCGACGACCTCGTCAAGACCAACGACCTCGTGCTCTTCATGAAGGGCAACGCAAGTTTCCCGATGTGCGGCTTTTCCGGCCGCGCGATCCAGATCCTCAAGGCGGTCGGCGTCGACACCAAGGCGCTCAAAACCGTCAACGTGCTCGAAGACGACGGCATCCGCCAGGGCATCAAGGAATACAGCAACTGGCCCACCATCCCGCAGCTCTACGTCAAGGGCGAGTTCGTCGGCGGCTCGGACATCATGATGGAGATGTACGAGTCGGGCGAGCTGCAGCAGGTCATCGGCGGCGGCGCTTCGGCCTGATCCGGCGGGCTCCACGATGAGCCACGATCACGGCCATTCACATGGCCATTCGCACGAAGGCGAACCGGCCTGGAAGCACGACGGCGTGCGCGTGGTCGCCGCCAACCAGCTCGACGTGAACACCGCCCAGACGCCCGGCATGAACCGGGCGGCGGCCATCAATTTCGCCCGCGTCGGCGCGCAGAAGCTGTGGGCCGGCACCGTGACCATCCACGCCGATGCCAAGACCGGAGCGCACCATCACGGGCATCTCGAATCGGTGATCTACGTCGTGCGCGGCCGGGCCCGCATGCGCTGGGGCGAGAAGCTCGAGTTCACTGCCGAGGCCGGGCCGGGCGACTTCATCTACGTGCCGCCCTACGTGCCGCACCAGGAAATAAACGCCAGCGCCACCGAGACGCTGGAATGCGTGCTGTGCCGCAGCGATGGCGAGGCGGTGGCGGTGAATCTCGACATCGAACCTGTCGAAAAGCCCGAATCCGTACTCTGGGTCGACCCGACCCATCCGCACGGCGGGATATAAGCCCTCCCCCAGGCTTCGCGCACTTCGTGTCGCTTTCGCCCCCCCCTCGCCGGGGGCGACACCTGCGGCCCGGCAAAGCCGGTTCCGCGGTGTCGCTGGAATAGTCCCTTAGTCATGGCACCATGACGGTCTTCGCCGTGCCACCATGACCCTGACCCAAAGCCTGCTCATCATCGTCCTGCTGATCGCGCTGAGCGCGTTCTTCTCCCTTGCCGAAATCACCCTGGCAGCCTCGCGCCGCCTGCGCCTGCGCCAGATGGCCGACGAAGGCGACCCTCGGGCCGAGAAGGTGCTGCGGGTGCAGGAGCAGCCGGGCCACTATTTCACCGTGGTGCAGATCGGCCTCAATGCCGTGGCCATCCTCGGCGGCGTGGTGGGCGAAGGGTCGCTCAGCCCCTACTTCGCCGTCTTCTTCGAGAAATGGCTGAGCGTGGAAGCCTCGGGCAACGTGGCGTTCCTGTGCTCCTTCGTGATCGTCATCGCGGTGTTCCTGGTGTTTGCCGACCTGTTCCCCAAGCGGCTGGGCATGAGCAACCCCGAGCAGCTGGCGGTCCGCATGGTCGGGCCGATGCTGCTGCTGATCACCACCTTCAAGCCGCTGGTGTGGTTCTTCACGCGATGCACCGACCTGCTTTTCAAGGCGCTGGGCATGCCAATGGCACGCGACGACAAGATCACCTCGGCCGACATTCTCGCGATGACCGAAGCCGGTGCGCGGGCCGGCGTGCTCGCGGTGCGCGAGCAGCAGGTGATCGCCAATGTGTTCGAGCTGGAGACACGGCTGGTGAGCAGCGTGATGACGGCACGCGAGAGCATCGCGTGGTTCCTGCACGACGACCCCGAGTCGGTGCTGCGCGCGCGCATCGTCGCCGAGCCCTTCTCGGCCTACCCGGTGTGCGACGGCGACATCGACCACGTGCTGGGCTACGTGGACGCCAAGGACATGTTCCAGCGCGTGCTAAGCGGCCAGCCGCTGGCCTTCGACCAGGGCCTGCCGCTGCACAAGGCGCTGGTCATTCCCGACCGGCTGTCGCTCACCGAGGTGCTCGAGCAGTTCCAGCAGGCGCACGAAGACTTCGCGATCATCGTCAACGAATACAGCCTGGTGGTGGGCGTGATCACGCTCAACGACGTGATGAGCACGGTGATGGGCGACCTGGTGTCGATGCCCGACGAAGAGCAGATCGTGCAGCGCGACGAGAACTCGTGGCTCATCGACGGCATCACGCCCATCCAGGACGTGCAGCGCGCGCTGCACATCGACGAGCTGCCGCATTCGGAGGAATACGAGACCCTCGCGGGCTTCCTGATGGTGATGCTGCGCCGCGTGCCCAAGCGCACCGACAACGTGAGCTGGGGCGGCTACACCTTCGAGGTGATGGACGTCGACAGCTACCGAATCGACCAGGTGATGGTCACCAAGGGCTCGGGCACCGCGAAAGCGCCGGCGGCCTGAACGTGCGGCGTCAGGCGGGCGAGCGGTCGCGCTCGCGGTCCCTGTCGTTGAACACCCAGAGCCGCTGGTTGGCGAATACCGCGTTCGGGTAAGGCGACTTGCCGCGGCTGCCGTTGTAGCGGCCGAGCGTCATGAACAGATCGCCGTTCTCGCGGTCGAGATAGTGGCGCAAGATGACACAGCCGAAGCGCAGATTGGTCTGCATGTGGAACAGCTTGCCGGGGTCGGAGTCGCCGATCACGCGCGTCCAGAACGGCATCACCTGCATGTAGCCGCGCGCGCCGGCGCTCGACACCGCAAACTTGCGGAAATTGCTCTCGACCTGCACGAGCCCCAGCACTAGGCTCACCTCGAGGCCCGAGCGCTTGGACTCGTACCAGGCGGTCTGCAGGAATTCCTTGCGCGACGGCCAGTCGGGGATCTTCTTCTTGAGCCGCTCGCTCATTTCGCCGAGCCAGCGCAGATAGACCAGCCGGGCCTCGGTGTTCGGAAACTCTGGCACCGGTGGCGCCTTGTTGTGGATGGCCGAGCTCAGCGCGGTGCGCACCGAGTCGATCAGCGGCTCCTCGATCTGCGCGCCGGCCTGGGCGGTCCGAGGCAGCGACAACATCGTGAGGGCGCCCGCCGTCATGGCGCCGCCCAGGCAATGGCGTCGCGAGAGGCCGCCCTCCAGGCTCATTTCGCGAGCTTGCCGCTGATGAATTCGGCGATGCCGGCCACAGGCACCTTGGTGGCCGCGGTGTCGCGCCGGCCCTGGTATTCGAGCTGGCCTTCCTTCAGGCCGCGGTCGGAGATGACCACGCGGTGCGGCACACCGATGAGTTCCCAGTCGGCGAACATCGCGCCGGGGCGCTCGCCGCGGTCGTCGAGCAGCACGTCGATGCCCTTGGCGAGCAGTTCTTCGTAAAGCGCTTCGGCCGCCACCTTGACCTCGGGGCTGCGGTCCATGCCGATCGGGCAGACCACCACAGTGAACGGTGCCAGTGCGTCGGGCCAGATGATGCCGCGCTCGTCGTGGTTCTGTTCGATGGCGGCGGCGGGCAGGCGCGTGATGCCGATGCCGTAGCAGCCCATCTCGAGGAATTGCGGCTTGCCGCCTTCGTCGAGGTAAGTGGCGTTCATGTCCTTGCTGTACTTGGTGCCCAGCACGAACACGTGGCCCACCTCGATACCGCGCTCGATGGCCAGCACGCCCTTGCCGTCGGGCGAGGCGTCGCCGGCGACCACGTTGCGGATGTCAGCCACCAGGTCGGGCTCGGGCAGATCGCGACCCCAGTTGACGCCGGTCATGTGGAAGTCGACTTCGTTCGCGCCGGTGATCCAGTCGGCCAGCACGGCGGCCTCGCGGTCGGCCACGAGCTTGACGGGCTTCTTGAGGTTCAGCGGGCCCAGGTAGCCGGGCTTGCAGCCGAAGTGCTCGTCGATTTCGGCGAGCGTGGCGAAGCGGAAGCCCTGGTTCAGGCCGGGCAGCTTGCCGACCTTGATCTCGTTCATGTCGTGGTCGCCGCGCAGCAGCAGCAGCCAGACCTGCGAGCCCTTGGGATTGCCGGCCTCGTCGAGGATGTCGGTGGCCAGCACCAGCGACTTGATGGTGGTGGAAAGCGGCACGCCCAGCAGTTCGGCCACGTCGGCGCAGGTGCTCTTGCCGGGGGTCGGCGTCTTTTCGAGCGCCTTGGCGGCAGCGGGGCGCGGGCCGGCCGGGGCGAGCGCCTCGGCCTTTTCCATGTTGGCGGCGTAGTCGCTGTCGGGGCAGTAGACGATGGCGTCCTCGCCGGTGGCGGCGATCACCTGGAACTCTTCGCTCAGGTCGCCGCCGATGGCGCCGCTGTCGGCCGCCACGGCGCGGTAGCGCAGGCCGAAGCGGTCGAAGATGTTGCGGTAGGCCTGCGCCATGACCTGGTAGCTGGCCTTGGCCGCGTCGAGGTCGCGGTCGAAGCTGTAGGCGTCCTTCATGATGAACTCGCGCCCGCGCATCAGGCCGAAGCGCGGACGGCGCTCGTCACGGAACTTGGTCTGGATCTGGTAGAAATTCTTCGGCAGCTGCTTGTAGCTGCGGATTTCCTGGCGGGCGATGTCGGTGACCACTTCTTCGCTGGTCGGCTGGATCACGAAGTCGCGGTCATGCCGGTCCTTGATGCGCAGCAGTTCGGGGCCCATCTTCTCGAAGCGGCCTGTCTCCTGCCAGAACTCGGCCGGCTGCACCACCGGCATCGTCATTTCGACGGCGCCGGCGCGGTTCATTTCCTCGCGCACGATCGCCTCGACCTTGCGGATCACGCGCAGCCCCATGGGCATGTAGGTGTAGATGCCCGTGCCGAGCTTCTTGATCATGCCGGCGCGCATCATGAGCCGGTGGCTCGCGACCTCTGCGTCAGCGGGCGCTTCCTTGAGGGTGGAGACAAAAAATCGGGAAGCTTTCATCGGGATCGCGGTGATGGAAACGAAATGGAAGTGGGGAACTGCTCCCCCGGAGAGACCCTGAGAGCCTGCATCGCAGCTTGCCGAGGGCACCCCGGCATGCATAATCGACTCAGTTCAAAAATTGGGGTTTGATTATGCTCGACCGGGACGGCTTCAGGCCCAACGTCGGCATCATCCTGCTCAACCAGAGAAACCAGGTTTTCTGGGGCAAACGCATACGCACGCATTCCTGGCAGTTTCCGCAAGGCGGCATAGACCGCGGCGAAAGTCCCGAGCAAGCCATGTTCCGGGAACTGCACGAGGAAGTGGGGCTCCATCCGGAGCATGTGCGCATCGTGGCCCGTACCCGCGACTGGTTGCGCTACGAGGTGCCGGATCGGTTCATCCGCCGTGACGCACGGGGCCACTACAAGGGCCAGAAACAAATCTGGTATTTACTGCAACTCGTCGGCCACGATTGGGATCTCAACCTGCGTGCAACCGACCATCCTGAATTCGACGCCTGGCGCTGGCATGACTACTGGGTGCCGCTCGACGTTGTCGTCGAGTTCAAGCGCGGCGTCTACGAGATGGCGCTCACCGAGCTTGCTCGCTACCTGCCACGGCAGGATTTCCGCAACCGCTTCCTGCGCAGCAACGTGCGCGCTCGAGAATTCGAGCGCCACTCGCTGGACACCGGGGCGCCTCCCGGACTGGACCTGCCGCCGGGCGGCAGCTTCGATCCGCATCCAGACATTCCTTCAGTGAGCGATGACCCTTCTCCCAACCACAACGCGCCCTTCCTTCCGACGCAACGCTGAACGCGCGCTCCTGCTCGCCTGCTTCGGCATCCTCGCAGGCTGCGCCTCGGGCAACCACGACACCGACAACGCCGACTGGGCCCAGGCCGGCATGCCGCCGCCGCCCAAGCGCTCCGAGACGGACAAGGAGTGGGCCGAAACCGCCGTTCCGCCGCCCCCGGCGTTCAGCGAAAGCCGCTTGCTGCAGATCTCGATGCCGCCGTACATGAGCCTGCAGTTCGGCATCGACCCGAAAACGATCGCCATCACGGACGACGGCATCGTGCGCTACGTGGTGGTGGCGCACAACCGCTCCGGCGGCGCCGTCAATGCCTTCTACGAAGGCGTGCGCTGCTCGACCTCGGAGATGAAAAGCTACGCCCGCTATAACGAAGGCCGCTGGCACGAGAACGAAAAGCCCGAGTGGAAGCGGTTCTACGACCTGAACTCCAGCTACACCAAGGCGCTGGCCGGCCAGGCACTGTGCCGCGGCAATGCCCCGCGCGCATCGGTCGGAGAAATGGTCCAGAACATCCGGAACCCCGTCCGGGAAGTGCAGTAAACCAAAAACAAACGGGGCCTCGCGCCCCGTTGTCGTTTTCAGCCTTAGCCGGGCATCAGCACCATGTTGTCGCGGTGGACCATTTCAGGCTCCGCCACGTAGCCCAGCAGGCGCTCGAATTCGGACGATGGCTTGCGGCAGAGCAGCCGCGCTTCCACGCTCGAATAGTTGGCCAGGCCACGAGCCAGCTCCACGCCCTCGGTATCGCGCACGGCGATCACGTCGCCGCGCGAGAACTCGCCCGACACCCCCGTCATGCCGATCGGCAGCAGGCTCTTGCCCTCGGCCCGCACCTTGGCAGCCGCGCCTGCGTCGACGACGACGGCACCGCGCAATTGCAGGTGGTCGGCCATCCAGCGCTTGCGGGCCTGGTGCTTGGCGGTCTGCGCCACCAGCAGCGTGCCGATGGATTCGCCCTTCGCCAGGCGCAGCAGCGCATCCGCTTCTCGCCCCCAGGCAATGACGGTGGAGGCGCCCGAGCCCGCGGCGCGCTTGGCCGCGAGGATCTTGGTGATCATGCCGCCCTTGCCGATGCTCGAACCCGCGCCGCCAGCCATTGCCTCGAGCGCCGGATCGCCCGCCGCGGCTTCGTGCACGAACTTCGCTTCCGGGTCCTTGCGCGGATCGGCCGTGTAGAGGCCTTTCTGGTCCGTGAGGATGACCAGCGCATCGGCTTCGACCAGGTTGGCCACGAGCGCGCCAAGCGTGTCGTTGTCGCCGAACTTGATCTCGTCGTTGACGACGGTGTCGTTCTCGTTGATGACCGGGACGACGCCCAGCCGCAGCAGCGTGACGAGGGTCGAACGCGCATTGAGATAGCGCTCGCGATCAGCGAGGTCGGCGTGCGTCAGCAGCACCTGGGCGCTGCCGATCTGGTTCTCGCGCAGCTTGGTCTCGTACATCTGGGCCAGGCCCATCTGGCCGACCGCCGCTGCCGCCTGCAACTCATGGATCTCGTGCGGACGGGTACGCCAGCCGAGCCGCTTCATGCCTTCGGCAATGGCACCGCTCGACACCATCACGACCTCGCGGCCGTCGCGCACGAGTTCCGCCAACTGGCGGCACCATTCGCCGATGGCCGCTTCATCGAGGCCACGCCCCTCGTTGGTCACGAGGCTGGAGCCCACCTTGACGACGATACGGCGGGCATCCCGCAAGGCGGTGGATCCAGAATTCGAAGTCATTTCGGCTGTAGCGGTCGTGGATGCTGCGTTGATTGCTATCTGATATGTAGCATCTTTCGATGCTCTGCCGCGGCTCAGGCGCCTTCGGGCGGCAGCGGAATGAAGCGCGGATCTACCTCGACCGGCGCATGCTCCGCCACCTGCTGCGCCTTGACCTGCTGATAGATGGCCTGCACCAGGTGCTCGCAGCCTTCGCGCGTGAGTGCCGAGATTTCGAACACCGGACCCTTGAAGCGCAGGCGCTTGACGAAGTCCTTGACGCGCGCGGCACGCTCGTCGGCGGGCACCATGTCGAGCTTGTTGAGCACGAGCCAGCGCGGCTTCTCGTAGAGCGCGGCGTCGTACTTCTTCAGTTCGCCGACGATGGCCTTGGCTTGCGCCACCGGGTCGATGCTGTCGTCGAACGGCGCCATGTCGATCACGTGCAGCAGCAGACGGGTGCGCTGCAGGTGACGCAGGAAAAGATGGCCGAGGCCGGCACCGTCGGAAGCACCCTCGATCAACCCGGGCAGGTCGGCCACAACGAAGCTCTGCTCCGGCCCGACGCGCACGACGCCGAGGTTCGGGTGCAGCGTGGTGAAGGGGTAGTCCGCGATGCGCGGACGGGCATTCGAGATGGCGCTGATCAGCGTCGACTTGCCGGCATTCGGCATGCCGAGCAGGCCCACGTCGGCCAGCACCTTGAGTTCGAGCTTGAGACTGCGCTTCTCGCCGGGCCAGCCGGGCGTCTTCTGGCGCGGGGCACGGTTGATGGCGCTCTTGAAGCGCATGTTGCCGAAGCCACCGTCGCCACCCTTGGCAATGGTGATGACTTCGCCTTCCGCCAGGAGCTCGAACAGCACCTCGCCGGTTTCTGCGTCGGAGATGATCGTGCCGACCGGCATCCTGAGCGTGATGTCCTCGCCCGCGGCGCCGAACATGTCGGAGCCCATGCCGTGCTCTCCGCGCTTGGCCTCGTGGCGGCGCGAGTAGCGGAAATCGACAAGAGTATTCAGATTCGAGTCGGCCACCGCGAAGACGTGGCCACCCCGGCCTCCGTCGCCGCCGTTGGGGCCGCCGAACTCTTTGTATTTCTCATGACGGAACGACACGCAGCCGTTGCCGCCATCGCCCGCGGCGATGTCGATGAAGGCTTCGTCGACGAACTTCATGGGATGTCCAGTTTACAAATGAAGAAGCCCCGGCAATGCGGGGCCTCGGGCTGATCGAAGTGACTCGAGGCTTACGCCGCGGGCGTCACGTTGACCGTGTGCTTGTTCAGTGCACCCTTTTGACCGAACGACACGTGGCCGTCGACCAGGGCGAAGAGCGTGTGGTCCTTGCCCACGCCGACGTTCACGCCGGGGTGGAACTGGGTGCCGCGCTGGCGCACGATGATCGAGCCTGCGCTGATCAGTTCGCCGCCGAAGGCCTTCACGCCGAGCATCTTGGGCTTGGAATCGCGCCCGTTTCGCGTTGAGCCGCCGCCTTTTTTCTGTGCCATGGAATCTTCTCCTTAGCCGGCGATCGCGCCGATTTGCAGTTCGGTGAACTGCTGGCGATGGCCTTGACGTTTCTGATAGTGCTTGCGACGGCGCATCTTGAAGATGCGAACCTTGTCGTGCTTGCCGTGCGACAGTACCGTGACTGTCACCGTTGCGCCGGACACCAGGGGCGTGCCAACCTTGATTTCAGCGCCGTTTCCGACAGCCAGAACCTGGTCGATCACGATTTCCTGGCCTACGTCCGCAGCAATCTGTTCTACTTTAATTTTTTCGCCGGAAGCAACACGATACTGCTTGCCGCCGGTTTTTATGACCGCGTACATGTAAACCTCTTAGAAATTGAGTCCCCGCGGCGAATTCCGCAGAGCCCAAGATTATAGCGCGGTTTGTGTTCGCTAACCACCCCGCCCCTGGCCCGCTGCCTGCGGAAGGTAACGGCTCCCTATAATTTGCGCGTCCCGGCCCCTGGGCCGCCCTTACTTTCAGCAGCGCTCCGCGCCTCCGCTTTGCCAGTTCCCGCCGCCGACACCACCCCCACCGCCACCGTGCTGGACCTGATTGCCGGCGACATGGTCGAAGTCGATCGTGTCATCGCTCGCCGCCTCGACACAGGCGTGCCGCTGGTCAGCCAAGTCTCCCAATACATCATCTCCGCAGGCGGCAAGCGCCTGCGGCCGGCGCTTCTGCTGCTGATGTCAGGCGCGCTGGGATACACCGGCGAGCAGCGCTTCAATCTGGCGGCAGTGGTGGAGTTCATCCATACCGCGACGCTGCTGCACGACGACGTGGTCGACGAATCGACCCTGCGCCGCGGACGCGCAACGGCCAACGAATCGTTCGGCAACCCGGCCAGCGTGCTGGTCGGCGACTTCCTCTACTCGCGCGCCTTCCAGATGATGTTGGACGCCAACAACATGCGCGTGATGCAGATCCTGGCCGAGGCAACCAACGTGATCGCCGAAGGCGAAGTGCTGCAGTTGATGAACATGCACGACGCTTCGCTGGATGAAGCCGCCTACCTGCGCGTGATCCGCTCGAAGACCGCCAAGCTTTTCGAAGCCAGCACCCGGCTCGCCGCCGTGCTGGCCGGCGCCACGCCCGAGGTCGAGGAAGCCTGCGCCACCTACGGGCAGGCGCTGGGCACCGCCTTCCAGGTGATCGACGACGTGCTGGACTATGCCGGCGACGCCAACGAGACAGGAAAGAACGTCGGCGACGATCTGCGCGAAGGCAAGACCACGCTGCCGCTCATCTTTGCGATGCAGCGCGGAACGCCTGCGCAAAGCCAGCTCGTGCGCGCCGCCATCGAGGCCGGAGATACTGCCCAACTGGGCAAGGTAGTCGAGATCGTTCGCGAAACCGGAGCGCTGGATGCTTCCCGCGAAGCCGCTGCTGCAGAGGCACAACGAGCAATTCATGCATTGAATGGCTTTCCGTCCAATTTGCACGCTTCAGGTTTGCTACAATTAGCGGCTCAGTTGCTTGAGCGACGTGCCTGAACACCTCACCTGAGTTGGCATCTAGGACGACTTCTCTTTTCTTGCAACCATCGGGGTGTAGCTTAGCCTGGTAGAGCGCTACGTTCGGGACGTAGAGGCCGGAGGTTCGAATCCTCTCACCCCGACCAGCCTTTGGCTGGCATAAATAAATGGCCATGCCTGTTGCTGTGTAGCGATTTACAGCACAGGAGTGTTCAGCGATGATCGTGAAGCACTTTTTCACATCTTTTGCATTCGCTGAATGGCCGCTGCCGAACTTCCAGTCAAAGAATCCGCGCAGATAGCGCTTCCAGGGCTCGCACGCGCCCTGGTTTCGGCCGGCAAGCTGGCCGCCAAGACGGCGGAAGACATCTATCAGAAGTCACTGAGTGGCCGCACCAGCTTCATCGCGGAACTGACCGGCACGGGCGCCGTGTCGGCCGCGGACCTTGCCCATACCCTTTCCAGCGCATTCGGCGCCCCGCTGCTCGACCTCGACGCCATCGACCACCAGCGCCTGCCCAAGGACCTGCTCGACCCGAAGCTCTGCCACGCCTACCGCATCGTCGTTCTCAGCAAGCGCAACAACCGGCTGATCGTTGCCACGGCCGACCCTTCGGACCAGCAGGCGGCGGAGAAGATCAAGTTCGCGTCGCAGATGGGCGTCGACTGGGTCATCGCGGAATACGACAAGCTGTCGCGCATGATCGAAGCCGCCGCCGTGAGCGCGGCGGAGACCATCAACAGCATCGTCGGCAGCGAGTTCGAATTCGACGAAGTCACGCCCGACACCTCGGGCGACGCCAACGAGCAGGCGATCGCCGAAGTCGAAGACGCGCCGGTGGTGCGGTTCCTGCACAAGATGCTGCTCGACGCCGTCAGCATGCGGGCATCGGACATCCATTTCGAGCCCTACGAGCACAACTACCGCGTGCGTTTTCGCGTGGACGGCGAACTGCGCGAGGTCGCCAGCCCGCCGACCGTTATCAAGGACAAGCTCGCCTCCCGCATCAAGGTGATTTCGCGGCTCGACATCTCCGAGAAGCGCGTGCCGCAGGACGGCCGCATGAAGCTCAAGATCGGCCCCGACCGCGTGATCGACTTTCGCGTGAGCACGCTGCCCACGCTGTTCGGCGAGAAGATCGTCGTTCGTATTCTCGACCCCAGCAGTGCGCGCCTGGGCATCGATGCGCTGGGCTACGACGCCGACGAGAAGGCGCGGCTTCTGCATGCCATCGGCCGCCCCTACGGCATGGTGCTGGTGACCGGCCCGACGGGCTCCGGCAAGACGGTGTCGCTCTATACCTGCCTGAACCTGCTGAACCAGCCGGGCGTGAACATCGCGACGGCGGAAGACCCGTCGGAAATCAACCTGCCGGGCGTCAACCAGGTCAACGTCAACGAGCGCGCGGGGCTGACTTTCGCCGCCGCGCTGCGCGCGTTCCTGCGGCAGGATCCCGACATCATCATGGTCGGTGAAATCCGCGACCTCGAAACCGCCGACATCTCGATCAAGGCGGCGCAGACGGGCCACCTGGTGCTATCGACGCTGCACACCAACGACGCGCCGACCACGCTCACGCGCATGCGCAACATGGGCATCGCGCCGTTCAACATCGCATCGAGCGTGATCCTGATCACCGCGCAGCGCCTTGCACGGCGGCTGTGCACCGTCTGCCGCGCGCCCGCGGACGTGCCGCGCGAAGCCCTCCTCGACGCGGGATTCCAGGAAGAGCAACTGGACGGCAGCTGGAAGCCCTATCGCCCCGTCGGCTGCTCGGCATGCAGCGGCGGCTACAAGGGCCGTGTCGGCATCTACCAGGTGATGCCGATCTCTGAGGCCATCCAGGAAATCATCCTGCGCGACGGCAGCGCACTCGACATCGCACAGCAGTCCGAGAGAGAAGGCGTACGCTCGCTGCGCCAGTCCGGCCTGCGCAAGGTCATGCAGGGCCTGACTTCGCTCGAAGAAGTCGTGGCCTGCACCAACGAATAACGCACACACTGAAATCCGGAGATCGAATGGCAACAGTGGCATCCCCCCGCTCCCAGCCCACACACAAGGAATTTGTCTTCGAGTGGGAAGGCAAGGACCGCAACGGCAAGCTGGTGCGTGGCGAACTTCGGGCCGCCGGCGAAAACCAGGTGCAGGCTGCGTTGCGCCGCCAGGGCGTGCTCGCTTCGAAGATCAAGAAGCGGCGTATGCGCTCGGGCAAGAAGATCAAGCCCAAGGACATTGCCATCTTCACGCGCCAGCTGGCAACGATGATGAAGGCCGGCGTGCCGCTGATGCAGTCCTTCGATATCGTCGGGCGCGGCAACGCGAACGCGAGCGTGGCCAAGCTGCTGAACGACATCCGCAGCGACGTGGAAACGGGTACGTCCCTTTCGGCGGCCTTCCGCAAGTTTCCGAAGTACTTCGACAACCTCTACTGCAACCTGGTAGAGGCCGGCGAGGCCGCCGGTATCCTGGAAGACCTGCTGGACCGGCTGGCCACGTACATGGAAAAGACCGAGGCGATCAAGTCCAAGATCAAGTCGGCCCTCATGTACCCGACTTCGGTGGTCGTGGTGGCCTTCGTGGTGGTGGCCATCATCATGATCTTCGTGATCCCGGCGTTCAAGCAGGTGTTCACCTCGTTCGGCGCCGACCTGCCGGCACCCACGCTGTTCGTGATGGCGATGAGCGAGTTGTTCGTCTCGTACTGGTGGCTGATCTTCGGCGGCATCGGCGGCGGCGTTTACTTCTTCCTGCAGGCCTGGAAACGCAACGAGCGCTTCCAGAAGGTCATGGACCGTGTGCTGCTTCGCATCCCGATCTTCGGCGCGCTGATCGAAAAATCCTGCGTGGCTCGCTGGACCCGCACGCTGGCAACGATGTTTGCCGCCGGCGTGCCGCTGGTGGAAGCTCTCGACTCCGTGGGCGGCGCCTCGGGCAACTCCGTCTATGGAGACGCCACGGCCAAGATCCAGCAGGAAGTCTCGACCGGCACCAGCCTCACGGCGGCCATGACCAACGCCAACCTCTTTCCCTCGATGGTCATCCAGATGACCGCCATCGGCGAGGAATCCGGCTCCATCGACCACATGCTCGGCAAGGCCGCCGACTTCTACGAATCCGAAGTGGACGACATGGTCGCGGGCCTTTCGAGCCTGATGGAGCCCATCATCATCGTGTTCCTGGGCACCATCATCGGCGGCATCGTGGTCTCGATGTACCTGCCCATCTTCAAGCTCGGCCAGGTCGTCTGATGCTCGTTTCGCGGGAGATCGACACCGCGTTCGCCGGTGTCCTGGGGCTATTGATCGGCAGTTTTCTCAACGTCGTCATCTACCGTGTTCCGGTGATGATGTATCGGGACTGGCTGTCCGAGGCCGTGGCCAACCTGATGTCGTCCAAGGACATGCCGTCGCTCTGGTCGCTGGTCTTCGGGCCGAAAGCCGCGCCTCCGGCGGGGCTCGAGGCGGCGGCCGACAAGGCGGCAACGGCCATCGAGGCCCTGCCCCCCTTCAACCTCATGCGCCCGGCATCGCGCTGCGGAAGCTGCGGCCACGAGATCCGCTGGTACCAGAACATTCCCGTGCTGAGCTATGTGCTGCTGCGCGGCCGCTGCGCCTCCTGCAAGACGAGGATCAGCCCGCGCTACCCGCTGGTCGAGTTGATCACCGCCGGGCTCTTTGCCTTGTGCGCCTATCGCTTCGGCATCACTCCCACCGGCGCCCTGTGGGCGGCATTCGGGGCGCTGCTGGTCTGCCAGTTCCTGATCGACTTCGACACCCAGTTCCTGCCCGATTCGCTCAACTACCCACTGCTGTGGCTCGGCCTCGTCGGCGCGGCCATGGGCTGGACCGGCGTCTCGCTCAACGCCGCAGTCTGGGGCGCGGTGTTCGGCTACCTGAGCCTGTGGCTTGTGTACCATGGCTTTCGCCTGATCACGGGCAAGGAAGGCATGGGCTATGGCGACTTCAAACTGCTCGCCGCGCTGGGTGCTTGGCTGGGCGCCGACTACCTCATCGCGATCATCCTCGTCTCGTCGCTGGTGGGCGCCGTGATCGGGCTGACACTGCGCTTCGCAGGCAAGCTGGCGCACAAGGACATCCCCATCGCCTTTGGCCCGTTCCTGGCCGGCGCGGGCCTGATCTGCCTGGTGGCGGGTCCGGAGGTCGTGAAGCAGTGGATCCCGTTCGCGTTCCCGCTGGGCGCGCTGGTGCATTGACCGGCAAGGCCATGGTGCGGCGCATCGGGCTGACAGGCGGCATCGGCAGCGGCAAGAGCACGGTCGCCGCGCTGCTGGTCGCGCAGGGCGCGGTCCTGGTCGACACCGACGCCATCGCGCGCTCGATCGCGCAGCCGGGCGGCATCGCCATGCCGGCCCTGGAGGCCGCCTTCGGCCCCGGCGTGATCGCACCCGACGGCGGCATGGACCGGGCCGCCATGCGCCAGATCGTGTTCGCGGACGCTGGCGCCAAGACCCGGCTCGAATCCATCCTGCACCCGCTGATCGGCGC
This sequence comes from Variovorax durovernensis, assembly GCF_977011995.1. Lineage (NCBI taxonomy): Bacteria > Pseudomonadati > Pseudomonadota > Betaproteobacteria > Burkholderiales > Comamonadaceae > Variovorax > Variovorax durovernensis. The sequence continues at coordinate 1,538,762 of NZ_CDRNCW010000001.1, read as the reverse complement.
GGAAACCCGGCGCCAGGCCGCGGCGGCCGGCCCGGATGCCGTTGTCGTCTTCGACGTTCCGCTGCTGGTCGAGTCCGGCCGCTGGCGCGCCATCGTGGACCGGGTGCTGGTGGTCGACGCCCGCGAAGAAACCCAGCTGAAACGGGTGATTGCCCGCTCGGGGTGGTCACCCGAGGCGACCAGGGCGGTGATCGCCCAGCAAGCCCCGCGCAAGGCACGCCGGGCAGCCGCGGACGCCGTCATCTACAACGACGACCTGACCCTTGAGGAACTCGGTGCGCAGGTGCGGGGTCTCTGGGAACGGTGGGTTCGGACGGGCACGCGATAATTAACGATTGACGCCGCGACGGCTACACGACGATCACGTCAAACGGCGCACGCCTCAGCGCCCCTCACGATGCTTTTCAATTCGTACCCTTTCATCTTTGTATTTTTCCCGCTGGTCCTGATCGGCTTCTTCCTGATCGGCGCGCGCAGTCCCCGGTCGGCGGCGGGTTTCCTGGCACTGGCCTCGCTCTTCTTCTACGGCTGGTGGAGCGTCAAGGCGCTGCCGCTGCTGCTGGGGTCGATCTGCATCAACTACTGGTTCGGACTGCGGCTCACGCCGTCTCCCGGCCGGGAAGACAAGCACCGCAAGGCCCTGCTGATCATCGCGCTGGTGATCAACCTGGGTGTGCTGGCCATCTTCAAGTACGCCAACTTCTTCCTGGAGAACATCGACGCCGGCCTGGCCGCCGCGGGCTTCTCGCAGATCGACCTGGTGCATATCGTGCTGCCGATCGGCATCTCGTTCTACACCTTCACGCAGATCGCCTTCCTGGTCGACTGCTGGCAGGGCAAGGTGCATGAGCGCAGCTTCATTCACTACGTCCTGTTCGTGACCTACTTCCCGCACCTGATCGCGGGTCCCGTGCTGCATCACGCGCAGATGATGCCGCAGTTCAACAACCCGGCCACCTACAAGATCAACGCCCGCAACCTGGCGCTGGGGCTGGGCATCTTCGTCTTCGGCCTGTCCAAGAAGATGCTGATCGCCGACCCGCTGGGGCAGTACGCCGACATGATGTTCAAGGGCGTGCACGAAGGCGTGCTGCCCTCGCTGTACACGGCCTGGTTCGGTGTGCTGGCCTATACGCTGCAGATCTACTTCGACTTCTCCGGATATTCGGACATGGCCGTCGGGCTGTCGCTGTGCGTGGGCGTGCAGCTGCCGCTCAATTTCCGGTCGCCGTACAAGTCGACCAACATGATCGAGTTCTGGCGCCGCTGGCACATCTCGCTGTCGACCTTCCTGCGCGACTACCTCTACGTGCCGCTGGGCGGCAACCGCAAGGGGCCGGCGCGCCGCTACATCAACCTGTTCCTCACGATGCTGCTGGGCGGCCTGTGGCATGGCGCGGCCTGGACCTTCGTGATCTGGGGCGCGCTGCATGGCGCCTATCTCATGGTCAACCACTTCTGGAACGCCAAGGTGCGGCGCGGCAAGACCACCAGCACGGTCCTCGGACGCGTGGTCGGATGGTTCATCACTTTTGTCTGCGTCATGATCGCCTGGGTCGTGTTCCGCGCCGACAGCATGTCGACCGCCATCGAGATCTACAAGGGCATGCTGGGCATGCACGGTGCGCCCGTTTCGGCGTTCAGCGAATTCAAGGTCCCGTTCCGCAAGCCGGAGTTCTTCCAGACCATCCTGGCCGGCCTGGTGATCTGCCTGGCGCTGCCGCCCACCATCACGCTCGACCGCTGGATCCCGAACGTCGCCGGCCTGGCCGGCCGGCCGCACCTGCAGCGCCTGGCCACCTGGGTCACGGGCCTGGGCTGTGTCTATCTTTTTGGCCTGTGCCTGTCGAAGTTCGGCAGCTACAGCCCGTTCCTCTATTTCCAGTTCTGACATGGAAGACACGAAATCGGCCAAGGTTTGGCTTCGCATCTTCGCCGCGGGCTACCTGGTGTGCTGCGCACTGCTGCTGACCAGCCTCTTCACGCCCATTCCCTATGGCGACCTGACCCGCATCGGGCGCATCTCCGAGCGCGAATTCGGCTGGCACGAGCCCCCGCCACCCATTCCGGATGCCGACGTCAAGACCTGGCCGATCAACGAGTCCGACATCCTGGTGATCGGGGACAGCTTCTCGGTGCGCTACGCCTGGCAATCGGCACTGGTGGGCGCGGGCTACAAGATGACGACTACGCACTGGGACAACCTCGACGGTGTGCTGTGCGAGGACTTTTCCAACTGGCTTGAAAAGTCTGGTTTCAAGGGCAAGGTCGTGATCGTCGAGAGCATCGAGCGACTGCTTGAGAGCCGAATCGAGAAGTCAGCAGCCTGCAAGACGATGAAGCCCCCCTTCAGACCGACGCCGCCCCCCTTCGAAAACCCGGCCAAGCCCGCACCCGGCTTCCAACTCAACTGGGACGCCGAACTGCTCAGCGGCTGGTACACGTACCACAACACCAGGGCCATCCTGGCCTCCGACAGCTGGACCAACACGCCCGAGCGCTGGGGCCCGCTGATCGACGCGCGTGTCGTGCCCGACGGCTGCAAGCAGTTCAGCCACCATGCCTGCAACAAGCTGCTGATGACCGCCGAAGACCGCGTCAACCCGGCGCTGTCGGTCAAGTCGGCCCAGTTCATGAAAAACTTCGAGACCACCGCGGCGCCCTACAAGGTCGTCTGGATGGTGGTTCCGAACAAGAGCACGGTGTATTTGCAACAAAACCATGCCGACGAGTTCCGGGCCGCGTTCAACCCGCAAAATATCGGGCCGGACCTGTTCGCGCTCGCGGAGCAGAACCGCTTCAAGGTCATGGACCTTTTCCCCGCCAACGAAACCCATGTCTCGACCCGCGGATACATTCTTTTCGGTCAGCGTATGCTGGAGGCTGTGCGACAAGTGTTTCCGCCACCGGCAGCCAAGTCGCAATGAGCTCGAACCTGACGTGAAAAAACGATACGCGTGATCCTTTACGAGTACCCCTTCAACGAGCGCATCCGCACCTACCTGCGGCTGGAGCACCTGTTTCGCCGCCTGGGCGAGTTGGTGCCCGCTGAATCGCCGCTGTCCCACCACTACGCCCTGATCACGATCTTCGAGATCATGGACGTCGCCGCGCGGGCCGACCTCAAGGCCGATGTCCTGCGCGACCTCGACAAGCACAAGAGCGTCTTCAACAGCTACCGCGGCAACCCGGCCATTGCCGAAACGGTGCTCGACCAGGTCATCGGCCAGCTTGAGCGGAACTTCACCACCCTCAACGGCGTGGCCGGCAAGGCCGGGCAGGCGTTGACGGAAAACGAGTGGCTCATGAGCATCCGCAGCCGCGCCGGCATTCCGGGCGGCACCTGCGAATTCGACCTGCCCGCCTACTACGCCTGGCAGCATCGCCCGCCGGCCAGCCGCCGCGCCGACCTCGAACGCTGGTCGAACACGCTCTCGCCGCTGGCCTCGTCGATCTACCTGCTGCTCAAGCTGCTGCGCGACGCCGACGTGCCCTACAAGGTGATCGCCACCAACGGCCAGTTCCAGCAGAACCTGCCCCAGGGCCGCAGCTTCCAGTTGCTGCGCCTGCGCATCGACCCCAAGCTGGGCCTCATTCCTGAAATCAGCGGCAATCGCCTCATGGTGTCGGTGCGCCTCATGCGCCACGACAAGGACGACCGCCTGCATCAAAGCTCGGACGACGCGCCTTTCGAGCTGACCCTCTGCGCATGACCGGCGTGAACGACAAAGGCGAGCGGATCGTCCGCTGCCCCACGTGCGGCGGCGACAGCATCTACGCGCCCAGCAATGCCTACAGGCCGTTCTGCAGCGCACGCTGCAAGGGCATCGACCTGGGTGCCTGGGCCAGCGAGGAATTCAGGATGGCGGCCGAGGCACCGCCGGACGAAGAGCCTTTCGGCGATCCCAAGATCCAGTAGCCTCGACGCAGGCTACTTTCCGGCCCCGCCCTCGTCCAGCAGCGCCGGGTCGATGTACGTCGCGAAGCTGCGCGCATACCTCGGCCGAAGGTGGCCGATGTCCTTGTAGGCCGGCGAACCATCGTCCGGCATGCTGCGGATGCACTCTTCGCCCGCGCACAGGCTGGCAAATGGCTCGATGACCCGCGCACCGTTGGCTTGCGCGACCTGCTTCAGCCGCGCATTGAACAGTGCCTGGTCTTGCGGCATCGGCGCCTTGAGTCCGCTGGAGGCCCTCAGGTCACCGAGCCGGCTGCCTTCGATCTGCCTGAGCGGATCGAAGTCCATCCCGACCGGGTTCCCGAGCACCAGATACACCGGCTTCAGCGCCGACAGCCGCTTCAAGACTTCACCCAGCGATTTCAACGCCAGCTCGACACCATCGCCGTTGAGGAACGGGTGCACGGCCTGCTTGTCGTCCACGAAATAGTTCGCCAGCGGCCCGGTCCCGGTGAAATAGCAGCTCCAGCACGCGCCGATCACCACGGAATCGACCTCGGGCTTCAGCGCCAGGCCGAGCACTGCCTCGCGCCGCTGGTCGCAAGCCTTGTCGGAACTGCTGAACATGCCCGGCACGGGCGGGCAAGCCCCCTGGGTCGCGAAGTACGCCGTTCGGGCCTTGTCGGGCTGCGTGCGGGTCAGCTCGAGCGCGCGCGGGGCGTACTGCTCGATATGGCTGTCCCCGATCAGCAGCACGTTGTGCTTGCCGCCGCCGGCGCGGTAGACGAACTGACCGCCGAGCGTGTCTTCCTGTAGGCCGCCGTAGTAGTTGTCTTCCTGCGTTGCGTCGGCCACGGCCTGCAGGGCCGGGCTGTCGTGGCGGGGAGGCGGCGTGCCCGTGAACACCACCAAGCCGGCCAGCGCCAGCGCTGCGCCGCCGCCCGCCAATCCGCGCAGCATGGCTTGCGAGAGATGCAGCTTGACGAAACGCTCGACGAAGCGATACGTGGCCCAGGCCAGGACGATCGCGGCCACCACCATCGCGATGCGCACCTGCAGCGACGGCTCCCCGCCCGCGACGATGCGCGCGTAAGAGAGCAGCGGCCAGTGCCACAGGTACAGCGGATAGCTGATCAGGCCGATCCACACCATCAACCTGTTCGACAGCACATAGCGATTCAGCACGCCGTTCGGACCCGCTGCAATGCAGCTGACCGCGCCGAGCACCGGCACAAGGGCCCACCAGCCCGGAAACGCCCTCGTGCTGTGAACCGCGAAGAGCCCCCACACGATCAGCCCTATACCGACGACGGATTGCACATGCCGCAGCATCGCGGTGCGTGAACTGTCCGAAGCAACGACCGGCCGCAGCCGCATGGCTGCCAGCAGGCCGCCAGCCATCAGCTCCCAGGCCCGCGAGAGCGGCGAGTAGAAGGCGGCAGCGCGGTGCGGCTGCACGGTGAGCACATTGACCAGGAAGGAAACCACGGCCACGGCCAGCGTCACCTTCAGGATCGGCCAGCGCTTTCGCCAGGCCAGCCCCAGCAGCAGGGGCCAGAAGATGTAGAACTGCTCCTCGATGCCCAGCGACCACAGATGCAGCAGCGGCTTGGTCTCCGCCGTCGCATCGAAGTAGCCCGCTTCACCGAGGAACACCAGGTTGGCAAAGAAGGCGGCCCCGCCGGTGGTCTGCTTGCCGAGCTGCGAGAACTCCCCTGGCAGCAGCACGTACCAGCCGAACGCCAGCGTGGCGAGCAGCACGAGCACCAGCGCGGGAAAGATGCGCCGGATGCGCCGTGCATAGAAGTCGCGGTAGCTGAAGTCTCCCGCCGCCAGGCTCTGCAGAAGAATGGTCGTGATCAGGAAACCCGAGATCACGAAGAAGATGTCGACCCCGATGAACCCGCCCGGCAGCAGGCTGGGAAAGGCGTGATAGACCAGCACCGAGCCGACCGCGATGGCACGCAGGCCGTCAATATCGGGGCGGTACTTGGGATGCATCGTGCGCGGCGCTTTGCTCAACGCGGCTGCGCTGCGGCCGCGGCCGGCGCGGTGCGCACGGTGCGGTCGAAATAGCTCGCCTCTTCACGGGTGTAGCGCGGCCGAAGGTGATCGGCGTCCTTGTAGGCGGGTGAGCCGTCGGGCATCGTGCGCAGGCACTGGTCGTTCTTGCACAGCACCGCCATCGCGTCGATGGGCTCCGCGCCGCTCGCTTCGGCAATGGCGCGCAACCGGTCGTTGAGCTGCTTCTGGTCGGCCGGCAACGGTGCCGTCGGCGTGGAGTTCATCGCCTCCATGTGCGTCAGGCGGCTGCCTTCGATCAGGCGCTTGGGCGTGAACTCCGGGCCGCCCGGGTTGTCGAGCAGCAGGTAGACCTTCTTGTGCCGTGCCAGTTCGCGCAGCGTGGCTTCCAGCGATGCGAGCGAACGCTCGATGCCGTCGCCGCCCTGGAACGGATGGACCTTGTTGTCGGCATCGCGGAAATAGTATTCCAGCGCGCCGTGGCCGACGAAGTAGCAGTTCCAGCAGCCGCCGATGACCACCGAATCGACCTCGGGGCCCATCGCATAAGCCAGCATCGCGTCACGCCGCTCGGCGCAGCCGATGTTCTTGTCGGCCTGCACGCCCGGCACCGCCGGGCACGCCCCCTGGGTCACGAACCAGGCCGACTTGTCCGGCATCGCCAGCGTGCGGGACAGCTCCATCACCCGCGGCGCGTACTGCTGCACGTGGCTGTCGCCCACGAACAGCACGCGCTTCGGCCCGCTCCCGGTCTTGTAGACCAGCTGCTCGCCGATCTGGTCGAGCTTGAAGTCCGCGTAGTAGTCGGCGTCCAGCGTGGCATTGGCGACGATCTGCAGCCTCTCGCTGTCATTGCGGGGCCCGGGCACGCCCAGGAAGATCGCGACGCCCGCCGCGGCCACCAGCACCATGCCGGCGCCCAGCACCTTGATCGTGCCGGGGCCGGGGCGATTCCTGGCGAAGCGTTCGATGAAGCGGTAGGTGCCCCAGGCAAGCAGCACGCTCGCCACCATCGCACCGGCGCGATAGACCGGCGACGGATGCAGCGGATCGGCTTCCACGATGCGCACGAACGCGAGCAGCGGCCAGTGCCACAGGTACAGCGGATAGCTGATGAGGCCGATCCACACCATCACCCGGTTCGACAGCAGGTACTTGTTCAGCACGCCGTTCGGTCCGGCTGCAATGCAACTCACCGCGCCCAGCGTGGGCAGCAGCGCCCACCAGCCCGGGAACGACTTGTTGCTGCGGATCATGACCAGCCCGAGCACGATCAGCCCCACGCCCAGCAACGACTGCGCATGGCTGCGCCATGCATTCGGCGCCGGCGGCTTCAGCCGCATGCAGGCCAGGATGCCGCCCACCATCAGCTCCCAGAAACGGGAAGCCGGCGAGTAGAACGACGCCGCTGGCAGCGGATGAACCGTGGTCACGTTGACCAGCAGCGACACCGCCGCCACCGCCAGCACCACGCGCACGATCGGCCAGCGCTTGCGCCATGCGAGCCCCAGCAGCAGCGGCCAGAAAATGTAGAACTGCTCCTCGATGCCCAGCGACCACAGGTGCAGCAGCGGCTTGGTCTCGGCGGCCGTGTCGAAGTAGCCCGACTCGCTCCAGAACACCAGGTTGGCAACGAACGCCGAGCCGCCCACCGTCTGCTTGCCCAGCTCGGCAAACTCGTCGGACAACAGCAGATACCAGCCGGCGCACAGCGTCGCCAGCAGCACCACGATCAGCGCCGGGAAGATCCGCCGGATGCGCCGCTCGTAGAAGTCGCGGTAGCTGAAATCACCCGCGGCCAGGCTCTGGAGAATGATCGTCGTGATCAGGAAGCCCGAGATCACGAAGAAGATGTCGACCCCGATGAAACCGCCCATCAGTGCCGTGGGGAAGGTGTGGTACACGACCACGGAGGCCACCGCGATCGCGCGCAGCCCGTCGATATCCGGACGGTACTTGGGATGCATCAATCAGTCGGCCGGCGCGGCGGCCGGCTGCTGCGCGAACGGCAGCCCACGCTCCTCGGACAGCCACTGCAGCACGGGCAGCGCCCCCGGCAACACCGGCGTCACGTCCAGCGGCAACTGCTGCCAGGCCATCTGCTGGCCTTCGCGCATCTCGAATTCGCCGGTCCAGGCCGTCACCTTGCACCAGTGCAGGCGCACCAGCGCATGCGGGTAGTCATGCTCGGTGATCTTCCAGACCTCGGCACCGTCGATGGTGATGCCGAGCTCTTCCTGCAGCTCGCGCCGCAGCGCCTGTTCGACCGTTTCGCCAGCCTCGATCTTGCCGCCGGGAAACTCCCAGTAGCCCGCGTAGGCCTTGCCTTCGGGCCGGGTCGAGAGCAGCAGTGCGTCGTCCGACAGGCGGATCAGCACGCCGACGGCGACTTCCGTGTGCTTGCGCGGCTCGCTCACGCGTTGCTCCGACCCGCGTAGTCCCGCGCGAACTGGTAGGCCACGCGGCCGCTGCGCGAACCGCGCTCCAGCGCCCAGACCAGCGCCTCCGCCCGTGCCGCGGCAATGGCCGCCTCGTCCACGCCGAACGACGAGAGCCACTGCCCCACGATCGTCAGGTACTCGTTCTGGCTGAACGGATAGAAGCTCACCCAGAGGCCGAAGCGCTCCGACAGCGAGATCTTTTCCTCGATCACTTCGCCCGGATGGACTTCGCCGTCTTCCGTGTGGGTGTACGAGAGGTTGTCCTTCATGTACTCGGGCAGCAGGTGGCGCCGGTTGCTGGTCGCGTAGATCAGCACATTGGGCGTCGACGCCGCGATCGAGCCGTCGAGGATCGACTTCAGCGCCTTGTAGCCCGGCTCGCCCTCGTCGAAGCTCAGGTCGTCGCTGAACACGATGAACTTCTCGGGCCGCTGCGAGACAACCTCGACGATGTCGGGCAGGTCGGTCAGCTCGGCCTTGTCGACCTCGATCAGGCGCAGCCCCTGCGGCGCATAAGTCTGCAGGCAGGCGCGGATGAGCGACGACTTGCCGGTGCCGCGCGCGCCCGTCAGCAGCACGTTGTTGGCGGGCTTGCCTTCGACGAACTGCTGCGTGTTGCGCGCGATCTTTTCCTTCTGGACGTCGATTTCCTTGAGCGAATCGAGCGACATCGCCGCCACGTGCTTCACCGGCTCGAGCACGCCGTGGCCCGAGCTGCGGCGGCGGTAGCGCCAGGCGATGGATGCGTTCCAGTCGGCCGGCGCGGCCAGCGGCTGCGGCAGGATCGATTCGATGCGATTGATGAGCTGCTCGGCGCGCTCGATCAGCCTCTGGAACTGCTCGTTCATCTGCGCCCCCCCGGGGGGCAGCTACGACACGAAGTGCGGAGCGTGGGGGCCGTCATGATCTGTAGTCGGCGTTGATGGTCACGTATTCGTGGCTGAAGTCGCAGGTCCACACGGTTTCGCTGGCGTCGCCGCGGCCCAGGCCGATGCGCACCGTGATCTCGCTCTGCTTCATCACGCGCTGGCCGTCTTCTTCCCGATACGACGGATTGCGCCCACCCTTGACCGCCACGTGCACGTCGTCGAGGAACAGGTCGATACCCGTCTGGTCGAGGTCGTCGATGCCCGCATAGCCGACTGCCGCCAGGATGCGGCCCAGGTTCGGGTCGCTGGCGTAGAAGGCAGTCTTGACCAGCGGCGAATGCGCCACGGCGTAGGCCACCTGCTTGCACTCCGCAGCGTTGCGGCCGCCATCGACCTGGATGGTGATGAACTTGGTTGCGCCTTCGCCGTCGCGCACGATGGCCTGAGCCAGTTGGCGCGCCACGTCCTGCATGGCGGCCACCAGCGCCTTGCCGTCGGCCGCGTCGAGCGAAGTGATGGGGGCGTTGGCCGCCTTCTGCGTCGCGATGACCACGAACGAGTCGTTGGTGGATGTGTCGCCGTCGATGGTCACGCGGTTGAAAGAGGCATCGGCCAGCAGCTTGGCCAGCGGCTGGATCAGCGAGGGATCGATCTTCGCGTCCGTCGCCATGAAGCCGAGCATGGTCGCCATGTTCGGGCGGATCATGCCGGCGCCCTTGCTGATGCCGGTGATGGTGACCGTCGCGCCGCCGACCTGGGCCCGCTGGCTGAAGGCCTTCGGGATGGTGTCGGTGGTCATGATGCCCTCGGCCGCGCGCGCCCAGTGGTCCGCGGAAGCATCGGCCAGCGCAGCCGGCAGGCCGGCTTCGATGCGATCGACCGGCAGCGGCTCCATGATCACGCCGGTCGAGAACGGCAGGATCTGCTCGGGCGAGATTTCCAGCTTGCGCGCGAGCGCGATGCAGGTGGAACGCGTGCGCATCAACCCGTCTTCGCCCGTGCCGGCGTTCGCGTTGCCGGTGTTGATCACCATCGCGCGGATGCCGTGGTTCGCGGCCAGGTGCTCGCGGCAGACCTGCACCGGCGCGGCGCAGAAACGGTTCTGGGTGAACACGCCGCCGACGGCGGAGCCTTCGTCGATCAGCACGACGGTCAGGTCCTTGCGATTGGCCTTGCGCACGCCCGCTTCGGCCACGCCGATTCGGACACCAGGCACCGCGAACAGGGCGGCGGGATCGGGAGCAGACAGGTTCACAGGCATGGGATGTCTTTTCTTAGGTTCCGGGTCTGGTCAGCTGAGCTTGCCGTGGCATTGCTTGTACTTCTTGCCGCTGCCGCAGGGGCACGGATCGTTGCGGCCGACGCGGGCAAAGGCCAGGGCTTCGGCGCTCAGGGCGCCCGCACCCGCGGCCGCCGCGCGGCGCTGGCTTTCCTCGTCGACGCGCACCTCGACCTCGCCGGTTTCCGTCGGCGCGGTGTAGGTGATGTTGGTGACGTTCTCGCCGCGGCTTTCGAGCGCCTCGGCGGCTTCCTCGAGCTGTTCGCCCGATTGCACGCGCACCGTCATCAGCTGGCGCGTGACTTCGTTCTTGACCGAGTCGAGCAACTGGCCGAAGAGCTCGAAGGCTTCGCGCTTGTATTCCTGCTTGGGCTGCTTCTGCGCATAGCCGCGCAGGTGGATGCCCTGGCGCAGGTAGTCGAGCGAGGCCAGGTGTTCGCGCCAGTGCGTGTCGATGCTCTGCAGCAGCACCATGCGTTCGAACTGGGTGAAGTTCTCCTGGCCGATCAGCGCCACCTTCGCGTCGAAGGTTTCGTTGGCATGCTTGAGCACCTTCTCGACGATGTCCTCGTCGGCGATGGCTTCCGAGGCCTCGACCTCCTTCTTGAGCGGCATGTCGATGCCCCACTCGGTGAAGAGCGTCTTCTCGAGGCCTTCCAGGTCCCACTGCTCCTCGACCGATTCGCTCGGCACGTACTGGCGCACGAGGTCGGTGAAGCAGCCTTCGCGCAGGCCGGCGATCTGCGCCGTGAGGTCGCCCGCGTCGAGGATGTCGTTGCGCTGCTGGTAGATCACCTTGCGCTGGTCGTTCGACACGTCGTCGTACTCGAGCAGCTGCTTGCGGATGTCGAAGTTGCGTGCCTCGACCTTGCGCTGCGCGCTTTCGATGCTGCGCGTGACGATGCCCGCCTCGATGGCTTCGCCGTCGGGCATCTTCAGGCGGTCCATGATCGCCTTCACGCGGTCGCCCGCGAAGATGCGCATCAGCGGATCGTCCAGGCTCAGGTAGAAGCGCGACGAACCCGGGTCGCCCTGGCGGCCCGAACGGCCACGCAGCTGGTTGTCGATGCGGCGCGATTCATGGCGTTCGGTCGCGATGATGCGCAGGCCGCCGAGCGACTTCACGAACTCGTGGTCCTTGGCCCATTCGGCGCGCACGTGCTCGATGTCGGCCTTCTTCGTGGCTTCGTCGCGGCCTTCGTCGTTCTCGATGGCCTCGATCATCTTCTCGATGTTGCCGCCCAGCACGATGTCGGTGCCGCGGCCGGCCATGTTGGTCGCGATGGTGATCATCTTCGTGCGGCCGGCCTGCGCCACGATGTCGGCTTCGCGTGCGTGCTGCTTGGCGTTCAGCACCTGGTGCGGCAGGCCCGCCTGCGTCAGCAGGCCGTCGATGATTTCGGAGTTCTCGATGGACGAGGTGCCCACCAGCACCGGCTGGCCGCGCTCGTAGCACTCGCGGATGTCCTGGATGGCCGCTTCGTACTTCTCGCGCGTGGTCTTGTAGACGCGGTCGAGCTGGTCGTCGCGCTTGCTGATGCGGTTCGGCGGAATGATCATGGTCTCCAGACCATAGATTTCCTGGAACTCGTAGGCTTCGGTGTCGGCCGTGCCGGTCATGCCGGCGAGCTTGCCGTACAGGCGGAAGTAGTTCTGGAAGGTGATCGAGGCCAGCGTCTGGTTCTCGGCCTGGATCTCAACGCCTTCCTTGGCTTCAACGGCCTGGTGCAGGCCGTCGCTCCAGCGGCGGCCGGTCATGAGGCGGCCGGTGAATTCGTCGACGATGACCACTTCGCCCTGCTGCACCACGTAATGCTGGTCGCGGTGGTACAGGTGCCGGGCGCGCAGCGCCGCGTTCAGGTGGTGCATCAGCGTGATGTTGGCCGGGTCGTAGAGCGACGCGCCCTCGGGCAGCAGCTTGAACTCGCCAAGGATGCGCTCGGCGTTCTCGTGGCCGTCTTCGGTCAGGAACACCTGGTGGGTCTTCTCGTCGACCGTGAAGTCGCCGGGCACCGTGACGCCTTCGCCAGTGCGCGGATCGGCCTCGCCTTCCTGCTTGGTCAGCAGGGGTACCACCTTGTTGATGGCCAGGTAGAGGTCGGTGTGGTCTTCGGCCTGGCCGCTGATGATCAGCGGCGTGCGGGCCTCGTCGATCAGGATCGAGTCCACTTCGTCGACGATGGCGTAGTTCAGGCCGCGCTGAACCCGGTCGCCGGGCTCGTAGACCATGTTGTCGCGCAGGTAGTCGAAGCCGTACTCGTTGTTGGTGCCGTACGTGATGTCGCTGCCGTAGGCCTGCTGCTTCTCCTCGCGGGGCATCTGCGGCAGGTTGATGCCGACGGTGAGGCCGAGGAAGTTGTAGAGGCGGCCCATCCAGGTCGCGTCGCGGTTGGCCAGGTAGTCGTTCACCGTGACCACGTGCACGCCCTTGCCGGACAGCGCGTTCAGGTACACCGGCAGCGTGGCGGTCAGCGTCTTGCCTTCGCCGGTGCGCATTTCGGAAATCTTGCCGTTGTGCAGCGCCATGCCGCCCAGCAGCTGCACGTCGAAGTGGCGCATCTTCATGACGCGCTTGGAGCCCTCGCGCACGGTGGCGAAAGCCTCCGGCAGCAGGGCGTCGAGGGTCTCGCCCTTGGCGATGCGGTCCTTGAACTCCTGCGTCTTGGCGCGCAGTGCGTCGTCGCTGAGCTTTTCGAACTCGGGTTCGAGCGCATTGATGCGTTCCACCGTCTTGCGATACTGCTTGAGCAGCCGATCGTTGCGACTGCCGAAAATCTGGGTCAGGAAGTTGGTTGCCATGGGTGGAGATGGGCGGGCGCCTGACGCGACAGGCACTTCGACCGGATTCCCTAAGATATGGTGAAAGCAGTTGGGCGCGCTTTCAATGAAAGCAAGCGGCCCTTTTTCCGGCGCGAACGTCGGCAAACCGGGCATTTTAGCTGTCTTGTTTCTAACCCCTGGATTACCCATGTATCGCCGCACTCCCCCCGCCATTTCGCTGCAGCAAGCTGCAGAAGGCTCGCCCACGCTGGGAAGCCTGATGGCGCGCGCCCGCGACACGGCGGAGCGGCTGAAAGCCGTGGAAGGCCTGATTCCACCCGCCATGCGCGGGGCCATACAGGCCGGGCCGGCCGAAGGCGACGTGTGGTGCCTGCTGGTGCAAGGCAGCGCCGCCGCCGCCAAGCTGCGCCAACTGGCGCCGATGCTGGTGACGCGGCTAAAGAACCGGGGCTGGGACGTGGCGAGCATCCGCATCAAGGTGCACACGGGGCGCTGAGTTCGGCGGCCGGGTCTATATTTTTTGTCTGGAAATAGATAATATTTCCAGATGACGCCATTTATCGCTCCCGCCGACGCCCGGCTCCTCCTGCTCGACAAGAACCAGGTCGACGCCCTTCTCCTGCCCGACGACGTGCTCCTGGCCGTCCGCGAGGCCTTCGTCCTGCACAGCGAGCGCGAAGGCCGGGTGTTCCCGGTCGTGCGCGAGCCGCTGAAGACTGGCGGCGTGTTCGGCATCAAGTCGGGCGACGTGCAGGCCCAGGGCCTGCTCGGCTTCAAGGCGGCCGGCTTCTGGCCCGCCAACCGGCAGCGCGGCGGCGAGCCGCACCAGGCAACGATCCTGCTGATCGACCCCGCCACCGGCCGCCCCCTTTGCGTGATAGACGGCAACGCGGTCACGACCGTGCGTACCGGCGCGGCGGGCGGGCTCGGCCTGCAGCAACTCGCGCGGCACGACAGCACGCGGCTGTGCCTGTTCGGCACAGGCGTGCAGGCGCGCATCCAGCTCGACTTCGCGCTGCGCTTGCTGCCCTCGCTGAGCGACGTTCTCTATATGAGTTCCGACGGCCAGCGCAAGCCGGCATTCGAAGCTGCATTCGCGGGGCGCTGCAACATCGCTCCTGCCGGCGACCGCAATACGGCCGTCGCTCGCAGCGACGTGGTGATCACCGCCACCCCGGGCGGCGGCGCCCTCTTCGACCTGGAGGCCGTGCAGCCCGGCACGCACCTGAACTGCGTCGGTGCCGACACCCGCGGCAAACGCGAACTGCCCGAAGGCCTGCTGGCGCGCGCGCGGCTGTTCGTCGACGACCGCACCCAGGCCCGGCAGATCGGCGAGACCCAATGGGCGGCCGATACACCCAGCGATGAACTCGGCGACCTGCTGAGCGGCAAGACGCCCTTCCAGCGCCCCCCCGGAGACATCACGGTCTTCGACATGACCGGTCTTGCGCTGCAAGACCTGACCGTCGCGCGCCTGCTGCATGCGCGGGCGGACGAAACAGGATCGGGCACGCGCATCGCGTGGCCCTGGTAGCGAGGTTCAACAGACTTCGGATGAACGCACGCCAGCATCGTGATCTTTTCTACGAAAAGAAGAAAACATATCCAACGAAGTCCGCCCGAAATCAATTGCCGCAAATTGCAATTGACAGGCAATTAATTAGGCAACGCGAGCTTACTCGCCATCAACGCATTATTTGATAGCGCGACTTTCTGCTTTATTCAAAGCAAAATTTCGCAGCTCTTCAAATAGCACGAACCGCCCACGGCGGTCATCCACGGGCAATAAATTTCATTGCCCACCCCGCTCCCGACTCGATACATTCCGCGGCCTTGGAGGTCGAGCGGGGGTGCGGCACGCCTGTTTCAATGGCATTAAATGCTTTGAAAAAGGCGCGGGATGATTTCAACCACTCGAAAAAGCACTCACACGGAGCCAGCCTCGATCGCCTGTTTTTTAGACTTTTTCTTTTGCAAGTTTTTATGAATAATACTTATCGCAATGTCTGGAATGAATCATTGGGTGCGTGGGCGACGGCAGCCGAAACCGTCAAGTCTGATGGCCATGGAGGCAGTTGCAAGAGCTTCGGCGGGAAGGCTCGTTTCAGGCTCTCCACGTTGGCGGCAGCAATCCTGGTTGCCGGCTTGCAGATGACGGCGCCGGATGCCGGCGCATCCACCTATTCCAACTTCGCTCCGAGCAACGGCTGCGTTTCCACCACCAGGGCGACCATCGGACAGGTGACGGTCACCGGCACGAATGCGCAACCGATCGACGGGACCGGCACCTGGTCCAACATCCTTGGCTGCGACACGAGCGGCAACGGCCTGGACGCCGTCTCGGTGTTCGGAACCTACTCTCAAGGCGTCGGAGATGGGGCGGCCGTCTTCGGCTTTCACGGCAATGCCGGCCAGTGGGCCAGTGCATTCGGCCTCTCCGCCAATGCGGCCGGCACCGCAAGCACAGCGCTCGGTTTCGGAGCGCGCGCTCAAAGCCTCAATTCGATCGCCATCGGCGGCGCGGGCGGCGACGGAACCACGGTGCTGTCGCCCGCGAATTCCACGACGGCTTCGGGCGCCGGTGCCGTTGCCATCGGCAGCAATGCAATCAAGGGCGCGCAAGCGACCGCCTCCGACAGCATCGCCATCGGCGGGCACTCTTCGGTGGCCGCCAGCGCGGCTTCGGGCGTGGCCATAGGACAGGCCGCGACGGTGTCCGCAAGCCGGGCGCTTGCAATTGGCGCTGAGGCCAACGCCGCCGGCGAAAGCGCCGTGGCCCTGGGCAACAAGGCTGCCGCTGCGTACGACGGCAGCGTTGCCCTCGGGGCGGGCAGCAAGACGGCGGATTCGCTCGCTGCGCTGCAAGGCGCAGTTGCCTACACAGCGTCCCCTGGCGCGGCCATCTCCGGCGCGACGCCGGCAGGGGAAGTGTCGGTGGGCTCGAGCGGCAATGAACGCAGGCTCACCAACGTTGCCGCGGGCGCCGCCCCGACGGATGCCGTCAACGTCAGCCAGCTGTCGACCGCGACGGCTTCGCTGTCCGGCAGCCTGAGCACGACGAACAGCAACCTGGCCAGCCTGTCGACCTCGACCTCTACGGCCCTGGGCACGACGAACCGCAACCTGGGCAACCTGAGTTCGAAGGTCACGTCGATCTACGACACCGGCACCAAATACTTCCACACCAACTCGACGGCCGACGACTCGGCGGCCACCGGCCAGAAGGCGGTGGCCATCGGCGCGCAATCGGCGGCAAGCGGCACCAACTCCTTCGCGGCCGGCAGCGACGCGAAAGCGACGGCCGACGGCGCGGTGGCATTGGGCGCCAGCGCCCAGGCCACCGGCGCGAACGCCATCGCCATCGGAACCGGTGCGCTGGCAACGGGCTCGCAGGCCATCGGCGTCAACGCTCGCGCGGGTGGCGGTGGCGCGGCCCTGGGCGACGGCGCGGATGCCGGCGGCACACCGCTGAGCCGCGCGCAGAACGCCTCGAAGGGCACGGCCATCGGCTTCGGCGCGGTCGTGCAGCAAAGCGGCGGAGTCGCGCTGGGTGCGAACTCGGTGGCGTCCACCGCGGCGGGCGTGGCCGGCTACATGCCCGGCAATGCGCCGGCGCAGCACCAGGCTGCCGTCAAGGCAACCACCGGCACGCAGGCCGCCGTGTCCGTGGGCGATGCGGCCAACCGCCAGTACCGCCAAATCACCGGCGTGGCCGCCGGTTCGGTCGACAGCGATGCGGCCAACGTGGCGCAACTCAAGGCATCGGCGGCAGCCGTCAAGGCCGGCAGCGTGCAGTACGAAACCAACCCCGACGGTTCGGTCAACTACAACCGGGTCACGCTGGGCGCGGGCCAGGCGCCCGGCGGCACGCGCATCGGCAACGTGGCGCCGGGCGTCCTGCCGAGCGACGCAGTCAACATGAATCAGTTGAACCAGGTGAAGAGCCAGGTCGGCGACGTGGCCCGCATCGCCTACTCGGGCACGGCCATGGCCTTCGCGATGTCGGGCACCTACCTGCCGACGCTGTCCGCCGGAGAGAAGACCGTGGGCGTGGGCCTCGGCAGCTATAAGGGCTACAGCGCCGTGGCACTGACCTTCAAGGCGCTGTCCGAGGACGGCAGGGCGTCATGGGGCGCGGGCCTTTCGACCACGGGCAAGGAATGGGGCCTCAACGCCGGCGTCGGCTGGAAGTGGAAGTAAGCCAGCCTCTGCATCGGCCGGCTGTCGATCCACGGCGGTTCGCTACGCGGCGGTATCGCTGAACAACCCCGTCATGAACTGGGTGGACTTCAGGCCCGTGCCGGTCAGCAGCGCAACCGTCGTCTCGCTGGCGCGGATGTCGCCGCGCTGCGCCAGCACCTCGATGGCCGCCGCGGCCGAGGCGGATGTCGGCTCCGCATAAAGCCCGCTTGCGGCCAACTGGCGCACCGCCGCCGCAATTTGCGCCTCGGTCAGCGCCACCGTCCTGCCGTTGGTCTCGCGCAGCGCCTGCAAGATTTCCTGCAGGCGCACGGGCCGCTTGATTGCCGTGCCTTCGGCAATGGTCGGCTGCACGACGCGCTCCACCAGCGTGTCCACGCCCGCCGAGAAGCTCGCATCGATCGGCGAGCAGTTCAGCGGCTGCGCAACGAAGATGCGCGGCAGCTTGCTGATCTGGCCCGCCGCCAGCAGCTCCTTGAAGCCGATCCAGCACCCCAGCACATTGCTGCCCGCGCCGGTAGGAATCACCACGTTGTCGGGCGCCACGAAGCCCAGGTCTTCCCACAGTTCGTAGGCCAGCGTCTTCGTGCCCTGCAGGAAGAACGGGTGCCAGTTGTGGCTCGCATAGAAGATCGATTCCGACTGGCGCACCGCCTCGTATTCCGACTCCTCGCGCGGTCCCGGCACCAGTTGCACCTCAGCCCCGAAGGCGCGGATCTGCGCCACCTTGGGCGCCGGCGTGTAGCTGGGCGCCAGCACCTTCACGCGCATGCCCGCCGCCGCGCCTGCCGCGGCAATGGCTGCGCCGCCGTTGCCCGAGCTGTCTTCCAGCACCGCATCGACGCCGATCTGGCGCAGGAACGACATCATCACGGCCGCGCCGCGGTCCTTGAAGCTGCAGGTCGGGTTGAACCATTCGAGCTTGAAGTACGGCTCGAGCCCGCCCCAGCGCTTTTGCACCAGCGGCGTACAGCCCTCGCCCATGCTCGCCGGGTTCTCGATGGCCACTGGCAGCGACGCGCGGTAGCGCCAAAGCGAACGCGCGCGCGAATCGATGTCGTCGCGCGAGATGCCGGGAAGTGGCGTGACGAGCATCGGGTTGCCGTCGTCGGAGCGCCAGCGGCGCTCCGATATTTCGTGGTGCCTGCCGGTGCGCGGATCGACGTAGCGTGCGCGTTCTTTCGAGGTCATTCGCGACTCCATGCATAAAACTGGATAATACATCCAGTTCTATACTTTTTGTATAAGTTGAATCATTAGTCCAGCGCTGGATACATTCCATGCAATGAAAAAGAAGTCGAACAAGCAGGTGCTCGAGATGCTGCGCAACATGGCCGAAGGCCTGGGCGAAACCTTCGCGCCCTTCTGCGAAGTGGTGGTGCACGACCTGAGCAACCCGAAGAACGCGATCTACGCCATCGAGAACAGCCTGAGTGGCCGCGAGGTGGGCCAGTCGGTCACCGAACTGGGCCTGGCGCGGATCCGCGACCCGGAATTCCCGGCGGTGATCGCGAACTACGCCAATACCTTTCCCGATGGGCGCAAGGTCAAGAGCACGTCGATCGGCATCAAGGACGAGAGCGGCGAGTACGTGGCGGCGCTGTGCCTGAACGTCGACCTCACGCTGTTCCAGAGCTTCCAGGGCGCGATCTCGCAGTTCACCCGCATCGACGACAAGCAAGTGCACGAGCACATCGAGGCCGGCGGCAACCACACGGACCGCATCCACGCACGCATCGACGAATTCGCGGCCGCGCGCGCGACCACCTCGCGCTCGCTGAAGCCGGCGGACCGCAAGCAGCTGGTACAGGATCTGAAGAAGGCGGGCCTGCTGGAAGTCCGCCGCGGCGCAGAGATTGCCGCGGCGCACATGGGCGTGTCGCGCGCCACCGTCTACAGCGACGCCAGATAGCCGGACCGGCTATCGGAGCTGCAGTCCGCCCGGCAGCTCGCCGTTGGAACGGATGGCTTGAAATCAGGCCGCGGGATCAGGCCGCGAGATCAGGCCGCGGAATCAGGCCAGCTCGGGTCGCTCGACGCGCTGGCGGTCAGCATCAGCACCACGCGTGCATCGGCCGCGATGGCATTGCTCTCGCGCAGCTGCTTCAGCGCGGCAAGGCTCCCTGCGGAACAAAGCTCGGCGCTCACGCCAGCCGCGGTTAGCAGCCGACGCGCTGCACGGGCTTCTTCGTCGGCCACCACCACGGCACCGCCACCGGTGGCGGTCGCGGCCTGCCATTGCAGGTAGGTCACGGTGGCGCCGGCGGTCGAGAACTGCGCGGTGTGGCCGGGGTAGCTGCCGTTGATCGCACAGCCCGCCAGCACACGCGAAAGCCGCGCGAAGGGCTCCACGAGCCACAACTTAGGCAGGCGTGCAATGCGCCCCGCCGCCAGCAGGTCGCGAAAGCCCGCGTAGATGCCCCACGCCAGGTCGCCCCGGGCGGTCGGAATCACGATGTGATCGGGCAGGCCGCCTTCGCTCACGCATTCGAGGGCGATGGGCTTGTAGCCCTCGATCGCCAGCGGTGCGCTGCCCAGCGCGGGCAACCGGTAGTTGGTCAGCGCGAAGTAGCCGGAGTGCTGCGAACGCTCGCGCACGAAGGCCCAGCGGCCCGCGTTGTCGGCGAACACATAGCGCCGCGCGCCCAGCGCATCGAGTTGCCGCGAGTAGGTCGCGGGCATGCCCTCGTAGGTTGCCACCTCGCAGCCCAGGCCCGCGGCCCAGGCATAGTGCGCCGCCGACACGGCCGCGTTGCCCGACGAGGCCAGCACCAGCGTGTGGGCCTCGAAATCGAACGCCTGCGTCACGCCCACAGCGGTCATGCGGTCCTTGTGCGAGCCGGTCGGATTGCACGACTCGTCCTTGAAGGCCAGGCCGGCGACGCCGAACTGCTTTGCCAGTTCAGGCATCTGCTGCAGCGGCGTGTTGCCCTCGCCCAGCGTGAAGCCCTGCCCATAGGGCATGGGCATGGCATCGGCCGGGCCGTCGGGCAGGTAGCTGGCGCGCAGCGCGACGTGAACGCCCTCGCGCTTGCAGGCCGGGCAGCCGTCATGCGTGAGCGTGATCGGGTAGAGCGCGTCGCATCGCAGGCACTGCAGGCCACGCAGGCGTGGGTTGCGCAGGGGCTTGGGCGTTCGGTCCCGGACCATGCCCGGCGAAGCGCCAGAAAGAGGGGCCGAAGGATCCGCTGGCGGTGCCGCGAACTTGAAGTCCAGAACTGGCGATGTCGTCACGAGCGTCTTGTGTTGTAGGTTGTGCCCAAATCTTATGCAATCAGAAATAAAATTACGCAGCCTCAGATACTCAACCGATAACAAAACTTATCGATGCGCTTTGCTGAAATCGAGACATTCCGTGCCCTGATGCGCGGCGGTTCCACGCGCAAGGCGGCCGCCTTGCTGCATCTGACGCAGCCTGCCATCAGCCAGTCCCTCAAGCGTCTCGAAGCACAGGCGGGCATGCTGCTTTTCGAGCGAACAGGCGGCCGGCTGGTGCCCACCCCCGAGGCGCGCGCCCTGTGGATCGAAGTCGAACGGGTGTTCATCGGCATGGACGCCATCGAGCACCGGGTGCGCAGCCTGCGCGACTTTGGTGTGAGCCAGCTGGAGCTGAGCTGCTTCCCGGCCTATGGCCTGGGCTTCATGCCGCGCGCGCTGGCACGGCTGAAGGCGCACCGCGGCGCGAGCCCCTGGCCGCAGGTGTCGCTGCAGGTGTTGAGTTCCAAGGACGTGCGCGACCGCGTGGCCATGGGCATCTCCGACTTCGGGCTGATGGCCGACGAGCTTTCTCTCGAGGGCACCGACCATTCGACCTTCGCGCGCTTTCCAGGCGTGGTGGTGATGCCGCCGGACCATGCGCTCGCTCGCTTCAAGACCATCAAGCCGGAACAGCTGGCCGAAGCGCCCTTCATCGCGCTGAACCCGGAAGACCCTTCGCACCAGCGGCTCGAAGCCGCATTGGCGCCGCACGGCGTGGCGCTGCGCGTGCTGGTGCAGACGCCCTACGCGGCAAGCGTGTGCGAGATGGCGCTGCGCGGCCTGGGGGTGGGCCTGGTCAACCCGATCACCGCGCTCGACTATGCGGAGCGCGGCCTGGTGGTGCGCAAGTTCTCTGTCGACGTGTACTTCACCTGCCTGCTGGCCATGCCCGCGGGCAAGGTGCTGTCGGCCACCGCGCGCGACTTCATCTCGCTGATGCGCCAGCAACTGGCCGAAGACGAAAAGCGGATCCTGCGCTACCTGCGCTGAGGGCGCTTCACTTCCAGGTGAACTCGTGGTTGAGCCCGATCACGAAGCCGCGCACGCCCTGCGAGCCGGTGCGCGAGGTGCTCACATCCACGCTGATGAGCGGCGTGAGGCTGAAGCGCCCGCCGATGCGCGAGGTCCATTCGCCCGCCGCGCGGTTGCGCTCCGCGATGAGAGACACGGTGTCGTTCAGGGCCCATTCGACGGCGGCACCGCCGCGCGGCGTGCGAACGCCGGTGCCCGGCGCCCAGTCGGCACCCAGGTTCACATGCACCTGCAGGCTGCTGGCGGGCCGCCAGGTCATCGGCACGATGAACTGCCCGCCCGTGCGGCCGCCGCGCTTGAGGTCTGAAACAGTGCTCGCCGACAAGGCTGCGCTGAACGGCGCATCGGGAGCCTCCCCGAGGAAGTTCCATTTGACCTGCGGGCCTCCGGTGAGCGAATGAACGCCCGCCACCGAACTGCGGTCGAAGTTCAGGCCCAGCTCTACGGGCCCGACCCGGCAGGCAGGCCCGAAGTGAAAGCCCGTGACCGGCTCCGCGCCCGCGCGGCCCCACCAGGTTTCGTATTGGCATTGGCCCGGGTCGAGCGTGCCTGCGTCGTCGACATCGAAATGCCCGGACGCTTGCGCGCCCAGGCTCGCGAATGCAAAGCAGGAAGCGGCAAGCATCCGGCCACGGGGCAGCGGTGGGGAGGTTGTGGTTCTTTGCCTGTTGTTCTTCATGGAGAGCATGCGTGGGGCTCTCGGACCATTCTAGGGATGCCGAAAGTCGACGCCATGACGTGGCGCCGCGGCACCCCCGGAGCGCTCAGATCTCGAACTGCGGCTGCAGCTCCCGGATGCGCTTGATGGCCACGCCGGCGGCGGCCGTGCGCGTCTCGACGCCGAGCTTCACGTACACCCGCTCCAGGTGCTTCTTGGCCGTGGCCGGGCTGCTGCCAAGAATTTCGCCGATGTCCTTGTTGGTCTTGCCCTTGACCACCCAGTAGAGCACCTCGGCCTCGCGCGCGGTGAGCTTCAGGCTCAGGCTCATGGCCTCGATCACGCCGGTGCCGGACACCTCCCGCATGATGATCATCCACTCGTCGCCGTCGTCGTCGCTGCCGGTCTGCTGGTGCAGCCGCAGCGTAAGGCTGCCGGCGCCCTGCGCGATCGACAGGGGCGGCGGCTCGATGCCGCGCTGCCGCGCATCGGGCGCATGCTTGCTCAGCCACTCGAGCACGGCGGGCGGCGTTTCGGGCGCGCGGGTCTCGCAGTAGCGTTGCAGCAGGTCGCGCGCCAGCGCGGTCTGCCAGATCAGCCGCCCCTCGGGCAGGCGCACGGTGATGCTCGCGTACCCGAAGGCGTCGAGCGCATTGCGCGCCTGGCCGGCCTGCTGCGCGTCCTGCCGGGCGCGGCGCGCACCCTGCAGATGCACGTTCATGCGCGCCAGCACTTCCTTCGGCTTGATGGGCTTGGTGACGTAGTCGACACCGCCCGCCTCCAGCGCGGCCACCAGGTGCTCGGTCTCGGTCAGGCCGGTCATGAACACGATGGGAATGTGCGCCGTGGCGGCATCGGCCTTGAGCCGGCGCGCCACCTCGAAGCCGTCGATGCCCGGCATCATCGCGTCGAGCAGCACGATGTCGGGCCGGGCCTGCGCGGCGCGCTGCAGGGCCTGCTCGCCGTTGGTGGCGATCAGCACCGTGTAGCCCGATTCGTCGAGCGCGTCGTGCAGCACCGCGAGGTTGTCTGGCACGTCGTCCACGATCAGCACGAGGTCGCTGTTGGCGCCCTGCTGCTCGCGCAGCGTCCGGGCAAGCGGCGATGTTTCCATGGTCGGGCTCGAAGGGTTGGTCAGGGTCATGGCGCGCTCACCGCCGCCTCGGCCAGCGCGCGGCTCATGGCCTCGAACTGGAATTGCCGCGCGAGCACGCGCTGGGCTTCGGTCCACGCCACGCATTCGGGCTGCGCGGCGTCGATGTCGTCGAGCTGGTTCATGATGCCGCGGAAGTAGCCGAGGCTCACCGCCTCCTCCAGCGCCCGAAGGCGGGCCAGCGACGGCGCCTGCAGCGCGCGCGGCGGCACCGCGGCAGCCGGCTTGGCGGCGGCGGTGTCGGTCCATTGCAGCCCCAGCCTGCGCTCCAGCCAGTCGAGCAGTTCGGTATGCCGCACCGGCTTGACGAAGAAATCCTCGGGCGCGATGCCCACGTCGTTGTCGAGCCCCTTGTCGAAAGCGTTGGCGGAGACGATGGCCACCGAAGCCTCGGTCAGCCCCAGCTTGCGCGCGCGGCGGATGGTTTCCCAGCCGTCGATGCCGGGCATCGCGAGGTCGACGAACATCGCGTCGGGCCTGTAGCCGGCGGCGATCAGGTCCAGCGCATCGTGCCCGCTGGCCGCGCTGCGCAGCTCGAAGCCCAGCGGCGCGAGCACATGGCCCAGCAGGTCGCGGTCGGCCTCCTCGTTGTCGACCACCAGCAGACGGCGGCGCGGGCCTTCGTAGCCGCGCCGCGCGCGCTGCACCGGCACCGGCCGCCCGGTTACGGCCGCCGTGTCGTGCACGCGCGGCAGGAACAGGCGCACGCAGAACAGCGAGCCCTCGCCCGGCGTGCTCTGCACCTTCATCTCGCCGCCCATCAGGTCGGTCAGCATCTTCGCGATGGTGAGCCCCAGCCCGGCGCCAGGTGCGGCCGACATGCCCGCGGCATTGCCGCGCGCGAAGGGCTCGAAGATGCGCTCGATGTCTTCGGGCGGCATGCCGGGGCCGGTGTCCTCGATCTCGACCGAGGCAAATTCGCGCGCATAGGCCAGCCGCAGCGTGACCTGCCCCGCCGCCGTGAACTTGATCGCGTTGCCCAGCAGGTTGATGAGGATCTGCAGCACGCGTTTTTCGTCGGCGCGCACCACCTCCGGCAAGGGGCCCGCCGCCTCGAAGCGGAACTGCAGTCCCTTCTCCGCCGCCTGCAGCTCGAACATGTCGGCCAGCTCGCGCAGCGTGTCGGCAAAGCGCATCGGCCGCGCATGCAGGGTGAGCTTGCCGGCCTCGATGTGCGCGATGGCCAGGGTGCCTTCGATCAGCGACAGCAGATGCTCGCCGCCGCGCTTGATGACCGCCACCGCCTGCTGCCGGTGCGGCGGCACCGACTGGTCTTCGCCCATCAGCTGCGCATAGCCCAGGATGCTGTTGAGCGGCGTGCGCAGCTCGTGGCTGATGGCGCTGATGTAGCGGCTCTTGGCATGGTTGGCCTGGTCGGCGGCCTGCTTGGCGAGTTCGGCCGCGAGCTTGGCGTGCTCGGCCACTTCGCGCGCCTCGTCGGCCGCCTGCTTGGCCGCCTGCAGCGCGCGGTCGGTTTCGCGGTGCAGCTCGATCTCGCGCACCAGCAGGTGCGTCTGGCGGTTCGACTCTTCCTGCGCGACCTTGCGGCTCTGGTGCGCGAGCACCAGCCACCACGCAACGATGCCCGCGATGACCAGCAGCGCCATGTAGGCCTTCAGGAAGCCCGAGCGCAGCGACAGCTTCTGCACGCCCGCCAGCGCCGCGGCCACGTCGGCCTGCGAGGCCAGCTCCAGCGCGCCTTCGCCGAAAGCACGCAGCTCCTGCTGGTAGAGCACGCCGAACACCACCGCCAGCAGCGGCACGATGATGAGCATCAGCAGCAGGAAGTGGCCGAGCCCCGTGTCCAGGTAGCGCCAGCTGCGCCGCGGCAGCAGCCAGCGCAGCACCGCCGACCACTGCGCCGACAGGCTCGCATGCGGCTTGCACAGGTCGCCGCAGCGGGCGTCGAGCGTGCAGCACAGCGAGCAGATCGCGCCCTGGTAGGCCGGGCAGTGCGCCATGTCGGGCCCTTCGTACTCGCGCTCGCAGATCACGCAGTGCTGCACCGTCAGGCGACGGTAGCTGCCGTCGCCGCTGTCGTCGTGCTCCACCTTCGCCCAGCGCACCGCGCGCGAGCCCGGCGCGGGCGCGAAGGCCACGGCGCCGTTCGCCCATGAGCCGCGCGCCAGGTAGTACTTGCCGCCCGTCGCCCACGCCAGCAGCGGCGAGGCCACCAGCGCCGTGCCGAGCGCGATCAGCGCAGAGAAAGCCTGCGCCAGCGGCCCGAACACGCCCAGGTGCGCGGTGATCGACAGCACCGAAGCCAGCGCCATCGCGCCCACGCCCACCGGGTTGATGTCCCACAGGTGCGCCCGCTTGAACTCGATGCCGGGCGGCGACAGCCCCAGCGGCTTGTTGATGACGAGGTCGGCCACCACCGCCATCATCCAGGCGATGGCGATGTTGGCGAACAGGCCGAGCACGTCGCCCAGCGCCTCGAACACGTTCATCTCCATCAGCATGAAAGCGATCAGCGCGTTGAACACCACCCACACCACGCGCCCCGGGTGGCTGTGCGCCACGCGCGAGAAGAAGTTGCTCCAGGCCAGCGAGCCCGCGTAGGCGTTGGTCACGTTGATCTTGAGCTGCGAGATCACCACGAACAGCGCCGTGGCCGCCACCGCCCAGCCGTAGTTCGGAAACACGTACTCGTAGGCCGCGAGGTACATCTGGTTCGGGTCGACCGCGCGCTCGGGCGGCACCATGTGCGTGAGCGCCAGGTAGGCCAGCAGCGCCCCGCCCAGCATCTTGAGCACGCCCAGCACCACCCAGCCCGGGCCGCCGGCCAGCACCCCGGCCCACCAGCGGCGCGCCGTGGCCGCGGTGCGCGCGGGCATGAAGCGCAGGTAGTCGGCCTGCTCGCCCATCTGCGTGATCAGCGCGATGCCGACCGTTAGTGCGGCGCCAAAAAGGTGCAGATTGAAGCCCTGCGTGCCGGACCTGACCCCGTTGTAGTGCGCGATGCCCGCAAAAGCACCAGGATCGCGCATCAGCACGTAGCCGAAAGGCACGACCAGCATCAGCAGCCACAGCGGTTGCGTCCACAGCTGCAGCCGGCTGATGGCAGACACCCCGTGCGTGACCAGCGGAATCACCACCAGCGCACACACCAGGTAGCCCCAGACCGGCGGGATGCCCAGTGCCAGCTCCAGCGCATAGGCCATCACCGCCGCCTCGAGCGCGAAGAAGATGAAGGTGAAGCTCGCGTAGATCAGCGAAGTGAGCGTGGAGCCGATGTAGCCGAAGCCGGCGCCGCGCGTGAGCAGGTCCATGTCGACGCCGTAGCGCGCCGCGTACACGCTGATCGGCAGGCCGGCCAGGAAGATGATGAGCCCCGTCGCCAGGATCGCCCAGAAGGCGTTGGCAAAGCCGTACTGCACCAGCAGCGTGGCGCCCACCGCCTCCAGGATCAGGAACGACGCCGCCCCGAAGGCCGTGTTGGCCACCCGCCATTCGGACCACTTGCGAAAGCGCTGCGGGGTGTAGCGCAGGGCGTAGTCTTCCAGCGTTTCGCTGGCGACCCAGCTGTTGTAGTCGCGCCGCACCTTGACGATGCGCTGGGGGGCGTCGTCCGGGGTGGCAGGAGCGGCTTCGGTGTTCACACCGTTTCGGTGCATCTTCCGTGCCATCCGTACGGCTTTTGGCGAACAGGGCACGACTGTTGCAAAGAAGCCAGCTTGCCCATAATGGCCGCCTCTCCCCGCCACCCGATGCCAATCCCATGGAACTGACTCCGCGCGAAAAAGACAAGCTGCTGATCTTCACCGCGGCGCTGCTCGCCGAACGCCGCAAGGCGCGCGGCCTGAAGCTGAACTACCCCGAAGCCATCGCCCTGATCTCCGCCGCCGTGATGGAAGGCGCGCGCGACGGCAAGAGCGTCGCCGAACTCATGAGCGACGGGCGCAGCGTGCTCACCCGTGCCGACGTGATGGACGGCATCGCCGAGATGATCCCGGACATCCAGATCGAAGCCACCTTCCCGGACGGCACCAAGCTGGTCACCGTGCACCAGCCCATCGTCTGAAATTCAAAGAACAAAAGGACTCTCCATGCGCCACAACGCCTCCAGAACCCTCGCCCTGCTCGCCCTCCTGCTGCCGCTTGCAGCCAGCGCCCACACGGGCGGCGACGGCGGCATGCACCACGGCTTCACCACCGGCTTTCTTCACCCGCTGACCGGCGCCGACCACCTGGCGGCGATGGTCGCGGTCGGCTTCTGGAGCGCCCTGGCCGCGCGCCGCGCCTGGCCCGACCTGCTGTGGGCGCCGCTGGCCTTCGCCGGCATGCTGCTGGTGGGCGCGCTGATGGGCCTGGCCGGCGTGCAGCTGCCGGCGGTCGAACCGATGATCGCCGCGTCGCTGCTGGTGCTGGGCCTGCTGGTGGCCACGCGCGTGCGCCTGCCGGCAGTGGTGGCCATGGGCGTGGTCGGCGTGTTTGCCGTATTCCACGGCGTGGCCCACGGCTACGAACTGGCGAGCGAAGAAGGCGCGGCCCTCACGCTGGCCGGCATGGTCAGCGCGACTGTGCTGCTGCACGTGGCGGGCATCGCGGCGGGCTGGGCGCTGCGCCATGCCAACGCATGGCTGCCGCGCGTGGCCGGCGCCGCGGTGCTCGGCCTGGGCGCCACGCTGCTGGCGCAAGCCATCTGAGGCAAGGCTGGCCATGATTCCCGGCGAACTCCTCACCGACGACGGCGAGCACACGCTCAACCCCGGCCGATGCACCCTCACGCTGGTGGTGCAGAACACCGCGGACCGGCCGATCCAGGTCGGCTCGCACTACCACTTCGCCGAGACCAACGGCGCGCTCGGCTTCGACCGCGAGGCCGCGCGCGGCATGCGGCTGAACATTGCCTCGGGCGCCGCGGTGCGCTTCGAGCCAGGCCAGCAGCGCACGGTCGAACTGGTCGATTTTTCGGGCGATCGCATCGTCTACGGCTTTCGCGGCCTGGTTCAAGGGAAACTCTGATGGCGACCATTGGAAGGCGTGCCTACGCCGAAATCTTCGGCCCCACCGTGGGCGACCGCGTTCGTCTTGCAGACACCGACCTGCTGATCGAGGTCGAGGCCGACTACACCCTGCGCGCGGGCGGCTACGGCGAAGAGGTGAAGTTCGGCGGCGGCAAGACGATCCGCGACGGCATGGCGCAATCGCAGCGAACCCGCGCGCAGGGCGCCGTCGACACGGTGCTGACCAACGCGCTCATCCTCGACCACTGGGGCATCGTCAAGGCCGACATCGGCCTGAAGGACGGCCGCATCGCCGCCATCGGCAAGGCCGGCAACCCCGACGTGCAGCCGGGCGTGGACATCGTCATCGGCCCGGGCACAGAGATCATCAGCTGCGAAGGCAACATCGTCACCGCAGGCGGCATCGACAGCCACATCCACTTCATCTGCCCGCAGCAGATCGAGGAGGCGCTGTCTTCCGGCGTGACCACCATGCTCGGCGGCGGCACCGGCCCCGCCACCGGCACCTTCGCCACCACCTCCACGCCCGGCCCCTGGCACATCGAGCGCATGCTGCAGGCAGCCGACGCCTTCCCGATGAACCTGGGCTTCCTGGGCAAGGGCAACGCCAGCCTGCCGGGCGCGCTGCACGAGCAGATCGAGGCCGGCGTCATCGGCCTGAAGCTCCATGAAGACTGGGGCACCACGCCCGCGGCCATCAGCAACTGCCTGGACGTGGCCGACGCCACCGACACGCAGGTGGCCATTCACAGCGACACGCTCAATGAATCGGGCTTCGTCGAAAACACCATCGCCGCCGTGGGCGGCCGCGCCATCTGCGCCTTCCACACCGAAGGCGCGGGCGGCGGCCATGCGCCCGACATCCTGCGCGTGGTGGGCGAAGCCAACTTCCTGCCCTCTTCCACCAACCCCACGATGCCCTACACCGTGAACACGCTCGACGAACACGTCGACATGCTCATGGTGTGCCACCACCTCGACGCCGGCATCGCCGAGGACCTGGCCTTTGCCGAGTCGCGCATCCGCAAGGAGACCATCGCCGCCGAAGACGTGCTGCACGACCTGGGCGCGATCAGCATGTTCAGCTCCGACAGCCAGGCCATGGGCCGCGTCGGCGAAGTCATCATCCGCACCTGGCAGACCGCGCACAAGATGAAGCTGCAGCGCGGCACCCTGCCGGAAGACAGCGAGCGCAACGACAACTTCCGCGCGAAGCGCTACGTCGCCAAGTACACGATCAACCCCGCCATCGCGCACGGCATCGCGCACGAGGTGGGTTCGCTCGAAGTCGGCAAGTGGGCCGACATCGTGATCTGGAAGCCTGCCTTCTTCGGCGTGAAGCCCTTCACCATCCTGAAGGGCGGCACCATAGCGATGGCGGCCATGGGCGACCCGAATGCGTCAATCCCAACGCCGCAGCCGGTGCACTTCCGACCGATGTTCGGCGCCTACGGCGGCTCGCTCGCCAGGAGCTCGCTCACTTTCGTCTCGCAGGCCGGGCTCGCATCGGGCATCAAGGAGCGCTACGGCCTGGCCAAGCACCTGAGCGCGGTCAAGAACATCCGCAACGTGCGCAAGAAGGACCTGATCCACAACGGCTACACGCCGAAGATGGAGATCGACGCGCAGACCTACGCGGTGCGGGCCGACGGGCACCTGCTGACCTGCGAGCCGGCGAAGCTGCTGCCTATGGCGCAGCGGTATTTCCTGTTTTGAAGCCGGGGGATGCGCCTGCTTGACAGGCTGCGTATCCTCGAAGGTACTCATCCAGCCAGCGGGCGCCCTCCGGGGCGCTCCATTTGCACCATGCTCACCGCCAACAAACTCATGCCCCAGGGCCGCGGCCTCGCGCCCGTGTTGCTCAAACGCGCCGCCACCATCGAGCTCGACTGGGACATCCGCCAGAAGAGCCGCTTCGACGCCACCGATTCGCAGGGCCGCCAGATCGGCGTGTTCCTGCCGCGCGGCACGGCGGTGCGGGGTGGCGATGTGCTGGTGGCCGAAGACGGCTCCCTGGTTCGCGTGATCGCGGCGCCGCAGCCGGTGCTGCGCATCACGCATTGCACCGCCCACGGCACGCCCTTCGACCTGACGCGCGCGGCCTATCACCTGGGCAACCGGCATGTGCCGATCGAACTCAAGCCCGACCACCTGAAGATCGAGCCCGACCATGTGCTGGCCGACATGCTGCGGTCGATGCACCTGATCGTCGTTGCGGTCGAGGAAGCGTTCGAGCCCGAGGGCGGTGCCTATGGGTCGCACGAGCATTCGCACGGCGGCAGCCATAGCCATGACCACCATGGGCATTCCCATGGCGACAGCAGCAGCAAAGGCCCGAAGCCGCTGGTGCTCGCGCCCGAACTGCTCGACGACCACCCGCACGATCATGACCATGGCCATCACGGCCACTCGCACTGACATGCGGCCTTGCTTTTCGATTCGTCGCGCTGGATGTTCAGGGCGCGCTCCCGCGGAGGGGAGTACCCGGCGGCCTGTGCACGCGCCCCGAACAGCAGCGCCCCGGACACGCGCGAGCCACTGACATGACCGCCGGCCCCAACAGCCTTCTGCAGCTCATCTGGCTCGCCTCCCCCGCCCTTCCCGTGGGCGGCTTCTCCTACTCCGAAGGCGTGGAAGCGGCCGTCGAATGGGCCGGCATCGACTCCGAGCCGCGCGCCGCCGAATGGCTCGCCGACCAGTTGCACCTGAGCTTCGCGCGCGGCGACCTCGCCGTCTTCGCACAGGCTGTGGAAGCCTGGCGGGCCAATGACACACAACGCGTGCGCCAGCTCAACCAATGGGTGCTGGCCACCCGAGAATCCGCCGAATTCTTCCTGCAGACCGAGCAGATGGGCCGCTCCTTCGTCGAATGGCTCAAGCTGCACCACACCGACACGGCGGAAGTCTTTGCCGACCTGCCCGCCAGCTACCCCATCGCCTTCGCCTTCGCGGCCAGCCGCACCGACGCCGCGGTGCACGACTGCTGCCTGGCCTTCGCCTTCGGCTGGGCCGAGAACATGGTCGCCGCCGCCGTCAAGGCCGTGCCGCTGGGCCAGAGCGCGGGCCAGCGCATCCTCGGACGGCTGGCAAACGAAATCCCCGATGCAGTGACCCGCGCCATGGCCCTCGGCGACGACGAACGCCAGGCCTTCGCGCCCCTGCTGGCGGTGTTGTCGGCCCGCCATGAAACACAATATTCCCGCCTCTTCCGAAGCTGAACCGGACACCTCCCCATGACCTCCGCCCTGCACCACATTCCCCACCGCACCAAGAAACTGCCGCCGCTGCGCGTGGGCATCGGCGGCCCGGTCGGCTCCGGCAAGACCACGCTGCTCGAAATGCTCTGCAAGGCGATGCGCGACAAGTACGACCTCGTCGCCATCACCAACGACATCTACACCAAGGAAGACCAGCGCCTGCTCACCGTGGCCGGCGCGCTGCCGGCCGAGCGCATCATGGGCGTGGAAACAGGCGGCTGCCCGCATACCGCCATCCGCGAAGACGCCTCGATCAACCTCGAGGCCATCGACCGCATGCTCGAAGATTTCCCGAATGCCGACGTGGTGTTCGTCGAATCCGGCGGCGACAACCTCGCGGCCACCTTCAGCCCCGAACTGTCGGACCTCACGATCTACGTGATCGACGTGGCCGCCGGCGAGAAGATCCCGCGCAAGGGCGGCCCCGGCATCACCAAGAGCGACCTGTTCGTCATCAACAAGACCGACCTCGCACCCTACGTGGGGGCCAACCTCGACGTGATGGAACAGGACACGCAGCGCATGCGCCGCCAGCGCCCTTATGTGATGACCAACCTCAAGACGCTCACTGGCGTGGCCGAGGTGGTGGCGTTCATCGAAGAGCGCGGCATGCTCGCCGCTGGCTGATAGAGCCCGGAAGGATCAGGGCAGGCCGAGGTAGACCCGCAGGTCGTCCTTGACGGTGCCCGCCGAAGCCACGGCGGTGCGCAGGCGCTCCTCGCTCACGCCGAACCACTGGGTCCAGTAGTCGACCTCCTTGAGGTCCGTGACGTCGATCCGTTCATCGTCCTGGGGAATGCGGATCTCTGTGTCTTCGAGCATCGTCTTCTCCTGAAGAGCCAAATTGAGAATGATGGGCGGCGGGGGCCGGAAAGGCAGTTTCTCCATCCGCCCCACCCGGCCAGCCGGACGATTCCGCTGCCCCGTGCAGGACATTTCCCATAGTCGCTCCGCGTGGCGCGCCATGCGGCGCCGTCCTGCACGCGACCCCACGGCTTCGATGTTTGAATTTGGCATTGACCTCATTCACTCATGGAATGGAGAAGCCACCATGGAGCCTGACCATCAGCGACTGCTGAGCCTGGGCGTACCGGGACTTAACGACGTGCTCGGCGGCGGCCTCGAGCCCAACCGGCTCTACCTGCTCGAAGGCACGCCGGGCGCCGGCAAGACGACCATCGCGATGCAGTTCCTGCTCGAAGGCGCGGCGCGCGGCGAGTCGGTGCTGTACGTGACGCTGTCCGAGACGGAACACGAACTGCGCGGCGTGGCCGCCTCCCACGGCTGGGACATATCGAACGTCCACGTGCGCGAGATGCTGCCCACGCAGGACAGCCTGCAGCCCGAAGAGCAATACACCATGTTCCACCCCTCGGAGGTGGAGCTGAGCGAAACCACGCTGCGCATCCTGAGCGACGTGGAGGCCATCAAGCCTTCGCGCATCGTTTTCGATTCGCTCTCCGAGTTGCGGCTGCTATCGGGCACATCGCTGCGCTACCGCCGGCAGATCCTGGCGCTCAAGCAGTTTTTCGCGGGGCGCCAGTGCACGGTGCTGCTGCTGGACGACATGACCGCCACCGAGCACGACCTGCAGGTGCAGAGCATTGCGCACGCAGTGGTGCGGCTGGAGCAGTCGAACTCCGACTACGGCTCCGCGCGCCGCCGCCTGCTGGTCGTGAAATACCGGGGCCAGTCGTTTCGCGGCGGCTACCACGACTACAAGATCCACCGCGGCGGCCTGCAGGTGTTTCCGCGCCTGGTGGCGGCCGAGCACGTCAACGACACCACGCTGACCAAGCTGCCCAGCGGCATCGAGGCGCTCGACGCGCTGCTGGGCGGCGGGCTCGAGCAGGGCACCAGCACCCTGTTCGTCGGCGCGCCGGGCACGGGCAAGTCTTCGGTGGCGGTGCAATTCGCCATTGCGGCGGCCGAGCGCGGCGAGGCTGCCGCACTTTTCGTATTCGACGAGAGCGTCAAGACCCTGCGCACGCGCAGCGCCGGCCTGGGCATGAAGCTGGAGCCCCATCTTCAATCGGGCCGCATCCGCATCAAGCAGGTCGACCCGGCCGAACTCTCCCCCGGCGAGCTGGTGCACGAGATCCGCCAGGCCGTGACCCGGCACGGCGCGAAGGTGGTCGTCATCGACAGCCTGAACGGCTACCTCAACGCGATGCCCGACGAGCGCTTTCTCATCGTGCAGCTGCACGAGTTGCTCACCTACCTCGGGCAGTCCGGCGTGGCCACGCTGCTGGTCGGCGCGCAGCACGGGCTCATCGGCATGCAGATGCAGACACCCGTGGACGCCAGCTACCTTGCCGACGCCGTGGTGCTGCTGCGCTACTACGAGGCCGAAGGCGAAGTGCGCCAGGCCATCTCGGTGCTCAAGAAGCGCGGCGGCGCGCACGAGCGCTCCATCCGTGCGTTCTCGATGGACCGGCGAGGCCTGAACGTGGGAGAGCCGCTGCGCCATTTCCGAGGCATCCTGACCGGCGTGCCCGTGCCGATCGACGGCATTGCCACGCCCCCGCAGTGACGGACGGCCCCACGATCCAGCTGCCGCAGCTGCGAGATCCGCAGCTGCGCGTGCTGATGAGAACCGCCACCGCCAAGGACGCCGTGATGGCCGCCGCCGTGCTCCTGCAGGCGGGCATCGAGACACAGGTGTGCGCCGACCTCCCCGAACTTCTGCGCGAGATGGAGCGCGGCGCCGGCGCGCTGCTGATATCCGAGGAAATGCTCGCGGGCAGCGGCGCCACCGAACTCGCCGCGGCCGTGGCGGTGCAGCCACCGTGGTCCGACCTGCCGGTGCTGATACTCGCGCGGCAAGGCGCCGACTCGCGCGCCATCACCACCGCCATGGAAGGCATGGCCAACGTCACCGTGCTGGAGCGCCCGATCCGCGTGGCCTCGCTGGTGAGCACATTGCGCAGCGCGCTGCGCGCACGGCGCCGGCAGTACGAGCTGCGACGCATCCTGGAAGACCTCAACGAGGCCGACCGGCGCAAGACCGAATTCCTGGCCACCCTGGCGCACGAGCTGCGCAACCCGATGGCACCGCTGAGCACCGCGCTGGCCATCCTCAAGCGCAAGCCGCTCACGTCGGAAGCCGCCCGGCCCTATTACGACCTCATGGGGCGGCAGCTCGACCACATGGTGCGGCTGGTGAGCGACCTGATGGAAGTCTCGCGCATCACGCGCGGCAAGATCGAGCTGCAGCTGGACGAGCTCGTGCTCGAACAGGTGATACGCGGCGCGGTGGAACTCAGCCGCCCGCTGATGGACGCCGGCCGCCATACGCTCGAATTGCACATCGCCGATGCCTCGCTGGCCGTGAAGGGCGACAGCGTGCGCCTCACGCAAGTGTTCGCGAACCTGCTGAACAACGCCGCCAAGTACACGCCCGCGGGTGGGCGCATCGATGTGTTCGTCGAGCACGACGGCAATGGCCATGCGGTGGTGCGCGTGAAGGACACCGGTGCGGGCATTCCGGCCAGCATGCTGGGCGCGATCTTCGACATGTTCGTGCAAGTGAGCGGCACCGCGCGCGCCGCGCAGGGCGGGCTGGGCATCGGCCTCACGCTGGTGAAGAGCATGGTGGAACTGCACGGCGGCACGGTCACCGCGAGCAGCGAAGGCGCGAACCAGGGCAGCGAGTTCACGGTGTCGCTGCCGCTGCTGGACCACGAAGTGCGGGCCGGCGCGAAGGCCGGAGCCTCGGAAGCCACGATGGCGGTGCAGCACCGCATCCTGGTGGTGGACGACAACCGCGACGCGGCCGAGTCGCTCGCTGCGCTGCTGGGCCTGCTCGGTGCGCAAGCCACCGTCGCGTTCAACGGCCTGGATGCGCTGGCGAAGGCCGAGCACTTCCATCCGTCGGTCGGCATCCTCGACATCGGCATGCCCGGCATGGACGGCTGCGAGCTGGCGCGCCGCCTGCGGGCGCATCCGCGGCTGCATGGCATCGGGCTGATCGCGCTCACGGGCTGGGGCCAGCCCGACGACCGGCTGCGCATTGCGCAGGCCGGCTTCGACCATCACCTGCTGAAGCCGGTCGATGTGGAAGAACTGGCGGTGGCGCTGCAAAAGCTCGACCAGCGCGGCGCGGCCTGACGCGGGCTGGGGCGGGCTGGGGCACCCCGTTCAGAGTTCGCTGCCGTCGCGCAGCTGCCGCGCCTTGTAGACCAGCCGCACGCTGGCGCGGCGCGGGTCGCTGACCTGCTGCACGTAGACGTCGGTGTCGTTGCTCACCCATGCGGCATACGCGCTGCCCGGGTCGCGGGAGGCCAGCTCGTTGCCGAACACGCCGCGGCCCCATTGCACCAGCGCGGCGAAGGCGGCCGCGCCGCTGTCGGAGGCACCCTGAGCCGCCGCCACGTACTCGACGCGGCGCAGCTCGGAGGCAGCAAAGAAGAAAGTGGGTTCGAACAGCAGGCCGGCCATCTGCACCGGTTCGCCGCGCCAGCTGCCGACCAGGCCGCCGCCCAGGCGCTGGGGCCGCTGCACGCGCTCGGCGGCGGGCAACGCGGCCTGGAGTTCGTCGGCCGTCATGCCGAGCCGCACGCCCGGCGGCAGGGCCTGCGCATGCAGCGCGCCGGCGGCGACGAAAAGGGCGCTCGCGGCGAGCGCCCGGAGAAAGGTCAGGGAGACTGTGGATCGCACGTTTGG
This sequence comes from Variovorax durovernensis, assembly GCF_977011995.1. Lineage (NCBI taxonomy): Bacteria > Pseudomonadati > Pseudomonadota > Betaproteobacteria > Burkholderiales > Comamonadaceae > Variovorax > Variovorax durovernensis. The sequence goes on along the minus strand of NZ_CDRNCW010000001.1, from coordinate 1,502,279 downwards.
CATCGGGGGGAAGGCAGCGGCACCGTGGGACCGCGAGTATGACGCGGAGTTCCGCACGGGCCGTTGCCTCCTCCGCCCGGGCCTGCAGGGCGGCCCCGGTGCCTCAGTCCTCCACGAAGGCTTCTTCGCGCTTGGCCTTCACCGAAGGCAGCAGCACCACGATCAGCAGCAGCGCGGCGGCGGCCAGCAGGCCGGCCGACAGCGGCCGCATCACGAACACGCTCCAGTCGCCGCGCGACAGCAGCAGCGCGCGGCGCAGGTTCTCTTCCATCATCGGCCCCAGGATGAAGCCCAGCAGCAGCGGCGCGGGCTCGCACTTGAGCTTGAGGAACAGGTAGCCCACGATGCCGAAGATCGCCACCATCCACACGTCGAAGGTGTTGTTGTTCTCCGAGTACACGCCCACCGCGCAGAACAGCACGATCGACGGGAAGAGCCACTTGTAGGGAATGGTCAGCAGCTTGATCCAGATGCCGATCATCGGCAGGTTCAGCACGATCAGCATCAGGTTGCCGATCCACATCGAGGCGATCAGCCCCCAGAACAGCTCGGGGTTGCTGGTCATGACCTGCGGACCTGGCTGGATGTTGTGGATGGTCATGGCGCCCACCATCAGCGCCATCACCGCGTTGGGCGGAATGCCCAGCGTCAGCAGCGGGATGAAGGAGGTCTGTGCACCGGCGTTGTTGGCCGACTCGGGGCCGGCCACGCCGCGGATGTTGCCCTTGCCGAAGGCGGTCTCGCCCTGCTTGAGCTTGATCTTCTTCTCGATGGTGTAGGCCGCGAAGGCCGACAGCAGCGCGCCGCCGCCCGGCAGGATGCCCAGGGCGGAGCCCAGCGCCGTGCCGCGCAGCACGGCGGGCGTCATGTCCTTGAAGTCCTGCTTGGTGGGCCACAGGCCCTTCACCTTGGCGGTGAACACTTCGCGCTCATGCTCGGGCACGGCCAGGTTGGCAATGATTTCGCCGTAGCCGAACACGCCCATGGCGATGGCGATGAAGCCGATGCCGTCGGTGAGCTCGGGAATGTCGAAGCTGTAGCGCGCCACGCCGGAGTTCACGTCGGTGCCGACCAAACCCAGCGCCAGGCCGAGCAGGATCATCGTGATGGCCTTGAGCAGCGAGCCCGAGGCCAACACCACGGCGCCGATCAGGCCCAGGATCATCAGCGAGAAATATTCGGCGGGGCCGAACTTGAAGGCCAGTTCGGTGAGCGGGGGCGCGAAGGCGGCCAGGATCAGCGTGCCCACGCAGCCAGCGAAGAACGAGCCCAGGCCCGCTGCAGCGAGTGCCGGACCGGCCCTGCCCTTTCGCGCCATCTGGTAGCCGTCGATCACTGTCACCACCGACGAAGACTCGCCCGGCAGGTTCACAAGAATCGCGGTAGTGGAGCCGCCGTATTGCGCGCCGTAGTAGATGCCGGCCAGCATGATCAGCGCCGACACGGGTGGCAGCGCGTAGGTGGCAGGCAGCAGCATCGCGATGGTCGCGACCGGGCCGATGCCGGGTAGCACGCCGATCAGGGTGCCCAGCAGGCAGCCCACGAAGGCATAGACGAGGTTCTGCGCCGTGAAGGCGACGCCGAAGCCGATCGAGAGATTGGTAATCAGGTCCATGTGTCTTGTCTTTGGTCTTGTTGTTCTTCTTCGCGGATCAGCCGGAAATGAAGGTCGGCCACACCTGGAACTGCAGCTTGAGCGCCACCACGAAGGCCAGGTAGCTGCCCAGCGCGAGGATGGTCGCGAGCACGGTCACGCCCTTCCAGCCGAAGTTGTCGCCCGCCAGGCTGGCGATGAAGGTCAGTGCATAGATCGCCACGATGAGTCCCATCGAAGGCAGGCCGATGCTCGGCAGGCCGCCCAGCAGCACGCCGAACATCAGGTTCGCGCCGATGATGAAGACCAGCGGCTTCCATGCGATGCGGCCGACGGGCTCGCCGTCTTCCGTTTCCACGCTGAGCGCCTTGAGCGTGATCAGCACGCCCATGAAGGCAATGAGGATGCCCACGATCAGCGGAAAGTAGCCCGGACCCATGCGGGCGCCGCTGCCGACGTTGTAGGTCGTGGCTCCCCATGCGAAGGCCACGCCGAAGGCGCTGAAAAGTACGCCTGAGCAGAAGTCTCTCTGACTCTTGATTCTCACCGTTGATGTCTCCTGGAACTGCATTGATCGGCACAAGACGTGCGCAGCCGATCCTAGGAATTCAGGAGCCCGGTGTGTATGAACAGAACATTGCCGTTCGGCAATGTGTGCAACCTGACTGAGCCTGTGCGCGCGTCAGTCGCCGGCCATCGGCAGGTCGATGCACACGCGCAGGCCCGGGGCTGCGTCGCCCAGCTGCAGCCGCCCGCCGTGCAGCGCGACCACGGCCTGCACGCTCGCCAGCCCCAGCCCGTGCCCGGGCGTGCTGCGGTCCAGGCGATGAAAGCGCACGCCGATGCGCTCGAACTCGGCGGGCGGAACGCCCGGCCCGTTGTCCTGCACGAACAGCTGCGCCCTGCCGTCCACCGTGTGCGTGCCGATGCGCACCGTGGCGCCGCCGCCCGCGTACTTCAGCGCGTTGTCCAGCAGGTTGGCCGCCGCGCCGGCGAGCAGGTCGCGGTCGCCCAGCGCAAAGGCCCTGTCGGCCGGCTCGCGCAGCAGCGTGATGCCGCGCATCTCGGCCACCGCCTCGTACAGCTCGGCCACGTCGTCGGCTATGACGTGCAGCGCCACCTGCGCGAACTGCTGCCGCCGCGCGCCCGCCTCGACCTCGGCGATCTGCAGCAGCTTCTCGAACACCACGGCCAGTTCCTCGAGTTCCCGGATGGCGGTGGCCACGGCCTCGCGCTGCGGGTCGTCGGCGCCCAGCCCCTGCTCCGCCGCGCGCAGCCGCACCAGCACGCGCGTGAGCGGCGTGCGCAGGTTGTGAGCGATGGTGTTGGACACATGGCGCACGCCGTCCATCAGCGACTGGATGCGGTCTAGCATCGCGTTGATGTCGTGCTCCAGCAGCGCGAACTCGTCTTCCTCGCCCGAAGGCTCGACCCGCTCCTGCAGCTCGCCGGCCGCGATGCGCGCCGCTGTGCGCCGCACCGCGCCCACGCTGCGCTCCAGCTCCTGGCGGAAGACGAAGGTGCCGCCGATCAGCAGCAGCACCGCCACGATGCCCGCCGCCGCGCTCGCGCTCGCGACCAGCGACTCGATCGACTCCTGGTCGCGCAGGTCGTGCCCCACCACCAGCAGGCCGCCGTCGGGCAGATGCTTCATCACGATGTAGCCGATGGCACTCTGGCCCGAACGCACCACGCGCCGGTGCACGCCGTCGCCGGCATCCGGCGCCATCGAGGGAATCTGGTCGAGGTTGCCCGCGAGCTTGCGGCCCTCGCGATCGGTGAGCAGGTAGATCTCGTTGTCGGAGTTGCGTCCGTCGGCCAGTGCGTAGCCGATCTCGCCCGCCACGCCGTCGGCGCCGCGCGCGTCGTAGCGCACCATCAGCTGCTGCAAGCTGGCCGACACCTGGCGCACCATGCGCTGCTGCAGCACGCCCACCGTCTGCATGTAGACGATGGCCAGCGCCGCGAGCATGGTGATCGCGACCAGCAGCCCGTAGTAGAAGGCCAGCCGGAAGCCCACCGAGCGCCATAGCTGGCGCAGCGTGCGGATCATTGCGGCGGTGCCAGCGTGTAGCCCACGCCGCGCACGGTGTGGATCAGCGTCGGCGCGCCACCCGCATCGAGCTTGCCGCGCAGGCGGCTCACCTGCACGTCGATCACGTTGGTCTGCGGGTCGAACTGATAGTCCCACACGGCCTCCAGCAGCATGGTGCGCGTAACCACCTGGCCCGGATGCATCATCAGGTAGGCCAGCAGCCTGAACTCGCGCGGCTGCAGCGCGACGGGCCGGCCCGCGCGCTCCACGTGGCGGCGCGCGAGGTCGAGTGTGAGGTCGGCCAGCTGCAGCATGCGGATCTCGGGCCCGGTGCGCGAGCGCCGCACCAGCGCCTCGGCCCGCGCCGCGAGTTCCGAGAAGGCGAAGGGCTTGGCAAGGTAGTCGTCGCCGCCGGCCTTGAGGCCGCGCACGCGCTCGTCGAGCGCGCTCAATGCGCTGAGCACCAGCACCGGCGTCTTCTTGCCGAGTGCGCGCATCGTCGAAAGAATCGACAACCCGTCGACCTCGTTGGGCAGCATGCGGTCGAGGATCACCAGGTCCCACGACTCACCGGTCGCGCGTGCGAGCGCATCGGTGCCGTCGCGGCTTATCACGGCCACGTGGCCGAGGGAACGGAAGCCCTCGGCAATGTAGCGGGCGTTGTCGGCGTCGTCCTCGACGATGAGGCAGCGCCACATGGCGGTGGCGCCTAGCACCTCGGCGCCGCGCCATCATGCGAGACAGCGGAGTGGGCCAGCGAAAGAAAGAGAGCGGGGAGTGACTGCGTTCTGGTGCTCATGGCGATGGAGTCGGCCGGCCCACCGTCCATCCGGGCGCCGCCGGGACGATCCTAGCCGCGATTCAACCAGAGAACGCGCCGCCGCTTCATTACCATTTGTCCATGTTGGGCCGCTATGCCTGCGGCTGCAGAAGCGGCAGGCGCAGTGTGAGCCCCAGCACGCCGCTAGCGTGCGGTGCCGAATAGATGCGCCCGCCGTGGTGGCTGGCAATGCGTTCGCAGGCATCGGCGCTGGCCCTGACGATCGCCGCATGCGTGCTATCGAAGAACCGCGCAAGGGGCGGCCTCGCATCGGCGGCATCGAGGTCGCGCCAGTGGATCACGGCATGCTTGCCGTCCGCATGCGCGGACACCTGCAGCGTCGCGTCGGCGCGCATCACGCTGGCCGCATAGGCCGTGACCTTGGCGAACAGCTCGCCAAGCTCCGATCCGATCGCGAGCACGGGCACGGCCTCCTGCGGCAGCTGGATGTCCACGCGGATGGTCTCGCGGGCCGTGTCGCCCGAGGCCGCGTCGAGCAGCGGTCGCAGGTCTTGCACGCGGCTGGCGCCCAGCCGCTGCCGCATGTCCTGCATGGACTGCGCCGCGAACTCGCGCGCCCTGGCACCCTGCCGCAGGTTGGCGAAGAACAGCGAGCCCATCATGCAGAGCACGCCGCCGAGGCCCAGGAGAATCACGCCGGCGATGATGGTGCCGAGATGGCCGGTCTGCAGTCCGCCAGTCATCAGCGGGCTCCCTCGGGCGGTGCCTCGGCACCGCGTGCGCATTCATTGCCGGGGCCGCTGCGCGGCGCTTCGCAGGCCTGCCAGCCCGGCGGCTGCATGCGCGGACCGAACGGCGGTGGCGGCGGGTGATAGGGCATGGGCGGCGGGGGCAGCACGATGCAGCCCGCGAGGCTTGCGCCCGCCAGGGCGCCCACGAGAAGTCGGAGTCGGTTCATTGAAAACTCGTTGCTGTGGATGAACGAACGGGCAACGAAGAAAGAGGGCATGCGCCCTCTTTCCCCGCACAGTGCGCGCCGCGCGTCAGAACGCGTGGCGGATGCCGAAGTCGTAGCCGGTCGACGAACGCGGCAGGCCCGAGAAGCCCACGCCGGTGCTGCCGTAGCCCGTGGTGCTGGCTGACACCAGGCTGCCCGTGTAGTTCACGTCGTTGCGGTTGTTCACGCGCGCCACCGTCGCATACAGCGCCGTGCGCTTGGACAGGTTGTGCACGTAGCCGAGCGCGAGCTTGCGTGCCAGCGGGTCCTCGCCCGTGACGCCCGCGGCGCCTTCGTTGTAGCGAACCTGCGAGTACGCCACGCGGATCAGGCCGGCGCCCACCGGAACGGTCGCACCGATCAGGTAGCCGTTGTAGGTGTCGTGCGTGTCGGCTGCTGCCGAGTAGTCGAACTTGTTCTTCACGTTCGACAGCTCGCCGAACAGCTTGACCGGACCGAAGTCGTACGAAGCGCCCAGGTTGATGGTCTGCACGCTGCGCTCCAGCGCGGTGGTGTCCACGACGGTGCTGCGGCCCACGCCCAGCGCGATGTCCAGCGGACCGTTGGCATAGCCGAAGCGCCCGCCCACGTAGCGACCGGCGCTGCTGCTGGTCGCGGCCGTGGTGCTGGTGGCGCTGGTGCTGGTGTTCTCGGCGAAGCTGTACTGCACCTGGCCGTAGAAGCCGCCCAGGTTCGGCGGCAGGAAGTAGCCCACCGAGTTGCTGGCGCGCACGTAGTTGGCGTTGTTGATGGTGGTGTTGCCGCTGACGGTGCTGATCACGTTGGTGCCCGAACCGTTGGTGCCGAACGGATCGAACACCGTGTCGTTCCAGAAGGTGGGCGTGTAGTCGCGGCCCAGGCGCACTTCACCGAAGCCACCCGACAGGCTCACGGTGGAGCGGCGGTTGAAGGTGTTGATACCGGTGGCGCCATCGTCGTTGGTGATGGGCGCTTCGAGCCAGAAGCTCGCGGCCAGGCCGCCGCCGAGGTCTTCGGTGCCGCGGAAGCCGATGCGGCTGGAGTTGTAGCCGGAGTTACCCAGGCTCCACTTGCTTTGCTTGTTCGACAGGCCCGTGACGGTGTCGCGCGCGGTGTTCGACTGGTAGGTCACGCCGGCGTCGACGACACCGAACAGCGTGACGGACGATTGGGCAGAGGCCAGGCCACAGACGGCCAGGGCAGCGAATGCCGTGAGGGATTTCTTCATTCAGGTTCTCCGGTTTCAACCGCTCTACATCGAGCGGCAGGAACGCATGGTCTCGTTCAAATTCGGAGGAATCTTGTGAATGCCTCGTCTTTGCGCGAACTGTTGTTTGCGTGCACACCGAATGCGGCGACCGCCGGAAACACCTCGTACGAAAAGTCTCCCAAAAGCCACGCAATGCTCCGGGGCCGAAGGAGCCCCATCCATGACCATTGCCTTGCAAAGCACCATCGCATCGTCGCTGGGCGTGCAACAGCTCGCCAACGCATTCAGCCCCGCCTTCTCGCACCTGCGCATTCTTCGCAACCTCGTCATTCCCATGCCGGAAGGGCACGCCGTGCGCACCGCACGCATCGATGCCGTGGTGGTGTGCGAGACAGGCATCTACCTGTTCGAGATCAAGGCCTGGCGCAATGCCTTCGTCTACCGCAAGAAGTCGGACCAGTCGCCGCCGCGCTGGTTCCTGCAGGTGAACGGCTGCAAGAACGCGCGCGAAGTGAAAGACCCCGCATGGCAGGGCGGGCGCAAGACCACGCAGCTGCGCAGCCTGCTGCCCGACGACCTGCGGCTGCAGTACTTCGTGCTGCTGCCTTGCGAAGGTATCGAGCTGGAAGGCGTGATGCCCGCCGCGGTCATCACGCAGCAGGACCTGCCCTACATCGCACGCCTGGTGCGCAACAACGGGCGTACCGCTCGCACCTACCGCCTGCTGGACGCGCAGGGCATCGACCGCACGGTGGAGCGCCTGCTGGAGATACAGGGATCGCTTTCGCTCGAGGACCACGAGCAGAACTGCCGCGAGAGACTGCAGTAACGCCGGGAAACGGCACAACCCCGGCGGACGCGGGGAGTCCCAAATTTCTACGACATTGACGCAGACCATGCGGCGATGCACTTACCGAAGTCACTCGCAACGGCCGCCGTGCTGCTTGCCTCGCTGGCGGCCCTCCCCGCATGGGCCACCGATCCGTTCACCGTCAAGGACATCCGCCTCGAAGGCCTGCAGCGCGTCGAGCCCGGCACCGTGTTCGCCACCATGGGCCTGCGAACCGGCGAAACCTACAGCGACGAGCGCGGCGCCAACGCCATCCGCGAGCTGTTCAAGCTCGGCCTGTTCAAGGACGTGCGCATCGACGTGAACGGCAACGTGCTGGTGGTGATCGTCGAAGAGCGCCCCACCGTCGCCGACGTCGACTTCGTCGGCGCCAAGGAGTTCGACAAGGCCGCGCTGCAGAAGGCGCTGCGCGAGATCGGCCTGGCCGAGGGGCAGGCCTTCGACAAGGCACTGGCCGACCGCGCCGAGCAGGAGCTCAAGCGGCAGTACATCAGCCGCAGCCTCTACAACGCACAGGTGATCACCACCGTCACGCCGCTGGAGAACAACCGCGTGAACCTGACCTTCACCGTGACCGAAGGCGAGCCCGCGCGCATCAAGGAAGTGCACGTGGTGGGCAACAAGGCCTTCAGCGAAAGCACGCTGCTCGACCTGTTCGACCAGGACACCGGCGGCTGGCTCGAGTGGTACACGAAGTCCAACCAGTACTCGCGCACCAAGTTCAACGGCGACATGGAGACGCTGCGCTCCTACTACCTCACGCGCGGCTACCTGGAGTTCCGCATCGACTCGACGCAGGTGGCCATATCGCCGGACCGGCGGACCATCGCGCTGACCATCAACATCACCGAGGGCGAGAAGTTCGCGGTGGCCGGCGTGAAGCTCTCGGGCGACTACATGGGCCGCGACGACGAGTTCAGGACCCTGGTCACCATCCGCCCCGGCCAGCCCTACAACGGCGAGGACGTGGCAGCCACCACCAAGGCCTTCACCGACTACTTCGGCACCTTCGGCTATGCCTTCGCGCGCGTGAAGGCGGAGCCGGAGATCGACCGGGCGAACAACCGCGTCACCATCGTGCTGAAGGCGGAGGCCTCGCGGCGCGCCTACGTGCGGCGCATCAACATCGGCGGCAATGCCAAGACGCGCGACGAGGTGATCCGCCGCGAGTTCCGCCAATACGAAGGCGCCTGGTACGACGGCAACAAGATCCGCGCCTCGCGCGACCGCATCGACCGCCTGGGCTTTTTCACCGACGTGAACATCGACACCGTCGATGTGCCCGGCTCGCCCGACCAGGTCGACCTTGTCGTGAACGTGACGGAGAAGCCGACCGGCTCGCTGCAACTGGGCGCTGGCTACTCGTCGACAGACAAGGTGTCGCTGAGCTTCGGCATCACGCAGGAGAACGTGTTCGGCAGCGGCAACTACCTGGGACTGAACGTGAACACCAGTTCGTACAACCGCACCATCTCGCTCACGGCCACCGACCCGTACTTCACCAAGGACGGCATCTCGCGCACGCTGAACGTGTTCCACACCACCACGCGGCCCTACTACGAGGCCGACGGCAACTACAAGCTCGCCAGCGACGGCGGCTCGGTGCGCTTCGGCTTCCCGGTGGGCGAGCAGGACACGGTGTACCTGGGCATCGGCGTGGAGCGCTATTCGTTCACGCCCGGCACCAACGGCACCTATGCGCTGGTCGACGGCTCCTACGTTTACACCGCCACGCCGCAGGCCTACCTCGACTACTTCAAGTGCACCGGCACCGCGCCGAGCGTGACCTGCGCGAAGTCGAGCGTGGTGGGCATTCCGGCCACGCTGGGCTGGTCGCGCGACGACCGCGACAGCGCGCTGGTGCCCACGCGCGGCAAGCTGCAAAGCGCCAACCTCGAAGTGGGCGTGGGCAGCGAGCTGCGCTACCTGAAGACCAACTACCAGTACCAGCAATACTTCCCGCTGTCGAAGCAGTACACGCTGGCCATCAACGGGCAGCTCGGCTATGCGCGGGCGCTCGGCGACAGCACCTACCCGATCTTCAAGAACTTCTATGCCGGCGGCCTGGGCTCGATCCGCGGCTTCGAGCAGAACTCGCTCGGCCCGAAAGACTCGGTCACCGACGGCGCGCTGGGCGGCACGCGCAAGGCGATCTTCAACATGGAGTTCAGCACGCCCTTCCCGGGGGCGGGCAACGACAAGACACTGCGCCTGTACAGCTTCTTCGACGCGGGCAACGTGTTCGCCGACCGCACCGCCAGCATGACGGACGCGCAGTGGAAGGCGCAGAACCGCATCCGCGCGTCGGCCGGCATCGGCATCAGCTGGATCTCGCCGCTGGGCCCGCTGCGGCTGGCGTATGCGGTGCCGCTGCTCTACCAGAAGGAAGACACGGCCAACAACATCGCGGCCGACCGCACGCAGCGCTTCCAGTTCCAGATCGGAACGTCTTTCTGAACCCGGGGATCGAAGCCATGGGTCGCATCCTGCTGGTGGAGGACGGGCGCGACAGCGCCTCCCAACTGCTCGCGCACCTGCACGGCGCGGGCCACGAGGTCGAGCAGATCGGGGACGGCGCGGCGGCGCTGGAGCGCATCCTGACGGCACCGCCCGCGCTCACGCTGCTGGACATCGTGCTGCCGCGCGCCGGGAACGCGGAAGCCGGCGAAGAAGGCGAAGACGGCATCGAGGTGCTGCGCAAGGTGCGCTCGCACGGCAACCACCCGGTCATCATGCTGACGGCGCGCGCGCAGGAGTCCGACCGGCTGCTGGCGCTGGACATGGGCGCGGACGACTACGTCTGCAAGCCTTACTCGCCGCGCGAGGTGGTCGCGCGCGTGAACACCGTGCTGCGCCGCTATGCGCAGCGCGAGGCGGCCGGGCGGCCGTCCACCGCGGTGCGCTTCGCCGGCGCCTGCGGCGCATCCGGCGCACAGGGCAATGCCTGGCTGGAGGGCCATGCAGTCATGCTCACGCGCCGCGAACTGCTGTTGCTACGCGCGCTGTCGAACGACCCGGGCAGGGTCTTCACCCGCTCGAAGCTGCTGGAGGCCGCCTTTCCAGAGGCGCTCGACGTCAACGAACGCGCGGTGGACGGGCACATCAAGAACCTGCGCAAGAAGCTGACGGACGCCGCGCCCGCGCACGACTGGATACGCTCGGTCTACGGCGTGGGCTTCAGCTTCGCGGAGCGGCCGGCCTGCTGAGCTCAGCCCGTGGTGCGCGGCGGCACCAGCGCCTTGATGCGCGCGGCGCCTTCCAATGCGCGGGTGTGCATGGGTCTTCCACCGACGCCCATGGCCGGCATCCCGGGCATCCCTTGCATCCCTGGCGCCGGCGGCATCGCGCCCGGCGGCACGCCGCCCGGGCGGGGCGGCCGGTCGACCACCGGGTCGGCGGCCGGGTCGACCACCAGCGCGAGCGTGGCCACATAGCGCTGCCGCTCCTCGCGCACTGCGCCGAGCACCGTGTCGCCGGCCCTCAGGGCGATGCCGTCGACGCTGTTGAGCGTGTCGCGCACGCGGGATCGCTGGTAGAGCGAGACCTGCGTGTAGAGAAACTCGCTGAGCGCATCGGGCAGGAAGAACTGCGAGGTGAGCACGGCGCGGGTTCCGTTGAGCACCTTCATGTGGATGTGGGTGGTGCGCCCCGCGTACCACCCCGGATAGACGGTGGCGAAGGCGGCGGTGCCGTCGCGGTCGGTGAACTGGCTGCCGCGCAGGAAGGTCTTGCCTTCGAAAGCGCCCGAGCGGTCGTCGCCCTGCGCCGGGAAGCCCGAGTAGCGGCCCTGCGCGTCGCAATGCCAGATGTCCACGCGCAGCCTGGGCAGCGGCTTGCCCGCCGCATCGCACACGGTGAAGCGCACGTCCAGCGGCACGCCCTCGAGCCCTTCGGTGATGTCGCGGCGGACCTGCGCCACGTCCAGGTAGTAGGGGCCTTCGGTGGTCTGGGCGGTCAGCGCGAGCCTTGGCGCGGCGGCCTCGGCGGGACGCGCGGAGGCGGCGGCCAGCGTGGCGGCGCCAAGGGTGGCCAGCAGGCCGCGGCGGCCGATGGAGGATGTGTACTGTCGGGTCATCGTTCTTTCTCGTCCTCGGTGGGGCCGGCGGGCCGTGCGCCGGACGGCCGCGTGGCGCGGCCCTCGGCCCAGAGGACCAGCAGCCACCATGCCGGGGCAACAAGGCCCAGGAACACGGTGATCGCACCCAGCAGCGCAAGGCTCAGTTCCGGATTCATGGGCCTATGCTGCGGCCCCATCTGGGAGGAAAGATGGAGAAGCATGGCCGGGAATTTCTCCCAATTTCCTCCAAATTCCGCCTACATCATCGGGTTGCCACCTCCTCTTTCGTCCACCGCCACCCGCTCCGTCCGCCGGATCCCCGACCGCCATGCATGCCGCAGAATGCGGCCATGCCCTTGCCTTGCCCATGCCGCAACTGACCCTCTCCCGCAAGATCTTCCTGGCGCTGGCCGCCCTGCTGATCGTGCTGCTCATCAGCTTCGCGGGGCTGTCGATCATTGCGCTGCAGCGGGGCCTCGGCTCCTACGTGGCCGAGATCGAGATCCGGCGCATGGACTGGCTCGTACAGCTGGTGCTCAAGAACTACGTGGCCAACGGCGACTGGAAGAACCTGCGCGACAACGACGACGCCTGGCAGCGCCTGCAGATGGGCCGCTTCGCCAGCCTGCTGGACAGCACCGCCGCCAGCGGCGACGAGCGGCGGCTGCCGCCCTGGTACGAATACCGCACCATGCGCCCCGAACCGCCGCCAGAGGGCGTCCCGAGCGGCGTCCCGCCGCCGCAGCTCGACCTGATGCCGCGCCGCATGCTCGGCGCACCGCCGCCATGGGTGTTTCCCGACCCTCGCGGCATGCACGACTCCATCTTCCAGCGCCTGGCGGTGCTCGACGCGGCCGGCAAGCGCGTGGTGGGCGCCGACATCGACATGGCGAACGCCGCGCGCATGCCGATCCGGCACAACAAGTCGGTCGTCGGCTACCTCGCGCTCGCCCCGCTGGAGGGGCTGGAAAGCGAAGCCGACCGCGCCTTCATTGCGCGCCAGTCGGGCGTGATCGTGCTCACCGGCCTGTGCGGCCTGGGCTTCGCGCTGGTGCTGTCGTGGCTGCTCGCGCGCCGCTGGTTCAGGCCGATCGACGAACTCACCCAGGCGGCGCAGCACGTGGCGCGCGGCCGTCTGTCCACCCGCGTCGCGGTGCAGGGCTCGGACGAACTCGCCCTGCTGGGCAAGACCTTCAACGACATGGCGCAGCGCCTGGACACCGTCGAGGCCTCGCGCCGCGCCTGGCTGGCCGACGCGGCGCATGAACTGCGCACGCCGCTGGCCGCCATGCGCGCCGAGATCGAGGCCCTGCAGGACGGCGTGCGCACCTTCGACGAGCGCACGGCGCTGCGGCTGCACCGCCAGGTGATACGCCTGGGCCAGCTGGTCGACGACCTGCGCAGCAGCATGCGCGAGCCGCAGGGCGACCTGCAGATGACCACGGTATTCCCGCTGTCGCTGCTGAAAGAGGCGCTGGACCACACGCGCGACCGCTTCGCCAAGCGCGGCATCGAGGTCGACCGGCATGCGGTCGACCGCGTCACGGCTCCGGCGCAGCCCGTGATCGAAGGCAACGCGCACCGGCTGCACCAGGTGTTCATGAACCTGCTGGAGAACACGCTGGCCTACACCGACGAAGGCGGCGAGCTGCGGCTTGACGCGATCGTCGAAGGCCCCCGGACCGGCAACTGCCTCACGCTGCTGTTCGACGACAGCACGCCCGGCGTGCCCGACGAGGAACTGCCGCGCCTGTTCGACCGGCTGTTCCGCGGCGAGACCTCGCGCAGCCGCGAACTCGGCGGTTCCGGGCTCGGCCTGTCGATCTGCCGCGCGACCATCGAGGCGCACGGCGGCACCATCGAAGCGTCGGCCTCGCCGCTCGGCGGGCTGCGCGTGACCATCACCCTGCCACTGGCCACCTCCTCATGACACGCATCGTCATCGTCGAAGACGAAACCGACATCGCCTCCGTGGTGCAGGACTACCTGCGCCATGCCGGCTACGAGACCACGCATTTCACCGACGGGCAGAGCGCGCTCGAGAGCATCGTGGCCACGCCGCCCGACCTCACGCTGCTCGACATCATGCTGCCGCGGCTGGACGGCATCGAGGTGCTGCGCCGCGCGCGCGAGCACACCGTGCATCCGATCATCATGCTCACCGCGCGCATCGAGGAGGTCGACCGGCTGCTGGGCCTGGAACTCGGCGCCGACGACTACGTGTGCAAGCCCTTCTCGCCGCGCGAGCTGGTGGCACGGGTGCGCGCCGTGCTGCGGCGCACCGCGCCCGGCAACGTACCCGGACAGGGTTCTTCGCAGAACGATGCGCCGGGCCTGGTGATGGACGACGTGCACTGGCGCGCGTCGCTCGAAGGCATGCCGCTGAACCTCACGCGGCGCGAATTCGGGCTGCTGCAGGTGCTGTCGCGGCACCCGGGGCGCATCTTCTCGCGCGCGCGGCTGCTGGAGCTGGCCTACGACGACACCGTGGACGTGACCGAGCGCGCCATCGACAGCCACGTGAAGAACCTGCGCCGCAAGCTCGGCGCGGTGACGCCGGAGCATGACTGGATACGGTCGGTGTACGGCGTGGGCTTTGCGTGGGAAGCGCCGGTGCCGGGCTGAGCGCGCCCCCGGCGCGGGTCATGCCTGTTTTTCAGGCAGCCCGGCCGGCAGGCTCGTCACCACGGCCGACGTAGCTGGCCGCGCGAGCCCCAGCGCGCCTTCGAGCATGCGCATGATGGTCTCGCGCGCCAGGTCGAAGTCGGCCGGCTCCAGTGCATTCTTGCCAAGCAGCATGCGCATCTGCCATGCGAAGTCGGCGTAGGTCTGCGTCATGGCCCACAGCGTGAACAGCAGGTGCGCCACGGGCAGCGGCTCGACATGGCCGTTGCTCATCCAGCGATGCAGCACGGCGGCCTCCGCGCGGAAGGCGGGCACCAGCTTGGCCTCGATGTCGTCGCCGCACTGCGGCGCCTGCGAAATGATTTCTTGCGCGAACAGCCGCGAGCCCGAGGGATGGTCGTACGAGAACTGCAGCTTCTGCGTGACGTAGCGTTCCAGCGCGGCATGCGGCTCCAGGTCGGCGGCGGCCAGGCTGTCGAGGTTGGACAGCCACGAGTCGAGCACGTCGTTGAAGACGCGCCGGTACAGCGCTTTCTTCGAGGGAAAGTAATACAGCAGGCTCTGCTTCGAGATGCCGGCTTCGGCCGCGATGTCGTCGATGGAGACACCGCCGTAGCCCTGCAGCGCGAAGCGTTCCTGCGCGACGGCGAGGATGGCGCTCTCGATGTTCTGGCGGCGGGCCTGGCGCTTGACCGCGGGTGGGCGGGCGGCGCTCATGGGTTCCTCATCCGCGCAAGGAAGCGCACCAGCCGCTCGTCGCCGCACTGCGTGACGTTGAAGCGATACCACGCGAAGGGCTGGGGCGTGCCGCCGAAGTCGGTGGCCGCCGCGAGGGGCAGGCCCTGCTTGCGCGCCTCGTGCAGCACCGCGTCGGCGGACGGCCTGGGCTCGCTGCCAAGTGGCCAGCCCGCGCAAAGGAACGGACCGCCGTCGGGCACATGGAGCGCTTGCAGCCCGGCACCGGTCAGCAGCGACAGCGTGCGCTCGCCCGCGATCTTCAGCGCCGTGTTGAGCTTCTGCAGGAAGCGCGGATAGCCCGCATCGGACAGCACCTCGCAGGCCACGCGCTCCTCGAATTCGCTCGGCCCGAGCGTGGTGTGCAGGCAGCGCAGCGCCGCGTCGTCGCCCCAGCGCTGCGGCAGCAGCACATGCGCGAGCCGCAGCCTGGCCGACAGCGTGGTCGACACGCTGCCGATCTGCGCCACGCGCTGCAGCCCGTCCATCGCCGCGAGGCTAGGCGCCTGCAGCGGCGAGAGACTTCGCCAGGTGTCGAGCTCGATCACGCGCAGGTCGTGCCGCTCGGCCGCCTGCAGCGCCTGGTGCGCGCCCTGCGGGCTCATGCAGATGCCGAGGGGGTTGGACACGGCCGTCGACACGAACAGCAAACGCCGGCGCGCTTCGCAAGGCAGTTGCTGTGCGAGGCCGTCGAGCGCCGCGATGTCGAGGCAGCCGCCGCGCCGGGGCACTTCGAGGATGCGCCGACCCAGCGTGAGGATCAGGTTGCGCAGCTGGCGCGACGCGGGCGACTCGATCAGCACCGCGTCGCCGGGCTCGGTCCACGCCTGCAGCAGGCACATGGCGGCGCCGAGGCTGCCCGCGGCCGTCATGACCTGCTGCGGCGCCAGAGCGGGCAGCTCGGTGCGATGGCGGGCCGCGATCAATTCGCGCAGGCGCGTCAGGCCGAAGCCGGGCCGCGCGCTGCCGTCCCAATCGGGCGCGGTGCGTGCGACGCGGCGCATGGCCTCGCGGACCAGGTCGTCGCCGCGGTACTCGGGCGGAGGCGGCCGGTCGTTGCCCGACGATGCGTCGGCAATGCGCGGCACCGCATCGGGCTCGTCGGCCACGCGCGCGGGCCGGTGCAGCACGTAGTAGCCGCTGCCCGGCCGCGAGGCCAGCACGGAGCGCGCACGCAACGCGCTGTACGACTCCGTCACGGTGAAGGTGCTGATGCCCAGCTTGCCCGCCAATGCGCGCACCGACGGCATCTTGGTGCCGGGAGCGAGCCGCCCGTCGCTGACACGCAGCTCGACCCCCACCACCAGGCGCTGCGCCAGCCCGAGGCCGGGAGCGGCGTCGTCCATCTCGCCCATGAGGCCCTGCATCCATCCGGCGCCGGCCTGCGCCGGCTTGAGCAGTGCCGAGGCGCTGCCGCGTGAACCTTGCATCGCTGTGTCTCCTTGGAAACCCATGTGGCAACCATGTGGCGGTGCAAGAAAGGGTTTGCCCTGGGGAACTGTGCTGGGCAGCGGACCAAACGGTGCGCCCGGCGGCGGCAAACACTTTCTCGCTTGCCGCTTCAACTGTGTATGGGCGGCACCCCTCGTTTGCTGAATCATCGCGACATTCGACCACTTGGTCAAACTTCACGAGGGCTCGATCTCTCGTGTCGAAACAGATCCCCACCACGATCCTGGAGCCCGAACGCCCATGAGCAGCACGATGAATCCCGTCGCTCCCACCGCACATCTCGCGTCAGATGTGCGGGCGGGCCGCCTCGACCCCGCGCAGTACGCCAAGAACTTCTGCGACGCCCACCCGCCGCTGAACGTGGTGCAGGCCAACATCGAGGCCGAGCGTTGCTACTACTGCTATGACGCACCGTGCCAGACGGCCTGCCCCACGGGCATCGATATTCCGACCTTCATCCGCCGCATCGCCGACGGCAACCTGCGCGGCGCGGCGCGCACCATCCTCGAAGAGAACCCGCTGGGCGGCATGTGCGCCCGCGTCTGCCCCACGGAGGTGCTGTGCGAACAGGCCTGCGTGCGCAACACCAACGAGAGCAAGCCGGTGGAGATCGGCCTGCTGCAGCGGCACGCGACCGATGCCTTCTTCGAGAAGCCCGGCGCGCCGCTGTTCGTGCGCGCGGCCGACACCGGCCGCCGCGTGGCGGTGGTCGGCGCGGGCCCGGCGGGCCTGGCCTGCGCGCACCGGCTCGCGGTGCTGGGCCACCAGGTGGTGCTGTTCGATGCGCGGCCCAAGCTCGGCGGGCTCAACGAATACGGCCTGGCCAGCTACAAGACGGTGAACGGCTTCGCACAGCGCGAGATCGAATGGCTGCTGTCGGTCGGCGGCATCGAGGTGCGCTGCAACCATGCGCTGGGCCGCGAGCTGCACCTGGATGCGCTCGCCGCCGAATACGACGCGGTGTTCCTCGGCCTCGGCCTGGCCGGGGTGAACACGCTGGGCCTGGGCGAGCAGACCGGCGTGCGCGACGCGGTCGACTTCATCGCCGAACTGCGGCAGGCCGCGTCGCCGGCCGACGTGGCGATCGGCCGGCACGTGGTGGTGATCGGCGGCGGCATGACCGCCGTGGATGCCGCGGTGCAGTCGCGCAAGCTCGGCGCGGAAGACGTGAGCATCGTCTACCGCCGCGGCGAAGAGAGCATGGGTGCCTCGGCCGACGAGCAGAGCTGGGCCAAGGAGAACGGCGTGCGCATCATTCACTGGGCCGCGCCGAAGGCCCTGCGCGCCAAGGGCGGCGTGCTGCGCGGCATCGACTTCGCGCGCACCGCACTGGTCAATGGCAAGCTGGTCGAGACCGGTGAAGGCCTCGCGCTGCAGGCCGACATGGTGCTGTGCGCCATCGGCCAGAGCTTCATTGCCACAGTGCTCGAGGACAGCGGCGTGCGGCTGCAGGGCGGGCGCATCAGCACCGACGCCGAATGCCGCAGCTCGCGGCCCAAGGTGTGGGCCGGCGGCGACGCGCGCTTCGGCGGACGCGACCTCACGGTCGAGGCGGTGGAAGACGGCAAGCAGGCCGCGCTGTCCATCGACCGGCACCTGCGCGCGGCCTGACGCACCGTCCGGCGCACCGCGCAACCGCTGCGAGTCCCTCCCTCTCCTTCACACACATTCCATCCGTGCGCGCCTTGCCGCGACAGGAGCAATTCATATGGCAGACCTGAGCATCGACTTCGTGGGCATCCGCAGCCCCAACCCCTTCTGGCTCGCTTCCGCGCCGCCGACCGACAAGGAGATCAACGTGGTCCGCGCCTTCGAGGCCGGCTGGGGCGGCGTGGTGTGGAAGACCGTGGGCGAAGACCCGAACGTGGTCAACGTGCACGGGCCGCGCTATGCCGTGTCCTACGCGGCCGACCGGCGCGTGACCGGCTTCAACAACATCGAACTGATCTCCGACCGGCCGCTGCGCACCAACCTCGAGGAGATGACACGCGTCAAGCGCAACTGGCCCGACCGCGCGCTGGTGGCCTCGGTGATGGTGCCGTGCACCGAGGAATCGTGGAAGAACATCCTGCCGATGGTGGAAGACACCGGATGCGACGGGCTGGAGCTGAACTTCGGCTGCCCGCACGGCATGAGCGAGCGCGGCATGGGCGCTGCCGTGGGCCAGGTGCCCGAATACATCCAGATGGTGGCCGAGTGGTGCAAGCACTACTCCAGGCTGCCGCTGATCGTGAAGCTCACGCCCAACGTCGCCGACATCCGCCCCGCCGCACGCGCCGCCAAGAAAGGCGGCGCCGACGCGGTGAGCCTCATCAACACCATCAACTCGATCATGGGCGTGGACCTCGACGCCATGGCCATGTTCCCCAACACCGGCGGCATGGGCTCTCACGGCGGCTACTGCGGCCCCGGCGCCAAGCCGATCGCGCTGCACATGGTGGCCGAGATCGCGCGCGACCCGCAGACCGCGGGGCTGCCCATCTCCGGCATTGGCGGGGTCTCGACCTGGCGCGACGCGGCGGAGTTCATCGCGCTGGGCAGCGGCTCGGTGCAGGTGTGCACCGCCGCCATGGTGTATGGCTTCAAGATCGTGCAGGACCTGTGCGACGGCCTTTCCAACTTCATGGACGAGAAGGGCTACCGGAGCCTGGAGCAGCTGCGCGGCCGCGCCATCGGCAGCATCACGGACTGGAAGAAGCTCAACCTCAACCACGTCGACAAGGCCGTGATCCACCAGGACGCCTGCATCCAGTGCGGCCGCTGCCACGTGGTGTGCGAAGACACCTCGCACCAGGCCATCACCGCCACCAAGGACGGCATGCGCTACTTCGAGGTGAAGGAAGAAGAGTGCGTCGGCTGCAACCTGTGCGTGTCGATCTGCCCGGTGCCCGGTGCGCTGTCGATGCGCACCCTGAAGCCCGGCGAGATCGACGCGCGCACCGGCCACCCGGTGGTCGCGCAGTACGCCAACTGGACCACGCACCCCAACAACCCGATGCGCGCCGACAGGCACGCCTGAGCGACGACACGAGCCCGGCGCAGACCGGGCGACGGCAGGAGGGGAACGACAACACGGCAAAGACCACAACACACGTTCAGGAGACAACCCACATGACGACCCCATCGCACGGCGGCGCCCCCGCCGCCAACCTCTGGAACGAAGACCTCGCGCCCACCACGCTGGCGCAGCGAACGTGGCGCTGGTACCACTTCGCGGCCTTGTGGGTGGGCATGGTGATGTGCATTCCCGCCTACACGCTGGCGGCCAGCCTGATCGAGGGCGGCATGTCGTGGTCGCAGGCGGTGCTCACGGTGTTCCTCGGCAATGCCATCGTGCTGGTGCCGATGCTGCTGATCGGCCACGCCGGCGCGAAGTACGGCATTCCCTACGCGGTGATGGCCCGCGCTTCCTTCGGCACGCGCGGCGCGCGGCTGCCTGCCCTGCTGCGCGCCATCGTGGCCTGCGGCTGGTACGGCATCCAGACCTGGTTCGGCGGCGAGATGATCTACACGCTGGTCGGCGTGCTCATGGGCCAGCCGCTGGGCGGCGACAAGCTGCCGATCCTCGGCATCAACGGCGCGCAGCTGGTGTGCTTTCTGATCTTCTGGGCGATACAGCTGTACTTCGTGGTGCACGGCATCGAGTCGATCCGCCGGCTCGAGACCTACACGGCGCCGCTGAAGATCATCGTGTGCATCGCCCTTCTCTACTGGGCCGTGCAGCGCGCGGGCGGCCTCGGCCCGATCTTCGAGCAGCCCTCGCAGTTCGAACCCGGCGGCAAGAAGGCCGGGTTGTTCTGGGCGGTGTTCTGGCCGTCGCTCACGGCCATGGTGGGCTTCTGGGCCACGCTGGCGCTGAACATTCCCGACTTCACCCGCTTCTCGCGCTCGCAGCGCGACCAGGTGGTGGGCCAGGTGATCGGCCTGCCCGCGCCCATGGGCCTGCTCGCGATGATGGCGGTGATGGTCACCTCGGCCACGGTGGTGATCTACGGCAAGGCGCTGTGGGACCCGGTGGACCTGGCCAGCCGCATGACCGGCGCGGCGGTGCTGATCGCGCTCATCATCTTGCTGATCGACACGGTGAGCGTGAACCTGGCGGCCAACCTGGTGGGGCCGGCCTATGACTTCTCGGCGCTCAACCCCGAGAAGATCTCGTACCGCAAGGGCGGCTACATCACGGCCGGCATCGCCATCCTGATGATGCCGTGGAAGGTGCTGGAGACCACGCAGGGCTACATCTTCACCTGGCTCATCGGCTACTCGGCGCTGCTGGGGCCGGTGGCGGGCATCCTCATCGCCGACTACTACCTGGTGCGCCGCAAGGAGCTGGACGTCGACGCGCTCTACCGCGGCACCGGCCAGTACGCCTACGGCAACGGCTGGAACATGGCGGCCATCGTGGCCTTCGTGGTCGGCGTGCTGCCCAACATTCCGGGCTTCCTGAACGCGGCCTTTCCGTCGGCCGTGCCGTCGATGCCCGAGTTCTTCAAGACCATCTACACCTATGCATGGTTCGTCGGCGTGGTGCTGTCGGCCATCGTGTACCTCGGCCTCATGAAGGCGCGCGCGCCGCAACTGCAGGGCGTGGCCGCGCCACTCAAGAACCCAAGCTAGAAAAGGAACTCATGCCATGACCGTACTCATTCGCGGTGGCACGGTGGTCAACGCCGATGCCGAACAACGCGCCGACGTGCTCTGCGAGGGCGACAAGGTGGTGCAAGTGGGCGCCGGCCTGCAGGCACCCGCCGGCGCCGAGGTGATCGATGCCGGCGGCGCCTACGTGATGCCCGGCGGCATCGACCCGCACACGCACATGCAGCTGCCTTTCATGGGCACGGTCGCGGCCGACGACTTCTTCAGCGGCACCGCGGCGGGCCTGGCCGGCGGCACCACCAGCATCATCGACTTCGTGATTCCCGACCCGCAGCAGTCGCTGATGGATGCCTTCCGCATGTGGCGCGGCTGGGCCGAGAAATCCGCAGGCGACTACAGCTTCCACGTGGCCGTGACCTGGTGGAGCGACAGCGTGCACAAGGACATGGGCGAGCTGGTACACGAGCACGGCGTGAACAGCTTCAAGCACTTCATGGCCTACAAGAACGCGATCATGGCCGACGACGAGATCCTGGTGAAGAGCTTCCAGCGCGCGCTGGAACTCGGCGCCATGCCTACGGTGCACGCCGAGAACGGCGAGCTGGTCGCGATGCTGCAGCAGCAGTTGCTGGCGCAGGGCATCCGCGGGCCGGAAGGCCATCCGCTGTCGCGCCCGCCGATGGTGGAGGCCGAGGCCGCCAACCGCGCCATTGCCATCGCCGACGTGCTGGGCGTGCCGATCTACGTGGTGCATGTGTCGTGCGGCGAGGCGCTGGAAGCCATCACCCGTGCCCGCGCGCGCGGCCAGCGCGTGTACGGCGAAGTGCTGGCCGGCCACCTGGTGGTCGATGAAAGCGCTTACCGCGACCCCGACTTCGCACGCGCCGCCGCCCACGTGATGAGCCCGCCCTTCCGCTCGCGCGAGAACCAGGCCATGCTCTGGCGCGGCCTGCAGGGCGGCAACCTGCAGACCACGGCCACCGACCACTGCACCTTCTGCGCCCCGCAGAAGGCGGCGGGCCGCGACGACTTCACGAAGATTCCAAACGGCTGCGGCGGCGTGGAAGAACGCATGGCGGTGCTGTGGGATGCGGGCGTCAACACTGGCCGGCTCACGCCGTCGGAGTTCGTGCGCGTCACCTCGACCAACGCTGCGCAGCTGTTCAACCTGTATCCGCGCAAGGGCGTGATCCAGGCGGGCGCCGATGCCGACATCGTGGTGTGGGACCCGAAGGCCACCAAGACGCTGTCGGTGAAGACGCAGCACTCGAAGAGCGACTTCAACATCTTCGAGGGCCGCGAAGTCATGGGCGTGCCGAAACACACCCTGAGCGCCGGCCGCTGGGTCTGGCGCGACGGCGACCTGCGCGCCGAGCCCGGCACCGGCCGCTACCTCAAGCGCCCGGCCTTCGCCCCGATGTTCACCGCGCTGGAGCGCTTCAAGCACCAGCATGCGCCCACGGCCGTGGCGCGCTGAATCCCCAAGGAGTCATACAGATGAATGCAGTAGTGGACAAGCAGGTGTTGACGATCAACGGCGAGCGCCTGTGGAACTCGCTGATGGAGCTGGCGCGCATCGGCGCCACGCCCAAGGGCGGCGTGAAGCGGCTGGCGCTGACCGACCTCGACAAGCAGGGGCGTGACCTCGTGGTGTCGTGGGGCAAGGAGGCGGGGCTGAGCGTCACGGTCGACAAGATCGGCAACGTCTTCATGCGCCGCGAGGGCACCAGCCCGTCGCTGCCGCCCATCGTGTCGGGCAGCCACATCGACACCCAGCCGACCGGCGGCAAGTTCGACGGCAACTACGGCGTGCTGTCGGCGCTGGAGGTGGTCCGCACGCTGAACGACCAGGGCATCCGCACCGAGGCGCCCATAGAAGTCGCGTTCTGGACCAACGAGGAAGGCTCGCGCTTCGTGCCCGTGATGATGGGCTCTGGCGTCTTCTGCGGCGCCTTCAGCCTGGAACACGCCTACGCCGCGAAAGACACGGAAGGCAAGACGGTGCGCGAGGAACTGGAGCGCATCGGCTACGTGGGCCCGCAAACGCCGGGCGACCACCCCATCGGCGCCTACTTCGAGGCCCACATCGAGCAAGGCCCGGTGCTGGAAGACGCAGGCAAGGTGATCGGCGTGGTGCCGGCGGTGCTCGGCCTCTCGTGGTACGACTGCGTGGTCACCGGCATGGAAGCCCATGCGGGCCCGACGCCGATGCACCTGCGCCGCGACGCGCTGCAGGTGGCGACGCGGATCATGCAGGAGGTGGTGGCCATCGCCTACAGCTACCAGCCCTACGGCCGTGGCACGGTCGGCATGGTGCAGGTGCACCCGAACAGCCGCAACGTGATTCCGGGGCAGGTGAAGTTCTCCATCGACCTGCGCAACGTGAACGACGAGCTGCTCGACCGCATGCATGCGGAGATCCTCGCGTTCGTCGAACGCACGGCGCGCGAAACCGGCCTGGGCGTGACCATGGAGCGGGTGTCGTACATACCGCCCTGCCCCTTTCACCCCGACTGCGTGGACGCCGTGCGGCGCGCGACCGAGACGCTGGGCTACTCGACGATGGACGTGGTGTCGGGCGCGGGCCACGACGCGATCTACGCGGCGCGGCTGGCACCGGCCGGCATGATCTTCGTGCCCTGCAAGGACGGCATCAGCCACAACGAGATAGAAGACGCGCAGCCCGCCCACCTGACGGCGGGCTGCAATGTGCTGCTGCACGCGATGCTCGAAAGAGCCAGGCGCGTGGACTGAAGCGTGGACTGAACCTTCTTCCTTCTTACTGGTACGCCGCCAGCTCCTGCTTGGCGATGGCGTTGCGGTGCACCTCGTCGGGGCCGTCGGCCACGCGCAGGTGGCGCTCGTAGGCGTAGAAGTGGGTGAGCAGCGTGTCCTGGCTCAGGCCCATCGCGCCGAAGGCCTGCATGGCCCAGTCGATCACCTTCACGCAGTTGTTGGGCGTGAGCACCTTGATCATCGCGATCTCCTTCGCGGCGACCTTGTTGCCCACGGTGTCCATGCGGTAGGCGGCGTTGAGCACCATCCAGCGCGACTGCTCGATGAGCATGCGCGACTCGGCAATGCGCTCGCGCCACACGCCCTGCTCCGACAGCGGCTTGTGGAACGCGGTGCGCGACACCAGCCGCTGGCACATCATCTCCAGCGCCGACTCGGCCATGCCGATGGCGCGCATGCAGTGGTGGATGCGGCCGGGGCCGAGGCGGCCCTGCGCAATCTCGAAGCCGCGGCCTTCGCCGAGCAGGATGTTCTCGACCGGCACGCGCACGTTGTCGAACACGATCTCGGGGTGGCCGAAGGGCGGGTCGTACATGCCGAGCAGCTGCATGTCGCGCACGATGGTCACGCCGGGCGTGTTCTTCGGCACGAGGATCATCGACTGCTGCTTGTGGCGGTCGGCGTTGTCGGGGTCGGTCTTGCCCATCAGCACGAAGATTTCGCAGCGCTCGTGCATGGCGCCGGTGATGTACCACTTGCGGCCGTTGATGACGTACTCGTCGCCTTCGCGGCGGATGCTGCAGCGGATGTTGGTGGCGTCGCTCGATGCCACCTCGGGCTCGGTCATCGCGAACGACGAGCGGATCTCCCCGGCCAGCAGCGGCGTGAGCCAGCGCTCCTGCTGGGCCTTGGTGCCG
This sequence comes from Variovorax durovernensis, assembly GCF_977011995.1. Taxonomy (NCBI): domain Bacteria; kingdom Pseudomonadati; phylum Pseudomonadota; class Betaproteobacteria; order Burkholderiales; family Comamonadaceae; genus Variovorax; species Variovorax durovernensis. Next base: position 1,477,715 of record NZ_CDRNCW010000001.1, on the reverse strand, counting down.
TAGCGCGCCAGCACTTCCATGTTGCCGGTGTCGGGCGCGGAGCAGTTGAAGATCTCGGCGCACCAGTAGCGCCGGCCCATGATCTCGCACAGCGGTGCGTATTCGACGTTGGTCAGGCCCGGGCCGTGCTCGGCTTCGGGCAGGAACAGGTTCCACAGCCCGCGCTCGCGCGCCTTGGCCTTGAGGCCGGCCATCATCGGCAGCTCGGCGTAGGGGCGGCCGGCACGGGCGTTGGCGGCCAGCTCTTCCTCGCGGCGCTTTTCGTTCGGGTAGACATGCTCGTCCATGAACTTGAGCAACTCGTCGCGCAGCGCGATCACCTTGGGCGTGAATTCGAAATGCATGGTGCGTCCTTCAACAAAGTGCGTTCGAAGTTAAGCGGCGCACCGGTTTTCGCACGGTCCTTCACGCGACAGCCGCGGGGCCCTGCTGTCACCTGTGTGCCAGCGGCCGGCCGGCGCGAGAATGGCCGACCATGAACACCCAGAACAACGAGACCCCGCAAAAACCGGCCGCCGCGCGCCCCGTGCGCAACGCAGCCACGCTCATCGTGCTGCGCGACGGCGCGCGCGGGCTCGAGGTGCTGATGCTGCGCCGGGCCGAGAAGGCCAACGACCAGAACAGCGGCGCCAGCGTGTTCCCGGGCGGCGTGATCGATGCACACGACCGCAGCCTGCATGGCCACTGCGGCGGCATGGACGACAGGGCCGCGAGCGAACGCCTCGCGGTGGCCGAAGGCGGGCTCGACTACTACGCGGCGGCGATCCGCGAATGCTTCGAGGAAGCCGGCCTGCTGTTCGCGACCGACAAGGCAAGCCAGGGCCGGCTGGTGGCGCTGGACGGCATGCCGCCGGAGCAGCTCGCCGCCATGCGCCACGCGGCGGAGCAAGGCACCGACGCGCTGCTGGCAATGTGCGAGTCGCACGGCTGGCAGCTCGCAGCGGACCGGCTTGCCTACTTCGCGTACTGGCTCACGCCGCCGGGCATGCCGCGCCGCTTCGACACGCGCTTCTTCCTGGCATCGATGCCCGACGCGCAGACGGTGCGGCCCGACGGTCGCGAGACGGTCGAGCACATGTGGCTGCAGCCTGCCGATGCCGTTTCCCCGGCGCGCGGACTCAAGCTGATGAACGTGACGCGGCGCATCCTCGAGCAGCTCGCGCAGTTCTCCAGCGTGCAGGAACTCATGGACCATGCGCGCGGGCTGAAGCACATTCCGCGCGTCATGCCCCGGCTCGCGGACGGGCCCAACGGCCGGAGGCCGGTGAACATGGAAGAGCCGGCGTATGACGAGGTCGGGCGCGTCGACCCGGACGGCGAAGGCGGCGGGCGCTATGCGCTCGAGACCGGGCTGGTGATGCGGCTGTCGCCACGGGTCTGGCGGGTCACGGGGCCGGCCGATGCGACTGGCGCGCTGCCGCACAGCTATTTCGCTGGCATCGAAGGCAGCGACTGCGTGCTGATCGACCCCTCGCCCGCGAGCCCCGGGCACATCGCGGCGCTGTGCAACGCTGCGCCGGGCCGCGTGCGGTGGATCTGGTCGACGCTGGCATTGCCGCTGGAAGATGCGGTGCGCGAAGCGTGGCCCGAAGCGTCCGCCGTGCAGCCCGAGCCCGGCGACCGGCTCGACCTCGGCGGTGCCACGCTGCAGGTGCTGAACGGCGCCGAAGGCCTGCAATTCCTGCTGCCCGAAGACAGCACGCTGTTCATCGGCACCGCCTCCAGCGCCGCCGGCACGGCCGACTGGATCGCCCCACGCCACGGATTCCTGGGCCGCCGCACCGTGCCGTAAAAATCCCGTGGCATGCATCGTGCAAGATCGCGCCATGCTTCCCCTGTCTCCCGACGCGCTGCGCCAGCGGCTGCGGTCTTTTGCTTCCCGCGCGCAGCCGCTGCGCATCCTGCTCACGCTCGGCAGCCTGATGGCCGCCTGCGGCTACACCGATCACCCCGACGCGGTGATCCCGCTGTTCCTTGGCGCCATCGCAAGCGCGCTCGCCGAAACCGACGACAGCTGGCGCGGCCGGCTTCGCGCGCAGATCGTCACGCTGGCCTGCTTCGCGGCAATGGCGTTCGCGGTAGAGGCGCTGTTCGGCCTGCCGTGGTTGTTCATTACCGGGCTCGCGCTCGCGGCCTTCAGCCTCACGATGCTTGGCGCGGTGGAGGCGCGCTACAAGGCCATCGCCTATGCCACGCTGATCCTGGGGATGTACGCCACGCTCGGCATCGAGAACATGAGCTCGCACGGAACCATGGTCCACCGGGGCCGCGAGCCGCTGCTGCTGCTGGCGGGCGCGGCCTGGTACGGCGTGTTCTCGGTGCTGTGGTGCGCGGCCTTTCCGGCGCAGCCGGTGCAGGCGCGGCTGGTGACGCTGTTCACGGTGCTGGGCAACTATGTGCGCTTCAAGGCCTCGCTGTTCGAGCCGCTGCGCGGCATCGACATCGAGCGCAAGCGGCTCGCGCTCGCGCAGCTCAATGCCGAGGTGGTGAGCGAGCTCAATGCGGCCAAGGAAAGCATCTTCCGCCGCATCGGCGCGCGGGCTCCGACCGGGCGCATCTCGCGCTACCGCGGCCTCTACCTGATCGCGCAGGATGTGCACGAGCGCGCCAGCTCTTCGCACGACGACTACAACGCGCTGGCCGACGCCTTCTTCCACAGCGACCTGCTCTACCGCTGCCAGCGCGTGCTGGGCCTGCAGGGGCTGGCGTGCCTGCGGCTGTCGGAATCGATCGCGCGGCGCGAGCCCTTCGACACCGGCACCGAGACCGTGCTGGCGCTGGCCGACCTGCGCAGCGCCATCGAGCATGAGCGCGCGCGGGCGGCAACGCCCGAGCGGCTGGCGCTGCTCGCGTCGGTCGAGGCGCTGGCGCGCAACCTCGCGCAGTTGGACGGGCAACTGGCGGGCGCAAGCCAGCCATCGGCGCGCGCCGGCCGTACCGAAATGGGCCTGTTCGACCGCTCGCCGCGTTCCTGGCGCGACGCGGTGGAACGCGTGCGGCGGCAACTCACGGTGCGTTCGCCGCTCTTCCGCCATGCGCTGCGGCTGTCGATCGCGCTGGTGGCGGGCTACGGCGTGATGCACGCCATCCACCCGGCACAGGGCTACTGGATCTTGCTGACCACGCTGTTCGTCTGCCAGCAGTCATACGGCGACACCATCGCACGCATGGGCCAGCGCATAGCGGGCACGGCGCTGGGCGTGGTGGCGGGCTGGGCGCTGCTGCAGCTGTTTCCGCAGCCGCTGGTGCAGTCGGTGATCGCGGTGGCGGCGGGCGTGGTGTTCTTTGCCACCCGAACCACGCGCTACCTGCTGGCCACCGCGTCGATGACGCTGCTGGTGCTGATGTGCTTCAACCAGGTGGGCGACAGCGGCGTGCTGCTGGTGCCGCGGCTGGTCGACACCGCCATCGGCAGCGCGATCGCCGGGCTGGCGGTGCTGCTGGTGCTGCCGCACTGGCAGGCACGCCGCATCAACGAACTGGCGGCCACGGCCATGCGCGGCCATGCGGGCTACCTGCGGCAGATCGTCGAGCAATACCGCACCGGCGCGCGCGACCACCTCGACTACCGTCTGGCCCGCCGCAACGACCACAACGCCGACGCCGCGCTGTCCACCGCGGTGTCAGACATGTTCCGCGAACCGGGCTACGTGCGGCCGCGCGCGGGCGTGGCGCTGCGCTTCCTGATCCGCTCGCATACGCTGTTGAGCTATCTCTCGGCGCTGGGCGCGCACCGCGCGGCGCTGCCCGACTCGGCGCAGATGGCGGTGCTGCGCAGCGCGGCCGAAGGCGCCATCGCGGCACTCGAGGCGCTGGCGGCGGGGCTGGACAGCGGCTCGGTGGACGGCCCGCGCGACACGGCGGCCGAGCAGGCCGCGCGCGCCGCGCTGGCCCAGGCGGCATTGGCCGCCGGCGGCGAATCGGACCCGCAGGCGCGAACTTTCCACACCGAACTGGCTCTGATATGGCTGCAGATCGATGCATTGCGCGCTCACGCAAGCGAATGGCTGCAGCCCTCGGGCAGCGAAACGCCGACCGCGCCTGCCTGAGCGAGCATCCGTGCGATCAGGTCGGTTGAAAGTGGCCGCGCCGGACAACCCTGGGCGCGGCAGGTAAAATTACCCCTTCATGTACCGCTGGTTTGCCGCTACTGTCCTTGCCATCATGTTGTCCTGCTACGGTTTTGCCGTGCTTGCCCACAACATGATCGGTGCCGGCCATTCGCATGCCCAGCAGGCGCAGTCCTCGCAAACCACCCTGACTTCCAAGACGCTCGTCGCCGCCGTATCGCTGGCCGACGGGGCCCTTTCGGACGGCAAGACCCTGGTCGCGGATGCCGATCCGGCATCTGACGATGCCAATTCTGTCGATGAAGCCGGCTCCGAACACGCCGAGCTGGTCGACGCCCGCAACGACATTCCCCTGCCGCTCCTTCTTTCGGAGCAGCCACCCAAGCTCGGGCTGACCACCACGGTTTCGCCGTTCCTCGCCCGGCCCAAGCGGCCACCCCGCGCCGCGCTCTTCGTCGCCTGAGGCCGCAAGGCCCTGCGCGACCGGGAGCCGCCACGGCTCCCGCCTCCCCTGATCCGGGCCAGCCGGCCATTCGGCGGCACCCGGCATCGCCCAGACAGCAATCCAGTTTTTTCCGGCCGTTCGCCGCCGCGCACGCCAATTCGCTCCGCACGGCGCCGGTCGCCCAACAAGCATCAAGGAATCATCACAATGAACAACAGCACTCCCGTCTACGCCAGCCTCGACCTGCCGCTGGCCTCGCCCCAGGAACGCAACCGCGTCCTGCGCAACACCTACTGGCTGCTCGCGCTGTCGATGCTGCCCACCGTTCTCGGCGCCTGGATCGGCGTTTCCACCGGCTTCTCGCGCGCCATGTCGCCGGGCATCGGCCTGATGGTGTTCCTCGGCGGCGCCTTCGGCTTCATGTACGCCATCGAGAAAACCAAGGAATCCGCCGCCGGCGTGCCGGTGCTGCTGGCCTTCACCTTCTTCATGGGCCTGATGCTGTCGCGCCTGGTCGGCACCGTGCTCGGCCTGCAGAACGGCGCCAGCCTGGTCATGACGGCCTTTGCCGGCACCGGCGCGATCTTCCTGGGCATGGCGACGCTGTCGTCGGTCATCAAGCGCGACCTGTCGGGCATGGGCAAGTGGCTCTTCATCGGCGCCATCCTGCTGCTGGTGGCGGGCATCGCCAACTTCTTCCTGAAGTCGAGCGCGCTGATGATGACGCTGTCGGTGCTGGCCATCGGCATCTTCTCGGCCTTCATCCTGCACGACCTCAAGCGCGTGAAGGACGGCCTGGAGACCAACTACATCTCCGCCACGCTGGGCGTGTACCTCAGCATCTACAACGTGTTCCAGTCGCTGCTGGCCCTGCTGGGCATCGCCGGCGGCCGGGACGAGTAACAACCCCCAGGAAGGAAAGGAACTCCCCATGCGCCTCACCACCAAAGGCCGCTTCGCGGTCACGGCGATGATCGACATCGCCCTGCACGGACGTTCGGGTCCGGTCACGCTGGCGTCGATCAGCATGCGCCAGCGCGTCTCGCTGTCCTACCTGGAGTTGCTGTTCGGCAAGCTGCGCCGCAACGACCTGGTCGAATCGACCCGGGGCCCGGGCGGCGGGTATTCTCTGAGCCGCAAGGCTGCGGATATTTCCGTGGCCGACATCGTCCTCTCGATCGAGGAACACGATGCCGAATCCACCCGCCAGCGCGGTGCCGACGCGCCTGGCGAACCCGGCCGCTGCGAAATCGACGAACTCTGGGCCACCGTGAACCTGCGGGCGGTCGAGTTCCTCAAGTCGATCTCGCTGCAAAGCCTGGTCGACGAACAGAAGGCCAAGGGCGTTCAAGCCGCCGCGCGGACCGACAGCCGGCGCACGCCGGCCGGCCAGCCGGCCACCCGCAAGCCTTTCGTCGTCGACGCGCCGAACTCGGTGTTCGCACTGGGACGGCGTCAGCAAAGCGCCAGCTAGCTCCAAGCCAGCCACCGCCATAGCGGCCCATGCGGCAGGGCCCGCCGCCACGGATCGACGTGGCGGCGGGCTCGTGCCTGCATGGGCTTTTTGTCGTTGGTTTCAGCCCTTGGAAGGCTAAGGAATTCTTCATGTTGCGACGCAACACGAGCAGCACAATGCACCAATATTGTGCAAATTACATCCGCGCGACCCGGGCGACTCCGGCTCGCGCCGAACCGCGTTTCTCGACGGCCATGACCTCCAAGCTCCTGTTTTCCCTTTCGCTGCTTTCCCTGCTCGTGCTCGCCGCATGCGGCGCAAAGCAGCCCCCCGCCACCGCCGAGACACCGCCGCCGGAAGTCGGCGTGGTCACGCTGCACACCGCCGACGTGCCGGTGCACACCGAGCTGGCGGGCCGCACCGCCGCGTTCCGCGTGTCCGAAGTGCGGCCGCAGGTCAACGGCATCGTGCGCAAGCGCCTGTTCGAGGAGGGCAGCATGGTCCGCGCGGGCCAGGTGCTGTACGAGATCGAGCCCGGCCCGTTCGAGGCCGCGCACGAGCAGGCGCAGGCCGCGCTCGCCACATCGCAGGCCAGCATCGCTAGCCTGCGGGGCAAGGCCGGCCGCTTCGGCGAACTGGTCAAGGCCAACGCAGTGAGCCGCCAGGAGCATGAAGAGGCGCAGGCCGCGCTGGTGCAGGCCGAGGCCGGCGTGAAGGCCGCGCAGGCGGCAGTGAAGGCGGCGCGCATCAACCTCGGCTTCACCCGCATCACCGCGCCCATCGCGGGACGCATCGGGCGCTCCAGCGTGACCGAAGGCGCGCTGGTGGCGCCGGGCCAGGCAACGGCGCTGGCCACCATCCAGCGGCTGGACCCGATCTATGTCGACGTGGTGCAGTCGAGCCTGGATCTGACGCGGCTCAAGCGCCGCTTCATCTCGGGCGACATGGCGCCAGCCAGCACGCAGGTCGGCCTGCGCATGGAAGACGGCCTGCCCTATTCGCACACGGGCACGATGAAGTTCTCCGAAGTCGCGGTCGATCCGGCCACGGGCTCGGTCACGCTGCGCGCGGAGTTCCCAAACCCGCAGGGGCTGCTGCTGCCCGGCATGTACGTGCGCGCGCAGGTCGAGTCCGGCGTGGAACGGCAGGCCATCCTGGCGCCGCAGCGCGGCGTGGCACGCAACGAGAAAGGCGAGCCTACGGCCCTGGTGGTAGGCGCGGGCGACAAGGTCGAGCTGCGCGCCCTGGAGCTGCGCAGCACCACGGGCGACCAGTGGATCGTGAGCAAAGGCCTGCGCGAAGGCGACCGCCTGGTGGTCGACGGGCTGCAGCGCGCCCACCCCGGAGCCAAGGTAAAGCCAGTACCGGTGACGGCGGCGACCGCCGCCACGGCTTCTTCCGCAGATTGAGCAACCCGACGTGATCGCGAATTTCTTCATCCACCGGCCCGTGTTCGCATGGGTCATCGCCATCCTCATCATGCTGGCCGGCGGCGTGGCCATCCGCACGCTGCCGGTGTCGCAGTACCCGGACATCGCGCCGCCTACTGTCGTCGTCTCCGCCAACTACCCCGGCGCCTCGGCGCAGGCGGTGGAGAACAGCGTGACGCAGGTGCTCGAGCAGCAGCTCAAGGGCATCGACGGCCTGCTGTACTTCAAGTCGACGAGCAGCTCGGCCGGCTACGCCGACATCAGCATCACCTTCCGCCAGGGCATCGACCCCGACACGGCGCAAGTGCAGGTGCAGAACAAGGTCAGCCAGGCCACCAGCCGGCTGCCGCAGGCGGTGCAGCAGCAGGGCGTGACTGTCTACAAGTCGCAGAACAACTTCCTGCTGATCGTGGCGCTCTACGACGAGACCGACCGCCGCACCGACACCGACGTGGCCGACTGGATGGCCAGCAACCTGCGCGACCCGGTGAGCCGCGTCGACGGCGTGGGCTCGGTGCAGGCCTTCGGCGCGGCGTATGCGATGCGCATCTGGCTCGACCCGCACCGGCTGGCGAGCTACCAGCTGATGCCGTCGGACATCACCGCTGCCATCACAGCGCAGAACACGCAGGTGTCGGTCGGCGAGATCGGCGCGCGGCCCTCGCCTGCCGGCCAGCAACTGAACGCGACCGTGACCGCGCTCTCGCGGCTGCAGACGCCCGATCAGTTCCGCGGCATCGTGCTCAAGACCCAGGCCGACGGCGCCGTGGTGCGGCTGGGCGACGTGGCACGCGTGGAAATCGGCAACGAGTCTTACGCGGAAACCACGCGCCTGAACGGCCACCCCGCAGCCGGCGCGGCCATCATGCTGGCGCCCGGCGCCAATGCGCTGACCACCGCCAAGGCGGTGAAGGCACGCATCGCCGAAATGGAGCCCTCGCTGCCCGCCGGCCTGCGCGTGGCCTACGCGGAGGACACCACGCGCTTCGTGAAGATCTCGATCCAGTCGGTGCTCAAGACGCTGCTGGAGGCCATCGCGCTGGTGGTGGTGGTGATGTTCCTGTTCCTGCAGAACTGGCGCGCCACCGTGATCCCGGCCATCACCGTGCCGGTGGTGCTGCTGGGCACCTTCGGCGTGCTCGCGGCCTTCGGCTATTCGATCAACGTGCTCACGCTGTTCGGCATGGTGCTGGCCATCGGCCTGCTGGTGGACGACGCCATCGTGGTGGTGGAGAACGTCGAGCGCGTCATGCACGAAGAAGGGCTGGACCCGAAAGCCGCCACCATCAAGTCGATGAAGGAGATCACCGGCGCGCTGGTGGGCATTGCGGTGGTGGTGTCGGCGGTGTTCCTGCCGATGACTTTCTTCGGCGGCTCGGTGGGCGTGATCTACCGGCAGTTCTCGGTGACGATCATCGCGTCGATGGCGCTCTCGGTGGTGGTGGCCATCGTGCTGATCCCGGCGCTGTGCGCGCGCTTCCTGAAGCCGGGCGTACCGCCGCGCACTCGCGGATTCCTCGGTGCCTTCAACCGGCGCTTCGACGCGGCGCAGGGCCGCTACGTGGGCCTGCTGGGCCGCATCCTGCGCAAGCCGCTGCGCTTCACCGCCGTGTATGCAGCCATCGTGGCGGGCATGGGGCTGCTGTATCTGGGCCTGCCCGGCGGCTTCCTGCCGGAAGAAGACCAGGGCAGCGTGATGGTGCAGGTCTCGCTGCCGGCCGGCGCCACGCAGAGCCGCACAGACGCCGTGAACAAGGCGGTCGAGAAGCACTTCCTGGAAACCGAGAAGGACACCACCGACACCATCTTCACGCTGGCGGGCTGGAGCTACGCCGGCTCGGGGCAGCACACGGGCATGGCCTTCGTATCGCTCAAGGACTGGTCGGAACGCAAAGAGCCGGAAAAGCGCGCGCACGCCATCGTCGAGCGCGCGAGCGCGGCGCTCTCGAAGCAGCAGCGCGACGCCGAGGTCTACGGCATGGTGCCGCCGCCCATCGAAGGCCTGGGCCAGTCCAACGGCTTCGAGTTCTGGCTGCAGGACACCTCCGGCATGGGCCCCGACAAGCTGGTGCACAAGCGCGAGGCGCTGGTGCGCGACGCCAACAAGGACAAGCGCCTGCAGTCGGTGCGCGCCAACAGCATCGCCAACACGCCGCAGCTGCAGGTCGACATCGACCAGGTCAAGGCGTCGGCGCTGCGGCTGTCGCTGGACGACGTGAACACCACGCTGGGCATTGCCTGGGGCGGCAACTACGTCAACGACTTCATCGACCGCGGCCGCGTGAAGCGCGTGTACGTGCAGGCCGATGCGCCCTACCGCTCGGCCCCCGAGGACATGGGCCAGTGGTTCGTGCGCGGCAGCACCGGCGCGATGACGCCGTTCTCGGCCTTCGCCACCACGCGCTGGTCGCAGGGCGCGTCGCAGCTGGAGCGCTACAACGGCCTGCCCGCGGTGCAGATCCAGGGCGCGGCCGCGCAGGGCACGAGCTCCGGCACGGCCATGTCGGCGGTCGAGGCCATCGCGAAGAAGCAGGCGGGCACGGGCCACGCATGGAGCGGGCTCTCCTACCAGGAGCGCCTTTCGGGCGGGCAGGCGCCGCTGCTGTTCGCGGTGTCGATCCTCGTGGTGTTCCTGTGCCTGGCCGCGCTGTACGAAAGCTGGTCGGTGCCGTTCTCGGTGATGCTGGTGATTCCGCTGGGCGTGCTGGGCGCGGTGATCGCGGCGTCGCTGCGCGGGCTGTCGAACGACATCTACTTCCAGGTCGGCCTGCTCGCGACCATCGGGCTGTCGGCCAAGAACGCGATCCTGATCATCGAGTTCGCGGAAGCGGCGCTGCGCCGCGGCGTGCCGCTGCTCGACGCGGTGGCCGAGGGCGCACGCCTGCGGCTGCGGCCGATCCTGATGACCTCGCTCGCCTTCCTGGCCGGCGTGGTGCCGCTGGCGCTGGCCACCGGCGCGGGCTCCGCGAGCCAGGTGGCCATCGGCACCGGCGTGTTCGGCGGCGTGCTGACGGCCACCGCGCTGGGCATCTTCTTCGTGCCGCTGTTCTACCTGCTGGTGAAGCGGCTGGCGGGGCGCTGGGGCGGAAGCAGGCTGGGGACGAAACAGGCGGCCTGAGCAACCGTCCTGTCAGCGCCGGCGTGAGGCGGTCGCCACCGAGGCCTGCGCCTCGATCAGGTCATACAGCGCCTGAGCGGCCGGCGAGAGCCGCGCTGTCTTGCGCGTCATCAGCACCAGCGTGCGCGACACCTTGGGCTCCGTGAGTTCGACGACCCGCAGCGTGGGGTAGGCGCCTTTCTGCAGCGCGAGCCGGGGCACCACGGCGGCCGCCACGCGCTCCGCGACCAGTCCCACGGCGGTCGAGCTGCGCTGCACTTCGTAGAAAGGCTTCAGGTTGGCGGCGGCCGCGCCAAGCGCCAGGTCGAGCAGCGGCCGGTTCTCGCTCGCGTGGCCCGCGAAGATCAGCGGGTGCGGCTCGAGCTGGCGCCACGCGATGCGCTTGCGCTGCGCCAGCGGATGCTCCTCATGGCAGATGAGCACGTACTCGTCCTCGATCAGCGGCACGCTCTGCAGCTCGGGCGCGTGCGCACCCGCCATGCCGATGCCGAACTCGACCTCGCGGTGCAGCACCGCATTCGCCACGGCCGACGACGAGTGGTCCAGTATCTTGATGCGGTTGTGCGGGTACTTCGCCGAATAGGCCTTCATGATGCGCGGCAGGAACTGCACGCCCGCCGTGGGCACGCAGGCGATAGACACGTCGCCGCGCTCCGCCTTGCCGGTCTCGCGGATCTCAAGCAGCGAATCGGCCAGCTCCACCAGCAGCCGCCGCGCGCGCGGCACGAAATCGCGGCCGATGGTGGTGAGCGCCACAGAGCGCGTGGTGCGCTCCACCAGCGCCACGCCCAGAAATTCTTCCAGCTTGCGCAGCCGCTGCGTGATGGCGGTCTGCGTGACGTTGAGCGCGCCGGCTGCTGCCTGGAAGCTGCCTTCGTCGGCAATGGCCACGAAAGCCTGGATACCGAGGATGTCGATCTTCATCAGCTTTATGAATCAATGGCCAGAATAAATTCATTTTACGTAGCACTCCCTGCTCGGCAAACTCGCCGCCGAAACAGCAAAGGAACCCCGCGATGACCTGGTCAGCCAAGCAATATTCGGCCTTCGAAGAAGAACGCACCCGCCCCGTGCGCGACCTCGTGGCCGCCCTGCCGCAGCGCGAAGTGCGCACCGCCGTCGACCTGGGCTGCGGCCCCGGCAACTCCACCGAAGTGCTGGCGCAGCGTTTTCCCGGCGCGCTGGTCAGCGGCATGGACAGCTCCGACGACATGATCCAGGCCGCACGCAAGCGCATGCCCGGCGTGAACTTCGAGGTGGCCGACATCGCCACCTGGCAGTCCGCGCAGCCGGTCGACGTGATCCTCGCCAACGCCTCGCTGCAATGGCTGCCCGATCACGCGACGCTTTACCCCCGGCTGGCGCAGCAGCTCGCGCCCGGCGGCAACCTCGCGATCCAGACGCCCGACAACCTGGAAGAACCCGCGCACCGCCTCGCCCGCGAAACCGCGAAAGACCCGCGCTGGGCCGACCGCATCGGCGACGTGCGCCACCCGGCGCGGCATGGCGCCATCGACTACTACGAGATGCTGCACCCGCACTGCGGCCGTGTCGACGTGTGGCGCACCACCTACTACCACCCGCTGGCGGGTGGCGCGCCGGCAGTCGTGGAATGGTTCAAGGGCTCGGCGTTGCGGCCGTACCTTGGGCTGCTCGACGCGGAGCAGCAGGCGGGCTTTCTCGCGAGCTACCTGGCAGTCATCGCGAAGGCCTACCCGGCGCTGAAGGACGGCAGCGTGCTGCTGCCGTTTCCGCGGCTCTTCATCGTCGCGACGCGCTGACGCGTCTCAGGGCTGGCGCTCACTGTGGCGCCAAGACACCGAACTTGCGCAGATGGGACTTCAGCACGGCGGCTCCACTGCGCCCGTCGTACAGGAAGGCGTGCAGCCCGGCCCGGCGGGCTCCTTCCACATTCTCGAGCCTGTCGTCGATGAACAGCGTCGTGCTTGCATCGGCGCCAACCGCCTTCAATGCTCGCTCGAAGTAGAGCATGCTGGGTTTCGCGGCACCCAGCGCGCATGAGTACAACTCTCCATCGAACATCGACGCATAGCCCAGTTCGGTCGACATGAACCTCGCACGCAGGGCCTGCTGGTTGCTGGCGATGTAGCACCGTTTTCCGCTCGACCTCACAGCGCTTATTGCCTCCTGCACATCGGTGTGCGGCAGGATGGACAGCATGGCTTGGAGAATGGACGGCTTGTGCGCCACGCGATCCCAGGACTTCAGCACATCGAGAAGCGCTTCGTCGAAGCCGTCAGGTCGAGAAAGACATGCGGTCTCGGCCGCGTAGATGTCTTTCGTGAACTGCTGCTCGAGCGCTGGATCGCCACAGGCCAGGCAGCGAGCGAACGCCAGAGACCAATCCTCCGGCGCGTACTGGATCACGCCGTCGGCGTCGATGAGAACTGTCTCGATAGGCACACGCCCTCCGCTGGACAATGTTTGCTGCGTAGGCAGCCATTGTGCGGCCAAGCGCGATGCCTGCCGTCAGTCGTGGTCCGTCGAGGCCGACAGCGGTTCCCACGCATCGATCTCGCTCGACATGACCGCCAGCTTGTCCCGTACCAACCGGAGCGCGTCCCTGCCGAGCAACAGATGCACTGGCGGGTTCTCGTCGGCCACGATGCGCAGCAAGGCTTGCGCGGCTTTGGCGGGGTCGCCCGCCTGCTTGCCGTCTTTCTCCTGGCGCGCCTTGCGGATCGGTTCGAACAGCGCGTCGTAGTCGGGCAGCGTGCGTTCCGTGCGCACCATCGAACGCCCGGCCCAATCGGTGCGAAAGGAGCCTGGCGCAACCGCGGTCACCTTCACGCCGAAGCCTGCGACTTCCTTGGCCAGCACTTCCGAAATACCTTCGAGCGCGAACTTGCTGCCGCAGTAATACGCGATGCCGGGCATCGTGATGAAGCCGCCCATCGAAGTGATGTTGACGATATGCCCGCTGCGGCGCTCGCGCATTGACGGCAGGACGGCCTTGGTCATGGCTACGGCGCCGAAGACGTTGACGTCGAACTGGCGACGCATCGCATCGAGGCCGGATTCCTCGAGCGTGCCCTCGTGGCCGTAGCCAGCGTTGTTCACGAGTACGTCGATAGGCCCGACCCGTTGCATGACGGCGGCTACAACCGGCTCGATGGCGTCGAAGTCGGTCACGTCGAGCATCACGGCATGGGCGCGGCCAGGGGCGAGTGCTTCAAAGGCGCCGCGCGCAGCCTCGCCTCGCACGGTGCCGACGACGACGTGGCCGTCCGCGAGCGCAGCCCGCGCGAAGGCGTCACCAAAGCCGGAGCTGACGCCGGTGATGAGGAATGTCCTGGAGGAAGATGCAGCCATGTGGGCTCCTTGAGAAATGGATGCCTCATGCTATGAAACGGGGCCTGCAACAGGAATGCCCGTCTCGCTGAGTTGCTTGCCTGAAACTCCAGCCCGCTGGAAAGAGGCGGCCCGATCTGGCAAATTGGCCGCATCGAACACCCCGCCCCACCCACGATGACCGCGCCTCCGCTCCCGCCATCGGCCATGCAGGCACGCATGGTCGAACTGCTCGGCTCCCTCGCGCCGACGGAAGGCTACAACCTCACCGCCCTGCCCGATGTGCGCTTCCTGCGCTCGAACCGCCCCTTGAGCCGCGCGCCGGTGCTGTATGACCCCGGCATCGTGATCGTCTGCCAGGGCCGCAAGCGCGGCTTTCTCGGCGACGAGGTGTATCTGTACGACGCACAGCACTACTTGGCAGTGTCGGTGCCGGTGCCGTTCTCGATGGAAACGGACGCCACCGCCGAAGAACCTTTGCTGGCCATCTATTTCCGGCTCGACTTCAGCGTGGCCGCCGAACTCATGCTCCAACTCGACGAACAGGGGCTGGCGGCGCAGGCCGCACCCCGGGGCCTGATGTCCACGCCGATGGACGCCATGCTCGCTCAGTCGGTGCTGCGCTTTCTCGAAGTCATGCGCGTCCCTTTGGAAGCAGTGGTGCTCGGTCCGGCGCTGGTGCGCGAGATCTACTTTCGCGTGCTCACCGGCGAGCAGGGCGCCTCGATGCGCAATGCGCTCACGCGGCAAGGACAGTTCGGCAAGATCGCGAAAGCCATCCGGAAGATCCACGCCTCTTTTGCGGAAGCGCTCGACATCGGTCAACTGGCCGGCGAGGCCGGCATGAGCCCGCAGTCGTTCCATGCGCACTTCAAGACGGTCACGGCCACTTCGCCCATGCAGTACCTCAAGTCGACGCGGCTGCATCAGGCACGGCTGATCATGACCCGCAGCGAGGTGACTGCAGCCGTGGCCGGTTCGCAAGTCGGCTACGAGAGCGCGTCGCAGTTCAGCCGCGAATTCAAGCGCATGTTCGGACGCGGCCCCGCCGAAGAAGCGGAGCGCATGCGCAAGGCGTTCGCGCTGCCCGACCCGTTGCCCTCATCTGTCTACGTCGCTTCGCACTGACAGCCCGCCCTCAGGGCGAGAAGCCCGAGCGGCGCACCACCGGCTCCCACTGCTGCCGATAGGCCTTGAGCATCTGCGCGGTCTCCGCCGTCGAACTCACCACCGGCGTGATGTAAGCCGCCTCGGCTGCCTTCTGCAGGCCCGGGTCGCGCATCGCGTCGCGGATGGCGCCGGCCACCAGTTGCACCTTGGCCGGGGCCATCGTGCTGGGAGCGAAGAAGGTGTTCCAGCCGTCGGCGTCGATCTTCATGCCGGCCTCGCGGAAGGTCGGGATCGCGGGCGCGAAGCTCGCGCGCTTCTTGCCCGACACCGCCAGGATGCGGACCTTGCCAGCCAGGTGCTGTGCATAGAGCGAATCCAGCGTGTCGATGGCGATCGGCAGCGTGCCGCCGATCAGGTCGGCCGACAGCGGCGCCGATCCGCCGTAGCCCTTGATCTGCGGCTGCACGCTCAGGGCGTCGCCCACCATCAGGCCGAAGAAGTGAGGCAGGCTGCCGGTAGCGGGCACGCCGAACACGGCCTCTTCCGGATGCGCCCAGAGCCGGCCCACCAGGAACATGGCGCGGTCGAGCTGCAGCTTCTGGCCCACGGCCAGCGCGAAGTCGTAGCTGCTGACCTGCGAGACCGGCACGAAGTCCTTGTCGGGGTCGTAGCCCACGTCCTTGATGACCAGGGGCGCGACCACCATCACGGCGGGGTTGCCGAGCATCAGCACGTTCTGTCCCGGCGGGGTGCGCCGCACTTCCTTGGCCGCCAGCCGGCCGCCCTCGCCCGGCTTGTTCTCTACCGTCACCGCCACGCCGAGTTTCGGACCCAGCCGCTCGGCGAGCAGCCGCGCGATGCGGTCGGTGGTGCCGCCCGCCGCATAGCCGACCACCAGGGTCAGCGGACCATCCAGCGCCTGCTGGGCTTGAGCATGAACGACAGGAGCGCAGGCGGCGAGCGCGAGGCCCCACGCCAAGAGCTTGCGCCTGGAAAAGAATGCGACCATCGGGTTTCCTGCGAGCGGTGGTTGTGGGCGGACATGCGCGATGCCTTCACGGCGAAAATCGCGTGCCGGTCCAGATCGCTGTCTGTGAGAATTTGTGACCGGTTTATACGCAGCCAGTAAACAGTTGATCTAATCCATCAACTGCTCTGCGAGGCTAGCGGACCACAACGCCCAGCACTCTTAATCCATCCGTATGCAAGCTTTTCCCGATGCAGGGTCGCTGCGCGCACCCAGCTCACTGGACGACCTGCTGCTCTACAGGTTGTCACGCGCCATGCGCACCAGCAGCGGCATGGCGACCCGCATGGTCGAGGGCGGCTTCGGCATCACGCGGCGCGAGTGGGGAATGATCGGCACGCTCGCGCAGCGCGGCGAGATGACCTCCTCCGCGCTGGCCGCGCACCTGCACCTGGACCGGGTGCGCACCTCGCGCGGGCTGCGCAGCCTCGTCGAGAAGAAACTGGTGGTGCGTCGGCAGGATGCCGAGGACCGGCGCGAAGTGCACGTACGCCTGAGCGCCTCGGGCGAGCAGTTGTACGGCAAGCTGTTCCCGCGCATCGCGGGGCTCAATACCGAACTGCTCGAGGGCATAACGCCCGCGCACCTGGAGATCTTTCTCCAGTGCCTGCGCCATCTCGAGCAGCGCGGCAACGAACTGAGCGCGCAGGGCGTCGTCATGGAAAAGGCCGACCGGCGCTCGGGCGGCACGCGCCACCGCTGGCCCGAGCGGGAGGCCGGCAGCGGCGAAAGGTAGCGGCAGGCTCAGGCCTGCACGTCCACCGTTCCACCGATCGGCACGCCTTCGGCATTGGTGCGGATGCCGCCGCCCGACTTGCTGGCGCTGCGCACCGCCTTGGAGACCGATTCCAGCGCTTCCTTCTGGACCTGCGACATCCGCAGCACATTCATCTGCTGCTGAAGCATGAGCACCTGCGCGGCCAGCGCCTGGAGCTGCATCTGGATTGCCTTGCGCGCCTCATCGTTGGGCGCCTTGAGCAGTTCGCCCTGCGTGTCGGTGATCTTCTGTTGCGTGTCGGTGATCTGCCGCTGGATCTTCGCGAGCTGGGCGCTCACATCACCGCCGCGCCCCGCGGAACCTGTTGCCCCGATGGCTGTCAGCATGTTTCCCTCCGTCCTTTGTGTGTTGACCAGAGGGATATCGGCAGCGCGGCGGAAAAATGAAGGCCGCCGTCGTCATTGCGGCAGATACGGCGCGATGTACCTGAAGGCATTGCTCACGTAGGCCTCTTTTTCACCGACCGGCGCCACGTAGTGCAGCGCCGCCTCGGCGGCCTCCCGCCCCTCGGTGCGGGCGATGATCCACGCGGCCAGGTAGGGCGACGCGAAGCAGCCGCCCGCCGTGGCGACGTTGCCGCTGGCAAAGAAAGGCTGGTTCAGCACTTCGACGCCGGCCGCCTGCACCCACGGCTTGGTGGTCAGGTCGGTACAGGCCGGCACGCTGCCCAGCAGGCCCAGCTTGGCAAGGATCAAGGTGCCCGAGCACTGGGCCGCGATGAGTTGGCGTGCGGGGTCCAGCGCCAGGCGCCCCATCAGCTCCGCGCTCTCGACGACCTCGCGCGTGCGCACGCCGCTGCCGACGACCACGGCCTGCGCCGAGCGCGCTTCCTCGAGCAGCGACTGTGCGCGCACGGTGACGCCGTTCATGGACGTGACCTCCGGCGCCGGGCAGCAGAGCGTCACGCGCCAGCCGGGCTTCTTGATCCGGTTGAGCACGCCCAGCGCGATGAGCGAGTCGAGTTCGTTGAAGCCGTCGAAGGTGAGGATGGCGATGTGCATGGCGTTCGTTTGTGTGGGGGGAAAGCGGGTTCGTCCATCGTAGGCAAGACGATCAATACAATCAAAAAATTGTCATGGATACATCGCACCGATGGCCGAAGCCCGATACAAGCAACTGGTCGATGAACTCGCCGCCGATATCCGCGCGGGCCGGTTGAAGCCCGGCACCCGCCTGCCCACGCACCGGCGGCTGGCCGAACGCCACGGCCTCGCGCTGGTGACCGCATCGCGCGTCTACGCCGAACTCGAGGCCATGGGCCTGGTCAGCGGCGAAGTCGGCCGCGGCACCTTCGTGCGCGAAGCGACCATTCCCCGCGACAAGGGCATCGACCAGCAGGCCGTGGCGGCGGGCCAGGTCGACCTGAACTTCAACTACCCCTCGCTGCCCGGGCAGGCCGAACTGCTGCGCGGTGCGCTGCGGCAACTGGCCGCCGGCGGCGAACTCGACGCGATGCTGCGCTACGCACCGCACGGCGGCCGCATGCACGAGCGCGCCTGCGTCGCGCGGCATCTCGCGTCACGCGGGCTCGACGCGCTCGACCCGTCGCGGGTGCTGCTGGTCGACGGCGCGCAGCACGGCCTCGCGGTCACGGCCATGGCGCTGCTGCAGCCCGGCGACGTGGTGGCGGTCGATGCCCTCACCTACCCCGGTTTCAAGGTGCTGGCCGAGGCACACCGGCTGGAGCTGGCGCCCATCCCGGCATCGGGCGCCGGCCCCGACCTCGACGCGCTGGAGCGCCTGTGCGCGCGCCGCCGGGTTCGTGCCATCTATGCGATGCCGACGCTGCACAACCCGCTGGGCTGGGTGATGAGCACGAGCCGCCGCCGCCGGCTGGCAGCCATCACCCGCAGGCACGGCCTGCTCGTCATGGAGGACGCGGCCTACGCCTTCCTGGCCGACGATCCGCAAGACATGCCGCCCCCGCCTCTGGCCATGCTGCTGCCCGAATCAACCGTGTACGTCTCGGGCCTGTCGAAGAACGTGGCGACCGGGCTGCGCGTGGGCTTCGTCGTCGCGCCGCAGGCCTGCGTGCCGAAGATCGAACGCGCCATCCGGGCCACGACCTGGTGCACGCCCGGCGTGACCACGGCCATCGCCTGCGCATGGCTGGAAGACGGCACGGTCGAGCGGCTCGAATCGGAAAAGCGGCACGACGCTGCGGTGCGCCAGTCCATCGTCGACGAAACGCTCGCAGGCATGCGCTTCGTGCGCCATCCGTCGTCGTACTTCGTCTGGCTGCCATTGCCCGAGGAAATGCGCGCTGACCACGTCTCGGCGGCGCTGATGCGCGAAGGCATCTCGGTATCGACGGCCGAGCCCTTCGCCACGTCGAAGCACGTGCCGCATGCGCTGCGGCTGGCGCTGGGCTCCGTGGGGCTGCCGAGCTTGCGCAGTGCGTTGTTGACGGTGCGGCGAGTGGTTGGCGAGTAAGCGTCACTACACTGCCCCGATGCCCCCCGCCCCGCCACCGCACCGCTCACGAGACCGCCTCACTGCCTGCTACCGCAGCGGCGACGCCATGCGCAGCCGCAGCGTAAGCGACCTTGTGCCGACGGGCACGCTCGACGTACCCATGCCTCCCGCGCGCCTGACCACGGACTGGGAACGCGAGATCTCCACGCAGCTTGCGCTGGAGCCCGGCGACGTGGAGCAATTGCCGCTGGCGCGCGCACGCACGCGCTGGCCGGACTACAGGCAATGCGTGCAAGCCGCGGCCGACTGGACAGCGGCGCTAGGGCTGCCGGGCGTGCTCGCCGAGAGCGATGTCGCGTTGATGGCTTGCCGCGGCGCGCGGTATCACCACGACGGCGCGCAATACGGCGGCGCGGCCTTCTGCAATCTCTTCATGAGCGAAGACAAGGGGCTGGACCTGCACTTCCCTTTCGCGGACGTTCGCATTCCGCTCGTTCGCGGCACGGCGGTGGTCTTCGATACCGGCCAGCCGCATGCCGTGATTCCGCGCGGCGGCAGCAACGGTTTCGATGCGGCCGACTTCGCGCCCGGACGCGATTGCACGCTGGTGTTCCTGACGTGGGAGCTGCCGATCGAAGACGCGCAAGTGAGCAAGGCGCTTCAGATCGCCTTCGACGACGATCCTTCGGCTGCCTCGCGGCTCGACGAAGAACAGGTCTTGGTGAACGGCGCGCCGGCGGCGCTTTGCCCGTCGTCAGGCCGGTGGCTCATGGGCACCGGCTGAGACCCGACTGGCGAGCCGGGCGCCGTCATCACCAAGGGAGCGTCCTCCACGCTCCGGACGGGCTTCTTCGGGCGCACCTTGTCGATCAGCTTCTGCTCCACCGACGAGGTGCCCGATACCGACAGTTGCGCGAGCACGCCGGTGTCCAGCCCCAGGGCGATGGCAGCCACGCCGCACAGCAGCGCCACGCCGATGCCGCGGCGGATCCATTCGCCCGCTCCCAGCGATTTCTTCATGGCCTTGAACAGGCGCCCGCCGACCAGCAGTGCGCCCGCCAGGGAAGTCGCCGCGCCCGCCGCGTAGGCCAGCAGGAGCAGCGAGGTCTGCGCGCTCGCACCGCCCAGCGCCGCGCCGGTCAGCACCAGGCCGAGGATCGGCCCGGCGCAAGGCGCCCACAGCAGGCCCGTGGCCACGCCCAGCAGCACCGAGGTGACGAAGGACGAGCGTCCGCCTCGCCCCTCGCTGCCGTTGCCGCCGGCCGTTGCCGAGAGCCGCTCGCCCCAGCTCACGAGCGGCCGAGTGAGCCGCTGCGCCAGTTGCGGGAACAGCAGCGTGACGCCGAACAGCGCCATCAGCGCGATCGCGCCCATGCGCCCGTACTGGTTGGCCTCCACCGCCCACCCACCGCCCACCGCAGCCAGCGAGGCCACGCCGGCGAAGGTGAGCGCCATGCCGAGCAGCAGCGGCAGGCCGCCCTTGAGAAAAGGCTGGTCGCCGCGCGCGAACACGAAGGGAAGCACCGGAAGAATGCAGGGGCTGAGGATGGTCAGCACCCCGCCGATATAGGCGACGACGAACAGAAGCATGAGGGTGCGCCGCTCAGGCGATCAGGCGGCGCCCGGGTTGAACTTCATGGCCACGCCGTTCATGCAGTAGCGCAGGCCGGTCGGCTTGGGGCCGTCGTCGAACACATGGCCCAGGTGGCCGCCGCAGCGGCTGCAATGCACCTCGGTGCGCGTCATGCCGACGGAGGTGTCGACCTTCTGGCCGACGGCATTGGGCAGCGGCTGCCAGAAGCTGGGCCAGCCGGTCTTGCTGTCGAACTTGGTCTTCGAAGAGAACGCCTCGAGCGAGCAGCCCGCGCAGGCGAAGCGGCCTTCGCGGTGCTCGTCGTTCAGCGGGCTCGAGTAGGGCCGCTCGGTGCCTTCCTGGCGCAGCACGGCGTACTGGTTGGGCGTGAGGAGCTTGCGCCACTCGGCATCGGTGCGGGTGATCTCGAACTTTCCGGGCTCGGCGGCATGCGCTAGGCCGGCGCTCCAGCCAAAGCCGTTGAAAAGCGCCAGGCCGAGCGTCGATGAGCCGGCCTTGAGAACGAAGCGGCGTCCGTGGTGGTTCATGGCAAATCCTTGGGTGATGACCTTTGAATACGCGGCATCTATACATATGGATGCCTGGCGAGAGATGCACCGGCCCCGCCGGAATGCCCATCCGCGTCCCATGCAGCGTAGTTCGGTCGTTCCTGCGCGAAAGTTACGCCGCTTCGCCAGGCAGCCCCAAAGAAAGAACGGCTGCGAGCCGATTGCCGGCTACGGCGCGGCTGGTTTGTCGCCCGCGCGCCGGAGCCAGCCCAGCGTGCCGCCCGCCACGGTCCAGCGTCCGTCGGCCGCATCGAGTGCAAGGCGGGCCCGGCTGTCGCCGAAAGGCCCGGGGTTCTGCTGCACGATCTCGATGTCTTTCTCGCCCACGCCGGAGACGATGGCCACGTGCCCATACGGGTTGAGCAGCGTCGGCTTGAACACGATCAGGTCTTCCACCCGCGGCCTGTCGGCCTGCGCGTTGCGGTACTGCAGCAGATTGCGCTTGGCGTTGAGCACGCCGTGCGCGGTGTCGCGGTCGAAGTAGTCCTTCGCGTTGCCGTAGGGGTCGGGCATGCGATGGCCGAAGCGCTCGAAGTAGTAGCGCTTGATGAACTCCACGCACTGGTACTTGATGCCCAGGTTGTAGCCATCGGCGGACAGCAGCCGTCCGTCGGAATGGTTCACGCCGCCGTTGTAATACACCTTCACGCCGTTGAACTCGTCGAGCACGGCACCCACCTCGCGGCCCGGGTTCAGGTTGAGGTGGGTCGCTCCCCAGTAGCCGCCCGCCGCCACCAGGGCGGCAGCAGGCACGGAGAGAAGAAGAAGGGCAAGAGTGCGGCGGCGAATCGTCATTTCATGGAAAGCGGGTCGGCCCGCACGCCGGAATGTTAAGGGCGCCGCCGCCGCGCCGCCCCCTGCCGAAGGTCACGGCTTCTTTTCGGCGGCGCCGGTTGCTGCCGCCGCGGTGGGCGCGGGCGCGATGAGCACCATCGCCCCGTCCTGCCCCCGCCGTATGCGCAGCCGCGTGCCGTCCAGCAGGCGTTCCAGCGCGGCGTCGGGCGCGATCCTGCCCTTGACGCCGCGCGTCGACAGGCCCTTGACGTCTTCTATCTTGTAGATCAACTGCACGCCCGACTGCGCGATGTAGACATCCAGCGCGGGCCGCAGCTCGCCGCCGCCGACGTCGAAATCCCGGGCATCGGCCCATGCGAGGCCCCCGATCAGTGCGCATCCCAGGCCGACGGCGACGCGCCGCCGGGCCATTCCGGTGCGAAGGATGGGGTTGTGCCTCCCGATTCGATTCATGTCTTTGTATTTCCAGCGAGCTGTTTTTTCTCGTACCCCCATGAGACGAGCGCGCGCGCGCTTTCCGGTAACGCCGTGCCCCATTTCAGTGCTCCTAGAATTCGCGCCGCATCGCGCGTTACCGGAAATCTTCTGGCCGTTCGTCTCAGTGTGTGTCGCCACTCCCGGCGACGCGCCGTATCCCCATCCGGCCATTTTTCCAGGAGCGCTCTTTTGGTTCTCAGTGACTTGGACAACTGGTTCGTCAGCGAAGTGCTGCCGATGGAGGCGGCGCTCACGCGTTTCCTTCGTCGCAACTGGCGCGACGAATCCGAAGTACCCGACCTGCGCCAGGATGTCTATGTGCGCATCTATGAATCCGCCGCCAAAGCCGTGCCCGAACTGGTGAAGCCCTTTGTCTTTGCCACGGCCCGCAATCTGCTGATCGACCGCGCGCGGCGTGCGCAGATCGTGTCGATCGAAATCATTGCCGACCTCGACGCGCTCGACTTCTCGGCCGACGAGCTCACGCCCGAGCGCCATGCAGCGGGCCGCGGCGAGCTGCGGCTGCTGCAGACAGCGCTCGACGCCCTGCCGCCCAAGTGCCGCCGCGTGGTGGAGCTGCGCAAGATCGACGGCCTGCCGCAGCGCGACGTAGCCATATTGCTCGGCATCACCGAGGACACGGTCGAACGGCAGGTGTCGCGGGGCGTGCGCGCCCTGGCGGACGCCATGCTCTCCAGCGGCGTGCAGCTCGACACCAAGGCCTTCGGCCGGGCACAGAATGAAAAGAGGCTTTCGCCATGACTGAAGCCGAACGCATCGAATCCGCCGCCGCCGAATGGCTGGCGCGCCGCGACGGCGGCAAATGGACCGACACCGACCAGCAGCAGCTCGACGCATGGATTGCAGAGTCCGTCGCGCACCGCATCGCGTGGCTGCGCCTGTCCAGCGTCTGGGAGCGCGCCGACCGGCTCGGCGCCTTGCGCGCGCCGGCGGCACCTGCGGCCGCGGCGGCGCCCGGGGTCATCCCCATACCGCTGCCGACACCCGCGCCGACGCGCCCGAGCGCTCCCGCGCACCGCGCGTTTCAGCTGCCGCGCTTTTCCACGCAGCGCATTGCAGCCAGCATGCTGATCGCGGCCGCCGGCTGCAGCTGGCTCGGGTGGAAGTACACGCAGGACTGGCAGAGCGAGCACTACGCCACCGCCGTGGGCGCGCGCCAGTCGGTCTCGCTGCCCGACGGCTCGGTGCTCACGCTGAACACTGCCACTCACCTGCGCACTGTCGTGAATGCCAACGGACGCAAGGTGTGGCTCGAAGACGGCGAGGCCTACTTCGACATCGCGCACGACAAGGCGCATCCGTTCGTGGTGATCGCCGGCGACCGCCGCATCACCGTGCTGGGCACGCGCTTCGTGGTGCGGCGCGAGGGCGAGCAGGTGAACGTGGTGGTCGAAGAAGGCCGCGTGCAGATCGCATCGACCGGCAACGACCGCGGCACCGACAAGAGCGCAAAGAGCAGCGAGCCCACCGTGCTCGTGCGCAACCAGGCGGCTGTTGCCAGCGCGAACAACGTGCTGGTGATGTCGAAGGCGCCGAAGCAGATCGACGACGAACTGAGCTGGCGCAAGGGCAAGCTGGTGTTCGACCAGACCTCGCTGGGCGACGCGGCCGCGCAGTTCAACCGCTACAACACGCGCAAGCTGGTGATCGCCGATCCCGCGCTTGCGCGCATCCGCATCGGCGGCAGCTTCGATGCCAACAACATGGGCGGCTTCGTGGCATTGCTGAAGCAGGGCTTCGGCCTCTCGGTGCAGGAAAGCGGCAACGAAACAAGGATTTCAAACTAGCTTATTACCGGAATGTGACCGGGCATTCGTCTCAGTGAATACCAAAACAAAGCCACACTGGAGACCGACACCCATGAACCGAATCGAGCAAGCCGCAAGCCTGCCCTCCAAGAAGAAGCCGAAGAAAAAAAGCAGGCCGGCGGGCCTTCCGGTGGCGATCCGCCACTGGGTCATCGGCGGCACGTGTGCATTGATGACCGGCCTGCCCCTGATGGCGCAGGCCCAGTCGCAAGTCCAGGCGCAACAGGTCTTCGACGTCGGCGCCGGCGACCTGAAGGCGGCGCTCGACGCCTACATCGCGCAGGGCGGCGTGCAGCTGATCTACAAGGTCGACGACGTGAAGGGCATGGTCACGCGCGGCGTGAAGGGCGCGCTGCCGCCGCAGGAAGCGCTGTCTCGCATTCTCGAAGGCACGCCGCTGCTCACGCGCCGCGGCGACGACGGCGCGATCGTGATCTACACCGCAGCGCCCGTCGTGGCAAGGCCGACCACCGACGAGCCCCAGTCGCTCGACAGCGTCACCGTCACGGCCACGCGCCGCCGCGAGCCGGTGCGCGAAGTGCCGATGCAGGTCAACGTGATGAAGGCCGAAACGCTGGAGCGCGCCGGCGCCAAGAACCTGGCCGACTACGTGGCCGAGCAGCCTGGCGTGACCATGACGAGCAGCGGCAGCGTGGGCGGCATCCTGACCATGCGCGGGCTGACCACCGGCCCCGTGCAGGGCATCGCGACCGTCGGCGTGTATGTCGACGACGTGGCCACGGGGCTGAGCTCGTCCGGCGCGCTCGCCGGCTTCACGCCGCTGGACATGGGCATGCTCGACCTGAACCACATCGAGGTGCTGCGCGGCCCGCAGGGCACGCTGTACGGCGCCGGCGCCATGAGCGGCGTGCTCAAGTACGTGACCAACCAGCCCGACACGATGGAGTTCGCGGGCTCGGTGAAATTCGGCACCTCGTGGACGCAGGGCGGCGGCCCGGGCTTCACGACCGGTGCGGTGCTCAACGTGCCGATCAAGGAAGACGTGGCGGCAGTGCGCTTCGCCGCCTTCACCGACCAGCTCGGCGGCAGCTACAACGCGTCCGGCCCGGCACGGGGGCGCAACATCGACCGCGGCCATACCGACGGCGGCCGGGTCTCCGTGCTGCTGACGCCCACGAAGGAACTGACGGTGCGCCTGACGGGCATGGTGCAGGACGTGCATCGCCAGGGCCTGGGCTTCGAGGACATCGACAAGCGGACCCTTCGCCCGTGGGGGCTCGACCGCACGCGCCAGCTGTCCGGCCGCGAGCCTTACCACAACCAGTCGCAGTTGTTCGGCCTGGACGTGGAGTACGACTTCGGCTGGGCGCGCCTGAACTCGATCACCTCCGCGCAGGACGTGAAGATCACCAACTCCGTCGACCTCACCGCCCTCTACGCGCCGGCGCTCGCAGCGCTGCGCCTGTCGGCCGCCTCGGCGCCGCTGGCCAGCACCGTGGAGCAGCACCGCGTGAGCCAGGAGTTCCGCCTGACCTCGCGCTCGGGCACCGCCATCGAGTGGCTGGCCGGCATCTACCTGAACCGCGAACGCGGCTCCAACGACGGCACCCTCAGTGCGAACCTGAGCGGCGGATTGGGCAGCAAGACTTTCCTGACGTCGACGCAGACTTCGCGCTACCGCGAGGAGGCCTTCTATGGCGACGTCACCTGGAACGTGACGCCCGCGCTTTCGTTCACCGGTGGCATGCGGCTGGCGCGCAACAACCAGCGCTACGCCAGCAAGCAGTCGGGCACGCTGGTCGGCCCGGTCGATGCCAACGCCAGCGGCACCTCGTCGGAAAGCCCCACCACATACCTCGCCGCGGCCAAGTACACGCTGTCGGAGACCAGCAACGTGTATTTCCGCGCGGCGAGCGGCTACCGCCCCGGCGGCCCGAACGTGCTGAAGGCCGACACCGACCGCAACATCGTGCAGCCGATGTTCAAGTCCGACTCGCTGTGGAGCTACGAACTCGGCTACAAGGCCGACCTGCTGGACCGCAAGCTGTCGCTGGAAGCCGCGCTCTACGACATCGAATGGCGCGACGTGCAGCAGCCCACCAGGAGCGGCGGCTTCGTGTTCGTTACCAACGCCGGTGGCGCCCGCGTCAAGGGCGGTGAGCTCACGCTCAATTGGAAGCCCAGCAAGGAGTGGCGCTTCACAGCCAACGCCGCGCTCATCGATGCGCGCCTGACCGAGGACGCCAAGGGCCTGGACGCCAAGGCGGGCACCCGCCTGCCGCAGACCCCGCGCTTCGCGACCACGCTGGGCGTGACGCGCAACTTCAGCATTGCCGAGCACCCGGCCTACTTCGGCGTCAGCGCACGCTACACCGGCAAGCGCGACGCGGGCTACGCCGGCAGCTCGACCATTCCGAGCATCAAGATGCCGGCGTACACGCTGGTCGACCTGCAGGCGGGCATCGACTTCCAGCGCTTCAGCCTCTCGGCCTATGTGCGCAACCTGACGAACAAGCGCGGCTTCCTGTCGATCGACACCGGCCTGACGGCGAACCCGAACCTGGTGCAGGCGGCGCTGACACCGTCGCGCACCGTCGGCCTGGCCGTCAACGTTCCGTTCTGAGATGTCGAGCGTCAATCCGCTGGCGGCCGCGTTGCCGCCGGATGCGGCGAGCGCCGCCGCGCCCGAAACGGCAAGAAAAGCACCAGCCAGCGCCTGGTACGCGCTGGCGGTGCTGGTCATCGCGACGGTGCTGGGCTCGATCGACAAGGTCATCCTCACGCTGCTGACGGAGCCGATGCGCATTGCGCTGTCGCTCTCCGACACGCAACTGGGGCTGCTGCAGGGCGCTGGCATCGTGCTGTTCACCGGCATCGCCACGCTGCCCCTGGGCTGGCTCAGCGACCGCTACGACAGGCGCGTGGTGCTGGCCGCCTGCGTGCTGCTGTGGAGTGCCGCCACGGCCATGCGCGGCACCGCCATGGACTACGGCGTGCTGTTCATCGCCTCCATCGGCCTGGGCGTGGGCGAAGCCGGCCTCGGGCCCATCACCAACAGCATGATCCCCGACCTGTTCCCGCGCGCGCAGCGGGTACTCGCCAACGCGGTGTTCGCGCTCTCGGCCATCTTCGGCAGTGCACTGGGCGCCCTGCTGGGCGGCACCGTGGTGCACCTGACGGACGACCTGCGGCACTGGCTGCCCGCATCGATGCAGCAGCTGGAGGCATGGCGGCTGACCTTCTTCGTGATGGCCTCCGCCGGCATCCCGGTGACGCTGCTGGTGCTGTCGATCCGCCGCACCCGGCGCGGGGGCGCGCAGCCTGTTTCTCCGGCGGCTGGCGCAATGCCCGCAGCCGCACCCGCCGCCATTCAAGCCGCTGCCGACGATGTTGACGATGCCGTCAGCACCATCAGCTTCCGCGACCACCTGCGCCAGCACTGGCGCACCTTCGCGGGCCTGGTGATCGGCGCGGGCCTGGCGAGCATCGGCATGAGCTCCATCGGCACCTGGCTGCCGATCATGGCGGCGCGCCAGTACGGCGTCACGCCGGCGCAGATGGGGCAAGGCATGGGCATTGCCTTTCTGTGCGGCACGGTGATCGGCGGCCTGCTGGGCGTGGCGGCAATGCGCTACGTGCAGCCACGCATGGGGCCGGCCGCCGCGCTGCGCATCATCATGCTGGGCAATCTCACGGCCGCGCTGTTGTCGTCGCTGCTGCTCTTCACGCGTTCGGCCACCGACGCTTTCACGCTGCTGGCCCTGCTGGTCGTGCCCCTCATCAGCGGCGCGGTGCTGCTGCCCAACGTGCTGCAGGACGCGGCGCCTCCGCACCTGCGCGCCCGCACCATCGCGCTGCTCTCCGTGGCCGGCCTGCCGTTCGGCGTGGTGGGGCCGCTGGTGGTCGGCATGTTGTCGGACGCCCTCAAGTCGGTGCCCAACGGGCTGGCGGTGGCCATCGTCGCCACGACGCTGATCGGCGGTGTCATGGGCGCCATGGTGCTGCGCGCCACCGAAGGCCCGTTCGTGCGCCTGATGCGTGCGGCGCGGCCCACCTGAGCCCGCCCGGCTTTCTTATTTCTTCCCTCCCTCTTTCGTTGTCCTTCCATGCCACAACAACCCTCGCCTTCATTACCTGACACCCCATCTTCGCCAGCCGCCGCGGAGGCAGCCGCGCTGGCCGCCATCGACGCACTGGTGGCGCCCTTCAGCCGCAGCGACGCACCCGGCATGGTCATCGGCATCGCGCGCAACGGCCGCCTGCTGTATCGCCGCGCGGTCGGCATGGCCAGCCTGGAAATGGGCGTGGCCAACACGCCGACCACGCGCATGCGCATCGCCTCCACCAGCAAGCACTTCACGGCAATGGCCATCCTGCTGCTGGCGGAAGACGGCCTGCTCGACATCGACGACGCGGTGCAAAAGCACCTGCCCGAGATGCCGCAGCTCAGCGCCAACGGCCCCACGCTGCGCCACCTGCTGACCCACACCAGCGGCTGGCGCGGCCACGACGAGCTGTGGGCCATCGCGCACGGCCTCACGTTCACGCAGCCCGGCCCAGGGCTGCCCTCTATGGTCCGCCAGAGCGAGCTGAACTTCGAGCCCGGCACGCAGATGGTCTACAGCAACGGCGGCTACTTCCTGCTGGCGAAGATCATCGAGCGCGTGAGCGGACAGAGCTACAACGACTTCCTGAAGGCGCGCCTCTTCGGGCCGCTGGGCATGCCCGACACCGCGTCGGTCGCGACCGATCTCGACGTGGTTCCCGGCCTGTCCGGCCTCTACATCCCGTCGCCGCGCGGCGGATGGCAACGCGGGCTGTACCCGTGCGAACTCGACGGCGGCGGCTCGCTGGTGTCGACGGTGGACGACATGCTGCGCTGGCTCGCGCACATGCGCAGCAGCGAGAAGATCGTGGGCAGCCCGAAGAGCTGGGCCATGCTGTCAGAACCCACCACGCTGTCGTCGGGTTCAAAGGTCACCTACGGCTTCGGGCTGGCGCGCCATCCCTACCGCGGGGTCGAGATCGTCCACCACGCCGGTGCGGTGCTCGGCGCCCAGTCGCAGATGCTCAGCGTGCCCAGCCATGGGCTGGACATCATCGTCATGGTGAACGGCGCCGCGGTGGCCCCGTCGCCGCTGGCCCTCAAGGTGGTCGAGCTGCTGCTGGGCGACGCGCTGCAGCCGCCTGAAGTGCGCCCCCAGGCCAGCGCCTTCCCCGCGCTCATCGGCCAGAACTACCACGAGCCGTCCACCGGCAGCGTGATGGGCTTTTCCGATGTCTCGGGCCGGCTGTGCATGTCGTGGCAGGCCGGCGAGGCAAAGCCTATGCATCAGGGCGAAGGCAAGCTGTGGCTGGGCCTGCAGGACCTGCCGGTCAACGACCTCGTGCTCGACGCCAGCGACATCGATCCGCAGCGCGCGCCCGACACGCTGGTGCTGCACGAAGGTGGGCAACCGCGCCGCTTCGAGCGACTGGCAGGCGCCGCGCCCGATGTCGCCTCGCTGGCTGAACAGCTGTGCGGCGACTACACCAGCGCCGACCTCGACGCCACCGCGCAGATGGCGCTGGTCGGCGGCAGGCTGCTGCTCACGGTGCATGGTCGCCACGGCCAGCACGCCTGCGTGCTGACGCCGCTGTCGGCCGACGTGATGACGCTCGTCTCGACCGACCCGGTGCTGAGCCAGATGGGCAAATCGGTCCTCAACGTGGAGCGCAAGGAGGGCCGGGTCACGGGACTGCGGCTGAGCACCCTGCGCACCCGGAACATCCAACTCGCACGCCAGGAGCAACGCGCATGAAGTTCTTCACCACCCTCTTCGCCACCGAAACCAACACCTTCGTCTCCGCACCCACCGGGCTGGGCAGCTTCGAGGAATACGGCATCTTCCACGGCGACTCCAGCACGCGCGATGCATCCGGCTACGGCATGTTCGCGGTGGAAGTGCGCAAGCAGCTGGCCGCCGAAGGCCACGAGCTGGTCGAGAGCCTGCTGGCCTTCGCGCAGCCGCTGGGGCGCACCGTGCGCCCCGTGTACGAAAGCCTGCGCGACGAGATCCTGGACGACCTGCGAAAGGCCGGCCCGGTGGACGGCGTGATCCTGGTGCTGCACGGCGCCATGGTGGCCGACGGCTACGACGACTGCGAAGGCGATCTGATCTCGCGGGTGCGCGCCATCGTCGGCCCGAAGGTGACCATCGGCGTGTCGCTCGACCTGCACTGCCACTTCACGCAGCAGATGCTGACCGAGTCGGACGTGATCATTTGCTACAAGGAATATCCGCACACCGACGCGCTGGACCGCCTGCAGGAGCTGGTCCGCATCGTGGTGGACACCGCGCAAGGCCGCGTGCAGCCGGTCACGGCCGTGCACGACTGCCGCATGGTGGGCAAGTGGCACACCACGCGCGAACCCATGGCCGGCTTCGTGCGCCGCATGGAAGCCTGCGAGAAGCTGCCCGGCGTGCTGTCGGTGTCGCTGGGCCATGGCTTCCCTTGGGCCGACGTGCAGGAGTCCGGCGCCAAGCTGTGGGTGGTGACGGACAACGACCCCGCGCTGGCCGCCAAGCTGGCCGATGAACTGGGCCGCGAGTTCTGGGAGCTGCGCCACCAGACCGGCGTGCCTTCGCTCTCCATCGACGAGACGCTGGAGCGGGCCATGGCCACGCAAGGCGGCCCGGTGGTGATCGCCGACACGGCCGACAACGCCGGCGGCGGCGCCACCAGCGACAGCACCTTCGTGCTGCGCGCGATCATCGAGCGCGGCATCGGCAACGTGGCCTTCGGCGGCGTCTGGGACCTGGGCGCGGTGCAACTGTGCCGCGACGCGGGCGTCGGCGCCAGCTTCGAGCTGCGGCTGGGCGGCAAGTGCGGCCCGGCCTCGGGCGACCCGATCGACCTGCACGTGACCGTCAAGGCCGTGCGGGAAGCGCATTCGCAGCGCGGCCTCGTGCCCGGCAACCACACGCCCATGGGCCCCTGCGTATGGGTGCAGGCAGCGAACGGCGTGGACATCGTGCTCATCAGCAAGCGCAACCAGGTCATCGGGTCCGACCTCTTCACGGGCCTGGGCATCGACCTGGCGGCCAAGAAGCTGGTCGTGGTGAAGTCGGCGCAGCACTTCCATGCGGAGTTCGGGCCTATTGCCAAGTCGGTGTTGTACGTGTCGACACCTGCCGCGCTGAGCACCGACTTCGCCAACCTGCCGTACCGCGTGCGCGACCTCGACTACTGGCCGCGCGTGGAAGAGCCGAAGCGCGCCGCCGGTGCGTTGCCACCGTCGTTGGACGGGCGCGGCATGCCCGCGCCGGGCGAGGTGTACACCGTCGACGGCCGCAAGATGCACCTGCAGCGCAGCGGCCCCGCGCCGGCCAGTGCGTCGCATCCCACGCTGGTGCTCGAAGCCGGCGGCGGCTGCGCCTCTGCGATCTACGCACGCCTGCAGAAGGCGCTGTCGGCCAAGTACCCGGTGATCAGCTACGACCGCGCCGGCATGGGCTGGAGCGAGGCAGACGACGCGCCCTTCGACGGAAAGCGCAACGCGCAGCATCTGCATGCGCTGCTGGCCGCGGCCGGCGTGACCGGCCCGATCGTGCTGATCGGCCATTCGCTCGGCGGCCTGCTGAACCGCATCTACACCGGCCTGTATCCGGAGCAGGTGGCCGGCGTCGTGATGCTCGACTCCAGCCATCCGGAGCAGTTCGAAGCGTTCCAGGGCCTGCCGGCGGAAACGTTGGCGCCGGAGCGCAAGAAGCGCGCTGAGTTCCAGGCCGGCGGCCTGCCGCCGCCGGAGTTCGCGCCGGTCCAGGCCATCTTTGCCGACATGCCCCATGTGCTGCGGCAGATGGCCGCGAACTACACGCCGGAAACCGTCGACACGATGATGAAGGAACATGAAGGCCTCCAGCACGTAGCCCGGCAGGCAGGCGCGTCGCCGGACCTGGGCACGCGGCCGCTGTCCGTGCTGTCGGCCACGGTCATGCCGAAGCTGCCGCCAGGTGCCGAGGAAGGCGCCGAAGTGCAGCGGCGCTGGCCCGAGTACCAGGAGGCGCATGCGGCGCTGTCGAAGCGAAGCCGCCTGCATCGCATCGAAGGCGCCGAGCACATGACGCTGGTGGTGCTGCCGCCTTTCGTGAACCGCATTGCCGAAGAAGTCGACTGGGTCATGGCGGAGCTCGGATGCGCCCGATGACGCAGCTCTCGCACACGGCGCTGGCCGAGCTGAACACGCCGGCGCTGCTGCTCGACAGCGCAGTCCTCGAACGCAACTGCGATGCGATGGCGCAGCGCGCGGCGCGGCACGGCGTGGCGCTGCGCCCGCACCTGAAGACTTCCAAGTCGGCAGAGGTGGCGCGCCTGGCCACCCGTGGGCACAGCGGCGCCATCACCGTGTCCACCGTGGCCGAGGCCGACTACTTCGCGCGCTACGGCTTCCTGGACCTGACCTACGCGGTGGGCATCAGCGCCGGCAAGATCGACGCGCTGCATCGCGTGCAGCGCATGCACGGCGCCCGCGTGAACCTGCTCGCGGACTGCGTTGGTGCGGTGCGGGCGGTGGCCGCGCGTGCGCGCGCCCTGGGCGCGAGCTTCGGCCTGCTGATCGAGGTCGACACCGGCGGCGGCCGCGGCGGTGTATCGCCCGACGATGAAGAGACGCTGCTCGCCATCGCGGCCGAAGTGCAACGCAGTGAATCGCTGACGCTGGCCGGCGTGCTCACCCACGCCGGCCACAGCTACCACGCCGAGGGGCTGGACTCGATCCGCGCCATTGCCGAAGCCGAGCGCGCAGGCGCGGTGCGTGCCGCCGAGTGCCTTCGAGCGGCAGGCTTCACGGTGGATGTGGTCAGCGTGGGCGCCACGCCGACCGCGGTGTGCGCCGAGCGGCTAGACGGCGTCACCGAAATGCGCCCCGGCGTCTACACCTTCTTCGACCTGGACCAGGCCGCGCGCGGCATCTGCGGCATCGAGGACATCGCGCTGTCGGTGCTGGCCACGGTGATCGGCCACAACCCACGCTCGCGCCGCGTGCTCATCGACGCTGGCGCGCTCGCGCTGTCGAAGGACGAGTCGGCGGCCGAGTTCCGCGGCGGCCTGGGCTTCGGGCTGGTGTGCCGCGCGGACGGCACCACGCCGTTGCCCGGCCTGCGCGTGGCCGAGCTGCACCAGGAGCACGGCCTGATCGCCATCGAAGGCGATGGCGACGACGACCTGCAGGCCATGTTCGAAGCACTGCCCATCGGCAGCCGCGTGCGCATTCTTCCGCATCACGCCTGCATGACCGCGGCCCCCTACGACCGCTACCACGTCGTGCGCGGCAGCAGTGCGAGCGTGTACGCCGTGTGGGGCAAGGCCCTCGGCTGGCGCGCGGCCTGACCGTGCGCCCCGATTGCCCTCCGTTTTGTTTTTTGGAGTCAAACATGATGAAGACCTTTTTCGCGAAGCTGATGGCAGTGGCCGCTCCGCTCGCCCTGGCGCTTTGCCTGACCGCCGCGCCGAACGCCGCCAACGCCCAGGCCACGCCGGAACCCGCACCCGCACCGGCACCGGCAGTTGCGCCCACCGCCACACCCACGGCGCCGGCCGCGGTGCCGGCGGCAGCGGCCACCAAGGTCGACAACCCCTACGGCATCGGCGCGCTCTGGGCGCAGAGCGACCTGGTGGCCAAGGCCGTGCTGGCCATCCTCGCGATCATGTCGATGGGCAGCTGGTACGTCATCGTCACCAAGCTGCTCGAGCAGCTGCGCATGGGCCGGCAGGCGAAGGAAGTCGACAACGAGTTCTGGAACGAAGGCAGCGTGCAGGCCGGCACCGCCAAGCTCGCCGAAGGCAGCCCCTTCCGCTTCATCGCCGATGCGGGCGTGCATGCCACGCGCAAGCATGACGGCCTGCGCGGCAAGGTCGACTTTGCCGACTTCGTCGACCTGTGCATCCACCGCGCCACTGAACGCGTGAACCGGCGCCTGAGCAACGGCATGTCGCTGCTGGCCACCGTTGGCTCCACGGCGCCTTTCGTGGGCCTGTTCGGCACCGTCTGGGGCATCTACCACGCGCTCACCGCCATCGGCATTGCGGGCCAGGCGTCGATCGACAAGGTGGCCGGGCCGGTGGGCGAGTCGCTCATCATGACCGCCATCGGCCTGGCCGTGGCCGTGCCTGCGGTGCTGGGCTACAACTGGCTCCTGCGCCGCAACATCACGGTGATGGACGACGTGCGCGAATTCAGCGGCGAGCTGCACTCCGTGATCCTGTCGGGCCGGGCCACCGCCTGAGCACCGCGCCACCACCGCACGCGAAGCGAGCCACACCATGGCGATGAACATCCCATCCGGCGGCGGCGACGAGGAACAGGCCATCGCGGCCATCAACACCACGCCGCTGGTCGACGTGATGCTGGTGCTGCTGATCATCTTCCTCATCACCATCCCGGTGGTCAATTACTCGGTGCCCGTGGAGGTGCCGAAGCAGCGCAACGAGGTGCGCGAGAGCAAGCCCGACACCATCGTGCTGTCGGTGGACACGGCCGGGCGCATCTACTGGTACGACACGCCGGTGCGCGACGTGAACAACCTGGCCGAGCGGCTGAAGAAAGTGGCCGCCCTCAACCCGCAGCCCGAGGTGCACATCCGCGGCGACTGGCACTCGGTGTACGAGCCAGTGGGAAAGATCATCTATGCGTGCCAGTCGGCCGGCATCGTCAAGGTCGGCTTCATCACCGAGCCGCCCGCGCGCAACTGAGAACACACAGCCATGCGAAAAGAAAAGCAGGGGCGCCGCAGCGGCACCCCCACCGACGAGCCCATGATGGACATCAACACCACGCCGCTGATCGACGTGATGCTGGTGCTGCTGATCATGCTCATCATCACCATCCCGATACAGCTGCACGCGGTGAACCTGAACATGCCCAACGGCAACCCGCCGCCCAGCGACATCAAGCCCGAGGTGCTGCGCGTGGACATCGACGAGCGCAGCACCGTGCTGTGGAACGGCGAGGCCGTGGCCGAGCTGTCCGAGGTGGAGCGGCGCTTCGAGCAGCTCGCGGCACAACCCGTGCAGCCTGAAGTGCACCTGCGCCCCGACAAGCAGGCCCGCTACGACGTGGTGGCCGGCGTGATGGCCTCGGCCCAGCGCTCCGGCCTGACCAAGCTGGGCATCATGGGCTCGGAGCAGTTCATCCCATGAGCCGCGCCAACGACTTCGACCCCAAGTCCCGCTTCGGCCCTGTGGGCATCGGCGTGATGGTGCTGTTCCACGTGCTGGTGGGCTACGCGCTCGTCTCGGGCCTGGCGCGCAAGACCATCGAGATGATCAAGAAGCCGATGGACGCGACCATCATCACGGAAGTGAAGGTGCCGCCACCGCCGCCCCCTCCCCCGCCGCCTCCACCGAAGAAGATCATCCGGCAGGAGACGCCGAAGGCACCGCCGCCGCCGCGCCCGGCCTACGTGCCGCCGCCGGCGGTGACACCGCCGCCGAGCACCGCGCCCGCAATCACCGCGGTGCAGAGCACCGAACCGGTGGCGCCGCCGCCCGCCGCGCCGCCGGCACCGCCCGCGCCTCCCGCCCCGCCGCAGGCCGTGTCCACCGACATCGCGGTGGCATGCCCCAGGCAGGTGAAGCCCGAGATGCCGCGCAAGGCGCTGGATGAAGGCATCAGCGGCGTCGTCAAGGCCGAGGTGCGCATCAAGGGCGGACGCGTGACGGAGGTGCGCTTTCTCTCCGGGCCCAAGGTCTACCAATCGGCGGTGCGCTCGGCGGTGATGCGCTACGAGTGCCAGACCACGGGCGATGCGGAAGTCGTGGCGACCCAGGAGTTCGTCTTCAGGATCGAGTGAACGAACCGGCCCGGCGCTAATGCCGGGCTAATCCTTCTCACGCGACGACACCTTTGCGCCACCAGCGGTTTCGTAAATTCAACCCAGCTTTACGGTCCGTTCATCAAATCGTCTTGGCTGCAGGCAGAACATGCAGGTTCCGGCAGGCAAAGGAAGACGACGCCATGGCATCCAATGCATCGCAACCCATAGGCCACACGGCCGCATCCAGATCCCCCGAACCCACGTCCGACGAAACGGCGATCCCCGCGCTGGTGGCGCAGGTGTACGAGTCGGCCCCCACCGACGACCGACGCCGCCTCGTGGAGACACTGCTGCGCCCACTGGGCGTGCTCTCGCTGGTGGCGATTGCCAACGGCATCTTCGCGAAGATCCGCTTCCGCAGCGCGGGGCAGGACCTGAACGTGCGCATCGACGACCTGCAGAACGTGCATGCCGCCGACATGGTGGCGCTGGTGCACCACGCCCAGCAGGTCAGCGTCGAGACTGTGGACAGCCTTGCGCAGTTGCTGGGTAGCTCGGGTGCATTGGCCGGCTCTGCGGCGGCGGCGCTGCTTATCGGGCTGCTGGTGCGGCGTGCGCGCTCGCGGCATGCCGCGCAGCAGGCGCAGCAGATTGACGACGGGTCGCTGGATCCGCTCTGAGCATGTGAGGCGGCACACGGCGTTTGCGTCTGGCAGCGGGGATGCGTGGATATACTCCGCCCCGTCATGCCCCAAAAGGCCTGATCGGGATTGGCGTCCCGAGTAACCCGCTGCGACGCAAGCCGCAGCTTCCGGCACCATCAGGCGAGCCTCGATGGGTCTCGGATGCGGCGGTTTCAGTAAACCGCAATCCCTTGGAGGCCGATCATGGCTGCATCCACTCACGCGCCCTCGTTTCCCGAAACTTCCGCTGAGTCACTCACGCTGCAAGCATGCGATGAGATCGACAGCCTGCACGAACTGCAGAGCGCCTACGCAGGTCTCGAAAAGCTCATCGCTTCGCAGCACTTGAACGACACGGAAGAAATCAGCCCGACCCGTACCGAACTCAGTGCGCTCGTGCGAGTGGTCAACGAGGAACTGCGACGGAGGATTGGAGCGGCCGACCTCACGCTGCAATCGCTTTGGGTGGCTCTGACTGCGCCCGGCCGGCAATAGGATCCCCGGCTTTACTCATGGTCAACGGGCGGGCAGCGCCACGAATGCACGGGATCCCTCCCATCAATCACAGCCTCCAAGTTGCCGCAACTACAGCGCCAGCCATTTATCTCGGCAGGGCAAACCAGGCATCGGGATCGCGCAGTCGCTGTCCAACATGCAGATGTGTAAAGCGTGGCCCCACTCAGCAACTTCGCTCCGCAGCACTGCCCGCACATTTTCTTCAACTGGCATGGTTGCAACGACTTCTGTGAATCGAGCTTCGTAGCTGTCTGCGGGCTATGTACCAGGTTCACCAAGGCAGTCACGGTTGACCGCTGCAGCCCGTTCGGCGCCGAGGCATGCCGTCGATAGCGACTGATTACCTTTGAAAGCTTAGATTCATCCGATGATGAGATTAAAAAGACCGGCGGCCAGCAACCCTGAATTAACTAGAAATACGCCTGCAGACCGAATACGTGGCCAACCTTCAACAGTTTTCGACATCACTGTTGAGTTCCATGGAATCCTGACCCGCGATTTCCATCGAATATTGACCCACCCTCTTTGCGAGCCAGCCGGCTCACGGTGTGGATAAGTTCTTGGCTTTCTCCTTTTTAGGTTGGACTGCTTGAACGGGTTGAGCCGAGCTGTGCTTGAAGCGGAAGCTGTCGTTTCCGGTCTCCAGAATATGGCAGTGATGCGTGAGCCGGTCCAGCAACGCCGTCGTCATCTTCGCGTCGCCGAAGACGCTGGCCCACTCGCTGAAGCTCAAGTTGGTTGTGATCACCACGCTCGTGCGTTCGTAGAGTTTGGACAGCAGATGGAACAACAGCGCGCCACCTGATGCGCTGAACGGCAGGTAGCCCAGTTCATCGAGCACCACCATGTCCGCGTACATCAGTCGGTGCGCGATGTGGCCGGGATTGCCACTGGCCTTCTCTTGCTCGAGTGCGTTGACCAGTTCTACCGTCGAGAAGAAGCGCACCCGGCGGTGTTGGTGCTCGATGGCCTGCACGCCCAGCGCCGTGGCGATGTGGGTCTTGCCGGTGCCCGGACCGCCCACGAGCACCACGTTCTGCGCATCGTCCATGAACTCGCATCGGTGTAGCTGACGCACCAGCGCCTCGTTGACCTCGCTGTTGGCGAAGTCGAAGCCAGCGAGATCGCGATAGGCTGGGAAGCGAGCGAGCTTCAACTGGTAGGCCACCGAGCGTACCTCCCGCTCGGCTGTCTCTGCCTTTAGCAACTGCGAGAGCATCGGTTGGGCCGCCTCGAAGGCCGGCGATCCCTGCTCGGCCAGCTCCGCGACGGCCTGGGCCATGCCGTGCATCTTGAGTTCGCGCAGCATGATCACGATGGCGCCGCTGGCAGGGTCATGTCGCATGGCGCACCTCCTGGCTACTCGACTTGGAGTTCAGCGGCCCGCGCAGGCCGCCAGCAGCGCTGGCACGCCCCCGGAGCGTGTCGTAGCGCAGCACATCGGCCTTCGGCTCGTTCATCAGGCGCAGTGCCTGCGGTGCCGTGACAGGCGCCGGCGCAATGGGCTTGGCATCGAGCAGTCGGTGCAGCACATTCAGCACATGAGTCTTGCTGGCCACGCCGGCTTCCAGCGCCAGTTCGACCGC
Source organism: Variovorax durovernensis (assembly GCF_977011995.1). NCBI lineage: Bacteria > Pseudomonadati > Pseudomonadota > Betaproteobacteria > Burkholderiales > Comamonadaceae > Variovorax > Variovorax durovernensis. The sequence goes on along the minus strand of NZ_CDRNCW010000001.1, from coordinate 1,438,767 downwards.
GGTCAGCACTGCCTGCTCGTCGTGGTGCAGCACCAGCGCCAGGATCTCCACCATCTCGCGGTCTCCGCCTGGCTGCTTCAGCAGCGCGGCCTGCAGCCGCCGGAAGCCCTGCGGCAGCTCGCTGAAGGGCGCTCCGTTCCTGAGCGCTCCTGGCTTGCGTTGCAGCACTGCCAGGTAGTGCCTCCAGTCGTAGACGGTCTGACCTGCGGTGTCGTGGCGACGGTCAATGATGCGCGTGTGCTCGCACACGATCTGGCCCTCGGCCGCCACGACGAGGCGTTCGGCGTACACGCGCAGGCTCACTGGCCGGTTCGCGTAGGAGGCCGGAACGCTGTAACGGTTGCGCTCGAAGTGCACCAGGCAGGTGGGCGAGACGCGCTTGGTGTGTTCCACGAAACCATCGAAGGGTCTGGGGATCTGCAACAGTAGTGGCCGTTCCTGCGCCCAGACATCGGCTACGGTCCCTGGCAGCTTGCCGTGGACGATCTCGCCCCACAGCGCCTTGCAGCGGTCCTCCAGCCAGTCGTTGAGCAGCGCCAGCGTGGCGAACGCCGGCACAGGTTGCCACAACCGGTGGCGCGCATCACGCACGTTCTTCTCGACCTGGCCCTTCTCCCAGCCCGAGGCCGGGTTGCAGAACTCGGCCTCGAACAGGTAGTGACTGACCATGGCGCTGAAGCGCGCGTTGATGTCGCGCTCCTTGCCGCGGCGTACCTTGTCCACGGCGGTCTTCATGTTGTCGTAGATGCCGCGCCGAGGCACGCCCCCGAGTACCTCGAAGGCCCGGTTGTGCGCATCGAACAGCATCTCGTGGGTCTGCAACAGGTAGGCGCGCACGATGAACGCACGGCTGTGGCTGAGCTTGAAGTGCGCCACCTGCAGCTTGGTGCGTTCACCAGCGATGACGGCCCAGTCCTCGCTCCAGTCGAACTGGAATGCCTCGCCGGGACCGAAGGCCAGAGGCACGAAGGTGCCGCGCCCGGTCGTCTGCTGGACCTCGTGGAGATGCGCATGCCACGCTCGTGCAAAGGCCGCCACGCGGTTGTAGGAGCCCTGGTAGCCCAGCGCCACCAGATCGGCGTGCATCTGCTTGAGCGTGCGCCGCTGCTTGCGTGACTTAGACGCCTCGCTCTTGAGCCAGCCGCCGAGCTTCTCGGCGAACGCGTCGAGCTTGCTCGGGCTGATGCGCTTCGCGTAGCTGGGCGCCGCCTCGCCCTCGCGAAGGTACTTGCGGATGGTGTTGCGAGACAAGCCCGTGCGCCGGGCTATCTCTCGGATGGACAGTTGCTCTCGCAGTGCCCAACGCCTGATGACACTCAGTGTCGCCACGTCAATCACTCCTGTGCTCCTGCTGCTAAAAGCAGCAGGTTAGGGTTATCACGTGGGTCAGATTTAGATGGAAATCACCGGGCCAAGTGGGTCACTTCTGGATGGAAATCAACAGGCCACCGAGAACCGCAAGGCACTGGACAGCGTGACCAACGCGCTCGAAGCGGCCAAGAATTCCGCCCTGAACGTCGCCAATGCCATCGCTACGGCCTTGCAGCCTGAGATCGAGCGCTTTGGCCAGTGGTTAAGCAGCGGCGCACAGCAGCTCAGCGCCTTCGTGGACAAGGTCATCGCGGCCGGCGGCGGCGTCACGGGCTTCATGAGCGTCATGAACACCGAGTCGCCTGCACTTGCCACCTTACTGCGCGGCCTGGGCGCCGCAGCGGGCTTTCTCAAGGACGGGCTTGACGTCGTGACCTACGGCTTCCATAAGCTCGCGGCTGCAGCCGCGGTGCTGTACGCCTGGGTTGAAGACAAGGTCGGCAAACTCATACCGGCCGGGGTAAAAGGGGCTGTCGTCGACTTCGGCGAGGGCGTCGCGAAGGGTTGGCGCATGCTGGTTGGCGAGGCCCACGACCCCGCAGGCCGCAGCTTCGGCGGCGTGCTGCTCACGCCCGAAGCCAAGGCGCGCATTGCGGCCGGTGAAGCGGGCAACGGTGGCAGTAGCGGCGCGGGCACCTCGGGCGGCACTGTCGGCAGCAGTGCAGGAGCAAGCGCCGCTGCGCCCACAGGCGCCGCCGCAGGCCGGCCCGCTGCGCGCCCTACACGCGACGACGTGATTCGGCACCTGATCGGCATGGGTCTCACCGTGGACCAGGCCGCGGCCATGGCCGCCAACATTCAGGGCGAGAGCAATTTCGACCCAACGGCTATCAACAAAAGCAGCGGCGCGGCTGGCCTCATGCAGTACCTGTCCAAAGACCGCGTGGCCGACTTCCAGCGCCGCTACGGCACCACGCCGGACAAAGCCCCGTGGCAGACACAACTGAATTTCCTGCGGGAGAGCCCCGCCGAATGGTCGCGCCTGCAACGCTCAATGAGCGGCGGCAAGTCCGCGGCAGACTACGGCGCGGGGATCTCGCGGGTGTTCGAGGCGCACGGCATCGTGGCCGAAGATGCACGCCGGGCACAGTTGGCGGCGCAGTACGCGCGCGAGTTCAAGTCGGGCGGTGGTACAGCGGGTGCGGCAGGTGGCGCGAGCCCCACTATCGGCCAGCAGATCAACGTGCAAAACGTCACGGTTCAGGCGAATAACGCGCAAGAATTCGCGACCTCGGTGTCGCGCGTCGGCGGCGCTACCAACTACAACTCTGCGACTCGCTAACGAAAGGCCAGCAATGACCGCTACGACTGCGTCCATCGACGCTCTGACCTGCGCGATTGCCACCGCGCTCGCCCCCGCCAGGCAAGGCATGCGACGGGCCTTTGCCTGGCGCATGCCCCCCGAGCTGTGGGTCGCCCTCATGCTCGCGATAGCAGCGGCAACAGCGCCTGCACAGGCTCGAGCCGAGACTGCAGCGGCGGCGATCGCAGAGGGCGAACTCGACACCGTCGCGAGCGTCACGCTGGGCGGCACCCGCTACGAACTGACGAACTTCACGTGCGCACGCGCAGCCCAGCTCCAGGCGGAAGGCGAGACCTCGAAGCGTGCGCGTGCCTACGGGCAGTGGCTCGCGCAGCAACCGGCCGGCCTGAAGTCCATGACGCTCAGGCTGGACAACGGCGCCAGCGACGGCGCCGGGTGCTACGAGCGCATCCCCGGTGGCATTCGGGTCTACGTGCAAGGGCGCGCACAGCCGCGCGACGTGATCGCGCCTATCGTCCCCGGCGACCCCTCCGCCGCCGGCGGGGCGTACGACTCACCGGCCGCCGCGATGCGCCCTGCGGTGCCGGCTCCGACGGCTACGCGCGCGCCGGCAGCTACGCGCATACCAGCCGCTGCGCGCATTCGGACGGATGCGGTGGATGACTTCATTGTGCTCAGCGAGCGGTGTCTACGCAGCGGCTCGCCAGCTGACGGGACGTGCTTGCAGCGCGATGCGCTGGAGTCCCGTGTGCGCTTCGGCGGCTACGTCCCGAACAGCTACGACGGAATGATGTCGCCGGACCGCATTGCCGAGTTCGAGCGGGTCGTCCGGGCTAACCGTACGGCGCAGTTCGGCCCGCCGCCAATCAGGCCCTGGCCGCTGCCCACATACCCGCACACATCGACGCTCAGTGATCGGCTGATGCAGCATCTCGCCGGCGGGCCGCCTGGCATGCGCGCGGACTTTCAGATGGACGAGCGCCCTGCGACGATGTGGCGCTTCACGTGCAAGCAAATTGCCGACCTCGTGTCCAAGGTGCCGAACAACGAGCGCGACCGCGCGTTCGTCGATTGGCTGTCGACGAGCCCCGGGCGGCTGCTCACTGTTTTGCGCATCGACGGCTCGACCGCGCTCAATTGCTTCGCGCAAACCGGCAGCGGATTGCTCGTGTACGTGAAGGGGCAGCAACCGCTGGAGGTCAGCTTGCGGTGAGCCCGCACGGCCGGCGCTGCTTGGTGCCGCGCATTGCTGGGGATTTTTGCTGGGGAATTTCACGACACCTAAGAAAATCAACCACTTAGGCACCGTTTTGGCGGAGAGTGTGTCCGCGGAGAATTCAGTATTCGTGCGGGCTCTACCGCCTTGCCTCGCACCTACCGGCCATACAACCGGCCAATAAGCAACTTGTTCATCGCACCGCGGCCGGTGGGCCGGAACCTTCCTCACATCCTGCGTTTTCCGCCGAAGACCTAGCCACCATCTGGTCGGAGGGCAAGGTCACCGGTTCGAGAAAAAGCGCCGCTGCGGCCTGAGGGGCAAGCACACGCAGCCGCGCGTCGCAGGCTAGATCAGCGGCCAGTTCCTCCAGCTGCTCCGGGTCCACGGTGCGCCAGTGAAGTTTGAGCCGCTTGGCGCAGTAGTAGATCCACATGTCGGTCGGGATCTCGTTGTCCATGTAGCAAATGGTACTGTATATTTATACAGTGTCAACGCTGATTGTCCAAGAGGTGTTCCGAACCCGCTTCGAAGGCGGGAAGCTCCAATCGGTGGAGGCGGTCAAACACACCCGCAGGGTTGGCGAACTCACCTACATGGAGCGCATCTACGACCCACGGCCAGGGCGCAGCATCTTCCTCGCGACGCTGCTGCAACCGAACGGAGAAACGTACGTGATTCCGCCCCTCGACAGGGCGCGCGTGCGAAGGATCAAAGGCGGCATCCTGATCTCTGGCGTGGAAGTGATTGCGCGCGGCATGGGCTCGAAAAACATCAAGTCCGACTACTACCCGCAGACTTGGTTCTGCCGGCCGGTGGTCATTCCTCGCGGCGGGTTTGACGATGACGAGGACCGCTACACCAGCCCGGCCGAATCGCGGCGCCTGGCGCGCGAGCGCGAACTGGGCGAATCGCTTGAAGCGCGGAAGATCGGCGAGACGCTGACGAAGCGATCAACGCGCCGCGTGCCCTATGACCCTGCGACCGCCTCAGGCAACTCGCCGGGGTATTTTTGACTCGCCATGTGCAGCAACTACGAAGCCGTCACCCGTGCAGACCGTCTGCTGTCTTTCTTCGGCGTCGTCCGCGCAGACGACGAACGGCCGGTCATCACATGGCCAACCGGCATGGCTCCGTTCATCCGGTTGGCCGAGGACGGCTCGGGGAATCGCCGCGTCGACGACGGCGCCTTCGGCCTGCTGCCCGGCTTCGCGAAAGAGATCGTGTATGGCAAGAAGACCTACAACGCCAAGGCGGAGACCATTGCCAGGCTGCCCAGCTTCCGCAGCGCGTGGCGCCTGGGGCAGCGCTGCGTGATCCCTGCCGAAGCGATCTTCGAACCCTACTACGAGACCGAGGACAGCAAGCCAGTGCGCTACCGCATCCAGCAGCCCGGGGAGGTGCCGCTCGGCCTCGCCGGCATCTGGGAAAAATGGGCCAACACCGAGACCGGCGAAGACCTGTTCAGCTTCGCGATGATCACCATCAACGCGGACGGCCATCCCGTGATGTCACGCTTTCACCGGCCCGGCGAGGAAAAGCGGATGGTGGTCATCCTCGATCCGGAGGACTACGACGACTGGCTAACCTGCCCCGTGCACGAGGCGCCGCGGTTCCTGCGTCAGTGGATGGGCCAGCTCGACACCTACCCGGTCCCATTGGCACCACGGCTCAAGAAGGAGAAGCCAGCCGTCGAGAGGGAGCCAAAGCATGAAGCCAAGGGCACGCCGACGCCGCCACCACCACCCCAACTCGACCTTTTCTAGGTCGGCGCGATCACCACGATCAGTCGATGAGTTAAGTAGATTTTTCCCTCACCGAAACCACCACATCTGCTCACCGACCTGGTAAAGCTATGCAGCGCTCCAACAGCCGCGCTTGGCGCCGCTGAGAGCCGTTCACGCATCCTCGTCTAGCACATTGCCGCTATAGAACCTCAGCAAATCCGCGCTGCTGATGCTCAGCTCTTTTTCTTCGAGCCTATCCGCGCGTTCGGCAAAGAGAGCTCGAATGTATTTAGTCTTTTCTTTCTGCGTGCCATGGTGCAGCAGTCGATGGCAGTTCGGGCACAGGGCCACCACGTTGGCTATCACGTCCAGAGAGACGGTGAAGAAGCGCTGGTTGCTGAATGGGATTAGGTGATGAGCCTCTAGATAGGGCTTCTTACCTGCTCGCGCAGTGAAGGTCTGGTGGCTCGGGTCAATCTCACACTTGTAATCAGCGTTCACCAACGCAACACCCGCGACGCGAGCGTCACGCTGATAGCCTTCGGTAGAGGGTGCCGTCTTTTTTTTGAGTGGGGGAATCGGCTCACCGCCTGGCTCATCTTCGAGGGGCTGAGCATTGGCTGCCTCTCGCTGCACCTCCGATTGATACTGCTCTTCCGCGGTGGGGGCCGAGTCTCGATTCTGCTTCCAAGCGAGATAAGACTGCTCATAGAAAGGCCTAGCATCGATCTTCGCCACCATTTGGCAGATGGTCTGGTACTCCGTGGCCGAGCGGAATGTACTGGGAATCTTCAGTCGAAAAAGGTAGCGGATAGTCTGTCCATCGACGGGAAAGTACCGACTCGGCGCCGCTCGAAAAATTGCCTGTGTCAGCTTCGCGTGGCCCGCATATTTGACCGTCTGGGCGTCGGCCATCACTTTGTCGGTCAGCGGCTGGCTCGACATGACGGCCTCGAACAAGTCCCAAAGCTTGCCGATATCGCCGACGCTTCGCTCAAATTTGTAGGGGAAGAGCCAACTTTGTCGGGCGTTAGTGCTTGGGATACCCAAAAACTGGGTCGGGACCGGCGCCTTTATGCCGAGCTTCTTCTTAATGATGGTCAGTATCTTGACGCGCTCACTATGTGACTGTTTATTTACTAGCGCGATGAAAGTCAATGGATCGATCTCGGTGAGCGGGATCGACCTTTTCTTCGGGTTCTGGTCGGCCAGCCCTCGTACTCCACTTGCCGCCAAAATTGCAACCAGCTGGGCCTGCCTGTTGCGGTAGGCCAGCAGGCGCCGAGCCATTTCTTCGTAGAACGGTACCCAGTCAAATCCCTCTTTCATGCTTGCTCTTCCATCGTTGTTGGTAGTTTTTTCCAGACCCTCGACCGCCCGGTTGTGCCTGACTGTACGGCTGCAGCGCGCACAAGGGCAAGAGGCCAAGGTGGTGCGCAACTTACCCAACAGGAAGGCGCCGAAGTTGAAATGCTGAGTCCGCTCCGCTTATGACTGTCCCCTCGCTGCCGTCGTGGGAAATGGCAGCCTGTGGCACATTGGAGGCATCCAACAGCCATGGGCCAACAGCATGTATTACGAAGTCAGTGGCAGCCGCTTACGAATCGTTGGCACCTACCACCTCTGTCCGCCTGGTAGATCACTTCCAGCGTTCGTGGCTGATGCCGCGCAGTGGGCCGATGCAGGCTGCATGGAACACGACCCAAAAGAGTTTGGGCCATTTATGCGCTTCAACGACGGGACGCGATTGGAGGATTTTCTTCCGCCGGATCTGTGGACCGCTGTGAAGGCCGCATGGGAAAAGGAACCGAAAATCCCCGCTGAGCTGCAGCAGCATCGGCCTTGGGCCGCGCTGATCATGCTCGGCATCGCACGCCTACGGTTTGGTCCTGGGGCGGAGGCTGTACTTGGGGCAAGTTTAGAGAAAAAGGGGCAGACCTTCGGCTACATCGAGCGAGCTAGGGACGTTGCGGCGCTCTTCGATGCAGTGCCGCTGCCGGATATCTTGGAAGTGTTTCGGCAAGCGCTACCAAAGCTCAGTCGGTCGCAGGAGCAATTTGAGGGCCTGTACGACCGATGGGCCGCACGCGATGCCGCAGGCCTCCAAGCGGAAGTAGAACTGACACCGGTGTTCGGCAATCAGGCGATCAGGGACTCGCTCTTGCTCTCCAGAAACCGGGCGTGGGTTGAGTCCGTCATGAAGGCCGGGCAGCCCGCTTCAAATACGGTGCTTGCCGTCGGAGCGATGCATCTCGTCGGTCCTGGTAACTTCATCGACCTTTTGCGCGGGCGCGGAATTCCAGTGAGAGAGCTATAGGGTTGGCGCAGAAGTCGGAGGCGCAGCCGGCAAGGGAAGCAGCGCGTATGCGGCGAGACGCTGAGCGTGCTCTTTTCGTTCCTTGTCTAGCTCACTCTTGCGCGCTTGCAATCTCTCATGCAGCTCCGCCGCGCCAGGGAGACTGGAGGTGTGCCCCGTCTCCCTAAAAAGCCTGATGCCCAGCTCCACAGCATCAATCCCGAGACCAACGTAAAGCCACTGCCGATCTGAGAAATATTCAGGGTGTTCCGGGGGGTCGTAGTAGGTGTGCCAGTCGCTCAGCGCGACACGGATGGTTTTGTGCTTCTCTTCGAACGTGAGAACGTCAACCATCAGGACGGCAGGAAGAGACTGCCAATCGACGCCTTGGATCTCGTCCGGCTTGAAAGCATCGACGTGAACTGTGGCCTCACATATCCCTCCGGCCCCCGCCGGCCGTCCCTCGTCATACCCGTCGTCATAGCCCGCGGTCAGACAGATGTCGGCGAAATGCTTGAGTGCTGGCCCGACCTGCACAGCAAGATACTGAGAGCGGCGCCGGTCGTCGCGCGCGGAAGCGGCAGCTGCTCCGCGCGTCGTGAGACGCGAGGTAACCCAAGCCGAGATGACTCCCGACACCCCACCGATGAACGCTGCCCAGACCTCTGCACCCATACAACCTCCGAATGTGAACGCCTTTATATCTCCAAGACATAAAACTCGTAAAAAACCGTCGCATCCGAACATACACGCGGGCGGCTGGCGCCCCAGTGGTGGATGCCCGCAAAAACTCCGCGTCCGTCTCGTAAAAAGCGCCAGGCGAAGCGCGCGGGCTCGGTGGGGGCTAGACCGCGCGCCGGCGGGGGCGAACTCCCCGACGCCGGGGGCGCCGCCCCTCGCCACGGCAGGGGCGCGCCAAGGCCCGTGGCAGCCCCGTGGAGCGGCTGAGCGGTCCATAGCGGCGCGCGGAGACATCTGGACGAAAAGGAACGCTTGTGCGCGCCCTCAGGTCTCTAATTTGAAAAGTCGCAGGCTGCTTTGACCAGTGCGGAACGACGCTGTGCTTCGTCAACGCATCACTGAACTTTGTCGGCTGGCGCGAAAGGTCACCGTGTCAGCGCTCAAGTAGGTTGCCCAGTCAGTCGTCAGCACCCCACTGACGACACTGCGCGTCCCTGGCATCCTTCGGCTCATGCTCAAGCCTGCTGCCCTGATCCTCTGCGCCCTTCTTGCCTGCAACACCAACGCGCAGCGAACCGCAGGGATGCGCGGCGCCGGGAGCGTGGCCTGCGGAACGTACTTGGCCGACCGGGCCAGTGGGAACCCAAATCAGTCGATCCAGTACTCGACATACGCTCAAGGCTACCTAAGTGGATACAACACCCATTCAACGAATCCCGAGCTTCGCGAGGTCCCCACGACGGACACCATCGCTGCGTACCTCGATAGGTACTGCCGGGACAATCCGCTGGACATTGTGCGGAACGGCATCGACATGCTGATCCGCGATCTTGGCGGGTACTCCGCACCGTACCTGAAGTCGCGAAAGTAGCCTCTATTCGTCTGGGTCGAACGTCTCGTCGTCGTAGACCTTCGTGATTGTGTAGAGCTTCGGGGTTCCGTTGATCGTCTGCACGTCCACGTCAACAAGGTAGGCGAGCCGGTGCCACGGCTTTCGGAAGCGCGGGTCCTGTTCAAGCATGGCTTTCCGCTCTGCGTTGTTCTCGAAGATGACCTTGACTGGCCCCTTGCTGATGCTCTCGATGATCGCCTTGTTCCCCGACGGCGACTCCTCATCAAAGCGCGTCTGATACCACGTCATGATGCGTTTACGCTGCTTGTCGTCCCGAGGTTCATCGAGGACTGCTAACTCCCGCTTGATCCTGTTCTGAGCCGCGTTAGCCTGCTCCGAGGACACGATGTACTGATGGATCGTGACGCCGCCTTCGACGTGCCCGAACGTCATCTGTGACCCTGGGTCCTTAGCGACGGGCTCCAAGATGTTGTTCCACTGCTTGAGGTCCTGCTTCGTGAGGTCCTTCGGCTTGTCCTTCAACTTCCCGCCGAGCCATTCGATAACTCCCTTGGCGTAGCTCAACCATTCGCTGAGAGTCCCGCCGGACCAAAGCAGCGGCGCGAGCGGAAGGGCCTGCGCCACTAAGTCAATGATGATCGACCCAGACCGCACGTCCTTGACGTATAGCTCGGTCCCAACACCGTGCTGTTCCGTCGTCTCGTTCTCAATGAACCGCTCGAACTGCTGACCTACACCCAAGAGCGCGAGGGTCAGGTCGGTGAGCACTACTGGCCGGACGTTGTTGATCGTGACTTCCAGCTTGTTGCTGAAGTCGAGTTGAAGGATTGCGTCTGATGCTGCCATCGAGAACTGCCGTTGTTGTTGTGCCTCGATTTTGCGCGATCCGCACCGCTGGCCGGCGCCCGCAGTAACCCCTGTGGTCAGGACCCCACTGACCACCCCACCCTGCCAGTTCCGCACCGCTTGCGCCTTCCCAGAGGGCGCAGGCTGGGCGATCTTGCCCGCTAGCCTGAAAGTCAAGAATGACGAAATCGCTCATCCTCGCTGCGTTGCTGGCCGCAACCGCCCTTGCGGCCCAGTTTTCCGGAGCGCAGGGAAAGGGGTGGAGTCAGGCGGCCGCGCGGAGACCTTGCACCTCGACGAATCGCACCAACTCCTCACCGGCCCACTCGTTCAGCTCTCGGAAGCGCTGCATCAGCGGCCGGATCTCGTTGTCAACGAACACTGCCAGTGCGTCCGGTGCGTTGCCGAACCCGCCTGCGTTCGTCGGCACGATGCCAAGCAGGCCAGGCGGCACACGGTGGGCTGCAAGCACATCGTCCTTGCTCACGTTCTTGATGGCTGCGAAGTCATCCTTGGCAGCGACCTCGCTGACCGGGATCAGCTTCAGGCCATCGGCCTTGCCACCAGGCGCATGCAGGAACAGATTGCGGAAGTTGCCCGGTCCTTTCGCGCTCTTCAACGCGTCGCGCAGCGCGTCGGCGTCGTCCGTGCTGACCTGGGCATCCGACAGGTACAGGATGAAGCCAGCGTGCGAGCCATTGGCGTAGTACTTCCGCCGGAACATCGTGGCCGACTCGTTGAGCCAAGCCGACTGCAGGGCGCTGATGTACTCGGGCAGGCCATAGATCTCCTGGTTGACGTCGTCCTCGCGCAGATGGAACAGCGAGCCGGCTGGAAACTCGTGCTCCTGCAGCCACCCGCGCACGAAGAAGTAAGCGCCAGGGTCCTGCCCGCGCCGGGTGAACTTCGCGAGCGCGTGCCGCAGCTCCAACGGCCGGCCGGTGAAGGCGCGCGGCTGCTCCACGTAGGCATTGCCGAAGACAAGAAAATCCAGCGCCATCGCGCCGAATGTCGCGCTCGACAGCCGCGGGTGCGGGACGAACCTCGCTTTCAGCAGGTTGCGCTTGAGGAAAATCGCGGAGCCATGGTGCGGCGATGCGTGGAACGCGCTCGCCAGGCCTTCCCAAGGCAGCGGCGGTTCGTACCACCGGCCATTGAACATGCTTTCCACGTAGTCGAGCAGCTGGATGCGGCTGACCGGCTCCGGGTCGCCGAAGCTGAAGGCCGAGACAGATCCGCCGCCGGGGCGCTGTGCAGCTGGCTCCACTGCCGCAGCCGATAGCGCCAGGGCGGTGCCCGTCGTCGATTGGTAGGCCGCGTGGCCCTTGCGTTTGCTCATGAAAAAATCTCCATACGAGAGCTGCCGCCGACCACGTCGCCGGCCAATGTTTCGTTGTCGAGCGCATGCATCGTTGCCCACGCCAGATCCGCGTGGCCCGTCGCCTCGGAGCGGCCCGAGTCGTAGGTCACGTTCCGGCCGCTGGCCGTGAGCACGCGCTTGATCGCCATGAAGGCCGCCGCGATGTCGGTCCACCCCGCGTCGAACTCGAGTCGCCCCTTGTGGATCACCTGCTGCGCCTTCAGCACGAGGCGCTGCTTCACCTCGATGCTGTATTGGTAGCCCTTCACCTGGGGGAAAAACTTCTCGACGATCTGGAACACGCCGGCGCCCAGCCCGGTCTTGTCGATGCCGATGTGCACGACGTTGTAGTGCTGCGTGACGCGCCGGATCGCCTCGGCCTGGGCCTCGAAGTCCGAGCCCTTGAACTGCTCGCGATGCAGGATTCGGAACTTGCCGCCCGGCACGCGCGGCGGGGCGACCACCACCAGCGCGGCGGCATCGCCCTTGTCCGAAGGGTCGTAGCCGATCCAGACCGGATGGTGGGCGTAGGGCCGCAGCCAAAGCGGCTTGACGTCGCTCCACGTCTCCCAGCTGTCGACCATGCAAGCCTGCATCTGTGCCAGTGTGAACAGCGACAGGCTGTCGTCGATGAACTGGCACATGAAGAGGTTGGCGAACTCTTCGAGGCTGTATTCCTCGCGCAGCTCAGCAATGTCGAACAGGTCGAAGCCCATCGCGACGGCGTCTTCGACGGTGACGATGTCGCGCCACTTCCGATCAAGGCCCAGCGCGCCGCCGCGCAGCGCCTTGTGGCTCGTGTCGATGCGAACGTGATCTTTCTTCGCTCGCCCCTTGTTCCTGTCGTCTCCGGTCCAGAAGCCGAAGGCCTCATGCGACATCGCCGAGGGCGTCGAGAAATAGGTCTTGCGCCAATGCTTGTGCGAGGCCATCGCACTCGCCAGCTTGTTGATCGTGCGAAAGCGCGGAACCCAGAAGAACTCGTCGAAGTAGAAGTCGCCGTGATACGACTGGGCCGTCATCGCGTTGGTGCCCAGGAAGATCAACTCGGCGCCGTTCCACAGCTTGATGTTCTCGCCCTTCAGCTCGACATCGACCTCTTTGGCGAAGTCCACGATGTAGCTGCGGAACTGGTGTGCCTGCGCCTTGGAGGCCGACAGGAACAGCTTGTTGCGCCCCTCTTTCGCGGCCGAGAGCAACGCTTCGCGCGAGAAATAGAACGTCGCGCCGATCTGCCGCGCTTTGAGGATCGCGCGCAGCCGCTGGTACTGCTGGTCGAACCAGTTCTGATGGAACGGAAAGTTTGACTCGCGCAGCTTCGATTCGAGCAGCGCGATCTGGTCTTCGCTGAACTCGTTGCGCTTGGGCTTGCGCTTCGGTGCCGCGTTGCGCGCCGCGATGTTGGGATTCAGGTCGCCCTCGCGGCCCGTCTGCTGGTACTTCTCGACGCGCGCCGTGCGCTCCAGCTGCCGGCCTAGCAGGTCGATTTCCTTGTAGTCGCCGCCGGTCTTCTCGGTCTTCAGAATGAGCTGGATCAGCCGCACTTCAAGCGCGCCGTTCACGCGGTCGAGCGGCTGCGCATCGTCCCACTTGTCGACCTCCTTCCAACCGTACACCGTCGACGTGGGCACGCCCAGGTGCTCGGCGATCTGCTTGACCTTCCAGCCGGTCCACGCGAGGAACCGGGCTGCGGTGCGGGGTTGCGCCTGGGGCGTCAACGTGGCAATCTGGCTCGACTCAGTGCCCGCAGCGCTGCCCACGGCAGCAGCAGGCGCCACCTCGTTCGCGGTGTCCGAAGCCCGTCCACGCTTGTGCGACGCAGTCTTCGCAACGACAGAAACAGTCCGGCGAGTGCGGCCGGACGCAGCGGATTTCAGGGGCATGCCGCCGAGGTTGCCCGCGCGCGCGAACCATCGCCACTACGTCTAACCGTCCCCGCCGCTGCCACATGCGCTGCGGCTTGAGAGCGCACGGCCCCACGGCCACCATTGGCTCACTGCATCGCGAACCCCTCGCGATCACCGTTCAAACAGCAGCGAGCAAAGCCAATGTCCACTCCCGCCAAGAAGCCGGTTTCCAAGTTCTTCCGCGTCGCCGTCGAAGGTGCGACCAGCGACGGCCGCGTCATCGACCGCGCGACGCTGGAACAGATCGCCGCCAGCTACGACCCGAACGTCTACGGCGCCCGCATCAACATCGAACACATGCGCGGCTACAGCCCGAACAGCGATTTCCGCGCGTATGGCGATGTCGTCGCCGTCAAGACCGCCGAGGTCGAAGTCGGCGGCGCGAAGAAGCTGGCCCTCTTCGCGCAGATCGCACCCACCGACGAACTGGTCGCGCTCAACAAGAAGCGCCAGAAGATTTACTCGTCGATGGAAGTCCGCCCGCGCTTTGCGGACACCGACAAGGCCTATCTGGTCGGCCTTGCAGTCACGGACAACCCGGCGAGCCTGGGCACCGAAATGCTGGAGTTCGCGGCCAAGAATCCGAACGCCAACCCCTTCGCTGCACGCAAGGAACAGCCCGACGACCTCTTCACCGCCGCCGAGGAAGTCACCCTCGAAATGGAGGAGGCGGCGGACGAGAGCGTTCTGGCGAAATTCCGCTCTGCCATGTCCGGGGCACTGGCGAAGTTCGGCGCGAAGTCCGCCACCGACGATGCGCGCTTCACCGCAGTGACCGAAGGATTCCAGCAGATGGGCGACGCGTTCGAGGCCCACATCGCCGAAACCGCGACGAAGCTGTCGGCCAACGCCGCGACCATCGGCGAACTGAAGACCAAGGTCGCCGACCTGCAGGCCAAGTACTCGGCCCTCGACAACACGCCGGCCGGCACCACGCGCCCGGCCGCAACGGGCGGCAGCGGCGCCGCGAAGACCGACTGCTGAGCCCACGCCCACCACCCAACGCAACTTCATCCCCAACACCTCACAGGCAGCACACACCATGCGCAAAGAAACCCGCCAGGCCCTCGATGCCTACTTCGCCCAACTGGCCACGCTCAACGAAGTCGCCAGCGTCATCCAGAAATTCAACGTCGTGCCGCGCGTGCAGCAGACGCTCGAATCGAAGATGCAGGAATCGAGCGCGTTCCTGCAACGCATCAACGTTATCGGCGTGACCGAGCAGATGGGCGCCAAGGTCGGCGTCGGCGTGAGCGGGCCGGTGGCTAGCCGCACCGACACCACCGGCAACGGCACGCGCAAGCCGCGCAACGTCACGGCGCTCGACGACAACCAATACCGCTGCGTGCAGACCAACTTCGACACCGCGATTCGCTATGCGCAGCTGGATGCCTGGGCTGGCTTCCCCAACTTCCAGCCGCTGGTGCGCGATGCGATCCTGCGCCGCCAGGCGCTGGACCGCATCTGCATCGGCTTCAACGGCACCAGCATCGCCTCCACGACCGACCTGGCAGCAAACCCGCTGCTGCAGGATGTCAACAAAGGCTGGCTGCAGCAAATGCGCGAGCACGCACCGGAGAACGTGCTGGCTCAGGGTAG
Source organism: Variovorax durovernensis (assembly GCF_977011995.1). Classification (NCBI taxonomy): domain Bacteria; kingdom Pseudomonadati; phylum Pseudomonadota; class Betaproteobacteria; order Burkholderiales; family Comamonadaceae; genus Variovorax; species Variovorax durovernensis. The sequence continues at coordinate 1,423,647 of NZ_CDRNCW010000001.1, read as the reverse complement.
CAAGCAGGCCGGTAAGGTCATCGTCGGCGCCAACAAGGCTACCAGCGACTACGCCAACCTCGATGCCGTCGTGTACGACGCCATCACCCTGCTCGACCCCTGGAATCAGGAAGATCCGGACCTCGTCGCCGTGGTCGGTCGCGGCCTGATGCACGACAAGTACTTCCCGCTGGTCAACAAGGATCAGCCGCCATCGGAGACGCTGTCGGCCGACATCATCATCAGCCAGAAGCGCGTGGGCGGCCTGCAGGCCGTCACCGTGCCGTTCTTCCCGGCCGGCAAGGTGATGGTGACCACGCTGTCCAACCTGTCGCTGTACTGGCAGCGCGATGCACGTCGCCGCAACATCAAGGACGTGCCCGAGCGCGACCAGATCGAGAACTACGAATCGTCGAACGACGCCTACGTCGTCGAGGACTACGGCCGCGCCGCCGTCGTGGAGAACATCGAGATCGCCGAGTAAACCCTCGCGCCAAAAGTCTGACGAAAGACCGCCGCGCGGGCCGCCCCCCGCCCGCGCTCGCACCCCACAAGCCCAGAACACCACCATGAGCCCACTCAGCCCCGCACAGCGCCACCGCGCGCGCGTTCTGCAAGAACAGGCCCAAGCCGCCAGTCCCTACGGCGTCGAGCTGCAAGGCGACGCCTATGGGCTCATGCGCATCAAGCTCTCGCAGGACAAGAACCGCCTGTCGCAGGTCCAATCTCACGAGCGCCGCGCCGAGCTGAAGGCCCGGCTGCTGCCCGAGTACTTCGACTGGATCGACACCTCGCTCAGCACCGGCAACGGCGCACAGGATCAGGTGCTCACGACGCTGATGGTGTGGGCCTTCGACGCGGGGGCCTATGCGTTGGGCCTGCAGATCGCCGGCTACGTGATCCGGCACCGCATGCCCATGGCCGACGACTACAAGCGCAGTCCGGCCGCCATCGTCATCGACGAGTTGTCCAATGCGTACCTGAAGGGGCAATGGTCGCCGCTGGTAGTGCAGGCCGGAGACGACGGCGCGCGGCAACTGGTGGCCGCGTCGACCGGCAGCCAAGACCCTGCGCAGGCGGGAGCCCTCGCGCGTGCCCATGCCGCCGCACTGCTCATCGAAGCCGACACCCTCACAGCTGAGCAGGATGCGCCGGACCAAGCACGGGCTAAGCTGCACAAGGCCATCGCGTATGCGGCGCTCGGCAAGGTGCAGAACGCCGACGAGGTCGAACTCGCGGCCATCGAGCCCGAGGCGCTGCGCGTTGCCCTCGTGCGCCTTCAGCGCGCGCTGGAGCTGGACAGCAATGCAGGCGTGAAGAAAGACATCGAACGCATCGAGCGCGCTCTGACCAAGGCCGGCAAGGCTTCCGCTTCGGACGGCAGCGACACGCCCGAAACATCGCCACCTGGCGACACCCAACAACCCGCTACCGCCACGCCGACGCCCGCCCGCAAGACCACTGCGGCGGTGAAGAAGGCGGCGCCGGCCGCGCGCAAACGCGCGGCCGGCAAGTAGCGCAACCGAGCACCCCACGTGCAGGGCGGCCCGTGGCGCAGCGTGAAAGGCTGAGCCATCACCACAACGCGCCACGGCCACCGCCCACCTACACCCAACGTCGAGCCACCATGTCACTTATCGCTGCATCCCCGCCCCTCGTGCGCACGACGCCGCCCAGCGACCCCGCCCCACTCGGCACCGTATCGGCCGGCGCATGGTGGCCGGAGATTGACCTCGCCGCCCTGCGCGACACCATGCGCCTTGACGGCACCATCACGCCACAGCGCCTGCTGCCGGCGGTGCAGGAGGCCGTCGCCACCACTATCGGACTGCTCTCGGCCTGGGCGCAGAGTCGCCAGGACGAAGGCCGCGCCAGCCTGGCGGCCGTGCCCGCGCTGCAGGTTGACGACGAGTCGATCAACGTCCAACGCTTCCGGCGCGCCGTGTACTGCCACGCCAAGGCCAACCTGATCGAGCGGTACAGCGACTACGACACGACCGGGCGCGAGCGACGCAAGGATCAGGACGCCGCGCGCGAAGACCAGGCCGAGCAGCACCGCCGCGACGCGACCCTGGCCGTGCGCGACATCCTGGGCGTGTCTCGCCTCCACGTCGAGTTGATCTAGCCATGCCGCGAACCGTCGTCACCCAGCAGCACGACACCGTCGATCTGCTGTGCCTGCGCCACCTGGGCGCAACCGCTGGCGTCACCGAAGCAACGTACCGACTCAATCCCGGCCTCGCCGGCCTCGGCCCCATCCTGCCGCTCGGCCTCGAAGTCATCCTGCCCGACCTCCCCGCCATCGCCGCGCGCATCGAGACCGTGCAGCTATGGGACTAGGAGACCCGCCATGTCCGCCTCAACCCACCACCACGCCATGACCGAACCCGCCACCACCGCCGCAGCAGCCGGCACCGCTGCAGGCTACAAGCTGGCCCTGCTGTCACTGCCCATCATCGCCAGCCTGATCGCGTTCTGGCTCGGCATCCGCTTCGTGCCATTGCGTGCCGGCCACGCCTGGAACGACCTGATTAACCGCGTGCTGGGTTGCCTGGCCAGCTCGTTCATCTTCGGCACCATCGCGCTCGTACTGCTCATGCAGCACAAGCCCGAGATATTTACCGCCGGTGCAGCGCTCGCAAAGCTCGCCACGTTCCCGCCGGAGGCCGGCTTCTTCGTGCTCACAGGCTGCGTCTTCGTGCTCTGCAGCATCCCCGGCCCCTGGCTCGTGGCGGCGGTCTTTCTCTGGCTGGAGCGCCGCAAGGGCCGCGATATCAGCGAGATCGCTGCCGAGATCCGCGCCGAACTCAGCCTCTCGCGACAACCTGCCGCCGCTGTGGTCACGGCGGAACAAGCCGCACCCATCGACGCATCCACCACCAAGCCCTGAGACGCCATGCTCAATCTGCAACAGCTCATTGCCGCCGGCATCACGCCCAGCGTCGCGCGCACGTTCCTGCCGCACCTCGTCGTCGCCTTCGAGCGCTTCGAGATCAACACGCCGCGCCGCATGGCCGCCTTCATAGGCGAGTACAGCCACGAAACCAGCGGGCTCACCCGTCTCGAAGAGAACCTGTACTACACCGACCCCGCGCGCATCGCACAAATGTTCTCCGCGCTGCGCGAGGTGGAGAAGGCGCGCGCCTTCACGCGTCAGCCTCAGGCGCTCGCGAACAGGGTCTACGCCAACCGAAACGGCAACGGCAGCGAGTCCACCGCTGATGGATGGACCTATCGCGGCCGAGGCCTGCCGCACCTCACCGGCCGCGGCAACTACCGGGCCGCCGGAACGGCGCTCGGCCTTGCGCTTGAACAGAAGCCGGACCGCGTTGCCGAGCCGGAAACCGCTGTGCTCGTCGGTGCATGGTTCTGGAAATCCAACGAGCTCAACAGCCACGCCGACCGCTGGAACCTCGGCGCCATCACCCGCGGTATCAACGGCGCAGCCATGGCGGGGCACTCCGACCGCGTCGAGCGCTGTACTCGCGCCCTCGAAGCGTTCCTGTTCGCGCCAGCCGCGCAATGACCACTCCCATCACGCTTGCCGCAGCCGCCGTGCTCATCGCGGCGGGCGCGGCATTGCCCGCGTACTGGATCGGCGACGAGAACGGCGCAGCGAGGGTGCAGCAGCGATGGGACAGCAGCACCACCCAGCAGGCCCAGGCCAAGACCGACCAGCTCACCACCACCCGAAGCAAGGAAGCCGGCCATGCAAGCCAGATCACTCAAGCCGTCGACAACTACCAGGCCGCGCGGGCGCCTGCAGCTGCCGACAGCGCTGCTCGCATTGCTGATGCTCAGCGCCTGCAGCGTGACTCCGAAAGCCGCGCCCTTCGATTCCTCACTATGTCCAAGGCCAGCGAAGCTGAGCGCGACCGTCTTGCAAGCCATGCGGCCCGACTCGACGCCAGTCTTGCAGAGGGCCGAGTCGTGGCAGAGCAGCTCCGGGCAACTGTTGTCGAGCGAGACGCCCAGCTCCGGCTTCTCGCAGACGTCATCCGCTCCGACCGCGCGCTCTTCGGACCCGGCGACGCCAGCACCCCGGAGCCGTGAGCCATGAAGAAGCCGCAGCTGCTGCGCGACCACATCACGCGCGCCTGCCCTGACCTTGCGACCAACCCGGAGAAACTCACCGTCTTCGTCGAGCGCGGGAACATCGTCCATACCGGCACGCCGGCGCTGTCCTTCGAATACCGCTACACGCTGAACATCGTGGTGACCGACTGGGCCGGCAGCACCGACGTGCTGGTCGTGCCGGTCGTGGCCTGGCTCAAGCGCCACCAGCCCGACATATTCGACAACCCCGAGCGCAGGCCGAAGGCCTTCCGCTTCGAGGTCGAGATCATCGACCACGCCACCTCCGACATAGGCTTCGAGATCGACCTGACGGAAACGGTGGCCGTCGCCGGCGGCACCGTGGACGGCGTCAACCGGCTCACCACGAACCACATCGGAGAGCCGCTGCTGGCCGGCGTCGAGCCCGTCGAGTCCGTCGTCGACCTCGCTGCAGAGTGGCGCATCCAGCCGCTCGACGGAGTCTGATCGTGGTCGACGCACTGAGCCGCCTCGCCCACTGGGCCGCGCCGTTGCTCGCCGGCCTTTCCGCGCCACGCCGCCGTGCCGCCATGGTGCAGGTGGCGACCTACCTGCGCCGCAGCCAGGCGCAACGCATCGGTGCCCAGCTCAACCCCGACGGCACACCCTACGAGCCGCGCAAACCCCAGCGCCTGCGCACGAAGAAAGGCGACATCCGGCGCAAGATGTTCGAGAAGCTGCGGACCGCCAAGTACCTCCGAAAATCCGCCACGGCCGAGAGCGCCACCATCAGCATCGGCGGGCGAAGTGCGCGCATCGCCCGCGTGCACCAGCTCGGCCTGCGCGACAAAGTGGATTGGCGCAAGGCCAAGAGCCCGACCGTGCAATATCCACGGCGCGAACTGCTCGGCATCACGGCGGCAGATGAAGACGCCATCACCGGCATCCTGCTGCACCACATCACAGCCGGCACCTGACCGTCGCGAGCGTCTGAAGACGCGTATCAGTCCCCGCCGCGCACACACTCGCGTTCGCTCGCGCACGCGAAGGCCTTCCGGCACATTGGGCGCATGCCCGGACCAACCGAATCGCCGCAACTCTTCGCCGACCTTCTGCGCAAGGTGGCGAACATCGTGCGCACGGGCACCGTCACCCATGTGGACCACAGCGCAAGCCCGCCGCTCGTGCGCGTGCAGCTCACCGAAGGCGGCTCAACCGACTGGCGGCCCTACATCGAGCTGCGCGCAGGAAAAACCGGAACGTGGAACCCGCCGACCGCTGGGGAGTGCGTCGTCTTCCTGTCGCCGGATGGCATGACCGAAGGCGGCTACGCCCTGCCCGGCGTGCCCACCGAGAGCCATCCCACACCCAGCTCGGACCCGAACAAGACCGTCACGAAGTACCCCGACGGCGCAATCGTCGAATACGACCACAGCGCCCACAAGCTGAAGGTCACGCTGCCGGCGGACGGAACCGCCGACATCGAAGTGCCCGACGCAATCACCGTGAAGTGCAAGACGGCCGACGTGACCGCGAGCGACAGCGCAAAGGTGCACTCGCAAGAGATCACGCTCGATGCGCCGATGAACATCGTGACCGGCCAGCTGCTCGTGCAGGGCTTGCTCACCTACACGGCTGGCATGGCCGGCTCGGGCACCGGCCCAGGCGGAAAGACCGCACAGATCGACGGCGACATGGCGTTCATCAACGGCCATGGCCTCACCACAGACGGCGGCGACATCGTGGCCGGCGCCATCAGTCTGCTGAAACACCGGACCGCCGGTGTCGTGCATGGCGGCGAGATCAGCGACGGGCCGGTGCCATGAGCGGAATATCCAGCACCACGGGCCGCATGCTTGCGCGCCGAGAGCACATCGGGCAATCCATTGCCGACATCATCAGCACGCCCATCGGCTCGCGCCTGATGCGCCGCAACTACGGCAGCTTCCTGCCGCAGCTCGTCGATCACCCGGCCACGGCCGCGAACCGGCTGCGCCTCATTGCCGCGACCGCGCAAGCCATCATGAAGTGGGAGCCGCGCACACGCGTGCTGCGCGTGACCGTCGGTTTCAACGCACAGGGAAAGTGCGAACTCTCCATCGTGCGCCGCGACACCAACAGCGCCGACAGCGTCGCCCTCAAAGTCACCGTGGGGGCCGCGGCATGAGCATGGACATGTCCCTTCTGCCGGCGCCGGCCGTCATCGAGGCTCTCGACTTCGAAACGATCCTCGCGCGTCGCAAAGCGAAGTTCCAAGACGAATGCCAAAAGGTCGGCGTCGACTACGCGCTGCTGCTTGAGTCCGACCCGGTGACCAAGCTGCTGGAGGTGCAGGCTTATCAGGAACTGGAGATGCGCCAGCGCATCAACGATGCCGCCAAGGCCTGCATGCTGGCCTACGCCACCAAGACGGACCTCGACAACCTCGGCGCGAACTACCGGGTCTTTCGCTTGATCGTCACCCCGGCGGACCCCACGACAGTGCCGCCGGTCGAGGCCGTCTATGAGGACGATGAGCGCTTTCGCGAACGCATCCAGCTGGCGCCCGAAGGCATCACCACCGCCGGCCCGATTGAAAGCTACCGATTCCACGCGCTCACCGCGAGCGCCGAGGTGGCGGATGTCGGGGTAGACAGCCCGGCTCCTGGCACCGTGCGCGTGACCGTGCTTTCTACCGACCCGAGTGGCGTCCCGAGCGAGGCGCTGCTGGGCACTGTAGGTGCATCGCTCAACGACGAGAAGATTCGCCCGCTGTGCGACAGCGTGCCTGTGCAGGGACCGGAAATCTTCGACACCGACATCGTGGCGAAGGTCTATCGCTACAAGGGTCCGGCCGGCGATGTGGCACTCGAAAACGGCGGCGTCGCTCTCAAGAAATGGCTCAAACAGATTCGGAAGCTCGGGAAGGGGCTGCCGCACTCCGGCATCGACGCCGCGCTGCACCAGCCGGGCGTAGACCGTGTCGAGATCACGGTGCCGCCGGCGGACATGCTGTGCACCAAGACGCAATGGGTGCGGGTGAACACGGTCACCGTGCTGCAGGAGGTGGTTGATGCCTAACCTCACGCCCGCGCAGCGCCTGCTGCCTCCCAACCGGACGCCGCTGGAACTGGCGCTCGCCGGCACGTCGCCGCTGGAGCTGGACACCGATGGCCTGCGCCACTTGTGGACGGCCATGCGCTGCCTGGCGCCATTGCTGCCGTGGTTGTCATGGACGCTGTCCGTCGAGGCTTGGCAGGACGCCAAGTCTGATGACGCCAAGCGCGCGCTGATCCTCAACAGCATCGAGATCCATCGCCACAAGGGCACGCCGTGGGCGATCCGTCTGCTGATCCGGTCGCTGGGCTTCGGCGAGGTGGACATCATCGAGCGCGTGGGCGGGCGTACCCACAACGGCACCATTCGCCGCAACGGCATCTATCCGCACGCCCCCCTGGCGACCACCTGGGCGACCTACATGGTCGCGATGCAACGCCCCATCACCAACGCGCAGGCCGAACGCCTGCGCAAGCTCCTGCCGTCCGTCGCACCAGCGCGCTGCCACCTCGTGGCACTGCGCTACGCGACCGTCGCCAACAGCCACAACGGCGCCACGCGACGCGACGGCGCCTACAACCACGGAAGCGCCTGACATGGCAAACCTCAACGAAGCCGACCAGTGGGAAGCCGGCATCTACCAGCTCGAAGAAGATGATCCGGTGCTCGGCGGGCCGTCCGGCATCGACAACCGCCCTCCCCGTGAACTGGCAAACCGTACCGGCTATCTGCGCCGCCGCGGTGTCTCTCCTTGGGACGCGACGCTGTCGTATCCGGCGAACGTCGCCTATGTCAGCTACGGCGGCACCACGTGGAAGAGCGTCGGCGACAGCACGAACGTCGTGCCCGGAGCGGATCCTGCGAAATGGGTTCGCTGGGCCTTCACCGCGGCGGAGCTGGCCGCCTCTCTCGGGGATGCAGTCGCAGCTCACGAAGCCAAGACCGATCCGCATCCCCAATACGTGAATGACGCCGAACTGACGGCCGGAATCGCCGCACACGAGGCGAAGGTGGATCCACATCCGCAGTACGCGACCGACGCGGACCTCGCTGCCCATGTCGCGCACGCGAACCCTCACGCTCAATACGTCCGCCACGATGCCGCGCAGGGCCTGACAGGCACGCAGGCAACGCAGGCCCGAAGCAACATCGGCGCCGAGGACGCAGGCGCCGCCGCAGCCGCCGTGGCCACAGTGCAGAAGAACGCACCGATGAATGCGGTGGACACGGGCACGGCCAACACCATCGTCGTCGCCTACACACCGACCATCACCGTCCTGACGGATGGAATGGCGTTGTGGGTGAAAGCCAAAGTCACCAACACGGGGGCCACGACGCTGGCGGTCGATGCGACAAGCGCCAAGCCGGTTGTTGGGCTCGCTCACCTGGCGCTGCAGGGCGGCGAGATCATCGCGAACGGCAAATGCCTCTTCGTCTACAACGCCACGCTCGCTTCGTGGGTGCTTGTCTACTGCACGGGCGCCGCGCTGCAGGTCATTCCCTCGACGAAGTCCCAGCACGCGGTGCAGCGGGACCAGGCCACTATCGGCGCGACCCTGCGCAACGTGAATGGCTCGCGCTCGCTGGGGGTGACCTACACCAACACGACCAACCGGTTCATGTGGGTGTTCATCAGCGCCATCGCATCCACGGCCGGGTCCGCAGCGCTGAGCGCGACGGTGGGCGGCATCGGCTTCATCGGCTCGTCCACCAACGGCGCGACCGCGCTCTCGGGCTTCATTGCGTTCCCGGTTCCGCCGGGCGCGACCTACCAGGTCAACGCCGCGACCGGTTCTTTTTCTGCCTACAACAACTGGGTGGAGATGTCCTAAGCATGCAGTTCTTCATCAACACCGCCGACCAGCAGATCTTTGCCTTCGAGGACGACGTGGAAGTCATCCATGCGAATGGTGTCTACGCATTCAAGACCTCGATGGGCGTGCCTCTCGATGCGCTGCCGACCACGCTGCAGCCTTGCGAACCACCCGTGATCGAGACGCCCGATCCATCGACCGTGATCCCGCAGCAAGTCACCAAGCGGCAAGGGCGCCTTGCCTTGCTGGCGGCCGGCAAGCTCGCGGCCGTCGCGGAAGCCATAGCGCTCATGCCCAGCCCGCAGCGCGAAGCGGCAGAGATCGAGTGGAACGACGCCACGAACTACGAGCGCTCATCGCCCTTCATGGCCTTGCTCGCGGAAAAGATCGGGCTCGACGAACAGGCGCTCGACGCACTCTTCATCGAGGCCGCCCGACTCTGACCACCTCAGGCCGATTCGCTCTGCCCCCTCTCTCACCTCGCCTGTCACGTCCCCTTTCATACCGTCTTCATTCACGAATCAGGAACACAAAATGTCCACTGAATACCACCACGGCGTACGCGTTTTCGAAGTCGACGAAGGCGGTGCCACCATTCGCGTCGTCAGCACGGCCATCATCGGCCTAGTCGCCACGGCACCGCTCGCCGATCCCGAGGCATTCCCGCTCAACACACCGGTGCTGCTCACCAACCCCGGCGGCAGCGTCGGCAAGGCCGGCGCCAGCGGCACGCTGGCGAAGACGCTCAAGGCGATCTCCCGGCAGGCGCAAGCCGTGACCATCGTGGTACGCGTGGAACCCGGCGCAACCCAGGCCGAAACCACAAGCAACGTGATCGGCACCACCACCGCCAGCGGACAGAAAACCGGGCTGCAGGCGCTGCTCGCAGCACAGGGCCAGCTGGGCTATAAGCCGCGCATCATCGGTGCGCCCGACCTCGACACGGAACCCGTCGCGGTCGAACTCGGCGTGGTGGCCGAGCAGTTGAAGGGTTTCACCTACGTCGCGGCTCGCAAGGCCGACGGCATGGCCTATGCCACCACGAAGGAAGAGGCAACCGCCTACCGCGCCAAGTTCGGCAAGCGGGAAATCATGGTCATCTGGCCCAACTTCCTCGCATGGGACACCGTCGAGAACGAAATCGATACCGAACCCGCAACGGCCTACGCTCTGGGCTTGCGCGCCAAGCTCGACCAGCAGATCGGCTGGCACAAGACGCTATCGAACATCGTAGTGAACGGCCCTCAGGGCATCAGCGCAGACGTGTTCTTCGACCTGCAGAGCCCGAGCAGCGACACGACCTACCTCAACGCGCTCGAAGTCACGACCATCATCAATCGCAGCGGCTATCGCTTCTGGGGCAACCGCACCACCGAAGCGCAGGGAGGGAAGTTCTTCTTCGAGAACTACACCCGCACCGCCCAGGTGCTGGCCGACACCATGGCCGAGGCGCATTTCACGTTCGTGGACAAGCCCATGCACCCCACGCTCGTGAAGGACATGCTCGAAAACATCAACGCCAAGGGCAAAGACCTCGTGACGGGCGGCTACCTGATCGGCTTCGAGGCCTTCATCAATCCCGACCTCAACCCGAAAGAAGAACTCTTCGTCGGCCGCCTGCGCATCAGCTACCGCTACACGCCGGTGCCGCCGCTCGAAGACCTGGGCTTCCGCCAGACCATCACCGACGACTTTCTCGCCAACTTCGCCGCGGCCGTGCAGGCCGCCTGACCGGCGCCAACCCATCACGCATAGGAGCACACCACCATGGCACTGCCCAAGAAACTCAAGAACTTCGCCATGTTCGGCGACGGCGAAAGCTGGGTCGGCGAGATCCCCAGCGTCACCTTGCCCAAGATCACCAAGAAGACCGAGGAATACCGCGCAGGCGGCATGCATGGCCCGGTCGAGATCGACCTCGGCCACGAAAAGCTTGAGTTGGGCATCAAGGCCGGCGGCCTGAAGACCCAGCTCATCGCGATGCTCGGCTCTCAAACCGTCGGCGCCAACATCTTCCGTTTCGCCGGCGCCTATCAGGACGAAGCCACCGGCCAGGTCACCGCGGCCGAAGTCGTCATCCGCGGCCGCCTGCGCGAGTGGAACCCCAATGAAGCCAAAGCCGGCGAGGACAACGACCACGAGTTCACCATCGCCGCAAGCTACTACAAGCTGACCGTCAATGCCCAGGAGCTGCTGGAGATCGACGTGCCCGGCATGGTGTTCCGCGTCGGCGGCACCGACCAGTACGACGCCATCCGCGCCGCCATCGGCATGGCCTTTGCACCCGGCTTCTGACGCGCCCATCACCAACGCCCCTCGCCCCGTCCTTTCCTCACTGAGCCACGACCATGACCACCACCGCCCAACAGCCCGACACCAACACCGCCGCGCCCAGCACCATCACGCTCGACGCGCCCATCCAGCGCGGCACCACCACCATCGCCGAGATCACCCTGCGCAAGCCCAATGCGGGCGAACTGCGCGGCCTGTCGCTGCAGCGCCTGCACCAGGCCGACGCCGACGAACTGCTCAAGCTGCTGCCCCGCATCACCAGCCCGAGCCTGACGCCGCACGAGTGCGCGCAGCTCGACCCGGCCGACCTGTCCGAAGCGGGGGGCGTCGTCATCAGTTTTTTGCTGAAGAGGGCGGTTCGGGACGCGGTCTTGCAGAGCGTGTAGAGGACGCAATGGCGGATGTGGCGTTCGTCTTCCACTGGCGTCCGCAAGACATGAATGCCCTGTCGCTAGCCGAACTGATGGACTGGCGGGAGGCCGCCCGCAAGCGCTACGCGCCCAGCAAGCACGACGACTGACAGCAACACCACCCAACCGACATGGCAACCGCGCTCACCCTCAAGTTCATCCTGGCCGGTGCCACCAAGGCGGTCAATGAACTCAAGCCGCTCGATGCCCAGAGCAAGGCCACCGCCGCCAGCCTGAAACAATCGCGCGACGCCCTCAAGCTGCTCAACGGCCAGCTCGCCCAGGTCGACGGCATCCGCAAGTACCAGGCGGAGCTGGCAAAGCAGGGCAACAGCCTGAAGGTTCTGCGCACCAACCTCGACAGCGTCACCCGTACCTACGGCGCCAACAGCGACCAGGCCCGCGCGCTGCAGGCCCAGGTCGACCGCGCGACCGCCGCCTACGACAAGCAACGCCATGCGCTCGTGCAGCTGCGCACCGCGGCCACCGCAAGCGGCATCGGCAAGCTGTCGGCCGACCAGCAGCGCCTGAAGTCGGAGATTGCCTCCACGAATGGCGCCATCGCCCAGCAGAAAGCGCGGCTTGAGGCCCTGGCCAATGCCGGCGGCAGAAAGGCGCAGCTGCGCCAGGGCTTCGACCGATCGCGCGCTACGGCTGGTCATCTGGCAATGGCCGGTGCCGGCGGCGCGGGCGCCGCCTTCGGGGTGAAACGGGCAGTGACGGAGCCTCTGCACCAGGTGCGGGAGTACGAGACCACGACGGCGCGCATCGAATCGCTGGGCCTCGGAAAGGAAGAGTCCGCGAAAGCCATCGAGTACGCGAAGCGGATGAAGACCTACGGCACCAGCATGAATGACAACCTCGGGCTGATGCTGGATGCGACCACAGCCTTTGCCGATGTTCACCACGCCGAAATGGTGATGCCGGCGATGGCGAAGATGAAGTTTGCGAATAGGGCCATGTTCGGCGAGGAACAAGGCGGCGACAACGAACGCAAGTTCATGGACATGCTCAAGGTCATCGAGGCACGCAACGGCTTGAGCAGCAAAGAAGAGTTCACCAAGCAGGCTGACATGGTTCAGCGCGTCATCACCGCCACCGGCGGGCGTGTGGACTCCACGCAATGGCTGGACTTCGTCAAGCGGGGCGGCATTGCAGCCAAGGGCCTGTCGAGCGAGGCCATGTACTACCAGCTTGAGCCCATCGTCCAGATCATGGGCGGTGCCAGCGCCGGCGTGGCGACCATGTCCGCCTACCAGAATCTCTACCAAGGCAGAACCACCAAGCGCGCTGCGCAGAACCTGCAAAAGTTCGGCCTCATCGGCGACGAATCGAAGGTCAAGCACGACAAGGCCGGGCAAGTCTCCTTCCTCGACCCTGGCGCGCTGAAGGGCAGCGACCTCTTCCGCACCAACCAGTTCGAATGGATGGAGAAAGTGCTGTTGCCGGCACTGGCCGCCAAGGGCGTCACCAGCGAAGACCAGGTGAACGATGCCATTGGCTCCATCTTCAGCAATAGAACGGCATCGAGCCTGTTCTCTCAGATGTTCATGATGAGAGACCAGATCCACAAGAACGCGAAACTCAACGCCGGCGCCTTCGGCATCGACGAACTGGACGCCAGAGCAAGGAACAGCCTGAGCGGCAAGGAACTCGACGCACAGGCGCGCTTCAACGACGCCATGCAACAGGCCGGCCGAGCCCTGCTCCCAACCTACATCAGCCTGCTCAACACCGCAGGCAGCGCGCTCCAGCGCATCACGCAGTTCGCCCAGGAAAACCCCGTGCTCGCGTCTTACATCGGCAAGGCCGTGCTGTGGATCGGCTTGCTGGCCGCAGGCTTCGGCGCGCTGAGCCTGGGCGCGGCCGCAATGCTGGGCCCGTTCGCAGTCGTGCGCTACGGCCTGGGCCTGTTCGGCGTCAACGCTGCAGTGCTCTCGCCAGTGCTCACCGTGTTCACGCGCGTGATTGGCTTCGCTGCGACCGCCGTTCTGTGGCTTGGCCGTGCGCTGCTCATGAACCCTATCGGCCTGATCATCACTGGCATCGCCACAGCGGCATTCCTGATCTACAAGTACTGGGGGCCGATCAGCGGCTTTTTCTCGGGCGTGTGGGATCGCTCGAAAGCGGCCTTCGCCACCTTCTGGCAATACCTCGGCGGATCCATGCCTGCGGCGCTCGCCACCGTCGGCGCGGCGATCCTCAACTGGTCGCCCATGGGCCTCTTCTATCAGGCCTTCGCGTCCGTCATGCAGTGGTTCGGCATCGACATGCCCGCGAAGTTCACGACCTTCGGCAGCCAGATGATGCAGGGCCTGGCGAACGGCATCACCGGCGCGCTGGGCGCGGTGCAGGACGCAATCAACGGCGCAGCAGACTCCACGCTCGGCTGGTTCAAGGAAAAGCTGGGCATCCGCAGCCCCTCGCGCGTGTTCATGGCGGCCGGCGGCGACATCGTCGAAGGCGCCGCCCTCGGCATCGACCGCAGCCTGCCCATGCTGCGCGCCGCGGCGCTGGGCCTGGCGGGCGCAACCACCGTTGGCATGCCAGCCATGGCCGGCGCCTTCCCACTCGCGCCCGGCAGCTTCGACACCCGCCCACCCCTTGCCGCTGCGCCTGCCGGCCGCACCGGTGGTGGCGTGGTCGTGCAAGGCGACACCATCACCATCCACATCAATGCGGCGCCCGGCGCAGATGCCCAGGCGCTGGCCCGCGCCATCCGCATGGAGCTGGACAAGCGCGACGCCGACAAGCGCGCCCGTGCGCGCGGCGCCTTCATCGACTACGACAACTGATCGCCGCCATGCTTTGCCTGGGCCTCTTCGTCTTTTCGCTCGACACCCTGAGCTATCAGGAACTGCAGCGCCGCAGCAGCTGGAAGCATGCCTCGCAGGCGCTCGTGGGCGCGCGCAACGCCACGCAGTACCTGGGGCCGGGCGACGACATCATCACGCTCAATGGCACTGTGGTGCCCGAGTTCGCGGGCATCCCTGCCAGCCTGACGGTGCTGCGCCTCATGGCCGATCAAGGGGCCGCGTGGGTGCTCGTCGAAGGCACCGGCACCATCTACGGCGCCTTCGTCATCACCGAGCTGCAGGAGACAAAGACCCTGTTCTACGTCGACGGCGAGCCGCGCCGCATCGAGTTCACTCTCACCCTGCAGCGCGTCGACCAGGACGCGCAGGAAACGGCCGAGCAGCTCATGGCCGACAGCATGGGCGACCTGGGCGCCTTGCTGCAGGATGCGGCGGACAACATGGGCCAGTCGCTGGGCGTTGGCGCCAGCGTGAATTGAATTGACCATGTCCGACGTAGAAGCCATCGCCGACACGCTGCCGACGGTCACCGTCAGCGCCAGCGACCGCGGCATCAGGCGGGCCGCCGCGCACCTCACGCCCATCTGGCGCATCACCGTCAACGGCGCGAACGTGTCGGAGCGCATCCGCCCGCGCTTCGTGCGCCTCACCATCACCGACGACAGGCAGAACGACTCCGACGAGATCGAACTGGTCGTGAGCGACCATGACGGCGCCGTCGCGCTGCCCGACAGCGGCGACACGGTCGAGGTGTCCATCGGCTGGCTCGCCGAGCCAAACGCGGCGCCCTATCGCCAGTTCACGACCGAAGAAATGGGCTTCCCCGTCGGGCTGGTGGAGAAAGGCAAATACACAGTGCAGGCGGTCGAGCACTCCGGTACGCCGGACGAGATCACCATTCGCGCCCGTGCAGCCAATCTGCTCGACAGCCTGAGGTCATTGCGCGACCAGTCTTGGCACGACACCACCGTCGGTGCCATCGTCCAGAGCGTTGCCAAGCGCAACAGCATCGAGGCCACCGTCGCCAAGGAAGTCGCGACACGCAAGGTCAAGCACGCCGACCAGCTCGGCGAGTCGGATGCGTCGTTCCTGCGCCGGCTCGCGCAGACCTACGACTGCCTCTGCACCGTCAAGAACGGCAAACTGTTGTTTAGCCAGGCGCGCTCCGCGCGCACGGCCAGCGGCAAGGTTCTGGCGCCCGTCGTGGTCACGCGGCAAGACGGCGACCGGCACCGCTGGAGCCGCGCCGACCGCGACGCTTACAGCGGCGTGAAGGCTTGGTGGAACAACATCAAGACCGGCCACCGCAGCAGCGTGATCGCCGGCATCAGCGGCCGAGCGAAGGAACTGCGCACCACCTACGCCAGCAAGGAAGACGCGCTAGCCGCGGCGCGCGCCGAATGGCTGCGCATTCAGCGCGGGATCTTTGACTTCGAGATCACCCTCGCCTACGGCCGCGCAGACATCACACCCCAGCGCCCGGCGCGCGTCGTGGGCTTCAAACGGCAGATCGACGAGACGCCTTGGATCGTCAGCAGCGTGCGCCACACGCTCGACGGCAGCGGATATGTGAGTCACCTTACGCTGGAGACCGAGCAGGCCGAAGGCGTGGAAGGTCAAGAGGGCGCGAGCCTAGGCGAGTGACACGCACGTACGCTGCGGCCAATATAGCGCTGC
This sequence comes from Variovorax durovernensis, assembly GCF_977011995.1. NCBI lineage: Bacteria > Pseudomonadati > Pseudomonadota > Betaproteobacteria > Burkholderiales > Comamonadaceae > Variovorax > Variovorax durovernensis. The sequence goes on along the minus strand of NZ_CDRNCW010000001.1, from coordinate 1,407,588 downwards.
CAATTCACGCCAAGGCCGACGGGCAGCGTTGGCGGAAAAAACAGGATTGCGAAACACCTGACTAGCCGCACCGTCTCCCGCGGGTCCTAATATGTTTTGGGGATGTCATGCCACGCACACCGAGGGTATGTCGGAGTGCTGCTCTAAAAGCTCAGCCGCAAATTGATCTTCGGCACCTGCCGCAAGAATCAGCAACACCTCTCATACACCGTTACGGAAGTAGATGGAAATGAACATTCAATTAAATCGACAGTCACAGCGCGCTGACGGCATATTTGGAAGTTTGTATGTTTCTGACGCTCCATTTTGCGTAACGCTAGAACACGCGTTCGCCGACTCCTACGGAGGCTACTGGCCAGCGGTTCCCAAAGGAAACTACACCTGCGTGTTAGGTAGCCATCAACTGGCTCATTACAACCAAGGGCGTGCCTTTCAGAGCTATGAAGTTCAAAGCGTTCCTGGCCATCGGGGGATAATTTTTCATCCGGGCAATCACAACGCCGATTCCAAGGGCTGCATTTTTTTGGGCCTTGGTGTGCATACTCACTCGTCAACTTGGTCTGTTACCCATTCGCAGGAAGCATTCGAGCGCTTCTTGGCGCTCTTGTCGGGTAGCTCTGCGTTTTATTTGTCTGTCACGTGACTCCTAGGAAGTCTTGTAGAAGATCGACGAGGCGCCTTGTATCGTCACCAGCGTGCGTCACACGCTCGACAACAGTGGCTATGTGAGTCAACTCACGCTAGAGACCGAACAGGCTGAAGGCGTTGAGGGACAAGAGGGTGCCAACGCAAACTCTTGACGAGTCAATTCGGCGGCCGGCACCGGGGACAGGAGGCTTCGCCGAGCCTGCGTCACAGCAGCGAAACTTCCAGAAGACGGCACCGTTGCAATGCGAGAACCCCCCCTTACAGCAGCTCAAAATATGTTTACATCGTGGTAGTGATACCTTGTTCGGGCGTAAGGGTCTGCATCCGGCTGTATGTCGGGTGGGAGCGCTTCGCTGCTGCTCCCGTTTGCAATCGCCAACCCGTGCTGCACAAGGCGCAGGCGGGATTGCAGCCTACATCTCTCGGTCACCAATTCTGTTGCAGAGTTAAACCATTGCTCTTCCAAGGTGTCGATGGCTTCGAGAAGATTGCGTTCCTCAGTTAAGCGCTGCTCGTCAGGCAGTGATGCAAAGTACATGGCGACAGGAAAATCCAAGGCAGACGCGACAGGAGCAAACATTGCCCAATCTTTTTCCAGCTTGCCGTAGTTCCATTCAGACCACACTCGGTAAGCGGAGGCCCACCTCAACGCCGCTTCCGCTTTGTCGCCCGAATTGGCGAACGGTATAAGCATGTTGGCGACAGGCGCAGCTGCTCTACGCGAGGATTTCAACGAGAGCGCCTTGAAGAACAATGTCCAGTGCTCTGCAGATACCTTTGGAAGTACCTCCGCCAAGGCGTCATTCAAGATGGAATTTCTTGTTGGATACCTGAACAGCGCTCTCATCCATGCGGCCCAAGCCGAAACCGAGGATTGGCCAACCTGAACCAGTACCGCCTCAAGGTTGCTCTGCGGGCTCTGATTTGAGGCAGTGGACAGGTTCTGCTCCAGATGGGCAACGCTGACAAATTTGAAGACCAAGTTATTGACCCTAGATGCAAGTACTAGGGCCTGGGATTCAAGTATGGTGCAAATAGCGAGCGAGAAGGGAATGTCATTTCGCTCATCGATGATGGCAGCAAGCACTGCCGGGTCCGAGTTGTAGACGATGACCACCGCCGCCCACAGATCTGGAGCAGGGAAGATAAGTAACTGCGCGACCATGTCACCCAATTTCTCGAAGTTGCCCTCGCTGGCGACGGACTCGATTTGCCGCCGCAACTCTGGCGACCGCCGAAAACCGGGACCTAGATCTGGTTTGGCACTCTCTAAGATGCGCCGCAGTCCCTCAGTTAGCTGATTCGATCCTAGCTGAGCGGACACGCTTGCGAGCCCAGCTAAGTTTGCGTCTAGGGCTGTGACGGCAGCGAGCAATGCGCCTAGTTTGACGAGAGAACCTTCCTCAGTGGAACTCCAGTTCCGAAGTGAATTCAGCATCCAGCGTATTGCGGTCTCCCACGCTGCGGAAGCAGCGGCATCAGGGGGTCTTCCCAATGCAAGCATGGCACTTAGGAACGGGAACTCGTTCGCGGTGCTATTCCCGATAAGCTCGGCGTCAAACGTACGCGCCGCAGAGTCCGTACTCAGTTGGGTAAGCAACTGACCCAAGGCTACCGGAACAACGGAGCTCCCCGGTTTCAAGGCCGCTTGGAAGCGTGCCTGAGCAAGGCTCATTGCTATTGGATTCATGGAGTGCTCCATACGAGATAGTCGCGGCCGCTCAGTTCATCCCATAGATCCAGAAACGCCTGTCGGATCAGTTCTCCATCGGCGACCTTTTGAAGAATGTGGTGCTTCTGTCCGAAGCTGTTGACCGATGTTCCGAGAGACCAAGCTTTCGCCGGTCCTGATGAGGAAGGAAAAATTAGGAAGCGGTCGTGGAACGGCCAACCGGCGCTGCCTTCACGTACTCGAAACTCCAAACGCAGGTCTTTGCAGTTGCCCTTCGACTTCTCAAAGGTTTCAAGCTGCTTATCCTTCCAAGACAGCTTTGGGAGTGGCACTGATTCTGACTTAAGCCCTATCCAGCCTGCACAGGGTCGACTACGAATCCAACTTTCCACTCTTTGGCAAATAGAGTTCTCGTGGCGAGCGCCTTCTTTGCCCTTTGCAATAGGCGGCTCCATCGCGGCGGTCAGTGCCCTCAAATCAGACCCCTTGTGCGGGCAGTAGAAGAGCGTAGTAATGACGTCCCTGGCGTCGAGGTAGGGGTCCCACAGCCACGCTCCAGTCTCGCCGTGCATTCGAAGCAGCGCGTGAATGTCTGTGAGCGCGTCGTGCGCGCCCGCACCAGAGTTACCGCCATACTGGATGAACTCTTTCCTTTCCCGCAGGCTTTTTAGGCTATCTCTGAAGATTCTGTTCTCTCGCCAGGGCTCACGAGGGTTCGAAGTGGGCGTGCCGATGATGTTGGGGGCCCGTACTTCAATGAGCGGAATAGCCACTGACTCCGACGTTCCATTTGCGGAAAGGATAGAGAAATCACGGGTCTCGGTGCTCTCCCTCAAGGCTTGAACGTTCAGGCCGATACTCGTGACGAACGCAGTTTGTGCGGAGGCTCCGAGCACTAACCTGTGCTGGTCGTCCCACAGTACGTACCGAGCTCCACCTCCCGGTAAGTGAAGTGGGAAAACCACCTGTGAGTTGATGGCGTCTTCGGAGCCATATCCTTCGACCGTTGTGTCTTCATACTTTTCGCATGAAACTCGTAGCGGCCTTGCGGTCGCACCTTTACGCCAGATCGGCTGCACAACAAAATCCCCGTTCTGGGACCCGGACACGCTTGCTGTCAGAACGGTTATCGGCAATTGAATTAGTACATTCCCAAGCCGATCAGACAAACCATCAATGGCAAATTTTGCAAATTGGGTGACCTTCTCCGCCAATTCTTTCAGTAGCTTCGGCTCGGCCAGCAGAAATTGCACTTCCGTTTTCTGGCCGTCAACAAGCTCAAGGACGTGAGAGCCATCCCAAAAGTTGTTTTTGAGCACACCGTTCCATGGATGCCGTTCCCACGTATCAGCTGGAACCAACTGCGGGGGTAGTGGTGTAAGCAGTCCGACTCTCAACGCTGAGCCGCCAAGTTTCCACTCGCCAACCGTGTCGAGATCGTTCAGCGCTTGCAAAACTCTTTGCGTAGACACCCTGTAGCGCGCGATGCCAAATTTCCACGGAGTGCCACGCAACTCAATCGGCTTTTTCCCATTGAGTAGCACCGGGCGTGATCCTGGGTCCTTTGGTGGGGCGCTTGGCTCCGCTACCAGTAGGCTCATGAAGTTCGTTACTTGGCCAGGCCTATCCGGGTGGAATCCAAATACTTCCGTCACCTCGAAGCTGTTGTAGGTGCCGATTACGCCTGGCACCAACAGTTTCTGTAGATAGCTAAGGTGTTCTGTAACAGTCCAAGACATTTATGCCGACCTCCCTCGGCGGTGCTTCAAGGGACCCATTGAGCACTCCAAATTGCAAGCGCAATTCGAGCGCGCCGCATCACTTCGGAGCGTTAACTTGCAGGCCCAGTGCCTTGAGAAAGGCCGGGTCCACACCCTTGCTGCTTCGCCCTTGACCAAGAGTCATCTGCATCGGCTTTGACCAGCCCCAACCCACCAACTCTTTCGCCACCAAGTCGTTGAGGGTCTGCACGCCGATCACATCGCGTGCGACCTTCTCGGCCTCGGCGCGAGTCATGCGAACTTGGACCGCCTTGTCCTTCAGTACCTTCTCGGTCGACCCCTTGTCGCTAAAGGTCTGCAGCACGGGCATCGCGGTGACGGTCACCTCGTTTGCCTTCGTGTGGATGAACATGCGGAAGATCCCATAGGCCAACACCTCGGCCGTCTTCTCCACCATCACCGTCGGTGAAATCCGAACCGTGGCGGCTTCGACCTCGGCCTTGATCTGAACGCTCAGCGGCGACTGCTTCAGGATCTTCACCTGGCCCAGCTCGACGCTGTAGTCGCCCAGCTCGTCGAATGCCTTCTCCGCGTTCGAGAAGACAGGAGGCGCGGCCGTTTTGCCCAGTGTCGAGACCTGGGCCACAACGGGGCCGGCACCCAAAGACAAGCCGCAGGCTAGCGCCAGCGCCAATAGAACACGTCGCATCGATCCTCCTATTCCACCGCTTCTGTCGCGGCGTCCCTCATCGTCATGAACGCCCAACGAATGAGCGTGCCGAGCACCATTCCCCACTTACCCGTTGGCTGCCTTCGGTTGCGCGAGCGCATCAAGAACGCTGCGCGCCGCGGCGCGTCCTTTTTCATCTGCAGCGTTGTAGTTGTCCAAGAGTGCAGCCTCTTCTGGCGTCAGTGTTCTAGCGGCGGCGGAACGAGCACCAAAGAGCACATAGCTCACGTCGACTCCTGCCTCCGCCAGCCGCATGAGCACCCCAGCGCCGGGTTCCACAAGCCCGCGCTCATACCGACTCAGCATCGCTCTCTGAACGCCAACAAGCTCGGCTAGACCCTGTTGGGAATGGCCGAGACGGTCGCGCTCCTGACGCAGCCTGTCGCCGCAATGAGCATCAAAAGACACATTAACCCCTTGACTCCGAGCCTTTTAATGCTCAGAATCCGCCGCACACACACACATTAAACCGTTCGGATATTAAACGCATGGCCAGTCACGCCCGACGCCCTGGACGCCCTTCGCTTCCGCCTGAAAAACGGCTCGTCAACGAGGTGCCCATCGCAATGCGCCTACCCCCTGCCGAGCACCAGCGGACGCACGCCTACGCCACCGGCGAAGGCCGCTCGGTCGCCAACTTCGCGCGCCGCGTCTACCTGATTGGCCTGGCGCAGTACGAGGCCGAGCTGAAACGCAGCGGCACTGCCACCGCCTGACCCCGCAACACCAGTCACACCACTCCTTTGCCCGAAGGACTCTCGACGATGTACCCCGATCCCAAGCGCGTGCGCGACAACCGCATAACCATCCGGCTCGACGACTATGAAGCTGAGCTCGTGCGAGCCATGGCCAATTACCAGGGCGAACAACTCACGACCATGCTGCGCCAACTCGCCATGCGCGAGGCTGGCCGCTTGCTCGGTCTGGGAGCCGCGAAGGAAGGGGAACAAGCATGACACCCGCAGTTATCCACCAGCGTGCGCCAGCCCCAACCCCTGAAATGTTCGCATTTGGCATCGGCGAGATTAGCTCTCGAATTCGGGTCTCATACCAAGGCGAATCGCGTTGGTTGAACGGCCCCGCAGGTCCTTGCATGAGCGCCTCGGAAGCCGACCTCATTAAGGCGTGGATGGGAGACATTCGCGGCAGGACCGAAGCTGCTGCATCAGGGGCAGCATTCCGCTGGGCCAGAAGATCGAGCGAAGACGCTGCTGAGCCCGCGATAAAGGCCCATTTTGCCGAACCACGCATCGCGGAAACCCAGGGAGCGAAAGACGGTGTCCGCCGTCACGACGCCGTTGAGCCCCTCAACACCAATGACCCTGTAGACCTTGCCCTCGGCGTTGCAAATGCCAAGCATGTACCCGGGACCGGAGTAGCGATTGAGCTTCTTTTTGAGGGTGACGAGCAATTCCTCGTCTTCGGGCAATGGCGGTACGCCGTCGATGAGCTTCGTATACATGGCTTCCTCCCTGTCGATGATGTTGTACGCATCCATTTCCTCATGAAAGCCGCCGCGGTGATAAAGGCGCGCTGGAATTGGACACAAACGACAGTGTCGCGGTTTGCCCGAAACATTGACAGCCGCGCATAAGCGGCTGAACGGCTGACTTTCGGCAGACGGAAAAAAATGAACTCTCTTCGCGTTGACTTCACGCCTGCCGAACGGCAGACGCTTGAACGCGTGCGTGAGCAACAGGGCCTGGCCACCATCCAACAAGCGGCAGAGTGGCTGGTAAAGACCGGCTTGCGCCGAACGATGGGCGGTGCCATCGGGCGCCGTCGAGTCCTGCGCATCGTCAAGGGAGGAGGATCGCAATGACCGCGTGCCAGCACGACCAAGCGGCCGACGCCAACAACCGCTATATGCGCATCACCATCGACTGCCCGCACTGCGGCAGCCGCTGCGTGGCATGCGACAGCCGCGCGATGAGCAAGACCATGCGCGAGATCACCTACCGCTGCCGCAACTGGCAGTGCGGGTTCACGGGTGTGGCAACGCTGGAGTTCCAGCGCGTGCTGGTGCTGTCCAGCATCCCGGCAGCTGACGTTTCGCTGCCGCTCTCGCGTCACATCCGCCGCGGCCAGTTGGCCCTGCAGCTGGCGGACGAAGGCAACGTCGCCGACGACGAAGCCGCCTACGTGGCGAACCTGCACACACCCACCAACGACTGGGGCACCGGCAGCGCCATGCCGGCAGCCCCGCCGGACTGATCTAGTCCCCGCGCCCACCGGCGCACCCACCACCGCCCAGCCACCGCCACGCGCCTTTTTCAAGGCGTGCGGCCCTTCTCACGCCTTTTTCAGCACAGGAGCCGAAGTCATGTCCCTCACCGCCCGCCGCTACACCGCCAAGTCCGCCCAACGCATCGAAGTTCCGAAGGTGTCGAAGCTCTCCCGCGACGACGCCGCACGTCTTCCGCTGCTGGACCGCGTGCTGCTGGAAGAGCACCAGCGCCACGCGGCGCGGCTGGCTTCGGTGCGCTGCGTGGCGGAGAAGCTGGCCGCGCTCGACGGCATCGTCGTCGCCGCGCAGGCCGCAGGCGCGTACATCGATATCGAGGCCGTGCGCGAGAGCTATCTGAGCTACCGCCTGCCCGGCGGCCGTCGTGTGTGTGGCGTGGTGCTGAGACCCTGCGACACCCTGTCGAGCTGGCGCGATGCCCGCTCGCAGAACGCGGTGGCCGATGCGCTGCTGGCCGAGGGCTGGCGCGTGCAGGCCGCAGAGGCGCACGGCTCGGAGCTGTCGCGCGATCGCCTCGTCTTCACCCGCGGCATGCGGACCGTGGAGACAACCTGTTTGCGGCAGTGGGTCATCGACACCATCGAGTCCGGTCACATCACTGCCGCCACGTCGGGCCGCCACCCGGCAACAGACACCGGCACCCCATTGAACGCCGGCAACGCAGGGGCCGCCCGCGCCGCGTGCGAACCCTGAACGCATGCCCCGCGCAGAACCACCTGAACACCCCGAATTTCACGGCCCGCCCAAGCCCACCACCCGCATCGTCGATGGCAAACCCAATCCGTTCTATGCAGCTCACGCGCAGCGAATCGCGCAGCTTCGCGAGGTGTGCGTCGTCGGCGTTTTCGGCCGCCGCAGGGAGTTGCTCGAAGAGGCGGAATGGAGAGCACTGCCGCTCATGCTGCGCTTCTTCGTGCTCACCGAGGCCGGGCTCTCCGACCCTGATGGCGCGCTGCAGCGCAGTTGGCGCGAGTACCCCGAAGCCGAGCGCCACGCCATCCGCGCCACGCTGCGCGGGTGGATCCGCGAGCTGTGCTCGCTCGGAAATCTGACGCTGTAGGCATCGCAATGCGTCTTGTCGAAACCCGCCACGCCAAGCCAGATCCGATCTTCTGGATGCGCCGCCGCTCCAGCCTGCCGCTGGCGCAACACGTGGCCCAGGTCGCGCGCAGCATGGATGCGCGGATGCGCTCCGAGCTGCCCGCCCAGTGGGTGCCGGCGTTCGACATCATCATGCCGCTCAAGCCATCGGTGGCGGCGATTGGCGCGGACTGGATCAGCTGGAACCTGGCGCGCGTCGATGCCATGCGCGCCTTCGAGCACGCGCACAATGACATCCTGCATTGGGCCGTTGGCGACGCTGAGGTTTGCGCGCGCGCCCGCCGCTGCGCCCGCACTGTCGACGACTTGCTCAACGGGCACCCGCTGCCCATGAGCGCGCAAGACAAGCTCGACACGGTGCTCGACTACTGCGAGCGCCTGGGCGTCGACCGGCCGGGGGCAAAGACAACCGAGGGACTGCTCGGCCGTGCCGTCAGCGAACAGTGGTGGCGCAGAGCCTTGCGCCGCAAAGTGGCGCGCATCGTCGAGCACGCGGCGATCAAGCTGGCTGTGGTGCATCACCGCAATGGCGGCTATGCAAGCGATGACGCTTGTCGTCGACGCGTCGACCAGAACAAGCGAAACGTCGATCTGCTGTCGCACGTGAAGATGCGCAACGAAGCCGGCCAGGTCTACAGCCTCGCCGAGCTGGCCGCGCTGACCACCAGCAATCGGGATATCCGCCGCGGCGAGCTGATGACGCGCATTCGCGGCTGCGAGCAATTCGCCGACGCCAACGAGCACCACGGCCTCTTCCTGACGCTCACATGCCCGAGCCGCTTTCATGCCGTGCTGTCGGGCGGAAAGTCGCGTTGGGCCAAGCCCACGCCCAACAGCAAGTACGAGGGCGCCACGCCGCGCGATGCGCAGCAGTGGCTGTGCAGCATGTGGGCCAAGGCCCGCGCCAAGATGGCGCGCCGGGGCGTCGTGGCCTACGGCTTCCGCGTGGCCGAGCCGCATCACGATGGCTGCCCGCACTGGCATGCCCTGCTGTGGTTCCAAACGCCCGAGCAGGCGCAGCAGGCCAAAGAGATCATCAGCGGGTACTGGCTCAGCGATGCGGGCGACGAGCCCGGCGCGGTGCGCAACCGTTGCAAGTTCATCGCGATGACTCGCGGCGGCGCCGCCGGCTACGTCGCGAAGTACGTGGCGAAGAACATCGGCGCAGAGGACGGCGGCGACGCCGGTGTCGGCCAGCACACCGACACCATCGAGGGCTTCGAGCACGTCATGGACACGCGCGAGTTCAAGGGCTGGCAGCGCGTCGACGCGTGGGCCAGCACCTGGGGCATCCGCCAGTTCCAACCCATCGGCCAGCCCAGCGTGACGGTGTGGCGCGAAATGCGCCGCGTCACGAAAGACCAGATCGACCGCGCGCAGCTGCGCCTCGACTTCGGCGACGCTGCTGCCGTGAAGGCATGGTGGGCGTGCCACAAGCAGGGGCTGATTCAAGCGTCGTGGGAAGGCTACGTGCGCGCCCAGGGCGGCATGTGCCGCAAGCGTCACGACTGGATGCTGCGCACCGCGGTGCGCGTCACCGAGGGCGCCACCAACTGCTACGGCGAGACCATCGACCGCAAGGCGGTGGTGGGCGTGGAAACGCGCGCGGGTTACTGGCTCGTGAGCCGCCGACAGGCGTGGACTTCCTGCGCCGGCGAAGCCGCGCAGGACAAGGCGCAGCGCGAAGCGCTGGGCCGCCCTTGGACTCGTTTCAATAACTGTACGGCCCGCCTCACGCGTGAGCCGCTGCGTCAGCTCATGCAGGGTGATCGGCCATGGGCCAAGCCCTTCGACACGGCCGAAATCCTGCCGCTGGAGCCCATCCGGGCGCCCCGAGCCGCCGCAAGGCCGCCGACAACACCACCGGAAGCGCCGATCAACGTCATCGACGGGGAACGCACGTCCTTCCGCATGCCCGATCCGGCCATCGCGGCAGCCGCTGCGTTGATCCGCCAAGCCGAAGTGCGCCCGGCCGCGCCCGCCGCACCGGTGCCTCGCGCCATCGATGACGCCACGTCGCCCGAGTTCGCCGCCTTGATCGCTCGCGTCAAGGCATCCGCCCCCCGCCTGCGCGCCCTTGCGGCGGCGGGCCACTGATCCACCACCAACCGGAGCCGCACCACCATGCCACGCACCACCACAGCCGCGGTCGTACAGATCGCGCAACACAAGCCCTATGCGCCGCCGCTGGCGCACAAGGTGCACATCACCGCGCCCTACCTGCCGGCCTGCGCCACCGACGTGCGCGCCACCATCGAGCGCGTGCGCGGGCTGGTCGAAGCCCAGTCCGCAGGCCGGCGCAAGCCGCGCCGCGCCAGTGTGCAGCCGATCCAGCAGGCCGACATGTTCCCGTCCACCGTCGTGTGCCTCGCGGCCGTGCAGCAGCGGAGGGCGGCATGAACGCGCACCGCCTGAACCACCACGACATTCGGGCCGTGAAGTCCTTCGAGGACCGCGCCAAGCGCAAGGCCAGGAATAAGCGTCTCGCTCTGCGCGTGGCGCTGTTCGGGTGGGCACTGGTCCCGTTGATTGCTGCAGGCCTGTTCGAGGGACTGCTGCGATGAGCGCAGCGCAGCACATGCCGGGGCCGGTAGCTCAGCTGAGCGCAGTGCTACCGCTCGCCTCGAACTTCCGCGCCTGCCAGCTGTGCGCGCACTCCACAGCCAGGGGCGGACGGCTGCTGTGCGACAGCCCGGCTGTGCGCTTGACCGGCCGGCCCGAAGCGCTCGATGCCGCCCGCTCGCCGAACGGGAGCTGCGGCCCGAACGCGCGGCACCTCGACATGCCTGGCTGGCACTGATGGCCAAAGCCGCGATGGTCCGCGCTACAGAGCCCACAGAGCAGCAGCTGCGCGATGCGTGCGAACGCATGGCGCGCCGCTTCCGGTGGGCCGACAGCTTCGAGACGGTGATGCAGGACGCCCGCCGCAGTCGCCTCGTGCGCCTTGCGGTCACGCATCCAAGCGCTGCCGGATTCGCGGCAGCGCGCGCACCTCGCCCCTCGGCGCGCCTCCTTCGACAGCCGCCGGCTGCCGGTGCGCCCCTCATCGACCGAAAGCGCGCCGCAGCAGGCGAACGCGCCGACGACTGACCACCCAACCTTCAAACGAGCCCTGAACCATGACCAACAAACTTGCGCCCGCCCCCACCGAGATCGGCATCGCGCAGCACTATCACCTGAGCGTTACGCACACCTTCACGGCCGCGCAACGCGTCTACATTGCCGGCCCGATGACGGGCTATGCCGAGCTGAATTTCCCCGCCTTTCACGCCGAAACCGCGGCACTGCGCGCGGCAGGCCTCGAAGTCATCAACCCCGCCGAGATCAACGTTGATCCCACCGCCGGCTGGAGCGCGTGCATGCGCGCCGACATCGCGCAGCTTGTGACCTGTGATCGCATCCACCTGCTGCCTGGCTGGTCGCGCAGCAAAGGCGCTTCGCTGGAACACCACATTGGCCGCGCGCTGGGCCTGCTGGTCACCTTGGCCGAAGGCGCCGAAAGCATGCCCGAGCACTTCAGCTTCGCGGGCAGCGCAGACGCGTTCGTCAGCCAGTTCCTCAACCGCGCAGTGCAGGCCGCCGATGAGTCCCGCAGCTGGGCTTCGGCAGCCGTGACAAGTGTCAGCCACGAAGCGGCTCTCGCCATCTGCGAGAAGGTCGCGAACTACCACCAGACGCAACTGAAGGCTGTGCTCGGTGCGCATGGCTACCACACAGCAGTCACGCAGGCCCACGGATACCAGTACCTCGGCGCACGTCGCTGCATCGAAGCGATCCGCGCAGCTGCTCGCGCGGAGGGCTGAACGATGCCCGGAAAGTCTCTGAGATCTCTCAAGCTCTGCCCGCTCGCGCAGCACGTAGTGAAGATGCTGGCCGAGTCCAGCCGCCCAGGCCATGGCCCGACGTATGCCATCGGCAAGGCGCACGATCTGCATGCCCGCCCCACGCATGACGTGCTTGTGTGGGTCAGTCACAACCTCGACAGCTGGAATCGCGGCGAACTCGCCGACATGCTGAAGGCTTCGTCCGGCCGCAACGTCGACACCGCAGACCTAGCGGCGGCTGCGAGGGTCGAAAAAGCGCTCGGCTCGCTGCCGACTCTCGACCTGCGGGATCTGCTGTCATGAGGGCTGCAGCATGACCACGAGCTGTGCGCCGCTGATCTATCGTAAAAGCACCGTACTCGCGAAGTTCGGCATTTCTGAAACCACCTTGCGCCGCTGGATGTGCAGCGAGAAATTTCCACGCCCGCGGCAACTCGGCCCGCGTGCCGTTGGCTGGGTCGCGGTCGAGGTCGACAACTGGCTCGAACAACGGCCGGTGGCGGCCTCAACTAGCTCGGACGGCGGCGACTAGGCCTTCTGGCGCTTCCGCTTGGGCGGGGGCGCCGGCAGGCAGTAGTCGGCCCAGTCTTGCATCATTGCGAGGCGCTTGGCGAGCATGTCGCCGCGGCGGTAGGCCGCTTCGACCTTGCTCTCGATTGCATGGGCCAGCGCCATTTCGGCCATCTCGGGCGGATAGTGGGTGTGCTCAGCTGCCCAGTCCCTGAAGGTTGACCGGAGCCCGTGCGGCACACAGACCCTGCCAGCAGCATCAAGAAAGTTCAGCCGCCGCATGCACGCAGTCAGCGACATGTCCGAGAGCGGTTGCATCTTCCGGCCGGGAAACACCAAGTCGCATTCCTCGTAGCGGGGCATGGACCGGAGTAGCTCAATGGCCTGCCGGGACAGCGGCACCCGGTGCGGCCTCTTTCCCTTCATGCGCTCGGCTGGCACTTCCCACTGCCCGGCATCAAGGTCGAACTCAGACCAGCGCGCCCCCCGGATCTCGCCTGACCTTCCTGCGGTAAGTACCTGAAAAAGGAGGGCCTGAGCGCTCACTCCTTCGATGCCGCGGATTGCCGCAACCGCTGCAGCCACTTTCGCGACCGGCACGGCCGGGTGATGCTTGACCTTCGCGATCTTCTCTGGCTTGGGCAGCAACTTGTCGAGGTGGCCCCGCCAGGCGGCCGGGTTCTCCCCTTGGCGATGGCCGCGCGTCTTCGCCCAATCGAGTACCTGCTCTATCCGGCCGCGCAGCCGACTGGCTGTTTCGGTCTTGGTGCGCCAGATCGGATCGAGCACACGCAACACCTCGTCCTGGCCAATAGCCGAAACGTCGAGCTGCCCAATCACCGGCTCGGCGTAAGTCTCCAGTGTGTTTTCCCACTGCTGCCGGTGCTTCGGGTTACGCCATTCAGACTCTTTGACCGCGATGAAGCGCTCGCATGCAACCTTGAAAGTAAGCGCCCGAGCTTGGGAGGCCACAGCGGCTTTTTTGAGGGCGTCGCGCGCTTCGATGGGGTCTACCCCTTCATCGAGCAGCTTGTGCGCCTCCCGCGCTCGTTCTCGGGCCTGCGCGAGCGGCACAGCCGGGAAGCTGCCAAGGCCCATGCGTCGCCGTCGTGCTCCGAACTTGAAGCGAAGGATCCACGAGCGCGAACCTTCGATGATCTGGAGATACAGGCCGGGGATGCCGCCGACGTTGTGATCGCCTTCTTCCTTCAGGCGCCCCACCTCCATCGCAGACAGTTCACGAGATCGCTTGGGCATTGCTTCCTACCGGCCATCCAACAGGCCATCCCCGAAGCACTTTCACGGCGTGTTACGGCTGCTTGGGGCGGCCAAGTATAGGCACTCTCCCAATGAAAAACGCGCCCTGAGGCGCGTTTCGGCATGTTGAAATAGTTGTTCCTTGCGGAGAGTGTGAGATTCGAACTCACGGACGCTTTCACGTCGGCAGTTTTCAAGACTGCTGGTTTAAACCACTCACCCAACTCTCCGGAACCGACGATTTTAAGCCGACGGCGGCGCCCTACTCTCCGTCCGGCAGGAACATCGCCTGCAGATCGCTCAGAAAGTCCAGCCCGCGTTCGGTGGGCCACACCCGGAACAGGTCGCGCGCCAGGAGCCCCTTGCGCTCGGCCTCTTCCAGGCCGCGCTGGATGGCGGTCATCGCGAGCCCCGTGCGTTCGCTGAACTGGGGCAGCGTGAAGCCGGCCTTCAGCCGCAGCGCATTGAGCATGAACTCGAACGGCAGGTCGGCCAGCGCCACTTCGTCGCTCTGCGACACGGCGGCGCCGGCGCGCGCGTTCTCCATGTACAGCCGCGGCTCGCGGTAGCGCACCTGGCGCACGATGCGGTGCGCAAAGCTCAGCTTGCTGTGCGCGCCTGCGCCTATGCCAAGGTAGTCGCCAAACTCCCAGTAGTTGCGGTTGTGCCCGCAGGCGTGGCCTTCGCGCGCATAGGCCGACACTTCGTAGCGCGTCATGCCGACGGCGCTGGTGCGTTCGGTGATGCGGTCGAGCATCTCGTAGGCGATGTCGTCCTCGGGCAGCGTCGGCGGAAACTTGGCGAACCAGGTGTTGGGCTCGATGGTCAGGTGGTACACCGACAGGTGCGGCGGCGCGAGCGACAGGGCTTGCGAAAGATCGGCCTCCAAGCCCTCCAGCGTCTGGCCCGGCAGGGCGTACATCAGGTCGAGGTTGAAGGTGTCGAAGGCGCTCGCGGCCTCTTCGACTGCCGCAATGGCCTGCGCGCGGTCATGCACGCGGCCCAGCGCCTTCAGGTGCTCGTCGTTGAAGCTCTGCACGCCCACCGACAGGCGCGTGACGCCCGCGGCGCGGAACGCACGGAAGCGGTTGCGTTCGAAGGTGCCGGGGTTGGCCTCGAGCGTGATCTCGCAATCGGGCGCGAGCTTCAGGCGCGCGCGCACGTCGCCCAGCAGGCGGTCGATGGCTTGCGGCGAGAACAGGCTCGGCGTGCCGCCGCCGATGAAGATGGTGTGCACGGTGCGCCCCCATATGAGGGGCAGCGCCGCGTCGAGGTCGGCCACGAGCGCGTCGATGTACGCCTGCTCGGGAATGCCTTCTATGTCGGCCTCGCTGGCGGCGCGCCATTCGTGCGAATTGAAGTCGCAGTACGGGCACTTGCGCAGGCACCATGGCAGGTGGATGTAGAGCGACAGCGGCGGCAGCGCGCTGAGCTGCAGCGGGCCGGGCCGCATCCAGTGCAGCACGTCGTTGGCCTGCGGCGCGCCCGTGGGCTGCGCCGGCTGGATCGGGAAGACGGTGGCCATTACGCGGGCAGCCAGCGTTCGCGCATCAGGGCCAGCATGGCCTGCGCCGCGCGGCCACGGTGGCTGTTGGCGTTCTTGATCTCGGGCGTCAATTGGGCAAAGGTCTTGCCGAAGCTCGGCAGGTACATCACGGGGTCGAAGCCGAAGCCGTTGTCGCCCACGGGCTCGGGCGCGATCTCGCCGACGACGCGGCCCACGGCGATGAGCGGCTCGGGGTCGTCGTGGCTGCGCAGCGCGACCAGCGTGCTGACGAGCGCGGCGCGCCGGTTGACGACACCGCTCATCTGTTCGAGCAGCGCCTTCACGTTGTT
The DNA here is from genome assembly GCF_977011995.1 of Variovorax durovernensis. Taxonomy (NCBI): domain Bacteria; kingdom Pseudomonadati; phylum Pseudomonadota; class Betaproteobacteria; order Burkholderiales; family Comamonadaceae; genus Variovorax; species Variovorax durovernensis. The sequence continues at coordinate 1,392,044 of NZ_CDRNCW010000001.1, read as the reverse complement.
GGCGTCGCCCTTGGCGTAGCCGAACTGGGTGGCGTAGTAGGCGGTGTCGACACCCGGCAGGCCGCCGAACGCGTCGACGCACAGGCCGGCGTCGTCGGCAATGGCCGGCAGGCCGGTGGCGGCGCTGGCGTGGCGCGCCTTGGTCAGCGCGTTCTCGACGAAGGTGCGGAAAGGTTCTTCAGCCTCGCCCACGCCCAGCGCCGATTGGGGCACGAGCGTGACGGCCAGTTCCGCGAACAGTTGCTGGAGTTCGGCGAGCTTGCCTGCGTTGTTGGAAGCCAGAACCAGTTTCATAGAAAGTCAAAGTGGCTGTGGCGCCTGCCTTGAAAGCAGGCGCCAGTAGCTGGAGGTGGTCAGTTGGCGGCGAGCAGCGCCTGCTTCTGCAGGGTCACGAGTTCGCCGATGCCCTTTTCGGCAAGGCCGAGCAGGCTGTTCATTTCGTCGCGGGTAAAGGCCACGCCTTCGGCGGTGCCCTGCACTTCGACGAAGTGGCCGGCGCCGGTCATGACGACGTTCATGTCGGTGTCGCAGGAGGAGTCTTCGGTGTATTCGAGGTCGAGCAGCGGCGTGCCTTCGACGATGCCCACCGAGATGGCGGCCACGTGGCCCTTGATGGGCGAGGCCTTGAGGGCGCCGGCGGCGATGAGCTTGTTGACGGCGTCTTGCGCGGCCACGAAGGCGCCGGTGATGGCCGCGGTGCGCGTGCCGCCGTCGGCCTGCAGCACGTCGCAGTCGAGGTGGATGGTGCGCTCGCCCAGGGCAGCCAGGTCGAACACGGCGCGCATCGAGCGGCCGATGAGGCGCTGGATTTCCTGCGTGCGGCCGGTCTGCTTGCCCTTGGCGGCCTCGCGGCTGCTGCGGGTGTGGGTGGCGCGCGGCAGCATGCCGTATTCGGCCGTGACCCAGCCTTCGCCGCTGCCCTTCTTGTGCGGCGGCACTTTCTCTTCTACCGAGGCGGTGCACAGCACGCGGGTCTGGCCGAACTCGATCAGCACCGAGCCTTCGGCATGGATGGTGAAGCCACGGGTAATGCGCACCGGGCGCAGCTGGTCGGCGGCACGGCCGCCGCTTCGTGTGAAAGCAGTCATTGTTTGAGACTCGAAAGAGGAGAAAAAGGAACGAACGGCGCGCTCAGGTCTTGCGGGCGGCCGAGCGGCGAATGGCTTCGTTGATCTCGGCAATGGAGCGCTCGATGGCGTCTTCGTCGAGGTCGTCGATCTCGTTGTCCGACGGCATGCCGGCCTGGATGGTGGAGGCGAACACGCCGTCTTCTATGGTTTCGGTGGACACGCCGCTGCGGTCGTCGCCCGTGCTGTCGGGCATTTCCCATTCGAGGGCGATGAGCGTGACGTTGTCGCTGTGGGCGCCGCCCTTGCGCAGCGCCATTTCGGCGAGGTCGGGGGCGGCGTCGGACACGGGCTTGCCGGAAGAAAGCGTGTGCACGATGAGCGCGTCGTCGAGCACGCCCCACACGCCGTCGGAGCACAGCATGAGGCGGTCGCCGCGCTGCAGCTGCAGCGGGCTCGACACGTCGAACAGCGGCGTGGTCGGCGAGCCGAGGCAGGTCAGCAGCAGGTTGCGGTTGACGGGCGTGTCGGAGCCATGCGGCTTGGGGCGCTCGGCGTGGGAGTGGTCGCGCGTGCGGGTGAGCAGGCGGCCGTCGCGCACAACGTACAGGCGCGAGTCGCCGCAGTGCATCCAGGTGGCGGTGGTGCCCTGCAGCACGGCCGCGACGACGGTGGTGCGCGGCGTGTCGAGCATGGCCTTGTGGCTTGCGTACCGCATGATCTGCTGGTGCGCGGCCATGGCCGATTCGGCCAGGAAGGCTTTCACGTCTTTCACGATGGGGCGTGCTTCGCGCTGGTAGAGCGCGGCGATGGTCTGCAGGGCCAGTTGCGCCGCCACTTCGCCTTCAGGATGGCCGCCCATGCCGTCGGCCAGCACGAACAGGCCCGATTCCCGCGTGTAGCAATAGCCCATGCGGTCTTCGTTCTTGAGACGGCCGCCCTTGCGGCTGACCTGGAAGACGGAAAATTTCATGGTGGTGTCATGCGGGCCGCGTGGTGGGCGCGGCAGCCTTGGGCAGGCCCTTCTTGTCGAAGGAGCGGATGTTGTCGATGGACAGCCGCACCTTCTCGCCCACGGTGAGCTTGGTGTAGCGGCGCTCGCCCTCGCGGCTGAGTTCCTTCTGCAGCGCGAAGACCGATTGCGGGCGCGACAGCGGGTCGAGCGACATGCACCACTCGACCACCTCGATCAGGTTGTCGGAATACACGCCGCGCAGGCGCGACAGCGACAGGCTGAGGCGATCTTTCTCGATGCGCCGGGGGGCGTCGTTGGGCGGGTAGCCCTGCATGCAGGCGTAGATGCAGGCGCCGATGGCGTAGATGTCGGTCCAGGGGCCCATGGACGAGTCGCGCCGGTACATCTCGGGGGCTGCGAAGCCGGGGGTGTACATGGGGCGGATGAAGATGCCTTCCTTGCTGAGCACTTCGCGCGCGGCGCCGAAGTCGATCAGCACGGCGCGGTCGTCGTCGGTCACGAAAATGTTGGCCGGCTTGATGTCCAGGTGCAACATCTTGTACTGGTGGACGATGCGCAGCCCGCGCAGGATTTCGTCGAACAGCGACCGGATGGTGGATTCGCGGAACACCTTCTGCTTTTTCAGGTCTCGTGCCGTGACCACGAAATCCTGCAGGGTGGCGCCCTCCAGGTAGTTCATGACCATGTAGACGGTCTCGTTCTCGCGGAAGAAATTGAGCACGCTGACCACAGAGGCATGCGAGATCTGCGCGAGCGAGCGGCCCTCTTCGAAGAAGCTCTTGAGCCCCAGGCGGTAGAGGGAGAGCTTCTCGGGCGGCACCTGGGGCGCCAGCTCGTCGGGGCCCCGGGTGGCGAGCGACGAAGGCAGATACTCCTTGATGGCGACCTGCTGTCCGGCAGGGTCGATGGCGAGGTAGACGACACCGAAACCACCCGCGGAAAGCCGGCGTACAACGCGGTATCCGCCAATGACCGTATCGGGCAGCAGGGGCGAAGGCTTGACCTTTGACATAATCCGGGAGTTTCGCCCGAAGGCGATGGTGCGGCAAGCGAACGCCGTGCCGACGCCTCGGTGCTTGCAAGCAAAACCACAGTGAGGCGCAATGCCAGTTTACAGCATGACCGGCTACGCCAGCGGCCAAAATGGGTCCGCAGGCAGCCACTCCGAAGCCGAAGCACGGCCCTCCGCGGCGGGCCGGCTCGGGGTCGAAATCCGCTCGGTCAACAGCCGCTTCCTCGATCTCACCTTCAAGTTGCCGGAGGAACTGCGCCAGCATGAAACCGCGCTGCGCGAGCTGCTCACGGGCAAGCTCAAGCGCGGCAAGGTCGAGGTGCGCGCGGCCATCGAAAACACCGCCCAGGCGGGCGTCGTCGAGCCCTCCGTGAAGCTGCTCCAGCGGCTCAACGGGGTACAGGACAGCATCAAGGCCTGGCTGCCCGGCGCCCGCGACCTGAGCGTGGCCGACGTGCTGCGCCTGGCCGGCGGCGACAGCGCCGCCCGCGGCGACTGGGGCCCCGACCTGCTCGAGGTGACCGGCAAGGCACTCGACGGCCTGATGTCGGCCCGCCAGCGCGAAGGCGCCCGGCTGGCCAAGATGCTCGAGGCCCACCTGGCCCAGCTGCGCACCCTGGTGCAGCAGGCCGGCCCGCTGGTGCCGCAGCTGGTCGAACAGCAGCGCACCCGCTTCCTGGAGCGCTGGAAAGAGGCCATGGGCCTGACCGAAAGCACTGGCGGCACCCTCCCCGAGGCCGCCCAGGACCGCGCGCTGACCGAGGCCACCGCTTTCGCGATCCGCATCGACGTGGCCGAGGAGCTGACCCGCCTGAACTCGCACCTCGACGAAATCGAGCGCCTGCTCAAGAAAGGCGGCGAGATCGGCAAGCGCCTCGACTTCCTGATCCAGGAACTGCACCGCGAGGCCAACACCCTGGGCTCCAAGTCGGCAGCCCTGGAGCTCACGCGCATTGGCGTGGACATGAAGGTCCTGATCGAGCAGATGCGAGAGCAGGTCCAGAACATCGAATGACGAGCGAAAGCATGGATTACCCCGGCAATATCTTCGTGGTGGCGGCGCCCAGCGGCGCGGGCAAATCGAGCCTGGTCAAGGCGCTGATGGAGCTGGACGCAGCCGTCCAGCCCTCTGTTTCCCACACCACCCGCTCGCCTCGCGGTCAGGAAAAGCACGGCCGCGAGTACTTTTTTGCCTCGCCGACGGAGTTCGACGCCATGATCGCGGGCGACGGCTTCGTGGAATGGGCGCATGTGCACGGCCACAAGTACGGCACTTCCAAGAAGGCCATCGAGGAGCGGATCGCCCAGGGGGCCGACGTCATCCTCGAAATCGACTTCCAGGGCGCGCTGCAGATCCGCAAGACTTTTGCCAACGCGGTCATGATCTTCATCCTGCCGCCCAGCTGGGAAGAACTGCGCTCCCGCCTGGAGCGGCGCGGCGAAGACAGCGCCGCGGTGATCGAAACCCGCCTGAAGAATGCCGCCGAGGAGATGGCGCAGGCGGGGAAATTCGACTTCGTTATAATCAACGAGTTATTTGAGCGCGCGCTTTTCGATCTCAAGGCGATCGTCCACGCTCAGCGGCTCCGGTACTCCGCACAGCGCCGTGCGCGTGCCGACACATTCGCCGCACTGAACATCCCCTGATATCCGAGTTCATCCGCTCACAGACAGAAAGATTCTCATCATGGCCCGCATCACCGTCGAAGACTGTCTCGTCAATATTCCGAACCGCTTCCAGCTCGTGCTGGCCGCCACGTACCGTGCGCGCATGCTGAGCCAGGGCCACGCCCCCAAGATCGAGAGCAAGAACAAGCCCGCCGTCACGGCGCTGCGCGAAATCGCCGAAGGCAAGATCGGCCTCGAAATGCTCAAGAAGGTGCCGGGCTGATCTGACGCAGCCCTGCAACGAAAAGGCACCGCAATGCGGTGCTTTTTTTATGTCCGGACGCGTCCACGGAGCGGTCACGCTAAAGTGGTAGCCATGAGCGCGGTAGCCAAACATCAGTCCCATGCCACCAAAGGCACGCCGAAGCCGAGCCCGGCGGCGCTGAACGCGGCCGCAGCAAGCTTTGCCGCATTGACGGCGCGGCTCGATTACCTGAGCCCCGAAGACACCGAGCTGGTCCGCCGCGCCTATCGCTTCGCCGACGAGGCCCATCTCGGGCAGTTGCGCAACAGCGGCGAGCCGTACATCACCCACCCCATCGCAGTGGCGGCGCAATGCGCCGAGTGGAAGCTAGACGCGCAGGCCCTGATGGCCGCCCTGCTCCACGACGCCATCGAAGATTGCGGCGTAACCAAGCCCGAGCTGATCGAGCGCTTTGGCGCCCCGGTGGCCGAGCTGGTCGACGGACTCACCAAGCTCGACAAGCTGCAGTTCAACACGCGCGAAGAAAACCAGGCCGAGTCCTTCCGCAAGATGCTGCTGGCCATGGCGCGCGACGTGCGCGTCATCCTGGTCAAGCTGGCGGACCGCACGCACAACATGCGCACGCTGGCCGATGCGCCGCGCGAGAAATGGGCGCGCATCTCGCGCGAAACGCTCGACATCTACGCGCCCATCGCGCACCGGCTCGGGCTGAACCAGACCTATCGCGAACTGCAGGAACTGTCGTTCCGGCACCTGAAGCCGTGGCGCTACGCCACGCTTTCCAAGGCCGTGGCCAAGGCCCGCGGCCGACGCCGCGACCTGATCCAGAAAGTGCAGAAAGAGGTCGAGACCGCCTTCTCGGCCGCCGGCATGACGCTTCGGATCGCAGGGCGCGAGAAAACGCTCTATTCGATCTACCGCAAGATGGAAGAAAAGCACCTGAGCTTCGCCCAGGTGACCGACATCTACGGCTTCCGCCTGATCGTGCCGAACGTGATCGCCTGCTATACCGGCCTGGGCATCCTGCACCAGATGTACAAGCCGCTGCCGGGCAAGTTCAAGGACCACATCGCGATCGCCAAGCTCAATGGCTACCAGTCGCTGCACACCACGCTCGTGGGGCCGGCCGGCGTGAGCGTCGAATTCCAGCTGCGGACCGAGGCCATGCACGTGGTGGCTGAATCCGGCGTGGCCGCGCACTGGCTCTACAAGGCCGCCGAGCCGAACGCAGCCAGCAATGACCGCCTGGGCACCAAGTGGCTGCAGTCGCTGCTCGACATCCAGGACGAAACCCGCGACGCCGCCGAGTTCTGGGACCACGTCAAGGTCGACCTGTTCCCAGACGCGGTCTACGTGTTCACGCCCAAGAGCCAGATCATGGCGCTGCCGCGTGGCGCCACGGTGGTCGACTTCGCCTACGCCATCCACAGCAACATCGGCGACCACACCTCGGCCGCGCGCATCAACGGCGACCAGGTGCCGCTGCGCACCGAGCTCAAGAACGGCGACGTGGTCGAGGTCATCACCGCGCCGGTGTCGACGCCCAACCCGGCCTGGCTCGGCTTCGTGCGCACGGGCCGCGCCCGCTCCAAGATCCGCCACTACCTCAAGACGCTGGCACACGCCGAGTCCGAAGGGCTGGGCGAGAAGCTGCTGGCGCAGGCATTGCGCGCCGAAGGCCTGAGCAAGCTGCCCGAGAACGACGAGGAACACCAGGCGCTGTGGGAAAAGCTGCTGCGCTTCACCGGCAACCGCACCCGAGCTGAGTTGCTGACCGACATCGGCCTGGGCAAGCGCATTGCCAGCATCGTCGCCAAGCGGCTCGTGGCCATGCTCTCGGAGCTGGGCGAACGCCCCGACGCGCTGCTCCTGAGCCGCGAACGCTTCATCTCGCACGAAACCGTGTCGCAGGGCGCAGTCACGCTGGACGGCAGCGAGAACTCATCGGTGCGCTTCGCATTGTGCTGCCGCCCGATTCCCGGCGACCAGATCGTCGGCTACCTCGGACACGGCGAAGGGCTGGTGGTGCACACCGAAGAATGCGGCGTGGGCCAGCGCCTGCGCCACAAGGACAGCGAGCGCTTCTTCGCCGTCGAATGGGCCGACGAGCCCACGCGTGCCTTCGAGACCGGCGTGGTCATCACGGTGCGCAACGACAAGGGCGTACTGGCGCGGGTCGCCGCCACGCTGGCCGACGCCGAAGCCGACATCACGCACGTCGAAATGGCCGATGAAACGCCGCAGGATTCGACCGACCTGCGCTTCGTGATCGCGGTGCGCGACCGCGCGCATCTCGATGCGGTGCTGCGCGCCGCGCGCCGGACTGCGTCGGTGCTGACGGCATCGAGGACGGTGCCTGTCCCCTGAGCGGGCCTTGATTGAAGCGGCGTTGTTACGTCGCGGCCGGGCGCGGTGCCGGATAGCTCACCGACAGAATCTCGACCTCGTGCGCGCCGCCCGGCGTCACGAGCTTCACCACGTCGCCCTCGCGCGCCTTCAGCAGCGCCCGCGCGATCGGTGAAATCCAGCTGACCTGCGACTTGGCGCTTTCCGCCTCGTCGATGCCGAGGATGGTGACGCTCCGCTCGTCGCCCGTTTCATCGGCATAGCGGACCGTGGCGCCGAAGAAGACCTGGTCTCGGCCGTGGTGCACCGAGGGGTCGGTGACTTCGGCGATTTCGAGGCGCTTGGTGAGAAAACGGATGCGGCGGTCGATTTCGCGCAGCCGCTTCTTGCCGTAGAGATAGTCGCCGTTCTCGGAGCGATCGCCGTTCTTGGCCGCCCAGTGCACTGTTTCGACGATCTTCGGCCGCTCTTCGTCCATCAGGTGCAGCAGTTCGTCGCGCAGCCGCGCGTAGCCGTCGGGGGTGATGTAGTTCTTGCTGCCCGCGGGCAGCGGAGGCGATGCGCCATCGGCGCCGTCGTCGTCTCCGTCTGTCTCGGTTTCCTTGGTGAATGCCTTGCTCACGCAGATCCTCCAAATGAAAAAAGCCCGCAACTTGCGTTGCGGGCTTTCCTTGTAGTGGTGCGGCTGGCAGGAATTGAACCCACGACCCCTTGGTTCGTAGCCAAGTACTCTATCCAACTGAGCTACAGCCGCACAGCTTGCAATTATAGCCTGCCTTTTTCGCCCGTTTCCGGAATTCCCGGAGCGAACGAAGCGAAGCCAACAAAGAAAAAAGCCCGGAAGACGAATCTTCCGGGCTTTTCAACAGGTGGTGCGGCTGGCAGGAATTGAACCCACGACCCCTTGGTTCGTAGCCAAGTACTCTATCCAACTGAGCTACAGCCGCTAAGCTCTCGATTATAGCCTGCTTTTTTGAGCCATCCCGGATACGGCGGTTCTGCGCGAAATGCCCTTGCCTCCGCTGACCTGCCCCGCGCTGTCCACGAAGCCCTGGATCAGCCTCAGCCGCGGCGATGCGCGCAGCCACAGCACGCCGAAGCGCCGAGGCTCCGAAGGCAGCGGCAACGCGATCTTGGCAATGCGCTGGCCTTCCAGCAGCGGCGATGCGATGTCCGGCACGATCGAAACGCCGAGCCCGCGGTCGACCATCATTGCAATCGCCAGCAGCGAGCTGAGTTCGAAGCGCTCCTGCGGCACGATGCCCGCGGCACGCAGGTAACGGTCGGCCTGCTTGCCACCGCCGAGGTTGCGGTCGTAGCGGACCAGCGGCGATGTCCTCAGCAATTCGTGCGGATCGCGCCGCGCAAGGCGGCTGGGCGCGAGCAGCACCAGCGGCTCTTCGCGCAGCAACGACCAGTCGAAGGTCTTCGGAAGCGCGAACGTCGGGTGCAGGCACACGGCCGCGTCGAGCTCGCCTTGCAGCAGCGCCTTGTGGAGCGTGGCGGTGGTGCCCGACTGCAGGAACACCTTGGCGCCCGGGTGCGTCTTCACGAAGTGCGCCAGGATGTCCGGCAGCAGGCTGTGAATGGCGGTGTTGATGGTGCCCACCAGCAGCTCGCCGCCGGCGGCATCGCTGCCGAGCAGCGCCTTGATGTCGCTCACCTCCCTGAGCAGGTTGCGCCCGCGCTGCACCAACTCGTGCCCTGCCTCAGTGGGCTGCACCGTGCGGCCGGCGCGCGCGAGCAGCGGCGCGCCAAGCTCGCGCTCCAGCGCGCGGACCTGCTGGGCCACGGCGGCGGGCGTGAGGTCGAGCCGGCGCGCGGCCTCCGACATCGAACCGGACTCCACCACCAGGAGAAAGCTGTACAGGTAGGCGGTTTCCATGAAGATAGATTTTCTATGATCTGATCATAGAAAGCATGTGTTTTTCTAATCTCATGGACTGCGGACACTGCAGGCATGAGAAGCAAGCTCTTTGTTCCCGGCACACGCCCCGAGCTGTTCGCCAAGGCGCTGGACAGCGCAGCCGACGGCATTTGTCTCGACCTGGAAGACGCGGTCTCCGAAGCGCGCAAGGACGAGGCGCGCGACTGCGTGCGCCAGTTGCTGGCGGGCGTCGATGCCAAGGCCGCCGGCAAGACCCTGATCGTCCGCGTCAACGCGATGGACACGCCGCACTTCGAGCACGACATCGCCGCGGTGGCGATGCCCGGCGTGCAGCTCATCAACCTTCCCAAGCCCGATAGCCCGGCGCACGTGCAGGCTGCGGCAGAAGCCATCGAGCGTGCCGAGCGGACGCATGGCGTGACGTCACCCATCGGCCTGCTGCTCAACATCGAAACGCCTTCCGCCCTGCGCATGGCCTCGCAGCTCGCTCTTGCGCATCCCCGCGTGAAGGGGCTGCAGCTGGGCCTCGGCGATCTGTTCGAGCCCCTGGGCATCGCGCGGCGTGCGCCGGAAGCGATCCAGCAGGCGATGTTCGCGGTGCGCATCGCCGCCGGCGAAGCCGGTGTCTACGCCTACGACAGCGCATTCGCCGACATCCGTGATGCCGAAGGCTTTCGCGCCGAAGCGAAGCTCGCGCGCAACCTCGGCTTCCTCGGCAAGACCTGCATCCATCCGAGCCAGGTCGCCATCGCGAACGAAGTGTTCCTCCCCACCGACGATGAAATCGCGCATGCGTGCAAGGTGGTCGAAGCGGCCCGCGAGGCCGACGCCAAGGGCATTGGTGCCTACGTGGTGGACGGAAAGATGATCGACATCCCCTTCGTGCTTCGCGCACGCGCCATCGTCGAGAGCGCGCGCGGGCTCGGGCTGCTGCCCGGTTGATCGCATCGGCCTCGCACCCGGCGAGGCACGCATACACACAAGAACCAGGAGACAAGACACACCATGCGCATTCCCACCATCCTTCGCCCAGGCGCCCTCGCGGCCATTGCATTCGCCAGCGCATGCGTGCCCGTCGGCACGGCGTTCGCACAACAGGCAGCCTATCCGTCCAAGGCCATCACGATCGTCGTGCCCTACCCCGCGGGCGGCTCGAACGACACCTTCGCGCGCCAGATCGCCAAGGAACTCGGCGACGAGCTCAAGCAGCCGGTGATCATCGACAACCGGCCCGGCGCCAGCGGCAACACCGGCACCGCGCAGGTGGCGCGCGCCACGCCCGACGGCTACACGCTGGTGGCGGTGTCCTCCAGCATGACGACCAATGCGGCGGTGCAGTCGAAGCTGCCTTTCGATCCGGTGAAGGGCCTCGCGCCCGTGGCCATGTTCGCCAAGGGCCCCTTCATCGTCGCGGTCAACAACGACTTTCCCGCGAAGACGCCCGCGGAGCTGATCGCAGCCATCAAGGCAAAGCCGGGCCAGTACAACTACGCCTCCTCGGGCTCTGGCAGCGTCAACCAGTTCGGCACCGAGCTGCTCAAGGCCAAGGTGGGCGACCTTCAGATCGCGCACATCCCGTACAAGGGCATGGGCCCGGCCGTGACCGACCTGATCGGCAACCAGACCCAGCTGCTGATTTCCAGCGGGCCGTCGCTGCTGCCGATGGTGCGCGCGGGCAAGCTGCGCGCCGTCGGCATCACCAGCCTGAAGCCTAGCCCCGTCGCGCCCGACCTCACGCCGATGGCCGTCGCGGTGCCCGGCTACGAGTTCGAGCTCTGGTGGGGCCTGCTGGCACCGGCGGGCACGCCGGGCGACGTGGTGGCGAAGCTCAACCAGGCCGTCAACCAGATCCTGGCCCGCCCGACGATCGCGGCCAGCTTCCTGCGTGAAGGCGCGATCGCCACGCCGCTCACGCCGGCGCAGTTCGGCACCGTGATCGCCGATGACGTGGAGCGCTGGAAGAAGCTGGCCAGGCAACAGAACATCACCGCAGACTGAGAAAGAGAAGACCCATGAGCCTCGCCCCACCCCACGATGCCGGCAACGACGCGCGCCTGCCCCCGCGCAGCGGCCCTGCGGGCCCGCTGAGTGGCTTGCGCGTGCTCGACCTGAGCGCCTACATCGCGGGCCCGTACGGCTGTTCGCTGCTGGCCGACCAGGGCGCGGAGGTCATCAAGATCGAGCCGCCCACGGGCGACAACCTGCGCAAGTACCCATCGACCCTGGAAGCCGAGAGCCGCGCCTTCATCGGCGTGAACCGCAGCAAGCTCGGCGTGGTGCTCGACCTGAAGAACGCGGACGACCTTGCCGCGCTGATGGTGCTGGTGGGCACGGCCGACGTGCTGGTGCACAACTTCCGGCCCAGCGTGCCGCCGCGGCTGGGCATCGGCTACGAGCAGCTGAAGGCGCTCAATCCGCGCCTGATCTACTGCGCCGTCACCGGCTACGGCGAGACCGGGCCGCTGCGCGAGAAGGCAGGCTACGACCAGGTGCTGCAGACCATGACGGGCATGTGCGCGCTGCAGGGCCAGCGCGGCGGTCCGCCCGAGATCCTCTACGGCTCGGTGGTCGACTACTACGCGGCCGCGCTGGTGGCCGCCGGCGTGGCCTCGGCCCTGTACGAGCGCGAGAAGAGCGGCGTCGGCCAGTACGTCGGCGTGTCGCTGCTGCGCTCCGCGCTCACCATGCAGTCGGCCCGCATGGTGTGGGCCGAAGGCGAGCCCAAGGACGTGGGGCGCGACATGCGCTCCGGTGGCATCACCGGCCTGCATCCCACGCGCGAGGGCTACCTGTACATCTCCGCCAATACGCCGCATTTCTGGCAGGCGCTGTGCGCCAAGGTCGGGCTGCCCGAGCTGGCGGTCGACGATCGCTACGACTCGGTACGCAAGCGCGCACAGCATTCCGCCGAGATCGTCCCCCGGCTGCGCGCGGCGCTGGCCGAACGCAGCGCGCTCGAATGGGAAGAGCGCTTCGGCGAAGACGTGCCCTGCGCAGCCGCACGCACCGTCGAGGACATGTTCGACAACCCGCAGGTGCTGGCCGGAGACATGGTGACGGAATTCGCGCACCCCACGCTCGGCACCTATCGCGGCTTCACGCGGCCCGTGCAGTTCGGCCGCACGCCGGGGCCGGAGCCCTTCGCCGCACCGACGCTGGGCCAGCACACAGGCGCCGTGCTGGCCTCTCGCGGCAAGGGAACCGGCCAGGGCTGAGCCATGCGCCTCGAGAGCGTCTGCCCCAACAGCAGCGGCACGCAGCGGCCCGAACACAGCGCACCGGAAGGCGCCTGCGATGCGCACATGCATGTCTATGACCGCCGCTTCGCGCTGCACGCGCCGCCCGATGCGATGGTCGACGACGCCACCGCCGACGACTACCGCCTGCTGCAGCAGCGCATCGGCACCCAGCGCACCGTCGTCGTGCAGCCGCGCATCCACGGCACGGACAACAGCGTGACGCTCGCGGCCATTCGCGCGCTCGGCGCTTCGAGTACGCGGGGCGTGGCTGTCGTGCGCCCCGAGGTGAGCGACGACGAACTCGCGCGGCTGCACGCGGGCGGCATCCGCGGCATCCGGTTCACGCTGTACACGCCGACCCACGCGACCACCGATTTCTCCATGGTCGAGCCGCTCGCGCACCGCGTGCACGCGCTCGGCTGGCATGTGCAACTGCACTGGAGCGCCGACCAGATCGCCGAACACGCGGCCCTGCTCGAACGGCTGCCCTGCACCATCGTCCTCGACCACCTCGCGCGGCTTGCGTTGCCGGATGCGCAGGCGCACCCCGCCTTCGCGGTCGTGCGCCGGCTGCTGGACAACCGCCGCACCTGGATCAAGCTGTCCGGCGCCTACCTCGATTCCAAGCTGGGCGCCGAAGGCGGCTACGCCGACACCACCGGCATCGCCCAGGCCTGGGTGCGGCATGCGCCGGAGCGCATGGTGTGGGGCAGCGACTGGCCCCACCCCACCGAGCGCGACGCCAAGCCCGACGACGCGCAGTTGTTCGACCTGCTGGGCCTATGGGTGCCCGACGAAGCCGTGCGCCGCCGCGTGCTGGTCGACAACCCGGCGCGGCTCTACGACTTTTCCTGAACTGCAAACATCGAGACATCGGCATGAAGAAGACAACACGCGTCCTGAAGACGATCGCGGCCATCGCCGCCTGCGCGCCCCTGGTGGGCTGGGCCGCGTGGCCCGACAAGCCGATCCGCATGGTCGTGCCCTACGCGGCTGGCGGCGGCGCGGACAACACCGCGCGCATCGTCGCGCAGCAGATGAGCGCGGCACTGGGCCAGCAGATCGTCATCGACAACAGGCCCGGCGCGGGCGGCGTGATCGGCGCCGACAACGTGTCCAAGGCGGCGGGCGACGGCTACACGGTGCTCTACGACGCCTCGGCGTTCTCGGTGAACCCGTCGCTGCGCAAGCTGCCCTTCGATGCGACGAAAGACTTCATCCCGGTGTCGCTGGTGGCCACCGCGCCGCAGATCCTGGTGGTGCCGGAGAACGCGCCCTACAAGACCGTGGCCGAGTTCCTGGACTTCGCGCGCAAGAACCCCGGCAAGCTGAGCTTCGCATCGGCGGGCGGCGGCACCGGCTCGCATCTTGCGGGCGAGGCGCTGAACGAGCAGGCCAAGGTCAACCTGATGCACGTGCCCTACAAGGGCGGCGCACCCGCGCTCACCGACCTGATGGGCGGGCAGGTGTCGGCGTACTTCGGCAACGTGGCCTCCACCCTCAGCTACGTGAAGTCGGGCAAGCTGCGCGCGCTGGCCGTGAGCTCCACCCGACGCGTGCCGGCCCTGCCCGACACGCCGACGCTCGGCGAGTCGGGCCTGCCGGGCTACAACGTGGTCGAGTGGAACGGCGTGTTCCTTCCGAAGGGCGCGCCGCCCGACATCGTGCAGAAGCTCGGCAAGGCGGTACAGGCGGCGGTCAACGATCCCACGGTGCGCCAGAAGCTGCTGCAGCTCGGCCTCGAACCCGCGGGGACCACGCCGGAGGCATTCGCCAGGTTCGTGCAGGACGAGACGAGCCGGGTGAGTGCCCTGGTTCGTGCGCGCAACATCAGGGTCGACTGAGCGACGCGACGCGGGCATCAGCCGGATGCCCCTACTGTTTGGAGTTGAAGTTGCTGCATCGCAACATCGCGCTCTCCGGATTGCTCCTTCGGAATACGACTAAAGCCTTCGGATTTCGGTGACACGAATCAGGCGTGCACTTCTCGATGAAATCTTTCTTTCTCAAAGCTCATCGTGAAATGTTCTTGCCCAAAAAACTGTCGCTGAAATTGTTGCAACGGCTTGTACATTGAATCGCAGTTAACGATTGATTCGCGCTTGTTTCCAAGCGCGTGCCGATCGCTGCCGCGTCATTCAATACATGGAGGAATTCATGCGTACGGTCGATCCCCTGGGCAACGCATCCGCTCTCACTTCCGGCCAGATGGCCATGTGGCTCGGTGCCAGGTTCGCCTCGCCCGACACCAACTTCAATCTGGCCGAAGCCATCGAGATCGACGGCCCGGTCGATCCGGTCGTGTTCCTCGCGGCCATGCAGCAGATAGTCGACGAAGCGGAGGCCACGCGCCTGCGTTTCGTCGACACCGAGCACGGTCCGCGGCAGATCGTGGCGCCGCCCGCCACGCGCGAGATTCCCTATCTCGACTTCAGCCACGAAAGCGATGCCGCCGCCGCGGCGCAGGCGTGGATGCACGCGGACTTCACCCGCGGCATCGACATGGCGCAGGGGCAGCTGTGGCTGTCCGCGCTGATCCGCATCGCGCCGGACAGGCACGTCTGGTATCACCGCAGCCACCACATCGTGCTGGACGGCTTCGGCGGCGGGCTGATCGCGCGGCGCTTCGCGGACATCTACAACGCGCGGCTCGACGGCACCGCGGTTGCCGAAGACTCCAGCTTCGCGCCGCTCTCGCAGCTGGCGCTGGAAGACAACGCATACCGGGAGTCGGGCCGCTTCCCGCGCGACCGCCAGTACTGGATGGAACGCTTCGCCGATGCGCCCGATCCGCTGAGCCTGGCGTCGCGCCGCTCGGTGAACATCGGCGGGCTGCTGAGGCAGACCGCTTACCTGCCGGCGGCGCGCGTGCAGGCGCTGCAGGGCATCGCGCAGCAACTTGGCAGCACGCTGCCGCAGATACTGATCGCCGTTACCGCCGCCTACCTGTACCGCGCCACCGGCATCGAGGACATGGTGATCGGCATCCCGGTGACCGCGCGCCACAACGAGCGCATGCGCCGCGTGCCCGCGATGGTGGCCAACGCCCTGCCGCTGCGCCTTGCAATGCGCGCGCAGCTGCCGATGCCCGAGTTGATCCGCGAAGTGGGCCGGCAGATGCGCCAGTTGCTGCGGCACCAGTCGTACCGCTACGAGTACCTGCGCAACGACCTGAACATGCTGGTCAACAACCGGCAGCTGTTCACCACCGTGGTCAACGTCGAGCCCTTCGACTACGACCTGCGTTTCGGCGGCCATGCGGCCCGCCTGCGCAACCTGTCCAACGGCACCGCAGAAGACCTGGGCATCTTCCTGTACGAGCGCGGCAACGGCCAGGACCTGCAGATCGACTTCGACGCCAATCCCGCGCTGTACACGGCGCAGGCGCTGGCCGATCACCAGCGCCGGCTGCTCGCCTTCATGGCCGCCGTCATCGAGCAGCCGGAGCAGGCCGTCGGCCATGTCGACCTGCTGAGCGCCGACGAGCGCAGGCAACTGCTGGTGGGCTGGAACGACACCGGCCATCCGCAGACGGAGACCAGCCTCACGGCCCTGATCGAGAGCGGCCTCGCGCACGACGCGCAAGGCATCGCGCTGCGCTTCGAAGATGCGGCGCTGAGCCGCGGCGAACTGGACCGGCGCGCCAATCGACTGGCGCACCTGCTGCGCGCGCGCGGCGCGGGCCCTGAGCAAACCGTGGCGCTGGCCGTGCCGCGTTCGCTGGACCTGATGGTCGCGCTGCTGGCGGTGCTGAAGACCGGCGCCGCATATCTGCCGGTCGACCCGGACTTTCCACCGGACCGCATCGCCTTCATGCTCGCCGATGCGCAGCCGGTGTGCCTTGTCACCACCACGTCGCTGACGGAGGCATTGCCGGACCATGCCTCGGTTCTTCTGCTCGACGCACCGCAAACGATTGCCGATCTGGAGAATTGCGCCGACACCGCACCCGGCGTTGCGATCGATCCCTCGCACCCGGCCTATGTGATCTACACCTCCGGCTCGACCGGAACGCCGAAGGGCGCGGTGGTGTCGCATCGCGCCATCGTCAACAGGCTGCGCTGGATGCAGCACCGCTACGGCCTGCAGGCAGACGACCGCGTGCTGCAGAAGACACCGTCGAGCTTCGACGTGTCGGTGTGGGAATTCTTCTGGCCGCTGATCGACGGCGCCACGCTGGTGCTGGCAAAGCCCGGCGGGCACAAGGACGCGGCCTACCTCGCAGGGCTGATCGCGCGCGAAGGCATCACCACCGCGCACTTCGTGCCTTCGATGCTGGAAGTGTTCTTGCTCGAACCCTCGGCCCGCGCATGCACCTCGCTGCGACGGGTGATCTGCAGCGGCGAGGCCCTGTCGCCCGCGCTGCAATCGCAGTTCCAGCAACGGCTGTCCTGCGAGCTGCACAACCTGTACGGGCCGACCGAGGCGGCAGTCGACGTCACCTCGTGGCAATGCCAGCCCGACACGTCCGCTGAAAACAGGGCGGAGCGCGTGCCCATCGGCCGGCCGATCTGGAACACGCAGATGCATGTGCTCGACAGCGGCCTGCAGCCGGTGCCTGCCGGCGTCACAGGCGAGCTGTACATCGCGGGCACGGGCCTGGCGCGCGGCTACCTGAAACGGCCGGTGCTGAGCGCGGAACGCTTCGTCGCCAACCCCCACGGCGAGCCCGGCAGCCGCATGTACCGCACCGGCGACCTTGCCAGCTGGCGTGCCGACGGCAGCCTCGACTTCCTGGGCCGGGCCGACCAGCAACTGAAGATCCGCGGGCTGCGCATCGAGCCGGGCGAGATCGAAGCGGTGCTGCTGGAGCATCCGCACATCGCGCAGGCGGCGGTGATCGCGCGCGAAGACGTGCCGGGCGAAAAGCGCCTGGTGGCGTACGTGGTGGCGGTTGCCGATGCCGACCCGCAGCCGGCCGATCTTCGCGCTCATCTCGCGCAGGCAGTGCCCGACTACATGGTGCCCTCGGCCTTCGTCACAGTGCCGGCACTGCCGGTGGGGCCGAGCGGCAAGCTGGACCGCAAGGCGCTGCCCGCGCCCGAGCTGCAGGCGGCCACGCCCTATGCAGCGCCGCGCACGCCGACCGAACGAACGCTGGCCGCGCTCTGGGCCGAAACACTGCACCTGCAGCGCGTGGGCATCCACGACAACTTCTTCGAGCTGGGCGGCCACTCGCTGATGATCGTGCAGCTGATCTCGATGATCCGGCAGCAGTTCATGATCGACCTGCCACTGGACACCCTGTTCCAGGTCTCCACCATCGCGGGCCTCGCGGAACTCCTCGACCAGGCGGCGGTGGCACGCCCCAGCCTCACGCCGATGCCGAGGCCCGCGCGCATTCCGCTGTCGTTCGCGCAGCACCGCCTGTGGCTGATGAACCAGCTCGACAGCGCCAATCCGGCCTACAACATGCCGCTGGCGCTGCGGCTGTCGGGCCTGCTCGACCGCGCGGCGCTGCATGCGGCGCTGGACGACCTGGTGCAGCGCCACGAAAGCCTGCGCACCATCTACCCGACCGAGGCGGGGCGGCCGTACCAGCACATCCTCGATGGCGCGAGCGCGCGTCCGGTGGTGGCCGAGGCCGACAGCAGCGAGGACGAGATCGCCGCCCAGCTGCATGCGGCAGCGGGCCACGGCTTCGATCTGTGCAGCACCGCGCCGCTGCGCGTGCATGTGTTCAGGCTGGCCGACGACGAGCACGTGCTGCTTCTGCTGACGCACCACATCGCCGGCGATGGCGCTTCGCTGCTGCCGCTGGCGCGCGACCTCAGCGTTGCCTATGCCGCACGCCGCGACGGCCAGGCTCCCGGCTGGCAGCCGCTGCCGCTGCAATACGCCGACTACGCGCTGTGGCAGCAGGAGCTGCTGGGCAGCGAGGACGACCCCGACAGCATGGCCGGCCGCCAGCGCGCGTTCTGGCGCGAGACCCTGGACGCGCTGCCCGAACAGCTGGCATTGCCCACCGACCATCCGCGCCCGCTCGCGCCCAGCCATCGCGGCGACGTGGTGGCGCTGCAGATTCCGCCGCGCGTGCACGAACGCATGCTGCAGCTGGCGCGCGACGGACAGGCCAGCGTCTTCATGGTGCTGCAGGCCGCGCTGGCGGGCCTGCTGAGCCGGCTGGGCGCGGGCGACGACATCGTCATCGGCAGCCCGGTGGCCGGGCGCAGCGACCACGCGCTCGACGACCTGATCGGCTGCTTCGTCAACACGCTGGTGCTGCGCACCGACACCTCGGGCCAGCCCGGCCTGCGCGAGCTGGTGGCGCGGGTGCGCGGCACCAACCTGGCTGCCTATGCGAACCAGGAGTTCCCCTACGACCGCCTGGTGGAGCTGCTGCGGCCCGGCCGCTCGCGCGCCAACCTGCCGCTGTTCCAGGTCATGCTGGGCTTCCAGAACAGCAGCCGGCTGTCGTTCAGCCTGCCGGGCCTGTCGATCACGCCGCAGCCGGTGGCCATCGACACCGCGAAGTTCGACCTGTCGTTCATCCTCGGCGAGCAGCGCGGCACCGATGGCCTGCCGGGCGGCATTGCCGGCGGCATCCAGTACAGCACCGACCTGTTCGAACGCGGCACGGTGGAGGCCATCGCGGCGCGGCTGGTGCGCCTGCTCGAAGAGGCTTGCGAGGCGCCCGACGCGGCGTTGGGCAGCCTGCCGATCCTGGGCGCGGAGGAAGAACGGCGCCTGCTGGCCGAGTGGAGCGGGCCCACGCTGGTGTTGCCGCAGCGCTCGCTGGCAGCCATGGTCGAGGCGCATGCCGTCAAGCAGCCCGGCGCGCCGGCGGTGGTGCTCGACGATGCCATCGTGGGCTATGCCGAACTCAATGCGCGCGCCAACCGCCTCGCGCATCTGCTGCGCGGGCGGGGCATCAAGGCTGGCGACGTCGTCGCGACTGTGCTGCCTCGTTCGCTCGACCTTGTGGTGGCGCACCTGGGCATCGTGAAGGCCGGCGCGGCTTACCTGCCGATCGACCCTGCCCACATGGCCGGGCGCAGCGCCTTCGTGTTCAAGGAGGCCGCGCCCGCTGCCGTGCTGACGCATGGCGCGATGCTGCCGCAACTGGCCGATGTGCCGCATTGCCTTGAACTCGACAGCGACACCACCGTGGCCGCACTGGCAATCCAGCAGCAGACCGACCCGGTGCAGAGGCCCACGCCCGCCCCGCAGGACGCGGCCTACGTCATCTACACCTCGGGCTCCACCGGCGTGCCCAAGGGCGTGGTGGTAACGCATGCGGGCCTGGAAAGCCTGGGCACCGCCATGTCGCAGCAGCTCGCGATCACGCCGGATTCGCGCGTGCTGCAGTTCTCGTCCTGCGGCTTCGATGCCTCGGTGATGGACCAGCTGATGGCCTTCCATGCCGGTGCCGCGCTGGTGGTGCCGGCGGCCGGGCAGCTGCTGGGCACGGACCTCGCGGCGCTGCTCGAACGGCAGGCGGTGAGCCATGCATTGATTCCGCCCGCCGCGCTGGCGACCTTGCCGGCAGGCGAGTTCCCTCGCCTGCGCACGCTGGTGGTGGGCGGCGACGCCTGCCCGGCCGCGCTGGCCGCGCGATGGTCGCAAGGCCGGCGCATGGTCAACGCCTACGGCCCCACGGAGATCACCATCTGCGCGAGCATGAGCGCGCCGATGCAGCCCGGCGAACAGCCTTCGATAGGCCGGCCAATATGGAACACGCGCATGTACGTGCTCGACAGCGGCCTGCAGCCGGTGCCGGCCGGCGTGGCCGGCGAGCTGTACGTCGCGGGGGCGGGCCTGGCGCGGGGCTATCTGAAGCGCCCGGTACTCAGCGCCGAGCGCTTCGTCGCCGACCCCTTCGGGCAGCCCGGCAGCCGCATGTACCGCACCGGCGACCTGGCACGCTGGCGGCCCGACGGCAGCCTCGACTTCCTGGGCCGTGCCGACCAGCAACTGAAGATCCGCGGCCTGCGCATCGAGCCGGGCGAGATCGAATCGGTGCTGCTGAAGCATCCGCGGATCGCTCAGACAGCCGTGATCGCACGCGAGGACGAGCCGGGCGAAAAGCGCCTCGTGGCCTATGTGGTCGCGGCGGACGGGGCCGAGCCCCGGTACGCCGAATTGCGCACGCACCTCGCACAGGCATTGCCCGACTACATGGTGCCCTCGGCCTTCGTCAGCGTGCCGGCGCTGCCGTTGAACGCGAGCGGCAAGCTCGACCGCAAGGCGCTGCCCGCGCCCGAGACGCAGGTCGCCACGCCCTATGCGGCACCGCGAACGCCGATCGAAGAAGCACTGGCCGCGCTCTGGGCCGAGACGCTGCGCGTGGAGCGCGTGGGCATTCACGACAACTTCTTCGAACTCGGCGGCCACTCGCTGATGGCCATCCAGCTCGGCATGCGCATTCGCGAGAAGCTGCGCGCGGACTTCCCGCATGCCGAGGTCTACAACCGGCCGACCGTCGCCGAGCTCGCCGCATGGCTGGACAACGCCGGCGGCGCGGCCGAGGCCCTCGACCTGTCGCGCGAACTCGAGCTGCCGCCCCACATCCGCGGCCAGGGCACGACACCGCCGCGCGAGCCGGAGCGCGTGTTCCTCACCGGTGCCAGCGGCTTCGTAGGCAGCCATCTGCTGGCGGCGCTGCTGCGCGGCACCTCGGCCCGCGTGGTCTGCCATGTGCGGGCCGAGGACGAGGCATCGGGCAGGCGCAAGCTGCAGCGCACGCTGGCCCAGCGCCAGCTCAGCGCCGTATGGGACGACGAGCGCATCAAGGTGGTCACGGGCGACCTGGGCGCGGCGCGACTCGGACTGGACGACAGCGCCGTGCAACTGGTGCGCGACGGCTGCGACGCCATCTACCACTGCGCGGCGCAGGTCGACTTCCTGCATCCCTATGCGAGCCTGAAGGCGGCCAACGTGGACAGCGTTGTCACCTTGCTCGAATGGACCGCGCAGGGCCGGCCCAAGGTGATGCACTACGTCTCCACGCTGGCGGTGATCGACCAGAACAACCAGGGCGGCACCGTCACCGAAAGCTCGGCGCTGGACTCATGGCGCGGGCTGGTCGACGGCTACAGCCAGAGCAAGTGGGTGGCCGACGCGCTGGCCAGGCAGGCGCAGGCGCGCGGGCTGCCGGTGGCCATCTACCGGCTGGGCGCGGTCACCGGCGACCACACCCACGCGATCTGCAACGCCGCCGACCTGATCTGGCGCGTGGCACACCTCTATGCCGACCTGGAAGCGATTCCCGACATGGACCTGCCGCTGAACCTGACGCCGGTGGACGACGTGGCGCGCGCCATCCTCGGGCTCGCGGGCCAGCAGGCGTCGTGGGGCCAGGTGTTCCACCTGACGAGCAATGCTCAACTGCGGGTGCGCGACATTCCGCCGGTCTTCGAGCGGCTGGGCCTGCGCCTCGAACCCGTGGGCCTGGAGCCCTGGCTGCAGCGCGCCCACCAGCGGCTGGCCGTGGGCCAGGACCGCGACCTGGCCGCGGTGCTGGCCATCCTGGACCGCTACGACACCTCGGCCACGCCGCCGCAGGTCAGCGGCGCGGCCACGCATGCGCAGCTCGAAGCCATCGGCGCCACCATCCGTCCGGTGGACCGCGAGCTGCTGCAGCGCTACTTCGTCGACCTCGGCATCGACACCAAGGCACGCCGTGCCCTGGAAACCAGCGCTTCGTAGAAAGGAGGGCTTGCATGGCACGCTACCTCATCGCCGCAACCGCTTTGCCCGGGCACGTGCTGCCGATGCTGGCAATTGCGCAGCATCTGGTGCGCCTCGGGCATGAAGTGCGGGTGCACACGGCCAGCCAGTTCCGCGCGCAGGCAGAGGCCACCGGCGCCGGCTTCACCGCCTTCGCGCCCGCCATCGACTTCGAGCATGGCGAACTCGACCGGCGCTTTCCCGAACGCATGCGCCTGCCCGCCGGCCATGCGCGGCTGTGCTTCGGGCTGAAGCATTTCTTTGCCGACGCGATGGCGCCGCAGCACGCGGGCCTGCGCGGCATCCTGGACGAATTCGAAGCCGATGCCATCGTGGTCGACACCATGTTCTGCGGCACCTTTCCGCTGCTGCTCGGCGCGCGCGAAGACCGCCCGGCGGTCGTTTCCATCGGCATCTCGGCGCTGCCGCTGTCGAGCTGCGACACGGCCTTCTTCGGCACCGCGCTGCCACCGTCGTCCACGCCGGAGGGACGCGCGCGCAACCGCGCGATGAACGGCAACCTGCAGCACGCCATGTTCGGCGAGGTGCAGCGCTACTTCAATACGGTGCTGGCGCGCGCGGGCTCGCCCGCGCTGCCGTCCTTCTTCGTCGACGCGATGGTCACGCTGCCCGACCTCTACCTGCAGCTGACATCGGCGGCGTTCGAGTACCCGCGCAGCGACCTGCCCGCTTCGGTGCGCTTCGTCGGTCCGCTGCTCGCGCCCGCCAGCCGCGACTTCACGCCGCCCGGCTGGTGGCACGAACTGGACGACGGCCGCAAGGTCGTGCTGGTCACGCAGGGCACGCTGGCCAACCAGGATCCGGCACAGCTGATCGGCCCGACGCTGCAGGCCCTGGCCGGCGCGCGGGACGTGCAGGTCATCGCCACCACCGGCGGCCCGTTGCCGGAAACGCTGAACATGGCGGTTCCGGCCAATGCCCGCGTGCTGCCGTTTTTGCCCTACGACCGGCTATTGCCCAAGGTGCACGCGATGGTGACCAACGGCGGCTACGGCTCCGTCAACCATGCGCTGAGCCTGGGCGTGCCGCTGGTGGTGGCCGGCACCACCGAGGAAAAGCCCGAGATCGCCGCGCGCGTCGCCTGGTCGGGCGCCGGCATCAATCTCGGCAACGGCCAGCCCGGCGCGCGGCAGATCGGCGACGCGGTGCGCAAGCTGCTGGCCGATCCGTCCTACCGGCAGCGCGCAAACGCATTGCGCGAAGACTTCGCGCGGCACCACGCGCTGACCGAAATCACCGAGGCCCTGGCGGCCCTGCGGCAGGCGGCCGCGGAGCCGGCGGCCATGGCTTGAACCTTCAAGAGGAAATCGACAATGAGCAATCCGTTCGACGACAAGGACGCCAGCTTCATGGTGCTGGTCAATGCAGAAGGACAGCACTCGCTGTGGCCGGCCTTCATCGCCGTGCCCGCGGGCTGGGACGTGGCACTGGCCGCGACCGACCGGGCGGCCTGCGGCGCCTTCATCGAGGCGAACTGGACCGACATGCGGCCGCGTTCGCTGGTGGCGAGCGACGCCTCGGCCGCCGCCGTGCCGGCTTCGCGGCAAGCGGTGTGAGGCCGCGTCACCGCGCGTGCAAGGCATGATGGTTCTTGCCCTGTACCGGCGCGGCGCCGCCTTGGCGCATGCCTCGCGGCTGCGGTCGCTGGCCGCGGCAGAAAAGACTTCCGGAGCTGCCGGTGCCGGGCCCCGGCACAAGCCGGGTGCCGCTCGGAGCGACTCGTCGCTGCGCGACACGCGCACCACGCGGGCCCGCTCGCCGTCCGTCAGCAGATAGAGGCCACCGTCGGGGCCTTGCCTGATGTCGCGGTGCGCTCGCCCGGTTCGGAGAACAGCGCCTCGCGCCGGACCACCGTGGGCGCCGCGTCGCTGCCCGGCAGTTCGATGCATTTGTCCATGATCGGAAAGTGCACGCCCCCGGCCCGATATTTGCTGGGCAGTGGAAAACAACCTGTTATCCACCCCGAGGGCCACGCCATGTCGAATCCGCAGGAAATCGTCGAACTCACCCATCAGGTCAAGAAGCTTGCCAACGGGAAAATCTCCGACATCAACGACATCAACCGGGAGACCACCTTCCTCGCGCTCAATGCGCTGATCGAGGCCGCGCGTGCGGGCGACGCGGGCAAGGGCTTCGCGGTCGTCGCCAACCAGGTCAAGCAGGTGTCGACGCGCATCGCAGACATCACCACCGCGCTCAACAAGGAACTCGCCGGCTCGCTGTCGAAGCTCACCGACCTGGGCGACAGCATGATCGAGCGGATGCGTTCGCACGAGGGGCAGCGCTGCACGGACCTCGCGCTGAACATGATCGACATCGTCGATCGCAACCTGTACGAGCGCTCGTGCGACGTGCGCTGGTGGGCGACCGATTCCGCGGTGGTCGAGTGCCTTGCCGATGGCGGCGCACCGGCGCGCGAGCATGCGTCGCGCCGGCTGTCGGTGATCCTGGACAGCTACACCGTCTACCTCGACCTGTGGATCGTGGACGCCTCGGGCACCGTGGTCGCGAACGGCCGGCCGCAGGCCTACTCGGCCACCGGCCGCAACATCGCAGGCGCGCGGTGGTTCAAGGACGCGATGAAGACGCCTTCAGGCGCGGACTTCGTGGCCGGCGACATAGAAGCCTTGCCGCTGCTGGGGAACGCGCATGTCGCCACGTATGCCACCGCGATCCGCGAGCGCGGCGCCGTGGATGGCCGGCCGCTGGGTGCCCTGGTGATCTTCTTCGACTGGGCCGCGCAGGCGTCGGCGGTCATCAAGGGCGTGCGGCTCAGCGACGAGGAATGGCGGCGCACGCGCTGCATGATCGTCGACTCGACGTTCCGCATCATCGCGAGCTCGGACAAGGCGGACGTGCTCAACGAGCAGTTCCGCCTGGTGACCCAGGGGCAGCGCACCGGTTTCTATCGCGCGTCCGACGGGAGCACCACCGTGTCTTTCGCCGCAACGCCGGGCTACGAGAGCTACCGGGGGCTCGGCTGGTACGGCGTCGTGGTGCAGAAACCGCCGGCTTGACGGGTTGCGCCCGGGCCGCCTGGAGCGGGGGCGGATCGTGGCTGGTCCATTTGCGTCGGGGCTCGCGGGAGAACTCAGGAAATACACACCCGGGCGACAATCCGCCTTTTTTTCCCGCCCCTCCCGCCGCACATCCCATGATGTCCCGCCTCTTCCCATGCGGCACCGCCGACACGCGCCGCGCCTGGCGCCTGCTGGTGGCCGCCGCGCTCGCGCTGTTCCTGTCGGCCGTCGCCGCCGCCCAGCCGGCCGGTGATGCGCAGCGCGGGCCGCTGCAGATACGGCACCAGCCGAACGGGCTGCCGGCCGTGCAGCATCTGCAGGTGTTCGAGGACAAGACGCGGTCGCTGGGCATCGAGCAGGTGCGCACGCCGCCGCAGGAAGCGAGATTCGCCTTCCCCGACGATCCGCTGCGGGGCAAGGAATCCGACCGCGTGCTCTGGTTCAAGCTGCAGATGCGGCTGGCCGACCCCGCCGACGCCTCGCGCGAGTGGCTCATGCTGGTGCCGACGGTCTCGACGCATGACCTGCGCTTCTACGGTCCCTACGACGAAGACGGCCACGCACTGGCCGACCCGGTCACCACCGGCATGCGCTACCCCTGGGCGACCCGCCCGGCCGCGTCCGAACAGATGGCCTGGCGCTTCCGGTTGCCCGGGCCGGGCACCTACAACGTGTACTTCCGGGTCGAGTCGACATTCGCGCGCATCTACGACGTTTCGGTCTGGGACCCGGCCGACTACCTGCAGTCCACGCAGGACAAGCGCATGTTCGACGGCGTGACCTACGGCGTGCTGATCGGCCTGATGGTGTACGGCCTGGTCCTGTTCAAGGTGTTCGGCGAGGGGCTGTACGGCTTCTACATGCTGTCTTGCGCCTGCGGCGTGCTGGCCCTCGCCAGCATCAACGGCCACGCCTTGCGCTACCCGTTCGCGCACTGGCCCGCGGCGGCCGGCTTCGCCTACACCGCCGGGCCGGCGCTGTGGGCCATCTGCAAGCTGCAGTTCGGCAGGCGGCTGCTGCGGCTGCGCCACTTCGCGCCGCCGCTGGACTGGCTGGTGCAGGCCTTCACGGTCGCGCTCGCGCTGGCCATTCCCTATGCCAACTGGGGCGCCCATCCGCTGATGACGTTCCGGCTGGTGCAGATCTCGGTGATTGCATCGACCGTGGTGATGGTGATCGGCGCGCTGATCGCGATGCGGCGGCGCTACTGGCCGGCGGTGCTCTACTTCTTCGGCGTGGCGCTGCTGCTGGCCGGCATCGGCGCCATCGTGGTCGCGAGCTGGGGATGGATCGAGTGGGCACCGAACCAGATGAACGTGTCGCAGGGCGCGCTGGTGGCCGAGCTGATCGTTTTCGCCGTGGCCATGGGCTCGCGGCTGCAGCTGGTGCTGCGCTCCGAACAGGCGCTCACCGCGCGCACTCAGCAGCTGGTGGAGGCCCTGGGCACCGACGCGCTGACCGGCGCCGCCAGCCGTGCCGGCTTCGAGAGCCGCGGCGAGGAATTGCTGGGCAAGGGCCAGCCGTTCGCCCTGATGCTGCTCGACCTGGACGGTTTCAAGGGCGTGAACGACGCGCACGGACACGCGGCCGGCGACCAGGTGCTGATCGCCATCGCGCAGCGGCTTCGCGAGCAATTGCGCAAGGACGACGTGGTTGCCAGGCTGGGCGGCGACGAGTTCGCGGTGCTGGTGCCCGGCACGCCTTCACGCGAGGCCCTGAGCCTCATGGCCCGGCGCATGATCGAGGCGGGCTCGCAGCCGATCGAGT
This sequence comes from Variovorax durovernensis, assembly GCF_977011995.1. Lineage (NCBI taxonomy): Bacteria > Pseudomonadati > Pseudomonadota > Betaproteobacteria > Burkholderiales > Comamonadaceae > Variovorax > Variovorax durovernensis. The sequence continues at coordinate 1,365,166 of NZ_CDRNCW010000001.1, read as the reverse complement.
ACGAGGGCCGCAGCGTCACGGTCGGCATGAGCCTGGGCATAGCCTGCCGTCCGGACGACGGCGACACACTGGCCCGGCTGCTGCGCGCGGCGGACAGGGCGATGTACCACGTCAAGCAGCACCGGGCGGGCCCGGCGTTCACCTTTGCGTCGGACCTTGCGGCCCAGCCGGGCACGCTGGGCACCGATCTGCTTCCCCTAGAGCGAACGGGTTGAAGCTCGGCATTCACCCGGCCGCCCTCGACGCGGCTTTTTCATGTGCATTGCTTTCGTAACCGGTTGAGTTCTGCCCGACCCTGCGGGGTGATGCGCAGGATGACGGCGGAGGGTTTCGAACGGTCGCCAGGCACCGGAAGATTCGCGTCGATGAAGTTCGCCGCGGCGAGCACGGCCGCGCAATGAATGTCAGCCTCCTCGAGAACGGCGAGGGGAAAGGGTGCCTCCTCAATGCGACGCAGGAAATCCATCGGCATTGCAAATTCCTCCACACAAGATTCCGCTTGCAGGTATCAGTGTTCAGTGCTCCCTGCCTTGGATCTTTCCACGCTTCGTCCGGCCCATTTGTAGGCTTGCGCCCACCATTGCGACAACCCCGATCAACACTGGGGATACGTAATCTCGTGCGGATGAAATGGCAGGCCAGCGTCCGTCCCCTGGAGTTTCACTTTCACGAGATCCCCGCTCATCCCGGTGATGACACCGCGCCGGCCATTGATTTCGACTGCGCCACCACGGCGTGCTGGTACCCCGAATTTCGCGCGGATGGCGGCCAGGTTATCGAGCTTCTTGATACGCACTATTGGTCTTCAGACTGCGGAGCAGGCTGCCTTTTTGAATTTTGACGACCTAAAGTACTACTCCCCCTGGGTTTCAAAGTCGGACAAGCGCCCGAGCCTTTGTGCTGGAGGCCGCCTCACAAGCAATGACGCCCTGTCATCGAATCGCCCGGTTCGAGACGCGCCGCTCGCCCGGTCGCCAGCGAAAGACAAAGGCGAGCAAGACCGGCTTCGGGCCAAAAAGCCCGGGTAGGCGCAGGGCCTGCCCGGCCACATGACCGAGGCCATGGCGGCGGACTGCATCGACAAGAGGCCGGGGGAAGGCGAAGCCGCCCCGCTGATTTGCGGAGCACGTTCATGGATTGCGGAGCAGCGCTATTGAAATAGCGAGGCACGGAATCCAGAAGATACGGGGGATGGTGGTAGGCCGTGAGTGGCTTGAACACTCGACCAACGGATTATGAGTCCGCTGCTCTAACCAACTGAGCTAACGGCCCACGCGCCACGATTCTATTCGCGCCGCGGCGCCTATTTGCGATGGCTCAACGCATTGCTCACCAGACGCGACGTGATATCGACGATCTGGATCATGCGTTCGTAGGGCATGCGGGTCGGCCCGATCACGCCCAGAGTGCCCACCACCTGCCCGTCGACCTCGTAATTGGCGCTGACGATGGACAGTTCCTCGAACGGCACCACCTGGCTTTCGCCGCCGATGAAGATGCGCACGCCCTCAGCCTTGCTCGACACGTCGAGCAGCCGCATCAGCTGCGCCTTCTGCTCGAAAAGCTCGAAGGCGCGGCGCAGCTGCCCCATGTCGCTGGAAAAGTCGGTTACCGAGAGCAGGTTGCGCTCGCCGGAAATCACCACGTCGTCTTCCTGCGCCTCCGTGAGCACCTCGGAGCTGACCTGCACGGCGGCCTGCATCAGCGCCGCGATCTCGCCGCGCAGCTTCTCGACTTCGGACTGCAGGCGATCGCGCACCTGCTCGATCGTCAGGCCAGCGTAGTTCGCGTTGATGTAGTTGGACGCCTCGACCAGCTGCGACTGCGAGTAGTCGGCCTCCGGAAAGATCACCCGGTTCTGCACGTCGCCGTCGGGCGACACGATGATCACCAGCAGGCGACGGTCGGACAGCCGCAGGAACTCGATCTGCTTGAACACCGAGGCCCGGCGCGGCGCCATCACCACCCCCACGAACTGCGACAGGTTCGACAGCAGGTGCGCCGCGTTGGCAATCACCTTCTGCGGCTGGTCGGGCGCGAGCGCCGGCGGGCTCATCTGCTCGCGCTGGGCCGTGAGCATGGTGTCGACGAACAGGCGATAGCCGCGATGCGTCGGGATGCGGCCGGCCGAGGTGTGCGGGCTGGCGATCAGCCCCAGCGCCTCGAGGTCGGACATGACGTTGCGGATGGTCGCGGGCGACAGGTCCAGCCCGGAAGAACGCGAGAGCGTGCGGGAGCCGACGGGTTGCCCGTCGGCGATGTAGCGCTCGACGAGCGTCTTGAGCAGCAACTTGGCACGGTCGTCCAGCATTGCAAGATTTTAGTGTTGTAATTTGTGAGATATGACCTCTCGCTTCCGTCACGTCGCCCTCATAGGCAAATACCAGGCTTCCGGCGCCCGCGCGCAGGCCGACGCGCGCGACGGCGTGATGGAAGGCATTGGCGCCTTTCTCGAATCCCAGGGCTGCAAGGTGTTCGTCGAGCGCTCGACCTGCGAGGACGACGCCGACGACGCTCCCGCCCATCCGCGCTACGAGGCCCTGTCGGTCGAGGAAATCGGCCAGCGCTGCGACCTCGGCCTGGTGGTCGGCGGCGACGGCACGATGCTCGGCATCGGACGGCAGCTCGCCAGCTACGGCATTCCGCTGATCGGCATCAACCGCGGCCGCCTCGGCTTCATCACCGACATCCCGCTCGACAACTACCAGGCCACGCTGATCCCGATGCTGGCCGGCGAATACGAGGAAGACCACCGCAGCCTGATGCACGCGCGGGTCATGCGCGACGGCGCCTCGGTGTTCGACGCACTGGCCATGAACGACGTGGTCGTCAACCGCGGCGCCACCTCCGGCATGGTCGAGCTGCGCGTGTCGGTCGGCCGGCATTTCGTGGCCAACCAGCGCGCCGACGGCCTGATCATCGCAACGCCCACGGGCTCGACCGCCTACGCGCTGTCGGCCGGCGGCCCGCTGCTGCACCCGGCGGTGCCGGGCTGGGTGCTGGTGCCGATCGCGCCGCACACGCTGTCGAACCGCCCGGTGCTGCTGCCCGATGCCGACGAGATCGTCATCGAGCTGGTGGGCGGGCGCGATGCCAGCGCCAATTTCGACATGCAGTCGCTCGCCTCGCTGGCGATCGGCGATCGCGTGGTGGTGCGCCGCTCCGACTTCCGCGTGCGCTTCCTGCATCCGCGCGGCTGGAGCTATTTCGACACGCTGCGCAAGAAACTTCATTGGAACGAGGGAGGCTCCTGAATGGCGCTGCGACGCATCGCACTGCGCGACTTCGTGATCGTGCGATCACTCGAACTCGACCTGTCCGGCGGCTTCACGGTATTGACCGGTGAAACCGGCGCGGGCAAATCCATCCTGATCGACGCGCTGCAGCTGGCGCTGGGCAACCGTGCCGACGCCGGCGCGGTGCGCGAAGGCGCAGAGCGGCTCGACGTGAGCGCCGAATTCGATGCCGACCCGGCCCTGGCCGCCTGGCTCGACGAAGGCGGCTTCGAAGCCGGCGACGCGCTGCTGCTGCGCCGCACTGTCGACCTGCAGGGCCGCAGCCGCGGCTGGATCAACGGCAGCCCGGCCACGGCCACGCAGCTGCGCGAACTCGGCGACCGCCTGCTCGACATCCACGGCCAGCACGCCTGGCAGAGCCTGACCCGGCCCGAGGCCGTACGCGGCCTGCTCGACGCCTATGCGGGCGTGCGCAGCGACGCACTCGACGCCGCCTGGCATGGCTGGCGGCAGGCCCTCTCCGCGCTCGAACATGCGCGCTCGGCGCAAGACTCGCTGCAGCGCGAGCGCGAGCGACTGCAGTGGCAGATTTCCGAGGTCGCCAAGCTCGCGCCCGGTGTCGACGAGTGGGAAGAGCTGTCGACCAACCATTCGCGCATTTCCAACGCGCAGGCGCTGATCGACGCGGCCCAGGGCGCCAGCCAGGCGCTGGAAGACGAAGACAACGGCGCGCTCTCCGCGCTCTCGCGCGCGGCCACGCTGCTGAAGAACTGCGAACACATCGAACCCGAATTCCGCAACCTCGGCGAAGTGCTGGCCTCCTGCGTGGCACAGGCCTCCGACGCGGCCCATTCGCTGCACGGCTACCTGCGCGACGCCGAAGCCGATCCGCAAAGCCTGGCCGAACTGGACGAGCGCATGGGCCTGTGGATGTCGCTCGCGCGCCGCTACAAGCGCACGCCGGCCGACCTGCCGGCATTGCTGGCCGGCTGGCAAGCCGAGCTGCAGGCGCTGGATGCGCAAAGCGATCTCGACGGTCTGGAGCGTGCCGAGCAGAGCGCACAGCAGGCCTACATGAAGGAAGCCAAGGCGCTCGGCAAGGCGCGCAAGCAGGCGGCACCCCGCCTCGCGCAGGCCGTCACCGAGGCAATGCAGGGCCTGGGCATGCAGGGCGGGCGCTTCGAAGTCGATCTGCAGCCGCTGGCGCAGCCCGGCCGCGCCGGCCTGGAAGAAGTGGCTTTCCTCGTGGCCGGCCACACCGGCAGCACGCCGCGCGCCATCGGCAAGGTGGCGTCGGGCGGCGAGCTGTCGCGCATCGCGCTGGCCATTGCCGTGACGACCAGCCAGCTCGGCGCGGCGCAGACGCTGATCTTCGACGAAGTGGATGCCGGCGTCGGCGGTGCCGTCGCGGAGACGGTCGGGCGCCTCATGAAGCAGCTTGGCCGCGACCGCCAGGTGCTCGCCGTCACCCATCTGCCGCAAGTGGCTGCGTGCGCCGACCACCATCTCGTGGTGGCCAAGCGCCAGACCGCGGCGGCCGGCAAGGAAGGCCCGCGCACCGAGAGCGGTGTGTCGCGTCTGGACGAAGACAACCGCGCCAAGGAAATCGCCCGCATGCTGGGCGGCGAGAAGGTCTCGCAGACTTCGCTAGCGCACGCACGGGAGATGCTGGGCCACAAGACTTCGGCGGCCACGCCATGAACCTCGACCTGGTCCTCATCACCGGCATGTCGGGCTCCGGCAAGTCGGTGGCCCTTCATGCGCTGGAAGACGCGGGCTACTACTGCGTCGACAACCTTCCGCCCGAGCTGCTGACGGCGTTCATCGCGCTACAGCACGAACAGCAGACGCCGCGCGTGGCCATTGCCATGGACGTGCGCAGCGGCGTCTCGCTGCCCATCGTTCCGCAGCAGCTCGAGGCGCTGCGACGCGACGGCGGGATCTCGCTGCGTTCGCTGTTCCTCGACGCCACCACCGACGCGCTGCTGCGCCGCTATTCGGAAACCCGCCGCCGCCATCCGCTCTCGCGGCAGGAAGGCCGCACCGACGTGCCGGAGCAGCATCGCGTGCTGATGCAGGCCATCGAGCTGGAACGCGAACTGCTGGCCGATCTGCGCGACGGCGCCGACGTGATCGACACCAGCCTGATCCGGCCGGCGCAGCTGCAGAGCTACATCAAGTCGCTGATCTCGGCGCCGCAAAGTGCACTGACGCTGGTGTTCGAGTCGTTCGCCTTCAAGCGCGGCGTGCCGCTGGATGCCGACTACGTGTTCGATGTGCGCATGCTGCCGAACCCGCACTATGTGCCCGCGCTGCGCCCGCTCACGGGCCGCGACGAACCGGTGATCGAATGGCTGCGCGAGCATGACGACGTGGCGCGCATGTACGACGACATCGAGCAGTTCCTGTCGCACTGGCTCGATGCGCTGGCGCGCGACCACCGCAGCTACGTGACGGTGGCCATCGGCTGCACCGGCGGGCAGCACCGGTCGGTGTTCCTGGTCGAGCAGCTCGCGCGTTCGTTCGGTGCCCGCTGGGGTGCGCTCAAGCGGCACCGCGAACTCGACGCGAACTGACTGACGGTTTCTATCGGGCCTCGCTGCTCTCCAGCAGCTTGCGCACCGGGGCCGGCAGGCCCAGCCGGCTCCACTCCTGCGCTTCGACCCAGCGCGCGCCCTCGCCGAGCGGCTGGGCGCCTTCGAGCAGCACCGGGTGCAGGTGAAGGTCTTTGTGGGTCAGCACATGCACGAAGGCCGGCAGGTCTTCAGTGCCGCGTTGCGCGTCGGGCGGCAGCGCTGCGAGCAGGTCGTCGCGGCTGTCGAACACGGGCAGGCAATGCAGCCCCGCCCAGATCCCCTTCGCCGGCCGCTTCTCCAGCCACACACGTCCCTGCGCATCGCGCGCCAGCAGCAGCCAGAGCGACTGGGCGCTGCGCTTGAGCTTGCGCGTCTTCACCGGATAGCGCTCGGGCGCGCCTTCGCGCAGGCCCACGCAGCGCTTGTCGACCGGGCAGATCATGCAGCTCGGCTTGCGCGGCAGGCAGACCGTGGCGCCGAGGTCCATGAGCCCCTGCGTGTAGTGCGCGATGGCTTCGCGCTGTTCGGCGGCGGGCAGCAGTTGCGTCGCCAGATCCCACAGGGCGCGCTCCTGCGACGACGAGGACATGTCGCCGCCAAAGCCGAGTACGCGCGTCAGCACGCGCTTCACGTTGCCGTCGAGGATCGCCACGCGCTCGCCGAAGCAGAAGGCGGCAATCGCCGCCGCCGTGGAGCGGCCGATGCCGGGCAGGGTCACGAGTTCTTCCGCCGTCCGCGGAAACTCGCCGCCGAAGCGCGCGACGACGTCCTGCGCGCAGCGGTGCATGTTGCGCGCGCGGCTGTAGTAGCCCAGGCCGCTCCAGAGGCCGAATACCTCGTCTTCGGTTCCGGCGGCCAGCGCCTTCACGTCCGGAAAGCGCTCGAGAAAACGCGCGAAGTAGCCGAGCACCGTCGACACCTGCGTCTGCTGGAGCATCACCTCCGACAGCCAGACGCGGTAGGGGTCGCGCGTATTCTGCCACGGCAGTTGGCTGCGGCCGTGGCTGCGCTGCCAGGCCACGATCTGCGCGGCGAAGTCGGGGGACTCAGGCAGCACGCAGTTCGCCGGCGACAGCCGCAGCCTGCGGCTTTGCCTGCTGGGTGATGAGCGTGGTGAATTCGCGCAGCCGCAGATGAAGCTCGGCCAGGTTGCTTTCCTGCGCGGCGAGCTCCATCAGCCGCTCGTCGAGATTGCCCGCCGCGCTCTGGATGCGCTCGATGGCCTCGATGCGCTTGCTGAAGTTGCGCCGGCGCTCCTTGAGCTGCGCATCGATCTGCGCGCTCGCGCCCTTGCTCCAGCGCTCGACCTCGGTCATCGCGGCTTCGTTCACCAGCCGCAGCCGGCTGGCCAGCGCACGCACGAGCTTGTCGCAGAAATCGGCTTGCGCGAGCTTCAGCAGGTTGCCCACGCCGAGGTAGTGGATGTGGCTGCGCTCGATCTGGCTGAGCTCCTGCTCGAAGCCGGTAAGGTCAGGCTCGGCCGGCGCTTGCAGCGTGAAGCCCTGCTCGGCGTTGAGCTGGCGGAAGGTGGCGTGCAGCATCGACTGGATTTCTGCCGTCGTCGCCTGCACTTCGCGCAGGTTGTTGCGCAGCGAGTCGAAGGTCTCCGCGTACACCTTGCGCACGTTGAGCTTGACGCCGGGGCGCTTGAGCGCGGCCGACAGCCGCACCATGTCGGCCTTGAGCGCGGTGCGGCCGAGGACGGCATACACCTCGCGCAGCAGCTTGCCCTGCACCGAACGCAGCGCCAGGATGCGCGTGTTGCTGCCCTCGAACTCGGCGTGCTCCTGGTCGATGCGCGCGCGCATGTGGCGGATCACCGAGACATTCTTGCCGCGCAGCCCCTGCAGCTCGAGCGCCTGCTCTGACAGGTCGCGCTGGCGCACCTTCAGTATGCGTTCGGCCTCGACGCGCAGCGCACTCATGCCGGCATCGACCGCAAGCCGCAGCATGGTCTCGCGCTTGCCGAGCACGCCTTCGCCCAGCAGCGCTTCGAGCGCGGGCAGGCGGCTGGCGTCGAGCAAGGGCACGTCGCGCTGGATCTTGGCCTGCAGGCCCTTCTGCGCGGACACCGGCAGCACCTGCGCCAGCGGCACCTCGAGCAGGCGGGCCGCGCTTTCGCGCTGGCGCTCGATCTGCTGGGCGATCTGCGCGGGGGTGCTCAGCGTGTCCCACATGGTGTCGATCTTGTTGAGCACCACGAAGCGCGTGTTGTTGCCTTCGTCTTCGGTGATCAGGTGCTCGCGCCAGATCGAGAGGTCGGAGCGCGTCACGCCGGTCTCGGCGCCCAGGATGAAGACGACCGCGTGCGCCTGCGGTATCAGGCTCACGGTGAGTTCGGGTTCGGCACCGATCGCGTTCAGACCGGGGGTGTCGAGAATCACCAGCCCCTGCTCCAGCAGCGGATGGGGCATGTTGAGCACCGCATGGCGCCAGCGTGGGATTTCGACACGGCCCTCGGCGTCGTGCACCGGGTTGTCGTCGGGCGTCTCGTCGTCCCAGAAGCCAAGCGTGCGTGCTTCGTCCTTGGCGACCCAGCGCACCTCGGCCACCTTGCTCATGGCCTGCGCCAGCTGTTCGGCATCGGCCACGTCAATCGCGATCTCAGTCCAGCGCGTGGGCTTCTCGCGCCAGTGCGCGAGCGAGTGCGGCTCCAGGCGGGTCTCGATGGGCAGCAGCCGCAGCTTCGGCGCGAGCGCGGGGTCGTAGCCCAGCTCGGTCGGGCACATCGTGGTGCGGCCGGCGCTCGCGGGCATGATGCGCCGCCCGTAGCCGGCAAAGAAGATGGCGTTGATCAGCTCCGACTTGCCGCGCGAAAACTCCGCCACGAACGCGACCATGACCTTGCTGGTGCGGATCTGCGTCTCGAGCCCGCGCAGGCGTTCAGCCACCGCCTGGTCGAGCAGCTCGTTCTCGGTCAGCCAGCGGGACAGCCACTGCAGCCGACGGGCGAAATTGCTTCGCCAGGCGCCGTGCTGATCGAGTTGTTGGTTGAAGGAGCGGCTCAAGAGACAGATGTAAAAACTAGCTTACAAATATAGCATCGAGAGGCGCGCAACAACCGTTTCCTGGCTATTTAGCTCGACGGTTCCGGCCGCTATTTCTGGCAGTTGGGACAGTAATAGGTGGAGCGCTGCCCCTGCCGCAACAGCCGGATGGGCGTTGCGCAGACCCGACAGGGTTCGCCTGCCCGGCCGTAGACGGTCGCCTCGAGCTGGAAATATCCGTTCTGGCCGTCGATGTTCGAGAAGTCGCGCAGCGTGCTGCCGCCCTTCTCCACCGCCCTTGCAAGAATCTCGCGCACCGCCGCATGCAGCTTGGCGGCACGCGGCCGGCTGATGCGCGCGGCCGAAAGCGTCGGCCGGATGCCGGCCTGGAACAGAGCCTCCGACGCATAGATATTGCCCACGCCCACCACCACGTCGCCCGCCAGCAGCACCTGCTTGACGGCAGACTTGCGCTTCTTGAGCCCGGCATGGAAGACGTCGAGGTCGAAGTCTTCGCCCAGCGGCTCCATGCCGAGCCCACCGAGCAGCTTGATGGCCCAGGGCGCGTCTTCGTTCTCGACATAGACGACGGCACCGAAGCGGCGCGGGTCGTTGAGCCGCAAGGTGCCCAGGTCGGTCACGAGATCGAAATGGTCGTGCGCGCCGGGCGGCGGCAGCACCGCGTCGAAACGCAGGCTGCCCGACATGCCCAGGTGCAACAGCAGGATGCCGCGGTCGAGATCGATCAGCAGGTACTTGCCGCGCCGGCGCACCTGGAGCACACGGCGCCCCACCAGCGCCTCGGGCAGCACCATCAGCGCCCAGCGCAGGGGTTTTCCGATGCGTACCGCGTCGATGCGCGCCCTGGCAATGCGATCGGCAATGCCGCGCCGGGTGACTTCGACTTCGGGTAATTCAGGCATGAAAAGTAAATCTCCGGCAAATGCCGACGGCGACGAAGCCCCACGCGGCGCACGTTCAAAAGGCTGGATTATTATGGTCGGATGAACCTTCCGCCCCGCCGACACCGCCTTGCGGCGGCCGCGTCTCTTGTCTTGCTGGCCTGTGCCGTCCACGCGCAAACCAACGATCCAGCAGCCCCCGACAGCCCCGCCCCCGTCATCGAACGATCCGCGCCACGGAAGCCAGCGGCCAAGCCCCAGCAGACCGTCGTCGCCAAGGCAGCTGCTGCCGCCGAGCCCGCGGCGCAGCCGTCGGCACTGACCGCGGACCTGTTCTACGAAATTTTGATGGGCGAGCTGACGACCCGCTCCGGCGACCCCGGCTCCGGCTACGCATTGGTGCTCGACGCCGCACGCCGGCTGCGCGACGGCAAGCTGTTCCAGCGCGCGGTCGAGATCGCCCTGCAGTCGCGCTCCGGCGATGCGGCGCTGGCCGCGGCCCGTGCCTGGCAGGAAACGCTGCCCACCTCGCGCGACGCCCGGCGCATCGAACTGCAGATCCTGATCGCACTCAACCGCATCAGCGAAACGACCGAGCTGCTGCGCGCCGAAGTGGCGGCCACCTCGCAGGTCGAACGGCCGCTGCTCATGGCCGTGATCACGCGCAACTATTCACGCGCGCCCGACAAGAAGCTGGCCGCCTCGGTGGTCGAACAGGCCTTGTCCGACGAACTCAAGAACCCGACCACCGGCGCGCTGGCCTGGACCACCGTGGGCCGGCTGCGCCTGAACGCGGGCGATGCTTCCGGCGCGCTGGAAGCCGCGCGCAAGGGCCAGGAACTCGATCCCTCGTCCGACGCCCCGGCCGCGCTGGCGCTCGAGATGATCGACCCCGGCCAGCCGCTGGCCGAGCCCATCGTCACCCGCTACCTGAACAACAACCCCAAGGCTGCACCCGACCTGCGCGTGGCCTACGCACGCGTGCTGGTCGAAAACCGCCGCTTCCCAGACGCCACCGCGCAGCTCCAGGCACTCACCGCGGCCCGGCCCGAACTGGCCGAACCCTGGTTGCTGCTCGGCAGCCTGCAGATGCAGGCCAAGCAGGACGCAGCCGCCGAGGCCTCGCTCAAGCGCTTCATCGAACTCTCGGGCAGCCAGAGCAAGGATGCAGGCGAAGCGGGAGACCGCCGTCGCAGCGTGTCGCAGGCGTACTTTGCGTTGGCGCAGCTGGCCGAGCGCCGCAAGGACTTCCCGGCCGCCGAACGCTGGCTGTCGCGCGTGACCGGAACAGATGACATCGTCGCCGCGCAAACCCGCCGCGCGGCCCTGCTCGCGCAACAGGGCAAGCTGCCGCAGGCGCGCGAACTCATCCGCTCGCTGCCCGAACGCACGGCCGACGACAAGAAGCAGAAATTCCTCGCCGAAGTGCAGCTGCTGCGCGACGCCAAGCAATACCAGGCGGCCTACGACATGCTGGCCCAGGCTTCCGCGGCCTCGCCGGACGACGCCGACCTCGTCTACGACCAGGCCATGGTTGCCGAGCGTCTCAACCGCCTCGACGACATGGAGCGCCTGCTGCGCCGGCTCATCGAGCTCAAGCCCGACAACCAGAATGCGTATAACGCGCTGGGCTATTCGCTTGCCGATCGCAAGATCCGGCTCGAGGAGGCACGCACGCTGATCCAGAAGGCAGTGCAGCTGGCGCCGGACGATCCGTTCATCGCCGACAGCCTCGGCTGGGTCGAATTCCGCCTCGGCAACACGACCGAGGCGATCCGCATCCTCGAGGCCGCATACAAGACACGGCCCGACCCCGAGATCGGCGCGCACTTCGGCGAAGTGCTGTGGAGCACCGGCCAGAAGGACCGCGCGGTCACGATCTGGAAGGAATCCTTGCTGAGCGACTCCGAAAATGAAACCCTGCAGGAAACACTCAAGCGCCTGCGCGTGAAGCCTTGAACATGACGCTGGCAAGGGCGCTTGCGCCGCAACGGATCGACCATGGGCGACGCGTGCTGCTGGCCGCTGGCGGCGCTGCATTGCTCGTAGTGGCAGGCTGTGCCCAGCTGTCAGGTGGCCGCGCTTCGGCGCCCAAGGCCTCGGACAGCTGGAGCGGGCGGATGTCGCTTCGCATCGAGAGCGAGCCTGTACAGACCTTTGCCGCGCTGTTCGAGCTGCGCGGTTCGCCCGACTCGGGCGATCTCACGCTCACGACCCCCATCGGCAGCACGCTTGCGCAGCTGCACTGGTCGCCGGGCGAGGCACTGCTGAAAGACGGCAGCAACACGCGGCGCTTCGACTCCGTCGATGCGCTCATCGAAGCAGCCACCGGGGCAGCCATTCCAGTGGGTGCTCTGTTCGGCTGGCTGGCGGGCCGCAACGATCCCGTGCCTGGCTGGAAGCCGGACCTGGGGCAGCTCGCCAATGGCCGCCTGGCGGCGGTCCGCGAAATGCCGAGCCCCCGGGCCGACCTGCGCATCGTGTTCGAACGGTCATGAAGGCGATCTACGACCTTTCCGCGCCGGCCAAGCTCAACCTCTTCCTTCACATCACCGGCCGGCGCGACGACGGCTACCACCTGCTGCAATCGGTCTTCATGCTGATCGACTGGTGCGACACGCTGCATGTCGAACTGCGCCGTGACGGCCAACTGAGCCGCGAAGACCTGACGACCGAGTTGCCCGCGGACGACCTGATCCTGCGCGCGGCGCGTGCCCTGCAGGCATTCGCCGCGCCCGCCCAAGGCGCCCACATCGGCGTGGCCAAGCACGTGCCGGCGCAGGCGGGCATGGGCGGCGGCTCTTCGGATGCGGCCACCTGCCTGCTGGCGCTGAACCGCCTGTGGGGATTGAACCTGCCGCTCGAGCGGCTTGCCCACATCGGGCTGAAGCTGGGCGCGGACGTGCCATTCTTTCTTGGCGGTCGCAATGCTTGGGTCGAGGGCGTCGGAGAGCAACTGACACCGGTTACACTCCCTACCGCGCGTTTCGCGGTGGCCAAACCTCCCGAGGGACTCGATACCCGATTAATTTTTTCAGCAACAGATCTTGAACGTTCAACTCCTGTTGCTATAATCACAGGCTTTGCTGCAGAGAGCGAATCGCTCGAAGCGACAAACCTGAAAAGCTCTGTTCTGAGCCCTTCGGTTTTCGACTTCGGCCACAACGACCTGCAGCCGGTTGCCCAGCGACTTTGCCCCGCAGTCACCGACGCCATCGAATGGCTCGGAGCCCAAGGGTTAAAGGCACGGATGACCGGCTCCGGAAGTTCGGTGTTCGCGAAAATGCCGCAAGCGCCGCAGGAAGCGGAACTGCTGGAAGCCCCCAAAGGCTGGCAGGTTCGTCAATGCAGCAACCTGGAAGTCCATCCACTCTGGGGATGGGCAACCTGAAGAGATGATCGAACCGTTCATTCGGTTCGATGCGACATATATCGGTTGGTGGTGAAAACCATCGACCTGTGTAGGGGAGTCGCCAAGCTGGTTAAGGCACTGGATTTTGATTCCAGCATGCAAAGGTTCGAATCCTTTCTCCCCTGCCAAATCTTCAACGACTGCGGCCAAATGGCCGCAGTCTTCATTTGCAGCCCACCCGCTGCAATAATCGGCGGCCTACCGGTCGCCACGCATCACAAACCTTTTGGCGGCTTCCTAAGCCAATTTGCACTGCCGGGACGCGCTCATGCAGGCTAATCACCCTGATTTCATGGTTTTCACCGGCAACGCCAATCCTGGCCTTGCTGCGGAAATCGCGCACAACCTCGGTACTTCGCTGGGCGCCGCCCGCGTGGGCCGCTTCTCGGACGGTGAAGTCACCGTCGAGATCAACCAGAACGTCCGCGCTCGCGACGTATTCGTGGTCCAGTCGACCTGCGCGCCGACCAACGAAAACCTGATGGAACTGCTGATCATGGTCGACGCGCTCAAGCGCGCTTCGGCCGAGCGGATCAGCGCCGTCATTCCCTACTTCGGCTATGCCCGCCAGGATCGCCGCCCGCGCTCGAGCCGAGTGCCGATCTCGGCCAAGGTCGTGGCCAACCTGCTGGAAACCGTCGGCGTCGAGCGCGTGCTCACGATGGACCTGCACGCCGACCAGATCCAGGGCTTCTTCGACATCCCCGTCGACAACATCTACGCCTCGCCAGTGCTGCTCGGCGACCTGCGCGCCAAGAACTACGAAGACCTGATCGTGGTTTCGCCCGACGTCGGCGGCGTGGTCCGTGCCCGCGCGCTGGCCAAGCAACTGAACTGCGACCTCGCCATCATCGACAAGCGCCGTCCTAAGGCCAACGTCAGCGAAGTCATGAACGTGATCGGCGAGATCGACGGCCGCAACTGCGTGATCATGGACGACATGATCGACACCGCCGGCACGCTGGTCAAAGCAGCCGAAGTGCTGAAAGAGCGCGGCGCAAAGAGCGTCTACGCCTACTGCACGCACCCGATCTTCTCGGGCCCGGCCATCGAGCGCATCACGCAGGGCTCGGCCCTCGACGAAGTGGTCGTGACCAACACCATTCCCCTTTCCGATGGCGCCAATGCCTGCGGAAAGATCCGCCAGCTCTCCGTGGCGCCGCTGATCGCCGAAACGATCCAGCGCATTGCCAAGGGAGAGTCGGTGATGAGTTTGTTCTCGGATCAGGACAACCTGTTCTGACCGGGGCATGAAGCTGGCCTCCTTCGCGGGAGGCCTTTTTGAACCGGAGTCGCACTGGTCGCGGTGGACTCTCACAGGAGCTAGTTATGAAATTCGTCGCTTTTGAGCGCGCAAAGCAGGGCACGGGTGCGAGCCGCCGTCTCCGCATCACGGGCAAGACCCCCGGCATCGTCTACGGTGGCGACACCCAGCCGCAACTGATCGAGATCGATCACAACGCGCTGTGGCACGCCCTGAAGAAGGAAGCTTTCCACTCGAGCGTGCTCGAGATGGAACTCGGCGGCACGACCAGCAAGGTCCTGCTGCGCGACGTGCAGTACCACCCGTTCCGCCAGCTGGTGCAGCACATCGACTTCCAGCGCGTCGACGCCAAGACCCGCATGACCATGAAGGTGCCTGTGCACTTCAAGGGTGAAGAAGAATCCGAAGCCGTCAAGATCGACCTGAACCTGGTCAATCACGTGACGACCGAACTCGAACTGAACTGCCTGCCGAGCGATCTGCCCGAGTTCATCGAAGTCGACCTGTCGGGCCTGAAGAAGAACGGCACCGTCACGCTGAAGGACATCAAGCTGCCCAAGGGCGTGAAGTGGGTCAGCCACGGCAAGGTCAACCCGGTGCTGGCTTCGGCCGTGTCGCCGGCGGCTGAAGAAGTCGACGCTCCCGCCGAAGGCGCTGCCGATGCAGCCGCCGCAGCCGCACCGGCCGCCAAGGGTGGCAAGGCTCCGGCCGCCAAGACCCCCGCCGCAAAGACTGCCAAGAAGTAATCTTCTTTCGCATCCGTTGCTGCAGAAGGCCCGCCTCGTGCGGGCCTTCTGCTTTTTCGCAGCGGGATAATCCAAGCCATGATCAAGTTGTTCGTCGGCCTCGGAAACCCGGGCCCTGAGTACGAAGCCACGCGGCACAACGCGGGCTTCTGGTGGATCGACGCCCTGGCGCGCGACTGGAAACTCAACCTCGTGCCCGAACGCGGCTACCACGGCCTCGCGGCGCGCGCCAACATCGGCGGCCAGAGCATCTGGCTGCTGGAGCCGCAGACCTTCATGAATCTGTCGGGCAAGTCGGTGGCCGCCCTTGCGCGCTTCTTCAAGATCGCGCCCGAGGAAATCCTGGTGGTGCACGACGAGCTCGACGTGGTGCCCGGCCAGGCCAAGCTCAAGTTCGGCGGCAGCCATGCCGGCCACAACGGCCTGCGCGACATTCACGCGCAGCTCGGCACCGGCGACTACTGGCGGCTGCGCCTGGGCATCGGACACCCCGGCGTGAAGTCGGAGGTGGTCAACTGGGTGCTCAAGAAGCCGCTCAAGGAGCAACGCGAAGCGATCGAAGACGCCATCGTCCGCACGCTGCACGCCACGCCTGCGCTGGTGGCAGGCGAGATGGAGAAGGCGACGCTGCTGATTCACACGAGCAAGCCACCGCGGCCCAAACCGCCGCGGAGGGAGCCCGGCGACGGGGGCACGCCTGCCGCCACCTAGCCGGCCATCGGAGCGCAGGAGGGAGAGAAATAAAAGATGAGAGAGAAGAGCAGAAGAAAAACGACAGCAGGCGCCGCAAGGATCGGCGTCGCTATGCTTTCTATAGCAGCCTGCATTCATTCCACAGGCGCCTTTGCGCAAGACGGAACCACGGCATGGCGCTGCGGCAACGCTTATGCCGACCAGCCCTGCGAAGGCGGCAAGGCGGTGCGGGTGAACGACAGCCGCAGCGCGCAAGACCGCCGTGCCGCCGACACAGGCACTCGCAACGCAAAAACCCAGGCCGACCAGATGGAGCGCAGCCGGCTGTCGCTGGAAAAGGCGGCCTACGACCGCGACCAGCGGGCCGCCCGGGAGGCCCGCAGCGCGGCCCTCGCCGAACGGCGGCTCGCACTGGCCGAGCAAAAAGAGCGGGACCGTGCCCGCACATTGGCGGGCGAACCGCGCAAGCCCAGCGCGAGCTTCAAGGGAGCGGTGACCGATCAGAAAACGGCCAGCGACGCGCCAAAGAAGAAAAAGAAGCGGAAATCCGCCAGCTCAGACGCCGGTTGACGCGGCCGTCGTCACCTTGATCGCCGTGAGACGCTCGTATTTCTGAAGCAGCGTCTCGCGGCTTTCCACGTGCTCGGGATTGACGGGAATGCACGCCACCGGGCAGATCTGCACGCATTGCGGCTCGTCGAAGTGGCCGACGCACTCGGTGCACTTGTGCGGGTCGATCTCGTAGAACGCCTCGCCCATGTAGATCGCGTCGTTCGGGCACTCGGGCTCGCAGACATCGCAGTTGATGCATTCGTCGGTGATCATGAGGGCCATCCCCCGATTATCGCGGGGCCGCGCGGGCAGGCTGCCCCTGAATGACAAAGGCCACATTCACGGCACATTTGTTGCAGGAGTCAGTTATGCTGCGCCCCGCCCCATGAGTCTGTTTCTATTCAAGCGCCTTGCCACGCTGATCGGCACGCTGATCGGCGCCTCGGTCATCGTTTTCCTCGTCCTCGAGATACTGCCCGGCAACGCCGCGCAGATGCTCATGGGGCCCGACGCCTCGCCTGAAGCGGTTGCCGCCCTCGCCACCAAGCTCGGCCTCGACCTGCCCGCATGGACGCGCTACTGGCACTGGATCGGCGGCCTTCTCACCGGCAACCTCGGCGACAGCTACGCCTACAGCTCGCCGGTGCTCGACCTGATCCTAGAGCGCCTCGCGCTCACCATGCCGCTGGCCCTGCTGGCGATGTTCTTCACCACGGTCATTGCGCTGCTGGTGGGTGTGACCGCCGCGGCGCGCCACAACAAGCTCGGCGACGTCGGCCTGATGGGCATGGCCCAGGTCGGCATCGCCATTCCCAATTTCTGGTTCGCGATTCTTCTGATCCTCGTGTTCTCTGTGAAGCTGCAGTGGTTCTCCGCCGGCGGCTTCGAGGGCTGGGGTGATGGCTTCTTCTCGGGCATCAAGTCGCTGCTGCTGCCTGCCCTGTCTCTGGCGGTGGTGCAGGCCGCGATCCTCGCGCGCATCACGCGCTCGGCGGTGCTCGAGGTGATGCGCGAAGACTTCGTTCGCACCGCGCGGGCCAAGGGCGTGTCGCAGCGCATGGTGCTGTGGACCCACGTGCTGCGCAACGCGATGATCCCCGTCATCACGGTGATGGGCATGCAGTTCTCCGAGCTGCTGGCCGGCACCATCGTGGTGGAGAACGTGTTCTATCTTCCCGGTCTCGGCCGGCTGATCTTCCAGGCCATAAGCAACCGCGACCTGATCGTGGTGCGCAACTGCGTGATGCTGCTCGCGGCCATGGTGGTCATCGTGAATTTCGTGGTCGACGTGCTCTATGCCGTGATCGACCCGCGCATCAAGGCCGGCGACATATGAGCAGCATCACCGCCCCCAGCGCCGCCGCGCTCAAGGTGCCGGGCTTCTGGCGCCGCGCGCTGCATCACCGCAGCTTCATGCTCGGCGGCGTCCTGACCCTGCTGCTGCTGCTGGCAGCCGCCGTCTCGCTGGTGTGGACGCCCTGGTCGCCCTACGACATGGACATGGCCAACAAGCTCAAGCCGCCGATGGCTTCGCACTGGCTGGGCACCGACACCTACGGCCGCGACGTGGCCTCGCTGCTGCTGGTAGGTGCGCGCGCATCCATCCTGGTCGGCGTGATCGCGGTGGGCATCGGCCTGGTGGTGGGAACCGCCCTGGGCCTGCTCGCGGCCGCCAGGCGCGGCTGGGTCGAAGAAGCTATCATGCGGCTCACCGATTTCTCGCTCGCCTTCCCGGCGATCCTGTCGGCCATCATGCTGACCGCCGTGTTCGGCGCGGGCATCGTCAACGCGATCATCGCGATCGGCATCTACAACATCCCGACCTTCGCGCGCATCACCCGCGCATCGGCCAACGCCATCTGGTCGCGCGAGTACGTGGCCGCCGCGCGCGCCTGCGGCAAGGGCTCCTTCGCCATCACCATGCAGCATGTGCTGCCGAACATCTCGGCCGTGCTGATCGTTCAGATCACGATCCGCTTCGCCATCGCCATCCTCGCGGAGGCCGCGCTCTCCTACCTCGGCCTGGGCACGCAGCCACCGCAGCCGTCGTGGGGCCGCATGCTCAGCGAGGCGCAGACGATGATGTTCCAGTCACCCCTGCTCGCGGTGTTCCCCGGCATGGCCATCGCGTTCGCGGTGCTCGGCCTGAACCTGCTGGGCGACGGCCTGCGCGACCTGCTCGATCCACGGCTGGCACGGGCGAGGTAAGCAAGATGCCACTGCTTCAAGTCAAGGACCTGCACATCGAACTGCAGACCCAGCGCGGCCCCGCCGAGGCCGTGCGTGGTGTCGACTTCACGCTGGAGCGCGGCGAAACGCTGGGCATCGTCGGCGAGTCGGGCTGCGGCAAGTCGATCACCGTGATGTCGCTCATGGGCCTGCTGCCATCGACCGCCAAGGTCACGGGCAGCATCCGCTTCGACGGCACCGAGCTGGTGGGCCGCGCCGAGAAAGACATGTGCCAGATCCGCGGCAACCGCATCGGCATGATCTTCCAGGAGCCGATGACGGCGCTGAACCCGGTGCACACCATCGCACGCCAGGTCGGCGAGCCGCTGCGGCTGCACCGCGGCCTCTCGAAGGCCGATGCACGCAAGGAGGTGCTCGCGCTGCTCGAACGCGTGGGCATACCGGACGCGGCTTCGCGCCTCGATGCGTACCCGCACCAGTTCTCGGGCGGCCAGAGGCAGCGCATCGGCATTGCGATGGCATTGGCCTGCGGGCCCGATCTGCTGATTGCCGACGAGCCCACCACCGCGCTCGACGTGACCATCCAGAAGCAGATCCTCGAGCTGATCCAGAGCCTCGTTGCCGAGCGCGGCATGGCGCTGATATTGATCTCGCACGACCTCGGCGTGATCGCGCAAACCGTGTCGAAGATGCTCGTGATGTACGGCGGCAGCGTGGTCGAGAGCGGCCCGACCGAGGCCGTGTTCGCGCGCCGCGCCCATCCCTACACGCAGGGCCTGTTCGCCGCGCGTCCCGCCATCGGCGCGCCGCGTGGGCTGCGCCTTGCAACCATCAAGGGCAGCGTGCCCGAGCTGGTCGACCTGCCGAAGGGCTGCCCGTTCGCGGGCCGCTGCAGCTATACCGTCGACGCCTGCCACACCACGCGGCCACCCGCGACGATGCTGCCGCACGACCATGCGGTGCGCTGCATCCGGCTCGAAGAGATCGCGACCGAAGTCGCCGCCGCACCATGAGCGAGAAGACTGCTGTTCCACCGCTGCTGCAGGTCACCGACCTCGTGCGCCACTACGCACTGCCGCGTGAAAAACTCTTCGGCCCGCCGCCGACGGTGAAGGCGCTCAACGGCGTGAGCTTCGAGGTGCAGGCCGGCAAGAGCGTGGGCATCGTCGGCGAATCGGGCTCGGGCAAGTCGACCATCGCGCGGCTGGTGATGGCGCTGGACACGCCTACCTCCGGCAGCGTGCGCCTGGAAGGCCGCGACCTGCACACGCTGCCGAGGGCCGAGCTGCGTACCGCACGGCGCGATTTCCAGATGGTGTTCCAGGACCCGTACGGCTCGCTCGATCCACGCCAGACCGTGGCGCGCATCGTCGCCGAGCCCCTCGAGGCGCTGGCGGAAACCAGCCGCGCCGAGCAGCGCGAGCGCGCCTCCGAAGCACTCGCTGCCGTCGGCCTGCGCACTACCGACATGGACAAGTACCCGCACGAGTTCTCGGGCGGGCAACGCCAGCGCATTGCCATCGCGCGGGCGCTGATCACGCGGCCCAAGCTCATCGTGGCCGACGAGCCGGTGAGCGCGCTCGACGTCTCCGTGCAGGCCCAGGTGCTCAACCTCATGCAGGATCTGCAGCAGCAGTTCGGCATCAGCTACCTGCTCATCAGCCATGACCTTGCGGTGGTCAACCACCTGTGCGACGAGGTCTGTGTGGTCTGGAAAGGCAAGATCGTCGAGCAGGGCCCGCCCGCCGAGCTTTTCCAGCACGCGCAGCACCCCTACACGCGCACGCTGCTCGAAGCCGTGCCGCGCACGCCCACCGGCGGCACGCTGCTGCAGGCCTGAACGGGGCTGACACCGGCGTGTCGCCGGCAGTTCTTAGGATGAGTGGGTCATATGCATCTGGTTGCGCAAAGGCCACCACCTCGCTGATGATGCTTGCCCCCTGTTCCGAGGACACCGCTTCATGCTCAAACGACGCACCCTGCTCGCCACCGGCGCCGCAGCCCTGACACCGCTGGCTCTGCCGACCCTGGCGCTGGCGCAAAGAAAAAAAGATGCGCTGGTGATCGGCCTCACGCTCGAGCCCACGGGCCTGGACCCCACGGCCAAGGCCGGCGCCGAGATTGCAGAGGTGGTGCTCTACACGGTGTTCGAAACGCTCACCAAGATCAACTCCGACGGCAGTGTCACGCCGCTGCTGGCCGACAGCTGGGAAATTTCGCCAGACCTGAAGACCTACACCTTCAAGCTCAAGCGCGGCGTGAAGTTCCAGAACGGCGAACCCTTCAATGCGCAGAGCGTGAAGTTCTCGTTCGACCGCGCGGCCGCGGCCAACAGCACCAACAAGGACAAGCGCACCTTCACCAACATCACGACGCAGGTGATCGACGAGCACACGGTGGTGCTGATCGCCAAGGAGATCGAGCCCGACCTGCTGTTCCTGCTGGGCCAGGCCTCCGCCATCCTGGTCGAGCCGAAGAGCGTGGAGACTAACGCCACCAAGCCTGTCGGCACAGGGCCCTACAGGCTCGACAACTGGGCCAAGGGCTCGAGCATCGTGCTGGCCAAGTGGGACGGCTGGCGCAGCGCCGATACGGTGCAGATCCGCAAAGCCAGCTTCCGCTTCATCTCCGAGCCGGCCGCGCAGACCGCCGCGCTGCTGTCGAACGACATCGACCTGTTCCCCCACGCCTCGGTGTCGCGCAGCCTGTCGCAGTTCCAGAACGACAAGCGCTTCCAGATCGTGTTCAACGCCTCGCTCGGCAAGACCATCCTGGCCATCAACAACAAGCGCAAGCCGCTGGACGACGTGCGCGTGCGCCGCGCCATTGCCGCGGCCATCGACCGCAAGGCCGTGATCGAGGCGGCCGTGGACGGGCGCGGCATTCCCATCGGCAGCCACTACGTGCCGGGCTTGCCAGGCTATGTCGACACCACCGGCGTCAACCCCTACAACATCGAGAAGGCCAAGAAGCTGCTGGCCGAGGCCGGCGTGAAGACGCCGCTCGAACTCGAACTGGTGCTGCCGCCCCCGCCCTATGCGCGCCAGGGCGGCGAGCTGATCGCCGCGCAGCTTGCCAAGATCGGCATCGTCGCGAAGATCCAGAACGTGGAGTGGGCGCAGTGGATCAGCGGCACCTACGGCAACAAGAACTACGACCTCTCTTTGATCCTGCACGTCGAGCCCTTCGACCTGGTGAACTACACCAAGCCGGAGTACTACTGGGGCTACCAGTCGGCGAAGTTCAACGAGGTGTTCGACAAGGCCCGCAATGCCGCGCGCCCCGCCGACCGCCTGCGCTACCTCGGAGACGCGCAGCGGGTGCTGGCGGAAGACGCGGCCAACGTGTTCCTGTTCCAGCCGCAGTTCATCACCATCGCCGGGCGCAACCTGCGCGGGCTGTGGAAGGACGCGCCGATCTTCGTGAACGACATCGCGGCGCTGTCCTGGGCCTGAGCCGGCGGGCCTGCCGCCTACGGGAACGTCCCGAGGAAAAACCGCTCCGCGGGCCGCTCGGCGGCGCCCCCGCTGCGAGAGAATGACCGGTTGCGCACGTGGCATCTTTCGTGCTGCGTGTCGTGTCTTTGCGGCGTCGCGCCTCCCTTCGGGGCACGGCGCGCGCCGAAGCAGTCATTCGAACCTGGCTTGTTTTTCCGGAGATCACACGTATGTTGAACCGCCGCACCCTCCTCACCACCGCTGGCGCCACCGTTGCGCTGGCCACCCCGCTCGCCGGCATGGCGCAGGGCAGGAAGGACGCCATCGTGATCGGCATGGCGCTCGAGCCGCCGGGCCTGGACCCCACCAGCGGCGCCGCCGCCGCCATCGCGGAAGTGGTGCAGTACAACATCCTCGAGACGCTCACCAAGATCAACGCCGACGGCAGCGTCACGCCGCTGCTGGCCGACAGCTGGGAAGTCTCGCCCGACCTGAAAACGTACACCTTCAAGCTCAAGCGCGGCGTGAAGTACCAGAACGGCGAGCCCTTCAACGCAGCCGCCGTCAAGTTCTCGTTCGACCGAGCCGGCGGCGAGAAGAGCACCAACAAGGACAAGCGCACCTTCGCCAACCTGAGCACGCAGGTGGTCGACGACTACACCGTGGTGGTCATCAACAAGGAAATCGACCCCGACCTGCCCTTCGTGCTGGGCCAGGCCACGGCCGTGATCGTCGAGCCCAAGAGCGCCGAAGGCAACGCCAACAAGCCGGTCGGCACCGGCCCCTACAAGCTCGACAACTGGGCCAAGGGCTCGTCGATCACGCTGAGCAAGTGGGAGGGCTTCCGCAGCCCCGCCACCGCCAAGATCAACAAGGTCACCTTCCGCTTCATCTCCGACACCGCGGCGCAGGCCGCGGCGGTGCTGTCGGGCGACATCGACGTGTTCCCGCGCATCGGCACGCGGGTGGTGCCGCAGTTCAAGATGAACCCGCAGTTCCAGGTGATCCTGGCCGGCTCGCGCGCCAAGACCATCCTGTCGATCAACAACCGCAAGAAGCCGCTGGACGACGTGCGTGTGCGGCGCGCCATCCTCGCGGCCATCGACCGCAAGGCCGTGATCGAAGGCGCGGCCGACGGCTTCGGCGTGCCCATCGGCAGCCACTACGTGCCGGGCGCAGCGGGCTATGTCGACACCACCGGCATCAACCCCTTCGACATCGAGAAGGCCAAGAAGCTGCTGGCCGAAGCCGGCGTGAAGACACCGCTCGAACTGAAGATGACGCTGCCCCCGCCGCCCTATGCGCGCCAGGGCGGCGAAGTGATCGTGGCCCAGCTGGCCAAGATCGGCATCGTGGTGAAGGTGCAGAACGTCGAGTGGGCACAGTGGCTCAGCGGCACTTACGGCAACAAGGACTACGACCTGTCGATCGTGTCGCACGTCGAGCCCTTCGACCTCGGCAACTACGCAAAGTCGGACTACTACTGGGGCTACCAGTCGAAGGCCTTCGACACGCTGTTCGACAAGATCAAGACCACCGCCAACACCGCGGAGCGCAACAAGCTGCTCGGCGACGCGCAGAAGATGCTGGCCACCGACGCGGCCAACGGCTTCCTCTACCAGCCGCAGTTCCCGACCGTGGCGAAGAAGAACGTCAAGGGCATCTGGAAGGAAAACCCGATCTTCGTCAACGACCTGTCGGCGCTGTCGTGGGGCTGAACGACCTGACCGCGCAGGAGCTTGCCGCGGCCTACCGCGACCGCAAGCTCTCGCCGGTGGAGGTCACGCAGGCCGTCATAGCGCACATCGAGCGCTGGGAGCCGCACCTCCAGGCCACATGGCTCTTCAGGCCCGAGGCCGCGCTCGAGCAGGCGCGCGCATCGGAGGCGCGCTGGCAGCGCGGCGATGCACGCAGCCCGCTCGACGGCGTGCCGACGACCATCAAGGAAAACATCGCCACGCGCGGCGACCCGATGCCGGCCGGCACAGCGGCCGTCGACCTCAGGCCCGCCACCGCAGACGCACCGCCTGCCGCGCGCTTGAAAGAAGCGGGTGCGGTGATCGTGAGCAAGACGACGATGCCGGACTACGGCATGTTGTCGTCGGGCCTCTCCAGCTTTCACACGCTGGCGCGCAACCCCTGGAACCTGCGGCTCACGCCGGGCGGCTCCAGTGCGGGCGCCGGCGCCGCGGCCGCCGCGGGCTACGGGCCGCTGCACCTGGGCACCGACATCGGAGGCTCGCTGCGTTTGCCCGCGAGCTGGTGCGGCATCTTCACGCTCAAGCCCAGCCTGGGGCGCATTCCGATCGACCCGCCCTACATGGGCCGCGCGGCGGGCCCCATGACGCGCACCGTGGGCGACGCCGCGCTGATGATGCAGGCGCTGGCCAGGCCCGATGCACGCGACAGCATGAGCCTGCCGGCGCAGGACATCGACTGGGCCGCCTTCGACGTGTCGCCAGACCATCTGCGCGGACTGCGCATCGGGCTGCTGCTCGACGCGGGCTGCGGGCTCGCAGTCGAGCCCGAGATCCAGGCCGCCGTGGAGCATGCGGCCCGCTTGTTCGAGAAGGCAGGCGCGGTCGTCGAGCCCATGCAGCCGTTCATGTCGCAGTCGATGCTCGACGGAATGGACCACCTGTGGCGCATGCGCTCGCTGGTGGACATGAAGGGGCTGCGTGCCGACCAGCGCGCCAAGGTGCTGCCCTACATCCGCGAATGGGCCGAGAGCGCGGCCGAGTTCAGCGGCGAGCATGTGTTCCGCAGCTTCAGCCAGTTCCATGCAACGCGCGTGGCCGCCGTCAGCGCATGCGCGCGCTTCGACTACGTGATCTCGCCGGTGTCGCCGAACATGCCCGCAGCGGCGGAAGCGCCCTCGCCCACGAACGATCCGTTGCATCCACTGGAACACATCGGCTTCACCGTGCCGTTCAACATGTCGGAGCAGCCGGCTTCTTCGGTGAATTGCGGCTACTCGGCTTCGGGCTTGCCGATCGGCCTGCAGATTGCGGGGCAGCGCTTCGACGATCTCGGCGTGCTTCGCGTTTCGCGCGCCTTCGAGCAGATCCGCGAAGTGCAGCGCCCCTGGCCCGAGGTGCCACGGGCAGGCGGCTGAGGCCTTCAGGAACCGGCGAACCTGCCGATAAGGAAGAGTGCCCGGCTCTCGGGCGTCTTCTTTTTCGACAGGAGCCTGTATTGATCGTCACCCCGACCGCTGTCAGCCCCCTGGCCACTTCCGGCGCGTCGACCGCATGGCGCACCACCAGCCTGCCGGTCCCCGTGGACACTGCGGCAACGGCCGCGCCGGCCGTTTCGGTGAGCCTCGGGCAGTCGGCCACGTCGGCCGACGTACAGACCTATGCAATGTCAGGCCTCACGGTCGCGGCACCCACCTGGGAGCGGCAGCCCGACGACGCGATCTCCTCGCTGATGGCGGGCAACCTCGTCTATGGCACTCCCGGAACGCGGTTCAACGGATTGGGCGCCGCGATGCTCAAGCGTTTCGGCACCGACGCCGGCGACTTCTCCCAGTCGGTGGCGCTGGCGGCGCAAGGCGCGAGCGCCCCGGCGCTGCACACCGACGCCGACAACCAGATCAAGCTGTCGATCCGCACGGCCAGCGGTGCCACCGTCGAGCTGAGCCTGGGCAGCCAGGATGACGGCATGGCGATGCAGATCAAGGTCTCCGGCGGCGAACTCACCGAAGCCGAGAGCAAGGCGCTTGTCCAGCTATCGGGCGCCTTCCAGGAGGCCATCGACGGCCTGAGCGCCTTTCCGCCGCGCCTGGCGCTCGGCGGCCTCATGAAGTTCGATCCGGCGGTGCTGTCGTCGATCGACTTCAAGGCCAGCATCAAGGCCGATGGCAAGGGCGCCATCAACACCCTCGAGTTTCATGCCGACGCGAAGTCGCGTTCGGTGAACGCCACCGGGCCGTCGGGCACGGTGAAGGTCGACGTCGACCTATCCAATCCGGCCATCCTCGGAACCGCCACCCAGCAGGCGCAGGCCATGGCGCGCTACCTGCAGCAGGCCGATGCGGCGGGCAGCCGGGGCCGGGGCGACGCGGTGCTCGTGTCGATGTTCAAGGACGCGTTCTCGCAGATGAACAGCAACTACGGCGTGACGGCACCTGTCGCGGGCCGCGAGGCGCCGGGCGTGATCGCGCTGAACGCGGGCGACCACAGCCTGCTCAGCGGCCTGGCCGACTTCAATGCGTCGATGGCGCAGCCTCCGGTTTCCTCGAATCCGATGCGGCCGGAGGAAATCGACACCTTCTCGTACAAGCTCTCGCAGAGCACCAGCGTGACCGGCAAGGATCCGCGCAATCGCAACATCCAACAGGACCAGCAGGCGCAACTGAGCGCGAGCTTCCACCGCCCGTTGACGCCGGAGTTGTCGCTCCTTCTCACGGCTTCGAAGGAATCGCAGTTCTACGAATACGTGCGGATCGACGACCAGGCCAAGGCGTCCGCCGACATCACCTACGAGGACGGCAAGCGCATCGGTGCGACGGTCGAGCAGTCGGCGAGCGAGTCGACCCGCGTCCAGCGCTACCTCATGGGCAAGCTGGAGTCCGACACCACGAACCCGCTCGAGCGCAAGCGCGTCTCGGACGTGCGCCAGTTGCTGTCGAGCGTCGAGAAGGCGGAAAGGTCGCACGACGCCGAGGATGCGCGCCGCCGCGACCAGGCGCTCGCGGTGGCCGGTTCGCTGGCCGTTCTGCCGGACAGGCCGGGCACGCTGCCGCGAGGCAATGGCGAGACGGTATATCGCCCGCAGCCGGCGGCCTGAACTGCCAGCGACGGGCAGCATGGTTCGGCGGACGGCGAAGCCAGCTAAGCTCGCCGTACGCCACCCATCCTTGGCGTTCTTGCCATGCCCTCCCGCAAAGACTCCCGCGCCCCGTCCCCCGCACCGGCTGAGGGCGCCGCCATGCAGGACCCACAGCTCCTGCGCCGCCTGCTGCGCGCGAAAGACCGCATGGACGCCGCTTCGCACGAAGCCTGGCCGGTGCAGCGGCTGGCCACGGTGAGCGGTGTCTCCGAAGCCCATTTCGCGCGTTCGTTCAAGCTGGCCTTCGGCATGCCGCCGCACCGCTACCTGCTGACGCGGCGCATCGAGCGGGCAACGGCGATGCTGCGCGACACCGAGCTGCCGATCACCGAGATCGCCTTCGCCACCGGCTGGGAAAGCCTGGGCACCTTCGGGCGCACCTTCCGCGACGTCACGGGCGAAAGCCCCAGCACGCTTCGCCCGCGCCTGCAGGCCGCGGCGCGGCAACTCGAGCACATGCCGGCGTGTGTCCTCAAGGCCGCGCAACGGCCCGATCTCACCGAAGCAGTTTCGGAGAAGCGCCGCCGCACGGCGACCGGTACAAACCGGCTTTCAACCAAGGAGATGCAATGAGCCAAGGTATCGGTGTAGTGGGTTTGTACGTGGACGACCAGGACGAGGCGCTGGCGTTCTATGTGGAGAAGCTCGGATTCCGCGTCCACGCGGACGTTCGCAACGGGGCCTATCGCTGGCTCACGGTGAAGCATCCGGAACAGCCGTCGTTCGAGCTGGGGCTGTTCACCCCCGGGCCGCCGGTACACGACGAGGCGACCGCCCAGACGCTGCGCGCCATGGTGGCCAAGGGCGCGATGCCGCCGCTGGTCCTGAACGTGGCCGACTGCCGAGCGGCCTGCCAGCGGATGCGTGAGCTGGGCGTTGAGTTCACGCAGGAGCCCATGGAACGCTACGGCAGCGTGGACGCAGGCTTTCGCGACCCCGCGGGCAACGGCTGGAAGATGATCCAGGCGCGAGTGAACTCGGCGTAGCTGCGAGAAAATCCCATGCTGAGTGCATCACATCAAGAAGGGACACTCGCATGGGCATTTCAACTGCGGCATCCAGGCCTCGGGGCCGCAAGCCTGGGCTCGTCGCCGCAGTAGCCGTCCTGATCGTGATCGCCGGCGGCTTCGCCTTCACCGCCGCGATCGAGATGAAGAACCCGGTGTTCCTCGTCCGGTTCCTGTTCACGCCAAGATCGGAAGTAGAGGCGCTCTACGACACCCGCACGATCGCCGCCTCGCCGCAGCCGCGGCCGATTCCCGAGCAGTTGCGGCCCCTTGCCGCGACAGTGCCCTGGAAAGGCAACAACGCCGACATCTTGAGCGTGCTGCGGGAGACCCGGACCAACGCGTTCCTGGTCATGTGCCGCGGAACCCTGGTGAACGAGTGGTACAGCGAGCCAGGCAAGAAGACGGCGCGCGAGTCTTCGTGGTCCATCGCCAAGTCCGTCGTGGGCATTCTCGTCGGGCAACTGATCGCCGAAGGCAAGCTGTCCGAAGACACGAAGCTGGTGGCGGTGCTGCCCGAGTTCGCCACCGGCGGCAAGTTCGACGACATCACCGTGCGCGACCTGCTCGACATGAAGAGCGGCATCGACGTGAGCGAGGACTACTCGGAACTCAAGCCCTTCACCGGCGTAGGCGGCATGCAGATCACCACCGAGCTTCGCAGCTATGTGATGAAAAACCGCACGCTCGCATTCCCACCGGGAACCCGGTCGGAGTACCGCAGCATCGACGCGCAGTATCTGTCGATGATCGTGGCGCGGGTCGAAGGCGAGCCCCTTGCGAAGGTGCTCGAGCGCCGGCTGTGGGGCCCGCTAGGCGCGCAGGACGATGCGAGCTGGAACCTCGACCATGCCGGCGGCATCGAGAGAGGCTTTGGCAACCTGAACGCGACGCCGCGAGACTTCGCCAAGCTCGGCCTGCTCGCGCTCGCAGGCGGCAAGGTCGGCGACCGCACATTGATCTCGCCCGCATGGATGGCCCGCATCACCACGCCGGTGGCCGAGGCGGAGCCGGGCTGGATGTACGCGGCGCTGTGGTGGCACCCGCCCGGCTACGAGAAGCATGGCGACTACAGCGCGATCGGCGTCTACAGCCAGTTCGTGTACGTCAACCCCAGGCACCACACCGTCGTGGTGAAGCTCAGCGACTACGGCTCGCAGCAGGACGAGGCGGAACTGATCGACGTGTTCCGCGCGGTGGCCGAAGGCTGCCCCTGAGCCTGGCCGGGGAGCTCACGCGAGGTGGGAAGCCAGCAGCTCCCGGGCCTTGGTGACGAACGCCGTCTCCCCCCGCCGCGCCGGCAGGAACTGGAACACCACCTTCGGCAGTGGCGGCAGCCCGTGCGGCGTCGCCAGCCGCGCCACGCCCTCGCTGATCGCGGATTCGTTGAGGCAGGCCACGCCCAGCCCCGCGGCCAGCGCCGACTGCAGCCCCGCCACGCCCGAAGCCACATGCGCGAGCGAATAGGCCACGCGCCGCCGCCGCAACAGGGCGACAGTGAACTGGTGCAGCGAGCAGGTGTCCGGCAGGACGAGCAGCCGCACCGGCTCACCGCGCACGAGCCGCATGCCCGTCGCGCCGAGCCACGCCAGCGACTCGCGCCGCAGCACCGGCGCGCGCGGCTGCCCAGCGGACACGCCGGTGATGTTCATCCCGAGGCCCACGTCGAAATCTCCTCGTGCATAGGCGGCACGCAGCTCGTCGCTTTTGAGGATGCTCACGTGCAGCCGCACGCGCGGGTAGCTCTCGCCGAGCCGTCCCAGCAGCCGCGTCAGGTCGGCGGGGCGGAAGTAGTCGGTGACGGCCAGGCGCAGTTCGCCCTGCAGCACCTCGCCGTGCAGGTCGCGGAACGCCTCGTCGCTCAACGCGAGGATGCGCCTTGCGTAGGCCAGCAACCGGGTGCCGGCCTCCGTAGGCGACACGCCGGCCTTGCTGCGCGTGAACAGCGATTGGCCCGCCCTTTCTTCCAGCTTGCGTATCTGCTCGCTGACCGACGACTGCGAAAGAAACACGCGCGGCGCGGCCGCCGTGAGACTGCCCGCGTCGATCACCGCGGCGAGGGTGCGGAGCTGCTCGAGGTCGAAGCCTTGCATGGTCAATCCATCCGTTTATCCGATGAATCCCATCATATCTTCCTGCTTTTCCGATGACAAAGGGGCGCCCACAATCACCCCATCGACCCACCCTTCACCAAGGAGCCCACCATGCCCCACATCGTTGTCCACCTCTCCGGCGAACCCGACGCCGCCCTCACCCGCAAGACCGTCGACACGGTTGCCGAACTCACGCAGAGCGTGCTCGGCAAGCAATTGCCGGTCATCGCCATCACGGTGCAGTACATCGCCGCCGACGCCTGGTTCATCGGCGGCCAGTCGCTCGCCTCGCTCGGCAAGTCGGCATTTCACCTGGACATCAGCGTCACCGACGAGACCAACACCAAGGCCGAGAAGGCGCGCTACCTGCGCGAGGTGCATGCGGCCATGGCGAAGATCCGGCCCGACCTGCACGAGGTGTCGTACATCCACGTGATCGATGCGCGCGCCGCGGCCTACGGCTATGGCGGGCAGACGCAGGAGTACCGGCACCAGCAGGCCGGCGTCTGAGCCGTTGAAGCATCTCCGGGGGCATGGCACCATGCCGCCATGCCCTCCGGAAAATCTCTCGCCGACAGCCTCGGCAACCCGCTCACCCTCGACGACGCCGCCAGCCTGCCGCTGGTCGACGACTTCGTCATGGGCTTCGTCTCGACCGAGGCCCGCGCCGTCAACCTGCTCGCGGCGGCCGATACCGACGCGAGCCCCATCGTGCAGGCCTACTGCGCCACGCTGCACCTGTTCGCGGAATCGCGCGAGGCCGTGGCCAATGCGCGGCCCTTCCTGGACAAGGCACTGGCCGGCGCCGCGCGCGCCACGCCGCGCGAGCGCCGCTACATCGCGGCCATCGAGGCCTGGGCAAAGGGCGACATCGCCAAAGCCATCGCGCTGCACGCCGAGCAGGCACGCGAGCATCCGCGCGACCTGGTGTCGGTCAAGCTCGGCCAGTACCACTGCTTCAACACCGGCGACTGCCCCGGCATGCTGCGGCTGGCGCTGGCCGTGCTGCCGCATGCGGCGGACGTGCCCTATGTGCACGGCATGGCCGCGTTCGGCTACGAACAGTGCCACCTGATGCGCGAGGCCGAAGCCAGTGCGCGCCACGCCATCGGCATGTGCCGCAAGGAGCCGTGGGCGCACCATGCGCTGGCGCATGTGATGCTCACCGAAGGCCGGCTCGCCGAGGGGCTGGCATTCATGAAGAGCGTGAGCGACACATGGACCGGGCTCAACTCGTTCATGGTCACCCACAACTGGTGGCACGTGGCGCTGTTCCTGATCGACCTGGGCCATGACGCCGAGGCACTCGCGGTGTACGACCAGCACGCCTGGGGCGTGGTCAAGGACTACTCGCAGGACCAGATCGGCGCGGTCTCGCTGCTGGCCCGGCTGGAGCTTGCCGGCATCGACGTCGGCACGCGATGGGACGACGTGGCGGGCTACCTGCTGCAGCGGCAGGCCGACCATGTGCTGCCTTTTCTCGACCTGCAGTACCTCTACGGCCTTGCGCGTGCCGGCAGGCTCGAGGCCGATGTGCTGCTGCGCAACATCGAGGCCTTCGCGCCGCATGCGCCGCCCTCGACGCGCGCCGCCTGGCAGCGCGTGTGCGTGCCGGCGGCGCACGGACTGGTGGCGCACGCGCGCGGCGATCTCGCGGCGGCCATCGAAGGGCTGGGCACGGCGCTGCCGCGCATGATCGAGATCGGCGGCAGCCATGCGCAACGCGACCTGTTCGAGCAGCTCTACCTTGACGCGCTGGTGCGCACCGGCACGGAGGCTTCGCTGACGGGGGCGCAAGGCATCCTTCAGCAGCAGCTCAACGGACAGCCGGAGTCCCTGCGCCTGCGCCGGCAGACGGCCGCTGTCTACGAGCGGCTGGGGCTGGGCCAGCTCTTGCGGGGCTGAGCGGGCGGGGGACGCTCAGTCCTTGTTCTTCAGGTGCCGCGTCTGGTCGTAGGTCGGCTGCGGCGGCAGGTCGGCCAGATGGCGCGTGTCGGCCCAGTCGACGATCTCGATCTCTTCGGGCCTTGCGGGGTCGGCAATGCGGATGCGGTTGAAGCCCGCGTTGGGGATCTCGCTGCGGCGCGGTCCGCTCAGGCTCAGGCCGCGCGCGGTGCGCCACACCATGTCGAGCACGCCGCCGTGGGTGACGACGATCAGGTACTGGCCCTTGTGCGCGGCGGCGATGTTGCCCAGCGCCGCGATGATGCGGGTGTGGAACTCGCGCGGCGTTTCGCCCTCGGGCATGGCGTGGTCCTCGCGGAACTCCAGCCACTCTTCCCAGGCGCGCGGATGCTGGCTCTGGATCTCGTCGGAACGCATGCCCTCGGCCACGCCGAAGAACTGCTCGCGCAAGGCCGCCGAGGTGACCACCGGCAGCGACAGCTGCTGCGCGCCGGGTGCCGCGGTCTGCTGCGCGCGCATCAGGTCGCTGCTCAGGATGTGCTGCACCGCGGTTTCGCTGGCCAGCCGCAGGCCGAGGCGGCGGGCCTGCTCATGGCCGATGTCGTTGAGCGGGACGTCGGCATGGCCCTGGAAGCGCAACTCGCGGTTCCAGGCGGTCTCGCCGTGGCGGATGAGGATCAGGTCGGTGGTGGAGTCGGGTTTGGGCGTGGGCATTGCGCCCATTTTCCACGCTGGGCGTGACGGCTCAGGCGTTTGCCGCAACCAGCTGTTGCAAGGCCGCCACCGCATCGGCGGGCGAGGCCGCGCCCAGTCGCATGGGCGACGGCGTGAGCAGCGCCAGCACCCAGCCGATGATGCCGCCGCCGACGATGGCGCACACCACCACCACGGCCGTGTACGGCACCGCCTTGTCGGGTGGGCAGCGCATGAGCACGGGCAGGCCGGTGTAGAGCAGGTAGATGCCGTAGAGCGCCGCGAGCGCGCCGATGATCGACAGCGACGGCAGCAGGCTGAACACGCCGCCCACGAAGGCCGCGGTGCTGGCATAGGCCGACAGCTTGAGCGCGCCGATCTGGCTCCTCGTGCCTTCGAAGGTCGGCGCCATCGCGTCGATGATGAGCGCGAGCACGAACACCATCACCAGCGACAGCACATAGCCCACGACCATGTGCGCGAGCCCCGAGACGATCGGCACGCGGAAGCTGATGCCGAAGGCGCCGATGCCGATGAGCGAAAGGCCGATGAAGCTCGCCACCGCCGGTATCAGCGCGAGGATCATCACGTAGTTCCTGTAGAGCGATGCGGGGTCGGCCGGCTCGGCATCGATCACCGGCCAGGTCGCCTTGGGCTTGAGCAGGATGGACTGCACGCGTTCGACCAGATTCATTTTTCGGAGTCCTTCGACATGTACCGCAAAGTATGTCGACCGAAGACTGCCGTGGCTGCTGGCCATGAAGCCTATGACGTTACGCCGGTGGCCATGATCGCGCAGAATCCACCCATGCCAAATCTAGTCCTGCTGCCCGGCCTCGCCTGCGACGAGCGCATCTGGGAAGCCCAGATCCCCGCACTTCCCCCCGCCTTCGACACCCGCGTGAGCGACGCCCAGCGGCACAACGGCACCATCGAGGGCATGGCCGCCGCGGTGCTGCGCGACAACCACGGCCCGCTGGTGCTGTGCGGCGCGTCGATGGGCGGAATGGTCGCGATGGAAGCGGCCCGCCAGGCGCCCGACCGCATCGCCGGGCTCGCCCTGCTGGGCACCAGCGCACGGCCCGAGACGCCCGAGATGTTCACGCTGCGCGAAGGCGCCATCGAGTACTTCGAGCGCGGCGAGTTGCGCGACGTGATAGAGCCGAACGTCTACTTCGCCTTTCATCCCGCACAGGCGGCCGATGATGTGCTGGTGCAGCGCTACCTCGACATCGTGCTTGGCGCGGGCGCGCAGCAGCTCATCAGCCAGAACCGCGCGGTGATGCGGCGGCCCGACGCGCGGCTGCACCTGGGCTCGGTGCGCGCGCCGGTGCTGCTGATGTGCGGCGACGACGACAAGCTCGCGCCGCCCGAGTGCACCCGCGAGATGGCCGCGCTGCTGCCGCAGGCCGAAGTGGTGTGGGTGCCCGCGTGCGGCCACATGCTGACGATGGAAAAGCCCGAAGTCGTCAACGCCGCATTGAACGGCTGGCTCGCGAAGCACTTCGCCTGATCAGCGCCTGGCGGTCTTGCCGCCGAACTTGGCCACCGCGAACTCCACGAACGCCGAAGCCGCTTTGCGGATCTGCTGGCGGCTCGGGTACAGCAGCGACAGGCTGACCGAAGGCTGGCCGTACTCGGGCAGCACGCGCTGCAGGTGTCCCGCATCGAGTTCGCTGCGGATCAGCACCTCGGGCAGCAGCGCAATGCCGAGCCCCTCCACGGCCGCATCGCGCAGCAGACCCATGGCGTTGGCGCTGAACCGGCTCTGCACCTCCAGGCGGACCTCGCCGGCAGGGCCCACCACGCGCCATTCGCGCTGGCTCTGGCTTGGTGAACTGCGCAACATGAGCCCGTCGTGCGAGGCCAGGTCCTCGGGATCGCGTGGCGTGCCGCGCAACGACAGGTAGCCCGCGCTCGCAACCAGGAAGACCGAAGTCGTCGTGAGCAGGATCGCGACCAGGCGGGAGTTCTCGAGCTTGCCCGCGCGGAACGCGATGTCGATGCCGTCGCCGATCACGTCGGCCAGCGCGTCCTGCGCGAAGATCTCCAGCCGCACCTTGGGATGCATGGCACGGAACTCCCCGATCCAGCCGAGGGGAAACCAGTCGAAGAAGTCCGATGGCGTGGCGATCCGCAAGGTGCCGCTCACCATGCCCACGCCGTCCAGCACTTCGCGGGTGACCTCGCCGATGGCGCTGAAGTGCGCTTCGCAGCGTTGCACCAGCAGCCGCCCCGCCTCCGTGAGCACGAGGCGCCGCGTGGAGCGCTGCATGAGCCGCACCCCCAGCTGCTGTTCGATGTTCTTCACCCGGCGGCTCACCGTGCTGGCGGGAACGCCAAGGGCCTTGCCCGCCAGCGCGAAGCTCCCGAGGCGGGCCACCTGCAGAAAGAGAGCCAACTCATTGAGGTCCACGAATGACCGTCTGCCAAAACTCAACAAGCTCAATTTCGAATTTCCGGAAAGAACGACAAGGGCGGACATCATCGACCGAACGGATTGCGCAACGGGCGCCTGCAAACGCCAACAAACGCGCTTCCGCAGGCATTCATGAACTTTATGGAAGTGTTAAGTGCAAAAAAACCTCTAATCCCTTCGTCCGCCGCCGTCGATAGAAAACAGGTCGTGCGTTGTACAGAAAAAGGCAAGGCCGCTTGCAGCGCACAGGTGTCCTTTCGTCGTCAACTTCCTCCACTACCGTGAAAAATCTGAAAATCAGTGCGCGCCTGGGTCTTGTGTTCGGACTGCTGCTGCTCCTGCTGGCAGCCGTCGCCTTCGTGGGCATCAATCGCCTTCACTACCTGGACGCCACGACCACGCGCATCACGTCCAACATCTCGCCCAAGATCGAAGCCGCGCGCGAGATGTCTTATCAGGCAGCCGACGTGACGCGCATGACACGCAACCTGATCCTCGTAAAAGACGAGGCCCTCAGGGCCACCAACAGGCAGACGCTGGAACAGTCGAGGGCCGAGACCGACCGGCAGATGGCCATACTCGACAAGCTGGTGGACAACGACCGCAGCCGCGAACTGCTGGCCGCCCTGAAGACCCGCCTCGCCGACTACCGCTCCTTCACCAACGCGGTGGCCGAACTGGCCATGGCCAATCGCCCGGAAGAAGCCACGCAGATGCTCTTCGGCGAGCGCAACAAGACCCAGGCCGCATACCTGGCCGCCTTGCGGGATATGGTCGAGTTCACGAGCGGGCAGATGAACCAGGCCTCGGCAGCGGCCAACGATGCCGCCGAGACCGCGGTCGACATCATGGTCGCCACTTCGGTGCTTGCCGCCATCGTGGGCATCCTGTCGGCATGGCTGATCACGCGCTCCATCACGCGTCCGCTCAACCGTGCCGTCGCGGTGGCCGACCGCGTCGCCCAGGGCGACCTCGGCGAGGCGATCGAGGTGCAGTCCACCGACGAGACCGGCCGCATGCTCACCGCGCTGCAGCGCATGCAGGAAAGCCTGGCGCGCACCGTGGGCCTGGTGCGCGGCAACGCGGAAGGCGTGGCCAGCGCCAGCGCACAGATCTCCCAGGGCAACGAAGACCTTTCCTCGCGCACCGAGGAGCAGGCCAGTTCGCTGGAGCAGACCGCGGCCTCCATGGAAGAGCTGACCTCCACCGTGAAGCAGAACGCGGACAACGCCCGCCAGGCCAACCAGCTGGCCGTGTCGGCCTCGGAAGTGGCGCTCAAGGGCGGCGACGTGGTGGGCAAGGTGGTCGAGACCATGGCCTCCATCGATGCGTCGTCGCGCAAGATCGTCGAGATCATCGGCGTGATCGACGGCATTGCCTTCCAGACCAACATCCTGGCGCTCAACGCCGCGGTGGAAGCAGCGCGCGCCGGCGAGCAGGGCCGGGGCTTCGCGGTGGTGGCCGGCGAGGTGCGCAACCTGGCGCAGCGCTCGGCCGCGGCAGCCAGGGAAATCAAGGATCTCATCGGCGACTCGGTCAGCAAGGTGGACGCCGGCACGGCGCTCGTCGGCGAGGCGGGCCGCACGATGGACGACATCGTGGGCAGCGTGCGCCGCGTGACCGACATCATGGGAGAGATCACCGCCGCGAGCCAGGAGCAGACCTCGGGCATCGAGCAGATCAACCAGGCCATTTCGCAGATGGACCAGGTCACGCAGCAGAACGCGGCGCTGGTGGAAGAAGCCTCGGCCGCGGCGGCCTCGCTGCGGGACCAGGCGGGCAACCTGCTCCAGGCCGTGAGCGTGTTCAAGCTGGACGACCGCCATCAGGGCGCCGTGCTCGTCGCACCGGTCATCAAGCCCAAGGCCGGCAAGGCGAAGACGCCAGCGCCTCTGCCCGTCCGCGCCCGCGTGGCGGCCGTTGCGGCGGCGCCCAAGCTGGCGATGGCCGAAGGCGAGTGGGAACGGTTCTGAGCGGGCCCTGAGCGTTAGGCCGCCGACCGCACCGCGATGCCTTCGGCCTGCAGCCGTTCGCGGATGCGGCGCGCGAAGGCCAGGGCATGGGCGCCATCGCCATGCAGGCACACGGTCTGCGCATTGACGGGCACCGCGCTGCCGTCGATGGCCGTCACGCGGTGGTCCCGCGCCATCGAAAGCGTCTGCGCAATCGCGCGCTCTTCGCTGTCGATGAGCGCGCCGGGCTCGCTGCGCGGCACGAGGCTGCCGTCGGGCATGTAGCCACGATCGGCGAACACCTCTTCGACGGGCTCCAGGCCGGCACGGCGGGCCGCGTCGATCATGCCGCTGCCCGCGAGGCCGAAGAACTTGAGCGTGGGGTCGAAGCGGCGAACCGCCTCGCACAGCGCGTCGGCCAACTCGGGCTCCTTCGCCGCCTGGTTGTAGAGCTGGCCATGGGCCTTCACGTGCGACAGCTTGCCGCCCTCCGCCTTCACGATGGCCGCCAGCGCGCCGATCTGGTAGAGCACGTTGGCCACGATCTCGTCGGGCGGCAGGTGCATGGTGCTGCGGCCGAAGTTCTCGCGGTCCGGAAAGCTCGGGTGCGCGCCGATGGCCACGCCGTGGCGCATGGCCCAGCGCACGCACTGCTGCATGGTCTTGGCGTCGCCGGCGTGCCAGCCGCAGGCGATGTTGGCGGAGCTCACGAGCGCGAGCAGTTCTTCGTCGCTGCCGGCGCCTTCGCCGAGGTCTGCGTTGAGGTCGATGTGCATGGGGCGTTTCCTTTGCGGAAAGTCTATGCCCTGCCCGGCCAGCCTGCAGCGGCCAACCCCTGCGCCACCTGCGCAAGATAGCGCTGCTGCTGCGCCCACGCGGCCAGCGCCTGCGGCTGGTCGACCTGCACCAGCCGCAGCCTGCCGCCCAATGGCGCCTGTGCCAGCTTCCACAAGTCGGCGCGGATCACCACGCCGATGCGCGGGTAGCCGCCGGTGGTCTGCGCATCGCCCATCAGGATGATCGGCTGGCCCGACGGCGGCACCTGCACCGTGCCGGGAATGACGCCCGACGACAGCATGTCGCCGCCGCGCTTGCGCTTGAGTTCGGCGCCCGCAAGGCGGCTGCCCATGCGGTTGCTTTGCGGCGTGATGCGCCAGGGTTCACCCCACAGCAGGTCGCGCGCGGCCAGGGTGAATTGCTCGAACTCGGGGCCGGGCAGCACGCGCAAGGCGATGGCGCCGTCGGCTTCCGCGGGGCCCCAGTCCGGGCCGCGCAGACCGAAGGGGCGGCGGGCGAGTTGCGCGGCGTCGAGCCTGGGCGTGCCCAGCGGCAGGCGGTCGCCCTTGCGCAGCGGGCGCCCCTGGTGGCCGCCGAAGCCGGCCTTCAGGTCGGTGCTGCGCGAGCCCATGATCTGCGGCACGTCGATGCCGCCCGCCACCGCGAGCCAGCTGCGCAGTCCGGCCTTCTGCGCACCCGGCGCGTTGGCGCCCGAGAGCTTCAGGGTCTGGCCGGCCGCCACCGGCACGCTCCAGCAGGGCCGCAGCGGCACGCCGTCGAGCGTGGCCGTGAAGTCGTCGCCAGTCAGCGCGATGCGCGTGGCGGCTTCGAAGCGCAGTTCGCAGCCGCCCATGGTGAGTTCGAGGCCCGCGGCGCCGTCGGCGTTGCCCACCAGCCGGTTGGCCAGCGTGAGCGAAAGCACGTCCAGCGCGCCGCCGGGGCAGATGCCGAGTTGGCGATGGCCGTGCCGCCCCAGGTCTTGCACCGAGGCGAGCACGCCGGGTTTCTGCACGACGATCATGTCTGCACGCTTTCCGCGACGAAGCGCACGCGGTCGCCGGGGCGCAGCAGCGTGGGCGATGCGGCCGTGGGGTCGAACAGCTCGAGCGGGGTGCGCCCGATCAGTTGCCAGCCACCGGGCGACGCCAGCGGATAGATGCCGGTCTGCTCGCCGCCGATGCCGACCGAGCGCGCCGGCACCGCGGTGCGCGGCTCGGCCCGGCGAGGCGTGGCGAGTTCGGGTGGCAGCCCGCCCATGAAGGCGAAGCCCGGCAGGAAGCCGAGCAGGTAGACGATGTATTCGCCCGCGCTGTGGCGCCGCACCACCTCGGCCGGCGTGAAGCCGGTGTGGGCCGCGACGTCGGCCAGGTCGGGCCCGTGCTCGCCGCCATAGGCCACGGGGATCTCGACCAGCCGGCCCAGCGCGCCACCGGCCGGCAGCTTCGGCCAGGCCTCCAGCACATGGGCCGTGAGCGTGTCGAGATCGATCGCGGTCGGGTCGAAGGTCAGCGTGAGGTTGTTCATGCCCGGCAGCGTCTCACCGACGCCGGGCCATTGGCGCGCACGCTCGGCAAGCGCCCAGATGCGCTGCTGCTGCGCCAGCGTGGCGGGCGCAGGCAGCTCGCACAAGAGCGCTGCATCGCCCAGAAGATGCAGCCGTGGCGGCGGGGTGCCGCTCATCGGGGTTTATTCACGGCCGAGGCTGCGAA
This sequence comes from Variovorax durovernensis, assembly GCF_977011995.1. Classification (NCBI taxonomy): domain Bacteria; kingdom Pseudomonadati; phylum Pseudomonadota; class Betaproteobacteria; order Burkholderiales; family Comamonadaceae; genus Variovorax; species Variovorax durovernensis. The sequence goes on along the minus strand of NZ_CDRNCW010000001.1, from coordinate 1,325,783 downwards.
CCTTGGCGGCCAGCTGCTGCTCCACGTTGGGGGAAACGAACTTGTGGACCTCGCCGCCGAGCATGGCGATCTCGCGCACGAAGGTGCTGGAGATGAACTGGTACTTGTCGCTGGGAGTCAGGAACACGGTCTCGACGTCGGGCATCAGCGAACGGTTCATGCCCGCGAGCTGGAACTCGTAGTCGAAGTCGGTCACGGCGCGCAGGCCGCGCACCATGGCCTTGCCGCCGCGCGCGACGACGAAGTCGCGCAGCAGGCCGGAGAAGCTCTCGACCGTGACCTGGTCGCTGTAGGGCTTCACCGCCTCGCGGGCCATGTCCATGCGCTCGGACAGCGTGAAGAGCGCCTTCTTGTGGTGACCCGCCGCGACGGCGACGATCACCTTGGAGAAGAGCTGGGTTGCGCGCCGCACCACGTCCTCGTGACCGAGGGTGATGGGGTCGAAAGTGCCGGGGTAAACCGCGATCACGTTGCTGGCCATGGTTGCTTCTTCCTCATGCTGCCGATGCGGCTTGTTCGGCGGATTATGCAGTCCCCTCCGGGGCCGGCCGAAGCAGATGGGCATGCACGGCGCCGGCCTTCAGGTAACGGAAGCCGACGAGGCCGAAGGCGGCGAGCTCTTCGTCGCTCCAGCGGCGCGGCGCCTCGAGGTACACCGAGCCTCCCGCACGCAGCGCGCGCGCGGCGGCGCGCAGGGCCGGCTCGTAGAGCGCGGTGCTGTCGAAAGGGGGATCGAGGAACACGGCGTCGAGGCTGCCGGCGGGCGTGCGCTCCAGCGCGGTCACGCCGTTGCCGCGCTCGATGCGCACGGCCTCGGCCGACAGCTTGGCCTTTGCGGCCTGCAGTTGAGCGACCAGCGCCGCGTCCTGCTCGCACAGCAACACGTTCGCGGCGCCGCGCGAGGCGGCTTCCAGGCCCAGCGCGCCGGTGCCGGCGAAGGCGTCGACGCAGTGCCAGCCCGGCAGTTCGCCACCGCCGGCACCGGCCAGGCTTGCGAGCCAGTTGAAGAGGGTTTCGCGCACCCGGTCGGGCGTGGGGCGCAGGCCGGGCTTGTCGGCCACGGCAAGGCGGGTGCGCTTCCATTCGCCGCCGATGATGCGAACCTCGCTGGGCTTCGATGGGCGCTTGGTTGCGGCGGGACGGGCGGCTGGGGCGGCTTTCTTCTGGGGCATGCGGCGAGCTTAACGCCCGGCGCCCCTGGCCTCGGAGCCCGCTTCAGAGCCCGCTGAAGGCGCGATGGGCCAGCATGGCGGCCAGCAGGAGCATGGTGCCGCCGATGAGCCCGTCGAGCATCTGCCAGGCGCGTGGCCGGGCGAACACCGGCGCAAGCAGGCGCGCACCGAAGCCCAGCGAGGTGAACCACAGCGCGCTGGCCGTGGCCGCGCCCGCCACGAACCAGACCTTCAGCAACCCCGCGTACTGCGCCCCGGCACTGCCCACGAGCAGCACGGTGTCGAGGTAGACGTGCGGATTGAGCAGCGTGAAGCCCGCAGCCTGCGCGACCACGGCCGCGCGCGACAGCGACACGCCCTGCGCGCTGGCCTGCAGCGCGGCCGGCCGGCGCGAGCGCCAAAGCGCCTTCAGCCCGTAGCCGCAAAGAAAGACGGCGCCGAGTGCCGCGAGCACGGTGGCCAGCATCGGGCGGCCCTTCAGCGCCTGCGCCATGCCGGCCACGCCGGCGCCGATCAGCAAAGCGTCGCTGGCCGCGCAGAACAGCACCACCGCGCCCACGTGCTCGCGGCGCAAGCCCTGGCGCAGCACGTAGGCGTTCTGCGCGCCGATGGCGACGATGAGGACCAGGCTCATGAAGAGCCCGTTGGCGAAGGCGGGGGTGGCTTGTACGGCTTGCATGGTCCGAGCTTGCGGCCTGCACACGGTTAATTCAAACTAAACCTTCTAACGCCAATTCAGTTTTACTTCATCGCCATCATGCTCGACTATGCCGCCCTGAACGCCCTTGCAGCCGTCGTGCGCGAGGGCAGCTTCGAACGCGCGGCCCGCGCGCTCCACGTCACGCCGTCGGCGGTGTCGCAACGCATCAAGCAGCTCGAAGAGCGCACCGGCGGCGCATTGCTCGTGCGCGGCCAGCCCTGCGTGGCTACCGAAGCTGGGCTGCAGCTGTGCCGCCACGTCGAGCGCGTAGGCATGCTGGAGCACGAGCTGCGCGACGCCCTGCCCGCGCTGGGCATGGGCAGCGGCGAGGCCGGCGACGAGCGGCTGACGGTGCGCGTGGCCGTCAACGCCGACAGCCTCGCGACGTGGTTCATCGCGGCAGCGGCAGCCTTCACGGCGCAGGCGCAGACGGTGCTGCTCGACCTCACGGTGGACGACCAGGACCACACGGCCGAACGGCTGCGCAGCGGCGCGGTGCTGGCGGCAGTGACCGCGCTGGCGAAGCCGGTGGCAGGCTGCAACAGCGAGGCACTGGGCACGATGCACTACGTGGCGGCCGCGAGCCCCGCATTCGTGCGCGACCATTTCGCCAAGGGCGTGGGTGCGCGCACGCTGGCGAGCGCGCCGAGCCTGGTGTTCGACCGCAAGGACCGGCTGCAGGCGCGCTGGGTGCGGCGCATTTGCCACCGCAATGTCGAGACGCCGCGGCACTGGGTGCCCTCTCCCACCGCTTTTGTCGAAGCGGCTTGTGCTGGCATGGGCTGGGGCATGCATCCGGCCAGCATGGTGGCCGAAGCCATCCGGGAAGGCAGGCTGGTGGAGCTGGTTCCCGGTTCGACGCTGCCAGTGCCGCTCTATTGGCAGCAGGCGCGCGCGGCGCCGCGCCTGCTGGAAAAACTGGGCTCGGCGGTTCGCGCAGCCGCCGGCCAGGGGCCGCACGCCCTGGCCTAGTCGCTTACTGCTGCGCCTTGGCGGTGGCCTGGGCGGGCTTGCCGCCCACCACTACCGTCACCATGCGCTCCGGCTGCAGCTTGCGCTGGAACGCGGCCTTGATGTCGGCCGCGGTGACCGCGTTCATGCGCGCGGTCCAGGTGTCGAGATAGTCCAGCGGCAGGTCGTGCCAGGCGATGTTGGCCACGTTGCCGATCAGCTTGCGGTTGCTGTCGAGCAGCAGCGGGAAGCCGCCGATCACGTTGTCCTTGGCGGCCTTCAGCTCGCTGGCGGTCGGGCCTTCGGCCACGAACTTCGCGAGCACTTCGCGCGACACCTTCACCGCTTCCTCGGCCTGGTCGGGCCGGGTCTGGAAGCCGATGCGGAACGCGCCCGCCTCGAGCCCCGGCGCGAAGCCGCTGTAGATGCTGTAGGTGAGGCCGCGCTTCTCGCGCACCTGGTCGGTCAGGCGCGACACGAAGCCGCCGCCGCCGAGCACGTAGTTGCCCAGCGTGAGCGCGAAGTGGTCCGGGTCCTTGCGCGGATAGCCGGGCTGGCCGATGAAGACATGGGCCTGTGCCGAGTCGAACGGAATGCGCTCTTCCCTAGGCGCGGTCAGCGCGGCCACGGGCGCGATGGCCGGCAGCGGTGTGCAGGCCTCCGGTCCGGGCAGGCGCGACAGCAGCGTGTTGGCGAGCGTCTCGGCCTCGGCGCGCGTGACGGCGCCGACGATGCTGAGCTTGGCGCGGCACGGCACCATCAGCTGCTCGTAGCGCTGGCGCATGGCGGCAGTGTCGATGCGCGCCAGCGTTTCCTCGGTCACTTCCTGGCCGTAGGGATGCGTGCCGTACACCGTCTGCGCGAACGCGCGGCCCGCAATGGTCGCGGGCTTGGTGTTGGCCTCCTTGATGGCGGCGTTGATGCGCTCGCGCTCGCGCTGCCACACGTCGTCGGGGAAGGCCGGCTCGCCGATCTCGCGCGAAGCCAGCGTGACGGCCTTGTTCAGCAGCGCCGGGTCGGACAGCGTGCGCAGCGAATAGCTGGTGCGGTCGGTGCCGGCGCTCACGTCGAAGCTGGCGCCCAGGTCGGCCCAGGCTTCGCCGAGGGCATTCTGGTCGAGCGCGGGCTCGCCGCCCTTGCCTGCGCGCACGCCCTTCTCGACCATCGCGGCCGTCGTGCTGGCCAGGCCGGCCTGCGGGGCTGGGTCGCGGCGGCTGCCGGCATCGAAGTCGACCTGCATGTCGACGATCGGCAGCGCGTTGGTCGACACCAGATAGATCTTGGCGCCATTGGCGAGCGTCCAGTGCTGTATGGGCAGCGCGGCATGCGCGCCGGTCATGCCCGTGAGGGCCACCACGCCTGCGAACAGCAGGGCGTGCGCGGTTTTCTTGAGAGTCTTCGTCATGGAATCTGGACCTTTCAGCGCAGCTCGCCCGCGGGCGCAGCGAAGCCGCGGCCGCGCTTGGCCTCGGGCGGCAGGGGCCGCAGCGTGGCGACCGTGAGCTGGTCGTCGCCGAAGTACTTGGCCGCCACGGCCTGCACCTGCGCGGCCGTGACGGATTGCAGCCGGGCGACGATGCGCTCGCTGGCGTCCAGCGGCAGGCCCTGGATCCAGTTGCTGCCGAGTTCGCGCGCCTGCGCCATCACCGAGTCGCGCTTGTAGGTTTCGCTCGCCACCCATTGGGTCTTGACGCGAGCCAGCTCCGCTTCGCCCACGCCGTCCTTGGCGATGCGCGCCACCTGCGCGCGCAGGGCGGCCTCGACCGCCTCCGCGCTCTTGCCGGCGGCCGGCACGCCTTCGAGCACGAAGAGCTGCGGGCCGCGGCCGATGAAGCCCGCATAGGCGCCGGCCGAATCGGCGACACGGTCGGGGCCCTGGGTGAGCGCGCGGTCGAGCCGGGCGCCGGCATAGCCGTCGAGCACCGCGGACAGCACCACCAGCGCCCAGGCGTCGCTGTTCAGGTCGTCGATGTTCGCGATCTGCGGCACGCGGTAGGCCAGCGACACATAGGCCTGCTCGGCGGGCGCCTTGAATTCGAGGCGGCGGATGCCGCGCTGCACCGGCTCCACGCGCGGCTTGCGCACAGGCAGGGCGCGCGACGGAATGCGGCCGTAGTACTTCTCGGCCATCGCGCGGACCTGGGCCACGTCGACGTCGCCGGCCACCACCAGCACGGCGTTGGCGGGCACGTACCAGCGCTGGTGGAAGTCGCGCACGTCGGCCGGGGTCATGGCGTCGAGGTCGCTCATCCAGCCGACCACGGGGCGGTGGTAGGGCGAGGCGATGAAGACGGCCGCGTTCTGCTGCTCGCCGAGCAGGGCGCGCGGCTGGTCTTCGGTGCGCAGGCGGCGCTCTTCCTTGACGACTTCGATCTCGCGCTTGAACTCGTCGTCGGGCCATTGGTTGTTGGCGAAGCGGTCGGATTCGAGCTTCATCACCTGCTCGAGGCTGCCGACCGGAATCTGCTGGTAGTAGCCGGTGTAGTCGCGGGTGGTGAAGGCGTTTTCCTGGCCGCCGAGGGCCGCCACGCGGCGCGAGAACTCGCCGGGCTTGATGTCCTTGGTGCCCTTGAACATCATGTGTTCGAGCGCATGTGCGACCCCGGAGGTGCCGTCGACTTCGTCGAGGGAGCCGACCCGGACCCAGACCATCTGCACCGCCGTGGGCGAGCGCCGGTCGGGCTGGACGATCAGCGTCATGCCGTTGGCCAGGGTGAATTGCTGGGGTCCCGGCGCAGCCGCGGTAGCGGCGGATGAAGCGGCGGGGGCCGGAGTGGACTGGGCCTGCGCAGGCATGGCCCACGGCGCCACGAGCGCCATCGCCAGCACCGCACCAGACGCAGCACGGCGTGGCGGGAGGTGTTTCATAGAATGGGTCGGATTGTAAAAAGCTCCTGATGTTCAGTTTCTTCAAGAAAAAACCGCCTGCCGATGCCCCGGTCGCGCCGGCACCCCCTCCGGCGGCCGCGCCAGCGCCTGCCCCTGAGCCTGCGCCCACGCGCTCGGTGTTCTCGCCTTCGAGCTGGTTCGGCTCGAAGCCTGCCGCGGAGGAAACGCCTGCCGCGCCTGCGCCTGCGCCGGCCCCTGCTCCAACGCCTGCTCCGGCACCAGCACCGGCAGCCCCTGCACCGGTCGTCGCAGCGCCGGCGCCAGCCCCGGTGGTGGCCGCGCCCTCTCCGGCGCCGGCACCTGTCTTCGCTCCCGCGCCAGCCCCGGCACCCGCACCCGCCCCGGTCGCTGCAGCGCCGGCGGTCCCCGAGCGCAAGAGCTGGCTCGACAAGCTCAAGACCGGCCTGCGCAAGACCGGCACCGGCATCCAGGCCGTGTTCGTCAACGCCCAGATCGACGACGCGCTCTATGAAGAGCTCGAATCCGCCCTGCTGATGGCCGACACCGGCGTCAAGGCGACCGAGTACCTGCTCGAAGACCTGCGCGGCCGCGTCAAGCGCCAGATGGCCACTGACGCAGCCCAAGTCAAGGTCCTGCTGGCCGAGGCGATCGCCGACCTGCTCAAGCCGCTGGAGAAGCCGCTGGTCATCGGCCAGTTCACGCCCACCGTCATCATGGTGGCCGGCGTCAACGGCGCGGGCAAGACCACTTCCATCGGCAAGCTCACCAAGCACCTGGCCACCGAAGGCGCATCGGTGCTGCTGGCCGCCGCCGACACCTTCCGGGCTGCGGCACGCGAGCAGTTGCTGGTCTGGGCCGACCGCAACACGGTCGAGATCGTGAGCAACGAGGGCGGCGACCCCTCCGCCGTGAGCTTCGACGCGGTGAATGCCGGCAAGGCGCGCGGCAAGGACGTGGTGCTGGTCGACACGGCCGGCCGCCTGCCGACGCAGCTGCACCTGATGGACGAGCTCAAGAAGATCAAGCGCGTCGTCACCAAGGCCGACGCCACGGCGCCGCACGAGGTGCTGCTGGTGATCGACGGCAACACCGGCCAGAACGCGCTCGCGCAGGTCAAGGCATTCGACGAGACGCTGGGCCTCACGGGCCTGATCGTCACCAAGCTCGACGGCACGGCCAAGGGTGGCGTGCTGTGCGCCATTGCGCGCGAACGGCCGATCCCGGTGTACTTCATCGGCGTGGGCGAGAAGCTGGAAGACCTGGAGACCTTCGACGCACGCGAGTTTGCGCAGGCCCTGCTCGGCTGAGTCGTCCGCGTTCCAATGAAAAAACGGCCCCGGCTTGCGCCAGGGCCGTTTCTCTTTCTTCTTCTCTTCTCCCCCTCGCCGGGTCAGAGACCGAACGGCGATGTCGGCATGCACAGGGCGGGCCCCGTGCAATTGCTGGCCTTGTAGTAGTAGTTGCGCGTCTGCGAGTTCACGGCCATCGGACCGATGAGGGCGAAGCCGTCCGCACCCACCGTGTTCGACTGCTCGATCTCCTCTGCCAGCGTGTCCTTCGGAACCAGCGCCTGGTAGGTGAAGGTGCTGGACTGCGAAAGGTCCTTGGCGAAGATGTTCCCGAAGCTGTACGGTCCCCGGAAGCGGAAGCCGCGAGCGCCCGCCTCTTCGAACTGCGCCAGGGTCGCGTCGACGTCGGATGCGTCGTCCTTCACTTCATAGGCGAACGTGGAATTGCCCACCGAACTCTTCTCGAACACCGCGACCATCGCCGAGCCGAACCCATAGGCCGGCGCGGTATTGAAGTAGCCCTCAGCGCCCTGCGCGTTGGCACGGGTGATGAACTCGGACCTGCTGGCCGCCGCGGCCTCGGTGCGGTAGGTGTAGGTGGCGTCGGTACCGCTGTCCTTGCGGTAGATCATCACCGGCACGTTGTTCACGCTGCTCGCGCCGGCCCAGCGATAGCCACGCCCGCCTGCTTCGTTGGCCTGGGCCACGAAGGCATCCGCGTCCGCAGGAGCCGCCTTCGTCTCGTAGACATAGGTGATGTCGCCCGTCTTGTAGTAGACGTTGGCGCCGGCCCCGGATTGGGCCGCCGTCAACGCGCCAAGGAACCTGAAGCCCTTCGCGCCTTCGGTGTTCAGGTCGTTCAGGAAGGCCGCGCCATCCGCCGGATATGGCACCTGCTCGTACAGGAAGGTGCTGGTGGCCGGTGCCGGCGCCGGCGCGGGGGGCTCCGCGGGCGGCGGAGCGGGAGCGGGGGGTGGGGGCGGAAGAACGCCGATGGGCGCAAAGCTGTTGCCATCGTTGCCGCCGCCACCGCAAGCCGCCAGGGCAAGCGTCGCCGCGACTGCTGCGGCTACTGCCGCGAGTCTGAACTTCATTGGGGAAAAACCTCCGGAATCCATGTGTTGTGAGCGCACTGGCAAAGAATCGGAGGGGTGTCCGAAGCGCCAGGGCCCCGCTAAGTTAAAGCGCCACCACGGTATTCACCAGTGCCAAAAGTCACGACATCTGTCGACTACGGAGCACATTGGCATCCAATTAATACCAATAGGCTCAGAAATCGCCACGGACTAATGGATTGCCACAAGCTCCGCCATCGCCCGCAGCAACGATTCAGCAGCCACCGGCTTGAACAGCACCGGCACGCGTGACTCGCGCACGCGCTGCAGCCGGTCCGGCGAGGTTTCGCCGGTGATGAGCAGCAGCGGCGTGGCCGTCGTGCCCTGGTTTGCGCCCTGGCTCAGGCGCAAGCCCGCGTCGAGCCCGTCGGCACCGTCGGCCAGCCGGTAGTCGCACAGGAGCAGATCGAACGGACGGCCTTCGGCGGCAGCCTGCTTCAATGCCTCGGCCGCAGCCTCCTCGCTGTCGACGGCGTGCGCATCGACGGCATGGGAGCGCAGCAGTCCCACCATGGCCTCGCGGATTTCCAGTTCGTCGTCGAGCAGCAGAACGCGCCCGGGCAACGCGGATTCGGGGTTGCCGCCACGCCGCGCCGACGCTGTCCCCGCAACGGAGGCCGATGTGGCCGCGGCCCGTGCCGGCCCCTTCACAGCAGGCACCACCACGCGGAAGAAGGTGCCCCGCCCCGGCCGCGAATGCATCTGCACCGGATGGCCGAGCAGCCGCGACAGCCGCTGCACGATCGACAGCCCGATGCCCAGGCCCCGCGAACGGTCTCGGCCCGGATTGTTGATCTGATAGAACTCCTCGAAGATCCGGCTCGACTGTTCGGGCGCGATGCCGATGCCGCTGTCGCGCACCTCGATCCACACCGCTTCGCCGCGGTCGCGCGCAGTCACGGTCACGCCGCCGCGTGTTGTGTATTTCAGCGCGTTGTCCATCAGGTTGGACAGCATGCGGTGCAGCAGTTGCGGGTCGCTGTGCACCCACAGGCCGCTGGCGAGCACGCGCAGCTGCAGTTGCTTGTGTTCGGCCCGGGCCGCGAAGGTGTGGTTGAGCGGCAGGAACAGCGCGTCGAGCTGCACCGGCTGCGGCACCGGCGTGACCACGCCGGCATCGAGCCGCGAGACGTCGAGCATGGTGTCGAGCGATGCGCCCAGCGCATTCACCGCGCGCATCAGGCGCTCGGCATTGCGGCGCTCGGGGCGGTCGCGCAGTTCGTTTTCCAGCGCGGCGCCGAACAGCGCGATGGCATGCAGCGGCTGGCGCAGGTCGTGGCTGGCGGCGCCGAGAAAACGCGTCTTCTCTTCGCTGGCGCGTTCGGTGGCGGCGATCTGCTCGCCCAGCCGCGCGGCGAGCGCCTCGTTCTCGAAGCGCAGCAAGAGCGACTCGGTGAGCAGCTTGTGCTGGCCGACGCCCGCGTGCAGCGTCAGGAGCAGGTAGGCCGCGCCGGCCGCCGCCAGGAACAGGTGCAGGCCGTCGCCCTGCCAGGCCAGCGCGGTGATCATGCCCAGCGACATCGGCATCGTGTAGCCGAACAGCGCCGGCTTCAACGGCCAGAGCGACTGCGCAGCGCGCGCGCAGCTGCCGACGATCACGGCCATCAGCAGCGAAGTCATGGGCAGGTTTTCGTGCGGCACGATGAGCCAGGGCACCACCGCCGTGACCATGCTCACCAGCGTGACCATGCGCGAGATCTTGCGCGCCCAGTAGGCGCTTTCGCGCGCCGGCCGCTCGGGCGTCCAGCGTGGCGTGAAGAGCACGTAGACGTCGGCGATCAGCAGCGCGGCGAGCCAGAACAGCAGGCTCGGGTCTTTCAGCTGCGAATAGATGATGGCGCCGAACACCAGCACGAACGCCATGTGCGTCAGCGTCGAGACGATGTAGGTGCTGTAGACCGAGGCGATGCTCTCGCGCAGCACCCGCTGGCCGAGCATGTAGTCGGCGGACGGCTCGCTCGGCGCTACGGTCGGTGCGCTCAACTCAGTGCAGGGTGCTGATCAGCTGGGCGCGCGAACGCATGCCGAACAGCAGCAGGATGGTAGAGACATGGTTTTTTACGGTGCCTTCGCTCAGGTTCGCGAGCTGCGCGATTTCCTTGTTCGCCTTGCCTTCGAGCACCCATTGCAGCACCTGCATCTGGCGCGGCGTGAGTTCCTGCCAGGCGCTGGCATGGGCGAATTCGGCATGGCCGACGAGCGGCCTGGACACGGCCGGCGGCGGGGGTTCGGCGGCGCCGGGCGCCGAGGGGTCGAGCAGGCCGCAGGCGCGGATGAAGCTCACCACTTCCTTCAGGTCGGCCGACTTGGGCAGGAAGGCGGCCGCGCCCAGCGCCAGCACGCCCTGCGCCAGCGTGCTGTTGCCGGTGCCCGAGAGCACCACGATGCGCGCGTCGGGAAAGCGCTGGCGGAAGTCGGCCAGGCCGCTCAGGCCTCGCGTGTCGGGCAGCGCCAGGTCGAGCAGCACGAGGCCGATGGACGCCTGGTGGGTTTCGTAGAGCACCAGCGCGTCGGCCACGTTTCCGGCCTCGAAAACCTCGATGTTCGCGCCGGAGGACGCCGCCTGCGCCTGGACCAGCGCACAGACGCCGAGGCGCAGCAGGTCGTGGTCGTCCACGACGAGGATCGCGGTGGGTGGAGGGGTGGAGGTGGGCGTGCCAGCCTCGGCGGCCGGCTGAGGGGGCGTGGGTGAGGTGTCAAGGGAAGCCACGCGTTTGATCTTAGCGGCGCGACGGCGCGATGAAAGTGCCCAAAGTCATGCTTTGCGTGCGCCTGTAATGCTTTCAAGCTACTTTTTTGATAGCAAATACACATCGGAAGCGCTCTTGCCATCGGGCTTTTCCGTGTGCACCATCGAAGTTCCGCCGCATCGAACGGCGCCCACGGAGACAAGCCATGACGCACACTGCCGCCGCCCCGCTCGAATCGAGCGACCGCAAGGTCGACCGGCTGCTCGCCCACTACGAGGAGAGCCACCGGAACCCGACCAACGAACTGATCCATTTCGTGGCCATCCCGGCCATCATGCTGAGCATCGTCGGGCTGCTGTTCGCGATCCACCCCTGGGTGGCTTATGTGTTCGTGGCCGCCAGCCTCGTGTACTACGCCCTGCTGCGGGCGCCGGCCTTCCTGCTGACCATGGCCGTGCTGACCGCCATCGCCCTGGCGCTGGTCCATGCGATGGGCGGCCTTGTATTGCCGGTTTCAGCCGCTATCTTTGTAGTGGCTTGGATCTTTCAGTTCGTAGGCCACAAGCTGGAAGGCAAGAAACCTTCGTTCTTCGAAGACATCCAATACCTCTGGGTCGGCCCGCTGTTCGTTCTGTCGAAGCTGTTTCTAAAGCTGGGCATACGCTGGTAGCCTGGGGCTATCAGCGCGATAGAAACTCAAGGGAACCCTTGGTTTAGCACTCCCTCTAACCGAGTGCTAATATGGCCAACACAAAGGAGTTTCCCCTGATGACAACCCTGTCCGGAGTCTCTGCCAACCAGCTGGCCGTCGCCAACCCATGGTCGATGGTTCCCCCGCTGGGCAACCTGGATGCTTATATTTCGGCCGCCAACCGACTGCCGCTGCTCACGCTCGAAGAAGAGCAGGGCTTCGCACGCAAGTTGCGCGACCACAACGACCTCGAATCCGCTGGCGCGCTCGTGCTGTCGCACCTGCGCCTCGTGGTCTCCATCTCCCGCCAATACCTGGGCTACGGGCTGCCGCACGGCGACCTGATCCAGGAAGGCAACGTCGGCCTGATGAAGGCCGTGAAGCGTTTCGACCCCGACCAGGGCGTGCGGCTGGTGAGCTACGCCATGCACTGGATCAAGGCCGAAATCCACGAGTACATCCTGAAGAACTGGCGCATGGTCAAGGTCGCGACGACCAAGGCCCAGCGCAAGCTGTTCTTCAACCTGCGCTCGATGAAGCAAGGCTTCAAGGCCGACTCGGCCGCGGCCGACAACGGCACGCACCGCGACACGCTGAGCCCAGACGAGGTGTCGCAGATGGCGACCCGGCTCAACGTCAAGCCTGAAGAAGTGCTCGAGATGGAAACCCGCCTGTCGGGCGGCGACGTCATGCTCGATCCGGGCCCGTCGGACGACGGCGAAGAAGCCTTCGGTCCCATCGCCTACCTGGCCGACGCCACGCAGGAGCCGACCGCGCTGCTCGAATCGCAGCAGCGCGACCGCCTGTCGAGCGACGGCATCGCCACGGCGCTCGAAGCGCTGGACGACCGCAGCCGCCGCATCGTCGAAGAGCGCTGGCTCAAGGTGAACGACGACGGCTCGGGCGGCATGACGCTGCACGACTTGGCGGCCGTGTACGGCGTGAGCGCCGAGCGCATTCGCCAGATCGAAGTCGCCGCCATGAAGAAGATGAAGAAGGCCCTCTCGGACTACGCGTAAGCCTCCCTCTTCCCAGAATGAAGAAAGCCCGGTCGCCCGGGCTTTTTTCATTTGGAGAGCGTGCGCATCGCACGTTTAGCGATGTAGCGGGTTTCAGGCGTGTCCGACTCGGCCAGCCACCGCGCGCAGAGCCTGTCGACCCACTCGCCCTGGCTCTTGCTCGCATCGTTGAGCCAGTTGGCCACCGAGTTCTGCACGTAGCGGCTCGGATCGGCGCGCAGCGGCTCCAGCAGCGGCAGCGCGCGCCAGGGCTCGGTCTTGAGCGCCTCGATCTGGGCACACCACACGCCGCGCGGCCGCGTGAGTTCGCTGGCAAAGCGGCGGATGTTGGGGTCGGCATCGAACACCCAGGGCTGCAGCAGCGCGAGTGCTTCGTCGAGCGAGGCGATGACCGCGTCGCGCACCGCCATCCAGGCGATCTCGCGCACGCCGAAATGCGGATCGGCGGCAAAGCGGCGCACGGCCTCCAGTTGCCGCGGCAGCGGCAGGCCCGAGAGCGTGACCCACTGCGCGGCCCAGCAGCGCGCCACGTCGCTCGGATGCGTGGCCAGTCTGTGGGCGACGGCGTCGCGCTCGGCATGCAGCGCCGCGAGGTCGTAGAGCGCGCGGGCGATGTGCCCGTGCCGCTGCATCGGCTTGAACGCCGCCAGCATCGCGAGCGTGTCGGCCAGCCGTTCGCTCTGCACGTCGAGCCCGATGTGCCCTGCCACGCTGCGTGCCAGTTGCGGCAGCTCCAGCGCCATGAATTCGTTGAGGTTGACGGTCTCGAGCAGCCCGTCGTTGAGCGCGCTCAGCACTTCCGGCGGAATCAGCGCGATTCGGAAGGCGCCCTTGCGCGCCTTCAGGTGCTCGACCGAGCCCACGGCTTGCATCCGCCTGCCCCGCTCAGGAAGCGATCAAGGTCTTCAGGTCCGACACCATGGCCGGCACGCCGGCGCCATAGCGTGCGTAGAGCCGCAGGCGGCCCTGGGTGTCGTACACGTAGCTCGCGGCCGAGTGGTCCATCGAGTAGCTGGTCGGCGTCTTGCCCTCGACCTTCTTGTAGTAGACCTTGTAGTCCTTCGCGAGCGCGACCAGCTCGTCGGCGGTCGGGATCAGCGCCACGAAGCTCGGGTCGAACGCACCCATGTAGGCCTTGAGCACCTCGGCCGTGTCGCGCGCCGGATCGACAGTGACGAACAGCACCTGCAGCTTGTCGCCGTCCTTGCCGAGCTGCTGCTTGATCTGCGCCATCTCGGTCATGGTGGTCGGGCAGACGTCGGGGCACTGTGCGTAGCCGAAGAACATCACGACCACCTTGCCCTTGAAATCGGCCATGGTGCGGACCTTGCCGTCGGCGTCCTTCAGCGAGAAGTCTTTCGCGTAGTCGGCGCCGGTGATGTCCACCGCATTGAAGCTCTGCTTCTGTTCGCTGCAGGCGGAAAGCCCCAGGCCCAGGGTCGCGGCAACGCCCACCCAGCCGGCGCTTCCGGCGATCAATCTGAGAGCGTTCCGCTTGTTCATGGAAAAGACGTGTTCAGTGGATGTAGTGATCGACGAGCAGCGCCAGGAACAGCACGCTCAGGTGGATCAGCGAGAAGCGAAAGGTCTTTCGCGCCAGGGTGTCGGAGTAGTTGCGCCACAACGCGAACGCATAGCCGGTGAAGCCGATGCTCACGGCCACGGCCACCGCCAGGTACAGCCAGCCGCTCATGCCGTAGATGAAGGGCATCAGGCAGGCCGCGAACAGGATGAAGGTGTACAGCAGCACCTGCAGCCGCGTGAACTCGTTGCCGTGCGTGACCGGCAGCATCGGCAGGCCCGCTTTGCGGTAGTCCTCGACGCGGTAGAGCGCCAGCGCCCAGAAATGCGGCGGCGTCCACAGGAAGATGATGAGGAAAAGGATCAGCGCCTCCGGGCCCACGTCGCCCGTCATCGCGGCCCAGCCCAGCACGGGCGGCATGGCGCCCGATGCACCGCCGATCACGATGTTCTGCGGCGTCAGCGGCTTGAGGATCACGGTGTAGATCACCGCGTAGCCGACGAAGGTGGCAAAGGTCAGCCACATGGTCAGCGGATTGACCGTGAACCACAGCAGCGCCGAGCCGACGGCGCACAGCACCGCCGAGAAAACCAGCGCCTGCAGGTCGCTGAGCTGGCCGCGCGCGGTGGGGCGCCACGCGGTGCGCTTCATCTTGGCGTCGATGCCCTTCTCGACCAGGCAGTTGAACGCCGCCGCCGCCCCCGCCACCAGCCAGATGCCGACGCAGGCCAGCGCGCCGCGCTGCACGTCGGCCCACGACGGCATGCCGGGCACGGCCAGCACCATGCCGATGAAGGCGCAGAACACGATCAGCTGCACCACGCGCGGCTTGGTCAGCGCGTAGAACTGGCGCAGCACGTTGGCGGTGCTGCTTTGCTGAACGGAAATCGGGGTACTCACGCGGCGGCCTTCCTCTGGTTGTTGTTGTCGCGACCGGTTGCATTGTCACTGGCGCGCGCCATGCGTGCCTCGGGCACGGCGCGCCGGCTCTCGCACAGCGCCCACGTCAGCACCACGGCCAGCGCCGCGGCGCCGCCGGTGTGCAGCACGGCCGCCGCCAGCGGCCAGCCGAGCAGCACGTTGCCCAGGCCAGTGGCCAGCTGCAGCAGCGCAAGACCCGCCAGCCAGCGGGCCTGCGGTTTCAGTGAGCCGATGCGGCGCAGGCGCCATGCCAGCACGCCCAGCGCGACGAAGACGGCATAGGCCATCAGCCGGTGCGCATAGTGAATGGCGGTGAGCGCCGAAAAGTCGAGCGGCTGGCCTTCGCCAGTCACGCCGAGGTGGCGCCAGATCTCGAAGCCCTGCGCGAAATTCATCGGCGGCCACCAGCTGTCCTGGCAGGTCGGGAACTGCGTGCATGCGAGCACCGCATAGTTGGTGCTGACCCAGCCGCCGAGCGCGATCTGCAGCACCAGCAGCACGGTGGTCGCGATGAGCCCGTTGCGCAGTGCCGGCGACACGGCAGTGGGCAGCCGCTGCGTCGCGCTCTGCTTGTAGCGCACCGCCTGGATGCACAACAGCGCCAGCAGCACGATGGCGCCCATCAAATGCATGGTGACGATGGCCGGGAACAGCTTCCAGGTGACGGTCAGCGCGCCGAATGCGCCTTGCAAGCTCACACCCAGAAGCGTCGCCGTCGGCCACCAGGGATTCAACACGGCTTGTGCAGTGGCCGGCGGAGGCTGCGGCGCGCTACCGGACTTGGGTCCGATGGAAGGCCACCAACGCACCAGCCAGGTGGCCACGGCCAGGACGAGGATCAAGAAGCCGACGCCCGTTGCCAGGTATCGGTGAACCATCTCGACCCATGCCTTGCCATGGGTGACCGGACCGGTCGGCTGCGCACTCTGCGCCATCGCGATCTCGTGGCGCGCGCCGTGCGGGCTGGCGTTGCCGTAGCAGCCGGGCCAATCGGGGCAACCGAGGCCCGAATCGGTGAGCCGGGTGAAGGCGCCGAACAGGGTCAGGTCGAAGGTCAGGAACAGCGTGAGCACGGTCAGCGCATGCAGCCGGCGCGCCGGGCCCGCGCCTGCGTTGCGCCGCCAGACCCAGAGCAGCGGGCCGAGCGCGATCAGCACGCCCGCGGCCATGAGCCACGCGATCGGCGTGAGGTCGTAGAGCGAGCTCGTCGTGTCCATGCTGTGCTGCTTGTCTGTCTATCTGTCTGCCGGCCTGTCAGCGGTCCGGCTTGTCCCACGACGCCGAGGCGCGCAGCAGGCGGTCGAGGTCGCGCTTGGCGCGGCTGGCGCCCGCGGCGTCCATGCGCGCCGGGAAACGCATCATCCAGTGGCCCATCGGGTCGACCACGTAGAGGTGTTCGGCCAGCGTATGGCCCGACACGGGAACCAGCCACTTGGCCAGTTCGTCGGCCGGCACGCGCAGCACGGTCGCGCCGTGCAGGCCGTTGTTCAGGCGTTCGGGCACAGGCGCGGCGTCGCTCACGAGCCAGACGCGGTCCATGCGGTCTTTTTCGCGGCCCAGGCTTTCTCGCAGTTGCCGCTGCAGGTAGAGCTGCTGCTCGCACAGCGCATCGCACGCGGCATCGGCCACCGCAACCAGCAGCCATTGCCCCTTGAGGGTGGCCAGGTCGACCGGCGCGCCATTGCGATCGGTGGCAATGAACTTCGGCAGCTCGCGCTGCGGATCGATCAGCTCGCCGTAGACGCTGCGCCCCTCGGGCCGGATCACGTAGTAAGTGAAGTACGAAGCGATGACCGGCGCCGCGCACATCAGCATCACCGCGATCATCTTCCAGCGCCCGACGACCGTGCGCCGGCCCTCGGCGCCGTCGAGTGCCTGGTTCGGCGACGGCATCGAATGGACCGTCAGGCCCAGCGGCTCGTCAGAAGCGGCCATCGCGTGCGCGGCGTCTCGCGCGGCGGAAGGGTGTGATGAATTGGAACCAGACATAGAGGATGACGACGAGGGCCGACAGGCCGAACCACTGGAATGCGTAACCGTAGTGCCTCTCGAGGCCCAGCGCCGGGGCCGGCCAGTCTCGCTGCAGCCCCTCGGAGGCCGGCCCGGTCTGCTGCAGCGACACGTCGGTACGCAGCGGCATCTTGGTCTCGGCGCGAAAGGCCTCCAGGTCGAGATTTTGCCGGATGGGCGAATACCCTTCGGCGGCCGGTGTCGGCGCGGCTGGCGCGGCCGGCGTGGCGGCTTCCGGCGTCGCCGCTGTTGCGGGCGCGGCTGCCGGTGCCGCGGGGGCGGGAGCGGACGTACCCAGTTCCAGCAGATGGCTCGGCGGCGGCTCGATCAGGCCCGTGACCTCCACGATGCCTGCCGGCGTGTCGACCGCGCCCAGCTTCGTGCGGTCGACGAAATTGCGCTGCACCCAGCCGCGCTGGACCATCACCGTCTGCTCGGTGCCCTCGAGCGCGAACGGCGTCAACACGTAGAAGCCGGGCACGCCGTGCATCTGGCGGTTGTCGAGGTACACGGTCTGCGGCGTGAGCCAGAGGCCGCGCAGGCGCACCGGGCGATGCAGTTCGTCGGAAGGCTGCTGCAGCGCCAGGAACTCGGCCTGGGTCAACGGGGGCTTCTGCTTCTGGGCATCGATGCTGGCCTGGAGCGCCTCTTTCTGCGCGGCGCGCGAGAGTTGCCAGCGGCCCAGCGAAACGGTGGCCGCCAGCGTCAGCACGGCGGCGATGGTGATCAGCCAGAAACGACCGGGACGGCGCCGGTCTTCGGAATACAGGGGTTGGGGAGTCACTGGAGGAAGCGGGGCGTGCGGCCGATAATGCGGGTCATGAAATATTTCGTCGCCCTGGTGTTCGTGGGCATCTTCGCGAGCCTCGCGTTTGCCCTGTTCTTCATGCTGAAGGACGGGCGCAACGGGCGCGCCAAGAGCGGCGGCATGGCGCGCGCCCTCACCTTTCGGATCGGGCTCTCGGTATTTTTGTTCCTCTGCATGCTGCTCGCCTGGAAACTCGGCTACATCCAGCCCACCGGACTCCCGCTCGGCAAGTAGGTGGTGCTCGTTCCACGAGAACCATGAAAAAGGCGCCTTCCGGCGCCTTTTTTGTGGAATGCCGCGAGGTGCTTCGATCAAAGCCAGTAGACCAGCATGTAAAGGCCGAGCCAGACCACGTCGACGAAGTGCCAGTACCAGGCCGCGCCTTCGAAGCCGAAGTGGCGCTCCGGCGTGAAGTGCCCCTTGCGCAGGCGCAGGGTGATGAACAGCAGCATCAGCATGCCGATGAACACGTGCAGGCCGTGGAAGCCGGTCAGCATGAAGAAGGTCGAACCGTAGGTGCCCGAGCTGAGCTTGAGGTTCAGTTCGGTGTACAGGTGGTGGTACTCGTAGCCCTGCACGCCCAGGAAGATCAGGCCGAGCAGCACGGTCATCCACATGAAACGGATGGTCTGCGCGCGATGGCCGGCACGCAGCGCGTGGTGGGCTATGGTGAGGGTCACGCCCGAGCTCAGCAGCAGCGCGGTATTGATCGTGGGCAGCCAGAACGGGCCGACGGTCTGGAAGGGCTCGACGATGCCGGCCGGGGAACCGGTGGCGCCGGCAGCCATGCTGGGCCACACGGCCTTGAAGTCGGGCCAGAGGATTGCGTTGTCCAGGCTGCCGAGTGTCGGCAGCGCATGGGTGCGGGCCCACCACAGCGCGGTGAAGAAGGCGCCGAAGAACATCACTTCGGAGAAGATGAACCAGCTCATGCTCCAGCGGAACGACAGGTCCACCTTGTGGCCGTACTGCCCGCTCTCGCTCTCGCCGATAGCGGCACGGAACCACACGAACAGCGTGCCGAGCCAGATCAGCATGCCCGCCAGCAGCGACCAGGCGCCCCACGCATGGCCGTTGATCCATTGCGCTGCGCCCAGGATCACGAAGAACAGGCCGATCGCCGCCGAAACCGGATAGGCCGACGGTCCGGGCACGAAGTAGTAGGGCGTGGCGCCGTGGGTGGTTGAACTCATATCAGCTGCTCCTGGCTTTCTTTCTTCTCTCGATTCAGTGGATTCTGCTCGTTCAGGCCGTGGCCACATGGCGCACCAGCAGCACCAGCGCGACCACGAAGACGATCACGGCCACGAACGCCACCGCAATGATGTGCAGCGGGTTCAGCTTGCCCAGGTCTTCCTGGTAGGCGCTGTTCTTGCGAACGCCGAAGAACGACCACGCCACCGCCTTCACGGTGTCCCACAGCGAAGCCTTCGAAGCCTTCGGCCGTTCGGGCGGCGTGGTCACGAGCGCGGCTCATTCGGGGCATTCGAAACGGCGGCGACCGGTGCCGCGGGCGTCTTGCCGCCCACCTCGAAGAAGGTGTACGACAGCGTGATGGTCTTCACGTCCTTGGAAATCTTCGGGTCGATCACGAAAGCGACCGGCCACTGCTTCTTCTCGCCCGGATCGAGCGTGTACTGGTTGAAGCAGAAGCACTCGAGCTTGTTGAAGTAGGGCGCTGCCTGCTGGGGCGCGTAGCTCGGGATGGCCTGCGCGGCCATGCGGCGGTTCTGCACGTTCTGGAATTCGTACATCACCGTGTTGAGCTGGCCCGGATGCACCTGAATGGTCCGCTCCGCGGGCTTGAAGTCCCAGAGGCCACCGCGCACGTTGGAGTCGAACTCCACCGTGATGGTGCGGGTCATGTCGACCTGCGTGTTGTCGGGCACGCGCACCTTCTTGCCGCCGCTGGCGCCGCCGGGCACCTCCAGCTCGGAAAGCGCGAGGATGTTGATGCCCGTCATCTCGCAGATGGCACGGTACATCGGCACCAGCGCATAGCCGAAGGCGAACATTCCGCAGGCCACGACGGCCAGCTTGCCGACCATGCGGACATTGGCGCGGCGGATGCGTTGACCGATGCTCATGCTGGTGCTCCCGTTCGGTGGCCGGCGGCTCAGCGCGCGCCGAACCAGACCATGCGCACGATGAAGCCGATGAAGAACACCACGGCGATGGAGGCCAGCGTGAGCCCCATGCGCCGGTTGTTGCGTTTCTGTTCGGGTGTCATCGCGTGGTGGCTGTTGCTGCCGCGAAGCCGTTCAACCGATCACCTTGGTGGCGGTCGCGTCGAGCTTGGGCGGGTTCTCGAAGGTGTGGAACGGCGCCGGCGACGGTACTTCCCACTCGAGGCCTTCGGCGCCTTCCCACGGCTTCTGCGCAGCCTTCTCGCCTTTGCCGCGCATGGTCGGAAACACGACGAACAGGAAGAAGTACACCTGCGCGAAGCCGAAGAAGAACGCGCCGACCGAAGCCACGGCGTTGAAGTCGGCGAACTGCATGGGGTAGTCGGCGTAGCGTCGGGGCATGCCGGCCAGGCCCAGGAAGTGCATCGGGAAGAAGGTCACGTTGAACGAGATCAGCGACCACCAGAAGTGCACCTTGCCGCGCGTCTCGTTGTACATGACGCCGGTCCACTTGGGCACCCAGTAGTAGAAGCCCGAGAACATGGCGAACAGCGAGCCGGCCACCAGCACGTAGTGGAAATGGGCCACCACGTAATAGGTATCCTGCAGCTGCGTGTCGATGGGCGCGACGGCCAGGATCAGGCCGGTGAAGCCACCCATCGTGAACACGAAGATGAAGCCGACCGCGAACAGCATGGGCGTCTCGAAGGTCATCGAGCCCTGCCACATGGTGGCGATCCAGTTGAAGATCTTCACGGCCGTAGGCACCGCGATCAGCATGGTCGCGTACATGAAGAACAGCTGGCCGGTGAGCGGCATGCCGGTCGTGAACATGTGGTGAGCCCACACGATGAACGACAGGATGGCGATCGACGAGGTGGCGTACACCATCGAGGCATAGCCGAAGAGCTTCTTGCGGGCGAATGCCGGCACCACCTGGCTGATGATGCCGAAGGCCGGCAAGATCATGATGTAGACCTCGGGGTGGCCGAAGAACCAGAAGATGTGCTGGTACATCACCGGGTCACCGCCGCCAGCGGGGTTGAAGAAGCTGGTACCGAAGTGGCGGTCGGTCAGCGTCATGGTGATGGCGCCGGCGAGCACGGGCATCACGGCGATCAGCAGGTAGGCGGTGATGAGCCAGGTCCAGCAGAACATCGGCATCTTCATCAGCGTCATGCCGGGGGCGCGCATGTTCAGGATGGTGACGATGATGTTGATCGAACCCATGATCGACGAAGCGCCCATGATGTGCATCGCGAAGATGCCGGCGTCCATCGAGGGGCCCATCTGCAGCGTGAGCGGCGCGTACAGCGTCCAGCCCGCGGCGGGTGCGCCGCCGGGCATGAAGAACGAACCCACCAGCATCAGCGCCGCCGGGATCAGCAGCCAGAAGCTGAAGTTGTTCATGCGCGCGAAGGCCATGTCGGAGGCCCCCACCTGCAGCGGGATCATCCAGTTCGCGAAGCCCACGAAGGCCGGCATGATGGCGCCGAACACCATGATCAGGCCGTGCATGGTGGTGAACTGGTTGAACAGCTCGGGGTTCACCAGCTGCAGGCCGGGCTGGAACAGCTCGGCGCGGATCAGCAGCGCGAGCACGCCGCCCACCATCAGCATGGTGAAGCTGAACAGCAGGTAGAGCGTGCCGATGTCCTTGTGGTTGGTCGCGAACACCCAGCGGCGCCAGCCGGTGGGCGCGTGGTGATCGTGATGCTCGTCGTGTGCGTGGTCGCCTGGGACTGCGTGACCGTGGGGGTCGAGGACTGCACTCATTTCGTTGTTCCTTGCAATTTCTTCGTCGCGGGACGCTGTCGCATCACTTGCCGCGCAGGGCGAGCACTTCGGCCGGCTGCACCAGCTGGCCAGTCTTGTTCGACCAGCTGTTCTTGGTGTACGTGGCCACGGCCGCGAGGTCGGTATCGCTCAGTTGCTTCCAGGACGGCATGGCGCCGTTGTTCTGGCCGTTGAGCAGCACATGCAGTTGCACCGTGTGGTCGGCGTCGAGCACCTTCGGGTCGCCGTCGAGCGCCTTGATCGGGCCCGCGCCCTTGCCGTTGGCCTGGTGGCAGGCGGCGCAGTTGGCAGCGTAGACCTTCTCGCCGCGAACCATCATGTCGGGCAGCGTCCAGACCTTGGTCGGGTCGTCGAGCTTGGCCGCGGCGATCTTGCGCTGGTCGGCAACCCAGGCGGTGTAGTCGGCGGCCGAGACCACCTTCACCTGGATCGGCATGAAGGCGTGTTCCTTGCCGCACAGTTCCTGGCACTGGCCGTAGTAGGTGCCGATGGTTTCGGCGCGGAACCAGGTGTCGCGCACGAAGCCCGGAATGGCATCCTGCTTGAGGCCCAGCTGCGGCACCGCGAAGGCGTGGATCACGTCGTTGGCGGTGGTGATGATGCGGATCTTCTTGTTGACCGGCACCACCAGCGGGTAGTCGACCTTGAGCAAGTAGTCGTCAGGCATCGCGCCCTTGGCGCCGGCGTCGGACATGGCGCGCTGCGAGCTGTCGAGCGTGGAGATGAAGGCCAGGCCCTCGCCTTCGCCGTTCAGGTAGTCGTAGCCCCACTTCCACTGGTAGCCCGTGGTCTTGATCGTGAGGTCGGCGTTGGTGGTGTCCTTCTGGGCCACCAGCACCTTGGTGGCGGGCAGCGCCATGACGATCACGATGAGGAAGGGCACGATGGTCCAGATGACCTCGACCACCACCGACTCATGGAAGTTGGCGGCCTTGTGGCCCACCGACTTGCGGTGCTTCCAGATGGAATAGAACATGACCGCGAACACGCCGACGAAGATGACCGTGCACAGGATCATCATGATCGTGTGGAGCAGATGCTGCTCCTGCGCGATCTTGGTCACGCCGACCGGAAGATTCAACTGGCGCACCGAAGGGCCGCCGGGCAGATCGTTGACTGCGTGCGCCGCGCTGCTGAAAGCCGCGCCGGCCGCCAGCAACAGATTCGCCGGCCTGTACTTATTGCGCCAAATGCTCTTCATCGTGTTCACGTTTCTTCAATTTTTCGACAAACCCAACCGTGCAGCACTGCGCGAGCCCCCTCAGGCGCCACGCAACGCCATGCGAATCTCGCGGGCCAAAGCCGCACGCAACTCCGGGCGTACATAGCGCCCCACCCTGACCGATCGACCCTGCCCCGAGACCTCGATCAGCGAACGATCGCCGGCCTGGGGTTCGACCCGCACCTGGTGCGGAAGAAATTCCGTGCGCTCGTAGTGCCCGCCGTTCTCGAGCTCGACGACGAGGCGTCCCTCCTGCAGCGCGATCTTTTCGCCATCGGTCGCGTGCCGCGCGTAGACCATGAACGCGAATCCGACAGCGGCCAGTTCGAGCCAGGCGAAAGGCAGAACCAGCGGCGCACCGTGCAGCCAGAACAGGGTGCCAATGCCGAGCGATACCACGCACAGCGAAGCGTAGAGCCAGCCAAGCTGGCTCGGCGTCACCGAGCAGTTCCGCTTCAGGAACCAGTGAATGCTCTGGCCTGAAACGGTGGCAAATCGAAACACGGAATTCGACACGGGCGAGTTCAGCAAATCGGTGCGTCGACGGTCGCCAAACCCCTCGTACAAACAGGATCCGACACCCCTCGATCGCGGGACAATACCCGCGAGTTCCACGCAACGGCGGATTGTAGCGGGTAGATACCTGCGCCAGAGTGCCCTGTGGGACGCCTACGGGTCACTACTAGTAGGCAAGAAACGGCCTCTGCGCCTAGCGTTTTCGGCCACCGGCCGGCCAGCGATCAGGCGCCCGGACGACCCCGTTGCAGCATCGATCGCATCTCGCGCAGCGACACCGCGCTTTCGGCCGACAGCGACACGCGCGGCGCCGGCTTGAACGCATGGCCGTAGATGACCTCGAAGGTCAGCGCGATGCGCCCGCCACCCTCTTCGGCCGGCGCGAGGTCGGGCAGTGCCTTCTTCAGCGACTGGTGCCAGGCCCTGCCGCGCAGCGCCGGAAAACGCCCGGGGTGCAGGTTGCGGCCCAGCGTGCGCAGCTCGGCCAGTGCCGCCTCGGGCGTGGCCCAGGTCAGCACGATGCGCTCCATGTCCATCACGGGTTCGGCGAAGCCGGCATGGACCAGCATGTCGCCCCAGTCGTGCATGTCGGTGTACTCGTGGCCCGCGGCGGGCCAGCCGAGGCGGGCATGCAGCGCGCGCAGCTCGCGCACCGTGTCGGGGCCGAGGCACGAGAACATCAGGAAGCCGTCGGTGGCCACCAGCTTGTGCCAGTGCGCGATGAGTGCCTCGGGGTCGGCCGCCATGTGCAGCGACATGTTGGCCCAGAGCAGGTCGACGCCGTCTTCGGGCGGCGCGTCGAAACGTGCCTTGCCGGCCTGCCAGCGGCGTGCGCTCCACCACGGCGCGGCCAGCGCCTGGCCGGTGGCGGCCGCGAGCGCGGGCTCGGGTTCGATGACGAAGGAGGCTGCGTCCTTGTAGCGGCGGGCGACCAGTTCATGGGCTTCGAGGCCGCCGCGAAGCGGCGCCCAATTGGCCCAGGTGCGGGGCTGTGCCTTGATCCATTGCAGCCGGTCTTCCATGCGGCGGCCGATTTCCTCGTGCAGCCAGGGGGAGCCGTCGGCGGGTGCAAGGCGACGCCAGCGGGCAGCCGCCGTGGCATCGATGGTCGGCGGTCGTCGTGAGGGGTCGGTGGCCATGGGGCAGTGAGTATATTGAGCGATGTCCAGCCAGCACGCCCTGTGGCCTTTCCGTCCTTTCACCGCCCTGCTCGCGCGGCTGCCGAGCCAGTGCGCGGTCTGCCGCGCATGGCCCTCGCGCGCGGTGTGCGACGCCTGCGTGGCCCGCTTCGCCCCTCCCGCTGCACGCTGCGGCGGCTGCGCCCTGCCGTTGCCCGAGGGAGTGACCCGCTGCGGCGACTGCGTTGCGCATCCGCCGCCGCTCGACGCCTGCCTTGCCGCCTGCACCTACGCCTGGCCGTGGCCGGACGCCATCGCCGCCTTCAAGTTCCGCGGCGAGGCAGGCTGGGCCGCCCCGTTCGCCACGCTGATGCGCAGCGCGCCCTGGGTCGAGCCGGCACTGGAGCAATGCGACCTGGTGCTGCCGATGCCGCTGGCGCCCGGCCGGTTGCGCGAACGCGGTTTCAACCAGGCACATGAACTCGCGCGACGCCTGTCCGCCGGCAAGACCGACGCGCGCCTGCTGCTGCGCACCCGCGAGACGCCGGCCCAGAGCGGCCTCGCGCGCGCCGAACGCCTGCTCAACCTGCGCGGCGCCTTCGCCGTGGAGCCGCTGCGCGCGGAAAAAGTCAGTGGCCGGCGCGTCGTGCTGGTCGACGACGTGATGACCAGCGGCGCGTCTCTGTTCACGGCTGCCGAAGCGCTGCGGCTGGCCGGCGCGGCCCACATCACGGCGGTGGTGCTGGCCCGCACCGACCCGCCGCGCTGAGCCCGCGCCCTGGGCGCCGACAATCGGCGCATGTTCCATATCGTCCTGGTCCACCCCGAGATTCCGCCGAACACCGGCAACGTCATCCGGCTCGCCGCCAACACAGGCTGCACGCTGCACCTGGTCGAGCCGCTCGGCTTTTCGATGGACGACCGCCTGCTGCGCCGCGCCGGGCTCGACTATCACGAGTACGCCGAGGTCAAGCGCCATGCCGACTGGCAGGCCCTGCTCGCCGCGGAGCAGCCCCCGGCCGACCGGATGTTCGCCCTCACCACCCGCGGCACCCGGGCCGTGCACGACGTGCGCTTCCAGCCCGGCGACTGGCTGGTCTTCGGCTCGGAAACCAGCGGTTTGCCGCCCGCCGTGCGCGACGGCTTCGCCGAAGCCCAGCGCCTGCGGCTGCCGATGCGCGAAGGGCAGCGCAGCCTGAATCTGTCGAACGCGGTGGCTGTCACCGTGTTCGAAGCCTGGCGGCAAAACGGCTTCGGGTGACATAAAGAAACAAAGTCGCAGGCTCCAGGCACGGCGGGAACGCATCTGATCGGGGATGCCGGCCGTATGGAAAGCATGCCGGACGCAAAACGCCCCGGCATCAGGTCCATCAACCCAGTTAGCCAGGAGTCTTGCAATGAACACCAAGCCGATCGCCCTTGCCGTCTTCGCCACGCTGGCATTTGCCGGCAGCGCCCAAGCCTTCCAGGGTGAGCAGAACCCGCTGCCGCCGGCCCCCTTCCAGTCGACGCTGTCGCGGGCGCAGGTTCAGGCCGACGCGCGCCAGCCGTTCAGGGTCACGAATGGCGGCACGGGCGCACTCCAGGCCCGCGACGGCAGCACCGACCGCGGCGCGGTACGCCAGAGCGCGCTGAGCATCACGCGCCAGGGCGCCGCCACCTACGGCGAAGTGACCGACCGCCGGATGTAAGAAAAGCCGGAGAAGGTCAGCGGTAGCGCCGCGCGACCGACTCCGCCACGCAGGCCGGCTTGGCCGCGCCTTCCAGCTCGATGGTGGTTTCCCAGGTCATCTGGAAACCATCGTCGGCAATGGGCTCGGAGCTCAGCAGCTTCATGCGCGCGCGCAGCCGCTTGCCCACCGGCACCGGCGACATGAAGCGCACCCGGTTCATGCCGTAGTTCACGCCCATGCGCGACTCCACCACGTCGATGGCCGTCTCGAAGAATCGCGGCAGCAGCGACAGCGTGAGGAAACCGTGCGCAATGGGCGCGCCGAAAGGGCCGGCCTTGGCCCGCTCCACATCGACATGGATCCACTGGTGGTCGCCCGTCGCCTCGGCGAACTGGTTGACCTGCTCCTGCGTGATGGTGATCCAGTCGCTCACGGCGACTTCCTGGCCGACGCAGGCGGAGAGATCCTGAAGGGTCTGGAATGTCTTTTTGGTCATGCGGGGCATTCTGGTGCCAAGGGCGGGCGGCCGGCTGTCGGGCTCGCGACAACCGGGCTCAGGGAAAACCGGGAGGCGCCTTCAGGCGTCGAGCCATTGGCAGATCGGCTGCCATTGCTCCAGGTCGCGCTGCACGCGGCCCGGGGCGATGTCGAACACCGTGAGCCCGCGGGCCGCGAGCTGCACGTAGTTCTGGGTGTCGCGCAATTCGCCGATCACCGGCACGCCGAGCCCCTCGATGAACTCGTGCAGCCGGTCCGCGGCCAGCGTACGGGCGTTCACCCGCATGCCGACGAGGCCGATCTGCGTTTTTTCGGCGCGGCGCTGTTCCTTGAGCCGGTCGAGAAAGTCGCGCGTCGCGTAGATGTCGAAGATGCTCGGCTGCAGCGGCACGATCACCCGGTCGGCCAGCGCCAGCACTTCCTTGAAGCGCCAGCCGTGCAGCCCTGCCGGCGTGTCCAGCACCGCGTGCGTGGTGCCGCGCGGCGGCCGCACCACGGTGCTGTCTCCGGCGGCTTCCCAGGTGGCGATGGGGCGGGCCTGGGCTGGGCGCAGGCCCAGCCACAGCCGGGAGGACTGCTGGCGGTCCACGTCGCCCAGCATCACGGCATGGCCACGGCTTGCGAAATAGCCCGCGACGTTCGTCGCGATCGTCGACTTGCCGACCCCGCCCTTGGGATTGGCGACCAGAACCACCGGCATAAGGCACTCCTCCAGAACTGGGACAGCCGGAATGGTAGTCGCTGGCGCGTTTTTGCCCGACGCGCCGGCCCTGACTGAGATATGTTCTCGGCATGACGACAACAACATCCATGGGAACCACCGCCGCCGGTCCTGGCGGCATCTACGTGCTGGCGGCGCACCCGCACTGGCGCGATTCGCGCGTCAACCGCCGCATGCTGGCCGCCGCCCGCGCAGTGCCGGACGTCGAGGTGAACGACCTCTACGGCAGCTACCCCGACTTCTCCATCGACGTCGAGGAAGAGCAGGCCCGGCTCGCCAAGGCCAGCCTGGTGGTGCTGCTGCACCCGATCCAGTGGTATTCCATGCCCGCGCTGCAGAAGCTCTGGCTCGACGACGTGCTCACCTACGGCTGGGCCTACGGCCCCGGCGGCACGGCGCTGCAGGGCAAGGACCTCTGGCTGGTGGCCACCACAGGCAGCCCGGAGCCCAGCTACCACCCGCAGAGCTACCACCGCTATTTCTTCGACGCCTTCCTGCCGCCCTACGAGCAGACCGCCGCGCTGTGCGGCATGCGCTTCCTGCCGCCGCTGATCTTCCACGGCGCGCGCAGTGCCCCCGAGGCCGAGGTAGAGGCGCACGTCCAGACCTTTGCCCAGCGCCTGGGGAGCTACCCCGACTGGCCCGAGATCGAGGAACTCGACACCTGCATCGCCTGTCCGGTGCCCGAAGCCGATCGTCCGGCCGATCCGGACGACATCGGCAAGGCCGTATCCAACGCCTTCCGCAGCGCCATGACCCACGGGCTGGCCACGGCTTCCGCAAGCAAGGCACCCTGATGGAACACGCACCCGCCTGGCTGACCAGCAGCCTGATCTACCTGAGCGCCGCCGTACTGGTGGTGCCGCTGTCGAAGGCCCTGGGCCTCGGCTCCATCATCGGCTACCTCGTGGCCGGCATCGCCATCGGTCCCTGGGGGCTTGGGCTGGTGTCCAGCGTCCAGGACGTGCTGCACTTCGCCGAGTTCGGCGTGGTGCTGATGCTGTTCCTGGTGGGCCTCGAACTCGAGCCCAAGCGCCTGTGGAACCTGCGCCGCCCGATCTTCGGCTGGGGCACCGCGCAGGTGGTCAGCTGCGCCGCGGTGCTGTTTGCCACGGGCTGTGCGGTGGGCGCGGAATGGCGCGTGGCGCTGGTGGCCTCGCTGGGCCTGGCGCTGTCGTCCACCGCGATCGCGCTGCAGGTGTTCGGCGAGCGCAACCTGCTGAAGACGCCCAGCGGACAGGCCGGCTTCTCGATCCTGCTGTTCCAGGACGTGGCGGCCATCCCCATCCTCGCGCTGCTGCCGCTGCTGGCCGGCGCCACCGCCGCCGAGCATTCGATCAGCGGGCTCGACCGCGCGCTGGAGGCCGCGAAGATCATCGGCGTGATCGGCGGCATCATCCTCGGCGGCCGGCTGCTGCTGCGCCCGGTGCTGCGCTGGATCGCGCGCAGCGACACGCCCGAGATCTTCACCGCCGCGGCGCTGCTGCTGGTGGTGGCCATCGCGGCGCTGATGCAGCTGGTGGGCCTTTCGATGGCGCTGGGCGCCTTCCTCGCCGGCGTGCTGCTGGCCGAGAGCGAATACCGGCGCGAACTGGAGACCGACATCGAGCCCTTCAAGGGCCTGCTGCTGGGCCTGTTCTTCATTGCGGTGGGCATGTCGATCAACTTCGGCGTGCTGATCGCGAGCCCCTGGATCATGGCGGCGCTGGTGGTCGGCTTCATGGTCGTCAAGCTGGTGGTGATCTACGCGCTGGCCAAGGCCATGGGCATCGCCTACCAGGAGCGGCCTGTGTTCACGCTGCTGCTCGCGCAGGGCGGCGAATTCGCGTTCGTGGTGTTCCAGGCCGCGGGGCCCGACGTGCTGCCGCCCGAAATCACGTCGCTGCTGATCGGCGCGGTGGCGCTGTCGATGCTGCTGTCGCCGCTGCTGCTGGTGCTGCTCGACAAGTTCGTGCTGCCGCGCTACAGCCGCAGCACCGGGCCGCAGCTCGAAGAAATCTCGGAGCAGCAGGACGCCAAGGTGCTGATCTGCGGCTTCGGCCGCTACGGCCAGATCGTCGGGCGCATGCTGATGTCGCAGGGCCTGCGCGTGACCGTGCTCGACCACGACGCCGACACCGTCGAAGGCCTGCGCCAGTTCGGCTTTCGCGTGTTCTACGGCGACGCCACTCGGCTCGACCTGCTGCGCACCGCGGGCGCCGGTACGGCCAAGGCCATCGTGGTGGCGGTGGACGACATCGAGCAGTCGCTGGAAATCGTCGATCTGGTAAGAGAGAACTTCCCGCAGGCCCGCATCATCGCGCGGGCACGCAACGTGACGCACCTGTTCCAGCTGCGCGACCGTGGCGTGACGGATGTGGAGCGCGAGGTGTTCGAGTCGTCGCTGCGCAGCGCCCGCGCGACGCTCGAAGCGCTGGGCTGGCCGGCGCACGAGGCGCGCGAATCGACCATGCGTTTTCGCCTCCGGAACATCAAGCTCGGCGACGAGATCTATCCCCACTACAAGGACCGCGCCAAGCTGATCGCCGCCAACAAGGCCGGCCGCCAGCAGTTCGAGGAACAGATGGCGCGCGAGCGCGAGGAGCGGCAGCGCCGCTCGGGGCGCGACTGGGACCGGCTCGACGCAGAGGAGGCCGCCGCGAAGGAAGAGGCGGACGCGCAGTAGCGCGTCCCCTCAGGCGGCCAGCTTCAGCAGGCGCACCGCGTTGCCCTTGAGGATGCCGGGCATCACCTCGGGCTTGAAGCCGGCGTTCTCGAAGTCGCGCATCCAGCGGTCGGGCGTGATCAGCGGGTAGTCGCTGCCGAACAGGATGCGGTCCTTCAGCAGCGTGTTGGCGTATTGCACCAGCTGCTTCGGAAAGTACTTGGGGCTCCAGCCCGACAGGTCGATCCACACGTTGGGCTTGTGCGTGGCCACGCTCAGCGCCTCGTCCTGCCAGGGGAAGCTGGGGTGCGCCATGACGATCTGCATGTCGGGGAAGTCGATGGCCACGTCGTCCAGGTGCATCGGGTTGCTGTACTCCAGCCGCAGGCCGCCGCCGCAGCGCATGCCCGAGCCGATGCCGCTGTGGCCGGTGTGGAAGATGGCCGGCAGGCCGTATTCCGCAATCACCTCGTAGATGGGCCAGGCCATCTTGTCGTAGGGGTGGTAGCCCTGCACCGTCGGGTGGAACTTGAAGCCCTTCACGCCGTGTTCCTCGATGAGCCGGCGCGCCTCGCGCGCACCCATCTTTCCCTTGTGCGGATCGATGCTGCCGAAGGCGATCATGATGTCGCTGTTGTTCTTCGCCGCCTCCGCGATCTCTTCGTTCGGAATGCGCCGGCGGCCCATGTTCGACTCTGCGTCGACCATGAACATCACCAGCCCGATCTTGCGTTCACGGTAGTACGCCACGCTCTCCGCGATGGTGGGCCGGCCGCTGGAGCCGAAATACTTGTCGGCGGCGCGGTCGTACTCCTCGCCATAGTTGTCGAACGGGTTCCAGCAGCTCACTTCGGCATGCGTGTGGATGTCGATCGCAACGAGGTTCTCGTAGTCCATGTGTTTGTCTCCAGTGCGGGTAAATCCCTAGCTTCGGGCAGGCTCGAATGCCTTGAATTGATTATTTCTCATAACCATAATCCAACGCAACCCCGAACACCTTCCCATGACCAATCCAGACCTCCAACTCGACATCCGCGACGAAGTCGCCATCGTCCGCCTGACGCGCGGCTCCAAGCGCAACGCACTGTCGGACGGCCTGATCCTCGCACTGCGCGACACTTTCGAGAAGCTGCCCTCCACCGTGCGCGCCGCGGTGATCGACGGCGAAGGCCCGCACTTCTGCGCCGGCCTTGACCTCAGCGAGCTGAAGGAGCGCGACGCCGGCCAGGGCATGCAGCACTCGCGCATGTGGCACGCCGCGCTCGACCTGATCCAGCACGGCCCGGTGCCTGTGATCGCCGCGCTGCACGGCGCGGTGGTCGGCGGCGGGCTCGAGCTGGCCAGCGCCTGCCACATCCGCGTGGCCGACCGCAGCACCTTCTACGCGCTGCCCGAAGGCTCGCGCGGCATCTTCGTGGGCGGCGGCGGCTCGGTGCGCATTCCCAAGCTGATCGGCGTGGCGCGCATGACCGACATGATGATGACCGGCCGCGTCTACAACGCCGAGGACGGCGAGCGCGCCAATTTCGCGCAGTACCTGGTCGACGAGGGCACGGCCTTCGACAAGGCCTTCGAGCTCGCCAAGCGCGTGGCCACCAACGCGCCGCTGACCAACTACGCGCTCATGCATGCGCTGCCGCGCATCGCCGAGCAGTCGGCCGACCACGGCTTCTTCACCGAAGCGCTCATGGCCGGCATTGCACAGGCCGCACCCGAAGCCAAGGAACGCGTGCGCGATTTCCTCGAAGGCCGGGGCGCGAAGGTGAGCAAGGGATGAGCGCCGCACGGGCGAGCGAAGCCACGCAGTGGCACAGCATGGGGGAGACTTTCCAATGACCGTTCGATACCGCCCGCTGGCCTTCGGTGTCACGCGCGCCGTGCTGCGCGATGGCACACCGGGCACGCAGTACCTCACCGCCGAGACGCAGCTCGAAACCTACCGCGAGCGCATGACCGACCGCCTCGCGCACTGGGCCGAGCAGGCGCCCGAGCGCACCTTCATTGCCCGCCGCGAACGGCTGGCTGACGGCAGCACCGGCGACTGGATCCGCGTGAGCTACGCCGAGGCGCTGGAGAAGGCCCGCGGTATCGGACAAGCCCTGCTGAATCGCGGCCTGGGCGCGGAGCGGCCCGTGGCCATCCTCAGCGAGAACGGCATCGAGCATGCGCTGCTCGCGCTCGGCTGCCTCTACGCCGGCGTGCCCTACTGCCCCGTCTCGCCGCCCTACTCGCTCGTGAGCCAGGACTTCGAGAAGCTGCGCCATGTGTTCGACACGCTGACACCGGGCCTCGTGTTCGCCACCGATGCCGCACGCTACGGCCGCGCCATTGCGGCGGTCGTTCCGGCCGGGACCGAAGTCGTCATTGCAGAAGGCCAGCTAGAAGGCCGCACCACCACCTCGCTCGACGCGCTGGCCTCGACGCCCGCCACGCCCGCCATCGACGAAGCGATGCGCGCGACCGGCCCCGACACCATCACCAAGTTCCTCTTCACCTCGGGCTCCACCAAGATGCCCAAGGCCGTCATCAACACGCACCGCATGTGGTGCGCCAACCAGCAGCAGCTGCGCCAGTCGATTCCCGCCTTGGGCGACGAGCCGCCGGTGCTGGTCGACTGGCTGCCCTGGAACCACACCTTCGGCGGCAACCACAACGTGGGCATCGTGCTGGACAACGGCGGCACGCTCTACGTCGACGACGGCAAGCCCACGCCCGCGGGCATGGCCGAGACGCTGCGCAACCTGCGCGAGATCGCGCCCACCATCTACTTCAACGTGCCCACCGGCTTCGAGGCCATCGCGCATGCGATGGAAACCGATGCGGTGCTGCGCCGCAACCTGCTGTCGCGCGTGAAGATGTTCTTCTACTCGGGCGCCGCGCTGTCGCAGCCCGTGTGGGACAGCCTGCACAAGACGCAGGAGTCGGAAGTGGGCGAGCGCATCGTCATGGGCACCGGCCTGGGCATGACCGAGTCGGGCCCCTTTGCGCTGTACGTGACCGGCCCCGACGTGAAGTCGGGCGACGTGGGCCTGCCCGCCCCCGGCATCGAGCTCAAGCTGATCGACGTCGACGGCAAGACCGAAGTGCGCTACCGCGGCCCCAACATCACGCCCGGCTACTGGCGCGCACCCGATGCCACGGCCGAGGCTTTCGACGAAGAAGGCTTCTTCTCCACCGGCGACGCGGTGAAGTGGATCGACGACGGCAACATCCACCGCGGCCTGCGCTTCGACGGCCGCATCGCGGAAGACTTCAAGCTCGCCACCGGCACCTTCGTGAGCGTAGGCCCGATGCGCGCGAAGATCATCGCGGCCGGCGCACCCTATGTGCAGGACGCGGTGCTGACCGGCATCAACCTGAAGGAAGTGGGCGCGCTGATCTTCCCTACACAGAAGGTGCGGCAGCTCGCAGGCCTGCCGGCCGACGCCCCGATGCAGCAGGTGCTCGAAAGCGCGCCGGTGCAGGGGCACTTCCAGCAGGTGGTCGACACGCTGGCCGCAAGCGCCACCGGCAGTGCCAACCGCATCGCACGGCTGCACCTGATGGCCGAGCCGCCGTCCATCGACAAGGGCGAAGTGACCGACAAGGGCTCCATCAACCAGCGCTCGGTGCTCAAGCACCGCGCCGCGCTGGCCGACGCGATGCACGACGGCACGCTGCCCTTCACCCTCAAGCCCCGCTAACACCATCCAGGAGACACAAGAATGAAGATCGAAGGACAAGCCGCCCTCGTTACCGGCGGCGCATCGGGCCTTGGCGAAGCCACCGCACGCGAACTCGCGCGCCTGGGCGCCAAGGTCGCCGTGCTCGACCGCAATTCCGCACTGGCCGAGAAGGTGGCCGCCGAGATCGGCGGTATCGCCTGCGTCTGCGACATCACCGACACCGACAGCGTGAACGCCGCGCTCGACAAGGCCGAGGCCGCGCACGGCACCGCGCGCATCCTGATGAACGTGGCCGGCATCGGCAGCGCCAAGCGCATCGTCGGCAAGGACGGCAACCCCGCGCCGCTCGAAGACTTCGTGCGCGTGGTCAACATCAACCTGATCGGCGGCTACAACATGGCGCGCCTGTTCGCCGCGCGCTGCGCCAAGCTCGCGGCGCTCGACAACGGCGAAAAGGGCGTGATGCTCTTCACCGCATCGGTGGCTGCCTTCGACGGCCAGGTGGGCCAGCAGGCCTACAGCGCCTCCAAGGGCGGCCTGGTCGGCATGACGCTGCCAATGGCGCGCGACCTGGCGCAGCACGCCATCCGCGTGTGCACCGTGGCGCCGGGCCTCTTTGCCACGCCGCTGCTGCTGGAACTGCCCGAACCGGTGCAGCAGTCGCTGGCCGCGTCCATCCCGTTCCCGCCGCGCCTGGGCAAGCCTTCGGAATTCGCCGAACTGGCCTGCCACATCGTCACCAACGGCCACCTCAACGGCGAGGTGATCCGCCTCGACGGCGCGCTGCGCATGGCGCCGCGCTGAGCCGCATCCTTTTCGCGTATCCGAGTTCCCGCCCCACAACGTATCAGGAGACATCGATGACCTTCAGGAAGACCACTCTCGCCGCCGTACTGGCGCTCATGGCTGCGGGCTTCGCCCATGCCGACATCACCATCGGCGTGGTGCAGCCGCTCACCGGCCCCGCCTCGGGCCTGGGCATTCCGGTGAAGAACGGCATCGCGATCTGGCCCAAGACCATCGCGGGCGAAACGCTCAAGGTGGTGGTGCTCGACGACGCGACCGACCCGACCACGGGCGTGAAGGACGCACAGCGCCTCGTCACCGAAGACAAGGCCGACATCATCATCGGCTCCAGCGCCACGCCGGTCGCCATTCCCATGGCCGACGTCACGGCCGAAGCGGGCACGCCGCAACTGTCGACCGCGCCGGCCGGCCTGCCACCGGGCAAGGACAAGTGGTTCTTCCGCCTGCCGCAATCGAACGACGTGATGGCCTATGCGGTGGTCGCGCACATGAAGAAGCAGAACGTGAAGACGGTCGGCTTCCTCGGCTACACCGACGCGTACGGCGAGCTGTGGCTCAAGGCGCTCACCGCCGAAGCCGCCAAGAACGGCATCAAGATCGTCGCCACCGAGCGCTTCGCGCGCGCCGACACCAGCGTGACCGGCCAGGTGCTCAAGCTCACCTCGGCCAACCCGGACGCGATCCTGATCGTGGCCTCGGGCAGCGGCGCGGGCATGCCGCAGAAGGCGGTGATGGAGCGCGGCTACAAGGGCAAGGTCTACCAGACGCACGCCGCCGCCACGCAAGACCTGATGCGCACCGCCGGCAAGGACGCCGAAGGCACCTTCGTGGTGTCGGGCCCCGCCACGGTGGCCGAGCAACTGCCCGACAGCCATCCGTCGAAGGCCGCCGCGGTCGCCTTCGTGCAGGGCTACGAGAAGGCCTACGGCCCCGGCTCGCGCAACCAGTTCGCCGGCCACGCGGCCGACGCACTCACGGTGCTCGAGAAGGCCGTGCCGGTCGCGCTCAAGAAGGCCAAGCCCGGCACGCCGGAGTTCCGCGCCGCGCTGCGCGACGCGCTCGAAAGCATGGGCCGCACGGTGCTCGCGCACGGCGTGCTCAACTGGACGGCGCAGGACCACTGGGGCTACACGACCGAGACCGGCGTGATGCTCAAGGTGGTGAACGGCGCGTTCAAGGTCGAGCAGTAAACCCTTTCTCCAGCCGCATCACACACACGCCATGGATCTCTCGATCGCCAGCATCCTGACGCTGGACGGACTCACCAATGGCGCGATCTATGCCCTGCTGGGCATGGGCATCGTGCTCGTCTTCACGGTGACCCGCGTCATCTTCATCCCGCAGGGCGAATTCGTGGCGTACGGCGCGCTGACGCTGGCGATCTTCCAGACCGGCAAGACGCCGGGCACGGTGTGGCTGCTGCTCATCCTGGCCGGCGTCGCCGCGCTGATGGACCTGGTGAGCATCTGGCGCCACAGCGGCAGCGCGGCCGCCGGGCTGAAGGCAGCGCTGCGCACCTTCGCTCTGCCGGCCGTGGTTTGCGCGGTGTCGGCCTGGGCCGGCCCGCGCAACCTGCCGATCGGCGTGCAGGCGCTGCTCACGGTGTTCATCGTCACGGCTTTCGGGCCGCTGGTGTACCGGGTGGCTTATCAATCGCTGGCGGGCGCGAGTTCGCTGGTGCTGCTGATCGTCTCGGTCGGCGTGCATTTCGCGATGACGGGGCTGGGCCTGCTGTTCTTCGGCGCCGAGGGCTTTCGCAATCCGCCGTTCTGGGACGAGCGCATGGCGCTGGGGCCGCTGAACGTGAGCGGGCAGGCGCTGATCATCTTCGGCGTGTCGGCGGCGCTGATCGTGCTGCTGTGGCTTTTCTTCGAGCGCAGCCTGTATGGCAAGGCGCTGCGCGCGACGGCGGTGAACCGGCTCGGCGCGCGGTTGATGGGCATCTCGACGCAGGCTGCGGGGCAGCTCACGTTCGCGATGGCGGCGCTGATCGGTGCGTTGTCGGGGCTGTTGATCGGGCCGACGACGACGGTGTTCTACGACTCGGGTTTTCTCATCGGCCTGAAGGGTTTCGTCGCCGGCGTGATCGGCGGTCTTGCGAGCTATCCGGGCGCGCTGATCGGTGCCCTGGCGGTGGGCGTGATCGAGGCTTTCGGCTCTTTCTGGGCCAGCTCGTTCAAGGAGGTGATCGTGTTCACCATCATCCTGCCCGTGCTTCTGTGGCGTTCTTTGCGCAGCGGTCATTCGGACGAGGAGCACTGATGAACTCCTTCCTCCTGTTGGTTCATGCCGGGCGTTCAGGGCGCGCTCACGCCGACGGGGTACCTTGCTCCGCGAATGTCCCCCGGCCTGCGGCCTCCTCCTTTATTTCGCTGCGCAAGGCACCCCGCCGTCGTGATCGTTCAGAGGACTTGTTGATCAGCCAGCACAAGAGCAGCGCTCGTTGTGCACAGGGCGCCGGGTGCTCCCCGCAGCGAAATAAAGGAGGAGCCCGAAGGGCGGGGGACATTCGCGGAGGGGAGTACCCGGTGGCCTGTGCACTCGCCCCGAACAAACCCACGACAAGCAAACAAAGACAACGCGCAACGGATCACTGACATGGAAGCGCTAATCAACACAACGCCGCCCCACGCGCCCGACAAGAGCGCGCTGCGCACATGGGGCCCGCTCGCGCTGATCCTGGTGCTGGCCGTGCTGCCGTTCCTGCCGCTGCCCGACTTCTGGATCATCCAGCTCAACTACATCGGCATCTACACCCTGCCCGTGCTGGGCCTCGTGCTGCTCACCGGCGTGGGCGGCCTCACCTCGTTCGGGCAGGCGGCCTTCGTCGGCATCGGTGCCTACACCACGGCCTACCTCACGGTGAACACAGGGCTGTCGCCGTGGGTCACGCTCTTCATCGGGCTGGCGCTCACCGGCATCAGCGCATCGATCATCGGCGCCATCACGCTGCGCATGTCTGGCCACTACCTGCCGCTGGCCACCATCGCCTGGGCGCTGTCGCTGTACTACCTGATGGGCAACCTCGATGCGCTGGGCAAGTACGACGGCATCCTGGGCGTCAAGGGCCTGTCGCTGTTCGGCTTCGAGTTCGGCCAGCAGCGCTTCTTCTACGGCGTGGTCTGGGTCTTTGCGATCGTCGCGGCATTCGCTGTGATACGCCTGCTCGACTCGCGCAGCGGCCGCGCCATCCGATCGCTGGCCGGCGGCTCGCAGATGGCCGAGGCCATGGGCGTGAACACGCTGCGCTTCAAGATCGGCATCTTCGTGCTGGCGGCCATGCTGGCCTCGATCTCGGGCTGGCTGTTCGCGCACTTCCAGCGCACGGTGAACCCCTCGCCCTTCGGACTGAAGATGGGCATCGAGTACCTGTTCATGGCGGTGCTCGGCGGCGCGGCCCACGTGTGGGGCGCCATTGCCGGCGCGGGCGTGGTCAAGCTGCTCGAAGACCAGCTGCAGGTGCTGCTGCCCAAGCTCATCGGCACGGCCGGCAGCTACGAGCTGATCGTGTTCGGCATCATGATCGTGCTGGTGCTCAAGTACCTGCCCGAGGGCCTCTGGGCCTTTGTCGACCGGCGCCTGCCGCGTCCGCGCCGCAGCGTCGACTGGCAGGACGCGAAAGACCTGCCCGCGCGCGCCAAGCCGGCCGCCGGCGAGGTGGTGCTCGACGTGCAGGCCATCCGCAAGACCTTCGGCGGTCTGGTGGCAGTGAACGACATCAGCTTCCAGGCGCGCGCCGGCCAGATCGTCGGCCTGATCGGGCCGAACGGCGCGGGCAAGTCGACCACCTTCAACCTGATCACCGGCGTGCTCGGCCTCTCGGGCGGCGCGGTGCGCTTCCGCGGCGAGGCCGTCGGCGGGCTGGGTGCGCGGCAGATCGCGCAGCGCGGCGTGTCGCGCACCTTCCAGCACGTGAAGATGGTGGCCGACATGACGGTGCTGGAGAACGTGGCGCTGGGCGCGCACCTGCGCGGCCGCAAAGGCGCCATCGCGGCCATGCTGCGCATCGACCGCCAGGAAGAGCGCGCGCTGTTCCGCGAGGCCGAGCGCCAGTTGCGGCGCGTGGGCATGGGCGACTACCTGCACGAACTGGCGGGCAACCTCGCGATGGGCCAGCAGCGCCTGCTGGAGATTGCACGCGCGCTGTGCGCCGACCCGGCCCTGCTGCTGCTCGACGAGCCCGCGGCCGGCCTGCGCCACAAGGAAAAGGAAGCGCTGGGCAAGGTGCTGCGTCAACTGCGCGACGAAGGCATGAGCATCCTGCTGGTCGAGCACGACATGGGGCTGGTGATGGACATCTGCGACCACATCGTGGTGATGGAGTTCGGCACGCACCTGATGGAGGGCACGCCTGCCGAGGTGCAGAACAGCGACAAGGTGCGCGCCGCGTACCTGGGAACGGAACATTGACATGACGACACCCCTGCTTCGCATACGCGACCTGCACGCCGGCTACGGCCGCGCCGAGGTGCTGCACGGCATCGACCTTCAGGCCGACCAGGGCCGCGTCGTCACCGTGATCGGCCCGAACGGCGCGGGCAAATCGACGCTGCTCAACGCGCTGATGGGCGTGCTGCCCTCCAAGGGCGTCATCGAATTCAAGGGCCAGCCCATTTCGGCGATGACGCTCGAGGAACGCGTGATGCTCGGCATTGCGCTGGTGCCGGAGAAGCGCGAGCTGTTCGGCACCATGCCGGTCGAAGACAACCTCGTGCTCGGCGCGTTCCGCCAGGTGCGGCTGCGCAACAAGCAGTGGCGCGACCGCATCGACGAGGTCTACACGCTGTTCCCGCGCCTGAAGGAGCGGCGCGCGCAGCTGGCCGGCACGCTCTCCGGCGGCGAGCGGCAGATGCTGGCGGTGGGCCGCGCCCTGATGTCGCGCCCCACGCTGCTGATGCTCGACGAACCCAGCCTGGGGCTGGCGCCGCTGGTGGTGCAGGAGATCTTCCGCACGGTCGATGCGCTGCGCGCCACGGGCGTGACCATTCTGCTGGTGGAGCAGAACGCGCGCGCCGCGCTCGAAGTGGCGGACCACGGCTATGTGCTCGAAATGGGCAGCGTGAGCCTCGAGGGCGAGGCACGCAAGCTCGCGGTCGATTCGCGCGTGATCGACACCTACCTGGGCGCGGCGCGCAAGGCCGCCTGACCAGAAAAGAAGATCGACCGAGACACCCGCCGCGCACGCGGCAAGGAGACGACATGACGAGACAGCGCCACTTCACATTCGGCCTGTGCGCAAGCGCGCTCGGAGTTGCCACGCTGCTCGCGGCTTGCGCGGGGAGCCCACCCTCCCCGCACGCGCCGCTGGCCGCCGCGCGGCCCGGCACGCTGCAGGCCTGCGCCGACCTGGCCACGCGCGCGGCGCTGCCGGGCACGGTCTACACCTCCGTCACCGACGTGCCGGCCGGCACCGTCACGGTCGGCGGCGTCGCGATGGCGGCACCCGCGCACTGCCTGGTGCAAGGCCGCATGAACGAACGCACCAGCCCGGTCGACAACCAGCGCTATGCCGTCGGTTTCGAGATGCGGCTGCCGGTGGCATGGAACGGCCGCTTCTTCTACCAGGCCAACGGCGGGCTCGACGGCGTGGTGGTGCCCGCGCTCGGCGGCATCGGCGGCGGCGGCCCGCGCAGCAGCGCGCTGCAGATGGGCTTTGCCGTCATCAGCTCCGACGCCGGCCATGCGGGTTCGATGGGCCCGCGCTTCGGGCTCGACCCGCAGGCGCGGCTCGACTACGGCTACAACGCGGTCGCGCA
Source organism: Variovorax durovernensis (assembly GCF_977011995.1). Taxonomy (NCBI): domain Bacteria; kingdom Pseudomonadati; phylum Pseudomonadota; class Betaproteobacteria; order Burkholderiales; family Comamonadaceae; genus Variovorax; species Variovorax durovernensis. The sequence continues at coordinate 1,285,502 of NZ_CDRNCW010000001.1, read as the reverse complement.
GCTCACGCCGATGGCGAAGAACCTGATCGCCAAGGCCTACGGCCGCGGCCCCGACCGCTCTTACTTCGGCGGCTGCTCCAACGGCGGGCGGCATGCGATGGTGGCCGCGGTGCGCTCGGCGCAGCAGTACGACGGCATCCTCGCCGGCGACCCCGGCTTCAACCTGCCGAAGGCGGCCGTGGCGCAGCTCTATGGCGCGCAGCAATACGCCGCGGTGGCCAGCGCGAAGACGCCTGCCGGCCAGCCAGACCTGCAGAGCGCCTTCACCCCGGCCGAGCTGAAGCTGGTGGCCGACAAGGTGCTGGCGCGCTGCGACGCGCTCGACGGCCTGGCCGACGGCATCGTGTCGAACGTGCAGGCCTGCAAAACGCGCTTCGACATCCAGCGGGACGTGCCCACCTGCGCCGCCGGCACGCGCGACGGCATATGCCTCAGCGCGCCGCAGAAGAATGCGCTGGCCAACGTGTTCAAGGGTGCGCGCAACGGCGCGGGCCAGCCGATCTACAGCAGCTTCCCCTTCGACGCGGGCGTGAGCGGCAGCAACTGGCGCGAATGGAAGTTCGCGAGCCCGCCGACGCGCGACGCGGGCGCCGTGGCCTTCATCTTCAGCACGCCACCTTTGGCCGCCCGGCCGCAGGGCCTGCCGTTTGCGCTGGGCTTCGACATGGACCGCGACGCGCCGCGCATTGCCGCGACGGACGGGGTGTTCCGCGAGTCGGCGCTGTCGTTCATGACGCCGCCGGACGCGGCCAACCTGGGCGCGCTGCGCGACAAGGGCGGGCGCATGATCGTCTACCACGGCACCAGCGATCCGGTGTTCTCGTCGGACGACACGGCCGCCTGGTACGAACGCGTGCAGGCCGCGAACGGCGGCGACGCCTCGTCGTTCGCGCGCTACTTCCCCGTGCCGAGCATGAACCACTGCTCGGGCGGCCCGGCCACCGACCAGTTCGACATGCTCAGTGCGCTGGTCGACTGGGTCGAACAGGGCAAGGCACCCGCGTCGATCACCGCCTCTGCGCGCGGTGCCGGCACGCCTGTGCCGAACACCGAAGTGCCGGCCAACTGGTCGCCGCAGCGCACGCGGCCACTGTGCCCCTATCCGCAAGTCGCCACCTACACCGGCGGCGATACCGAGCGCGCGAGCAGCTTTGCCTGCAAGCCGCCTTCTCCCTAGATTCCCGAGCGCCCATGGATTACCAGCCCCGCCCCGAAGATGTCCGATTCCTGCTGAACGCGGTGCTCGATGCGCCCGCGCGCCTGGCCGCGCTCGCGCCTTTCGCCGAGGTCGACGAGGCGCTGCAGTCGCAGGTGCTGGAGGAGGCGGGGCGCTTCGTCGGCGAGGTGGTCGCGCCGCTGAACCGTGACGGCGACGAGATCGGCTGCCGTTTTGCGGGCGGCGAAGTGACCAGCCCGCCGGGTTTTCGCGAGGTGTACCAGGCCTTCATCGACGGCGGCTGGCCCGCTCTTTCGGCCGCGACCGATGACGGCGGCCAGGGCCTGCCCGCCGTGCTCGATGCCGTGCTCTACGAGTGGCTGGCTGCCGCCAACCACGGCTTCACGATGGCGCCCGGCCTGCTGCATGGCGCCTATGCCTGCCTCAAGCACCACGGCAGCGACGAGCTGAAGCAGCGCTATCTCTCGAAGATCGCGACCGGCGAGTGGCTGGCCACCATGTGCCTGACCGAGGCGCATGCGGGCAGCGACCTGGGCCAGGTACGCACGCGCGCCGTGCCACAGGCTGACGGCAGCCTGCGGGTGAGCGGCGGCAAGATCTTCATTTCCGGCGGCGAGCACGACCTGACGCCGAACATCGTGCACCTGGTGCTGTGTCGTTTGCCGGACGCGCCCGCCGGCCCCAAGGGCCTGTCGCTGGCGCTCGTGCCCAAGCTGCTGCCCGACGGCACGCGCAACGCGGTGCAATGCGAACGCATCGAGGAAAAGATGGGCCTGCACGGCAGCCCGACCTGCACGATGCGCTTCGACGACGCCACCGGCTGGCTGGTCGGCGAGGCGGGGCGCGGGCTGGCCGCGATGTTCGTGATGATGAATTCGGCTCGCCTGCATGTGGCGCTGCAGGGCATCGGCCTGCTCGACGCCGCCTGGCAGAAGGCCGACGCCTATGCCGCCGAGCGCCGCCAGATGCGCGCGCCCGGCCCCGTGCCCGCGAGCCGCGGCGGCGAGAGCGCCGACCTGATCGCCGAACACCCGGCGGTGCGCCGCATCCTCGACACGCAGCGCGCCTGGATCGACGGCGCGCGCACCCTCGCCTACCGCAGCGCGCTGATGCTCGACGTGGCCACGCACGACGCCGACCCCAAGGCCCGCGAGCGCGCGCAGCGCTGGTGCTCGTTCGTCACGCCGGTGCTCAAGGCCGCGTGCACGCAACAGGCCTTCCAGGGCGCGAGCGAGTGCCTGCAAGTGTTCGGCGGCCACGGCTACGTGCGCGAATGGGGCATCGAGCAGATCGTGCGCGACTCGCGCGTGACCATGATCTACGAGGGCACCAACGAGATCCAGGCCATCGATCTGCTGGTGCGCAAGGTGCTGCCCGACGGCGGCGCCGGCATGTCGGCGGTGCTGCTCGAGCTGCGCGACACGCTCGACGCCTCGCGCGAGGCCGATGCCGACGTGCAGCGCCGGCTCGCTCAGCTGCGCTACCTGGGCACCACGGTCGCGATGGCCGCGCACGCCAACCCGGTGCTGCCTTACGAAGTGGCGGACGACTACCTGCGCGTGGCGATGCTCACGATGCTCGCCTGGGCCTGGGCGCGCATCGAGGCGGCGGCGCCGCAAGACAGCGGCAGGGCAAGGGTGGCGGCGGCCTTTCGGCGCTGGGTGCTGCCCGAGTTCGAGATGCGGCTGGGCATCGTCAAGCGGGCCTGCGAGACGGTCGCGCTGACCCACGCGGCGCAGCCGCAAGGTGTCGCGCGCTAGGCTGCCGGGCAGCTTTCACCCGGTTACGCTCGGGCCATGCCTTCCTCTTCGAAATCCGCTCCCGCGAAAAGCGAGCCGAGCATTGCGCCGCCGGGCAAGGCGGACCGGCTCGACGCGCGCATGCTCGAAACCCTCGTCGGCTACAACGCCCGGCGCGCATGGCTGATCGTCAGCGACTTCTTCGCGGAACGCATGGCGCCCTATGGGCTCAAGCAGATCGATTTCTCGGTGCTTTCGCTGCTGGCGCACAACCCAGGCGCCACGTCGCGGCAGCTGTGCAGCACGCTGGACATCCTGCCGCCCAATCTGGTGAGCCTGGTCGCCACGCTAGACAGCCGCGGCCTCATCGAGCGCCGTCCGCATCCGCACGATGGCCGCGCGGTGGGCCTGTACCTCACGCCGGCCGGCGAGGCGCTGATCCATGAAGCCGAGCAGACCGTGATGCAGCTCGAGGCCGATGCCAGCGCCAGACTCACGGCGCGCGAGCGCGAGACCCTGATCCGCCTGCTGCAGAAGATCTATCTCTGAGGGCCTGAGGGCGCCTACAGCCCTCGCTCGACCATGTCGATGAGGCGCTGGCCCAGCGCGTGGATCTCGCCTGGCGGCATGGCGCGCAGCGGCCCGTCGATGATGAGCAGCGCCAGCCCGTGCACCGACGACCACGCGAGGTATTCGGCATTGGGGCGCCGCGCCGGGTCGAGCACGCCCGCGTCCACCAGCCGGTCGATGGCCTTGCCCAGCAGCTGGAACGGGTCCATCCCGCTCGCGCCGGCCTTGTCCGGACCGAGTTGGCCGTCGCCTTCGGCGGAAACCACGAAGGCGGTGCGGAACAGCCCGGGCTCGGCCTGCGCGAACCGCAGGTAGGCGGTGCCGATGGCGCGCACCTGCGCGCGGGCGAAGTCGGCGGGCGGCTGGTCGCAAGGCAGCACGGCCAGTTCCTTTTCCATCGCACCCGCTGCCGCGGCCAGGGCCGCTTCCCGCACTGCCCACAGCAGTTCCTGACGGCTGCCGAAGTGCCGGTAGGCGGCGTTGGGCACCACCCCCGCGCGCCGCGTGGCTTCGCGCAGCACCACGGCGTCGGGGCCGCCGTCGCGCGCAAGCTCGATGCCCGCATCCAGCAGCGCCCGGCGCAAGTCCCCATGGCGGTAGGTGCTGCGGGCGGGCGGCAGGCTTTCAGGGACGTTGTTGAGCTTCATTGCACTTCCATGTGGACACCGTCCATTATCCCTGTTATTCTTTGTGGACGGTGTACACAAAGTAATCCGATTGTTTGCGGCCCGATACACCGGGGCCCCACGACTCATCCTCATCCGCCCGAAGGAATCGCCATGAAAGTCCAGTCTTACCTCTCGTTCGAAGGCCGCTGCGACGAAGCGCTCGGCTTCTACAAGAAGGCGCTCGGCGCCGAAGTGATCCAGCTCATGCGCTACGCCGACGCGCCCCCCTCGCCACCCGCCCCGTCCGACAACGCCGATGCCAGCTGCGGCGGCGCAGCGCCCTCGCCCGACAAGGTGATGCACGCGGTGGTCCGCATCGGCGAGACCGAGCTCATGGCCTCCGATGGCCGCTGCTCGGGCCAGCCGAAGTTCGAGGGCATCATGCTGGCCCTCACCGCCGGCACCGACGCCGAAGCCGTCAGGTGGTTCAACGCGCTGGCCGAAGGCGGCCAAGTGATGCAGCCGCTGATCCCGACCTTCTTCACCTCCAGCTTCGGCATGCTGGCCGACCGCTTCGGCGTGGGCTGGCTGCTGGTCGTGGCACACCCGGCCTGACCGCGCATCATCTTTTCTTTCGTCTCCAGGAAATTTTCTCCATGCTCAAGACCATCGCCCTCGCAGTCGTGGCGGCCATCGCGGCACTGCTGATCTTCGCGGCCACCCGGCCCGACACCTTCCGCGTGGAGCGCACCGCGCGCATCGACGCACCGGCCGAGAAGATCTTTCCGCTGATCGACGACTTCCACCGCTGGGGCACGTGGTCGCCCTACGAGAAGCTCGACCCCGACATGCAACGCAGCTTCGGCGGCAGCGCCAGCGGCAAGGGCGCCACCTACGCCTGGGAGAGCAAGGGCAAGGCAGGCGCGGGCCGCATGGAGATCACCGAGTCGACGCCCTCTTCGAAGATCGCGATCAACCTCGACTTCACCCGGCCCATGGAAGGCCACAACGTGGCCGAGTTCACGCTGCAGCCACAAGGCAACGCTACACAGGTCACCTGGTCCATGCACGGCCCGAGCCCCTATGTCGCCAAGCTCATGGGCATCTTCTTCAACATGGACCAGATGATCGGCAAGGACTTCGAGACGGGCCTTGCCAACCTCAAGACGGCCACCGAAAAGTAACCAAGGAAACTCTCATGTCCCCCATCAACGCTTACCTCACGTTCGACGGCAATGCAGCCGAGGCCATGCGCTTCTACGAGAAGACGCTCGGCGGCAAGATGCAGATGATGATGACCATGGGCGAGGCGCCCGGCGCCGAGCAGTTCCCGCCCGGCGCGGCCGACCGCATCATGCATGCCGCCCTCGCCTATGGCGACGGCCTGCTGATGGCCTCCGACTCCATGCCAGGCATGGCCTACGAAGGCATGAAGGGCTTCGGCGTGGCGCTCACGCTCGACACGGTGCCCGAGGCACAGCGCGTGTTCGACGCCTTCGCAGAAGGCGGCAAGGTCACGATGCCGTTCGGCCCGACTTTCTGGGTCGAGGGCTTCGGCATGGTGACCGACCGCTTCGGCACGCCCTGGCTCGTCAACGGCGGCAAGCCGCTGGTGTGACGCGCATGACGGACGCACTCGACAGCCGCAAGCGCTGGCTCGCGCTGATGGTGCTGTGCCTCGGCGTGCTGATGATCGTGCTGGACACCACCATCGTGAACGTCGCGCTGCCCTCGATCCGCACCGACCTCGGCTTCACCGAGACATCGCTGGTCTGGGTGGTGAACGCCTACATGCTGACCTTCGGCGGCTTCCTGCTGCTGGGGGGCCGGCTCGGCGACCTGTACGGCCACCGCAAGCTCTTTCTCATTGGCCTGGTGCTGTTCACGCTCGCCTCGCTGGCCTGCGGCATCTCCAACTCGCAGGTGCTGCTGGTGGCGGCCCGTGCGGTGCAGGGGCTGGGCGGCGCGGTGGTGTCGGCCGTGTCGCTATCGCTCATCATGAACCTCTTCACCGAGCCGGCGGAGCGCGCCAAGGCCATGGGCGTGTACGGCTTCGTGTGCGCGGGCGGCGGCAGCATCGGCGTGCTGCTGGGCGGCCTGCTCACGAGCACGCTGAGCTGGCACTGGATCTTCCTGGTGAACCTGCCGATCGGCGTGGCGGTGTATGCGCTGTGCGTGGCGCTGCTGCCGAGCGCGCGCGGCCATGCGCACGGCGAAAAGCTCGACGTGGCCGGCGCGGTGACTGTCACGCTGTCGCTCATGCTCGCGGTGTACGGCGTGGTCAACGGCAACGAGGCCGGCTGGGGCTCCACGCAGACCGTGGGGCTGCTCGGCGCCGCGGTGCTGCTGCTGGCGGTATTCATCGCCATCGAGGCGCGCGTGCAGCATCCGCTGATGCCGCTGGGCCTGTTCCGGCTGCGCAGCGTGTCGGTGGCCAATGTGGTGGGCGTGCTGTGGGCGGCGGCCATGTTCGCGTGGTTCTTCATCTCCGCGCTCTACATGCAGCTGGTGCTTCAGTACACGCCGATGCAGATCGGCCTGGCCTTCCTGCCGGCCAACATCATCATGGCGGTGTTCTCGCTGGGCCTGTCGGCGAAGATCGTGATGCGCTTCGGCATCCGCAAGCCGCTGGCGGTGGGGCTCTGGCTCGCGGCCATCGGGCTGGCGCTGTTCGCGCGGGCACCGGTCAACGGCAGCTTCGTGGTCGACGTGCTGCCCGGCATGATGCTGCTCGGCCTGGGCGCGGGCATGGCGTTCAACCCGGTGCTGCTGGCGGCCATGAGCGAGGTGGGCCCGTCCGATTCGGGCCTGGCTTCGGGCGTGGTCAACACCGCCTTCATGATGGGCGGCGCGCTGGGCCTGGCCGTGCTGGCCAGCGCCGCGGCAGCGCGCACCGCATCGATGGACGCCGCCGGCGCGCAGATGCCGCTGGCGCTCACCGGCGGCTACAACCTCGCGTTTCTCGTCGGCGCCGTGTTCGCGGCGGCGGCGGGCCTCATCGGGGCGTTGCTGCTTCGCTCCACCATGCCGGGGCAGACGCAGAACAGCGACGAAGAGGCGGCACCCCGGGGAACGGCGGCGTCGTGAGCCGAGAGGCGCCATGCAACCGCCGGTCTTCTTTCTTCAACGGTTCCACGCTTTGTTCAGGAGAACTTCCATGGCTCGTTATGTAGACGGTTTCATCGTCGCCGTTCCCAGTGCCAACGTAGAGGCTTACCGCAAGCTGGCGCGCAAGGCCGGCAAGGTCTGGATGGAATACGGCGCGCTCGAATACGTCGAGTGCATCGCCGACGACGTGAAGCCCGGCAAGCTGACCTCGTTTCCTCAGAGCGTGAAGCAGAAGGCCGACGAGACGGTGGCCTTCTCGTGGATCACCTACAAGTCGCGCAAGCACCGCGACACGGTGAACGCCAAGGTGATGGCCGACCCGCGCATCGCATCGATGGACCCCAAGACCATGCCCTTCGATGCCAAGCGCATGATCTTCGGCGGCTTCAAAAGCATCGTAGAGCTCTGAGTCTTCTCGGGAACACCGCGGAACCGGCTTCGCCGGGCCGCCGGTGTTGCCCCCTGCAAGGGGGTTGGCGCAGCGACACGAAGTGCGCGAAGCCTGGGGGTTAGCCAATAAACCCGTCGTAGACGAGCTTGAGCCCGGTGAGCAGCATGCCCAGATACACGAAGCGATAGAACCAAGTCGCATCGATGCGCCGTGCGATGCGTATGCCTACCCACACGCCGAACGGCGCGATCGGCATCAGCACCAGCGAAGTGGCCAGCGTGCGGAAGTCGATCAGGCCCAGCCACGCGTAGGGAATCCACTTGCTGAGGTTCACCACGAAGAAGAAATACGCCATGGTGGCCGTGAAGATCACCGGCTTGAGGCGCAGCGGAATCACGTAGGCGTTGATGGGCGGGCCGCCCGCATGCGCGATGAAGCTGGTGAAGCCCGACACGGTGGTCAGCACCGCGCCCACGCGGCGCGAAGGCAACGGGTCGTCGGGCTTGGGCGGGAACAGCAGGCGCTGCGCCAGGAACAGCAGCGTGAACACGCCGACGATGCCCGCCACCGTGTGCGCCGGCAACATGCGAAACAGCAGCGTGCCGATCACCGTGCCCAGCAGGCCGAACGGAATCAGGAACTTGAGCAGCGAACGGTCGAAGTCGCGCCGGAATGCGGCCAGGCCCAGAACGTCCATCAGCAGCAACAGCGGCATCAGGATGGCGGCTGCCTGCGGCACGGTGACGGCCAGCGCCATCATCGGCACCGCGAGCGACCCGAAGCCGGCGCCGAAACCGCTCTTGCTGATGCCGAGCAGCAGCACGGCGGGAATGGCGACCGCATAGAAATGCGGGTCGGTGATCAGGGGGAAAACCATGGACGGAAGGCAAAAGAAAACCCGCCATGCGGGCGGGCCTTCCGAGCGTAGCAGGATGCCGGAAAACGCGCCCGGCGCCGCCTGCCTTGCCTCTTACTGCCGGGCCGGCTCCTTCAGCGGATTGAGCACGAAGTCGAAGTCCAGGCGCCAGCGGCCGTTGTCCTGCTTCTTCCACGGCGCGACCAATGACTGGCGCACCGCGAACACGGCGTCGGAGTCCAGCCATTCGTCGCCGTCGCGGAACACGTGGGTGATGAGCCGTTCGTAGCCCGGTGCCTCGATCTTGAAATGCAGGTGCGCGGGCCGCCAGGGGTGGCGCTTCGTGGCACGCAGCAGATCGCCCACGGGGCCGTCGACCGGAATCGGATAGGCCACCGCCACCACGCTGCGGAAGTTCAGGCCGCCATCGGCCCCGGTGCGCAGGGTGCCGCGGTTCTCCGCATGGTCGAGTCCGGCGTGCTGCACGTCGTAGTGCCCGCCTGCGTCGGCCTGCCACACGTCGACGACCGCGCCGGGCACCGGCTCGCCGCCGAGCCCGCGCACGGTGGCGTACACGTCGCACGGCTCGCCCTCGGCGCCGTTGGCCACGTCGTCGCCGTGCTCGTACTCGGGGGCGCCGTCGAAGTAGAAGGGGCCGAACACCGTGGCCTCGGTGCAGCCGGCGGGCTTGTCGTTGTTCATTGCGATGGTGAGCATCGACAGGCCCAGCACGTCCGACAGCAGGATGAATTCCTGCCGCTTGTCGTCGCACTTCTGGCCGGTGGCCGTGAGGTACTGGATACCCTGGAACCACTCTTCCTCGGTGAGCTTCACCTCGCGCGCAAAGGCGTGCAGGTGCTGCACCAGGCTGGTCATGATCTCGCGCAGGCGCGGGTCGGGCGTGTCGGCGAAGCGCGCAAGCACGGCCTGCGTGATGTTGTCCTGGTTGAGGTTGCGCATCGCGGTGTCTCCATTTCGTCTCTTCGGTACCGCGCACTTTAGGCCGCGCGCCGCCGCCCTGAAAGCCGCCCGGAGCAAATGATTTTTCCGCCCAGCGGAACGGTCGCCGCGCGGCTGCGCCAAAATCCTCCGGACAGGCAAAAGACAAGACCCGGAGACACCGCCACATGGACCGCTGGACCGAAATCGCACTGCTCGTGCAGATCGCCGATGCCGGCAGCCTGAGCCGCGCGGCCGAGGCGCTGGGCCTTTCCAACGCCGCCGCGAGCCGGCACCTGAGCGCGCTGGAGGACCGGCTGGGCGCGCGGCTGGTGGAGCGCAACACCCGCCGGCTCTACCTGACCGACACGGGCCGCGAGTTCTGCGGCCGCGCCCGCGCCATCCTTAGCGACCTGGCGGATGCGGAATCGACGGTGAACGCCACTGCGTTCAACCCGACCGGCACGCTGCGGGTGACGGCGTCGCTCTCGTTCTCCATCCACCACATCGCGCCGCTGCTGCGCGAATACACCCAGCGCTATCCGGGCGTGACGGTGCACGTGGAAGCCGCCAACCGGTACTTCGACCTGATCGACAACAACATCGACGTGGCGATCCGTACCCGCGAGTACGAGCCCGACTCGAACGTCACGATCCGCCGGCTCGGCGAGACGCGGCGCATCCTGGTGGCGTCGCCGCGCTACTTTGCGCAGCACGGCTTTCCGAAGACGCTGGACGAACTCGCGCGGCACAAGCTGCTGATCTACACCCACGCCAACAATCCGAACGAGCTGCGCTTCAGCCGACGGGGCGAGACGCGCACGGTGTCGGTCACGGGGCTGCTCGAGTCGAACGACGGCCAGGTGCTGCGCGCCGCCGCGCTCGACGGCATGGGCATCCTGGTGCAGCCGACCTACATCGTCTACGACGACATCGTGGCCGGCCGGCTGGTGCCCACGCTGGACGACTGGGACCTGCCGCACCTGACCATCAACCTGGCATACCCGAGCCGCAAGCACCTGTCGGCCAAGGTGCGCAGCTTCATCGACTTCATGGCGGCCCACTTCGAAAAAATGGACTACGAGCGCAAGTGGACCGGCCACTTCGGCGTGCGCTGAGGCGGCTTTCCGGCAAAACATGTGCGTTTACGCACATCCCGCTTTCTGGCGGCTGCGCACACTGGAACCGCAACCGTCGCATTTCGCGGCGGCCTTCAATTTCCAAGGATCCGCCATGAACACCCAGGCCGCAGCCGCCAACACCCCGCGTGCGCCGATCGCATCGCCGCTTTCCGCCGTCTCCCCCACCACGCTGGACGACTCCGGCAAGTTGCTGATCCGCGTGACGGTCGGCTTCCTGGTGCTGCTGCACGGCATCTTCAAGCTGTCGGCGGGCGTCGGCTTCATTGCGGGCATGCTGGCCAAGGCCGGGCTGCCGGGCGGGATCGCCTATCTGGTGTACGTCGGCGAAATCGTCGCGCCGCTGCTGATGATCGCGGGCCTCTTCACCCGCGCCGCCGCCGGCGTGGTCGTGATCAACATGCTTGTGGCCTTCGGCCTCGTGCACATGGCCGACCTGTTCGCGCTGGGCAAGCAGGGCGGCTGGGCGCTGGAACTGCAGGGCCTGTACCTGTTCGGCGCGCTGACGGTGGTGCTGCTGGGCGCCGGCCGCTTCAGCATCGGCGGCCGCAACGGCCGCTTCAACTGACGGCCAGCCGGCTCAGCCGGCATCTCCCCTGACCTGCGAGACCATCGTCTCGAGGCGGGCGATGTCGGCCACCAGCAGGGCCTTGTCGTCCTTGCGCAGCACGCCGCTGCGCACCAGCACATTCAGTTCGCGGGTCACCTGCTCCCGGTTGGTGCTGATCTGGCTGGCCAGCGCCGCATGCTTGGGCGCGGGGTCCAGCCGAGCCTGGTTGGCGTCCCCGCCATGCGGGCCGGCGGCACGGGCCAGGCGCAGCAATTCGGCATGCAGCCGGTTCTGCACGCCCAGGGTGCTCAGGTCGATCACCCGTTCCGACAGCTGCCGCACCAGCGACGCCAGCCGCAGCATCACCCTCTCGGCCACCAGCGGCTCGTCGCGCAGCAGGGCCATGAAGGCGGCACGGTCCAGGCTGGCGACCACGCTGGGCGCAAGGGTGACCACGTCGGCGGAGCGCGGGCCGCCGTCGATGGCGGCGATGTCGCCGAAGTGCTCCCCGGCCTCCGAGTCGCGGAAGGTCACCTGCCGGCCGTTGGCCGAATAGGTCGTCACCCGCACCCGGCCCGAGACCAGCAGAAACACCTCGCCCTGCTGCTCGGCGCGCAGCAGCAGGGGCTTGCCGGCTTCCACGCTGTGCCACAGGCATTGCCGGGCCAGCAGGTCCAGGCGCTGGTCGGAGAGGCCTTCCAACAGTGCGATCTGGCGCAGTGCGAGGCTGGAACGGGGGACAGGGTCTGGTTTGTCCATGCCGGGGTCTGTGGTCAAGGGGGATGAGCGCGCGGATTATGCTCGGGAGCCGCTTCGAACCCGTTCATGGACAGACGTTCCCCCCAACCGCACTTTTCCCCGAGAACGCCGACACGGCGCAATCTCCGCTGGGCGAGCGGGTTGGTGCTGATGGCCTACATCACCGTTCACCTCCTGAACCATTCCCTTGGCATCTATTCGTTTGCCGCCGCCGAGACGGTGCTGCGCGGCGTGCAGAAGTTCTGGCACAGCCTGCCCGGCACCGCGCTGCTGTACGGTGCCGCCGCCACCCACCTCGTGCTGGCGGTGGTCGCCCTATGGGAGCGCCGCACCCTGCGCATGCCGCCGCTCGAGGGCCTTCGCGTGCTGCTGGGCTTTGCGCTGCCGCTGCTGCTGGCCACCCACCTCACGGCCATGCGTGGCGCCTACCAGGCCTTCGGCATCGAGGGCTCGTACGTGCGGGTGGTCTGGGGCCTGTGGGACTGGCAGGGCGCGGCCGCGCAATTGGTGATGATGCTGGCGGCCTGGACCCACGGCTGCCTCGGCCTGCATTTCGCGCTGCGAGCGCAGCCGGCGTACCGGCGCTTTTCCTACCTGCTGCTGGCCGTGGCGGTGGCGCTGCCGCTGACGGCTGCGATGGGCTTCGTGTCGATGGGTCGCGAGTTCCAGTGGACCGGCGTGCCGCCCGTCGTGCTGCCGACGCCCGAGCAGGGCAAGGCGCTCAGCACGGCCGAAGACAGCATCAAGTGGTTCTACGGACTGGCGCTGGCCCTGCTGCTGCTGGCGCGCTGGGGACGCAACGGTTTTTCGCGCTGGTCGCGACAGCCGTCGATCACGCTGCGCTACCCCGACCGCACGGTGCAGGTGCCGCGCGGCTGGAGCGTGCTGGAGGCGAGCCGTTCGCACGGCATCGACCATCTGTCGATCTGCGGCGGCCGGGCGCGCTGCTCGACCTGCCGGGTGCGCGTGGTCGGCCCGGCGGAGCACATCGGCGAACCGGGCCGCGACGAGCAGCGCACCCTGGAGCGCGTGCGCGCTCCCGCCGACGTGCGGCTGGCCTGCCAGCTGCGCCCACGCGGCGACATCGAGGTAACGCCGCTGTTCGCCCCGCTGCCCAATGAAGGCCGGCCCGCGCCGGTCGGCAGCTTCGGGCGCGAGCGCGACGTGGCGATCCTGTTCGTCGACCTGCGGCGCTGGTCGGGCCTGTCGGAGCGGCAGTGGCCTTTCGACCTGGCCTACGTGCTCGACCGCTACTTCGCCACCGTCGGCGCAGCCGTGCGCGAGAGCGGCGGCGTGCCCAACCAGTTCATCGGCGACAGCGTGATGGCCATCTTCGGGCTCGACTGCGACCTGCCCACCGCCTGCCGGCAGGCCTTGCGCGCGACCGAACTGATCGGCGAGCGCATGGACGCATGGAGCAAGGGCTTCGAGGCGCAGTTCGGCCAGCGGCTGGAGTTCGGCATGGGCCTGCATGCGGGCCGCGCCGCGGTGGGTGAAGTGGGCTACCTGGAAACCACCACCTTCACCGCCATCGGCGAAGTGGTGAACACGGCGAGCCGGCTGCAGGACCACTCGAAGACCGCGGCGTCGCGCCTTGTCGTCTCGCTGTTCGCGGCCGAGCAGGCGGGCGTGGCGGACACCCTGGGCACGCCTGAAACGCTCGCGGTGCGCGGGCGCTCCGAACCTCTTGCGGTGCTTTACGCATCCACGGGTGCCGTCTCCGCGTAGCAGATGCCGAATGCGGTGCGCAAACGCACATCGCAAACCGCACTGTGGTTTCACACTGCATCCTGTGGCAACGACGAATGTCCGCCGCCCACACAGTGATCCAAAGGGACTCTCATCATGAACACCAAGCAACGCATCGCCGCTTCCGCTCTTGCCACCGCCTTCGCCCTGCTGGGCGCCGCCGGTGCAGCACATGCGGAAACCTATGACGGCGTGCACGCCATCACATCGTCCGCCAGCCGCGCCGACGTGAAGGCCGAAGCCGTGGCCGCCACACGCGCAGGCAACACCTATTCGGACACCGCCGCCGAAGGCGCCGTGGCCTTCAACTCCACGCTCGACCGCGGCACGGTCCGCGACCAGGCCGTGGCCGCCGCGCACAACCCGCTGCAAAGCCTGGACCGCCGCGCCTTCTACCGCGACGAAGTGCCGCAGGCCTACAAGAAGCCCAGCGTGTCCTTCACCCGCCAGGCCGGCCTGTAAAGCCAGACGCGGCCCTGCCCCACCGGTTCAGGGCCGCACGCCTTCCCAGGCGTTCTGCAGCAAGGCGCGGATCGCATCGCGCTCCAGCGCGCGCGGATTGGGATACTGGTTCTTGAGCGCATGCTCGCAGGCCAGGTCGAGATCGGACTCCTTCATGCCGATGTCGCGCAACGCGACCGGCGCGCCGTTGTCGCGTGCCAGGTCGTACACGGCCTGCGCGGCGCTGCTGCTTCCCCCCAGTGCCTTCACGATGCGCGCCATGGCTTGCGGCGCCGCTTCGGCGTTGTAGGCCAGCGCATGCGGCAGCACGATGGTGTGGGTCTCGGCATGCGGCAGGTTGAAGCTGCCGCCCAGCGTGTGGCACAGCTTGTGGTGCAGCGCCATGCCGACATTGCCCAGCACCGTGCCGCAGAGCCACGCACCGTAGAGCGCATCGCTGCGCGCGCCCGGGTCTTGCGGCGTGGCGCGGATGGCGGGCAGCGCCCGGCCCAGTGCAGCGATGCCTTCCTGCGCCATCAGGTCCATCACAGGATTCGAATCGACCGCATAGAGCCCCTCGGCCGCATGCGCGATGGCGTTGATGCCGCTCGTCACGCTGATGCCCACGGGCAGGCTCAAAGACAGCTCCGGGTCGTAGATCACGGTGCGCGGCAGCACCCGGATGTCCTTGCCCGTCTTCTTCATGCCGGCTTCGGTGATGCCGTAGATCGGCGTCATTTCGGAGCCGGCATAGGTCGTCGGTATGGCGAGGATCGGCAACCCCGAATCGAGCGCGATCGCCTTGCCAAGACCGGTGGTCGAGCCGCCGCCAATGGCCACGGCGCAATCGGCGCCCAGGCGTTGCGCCACTTCCCTGGCCTCGCGTGCGGTCTCGATGGGCACATGCATCACTGCCCGGTCGAACACGCCGGCTGCGTGGCCGCCGAGCATGGCCGCCACGCGCTCGGCCTGCGGGCGCTGCTCGGGCGTGGAGAGCACCAGCGCGCGTCTTGCGCCCAGCGCATCGATCTCGCGCGCCAGATGCCGCAGCGAACCCGCGCCGAACACCACCCGCTGGGGCACGCTGTTGTAGACGAATGAGGATGTGGTCATGGCGTTCCTGTCTTTCTCCCGAGTTTCCCGCCGTCCAGCGCTGCCTTCAACCGCGGCAGCGGAAAGGAGTTTTCCTCAGGCCGGCGATACCTGCACCCTGCAGGCATCGCGGCCCTCGGCAATCGCGAAGCGCACCGGCAGGAACCGCTCGATCACCGCGCAGTTGGTGCGCGTGTGCTCCGTCACCTCGCTGCAGGTGAAGGCGCAGGCCTTCCTGCCCTGCCATGCGGCAAGCGCCTGCAGCAGCGCCAGTTGGTCAGCGAGGTGCGGTCCTACCGCCGCTTCGCTCTTCTGGAACGCACGCAGCTCCTTGGCCAGGCCATGCGCCACCTGCTCTGCACTCATCGATTTTTCGCCGAAGGCGGTGAACACCTCGGTGACGTGTTCGTAGGCCAGCGTGGCCATCAGCGCATTGCCGGGGCCTTCGTTCTGGCGCACCGCGCCCAGGCGCAGCTGCTCGCCGGACCAGCCCATCGCGCCGCCCAGCGTGTCGAGTTCGCGCGTCGGCACATGGCGCGGCAGGCCCGGTGCCAGGCACTCCGCATGGCCGGCCTGGTGCGCGCCGCGCGCCGTCAGGTCGAAGGGCTGCAGCGGGCCGGCTGCGGGCACGATGACTGCCTCCACCTCGCCGCCTCCTGCCGGATAGAAGCCGCAGCGGCGCAGCGTCAGTTGCAGGTCCGCACCCAGGCGGCGCACCAGTGGCGCGAAAGCGCGCTCGAGGAAATGGAACGGCGGCGCCATCGGGTTGTGCGTGCCGCCGCTCAAATGCACCCGACTCTGCGCGCCAGCCAGCAGCAGCGGCGGCAGCACGGTCTGCAGCACCAGCATGCAGCTGCCCGCACCCGAGATCGCAAAGCGGTACTCGCCCGCGCGCACCGCGCCAGGCTTGAAGCGCAGAGATTGCGAGCCGAGTTCGGCGCCTTCGACCTCTGCACTACTGATCGCCGCAGCAGCGTTCACGCATGCCAGGTGCTGGCGCATCAGGCCCGGCTTGGCACGGCCCGCGCGGATCTTCTCGATGGCCAGCGGCTGGCCGGTGACCACCGACAGCGCCAGGCTGGTGCGCAGGATCTGGCCGCCGCCTTCGCCTTGGGAGCCGTCGAGTTCAATCATGGGCGGCCTCCTTCTCTTTGTTCTCCAGTTCGCAAAGCAGCACCGTCTCGCAAAGAAATGCATCGAGCCCCGAACCATCGGCCGACGGCAGGGGCGTCACCGGCTCGGCTGCATTGGCCGCCAGTTCGGCTTCGATGAACGCGTGGATACCCGGCCAGCGCGGGCTGGTCGCGGCTTCGCCGGCGCGCATCTTCACCTCGAGCAGCGCGTTGATCTCGGCGATCAGCGCCTCGTCGCGTACCGGGTCGAGCGTGTGCTGCGCCAGGTCGGCAAAGCGCATGGGCGGCACGCCGGCGCGCGAGCGGATCCAGCGCGCGGCCAGCAGCGGTCGCAGCACGTAGAGGTACTTCTTGTAGCGCACCTCGTCGGCCTGCAGATGCTCGCGGAAGTTCTTCTTCGCCATCGAGCTGTAGTGATGCCAGCTGCGCGCGTTGGAGAACACGGCCTCCGACAGCGCGCGAAAGCGCGGCATCGCCACCGCGTCGTCGCGGTACACGATGGGCGAGCGCAGCCACTCGAGCAGCGTCGGGTTCGACTCGCGCATCAGGCCCAGCGCCTTGCGCAGGTCCCAGCCGTTGATGTCGAGGTCGCCGCTGATCGGCACCTCGATCACGTCGCGACGCGATGCCACCGTGAGGTACCACGGCAGGCGGTTGACGTAGATGAAGCGCACGTCGTAATCGCTGTCGGGCGAGGCGAAGCCCCAGCCGCGGCTGCCGGATTCGCAGGCGAACAGCACGGTCACGTCATGCGTCAATTCGATGTTGCGCAGGGCTTCCATGATCTGCGCGCGCATGGCGGGCTCGATCGGGTGGGCGGAGCGCAGGAATTCTTCGGTACTCATGTCTTTCTTCTTCTCTTCTTCTTTCGTCAGGTCCGGGTGACGGTCACATTGCCGGCACTGTCGAGCTCGTAAACATCCAGGTCGTTGGCCAGGAACGCATGGCCGCGGTAGTGCGCCTGCGTCTCTGCCATCAATGCGGCCATGCCCTCTTCGTTCTGATGGCGCGCGCTGAAGTGCGTGAGGATCAGGTTGGGCACTTCGGCAGCCTGCGCGAATTCGGCCAGCAGGCGCGCGGAGCTGTGCATCGGCCCGGGGCCGACCTTGTCGAGTGCCTCCTGCGTGAAGGTGGCCTCGTGCACCAGCAGTTGCGCGCCCTTGCAGGCGTCGTGCAGCAATGCGGGGTCGGCGTTATCGCCGCCCATCACCGCGGCAACCGTTTCGACCTGGGTCTCGGTGTAGTCGGCACTGCGCAGCACGCCGCCGTTGAAAGGCACGTCCTCACCTTGCTGCAGCGCACGCCATGCGGGACCGGGTGGCAGGCCGATGGCGCGCAATGCGTCCGCTTTCAGCCGCACGCGCCGCGTCTCGACTTGCATGCGATAGGCGTGGCTGGGCACACGATGCAGCAGCGCATGGCTTTCGATGCGCAGGCCCGGCACCTCGTACACCAGTGACGGTCCGCCGAGATCCACATGCTCGACTTCGTAGGGCAGATGCAGATCGGTCAACGCGCGCGTAGCCTCGAACCACTCCCACACCGGCAGCGGCGCAATCAGCTTCAGCGGCTTCGTGCGCTTGTTCATGCCCGCGCTCGCGAGCAGCCCCGGCAGGCCGTAGCAGTGGTCGCCATGCACATGCGTGATGCAGACGGCGGCCAGGTCGTTCAGGGACAGCGGGGTCTGCAGCACGCGATGCTGCGTGCCTTCACCGCAGTCGACCAGGAACCAGTCCGGGCCGAGCACCGTCTGCACGGCAAGGCCGGAGACGTTGCGGTGGCGCGTGGGGGTACCGGAGGAGGTACCCAGGAAAGTCAGTTTCATCATCATTTTTTCTTCTCGCTCTCTATGCGGGTCAACGCTTTTCTCGCGGCGTCCGCAGCCTCACGCTCCCACCAGCGATGGTTGCTCCCTCCTGGATGGCCCGCGACGAACGCTTTGAGCCTCTCGATCTGCTCGGCACCTCCCCATCGCCCCATCACTTCGATAGCAACGACGCGAAGGCTACGCCACTTGCTTTGCAAGGCAGCATCGACCGTTGCCCGCGCCGCGGCGTTAGGCGCCGCCGAAGCAAGAGCCCGCAAACGCGCGACCTCTTCACGCAACAGATTCGCCCCTTCATGCAGGCTGGCTGCCTCACGCTGCAGCCGGCGCGTCTGTCGGCACGCACGGCAGCGAACAGCGCGGCTGTAGACGCAGCCTTGTGCGACCTCGTACCACCATTTCTGCTGCTTGGCAGTCCACACCTCATTGGAACCGCAGTCGGAGCAGGTGAAAGGGCGATCAAGATAGAAGTCGGAGAGCTCCTGGCAATGAGCAAGCTGATCGCGTTCGAGCTTCGACTTGTCGACAATTTCCAATCCGGGCAATCGCCCGTCGGCAAGCAGAAGCCGTGCATCCGTCGCGCTCAGGCGTGCTTCCAAAGCAACGGCCCGTGCAAGGCGCCTATCCTTGATTTCCGCACGGCGTTGCCTGTTGCTTTTTTTCATTTCTCAAACCTTCGCAATACGTACGGTGTCACGAAGGCAGGCCAGAGCTCTTTCCTTTTACAACACCGTACTCATGAGGCCACGAGACGGCCACGTTTTCACCCTTTCACACATACCACCTGCTTGAGCGTGTAGACCACCTCCACCAGGTCCTGCTGCGCCTCCATCACCGCATCGATGTCCTTGTAAGCCATCGGGATCTCGTCGATCACGTCGGCGTCCTTGCGGCATTCCACGCCTTCGGTCGCGGCGATCTGGTCGGCCACGGTGTAGAGCTTCTTCGCCTTGGTACGGCTCATCTTTCGACCGGCGCCGTGGCTGCAGCTCATGAAGCTCTCGGGGTTGCCCTTTCCGCGCACGATGAAGCTCTTGGCGCCCATGCTGCCGGGGATGATCCCCAGCTCGCCGGCCTTTGCGCTCACCGCGCCCTTGCGGGTCACGAGCACGTCCTCACCGAAGTGCGTTTCGCGGCTCACGTAGTTGTGGTGGCAGTTCACCGCTTCCACATGCGCCTCGAAGGGCTTGATGATGACCTTGCGCACGGCCGCTACCACGCGCTGCATCATCACTTCGCGGTTCGCACGCGCGAACTTCTGGGCCCAGCCCACGGCGCGCACGTAGTCGCCGAAGTACTGGGCGCCTTCCTCGAAGTACGCCAGGTCCTGATCGGGCAGGTTGCGCTGGTGCAGTTCGGCGTCTTTCTTGGCAAGCTCGATGAAGTGCGTACCGATGGCGTTACCCACGCCGCGCGAACCCGAATGCAGCATGAACCACACGGAGCCCGCCTCGTCCAGGCATACCTCGATGAAGTGGTTGCCCGTACCCAGCGTTCCCAGGTGCTTGTGGTTGTTGGTGTTCTTCAGGCGCGGGTAGTCTTCGCAGATCGCGTCGAACTCGTCCTTCAGCGCACCCCATGCCACGTCGGTTTCGTTCGGCGGCGTCTCCCACGAGCCCTTGTCGCGGCCCATGCGCTTGGGGTTCGAGCCGTGCGGCACGGCCTTCTCGATCGCGCCGCGCAGCGGCCCCAGGTTGTCGGGCAGGTCGTTGGCATGCAGCGTGGTCTTGCACGCCATCATTCCGCAGCCGATGTCCACGCCCACCGCGGCGGGAATGATGGCCTTGAAGGTCGGGATCACCGAACCCACCGTTGCGCCGATGCCGTAGTGCACGTCGGGCATGGCCGCGATGTGCTTGAACACGATGGGCAGGCGCGCCGCGTTCTCCAGCTGCTTCTGCGCTTCGGGCTCCACGGGCACGCCGCGGGTCCACATCTTCACGGGCACGCCGTTCTCGACTTCGTGCAGGTTGTAGTTCATTTTTTCTTCTTTCCTCATCGTTTCACTCCTCTGTTCAAGTCATCGCGCGCTTGTGCAGCGCGATCGACAGTCGTTCGTAGTCCTGCAGCGAGAAGTCGTGTTCGCGAATTTCATCTTCGGCCATTTTCTTCTCCCTTGGTGCCCCTTAGGCGCCAGTCAAACCTTCTCGAACCTGCAGCTCAAAGGGCGTTCGGCCGAAGCGTCACCAGCCCGTTGAGCACCTGGTCCAGACCGCCGATCACGGAGATCTTGTCGATCCGCTCGGCCACCCGTTCCAGCGTTTCGAGTTCCTTCATCCGCAACGCGACGGGATTGCCCTCCATCACCTTGGCGGTGTTCAGCAGCGAGCGCGTGGCCGCGGTTTCCTCGCGGCGGCGGATCACGTTGGCCTGGGCCGACTTCTCGGCCTCCACCACCTGGGCGAGGATGGTCTTCATCTCGCCGGGCAGGATGATGTCCTTCACGCCCACGCTTTCCAGCGCAACGCCGGAGCCTTCCAACCGCTCGCGCACCTGCGCCAGCACCGTCTGGTCGATGGCCGCCTTGTTCTCCAGCAGCGCATCGAGCGTCTGCTCGCCCACGGCGGCGCGAAGCCCGAACTGCAGCTCGCGATACACATGGTCGGCCGGCTTCGGCATCTGTGCCATCGCCCGCCGCACGTCGGTGAAGCGCCACACCGCCGACATGTTCAACCGCAGGCCCACCTTGTCGCGGGTCAGGATTTCCTGGCCGCTCACTTCAGCGATCTGCGAACGCATGTCCACGCAGGTCACTGCCACCTGCCGGTTGAAGCGCCAGAAACCATGGTTGCCAGGTGCCAGCAGCTCCTGCATCTGGCCCTGCAGCGTCAGCACGCCGACGTGGAACTCCGGCACCTGCACCAGCAGCACACCTTCGAGGCCGGCCACCGCACGCGGGCGCAATGCCACGCTCTGCAGTTTCGACACCAGTTCGGCCGGCAGGCGCACGTCTTCGGCCACGTCGATCACATCGACACGCTGCGCGCGCAGGCCGCGCCAGTAAAGCTTGCGGGTGGCGGGCGGCAGGATCTGCACCAGCACACCGTCTTCCAGGCGCAGGCCGGCTTCGGTTTCGCCGAGGGACACATGCACGAACTCGCGCTCGACCAGCTCAGGCTCCTGCGCCAGGAAGTAGTCGACCAGCTCGTGCTCGAAAGCCGGCTCGGTCAGGGCAAAGCGCTGCAGCTGGATCTTGTCGAAACGCGAAAACACCCAGTGCTTTCCGGCGCCCAGCAGTTGCTCGAAATCGCCGTTGCGAAGCAGCAGCGCGCGTTCGTTCTTCTTGATCGTGATTCGGTTGAAGCCCAGCATTTTTTCTCCCACTCGTTATTCGGTTCGTTTCTTCGTTCAGTCTTCAGTCATTCGGTCCAGGCCCTCGAAAGGGCAGGCGGCGGGCACTGCGGCAGCCAAGGCCTGACGTGCGGCGTTCGCCCGGCTCGGCAGGTGCCCTCCCTCGTCGCTTTTGCAACGCCGTCACCTGCCTCGCCGTCGATGGCCGCACGCAGTTCCTTGCCACGCACGCGGTGCGCAAGCCGCCTGCGCTTGGCACTGTGTCGCGCGCCGCAGGGCATCTTTGCCCTGCGCCATCGCTCCGGTGTGCCGGGGCGGAGGGGCTTTCGCCCCCATCAGATGGCGGTGCAGGCACCGCCGGGTTTTTCGCGGGAATCGAACCCGCAACTCCATGTGGTTAGCACGGCGCTCAACCATGAGCGGACTGAATCAAGTTCAGTTGCCAAACAGCCAACCACGGCATACGGCAAACCCAAGGACAGGCCTGGCTTGCTGCACCGGGCCGCTTTTACGCGGCACCTGCGAGTGGATGAACTGCATCCTGACGGGATATCCATTGCAGCCGGCGTGCCAGCTTTTGACTACTTCCACGAGCAGCAGCGCAAGTCATTGACAGGAAAGGAGAAATTCCTTGCCGGGCTCCTTTGTGAGCGGCATCCGTACCTATAAAATTCCTCTTACTCTATAAATTCAGCTAGTTTTATATCCATGAAGCCAATCGTCGTCATCGGCTTTCTAGGCACCCAGCTCGATGCCGGCCAAGGCGCGGGCCGCTGGAACAAGTGGCGCCCCACCGTCTCGCTCGCCCAGCACGAAGACATGGTCGTCTCGCGCATGGAGTTGCTCTACACGCTCAGGCACAAGGCGCTGGCCGAGCTCGTGAAGGCCGACATCGCCACCGTGTCGCCTGAGACCACCGTCAACCTCGTGCCGATCGAGCTCGCGGACCCGTGGGATTTCGGCGAGGTCTACACGCGCCTGTACGACTGGGCGCGCGGCTACAGCTTCGACACCGAACGCGAGCAGTACTGGACGCACATCACCACCGGCACGCACGTCGCGCAGATCTGCATGTTCCTACTGTCGGAGTCGCGCGTGGTGCCGGGCGTGCTCGCGCAGACCTCGCCGCCCCGCAAGCAGCGCCAGGGCGAGGCTGGCAAATGCACGCTGATCGACCTCGACCTCTCGCGCTACGACGTGATCGCGCGGCGCTTCGACGCCGAGCAGCGCGACGCGGTCGCGTTCCTGAAGAGCGGCATCGCCACGCGCAACGCGCGCTTCAATGCGCTGATCGACGAGATCGAGCGCGTGGCCGTGCGCTCGCGCGCGCCGATCCTGCTGATCGGGCCGACCGGCGCGGGCAAGTCCTTCCTGGCGCGGCGCATGTTCGAGCTGAAGCAGGCGCGGCACCAGATGACCGGGCCCTTCGTGGAAGTGAACTGCGCCACGCTGCGCGGCGACGGGGCGGCGTCCACCCTGTTCGGGCACAGGAAGGGTTCTTTCACCGGAGCGGCGAGCGACCGCGCGGGCCTGCTGCGCACGGCGCACCAGGGCGCGCTCTTCCTCGACGAAATCGGCGAACTCGGGCTCGACGAGCAGGCGATGCTGCTGAAGGCAATCGAGGAGAAGCGCTTCTTCCCGGTGGGTGCCGACAAGGAAGTGGAGAGCGATTTCCAGCTCATCGCCGGCACCAACCGCGACCTGCGCAGCGACGTGGCCGAAGGACGGTTCCGAGAAGACCTGTTCGCGCGCATCAACCTCTGGACCTACGACCTTCCCGGCCTCGCGCAGCGGCCCGAGGACATCGAACCCAACGTCGACCACCTGCTGGCCATCCACGCCGCCGAGAACCACCGCGTGGTGCGCTTCAACGCCGAAGCGCGCACGGCCTACCTGCGCTTCGCGCAGAGCGGCGAGGCGGTCTGGAGCGGCAACTTCCGCGACCTGTCGGCCAGCGTGACTCGGCTGGCCACGTTGGCCGACGGCGGCCGCATTCCGGTCGCGCTGGTCGAAGCGGAAATTGCACGGCTGCGATGGCTGTGGAAGCATGCGGGCGCGATGCCCATGGCCCGCGGCGCCGACGGCGTGGATCTGGATGCATTGCTGGGTGAAGAGCGGGTGCAGGCCCTCGACCTGTTCGACCGGCTGCAACTCGAAGCGGTAGTGCGTGTGTGCCGCCAGTCGCGCAGCCTCTCCGACGCGGGGCGGCAGCTGTTCCAGGCCTCGCGCGCGCAGCGCAGCGTGGTGAACGATGCGGACCGGCTGCGCAAGTACCTGGCCAAGCTGGGCCTCGATTGGGGGCAGGTTTCCGCGGGGCCGAGGAGCTGATCGGAGTGCGCCATCGATGGGCTATCCTCCGCCCGATGGCCATCTCCGCATTCGTCGTGAAGGTTCCCGCCGCCGAGCCCATCGCCGGCGATCTGCGCCGCCGCTACGACCCGACCATGGCGCTCGGCGTGCCGGCACACATCACGCTTCTTGTTCCCTTCATGGACCCCGCGCTGATCACGGCAGACGTGCTGGACATTGCGCGGCACGTGCTCGCGCAAACGCCGTCGTTCGCGTTCTCGCTGGGCAAGGTCGGGCGGTTTCCCGAGACCACGTATCTGGCGCCCGAGCCCGCCGCCCCTTTCATCGAGATGACGCTGGCGCTCGCGAAGGCCTTTCCCGATTTCCCGCCATATGGCGGCGAACACGAAGGCGTCGTTCCGCATCTTTCAGTGGCACACGGCAACGTGCGCGATGCTGAAGATGCTGCCGTCGAACTGGGCACCCGGCTTCTTGCATCTGGCGCTGTGCATGCGCATTGCACCGAAGCCGCGCTGATGGAGAACTCGTCAGGGCGTTGGCGGGACTTGCATGTCTTTGCGTTGCCCGAGGCGGCCTCCTGAGTATTCATTCATGCCCGAAAAACCATCGACCTCGCCCGTTCGCAACGTTCTCTTCATCTGCAGCCGCAATCAGTGGCGCAGCCCGACCGCGGAGCAGATCTGGCGCCGGCATCCCCTTATCTCCGCACGCTCGGCCGGCACCAGCCCGAATGCGCGGCACACGGTGTCTGCGGACGACATCGAATGGGCCGACGTGATCCTGGTGATGGAAGAAAAGCACAAGTCGCGGCTTGTGGCGGAGTTCACACGAATGCTGCGAGGCAAGCCGATCCATGTGCTCGACATTCCGGACGAGTACAAATACATGGACCCGGAACTCGTCGAAGAGCTCCACCGCTCGGTGTCGTCGATCCTCGGCATCGCGTAACAAGCAAAAGGACTTAACCCGTCGTGACCGACATCCTGTCCCGTCTTCAGACACTCAAGCGGCTCGATCTGGACTGCAGTTGCTTTGCGGCGAAGTCGCACTGGTACGACCTGAATCCGCCACTTTCCGAAGAAGAGGTCGCACAGGTGGAAGCTAAGCACGGGTGCAGATTCCCCGATGAGTACCGCAGGTTCATCACGGAGATCGGAAACGGTGGTGCGGGCCCGGCATATGGCGTGTTTCCGCTCGGCATGCACGACAGGAGCCACGACCTTTGCCGTTGGGACGAGGGCTACGCACTCATCGGAGACCTGTCCAGGCCGTTCCCGCTGCGCGACGCATGGAACCTTCCAGAGGACTTCTGGCGCCAGCAGCCCGATCCGCCGGAAGACATGCCGGTCGAAGAGCAAGACCGGATGCACGAAGCTTGGGAAAGGAAGCTTGAAAGCGACTACTACGCCACCAGCATCACCGACGGCGCCATACCCATCTGCCATGAAGGCTGCGCCCTGCGCAACTGGCTGGTCGTGACAGGGCCTCTGGCAGGTACGGTCTGGCGCGACCTGCGCGCGGACAACGAGGGCATCGAACCCTTCCTGAAAGAGGATGGAACCCGCATGGGTTTCAATGACTGGTACCTGCACTGGGTGGAGCAGAACATCCGGCAGGTCGTCGAGTCACAAGCGCAGAGTCGCCTCTCCCAGGCCTTCTCGCCCCGGCTGTCGAAGCTCTCGAACCCGAAGGCTGCGGCATTCGCGACCTTCTGCGCTCAGGCCCTCTATCCCAATGTCGAGGCCTACGCCTCGGCCATCGGCTTCGACAAGAAATTCTCGTTGCAGGACCGTTTGGACAAGGTGCTGTGGGCGCAACTGCTGCAACAGGATTTCAACCTGCCGCTGACCTGCGACGAAATGGTGGACAGCCTGCTCGGCGTACAGCATGACCTGGGGCGGCACTTGGCGTCCACAAGGAAAGCCGGCCCAGACGACGCGCCCATGAAGGCCGCAGTTTTCTCGTACATCGCCGCATGTACTTTCTGGTTCGGCAACGGAGACCCGCAACAGCAGTTGGCCGTAACGCAAGGTGCGGTCAAAGGCGAAGCCATGTGCGAAGCGGCAGAGTCCGAGATACGGTGGGCGCTCGAACAGCTCGAAGGCGAGCCGTCAGAGTGGGCAAGCGCAGACCTCATCGAAAAGCTGCGCACTCGCGCCAGGGCCTGCAAGGCTTTTCTTGCATCCCCGGCCACCGCACCGGCGAAGCAGCCGTGGTGGAAGCGTTTGATCCCCGCCGACTCGCAATGAGCGAGCCCCAACGACCTGCCTACACCCATGCCAGAAATCTACATAAGCACAGACGTCGAATCCGACGGCCCCATTCCCGGCCCGCATTCGATGCTCAGCTTCGGCTCTGCCGCCTACACGGCCGACAAGCAACTGCTTTCCACCTTCAGCGCCAACCTGCACACGCTGCCCGGCGCCGAAGCCGACCCGAAGACCGCCGCCTGGTGGAAGACCCAACCTGAGGCATGGGCCGCCTGCCGCACCGACCTGCAGGACCCCGCCCACGCCATGAAGAACTACCTGGGCTGGCTCAAGGGGATGCCTGCGCGGCCCGTGTTCGTCGCGTACCCGGCGGGCTTCGATTTCCTGTTCGTCTACTGGTACCTGATGCGCTTCGCGGGCGAGAGCCCGTTCAGCCACTCGGCGCTCGACGTGAAGTCGTTCGCGATGGCGATGCTCCAGCTCGACTACCGCGACAGCACCAAGCGCGCGATGCCGCGCCGCTGGTTCGACCCCGGGATGCCGCACACGCATGTGGCGCTCGACGACGCGATCGAGCAGGGCGCCCTCTTCTGCAACATGCTTGCGGAGAACCGCGCGGCCGCCAAGGGTGCAAAGCCATGACCGACACCGGCCTGATCCGCCGATGGTGCGGAAAGCTCGCGCTGTGCGCACTGCCTCTGCTGCTGGCAGGTTGCGTGCAGTCGATGTTCTATTACCCCGACAACGTGCGCTACGAGACACCCGACGTACTGGGCATGCGCTACGAACCCGTGCAGTTCACCAGCGCCGACGGCACGCGCCTGAGCGGCTGGTTCCTGCCCGCCGCCGACCGCAAGAACCCGAAGGAGGCCAAGGGCACGGTGGTGCATTTCCACGGCAACGCGCAGAACATGAGCACGCACTGGCGCTTCGTGGCCTGGCTGCCCAAACAGGACTACAACGTGCTCGTCTTCGACTACCGAGGCTACGGCCAGTCCGAAGGCAAGCCGGAGCCCAAGGGAGTGTTCGAGGATTCCAATGCCGCGCTGAACTACGTGCGCTCGCGCCAGGACGTCGACCCGGAGCGGTTGTTCGTCTTCGGGCAGAGCCTGGGGGGCACCAATGCGATCGCGGTGGTGGGGTCGGGCAACCGCGCAGGCGTGAAGGCGGCCGCCATCGAGTCGACCTTCTATTCGTATTCCTCGATTGCCAACGACAAGTTCAAGGGCGCCGGCCTGATGGTGAGCGACGAATATGCGGCGTCGAAGTACGTGGCGGCGGTCTCGCCGATTCCGCTGCTGTTCATTCACGGCACCGCCGACCAAGTGATTCCTGTCGAGCATTCGAAGCGGCTGCTGGCCGACGCGCGCGAGCCCAAGCGGCTGATCGAGGTGCAGGGCGCCGGGCATCTGGAGCCGATGACGACCCTGCGCTTCGGAAGCGCCTACCGCAAGGCGCTGACGGCCTTCTTCGAATCGTCCATGCAGCCGCTGCAGCAATGAAGCATTTCGACGAAACCGCCACCCGCGCGCCGCTGGCTTTCGAGCGGCTGGTGCCCGCGCTGCGCTCCGCGTTCGCGGCCGAGGCCGAGGTGCCGCCACGCCATGTGCACGCCATCGAGACCGCCGGCGCGGACGGCGCCGCCTGCAAGGGCACGGTGCTCATCATGCCGGCGTGGAGCGACGCGGGCTTCCTGGGCATCAAGACCATCAACATCTTCCCCGGCAACGGTGCGCGCGGCCTGCCCGGCCTGCACGCGACCTACGTGCTGTACGACGCGCGCACCGGCGTGCCGCTGGCAATGATGGACGGCAACGAGATCACCGCGCGCCGCACGGCGGCCGCTTCGGCGCTGGGTGCGTCGTTCCTCGCGCGCAAGGATGCACGCCGGCTGCTGGTGCTGGGCACCGGCCGCATCGCGCGCATGCTGCCGGCCGCGCATGCGAGCGTGCGGGCCATCGACGAGGTGTGGGTGTGGAACCACCGGCCCGAAGGCGCCGAGGCGCTGGCGGCGCAATGGCGCGCCGAGGGCTGGAATGCGCGGGCCGCCATCGACCTGGAGACCGCCGTGCGCAGGCACGCCGACATCGTGAGCTGCGCCACGCTGGCCACCGCACCGCTGGTTCGCGGCGAATGGCTTGCGCCGGGCTCGCACCTGGACCTGATCGGCAGCTTCACGCCCGCAATGCGCGAGACCGACGAACATTGCTTCTCCGCTGCGCGCACCTTTGTCGACACCCCGGAAGCGCTGCAGAAATCCGGCGACCTGCTCGACGCGATGGCGGCGGGCACGCTGCGTGCGCAGGATGTCCAGGGCACCTTGGCCGAGTTGTGCCGCGGCGAGCGAACCGGCCGGTCCAGCGACGAGGAGCGCACGGTCTTCAAGGCCGTGGGCAGCGCACTCGAAGACCTGACCGCCGCCACGCTGGTGTGGCAGGCCGCGGCGCCGACGGCCTAACGCTTCCGGCTTAGTGCCCGCCGCAAAACCGGTTCTGGAGGGCTTTTTCCTACATCCGCATACGTCAAGCAGCTAATAGCGCGCCCTGGCACATGCCGCTATCTTCTTTGCACGACATACAGAGGAGGCGCCCGCATGCTCAGCACAAACCACAAAGCAAACATCCTGCGCAAGGCCGGGTACGACGTGCCGGCATGTCCGATGGAGCCCGGCGCGCCAGGGGCGTACGCGGCAAGCCTTCCCGCCGACACGGTGCACCAGACGCCTCAAGCCTGGGGCAAGGCGATCGAAACAATGTATGTGTCTTATGCCGCAGCCCGCGCAGCCAAGAGCCTGCGCGATGCCGAAGAAGCGCGGATGCTGGCGATGCTGCAGCTGCGCTCGGCCAAGGCCTACGCCTGAGCCATCGCGCCCCGGTCGCGCAAATAGGCAAGGATCAGCCGGACCAGCTCGGTCCTGAATGCCGCCGCACCGAGTTCATTGCGGCCCGCTGCCGAGTGGACAACGCCTTCGACCGCAGACGAGAGCATCCGCGCGGCCATGGCCTGGTCTTCGCCGTCGTCTCCACTACGGCCGTCGGCGGCAGCAAGCAGCGCCTGATAGCGCCGCTGGTACTCGGCCTCGAACGCCACGTAACTCGAGCGAGCCCCCAGCGGCACCTCGTCGACCAGCACGTGATGCAGCGCCTGGTCGATGGAATGGGCAGCGATGACGCCGTCGACGAACCGGGCAACCCGCTGCTCGAGGGCAAGGGTCTCGCTCTGCTCGTCTGCTGCGGACAGCACGCGCAGCACCTCGTCCAGATGCCGCTGCCGGATCGCCTCGGCGATGGCCAGCTTGTTCGGAAAGTACTGGTACAGCGAGCCCACGCTGACGCCAGCGACCGCCGCGATCTCATTCGTCGTGAATCGGGCCCAGCCTCGGCGGCCCAGAACGCGAGCAGCGGCTTCGACGATCACATCGACCGTGGCGCGCGAACGCTGCTGCCGCGGTGCTTTGCGCATGCTCTTGTGCTGCGAAGGAATGCGAGTACCCAAGTTCGAGGCTCCACTCAAGAATAAGACCGCGCGCACCCGCCGTCGGCCGATGGCTGCGAAGTGTGCCGTTTTTATCCAAGGGAACCACGATGACCACGCAGACACTTTTGAATTCCTTGTTCCGCTACAAGTCATGGGCGGACGAGGGGCTGCTGGCGGGCCTGGCCACGCTGGCCGAAAGAGCACCGCAGGCCGAGTACCAAGCCGCAGTTCGCGTCTTCAACCACGCATGCATCGTCGATCGCATCTTCGTGGCGAACCTGCAGCGCATGGAACACGGCTGCACCGCGACAGGGTCGGACACCGCGCCGCCGCTGCGGGAACTGGCTGAAACAGTGAGGGAAACGGACCGCTGGTATGTCGCCTACACAGCGCGCGTGAGCACGGAAGAGCTTGCGCAGATCATCGACTTCACCTTCACCGATGGTGCCGCCGGCCGGATGTCGCGCCAGGAGATGCTGGGCCACGTCGTGACCCATGCCGGCTACCACCGGGGCGAGGTCGGCCGGATCATGTGGCGGCTCATGGGCTCGTCGCCTCCCGACACGTTCACCGGCTTTCTGCATCAGGCCGAGCCCGCGCGCCGCATGCGCGCTTGAAGGGCCCGGCGAGCTTGCCTTGCTTACTTGCTTTGCGCGGCCTTCAGCACCGGGTTCTCCATGGTGGAGATCACCTTGCTGTTGACGCGCGAGCCGCCGGTCACGTTCTGGTCGGGTGCCGCGGCGGTGGCCATGGCTTCCTGGTAGACCTGGGCCGGGTCGCGGCTCGAGGTGAAGGGATCGGGACCGCGCGAGCCGCGGGTCACGTTCTGGTTCGGCGCATGGGCCGTGTCGACGGCCTGCTTGTAAACAGCTTCGGCGTCCGCCGTGGAGGTGAACGGATCGGCACCGCGCGAGCCGCGCGTGACGTTCTGGTCCTTGGCATGGGCAGCGGCGATGGCTTCTGCCTCGACAGCTTCGCGGGTGCGTTGCTGGGCGTTGGCGGAAGCGACGGCCAGCACGGTGAGTGCGGCGGCAAGGGCGAGTTGGGAGGTCTTCATGGTTCCGTCTTTTCTATGGGTTGTCTGTCTGGATGGGGTCTTGCCTCTGTGATTCGGGAAAACCCTGAGCAAGGCTATTAACGTCAGAAGGCATATCCGTGACGGCCCCTGGGCGCGGAGTAGCTCTTTCGCAAGCGCTGCAACCTCTGCGAACTTCTGTTAACAGCTTCCGGGCATTTCGAATTTCCTGCTTGCCCGCGCATGACGGGTTCTGACACAGTCAGCCGATCCAGACCGCGTCACAGCACGCACATCCAGCAAAGGAAAGCCGCAACCATGGGACTGTTCGACCTCCTGAAGAAAAAGAAGCCAGCCATGCCTGAAACGATCGAGGAAGGCATGGCTTCGCAGGCCACCGACTTCGTCGGCGCGTTCTCGCGGCCCGGCGCACCCATCGAAGGCTCGCGGCTGGACTACACGGCGTCCTCCTTGTCGCTGGTCGACCAGATGCTCGACGACTTCTTCAAGCAGCGGGCACCCCTGCCGGATGATCTTCACTTCCTCGCGTCGGCATATGTCTTCGAGGTTGCGCGCCGCGAATTCGGCGGACGCTACCTGCGGGGCGACGAGGACAACCCCTTCGTTCTGGTGATCGGCCAGGGAGACGCCCAGGTAGGCGTATGCGTGATGGGCAAGGTGCGCGGGCGTGCAGTCAACGGCCCCGAGGACGACCTGGGCTTCTTCTACGCCGGCATCGCACCCGCCGTAGCGCGCGGTGCGAGCGCTACGCTCATCTGAGGACAGCGCTCGTTGCAACGATGACCGCGGCAAAGCACGGTCACAGCCGGCTGCTACCCGCGGCGCCCACCTCCTTCGAATAATGCGGTGACGGTAGCCCGCACGCGCACCGCATTCCGACAACCTCATCCGAAGGAGACAAACAGATGGCTCGCAAGATCCTCATGCTCTGCGGCGACTACGCCGAAGACTACGAAACCATGGTGCCCTTCCAGGCCCTGCTGGCCGTGGGCCACACGGTGCACGCGGTGGCGCCCGACAAGAAGGCCGGCGACTGGGTGCACACCGCCATCCACGACTTCGAAGGCGCCCAGACCTACAGCGAGAAGCCCGGCCACCGATTCACGCTGAACGCCAACTTCGCCGACGTGCACCCCGAGGCCTACGACGCGCTCGTCATTCCCGGCGGCCGCGCGCCCGAGTACCTGCGCATGAACACCCGCGTGGTCGAGATCGCCAGGCATTTCCTGGCCGCCGACAAACCGCTGGCCGCCGTGTGCCACGGCGCGCAACTGCTCGCGGCCACCGGTCTGCTCAAGGGCCGCAAGGTTTCTGCCTACCCGGCCTGCCAGGTCGAGGTGGAACTCGCCGGCGCCGAGTACATGGGCATTCCGGTCGACCAGGCAGTGACCGACCGCAACCTCGTCACCGCGCCAGCATGGCCGGCGCACCCGGCGTGGCTCTCGCAGTTCCTGGTGGTGCTCGGCACGCGCATCGAGCACTGATCGATTCACCGACGGGCGGCGCTACAGTGCGTGCGTCGCCCATACCCCTCAAAAGGAGACAGCCCATGTGCGAAGTCTTCATCAGCGCCGATCCGCAGAGCTACGACGCGCGCACGCGCTCGGTGCGGCTGCACGGCGTGGTCACCAGCATCCGGCTCGAGAACCTGTTCTGGCAGGTGCTCGAGGAAATCGCGCAGCGCGACGGCATGGTCGTGGTGCAGCTCATCGAGCGGCTCTACGACGAGCTGGTCGCGGCGCGCGGCGAGGTCGGCAACTTCGCTTCGTTCCTGCGGGTCAGCGCCTTGCGCTACGAGGCGATGGTGGCTCAAGGGCGCATTCCGGCGGACACCTCGGTGGCGATCCGCTCGCTCGATGCCAAGGCCGTGCTGCATGAATTGCCGCAGGGGTGGGGACGGCCGGCGCCCGACGGACGCGCGGGCGCTCAATCCAGCGAAACGTTCGCCTTGCGGATCACCTCGGTGAACCGCTTCGTCTCGCTCGCCACGAACTCATCGAACTGCGGGCGAGTCGTCGGGAACGGCTCGTAGCCGAAGCTCTTGAACTTCTCCAGCACGTCGGGCTCCGCCAGGCCCTTCTCGATGTCGCGCTTGATCTTCTCGGTGACCGATGCCGGCAGGCCCTTCGGCACGGCAATGGCGTTCCAGCCGATGACCTCAAAGCCCTTGGGACCGCCCGATTCGGAAACCGTCGGCACGTCCGGGAATGCGGCCACGCGCTGCGGCGCGGCTGCGGCCAGGAAGCGCAGCTTGTTCGCGCGCTGCAGCGGGCCGGCGGTGGCGCTGCTGCCCAGCGCAAAGGCCAGTTCGCCCGTGGCCACCGAGGTGTAGAGCTGCGTGGTTTCCTTGTAGACGATGTGCTCCATCTGCGTGCCGGTGGCCGACTCGAACAGCTCCGAGCCCAGGTGCACCGGGTTGCCCACCGACCACGAGCCGTAGTCGAGCTTGCCGGGGTTGGCCTTGGCATCGGCGATCAAGTCGCCGATGGTCTTGTACTTGCTGTTGGTGGCCACGGTGAAGAAGAAGTAGGTCTTGAACAGCGGCAGCAGCGCGTCGAAGTCCTTGCTTGTGTCGTAGGGCAGCTTCTTGAACAGCGCGGGGTACGCGGCCAGGTGCACGTTGTCGAGCACGATGATGTCGTGGCCGTCCCTGGCGCCGCGCTTGAAGGCATCGATGGCGATGAAGCCATTGCCACCGGGGCGGTTCTCGACCACCACCGGCTGGCCCCACGCACGCGAAAGCTTGTCGGCCACCAGGCGCGCCACGCCGTCGGGGCCGCCACCCACCGGGAACGGCGTGATGATGCGCACGGGCTTGGTGGGAAAGGCCTGTTGTTGCTGCTGCGCCGATGCGGTGGCGGGCACCAGCGCGGCGGCGGCGAGCGCCAGTGCGGCCAGGCCGACATTGCGGCGCGTCGGCTTCGTTGTGTTCTTCATCCTCTGATCCTCTTTTCTAGATCCTCATTGATTGAAAAAAAGCCATCGGGCCGCTATGCGTGCGGCTTCCGATGGCTTGTTGGTTCTCTTCTTGTTGTTGTGTGTTCGTTCGCAGTGCGGCGTCAGACGCGTTCGAGAATCACCGCGATGCCCTGCCCCACGCCGATGCACATGGTGCACAGCGCATAGCGGCCGCCGCCCTTGTGCAGCTGGTTCACTGCCGTGGTGGCCAGGCGGGCACCGCTGGCGCCCAGCGGGTGGCCCAGCGCGATGGCGCCGCCGTTGATGTTGACGCGTGCGTCGTCGTCCTTCAGGCCCAGCAGGCGCAGCACGGCGAGGCCCTGGGCTGCGAAGGCTTCGTTCAGTTCGATGACGTCGATCTGGTCGAGCGTGAGGCCGGTGAGCGCCAGCACCTTCTGCGTGGCGGGCGCGGGGCCGATGCCCATCACGCGCGGCGCGACGCCGGCGGTGGCCATGCCGACCACCCGGGCGCGCGGCGTGAGGCCGTGCTTGGCGGCGCTGGCTTCATCGGCCAGCAGCAGCGCGCAGGCGCCGTCGTTCACGCCGCTGGCATTGCCGGCGGTCACGGTGCCGTCTGGGCGCACCACGCCCTTGAGCTTGGCGAGCGACTCGAGGCTGGTTTCGCGCGGATGCTCGTCCTTGTTGACGATGATGGCGTCGCCCTTCTTCTGCGGCACGGTCACGGGCACGATTTCGGAGTCGAAGAAGCCCGACTTCTGCGAAGCCACGGCGCGCAGCTGCGAGTTCAGGGCCATCAGGTCTTGCGCCTCGCGCTCGATCTTGTAGTCGGTGGCCACGTTCTCGGCGGTCTCGGGCATCGAGTCGACGCCGTACTGCGCCTTCATGAGCTTGTTGACGAAGCGCCAGCCGATGGTGGTGTCGTACACCGCGTTGTTGCGGCTGAAGGCGCTTTCGGCCTTGGGCATGACGAAGGGCGCGCGGCTCATGCTTTCCACGCCGCCGGCGATCATCAGGCCGGCTTCACCGGCGCGGATGGCGCGCGCCGCGGTGCCCACGGCATCCAGGCCCGAACCGCACAGGCGGTTGATGGTCGCGCCGCCGAGTTCGAGCGGCAGGCCCGCCAGCAGCGCCGACATGCGCGCGACGTTGCGGTTGTCTTCGCCGGCCTGGTTGGCGCAACCGTAGAGCACGTCGCCCACGGCCTGCCAGTCGACGTTCTTGTTGCGTTCCATCAGCGCCTTGAGCGGCACGGCGCCCAGGTCGTCGGCGCGCACGCTGCTGAGCGAACCGCCGTAGCGGCCGAAGGGAGTGCGAACGGCGTCGCAGATGAAGGCTTGGTTGGTCATGGTGTGGTGTGTCTCTGTAATGGCTTGAAAGGGATCAGGCGGCGATCGGAAGGCCGACGAGCTTTTCGAGTTCTTCGCGGCTCAGGCCGTCGACCACGTCGATGAGCTTCAGGCCCTGCGGCGTGCATTCGAGCGTGGCGAGGTCGGAGTACACGCGCTTGACGCAGGCGATGCCGGTCAGCGGATAGGTGCATTCCTTCACCAGCTTGCTTGCGCCCTGCTTGGTCAACAGGTCCATCATGACCCACGTCTGCTTGGCGCCGATGGCCAGGTCCATTGCGCCGCCGACGGCGGGAATGGCGTCTTTCTCGCCGGTGTGCCAGTTGGCGAGATCGCCGGTGGCCGACACCTGGAACGCGCCGAGCACGCAGATGTCGAGGTGGCCGCCGCGCATCATCGCGAAGCTGTCGGAGTGGTGGAAGAACGAGCCGCCCGGCAGCAGCGTGACGGGCTGCTTGCCGGCGTTGATGAGGTCGTAGTCTTCTTCGCCGGCCTCGGGCGCGGGGCCCATGCCGAGGATGCCGTTCTCGCTCTGCAGGATGACCTCGCGGCCCTTGGGCAGGTGGTTGGCCACCAGCGTGGGCTGGCCGATGCCGAGGTTGACGACGGCGCCGTCGAAGATGTCCTGCGCCACGCGGGCGGCGAGCTGGTCCTTGGTGCGACGTGTATAGGTCATGGTCATGCTGCCTTCTTGAAGCCGCCGGCTTGCGTGGCGACACGTTCGATGCGCACCACCTGGTGCACGAAGATGCCCGGGGTCACGATGGTCTCGGGGTCGAGGGTGCCGAGCTCGGCGATGTCGTGCACGGTGGCGATGGTCTTCTTCGCGGCCATGGCCATCACCGGGCCGAAGTTGCGCGCGGCCTTGCGGTAGACCAGGTTGCCCCAGCGGTCGCCGCGCTCGGCCTTGATGAGCGCAACGTCGCCGTGAATGGGGTACTCGAGCACGTATTGCTTGCCGTCGATCTCGCGGGTCTCGCGGTTGCCCGCGAGTTGGGTGCCGTAGCCGGTGGGGCAAAAGAAGGCGCCGATGCCTGCGCCCGCGGCGCGGATGCGCTCGGCGAGGTTGCCCTGGGGTACGAGCTCGAGTTCGATCTTGCCGCTGCGGTAGAGCCCGTCGAACACCTGGCTGTCGGCCTGGCGCGGGAAGCTGCAGATGATCTTGCGCACGCGACCCGTCTTGAGCAGCGCCGCGAGGCCGGTCTCGCCGTTGCCCGCGTTGTTGTTGACGACCGTGAGGTCCTTGGCGCCCTGCTCGACGAGGCCGTCGATGAGTTCGCCGGGGATGCCGGCGGTGCCGAAGCCGCCGATGAGAACCGTGGCGCCGTCCTGGATGCCCGACAGGGCATCGGCGACCGAGCGCGCGATCTTGTTGATCATGAAGCTTGTCTCCGGGTGAGAGGAAAGAAGAAACCGAACCGCGATCCGCTGGATTCTGCGAACCGCCAAATTGTTCGTCTAAAGAACATTTGTTCGTATAATGAATTCTAGAGAGGATCGCTCACCATGGCAACCCACGCGACACAACCCACCGCACCCGCGCCCGGCGACAGCTACGTGCAGTCTTTCGCGCGCGGCCTGCAGGTCATCCGCTCGTTCAGCGCGAACGCGCCGCACCAGACGCTGAGCGAGGTGGCGGCCGGCAGCGGGCTCACGCGCGCAGGCGCGCGGCGCATCCTGCTCACGCTGCAGACGCTGGGCTATGTGGTGACCGACGGCAAGCTGTTCACGCTCACGCCGCGCATCCTCGACCTGGGATTCGCGTACCTGTCGTCGATGCCGATCTGGAACCGCGCGGAGCCGGTGATGGAAGCACTGGTGCAGCAGGTGCAGGAGTCATGCTCGGCCGCCGTGCTCGATGCGACCGACATCGTCTACGTGCTGCGCGTGCCGACGAAGAAGATCATGCACATCAACCTGGGCGTAGGCTCCCGCCTGCCGGCCTATTGCACGTCGCTCGGGCGGCTGCTGCTGGCCGACCTCGATGACGACGAAGTTCGCACGCGCCTCGAAGCCTCCGACATCCAGATGCTGACCAAGCACACGCTGACCGACATCGACGCGCTCATGGCCAAGGTGGCGCAGGCGCGCAAGCAGCAGTGGTGCCTGGTGAACCAGGAGCTGGAAGAAGGCCTGATCTCGGTGGCCGCGCCCATCGTCGACCGGCAGGGGCGCATGGTGGCCGCGCTCAACATCAGCGGGCAGGCGAACCGCACCAGCGCGAAGGTGATGCAGGAGACCATGCTGCCGGCTCTGGTGGATGCGGCAAAGCGGGTGTCGCAGCTGCTCTGAGCGCCCACCCGCGGCCGCGTCGGCGCGCGCTCAGGCGTCGGAGTGAATGCCCTTCATCAGGATCACGCCGCCCAGGCGCGTGGTGTCGGCGCGCATGCGCTTGGCCAGCGTGTCGGGCGAGCCTGGCTGCGCCTGCCAGCCGGTCTTGAGCAGCGCCTGGCTCACCTCGGGCGAGCTGATCACTTCGACCAGCGCGGCGTTGAGCCTTGCCACGGCGGCAGGCTTCATGCTGGCGGGCGCGGCGAGCGCGGTCCAGATCTCGAGGTCGGCGCCGCGCACGTCGGCGTCGCGGATGGTGGGCAGCTCGCTCGCCAGCGGGCTGCGCTCGGGCGAGGTCACGCCGATGGCCTTGATCTTTCCCGACTTGATGTGCTGCATGGCAAGGCCGGGCGGCAACAGCGCCAGATGGATCTCGTTGGCCAGCAGGCCCGCGATGACCTGCGGGTTGCCGGTGTAGGGCTTGTGCTGCGCGGTGATGGCGGCGCGGCTCTTGATGAGTTCCATGCCCAGGTGGCCCACGGTGCCCACGCCCGGCGTGCCGTACTTGCCGCCGGCGCCGAGATTGCGCACCCACAGCAGCTGCTCGGCCGCGGTCTTGCCTTCGGCGTTGCCCGACACCGCCAGCACCAGCGGCGCGGTGCCGATCAGGCCGACTGGGGCAAAGTCTTTTTCGGGGTCGAAGGGCAGCGACGGGTTGAGCAGCTTGGCAATGGTGAGGTTGCCGTTGATCAGCGCACCGATGGTGTGGTCGTCGGTGGCCTTCGCCACCTGGTCGGCCACGGTGTTGCCGCTGGCACCGGGCTTGTTCTCGACCGTCACCGGCTGGCGCAGGATCTTCGACAGTGGCTCCGCGATGGCGCGGGCCGCGAGATCGGGCGATGCGCCGGCGGGAAAGCCCACCAGGATGTGCAGAGGCTTGGTCGGCCAGGCATCGCCGCCGGTGCTGCGCTGCTGCGCCCAGGAGGCCTTCGCTAACAGCGATGCGGCGACGGCTGCCGCGCCGCCTTCGAGCAAGCGGCGTTTGGTGATCGTCAAGATGACTCCAGGAAGAATGAAAAGACTTGGAAATTGCTTAGGCTTCGTTTACATGAAGTTACATTATGAGGCTGCATTAATCAAGTCTGAATGAGCGCCGCGCAGAGCTTTATTTAGCATGGGGGCAAGGGAGCATCGACCTGATGCCACTACATGCAACCAGAGGGAGCACACGCCGATGATCGAGTTTTTCCACACCAAGGACCGCCTGCGTTTTCTGCTGTATGTGGGCGCCATCGCGGCGCCGCTGCTGCTCATCAGCGCATGGGTCGTGAGCAGCATGGAAGAGTCCGCCGCCGCCAAGGGCGAGCCCAACGCGCAGGGTGGCCTGAGCTATCGCATCCAGGAAAAAAGCGGCGCCACGATCTTGCCACCGCCGCTGGCCGCCTTGCTCTCGGTGCCACCGAACACCGCAATGACCGACGTGGACGTGACTGCAGACAGCACCGGCCGCTTGAGCAGCGCGGCCATCAAGGCGTTCAGTACCGACGGCTTCAAGACGGTGGCCGCCTTCCACAGGCCCACGCTGTCGCCCGTCACCACCGACAGCGCGACCTCGCTGGAGGGCGTGCGCGACGGCTACCAGATCAGGATCTCGCAAGAGACCAGGTTCTTCGACAACGATCCCTACAAGGACCGCACGAAGATCGAGTACTACATCAACCCCGTGAAGAAGCCGTAGCACCGACCGGCGCGTGCAGCAGCAGCTTGCGCTGCGTCGGGAACAGCGACCAGCCCCAGCGCTGCTGCGCGTAACCCCACAGGCCCTGCTTGAAGAACAGCGTGACGAGAATCGCGAGCAGCCCCAGCCCCAGCAGATACCAGGTGCCGTAGTCGCTCAGGAACTTGTTGAGCGCCCAGAAGATGAGCGCGCCCACCAGCGGCCCCTCGATGCGGCCGATGCCGCCGATGACCACCATGAAGATGGCGAAGGCCGTCCAGTTGACGCTGAAGGCCGCGTCGGGGCTGATGCGCAAGTTGCCCACGAAGTACAGCGCGCCCGCGAGCCCCGCGCCGAAGGCCGCGACCACGTACACCGCCAGCTTCATGCGCGCGACCGGAATGCCCTGCGACTCCGCCGCCACCTCGTTGTCGCGTATGGCCAGCAGCGCTAGGCCGCGCTTGCTGCGCAGGAACAGGTAGACCAGCGCGACGGCCGCGACCACGCAGGCCAGCGCCATCCAGTAGGTGGTGCTTTCGCGCGTGGCCTTCTCGATGCCGCGCAGCGCGGTGAGCGTGGTGCCCGAGCCGCCGCCCACGGCCGACACGTTCGCGAAGCTCAGCCGGAACACCTCGGCGATGACCCAGGTGCCGATGGCGAAATAGCCGCCCGACAGCCGAAAAGCGACGAAGGACACTGGAATGGCAACCAGCCCCGCCGCCAGTGCCCCCAGCGGTATCGCCACGAACGGATTGACGCCCCCGAAGTTGCCCAGCATCAGCATCACGTAGCCGCCGAAGCCGAAGAAGGCCTGCTGCCCGATGCTCACCATGCCGCCGTAGCCGGCGAGCAGGTTCCACATCATCGCGAAGATGAAGTAGCAGGCAATCTCGACGAACTCGCGCATCCAGCTCGACTCGCCCCACCACGGCAGGCTGGCCGCAACGAGCACGAGGGCAATGCCGGTGGCCAGCGCGGCGCGGCTCGCGGCGGTGGCACGCTCCACGGCGATGAGTGTGGGGGGCATGTTGGTCATTCGCTTCATCCGCGCGTTTTTGGAAAGAGCCCCTGCGGCCGCAGCACCAGCACCACCAGGAACACGATGTGCCCGAACCAGATGCCCCAGCCCGGGTCGAGCCGGAAGCCGATCTGCTGCGTGATGCCGAGGATCATCGCGCCGGCCAGCGTGCCCCAGAAAGAGCCCATGCCGCCGATGATCACGGCCTCGAAGGCGAAGAGCAGCAGCAGCGGCCCGTCCGATGGAGACACCGTCGTGCGCATGCCCTGCAAGGCGCCTGCAATGGCGATGAGCACGAAGGCAATGGCGGTGGCAAAAGCGTAGACCTTCTTCGCGTTCAGGCCCATCAGTTCGGCGATCTCGCGGTCGTCCGACACGGCCCGGAACGACCGCCCCAGCGCCGTGCGCGCGAAGAGCCATTGCAGCGCGCCCGTCGCCACCAGTGCGATCGCCAGCACGACCAGCGGCAGCACGCCGACCGACATTGCACCGCCCAGCGCAATACCCTGCGTGCTGAGCCCGCCGGTATCGATGGCGCGCGGGTCGGCCGAGAACAGCTCCAGCAGCAGGTTCTGGATCACGATCGACAGGCCGAAGGTAACGACCAGCGAAGGCAGCGGATCTTTGCCGAGCGTGCCGTTGAGCACGTAGCGCTGCAGCGCATAGCCGAAGCCGAAGGCCACCGGCAGCACCGCGAGCGCGACCAGCCACGGCGCCACCGCATCGCCCGTCAGCGACACGCCCGCGATGACCGCGAACGCGCCGAGGATGATGAAGTCGCCCTGCGCGGTGTTGGTGAGCCGCATCACGCCGAACATCAGCGACTGGCCCAGCGCGAACAGCGTGTAGAGGCCGCCGAGCAGCACGCCCTGGACAATGGTTTCAAGCATGGGCGGCCTCGATGCCGAAATAGGCCTGCGAAATCTGCTCACGCGTGAGATCGCACGAGTCGCCTTCGAGCGACACGCGGCCTTCCTGGAAGCAGTAGATGCGCTGAGAGACCTGGCGCGCCATCGTCACGTCCTGCTCGACGATGACCACCGTCATGCCTTCGCCCGTGATGGTGGGCATGGCAGCGTAGATCTCGCGGATGACGATGGGCGCGAGGCCCAGCGAAAGCTCGTCGCACAGCAGCACCTCGGGGTTGCTCATGAGCGCGCGGCCCAGCGCCACCATCTGCTGCTGGCCGCCCGAGAGCGACGTGCCCGGCTGGTGCCGCTTCTCGGCGAGGATGGGAAACAGCGCATACAGGCGCTGCAGGTTCCACGGGCCCTTGCGCGCGGCAGTGGCGCCCATGAGCAGGTTCTCTTCCACGCTGAGGCTTGGGAACAGGCGCCGGCCTTCGGGAACCATTGCAAGGCCCCGGCGCACGATGTCGCCGGGCGGAAGTCCGCCGATGGGCTGGCTCTTGAAACGGATGGCTTCGCGCGGCGCGCGCACCAGGCCCGTGAGGCTCTTGAGGAAGGTCGACTTGCCCGCGCCGTTGGCGCCGATGATGGCGACGAGTTCGCCTTGTACCAGGGAGAAGTCGATGCCGAAGAGGGCTTGGGCGTCGCCGTAGAAGGCCTTGAGGGAGTGGGTAGAGAGCAGGGTGTTCATGGCTTTTTCTCCCTCCCCCGCTGGGAGAGGGCCGGGGTGGGGGCAAGCGGCGTTGGAGTGGTGACGCCGTCGCGCCCCCATCCCCACCTTCCCCCAGCTGGGGAAGGAGCAATACGGAACGCGCTCATGCTTCCATCCCCATGTACACCCGCTGCACCTCCGCATCGTTCATCACCACCCGCGGCGCCCCCTCCGCAAGCTTCTGCCCGAAGTTGATGACGAACAACCGGTCCGCCAGCGACAGCAGCGCATGCACCACATGCTCGATCCAGATCATCGTCACGCCCCGCGCCTTGATGCGCTTGAGCTCCGCAACAAGCACGGCCGCCTCCGGCTCCGTCAACCCGCCCGCGATCTCGTCGAGCAGCAGCAGGCGCGGCCGCGTCGCGAGCGCACGCGCCAGCTCCAGCCGCTTGCGGTCGAGCAGCGTCAGCCCGCCCGCGGGCTTGTTCGCATGCGCCATCAGGCCTGTCTGCGAGAGCACCTCGTGCGCCGTCTGCCATGCCTCGCGCTCGGTCTGCTGCCCGCCGAAGCAGGCGGCGGTCACGAGGTTCTCGAACACGCTCATGTTGCCGAAGGGTTGCGGCACCTGGTAGCTGCGCCCGATGCCCGCATGGCAGCGCTGGTGCGGCTTGAGCCGGGTCACGTCGCGGCCCGCGTACTCGACGCGCCCCGCATCGGCGCGCACATCGCCCGAGATCAGGTTGAACAGCGTGGTCTTCCCCGCGCCGTTCGGCCCGAGGATGCCCAGCGTCTCGCCCTCGGCCACCGACAGCGTGATGTCGTCAGTGACCTTGAGCGCGCCGTAGGACTTGCTCACGGCATGCAGTGCCAGCAGTGCCATGTCAAAGCAGCCGCAGCTTGCCGCCGGTAGGAATGTTGGTCGCCGCCTCGTTGTTGACGATGGTCAGCTCCACCTTGTACTTCGTGCCCTTGCCCCACTGGCCGAGCACCAGCGGCGTCTTGCTGACGTTCTTGAACGGCCCCTGGCCGCCCCACTTCACCGGGCCGACCACCGAGTTGATCGAGGTCGACGCCACGGCATCGCGCACATCCGACGCCTTCAGCGACTTCGCGCGCCCCAGCGCATTCGCCGCCACTTCGAACAGCGCATGCGCGAAGCCGATGGGCTGCGTCCACTGCTTCTTCACGCCGGCCTCGTAGGCATCGGCCAGCGCCTTCGCGCTCTGCTGCGTGAGGCTCGAAGTGAACGGATGCGACGGGCTCCACCACACCTCGGTCGACAGGCCGTCGCCCAGATCGCCGAGTGCTTCGATGGCACCGGGGAACAGCAGCGCCTTGCCCAGCGTGATGATCTTCGGCTTGAAGCCCTGCTGCCGCGCCTGCGTGAGGAAGGTCTTGGCATCTGGCGGAATCACCACGCCGGTGACGATCTCGCACCCCGCGCTCTTGAAGGCCGCGATCTGCGCGCTGAAATCCTGCGTGCCGTTCTGGAAGCGGCCGGGATCTGTGAGCGTGAAGCCCATCTGCGCGAGCGGCTTCGGAAAGCCCAGCTCCTTGTCGCCCCAGGCGTTGCCGTCGCCGTCGTTCGGGAACAGGCCGCCCACCTTCTTGTTGGTGGCCAGCGTCTTCCAGCCGTTGGTGAAGTTGGCGATGACGTCTTCAAGCCCCCAGAACATGTGATACGTCCAGTTGAAGCCCTTGGCCGGGTCGCCCTTGCGGCCGAAGAACCAGGGCTGCCACGGCACCACGCTGGAGATGCAGGGCACCTCGTTGAGTTCGCACGCGTCGCTCACCGGGTTGGCGGTTTCGGGCGTGCCGGCCGTGAGCACCAGCGCGACCTTGTCCTTCAGGATCAGGTCGTTCGCCACTTCCCCCGCGCGGTTGGGGTTCGACTGGCTGTCCTTCAGAACGATCTGCACCGCGTATTTCTTGCCGCCAACGCTGATGCCATCCTTGAAGGCGGTCTTCATCTGGTCGATGACCCATTTGTCGGCCTCGCCGAAAGGCGCGAGCGGCCCGGTCTGCGGCGACACGTAGCCGATCTTCAGCGTGTCGGCAGCGAACACCAGAGGTGCCGCGCCCGATGCCACCAGCGCGGCCGTGGCCTGCGTGAACTGTCTGCGATTGAATGTCATGGTTGTCTCCGTCTCTTCTGTTTGTTTTGCCGCAAAGGGCCCGGGTCAGCGCGCGAAGTGCGGCGGTATCTGCGCGTCGACGTTCACCCACACGCTTTTCACCTGCGTGTATTCGCGCATCGCATCGAAGCCCATCTCGCGGCCGTAGCCGCTCTGGCCGACGCCGCCGAAGGGCGAGCCGGGGTTCACGCGCTTGTAGCTGTTGATCCAGACCATGCCGGCGTGCAGGTCGCGCGCGACCTTGTGGGCGCGTTGCAGGTCGCGGGTCCACAGGCCGCTGCCGAGGCCGTAGTCGGTGCCGTTGGCGATCTGCATCGCCTCTTCGTCGGACTTGAAGGTGAGCACGGTGACGAAGGGGCCGAAGACTTCTTCCTGCGCGACGCGGTCCTTGTATGACCTGGCGCGCATCACCGTCGGTTCGACGTAGCAGCCCTTCGCCAGATCGCCGCCGGGCGACTTGCCGCCAGCGAGCAGTTCGCCGCCCTCACCCTGCGCAACATCGACATAGCTCAGCACGCGCTCGCGGTGCTGTGCGCTGGTGAGTGGCCCCATCTCCGTCGCCTCGTCGAGCGGGTTGCCGAGGCGGATCGACTTGGCCAGCGGAATGAACTGCTCGAGGAAGGCATCGGCGATCTTCTCGTGCAGCATCAGCCGCGAGCCCGCGATGCAGGCCTGCCCCTGGTTGTGGAAGATGGCCCACGCGCTGCCGTTGACGGCCGCCTGCAGGTTCGCATCTTCGAAGACGATGTTCGGCCCCTTGCCTCCAAGTTCGAGTTGCACCTTCTTCAGGTTGCCCGCGCTGGCCTGCACGATCCGTCGGCCGGTGGCGGTGCTGCCCGTGAAAGCGATCTTCGCGATCTCAGGATGCTCGGCGATGTACTGGCCCGCCACGCTGCCCAGCCCCGGCAGCATGTTGACCACGCCGGGCGGCAGGCCAGCTTCG
This sequence comes from Variovorax durovernensis, assembly GCF_977011995.1. NCBI lineage: Bacteria > Pseudomonadati > Pseudomonadota > Betaproteobacteria > Burkholderiales > Comamonadaceae > Variovorax > Variovorax durovernensis. The sequence continues at coordinate 1,241,190 of NZ_CDRNCW010000001.1, read as the reverse complement.
GCCATCAGCTCGGCGATGCGCAGCGAACTCAGCGGCGTGATCTCCGCCGGCTTCATCACGATGCAGTTGCCGGCCGCGAGCGCGGGCGCCATCTTCCAGCTGGTGAACATCAGCGGAAAGTTCCACGGCACCACCTGGCCGACGATGCCGACCGGCTCGCGCAGCGTGTAGTTGAGGAAGCCCTCTTCCACCGGAATGGTCTCGCCCTGGAACTTGTCGGCCATGCCGCCGAAGTAGCGGAAGCACGCGGCCGTGCGTGGCACGTCGAGCCGGCGCGAATCGCGGATGGGGTGGCCGGTGTCTAGCGATTCGAGGCGCGCGAGCTCTTCGCCGTTGGCCTCGATGAGGTCTGCGAGCTTCAGCAGGATGCGGCCTCGATCGGCGGCAGCCATGCGGCTCCATTTGGGGAAGGCGCGCTTTGCCGCGGCCACGGCCTTGTCGACGTCGGCCTTGCCGGCCAGCGCGACATCGACGATGGGCGTGTTGTCGTGCGGGTTCAGCGTGGCGAGCGTCTCGCCGGATTCGGCGTCGACGAAGCGGCCGTCGATGAAGAGCTGGTGGCGGATGGACAGTGCAGGCATGGTCGTTCCTCTCCCTCCCCCGCTGGGGGAGGGTTGGGGTGGGGGCTTCTTCAAAGAGGGCGCGGGCCTGGAGAGCCCCCACCCCTGCCCTCCCCCAGCGGGGGAGGGAGAAATGCATCAGAACTGCACGGGAATCTCGGGCGATTCGCCCTTCTGGATCTCGTACACCAGGCTAGGCGATCCGTTCTCCCACACCAGCAGCATCGAGCGTTTGGGGCTGAAGCCCTGGTGCCGGCAGTAGGCTGGCATGGCGGCCATGTCGCCCGCCTTCATGATCACGCGGGCCATCGGCTTGCCGGTGTTCTTGTCCCCGCAGTCCCAGTGGATCTCGTCGGTCATCTGGAAGAACCACTCGACGCGGTCGTTGCCGTGGATGATCGGCAGGATGTGTTCTTCGGTCGTCGGGCACATGTAGCTGTGCTTCACCACCGAGGTGAAGCTCGGGTTCCACGTGACCTGCGAACGGCTCAGGAAGCCGAAGAGATTGAAGGCGTGCACCTCGTTTTCGAAGCCTGGCTCGGGGTGCAGCTCGGGCTGGCCCTGCGGCACGTCGGCGAAGGCGCGGTTCACCGGAGCGCCGCGTTCGTCGCTGCGCAGGTCGAGGTCGCCCTTCAGGCCCACGCAACGCTTGGCGAGTTCGCGTGCCCTCGTGATCTTGGCGGTGTTGTTGCCGTTCTTGCGGCCGTAGGGCGAGCCGGTTTCCTGCGGCGCTGCGAAGGGGTCGAAGCTCTCGTTGGTCCAGTCGTCGAGCATGGCCTCGAAGGTGGCTCGGATCTGCGCGGTCGGGAAGTTCTCGAGCAGGTCGATGCCCGCGTCCTTCATCGTGCCGTTGAAGCTGCCGGCGTACAGGTCGACCGACTCGTAGTGGTTGACGGTGCCGAACACGTCGTCGAAGTTGACCCAGCCGTAGAAGAAGCCCCAGGCCACGTCGCGCATCAGCGCTCGCAGGTAGCTGCCGGCGTCCATGGTGTGGCTCATGGGGCGGCCGTCGCGGGTCTTCCAGCCGATGTGCACGAAGTATTCGTCACGGCGGAAGCTGAAGCTGCCGAGCGAAAAGTCCTTGTAGCCGAGCGTGGCGTCGGGCTGCGACGCGATCACCTTGGCGAGTTCTGCGGGTGCGTTCATGGTGCGGTTCCTCTCAATGCGATTGGCAGATGTCGGCCCACTTCTCTACCGAGAGGTCGCCCTTGCAGCTCTGAAGGACGATCACGCCCGGCTCGCCGGCGGTGCGGAACTGGTAGGCGGTGTTCTTCGGCAGCAGGCCCTGGTGGCCGCGCGAGAGCTTCATCCAGCCCATCTTCTTGCCCTTGGGCTCGCCCTCGACGAGCACGGCACCGTTCTTTTCCTTGTCGCTCACGGTCTGCGCGGCATCGAGCTGCACGAGGTGCACTTCGACCTCGCCGTCCATCACCAGCGCGAACTCGTCGTGCGCGCAGGTGTACCAGGGCGAGGTGCCTTCCGCGCGCAGCGTCTCCAGCACATAGATCTGGTTCTGGCCGAACACGACCTTCTCGTAAGGCTTGCTGATGCTCGCGATCTCGAAGCAGTTGGAAAACGCATAGTGGCGCACGTCGTCGTCGATGGGCTCTACGTGGCCCTTCTCGAAGTGCTTGAGCGACCCGAAGCGGGTCCGGTAGGCGGTCGAAGTAGCGGCTGTCATGGCTTGTCTCCTTGTATGAGCGAACTCTAGGAGCCAATGGCCACCCCCGGTAGGGACCAGATTGGGAGAGGATTATTCGGAGACTCCGAATAATCGGCCGGGTTTACCCCTGTTCGTGCGCTATCCGCTGGAGCGGCTGAACTCGATCAGTTCGGCAGGAATGAGGCCGCGCTCGATCAGCGTGGCGTCCCACGGCGGCACGCGGGTGAAGCGCGTGGCAATGTGCTCGATGAACAGGCGCAGCTTCAGCGCATTGCGCGAGGTGCCCGCATACACCGCGCTCAGCGAGAAAGACGACAGCTGGTGCTCGGCCAGCACCACCTGCAGATCGCCGCGGGCGATGGCGTCGCCCGCCACCAGCGTCGGCAGGCAGACGATGCCGGCATGCTCCAGCGCATATTCGCGCAGCAGGTGCACGCTGTTGGTCAGCAGCGCGGCGGCGAGGTAGATGGTGGTCTGCTCGCCGTTGTGATGAAAGGTCCAGCGGTCGCGCGTGGGGTAGCCCGAATACAGGCCCAGCTTGTGACGATGCAGCTCGCGCGGGGTGGCGGGCGTGCCGTGGGCCTCCAGGTAGGCGGGCGTGGCGCAGAGCACTCGCCGCACCGGGAAGAGCGGGCGCGACACCAGTTCCTGCGAGGCCGCCGGAAAAATCTGCAGCGCGCAGTCGACGCCGGCCTTGACCGGGTCGGCCACCGCGTCGCTCACGATCAGCTCGAGGTGGATGTCGGGGTAGGTGGTCTGGAACTCGCGCAGCAGCGAGGCAAAGCGGCCCAGCACCATGCCGGTCAGCGCATGCACGCGCAGCGTGCCCGAAGGCGTGCCGCGCGCGTCGCGCATCTGGTCGACGATGTTGTCGGCACGCACGACCAGCTCGGTGCAGTCGCGCAGGAAGGCCTGCCCCATGTCGCTGAGCCGCACCACGCGCGTGCTGCGGTGGAACAGCGGCGCACCCAGGAATTCCTCGAGCTGCTTGACCCGCGTTGTCACCACCGAATTGGCCACCCGCAGCTGCCGAGCCGCTTCCGCGAAGCTCTGGGTCTGCGCAACACGAACGAAAGTTTCAATGCTTTGGAGACGGTCCACGGCGGCACTGTACTGCGGAGCCGTCTGTTGCGGGCAAACCTGAAAGGCCTCGAAAGACCGTCAGGCCTGTATCGGGGGGTTACCTGCCCCACTTACAATCCCTGCCGCATCACCCACCCCTACGAGGTCTTGTCCGCAATGCCCAAGAGCCCCCGGCCACGCGCCCGTTTCAGCTTCTCCCCCACCGTGCGCGCCCTCTTCCTGGCCGCTGCGACCTGTGGCGTGGCGCTCCCCGCGCTGTCCGCCGTCGAACATGAGGAAGTCGACAAGCTCATGCAGGCCGGCAAGCTCGACGAAGCCATGACGAAGGCCGACGCCTTCCTCAAGGACAAGCCGCGCGATCCGCAGATGCGCTTCCTCAAGGGCGTGATCCAGCTCGACACCGGCAAGCGCGCCGAGGCCATCGCCGCCTTCACGCAGCTCACGCAGGACGCACCCGAGCTGCCCGAGCCGTTCAACAACCTGGCCGTGATCTACGCAAGCCAGAACCAGTTCGACAAGGCGCGCGCCGCGCTCGAAAGCGCGATCCGCACCAACCCCAGCTACGCCACCGCCCAGGAAAACCTCGGCGACGTGTATGCACGGCTCGCGAGCCAGGCCTACAGCAAGGCACTGCAGCTCGACCAGAACAACACGGCCGTGCAGCCCAAGCTGGCGGTGATCCGCACCCTCTTCACGCCGACGCCTGCACTGGCGGGCGGCAAGTCGGGCACGCTGGTCGCGTCGGCTGCGCCGGTGCCTGCCCCGGCGCCAGCTCCGGCGGTGAAGGCCGCTGCACCGGCCCCGGCACCCGCCGCGCCGCCGCCCGCCAAGGTCGCGGCCGCGCCCGCACCGGTGGCTGCCGCGCCCAAGGCGCCGGAAGCAGCGCCTGCCCCGGCGCCAGCACCCGCACCGGCTGCAAGCCCGGCCTCCAATGCCGAGGTCGAATCGGCCGTGCGCGCCTGGGCTTCGGCCTGGGCCAGCCAGGACATGGACCGCTACCTCGCCGCCTACGGCAGCGACTTCACACCCGGCGGCGGCCAGAGCCGCAAGAGCTGGGAGCAGGACCGCCGCGCCCGCATCGTCGGCAAGTCCAGCATCAGCGTGAACATCGAGAACCTGGTCATCAAGGTCGACGGCGACAACGCCACGGCCAAGTTCCGCCAGATCTACCGCGCCGACAACCTCAACGTCTCCAGCCGCAAGACGCTGGACATGCAGCGCTCCGGCAACCAGTGGCACATTCGCAAGGAAAGCGTCGGCGGCTAGTGACAGACATCGTCCGGCACGGCCGGCTTCAGAATCCCCCGTTCCGTCCGCGCAGCGGACACCTGCTGGCAGCGCTGATGGCCGCGTCGGCGCTGATGCTCGCGGCACCGGGTGCCGCGCAGGCATCGGCTGCGGCCAAGCAGAGCAACGCGAAATCCAGTAGCGGCAACAGCACTTCCAAGCCCAAGACCAAGGCGGCGAGCAGCAGTGGCAGCAGCCGCGCCTCCGCCGCGCACGGTGCACGTGCTTCCGCCAAGGAGGCGAAGGAAGCCAAGGGCGGCAGGAAGGCCGCGGTGGCCGAAACCAAGGCCGCCGCCGCCAAGGCCGCCCGCAGGCCGGCGCGCGCCGCGGCGCCCATCCAGGAAGCCAGCAACGCCGAGGCCCGCCTGATCGCCGTCTACGAGATGTTCGGCCGCGGCCAGGCCCGCCCCGCGCTCGCCAAGGCCCGCGACCTGGTGCGCGACTACCCGAATTTCCAGCTCGCGCAGCTCGTCTACGGCGACCTGCTCGCAGCCCAGGTGCCCCCGTCGAACAGCCTGCCCGACACCGCCAGCATCGCCAAGATGCGTGGCAACCCGGCCATGGCCGAACTGCACGAAGAATCGCGCCGCCGCCTGCAGGCCCTGCGCGAGCGGCCGCCGGCCAACACCGTGCCGTCGCAGTTCCTGGCGCTCTCCACGCGCAGCCGCTACGCCATTGCCGTCGATGCCTCGCGCTCGCGCCTGTACCTGTTCGAGAACAGCGACAAGGGCCTGAAGCTCACGGCCGACTACTACATCTCGGTCGGCAAGTCGGGCACCGACAAGGCCACCGAAGGCGATGCCCGTACCCCGCTGGGCGTGTACTACATCACCAGCAGCCTCGACCCGAAGTCGCTCAAGGACTTCTACGGCGCGGGCGCCCTGCCCATCAATTACCCCAACCCGTACGACGTGCGGCGCGGCAAGACCGGCGGCGGCATCTGGCTGCACGGTACCCCGCCCCAGCAGTTCGCACGGGCGCCGCTGGCCAGCGACGGCTGCGTGGTCATGGCCAACCCCGACTTGAAGCAGCTTTTGCGAAAAGTGCAAATCGGCGCAACGCCGGTGGTCACCGCGCGCAGCCTGCAATGGATTTCGCAGCCGCAGGCCGAAAAAGAATCGCAATCCATTTCCAGCGCAATCAATGGCTGGAAAGATGCGCGGGCCAATGGAAATGAAGCGCAATTGAAGAAATTCTATTTGCCTGATTTCCAGCGCATCAGCAAGAAATCCACCGAAGGCATTTCGGTGGTCGACGACGAAGTGAAATACGCGCAGGGCAAGCGCGTGCAGCTCAAGGACATGTCGTACCTCCACTGGCGGGACGGTGACGACACGATGGTTGTTACCTTCGGCGAAGTGTTCGAAGGCGAGAAGAGCGGGCGCTCGCGGCGCCAGTACTGGCTGCGCCAAGGCAGCGAGTGGAAGCTCTTCCACGAAGAAATCCTGGGCTGAACCCCTGCTGGCGACGCGGTCACGGCCTCTGAGCCGTGACATTTTGCTCACGCTTTCCGCCTTTTTTCAGCGTTACAAATAGTGCTTTGTGGCCCCGTGCTACGTAACGCGTAACGGGTTTGTACCCGTAACGTAACCCTTTCGCGCGTTCCCGGCGCCGTAACGTTCCCCTCCCCACTTCATGGGAGGTCGCACGTGGCTTCCAGAGGGAAAAATTACTTTTCAAAGTGTTGCTCAGCCGATCGTCCTTCCCCCTGGACCCGGCTGGCGGGAAGCTGGCCGCCATCCTGCTTACACCTTTTGGCTAGCACAGCTGAGCGTGAGTCTTGTGGTTTTCTCTTGTTGATACACGGAGTTACTGTGTATAACATCCACCTCGACAGCCTTTGTTAACACTTCCTGAAAGGGGTAAATCATGCTTAGCCAAATTACTCGTTTTTTAAAGGACGAGGAAGGCGCGACCGCAATTGAGTACGGAATTATTGCGGGCCTTATTTCCGTTGCCATCGTCGGCGTTCTTGCCGGTGGTGACGGTCTCGGCGCCAAGCTTTCCGCTGTCTTCACAGCCATTACCACCAAGGTCTCTGCCATCCCGCTGACGTGAAATTGCATCCGTCGCTTTCTTTCCTGGTTTTCCTTAGCTCTTCCGAAGAGGTTTCATCATGATTAATTCCATCATCCGTTTCCTGCGCGACGAAGAAGGCGCGACCGCTATCGAGTACGGAATCATTGCGGGACTGATCTCCGTTGCCATCGTTGCAGTGATTCCGGGACTGGGCACCAAGCTCGCACTGGTTTTCACCACCATCAACAACAAGCTGATCATCCCGAGCTGAGCCTTCGACCAAGCGATGCAATTGGCGTGTTTGCTGTGGTTGCTGTTCGTCGCCGTCTATGACTTCCGTCAACGCCGCGTCCCCAACTGGCTCGTGCTTGCCGGCGCCGCAGTGGCGCTGGCCGCACTCGCCCTCGGGATGCAGCCCTTCGGCATCGAATGGTCCACCGCACTCACGGGAGCGGCCGTCGGCTTCGGCGCCTTGCTGCTCCTGTACGCCGTTGGCCTCATGGGAGCTGGCGACGTGAAATTCGCAGGCGCGCTCGGACTCTGGGTGGGCCTGCAGGCATTGCTGCCGATCTGGGTCGTGGCCAGCCTGCTGGCAGGCCTTCACAGCGCGCTCTGGCTCGCGCTGCAGCGCTGGCCCGTGGCACCGCGGCTGTCGCTGATGTTGCTGGGGCGCTCGTCGGCGGCCAGCAACGGCACAGCGCCCGCAACGGCGCGCAGGCGCATCGTTCCTTACGCGGCCTATCTCTCTTTGGCCACCGCGGCCTGGATGGTCTGGGGGCGACAGGGCTAGCAGTCACCTGCCTCTGTCACAGCAGGCCCTTCATTCCTCCAATCCCATGATCGCTTGCCCCCAAATCTTCATCCGCCGCCCATGATCAACCTCACCAAGATCCTCGCCGCCATCCTCGTGCTCCTGGCCATCGCACTCGGTGGCTATGCCTGGATGCTGAGCCGCCAGGCACCCGCTCCCGTCGCTGCGGCCACGGGTCCCTCCGCGGCCCCCACCAAGGCCAAGGAGGTGCTGGTCTACCCGGTCGTCGTGGCAGCCAAGACGCTGCCCGCGGGCGAGGCGATTCCCGCGGATGCACTGCGCGTGGAACGCCTGACGATCAACCCGGCGGGCGCGTTCCAGGACGCGTCCGTGGCGGCCGGCCGCGTGCCGGTGATCGATCTCGCCGAAGGCACTCCGCTGATGGAAAACCAGCTCGTCTCCGGCCTGGCGCTGCGCGTCGCGGAAGGCGAGCGCGCCGTCGCGATCAAGACCGACGAGATCATGGGCGCGGGCAACAAGATCCAGCCCGGCGACTTCGTCGACGTGTTCATCACGCTCAAGTCGGACGGCAAGGACGTCGACCGCAGCCAGGCACGCCTGCTGCTCTCCCGCAAGCGCGTGCTGGCCTTCGGCAGCGCATCCGTCGATGGCATGCCGTCCAAGGCACCCGACAAGGCGGCCGCCCAGCAGGCCCAGCGCAACGAGATGGCGCGCACCGCCGTGCTGGCGGTGCCGGTGGACGAGGTGAACCGGCTGACCATCGGCGACGCCAGCGGCCGACTGATGCTGGCACTGCGCAATCCCACAGACATGTCGCAGCCGGACCTGAAACTCTTTGCCGAACTTCCCACCGCATTGCAACCTGTGTCGTCCAAGGCGGGCGAGGCGCGCCGCGCGCCACTCGAAGGACTCGATCTCGCACAGGCCGGCCTGACCGCTCTCGATCTGTCCACCGGCGGCAAGGGGTCGAGCGTCAAGCCCGCGGCCGTCGAAGCGCGCGCGGTCGCCGCCACCACGAGCCGGCGCGCCGCGACCGGTACCGGCACGCGCGGCGGCCTCCAGGTCGAAGTGATTCGCGGCGAGCGCAGCGAAACCGTGAACTACTGATCGAACAGCCAGCAGATACCCGCCTTCCAGGAAGAACACATGCACCACACGCCTCGCGCGCAATCGACCCGAGCCGCTACCAGCAGCAGCCCCGTCCAGGTTTCATCGTGGCTGCTGCGCCCGTCCCTGGTCGCCCTGTGCGCGATGACGCAAGCCGTCTGGCCGCTGGCATCCACCGCCGCCGATGCACAGACCGCAATGCAGCAGCCCGTGCAGCGGGCACTTGTCCTCGATGCCGGTACGCAGAAAGAGCTGCTGCTCGACAAGGGCATCGACCGCATGGCGATCGGCGACGAGGCCGTGGCCAACGTCACCATCACCCGCAAGACACCGAGCTCTGCCGCGGCACGGCTGATCGTGACCGGCAAGGCCGCGGGGCGCACCTCGCTGATGGTCTGGGAAAAGGGCAGCACCGTCGCCACCACCTACCCCGTCGAAGTACGGCGCCGTTCGTCCACGCTCACCGGCACCATGGACAACATGATCACGCACCAGGCCGCGCGCGAGACCGCGCTGGCCAGCACCCCTGAGAAGACGGAGCTGATCGACCGCTCGGTGGTGAACGTGCGCAGCAGCACGGTGCAGGTCGAAGTCAAGGTGGTGGAATTCAACCGCAGCGTGCTCAAGCAGGCAGGGCTGAACATCTTCAGCACCCGCCCGAATTCGAGCGGATTCAGCTTCGGCGTTTTCTCGCCGTCCTCCCTCTCGTCCGCAAGCTTCGCCGCCAATGGCCAGATTACTGGCACATACAACAACCCGCTGGCGCAGGCCTTCGACCTGCTCTTCAACTTCAGCAAGGCCGGCATCGGCTTGAACGTCGGCTTCCTCGAAGGCAACGGCATGGCCCGGGTGCTTGCCGAGCCCACGCTGGTGGCGCTGTCGGGCCAGAGCGCCAGCTTCCTGGCCGGCGGCGAGTTGCCGATTCCCGTGCCGCAGGGACTGGGCACCACGAGCATCGAGTACAAGCCTTTCGGCATCGGCCTCACGCTGACACCGACCGTGCTTTCCAACGAACGCATCGTGCTCAAGGTCGCGCCCGAAGCCAGCGACCTGGACTACACGAACGCACTCAACCTGAACGGCATCGCCGTGCCCGCCATCACCACGCGCCGCGCCGACACCACGGTGGAACTGGGTGACGGCGAGAGCTTCATCATCGGCGGCCTCGTCAGCCGCACCACCTCCTCGAACGCCAGCAAGGTGCCATTGCTCGGCGACCTGCCGATCATCGGCACCTTCTTCAGCAAGAACAACTACCAGATGAGCGAGAAGGAGTTGGTGATCCTGGTCACGCCGCACCTGGTGAAGCCCATTGCGCGCGGCACCGACCTCGCACCGTACCTGCCCGGCGGCGCCGAACAACGCGACGGTGCGGTGTGGCGCTCGTACTTCCTCGGCGGCTTGATCGACACGCCGGTTCCCGGCTTCTCCCGCTGAGCACGATGACGCGGACCATGCATCGCAGCAGGCAGGCCCCATGAACGCTCCACGCGACAGCATTCCCGAGACAGGCAGCGAGACCTACCTGTTCGCGTCGAGCAACGGCAGCCACATCACGTGGCTGACCGATGCGCTCGGCACGCTGGGGTCGGTGGTGATCCTCGCGCCGGACACCAAGTCGATCGACGAGCGCATCGCACTGCTCGGGCCGGTGGCGGTGTTCATCGATTTCTCGCCCGACCAGGGCGCCAACGCCATCCAGCTCCACCAGCGCCTGAAGCGCGACTGGCCGACGCTTCCAGTGCTGGCGACCGGTGTTTCGGCCGAACCCGCCGCCATGCTCTCTGCATTGCGCGCGGGGGTGGACGACTTCATCGACATGGCCGCGCCGCCCACCGATGCGGTAACGACGCTGCGCGCCCTGCTCGACCGCCGCAGCACCCTGCAAGGCGGCACACGCGGCAGCACGCTGGCATTGCTTGGCGCGCGTGCCGGACTCGGCGTGACCACGCTGGCAACCAGCCTGGCCCTCACGCTGCACGACCAGCTCGCGCAGGCACCCGCGCGCCCGCCGGGCCGCAGCTCCAGGCACGGCGTCGCGCTGCTCGACCTGGGCCTGCCGGCACGCGACGGCCTGCTCTACCTCGACACGCAAAGCGGCTTCAGCTTCGTCGACGGCGTGCGCAACCTGCGCCGGCTCGACCAGACCCTGCTGCACACGGCGCTGGCGCACCACACCAGCGGCGTGGCCATCCTGCCGCTGCCCGCGAGCCTCGCGCAGGTGCGCGAGATCTCGCATGCCGACTCCGTCGCGCTGATCAAGCGGCTGGCCGACTTCTTCGACTTCCAGGTCGCAGACCTCGGCGGCTTCTCGACCATCGACTTCATGGCGCAGACGGTGCGCGAGGCGCAGCAGGCGTGGGTCGTGTGCGACCAGAGCATCGGCGGCATCGTGTCCACCGCCAACATGCTCAAGGAACTGCGCGCGCGCAACGTCGAGACCGAACGCCTCTCCCTGGTGGTCAACAAGTTCGACAGCCATGTCGGCCTCACGGCCAAGGACATCGCCGAACGGCTGGAGCTGCCGCTGCGCCACGTGCTGCCTTCGCGCAGCGCACAGCTGATGGCGGCCGCGAGCCGCGGAGAAATGCTGGTGCGCACCTCGCGCAGCGACCCCTACGCGCAGGCGGTGACGGGCCTGGCCCGCAGCCTGCACCAGGAATACATGTCTGCCACGGGCCAACCTCCGGCCAAGGATCCACGCTGGGTTGCGCTCATGTCGCAAGTCACCGGCCTCTGGAAGAGTTCACACGAAGGCTGAACCCATGTCCACCGATATCGAATTCGCCGACGACGACCAGGCGTTCATCAACTCCCAGCAGTTCCAGGACATCAAGAGCTGGACGCACGACCACCTGCTCAGCCGCATCGAGGAGCTGGGCGCGGAGTTCGGCCGCTGGTCGCGCGCCTCGATCCAGCAGTTTGTCGAACTGGAGGTCGACAGCTTCGTGCGGCTGCGCCGCGTGCCGATCAACGACCGCGAGATGCAGCTCATCTCCGACGCGCTGACCAAGGAGCTCGCGGGCTTCGGGCCGCTGGAAGACCTGCTCAACGACCCTGCCGTGGAAGACATCCTGATCAACGGCTACCAGAACGTCTACGTGTCGCGCCACGGCATGCTGGAGCGCGAGACGGTGCGCTTCGCCGACTCGGAGCATGTGATGCGCATCGTGCGCCGCATCCTCGCGCCGCTGGGCCGCCGGCTTGACGAGTCGAACCCGATGGTCGACGCGCGCCTGCCCGACGGCGGCCGCATCAACGTGATCATCGAGCCGCTGGCCATCGACGGCCTCTCTGTGTCGATCCGCAAGTTCCGCAAGGAACCGCTCACGCCGATGGACCTGGTGAAGCTCGGCACCTTCGACGCCGGCATGGCGCAGTTGCTCGAGATTGCGGTGCGCGCGCGCTGCAACATCCTCGTGAGCGGCGGCACCAGCTCGGGCAAGACCTCGCTGCTGAATGCGCTCGCAAGCTACATCCCCGCGCGCGAACGCGTCATCACCATCGAGGACACGGCCGAACTCTCGCTGGGCACCAGCCACGTGGTGCGGCTCGAAAGCCGCCCCGGCGGCTTCGACGGCACGGGCGTGGTGTCGATCCGCGACCTGCTGCGCAACAGCCTGCGCATGCGGCCCGACCGCATCATCGTTGGCGAAGTGCGCGGTGCCGAGGTCATCGAGATGATGCAGGCCATGAACACCGGCCACGAAGGCTCGATGGGCACCATCCACGCCAGCTCGCCGCGCGAATGCCTCTACCGCCTCGAAATGCTCGCGGGCTACCAGGGCAGCGAGGTGAGCCTGCGCCGGCAGATCGCCAACGCCATCGATTTCATCGTTCAGATCGGGCGCCTGTCGGGCGGCCAGCGCCGCATCATTTCGCTGAGCGAGGTCACGGGCGTCAACGACAACGTGGTCGCGATGCAGGAGCTGTACCGCTACGAGCCGGTCGTCTCGCCCGATGGCGAGGAACGCGACCGCTGGGTGTCGCTGGGCATCGCGCCGCACTCGCCCAAGATCACGCGCTTCCGCCAGTCGATGTCGCGCGCGCATGGAGACAACCGTGCGTGAAGCCCTGCTCGTCGTGGCGTGCATCGCGCTGCTGATGGCGGCGGCGGGGCTCATGCTGTGGCAGTGGGCGAAGAACAGGCAGGTGCGGCTGGCCACCGAGCGGCACCTGAGCCAGCAGATCCTCGCGACCAGCACGGCGACCACGCCGATACCGATGCCAGTGAGGGACAGGGAGCTTCCGGGAGAAGGAATGTCGTCGACCTTGACGACGGACCCGTGGCTCGACACCGGCCCCGCGACCACCGAAGCCGCGCATGTCAGCCTGCTGGAGCGGGCAATGCCGGGCTGGCTGATCGGGGTTGTCGAGCCACGCACCATCGCTCTCGCGCTTGCCGTGATCCTCGCGCTCTGCATGTTGATGGGAGTGCTGGTCGGCTGGCTGGCAGCGACAACCCTGCTGTTCGTACTGCTGCTCGTCGGCGGCTTCATCCTGTGGCTGCGGCTGCAGAAGTTTCGCCGCAAGCTGGTCAACCAGCTGCCGGGCTACATCGACGCGATGGTGCGCCTCATCACGATCGGCAACTCCACGCAAGCGGCTTTCCAGCTTGCGATTGCCACCACGGAAGCCCCCCTTCGCGGCCATCTGGAGCGCTCGGCAGCGCTGGTTCGCGCTGGCGTAGACCTCGATCGCGCGCTGCATCAGACCGCCACCAACTTGCGCATCGAGGAGATGTTCCTGCTGGCGTCCATCCTTGGTCTAGGCGTGCGCTACGGCGGCCGTGCGGACCTGTTGCTCGAACGCGTGGGCAACTTCATGCGCGACCGCGAACAGGCAGAACAGGAGCTGAATGCACTGTCCGCGGAGACACGTCTTTCGGCATGGATCCTGGGCCTGCTACCGATAGGCGTAGGCGGCTTCCTGATCATCACCAACCCCGGCTACTTCATGGGCATGTGGAACGACGAGACCGGCCGCATCCTCATCTATTCCTCCGCAGCTCTGCAAGTAGTCGGCGCGGCGCTTCTCTACCGTCTTGCGAGGCTGGCATGACGTTTACCTCCAACCAGTTGGCCATCTTCAGCCTGGTACTGCTCGCACTGGGGCTGATTGCCGGTGCGGGCGCCCTGATCGCGGCGGAGTTGCGCCGTGCGCGCAGCGGCCAAGTCATCGGCCGTGCCATCCGGCAGGCTGCGCTCACCCCGGGACCGCAGTCGGTGACCACCGCCGAGGCGGAAGCCGAAGGTGCATTCAAGCCCGAGCTCGACCTGCCCTTCCATTGGCTGGATTCAAGGCTTGGACGAGCCTTCGTGGCGGATGAAGACCGCAACATCATCGACCAGTGCGGCCTGTCGTCGAAGCGGACGCAGTTGATCTTCCTGGTGTCCCGTATCGGTCTGGCTTTCATTTTTCCGCTGCTGGCTTACCTGCTCTGGAGCAGCGGGCACGAGCAGGGCACAGTCGTCTCAGTCTTGGCCGCCTGTGCCGTGCTCGGGTTCATGGCGCCCAAGTGGGTGCTCGGGCGCATTGCCGCCGGCCGGCGCGAGCGCGCGGCTGGGGAGCTACCGCTCTTCATCGACCTGCTGCGCCTGCTGCAAGGCGTCGGCCTGAGCCTCGACCAGAGCCTGCAGATCATGGCGACCGATTTTTCGCACGTTCTGCATGTGCTGGGCTATGAACTGGGCATCGCCAACGCGCAGTACAGCCAGGGCCGCACACGCGAACACTCTCTACATCGCCTAGCGACGCTGCACAAGAACGAGAACCTGCGGGGCCTTGTCTCGCTACTGGTGCAAGTCGACCGCCACGGCGGCGCCGTGCAGGAGCCGCTTCGCGTCTTCAGCGATCGCCTGCGGGAGAGTAGGCGTTCGGAGTTGAAAGAGCGCATCGGCAAGATCACCGTGAAGATGACCGGCGTCATGGTGGTTTCGCTGCTGCCGGCGCTGGTCATCGTCACGGCGGGTCCGGGCTTCATCGCGATATTCCGTTCATTGGGAGCGATCAGTAAATGACTCACTTTGACCCCTCCATGCCCCCGTGCTCGCACCGCGTGGCTCGCATGCTCACCTTTGGCGCGATCATGGCCTCGGCCCTTTTCGTCAGTGGATGCAACCTCCTCAAGGACACGTCCTCGGCCTATGTCGCCAGCGCCAACGCCCAGGAACGCGCGGCCGCCGAGGCGTCCGCGGAAACCAAGTCGAGCGCGAACATCGACAGCAAGGCCACCTACCTCAAGCTCGTCGAGCAGATGCAGAAGGATGGCCTGTGGTTTGCATCGCTCGCGCATATCGACGCGCTCGAGCAACGCTGGGGCGTGTCGCCGGAATCCACTCGGGTGCGCGCCGATGCCTTGCGCCAGACCGACCAGGCCGCGCTGAGCGAGCAGGCCTACAAGCGCCTGATCGGCACACCGCTGGAGAGTGCCGGCTACCGCGGCCTCGGCCTGCTGGCTGGCGCGCGTGGCAGCTACGCGGAGGCCGTGCAGTTCCTGGGAAAGGCGCAGCGCCAGACACCGACCGATGCCCTTCTGCTCAGCGACCTGGGGTACGCCAGCCTGCGCGCCGGACAGATCGAGGAAGCCCGGCTCCCGTTGATGCAGGCGCTGCAACTGCGCCCGGACAGCACGCAGGCCCAGTCCAACCTCGCGCTCTACCTGGAAGTCACCGGCCAGCGCGAGCAGGCGGACCGCTTGATGGAAGTCAACCGCATGCCCGCGGCCTCGCGCGCGGCCGTGCGCGAGGCCGCGCAGCAGATGCGCACAGGCGGTAATCAGCCGCTCGCGGCTACCGGCGCGGCGCCAGTCGCCACCGCACTGCGGCCGCTTGCGAGCACTCCGCAGCCCGTGCGCGACGACACCGTACCGCCCCCGTTGATGCTCAAGGCGTCGCGCTGGGCCGGCATGGGCGGCCTGCGAACGGCCAGCCAGCTGAACCCGTCCGTCGCCGACTCCGCGCTGTCGATGCCACCGAACTCCACCCCACAAGGTACCCAATGAAAAAAGAACACGCCCATCGCCTCGCCCTGCTGGCCGCCGTGTTGGTGATCGCTGCGCCCGCTGCAGTGGCACAGGAGGCTGCGAAGCCGGTCCAGCCGGAAGCACCTCCGGCCGCCGCCCAACCGGCACAAGCCGGCCCGGAAGAAATGAACACGGCAGGAGAAGTGGTCTATGAGCGGCTGCAGGTCGGCGACGCCACCCGGGGCTTGCTCGCATGGCAGCGCAGCGGCGAAATTGCCTCTCCCACGCCGCGTCCGATTGCCGGCGACGTGGCAAGTCGCAGCTACGAGCGCTACATGAAAAGCTTCGAGTTTCCGATTCCGGAACGCATGAGTTCGATCGTGAAATCGTCCTCAGCGGGGAGCGGCGCGAGCAAGTAGCGCTCGCTACTGGTTTGACGGTCGGAAGGTCACCATGAAATCACCGGGCATTCGTACCTCGGCACGCAGCCAGCGCGGCGTGTACGCGGTCGAGTTCGCCCTGGTGTTTCTCATCCTGTTTGCGTTGATCTACGGAATCATCTGCTACGGGATGATTTTCACGTTTCGCATGGGCTTGCAAAACGCGGCGGAGGACGGCGCGCGCGCGGCACTGCAATACCAGAATACGGTGGATGGTCGCAGGCAACGGGCACAAACCGTGGCGGGAATCCAAAGCAACTGGATGCCTTCCATCGTGAATCTGGCACCGACGGCAAAAGTCTGCACCGTCGAAGACGGCAATTGCGTTTCGCCCAAATGCGGAACCACTTGGGTCATGCGTTGCCAGGTCGTCGTGACGATCACCGCAAGCAACCTTCGTGCATTGCTGCCGCCGCTTCCGAATTTCGCGGTTCCCGATCAGATCGTCGGTCAGGCCACCATGCTGCTCGACGGAAAGTCGCAATGACCACGATCAAGAGAGCATCCCTCGGCAGAGGCTCGGCCAGGCTGCAGAGTGGCTTGGCCGCGATCGAGTTCGCACTTGTATTCGTGGCGCTTTTCCTTGCCGTTTATGGCGTAGCTTCGATCGGCGCGGTGCTCTATGTACAGCAGGTTGTTTCGCGCGCCGCCGAGGACGGTGCAAGAGCAGCCTTGCAGCTGAGCCTTGATGTCGCAGCCAACGACAGCCGGGTCCAGTCCGCCGTTTACCAGTCCCTTGCATCGTCGTCGATAACGCCTTCCGCGGCAGGAAGCTCCATTGCCTCGAAGTTCGCCTGGCTGAAATCCAATGTGCCCGCGAGCCTGATCACCGTGGATCTTTCGATTCCGACTCAGATCACGGTGAAAGTCGCGTACCCCTATGGGAACAATCCCATCGTTCCCCCGCTTCCATTTACGGGACTTGCTGTTCCCACCAACTTGCGGGGCAAGGCAACGACGGCCAAGCCCTTGCCTTGAGGTTTCTATGGGGCCACTCTTTCAAAGACCAGCATCACATCGGAATCGGCAGCGTGGTTCCGTGCTGGTCAACGCGGCCATTGCATTGAGCTTGATCATCATCACGCTAGTCGGCACCGAGATCGGGTATCTGTTTTTTCTGAAAAGGGAATTTCAGAAGTCAGCCGACCTCGCAGCGCTGTCGGGAGCCCAGGCTCTCACCACGAGCAGTTGTACCGAAGCCGCAGCCGCCGCCATTTCGAATGCATCGCAGAATCTGCCAACGGGGTTTCAACTGAACTCGGCCGATGTGGTCTGCGGTCGCTGGGATCCGTCGAGCATTCCGGGGCCCAAGTACTTCTCCGCAGGTGTAGCGCCTTTCAACGGTGTGCAGATCTCGTTGCAGCGAACACCTGCGATGCTGCTGACGGGAATCTCGGGTGGCATTCAACGCCAGATTCAGGTGCAAGCGCTTGCGGTCAAGGATGAACCGTCGGTTGTTTTCTCCGTGGGCGCCAAGCTCGTCGATGTAAGCCCCGGAGGCGCGCTGACCTCTATTCTGAAGATCGCAGGCGTGAATGTGGATAACGCCTGCGTCGGTTGCTACACAGGACTCTTGACCGCCAACATCTCCGCGGGAGACTTGTTGAATGCACTGGGAATACCAGTGAGCGCGGACCTGACGGTTGGCGGCTTGAACGCACTCCTGGCGGCCAAGAAGGTCAGCATCGGGCAACTCGTCAACGTCATTGCAACCCTTGCCAATCAAAGTGGCCTCCTGGCCGCCAACGCGCAGCTTCTCGGTGCCCTGGTAAATGCCGGCATCAATGTCGACTCCCTTCTCGTGCAACTCGGCACCGACCCCGCGGCTACCGACGGCTCGAGAGGCTTGTTCACTGTCATCAAGGCTCCCACGAGTTCTGCAGCCCTGAACACCCAGATCAACGCCTTCGATCTTCTGAAGACGGCCCTCAGTGTGGGGACTTCGGAACACGCCGTGACGTTGAATCAGCAACTCGGTGCACTGGGACTCAATGTCGAAGCACGTGTCATCGAGCCGGCATCCATCGGAATTGGCGGTGTAGGTACGACGGCGTACAACTCGCAAATAAGAGTTTTCGCATCCATCAACACGAACACGAGCATCGTGGGCGGCATCCTGAGTACCCTGGCTACGCAAATAACCCTTCCGATATCCATCGACATCGGAAACTCGCTCGGCACCGTGACCAACATCGACTGCAGTTCGACGCCAACCAAGGCGACCATAAGAGTCGATGCTCCTCTTCTCAGCGCCTGCATCGGACAGATCTCCTCCACCGCGCTGTGGTCCAAATCGAATGCCTGCCTGACCGATCTGCAACCCATGTCCCTGGTCAGGATCCTGGGCGTAGATTTACTGGCGGGAAAAGCATATTTGCCAGCCCTTACCAACTCCAGCCAAGTGGTCCTGTCTCCGGGCGATACCGTCACCACTGGAGGGAACCCTCTCGCAATCGGCACCACGGTTTCCACGCTCCTTAGCGACCTCTTGAAACTGCTTCTCGGGAATGCGGGAACTGGAAGCGGAACACCTGCGACCCGTCCTGCAACGCCGGCCATTGCCGCTACGCTGGCGAATCACTACATTCCGACGACCACCGGTGCCAGCATGAACCAAAGCGCAGTCGACGCCGTTCAGGCGGCCCTGACTGCCGACGGCTTGACATGGAACCGCCCCCTGCTCGGCCTGCTTTCGCAGTCGATGCCTTCCGAATGGGCCGGCAACGTGGCCAGCTGCAAGACTTCATTCAGCAGTTATCAGACTTCCTGCGTTCGCTCCGCGCTGGTCGACTCGCTGCAAACCGCAAATCAGAACGGACTCCTGACTGGCATCTTGAATGGTCTGGTACAACTCATTTCAGGCCTGCTCGGAGTCGGCTCTTCTGACGGCGGCACTCCTCTGCTGGCAGGCCTTCTCGGTCCACTGGTCAATCTGTTGCAGCCGGTCCTCGATGTCTTAGGCAAGTTCGTTTCCGATCTACTGCAGATGCTGCTTGGACTGCAGCTCGGACAGACCGATGTTCACCTGCATTCCATCAGCTGCCGCAATGCGAAGCTCGTCTATTGAAGAAAGCCGGAGCAAGTTGCCAATTTCTTATCGTTTCAAATGAGCTCTCCCGCCAATTTCGACGAACTCGACCTCTTTGTCTGGGAGGGCAAAGCCGACATCCTCGACCGCATCGCGCGTTGCATGGCGAGCTTCGACGTGGAGGTGATCCGGGCCGACGGGCTGCCGCCGCCAGCGCCCGAGCGCGGGGTGGCGCTGCGGCCTTCGGTGGCGATCATCAGCGTCACGGTCATTGACGGCGGCGGGCTGGCGCATGCGACGGAGCTGTTGCAGGGCATGCCGGTGATCTGGGTCGCGGCGGGTTCGCGCGAGCGGGACTCGCGCACCTATCCGCCCGAGTACCTGCACGTGCTGCCCTACGACTTCACCTGCGCCGAGCTGCGCACGATGGTCGCGAAGCTGGTGCGGCAGTTGCGCGCGCGCGAGGTGGCGCCGCAGGCGCCCGACGTGCTGGTGGCGCACTCCGACGCGATGAAGTCGCTGCTGGCCGAGGTGAACGCCTTCGCCGATTGCGACCACAGCGTGCTGGTGCGCGGCGAAACCGGCGTGGGCAAGGAACGCATCGCGCAGCAGCTGCACCTGGGCCATCAGCACTACAGCAAGGGCGCTTTCGTGGCGGTGAATTGCGGCGCGATTCCCGACGGGCTGTTCGAGTCGCTGTTCTTCGGCCACACGAAGGGCTCGTTCACGGGCGCGGTGCATGCGCACCGCGGCTATTTCGAGCAGGCCACGGGCGGCACGCTGTTCCTCGACGAAATCGGCGACCTGCCGCGCTACCAGCAGGTCAAGCTGCTGCGTGTGCTCGAAGACAACGCGGTGACGCGGCTCGGGGCGACGTCGCCGGTCCGCGTCGACTTCCGCCTGGTGGCGGCGACCAACCGCAACCTGCGCGAGATGGTGGCGAGCGGCGAGTTCCGCGCCGACCTTTTCTACCGGCTCGCGGTGATCGAGCTTCATGTGCCCAGCCTCGAGGAGCGCGGCGAGGTCGACAAGATCGCCATCTTCAAGGCCCTGCTGAGCAACGTGCTCGGCGACGAGCTGGAGACGCTCGGCGAAACACCGCACTGGCTGAGCGACGCGGTGGCCGAGACCTACTTCCCGGGCAATGTTCGCCAGCTGCGCAACCTCGCGGAGCGCGTGGGCGTGATCGCGCGGCAGCTGCACAGCTGGGACCAGAACCTGATCCAGCGCGCAATTGCGCTGACGCGCGGCACGCCGACACCGACGATCTCGGCGGACCGCAACGGCGCGGGTGGCGGCGGCGGGATCGGGCTCGACGGCAGCAGCGACCGCAAGGGCTGGAACAGCAGCGAGCGCAACCGCATCATCGCGGCGCTCGAGGTCAACGACTGGAAGCGCCAGGACACCGCGCAGCACCTGGGCATCAGCCGCAAGGTGCTGTGGGAGAAGATGCGCAAATACCAGATCCTCGACGGCGAACCGGGCATCCCCGAAGACGCCTGAGCTGCACCGCCACGACGCCGGTCAGGGGGTCGAAAGGCGCGGGGCTTTGCGCAGCAGCGGGTTCGCACCTGCCGGGCCGGCGGCGCGCTCGACCACCGGTTCGCTCGCGCATGCGGTGTTGCTGGAGATGCACAGCGCGCCCAGCAGGCCGTCCTCGGTCAACGCAGGCCGGCTCGGCGAGCCGAAGAGCCGGTCGATCCATCCGTTCGGTCCCACCGGGTCGATGCGAAGTTCACCGGTGGTGCGCGCCAGGCGCAGCTCCGAGATGCGCAGGTCGAACACGCCGTCGATGTAGTCGAACAGCAGCGTGTAGTAGTCGAGTTGCGCGTCGAGCACCTTGGGCAGGGTCTCGCGGCCGAATTCCATGAGACGGCGGCGGCCGCGGAAGGCCTGGCCCGACGTGCTCACGGCTTCCATCAGCTGCCGCTCGCGCTCGCGGCCCGACACGGTGCGGGCCCATGAGGCGGAGGTGAGTTCGAACAGGTTGAGCTTCACGCCTTCGAGCTTGGCTTCCTGGTTAGTCACTTCGGCCAGCGCGGACTTCAGCCGCAGTTGCCGGTCGAAGCCGTTGCCGAAGTTCCAGTTGAGTTCGAAGCCCGCGCGCGTCGGGTTCTGGGTCACGTCGCTCGGGTCCCTGGTCTTGACGACGACGGCGTCAAGGGTCGGATACAGGCTCGCGTCCTGCTGGTCCGCCAGCGCCCTGGCGCGATCGATGCGGCCCTGGGCTTCGGCAATCTCGGTGCTGCGCGCCTCGGCGCGGCGCAACGCTTCTTCCTGCGAGCCGATACGCCATTGCGGCGGTGCGGCAAGCACGGGCAGCGACTCGGCGTTGGGCGAGAACTTGAAGTAGTTGCGGAACTTGGCCATCGCCTCGTCGCGCTGCGCCTCGAAGTCGGACTCGCGCGCAGCCACGAGCGCGCGGCGCGACGCGGCCATGTTGAGGTCGTTGTCGCCGGTCACGCCCAGCGCGACGCGGCGGGCTTCGGCCTTGGAGAGCTCGGCGACCACCTCGGTGGCCTTGTGCGCGATCTGCTTCTTCAGGTCGTAGCGCTGCACCTGCAGGTAGGCGGTCAGTGCGTCGAGCACCACTTTCTGCGAGGTGGTGATGACGGCCTCGTCGTCAGCCTGGTTGCCGGCTTCCGCGGCGCGCTGCGCGGCGCTCATGCCGCCGCCGTCGAGCAGGCTCATGCGGGCCTGGGCGGTGAGCACGGTGTAGCCCTGTGTCTTGGCACCGGTCGCGCCGCTGTTGTAGTTGCCCGATGTCGTGCCGAAACTGAAGCGCGGGTAGCGCGCCTGCTTGGCCGCATCGACGCCGTAGCTGCTGGTGTTGGCGGCGGCCTGGGCCGTCTGCACCTCGGGGTAGTCCTGGGACAGCGCAACCAACGCCTGCTTCACCTGCTGCGCATAACTGGCCGCGCCCAGCGACGGCGGGGACAGGCGGCGCGCAAGCGTGAGCGGCAAAGACGGCTCCTGCGGCGCCTGCTGCGATTCCTGTTGTTGCTGTTCCTGCGCGAAGGCGGCGGGCGGCAGCGCTAAGCTGGCGCACAGCGCCGCGCACACCACACCGGTGCCCGTGCGGCGCCGGCTGTTCAAGGGTGCGTTCCTCATGGTTCGCGGAAGGCTTCGCGCCGCAGCTTGAGCACGGGACGCAGGATGTACCAGATGAACGGATCGGTGCCGACCCGCAGGTCGACCTCCGACTCCATGCCGGCGGTGATGCGGTTCTCGTCGCGCCCCACGTGCGACTGCGACATGCTGATGAGCAGCCGGTAGTAAGGCGCGCCGTTCGAGATGGCGGGGTCGCGGTCGGCGTCGGCGGCCACCAGCTTGACCTTGCCGTCGACGGCGCCGTAGCGCAGGTAGTCGTAGGCGGTGATCTTCACGCGCGCCGTCTGCCCCACTTCGATGAAGCCGCGGTCGTTCGGGTTGAGCCGCGCCTCGACCATGATCTCGTCTTCGTCGGGCACCACTTCGAGAATCGACTCGCCCGGCTTCACCACCCAGCCGGGGCTGGAGTTGCGCAGGCCCTTGACGATGCCGTCCGACGGCGCCTTCACCACCGTGCGCGAACGCTGCGTGCGGGCCCGTGCGAGGTCTTCGCTCAGGCTTGCGAACTGGCGCTCGACGGTGGCCAGTTCGTCCGATGCGCGGCGCCTGTAGCGGCCTTCCGCCTCTGCCATCTTGGCCTGCGCCTCGGTGATGGCGGCGTCGGCCGAGACCACGCCCTGACGCGCCACCGCGAGTTCGCTGCGCACGCTCTCGACCTGGCGTCGCTTCTCCAGCACCTCGACCTGGCCGACCAGCTTCTCGCTGAGCAGTTGCTCGGAAATCTCGAGTTCCTTCTGCATCAGTTCGAGCCGGTCACCGAGGCCCTTGACCTTGGCCTGCTGTTCCAGCTTCTTGCTGCGCGCCTGCTCCAGTCCCGACACCGCGCCCGCCATGACGCCGCGCTGCTCCAACGCGCGCGCCTGGTAGGCGCCGGTCTCGCCTTCGAACACGCCCTCGTCGATGTCCTTGGCAAAGGAATCGCGGCGCAGCGGCTGGCCCCGGCTCTCGGCCATGAGGCGCACGCGCGTGGCCTGCGTGGCCGCGTAGCGCGCCGTGAGTTCCTCGAGGTTGAGGCCGCTGCCGCCCAGGTCGATCTCCACCAGCGGCTGGCCCGTCTTGACCTTGTCGCCTTCCTTCACCAGCACGTTGCTGACGATGCCGCCTTCCAGATGCTGGATGGACTTGACGCGGTCAGAAGGGATCACGCGGCCCGGCGCGACGACCACGGTCTCCATGGGAAAGCCCAGGCCGATCAGTGCCAGCACCGCGATCGCCCCGCCGATGATCCATTGCCGCCGTCGTCCCTGCGGCGATGTCTGGGCCGCGCGCTTGTCCTGCTCGTCCTGCAATATTTGCGGAAGGTCTGATTTCAAAATTTGCGGCCCCCGTCGCTCGTCGTGTTCACGCCATGGAGCGGGTGGCCGCGGCCCCCGCGCTGTCTTCGGTATCGCCCACCGCCACCAGCGGCTTCTTCACGCCGAACAGCTTGGGCACCATCACCGCCGCGGAGCCCTGTTCGACGTTGCCCTGCCCGGTCACGTGGTAGACCACGGTGGCCGCGGAGACGATGCGCAGCGAATGCGTGACCACCACCACGGTGCGCACCTTGGCCACCGCGAGCATGGTGGCGAGCAGGTTGCGCTCGCTCTGGAAATCGAGGTCGTTGCTGGGCTCGTCGAGCACCAGCACCGAGGGCTTGCGCAGGAAGCTCATGGCCAGCGCGAGCTTGCGCCGCTCGCCGACAGAGAAGCCCGTGCCGCCCTCGCCCACCACGGTGCGGTAGCCGTCGGGCAGGCGCGATATGAAGTCGTGCGCGCCGGAGAGCTTGCAGGCCGCGACGATCTGCTCGTCGCTCTGGCCCGGCGCGCCGCGCCGCATCACGTCGACCAGCGCGCCGCCGAACCAGTAGACCTCTTGCGACAGATAGCTGATCCAGCGCGACAGCTCTTCGCGGCCGAACTGCGAGAGGTCGTATTCGCCGATGCTCACGGTGCCGCGCGTGGGCGTGTACAGGCCCGACACCAGCTTCACCAGCGTCGACTTGCCCGCGCCGTTGCGCCCGACGATCACGTGCAGCCCGCCGGGGCCGATGTCGAGGTCGACGTTCTCCAGCACCTGCTGCTGCGCGTTCTGCGTGAAGCTGAAGCTCACGTCGCGCAGCGTGACGCGGCCCAGCGGCTGCGGCAGTTCCATGCCCGTGGGCGGCTTCTCGACCGGCTCGCGCAGCACGGCTTCGAGCCGCTTGGCGGCTTCCTTCGCGGTGGCCAGCGAGCGCCAGTTCGACACCAGGCCGGCCACCGGCTGCAGCGCCTTGAGTGCCAGCATGTTGGAGGCGACCAGGCCGCCCACCGTCATCCATTGCTCCATCACCGACACCGCACCCACGGTGACGACGATGACCGAGAACACGGTCAGCAGCACGGTGGTGCCGTCACGCGCGGTCTCGATCTGGCCGTTCTTGGTGAAGCTCTCGGTGAGCCAGGCGTTGTAGGTCTGGCGCCACATCTCGATGGTGGGACCGTCGTTGGCCTGCGTCTTCAGCGTCTCGCGCGCATGGCAGATCTCGGAGGTGATGCGGTCCAGGCCGCGCCCGCGTTGCACTTCCTCCACACGGCCGGTGCGCACTTCGTCGGCCCACCACCACGCCAGGAAGGACATGATGGCCAGGAACACCGCCACCACCGGCAGCACCGGCAGCGCGACGATGCCGATCACGATCAGCGCGAAGATGGCCATGGGCAGGTCGAAGATCGACTGCGCGAGCCCGCCGGTGACGGTGCCGCGCACCGAACCCACGTCGCGGAAGTACAGCTGCCACGACGACGCGGGCCGCGACTCCAGCGCGCGCAGCGGGCGCGACAGCATCGAATTCAGCAGGGCACCCGACACGCCGTGGTCGATGATGGCGCCCGCGTTGCGCAGCAGGCGCGAGCGCCGCGTGCGCAGCCAGAACTCGATGCACAGGAAGAAGAAGATGCCGCTCACCAGAGCGGCGAGCGTCGAGGTGCCGCTGCGCGACAGCACGCGGTCATACACCTGCAGCAGGAAGATCGAAGGCAGCAGCCCGAACAGGCTGATGGGGAGCGAGCGCCACGCCGCGCCCTTGACCAGCGGATAGGCCGCGCGAAACGCTTCATGCAACGCGCCCGCATAGGGACTGGCACCAGGTTCGTCTGGCGTGTCGGCAACCAACTGGCTGGGCAGGAGGAACTTGATCATGGGGAAAAGCCGATCCGTCGGGCAATGACGCCTGTCTCATTATCAACTGTTACCCAGCTGTTACAAGGCAAAAATTCACTCTCCACGCGACTCAGCACACAGGCACGCGCACCTTCGACGGCTTGGCTTTCACAGACTGCTCCGGTCCCGGTTGCGCGGCGCTTCCCGTTACCGCGCAACCGGCCGGACTCCCTGACCTGACAGCTTTCGTTTGATGGGGCAAACCCTCTGCGAACACCAATGCGATGTTGGCGCACAACAGCATGCAGAGCACCCATGCGCACAGCAGCTGGAGCCAGCCCAGCCACCAGCGTCGTGGTACCGCCGGTGCCTCATGCTCGTAGGGCGAATGCAATAACGCGTTCCATCTCATGGCAATGCTTTCAAGACCCGGGCAAGCCGGGAAAGACCGATGCCCGCCGAGCTCTTGGCCAGCACCCAGTCGCCCGGTTGCAGGAGGCCGCCGAGCGCGGTGGACAGGTCGGACACATCGACGAACCAGTGCGAGCGCACCTTGGTGCGAATGCGCGTGTGCAGCGCCCGCATCAGCGGGCCGCACAGCAGCACGCGATCGGGCTGCGAGGCCAGCAACTCGGCCTCCAGGTCAAGGTGGTGGCGCTGCGCGGCGGGGCCGAGTTCCTGCATGTCGCCGAGGATCGCCACGCGGCGGGCCGGCTCGCAGGGGGCTTGCGACAGCATCTCCAGCGCCGCGCGCATCGAGCTCGGGTTGGCGTCGTAGGTCTCGTCGATCAGCTTGAAGCTGCCGCCGCCGATGTGAATGGTGTGCAGCGCGCCGCGCCCGCCCGGCGGCTCGAAATGCGCAAAGGGCTCGACCGCCGCGGCCAGCGGCAGGCGCAGCGCCTGCAGCGCCGCGAGCGCGGCAATGGCGCTCGCGCCCATGTGGCGGCCCGGCGCATTGAGCCGCAGCTGGAAGGGCTCGCCCATCACCAGCGCCTGCACCTCGCCGTGGTCGAAGGCGAGCAGGCGCACGTCGGCGTCCTTGTGCTCGCCGCAGGTCACGATCTGCAGCTGCTGCGTCATCGCGGCTTCGGCGAAGGCCGCGAACTCGGGCATGTCGCGGTTCAGCACCACGCTGTCGCCAGGGGCCATTGCCTGGAAGATGCGGCTGTCCAGCCGCGCAGCGGCTTCCGAAGGGCCACGGTGCTTTTGCGACGCGGCCGACAGCCCGGTCACGACGACGAGCGAGGGCCGCACCAGTTGCGCCGAGGCCGGCATCTGCGATGCACCCATCTCCATCACCCAGTAGGCCGCGTGCCGCGGCATGCAGGTCATGTTCCAGGCGATGCCCGAAGGCAGGCTGATGTTGCCTTCAGGCTGCGCGACCTCGCCCCACACGGTGAGCGCGCCGGCCAGCATGGCGGTGACGGTGCCGCTGCCGGCGCCGCTGCCGAGCACGCCGCACACGCGGCCGGTGAATTCGCAGCGCGCATGGTCGCCCAGCAGCAGCACCGACTGCAGCACGTTCTGCACCTTGAGCACCGGCACGCGCTTGTCGAGGTGCGGCTTGGGGTCGGTGCACAGCACGGCGGCGGCAGGCTGCAGCACGCCCTTGAGCGTGACGGCCGCCAGCGGCGTCTTCGACGGGCGCGTCTGGTGGTCGAACACCACGCGGCCCTTGCGCATGAAGGAGCGCTGCGTCACGCCGCTGGCGCGCCAGCCGTCCTCGGGCTTGACGACCCACTCGCCGCCGGTGACGCGAGCCATCTCGCTCGCGGTCCAGGCCGGGCCGTCGTCGCGCGCGCCGCCGCCGGTGCCGCCAACACCGCTGGCCGCCGCCAGCGCGCGGCGCTCCAGCAGGTAGCGGTGGTAGGCCACGAAGCCCGATACGTACTGCTCGACGTCGTCGATGCGCACGCGGAACGAGTGATGCCGGATGAAGAAGGATCCCACCACCGTCGAAGGCCGGCGGAAATACATCGCCATCTCGGGCCAGAAGAAGCCGTTGAGCAGGTAGTGCGCGCGGTAGTCGAGCGCGCGGTAGAACTTCTCGGTGTCCAGCTCGTCGAGCAGGTGCCGCATCGCGGGCATGCCCTCGAGCCGCTGCAGCATCTGCTGCGCGGCCAGCATGAGTTCGAGCAGCGTCGGAAACGTGGTCTTGCGGTCGAGCACGAAGTCCAGGTACCCCGCCACGTTCTGCAGGCCGAAGCGAAAGTATTTTTCCTGCGGGCTCCAGTGCGTGAGCTCGTTGACGCAGCAGCTCAGCCAGTGGTCGTGCGACTGCCATTGCTGGCCCGCGATGAAATAGTCGAAGGCTTTTTCGACCACCGCCAGCCACTGCGGGTCGCGCGTGAGGCTGTACAGGCGCATGAGGCCGTAGACCGCCTCGCCGTCGTAATAAATGATGCGCGAGGCCTGCTTGACCGATAGGTCGGTCGCATGCAGCACGTGGTTGAAGCGGCCGGTCTCCGGGTCTTGCAGCGACGCGATGCCGAGCGCGAGCTTGTCGATGAGCGGCAGCCAGTGGCGCGTGTCCATCAGCTCGCAGTACTTCACGAGCGCGAGCACGCAGGCCGCGTTGCCACCCAGCTTGATCTCGCCGCCGGTGTCCACCAGGAAGGCCGCGGCGCGGCCGTCGGCCAGCGTGTAGTCGCGGATCAGCCAGCTGGTCAGGTGGTCGATCGCGCGGTCGATGGCCGAGCGCAGGGTCTCGTCGCGCGTGAGCTCCCATGCTTCGAGCATGGCGTAGACCGCGCTCGCATGGCGCATGGCGTCGTAGGTCGGAATGCGCCGGTCGAAGCACGGGAAGTAGCCGTACACGAACAGGCCGTCGCTCTGCACCTGCCGCGCGAGGTACGACGAACCGCTGCGCACGAGGTCGAGCACCGATTGCGGGTTGAGCGCCGGCAGCTGCCGGCGGCCCGCGTCGAGCCCCGTGCCGACGAGCTTGTGCACCACGCCGTCGGGCTGGCAGAACACACCCACCATCGCGAGCAGGTAGACCGGCTGTTCGGCCGGCATGTCCAGCGGCGGCGCGCGCTCGAAGCGGGCCAGGCCGTAGACCTCGAAGTTGCGCGGGTTCACCACCGAGTGCGCGATGGTCGAGTCGCCACACAGCATGGCGTTGGCATTGAGCTCCTGCTCGGTGAAGGCGAGCTCGAAGTCCTGGTCGAAGGCCAGGCCGAGGCGGAAGTAGTTGCGCTTGACCGCGGTGAGCTGCGTCTTGAACTGCACCCACTCCATCGGGCTCGCGCCCTCGACCCAGTCGATGCGCAGCCACGGCGACACGATGCCGCGCTCGCGCACCCAGCGCCCGACGGACTCCGCGCCCTCGCGCCATGCCGTCTCGAAGTCGGCGGCGCGCGCATGCACCACGTGGGCACGCTGCGCGCCGTCGCTGACCGAGAAGAACAGCGTGAACGCCGGGTACGGGGCGGGCAAGGCCGCGCACACCGACACCAGGCGTTCATGGCAGGCATGGAGCTGATCCTGGAAAGACATCATGCGGCCCCGATCGAATGCGGGAAACCGGTCGCGCCCGTCATCTGCCCATGCCTCGACGTGTGCGCGGACCGGAAACTGCCGTCGAAGTCATCGCTTG
Source organism: Variovorax durovernensis (assembly GCF_977011995.1). NCBI lineage: Bacteria > Pseudomonadati > Pseudomonadota > Betaproteobacteria > Burkholderiales > Comamonadaceae > Variovorax > Variovorax durovernensis. The sequence continues at coordinate 1,212,438 of NZ_CDRNCW010000001.1, read as the reverse complement.
GCACCGGCTTCAGCGGTAGCTGAATTCGGCGCGGCGATTGAGCTGATAGCCCTCCTCGGTGGTTGCGAGCGACGCGGGTTTCTCCGTGCCCCAGCTGATGGCCTCGATGCGCTCGGCCGGCACGCCCAGTTGCATGAGCGCGCGCTGCACGGCGTCGGCACGGCGCTGGCCCAGCGCCAGGTTGTATTCGCGGCCGCCGCGCTGGTCGGTGTTGCCTTCGATCACGACCCGGCTCGACGTCCGGTTGCGCATGTAGCTCGCGTGCGCCTCGACGATCTTCACGTACTCGGACTTGATGTTGTATTTGTCGAAGTCGAAGTAGACGATCTTCGACACGCCCGCCGGGCCGTTCTGCACCGGCGGCGGTGCAGCGGGCTCCACCTTCGCCACGGCGCTCGCGCCCTTGTTCGAGTAGTAGTAGGTCGCGTCGTCGCGACCGGTCTTGGGTGCCGCGCAGCCGACCAGGATTGCTCCGAGTGCGACGATGGCCAGTATCCGGAAATTCTTTTTCATATCCAATCCTTTCGCGGGACAGGCCGGTGGCGGCCTGTCCCTGGTGCTTCCGCTCCCCACCCCTCCTTCTGCTGTTCTTGTGAATCAGCCCAACAGGCCGTGAAGGATGTTGGTCACCGGCGACAGCGCACTGCCGGCCGGGCTGTGTTCGACCAGGCTGGTGATCGGCGTCACGACGTCGGTCACCAGCGGCGTGGTCACGTGCTCCACGGTGTTCACCACGCTGATGACGACATCGGTCACCGGTGCGGCCGCATGGGACGCGCCGGCCAGGATGTCGGTCACCGGCGCCGTGGCATCGGACGCCGCGTGCGTGACGTTCGAGGCGACCGAGCTGACGGTGTCCGTGACGCCGCTGGCGACGCTGCTCACCGGCTGCAGGATGTTGGCCACCGGGCTGCTGCCACCCAGCAGGCCGCCGAGCAGTCCGCCGACGAGGCCGTCGTTGCCCAGCAGGCTGCCGACCAGGCCGTCGTTGCCGAGGACACCACCGAGCGCGCCACCCGAGCCGGTGCCGCCACCGAGCAGGCCGCCCACGAGGCCGTCACTGCCGAGGACGCCGCCGAGCAAGCCGCCTTCGCTGCCGCCGAGAACGCCACCCAGGACGCCTTGATCGCCCAGCACACCGCCGAGCAGACCACCGTCGGTGCCGCCACCCAGCAGGCCGCCAACGAGGCCGTCGCTGCCGAGGACGCCGCCGAGCAGGCCGCCTTCGCTGCCGCCGAGTACGCCGCCCAGGACGCCGTGGTCGCCCAGCACACCGCCGAGCAGACCACCGTCGGTGCCGCCACCCAGCAGGCCGCCCACGAGGCCGTCGCTGCCGAGGACGCCGCCGAGCAGGCCGCCTTCGCTGCCGCCGAGTACGCCGCCCAGGACGCCGTGATCGCCCAGCACACCGCCAAGCAGACCACCGTCGGTGCCGCCACCCAGCAGGCCGCCAACGAGGCCGTCGCTGCCGAGGACGCCGCCGAGCAGGCCGCCTTCGGTGCCGCCGAGTACGCCACCCAGGATGCCGTTGTCACCCAGCACGCCGCCAAGCAGGCCGCCGTCACCGCCGAGCACACCGCCCAGCACGCCGTTGTCACCCAGCACGCCACCGAGCAGGCCACCGTCACCGCCGAGCACACCGCCCAGCACGCCACCGAGCAGGCCACCGTCGCCGCCGAGCACTCCGCCCAGCAGGCCGTTGTCACCCAGCACGCCACCGAGCAGGCCACCGTCACCGCCGAGCACGCCGCCCAGCACGCCGTTGTCACCCAGCACGCCGCCCAGCAGGCCGTTGTCACCCAGCACGCCGCCAAGCAGGCCACCGTCGCCGCCAAGCACACCACCCAGCAGGCCGTTGTCACCCAGCACGCCACCGAGCAGGCCGCCGTCGCCGCCGAGCACACCGCCCAGCACGCCGTTGTCACCCAGCACGCCACCGAGCAGGCCGCCGTCGCCACCGAGCACACCGCCCAGCAGGCCGTTGTCACCCAGCACGCCGCCAAGCAGGCCACCGTCGCCGCCGAGCACGCCACCCAGCAGGCCGTTGTCACCCAGCACACCGCCGAGCAGGCCGCCGTCACCGCCGAGCACACCGCCCAGCACGCCGCCGTTCAGCAGGTTCGCCACGCCGTCCGTGAGGTAGTCCACCTGCGTATCGACGGCATGCAGCACCGCGGTCGTCGTACCCGTGCCCAGCAGTTGATCGGTCAGCGGGCTCAGCAGGCCGCCGACGCCGTCGGTCACCTGGCTCACCACGCTGTCGACCGGGTCGAGCACGTTGGGGCTGTTCGAGTTGAAGGAGGTGCCGAGCACCGGGCCGAGCAGGCCGTCGACCGTGTCGGTCAGGCTGTCCGTGAGGCCGACCACCGGCGTGAGCACGTCGCCCAGGCCGAGGTCGCCGAGAACGCCGTGGTTCAGGCCGTTGGCCACGCTGCCGACAACGCTGTCGACCGGGTCGAGCAGCGCTGCGCCGGTACCCGGCGTGCCGCCGTTGCCGATGCCGCCCAGCACACCGCCGAGCACGCCACCCAGCAGGCCGTCGCTGCCCAGGAGGCCACCGACCAGACCGTCGTTGCCCAGCAGGCCGCCAACCAGGCCATCCGGCCCGAGCAGTCCGCCGCCGAGGCCGTCGCCGCCGAGCACGCTGCCCAGGCCGTTGTCGCCCAGCAGGCCGCCGACGAGGCCGTCGTTGCCGAGCAGGCCACCCACCGGGCCTTCGCTGCCCAGGAGGCCGCCGACCAGGCCGTTGTCGCCGAGCACGCCGCCGAGGAGGCCGTCGTTGCCCAGCAGGCCACCCACCAGGCCGTCGTTGCCGAGCACACCGCCGAGCAGGCCGTCGCCGCCCAGCAGGCCGCCGACCACGCCGTTGTCGCCGAGCAGGCCACCCAGCAGGCCGTCGTTGCTGAGCAGGCCGCCCAGCGCGCCGTTGTCGCCCAGCAGGCCGTCGACCACGCCCTTGTCGCCGAGCAGGCCGCCGAGGGCACCGCCCAGCAGGCCGTCGTCGCCACCGAGCAGGCCGCCGAGCGGGCTGTCGGTGATCAGGCCGGACACCACGCCATGCTCGCCGAGCAGGCTGTCGACCAGGCCGCCGTGGCCCAGCAGCTGGCCGGTGAGGCCGTCGCTGCCCAGCAGGTTGGACAGTGCACCGTCGCCGCCGAGCAGGCCACCGACGAGGCCGTCGTCACCGAGCAGGCCACCCACCGCGCTGCCTTCGCCGAGCAGGCCGCCCAGCAGGCCCTGTTCGCCAAGCAGGCCGCCGGTGAGGCCGCCGATGGCGCCCTTGTCTCCGAGCAGGCCACCCACGAGGCCGTCGCTGCCCAGCACTTCACCGAGCAGGCCGCCGACGACACCCTTGTCGCCCAGCAGGCCACCGACCAGGCCGTCCTGGCCGAGCAGGCCGCCGACCAGGCCCTTGTCGCTGAGCAGGCCGGACACGAGGCTGCCTTCGCCCAGCACGTTGCCGAGCACGTCGCCGATGACGCCGTCCTTGCCCAGCAGCTGGTCGGTCACGCCGCCGAGGCCCAGGGCACCGGTCAGGCCGCTCACGATGCCGTGGTCGCCGATGAGGTTCTCCAGGCCGTTGTGCAGCGCGTCGGTCAGGTAGTCGACCTGCTGGTTCAGCGTGCCGAGGATCTGGTTGGTGGCGCCGGCGCCCAGCAGGCCGTCGAGCGCCGGGCTCAGCGCGCCGCCCAGCAGGTGAGTGACGTCGGCGACGGTGTTGTCGACCGGGTCGAACTCGTTGGGGTTGTTGGGCGTGAAGGTGGTCCCGAGCAGCGGAGACAGCACGTTGTCGACGACGTCGGTCACGCCGTCGACCACGTGGGTCACGGGGGTGAGCGCACCGCCGAGACCGAGCGCGCCGCTGACGCCGTCGACGACGTGGCTGACGAGGCCGTCGCCCGGATCGAGGAGGTGGTCGCCATCGGCGTCGGCGTCTGCATCCGCATCCGAGTCGGCATCTGCATCCGCGTCAGCGTCCGAATCGGCGTCGGCGTCGGCATCCGAATCGGAGTCCGCGTCGGCGTCTGCATCGGAGTCGGCATCTGCGTCGGCATCCGAGTCGGAGTCGGCGTCAGCGTCTGCATCCGAGTCGGCATCTGCATCGGCATCCGAATCGGAGTCCGCGTCGGCGTCGGCATCCGAATCAGCATCGGCGTCTGCATCGGCGTCGGCATCGGCATCGGCATCGGCGTCTGCATCCGAGTCGGCGTCCGAATCCGCGTCGCCGTCGGCATCGGCATCCGAGTCCGCGTCGGAGTCCGCGTCCGCATCGGAGTCAGGTGTGGTGGGCGTGGTCGGGGTCGTGGGCGTGTTCGGATCGCCGGAGGACACGAGCAGCGGAATGCCGGACGTGCCGCCACCGCCACCGCCGCTGAGCGCGGCACCCAGTGCCGCGGCACCCAGGGCACCCAGCGCGAATTCGCCCAGGCCGATGCCGCTGCCGGCAGCGAGCTTCTTGGTCACGGCCAGCGCGGCCGCGTCGGCGTCGCTGTCGGGCGGGGTCACTTGCAGGTCGCCCGAGGCGACATCCACATTCACTTGTTCGAGGCCGCCCGGCAGCTTGGTCGAGCCGATGGTGGCGTCGGTGCCGCCGGTGAAGACGCCGGCCAGCGGCGCCTTGTTGGTGGCGGAGCCGGGGAACAGCACGTTGGCGTGGCCGTCTTGCGGCACGATCACGCGGTCACCGGCAATCAGGGTCTGATTGCCATCGACCGGAATGCGGACACCGTCGCGCATCACTGCGACGCCGGGCGTGGCATTCGATAATGTCCCGATGCTGGCCGGACCGGCAGCAGCAGCGGGCGCCGCCGAACTCAACGCGCCGGGAGTGCCGAGCGGAGTAACGGTGGCCTGGGCAATGACAACAGGAGCTGCGCCATTGGCGGCGGCAAGTCCTTCGGTCGAAACGGTCGATGCTTGTGGAGCGTTCATGGCAGCCTCTGTGACAAAAGATGCCTACTAAGGGGCAACTAGCGTGCCGCTTTGGTCCAGCCCCGTGCCAAGCTGCTTGCCGATGACGCAACCTGTTGATTTGTATGGATATTTTTCTTTTTGGCGGCCTGCCGGCCATGTGTGGAAACAGCTCGTAAGCAGGTCATTTCGCGATTCGTTACGTTACGGCGTAACGCTTCGTACCCGGAACGCCGGACACATCGAGCCCCCGAAAAAGCGACCTTTCGGCTGACCTCCTCACCCGTCTTCACCCCTCTTCGCCTTCCCTACCCTTCTCGCACCTATCTATATATGTTCAACCCCTCCCAGGAAGACGTGCGCCGCTTCTTCTGCGACGTGTACGCCAAGCACCGGCAGGGCTTGCCGATGGAAGCGCTCGAGACCATCGCCGCCGGCTGGATCGACCAGCACCCCGAATATCACGAGGACCTGGCCGATGCCGACGCGGCGGTCGCGCGGGTCTATGACGGATCGAACGGGCGCGAGAACCCGTTCCTTCATCTGTCGATGCACCTGTCGATCAGCGAGCAGTGCTCGATCGACCAGCCGCGCGGCATCCGCCAGGCCGTCGAGTTGCTGGCCGCGCGGCGCGGCTCGCTGCTGCATGCGCACCACGAGGCAATGGACTGCCTGGGCCAGATGATGTGGGAGAGCCAGCGCGCCGGCCGGCCGCCGGATGGCGAGGGCTACGTCGCCTGCGTGCAGCGCCGGGCCACGAAGGACTGACCCCCAGGCTGCGCGCACTTCGTGTCGCTTCGCCAACCCCCTTGCAGGGGGCAACACCTGCGGCCCGGCAAAGCCGGTTCCGCGGCGTTCCTGGCGAAAACCGGCTAGCCGCCGCGCTTTTGTCTGGCCGCTGGTGGCACCGCCCCCTGCTCTTTGGCCGCCTCGCGCAGCAGCGCGGCCATCGCGGCGCGCAATGCCGAAGGCTCGGCGTCGCTGCGCTGCAGCAGGCCGACCGGCTCCTCGGTGCCCGCCGTCTCGATGCGCAGCCGCACCAGGCGGCCTTCGGCCAGTTCGCCACGCGCGGCGCCCAGCGGCGTGATCCACACCGCGTCGGACACCGCCACCAGCGCGCGCGCCACCGCCACGTCGAGCGTCTGCAGCGCATTGGTCGGCAGCACCAGGCCACGGGCCGACAGGAAGCTCTCGGTGTTATGGCGCGGGATCGTGCCTTCGCCGTACACCACCAGCGGATAGCCGAGCACCGCCTGCACCGACGCCGCCTTCAGCGCCAGCGGATGCCCCGCCCGCACCGCGAACACCAGCGGCTCGGTGTGCAGCAGCTCGAAGCTCAGGCCGCCCATCAGGCGCGGATCGCTCATGCGGCCGACCACCAGGTCGAGCTCGCCGGCGCGCAGCTCGTCGAGCAGCGCGCCGTTGGCGGCGCTCTTCACCACGATCTGCACCTGCGGCCAGCCGTCGCGCAACCGCGCCAGCGCCGTCGGCAGCAGGGCCGGCGCCACGCTCGGCAGCGCGCCGATGCGCAGCCGCTCGATGCGCCCGCCCGCCGCCGGCGCCACCGCCTGCGCGCTGGCATCCAGCGCCTCCAGCACGCGCAGCGCATGCGCCAGCAGTTGCTCGCCGGCGGCCGTGAGGCCCTGCACGCCGCGCCGGCCGGCCTTGCTGCGATCGACCAGCCGGGTGCCGACGATGGCCTCGAGTTCGGACAGCGTCTTCGACACCGCCGGCTGGCTCAGCGCCAGCCGCTCGGCAGCGCGCGCGAGGTGCCGCTCCTGCGCCACGGCGACGAGGCAGCGCAGATGGCGCAGCTGCACGTTGCGCAAGAAGTCCTGGCGAAGATCGGTGGGGGTTTTCAATGCCTGCTGGTTATTGATAACGGAGCAATCTTCAATTTACATCATCGAACGGTGCTTCGAGAATCTGGGCTTCCGGATTCGTCCCACGACAGGAGACAACGTTCATGTTGACCAAGACCAAGGGCAGCTCGCCCATCCTCACCCCGCGCGACTGGGAAGCCCATCCCAGCTACGTGTACCCCGGCTACAAGTCCACCGTGAAGCGCGGCCCGCAGAAGCCGCTGATTCCGCTGAAGGCCTCGCTCGGCGAGCTGCAGCAGCCGGTGTACGGCCACGACAGCATCGGCGAGTTCGACCACGACCTCACGCGCAATGCGCGCAAGAACGGCGAGCCGCTGGGCGAACGCATGATCCTCACGGGCCGCGTGCTCGACGACCGCCGCCGTCCGGTGGCCAACACGCTGGTCGAACTCTGGCAGGCCAACGCCTCGGGCCGCTACGTGCACAAGGTCGACCAGCACGACGCGCCGCTGGACCCCAACTTCCTGGGTGCGGGCCGCTGCCTGACCGACAGCGAGGGCCGCTACCGCTTCCTCACCATCAAGCCCGGCGCCTATCCCTGGGGCAACCATCCGAACGCCTGGCGTCCGCAGCACATCCACCTGTCGCTGTTCGGCCAGAGCTTTGCGAGCCGCCTGGTCACGCAGATGTACTTCCCCGGCGACCCGCTGCTGCAGTACGACCCCATGGTCACCGGCACGCCCGAGCGCTACCGCAACCGCCTGATCGCCGACTTCAGCCTCGACATCACCGAAGAAGGCTACGCACTGGGCTACCAGTTCGACATCGTGCTGCGCGGCGCAGACGAGACCCCTTTCGAGAACCGCTGAGCCAGGAGACGCAAACCATGTTGATGACCGCACAGGAAGCCGACTTCGGCCAGACCCCCTCGCAAACCGTGGGCCCGTACTTCGCCTACGGCCTCACCGCCACGCAGTACGGCTACGACTTCGACCAGCCCTTCGATGCCGTGCTCGCGCTCGACAACGCCAGCGGCCAGCGCATCCGCCTCGAAGGCCGCGTGATCGACGGCGACGGCAACCCGATCAACGACGCGCTGGTCGAGATCAGCCAGCCCGACGGCGAGGGCCGCTATCCGCAGACGCCCGAAGAAGCGCGCGCCATCGGCTTTCGCGCCTTCGGCCGCGTCGGCACCGGCACCACCGAGGGCAACCGCTTCGTGTTCCACACCGTGAAGCCCGGTGCCGAGTCGCCCGGCGAAGCACCGCACATCAACGTGATCGTGCTGATGCGCGGCCTGCTGCTGCATGCGTTCACGCGCGTGTACTTCAGCGACGAAGCCGAAGCCAACGCGAAAGACGCAGTGCTGCAGAGCGTGCCGGCCGAGCGCCGTCACACGCTGATTGCGGAGCGCGTGGAGCAAGGCGGCGCGGTGACCTACCGCTTCGACATCCGCATGCAAGGCACGGACGAGACGGCCTTCTTCGACATCTGATCTCAGGGAAATCCCGGACAAAAAAATGCCCGCTCTCAGCGGGCATTTTTGTTTTGAACCGGGGCTGCTTATTCGGCGCCGTGGTGGATGCGCGACTCGGGCACCGTCTTCAGTTCGCCGGGCAGCGAGCTGATGTAGGAGGCCAGCGTCTTGAGCTCGGCCGTGGTGAACTTCTTCTCTTCGACCTGCTGGCCCATCACCGCGTTGGAGCGGCCGAGGTGCGGGTTGTTCTTCACGCGGTACGACTTGAGCGCGACGAACAGGTAGTCGGCATGCTGGCCGGCCAGCTTGGGCACGGTGCCGTCGTTCGGCGTGTTGAAGTTGGCGCCGTGGCACTTGGTGCAGCTGTTGTCGGCGTTGCGGGTGATGAGCGCCTCGACGTTGGCGGGCGTGGCCTTGGCCAGCGTGGAGGGCGGTGCGCCGCCGTCCTTCAGGCCGAGCTGGCTGTAGTAGGCAGCGAGGTCGGCAATGTCCTGCTCGGTGAGCGTGTCGGCAATGGCACGCATGGTGGGGTGCTTGCGGTCGCCGCCCTTGTACGCGGTGAGCGCGGCCGTGATGTAGGTGGCGCTTTGGCCGGCGATCATCGGCACCTTGTGGATCTCGGGGAAGCTGGCCTGGTAGCCGATGATGCCGTGGCAGCCCACGCACATGGCTACCTTCTTTGCTCCGTCCTGGGCCTTGCCAGTGACTTGTTGGGCTTCAGCCGAGACCGTCACGCAAGCGACAGCAAGGGCAAACATCGTGGTCAACAACTTGTTCATTTTGCGCGCACAATCTCGTGGAGAGTACAGTTTTTCGGATCAACATTCGATTATATGCAGGGGTCCCCTGGAACCCTGTGCAGGCCAACCCTGAGGCCGCACGACGCAAATCGAGTGTGTTCTTTTCTCCACCCCGGCCTCAGTCCCACTCATCTCACTCATGAAATTCCAGGGCTCAGACAATTACGTCGCCACGAAAGACCTGATGCTCGCGGTCAACGCGGCCATCACCCTCAAGCGTCCTCTGCTCGTCAAGGGCGAACCCGGCACCGGCAAGACCATGCTGGCCGAGGAAGTGGCACAGTCGCTCGGCCTGCCGCTGCTGCAGTGGCACATCAAGTCAACCACCAAGGCACAGCAGGGCCTGTATGAATACGACGCGGTGAGCCGCCTGCGCGACTCGCAGCTCAAGGACCTGGACGGCGGCGAGCGCGTCAGCGACATCAACAACTACATCATCAAGGGCGTGCTCTGGCAGGCCTTCACGGCCGACCAGCCGGTGGCGCTGCTGATCGACGAGATCGACAAGGCCGACATCGAATTCCCGAACGACCTGCTGCGCGAAATCGACCGCATGGAGTTCTACTGCTACGAGACGCGCGAACTCATCCGCGCCAAGCACCGGCCCGTGGTGTTCATCACCTCGAACAACGAGAAGGAACTGCCCGACGCCTTCCTGCGCCGCTGCTTCTTCCACTACATCAAGTTCCCGGACGCGGAGACGATGAAGCACATCGTCGCGGTGCACTTCCCCGGCCTCAAGCAGGAGCTGCTCACCGCCGCGATGAAGACCTTCTACGACGTGCGCAACCTGCCCGGCCTGAAGAAGAAGCCCTCCACCTCCGAGCTGCTCGACTGGCTCAAGCTGCTGGTGGCCGAAGACATTCCGCTCGAGGCGCTGCAGAGCAAGGACGACAAGGTCGCCGTGCCGCCGCTGGTGGGCGCGCTGCTCAAGAACGAACAGGACGTGACGCTCTTCGAGAAGCTCGTCTTCATGCAACGCAACAACCGCTGAACCCATGAGCGGCCAGAAACACTCCACCAAGCAGCTCATGAAGCTGGGCATTGCCCAGGCGGTGCTGTTCATGGTGGGCGCGATGCTCGGTCGCGGGCTCGGGCTGCTGCTCGGCCTCGACGCCTTCGGCAGTGGCGAATACAACAAGCGCGAGCTCTTCGGCATTGCGCTGATCGGCCTGGGCGGCGGTGCAGGTGCACAGGCTGCGCGCGTCTGGTACGTGCACAAGTACGGCGATCCGCGCGGCTGAAGCCGGCGCAAGCTCAACCTCGAACAGAGCCGGAGAAAAGATGGCGTTCGTCGAACCTGTCACGCTGAAGGCCCGCGGCCTCGCGCTGGTGCCGCTCTCGCTCGCGCACGAAGAAGGCCTGCGCGCCGCGGCCGCCGACGGCGAACTGTGGAAGCTGCGCGTCACCTCCGTGCCCGAGCCGCAGGACACGCGCGCCTACATCGAGACCGCGCTCAAGACCGCCGACCGCTTCGCCTTCGCCGTGACCGACGAGGCCACCGGCACGGTGCTCGGCAGCACCAGTTTTCACGACATCCTGCCGGCGGTGAAGCGCGTGGAGATCGGCTACACGTGGTACGCCGCGCGCTGCCAGCGCACCCACGTCAACACCACCTGCAAGCTGCTGATGCTCACGCATGCCTTCGACGCGCTGGGCTGCAACGTGGTGGGCTGGCGCACCGACAACTTCAACTTTGCGTCGCAGCGCGCCATCGAGCGCCTGGGCGCGAAGAAAGACGGCGTGATCCGCGGCCATGCGATGCGCCGCGACGGCACCATCCGCGACACCGTCATGTACAGCCTGCGCGCGGGCGAATGGCCCGAGGTCAAGGCACAGCTGCTGTACCTGCTCGACAAGCCGCGCGGCTGACTGACAGACACACAAGGAGCGCCCCATGCTCATCGACTTTTTCTACACCCTGCGCTCGGCCAAGCTGCCGGTGTCGGTCAAGGAATACCTCACGCTGCTCGAGGCCCTGCAGGCCGACGTGGTGGGGCCGAACTCCGACGGCGCCTACGGCATCGACGATTTCTACTACCTCTCGCGCACCGCGCTGGTGAAGGACGAGAAGCACTACGACAAGTTCGACCGCGCCTTCGCCGCCTATTTCAAGGGCGTGGAGATGCTGACCGACTTCACCAAGGAAGTGCCCCTCGACTGGCTCAAGAAGACGCTGGAGCGCGAGTTCACGGCCGAAGAGAAGGCCAAGATCGAGAAGATGGGCTGGGACGAGCTCATGGAAACGCTCAAGAAGCGCTTCGAGGAGCAGAAGGAACGCCACGAGGGCGGCAGCAAGTGGATCGGCACCGGCGGCACCTCGCCCTTCGGCAACGGCGGCTACAACCCGCAGGGCATCCGCATCGGCGGCGCGGGCAAGAACAAGAGCGCCGTGAAGGTGTGGGACCAGCGCGCCTACAAGGACTACGACGACACGCAGGAGCTGGGCACGCGCAACATCAAGGTCGCGCTGCGCCGGCTGCGCAAGTTCGCGCGCGAGGGCCATGAGGAAGAGCTGGACCTCGACGACACCATCCATTCGACCGCGGCCAACGCCGGCTTCCTAGACATCAAGATGCGGCCCGAGCGCCACAACAACGTCAAGGTGCTGCTGCTGATGGACGTGGGCGGCACCATGGACGAGCACATCCAGCGCGTGGAAGAGCTGTTCTCGGCCGTGAAGACCGAGTTCAAGCATCTTGAATTCTTCTACTTCCACAACTGCGTGTACGACTTCATGTGGAAGAACAACAAGCGCCGCTTCTCCGAGAAGTTCGCGACCTGGGACATCCTGCGCAAGTACAACAAGGACTACAAGCTCATCTTCGTCGGCGACGCGACCATGAGCCCCTACGAGATCCTGCAGCCAGGCGGCAGCGTCGAATACAACAACGAAGAGGCCGGCGCGGAATGGATCCAGCGCCTCACCCACACATTCCCCAAGTTCGCGTGGATCAACCCCGAGCCGCAGGGCGTGTGGCAGTACCGCCAGAGCATCGCGGTGATGCAGCAGCTCATGTCCAACCGCATGTATCCGCTGACCTTGCGCGGCCTCGAAGAGGCCATGCGCATGCTGTCGAAGTAAGTAGGACGAAGCCGGCGATCTGGCGGGGCCTTCAGGAACCGGCCGGGCTTGCTGTCAGAATCCGCCCATGTTCAGGGTGGTTCCAGTTTCCTTGCCGGCGTGGTGGCCGGCTTTGCTTTTTTCCGGCGTCCTGCTTCTGCAAGGCTGCAGCCTGCTGCCGAAGAAGGAGCCGTCCGAAGGCAAGCCCGTGGCCGGCCTCGTGCGCGGCGGCAGCGCCGCCGATACCACCAAAGACGACAAGAACACAGACGACAAGAAGGACAAGGCAGACAAGCGCGACGCCTTCACCGTCGACGTGCGCGGCCCCGAGGCCGTGCGCGACTACCTCGCGCTGCACCTGGAAATCCAGCGCTACCGCGAGCTCGACGACCTCGGCGCCACCGAAATCTCCCGCCTCATGGTGGCCGCCGAAGCCAATGCCCGCGAGCTGCTGGGCACCCTGGGCTACTTCACCCCCACGCTGACGCTCGAACTCAACGAGACGCCCCAGGGCGCCAAGGCCCCGCGCGAGATCGTCATCAGCGTCTCGCCCGGCGAGATCACCAAGGTGAGCAATGTGCAGATCAGCTACGGCGGCCCGATTGCCAATGACGCCACGGCCGAGGCCCAGCGCGATTCGATCCGCACCGGCTGGGCCCTGCGCGCCGGCCAGCCCTTCACCCAGCAGGCCTGGGACGAGGCCAAGACCACCGCGCTGCGCAGCCTCACGGCCAAGCGCTTTCCCACCGGCAACATCGAAATCAGCCGCGCCGAGGTCGATGCCGACCGCCACGAAGCGCGCCTGAGCGTCACCTACCAGTCGGGGCCGGCCTACAAGTTCGGTCCGCTGGTGCTGCGCGGCATCCAGCGCTACGACCCCGACGGCGCGCGCCGCATCGCCCGCCTGCCCAGCGGCCAGGACTACGACCAGCAGAAGCTGCTCGACGCCCAGCAGAGGCTGGCCAGCAGCGGCTACTACGATTCGGTGTTCCTCACGCTCGACACCGAAAGCGGCAACCCGCTGGCCGCGCCCGTCATCGCGCAACTGCGCGAGGCGCCGTTGCAGAAGGTGGTGCTGGGCGCCGGCTTCACCACCGACAACGGCCCGCGCCTGTCGGTCGACCACATCCACAACCAGGTGCCGCTGCTCGGCTGGCGCGCGGTGTCGCGACTGTCGGTAGACCGCGACATCAAGTCGCTCAGCACCGAGCTCAACGCCATTCCCGACGACCACGGCTGGCGCTGGTTTTCCGGCGCGGAGCTGAAAAGCGAGCAGTCGGGCAGCTACGTTGTCGACAGCGGACGCCTGCGCGGCGGGCGCAACAAGTCGAGCGACCACATCGACCGCAGCTACTTCCTGCAGTACGACTACTCGCAGAACCGCGGCACCAATGCACCGCCCTCGGCCTCCGCCGTCACCGCCAACTGGGGCTGGACCGGGCGCTACTTCGACAACAACTCCGCGCCCTCGCGCGGCTTCGGCCTTGCGCTCGAAGTGGCTGCGGGCTACACGCTCACCGGCGAGCAGACGCCCTTCACCCGCACCTACGCCCGCTGGCTCGGCGTGGTGCCGCTGGGCTCGAGCGACGACAAGGAAACCAACGCGCGCCGCAGCCGCCTGCAACTGCGGCTCGAAGGCGGCGCGGTGGCGGCCAAGGACACCGCGCAGATCCCCTCCACGCTGATGTTCCTGACCGGCGGCGACACCACCGTGCGCGGCTACAGCTACAAGCAGATCGGCACCGTTCGCGCCGACGGCACGACCGTGGCCGGCCGCTACCTGGGCGTGGCGAGCGTCGAGTGGCAGCGCCCCTTCGTCTACAACAACAAGCTCACCGACTGGGAGAGCGTGATGTTCGTCGATGCCGGCGCCGTGGCCGACAAGCCCGCCGAGCTCAAGCCCAAGGTGGGCGTGGGCGTGGGTGCGCGCTGGCGCAGCCCGGTGGGGCCGGTGCAGGCCGACCTCGCCTACGGCGTGGACAGCAAGAGATTCCGCCTGCACTTCCGCCTCGGCTTCAACTTCTGATTGCCTGCCGATGCAGACCGACGCCAACAACACCGATCCCGCCGCCACGCCGACGCCGCCCCCCGCCGTGCGGCGCTCGCGCACTCGCCGCGCGCTGCGCGCATTCGCCTGGACCGTGCTCGGCCTTCTCGTGGCCGTGCTGCTGCTGGGCGCGGGCGCGTGGTGGTGGCTGGGTTCGAACAAGTCGCTGGCCTTCGCGCTCGCACAGGCGGCGCAGCGGCTGCCGGCCGGGCAGACGCTGGAAAGCCGCGACGTCACCGGCTCGCTGCGCACCGGCGGCCACATCGGCTGGCTCAAGTACCAGAGCGAAAGCATCGCCGTCGAAGTGAACGACGCCACCATCGGCTGGCAGCTCGCGCCGCTGTTCCAGCGCAAGGTGCAGCTCGGCGAGGTGCATGCCAGGCAGGTGCTGATAGAAAAGCGCGGCCCGCCGAGCGACAAGCCCACAGAGCCGCTGCAGCAGCTCGCGCTTCCGGTCGACGTCGACGTGCCCTTTCGCATCGACGAAGTGCGCTGGGCCGGCCCGCCCGCGCTGCAGGCGCTCAACCTGTCGGGCAGCTACAGCTACAAGGCCGCCGAGCATGCGCTCGAGGTCAAGGGCGTGGACATTGCCGACGGCCACTACAGCGCGCGCGTCAAGCTGCAGGGCCCCGCGCCAATGGCGATCGACGCCTCGCTCAACGGTCGCGTGAAAGCGCCGCTGGCCGAAGACCACGACATCGACGTGCTGGCCGAAGCCACCGCCAAGGGCACGCTCGCAGGCACCGAGGCCCGCCTGCAAGTGGCCGCCGAGCTCAAGCCCGCCGAGGAAAACGCCGACGCCCCGATGGAAGCCAGGCTGCAGGCGCAGATCGCGCCGTGGCTGCCGCAGCCGGTGATCGATGCCAAGGCCGACCTGCGCAACGTGGACGCCTCCAGCCTGTGGCCCGGCGCGCCGGAGACCCGGCTCACCGGCACCGTCGAACTCACGCCCGACGCCGACACCGGCCCGGCCGCATGGAAGGCCTCGGCCGACATCCGCAACAGCGTGGCCGGCCCGTGGGACGAGGAGAAGCTCCCGGTCGAACAGGTGCAGGCCCGCGTCGGTTTCGACGGCACCAGCTGGACCATTCCCGAAGCCACCGTGCGCGCAGGCGGCGGCCGCATCGACGCGGCCGGCAAGTGGAGCCCCGCGCCCGCCCCCTGGCAGGCCCAGGCCACCGTGCGCGGCGTGCGGCCCGGCGCGCTGTACAGCGAGCTTTCCGGCGCGCCGGTGAGCGGCACGATCAAGGCGGAGCAGAAAGAAAGCACCATCAGCTTCGACGCCGCGCTGCGCGCCGAAGGCGGCGCCGGCAACAAGGCGCTGCCCGGCTTCGCGCTCGACCGCGCGCTGGCCCAGGGCCAGTGGAAAGACCAGGTGCTCGACCTGCGCACGCTGCGCATCGAAGCACAGCGCGCCAGCCTCGACGGCAAGCTGCAGGTGCGCGTGGCGGACCAGGCCGGCAGCGGCAAGCTCAACCTCGTGCTGCCGGGCGGCAGCGCGCAGGTCGAAGGCCGCATCGCGCCCACCACCGGCGGCGGCGACATCAAGGCCAGCATCGACGATGCCGACGCCGTACAGCGCTGGGTGCAGGGCCTGCCGGGGCTGTCGAACGTGTTCGCGAACGCCAGCGCCAAGGGCTCGGCCAAGCTCGACGCAAGCTGGCAGGGCGGCTGGCAGACCATCCAGCGCCGCCTGCAGAACGCGAACGCGCCGGCGCAGCGCGGCATTGCCGAGCCCACGCTCAAGGCCATGCTCGGCGTGCCCCGGCTCGACCTGCACCTGCCGGCCTCGGAGCCCGGCGCCGCCGCCACCGCCGTGCAGCTGAACGGCCTGCGCGCCGAACTCGCTGGCAGCCTCGCGCAAGCCAGCCTCACCCTGCAAGGCGAAGCCACCACCGGCACCCAGAAATTCACCATCGACACCCGCGCCAGCGGCGGTCTCGCTGGCACCGACCAGTGGCGCGCCGCGCTCGCCAGCCTGCGCCTGCAGGCGCAGGACAGCGCCCGCCCCGGCGCCCCCTGGGTGCTGGAACTGAGCCGCGAAGTGACGGCCACCATCCGCAGCACCAGCGGCAATGCCGCGCGCCTGGACGTCGAAGCCTCCGCCGCCGCGGCCACCCTGCGCGGCCCCGTGCCCGGCACCGTGCGCATCGACTGGCAGCCGCTGCGCTTCAGCCAGAGCGGCACGGCGCCCAACCGCGTGTTCCGCGTGCAGTCCAAGGGCCAGCTGCAGGGCCTGCCCATGGCCTGGGCCGGCGCGCTCGGCGCCAACACCACGCTGGGCGAATACGGCATCAGCGGCGACCTGATGTTCGACGGCGACTGGGACATCGACGCCGGCGACACGCTGCGTGCCAAGGCCCGCATCGCGCGCCAGAGCGGCGACATCCGCGTGCAGGCCGGCGAGGCCGCGCTGGTCACGCGCATCGTGAGCACCGGCACGGGCACCGCCAGCGAACGCACCATGAACTCCGCCACCGCCCCCAACGGCGTGGAGGCCCCCAGCACCCCGGCCGGCCTGCGCCAGGCGGAGCTGCGGCTCGATGCGCAGGGCGACGCCGTGCGCGCCACCCTGGCGTGGGACAGCGAACGCGCCGGCAAGATCAACGCCGACATCGACACACGCGTACAGCAGCGCGCCGGCGGCTGGCAGTGGGCGCCCGACGCGCCGCTGGGCGGCACCATCAAGGCCAGCCTGCCCAACCTGGGCGTGTGGTCGATGCTGGCGCCGCCGGGCTGGCGCATTGCCGGCACGCTCGACGCCGCCGCCACCCTGTCGGGCAACCGCGCCGTGCCGGGCTGGAACGGCACGCTGGGCGCCGACAAGCTCGCGCTGCGCGCGCCCGTCGAAGGGCTGGACCTGCGCGACGGCCGGCTGCGCGCCTCGCTGAACGGCGAGCGCGTGGAAATCACCGAATTCACGCTCAAGGGCGGCGCCGGCAGCTCCGCGCGCATTGCCGGCCAGAGCGGCAACCGCAGCACCGCGGCCAGCGAGGCCCGCTCCGACGGCGGCACGCTGTCGGCCACCGGCGACCTCAGCTGGGGCCCGGCCAGCGGCACTGCATCGGGCGTGCGCATGGCCATTCAGGGCCAGTTGCGCGCGCTGCGCGTGCTGGTGCGCACCGACAGGCAAGTCACGCTGTCGGGCGACCTGCAGGCCAGGCTGGACAACGGCCAGTTCACCGTGCGCGGCAAGCTCAAGACCGACCGCGCCGTCATCATCCTGCCCGACGAAACCGCGCCCAGCCTGGGCAGCGACGTCGTCGTGCGCTCCGCCGCCAAGGACCGCGAGGCCGCCGAGGCGGCACAGCGCGAATCGGAGCGTGCCGATGCCCAGGCCGCGAAGCCGCAGACCGCCAAGCCGCCGGACATCGTCGTCAACTTCGACCTGGGCGACGACTTCGCGGTGCAGGGCCGCGGCATCACCACCCGCCTGGAAGGCAACCTGGAAATCCGCAGCACCCGGCTGAACGCCCCGCCACGCATCACCGGCGAGGTGAAGACCGTGAAAGGCCAGTACCGCGCCTACGGTCAGCAACTCGACGTGGAAACCGGCGTGGCCCGCTTCAACGGCCCCTTCGACAACCCCGCGCTGGACATCCTGGCCATTCGCCCGAACCTGTCGCAGCGCGCGGGCGTGCAGATCACCGGCACCGCGCAGTCGCCGCGCGTGAAGCTGTACTCCGAGCCCGCCCTGTCGGACGCAGAAACCCTGTCATGGGTGATTCTGGGACGCGCATCGGCCACCAGCGGCGGCGAATCGGCGCTGCTGCAGCAGGCCGCGCTGTCGCTGCTCGGCAAGATCGGCGGCAGCGGCTCAGGCGGCAGCCTGGCCAGCCGCTTCGGGCTGGACGAACTGGGCTTCAAGGGACCGGGCAGCGGGGGCGACCTGCGCGAATCGGCGGTGACGCTGGGCAAGCGGCTGTCGAAGGACTTCTACATCACGTACGAGCGCAGCATCGGCGGGACCTTCGGCACGCTGTTCATCTTCTATGACCTGACGACCAAGCTCACGCTGCGGGGGCAGGCGGGGCAGACGAGCGGGCTGGATCTGATCTATACGGTGAAGTACGACTGAGGGCGAGAGCCCCACGGACTTGGCGTTATTCCCGTCGAATCAAAGGTGAGCTCTTGTTACAGTAACGGCTCAACGAGGAGAAAAAATGATCAGAGTCGCTACCGCAGTCATTTCCCTGGCTGTTATCGCTGGCTGCGCCGGAAAAATGGACTACGTACGCCCCAAGGCTCCGACGGCCGTGGAAAACACGAAGATCATCAACAAGTCACGCCAGGCCGTCTGGGATGCAGCGGTGCCCCAATTGGGCAAGGAATTTTTCGTCATCAACAACCTGGACAAGTCGTCGGGTCTGATCAACATCAGCTATTCGGGTGACCCGGAAAAGTATGTGGACTGTGGCCGCATCATCTCGTACGTCAAGAACGCGCGCGGTGAACGCACTTACGACTTCCCGGCAGCGAAGCAGCAGATGGAATACGAGGTCATGACATCCAATCTGTTCTTTCTGAGCAGGCAGATGAATCTCGACGGGCGCGTCAACCTGATTTTTGAAGAGATCGGCCCAGAGCAGACACGCGTCTCAGCCAACACGCGATATGTCTTGAAGCTTGACCATACCGTGCGCGACGTCAATGGACGCTCCGTCAACACATCCAACAGCATTGCATTCAACACGAATACCGCAGCCAGTTTCCCGCGTCCTGAGAATATGGAGGCCGTCAACTGCCGGTCGACTGGACTGTTGGAGCAAGATCTTCTGTCGAACATCAGGTAAACAACACACGTCCAGGCGGGACCGGTTCCAGACGCGCTAAACTGCGCCGCGTCGTTCGGCTCTTGCCAGCGTACCGCCGTCTTCGTAGTTCAATGGATAGAACGGGGTCCTCCTAAGACTCAGATACAGGTTCGATTCCTGTCGAAGGCACCAAAGACCCGAATCACGGCGTCTCATCCAACATCAGAAACCCGCACGCTTCAAGGCGTTGCGGGTTTTTCTTTGCCCCGCCGCCTCTCACGGAGACACGTTTGCTCGGCAGATGAAGGGCAAGCGGCTCGCCCTCACGCATCGACGAGCCCGCCCGAGCTCAGTCAAGCACATTCACCCCCTGGTCGCGCAAGCGCTGCGCAAGCGACTCCCAGCGCTCGGCTTCCCAATCGGCAAGGCATTGTGCGAGCAGTGCGTGCGAATGCACCTCTGCTGTGATCGTGATTTTCCGGGAGCGCAGCCATCCAGCCTTTTCGGTCCGCACGAAGTGCACCTGATCGTAGGGCGCTGCATCCATCGGCACATGACTCACGTACAACTCAGCCTTGGCGCTCGGAGCCTGGAAGACGATGGCTGGCAACGGCCCCTCCTGGGTTTCGTGCCACGCCCCCATGACACTTCGCCAATCAACCGATCTGACAAGCGCAATGGCTGCTTCAGCGTTGTCGACGCGGCCGATGTCAGCGGTATCAGTCGAAGGAAGGCCGAATTGGATGGTTGTGTACTGGAGCATGGATTCGGATTCGTTAGCGCCCAGCACGGTACTTTGCTGCCGGGCGAGATATCAGACCTGGCTTTGATCGTAAGGCCAGCCGATTCCAGACTTCCTCGCTCAGAACGGCCCGCCGAACCGGCTGGCAATCAACAAAGGTCAGCCCTTTGTGACGTGACATCTCCCCGAATCACTTTCCCATCCGTTCCGAGAAGTACTGGGCATTTCCCGTTGCCTATGCAGCCCCGTTCCTCTCTACAGTAAACGCCCTCGTCACCCGACACCCCACCAAGTGGGCAAGGAGCGCATCCCCTTCAAGCACCTGAACGAATGAACCGCACCGCCTCGCAGCGGGTCATCGGCGCATAGCCGCATCGATGCAAATGCGAGGTCTTAAAAGGCGACGGCCGGGATGCGTCAACACCCCGGCCGTCTGACCAAGTGAAGTGCCCAACCTTGGAAAGGATGCACCCCAAATGGCTACCCGGAATATAGCCCGCCCCTCCACGCCCGTAGCTCACGCAGAGGCCCCGCGCGACGCGGCAACGCTCCTGGAGGAAAAGAGCACGCAGCTCTACTCGCTGCTCTGCTACTGCCACGGCAACGGCCCACCACAGCAGGAAGATGCAGGCCCCGAACATCGCGGCAATGTGTTCTGGCTTGCCTCTGAATTGGCAAGAGAAGTGATGAACCTGATCCAGGTCTGCATCCCTCGAGAGCGATAAGGGACAGGCAGCAGGCGGCTGCGGTGCGGCCCCGTCAGCAACGGCGATCCCCAAAGCTAACATCGCCCGCACCGCAAGCACTTGCTCGTGTTCCC
Organism: Variovorax durovernensis; assembly: GCF_977011995.1. NCBI lineage: Bacteria > Pseudomonadati > Pseudomonadota > Betaproteobacteria > Burkholderiales > Comamonadaceae > Variovorax > Variovorax durovernensis. The sequence goes on along the minus strand of NZ_CDRNCW010000001.1, from coordinate 1,192,000 downwards.
TGCCTTCCCCCCATGTCCCTCGCCCTGCAGTTCATCGCCGCCATCGCCCTGCTGGCCGCGCTTCACACCACCGTGATGGCCGTCCTCGCCCGCGTGCTCGGCATCGCAGTCCGAGAGGTGTCGCTGGGCTTTGGCCCGACTCTGCTGTCCGTGGGCATCTTCCGCCTGCGCGCGTTGCCGTTCGGCGGCGCTGTCGTGCTCAAGAACACGCTCACCGACACCAAGCCGGACGATGCCGCGCCCGATTGGGCCGACGACGCCTTCGACACCCAGCCGCGCGCGGTGCGCGTGCTGCTGCCGCTGTCGGGCATTGCCGCGCTCATCGCCGTGGCCTTCGCGTTGCGGCCCGACGCGGCATGGAGCAGCCTCGTCAACGGCTTTCCGCAGATCGTCACGGGCGCTCTCTCGCCGCTCTCCACCGCGCAGCATCTGCTCGGCGGCGCGACGAATGTGGGGTCGCTCGGCTTCGCATCGTTGCTCGGCATGCTCGCCGCGAAGTTCGCCGCGCTGAACCTGCTTCCGCTGCCGACCATGGGCGGCGGCCAGGCCTTGCTTACGTTGCTCGACCCATGCCCGCACGATCAGCCGCGCTGGAAAGAACTGCTGATGCAATGGTCTGCGTGGCTGGCAATAGCGCTGGGCGCGACATGGATCGTGGCCATCGGCGTGTTCCTCGCACGCTGAAGAAAAGATGAAGAAAACAAGGCCGCAAAGCCCTGCGGCCCCAACTGTTAATTACTGGTAACACGGCACGGCTCCAATCGGGCGCGGGAACGTTCCCAGCCTTCTTCATCGCAGCCCCCGTGACTTCTGCCACCGCCCCACGCCCTCCCCGCTCCCTCAACATCCTCGGCCGCCGGCTGCTGGCCACTTTCAGCGTCGTGCTGCTGCTGACCCTCGCGGGCTCGGGCATCGGCATCTGGTCGCTGGCCAAGGTGACTGGCGCCACGCATGAAGCCATCCAGCAGAACGGCGTGTCTGAACGCCTGGTGGTCGATGCCTATCGCCTGCAGGCGATCAATGCCGAGCGCTACAAGGCGATGGCGCTGAGCTCCGAGCCCGAGGTCGGCGAGATCCTGGCCGCCGACATCCAGGCGACGGAGAAGCAATACAACGAGCTGATGCAGCAGGTCGACCAGCGCCTGAAGTCGGAGCCCGACCGCGCGCTGCTCGCGCAGATCGAAACCGCGGGCACCGGCTTCAAGGCGACCGTGAAAGAGCTGATCGCGGCGCGAGATTCGGGCCTGACGGAGCGCATCCGCAACGTCTATTCGCAGCGCTTCCAGCCGGGCTCGGCCGCGCTGCTGGCGGCGGTGTCCAGGCTCGCGCAGGCGCAGCGCGACGCCATGGACGCAGCCGACACCCGCATCGACGGCCTGAGCGCTTCGGCGCGGCTGGCGCTGGTGGTGTTCTGCGCGGCGGCGCTGCTGGTGGGCGCGGTGCTGGCGCAGTGGCTGGTGCGCAGCATCAGCAGGCCGATCCGCGCGGCCGGAGAAACGGCGCAGCGCGTGGCCAGCCTCGACCTGCGGCAAGACATCGAAGGCCACGCACGCGACGAGGCCGGGCAGATGCTGCAGGCGCTGGGCGCGATGCAGGGCGCGCTGCGCGAACTGGTCGAGCGGGTGCGCGAGTCGGTGCAGAACGTGCGCGTGGCGGCCGGCGACATGGCGCAGGGCAATTCGGAACTCTCATCGCGCACGGAAGAGGCCGCGTCGAGCCTGCAGCAGACGGCCGCCGCGCTGGAGCTGGTGATGCACAACGTGGCGCAGTCGAGCGAGGCGGCGGGCCGGGCCGAGCAGATGGCGGGCGCCGCGGCCACGGTGGCGGCGCAAGGCGGCGAGGTGGTGTCGCAGGTGGTCGGCACGATGCAGGACATTCACCGCGCGTCGCACAAGATGGCGGACATCATCGGCGTGATCGACGGCATCGCCTTTCAGACGAACATCCTCGCGCTCAACGCGGCGGTGGAAGCCGCGCGCGCCGGCGATTCGGGCCGGGGCTTCGCGGTGGTGGCGGCGGAGGTGCGGCAGCTGGCCACGCGCTCGGCGGCGGCGGCGCGCGAGATCAAGGGGCTGATCGAGAACTCGGTGCAGCGCATCGAGGCCGGCACGCAGCTGGCCGACAACGCGGGCCAGACGATGAGCCGCATCATGGCGTCGATCCAGCAGGTGGCGGGCACGGTGAACGACATCACCGAGGCCACGCACGCGCAGACGCGAGACATCGGCCAGATCAACACCGCGGTCTCGCGGCTGGACCGCATGACGCAGCAGAACTCGGCGCTGGTGGAAGAGTCGGCCGCCGCATCGCAAGGCCTGCGCGACCAGGCACGCAGCCTCGAAGCGCTGATCAGCCAGTTCGTGCTGCCGGGCGACAGCGAGGCCGCGCAGCAAGATGCGCAGTGGCTGCCGGCACGGGCGGATGCTTCTTCTTCGGCTCGCAAGGCGCGGCTGTCGGCAACGCCCAAAGACCGTCTGCTGCCGGCTTGAGCAGCCGCCTCAGCGAATCAGGTCCATCGAGGCGATTTGCGGCGTGACCTTGGCTTCGGTCGCGGTCAGCAGCTGCCCGTTCGATTCCTTCCAGCACATGAGGTTGGTGATGCCCGAGCCCGCCGGGCCGGGCGCCTGGATCGACACCGCCTTCCAGCCCTTGCATGCGCCGCCCACGGTGGTGGGCCGGTCGAGAAACACGTACTCGGTGCCGGCGTCGATGCGCATCACCCCCACCACGCCGGGTGGAAACGGCTTGCGCGTCTGGGCGGATGCCGCGCACGCGGCGGCGGCCATGACGATGCCGATGAAGAAGATCCGTCCCATGCCTGCTGCTCCGGTGTTGTCGAGGCCGGATATTACTTTTGCGCTTCGGTCCGCTCCCGCCACGGCTTGTGCACCCCGTCGACCGACCGCACGCTGACGAACTGGCTGGCCCGCAGCTTCAAGCGCTCGACGGCGGCATCGAGCGAGGGCTGGGCCATGATCACGACCTCGCCATGCCGCAGGCCGTCCAGCGCGATCTCGGCCACGCCGGCATAGCCGCCGCTCACGCCTTGCTTGAAGTGGAACGAGCAGGACCAGCCGCCCTTCAGGTCGACGGAAATGGGATGTGAGGTCAAGGGTACGCGAGAGCTCTGGAACTGCCCGGCGCCATGCGGGCGGGCGTGTCCATGGATTGTTTTTTTGGCGGCTCCAGTGTCGCGACGGCGCCGGCAGCGTCAATCCCATGAACGGGTTAATTGGCGCGGCGCATGGCCTGCCTCATCCCCCGTTTCCGTGATGGTCCGAAGACATCAAAGCCGTTTCAATCGGCGCCTCGCGGCAGCGATCGGTGCGCCGCATTGGAACTGTCTTCAGAAGAATCAACGAGGAGATCGAACATGGATCGGAGAAGGTTTGCGCTCAGCGCAGTGGGCATCGCGGTGTTGAGCGGATGCGGTGGCGGTGGCAGCGGAGGTGGCGGTGGCCTCGTCTTTCCACCGGTCGGTGCGCCGCCCGCCCCCGCCCCCGCCCCCGCCCCGGGCGAGCCTTCCGCGCCGCTGCCGCCCGCGCCGCAACCGCCGGTACCGCCCGCACCCAACCCACCGGCGCCGCCGGCCGGCCCCGAGCTTGCAACGCCGACCTTGCTGCCTGCAGCGACCATCCTCACGCAAAGCATCGTCAACAAAGACAACGATGCCGGCGTCGGCCCCGGCCAGGCGAACTTCTGGGACCTGCGGCCCGACTTCTGCATCGGGGATGGCTGGAACAGCCAGTTCGCGGGTGCGCTGGCATTGAATGTGAAAGTGGACAGCAGGTCGGAGGGCTTCGACAACGACCAGAAGTTCAGCGAGCTGACAGCGCTGGGCCCCGAGATGACGGAGGCAGACGGCATGAAGGTCGTCTCGACCACGACCGACCCGCAGTTCCAATCGAACGGTGTCGCGGCATTCCTGCATGCGGTGCCCGATGCACGGCTGCAGCAGACCTTGGACCTGCGGCAGGCCGTTGGCCGAGTGGACTTCAGCTGGAGCGGCATATGGGGCGTGGAGCGCGGCAACTTCGTTGGCAACGGCGATGGCGTCTCGGAGCCGGCCTTCATGCAGGTGGTGGTGCGCGACCCCAGCGGTAGGATGCTCAAGACGATCTTCAAGACCGAAGCCGGCGTCCAGTCAGGCTCGTGGGGGTACGTCCGGCTCACTGAATTCGCCGGCCAGGAGGTCGTGCTGTCGTTCGAACAATGCAACCGTGGCCAAGGCACGTCCATCGAGATGGTGTCGGTGAGTGACAACGCACGTCCGCCCCGCGAGTTCATCGTCAACGGCGACTTCCGCGCCGGCCTGTCCGGCTGGACCGTGTCGCAGACGCGCGGCGTGCAGAACGTCCGCTCGGCCATCAGGACGCTGCGCAATCTCGAGGTGCAGCGCACCTTCTACGCACAACCCAACCAGTCGTGGGGGCGCATGACGGACACCTTCCACAACCCCACGGCATCGTCCATCACGGCCAAGGTGACGTATGCCAGTTTCCTTGGCTCCAACGGCGCCGGCGTGATCTACCCGCCGGCTGGCGCGCCGCTGAAAGGGCTGACGGTGTGGGACGGCAATGGTCAGAGCCGCGACGCGGGCTTCGTCTTCGGCGCGGCGGACAGCGTCGACTACACCTCTACCTCGACGCTCAACACATCGGACGGCGACGGCGTGGTGAGGGTGCAATTCGACATCACGGTGCCGGCCGGTGGCACGATCACGCTGGCCAACTTCCTGATCCTGGCGGGCACGAACACCTGGATCGGCGCCACGAGCACCGCGGCCCGCGCCACCGAGGTGGACACGCAGGCCGCCGCCATTGCCACGAACTTCCGCACCGACGTGCTCTACCAGCGCGGCCTGACACAACTACAGCTGGACACGCTGAAGAACTTCTGAGCGCAGCAAGCCCCCAGGGCACTCACACCACCCGGTGCTCCTCCACCACGAAGGCAGTGATCTCCGCCAGGAAGGTGAGCGCATGCGCCATCGTCACCTGCCCCTGCGGCGACGCGAAGGCGGCGTTCAGCGTGTCGGTGTCCTCGAACCACAGCTCGACGATGCCGTCGATCGGCAACTCGGGGTAGCCGCAGGGCGTGCCCTTCACGAACTCGCGCGCGGTCACCACGTTCTGGCGGTAGCCGCTCACGCCCGGCATGCGGCGCACATGGTCGGCATGCACGCGCCATTCGCGCCGGAAGTCTTCTTCGGATTGCGCAGCAGGCCGGCGCAGCAGCGAGATGCGCTTGAGCAAGCCATGAAGCTCCTGTGGCAGCGCGATGACTTCGGTCTGCGCGACGCTCACGATGTGCAGGCCACCCAGAAAGTGCTCTTCGTCCGCGCGGATGGCCGCGGCCAGTTCACCGTGGCCGAAGGCTTGCGAAGCCTGCGCGGCCTCGTCGAAGCGCAGTTGCGAGAAGCCGTCGAAGTCCCACGGCCCGCGCGCGAAATCGATGCCGCGCTGCAGCCGGTCGACCACCAGGTTCTGCCGGTAGCCGCGCAGCGTGGGCAACTGCGCCACCAGCGGGCCGTGCCTGTCGCGCCAGTGGGTGCGAAAGGCTTCGTCGGTCCACGCGGGCTTCTTGCGGATCAGGCCCATGCGCAGGTTGGTGGTGGTCGTCGTCGGCTCGGTCATTGCGTGCTTGTGTCCTTGTCGCTGGATGCCGCGGCTGCTTCGGCCCGCGCACGCGCAAGGCCCGGGGCGCGCTTGGCCAGCCACACGCCGTGGCGCACCGGCCAGCGTTCGTAGCCGGGGTCCGCGCCGAGCGCGGCGGCCGCGTGGTGCGGCCAATAGGGGTCGAACAGCGCCTCGCGGCCGAGCGCGATCAGGTCGGCGTCGCCGGCGGCGAGCACGGCCTCGGCCTGCTGCGCGTCGACGATCATGCCGACGGCCTGCGTGGGCACCTGCGCCTCGCGCCGGATGCGCGCCGAGAACGGCACCTGGAAGCCCAGACCGCGCGGCACCGGCAGCGCGCGCGTTTCTTCCGTGAGCCCGCCCGACGAGCAGTCGATCACGTCGACGCCGCAGCGCTTGAGTTCGCGCGCGAGCACCACCGAGTCGTCCAGGCTCCAGCCGTCGAGCGTGCCGTCCACCGCCGACAGGCGGCAGAACAGCGGTTTGTGCGCAGGCCATGCGGCACGCACGCGCTGCGCGATTTCCAGCGCCAGCCACATGCGGTTATCGCGGCTGCCGCCGAGCGCGTCGCCCCGGTGGTTGGCGTTGGGCGACAGAAAACTCGCCACGAGGTAGCCGTGCCCGAAGTGAAGTTCGACCACGTCGAAGCCCGCCTTGTCGGCCCGCACCGTCGCATCGACGAAATGCTTCACGACCGAGGCAATGCCGTTGGCGTCCAGCGCGCGTGGCGCCGACCAGCCCGGCCCCGCCGCAAGCGCGCTGGGCCCCAGGCGCTCCCAGGGTTCCTCATCGGCTGCCATGCGTGAGTCGCTTAGCGCCGCGCCGCCTTCCCACAGCGGCTCGCTGCCGGCCTTGCGCCCCGCATGCGCGAGCTGCACGCCGATGGCGCTGCCCTGCGCGTGCACGAAGTCGACCACGGCCTTCAGCGGCGCGATCTGGCTGTCGTTCCACAGCCCGAGGTCGGCCGTGCCGATGCGCCCGCGCGGATCGACGGCGGTGCTCTCGGTAAGGATCAGCCCTGCCCCGCCGAGCGCGAACTTGCCCAGGTGCACCATGTGCCACGGCGTGGCATGGCCACGGTCGGCGGCGTGCTGGCACATGGGCGAGATCACGACACGGTTGGCCAGCGTGAGGCCGCGCAGTTGCAGGGGCTGGAACAGCAGGGGGAGAGAGTCGGACATGGAGGGCAGGATTCAATGCGCCGCTTGGGGCACGGTGGTGGCGGGCCGCGTGCCGAGCCAGGTGCCGCTCATCACGGCGGCAAAGCCGAGCAGGTGCCACCACGTCAACGCTTCGCCGAGCAGCAGCGCCGCGAACGCAACGCCGAACACCGGCACCCAGTAAAGAAATACGGCCGTGCGCGCCACGCCGATGACGGAGATCGCACGGTTCCAGATGAGGTTGCCCGCCGCAGTGGCGGCAATGCCGGAGAACAGCACCAGCGCCCACGGCCATGCGCCGGGAAACAGCTCGGCCGTGCCCAGCCGCGAAGGCCCGAGCAGGGTGTGCACCACCAGCATCGCGGTGCCGATCATGTAGATGACCCAGCTGATCGACAGCGGGTCGATCTGCCGCGCGAGCTGCTGCACGCCCACGCCGCCGACCGCGAAGCTCACCACGGCCAGCGCCAGCATCAGGTCGCCGATGCCGGCGCGCGACAGCCCCACGCCGGGGTGGCTCAGCACCACGGCTGCCACGCCCGCGAAGCCCAGCGCCACGCCCAGCATGCGCCGGGGCGTGAAGCGTTCGCGGAACACCAGCGCGGCCATCAGCGCCGACACCAGCGGGCTCAACGCCATGATGAGCGCACCGTTGGTGGCCGTGGAGCGCAGCAGGCCCTGCGCGAACAGGATCTGGTTGGCATAGACCATGAGGAACGCGCAGCCCGTCATGGCCCCGAGCTGACGCGCGCCGAGCGCAGGCACGCCGCCCCGGCGCCACAGCACGATGGCCGACAGCGCCACGCACGCCACCACCATGCGCAGCGCGGCCAGCGGCAGCGACTCGAAGGACGTGGTCAGCGCCTTCACGGCGGACACGTTCACGCCCCACAGCACCATGGCCAGGAGCATCCAGCCCTGCACGGCGGCGGGTGTCGCGCCAGGTGGCGGTGTGGACTGTTTCATTTCAGATGTTCGAGGAGCAGTGCGCGCCCCGCGAAGCGTGGGCCTTTCGGGAGCGCCCGCGGAACCGGCTCTGCCGGGCCGCAGGGTGCGCCCCCGCGAGGGGGTGTCCGAGCCACACGAAGTGGGCGAGGCTGGGGGTGGTCAACCTTCCAGTTCGTTCCACATCTCGATGTCGCGCTCCGCGGTCCAGATGCGCGGGTGGACGTGGCCGGTGGCTTCGTCGTACGCGCGGGTCACGTCGAAAGGCATGCAGTGGTCGAAGATCACCCAGTGGCCGTAGGTGGGGCGCAGCGCGGCCACGGTTTCCTTGTAGATCACGTTCAGCGTCTTGCCCGCGGCCACGCCGCTGTTGACCAGCGTGTACACGTCGGAGATGAAGGCGCGCGTGGAGGCGATGGCCTTGCGCACGTCGCCCGCGTTTTCCAGCGCGGCGCCGCGGCCGGGCACCAGCTTCTCGAAGCCGAAGCCGTCGAGGCGGTCGAGCGTGGTGGGCCAGTCGCGGAAGTAGCAGTCGCCGGCATAGGCGGTGCTCTGGTATTCGACGAGGTCGCCGGCAAAGCAGATCTTCTGGTCTTCGAGGTAGGCGATGGTGTCGCCCTTGGTGTGGCCGCGGCCCACTTGCGCGATCTTCACTTCGAGCTTCTTGCCCAGCCACACACTCATGGTGCCGTCGAAGGTCATAGTGGGCCAGGTGAGGCCCGGCGGCACCGATTCGACATTGCGGAACAGGCGCGGGAAGCGGCCGATCTCGCTGGCCTTGTCCTGCTCGCCGCGCTCGACGATCAGGTCATAGGTGTCGCGGCTGGCAATGATCTGCTCGGCGCCTTCCTTGAAGTAGGCCGACGCGCCCAGCACGCGCACCGCGTGGTAGTGGCTCAGCAGCACGTACTTGATGGGCAGCGGCGTGACTTCGCGGATGCGGCGGATCACGTCCTGCGCCATTGCCGGCGTGGCCTGGGTGTCGACCACCATCACGGCTTCGTCGCCGATGAAGATGCCGGTGTTCGGGTCGCCTTCGGCGGTGTAGGCGTAGGCATTCTCCGAGAGGCGGGTGAACGAGACCTTCTTTTCTTCGAGGTCGGCCTGGCTGGCGAATTTCCTGGTGGTGGCGGTCATTGGATGTCCTTTGAAGTGAGCGGTGGAGTCAGTGCGTGCCGAGGTACGCGGACTTCACCTTGGGGTTGTCGAGCAGTTCGCGGCCGGAGCCTTCGAGCGTGATGCAGCCGGTTTCGAGCACATAGGCGCGGTCGGCCACGCCCAGCGCCTGCTTGGCCATCTGTTCCACCAGCAGGATGGTGAGACCCGAGCTGCGCAGCTGGCGGATGGCGTCGAAGATGTCCTTGATGATGAGCGGCGCGAGCCCCAGCGACGGCTCGTCGAGCAGCAGCAGGCGCGGCTCGCTCATGAGCGCGCGGGCAATGGCCAGCATCTGCTGCTCGCCGCCCGACAGCGTGCCCGAGGGCTGGTGCTGGCGCTCCTTCAGGCGCGGGAAGCGCGCGAACTCGCGTTCGATGGCGCTCTCCACGAAAGCCTTGTCGTTGCGGCGCGAGTAGGCGCCGAGCATCAGGTTCTCGCGCACCGTCTGGTCGGGAAACACGCCCCGGCCTTCGGGCGACAGCGCCACGCCAAGGCCCACGCGCTTGTGCGAGGGCACGTGCGTGCAGTCGTTGCCGTCGATCAGCACGCGGCCCGCGGCCACGGGCTCCAGCCCGACGATGCTCTTGAGCAGCGTGCTCTTGCCGGCACCGTTGGCGCCGATGATGGTGACGACCTCGCCCGCGCGCACTTCCAGGCTCACGCCCTTGACGGCCTCGATGGCGCCGTACGAGACCTTCACCGATTCGATTTTCAACATGATGGTTTCGGTCTTTCTGCTCAGGCAGCCACGGCTTGCGCCTGCGGTTCTTCGTCGTCGACGCCCAGGTAGGCCTCGACCACGCGCGGGTTGGCCTGCACTTCGGCGGGCTTGCCTTCGGCGATCTTGATGCCGTAGTCGAGCACGATCACGTGGTCGGAAATGGACATCACCAGGTCCATGTGGTGCTCCACCATCAGGATCGACACGCCGCACTTGCCGATGCGCAGCAGCAGTTCGCCGAGCTCGGCCGTCTCCTGCGGGTTCAGGCCGGCGGCGGGCTCGTCGAGCAGCAGCAGTTGCGGCTCGGTGGCCAGCGCGCGCGCCAGTTCCACGCGGCGTTGCAGGCCGTAGGGCAGGCTGCCGGCGGGCCAGTGCGCCAGATGGCCGAGGCCGACCAGGTCGAGCAGCTGCAGGGCGCGTTCGCGCGTGGCGCGCTCCTGCTTGCCGGCGGTGGGCCACGCCACCAGCGACGACAGGAAGCCATTGCTCATGCGGCTGTGGCGGCCCAGCATGACGTTGTCGAGCACCGACAGGTCCGCGAACAAACGCAGGTTCTGGAAGGTGCGGCCCATGCCCAGGCAACAGATGGTGTGCGCCGGCTGGCCCACGATGTTCTGGCCCAGGAAGCGGATCACGCCCGCGTCGGGTTCGATCACGCCGGTGAGCATGTTGATCATGGTGCTCTTGCCCGCGCCGTTCGGCCCGATCAGCGCATGGATGTGGCCGCGCTGCAGGCGGAACGACACGTCCTGTGCCGGCTTCACGCCGCCATAAGACTTGGTCACGCCCTGCACCACCAGCAGCTCGCCTTCGCCGCCGGGGCCGATCTGCCCCGGTATGCCGTTGCCGCCGGTGCCTTCGCCGCGATGGCGCGACTTCATGAACCACTTGTTGAACAGGCCCACCACGCCGCCCGGCATGACGTACAGCGCGAACAGCAGCAAAAAGCCGTAAAGGAAGTGCTGCGCCGAGGGCCAGCGCGCCAGCAGCGCGTCGGTCAGCGTGAGCAGCACCGCGCCCACCAGCGGGCCGTACATCGAGCCCGCGCCACCGAACAGCACCAGCAGCAGGATGAAGATCGACAGGTGGAAGGTGATGAAGTCGGAGTTGATGTACTGGTTCTGCTGCGCCACCAGTGCTCCCGCAATGCCGCATGTGACGGCCGCGACCACGAAGGCCATGACCTTGGCGCGGTACACGCGCACGCCCACGGAAGACGAGGCGATTTCGTCCGCCTGCAGCGACAGCAGCGCGCGGCCGAAGCGCCCGCCCAGCAGGTTGCGCAGCAGCAGGTGCAGCGCGGCGCACAGCACGATGCCGAGGATGACCCACTGCGTGGTGTCCAGCGGCGCACCCTTCCAGGTGAGCGGCCGGATGCCGTAGATGCCCTGCGCGCCGCCGAACACGTCGGTCCATTCGCCCACGAGCTTCTCGACCACGATGCCGAAGGCCAGCGTGACCATGGCCAGGTACGGCCCCTTCACGCGCAGCGAAGGCAACGCGATGAGCACGCCGCACAGGCCAGAGATGACGGCGGCCAGCGCGAGCGCGAGCCACGGGTCCATGTCGGTGCGCGAAGTCAGCAGCGCCACGCCATAGGCGCCGGCCGCGAACAGCCCGGCCTGGCCGAGCGATTTCTGTCCCGCATAGCCGACCAGCACGTTCATGCCGGCGGCGCACAGGTAATAGACGCACATCATGAAGGCGATGCGCAGGTAGTAGTCGTTGCCGGACATCGACACGATGCCGATCAGCACGGCCGCGAACGCGACCACGCCGGCGGGGTGGGCGAGGCGCTTCATACCTTCTCCACCGTCGAGCGGCCGAACAGGCCCGTGGGCCGGAAGGCCAGCACCAGGATGACGAGTGCGAACACCGCCACCTCGCGCCACTGCGCCTGCCACAGGTTGACCATCGACTCGAGCACGCCGAGCAAAAAGCCGCCGATCACGCAGCCGCGCGGATTGCTCAGCCCGCCGATCATCGCGCCCGAGAAGCCCTTGAGCCCCACGGTCAGCCCCATGAACAGCGATGCCTGCGCGATGGGCGCGAGCAGGAAGCCCGACAACCCCGCCAGCGCCGAGCTGACGACGAAGGCGCCGATCATCATCGCGTTGGTGTTGATGCCCATCAGGCTGGCCACGTTGCCGTTCTGCGCCACCGCGCGCATGGCCTTGCCGACCATGGTGCGGTTCATGACGCGGTCGAAGCCGAGCATCACGACCACGGCCACGCCCAGCGTCAGCAGTTCCTGCGGGCGCACGCCCACGCCGAACATGCGGATCACGGTGTCGCCCACCGGCGCGGGCACCACCACGGGCTTGGGCCCCCAGATGGCCAGGCCCACGCTCTGCAGGATCACGCCGAAGCCCAGGGTGCTCATCACCCACGCCATGCCGGGGCGGCCCGCGAACGGGCGCACGCCCAGCACATAGAGCAGCCAGCCCAGCAACCCCATCACGCCGAGCGCGGCCACCAGCGCGAACAGCTGCGCGCCCGCGCCGGGGATGGCGTCGCCGAAGGTGGTGGAGTCGAAAGGCTTGCCCAGCACCAGGAACAGAGCGCTCATGCCGATGAACGCGCCGGCCGAGACGAACTCGCCGTGCGAGAAGTTCAGCGTCTTGGTCGTCGTGAACGTGATGCTGAATCCGAGCGCCACCAGCGCATAGGCACCGCCGACGGCGAGCCCGCTGATGAGCGCCTGCAGGAGCGCTACAACCATGGTCTGTGTCTCTTCTTGCTTCTTGCTTTGCTTACTGCTTGAAGTCGGCCGGCTTCAGGCCGTCGATCAGCGCGTCGCTGTAGGGCAGCAGCTTGCCGTCCTTCCAGCGGATCCAGACCAGGTCCTTGGCGGTCAGGGCTTCGTGGTTGGTCTTGCTGAAGGGCTTGTCGTAGGTCTTGAGCACGCCCTGCACCGGCGTCTTCAGGTCTTCGAGCGCGGCACGCACGGCGGCGCCGTCGGTGCTGTTGGCCTGCTTCATCGCCTGGGCCAGCAGTTGCATCGAGTCATAGCCATGCAGCGCGAAAGAGAACGAGCCCGGCGCCTTCAGCTTGCTGCCGATGCGGTCGAACAGCTTCTGCTGCGCGGGCGTGCGGGTCTCGCTCACGGTACGCATGAAGATCGGCTTCTCGGCCAGCGCCTTGCCGGCCGCGTCGTAGAAGGTGATGTTGTCGGCGGCCCAGGAGGTGAGCGTCAGGGGGAAGTAGTTGATCTTCTCCATGCTGCGCACCAGCTGCGCGATGGGCGTGCCCTGCGCCCACACCACCACGGTGTCGACGTTGGCGGCCTTCATCTTGCTCAGCTGCGAGGTCATGTCGGTGTCGCCGACGCCGAAGCGCTCGGTGGCCGCGATCTTGATGTCCTGCAGCTTGGCGATTTCTTCCATGTCCTTCAGGCCGCCCTGGCCGTAGCCGGTGGTCTCGGCCATGAGGCCCACCACCTTGGAGCCGGCGGTGTTCTTCTTCACGTAGGCCATGAGCGCGGCCACCTGCTCGCGGTCGACCATCGACACGCGGAACATGTAGTTGTCGGCGCCGGGGCTCATGGGCTTGGTGATGTCAGTGCCCGAGCCCACGTTGCCCAGCACCGGAATCTTCTTCTGGTTGGCAATGTGCTTCCACGCCATCGCGTTGCCCGAGTTGGTGGGGCCGAACACGGCGACCACCTTCTCGTTGTCGATCAGGTCGCTCATGTTCTGGATCGACTTGGGCGGGGCCGACACGTCGTCGCGCGTGACCAGCGCCAGCTTCTTGCCCAGCACGCCGCCGGCGGCGTTGATGTCGGCAATGGCCGCTTCCATGCCCAGCACCGCGGCCTGGCCGCTCTGCGCCGAGGGCGATGCCGACAGGTCGCCGTTGTAGCCCAGCTTGATGTCTTGCGCCGAGGCACCGGCGGTGAAGGCAGCGAACGCGGCCGTGGCGAGCAGGGTCTTGTACAGACGAAGGGTTTTCATTTTTTGTCTCCTGATGGATTGACGGACGGGGAAGCGATGGGAAAGCTCAAGCGGCTCAGACGGCGAGGAAGCCGCCGTCCACCGGCAGCACGATGCCGGTGACGTAGCGCGACATGTCGCTGGCCAGGAAGATCACCGGGCCGACGAGGTCTTCGGTCTGGCCGACGCGGCCCATGGGGATGCGCGTCATGAACGATTCGAGGCGGCCCGGGTTGTCGCGCGTGGCGGCGGTCATGGGCGTTTCGATGACGCCGGGCGCGAGCGCGTTGACGCGCACGCCGGCAGGCGCCAGCTCTTGCGCGAGCGACTGCGTCAGCATCTTGATGGCGCCCTTGGAAGGCGAGTAGCCCAGGCTCGCGCCCTGCCCCGCATAAGCGGCGATCGATGCGATGTTGATGATGGAGCCCTTCGTCTGCTTGAGCACCGGAATGAAGGCCAGCGTAGTGTTGAAGGTGCCGTGCACATTCACGTCGATGGTCTTCTTCCAGTTGGCGGCGGCGTTCGGGCTCGCGGTGGTCTCGCGGATGATGATGCCGGCGTTGTTCACCAGCAGGTCGACGTTGCCGATCTCCTTGCCCACGCGCTCGGCGAGCGCATGGCAGGCCTCGGGCACGGTCACGTCGAGCACGAAGGACCAGGCTTCGCCGCCTTCATTGCGCACCAGTTGCTCGGTCTCGCGCACGGTGGCTTCGTTCATGTCGGTCACGACCACGCGCGCGCCGGCCTGCGCCAGGCCGAGGGCAAGCGCGCGGCCGTTGCCCTGGCCCGCGCCGGTGACGAGGGCGAGGCGGCCTTCGAGCAGGCGCGGCGCGACGTTGGAGGGAAAGGCCATCGGTGTCTCCTTCTATCTATGTATGTACGGAATGCGGATGCGTCGGCTGGCGCAGAGCTCAGGCCTTGCGGCTCACCGGCACGGCTTCGCGCTGCTCGACCTTCAGTTGCGCCGTTGCCGTGGCCTCGGCCTGCGCGAGCTGCAGGCCCGCCACGTAGCCGAAGGTCAGCGCCGGGCCGAGCGTGATGCCCGCGCCGGGGTAGTTGCCGCCCATCACGCTGGCCGCGTCGTTGCCGACGGCGTACAGGCCCTTGATCGGCTGGCGGTTGGCGTCGAGCACGCGTGTCTTCTCGTCCGTGACGAGACCCGCGAAGGTGCCGATGTCGCCGACCACCAGCTTGATGGCGTAGTACGGGCCGTTCTCCAGCGGCGCGACGCAAGGGTTGGGCGTGACGTTGGCATCGCCCTGGTAGCGGTTGTAGGCCTTGCTGCCCTTGCCGAAGGCGGGGTCGTCGCCGGTGCGCGCCCCCTTGTTGAACTCCTGCACGGTGGCTTCGAGCGTGGACGGCGCAATGCCGATTTCCCTGGCCAGTTCGCCGACGGTGGCGCCGCGCTTGAGGTAGCCGCTCTTCAGGTGGCGGCCGATGGGCAGCGGCGCGGGAGCGACGCAGCCCAGGCCGTAGTTGCGCAGCGCCTTGTGGTCGCACAGCAGCCAGGCCGTGACCTCGGGCTCGCCGTCGCTTTCGCAGGCCTTGACCATCGCCTGCACGAAGTCGTGGTACGAGTTGCCTTCATTGGCAAAGCGCCTGCCCTTGGGCGTGACCGCGATCACGCCGGGCTTGGCGCGGTCGATGAAGTGCGGCATCACGCCCTTGGTGCCGTCGGGGCGGGTGGTGACCGAAGCCGGCACCCACGCGGCGGCATGCGGAATAGTGCCGTCGACGCGGCCGCCCACGGCTTCGGCCAGGCGCAAGCCGTCGCCGGTGTTGGTGGAAGGCGAAGGCGAGTAGTGCTCCTTGCCGGTCGGCGCGTGCGGGAAGAGCTGCTTGCGGCGCTCCACGTCGTACGGGAAGCCACCGCAGGCCAGCACCACGCCGCGCTTTGCAACCACGCGCACGCTCTTGCCTTCGTGCTGCACCACCGCACCGGAGACGCCGTCGTACTCGACCACCAGCTTCTTCACCGGCGACGACAGCCACACTGGAATGTCCAGGTCCATCGCGGCCTTGGCGAGGCGGCCGGCCAGCGCGTTGCCGTTGGTCAGCGTCATGCCGCGGCCGTGGCCCAGCACGTCCAGGAAGTGCCGGGTCAGCCGCTTGGTGACGTACCAGAACGAGGTGGGCGACTTGAAGGCCCGCATGAAGTGTTTGATCTCGGGGCCCGAGCCCAACATCATCCCGAACACGGTCAGCTCGGGCAGCGGCGGCGCCAGCAGCTTGACGCGCTTGCCGAGTTCGCGGCCGTCGAACGGGCGCGTGACCATCGAGCGGCCGCCCTGCTGGCCGCCGGGCGCTTCGGCGTGGTAGTCGGGGAACACGGGCGGCATGTCGAACTGCACGCAGGTGTTGCGCGTGAAGAAGTCGATCGCCTTGGGGCCCATGTCCAGGAAGGCACCGACGCGCGCCGCATCGAAGTGCGTGGTGGTCTCGTGCTTCATGTAGGTGAGCGCGGCGCCCTCGGGTTCGTGAATGCCCTGCTCCGTGGCCAGGCGCGTGCCCGGAATCCACAGCCAGCCGCCCGAACGCGCGGTGGTGCCGCCGAAGCGCGGCTCCTTGTCGACCACCAGCACCTTCAGCCCCTGCGAAGCCGCCGTGATGGCGGTGGACATGCCCGAGGCGCCGCTGCCGACGACGAGGACGTCGCATTCAAAAGTGTTCTGTTCCATCTCTGCCTGTTTCGCCTGTTTGTGTACGACTTAAGTTGCGGCGGAGTTTAGGTAGCGATATTGATATGGTCAAGTCGTTTAGTTACCATCAGATGATCAGTCATCATCGATTGACTGTGACCATATCAGTAGAAACCCTGATGGATATACTCGCCCCCACCCTCATTCCCCACGCCGGGCGCCCCATGGAAAAGCCAAGACGTGGCATTCAGTCAGTCGAAATCGGAACCCAGCTGCTCGTGGCGCTGGGTCGGCACGTCGCGCCAATGGCGCTGCGCGACCTGGGCAAGGCCGCGGGCGTGCCCGTCGGCAAGGCACACCCCTACCTCGTCAGTTTTCTGAAGGTCGGCTTCGTCGTTCAGGACGGCGCGGGCCGCTACGAACTGGGGCCGCTGGCCCTGCAGCTGGGGCTGGCCAAGCTGCAGCGGCTCGACCCGATCAAGGAGGCGTCGCCGCTCATCGAGGCGCTGGCCTCGGAAACCGAACAGAGCATCGCGGTGGCCGTGTGGGGCAACTTCGGCCCGACCGTCGTGCGGCTCGAGGAACCCATCCACCCGCTGCACGTGAACCTGCGCACCGGCACCGTCATGTCACTCGCCTACACGGCCACGGGGCGGCTGTTCGCGGCCTACCTGCCGCCCAAGGTGGTCGAAAAGATGATGCTCGAGGACCTGGCGCGCACCCGCCCGGCAGACGGCCGCGGCTCCACCACCGAGCTGTCGCACTCGCAGATCGAGGCGCTGCTGGTCGAAACCCGCCTGCACGGCATGTCGCGCACGCTGGGCCAGCCGATCCCGGGCATCGATGCCTTCTGCGCGCCGGTGTTCGACTCGACCAACAACCTGGTGCTGGGCATCACGGCCATGGGCCCCGAAGCCACCTTCGACAGAGACTGGAACGGCCGCGTGGCCGTGCCGCTGAAAGCCTGCGCACTCGAAATCTCTCGCAGGCTCGGCTTCGTGCCGATCGACGAAGCCGGATGAAGTTAACCTCGCGTTAACTACCAATGATCAACTTTTAGCGTCAATTCTTCGCGATTGACAGCGTGAGTGTGACTTTCTGCATCCGGGGATGGACCGCGGCCGTTCGAAGTCTTCTTTAATCGGGGTCGTTCATCCACCAGCGAAACCGCTCACGCACATATGAGGTTCGGAAGCCGCCGCAACCTGGTCGCCCCGCCTGAAGACCGCTGCTACCCCATGCACGGCACGGCCGCCTGCGTGATGGCGCTGACCCAGAGCGGCGCCTCGGCATCGGAACTGCTGCGCGGCACCGGCCTCGATGAAAGCGAGCTGCTGTCGCATTCGAGGAAGGTCTCGTATGCGCAGATGCAGGTCATTCTTCGCAATGCAGTGGCGCTGTCGCCGGGGCCGGAAGCGCCCTTCGAGGCGGGCCGGCGCGTCAGCCTCGCTTCGCTGGGCGTCTGGGGCCTGGGCATGACCAGCGCACGCACCTACCGCGAGCTGGCCGAGTTCGTGGTCAAGTACCAGTGGGTGCTGGGCCCCATGGTCGCATTCGGCTTTTACGAGGCCGACGGGGAAGCCTGGTGGAGCTACACCCCGCTGCTGGTCTCGGACGCGCACGGCGCCGAATACCGTCTGAGCATGGAATTCGCTATCTGCATGGGCTACAAGCTGTCCGAGATCGCCTTCGGCCCTGACTTCAAGCCTCTATCCGTCTCGCTGCGCTACGAGGCGCCCGTGCATGCGCACCTCTACGAAAAATTCTTCGGCTGCCCCGTGCGCTTCGGCCAGCCGGTCGACAGTTTCTATTTCGATCCGGCCCTCCTCGAGCGCAGGATGCCTCACGCCAATGCGATCAGCATGGCGATGGTGCGCGCCGGCTGCGACGTGCTGCTGAAGAAGCTTTCCGCCCGGGTCGGCATCGAAGCGCGGGTGCGCGCCCTGCTTGCGGCGCAGCACGCGGAAAAGCCCGCGCTCGACATCGATGACATCGCGGGCGAGCTGAAGATGAATCCGCGCACTTTGCGGCGCAGGCTCCAGGAAGCCGGCACGTCCTTTCGCGGACTGCGCTCGAACGTGCTGATGGACCAGGCCATTGCCTACCTTCGCGACACCGACCTGACGCAGGAAGAAATCGCGGCCCGGCTGGGGTTCAGCGACGGCTCCAACTTCCGCCAGGCGTTCAGGCGCTGGACCGACCAGCAGCCCGGCGCCTTCAGGCCCAAGAGGAAATCCGGCGCGCCACCGCAGGGCGAATCGGGACAGTTGTAGGCACTCGCCCACGCGCTTGACTAGCTTTCTCCCGCATGCACCGGCCGCGGCTGCGGCGAACCTTCAGGCTTACTTAGTTGGCTTTGGAGACCTGAACAATGAAAAGCATCATCCTCTGGCTTTGCGGCGTGCCCCTGATCGTGATCATCGGCCTGAAGATCTTCGGCATTCTCTGACCCTCACAGGAAACATCCCCCGGTTGCTCGAGAGACGGTTCCTCCTCACGGCGCATCCGCGTCGTTAAGCGCTCCTTCGGGAGCGTTTTTTTTGGGCCGCGCCCGGTGAGCGGGTCAGTGGGTTTCGCGGCGCAACTGCTGCACGTCTTCATGCAGCGACAGCGCCCATTCGCGCCGGTCGCGGCCGTGCGACTCCTGCGGCTCGCCGTAGCGCACGATGGCCAACAGTGGCGGCGCGCGCAGCGTGTTCCACAGAGAGGCGAGCAGGTTGTCGTCGCCGATGTAGCGCGGCGCCTGGCTGGTCTCGCCGGTGGCGGCATCGGCAAAGCGCAGCGCGGCGGGCAGCACCGGCGCACCCGAAGAAATGGCCGCCTGCAGCAGGTTGGCATGGAACGGCAGCAGCCCGCGCCCGTCGCTGGTGGTGCCTTCGGGGAACACGCCGATCAGGTCGCCCTCGCGCAGGGCCTCGGTCATGTGATGCACCACGCGCAGCGCGTCTCGGCGGCGCTCACGCTCGATGTAAAGCGTGCCGGAGCCGGTGGAAAGCGTGCCGATCAGCGGCCAGCTCTTGACGTCCGACTTCGACACGAAGCGCACATGGCGCGCTGCGTGCAGGCAGGTGATGTCGAGCCACGACAGGTGATTGCAGATGAGCAGCACCGGCCCTTGCGCCGGCGGCGTGCCCTGCACCTTGAGCGTGATGCCCATGATCTGCAGCATGCGCCTGGACCACGCCTGCACGCGCGCATTGCGCTCTTCCTGCGGCAGGCTGGGGAACTTGTGGCGAATGGTCCACCAACCCACCACCGCGTGCCCCACCGCGTGCAGCAGACGCGAGCAGGCCTTCAGAGAATGAAGCATAGGGCGTGCGTCCTCTCAGCTTTCAATGCGTGATCGCGGAACACCGCGGAGCCGGCTTTGCCGGGCCGCCGGTGTTGCCCCCTGCAACGGGGTTGGCGTAGCGACACGAAGTGCGCGAAGACTGGGGGTGAGCTTCATTTCTAGCCGTGGACCACGCGGCCGGCGACCAGCGTATGGCGCGCGCGGCCCTGCATCGGATAGCCGGCGAACGGCGTGTGCTTGCCCTGGCTCTTGAGCGCGTCGGGCCGCACCTGCCATTCGAGCGCGGGGTCGACGATGCACAGGTCGGCCACGCCGCCTTCCACGATGCGGCCGATGCCGGTGTCAGCGTCGGCGGCGGCCAGCAGGCGGGCGGGCGCCGAGGTCACGACCTCGATGGCGCGCGCAATGCCCGCGCCGCTGCGCTCGCTCCACAGCAGCGCGAGCGGCAGCAGCAGCTCGAGCCCGGTGGCGCCCGCTTCGGATTCGGCGAACGGCAGCGTCTTGGCGTCGGCCTCGACCGGCGTGTGGTCGGACACCAGCGCGTCGATGGTGCCGTCGGCCAGCGCGGCCGAGAGCGCATCGCGATCGCCCTGCTGGCGCAGCGGCGGGTTCAGGCGGGCGCGGCTGTCGAAGTAGCCGATGTCGGTGTCGACCAGGTGCAGCGAGTTGATGCTGACGTCGCAGGTCAGCGGCAGCCCCTGCGCCTTGGCGTCGCGCACCAGCGCCACGCCGCGCGCGCTGGAGATGCGGCACAGGTGCACCCGGGCGCCGGTGGCCTTCATCAGCTCGACGATGGTGAAGATGGCGATGGTCTCGGCCGACACCGGCACGCCGGCCAGGCCCAGCCGCGTGGCCAGCGGGCCGCTGGCGGCGACGCCCTTGCCCAGGTCGCGGTCCTGCGGGCGCAGCCACACTGTGTAGCCGAAGGTGCTGGCGTACGACAGCGCGCGCTGCAGCACCTGCGTGTCGGTCAGCGGCACGTCGGCCTGGCCGAAGCCGATGCAGCCGGCCTCGGTGAGCTCGGCCATTTCGGTCAGCACGCCGCCGGCAAGGTTGCGCGTGAGCGCGCCCAGCGGGAACAGGCGGGCGCCCTGCAGCTTCTCGGCGCGGAACTTGAGCATCTCGACCAGGCCGGGTTCGTCGAGCACCGGGTCGGTGTCCGGAGGGCACACGAGGCTGGTCACGCCGCCGGCAATGGCCGCGGCCATTTCGCTTTCGAGCATGCCTTCGTGCTCGTAGCCGGGCTCGCGCAGGCGTGCGGCCAGGTCGACCAGGCCGGGCGCGACGATGCAACCCGTGGCGTCGATGGTGCGCTCGGCCTTGAAGCCGGCGGGAATGCTGGCGCCGATGCCGGCGATCTTTCCGTCGGCGATGACGATGTCGGCTTTTTTGTCGGTGCGCGATGCGGGGTCGACGACGCGGCCGTTGGTGATGTGGATGTTCATGCGTCTGTACTTCCGGTGACAGTCATGGCCTTTTCGGGAAACACCGTGGAACCGGCTTTGCCGGGCCACTGGTGTTGCCCCCGGCAGGGGGTTGGCGAAGCGACACGAAGTGCGCGAAGACTGGGGACGAGCAACATGTCTATGCTTCGTTACCTGCGACGATGCTCATGACGGCCATGCGGACCGCGATGCCGAAGGTGACCTGCGGGAGGATCACGCTCTGCTTGCCGTCGACCACGGCGGAGTCGATCTCCACGCCCCGGTTGATCGGGCCCGGGTGCATCACGATGGCGTCGGGCTTGGCCAGTTGCAGCTTCTCCGGCGTGAGGCCGAAGGTCTTGAAGAACTCCTGCGACGACGGCAGCAGCGCGCCGCTCATGCGCTCGTTCTGCAGGCGCAGCATGATGACGACGTCGCAGTCCCTGATGCCCTCTTCGAGCGTATGGAACACGCGCACGCCCATGCCGGCCATGTCGGCGGGCACCAGTGTCTTGGGGCCGACCACGCGCACCTCGGCGCAGCCCAGCGTGGTGAGCGCATGGATGTCGGAGCGTGCCACGCGCGAATGCAGCACGTCGCCGACGATCGCGACCGTGAGGTTCGAGAAGTCTTTCTTGTAGTGGCGGATCGTGTACATGTCGAGCAGCCCCTGCGTCGGGTGCGCATGGCGGCCGTCGCCGGCGTTCACCACGTGCACATGCGGCGCCACATGCTGCGCGATAAGGTACGGCGCGCCCGACTCACTGTGACGCACCACGAACAGGTCGGCCGCCATCGCGCTCAGGTTGGCGATGGTGTCGAGCAGCGACTCGCCCTTGGTGGCCGAGGAGCGCGCGATGTCGAGGTTGATGACGTCGGCGGAGAGGCGCTTGGCCGCGATCTCGAAGGTGGTGCGCGTGCGCGTGCTGTTCTCGAAGAACAGGTTGAACACGCTCTTGCCGCGCAGCAGCGGCACCTTCTTCACCTCGCGGTCGCTCACGCTCGTGAAGTTGGCGGCCGTGTCGAGGATGTGCGTGACGATGTCCTTGGGCAGGCCCTCGATCGACAGCAGGTGGATCAGCTCGCCATGCTTGTTGAGCTGGGGGTTTCGCTTGTAGAGCATCAGCGGTTCTCCTCGACCTTCAGGCTGAAGGCGCCGTCGTCGGCTCGCGCGAGTGCCAGCAGCTGGGTAGCCGGCAGCGTGAGCGTGGTGGCGGCGAAGTCCGCGGCCACCGGCAGCTCGCGCCCGCCGCGATCGACCAGCACCGCGAGCCGCACGCAGGCCGGGCGGCCGAAGTCGAACAGCTCGTTGAGCACCGCGCGGATGGTGCGGCCGGTGTAAAGCACGTCGTCGAGCAGCAGCACGTCGGTGCCGTTCACGTCGAAGGGCAGCGCCGTCTGCGCGCTGGCCGAGAGGCCGCGCCGCGCGAAGTCGTCGCGGTGCATGGCCGACGAGATGACGCCGGGCGCGCCGGGCAGGCCCAGGTCTTTCTGCAGCCGCTCGACCAGCCAGGCGCCGCCGGAGGTGATGCCGACCAGCCTGGTTTCAGGGCGCATCAGCGTCTTTACGCCGGCCAGCAGATCGATATACAGCGACTCGGCGTCGGGGACAGGAGAGCTCACGATGGTTGCTCCAAGGCAATGAAAAGGGAAATTCGAGGAACACCGTGGAACCGGCCTTGCCGGGCCACCGGTGTTGCCCCCGGCGAGGGGGGAGGAGACGCGACACGAAGTGCGCGAAGCCTGGGGGAGAGCCTCGTCATTGGAGACTCCTCAGGAATTGCTCCAGGATGATGCAGGCAGAGGCGGCATCGGCATCTCGGGCGCCTGACGACAGGGCCTCGGTGGTGCTGTAGCGCTCGTCGACCTCGAACACCTGGAGATTGAAACGGCCGCGCATCTGGCGCGCGAACTTCTGCGCGCGGCGGGTGTTCTCGTGCGGGGCGCCGTCGGGGTGATAAGGGACGCCGACCACCAGCGCGTCGGGCTGCCATTCCTTGATGCGCGCCTCGACCTGTGCGAAGCGGGCGTCGGCACCCTCGGCCTTGATGGTCGCTTGCGGGGTGGCGGTGCCCAGCAGCCGGTTGCCGCTGGCCACGCCGGTGCGCTTCAGGCCGTAGTCGAAGGCCAGGAAGGTCTGGAAATGGGCAGGAACGGCAGCGGGAACGGAAGGGGAAGCGGAAGCGCCGGGAGCAGGAGCGTCTGGCATGACGGCGCTCAAGCGTGTCCGGCCAGCGGCGAGAGCTTCCAGGCCTCCAGGCCCAGCAGCAGCAGCGCCTTGTCGTAGCGCTGGTCGACCGGGGTGTCGAAGATCACGGCCGGGTCGGCGCCTACGGTGAGCCAGCTGTTCTCGGCCAGTTCCGACTCGAGCTGGCCCTCGCCCCAGGCCGAATAGCCCAGCGAGACCAGCACCTTGCGCGGGCCGGCGCCGGTGGCCAGGGCCTCCAGCACGTCCTTGGAGGTGGTCATCTCGAGCCCGCCGGGGATGGTCATGGTCGAGGCGTAGACCGATTCCTCGGGCTTTTCGGCCTGGGTGAAGACCGGCTCGTGCAGCACGAAGCCGCGCTCGGTCTGCACCGGGCCGCCCTGGAAGACGGGGGCCTCGCCCAGCTCCGGGCGGGCCAGGTGCAGCTCGATCTTCTCGAAAAGCACCTTGAGGTTGATGTCGCTGGGTTTGTTGATCACCAGCCCGAGCGCGCCGCGCTCGCTGTGTTCGCAGAGGTACACGACGCTGCGGTTGAAAGTTTTGTCTTCCATCCCGGGCATCGCTATCAAAAAGTGATGCGTGAGGTTCATCGGGGCAGAATCGGCAGCCATATGCCTCCGATTTTACTGGCCGTCGACAAGACCTATCCCAAAGGGCTCATGTGGTTCCGCCGCGACCTTCGCGTGGACGACAACGCCGCCCTCTACCGCGCGCTGCGGGCCTGCCGCCAGGTGGTCTGCGTTTTCATCTTCGACAAGGCGATCCTGGACCCGCTGCCCACGGTCGACCGGCGGGTGGAGTTCATCCGCGAATCCCTGGTGGAGCTCGAAGCCGAGCTGCGCGCGCTGGGCGGAGGGCTGATCGTGCGGCACGGCCTGGCGGTGCAGGAAATCCCGGCGCTGGCCCGCGACCTCGACGTGCAGGCCGTGTTCGCCAACCGCGACGACGAGCCCGACGCGCTGGAGCGCGACGCCAAGGTGTTCGGCGCGCTGGCCAACGCGGGCGTCACCTTCCACACCTACAAGGACTCGACCGTCTTCGACCGCGACGAGGTCATGACCAAGACCGGCCAGCCGTACACGGTGTTCACGCCCTACAAGCGGGCCTGGCTGGCCAAGGTCGATTCCTTCTTCCTCAAGTCGTACCCGGTGCGCGGCCATGCCGATGCGCTGGCGCCGCCGCCCGAGGCCTACCGCGAGCCGGTGCCCTCGCTGGGCGAACTCGGCTTCGAGAAAAGCAACCTGTCGACGCTGGAAATACCGACCGGCACCAAGGGCGCCGGCGCGCTGTTCGAAGACTTCTTCGAGCGCATCGACCGCTACGACGACGCGCGCAACTTCCCGGCGGTGCGCGGCCCCAGCTACATGGGTGTGCACCTGCGCTTCGGCACGGTGTCGATCCGGCAGATGGCGAGCCTGGCGCACCAGCTTTCGCTGCAGGGCAATGCCGGGGCGGCAACCTGGCTGAGCGAGCTGATCTGGCGCGACTTCTACTTCCAGATCCTGGCGCACTTCCCGTACGTGCACACGGGCGGCGAGTCGAAGAGCTTCCGCCCCGAGTACGACAAGATCCAGTGGCACCACGGCAAGCACGCCGACCAGCTGTTCGACGCCTGGTGCCAGGGCCGCACCGGCTACCCGCTGGTGGACGCGGCCATGCTGCAGATCAACCAGAGCGGCTACATGCACAACCGCCTGCGCATGGTGGTGGCGAGCTTCCTGTGCAAGGACCTGGGGCTGGACTGGCGGCGCGGCGAAGCCTATTTCGCGCTGCACCTGAACGACTTCGAGCTGGCCTCCAACAACGGCGGCTGGCAGTGGGCCAGCTCGAGCGGCTGCGACGCCCAGCCCTACTTCCGCATCTTCAACCCGGTGACGCAGAGCGAACGCTTCGACCCCGAAGGCAAGTTCATCCGCCGCTACCTGCCGCAGCTGGCGGGGCTGTCGAACGCGGCGATCCACGCGCCGTGGCTGGCGTCGCCGGTGGAGCTGGAAGCCGCCGGCATCAAGCTCGGCGAGACCTATCCCAGGCCGGTGGTCGACCATGCCGAGGCGCGCGAGAAGACGCTGCAGCGCTATGGGGTGGCGCGGGCCAAGGCGCTGCAGAAATGAAAAAGGGGCCGCGAGGCCCCTTTTTCATTTTTCTCATTTCTGTCGAGGCATGTGCCTCAGGCGGCAGCGGCCACCAGCGCCGGCTCGCTCGTGTACGCACGCACCAGGCGCAGCAGTTCTTCTTCCGAATACGGCTTGCCCAGGTAGTGGTTCACGCCCAGCGTGCGCGCGTAGTCGCGATGCTTTTCGGCGATGCGCGAGGTGATCATGATGATCGGCAGCTCGGCCAGGCCGGCGTCGGCGCGGATGTTGCGGGCCAGGTCGAAGCCGTCCATGCGCGGCATCTCGATGTCCGACAGCACCACCGCCGGGCGCTCCTGCTGCAGCCGTTCGAGTGCCTGCAGGCCGTCGGCCGCGAGCGACACCCGATAGCCTTCGCGCTGCAGCAGGCGCTGCGTGACGCGGCGCACGGTGATGGAGTCGTCCACCACCAGCACCAGCGGAATCTGCGGCGCCACCGGGGCCAGCAGCGCCGGCTCCTGCGGCACGCCCTGCTCCGCCTCGGCCGATGCCGTGCGGGCCGGCGCCGCCGCCAACGCGGCAGCCTGGCGCTCGCGCGCCTGCTCGCCGTGCACCGCCGCCAGCGCCACCGGGTTGTAGATCAGCGCCACCGCGCCCGAGGCCAGCACCGAGATGCCGGCCAGGCCGGGCAGCCGTGCCAGCTGCGGGCCGAGGTTCTTCACCACGACTTCCTGGTTGCCCAGCACTTCGTCCACGTGCAGCGCCACGCGCTGCGCCGCGCTTCGCACGACCACGAGCGTGTTGTTCTTGGCCGCCGCGTGCTCGCTGCGGGTCGAGGCCTGCAGCAGCGCGCCGGCCCAGTAGAACGGCACCTGCTCGCTGCCGAAGGGATGGCTGTTGTGCAGGTAGGCCGCTTCCAGGTCGGTGCCGCTCACGCGCTGCACCAGTTCCACCAGGTTCGACGGCACGCCGATCGACACCTCGCCCGCACGCAGCATCACCACGTGCGTCACGGCGGTGGTCAGCGGCAGCACCAGCTTGAAGGTGGTGCCCTGGCCCGGCGTGCTGTGGGTTTCGATGCGGCCGCCGAGCGCCGCGATCTGCGCGCGCACCACGTCCATGCCGATGCCGCGGCCGGCCAGCTCGGAGACCTGCCCCGCCGTCGAGAAGCCGGGCTTGAAGATCAGTTCGGTGGCTTCCTCGGCGGACAGCTCCTGGTCGGCGCCGATCAGGCCCAGCACGCGGGCGCGCTCGGCAATGCGCTTGTTGTCCAGGCCGGCGCCGTCGTCGCGGAAGCTCACTGAGACGTCGTTGCCTTCATGGTGCAGGTCGATGACGATCAGGCCGCTGGCGTCCTTGCCGGCCTTCTCGCGTGCCGCAGCGTCCTCGATGCCGTGGGCCACGCAGTTGCGCAGCAGGTGCTCGAAGGCGGGCGTCATGCGGTCCAGCACGCCGCGGTCCATTTCGATGGAGCCGCCGACGATGTCCAGGCGCACCTGCTTGCCGGTGTCCTTGGAGGCCTGGCGCACCACGCGGTAGAGGCGGTCGGAAATGCCTTCGAACTCCACCATGCGCGTGCGCAGCAGGCCGCGCTGCAGTTCGCGCGTCTGGCGCGCCTGCACGCTGAGGTCGTCTTCCGTCGCCTGCACCGTCTTCTGCAGGGTGCGCTGCACGGTGGCCACGTCGTTCACCGACTCGGCCATCATGCGCGTGAGTTCCTGCACGCGGGTGAAGCGGTCGAACTCCAGCGGGTCGAAGCTCTGTTGCGAATCCTTGGCCTGCGCGAGGCGCGACTGCATCTGGCTTTCGGCCTGCACCTCGATGTCGCGCAGCTGCTGGCGCAGGCGGTCCAGGTTGCCCGTGAGGTCAGACAGCGAGCCGCGCAGCTGGCCCAGCTCGGCCTCCAGGCGCGAACGCGTGATGATGACCTCGCCGGTCTGCGCGACCAGGCGGTCGAGCAGCTGGGTGCGGATGCGCACCGCCTGGCTCGACACGGCGCGCAGGGGTGCGAGCAGCGTGGGCGCCGGGCGCGGTTGCAGCGCGTATGCCGTGGCCGGTGCGATGTCTCCGGCCGTGTCGTCTTCGTCGCCCGGTACGGGCGCCGCGTTCTCGTCGTTGGCCGGCACGCCGGCTTCGGGCGCGACCTGCACCAGCTGGGCGGCGGGCGCGGAAGCGCTGGCGCTCGCCACGAGCTGGGCCAGCTCGACCTGCGTGGCGTCGTCGGCCGCGCGCAGCGCGTCGAAGGTGGCCTGCAGCGCGTCGAGGCGGCCGAGCAGTTTTTCGATGTCGGCACGCTCGGCGCCTTGCGAGCCCAGGAGTTCGATCTCGGACTCCATGCGGTGCGCGCGTTCGCCCAGGCGCATGGCGCCGGCCAGGCGCGCGCTGCCCTTGAGCGTGTGCAGCGTGCGCAGCACCGAGGCGCGCGGCGCGCTGTCGTCCGGGTGGTGCGCCCACTGGCGCAGCGATTCGCCGAGCTGGGGCAGCAGTTCCGCCGCCTCTTCCTCGAAGATCGGGAACAGGTCGACGTCGACCGCGTCGGCCAGGTCGATGGCGTCCTCGGAGTCGTCGAGCGCCACGTCGGCGATGCTTTCGGTGGACACCACCTGCTGCAGCGGCCGGGCTTCGGCGCGCATGGCGACTTCGGTCGGCATCGGCGAATTGGCGATGTCGCGCAGCGCCTGCAGCGTGCCCTCGGCCGGGTCGCGCAGGAAGCCGACCGCGAACTGGTGCAGCAGGCGGCGCAGCTCGTCGGCCGCGGCCACCAGCACCATGCCCTGCTCGCGCGTGCCGCTGCCTTGCATCTGCAGGTGCTGCAGCGCGGATTCGAACAGGCGGGCCATGCCCGACAGGCTGTGGAAGCCGACGGTGGCCGAGCTGCCGGCCAGCGAGTGGGCCAGCGCGACGGTCGAGTCGGGCAGGCGCTCATGCGATTCGAGCGCCCATTCGCCGACATCGGTCGCCAGCTGGCGGGACCATTCGTCGGCTTCGTTGAGGTAGACGTTGTAGAGGGCAATGCCGATGCGCAGCGGACCGATCACCTTGACCTGGTCTTCGGCGCTGGAGGAGACGGCGATTTCCTCGACTGCCTGCTGCGGCTGTTGCACCTGGTGGGCAGCCTGGGCCTCGACCGGCTCCGGCAGCTCGTCGGCGACGAGGATCTGCGGCTCGACGGGCGCGGCAGGCGCTTCGACGATGGGTGCGAGCACTTCGGCGATGACCGGCGCGGGTTCGGGCTGCGGCTCGACTTCGAGCTCGATGGCAACGGGCTCCAGCTCCGGCTCCGGTTCAGCCACAGCGGCAGGCTCATGCTCGGGCTCGGCCGCCAGCTGCAGTTCCGGCTCTTCTTCTTCGTGCGGCGGCTGTGCCGCTTCGATGACTTCGGGCTCGTGAGCCTGAACGGGCACTGGCTCCAGCTCGGGCTCCCAGGCCAGGTCGGGCAGGCTGGGCGCCGCAGGCGATTCGGGCTCGACGCTGGCCACGGGTTCGGCCGGCACCTCGGGCTCGGCGGGCGGCTGCACCTCCAGTTCGGGCTCGGCGCGTGCCTGCGTCTTTGCTGGGGCGAGGAAGTCGAACTCGTCGCCGCTGGGCAGGCTCAGCAACGGTGCGGGTTCGGTGTTCTGCTTGGCTTCGAAATCGATGAAGTCGGTCGACGCGAAATCGTCGTCGGCCTCAGGAGGCTGCGCGGACACGGGCTCGGCCCAGTCGAGGGGCTCCAGCGCCGGTTCCTGTGCGGATTCGGGGGCAGCATGGGCTGCGGGCGACACCGGCTCCGGCGTCAGCGACAGGTCGGGCAGGTCCGGAAGCGCCGGCATCGGCAGCGGCGCCACGGCCGGCGCCACCACGGGCGTCTCGGCGGCAATGTGACGCGCCGCGACCGCCAGGGCCTCGGCATCGGCCACGCGCACTGGCGGCGGCACTGGCTCTCCGGCCAGCAGTGCGTTGGCTACGCGGCTGAACGGAGCGGCCTGCCACGAATGCGGCTGGCCGGACGCGATGGCCTCGACCCATTCGCTGAATTCGCGCAGGGTTCTTTCGGTGCCGGACAGCAGCTCGGGCGTGGCCGCGCGCTGGTCGGCCAGCCAGGTGTTGAGCACCTGCTCCAGCGACCAGGCAGCGTCGCCGAATTCGGTGAGGCCGACCATGCGCGAACTGCCCTTCAGCGTGTGGAAGGCGCGGCGCAGGATGGTGAGCTCTTCGGTGTCGTCCGGATAGCTGGCGAGTTCGGCAATGGCCTCCAGGCCGTTCTGCACCACCTCGCGGGCCTCGTCCAGGAAGATGTTCTGCAGGTCGTCTTCTTCGAGCTCGGTGACTTCGGTGTCGGGCAACGCCGACGGGCCGGCGATCTTGTTCGTCCAGCTGTCGGCCTTGTTGCTGAATTCCTCGATCGGCGAGACCTTGGCCTTGCGGTTGGGCGTGGCCAGCGCGGCCAGCTTCGAGGCGATCTGGGCGTCGACTTCCTCGATGCTCAGCACGGCTTCGGCGGCAGGGGCCTGGTCCTCGGCGGCACTGTCGGCGGCCGAGCTGTCGGTGGCCTGGCGGCCCATCAGCGGCTTGAGTTCGCCCGCCTCTGCGTCGAACACGAACAGGCGCTTGGCCAGCGCGGGCTGGTAGCCCAGCATGTCGATCAGGAAGCCGAGCGCGCCGAGGTTGTTGCCCAGTGCGTCGAAACCGGCCATTTCCTCGGCCGGCGAGGCGCTGACGAGCATTGCCTCGACGTCGTCGCGCATGCGCTGCACGGTGTGCGCGGCCTGGTCGAGGCCGAGCACCGAGAACACGCCGCGCATCTGCATGAGCTGCGTCGGCACGGTACGCAGCAGGCCTTTTTCGGCCGGCCGGCGGAAGTACTGGTCGAGCGACTTCTCGAGTTCGCTCAGGTGGCTGCGCAGTTCGTCGACCACGGTGCCCATGGTCTGGCGGTCGCTCACGCGGCGGTAGAGGTCTTCCATCCACGGCTCGAGCGGCTCGGAATGGCCGCCGCCCTGCACGCGTTCGATGCGGCCGGCCAGCTGCAGCGTGCGGGCCGTGAGCTGCGGGTCGCTCGGGTCGAGGTCTTCGAGCGCGGCCTCCAGGTAGAGCACCGAGGTGGCGACTTCCATCGCGAGTTCGGTGTCGGGCGGCCGGCCGGCGCGCAGCGAGGCTTCGACCGCGTGGGTCAGCGCCTGCACCATCGGCAGGCTCGGCGGATGCAGCTTCTGCAGCGATTCGCCGAGCTGCGCGAAGGTGTCGGCCACCTGGCGCGTGCGCGAAACGTCGCCGCCCGAAAGCGCCGACCACATTTCCTTGGCGGTCTCGATGCGCTTGCGGGCCTGCGAGAGCACCAGCGGATCGAAGCGGCCGAACTGCTCGACGGTGTAGTCGACGCGCGGTTCGTTGGCGATGCCCCAGGCGCTGCGCACGGTGCGCAGCGTGGGCGCTTCCTCGCGCGCGGTGGGCACGGCCTGGGCGCAGAAGAACAGCAGGTCTTGCCCGAGGCGGTCGGACACCACGCTGTCGCCGCGCGCGAGCGTGGCGTATTGCAAGAGCACGCGCGAAGCGGCGCGCTTGACGTAGGCGTCGGGCGGGATCAGGCCCAGTGCCAGCGCCTCGAAGAAACCGGCGGCCAGCGTCCAGAAACTGGCAACGCGCGGCAGCAGCGCGCCGCGGCCCAGCCCCAGGCACAGCGCATGCAGCCGGCGCGCGGCCTGCGTGTCGCCGGACTTGACCAGCTGCAGCACTTCGCGGTCGAGCCGCGAGCGCACGGACGGGTCGTAGGCGATGGCGGCCTGCGTGAGCGCGGGCTTGATCTCGACCCAGCGCCATGCCATGCCCCAGAGGTCGGCAGGATGCACGCGCTCGTTGCCGACCAGCTCCAGCACGTCGCGGTACTGGGGAAACAACGCCACCGACGACACCGGCTTGCCGGCCAGCAGGGCGTTGAGGAAATCGGTGACGGCGAAGCCGGCACGCTCGATCTTGTGGACCGCTGCTTCGGTGCAGCGCTGCGGGTCGGCAATGAAGCCCTGCACCGCGAACTCGATGGCGCCGAGCACCAGCGCGGGCGACGCGTGCCCCACCATCTGCAGCGCGCCGACGGCCTGGTGCAGTTGCTGGCGGGCCATCTGCAACGGCCCGCTGTCGGGCTCAGCGGGCGAGCCCACGTCGCGCACGAAGCGCCGCAACGACTTGCCGACACCGTCGAGGGATTTCTGGATTTCTCCCAGCACCCAGGCCAGCGGCCCGAGGTCTTCGGTGGCCGGCAAATTGCCGGCGAGGGGGGCCGTGGCAGGGGTTTGAATCGACACGTTGGGTGCTCGCCGTTCTTTAGCTGTCAGTTTTCCGATGGGCGCTGCGCGCCCAGAATGCACAAAGCCATCGCGGCCACTTCAATGAACACCACGGAACCGGCTTTGCCGGGCCGCCGGTGTTGCCCCCGGAAGGGGGTTGGCGAAGCGACACGAAGTGCGCGAAGGCTGGGGGAGAGCATCGTCACGCAATCTTGAAACGGGCTACCGAGCGGCGCAGTTCTTCGGCCATCTGCGAGAGTTCGCGCACCTGCTGGGCCGTGGTACGCGTACCTTCTCCGGTCTGTTCCGTCACCGCAAAAATGTGCTGGATGTTCGCGGCCACCACGTTGGCCGAATCGGCTTCGCGGGAGGCGGATTGCGAAATCTGCTCGATCAGGTCGGCGAGTCGGCGCGACACGCGGTCGATCTCGGACAGCGCGGTGCCCGCGTTGTCGGACAGCTTGGCCCCTTCGACCACACCCTGCGTGGAACGCTCCATGGCGCCCACCGCGTCCTGCGTGTCGGTCTGAATGGCCTTCACCAGCGCCGAAATCTGGCGCGTGGCGTCCGCGGAGCGTTCGGCCAGTCGCTGAACTTCTTCCGCCACCACCGAGAAGCCCCGGCCGGCTTCACCGGCGGATGCGGCCTGGATGGCTGCGTTCAGAGCCAGCACGTTGGTCTGTTCGGTAATGTCCGAGATCAGCTCGGTGATTTCACCGATCTCCTGGGACGATTCGCCCAGGCGCTTGATCCGCTTGGAGGTTTCCTGGATCTGGTCGCGGATGGAGTTCATGCCGCCGATGGCGTTCTGCACGGCCTGCAGGCCCGACGATGCGGCCTGCAGCGACTGGCGCGCCACCGTGGCCGACTCTTGCGCCTGGGAAGACACGCCGTTGATTCGCTCGGCCATGGTCAGCACCGACTGGCCGGTTTCGCGAATCTCGCGCAGCTGTTCGGTCGAAGCGGCGAGCAGTTCGGTCGAGGTGCTTTCCACCTGCGACGTCGTCTGCGCCACGCGGGTCGCCGTGTTCTGCACGTTGCCCACCAGCAGGCGCAGTTCTTCCACCGTGTAGTTCACCGAGTCGGCGATGGCGCCGGTGATGTCCTCGGTCACGGTGGCTTCCTGCGTCAGGTCGCCTTCGGCCACTGTCTGCAGTTCGTTCATCAGCCGAAGAATGGCGGCCTGGTTGGCGTTGTTCACGCGGCCGGCTTCTTCCGAAGCCTGCTCGGCGGCCAGACGCTCGCGTTCGGCGACGGCGGCACGTTCGCGGCCTTCGCGCACCTGCACGAAACCGATGGCGCCGGCGAGTGCCAGGGCGGCCAGCGACAGCACGAACAGCAGCACGATGGTGCCGGCGCCCAGGCCGGTGCGGGCCGAGAGCTTGTCCTGCAGGTCGCCGAGCGACTTACGCAGCGGCTCGCTGTCGGTCAGGATGGAAGCCTGCGCTTCGCGCGCCGCCACCAGGCCCTGCAGGTTGCCCAGAATGGCGGAGGCCTGGGTGCGCATCTGCTCGTAGGTCTTCAGGATGGCTTCGAGCTGCTCACGCGTCTGCGGGTCTTTCGAGCCGGGGAAACGCTGCTGCGCATTGCCGTCGAGCAGGCCGCGGGTGGTTTCCTGGAAGGTGTTCAAGTCCTTGCCCAGCAGGAACACGGCGTCGGGGTTCACACCCTCGACCGTGAAGAACTCGTTGGTCGACTTGCCGATGCGCTGCGTCAGCATCACGAGCTGGCCGGCGGCCGAGATTTCGGGCAGCGTGGCGTTCTGCTGCATCTTCAGCGACGCGACGGTTTCCGTCATTTCGAGCAGCGTGGACGACTGCTGGTTGATGTCGCGCAAAGCGGCACCCACCTGCGTCAGGATCTGGCGCTGGGCCAGCACGGCCTTGGCGCTGGTGTCGGCGCGGGTGACGAGAGGATTGATCTTGTTCATCTCCTCGTCGTACTGGTTGCCCACGCGCTCCAGGCGCAGCGATTCGTCGCCGTTGGTCAGGCCCTGCACGCGGCGCGTGAGGTCGTCTGCGCTGTCCTTCACTTCGACGAACGCCGAGGCGCTGCCGACGAGGGCCTGCGAGATCGACTTGGCAAGACGCTGCGACTGCATCAGCGACTGGCCGGTGGCCGCCACCTGTTGCGCCAGGCGTTCCGCGCGAAGAATGGCGGAGCCTGCCACCAGCAGCAGCAACAGCACCACCACCGCCAGCAAGATCGCCAGGATGCGCTGCTGCCTGGCGGGGGCGGCGCCCACGCGGCCGCCCGAGGTGTCGGGCACGGCGTCGAGCGCGGCGGCGCCGGGCTCGTTGGCGGCGTCGCCGCCACCGGGCAGCTCGACATCGCCGAAGCTGGTGTCGGTCGTGCCGCCCTTCCTGGCGAGCCTCACGGTCTTTTCGTCCGGAACCTGAACCGTGTCGACATCGTCGAGCGATATCGCACCGGAGCCGTCGACGGGGGCCTTGTCGTTCCCGTTGTTCACGGGCAGTAATTTCTTGAACTTGTCGGCGATCGAGCTCACGGTCGGTCCTTCAGGTGGTTTCGGGTGCTGCGTGCCGAGGCACTACGCACCAATACTCAAAAACTGGGGTTGCTGCGAAAGCGCCTGCAGGTTGACTTCCTGCCAGCGCTCCCCTGCCGCGTCGGTGTACAGATGCCCGTGCCAGGCAGGTGCTTCTGCGCCGGGAGGCTCGGAGGCCGTGAAGGCTTCCGCACCTCGCAACCCCGCCAGTCGATCGACCAGCAATGCGCAGTTGACTTCGAGCAGTTCGTTGAAAGCAACGAGCCGCGACTGGATGCGCGCCGCCTCGGAGGCCGCCTGCGTGCCTGGGCCGCCGGAGGCGAATGCCGACAGCTGCACCACGCCGTAGAGGCCGCCGCGCAGATTGGCCACGCCTAGGAACCACGGCTCCGTGTAGGGCACGGGCTGCGGCGGCGTCCAGGGAAAGATTTCGCCGGCATGCCCCAGCGGGAAAAGGTATTTGCCCTCGCCCGCCTCGACCGCCAGCCACGTGGCAGCCACGCCGGTGGTGCGAGCGGCCTGCAGGCGGCTCGCCAGCCGGGACTGGAAGGCTCTCAGAGCATCGCGATTCGCCATGGACTGGGCAGGCTTTCGCTCAGTTCAGCGCGCTGATCTTGGACATCAGGTCGGCTGCGTTGACCGGCTTCACGATGTAGTCGCGGGCGCCCTGGCGCATGCCCCAGACGCGGTCGGTTTCCTGGTTCTTGCTGGTGCAGAGAATGATCGGGATGGCCGCGTACTTCGGGTCGCGTGCGATGGCGCGCGTGAGCTGGAAGCCGTTCTGGCCGGGCATCACGACGTCCATCAGGATCAGGTCGGGGTGCTCTTCCTCGAGGCGGCGCATGGCGTCGTCCGCGTTTTCCGCGGTCTTGACGGCAAAGCCATTCTTCTGGAGGAGGTCGGTGAGGAAGACGAGCTCGGTCTTGGAGTCGTCGACGACGAGGATTTTGCGAATGGGCATTACTGCGCTTCCTGTTGAACGATGCCAAACTGCTGCACGGCCTGCAGCAGCTGGTCTTTGGTGAATGGCTTGGTCAGGTAGTCCTGGGAGCCGACCATGCGGCCGCGCGCCTTGTCGAATACACCGTCTTTCGAAGACAACATGACGACGGGGACGTTGGAGAAATGAGCGTTGCGCTTGATGATGGCGCAGGTCTGGTAGCCGTCGAGCCGCGGCATCAGGATGTCGCAGAAAATCAGGTGCGGCTTGTGGTCGTTAACCTTGGAGAGCGCATCGAAACCGTCTTCCGCGAGAAGAACCTCGTGCCCGCCCTGCTTCAGAAAAATCTCGGCACTGCGCCGGATGGTGTTGCTGTCGTCGATGACCAGCACCTTGTAACCAGATCCATTCGGGCCCATTGCAAACGCTCCTGCTCATGAGACTTGGAAGCCCGCCGCGCCGAACACCGACGCAGACCGCGTAGCTCTATCTATGCCATGCTTTCAGATTTCAACCATTTCGAAGTCTTCCTTGCGCGCACCGCACTCAGGACAGGTCCAGTTCATCGGAACGTCGGCCCAGGCCGTGCCTGCCGCGATACCGTCCTCTGGTACACCAACCGCTTCGTCATAGATCCACCCACAAATCAGGCACATCCAAGTTTTCGTATTCATCGGAGCTTAAAGTCCTTGTTCATTAAATGCAACGAGTGTATCTATGCGTATCTCACTGGCGGACTGTAAACGTCGCGCCTATGCCACCATCCAGGGGATCGAGCCCGGCGTATGACCATCTACTTACTTCCAGCAGATAACGCCCGCAAACCGGGCGATCTTAACGACCCCCCGCAGGCCGAGGACGAGGTAGCCGAGCGCGACCTGAATCCGCCCTGCGTGCTGGTGTTCAATGCCAGCGACCCCAGCGGCGCGGGCGGGCTGGGCGCCGACGCGCTGGCCATGGCCTCGGTGGGGGCGCACGTGCTGCCCGTCGTCACCGGCGCCTACGCCCGGGACACGGCCGAGATTTTCGACCACTTCGCCTTCGACGAGGAAGCCATCGCCGAGCAGGCGCGCTCGATCCTCGAGGACGTCGAGGTCCAGCTCATCAAGGTGGGCTTCGTCGGCACGCCGGACGCGCTGAGCACCATCGCCGAGACCGCCGCCGACTACCCCGACGTGCCCGTGGTGGCCTACATGCCCAACCTGTCGTGGTGGGACGAAAACCTGATCGAGCCCTACCTGGACGCCTTCCGCGAGCTCGTTCTGCCCCAGACGACCGTGTTGGTAGGAAACCACAGCACGCTGTGGCGCTGGCTGCTGCCGGACTGGAACGGAGAGCGGCCACCCACTGCGCGCGACATTGCCAAGGCCGCCGGCGAGTTCGGCGTGGCATACACGCTGGTGACTGGCCTGGTGCTGCCGGACCAGTTCATCGACAACGTGCTGGCCTCGCCGCAGTCGGTGCTCACGAGCGAAAAGTACGAGCGCCTCGAAGCCGTGTTCACCGGCGCCGGCGACACCCTGTCGGCCGCGCTGGCCGCCCTGCTGGCCAGCGGCACCGACCTCGTGGCCGCGACCACCGAAGCGCTGGCCTACATGGACCGCTGCCTCGACGCGGGCTTTCGCCCCGGCATGGGCCATGTGCTGCCCAACCGCCTCTTCTGGGCCGAACCGGAAGACGACGAAGAGGATGAAGACCCGGACGCCCCGCAGGACTTCGCCCTCCCCCCACACGACACCCGACACTGAAATGTTGCTCGCCCCCAGGCTGCGCGCACTTCGTGTCGCTTCGCCTACCCCCTACCGGGGGCGGGCCGGCCGCTTCGGGCGGCCGTGCGCGGCGGCCCCCACTGAAAAAACCCTGCTGAGTCCCGATGCCAAATACTGACCGCAACAACACCCTTTTCGAACGCGCCCGCGCCGTGATCCCCGGCGGCGTCAACTCGCCCGTGCGCGCCTTCAAGGCCGTGGGCGGCACGCCGCGCTTCATCCAGCGCGCGCAAGGTGCCTATTTCTGGGACGCCAACGACAAGCGCTACATCGACTACATCGGCTCCTGGGGTCCGATGATCCTGGGCCACGGCCATCCCGCCGTGGTCGAGGCGGTGCAGAAGGCCGTGCTCGAAGGCTTCTCCTACGGCGCGCCGACCGAGCGCGAGATCGAACTGGCCGAGGCCATCCTCGCGCTGGTGCCGTCGATGGAAATGGTGCGCCTGGTCAGCTCGGGCACCGAGGCCGCCATGAGCGCGCTGCGCCTGGCGCGCGGCGCCACCGGCCGCAAGAGCATCATCAAGTTCGAGGGCTGCTATCACGGCCACGCCGACGCGCTGCTCGTGAAGGCCGGCTCCGGCCTCGCCACCTTCGGCAACCCGACCTCGGCCGGCGTGCCGCCCGAGGTGGTGCAGCACACCATCGTGCTGGAGTACAACAACCTGCAGCAGCTGGAAGAAGCTTTCGCACTGCATGGCAAGGACATCGCCTGCCTGATGATCGAGGCCATCGCCGGCAACATGAACTTCGTGCGCGCCACGCCCGAATTCGCCAGGCGCTGCCGCGAGCTCTGCACGCAGCATGGCGCGCTGCTGGTGTTCGATGAAGTGATGACGGGCTTTCGCGTGGGCCTGCATGGCGCGCAAGGCGTGCTGGGCATCAAGCCCGACCTCACGGTGCTGGGCAAGGTCATCGGCGGCGGAATGCCGCTCGCGGCCTTCGGCGGCCCGCGCGCGATCATGGAACAGCTCGCGCCGCTGGGTCCGGTCTATCAGGCCGGCACGCTGTCGGGCAATCCGGTGGCCACGGCCTGCGGCCTCGCCACCTTGAAGGAAATTGCCAAGCCCGGTTTCTACGAGGCGCTCGGCAAGAGGACGCGCTCGCTGGTCGACGGCCTGAAGGCCGCAGCGGCCGCCGAGGGCCAGCCCTTCAACGCCGACAGCGAAGGCGGCATGTTCGGCTTTTTCCTGATGAAAGATCTGCCGCAAAACTATGCCACCGTGATGACAACCGACAACGCGAAATTCAATGCGCTGTTTCACGGTTTGCTCGATCGCGGCGTGTATATTGCCCCCGCGCTTTACGAGGCAGGCTTCGTGAGCGCAGCCCACAGCGACGACGACATCGCCGCCACCATCGAAGCCGCAAGACAAATCTTCAGAACCCCCTAGCCCATGAACTCCCTGCGCACGCTGCCGGTCTTGAGCATCGCTCTTCTCATTCCCGGCCTCGCGTCAGCGCAGGACTCTTTCGACCTGAAGAAAGTCTGGATCAACCCGGGCTTCTACTCGGCGCACTTCGACAGCGGCAAGGGCCTGGAAAACGTCAACCAGGGGCTGGGCTTCGAGTACCCGCTGAACGACACGTACCGTGTCACGGCGGGTACCTTCCGCAACAGCGACCGCCGGCAGTCGAACTACCTCGGGCTGTATGTACTGCCCATCGAGTTCTACGGCGTGAAGTTCGGCGCCGTGGTCGGCGGCTTCGACGGCTACCCCAACTACCGCAACGGCAACTGGTTCCCGGCCATCCTTCCGGTGGCGGCCATCGAAGGCAAGAACTGGGGCCTGAACATCGCCTACGTGCCGACCATCAAGAACCGGCTCTATGGCGCCGTCACCTTCCAGCTGAAATACCGGTTCGGGGAATAGGCTCGCCCCAGGCTACGCGCACTTCGTGTCGCTTCGCCAACCCCCTACCGAGGGCAACACCTGCGGCCCGGCAAAGCCGGCTCCGCGGTGTTCCTGAAGGAGCCTCTCGTCAGTGCCTGAAGTGGCGCACGCCTGACAGCACCATCACCACGCCGCGCTCGTCCGCGGCGTCGATCACTTCCTGGTCGCGCATCGAGCCGCCCGGCTGGATGACGCAGCTCGCGCCCGCGTCGACCACCACGTCGAGGCCGTCGCGGAACGGGAAGAAGGCGTCGCTGGCGACTGCCGTGTCCTTCAGCGAAAGGCCGGCGTGCTCGGCCTTGATGCTGGCGATGCGCGCGGAGTCGAGGCGGCTCATCTGGCCGGCGCCCACGCCCATCGTCATGCCGTTGGCGCAGAAGACGATCGCGTTGCTCTTCACGTACTTCGCGACCTTCCAGGCGAACAGCAGGTCTTGCAGCTGCTGCGGCGTGGGTTGCTTCTTGCTGACCACCTTGAGGTCGTTGATCGACAGCTCGTGGTTGTCGGCGGTCTGGATCAGCAGGCCCGAGCCGACGCGCTTGACGTCCATGGCGTTGCGGCCGTTGTCCCAATCGGTCGCGCCGCCACGGGAGCCAGGCGACCCTGCGGTCGCGGGCAGTGCGATTTCGAGCACCCGCACGTTGAGCTTGGCCTTGGTGGCCTGGAACACTTCGAGCGCCTCGGGCGTGTAGCCCGGCGCCATCAGCACTTCGACGAACTGCTTGGCAATTTCTTGCGCGGTGGCGCCGTCGACCGGGCGGTTGAAGGCGATGATGCCGCCGAAGGCCGAGGTCGGGTCGGTCTTGAAGGCCTTGCCGTAGGCTTCGGCCGCATCCTTGCCCACTGCCACGCCGCAGGGGTTGGCGTGCTTCACGATCACGCAGGCCGGCACGTCGAAGCTCTTCACGCATTCCCACGCCGCATCGGCGTCGGCGATGTTGTTGTAGCTCAGCTCCTTGCCCTGCAGCTGCTTCGCAGACACCAGCGAGCCGGGCGCCGGGTACAGGTCGCGGTAGAACGCGGCCTGCTGGTGCGGGTTCTCGCCGTAGCGCAGATCCTGCACCTTCACGAAGCGGCCGTTGCTCTGCGCCGGGAACAGCGAGCGCTTGGGCGCGCTCTGGCCGATGCTGGCGTCGAAGTCGATGGCCGAGAGGTAATCGCTGATGGCGCCGTCGTAGTCGGCGATGCGGTTGAACGCAGCCACGGAGAACGCGAACTTGGTCTTGTCGCTGAGCTTGCCGTCGGCCTTCAGCTCGGCCAGTGCCACCGCGTATTGCGATGCGTCGGTCAGCACGCCGACGTCTTTCCAGTTCTTGGCCGCGCTGCGCACCATGGCCGGGCCGCCGATGTCGATGTTCTCGATCGCGTCTTCGAGCGTGCAGCCGGGCTTGGCAACGGTGGCTTCGAAGGGATAGAGGTTGACGATCAGCAGGTCGATGGTGTCGATGCCGTGTTCCTTGATGGCCGCCACGTGCGCGGGCAGGTCGCGGCGCGCCAGCAGGCCGCCGTGGATCTTCGGGTGCAGCGTTTTCACGCGGCCGTCGAGCATTTCGGGAAAGCCGGTGTGGTCGGCGACTTCGGTCACCGGCAGGCCGGCGTCGGCCAGCAGCTTGGCGGTGCCGCCGGTGGACAGCAGCTTGATGCCCAGCGCATGCAGCGCCTGGGCGAATTCAAGGATGCCGGTCTTGTCGGATACGGAGATGAGTGCAGTCTGAGCCATGGATATGCCGTGGAGTTATTTCAAAAGTTTGTGCTCGACCAATTTCTTGCG
This sequence comes from Variovorax durovernensis, assembly GCF_977011995.1. Taxonomy (NCBI): domain Bacteria; kingdom Pseudomonadati; phylum Pseudomonadota; class Betaproteobacteria; order Burkholderiales; family Comamonadaceae; genus Variovorax; species Variovorax durovernensis. The sequence goes on along the minus strand of NZ_CDRNCW010000001.1, from coordinate 1,151,671 downwards.
GAGCGTGTTTCGGTTCAGGCCGAGCCATTGCGCGGCCTTCGACTGGTTGCCCTCGGCGCGCGTCATCACGACATCGAGCAGGGGTTTCTCGACCACGCGCACGAGCATTTCGTACATGCCGTCGGGTTCGGTGCCGCACAGGTCGCGAAAGTAGCTGTCCAGACTGGTGCGCACGCAGTCCTCGATGTGTTTCTTGCTCATTGCTTCTTCTCTTCTTCTCAATCGACGGCACAAGCCGCCTCCTCTTCACCAGACAGTTCGCTGTCTGCCTCGTGCTGCACGGGCATGCGTTCCATGCGGTCCGCCAGCCCGTCGAAATAGTCGCCGACCGCGCGCAGCTGCTCGCCGCAGTCCTCGATGGTGTTCATGCGCGCGCGAAACGCCTCGCCCTCCGGCAACGTGCGTACGTACCAGCCGATGTGCTTGCGCGCCGTGCGCACGCCGCTGTAGTCGCCGTACAGCGCATAGTGCTCCACGAGGTGGTCGAGCAGCAAGCGGCGCACTTCCGCCACCAGCGGCGGCGCGCGGTGCGTGCCGGTTTCCAGGAAATGCGCGATCTCGCGGAAGATCCACGGCCGTCCCTGCGCGGCGCGGCCGATCATCACCGCGTCGGCGCCGGTGGCCGCGAGCACGTCGCGCGCCTTCTCGGGCGAACGGATGTCGCCGTTGGCCACCACCGGCACGCGCACCGCAGCCTTCACCGCGGCGATGGTGTCGTATTCGGCGTGGCCCTTGTAGCCCTGCTCTCGCGTGCGGCCGTGCACCGTGAGCATCTGCACGCCGGCCGACTCGAAGTCGCGCGCCAGCTTCACGGCGTTGCGGTGATCGTGGCTCCAGCCGGTGCGCATCTTCAGCGTGACCGGCACATTGAAGGGCCGCGCGGCATCGACCACCGCCTGCACGATCTCCAGCGCCAGCGGCTCGTCGCGCATCAGCGCCGAGCCCGCCCACTTGTTGCAGACCTTCTTGGCCGGACAACCCATGTTGATGTCGATGATCTGCGCGCCGCGCTCGATGTTGTAGACCGTGGCCTCGGCCATCATGTCGGCGTCGGTGCCGGCGATCTGCACCGCAATGGGGCCCGGCTCGCCGTCGTGGTTGGCGCGGCGCGATGTCTTGAGCGTGCCCCACAGCTCCTTGCGCGAGGTGACCATCTCGCTGACCGCGTAGCCCGCGCCCAGCGCGCGGCACAGCATGCGGAAGGGCCGGTCCGTCACGCCGGCCATGGGCGCGACGAACAGGCGGTTTTCCAGCGTGTGGGTGCCGATCTGCAAGGTCATTTGGGAGGAGGCGGTGCGCGTTCGGCTGCTGAAAAATGAGGCACGATTGTAGCCACGTGGCATTTCAGCGACTGAAACGATTTGCGCCTGGGTACCAGTGAAAACACGGGTGCATGCCGGGGCCTTATCCCACGCTGGCGCGACGTGAGCGCTGCCTATACTGCGCGACCCTATGCAAGCCTGGCTCGACTCCCTCCTGGCGCTTCTGGCGCTGCCGCAGTACGGTCTCTCTACCCTGTTTGTCGCCGCGTTCGTCTCGGCGACCCTTCTGCCGGTGGGCTCCGAGCCCGTGCTCTTCGGCCTGCTCAAGCTCAACCCCGACTTGTTCTGGCCGGCCATCGCGGTGGCGACGGTGGGCAACACGCTGGGGGGCGCGGTCGACTGGTGGATGGGCTACGGCGCGCACAAGGTGGCCGACAAATACTCGCACTCGAAACACCATGTGCGGGTTTTGGGCTGGCTGGAGAAGCTCGGCCCGAAGGCCTGCCTGCTGAGCTGGCTGCCGGTGGTGGGCGATCCGCTGTGCGCGGTGGCGGGCTGGCTCAAGCTGCCGTTCTGGCCCTGCGTGGCCTACATGGCCATCGGCAAGTTCCTGCGCTACGTCACCATGACGGTGGCTCTGCTGCAGATCTTCTGATCGGCTTCGCCCCGCCCCGTATCAGCTCAGCAGGCCGTAGGGACCGCCGCGCTCGAGCGCGCGCTTGTACGCCGGGCGCGCGTGGATGCGCTCCAGGTAAGCCATGAGCTTCGGCCGCTTCGCATCGAGCCCGCCGCGCGCCTGCGCCGCCTCGACCGGAAAGCTCATCTGGATGTCAGCGCCGGTGAACACGTCGCCGGCAAACCATTCGCTCTTGCCGAGCTCGGCCTCCATGAAATTCAGGTGGCTCACGATGTTCGGATTGATGAACGCCGACTTCGTCTTGCTTGCGATGGCCTTGGCAATCGGCTTCGCGAAGAACGGCATCTTTGTGGTCTCGATGCGGTCGAACACCAGCTTGAGCAGCAGCGGCGACATCGCCGAGCCTTCGGCGAAGTGCAGCCAGTAGCGATAGCGCACCGCATCCGGCGTGCCCGGCGCGGGCGCGAGACGGCCGTTGCCGAAGCGCTCGATGAGCGTCTCCACGATCGCCCCCGACTCCGCGAGCGTGAGCCCGTCACCCGTCGTAACCACCGGTGACTTGCCCAGCGGATGCACGGCCCGCAGCGAAGCGGGCGCCAACATGGTCTGCGGATCGCGCTGGTAGTGGACGATCTCGTAAGGCAGTTCGAGCTCTTCGAGCAGCCAGAGCACGCGCTGCGAGCGCGAATTGTTGAGGTGGTGGACGGTGAGCATGGGGGCGGATTCCTTTGCCAACCTGAACGAGGCGCGTAAGGCCGATGAGGCAGCGGCGCATTGTGCACCCAATGGCCGCGCATCAACGCGGGTCATACTTCCCGGAGCAGGCATTGAACAGCACAGTCAAAACACTCAGGTTGCCTTTGACCGCACTGATTTTGGTGGGCACCTCTCCCGGGGGGTATCTGCGCGCAGTCGCCAGCTCCTTGCATCTATAGCCAAGCTTCGGCACACGGTACGACAGGTAAGCGAGAAGCTCGTAGCCGACGAATATGTCGCGAAACGGCGCAACGCGCGGATCCAGCAGCATCTTTCGGCTATAGGCGCGAAATCCTTGGGTCGTATCGGTCCAATGAAAGCCCGAGAACAGGCTCAGCATCGGCGCGTGCACACAGCGGATGGCAATGTTCCGCAGGAGGGGCGTGTTTTCCGCCACTCCGCCAACGACGTAGCGCGAAGCCTGCACGAAGTCCACGCCCTCTTCGATCGCCTCGATGAAGCGGGGTATGGCGTCGGGGTCATCCTTGTCGTTGCCATCGATCGACACGATGCCTTCATACCCTTGGTCCAATCCAAACGCATACACGCAGCGGAGCTGGGCACTCAGCTTCCCCGGCCCCGTCTTGACCAGCAGGCCTCGGACTCCCTTGCCTTGCAGGACTCGCGGCTCGAGAGACCCGTCTTTGCTGCCTCCGTCCACGATGATGATGTCCGCATGCTCGGCGATGCCCAAAGCCGCCATGCGATCGAGCAGGTTGCCAATGCGTCGCCCTTCATTGATGACAGGTATCACCACGCAATGGGAACGGCGCTTGCCCGACCAGAAAACGATGTCGTGGGCGGGAACCTGCCAGGCCGAACGCGAACCGGGGTTTGAGGAAGAAGTCATGCGGGATCGACAGAGAACCTTGCGACGCGCCGGGCGGGGGCGCCCGGGAAAACCAGGAGCCGCTTCACCGCGCCCCCTCGGCCCACTCTCCCCGGTAGTTTTCGACTGCGACCTTCAGTGCTCGGCCGATGGACTCGAGATGCGATTCGTCCGCCGTTGCCACCATCTCGATGCAGACCATGGATTCGGCCAGGTGCTCCCGCAGAACGTCTGCCATCCTGCGATGGTCCGTGCCTCGGCTGCCCAACGGCGCCAGGTCGGGTTCGCTGGCATGGATGTGGCCGATCAGCGAAGCGCACTCAGCCACGACTGCCTCGGGATTTTCATTGTTGATGACGACGGCTCCAATATCCAGCTGCATGCGGATCGCAGGATGCCCGAGCGCCCTGACCACCCTGGCGGTTTCCTCGCTGGTGGTCATGAAGTTGGCGCCGTACCGCACCGGATTGGGCTCAAGGCAGACGATGACACCGTCCTGAGCAGCCCTGTCTCCGAGGCCTTGGAAAAACTCCAGGGCGACATCGAGCGCATCGGCGTCTGTCAAACCCGTTCGATCCCGATTCCTGGGCGAACCGAACACCAATCGCGTGGCGCCGAGTACGCCGCCTATCCGGCAGACCGCGCCAAGTTGCTCCGACAGCGCCTGCCGGGATTCAGTTGAGCCGAAGACATTGAGCCCTGGCTTGCCGAACAGCAGCGCCTGCATGCCCGTGATTTCAATGCCGCGTTCCGACCACCAGCGGCGAACCTTGAGCATGTCGGCCTCCGTCGCCGACCGGGGTTCGGGAAAGTATTTGCCCGGCGCGATGTCGATCGCATCGATGCCGTGGTCCCGCAACAGGGCAAGCACCGCAGCGTCTTCCGCGACATCCCATGCAATGTTCGAAATACCCAGCCTCATGGAGCACCGCCTTGCGCAACCTTCGCTGCTTTCACCTCGGACTGGGCATAGGCTCGCACAGCTTGGAGCGACTCACGCTGGCTATATTGGTAGGAGCCCGAGCCTCCGAAAAGCGCGGCGTACCGGGTCCGCATGTCGTAGGTCGTCGGGGGACCGGGCAATACATGGTCGAAAGGCTTGTCGAACGCTTTGCTGGCCACATCGGCAACGCTGACCGGTTCCGCCGTGAGGTGCACCAGTTTCAAATCGGCATTCAAGGCGAGCTGGATATCGTGCCAAAGATTGACCATGGGGTAGAACTGGAAAACACCGCGGCCATCGATGGCATCGAGGTTGTTGTCGTTCAAGAAATCGAAGATGACGTTCTTGCGCAATCCCGGTCCCACAAGGCCTGGAAGCCGAACGATCAGGGACTGGCTGAACCGCTGCTCGATGAATTTCTCGAGCATGCGCCGATGTCTGCCGTATGCGTGCAGTCCATCTTCGTTTACCAGGCTGTCTTCGTCGATGCCTATTGGCAGCTGAAAGACGTCAACAGTGCTGATCAGAACAAAGGTCCGGCATGTTACCTTTTCGAGGTGACGCAGAAGATCTTCGATGTTTCTCCTGTCGCTTTCCGGGTCGCGGTTGGCGAGCCATTTTTGAGCAGGCGCGGCGGCGCAAAAAAGGAGATCGAACTCCGAACCTTGAATCTGCTCGATATTCGACGACCGGAAAACTGCTGAAAAGTCTCGCTGCCTTTGCAACGTGGACCCGACGAATCCGCTATGGCCGATGAGTCCGCTCTGGTGTCTCATGCTCCGCATTCCTTTGCCTCCTCGAGGTTGGAGAAAATTCTGTAGGGCTCCATATGTTTCAGGTATGCGGCCTTTTCCGTATCGGTCATGCGCCCAAAGTTCGAAGGAATGAAAGCCGCCCGAAAACCCGTCCGTGCTCCGTACCGGGGAGCGAGGCTCATCACCTCGTCTTTGAAGATGTAGGTGATGTCTGGGGTATTCCGATGGCACTTCGACAGAGCGGATATCGCCAACTCGACGTCGGCTTGCTGCTTCTCCCCCTGGATGGAAGCTTTTGCCATTTCAAATAGGCTGAAACCACCGATTGCAAATGAAGCAATGATCGATCCCAGCATCGCGTACCTGTAGGCCGAGGCATGCCCTCTCGAGCCTGCTTGCAATTGATCCGAAGAAAAAATAAAAACAGCGGAAAAACAAAGAAAAATCAAAGCAAAATATCTTTGATCGAAATATCCGGTCAACAGGTATGGAGCAAGCGACGCGGCTCCCACAAGAATAACTACTAACGCCGTCCATCTTTGTCTTTTTTCGATCCGCGAAAGGGACGCGAGAAAAAATCCAAGCGAAATAATCACCAACGGAAATTTTAACAGACCGCCCAGAAAGGAAGCGAGCAGCGGGAATATATTTCCAAGCCATCTGAGCACCCACAGAACCGGTGCATTGGCGGCGGCAAGCTCGGCTTTTGCGGGAAAGTCGAGCACAAAAGCCTTTGCAACGGAAGCCGCCACCCAGCTATTGTCCGATATCCACATTTTCCCGAAATACACATAGGAATAAACAATCCACGGCAAAAGCCCGGCAAGAAATCCAAGCAAAGCCAGCGCACGAAAAAAATTGCTCGCCTTCCTGATCAAGAAGCACACAAAAATTGCCAGGAATCCATAAACCAAAAAATCGAAACGAACCAGCGCAGAGGCTCCAAGAAACAATCCTGCGACAAAAGGCCGAGCCCTGATCAGGCAGCAAATTCCCACGAGAAATGCCAGTATTGCGGCAGGAATAGATCGCCCGGCCAGTACTTCGTCCAAGTATCCCGGGTAGAGAAACAGCGCGGATGCTACCGCGGTTACACCAAGCCTTGAAACCCCAAGCCAGCGTCCCGCCTGTGCAATCAGCCACCAGCTTGCCGCAGCAGCCAGAACATTCAGGACAACCGCAACTCTTGGATCTGCACCTGCGACGAGCTGCAACAACGAAATCAGCACCGGATAGCCCAGAGGGAACGAGGCCGAGTGCACTTCGGAGAAGTAACTTCTGTAGGTATTGAATTCGTAAAATCGCTCGCTCCAGATGGTCTTTGCCAACTCCAGATAAGCCCAGCTATCGGGGGAAAATGCACTGGCCCCCACAATGCCTGCCGTTGCAATCAGCAATAGCATCGCGCTAGCAAAAGGCAGCACTCCGACTCCGGAAATTTTTTCCCTCATTCTTCTTCAACCCCAGAAAAACTCACAAGCCGACCATCAAAATGTCCAGGGCATCGTAGATATTGTCTATCTTCCCGCCCAACAGCGAAAGCATGCCCTTGGGCTCCCGATGCATTTCAAAAAGAATGGGGCGCCCATCGTCGCTTTCATTCTTTACCAATACCGTTTTTATTTCGAACAGAGATTTTTCGTAGACCGCATCTCTTATGGCAGGCATGTAGCGCGCAGCATCGCGTACCATCCTGTCGACCCGAGTTACCTGAGAATATTCTTCCAGACGCCGGTATGGATCTATATTGAAATCGTCGATCCAATGCATGTGCGGTGTGTAACGAACATGAGACAGGCTGTGCAGGTTTTCGGCGGGGAACGGCATCACAGAGAAAAATGGTCCATCCATGACCGTCACGCCCAAGCCGGAAAGAACCGAGGGCATCTTCATCAAGGCCAGTTCCGTGATTTCCTGCTTCAGCCTAGTGCTGGTCCCATGAAAATCACCCGCCAACTGATTCAAGCCGCTGTATGAACAGTTGAAGACCCAGCGGCATCTGATGGTCTTGCTCTTTTCGCCGTTGCCTTCTAGTTCGACCTCCAGCTCCCGATCCTCCACGGTCAAGATCTTCCTGGCAGAGGTCTTCAACAAGACTTCGACGCCGCATTCATTCAGTTCCTCGCGTGCCTGATGTGCCAGTACCGCCGCATCGAAGGCGTATTCCTGCGCGAGATACACATCTTCGATCAACCGCTCTTCGAACAGGCGGCGATGGTTCAAATCCGCAGGTTCGAGGGTTGCGCCGATCTCCTTACAGAATCGCATGAACTGCCGGGCCGTGACTTTGGAGTTTCTTCTGGCAATCGCATAGAGCTTGGTGAAATCCTTTCTCACCGCATCCGGCCAATCGCGCACGAACCTCGGCAGATTGACTCGGCTTCTGTGAGCCGTGACAAAGCTTCTGGGGTAGTGATAGCCATTGTGGACGCGCGCCTGGTTGTTGTAAGACGCGCGCGTCATCAGCGCGGATTCACGTTCGACCAGAAGTACCCGGGCGAGCCTCCTCTGCTTTGCCAGATGAACCGCAAGGGCACAGCCGTAGAAGCCGCCCCCGATCACCACCGCGTCGAACTTCGTGTCCATGCGTTCAGGTGAACCTGTCGGCCGCGGACTCCGGGCAGGGCCGGGAGTGCAGCTTTTCGACGTTCAGCTTTTCGTGGTGCGTCATGCGAACGCTGGTGAATTCCTGCCCCACGTAGTAGAGCGGGCCCTCGGTGGACAGACTCACCATGTTGAGAATGTATTCACCCAGCACCCAGAGAACCAATGAGATAAGAAAAAACATGCCCGACTGCTGCAGCGACATGCTGATCCAGCCTTCAGCGACGTGCGCTTTCAGCAACCCGACTGCGACCACGTAGCCGGAGTAGAGAAGATTGGCCACGGCGCCAAAGAGAGACAGGCTGGTGACGATGCGCATCGGCGCTCTCGTCGTAGACACGATCAGCCTCATTCCCTTGTCGATGCTGTTGATGAGGTGCTTGGCATGCCTCGCCTTGGGTTCGGCGCTGTATGTGAGATTGGTTCTCGCGAAGCCGCCCGTTGCCGGCAGATGCCGGTAGGTCAGGGCCGGCTGCGGGTGCTGCATGATGAAGTTCACCACGCGCTTGCTGAGCACCCTGTAGTGCGGCGCTTCCTTCGCCAGGTGAAGATCGTTGAACCACTTGTAGAGAACATTGAATGCCGCAAAGGCCAACCGGTAACTTAGGCTTTGAGGCGGACGCCGGTCATTTGCGGCAAAGACGACATCGGCTCCCGACACTGCATGCTCGAGCATGGTGGGGAGATAGTTGATGTCCTCCAGCATCGGGTCGATCACGACGACAAAATCCCCTAACGCGTTCTCGAATCCGACCCAGGACCCGCTATCGGCGTCCACCTCCTTGGCAAGTGCGTAGACTTGGAGATTCGGCATGCCGTGCTCACCGGTCAAGCTCTTGAGGGCGGCCACGCTGTCATCTTCGGATGCGTTGTCCACGATGATCAATTCGTAGTCGCTCACCAATGTGCCCAGGCAATTCGATATGTCGCCGACAATCTGCCCCAGCTCATTGGCCTGATTGCGCACGACACAAACAACGGATAGAAAAATCGGGAAAAAAGGCATCGTGGAATCTTATGTTGCATCCATGGCGCAGCCTAAACATTTCTGGATCGCAAGACTTCGACCCGCTGCGTGACCGCTCCAAGGCCGGCAAGGACATGCCGACGCAATTTCCGCGCTGTCGAATGGCCCGGGAGCCGATGCGCAAATAGCCGAGCCGCCCGGCATTGCAGCTCGCCTTCAATGCACCCGCAGGCGCGGGTGCCGATACTCGTCGACCAGATTAAGAACTGAACAGGAAGTTCATCACGTCGCCATCCTTGACGACGTATTCCTTGCCTTCCGAGCGCATCTTCCCCGCGTCCTTCGCGCCCTGCTCGCCCTTGAACGCGATGTAGTCCTCGAAGGCGATGGTCTGGGCGCGGATGTAGCCCTTCTCGAAGTCGCCGTGGATCACGCCGGCCGCCTGGGGGCCGGTGTCGCCGATGTGGATGGTCCAGGCGCGCACTTCCTTCACGCCGGCGGTGAAGTAGGTCTGCAGGCCCAGCAGCTTGAAGGCGGCGCGGATCAGGCGGTTCAGGCCCGGCTCCTCCTGGCCGATCTCGGCGAGGAACATCTTCTTGTCTTCGTCGTCCATCTCGGCCAGGTCGGCTTCGATCTTGGCGCAGATGGCGACCACGGGGGCGCCCTGCTTGGCGGCGTACTCGCGCAGGCGGTCGAGATACGGGTTGTTCTCGAAGCCGTCTTCCGACACGTTGCCGACGAACATCGCGGGTTTGGCGGTGATGAGCGTGAAGCTCTTGACCAGCGGCAGCTCTTCCTTGGTGAACTCGAGCGCGCGCACCGGCGTGTTCTCGTTCAGCGCGGCCTGGCAGCGCTCGAGCAGGCCGACGAGCTTCTGCGCGTCCTTGTCGCCGGAGCGGGCGACCTTGGTGTGGCGGTGCAGCGCCTTCTCGACCGTGGCCAGGTCGGCCAGGCAGAGTTCGGTCTGGATCACTTCGATGTCGGAGATCGGGTCGACCTTGCCGGCCACGTGGATCACGTTCTCGTCGTCGAAGCAGCGCACCACGTTGACGGTGGCGTCGGTCTCGCGGATGTGCGCCAGGAACTTGTTGCCCAGGCCTTCGCCGGTGCTGGCACCTGCCACCAGGCCGGCGATGTCGACGAACTCGACGATGGCGGGCACCACGCGCTCGGGCTTGACGATCTCGCTCAGTTGGGCGAGCCGGGGATCGGGCACTTCCACCACGCCCACGTTGGGCTCGATGGTGCAGAAGGGATAGTTTTCCGCTGCGATGCCGGCCTTGGTCAGCGCATTGAAAAGGGTGGATTTACCGACGTTGGGCAGGCCGACGATGCCGCATTGCAAACTCATGGGAGGTCCTCTTGGGTAACCGGCGATTTTAGGCGAGCATGGCTGCATGCCCGCCCGGCAGGTCTTGGAACCGCTATTAACCACTCCCGGAAAGCTCAGGGTTAGCCCCGATGGGCAAACGTTTGCGCAAACGTTTCCCTTGGTTAACATCGGAGCCCCCGGCAAAGACCGGCGTACCGCTTTGATCAACCACCTCAGGAGACATTCACCATGAAATTCACCCGCCGTACCCTGCAAAGCGCTGCTGCATTGACGCTGCTGGGCGCCATCGCCGGAACGCCCGCCTTCGCCCAGGACAAGCCGAAGGTCGCGCTGGTCATGAAGTCGCTGGCCAACGAGTTCTTCCGCACCATGGAAGACGGCGCCAAGGCGCACCAGAAGGCCCACGCCTCCGAATACACGCTGGTGGCCAACGGCATCAAGGACGAGACCGACACCTCCGCCCAGATCAAGATGGTCGAGCAGATGGTGGCGCAGAAGATCAACGCGCTGGTCATCGCGCCGGCCGATTCGAAGGCCCTGGTGCCGGTCATCAAGGCCGCCATCGACAAGGGCATCCTGGTGGTCAACATCGACAACCAGCTCGACGCCGCCGCGCTCAAGGAAAAGGGCATCCAGGTGCCCTTCGTCGGCCCCGACAACCGCGCCGGCGCCAAGCTGGTGGGCGACGCGCTCGCCAAGGAGCTGAAGTCGGGCGACAAGGTCGGCATCATCGAAGGCGTGTCGACCACCTTCAATGCGCAGCAGCGCACGCTGGGCTATCAGGACGCGATGAAGGCCGCCGGCGTGACGGTGGTGGGCGTGCAGTCCGGCCAGTGGGAAATCGACAAGGGCAACACGGTGGCCGCCGGCATGCTGCGCGAGCACCCCGACCTGAAGGCGCTGCTCGCCGGCAACGACAGCATGGCGCTGGGCGCCGTGGCCGCAGTCAAGGCCGCCGGCAAGACCGGCAAGGTGCTGGTCGTGGGCTACGACAACATCGGTGCCATCAAGCCGATGCTGAAGGACGGCCGCGTGCTCGCCACGGCCGACCAGTTCGCCGCCAAGCAGGCCGTGTTCGGCATCGAGACGGCACTGAAGGCCATCGCCGACAAGAAGAAGCAGGCCGACATGCCCGCCGAAGTGAAGACCGACGTGGTGTTGGTCACGAAGTAATGCTCGCCCCCAGGCTTCGCGCACTTCGTGTCGCTTCGCCTTCCCCCTACCGGGGGCAACACCTGCGGCCCGGCGGAGCCGGTTCCGCGGTGTTTCTGGAATAAGGTTGCCAATCGATGGCTGATAACAATCGCAGCGCACCCGTGCTCTCGCTGAGCAGCATGGGCAAGGACTATGCGGCGCCGGTGCTGGACGACGTCTCGCTCGTGCTCAACGCCGGCGAAGTGCTGGCCCTCACGGGCGAGAACGGCGCCGGCAAGAGCACGCTGTCGAAGATCGTCTGCGGCCTGGTGCAGCCCACGCGCGGCCAGATGCTGCTCGACGGCAATCCCTTCACGCCCGGCTCGCGCCGCGACGCCGAGCGGCTGGGCGTGCGCATGGTCATGCAGGAGCTGGGCCTCGTCACCACCCTCTCGGTGGCCGAGAACCTGCTGCTCGACCGCCTGCCCAACAAGACCGGCTGGATCCGCCGCGGCAAGCTGCACGAACTGGCCGCGCGCCAGCTCGCCAAGATCGGCATGGAGAACATCGACCCGGCCACGCCCGTGGCGCGGCTGGGCATCGGCCAGCAGCAGATGGTGGAGATCGCGCGCAACCTGCAGGACGACACGCGCGTGCTGGTGCTCGACGAGCCCACCGCCATGCTCACACCGCGCGAAACCTCGCACCTGTTCGAGCAGATCGACCTGCTGAAGGCGCGCGGCGTGGCCATCGTCTACGTGTCGCACCGCCTGGAAGAACTGCAGCGCATCGCCGACCGCGTGGCGGTGCTGCGCGACGGCCGGCTGGTGGACGTGCGCGCCATGGCCGGCGTGCGCGAATCCGAACTGGTGCAGCGCATGGTCGGCCGCGCGGTGCACGAGCACGAAGGCCGCGAGCGCCGCACCGCCGGCCCGGTGCTGCTGAGCGCGCGCGGCATCGGCCGGGCGCAGGTCGTGCGCGACGTCGACATCGACCTGCACGCGGGCGAAGTCATGGGCCTGGCCGGCCTGGTCGGCTCGGGCCGGACCGAACTGGTGCGGCTGCTGTTCGGCGCCGACCGCGCGGACCGCGGCGAGATCACCCTCCACGAAAACGGCCAGCCCACGCAGCACGCGCGCAAGGGCTGGCGCTCGCCGATGCAGGCCATCCGCGCCGGCATCGGCCTCGTCACCGAAGACCGCAAGTCGCAGGGCCTGCTGCTGACGCAATCGATCCGCGTCAACGCCACGCTGAGCGACCTGGGCGCCATCTCCCACGCCGGCTGGCTGCAGCGCGCCAAGGAGCGCGGCATTGCGCAGAAGCTGGTGGAACTGCTGCGCATCCGTTCGCGCAGCATCGAACAACCGGTTGCCACGCTCAGCGGCGGCAACCAGCAGAAGGTGGTGTTCGCGCGCTGGCTGCACCGCGAATGCAAGGTGCTGCTGCTCGACGAGCCCACGCGCGGCGTGGACGTGGGCGCGCGCGCCGACCTGTACGCCGAACTCGACCGCATGACCGACGCCGGCAAGGCGCTGCTGATGGTGTCGAGCGACCTGCGCGAACTGATGGCCATGTGCGACCGCATCGGCGTGATGAGCGCCGGCCGGCTGGTCGCGGTGTTCGAACGCGGCGAGTGGACCGAACAATCGCTGCTCGCCGCGGCATTCAGCGACGCGGCAGGACGCGCCGCCAACAATCCGCCGACGGCATCCCCCGTTTCCGATTCGACCCCGGTTACCGCCGACACAAAATGAACGCCGAAGCCTCCACGAAATCCACCCCGCCGTCCTCGCCCTCCGCACTCAAGGGCCAGCTCGGCACCTACCTGGGCCTGACGGTCGTGCTCGTGGGCATGATCGCGCTCTTCGGGTCGCTCAGCGAATACTTCCTGACGCGCGAGACCTTCGTCTCCATCGCGAATGAAATTCCAGCGCTGGCCGTGATGGCAGTCGGCATGACCTTCGTGCTGATCATCGCGGGCATCGACCTTTCCGTCGGCTCGGTGCTTGCGCTGAGCGCGGCCGTCACGGCCGCGGCCATCCTCGAATGGAAGCTGTCGGTGCCGGTGGCCGCGGTGCTGGGCCTCGTCACCGGGCTCATCTGCGGCACGGTCACCGGCGCGGTGTCGGTCGCCTGGCGGCTGCCGAGCTTCATCGTCTCGCTGGGCATGCTCGAGGCGGTGCGCGGCGGTGCCTACCTGGTGACCGATTCGCGCACGCAGTACGTGGGCGATGCCATTTCGGGCCTGGCCGCGCCGTGGATCGGCGGCATCTCGGCCGCCTTCGTGCTGGCGGTGGTGCTGGTCGTCATCGGGCAGCTGGTGCTCACGCGCACGGTGTTCGGCCGCCACGTGGTGGGCATCGGCACGAATGAAGAAGCGATGCGCCTGGCGGGCGTCGACCCGCGCCCGATCCGCATCATCGTTTTCGCCGTCACCGGGCTGCTGGCCGGGCTCGCGGGCCTGATGCAGTCGGCCCGCCTCGAAGCCGCCGACCCGAATGCCGGCGTCGGCATCGAGCTGCAGGTGATCGCGGCGGTGGTCATCGGGGGCACCAGCCTCATGGGCGGGCGCGGCTCGGTCATCAACACTTTCTTTGGCGTATTGATCATCGCGGTGCTGGAGGCCGGCCTCGCGCAGGTGGGCGCCAGCGAGCCGAGCAAGCGGATCATCACCGGCGCGGTGATCGTCGTGGCCGTCATCATCGACACGTTGCGCCAGCGCCGTGCCGAACGCCGGCTGGCCTGACAGCACCCCGCCAACCAGGAAAAGGACAAGCCCCATGGCCACCATCAAGGACGTCGCGCTCAAGGCCGAGGTTTCGGTCACCACCGTCTCGCACGTGGTGAACGACACGCGCCACGTGAGCGCCAAGGTACGCGAGCGCGTGGAGCTCGCCATCCGCGAGCTGGGCTATGTGCCCAACGCGATGGCGCGCAGCCTGAAGAGCAACACCACTTCGACGCTGGGCATGCTGATTCCCAACAGCTCGAACCCCTACTTCGCCGAGATCGTGCGCATCGTGGAAGACCGCTGCTTCGGCGCCGGCTATACGCTGGTGCTGTGCAACACCGACGACGAGCCCCACCGCCAGAGCGTCTACCTGCAGGTGCTGGCCGAGCGCCGCATCGACGGGCTGATCGTGGTGTCGACCGGCGCGGGCGACGAAGAATCCCTCATGAAGCAGCTGCGCGGCCTGCGCATGCCCACCGTGCTGGTCGACCGCGAGATCGCCGACCCGGCCTGCGACCTGGTGGAAACCGCGCACATGCAAGGCGGCCTGCTCGCGGTGCGGCACCTGCTGTCGCTGGGCCACAAGCGCATTGCCTGCATCGGCGGGCCGGTGGGCGTGATGCCGAGCGAGCAGCGCATCGAGGGCTGGCGCATGGCGCTGGCCGAGACCGGCGCAACACCCGACATCGCGAACGCCGAAGCGCTGCTTTGGCGCGGCGGCTTCACCAGCCAGGGCGGCTACGAGGCCATGCACGCCATCCTGCGCACCGAACAGAAACCGTCGGCCGTGTTCGTCTGCAACGACCTGATGGCCATCGGCGCGCTGCGTGCCGCGCACGAAAGCGGCGTGCGAGTGCCGGACGATCTTTCGATCGTCGGCTTCGACGACATCGAACTCTCGGCCTATACCAGCCCGCCGCTCACCACGGTGGCACAGCCCAAGGAGCGCATCGGCGCGCTGGCGGTCGACATGCTGCTCGAGCGCGTCGGCGGCAAGCGCCGCGATGCGCGCAAGGTGGTGCTGCAGCCCGAACTGCGCGTGCGCGCCTCGACTGCGCGGCACGCGAGTTTCCGCGAGCCCGCCGCTCCCGTTCCGGCCGAAACGCCTTCCACGCAAACACGAAAGTCCCGCACCCCGTGAGCCTGAAGCCTTCCTCCAGCAGCCCGGCCCAGGCCCCACGCATCGTGGTGCTCGGCAGCCTCAACATGGACCTGGTGCTGCGCGTGCCGCACGCGCCGGCCGCGGGCGAAACCCTGCTGGGCCATTCGATCGCCACCATCCCCGGCGGCAAGGGCGCCAACCAGGCCGTGAGCTGCGCGCGCGAAGGCGCTCAGGTGCGGATGATCGGGTGCGTCGGCGACGACGCGCACGGCTCGGCACTGCGCGATGCGCTCCAGCGCGACGGCATCGACACCGCCGCCCTGCGCACCGTGGCCGGCGAGCCCACCGGCACGGCGCTGATCCTCGTGGAAGACGGCGGCCAGAACCGCATCGTGATGATTCCCGGCGCCAACGCGCGGTTGGAGGTCGACGAAGCCGCGCTGACGCAGCAGGTGCAGGGCGCGGCCTTCCTGGTGGCGCAGTTCGAGACGCCGCTGGACCAGGTCGCGCGCGCCATCGCCGTGGCGCATGGCGCGAGCTGCAAGGTGATGCTCAACCCCTCGCCGGTACAGGCGATCGCCGAGCCCCTGTGGCCGCTGATCGACACGCTGGTGGTCAACGAGATCGAGGCGCAGACGCTGTGCGGCCAGTCCGCCGACAGCCCGCAGGAAGCGGCGCAGGCCGGCCGGGCGCTGCGCGCCAAGGGCATTGCCCGCGTGGTCGTCACGCTGGGCGCGCGCGGCGCGGTGGCCGTCGATGCCGACGGTGCGCGCCACCATCCCGCGCCCAAGGTGCAGGCGGTCGACACCACGGCCGCCGGCGACACCTTCCTGGGTGCGCTCGCGGTCGCGCTGGGCGAAGGCCAGTCCTTCGACGAGGCCGTGCGCCTGGGCATCCGCGCCGCGGCGCTATGCATCCAGCAGCCCGGCGCCCAACCCTCCATTCCGCAGCGTAACGCCGTGCTGCTCAGCCCGCTGCCTCCCGACTGGATCAAGCTGTGAAACGCTCCCCCCTGCTGCACGCGGAACTGTCCCATGTGATCGCCTCGCTGGGCCACGGCGACATGCTCGTGCTGGGCGACGCCGGCCTGCCGATTCCCGACGGCCCGCGCCGCATCGACCTGGCCGTGGCGCGCGGCGTGCCGAAGCTCACCGACGTGCTGCAGGCGGTGCTGTCGGAGATGCAGGTCGAAGGCATCGTGGTGGCCGGCGAAGCGCTGGACGACGCGAAGAACCTGCCGGGCTGGTATCCGCAGTCGCTGGGCATCGCGCCGCAGACGGTGTCGCACGAGGAATTCAAGCGCCGCACGGCGAAGGCCCGGGCCATGGTGCGCACGGGCGAATGCACGCCCTACGCCAACATCATCCTGGTCGCCGGCGTGAAGTTCTGAAACGCCGCTCGGGCGCCGGTCACTCGAACTTGTAGTTCGCGCCCACCGCCTGCCCGACCTTGAGCACGTGCTCCACGCCCTGGATCACGATGCAGTTCATGCCGAAGGTGATGCCGCCGTCCACGCGCGGATCGGCGCGGTAGGTGCGCAGGGTGTTGCCGACCTCGGGGCTGCTGAGGGCGGTGGCCGGGTCGATGTCCGGGATCGGGCAGCGCGTGCAGGGCTTGACCGGGCGCAGTTCGGCTTCGCCTTCGCCGGTGGTGATGTGCAGCGCTTCCACCCGGTCCTCGTCGTGCGACTCGATGCCCGCCAGCACGATATTCGGTCGAAACCGCTCGATGCCCACGGCATCGTGGCCCTGCGCGGCAAGGCGCTCATTCAGCTCGGCCAGCGAGCCTTCGCTCGCCACCAGCACCGGGTAGCCGTCGGCGAACTGGTTCTCGGCCTCGATGCCGCCGGTCCACTTCAGGCTGGACAGGCGCTTCTGCCCGGGGTCGAAGCGCACGAGGCGCAGGGTCTGCGGCTTGCCGGGCTCCGACAGGAAATCGCTGAACCACTGGGCGGCGATGTCGCCCATGTCGTAGGCCGCCACTTCGTCCTTCCAGACGCGCACGCGCACCGGCTTCTCGACGCGGTCGAAGGCCAGGTGCAGCGCCAGCATGCCGGGCGCGCGCAGCACCACTTCCATGAGCTTCATCTGCGGCTTGATCAGCGCCATGCGCGGCAGCTGCCGCTGGGTGACGAATTCGCCCTGGGCGTCGACCACCATCCAGGCGCGGTCGAACTCCAGGCCGGTCTCGGTCAGCAGCACTTCGGGAAGCTCGACCCCGCCGCAGGACTTGACCGGGTAGATGAACAGGCGCGCGATGGTGGCTTCGAGGTCGAAAGCGGGCTGGGACACGGTGGGGGTTCCTTGGAAATCGGCGGCAATTGTCCCGCAGCTTTGGAAAGTACCCTGATCCCTTCCAGGGATACCGCGGAACCGGCTCCGCCGGGCCGCTGGTATCGCCCCCGCGAGGGGGTGGGCGAAGCGACACGAAGTGCGCGCAGCCTGGGGGCGGGCGTAATCCATACAATTGTTCGATGGCCCTACCTCCAGAAGTTTGCATTCGCGGCGCCGGCATCGTCGGCCGCACGCTGGCCCTGCTGCTCGCGCGCGAGCGTGTGCGCGTCGCGCTGGTGGTGCCTCCGGCCACGCAGGGCAAGCAAGACATACGCGCCTATGCGCTGAACACCGCCTCCCGCACGCTGCTCGAATCGCTGCGCGCCTGGCCCGACGCCGCGCACGCCACGCCGGTGCGCGAAATGCTCGTGCACGGCGACGAAGGCGGCCAGGTGCAGTTCAGCGCCGCGCGCCAGAAGGTCGATGCGCTGGCCTGGATCGTCGACGTGCCCGCGCTCGAACAGCAACTGGCCGACGCGGTGCGCTTCCAGCCCCTGATCGAAATCGTGGCCGAGCCGGTCGCCGCGCCGCTCACCGTGGTGTGCGAAGGCAAGGCCAGCGCCACGCGCGAGGCGCTCGGCGTGAGCTACGAGGTCACGCGCTATCCCCAGCACGCGATTGCGGCTCGGCTCGACGCCGAGCAGTCGCACGACGGCATCGCGCGCCAGTGGTTCAACGACAAGGGCGAAGTGCTCGCGCTGCTGCCACTGGGCGGCTTGCACGGCAAGACGGTCGCGCTGGTCTGGTCGGTCGACCAGTTGCGCGCACCGGCCCTGCTTGCGCAAGGCGACGAAGAATTCAATGCCGCAGTCACCGAGGCCAGCCACGCGGCGCTCGGTGCGCTCAAGCTCACCAGCGAGCGCGGTGCCTGGCCGCTGGCCCGCGCCATCGCGGACCGCTGGACCGGCGCCATGCCCGGCCAGCCGGCCCGCTCCTGGGCGCTGGCGGGCGACGCTGCCCATACGGTGCACCCGCTCGCCGGCCAGGGCCTGAACCTGGGCCTGGCCGACGCCTCTGCGCTGGCCGATGTGATCAAGAACCGCGACTACTGGCGCAGCGTGGGCGACGCGCGCCTGCTGCGCCGCTACGAACGCGCCCGCCGCGCCGACGTGCTGCAGATGAGCCTGGCGACCGACGGCCTGCAGCAACTTTTCTCGCACAACCTGGGTCCGCTGCCTGCATTGCGCAACTGGGGCATGCGCGGTTTCGACCGCACGCGCCTCGTCAAGCACTGGATCACGGCGCAGGCGATGGGCCTGAAGGCCTGACGCCCGCCATCTTCTCGAATCGAACCAACGGATCTCCCGATGACACTCGCACGCAACCTCCTACTCGCCGCCTGCACGCTGGGCGCGGTCGTGGCCGCCACAGCCGGCGAAGCCGAGATCCGCAAGAACCTGCCTGCGCGCATTCCGCAGTTCCCCGCCATCGACGAAGTGTCGAAATCGCCGATTCCGGGGATCTACGAAGTACGCGTGAACAGCTCGCAGATCTTCTACACCGACGAGCAGGGCAACTACCTGATCCAGGGCAACCTGATCGACGTGAAGTCGCGCAAGAACCTGACCGAGGAACGCGTCGAGAAGCTCAGCGCCGTCGCCTTCGACCAGCTGCCGCTGAAGGACTCGATCAAGATCGTGCGCGGCAACGGCAAGCGCAAGCTCGCTGTGTTCGAAGACCCGAACTGCGGCTACTGCAAGCGCTTCGAGAAGGACATGAAGACGATCGACAACGTGACCGTGTACCTGTTCCTGTACCCGGTGCTCGGCCCCGATTCGAACATCAAGTCGCGCGACATCTGGTGCAGCAAGGACAAGGGCAAGGCCTGGGGCGACTGGATGGAGTCGAGCACTCGTCCCACCACCGCGCCCGCCAGCTGCGACGTGACCGCGCTGCAGCGCAACGTCGAGTTCGGTCGCAAGTACAACATCACCGGCACTCCCACGCTGATCTTCAGCGACGGCACCCGCACGCCCGGCGCCATTCCCGCAGAGCAGGTCGAGAAGCAACTCGCCGCTTCGTCGAGCTGATGGCGACGAAGGCCCCTGCGCGGCGCAGTACCGCCGCTACCGCCGTGCCCGTGGCCGGCGTGCGCTTTCGCGTCGAATGCGCGGATCTACATTCGCGCCTGTTCGGCGTGACGCTGACCATCGACGCGCCCGCCGCGCAGCAGCGCGTGTCGCTGCCGGTGTGGATTCCGGGCAGCTACCTGGTGCGCGAATTCGCCAAGAACCTGCAGGGCCTGCGCGCCACGCAGGGCCGCCGCAAGCCGACCCTGACGCAGCTCGACAAATGCAGCTGGCTGGTCGAATGCACGCCCGGCCAGCCGCTGGTGCTGAACTACCAGGTCTGCGCCTACGACAACTCGGTGCGCACCGCTTGGCTGGACGCCGAGCGCGGCTTCTTCAACGGCACCAGCGTGTGCCTGCGGGTAGAAGGCCAGACCGACGCGCCGCATGCGCTGGAGATCGTCGCGCCCGTGCTGGCCGACGATGCCGCGCGCTGGTCTTGCGCCACCGCGCTCGTGCCGCTCAAGACCGACAGGCACGGCTTCGGCAGCTACCGCGCCGCCGACTACGACGAGCTGGCCGACAGCCCGGTCGAGCTGGGCGCCTTCTGGAGCGCCGATTTCGACGCCTGCGGCGTGCCGCACCGCTTCGTGGTCGCGGGCGCCGCGGCCTCGTTCGATGGCGACAGGCTCATTGCCGACACCAAGGCCATCTGCGAAGCCGAGATGCGCTTCTGGCACGGCGACAAGGCCGGCAAGCGCGGCGGCCCGAAGCTGCCTATCGACCGCTACGTGTTCATGCTCAATGCGGTGGACGACGGCTACGGCGGTCTCGAACATCGCCACTCCACGGCGCTGATCTGCAACCGCCGCGACCTGCCGCAGCGCGGCGAGAAGAAGAAGCAGCCCGAGGGCTACACCACGCTGATGGGCCTCATCAGCCACGAGTACTTCCACACCTGGAACGTCAAGCGCATGCGGCCCGCCGAGTTCGCGCGCTACGACTACAGCCAGGAAAACTACACGCAGCTGCTGTGGTTCTTCGAAGGCTTCACCAGCTACTACGACGACCTGCTGTTGCGCCGCGCCGGCCGCATCGACGACGCGGCCTACCTTCGCCTGCTGAACAAGACCATCAACCAGGTCATGCAGACGCCGGGGCGGCTGGTGCAGCCGGTGGCCGACGCGAGCTTCGACGCCTGGGTCAAGTACTACCGCCAGGACGAGCAGACGCCCAACAGCACGGTGAGCTACTACACCAAGGGCGCGCTGGTGGCGCTGTGCTTCGACCTCACCTTGCGCCATGAAGGCAAGGGCACGCTCGACGACGTGATGCGCCACCTGTGGACGCACGGCGGCGGCGGGCCGATCAGCGAAGCCGATATCGCGGCCGCGCTCGAGGCGGTGAGCGGCCGCTCGTATGCGGCGGAACTCGCGCGCTGGGTGCATTCGACCGAGGAGCTTCCGCTCGCGCAGCTGCTGCGCGCACACGGCGTTGCCACGCTGGAAGACCCGTCGCAACAGGCACAGGCACTGGGCCTGCGCGTGGCCGAAACCAACGGCAGCGTGCAGGTGAAGGTAGTGCTGCGCGGCGGTGCGGCCGAGAAGGCGGGCTTTTCGGCGAACGACGAGTGGATCGGCATCGAGCTGCCTGCCGTCGGCAAGAAGGGCCAGCAGCGCCCGGCGCAAGCCTGGCGCATCGCCAAGCTCGACGACCTCGCGCTGTACCTGGGCGATGCGACGAAGTTCACAGCCATCGTGGCGCGTGACCGCAAGCTGCTCAGGCTGCCGCTCGCGCTGCCTGCCAATTCGACCACCTGGCGCCTGTTCGCGCACGACGCCACCAAGGCGGCGGGCTGGCTGGCCGGCTAGGCGCTTTCTGCCGCGGCGGGGTGCCGCACGAACATCATCGGCTGCGGCTCGCCGACCAATACGCAGGGCTTGCCGGTCCTGCGGCAGTGGTCCTGCACGCGCCAATAGGCGCCGTGGCTCACGCAGCCGGTCTGGCAGATCACCAGGTCGGCGGCACGCAGGCTGGCTTCGAGGGCGGGATCGTCAGCGTCGGCACCGCCGTCGTGGTGCAGGTAGCGGCCTCCCGCGATCTCGACCAGCTGGCGTGCGAGCGACGGTGCCTCGTCTTCATGGCCGACGCACAGCACGGCTTTCTCGCGCAGATCGGCGGGCGCTTGCAGCCGGGGCGGCCGCAAGTGGCGCCGGCTGCCCGGCGACAGCAGCGCATTCAGGCGCCTGGGCAGCGCCCCGCCCGCGGCGGCACGCGCGGCCAGCTCCTCGCGCACGATGGCAATGGCCGAATCGCGCGCCACCAGGGCACCGCGCAAACGGACGATCTGCGCCTCCAGCCTTTCGACCAGCGCGGCCTGCTCGGCCAGCAGGCGCGAGCAGCGCTCCTGAGCCCGGGCATAGGCCCGCAGCAACACGGCATGTTCTTGCATCGGGAACTCCATGGCGGGCATTCTAGATGAGAGTAATTCTCAACTAAAGCCCATGTGGTGTTCAGTGCGAAACCGACTTCGAGAACACGTTCACCACCACCACGCCCGCGATGATCAGCCCGAGCCCCGCAATGGCCGGTCCGTCGAGCTTCTGGCCGAACCACAGCCAGCTCACGAGCGAGATCAGCACAATGCCCACGCCCGACCAGATCGCATAGGCGATGCCCGTCGGAATGGTGCGCAGCGTCAGCGAGAGGAAGAAGAACGCGACCGCATAGCCGGCCACCGAGGCCAGCGTGGGCCACAGCCGCGTGAAACCATCCGAGCCCTTGAGAAAACTGGTGGCGATCACCTCGGCCACGATGGCGACGAACAGATAGGCGTAGTTGGAACTCATGGCAGGCACTCTATGGGAACTCGCCATGCCCCGCCACCCGCAGCGGCCATGCTGGGTATAGTGAAGCGCGTTTTTTCCCCTTCCCCCGGAGACACCATGAGCTACGAAAACATCGAAGTACGGACCGAAGCAGGCAAGGTCGGCATCATCACCCTCAACCGCCCGAAGGCCCTGAATGCGCTGAACGATGCGCTGATGACCGAGTTGGGCCAGGCCCTGAAGGCCTTCGATGCGGACGATGCCATCGGCTGCATCATCCTCACGGGCAGCGAGCGCGCCTTCGCGGCCGGCGCCGACATCGCGGCGATGGCCAAGTACAGCTTCATCGACACCTACAAGGGCGACTACATCACGCGCAACTGGGAAACCATCCGCTCGATCCGCAAGCCGGTGATCGGCGCGGTGGCCGGCTTCGCGCTGGGCGGCGGCTGCGAGCTGGCGATGATGTGCGACTTCATCATCGCGGCCGACAACGCGAAGTTCGGCCAGCCCGAAATCAAGATCGGCGTGATCCCTGGTGCCGGCGGCACGCAGCGCCTGCCGCGCGCGGTGGGCAAGAGCAAGGCGATGGACATGGTGCTCACGGCACGCATGATGGACGCGGCGGAAGCCGAGCGCGCCGGCCTCGTGAGCCGCGTGGTGCCCTTCGAGAAGCTCGCCGACGAGGCGCTGGGCGCGGCGCTGATCATCTGCGGCTATTCGCAGATCTCGGTGATGGCGGCCAAGGAATCGGTCAACCGCGCCTTCGAGGGCGGCCTGAGCGACGGCGTGATGTTCGAGCGCCGGCTGTTCCACGCGCTGTTCGCCACGCAGGACCAGAAGGAAGGCATGGACGCCTTCCTGAACAAGCGCCAGCCGGACTTCAAGAACGCCTGAGGGCGGATGCGCGAGGCCGGATGTGTTCCGGTCAGCGCGTGAGCAGCGCGCGCAATGCGTCCAGCGCCTGCGCGGGCGGTGTACCGACCAGCGCGGTGCCATTGGGTTGCGGCGTCCAGCGCACCTGGCCGCCGGCGATCTCCAGCACGGCGACGAGCGCGCTGCCGCGATAAAGCGAGAGACGCGCCTCCACCGGCGCGGCGAGTGCTTCGTCGGGCGTCGTTGCCGAACGGGCCACGGTGCCGACCAGCGCGGGCAAGCCTTCGATGTCGCCGCGCGCGTGGCGCACTTCGGCACCTGAGCCTGTGAAGCTGAAGGACGTCCACCGGTCCAGGGCCGTGAAGGCCGCGGGGCCTTCTCCGCGTGCGACTGCCTTGGGCACTGCAGCGCGTGATGCGGGGGCGCGCAACGCGCCGGAGGCGTCTGCGCTTGCGTTGTCGCCTTGATACTGCGGCGGAGTTGCTGCCGGTGCGGGCGCTGCAATCGGCGACGGTGGTGGTGGCGGCGGCGCGATGCCTGGTGCAGGCGCTGCGGCCGGCGCCGGAGCCTCCGCCGCATAGGCGCGGCGGCGTTCTTTTTCCACGCGCTCTTCACGCTGCTCATCGCTTCGCGCGGGAGCGGCCTGTTCGGCCACGATGGCTGGAGCAGGAAGTGCAGGCGCCGGCGCGATGGGCGCGGGGGCAGCCTGCGGTGGCGGCGCAGGGCGGCGAGCGGCATCTGCGCCAGCGATGCCCGGCGCTTCCTTGGACAAGGCATTGCGCTGGGCCTGCGCTTGTTTCTGTTCGGCGGCCGGCGCCTCTCGCGCGGCTGCTGCGGATGGCGGCGGCGCTGGCTGAGGTGCAGCCGGCGGTTCGGCCGGAGGTGCGGCCTCCGCCGAAGGTTGAGCCGGCGCGGATGCAGGTGCGGGGGGCGGTGAAGCCGCTGGCGCAGCGGCGCCGGCAACGCGTGCTTCGCCGTCCAGTTGCGCATCAGGCACAGGTTCGCGATGCCAGAGCACCGTCACGAAAGTCGCCAGCAGCACGGTCGCAAAAGCTGCATTCCAGGGCATGCGCGAACGCGGCTCGCCACCGCCGCCGAACACGCGGCGCCACCAAGGCGCGGCGCTCGCGCTGTTGGCGGCGGCGTTCTTCGCGGCCGGCACGGTGGCGGCAAGGTTGTGCGCCATCTTCAGGATGGCATCGCGCGTGCGCGGGTCGGGGGTTGCGTCGCTGTCGGGCGCATGGTCCAGCGCGCGGCGCAGGACCGGGTCGCGCAGGTCGCGTTCATCGTCGCGGTCGAAACCGGTGGTGCCGTTGCCGCTCATGCCCGCTGCTCCAGCACCGCAAGGTAACGCGCCATGCAGCCGCGCAGCTTCTGCAGGCCGTAGCGCAGGCGGCTGCGCACGGTTTCGAAGCCGATCTCCAGGCTCGCAGCCAGCGCCTCGACGGTCAGGCCGTCTTCGTGGTGCAGCAAGAATGCGGCGCGCTGGTCGGTCGGCAATTCGTCGAGACAGGCCAACAGCCGGCGGCCCGCGGCGCGCCAGAAAGCGAGCTCTTCGGCCGACGGATGCGCGGCGGCGTCCATCGCGCCGCGCACGCCGCGGTCGAGCGTGGGCACGGGATCGCTGTCGTCGTCGAAATGCGCATCGAGCGCCACTTCGCGTCCGCTCACGCGCAGGCGGTCCATGGCAAGGTTGTGCGCGATGGTGAAGGCCCAGGTGCGCCAGGTGGCGCCCTGCGGCGAGAAGCTGCCGCGCGCCGAGATGATCCGCACCCAGGTGTCCTGGAACACCTCGTCGGCCTGCGCCGCGAGCCGCGCGCCCAGCAGACGCTTGACGAAGCGGAACAGCCCGCCCTCGTGGCGCGCATAGAGCACGTCGAACGCGGCGGCGTCGCCCTGCGCGTAGGCCAGCATCAACTGGTCGTCGGGCATGGCCTGTCGCTCGGTGGCGCTGTCGGCGGAAGGGGCGCGGGGAAGCGCGGACATCGGAGGATTTTCACCCGAGCTTGTACGGGCGACGAGCCACATCGGGGTTTGGCCCCGCAAAAATCGACTCGGGTGGCCAGCAGGCTGTTGAACTCAGGCAAAAACCTGGGCTATAATTTTGGGCTCGGCACTGAACAATGCCGAACGGCTCTTTAGCTCAGTCGGTTAGAGCGATGGAATCATAATCCACAGGTCCGCGGTTCGAGTCCGTGAAGAGCCACCAACAATAAAAGCCTTGCAGGTCAATGACTTGCAAGGCTTTTTTCTTGCCCGGGAGATAATCCGCGGCAATGCCCGCCCCCATCCGCTCCACGCCGACCATGCCTGCCGCCCGCGCAGGCCTGATCCGCTGGGTCTTGCTGTGGTTCGCGCTGTCGCTCGGCGTGGCCATCGCGTCGCCGGTGGTGCATCCGCAAGCCGTGGAGCTGGTCTGCTCGAGCGCAGGCTCGGTCAAGGCCATCGTGCATACCGACGACGGCGCGCAAGAGCTGGGCATGGGCCACATGGACTGCCCGCTGTGCGTGCTGGCAGGCGCGCCGCCCGCGACACCCACGGTCAAGCTTCCCGCGCTCATGCCGCTGTCCCATGCGGTGCGGCCGGCTCCGGTCGCGCACATCGCCGCGGCCACTGCGGCGCCCCCGCCGGCGCGCGGGCCTCCCTCGCTCTCCTGACGCTTCCCGTTTCGTTCGTCCGCGCATGTGATGCCTTCGCCTGAAGGCGGGCTTCATCGCATCGCGCTTCCCCGCACAACGCATCGATCGGCGCTCGCGTCCGGGCGCCAGAGAGCTTTTTCTTCATGACTCATTCCACGCTTTCACGCCGTGGCCTGCTGCTGTCCGGCGGCAGCGCGCTTGCGGCCCTGGCCCTCGCAGGCTGCGACAACAGCAAGGTGCTGCCCGCCAGTTTCAACGGCGTCGACATCACGGGCGCCAAGTACGCACAGGACTTCCGCCTGACCGACCCCGACGGCCGCGAGCGCACACTGGCCGACTTCAAGGGCAAGGCCGTGATGATGTTCTTCGGCTTCACCCAATGCCCCGACGTGTGCCCCACAGCGCTCGTGCGCGCCGCCGAGATCAGGCGGCTGCTCGGCGCCGACGGCGAACGGCTGCAGGTGATCTTCGTTACCGTCGACCCCGAGCGCGACACGCCCGTGGTGCTCAAGGCCTACACCCAGGCCTTCGACCCGAGCTTCATCGGCCTGTACGGCGACCTGCAGAAGACCAGCGACACCGCGAAGGACTTCAAGGTCTTCTACAAGAAGGTGCCCACCGGTTCCTCGTACACCATGGACCACTCGGCCTTCAGCTACGTGTTCGATCCCAAGGGAAAGATCCGCCTCGTGCTGCGCCACGAGCAGAGCGCGGAAGAATGCGCCCAAGACCTGCGGCAGATCCTCAAGACGTCTGCCTGAGCATCAACTCGATCCATCATTCAAGGAGATTCTTTCCATGACACCCATTGCACGCATCCTCGCCCTGTCGGCCGCATCGTTCCTCGTGGTGGCTACGGCACACGCGCAAGTCACAGTCAAGCAGGCGTGGGTCCGCGCCACCGTGCCCCAGCAGAAGGCCACCGGCGCATTCATGCAGCTCAGCGCCGCGAAAGACACCAGGCTGGTGTCGGCCAGTTCGCCCGTCACGCCGGTCGTCGAAGTCCATGAGATGGCGATGCAGGACAACGTGATGCGCATGCGGCAGATCCCTGCCCTCGAACTGCCCGCCGGCAAGACCGTCGAACTCAAGCCCGGCGGCTATCACGTGATGCTGCTAGACCTCAAGCAGCAGGTGAAGGAAGGCGACACCGTGCCGCTCACACTCGTGTTCGAAGGCAGGGACGGCAAGCGCGAAACGGTGGAGGTGAAGGCACCGGTGCGCGCGCTCAATGCGTCGGCGCAGCCGGCTGCGGGGCACGGCGATCACAAGCACTGAGCGCATCGGCCCATCAGGGGAAAGCTGCTTGTTGTCACCAGCAGGCGGCGGCACCCAAGGTTCCGCTGCTGCTCTGAGTGCCGAGCTGGTCGATGGTGTACGTACCGCACAGCGTGTCGCCGGCCTGTGCGTTCACGGGTGTAGCGGTGGCGGTGAATCCCGTGCTCGAAGATGCGGTGACGTTAAGTTGATAGAACGCGGTGCCGCTGGTCAGCACGTCGAGTGGAAAGGCGCTGCTGGCGCCGTAGCCCAGGTTGGGAGCGGTAGCGGCATAGGTGTTGTTCATCGTGAAGTAGCGCTCCTGCCGCGTCGCCAGATCCAGCAGCGCCGTCTTCGCATCGGTGCGGCGCGACTTCTGCACATAGCGTACATATGACGGATAAGCGATGGCAGCAAGGATCGCCACTATGGCCACCACGATCATGACTTCGATCAGCGTGAAGCCTGTGCCGGCACGCCGGCTTGCGTTGGAGTGTTGAAGTTTTTTCATGGTGATCAACGCAGCTTGACCCACGTCAGCCGTTTGCCCTTGCCATTGGCCGCGGGGTTGATCTTGGTCACCACACCCGTGCCGCCGACGGTCTGCTGCACCAGGTAGGGCCACTTGTTCGCAGTGACGATCGACGGCGTACCGGTCGCACTCAGGCCGATGCCACTCACGATGCCGCCGTTGTAGGTGACGAAGTTGCCGTTCTGGTCGCCGAAGAACGAAGCATTGGGCGCGCCGCCGGTGTCCAGCGACACCGCCATCGTGTAGCCCGCCGCGGGCTGGGTGTCGCAGGTAAGGACCTGCGACACCGCGGGAATGGTGGTGTTGACCAGGAACATGCCATAGGCCGTGGTCGGGCTGTAGATAACCTGCTCGTTGCCCGTGCTGGGCAATGGCAGCGTCCACCCGAACTGCGTGTTGGAGCCCGCGCCGCCCTTGCAACTGCTCGACCCCTTCCAGCAGACCTTGTTGGTGCTCAGCGTGCGATAGCCGGAGATGGAGCCGCTGCCGGGCGCAGTCGCGGTAATGCTCTGGGTCTGCAACGTGGTGGTGTCGACCGTTTGCGAGCCTGTGAGCGCCGCATACTGCGCGGACGCGCCACCCACCGCGTTCCACCCGCTCATGTTCCAGTCCCAGATGCCGTACAACGCCTGGGTCGCGGATGCATAGGTGGCGGCGCTGGTCTGCGTCTGCGGGAATTGCTGCCCGGTCCCGAAGCTCACGACCACGCCCGGTTGCCCGGAAGCACCGATGCCCTGCACCGACGAAACCGTCACGCGCGTCGTGATCGGCTGCCCGACCGCAGTCTTGAAGATGGGCGCCGCCGGTGCCAGCCACTTGGCGGGGTCGGAGTCGGTCAGGTCGAAGCGCCACAGATTGCCCAGCACATCGCCGGCATAGACGTAGTCCGTCACGTGGTCGCCATCAAGGTCGGCCGAGGTCACGTAGGCAATACCGTTGCGGGCCGTGATCGTGGTGCCGCTCTTGGTGGGTCCGGCACCGGTGTCGATGAAGCGGAACGTGATGCCTCCCGTGGCCGGATCGATCAGCATGATGAACAGGCCCGCCGTGCCCGTGCTGCTGTTCAGGCCGTTGCCGAACAATGCGGCCCACTGGCCGTTGTGCAGGCGGCGAATGATCGGTGTTCCGTAGGTGCTGCCGAGGCTGTTGCCGCAGCTCGCGTTGCCGACGCAGGTGATGGCGCCGGTGCCCGAGCCCGAGGTCCATTCGCCGCGCACCAGCGAAGCCGCGTTGGCTTCGGAGAACTGCGTCGGGTCGGTCACGTCCAGTGCATAGATCACACCGCTGGCCACCGAGGTCTTGTCGCCGATCGGTCCGGACGCACTTCCCCCGGCGCCCGCGCCGCTGACCAGCCACGTGTGCCAGGCGCCGTTGTAGTACAGGTCACCGGTGCCCGGCGTGGCGTCGGTGTAGAGGCTGTGCGAATACTGCGTCGAGCTGAAATCGAGTGCCGGGGTGGTGGAGTGGATCACGTTCATGATCGCCGCCGGCATATACGCGAGTACCTCGTTGCCATCGTTCGTCGTCTTGACGAAATTGCCACTCGCGTCATACGTGCCACTGCGAAAGCCATGCAGGAATCCGTCGTTGGCACCGATGTAGACCACGTTCTGGCGCCCGCCCTGCGCCGTGGCGGCGGTGGTGCCGGCAAAGTCGGCATAGGAGCCTGCGGTCTCCGCCGCGGTGCTCTTCGGATAGAGCGCGTCGAGCCATGGCCCCTTGTAGGGCAGCGACGGCGGCCCGATCCATGTCGGGCTGGAGTCGATGATGTCGCCGAGCACACCGGTGCGCGTGCGCAACGTGCCGCCGGTGCTGGCCAACTCGTTGCTCCTGTCTCCCCGCAGATATCGCACCCGGATATCGGTCTGCGTCGAGTCGCCCGCGCTGAGCGCGGTCTGCTGCGCCTTGGTGAGATTGCCCCACAGGAACGGGATGCCCGCAGTTCCGTTCCAGCTCAACATGCTGCGGCTGCCCGGCGCCTGCGCCGTGTTGGTCTTGGTGGTGGCCTGGCAGGTGCCTCCGGTCAGCACGCAACTGGCATCCCAATTGGCGATCGGATTGATCGACACGATGCCCGTGGAAGGGTCGCTCATCAAGTCTTGCGCGGTCAGTTCACCCCACGAATTGGTCTGGTGGTAGTAGGCCAGGTACACCTGAGTGCCGGCCTCCACGCGCGCCGACTGCTGCACGTTGGTGCCGGCCGAACTGCTCGACTGGTTGACGGGCGCAGCCTTGAAGCAGGTGATCTCGTGCACGTTGCTCGAGCCGCCGGTGCCGGCCGAGAAGCCGAAGCGGAAGCTGTCAGGCAACGGGCCGTTGGTGGCAGTGATCGACTGCTTGTTGATGACGTTCTGGGCCGCGCCGCCGTTGACGCTGTACGAAAGGCTCAGCAGGCCGTCCTGTGTGACTTGCAATCCGTAGGTGATTGGCGTGGCGCTGCCACGCAAGGGCATGTTGACGCCCTGCTGGTTCGAGATGGAGACGCCCGCCGGCAGGTTGCTGTACGCGGTGCCGTTGAGAAGCAGCGGGTAGTCGAGCAGCGACGTCGTAGTCGCATTCCCTGTCGGAGTCGAGGTACTGGTGCTTGTGGTGCAGTTCTTTCCCTTCTTGTCGCACGTCTGCGTGGTCGTCGTCGTGATGCTGTAGTCCATCACCTTGCCGCTCTTGCAAGTAGCCTTCACCGCCGCGGTCTGCTGCGCCGAGGTGAGCCCGCTGGGATAGTGAACGGGATCGAGGGCGTTCAGCGAAGCCCAGGTGATATTGCCAGCGCCTCGCACACTGATGCGGCCGGCCTTGAAGCCAGGCCCCGTGGCGGTGTTGTCGCTGGGGTTCGAGAAGTTGCCGTACTCGTCGATGCCGATCCCGAGGTATCCACCGACGACGCCTTCGTACTGGCCGTTCACGTTGGAGCAGCTGTAGCCAAGGCTGCCGCCCAGCCCACCGACGGAAGGTGACTTGGAGCCGTCCGCGAGGAAGAAGCTGATGCCGTCGGCGCCCGTACCGTTGTCGCCGTCGCCGCCATAGGTCACGGTCGTGAACGTGACCTGCAAACCCTGGTTGCTAGGGAAGGTGAAGTTGGACACCACGGCGCCTGTCTGGTTGTCGCCGTTCGATCCACCCTTGGTCGTGTCGCCGTTGGTCAGGCGCAGCGCCCCGGAACCCACCGCGTCGGGCAGGCGGCCGCTGGTACCCCCCACCAGCAGCGAGTTCTTGCCCTTGTAGTAGGTCAGCTTCCCGATGCACGCCGGAATGGTGCCCGTGTCGTTCCCCGCCGTCAGGCATGCGCCGTTGAGTGCCTGCCAGTTATAGGACGACGACGCGCCCGTCAGCGTGTCGCTGATGATCAGCTGCGCATGCGCCACCCACGGCACGCAAACCAGCACGCCGAGCAGAGCTCCCAGCAATTTCCACGAACGATTCATGTCCATGTTCCCTCGCTCAAGGTTGGTCGAGCGGCTTGTTGCCGCCTGATACCTGGTAGGTGCTCTGCACCACGGCAGCCGCCGTCGCGCTGCCGCCATACCCGAAAGCCGAGACCTGGTAGAGCAAGGACTTGCCGTCGGGCGACAGCCCGAGGTAGCCGATGCTCAAGCCGGGCTTGGCGTTGTAGTTGATGTCTCCGCCGCTCGCGATGCCGCCGCCGGCGCTCACGGTCATGTTGGGAGGCCGGTAGTCGGCGCGCGCCGACCAGGGCAAGGTCGCGGGCTTGGCCACCGGGTTGGAGCACACCTGCATCTGCGACAGCGTGTTGGCATCGAGCACCGCCGAGCAGGCCGTGCCGGTGCTGCCGTTGCCCTGGCTCAGCCACCACTCGCCGTACTGCAGAGCGCTTTGTGCGGCCTCCAGCGCACGCTCTTTCTCGCGCGTGTTGCCAGCGATGCGCTCCTGCAGGTTGAAGCTGCGGAACATGCTGACGGACAGCACCGTCAGCACGATCAGGAACAGCATCGCCACGATCAGCACGAAGCCGCGCTCTCTCGAACGGGCGGAAGGCGGCGTACGCACGTGCATGCTCATGACCTGTTCATCAGGTTGACGATCTGCGTCCAGTCGATGGTGGACGGCTGGCCTGCCTGGCCGGCGAAAGGATTGGCAAAGGTGACCGTGATGCGCGCGGTGCGCACCTGCGGCCACCATGCATGCGAGGTCACGGTGGCTGCGTCCAGGTACTGCAGCGCGGTACCGTCGCCGGTGGTGTCGGTGGCATAGAGCACCTTCAGCGCGGTAACGCCGCCGGCTGCGCCGCCGACCAGCGGCGTGTTCGTGGTTCCGCCATCCGTGGAGCACTGCAGCTCGTTGTTGGCGCTGACCGTGAAGGTGTTCATGACCAGCTTGTTGGCACCGGATGAAGCAGGATTCACGTTGCCGAGGCAATCCATGATTCCGTCGCCGCTCGCGGTCACGTAGCGCGATGTGATCGTGTCGCTCGCACCGGAACTGCCGGTCAGTCCGACCAGGCCCTGCCCCGCCGCCAGACTGCCGTAGCCTGCTCCCGTCGCGGCAGGCATATCGGTGACCGCCGTGTTCGTCAACGGATCGGGAAAGTAGCCCGCCGCCTGAACGGTGTTCGTCAGCACGGTAAGCACCAGCCGCTCGCTGTCCTGCAGCTGCGCCAACTGATCCTGCGAGGTGAAGGCCTGCTTCATGTTCAAGAAAAGCACCCCCAGACCCGCCAGAAGAAACAGGCCGATGAGCAGCGCCACCATCAACTCGACCAGTCCGACGCCTGACTGGCGATTCGGGCGCCGGTATGAAAAGCTCATGCGGTGGCTCATGGCTCGACGTAGAGGCTGTATTGCAAAGCGGACGAACCCTGCACCGCGCCATTCGCAGCGGCAGTGCTGCGATTGACCGCGACGTACTTCTCGGTCCATGTCAGGTTGATCACGCAGCTGATCGGCGTACCGATGGCCGTGGTGCACTGGATAGCGGCTGCGTACGAAGGGAATCGCGCATTCATGTTGGAGGCCCAATCCTGGACGTCATTTGCCGCCAGTTGCGCGGCCGTGCAACCGGCGGTTGCCTTGGGGCCGCAGCTTGTCGTGGCGTTCAGGATGCCCGAGCCATCCGTCACGGTGGTTCCCGTGATGGTCACCGTGGCCGGTGCGGCACCGGCGGCCCAGAAGCCCTGGTTGCCATGCATGGCCTCCGCGAGGCTCGAGGCCTGCAACGCAATCAGCGCGCGCGAACGCGCGTTCTGCGTGTTCGAGAGCGCAGCCGCCTGCATCTTCGACAACCCGATGAGCCCCAACGAGACAATCAACAACGCAACCAATACTTCCAGCAGCGAAAAACCGCGGGAACGACGCAATGGAAACCGGCTATTCATGCGCAACCTCCCTTGCCGCCCTGCAGCACCACCTGATGGCCGAGCCTGTTGATCGACACGCAGCGCGTGGCGTTGGCATTCACCGGCGCTGTGCGCAGCGCGATCAGGATCGAAGAACTCGGCGAGGCGACCGGCAAGCTCGCGAAGCCGTCCCTGCTGTAGGTCACGACGCTGATCGAAGGCGCCGCCGCGAAGGTGTCTCCGCCCTGCCAGGGTGGGCTCTTGCGCAGCAAGGTATCGCCCGTCGTGAAGCTGCCAGAGCCATCCGGATCGGCGAACACGATCCACCCGCTTTGCCAGGCGTTGGAACCCATGCATTTCTTGCCGTCCGACGACGCGCACACGCTCACGGGCACGCCCTGCTTGATCGCTTCCGAACGCGCGAACTGCAGGTCGCCTGCGAAGGAGTTGACTTCGGCGCTCACCCTGTTGCTCTGTATGAGGCTCACGAACGACGGCGTGGCGATCATCGTCAGGATGGTCACGAGCGCGACCACGACCATCAGCTCGATGAGCGTGAAACCAGTCTGGCGTCGAGGCATGTTCATGGACATTTCGCTTGCATGGGCCGCTTGCCTTTGCGGACTTGCACGGATGAAGTCAGGCGTAACAATTGTTTTTAAAACGTACTGACTTGCTACTGACCGTATGGAGGCTTGTGCCGACAAGCGGCCATGCCCGCCGGTCGAGCGGTCGAATGAAAGGCTATTGAAAGCAATGAGGAAGCGCCTCGCGGCGCTGGTCCTCATCAACAGGCACTGCGAAATGTGCTCAGTGCGCCGATGCCGCCGGCGCCACACGCAAGTGCAGCGCCTTGTCAGGACGCAACGTCACATTGAGCACCGCACGCGGCGCTTGCTGTCCTTGCGGCACCGACAACACATGGCGCTGCAGAAGCATCGCGGCCACGACGGTCATCTCGGTCATGGCCAGGTGCTGCCCGAGGCACACACGCGGGCCGGCGCCCAGTGGCATGTAGGCACCGCGCGGCACTTCGGGTGCACCGGGCGCGAAGCGTTCCGGACGGAACGCCATCGGCTGCGCGAACCAGCGCGGGTCCCGATGCATGAGTTGCACCGGCACCATGAACATGGTGCGCGCCGGAAACTGCCACCCACCCAACGTGACCGGCTGCGTCGCGCGGCGGCTGAAGAGAACGGGCGCGGCTGGATAAAGGCGCATGGCCTCCTGCAGCGTGCGATTCAGCATCTGCAACCCGGGCAGGTCTTGCGCCGTCGGCGCTCGGCCCTGCAGTTTTTGACGCACTTCTTCGGCAGCCTTGCGTTGCGCTTCGGGGTTGGCGGCAAGACACCAGGACCACCACGTCAGCGTGGCCGCGACGGTCTCGTGCCCCGCGAGGAACGCGGTCATGCATTCGTCGCGCACGGCCTGCAGCGGCCAGGCCGCGGAATCGTCGCTATGCAGTTGCAGCAGGCGCGTCAGCAGGTCGTCGGGACGTGCCGCCGGTGCCACCTGCAGGCGCGCCTGCAGGTGATCGTCGATGAGCGTCCTCAGAGTTGCCTTCGCGCGGCGCTTGGCGCGCTTCCAGGGCATCGCGTCGGGCCAGCTCGCGGGCCAGTAGAACTCGCTGTCGGCGGCGGTGCCGATGGTGTGCACGGCCTGCGCGGCCAGCGCTGCGTCGTCGCCCATCGGACGCGAGAACAGCATGCGCACGATCACGTCCATGGCCAGCGAGGTCAGCGCGCTTTCTATCGGCCAGTCGGCTTCGCTGCGCGGCCATGATCGCAATGCCTGTTCGGCGGTCTCCGCGATGGTGGGCACGAAGCTCTGCACTGACTTCGGCGAGAACGCGGGCTGCAGCGCATGCCGTTTGTCGCGCCACGCGGCCCCTTCGGATACCAGCACGCTGTGGCCATGCACCTGCGAAAACACGCGCATGCCACGCTCCCAGCGGATGAGTGCGCCGTGGTTCGCGACCAGCAGTTCGCGCACCAGCGCCGGGTCGGTCAATACGACCTCGTGCTCGGGCCAGATGCGCAGGTGCACCACGTCGCCGTAGCGCTGCTGCCAGTCGCCCAGCGTGCCCAGCAGGTCGCGCGACATGCGGTTGAGCAAGCCCCAGCCCGTGATGCCGGAGGGCGGGCCGGGCGGCCAGTGGCCGGGGGGATGAAGCGCCGGCGGGGTCGAGGGCGTGGGCGCATGCATGGGGCATCCGGAGGAAGGCGCAGAGGACGAAGACTGGGCGGTGTTCATGCCCCGCATGGTCCGCCATCCCGCCCGCGGCGTCTTGGACCGAAACGACATCGGCGCACGGCTGCATAAACTCGAGGACCGATGCGCACCGCTCTCCCGTCTTCCCCGCCCGCCTGCCCCGATCCGCTGGTGCGCGCGCCACGAGCAGGTACGCAGGATGCCGGTCGTATCCTGCCGACGCCACCTGTGCTCCAGGGCTCAGTGGTGGCCGTCATCTGCCGCGACACCCGGGACCTGGTGCTGGACGATGCCCAGCGCCTCACGCACTTCCCGGCCTCGCCGCTGATGAGCCTGTCGTGGTTCCAGCATGGCGAGGTGAGCCTCGCGGCGCGCGGCGATGCGCAACAGCCCGCATGGCAACCCATTGGCGCGGCGGTCGTGGTCTCCGGAAGCCAGTCTTTGCCGACCGTCTGCTGGGCGCCCTCGGCTGGGCGCGTCGGCATGATCTGTTTCACCGCGGACATTGCGCGCACCCTGTTCGGCATCGACCCCGCCGCCGTGCATGACCGTTTCCGCGATGCGCGCGAGGTGATGGATGCCGCGTGGTCCCCGCTGCTCGACGCATTGATCGCCGCCACCGACGACGCTGCCACGCTGGCAGCCCTGCGCGAACACATCGGGCCACGATGGCAGGCGCTGCACGGGCGCTCGGCCAACGCCCCATCGCTGCGCCAACTGGGTCGCCACTGGGTCGAGCGTCTTGCGTGGCAGGCCCACGAATGGCGCCGCACGCACAGTTCGCGGCAGGTGGAGCGCCGCGTCAAGGCCTTCAGCGGACGCTCGCTGCGCGAGTGGCAATCGCTGGTACGCACCGAAGGCCTGTTCTTCGCGGCACGCGAGCGCTACGAGGCCGGCCAGCCCTTCGACTGGGCCACGCTGGCGCTGGACCACGGCTTCGCCGACCAGTCGCATCTGGTGCGCGCCGCGCGCCACATCGCGGGCTTCTCCCCGGGTGAATTTGCCGATCGCTTCGCGCAGGACGAATCCTTTTGGCTCTACCGGCTCTGGATGTAGGCCACGTCTTTTTTCCACGCCGCGAGGGACTGCCTATTCAACAGGCAACGTGGTGGGAAGCCACGCCAGTGCTTGTTCCGCCGATCCGACTCCCCGCACAACCCACAGAGTTGTCCACAGAAAAATCGAACAAGTCATCAAACCGTCAAACAGATGTCGCAGCCGTGTAACCCTTGAACTGTTCGCGCAGCTTTGTCTTCAGCAGCTTGCCGGTGGCTGTGTGCGGCAGGCTGTCGACGAACACTACGTCTTCCGGTAGCCACCATTTCACGACGCGCTCCGCAAGGAATGTGAGCAGTTCCTCCCTTGTCACTTCCACCCCGGCGCGCTTCACCACGATGAGCAGCGGCCGCTCCTGCCACTTCGGATGCGCGATGCCGATCACCGCCGCTTCGGCCACCGCCGGGTGCAGGCTCGCCGTGTTCTCCAGGTCGATGGAAGAAATCCATTCGCCGCCCGACTTGATCACGTCCTTCGCGCGGTCGACCAGCTGCACATAGCCGTCTTCGTCGATGTTGGCGACGTCGCCCGTGGGAAAGAAACCTTCGGCGTCGAGCACCGGCCCGCCCTCGCTCTTGAAGTAGCCGCTCGCGATCCACGGTCCGCGCACATGCAGGTGGCCGAAGGCCTTGCCGTCGTGCGGCAGGCGCTGGCCGTCCTCGCCGACGATCTTCAGCTCCACGCCCCACACGCCGCGGCCCTGGCGCATCTTCACGCGCAGCTGCTCTTCCTTCGGCATCGACAGGTGCTTGGGCAGCAGGTTGCCGATCACGCCGATGGGGCTGGTCTCGGTCATGCCCCAGCCCTGCACGAAGTCGGCGCCGAAGTCGCGCTCGAAGCGCTCGATCATGCTGCGCGGCGTGGCGGCGCCGCCCACGCCGATACGCTTCAGGCCGATGGCGCGCGTGTCGATCTCCGGATGCGCATCGAAGTACTGGAACAGCATCAGCCAGATGGTGGGCACGGCCTGCGAGAAGCCGACCTTCTCGTCGCGCATCAGCTCGTACAGGCTCTGGCCGTCCATGTGCGGGCCGGGCATGACCAGCTTCGCGCCGGCCATCGCCGCCGCATACGGCATGCCCCAGGCGTTGGCATGGAACATGGGCACCGCGAGCAGCAGCGTCATCTGCGAATTGACGCCGAAGGTGTCGGGCGCGCATTCCATCAGCGAATGCAGCACGGTCGAGCGGTGCGAATACAGCACGCCCTTCGGGTTGCCGGTGGTGCCGGAGGTGTAGCAGAGCGAAGAAGCGGTGCGCTCGTCGAACTCGGGCCAGGCGTAGGTCTCGCTCTGCGCGCCCACCAGCTCGTCGTAGCACAGCAGGTTGGGCACGTCGATGGCGGGCATGTGCGCGCGGTCGGTCATGGCGATGAAGGCGCGCACCGACTTCAGGCCGGGCGCGAGCTTCTCCACCAACGGCGCGAAGGTGGTGTCGAAGAACAGCACCTTGTCTTGCGCATGGTTGACGATGTAGTCGATCTGCTCGGGAAAGAGCCGCGGATTCACCGTGTGCAGCACCGCGCCCGACCCCGATACGCCGAAGTACAGCGCCAGGTGGCGGTACGTGTTCCAGGCCAGCGTGCCGACGCGGTCGCCGGGCTCGATGCCCAGCGCCTTCAACGCATTGGCCACCTGCTTGGAGCGGCGCTGTATCTCCGCATAGTTTGTGCGGTGCACCGGCCCCTCCACGGTGCGCCCGACGACCTCGGCGTGCGGGTGGAAGGTGGCCGCGTGATCGATCAGCGACGAGATCAGCAGCGGGCGGTCTTGCATCAATCCGAACATGGTCTTGTCTCCTGTACGCTGGGGCGATGCTAGGCAGCCGCAACGCCGCGCCGCATCGTCGGAACGGACGATTGAGGGCGTTCGAGGGTTGCCCCTAGCATCGATCTTCAAGAGGACCTTTGCATGAACGTTCAGGACGCCATCGCCACCCGCCGCTCGGTGCGCGACTTTCTCGACACGCCGGTGCCCGGCGACGTCATACGCCGCGTGCTCGCGCAGGCATTGCGCGCGCCTTCCGGCGGCAACCTGCAGCCGTGGCACCTGCACGTGGTGGGTGGCGACAGGCTGGCGCAGCTGAAGGCCATCATGCGCACCCGCGTGCAAGAGGCGCCGGGCGGCGAAGGCAGCGAGTACGACATCTACCCGCGCGAGCTGGTCGCGCCCTACCGCGACCGTCGCTTCGCCGTGGGCGAGGCCATGTATGCGCGCCTGGGCATTCCGCGAGAGGACAAGGCCGCGCGCCGCGAATGGTTCGCGCGCAACTACCAGTTCTTCGGCGCACCGCTCGCGCTGTTCTGTACCGTCGACCGCCGCATGGGGCCGCCGCAGTGGTCCGACCTGGGCATGTTCCTGCAGAACGTGATGCTCCTGCTGCGCGCAGAAGGGCTGGACAGCTGTCCGCAGGAATGCTGGGCGATCTATCCGCAGACCATCGGCCGGTTCATCGAACTGCCGCCCGAGCGCATGCTCTTCACCGGCATGGCCATCGGCTACGCGGACAGGAGCAGGCCGCTCGACGCGCTGGTGACGGAGCGCGCGCCGCTCGATGAAGTGGCGGAGTTCGTCGGCATCTGAGCAAGGAACGGAACCTGCTTACCGTCTGGCATCACCCCGAGAGGCGCCCGATGCTCATTGCCCAGATTTCCGACCCGCACATCCGCCCCGCCGGCCAGCTCTACCAGGGCGTGGCCGATTCGAACCGGATGTTCGAGGAAGCCATCGACCACCTGCATGCACTGGACCGCAGGCCCGAGCTCGTGCTGCTGACGGGCGACCTCGTCGACGAAGGCCGGCCCGACGAATACGCGCAGGCGCGCCGCCTGCTGTCGAAGCTGGCCATTCCCTACCTCGTGATTCCCGGCAACCACGACCACCGCGAGAACTTCCGCGCTGCCTTCGCGGACCACGCGTACCTGCCGGCCGAAGGCCCGCTGCACTACTGCATCGACGACCATGCCGTGCGCATCGTGGCGCTGGACTCCTGCGTTCCCGGCCTGCACCACGGCGATGTCGATGCAGAAGGCCTCGCATGGCTGCGGCGCACGCTGGAAGCCGACCGCGCGAAGCCGACACTGCTGATGCTGCACCACCCGCCCTTCGCCAGCGGCATTCCCTACATGGATACCTACAGCTACACGAGCCCCGCCCCGCTCGAAGCCGTGCTGCACGGCTTCGACAACATCGAGCGTGTGCTGTGCGGGCATGTGCACCGCACGATGCTGCGGCGCTGGGCGGGCACGGTCGTGTGCTCCTGCCCCAGCAGCACGACGGAGATTGCACTGCGGCTCGCGAACGATGCGGCGCCGGCTTCGTACATGGGGCGGCCGGGCTGCATGCTGCATCTGTGGGACGAGGTGCATGGCATGGTGAGTCATGTGAGCCACGTCGGGGCGATGGAGGGGCCGTATCCGTTTGCGTGAGTTTGCGTGATCGAGCGCCTGGCGGCAGCCCATGCAGCCGGGCGCGCAGAATGCGGCCGATGCCCAGCGAACGCACCCTCCTCTACGCCGGAACCGAGTTCACGGTGGAGCACGTGTGCTCACGCACGCACGGACCTGACTGGAGCGCGCACTACACCATTGGCTCGCGGCGCATTGTCCTGCCGGTGGGGCACACGGTGCTCGACGTGCGCTCGGGCGACAGCATCTGGCTGGTCGACGGACTGACCGCCATGCACCTCAACGACGCCATGGTCTACCAGTTGCGGCCCTCGCCAACACACGCGACGCGGCACAGCATGGTGGTCAGCGGGCACCAGGCGCCTCGTGCAAGCGAGGCGCCGGTCTTCAGTCTGCTGTCGCCGGCGTCGCTGTATCGCGTTCATGCGGCGCAGAAGCAGCTGCGCAACGGCGACGCGGGTCCGCAGGTCGTCGCGCAGCTACTCGACGAGATCGGCACGTCGCGCCAACTGATGCCATTGAACGGCACGGTGGCGCGCGCAAAAAGACTGCTCGCGGAAAACGCCGACCGTGAAGCGCGACTCTCCATGCACGCGCTGGCCGATGCCGTCTCGCGTTCGCCCTTCCACCTGGCACGCAGCTTTCGCCAGCAGACCGGCCTGAGCCTGCACCAGTACCGCCAGCAGCTGCGGCTCGCCACGGCCATGGACCGGCTGGCGAACGGCGACCGGGACCTGGCGGGCATTGCGCACGATCTCGGCTACTGCAGCCAGAGCCACCTGGGCGCGGTATTCCGGCGCGAGGTGGGCGTCACGCTGGGTGAAGCGCGCCGCGCGCTGGACACCGCACGAATCTGATAGCCGCCGCGCGGCGCGGCCGCGAGACTCCACGCGATGGACAGGAAGAACCTTCGCACAGGTGTTTTCGCCGCACTCGCCGCGGCACTGATTGGCAGCGCGTGGCAACTGGTCTCGCGCCACGGCGTGACCACCACGCTGGGTCCGATGGAGCTGGTGCTGCTGCGCTACGGCATTCCCGCCTTGCTGCTCTCGCCGCTGTGGCTCGGCAAGGGCCTGATTCCACCCAAGGCCCCGCGCCTTGCGCTCGTGCTGCTCGTCATCGGTGGCGGCCTGCCTTTCGGCCTGCTCGTGCTGGCGGGCGCACGCTGGGCACCCGCCAGCCACATGGGCATCTTCATGGCGGGCAGCCTGCCGCTGTTCACCGCCATCGGCGCACGGCTGCACAAAGGGCAGAAGGTAGGCGGCATCCGGTTGCTGGGGCTGGGCTGCATCGCGGTCGGCATCGCGCTGTTTGCGACGGACAGTTTGCGCGACGGCTCGCTCGATTGGCGAGGCGACCTGCTCTTTCTTTCGGCGGCTGTGCTGTGGGCCGTCCACTCGCTCGCCTTCGCGCATTGCGGCTTCACGCCGTGGCAGGGCACGGCGTTCGTGAACGGGTGGTCGAGCCTGCTCCTGCTACCGCTGCTGGGCACGGTCGGTGCGCCGCGCCTGCTGACCGCGCCGTGGACGGACGTCGCCATACAGGCCGCGATGCAGGGCGTGGTCGCGGGCCTGCTGGGGCTGATGGTCTACATGCTGGCCGTAGCGCGGCTGGGCGCGGCGCGCGCTTCGCTGTCGGCGGCGCTGGTGCCGGTGCTGACCACGCTGGGAGCCGCGGCATGGATGAACGAACCGATCACCGGGGAAGTACTGCTGGCCCTTGCGCTGGTGGTGCCTGGCATCGTGCTGGCGAGTGGTGCGGTCCGATGGCGCGCGCAGGAGACGCAGCAGCGCCTATAGCATCTTCAGGAAGGGCGGGCAGAATGCCGCGAACCTCGAAAGGGCGCCCGCCTTCATGAAAAAGCTGATCCTCCTCGCCGCCGCCCTGCTGTGCTTTGCCACCGCCTCCTGCTGGTCGCATGAACGCAGCACCGTGCGCGTGCCCACGCCTTTCGTCGAAAGCGGGGCGCCCGTCACGCTGGAGATGGTGATTTACAAGCCTGAAGGTGCCGGCCCCTTTCCCACGGTGGTGTTCAATCACGGCTCCACGGGCATCGGCAACGACCCGAAGCTGTTCAAGCACACCTATGCACCCG
The DNA here is from genome assembly GCF_977011995.1 of Variovorax durovernensis. Classification (NCBI taxonomy): domain Bacteria; kingdom Pseudomonadati; phylum Pseudomonadota; class Betaproteobacteria; order Burkholderiales; family Comamonadaceae; genus Variovorax; species Variovorax durovernensis. The sequence goes on along the minus strand of NZ_CDRNCW010000001.1, from coordinate 1,110,087 downwards.
AGCGCCTGGCCAGGTGGTTCACGCAGCGCGGCTGGCTGGTGGCGTTCCCGCAACGGCGCGGGCGCGGCCAGTCGGACGGTTTGTACGACGAAGGCTTCACGCCCAAACGCGAGCACTACAGCTGCGACTCCGCGCTGTCGCTGGCGGGCTTCGACCATGCGCTTGCCGACGTCGACGCCGCCGTCGAGTGGCTGCGCAAGGACTCCGATGTGGACACGAAGCGCATGGCAATCGCCGGCCACTCGCGCGGCGGCATCCTCGCCGTCGCCTATGCGGGAACGCGGCCCGACTTGTTCCAGGGCGTGATCAACTTCGTCGGCGGCTGGATGGGCGACAAATGCCCCGGCAACACGGCGGACGCGATCAACCCGGTCAGCTTCAGGCGCGGCGCGGCGTTCCCTCGCCAAACGCTCTGGCTCTACGGCGAGAACGACAGCTTCTACGCGCTCTCTCACAGCCGGAAGAACTTCGAGTCCTTCATCGCCGCGGGCGGCAAGGGCAGCTTCTCTACCTACGCGCTGGAATCCGGCATCAACGGGCACCAGTTGGTCGTGCAGCAAGAGCTCTGGGGGCCGACTGTCGAGACGTACCTGGCGAAGTGAATGGAGATGCGGCTGCTGCTGATCGAAGGCCTGCCCGGCACCGGCAAGACCACGCTGGCCAGCCATCTGTGCGCATCCGCATTGAATGAAGGCCGCAAGAGCCGTTGGTATCTGGAAGAAGCCGCGGATCACCCGGTGCATCCCCGTTCACTAGGCGCGCTGAAGTCGAGAGCCGATTACCCCTCGCAGTGCCTGCAACGCTGGCAGCGCTTCGTCGACGAGGCCCGCTCGACCGATACCTTGCACATTCTGGAAGGCAGTGCATTCCAGAGCACGGTGCGATTCATGATGGAACAGGGCCGAGCGGACATCGACGACTACATCGATGAGTTCGAAAAAATCCTGGCGCCTCTGTCCCCGTCCTTCATCTATCTGCGGCCGGAAAATGCCGAGAAGCACTTGCGCGCCACGGCCATCCATCGCGGACCAGGCTGGACACGCAAGGTCGCGGTCTATATCGAACAGACGCCGTACGCACGCAGTCACGGGCTGCGGGGAGAAAGCGGCATGCATCGATTCTGGGCTGACTATGCGAGTCTCTGCGATGCGCTGGTGAACAGGCTCTCCATGCCCTTGAGCCGAACCGCCATCGCAACCGGCCCGCAGTCCATCGACAAGGAGACGTAATGACGAAGCAACCCTACTGGTTTCCCGCCAAGCGCTACGGCTGGGGCTGGGGTCCGCCGACCTGCTGGCAGGGCTGGGCGGTGGTGGCCGTGTATGCGGTGTTGCTGGTGACCGCCGTGGTGTCGATTCATCCTGAACAGAAGCCCTTTCTGTTCGCCGCGGCCGTCTCCGGCCTGAGCCTCGCGCTCGTCGCGGTCTGCTGGATCAAGGGTGAGCCGCCGCGCTGGCGCTGGGGCGGAAAGTAGCCGGCAACGGCCATCGGACATGAGCAGCACCGCCACCCTCGAAGCCGGCGTACCCGAATGACGGGAAGCAGCTACGCCGCCGCCCTGGCCAGCGTGCTGCTGGCATGCGCGTCCCTTCCCGCATCGGCCAACGGCAGCCTCTTCTGCGAAGGAAGCCCGTATTCGGCGGAGGTCCAGTTCAGCCTGTCTTCCGGCCGCCTGACCGACCTGGTCGTGTCGCGTGACGACGGCGTGGCGCCCACGTCGTCCGAGCGATTCGCGCTGCAACGCCAATCGGCCGACTACCGCCGCCAGTCCATGCGCGCCATCGCCGGCAAGGGCGTCGCGCTGCGCGTCGCCAGGACCAGGGGCTCGCTGACTTACGCGGGCAGGCAGCACATGCTGCGCTGCGACTGGTCCGGCCTCGGCTGAAAGAAAAGAAGGTCCGGCCGCGCTTCAGGCAGCCGCGATCACCTGGTCGCGCCCCATCGCCTTGGCCTTGTAGAGCGCCGCGTCGGCCCGCGCCAGCACTTCGTCGACACCCCGGCCGCCGTCGTTCGCGGCCACGCCGATGCTCACCGCGATGGAGCCGACCTCGGCCATGGGCGAGTCGGCCCCGAAGGGCTCGCCGATGGCCTGCTTGAGCCGCGAGGCGACGGCCATCGCCTCCACCTTGCCCGTGCCGGGCAGCAGCACCACGAACTCCTCGCCGCCGTAGCGCCCGAGCACGCCGGCATCGCCCACTGCCCGCTGCATGCGCCGCACCGCCTCGCGCAGGACCTTGTCGCCCATCTGGTGGCCGAAGCGGTCGTTGACGTCCTTGAAGTGGTCAAGGTCCACCATCAGCAGCGCCATGTGCCGCCGGTCGGACGCGAAGGCGCCGCGGCAGGCATCCAGCAGCGCGCGGCGGTTGAGCGCGCCGGTCAGGGAATCGCGCGTGGCCATGTACTCGAACTCGGTGTGCACGCGGTCCGTGGCCATCAGGATGACGGAGATGGACAGCAGCAGCACCGAGAACGAATACATGCTGATGTAGAGCGACTGGATCCAGTTGCCGTCCATCAGGTTGCTGCCGGCCATGCCCAGCACCACCGACACGAAGCGCAGCGCCGCCACGGCAGCCTGCGCCAGCAACAGGCCGATCATCAGCCGCTGGCCGAACACGCGGGGCCGATGGCGCAGGTAAAGCAGGGCATGTGCGAAGAACAGCAGCGACACCGCGAAGGTGACGATCAGCAGGCGGGTCTCGAAGTCGGGCTTGACGATGCTGAACCAGAACATCGACAGCCCGATCACCCCGTTCAGCAGCGTCCAGCCACGGGTGTCGCTGTTCCCCAGCAGGAACTTCTGGCTGCCCGAGTAGTAAAGGATGCAGGCCTGGAACAGCACGACGTTGGCGACCACGATCGTGAGGAAGTCCGGAAAGTAGCCGCGCGCCGCGAACAGCATGGTGCTGATGAAAGCCACCAGCGGTGCGCGCGCCCAGTCGCTCAACCCGTGGATGCTGGGCGGGTAGCTGCGCCGCATGGAAAACATCACCAACGCCATCATGACGCCCATGAGGCCGGCCAGCACGATGACGGAACGGGGGTCGAGGAGGGATGGCAATGCGCCCATGGGGCGAGATTATTGATTATGTTGACATTGCCGGCCTCACTCTTTCCGGGGGGCCGCCGCTGGCCCTTCCGCACGGCTCAGAGCCGCTCGACGATGGTCACGTTGGCCATGCCGCCGCCTTCGCACATGGTCTGCAGCCCGTAGCGCTTGCCGCGCTGGCCGAGCGCATGGACCAGCGTGGCCATCAGCTTGGTGCCGGAGGCGCCGAGCGGGTGGCCGAGCGCGATGGCGCCGCCGTTCACGTTCAGCCGCGCCGGGTCGGCGTCGAGCGTCCGCAGCCAGGCCAGCGGCACCGGCGCGAAGGCCTCGTTGACCTCGTACAGGTCGATGTCGCCGATCTTCATGCCCGCCTTCGCCAGCGCCCGCTGGGTGGCGGGAATGGGCGCCTCGAGCATGATGACCGGGTCGTGGCCCATCACGCTCATGTGGTGGATGCGCGCCAGCGGCTGCACGCCCAGCGTCTTGAGGCCGCGCTCGTTGACCACCATCAGCCCGCTTGCGCCGTCGCAGATCTGGCTGGCGGTGGCGGCGGTGCAGCGCCCGCCTTCGGCGATCAGCTTGACGGCGGCAATGCTCTCCAGGGTGGCGTCGTGGCGGATGCCTTCGTCGACGGTGTGCAACTCGCCGGGCTCGGTGCCGTCGGCCATGCGCACGGCCACCGGCACGATCTCGCGCTCGAAAAGTCCCGCCTTCGTCGCGGCGATGGCATTGCGGTGGCTGCGCAGCGCGTAGGCGTCGAGCTCGGCCTTCTCTATGCCGTAGTTGCGCGCGATCATCTCGGCGCCGGTGAACTGGCTGAACTGCACGTCGGGATAGCGCCTGGCCATCTGCGGGCTCACGTAGAAGCCCAGCCCGTTCTTCAGCGGCAGCGTGGTGGGCAGGCCCATGGGCACGCGCGTCATGCTTTCCACGCCGGCCGCGATCACGATGTCCATGCTGCCCGACATCACGGCCTGCGCCGCAAAGTGCAGCGCCTGCTGCGACGAGCCGCACTGCCGGTCGACCGAGGTGGCCGGCACCGACTCCGGCAGCCTCGACGCCAGCACCGCGTTGCGCGCGATGTTCGACGACTGCTCGCCGGCCTGGCCGACGCAGCCCATGATGACGTCCTCGACCAGCGCGGGATCGGCGCCGGTGCGCTCCACCAGCGCGTCGATCACCTGCGCGGCGAGGTCGGCCGGGTGCCAGCCGGCCAGGCGGCCGTTGCGGCGGCCGCCGGCCGTGCGCGCGGCGGCGACGATGAATGCTTCGGGCATGAAAGTCTCCTTTGTTCGTAGGTGGTGAGGGCTCAGCGCGGCGCCATGCGGATGGCCCCGTCGAGCCGCACGCTTTCGCCGTTGAAGTAGCCGTTGGTGATCATCAGTTCGGCCAGCGTCGCGTACTCCGCCGGATTGCCCAGCCGCTTCGGGAACGGCACCGACGCCGCCAGCGCGGCCTTCACGTTGTCGGGCGCGCCCTGCAGCAGCGGCGTGTCGAAGATGCCGGGCAGGATGGTGTTCACGCGGATGCCCTCGCCCATCAGGTCGCGCGCAATGGGCAGCGTCATGCCGACGATGCCGGCCTTCGACGCGGTGTAGGCCGCCTGGCCCATCTGCCCGTCCTGCGCGGCCACCGAGGCGGTGTTGACGATGGCGCCGCGCTCGCCGTCCTGCAGCATGTCGAGCGTGAGCATGCCGGCCGCCGACTTGGCGATGCAGCGGAAAGTGCCCACCAGGTTGATCTGGATGATGCGGTCGAAGTTGGCGAGCGGAAAGTGCTTGATCTCGCCCGTGGCCTTGTCGCGGCTCGCGGTCTTCACCGCGTTGCCGGTGCCGGCGCAGTTGACCAGCACGCGCTCCTGCCCGTGCGCGGCGCGGGCCTTGGCGAAGGCCGCGTCCACCTGCTCCTCGGAGGTGACGTCGACCTTGCAGAAGATGCCGCCCAGTTCCTTTGCCAGGGCCTCGCCCTGTTCGGCGTTGAGGTCGAACAGCGCGACCTTCACGCCGTGGCCGGCCAGGCGGCGCGCGGTGGCGGCGCCGAGGCCGGAAGCGCCGCCGGTGACGACGGCGGCAATGCTGGAATCGAGTTGCATGAGATGCGGTCCTTGCAGGGTAAGTGGCGGTTTCCGCGGACCAGTTTAGGAAGCAGAATCGACTGCGGCATCGTCGGAAACGACGGAAATCCGGGCCGTTCGGGCTCCGGTGCGCCAACCTGCCTTGCCCGCCCGCCGATGTCGCCTCCCACGCCCCGCATCCTCGAAACCAAGCTCAATCCGCCAGCCGCCACCGCCACGCAGGTGCCGCGCACCGCGATCCGCGAAGAGATTGCCGCGGCCGCCGTCAAGCTGGTGCTGGTGCGCGCGCCGGCCGGCTTCGGCAAGACCACGGCCATGGCGCAGATCCGCGAGCGCATGGAGGCGCAGGGCATCGCCACCGCATGGCTCACGCTCGACCGCGCCGACAACGACGTGTCGCGCTTCCTCAACTGCCTGGCCGAAGCCGCACAGCGCCTGGGAGTGGACGAGCCGCGAGCCAACGGCCCGTTCGATGCCGTGGCCGCGCTGGCCGCGCACGACGCGCCCTTCACGCTGTTCCTCGACGACTTCGAGGTGGTGCAGGAGCCGGCGGTGCTCGGCCTGGTGCGCGAGATCGTCGAGCACCTGCCGCGCCGCGGCCAGCTCGTGATCGGCTCGCGCGGCCTGCCCGACCTGGGCCTGGGCCGGCTGCGCGCGCGCGGGCAGCTCCTGGAGATCGACACCGACCGGCTGCGCTTCAGCCTGGAAGAAACCAGCGCCTTCTTCGGCCTGCGCATGGCGCATGCAAAGCAGGCGATGCAGACGCTGCCCGCCGACCTGCTCTCGCAGCTGCATCGCAAGACAGAAGGCTGGGTGGCCGCGATCTGGCTGGCTTCGATGGCGCTGGAGCGGCACGGCACCGAGACCGGTTTCGTCGAGCGCTTCTCGGGCTCCGACCGGGCCGTGGCCGACTACCTGGCCGAGGACGTGCTCGCGCACCAGCCGCCGGACATCCGCGACTTCCTGCTGCGCACCAGCATCCTGCGGCAGCTCGACGCCTCGGTGTGCCAGGCGCTGTGCCCGCGCGCCGACTGCGCGGCCATCCTGGAGCGGCTGGCCGCGTCCAACCTGTTCCTCACGCCGGTGAGCGGCGACGGTGGAGACAGCGGCGCCTGGCGCTATCACAGCCTGTTCGCCGACTTCCTGCGGGCGCGGCTCGCGCACGAGCAGCCCGGCGAAACCGCACGGCTGCATCTCTCGGCCGCCGGCTGGTACGAGTCGCACGACCGGCCGGTGCCCGCCATCGACCACGCCATCGAGGGCGGCGACCATCCGTATGCGCTGGCGCTGCTCGACAGCTACGCGGCGCAGTTCCTCGAACAGGGCCGCATGCGCATGCTGGCGCGCTGGTTCTCGGCCATTCCGGAGCACCAGCTGCGCGAGCATCCGTTCCTGCAGCCCATCGCGCTGTGGGCCACCTGCTTCACGCACGGCCCGTGGGAGGCGATGCGCATGCTCGATCAATCGGGCTGCCTCGACAGCCCCATCGCCGAGGTGCGCGCGAGCGCCCATACGCTGGTGCCGCTGCTGCTGGCCATGCAGGACCGGCACGACGAGGCCTACGAGGTCGGCCGCCAGAGCCTGGCGCGACTGCCCACCGGCCTGCCTTTTGCCGACAGCGTGCTGCTCAATGGCATGGCCCACATCCTCGCGGTGCGCGGCGACCAGCACGAGGCGCGCCGCATGCTCGAGGCCGCGCGCGAGCGCGGCAGCAGTACCTTCAACCGCATGTACACCGAGTCGCTGGCCGGCCTGTTCGACCTGCACGAAGGGCGGCTGCGGCAGGCCACCGCGCGGCTGCGCATGGCGGTCGACTCCACGCATGCCGTGTCCTACAACCACAGCCACGGCAACGCCTGGGCCGGCGTGCTGTACGCGGGCGCGGTGTACGAGACCAACCAGCTGGTGCAGGCAGAGCACCTGCTGAACGTGTACCTTCCGCTGGCACGCGACGTCGGCCTGCCGGACCATATGATCCTGAGCCATGTGATGCGCTCGCGGCTGGCGTTCCATGCGGGCGACATCGACGCCGCGTTCCAGGCGCTGACCGAGCTGGAATACCTCGGCCACCACCGGCAGCTGCCGCGCGTGGTGGCGGGCGCCAAGCTGGAGCGCTCGCGCATGCTGCTGCTGCAGGGCAACGGCCCGGCATCGCGCGACGAACTGGCCCGCGCCGACGACCCCGCGCTGTGGGAGCGCGAGAGGCGGCAGCGCCTGCCGGCGCACGACCTCGACTACATGGCCCTGGCGCGGGCACGCTGGGACATCGCGTTCGGCGACGCGCGCGCCGCACTCGACGTGCTCGACGCCGAGCTGCATGCCGCGCTGGCGGTGGCGCACAACCGCCGCGCGCTCAAGCTGCGGGTACTGCGCGCGCTGGCGCTGCAGGCCGCGGGCGACACGGCGGCCGCCGTCAAGGAGATCGAGACCGTGCTGCAGGCCGCGAGCCAGGAAGGCTTCGTGCGGCTGATCCTCGACGAAGGCCCGGCCGTCGGCGCGCTGGTGCACCGATACGCGCTGGCGGCGCAGGACGCGCCCGCCGCGCGCGGCGACCCGATCCTGGCGGACTACCTGCAGCGCCTGCTGCAGCTCGTCGGCCCGATGCCGACGGGCGACGCCGAAGCGCCCGCGTCCGGCGCCGACGCAATGAAGGAACCGCTCACGCGCAAGGAAATCCGGGTGCTGCAACTGCTGGCCGAGGGGTATTCGAACAGCGCGATGGCGGAGAAGCTGTTCGTGTCGGACAGCACGGTGCGCACGCACCTGCGCAACATCAACATGAAACTCGATGCGAAGAGCCGCACGCAGGCGGTGGCGATCGCGCGGCGGCTGGGCGTGATCCGGTAGGTCCGCCCCGGCGGCGGCATTACAAATACTACGGATTCCGGTGATACCGCCCCCCTCTCGCCGTCCCTAGCATTCCCTCAGAGATCAGCGCTTTCCAACTGCCGCGATTGCCATGGTGCAGCGCGGCGGCGCAGGCGCGGTGCCCAGCCCCACCCAGCAGGCTGCGCGCAGGGAGTCATCGACATTCAGAGCGTCAGGAGCGAAGCCACCATGCCCAAAGGAATCCCCAACCCGGCCCCCATGTATGGCATCGCCCCCCGCGCCTGGGGTTTCGAGGTCTCGATCGTGCGCAACGGCAACCGCTTCTACAAGCAGTTCGGCCGTGCCAGCTACGGCAGCGAGGAACAGGCCCTGCTGCAGGCGCAGGCCTGGCGCGACGAGATCGTGCGCAGCTTTCCTCCGGTCGCGCGGCGCACGCGGGCCGAGAAGCTGCGCGCCAACAACACCACCGGCGTGTCGGGCGTGTTCTGCCAGGTCGCCTCGGGCGGCAGGGTGCGGGCATGGGTCGCCAAGACCTATCTTGGAGAAAACGAGATCCTGCGCACCGATTTTCCGGTAGATGCCGCCGGCGGCGATGCGCAGGCGCTGGCCATCGAGGAGCGCGCGCGGCAGCTGGAGCGCATGTCGGGCCTGGCCCGGCTGCACCCGGCCGAGGAATCGATCCGCAAGAGCCAGGACAAGCTGCCGGCCGAACTGCTGTCGCCCAAGCGCTCGAAGTCCGAGATCCGGCGCAGCACCAATTCCAGCGGCGTGAGCGGCGTGCACTTCAAGGCGCCCAATGTCGGCCATCCGGGCTACTGGCTGGCCATCACCTACACGGCTGGCAAGGGCAGCGTGAGCAAGGCGTTCTCGATCAAGGAACACGGGCCCGAGGAAGCCAAGCGCCTGGCCATCGCGGAGCGCGAGCGCCAGCTCGAGGCCAAGCTGTCGGGCGGCGGCACACGCGCCGGCACGGATGTCCGCACCGACACCACCATCGCCCCCATCGCCTACCGCCAGGAAGCGCGCCCGCAAGGCACGGCGGGCGCCGGTGCGCCAGAGGCAGGGCAGGTCCGGCTGTGAGGCTTCGGCAGGGGCGTGCGGACCGGGGGTGCGGGTTCGCGGAACCGCCGCGCCGCTTCGGCCAGAATAGCGGGCAAATGCGTGCGCCCACGAGCGCCGCGCAGTTCGGGGAGTCCGCTACAAGCAGTGCACAGAAAAGCAGCACCTCGAGAATGCCCAAAGGTATCCCCAATCCGGCCGCCATGTACGGCATCTGCATCAGACCCTGGGGATTCGAAGTCTCCCTCGTGCGCAACGGCGTGCGCCACTACAGGCAGTTCGGCAAGGCCAGCTACGGCGGCGAGGCGCAGGCCCTGCTCCAGGCACAGGACTGGCGCGACGCCATCGTGCGCAGCATGCCGCCGCCCACGCGGCGCGCGCGCGCCGAAAAGCGCCGGGCCAACAACAGCACCGGTGTGCCGGGCGTGTTCCACCAGATGTCCGCCAGCGGGCGGGTGCGGGCCTGGATGGCCAAGACCTACATCGGGCAGGGCGAGATTCTTCGCGCCGACTTCATCGTCGACCACCTGGGCGACGCGGCGCAGGCGCTGGCCATCCGCGAGCGCGAGCGGCAGCTCGAGCGCATGCGGGGGCTGGTGCGGCTGCATCCGGCGGAGGAAGCCATTCGCACCGGCCCCGCGACCCACCCGCCCGGCCCGCGTCCGGCCAAGCGCTCGAAGTCGGAGATCACCCGGCGCAACAACACCAGCGGCGTGAGCGGCGTGCATTTCAAGTCGCCCCACGCCAGCCATCCCGGCTATTGGCTGGCCATCACTTTCACCACCGGCAAGGGCAGCGTGAGCAAGGCTTTTTCGGTGAAGGAACACGGTTACGACATGGCCAAGAGCCTCGCGATCGCCGAACGCGCGAGCCAGCTCGCGGCAAAGCTGGGCCAGGACCACTGATGGCACAGGACAGACACGGCTTCGCCGCAGCGGCGAAGCCAGCCAGCCTTCGCGCGCCCGCCACGGCCCGCCGCTTCGAACGCAAGCGGAGCGCCCTGCCATGACGCTCGAGTCCATCCACCAACTGCTGCGCGTGGCGTCGCACCTGCTGGACCAGGCCGCCGCGGAGGTCCACGCGACCGAGCTGGAGCCGGTGCAGGAAAACGTCGAGTGCATCGGCCGCGCGCTGATCGAGGTGATCGAAGTGCAGCGCCGCATCTACGAAGAACAGCCGGAGCTGGCGCCCAGGTCGCTGGCGGCCTCGCCGAAGGAAGCCGACGCCAGCCGCCTCTTCACCGAGTTCACGATGGAGGCGCTGGCGCTGGAAGAGGCCGGCAAGACCGACGCGGCGCGCGAGAAATACACGGCGTTCATCGGCATCTCGCCCTCGCACCTGCACCGGGAGATCGCGCGGGCGGAGATCCGGCGGCTGTCCTAGCGGGCCGTGCCTGGCCGGGTCACAGCGCCCGCGAGATCACTTCTTTCATGATCTCGTTGGTGCCGCCGTAGATGCGCTGCACGCGGGCGTCGGCGTACATGCGCGCCACCATGTACTCGTTCATGAAGCCGTAGCCGCCGAACAGCTGCAGGCACTCGTCGATCACGCGGCCTTGCGCCTCCGAGCCCCAGAGCTTGGCCATCGACGCGGTGGCGGTGTCGAGCTTGCCGGCCACCAGATCTTCGACGCAGCGGTCGATGAAGGCACGGCCCACCTTGATCTGCGTCGCGATCTCGGCCAGCTTGAACTTGGTGTTCTGGAACTCGGCGATCGGCTTGCCGAAGGCCTTGCGGTCGCGCACGTAGTCGAGCGTGGCCTCGTAGGCGCCCTCCATGGTGGCGAGCGCGCTCAGTCCGATGATGGTGCGCTCGTAGGGCAGGTCGCTCATCAGCTGGAAGAAGCCCTGCCCTTCCACGCCGCCCAGCAGCGCATCGGCCGGCACGCGAACGTCGTCGAAGAAAAGCTCGGAGGTGTCCTGCGCCTTCATGCCGATCTTGTCGAGCACGCGGCCCACGCGAAAGCCCTTGCAGCCTTCGGTCTCGACGATGAGGATCGAAGTGCCCTTGGCGCCCTGCGCGGGGTCGGTCTTGCACACCACCAGCGCCACGCCGGCCAGATAGCCGTTGGTGATGAAGGTCTTCGAGCCGTTGATGCGGTAGCCGCCGTCGTCCTTCTCGGCGCGCGTGCGCACGCCCTGCAGGTCGGAGCCGGCGCCGGGCTCGGTCATGGCGATGGCGCCGACCATCTCGCCGCGCGCCATGCGCGGCAGGTAGTGGCGCTTCTGCTCCTCCGTGCCGTGATTGAGGAAGTAGTGCGCCACGATGGCATGCACCGAGGTGGCCATGCCGGTGAGCGCGCGGCGCGACATCTCTTCGTAGAACACGGCCTCGTGGCGGAAGTCGCCGCCTGCGCCGCCGTACTCCTCGGGGATGTCGGCGCACAGCAGGCCGAGCGCGCCTGCCTTGCGCCAGACCTCGTGGCCGACGTGGCCGCGCTTGCGGGCTTCCTCGTCGTGCGGAAGCACTTCGGTCTCGATGAAGCGCACCACGTTGTCGCGGTACAGCTCGAGGTCTTCGTCGCTCCAGGAGCGGCGGAAATCGATGGGCATTTTCTTCTTCCTTGAGGTGTTCTTCGGTCAGCCGACGCGGCGGCTCCTGCCGGCCCAGAAGGGCTCGCGCAGCTGAAACTTCTGCAGCTTGCCTGCGGCCGAGAGCGGCAGCGCGTCGCGGAACTCCACGCTGCGCGGACACTTGTAGCCGGCAATCTGCTCACGGCAATGCGCGATGACGGCCTCGGCCTCCAGCGCCATGCCTTCGCGCCGCACGATCACCGCGTGCACGCGTTCGCCCCACTTGTCGTCGGGCACTCCGATCACGGCGGACATCAGCACCTGGGGCAGCTGGGCGATGGCGTTCTCGACCTCGGCCGAATACACGTTCTCGCCCCCGCTCACGATCATGTCCTTCATGCGGTCGACCACGAAGACGAAGCCCTCCTCGTCCATGTAGCCGCCGTCGCCGGTGTGCATCCAGCCGCCGCGCAGCGCGGCCTCGGTTTCCTTCGGCTTGTTCCAGTAGCCTTTCATGACCATCGGCCCGCGCGCGACGATCTCGCCGACCTGGCCGAAGGGCACTTCGTTGTCGTCACCGTCGACGATGCGCAGCTCGGCAATCGAGATGGGCGTGCCGGCCGAGCGCAGCAGGCGCTCGCGATCGGGCCCCGGCGCATGGCAATAAGACGGCAGCGCGGTAACCACCGGCGACAGCTCCGTCATGCCGTAGACCTGCGCGAACGCGGTGCCCGGAAAGGCGCGCATGGCCTGGTCGAGCAGCGCGGCGTCGATGGGCGCCGCGCCGTACGACAGCAGGCGCAGGCTCGACAGGTCGAACTCGGCGAAGCGCGGGTGCTCGATCACGCGCTTGATCATGGTGGGCACCAGGAACATCTCGGTGATGCGCGCCGACTGCAGCGTCTGCAGCACCGCCAGTTCGTCGAACACCGGCACCACGTGCACCGGCACCAGCCGCATCAGGCTCTGCAGCGCCACGCCGCAGCCGGCCACGTGGAACATGGGCGCCGCGACGATGGCCGCGGCGTCTTGCGTGTCGCGCGGCAGCGCCGCCACCGTGCCCAGCGCGTTGATGCACAGGCTGCCGTGCGTGAGCATCACGCCCTTGGGCTGGCCGGTGGTGCCGCCCGTGTACATGACGGCGGCAAGCTCGTCGCTGCTGTGCGGCGCGTCTTCGGCGGGGTCGGCGGCGGCGAGCAGCGCCTCGTAGCCGACCATGCCTTCGGGCACCGCGCCGTCGCCGCAATAGACCACGGTGCGCAGGGAGCTGGAGAGCCGGCGCAGCTCGGCGGCCATGGGCGCGAAGACGTCGTCCACCAGCAGGATGCGGGTGTCGCAGTCGTCGAGCGAGTAGGCCACTTCCTTGGGGTTCCAGCGGATGTTGACCGGGTTGATGACGCCGCCGCCCCACCAGGTGCCGAAGAAGTATTCGACGAAGCGGTGCGAGTTGAGGCTCATCATGCCGACCCGGTCGCCCGGCTGCATGCCGAGCTGCCGCAGCACCGCGCCAAGGCGCGCGACGCGGTCGGTGAACCCGGCGAAGTCGAGCCGCGTGGCGCCGCAGACCACGGCGGTGGCCTTGCCCTTTTCGCGCCGGCCCTTGTGCAGGGGTTGGGTGAGGAACATGGGATCTGTCTCCGTTCTCTTTCTTTTCAGGAAGCGCCCAGCGGCGCAATGGCCTCCGCCGCCACGCCCCAGCGGCGCAGCACGGTCGGGCCGTCGTCGTGCGCGGCGGCCGGCGGCACCACCGGCGCGGTGCGGCTGAAGCGCGGCGCGGGCGCGGGCTGCACCACGCCGCCCACGCTGGCGAAGGTGCCGCGCGCCACGTTGTGCGGATGCGCGGGGGCCTCGTCCCAGTCGAGCACGGGGGCGAAGCAGGCGTCGCTGCCTTCGAGCAGCACGCACCATTCGTCGCGCGTGCGGGTGCGGAAGATGTCCGCCATGCGCAGCTTGAGCAGGGGCCAGCGGTCGGCATCCATCTGCGCGTCGAAGGCGGGGTCGTCGGCGATGCCGCAGCGCTCGCGCATCAATGCATAGAACTGCGGCTCGATGGCGCCCACGGCCACGTACTTGCCGTCGGCGCAGGCGTAGGTGTCGTAGAAGTGCGCGCCGCCGTCGAGCATGTTCTCGCCGCGCTGGTTGCTCCACTGCCCGGCCGACTTGAAGCCGTACATCATGGCCGACAGCAGCGCCGCGCCGTCGGTCATGGCGGCGTCGACCACCTGGCCGCGCCCCGACTGCTTCGCCTCGTGCAGCGCGGCCAGGATGCCGAAGGCCAGCAGCATCGCGCCGCCGCCGAAGTCGCCCACGTAGTTGAGCGGCGGCACGGGCGGCTCGCCGGCGCGGCCGATGGCGTGCAGCGCGCCGCTGATCGCGATGTAGTTGATGTCGTGCCCCGCCGCATGCGCCAGCGGGCCGTGCTGGCCCCAGCCGGTCATGCGGCCGTACACCAGGCGCGGGTTCCTCTGGTGGCAGGGCGCGGGGCCCAGGCCCAGCCGCTCCATCACGCCGGGGCGAAAGCCTTCGATGAGCACGTCGGCCTTTTCGATGGCTTCGAGCACCTGTTGCGCCGCGCCTTCCGCGCGCAGGTCGACCTGCAGCGTGCTGCGCCCGCGCGCGAGGATGTCGTGCGGCGCGGTGCGCGTGCCGGGGCGCTCGATGCGCAGCACCTCCGCGCCCATGTCGGCGAACAGCATCGCGCAGAACGGCCCGGGGCCGATGCCCGCCATCTCGATCACCCGTAGTCCCTGCAATGGGCCTGCCATGGCTTGTCTCCTGTTGCTGGGAGCCATCTTGGCGCCTGGGCGGCGGCGCTGCATCGTCCAAAACGACGAATGCGGCGCGCAAGGCGCGTTCGGTCAGCCCGCGGGATTCGCGGCGCGCCACCGCGCCACGCGGCGCAAGTGCCATGCGGGCGGGCCGAACTGGGTCTCGATGAGCGTGGCGCGCCGGAAGTAGTGGCCCACGGCCAGCTCCTCGGTCATGCCCATGCCGCCGTGCATCTGCACCGCGCCCTGCCCCACGGCCCGGCAGGCTTTCGCGACCGCCACCTTGGCGGACGACACGGCGCGCGCGCGCTCGCCGGGAGAGGCGGTGTCTATGGCCTCGCCCACGCTCGCGGTGAGCGCATTGGCCTGCTCCAGCGCCATGTGCATGTCGGCCAGCCGGTGCTGCAGCACCTGGAAGCTGGAGATCGGCACGCCGAACTGCTTGCGCTGGCGCACATAGTCGAGCGTGTCGCGCATCAGCCGGCGCATGACGCCGATGGATTCGGCGCAGACGGCGAGCGTGGCCTCGTCGAGCGCCTGTTCGATCCGCGGCAGCGCCTCGCCTTCGGTGCCGAGCAAGGCATCGGGCGGCACGCGCACGCTGTCGAAGACGATGTCGGCGGCACGCCCGCCGTCGCGCGTGGGGTAGGCGCGCATGCGCAGGCCCGGCGCCTCCCTGGGCACCACGACCAGCGAGAGGCCGTCCGCATCGCCAGGGGCGCCACGGCTGCGCGCAGTGACGATCAGGTGGCTGGCCCACGGCGCGGCCTGCACCACCGCCTTGTGGCAGTCGAGCCGGAAGCCGTCGCCTTCGCGCACGAGACGCGCCTGCACGTCGGCGCGGTCATGCCGGCTTTGCGGCTCGCCGTGCGCAAAGGCCAGCACGGCCTGCCCGGCGACGACGCTCGCGAGCAAGGCATCGGCCTGCGCGCCGGGATGGCGTTGCAGCAGGCCCGCGCCGATGACCATCGTCGACAGGTAAGGCTCCGCCGCGAGCGCGCCGCCCAGCGTTTCCATCAGCGCGAGGTGCGCGGCCATGCCCAAGCCCATGCCGCCGTGCGATTCGGGCAGCGCCGCGCCCAGCAGGTCGAGTTCGCGCGAAAGACCCTGCCAGAACGGCGGCGGCGCATCGCCGGCGTTGGCCAGCGCATGCAGCCGCTGTTCGAAGCCGTGGTGGTTGTCGAGATAGCGCGCAAGGCTGTCGCGCAGCATCGCGAGGGTGTCTTCCTGTTCGGTGCGTGTGTTCATGGCGGTGGCCTCAGCGGGCGAGCAGGTGGCTGGCGACGATGTTGCGCTGCACCTCGTTGGAGCCGGCATAGATGGAAGCGGCGCGGTCGTTGAGGTAGGCAGACATCGAGAACACGGCCTCTTCAGGGATCGGCAGCTCGCCCGCCAGACCGTCGTCCAGCGGCAGGTTGGCGGCGGCGTAGTGGCCGGCGATTTCCACGCCCAGTTCGGTCAGGCGCTGCCGCAGCTCGGAGCCGAGCACCTTGCCCATCGACGGACGGATGCCGTGCGGCTCGCCGCGTGCCTGCGCGCGCAGCGACTGCAGCTCGGTGGCTTCGAGCGCGTCGATGGCGCAGTCCATCCCGGCCAGGCGCAGGGCCATGTCACCGGCCTCGTCGCCGTCATGTCCGGGCCCTGCGAACGCCGCATCGGCCGCCGTGCTCAGGCGGCGCAGGCGCGCTCGCAGCATGGGCGCCCAGGCACCGCCGCGTTCATGCTGCAGCAGGTACTTGGCGATGGTCCAGCCCTGGTTCTCCTCGCCGATCAGCCCTTCGGCGGGCACGCGCACGTCGTCGAAGAACACCTGGTTGAGTTCATGGTCGCCGGAGATGCTGATGATCGGCCGGATGGTGATGCCCGGCGCGGGAATGTCGAAGCACAGGAAGCTGATGCCCTGCTGCGGCTTGCCGCCCGAGGCGGTGCGCACCAGGCAGAACATGCGGTTGGCGTACTGCGCGTGCGTGGTCCAGATCTTGGTGCCGTTGATGACGTAGTGGTCGCCATCTCGCACCGCCTTGCATTGCAGCGAGGCAAGGTCCGAACCGGATTGCGGCTCCGAGTAGCCCTGGCACCAGTAGTCCTCGCCCGAGCAGATGCCGGGCAGCCAGGCGCGCTTCTGCGCCTCGGTGCCGAAGGCGATGATCACCGGCGCGACCATGCCGGGGCCCATGGGCGCACGCGGCGGTGCGTCGGCGGCGGCCAGTTCGCTCGCGAACAGGTAGTGCTGCATCGGCGTCCAGCCGGTGCCGCCGTGCTCCACAGGCCAGTGCGGCACGCTCCAGCCGCGCCTGGCGAGGATGCGGTGCCAGCGGTTGCCGTATTCGTAGTCGGTGAAGATGCCGGAGCAGCGGCGGCCGGCCGTGCGCAGCTCGGGCGTCAGTTCGCGCGCGAGGAAGTCGCGCACTTCGTCTCGGAATGCGGTCTCCGCCGCGCTGAGGGTCCAGGCCATGGTGTCGTCCCGTTGGAATGCACCACGCAGTGTGCGCCCGGAATGCCCCGGGCGGCATCGTCGGATCGGACGAAGATCGAACGGGAACAGCCCTCTCAGGCTGCGATGGCTTCGCGCGTCGCTGGCGCCTTCGACGGCACGGGCATGTGCTGGGCCCAGTCGATGATCTCCAGCCTGCCATCGGCGTGTTCGGCCAATGCGGTGAGGCTTTCGACCCAGTCGCCGTCGTTGCAGTAGAGGATGCCGTCGATGTCGCGCATCTCGGCATGGTGGATGTGGCCGCAGACCACGCCCTGGGCGCCGCGGTTGCGGGCCTCGCGGGCCACGGCGGCCTCGAAGTCGCCCACGTAGCTCACGGCGCGCTTCACCTTGCCCTTGAGGTATTTGGAGAGCGACCAGTAAGGCAGCCCCATGCGCGCGCGCAGCGAATTGAGGTGGCGGTTGAGCTTGAGCGTGAATTCGTAGAGCGAGTCGCCCACGTAGGCCAGCCACTTGGCGCACTGGATCACGCCGTCGAACAGGTCGCCGTGGATGATCCAGAGCTTGCGGCCGTCGGCCGTCTCGTGGATCCATTCATCGGCCACGTCGATGCCGCCGAAGTTGTGGTGCAGGTACTTGCGGGCGAACTCGTCGTGGTTGCCCGGAATGAAGATCACGCGCGTGCCCTTGCGCGCCTTGCGCAGCAGCTTCTGGATCACGTCGTTGTGGGCCTGCGGCCAGTACCAGTGGCGCTTGAGCTGCCAGCCGTCGATGATGTCGCCGACCAGGAACAGGGTCTCGCACTCGGTGTGCTTCAGGAAATCGAGCAGGGCGCGGGCCTGGCAGCCGGGCGTGCCCAGGTGCAGGTCGGAGATCCAGAGGGTGCGGAATTGCAGGGGTGGACGTGCGCGATCTTCGTCCTCGGGGTCGAGGGCCTGGGTCGCGGAGTCGCGCCATGCGCGAAGGAAAGCGTCGTCGCGTTGCATGGACGGGTAGGCTCCCACTGCCCCATGACCGCGCGATGGCACACCCGTGACATCCCGATGACGCGTTGCCGTCCGGCAACGCCACAATCCCGCGATGCGCCCCGGCCAGATCATCGTTCTTGCAACACCCGTCTTCCTTCTTCTTATCGCGATCGAATTCGCGGTGGGCCGCGTGCGTGCCCGCCGGGGCACGGGGCAGGACACCTACCGCCTGGCCGACGCGGTGAACAGCATCGGCCTTGGCATGCTGAGCCAGATCAGCGCGGTGCTCACCGGGCTGCTGCGCATCGGCATCTACACGGCGGTGTATTCGGCGGTGGCACTCTTTCCGCTGGAGGCGGCGCGCGATTTCTGGACCACCTGGTACGGCTGGCTGCTGGCGCTGGTGTTCTACGACTTCTGCTACTACTGGCTGCACCGGATGGGCCACGAGTCGGCGGTGCTGTGGGCGGCGCACGTGGTGCACCACCAGAGCCAGCACTACAACCTGTCGACGGCGCTGCGGCAGACCTCCAGCGGCGCGCTGTTCAGCTGGATCTTCTACCTGCCGATGGCCGTGGCGGGCGTGCCGCCGCTGGTGTTCGGCGTGGTGGCGCTCATCGACCTGCTCTACCAGTTCTGGGTGCACACCGAGCAAGTGGGCAAGCTGGGCTGGTTCGACCGCTGGTTCTGCTCGCCGTCGAACCACCGGGTGCACCACGCGGTGAACGACAACTACCTCGACCGCAACTACGGCGGCATCCTGATCGTGTGGGACCGCATGTTCGGCACCTTCCGCGAGGAAGACGAGCGCTGCGTGTACGGCACGCGCGGCGAGCTGCGCAGCTGGGACCCGCTGTGGGCCAACGCCGAGGTGTACTGGGCGCTGGCCAAGGACTCCTGGCATGCGCGCAGCTGGGCCGACAAGCTGCGCGTGTGGTTCAAGCCGCCGGGCTGGCGGCCGGCAGACGTGGCCGCGCGCTTTCCGAAGCCGGCCTTCGACATCGCCAAGGTCACGCGCTACGAGCCCGAGGTGGGCCGTGGCGTGCAGTGGTTCGCGGGCGTGCAGTTCCTGCTGCTGCTGGCGGGCGTGGCCTTCTTCCTGTGGTTCTCCGACGTCATTCCGCTGCCGCGTGCCGCCGTGTGGCTGGCCGCGTTGACGGCGGCCCTTTGGGCCATCGGCGGCGTGCTGCAGGGGCGGCTGAGCGTGACCGAGGTGCTGTTCATCGAGGCGGCCGCCCTGGCCACGGCGAGCGCGGCGCTGGGCATCGGCTGGCTGCATTTCGTCTTCAAGCCGCTGGCGCTGGCCGTCGCGATCTTCTTCGCGGCCAGGCGTGCGATGGCGGCGGGCGCGGTGACGCTGTTCGATGGGTTCCTGCTCGCCGGGCTGGCCGCTTCGCTCGCGGGCGACGTGCTGCTGATGGGCCCGGCAACGCTGTTCGTGCCCGGGCTCGTGGGCTTCCTGCTGGCGCACCTGGCGTACATCGCGCTGTTCAGCATGGGGGTCGGCATGTTTCCGCGGCGCGGGGTGCTGGCGGCGACGCTGCTGATCGGCGCGGGCATGTACGCGTTCCTCTGGCAGGGCGGGCTGCCCGCGGCCTTGCGGATTCCGGTCGCGGCTTATGTGGTGGTGATCGCCTGCATGGCGGCGCAGGCGATCGGGCGCGCGGCCGTGCTGCACGGCACCGACCCGTCCGCGCGGTGGGTGGCGGCGGGTGCGTGCTTCTTCATGCTGAGCGATTCACTGCTGGCGACGAACCGGTTCGTGACGCCGCTGCCGCTGGCGTCGTTGTGGGTGCTGGGCACGTATTACGCGGCGCAGATGCTGATCGTGCGGCACGCACGGCCAAAGCGTTGACTTTGACTTGCTCCCTCCCCCAGAGGGGGAAGGAGCAAAACCTAATCTACGCAGCGCTGGATTTCCACCGTCGAGTGGCGGATCTCCTCATGCATCGAGAAGCAGGCCCGCACCTGGTCGGCGGTCAGCGTGGGCGAGTGCGTCACCACGGTGAGCGCACAGGCGTAAGCCTCGCGGCCCACGCGCCACACGTGCAGGTCGGCCACGCGGGTTTCCGAATCGGCCAGCAGGGTCTCGACGCCTTCGCGGATTTCCTCAGTCACCGGGTGATCCATCTCGCGGTCGAGCAGCACCTTGCCGGTTTCCTTCAGCAGCCCCTTGGCCCAGACCGCCACCAGCACCGCGCCGACGATGCCCATCACCGGGTCGAGCCAGGCCCAGCCGTAGAACCAGCCGCCCAGCAGCGCCGCGATGGCCAGCACCGATGTGGCGGCGTCGGCCA
This sequence comes from Variovorax durovernensis, assembly GCF_977011995.1. NCBI lineage: Bacteria > Pseudomonadati > Pseudomonadota > Betaproteobacteria > Burkholderiales > Comamonadaceae > Variovorax > Variovorax durovernensis. The sequence goes on along the minus strand of NZ_CDRNCW010000001.1, from coordinate 1,090,097 downwards.
CCACGTGGATGTAGGCGGAGCGCAGGTTCAGGTCGTGCCCGTGGCCATGGTCGTGGTGGTCGTGCGCATGCCCGTGGTCGTGCCCGTGATGATGGTGCGCCCCGCCCAGCAGCCTCGCGCAGACGAGGTTGACCACCAGCCCCAGCACCGCCACCGAGATCGCCTCGGGGTAGTGGATGGCCGCAGGCGACCACAGCCGCTCCAGCGAGCCCACCACCATCAGCACCGCAATGCCCAGCAGCGCCAGCGCGCTGGCAAAGCCGCCGAGCACTTCGATCTTCCAGGTGCCGAAGGCGAAGCGCGGATCGCGCGCATAGCGCCGCGAGGCGGCATAGGCAAAGGCGCTCAGGCCGATGGCAAGCGCGTGCGAACTCATGTGCCAGCCGTCGGCCAGCAGCGCCATCGAGTTGAACCACCACCCTGCGCCGATCTCGATCACCATCATCACGGCGGTGATCCACATCACGAGGCGCGTGCTGCGCTCTGCGGAGGTGTTGTCCGCGCCGAACTGGTGGTCGTGCCGCCAGGCGCTCAGGTCATGGGTGTGCATGCGGTGCTCAGGCTCCAAACAGGTCGGGAACGTCGCCCCGGCCAGAGGGAGGCGCCACGCCGAGGTGGCGGTAGGCCGCCAGCGTGGCGATGCGCCCGCGCGGCGTGCGTTGCAGGTAGCCCTGCTGGATGAGGTAGGGCTCGATCACGTCCTCGATGGTGTCGCGCTCCTCGCCGATGCTGGCCGCGACGTTGTCCAGGCCGACCGGGCCGCCGTCGAAGCGGTGGATCACGGCCTCGAGCAGCTTGCGGTCCATCAGGTCGAAGCCCTGGGGATCGACGTCGAGCATGGCCAGCGCCTTGTGCGCGATTTCTTCGGTGATGCGGCCGTTGCCCTTGACCTCGGCGTAGTCGCGCACGCGGCGCAGCAGCCGGTTGGCGATGCGGGGCGTGCCGCGCGAGCGGCGGGCGATCTCGAAGCCGCCGGCGGTGTCGGTCTCCACCTTGAGCAGGCCGGCACTGCGGTGCACGATCAGCGCCAGTTCCTCGGGCGTATAGAACTCCAGCCGCGCCACGATGCCGAAGCGGTCGCGCAGCGGGTTGGTCAGCATGCCGGCGCGGGTGGTGGCACCCACCAGCGTGAAGGGCTGCAGGTCGAGCTTGATGCTGCGCGCCGCCGGGCCTTCGCCGATCATGATGTCGATCTGATAGTCCTCCAGCGCGGGGTACAGGATTTCTTCGACGACCGGGCTCAGCCGGTGGATCTCGTCGATGAAGAGCACGTCGTTGGGCTCCAGGTTGGTCAGCAGCGCCGCCAGGTCCTTGGGCTTCTCGAGCACCGGGCCGGATGTCTGGCGCAGGTTCACGCCCAGTTCGGCCGCGATGATGTGCGACAGCGTGGTCTTGCCCAGGCCGGGCGGGCCGAACAGCAGCACGTGGTCGAGCGCCTCTTTGCGCTTGCGCGCGGCGCCGATGAAGATCTCGAGCTGCTCGCGCACCTTGGCCTGGCCGACGTACTCGTCCAGCAGCTTGGGGCGCAGTGCCCGCTCTATCGCCTCTTCGTTGGGCGATGCGGGGGCTGCGGACACCACGCGTTGGGGAGCGGGCGCGAAATCGTCTGTCTGGATAGTCATGAGAGAGGGTTTTTCGCCTACGAGTTTAGTACCTGCACACTGGCAGAATGCTCCGGCCACATAACAAACGAGGGGAAGCCAGCACGTGTCGATCTACGAACTGAAGCCGCGTTTCCAGGCCCTGCTGCGGCCGCTGGTGGTCCGCCTGCATGCGATGGGCGTGACCGCCAACCAGGTCACGCTGGCGGCATGTGTCGTGTCGGTGGTGCTCGGGCTCTGGCTCTTCTTCGCCGCGCCCTCGCCGGCGGCCTTCGCGCTCATTCCGCTGTGGATGTTCCTGCGCATGGCCTTCAACGCCATCGACGGCATGCTGGCACGCGAGCACAACCAGCAGAGCAAGCTGGGCGCGTTCCTCAACGAACTGACCGACGTGGTTTCCGACGCCGCGCTGTACCTTCCCTTCGCGCTGGTGGCGCCGTTCAGCGGCTTCTGGGTCGGCACGGTGATCGTGCTGGCCGGCCTGAGCGAATTCGCCGGGGCGCTCGGCCCCACGGTGGGCGCCTCGCGCCGCTACGACGGCCCGCTGGGCAAGAGCGACCGGGCCTTCGTGTTCGGCGCGCTCGGCCTCTATGTGGCGCTGGGCTGGCCGTTGCCGGGCTGGACGGCCTGGCTGATGCCGCTGCTGGCGGCGTTGGTGGCCTGGACCATCGTCAACCGCATCCGCCGCGCGCTGGCCGAGGCCGAGGCGGGCACCGCCGCCAGCCACTGACACAGAACAAGACACACAGGGATTCAATGACCGACATCACCCAACGCGTTCCGCACGAACACCATTTCCAGACGCACGACGGCGAATCGCTGTTCTACCGCCACTGGCCCGCCACCAGTGGCACACGGCGCGGCGCCATCCTGCTGTTCCACCGAGGCCATGAGCACGGCGCGCGCATGGCGCACCTGGTCGACGAGCTGGACCTGCCCGACTTCGACTTCTTCGCCTGGGACGCGCGCGGCCACGGCCGCTCCCCGGGCCAGCGCGGCTACAGCCCCAGCTTCGGCACCTCGGTGCGCGACGTTCAGACCTTCGTGCAGCACATCGGCACCGCGCACGGCGTGCCCGAGCACGACATCCACGTGGTCGCACAGAGCGTGGGCGCGGTGCTGATCGCCACCTGGGCGCACGACTACGCGCCCAAGGTGCGCGGCCTCACGCTCGCCTCGCCGGCCTTCAAGGTCAAGCTGTATGTGCCGTTCGCGCGGCCCGGCCTGGCGCTGATGCACAAGCTGCGCGGGCTGTTCTTCGTCAACAGCTACGTGAAGGCCAAGTTCCTCACGCACGACCCCGCGCGCATCGCCAGCTACGAGAGCGACCCGCTCATCAGCCGGCCCATCGCGGTCAACATCCTGCTGGGCCTGTACGAGGCGGCCGACCGCGTGGTGGCCGATGCCAATGCGATCACGCTGCCGGTGCAGCTGCTCATCTCGGGCGCCGACTGGGTGGTGCACCACAAGCCGCAGCACCAGTTCTTCGAGCGGCTGGGCAGCGCGGTGAAGACCAAGACCGAGCTGCCGGGCTTCTTCCACGACACGCTGGGCGAGAAAGACCGTGCGCCGGCGGTGGCACAGATCCGCGAATTCATCCTGCAGCGCTTCGACGAGCCAGCCGTGCCGGTCGACCGACGCGAGGCGCACCTGAGCGGCGACACGGCCGACGAGTCGCGCGCGCTGGCCGAGCCGCTGTCGCCCCTGTCGCCGCGCGGCGCCTACTGGGCCATGACCCGCGCCGGGCTGAAGCTGGGCGGCAAGATGTCCGAAGGCATCAAGCTGGGCCACGAGACAGGCTTCGACTCCGGCAGCACGCTCGACTACGTGTACCGCAACCAGCCCAGGGGCGGCTCGTTCATCGGCCGCTCGATCGACAAGACCTACCTGGAATCGATCGGCTGGCGCGGTATCCGCCAGCGCAAGATCCACGTCGAGGAGCTGCTGCGCATCGCGATGGAGCGGCTGGCCGAGATGCACCGCGAGGTGCGCGTGATGGACATCGCCGCCGGCCACGGCCGCTACGTGCTCGACGCGGTGCTCGCCAGCCCCGTCAAGGCCAGCTCGATCCTGCTGCGCGACTACAGCGACATCAACGTGCGCGACGGCCGCGCGCTCATCGCCGAGAAGGGGCTGGAAGACGTCGCCCAGTTCGTGCAGGCCGACGCCTTCGACCGCATGAGCCTCGCGAGCGTGACGCCCCGGCCCACGCTGGCGGTGGTGTCGGGCCTGTACGAGCTGTTCCCCGACAACGAGATGGTGCGCCGCTCGCTCGCGGGCGTCGGCGACGCGGTGGAAGACCGCGGCTACCTGGTCTACACCGGCCAGCCCTGGCATCCACAGCTCGAGATGATCGCGCGCGCCCTCACCAGCCACCGCCAGGGCGAGGCCTGGGTGATGCGCCGCCGCACCCAGTACGAGATGGACCAGCTGGTGGAAGAAGCGGGCTTCCGCAAGATCGACCAGCGGGTCGACGAGTGGGGCATCTTCACGGTTTCGCTGGCGGTGCGCGTCACGCAATGAACGCCCGGCTGGCACGACGGCCCTGGAAGCGCGCCGCCGCATGGCTGGTGTTCCTAGGGCCGTTGTTCTATGCGACCTACGGCTTCGCCAACTGGTGGGCGACCACGCGGGCCAACGTGCCATCGATGGCTTTCGACTGGGAGCGGCAAATACCGTTCTGGCCGTGGACGATCTTTCCGTACTGGACGATCAACGTCTTCTACGCGCTCTCGCTGTTCCTCGCGCGCAGCAAGCGCACGCTCGACCGGCATGCGCTGCGGCTGGTGACGGCCACGCTGGTGGCCTGCACCTGCTTCATCCTCTGGCCGCTGCACTTCAGCTTCGGGCAGCCGCCGGTCGACGGGGCGCCTGCCTTCCTGTTCAACGCGCTGCGCGGCTTCGACCAGCCGTTCAACCAGGCACCGTCGCTGCACATCGCGCTGGCAGTGATCCTGTGGGACTGGTACCGGCAGTTCATCCGTCCCCTGTGGGGGCGGCTGGTGCTGCATGTGTGGGCCTTCGCCATCTGCGCGTCGGTGCTCACGACGTGGCAGCACCACTTCATCGACATTCCGACCGGCGCGCTGCTCGGGCTGTTCTGCGTGTGGCTATGGCCGCTGGAGCGCGTGGTGTCGATGCCGCGCGCGTGGCGCGTCACCCGCGACCCGCAGCGATGGAAGCTGGCGGGTTTCTATGCAGTGGGCGCGGCGCTGTTCCTTGCGGCTGCGCTGTACGGCGGCGCTGTCTTGGCCATTGCGCTGTGGCTGGCGTGGCCGGCCGCAGCGCTCGCGCTGGTGGCGCTCGACTACATCGGCTTCGGCGCGCGCGGTTTCCAGATGGACGGGCATGGCCGCATGGGCTGGGCCGCGCGCTGGCTGTTCGCGCCCTATCGCCTGGGCGCCGCCATCAACGCCTGGCTCTGGACGCGCAAGCTGCCGGCTTCAGTCGAGGTGGTGCCCGGCCTGCGGCTGGGCCGCCGGCCGACGCACGCCGAATGGCTCGCGGCCGGCCAGCCCCGGCTGGTGAGCCTGTGCGCCGAGCTGCAGTTGCCGCCCGGCGTGCCGCATGCGCGCTGCGTGCCCCTGCTCGACCTGACGGTGCCGCCGCCGGTGCGGCTGCAGCGCGCGGCGGCGGTCATCGAAGGGCAGCGCCGCGTTGCCGATGGCGCAACGGTGTGGGTGTGCTGCGCGCTCGGCTTCTCGCGCAGCGCCGCCGCGGTAATCGCCTGGCTGGACCGCTACGGCGCGGCCGGCGGCGTCGCGCAGGCCGAAGACGCGGTGCGCCGCGCACGTCCGCAGATCGTGCTGCGGCGGGCATGGCGCGTATCGCTGGAGGCCCTGAACCCTGCGGCGGAGGAGCGCATCCATGACTGACAACGACCGCGCCACCTGCGCCACGCTGGCCGGACTGCTGCGCGCCGCTGCCGTGCTGGCCTTGTGGGGCTTCGCGCTGACATGCATCGCGGCGCTGGTGCTCGCGCTGACGCTGCGCTCGCTCTCGACCACCGCCACCATGAGCCTCGGCGCCGTCGTGATCCTCGGTGCACTGGAGCGCTACTTTTTATTCCGGCTGCGCTTCGACGAAGCGCTGTTCGACGGGCTTTCGAAAGGCCGCATCGCGTCGCTCGATGCGCTCGACAGCGCACTGTCGGCCCTCGGCCTGCGCGAGACACAGCAACAGCAGCAACAGCAGCCACGCACCACCCGGCCGCTCCACGACCGTGCGGCCGGCACCCGCCAACTCATGCAGCGCCATGCCATCGTGGTGGCCTGCCAGAGCACCATGTTCCTCCTTGCCTTGATGACACAGGACATCTCTTGACCGAAGCAGACAACAACAAGAACGACAAGCCGCCGACCGAAAGCACGGTGCTGCGGCGCGGGCTCGCCGTGGTGGCGGGCAAGCTCATCATCGGCGCGGCCGGGCTGCTGACCGGCGTGCGCGCCATCTGGTCGGGCACGAGCCCCAAGGCCGAGCAGACGCTGTACTTCGCCAACCACACGAGCCACGGCGACTTCGTGCTGCTTTGGGCCACGCTGCCGCCCGACCTGCGCGCCCTCACGCGGCCGGTGGCGGGCCAGGACTACTGGGAAGCCTCCAAGCTGCGCAACTTCATCGGCAAGGACGTGTTCAACGCGCTCATGATCCGGCGCGACGGCTCGGGCCAGGGCGGCAACCCGGTCGACCAGATGAAGGAGGCGCTGGAAGGCGGCGACTCGCTCATCATGTTCCCCGAGGGCACGCGCAACACCGGCGACGACATCCTGCTGCCGCTCAAGAGCGGCCTCTTTCACCTGGCGCGCGCCTGCCCCAACGTGCGGCTGGTGCCGGTGTGGATCGAGAACCTCAAGCGCGTGCTGCCCAAGGGCGTGCTGCTGCCGATTCCGCTGGCCTGCACGGTGCGCTTCGGTACGCCGATCACGCTGGCCGAAGGCGAGGACAAGGTGTCGTTCCTGGCACGGGCGCGCGCCGCCATGCTCGACATGCGCCCCGAATACGACCGCGAGCCCGAACAAGAAAAAACAAAGACGACGACGCCATGAACATCTCCGCTTCCACCCAGACCACGCTGGAGCTGTTCGGCGGCGTCGCCGGCGTGCTGATTCTGGCCTCGGCCATCGGCGCATTGCTCAAGTGGCGCGTGGCGCACGGCCAGCCCAACTCGGTGATCGACAACCTCAACGCGCGGGTCAACGCGTGGTGGGTGATGGTGGCGGTGATCGGCATTGCCTTTGCCTTCGGCAAGGGCGGCGTGATCGTGCTGTTCTACCTGATCTCCTTCTATGCGCTGCGCGAGTTCATCAGCCTGGCCTACACCCGGCGCGGCGACCACGGCGCGATCGCGCTGGCCTTCTACCTCGCGCTGCCGGGGCAGTACTTCCTGATCTGGATCGACTGGTACGGGCTCTACGCGATCTACATCCCGGTCTATGCCTTCCTGCTGCTGCCCATTCTTGCGGCGGTGGGTGGCGACACGCAGCGCTTCCTGGAGCGCACCTCGAAGATCCAGTGGGGCCTGATGGTGTGCGTGTTCTGCATCAGCCACGTGCCAGCGCTGCTGACGCTGCAGATCCCTGGCTTCGAGGGCCGCAACCTGCTGCTGATCGCCTTCCTGGTGATCGTGGTGCAGGGCAGCGACGTGCTGCAGTACGTGTGGGGCAAGCTCTTCGGCAAGCGCAAGGTGGCGCCCGAGCTGTCGCCTTCCAAGACCTGGGAAGGCCTGATCGGCGGCGTGGCGAGCGCCACCGCGCTGGGCGCGGCGCTCTACTGGGCCACGCCCTTCAACCCGTGGCAGGCGGCGCTGATGGCGCTCACCATCTGCCTCATGGGCTTCTTCGGCGGGCTGGTGATGTCGGCCATCAAGCGCGACCGCGGCGTGAAAGACTGGGGCTCGATGATCGAGGGCCACGGCGGCATGCTCGACCGGCTGGACTCGGTGATCTTCGCGGCACCCATCTACTTCCACGCGCTGCGCTACTGGTGGGTGCCGTGAGCACGAACAAGCAGGCGGTGGCGACAGAGCGCGTGGCGCACGACACGCCGGTGGAGTGCACCAACGCCGAGTCGTGGACGCGCTGGCTCAAGCGCCACCACGCCACCGCCGCCGGCGTGTGGCTGCGCATCGCGAAGAAGGACAGCGGCATCGCCTCCATCGACCACCCCGCCGCGCTCGAAGAAGCGCTGTGCTGGGGCTGGATCGACGGCCAGCGCAAGAGCGACGACGCGCAATACTTTCTGCAGCGCTTCACGCCGCGCACCAGGCGCAGCATCTGGTCGCAGATCAACCGCACCAAGGTGCTGAAGCTCATCGACGAAGGCCGCATGCAGCCCGCCGGGCTGGCCGAGATCGAGCGCGCAAAGGCCGACGGACGATGGGACGCGGCCTACGAAGCCTCGAGCACGGCCACCGTGCCGCCCGACCTGCAGGCCGCACTCGATGCGAACAAGAAGGCCGCGAAGTTCTTCGCCGCGCTGGATGCGCGCAACCGCTTCGCCGTGCTGTTCCGCATCCAGGGTGCGAAGAAACCCGAGACCCGCGCGCGCCGCATCGCGCAGTTCGTCGAGATGCTGGCCAAGGGCGAGAAGATCCACCCCTGAAACCGAACTGCACCAACGAGCGGTCAGTCGTCGTCCATGGACCGTGACCGGCCGAACCAGAAGCCCACGATCAGGCCGACCGTGCCGAAGCCGATGGCGATCCAGAGACTCAGGAAGGTGAAGACGTTGTAGCGTCCGGGCTGCTGCGCGAGCGCGCTCGCCAGTTCGGGCTCGTACAAGCCGCCAAGCCCCCGTGCGGCGGCGAAGTCGAAGCCTGCCGAACCGAGGAAGTTGAGCGTCAGCAACAACGGCAGGATGGTCAGCAGCGGAAACCACGCGCCGCGCACCTTGCGCCACGACATCAACTGCGCCGCCACGAACAACGCCACGCCGACACCGATCAGCCCCAGCACGAAGCGGTCGCGCGCCAACGGAAGCAGCCATGGCCAGACCCATTGCAGCGGATAGAGCGGCCATTCCGCCTGCGGCGCCAGGCCGCCGGGGCGCGCAAAGGCCTGCCAGCCCAGCGCGAGGGTGACGCGCCCCACCAGCGCGGAGGCGCAGGCTACGGCCGCGACGCTCAGGCAGCCGATGCGCAATGGCGATGAGCGCGGCTGCGCAACGGCATGCGACGGCAGAATGGGCAACGGAAATTTTCCCGGCCGCCAGACCTGCTTCACTACCGTGACCGGCGGCGGCGCCACCGCCAGCGCGCCGCGCACCAGCCAGTCGACGGCGAAGATCGCCAGCGCAAATGCCATCGCGGCCGTCAGCCAGGCGCAGGCGCCCGGCATGTCGACGAAGCCGATCGGCGTGAACATCGGCAGGTTGCCGTACACGAGGCCCGCGCAGCCGTAGGCCAGCAGGATCGGCACGCAGCCGACATGGGCTGCGCGCATCAGCAGTTCGTCGCTGCGGACCGACTCCTGGCGCAGCGCCTGGACGCGTGACCAGGCGCCGCGCAGGCTCACTTGGCCAGCGACTTCAGCGCGAGCTTGATGCCCTCGCTCACCGTCGCATCCTTGGGCAGCGCCTTGAGCGCGAGCGCGGCTTCCTTGTCGCTGTAGCCCAGCGCGATCAGCGCCTGCAGGATGTCGGCCTGCGCATCGGAGGCCGCATGAGCAGGCAGGCCGATGTCGGCGCCCAGCTTGCCCTTGAGCTCCAGCAGCAGCCGCTCGGCGGTCTTCTTGCCGATGCCCGGGATCTTCACGAGCCGGCCCAGCTCCTGGGTGGTGATCGCCTGCGCCAGCTCGCCCACGCTCATGCCCGAGAGCAGGCCCAGCGCGGTGCGCGGCCCCACGCCGGTGATCTTGATGAGCTGGCGAAAAGCCGCACGCTCCTCGGCGGTACCGAAGCCGTAGAGAATCTGCGCGTCCTCGCGCACGACGAAGTGCGTGAGCAGCGACACCTTCGCGCCGACGTTCGGCAGGTTGTAGAACGTGCTCATCGGCACATCGACCTCGTAGCCGACCCCGTTGCAGTCCACCACCACCTGCGGCGGGTTGCGTTCAGCGAGAGTGCCAGTGAGTTTGCCTATCATTGGCTCCCCCCCGTTGCTTGCTCACTTCGTGTAGCCGCTTCCCCCCTCCAGGGGGCAACACCGGCGGCCCGGCAAAGCCGGTTCCGCGGTGCTTCCCGCCTTGGACTGCGTTTTTTCGAGCGTGGCTGGTCTTGCATGGGCTGCCAATTAGATGGAAATGGATACCGCGTGATTCTGCGACACACCTTTACCCCACTGAACAATTCGCGCCTCGGCCACCTGTGCGGACCTCTGGACGCGCACCTGCGCCGCATCGAGGAAGCGCTGGGCGTGAAGATCGCGCACCGCCACGAGCAGTTCAAGGTCGACGGCACCAAGGCCGGCGCCCAGCGCGCCATGGACGTGCTGCAGGCGCTGTATGAAATCGCCCAGCGGCCGATCGACGCGGCCGTGGTGCAGCTCACGCTGGCCGGCGACGGCTCGATGCTCGAGGGCGACGACGACATCGCGATGCTCGTCACCCGCCGCACCGACCTGCGCGCGCGCACCCCCACCCAGGCGGTGTACTTGGACAACATCGCCAAGCACGACATCACCTTCGGCATCGGCCCGGCCGGCACCGGCAAGACCTACCTCGCGGTGGCCTGCGCGGTCGACGCGCTGGAGCGCGCGGCGGTGCAGCGCATCGTGCTGACGCGCCCAGCCGTGGAAGCGGGCGAGCGGCTCGGCTTCCTGCCCGGCGACCTGACGCAGAAGGTCGACCCCTACCTGCGCCCGCTGTACGACGCGCTCTACGACCTGATGGGCTACGAGAAGGTGCAGAAGGCCTTCGAGCGCAATGCGCTGGAGATTGCGCCGCTGGCCTTCATGCGCGGGCGCACGCTGAACAACGCCTTCGTGATCCTCGACGAGGCGCAGAACACCACGCCCGAGCAGATGAAGATGTTCCTCACGCGCATCGGCTTCGGCGCCCGCGCGGTGGTCACGGGCGACGTGAGCCAGATCGACCTGCCCAAGCAGCAGCTCAGCGGCCTGATCGACGCCGAACGCGTGCTCAAGCGGGTGAACGGCATCGCCATGACGCACTTCACCAGCGCCGACGTGGTGCGCCACCCGCTGGTGGCGAAGATCGTCGACGCCTACGACGGCCAGCGCAAGCGCGCGGGAGCACACTGAGATGGCGCTCCCCGCACTCTCCCTGTCGCTGCAGTTCGGCCGTTTCAAGGGCGTGGAGCGGCATCGCGCCGCATTGCCGCGCCACAGCGTGACGCGCTGGATCCGCCATGCGCTCGACATCGACGGCGAGATCACCGTGCGCATCGTCGATGCCGAGGAGGGCCAGCGCCTGAACCGCGAGTTCCGCGGCAAGGACTACGCCACCAACGTGCTGACCTTCGACTATGCGCAAAGCCCGCTGGTGATGGCCGACCTAGTGCTGTGCGCGCCGGTGGTAGCGCGCGAGGCCAAGGAAAACCGCAAGACCCTGGCCGACCACTATGCGCACCTGCTGGTGCACGGCACCCTGCATGCGCAGGGCTGGGATCACGAGACCAGCGAGGCCGACGCCGACGAGATGGAGGCCTACGAGATCGAGATCCTCGCTGGGCTGGGCATCCGCAGCCCGTACGGCAAGTAGTTGGATAGCAGGCGCTACGCCGTCATCTGCAGCGGGATCGTCACCGGCCCGTCGTTCAGCAGGTGCACCTGCATGTCCGCGCCGAATTCGCCGGTGGCCACCACCGGGTGCGCGGCACGGGCCTGCGCCACGAAGTATTCGTAGAGCCGGCGCCCCTCGTCAGGCGGGGCCGCCTGGGTGAAGCTGGGACGGTTGCCGCCGCTCGCGTCGGCCGCCAGCGTGAACTGGCTCACCACCAGCAGGCCGCCGCCGATGTCCTGCACGCTGCGGTTCATCTTGCCGGCCTCGTCGGCAAAGATGCGCAGCTTGAGGATCTTGGCGAGCATGCGGTCGGCCAGCGCATCGACGTCGCCGCGCTCGGCGCACAGCAGCACGAGCAGGCCGGAATCGATGGCGCCGACGGTGCGGCCCGAAATGTCGACGCGTGCATGGGCGACACGCTGGAGAACGGCTTTCATGGGGGGTGATGTTCGCCGGCCTGGGTGGCGCGGGCTTCCATGGTCAGGGGCAGGAGCTGGATGGTGACGCGCAGGCCCGGCACGGCGTCCATCAGGGACTGCTCGAGCTGGTCGCGCATGCTGGCGGCGTGCTGCAGCGTCCAGTCGCCGGGCACGTGCATGTGGAGATCGGCAAAGCGGCGCTGGCCGGCGCTGCGCGTCACCATGTCGTCGAAGCGCAGCAGGGTGCCTTCGGGCAAGCGGGCGGCGAAGGCGTCGAGCGTGGCGCGCACGGTGGCGAGCGTCTCGGGGTCGAGCGCCCGGTCCATGAGCCCCTGAGACGAGCGCCACACCAGCTTCGCGCCCTCGCGCACGATGTTGAGCGCCACGCCGATGGCCAGCACCGGGTCGAGCCAGAGCCAGCCGCTGAGCTGCACGCCGACGATGCCGATCACCACCGCGGCCGAGGTCCAGACGTCGGTCATCAGGTGGCGGCCGTCGGCCTCCAGGGCGATGGAGCGACGTTCGCGGGCCGCCCGGAACAGCATCATGGCCAGCGCGGCGTTGAAGCCCGAGCTCACGACCGACAGCGCCAGGCCCCAGCCCACCTGCTCCAGCGGCTGCGGCGACAGCAGCCGCTGCACCGACACCCAGAGGATCGCGATGGCCGCGCCGACGATCAGGATGCCCTCGAAGCCGGAGGAGAAGTACTCGGCCTTGTGGTGGCCGTAGGGATGCTCGTCGTCGGCCGGACGCTCGGCGATGGTCACCATGGCCAGCGCGAACATGGCGCTGGCGAGGTTGACGAAGGACTCCATCGCATCCGAGATCAGGCCCATCGAATTGGTGATGTAGCCGGCCATCCCCTTGAGCACGATGGTGATCAGGGCGACCGCGACGGAGAGGCGAAGCAGGGTCTTGGGGGTCAGCGTCATGCGGGATCGGCGGTGAATTTGGACGAATGACCACGCGAAAAGCGGTAATAGGCCGCAAGATCCGACTGAATTTTCGGCCTCGTGTCCATATGTAACGCCTTCGCCTTAATATTTGTGACCATTGCGAAACAATCTCTCGCAGAAAAGTCAGGATGATGAAAAAAATCGTGATCGCCTTGTGCGGCCTCGCCATTGTGGGCTCGGCCGCGATGGCCCAGACGCCCGCCGCCGAACCGAAGGCGGGCTTCGTGAAGTCCGTGCGCGGCAGCGTTCAACTGCTCGATGCGGGCGGTGCCGTTCGCAACGCCAAGCCCGGCGATGCGCTGGGCGCGGTGGACCGCATCGTCACCGGGCCCGATTCTTCGGCCTCCGTGGTGATGCGCGACGACACCACGCTGGTGGTCGGCCCCGCTTCACGGCTCGACCTGAAGGAATTCCATTTCGACGGCACCACGCACGAAGGCGGCATGCTGCTGTCGCTGCTGCGCGGCTCGATGCGCATGATCACGGGCCTGATCGGCAAGACCAACCCCGACGCAGTGCGGGTCGAGACCCAGACCGCCACCATCGGCATCCGTGGCACCGATTTCATCGTTCAAGCAGACGGCCGGCCATGAAAAACCGTTTTGCCTTTCTCCCCACCCTCGGTCTCGGCATGGCCGCGCTGACGGCGCTGTCCCTCGTTGCATGTTCGACCCCCGGCACACGCGTGGTGCTGCTGCCGCAGGACGACGGCAAGCCTTCAGCCGTGGTTGTGCGCGTCAAGGACGGTGAAGAAGTCCTGTCCAAGCCCTACCAGCGCGCCACCGCAGCGGTGGGCGCCAGCGGCGCCCCGGTCGTCGACCAGGCCGACGCTGCCAAGGTGCAGGCGGAAAACAGGCAGCTGTTCGAAATGCGCCCGCCGCCGCCGAAGCGCTACACGGTGTACTTCGAACTCGGCGGCACCACGCTCACGGCGTCTTCGCAGCTGACCTTGTCGGAGGCGCTGGCCGAAGCGCAGGCGCGCAGCGGCAGCGACGTCGTCGTCACCGGCCACACCGACACCAAGGGCACGATCGAGCAGAACGACCAACTCTCGCGCCGGCGCGCGCAGGAAGTGGTTCAGCTGCTGGTGGAGCGCCAGTTCCCGTCGAGCCGCATCGAGGCTGTCGGGCGCGGCGAGCGCGAACTGGCGGTGCAGACCGCGGACGACGTGGACGAGCCGCGCAACCGGCGCGTCACCATCGAAGTCCGCTAGGGCCGGTCAGCTCAGCGTCACGCGCGCGAACTTGCGCTTGCCGACCTGCACCACGTAGCTGCCCGCGGGCAGCTTCAGCGCCTTGTCGCTGACCACGGCGGAGTCGATCCGCACGCCGCCGCCGTCGATCAGGCGGTTGCCCTCCGAAGTCGACGGCGCCAGGTTGGCCTGCTTGAGCACCTGGGCGATGCCCAGCGGGGCGCCGCTCAATGCCACTTCGGGAATCTCGTCCGGCACGCCGCCCTTGCTGCGGTTGATGAAATCCTGCTCGGCCGCCTCGGCCGCCGCCGCGCTGTGGAAGCGCGCGGTGATTTCCTTGGCCAGCGCAACCTTGGCGTCCTTGGGATTGCGGCCGCCTTCGATCTCGGCCTTCAGCGCCGCGATCTGCTCGAGCGACTGGAAGCTCAGCAGCGTGTACCAGCGCCACATCAGGTCGTCGGAAATCGACAGCACCTTGGCGAACATGGTGTTGGCGTCTTCGCTGATGCCGATGTAGTTGTTCTTGCTCTTCGACATCTTCTCGACGCCGTCGAGGCCTTCCAGCAGCGGCATAGTCAGTATGCACTGCGGCTCCTGGCCGTATTCCTGCTGGAGGTGGCGGCCGACGAGCAGGTTGAACTTCTGGTCGGTGCCGCCCAGTTCGAGGTCGCTCTTGAGCGCGACCGAGTCGTAGCCCTGCATCAGCGGGTAGAGGAATTCGTGCACCGAAATCGACTGGCCAGCCTTGAAGCGCTTGTTGAAGTCGTCGCGCTCCATCATGCGGGCGACCGTGTACTTGGCGGCCAGCTGGATCATGCCGCGGGCGCCCAGCGGGTCGCTCCACTCGGAGTTGTATCGAATCTCGGTCTTCTCGGGGTCCAGCACCAGGCTGGCCTGCTTGTAATAAGTCTGGGCGTTGACCTCGATCTGCTCGCGGGTGAGCGGCGGGCGGGTGTTGTTCCGGCCGGAGGGGTCGCCGATGGTGCTGGTGAAGTCGCCGATCAGGAAGATCACCCGGTGGCCCAGGTCTTGCAGCTGGCGCATCTTGTTGAGCACCACCGTGTGGCCGATGTGGATGTCCGGCGCGGTCGGGTCCAGGCCGAGCTTGATGCGCAGCGGCGTCCCGGTGGCTTCGGAGCGCTGCAGCTTGCGCACCCATTCGTCCTGCGGCAGCAGTTCGTCAGCGCCCCGGAGGGAGATTTCGAGCGCGCGTCCTACACTATTTGAGAGGCTCATGGATGTAACAGATTCGGCCTTTACGGGCTTTTTTGGCTGACTTTTGGGGTGCCGAAGCTATACTCAGCCCGACTTTTCAAGCGCCGGATTCTAAGCGGCGCTTTTTTCCGCACCGTCTCCTGCCGCCCTGAACGTACTGGGCCTTGCAGCACGGATTTGCAGAACCTGAGCTGGAATTCAAGTTTGATCAACGGCATTCTTGCCGCCGAGGAGCTCCTTGCTTCCCGCGTGGCTTACACATTCCGGACGTACCCCAAGCAGATCACCGCAGTCATCGCGGCTGCCTTGCTGAGCGCCGGCACCCTCGCGGTGGCATCGCTCGGCCCGGATGCATCCGACCTCCCCGTGCGCCAGATCCTGGAAGCCACGGCACCTGTTTCCGTGGCCGACCAGAGCGAAGCACTGGAAAGCTTCAGCTTCACGCTGTTCCGCACCGACGTCACCCGCTCGAGCGACACGGCCGAGGCGCTGCTGAAGCGCCTGGGCATTTCCGACCCCGCCGCCACCGCCTTCGTGCGCGGCAACGTCGAGGCCCGCAACGCGCTGTTCTCGCGCGCCGGCCGCACCGTGACGGCCGAGGCCACGCAGGAAAACCAGCTCAAGAAGCTCAGCGCCCGCTGGATTCCGGACGGCGACGGCGGCTTCAAGCGCTACGTCATCGAACGCACGCCAACCGGCTTTGCCGGCGTGACCGAGCGCGACGCCCTCACCGCAGGCACGCGCCTGGCGAGCGGCACCATCCGCACCTCGCTGTTCGCAGCCACCGACGACTCGCGCATCCCCGACGCGGTGGCGAGCCAGCTGGCCGACATCTTCGCGGGCGACGTCGACGTGCGAAACCTGCGCAAGGGCGACCGCTTCGCCGTGGTCTACGAGACCCTGGAAGCCGATGGCCAGGCGCTGCGCAGCGGCCGCGTGCTCTCGGCCGAGTTCGAGAACAACGGCAAGATCCATCAGGCCGTGTGGTTCCAGCCCCCGGGCGCGGGCCAGAAGGGCAGCTACTACCGCCCGAACGGCGACAGCCTGCGCAAGGCCTACCTGGCGACGCCGGTCGAGTTCTCGCGCGTGTCCAGCGGTTTCGCGATGCGCATGCACCCGATCCTGAACAGCTGGCGCCAGCACAACGGCATCGACTACGCGGCGCCCACGGGCACCTCGGTGCGCACGGTCGGCGACGGCACGGTCGATTTCGCGGGCACGCAGAACGGCTACGGCAACATCGTCATCATCAATCACCGCAACAACCAGCAGACGGCGTACGCCCACCTGAGCCGCATCGACGTCAAGGCCGGCCAGAGCGTGAGCCAGGGCCAGACGATCGGCGCCGTGGGCATGACCGGCTGGGCCACCGGCCCGCACCTGCACTTCGAATTCCGCGTGGGCGGGGTCTACCAGAACCCGACGTCCATCGCGCAGGAAGGCGGCGCACCGATCACCGCGGCCATGCGCCCGGCCTTCGAACGCATCGCCGTCGGTGCCCGCACCGAACTGGCGGCAGCCTTCTCCGTCATCCAGGCCAGCGCGGACTGAGCACGCGCGGCGGCCCTTCTTTCTTGACCTGACTACAGGATGGCCGCCGAACTCTTCATCGGCCTGATGTCGGGCACATCGCTCGACGGCGTCGACGGCGTGCTCGCCGATCTTTCAGGCGGCCGCATCGCGGTGCGGTCCTACGCCACGGCCGGCTTCCCCGTGGCACTGCGCGCCGAGTTGCTCGCACTCAATACTCCCGGCGACAACGAACTGCACCGCGCGGCACTGGCCGGCAACGGGCTTGCAAGAGCCTATGCCGGCGTGGTCCGGCAACTGCTGGCGGACAGTGGCACAAACGCCAGCGCCGTCACCGCCATCGGCGCGCACGGACAGACGGTGCGCCACCGGCCGCTGGAGTTCGACGAGGTCGGCTACACACTCCAGATCAACAACCCCTCGCTGCTGGCCGAGCTGACGGGCATCGACGTGGTCGGCGACTTCCGCAGCCGCGACCTCGCTGCCGGCGGCCAGGGTGCGCCACTGGTGCCGGCCTTTCACCGCGCGCTGTTCGCCCGCGCCGGCGAGCCGGTCGCGGTGCTGAACATCGGCGGCATCTCGAACCTGAGTCTGCTGCCGCCCGCCGATGCACCCGAAGGCGCGATCGTGCTCGGCTTCGACTGCGGCCCCGGCAACGGGCTGATGGACCATTGGTGCCAGGCGCACCAAGGCCAGCCCTTCGACCGCGACGGACAGTGGGCCGCCAGCGGGCAGATGCTGCCCGGCCTGCTCGCGCAACTGCTGGCCGATCCCTACTTCGGCAAGGCACCGCCCAAGAGCACGGGACGCGACCTGTTCAATCCGGACTGGCTGGCCGCGCAACTAGGCACCACGGCCGTGCCGCCCGCCGACGTGCAGGCGACGCTGGCCGAGCTGACCGCGAGCGCCTGCGCGGCCGACCTGCGCAGCCATGGAAAGGACGCCAGGTTGCTGATCGTCTGTGGCGGCGGCGCGCTGAACGGCCATCTGCTGGGCCGCCTGCGTGCGCTGCTGCCCGGCGTCAGCGTGGAAGCGTCGACCGAACACGGCCTGCCGCCCCAGCAGGTCGAGGCCGCGGCCTTTGCCTGGCTGGCCCGTGCCACCGTTCGGCGCGAGCCCGGGAACCTTGCCAGCGTGACCGGCGCGCGCGGGGCGCGGGTGCTGGGCGCCATCTACCCCGCCTACCCCGCCTGACAACGGGCGTCCGTCAGCCCTGGCCGGACACCTCCGGCTGAGCGGGATGCACCGCGCGCACTTCTGCCGGCAGGTGCCAGAAGATAAGAGCGGACGCCACGGTGATCAGCCCCATGGTCGCGAACGTCGCCTGGAAGGCATCCAGCGTGTGGGCGGCTGTCTCGGTGCCGAAGATGCCGTTGTAACCAGCCAGCACCGCCCCGGCGGCGGCCACGCCCATGCTCATGGCCAGCATCTGCACCATCGACAGCAGGCTGTTGCCGCTGCTGGCCATGCTGCCATCCAGATCCTTCAGCGTGATGGTGTTCATGGCAGTGAACTGAAGCGAATTGACCGCGCCGAAAGCCAGCAGCTGCAGCACGTGCAGCACCATCGGCTGGCCCGGCGCCGTGAGGCCGAAGCTGGCCATGGTGCAGCCCACGAGGGCGGTGTTGACCACCAGCACCCGGCGGTAACCGTGGCGCGTGATCAGCGGCGTGGCGAAGCGCTTCATGGCCATGCCGGCCAGCGCGATCGGCAGCATCATCAGCCCGGCGCGCACCGGCGAATAGCCCATCGACACCTGCAGCAGCAGCGGCACCAGGAAGGGCATGCAACTGCTGCCGAGCCGCGAGAACAGATTGCCGATCAGCCCGATGCTGAGCGTCGGCACATGGAAGAGCGAGGGCGCGAACAACGGCTCGGGCGTGCGCGAGGCGCGCAGCCAGTAAGCGGCGATGCTGGCAAAGCCGAAGATCAGCACGACCATCACGCCGCCCTGGCGCAGTCCCACGCCGTCGAGCGAAAGCGAGATCGCCACCATGCCGAAGGCCAGCAGGGCGTAGCCGACGCTGTCGAAGCGCTTCTGCACCACGCCGCGAAGATCGGGCATGTACTTGAGCGTGGCGATGCAGCCGGCCAGCCCCACGGGCACGTTGATCAGGAAAATCCAGTGCCAGGAGGCGTACTGCACCAGCCACCCGCCCAGCGTGGGGCCCAGCAAGGGCCCTATGAGCCCCGGGATGGCCACGAAACTCATTGCCTGGAGGAACTCCCCGCGCGGCACCGTGCGCAGCAGCGACAGCCGCCCCACGGGCAGCAGCAGCGCCCCGCCGAGCCCCTGCACCACGCGCGCGGCCACCAGCTGCCCCAGGCTGTGCGACAGCGCACACAGCACCGAGCCGAGCGCGAACAGCACGATGGCCGAGAAGAAGATGCGCCGCGTGCCGAAGCGGTCGGCGATCCAGCCCGAGGCCGGGATCAGCATCGCCATGGTCAGCGCATAGGCCACCACCACCGACTGCATGCGCAGCGGGCTCTCGCCGAGGCTGGCCGCCATTGCCGGCAGCGCCGTGTTGATGATGGTGGCGTCGAGCGTCTGCATGAAGAAGCCGACGGCGACGAGCCACAGCAGGCTCTTGCGAACGGGTTGGACGGTGGTTTCAGCCTCTGAAGTCATGGGTACGAGGAAAAAGAAGCAGGAACGAAAAAGCCGCCCGGAGGCGGCTTTTTGGGGAGGGCTTGGTCAGCGGCATCCGGGCATCAGGCCGAGAAGCTCGATCCGCAGCCACAGGTGCTGGTGGCGTTCGGGTTCTTGATCACGAACTGGGCGCCTTGCAGGTCTTCCTTGTAGTCGATCTCGGCGCCGACCAGGTACTGGTAGCTCATGGCGTCGATCAGCAGGGACACACCGTTCTTGGTCATGGTGGTGTCGTCTTCGTTGGTGATCTCGTCGAAGGTGAAGCCGTACTGGAAGCCGGAGCAACCGCCACCTTGCACGAACACGCGCAGTTTCAGGTCGGGGTTGCCTTCTTCGGCGATCAGGTCGGCCACCTTGGCTGCCGCACTGTCGGTGAAGACGATCGGCTCGGGCATCTGGGTCTGGATGTTTTCGGCTACGGCGCTCATGGGGTGATAACTCCTGGGGGGCCGAACAGGCGGCCAATGGAACGAATGCTACTGCAATGCCGCATTTTCGGCAGGCGGACTGTGGCGTGCACCCCTACGCAAGTGGGGTCGGACGGCAATGCGCCAAGGCGTCGCAACGAAAAAGCCGCCCGGAGGCGGCTTTTTGTTCGAAGCGAACAGGATCAGCGCTTGCTGAACTGCTTGCGACGACGGGCGGAGTGCAGACCGACCTTCTTACGCTCGACTTCACGTGCATCGCGCGTCACGAAGCCGGCTTGGCTCAGGACGGGCTTCAGGCTCGCGTCGTAGTCGATCAGGGCACGGGTGATGCCGTGGCGCGTGGCGCCAGCTTGACCCGATTCGCCGCCGCCGTTCACGTTGACCATCACGTCGAAAGCTTCGAGGTTGTTGGTCAGCACGAGGGGTTGCTTCGCGATCATGATCGAGGTTTCGCGGCCGAAGAACGCTTGGATGTCCTTGCCGTTGACCGTGATCTTGCCGGTGCCCTTTTTCAGAAACACACGGGCGACGCTGGATTTGCGACGGCCGGTGCCATTGTTCCATTCACCAATCATTCTCAAGGCTCCTTACAGTTCCAGCACTTTGGGCTGTTGGGCGGTATGCGGGTGCTCAGCGCCACCGTACACCTTGAGTTTCTTGATCATTGCGTAACCGAGCGGGCCCTTGGGCAGCATGCCCTTGACAGCCTTTTCCAGGGCGCGGCCCGGATGCTTGTTCTGCATGTCGCGGAAGTTCGTCGCCGTGATACCGCCCGGGTAGCCCGAGTGACGGTAGTACACCTTGTCGATCGACTTGGCGCCGGTGACGCGCAGTTGCGCGGCGTTGATGATGACGATGAAGTCACCGGTATCGACGTGAGGCGTGTAAATGGCCTTGTGTTTGCCGCGCAAACGGAGAGCAACTTCGCTGGCTACTCGTCCGAGGACCTTGTCGGTCGCGTCAATCACAAACCACTCGTGCGTCACGTCAGCGGGCTTGGCGCTGAACGTTTTGGTCATGAGTTTTTCTCTTGAAAAGAGGGTTTGGCGAGCCCTTTTCCACGGTCGGCGTTCCTCTGACGGGAATCTCTTAGGTGGGATTTGAAACTTCGCCGCGGGGCTGCAAAAACGCTGCGAAGCCCGCGATTATATGAAGAAATGGCGAAATGGCCAATTTCCGGAGTTCGGGCCGGTTCAGCGCTGGATGCGGACCAGTTCCAGGGCCTCGTTGGTTGCACTGGAATTGCCGCGCCGGTGTTCGCTTTCGAACCTGACGATGCGCCCCAGTTCAGGGCTGTAGAGAGCGGAGCCCACGAAACGCGTGCCGACGAGGGAGGGGCTCGTGCCGTAGGAGGGGGCATAGATCCATCCCTCGTAAGCGACGCGCAGCACGTTGAGCTCCACGCCCGCCACCCGGAACGGACGCTCGCCGCCGACCGTTGCATCCAGTTCGTGCCGCAGCCTGTCCCCGCTTGCGGCGATGTAGTCGAGGTGCCAGCGCATGCCGGGCTGCATGTCTTTCCGGACCCAGCCCCCGGGAGGTGACGAGGTATCGAACATGCCGCCAGCCGGTGAAGCGACCGACACCACTTCGCCGCCGATCTTCTCGACGCGCCCTCCCATGTTGAAAGACAGCTCGTCGCCGTTGACCTTGTCCAGGCGATAGATCACCGGCGACCGGTTACCCGTCAGCTTGTCGATCCGCACGTACTCGAGGGCGTCTCCGGGGCGCAGCGGCTCGTTCAACGGCACTTCGACGCCAGGCACCCTTCGGAGCGAAGACCCGGCGGGCTCCCTGGCCCGGGCCTCCAGCATCGCCTTCGCTCGCCCCGGCAATTCCGCCAGGAACTCGACCGGCATCGCGAAATTGAGGCTGCCGCCGTCGCGCGCGGCAAAGGTGGTGATGCCGAGCAGCCGCCCTTCGCTGTCGAACAGGCCGCCGCCGCTCGAGCCGGGCGAGATGGCCGCGGTGGTCTGCAGCAGCCGCGCTTCCGGTTCGCCACCGCCGCCACCACCGCGCAGGCCAGAGAGGATGCCCTCGCTGAGCGTGTTCTCCAGCCCGCGCGGGTTGCCGATGGCGTACACCCGCTGTCCCACGCGCGCGCTGCCCGCAGGCGCCAGCACCACCGGAGGCACCGTGAAATTGGCCACCTTGATCTGGCACAGGTCGCGCACCGGGTCCGGAAACTCCAGCGTCGCCCCGTAGGTGACGTTGTCCTGCTTGATGACGAAGCTGCTCGCCTTGGCCAGCACATGGCAGTTGGTGACGAGGCGCCCGGGCGCGATCACCACCGCGCTGCCCGCGCGCAGGGGCCGCTCCTGCGCGTCGAAGGTGCGAACCGCCCAGACGCTGCCCGACACCTTGCTGAAAAGCACCTCCGGCTCCAGCGCGGCGGCCGCGCCCGCCGCCAGGGCCAGCCCCAGGAACGCGGATGCCGCGCGCAGCGGCAAGGCCTTCACCGGCCCGCTCACGGCTTGGTCGGCAGCAAGCCGCTCAGGTCGTCCATCGAAACCCGTGTTCCGGCCTTGGGCTGGGGCGCAGGCGGCGCCAGGGCCTGGCTCGGCGGCGGGGCCACCGGAGCCGCAGGCGCCACCACCTTGACAGGCGGCGGCTCCGGCGCAGGCACCGGGGGCGCCGGACGTGCCTCCTCGGGTGGCTTCACTGCCACGGCCTTGGGCGCTGCGGGCGGTGCCGCGGCCATCTCCGTCGTGCCGATCCGGATACCGGCCGTCGGCCCCTCGCCCGTCTGGGCGCTGCGGTCGATGCTTCGCACTTCGCCGAAAATCAGCTGGATCCAGCTCGGATAGTTGTAGCCCGCCGCCGTGCCAGCATCGACCGCCGCGCCGATCAAGCCGCCGATCAGGATGTTCCCCGCCATGCCCACGTTGGCGCGCGACACGGCCTGTCCGTTGGCCGGTGCGAAGCCGGGCTGGCTGCATTCGATGTTGAGATTGGCGCCCGAGCGCCTGATCGGCACCGTGTCGCCGGAGCGCATGACCGAGTCGTTGCGGTCGTTGGTGACCAGGCATTTCGCGCCGTCGACCACCTTGCCCGTCGACGTCATGGTCTCGATTTTCACGTTCTGCGTGGTGCCGTGCGTCACCGACGCGCAGCCCGTCAGAATAGACAGAACACCCGTGCAGACGCACAGGCCCCAAAATCGCCATCCAGCTCCTCGCATCTGCGACGCCCTCTTTTTTGTAAATCGATGTTTCGGCGCGAGAGTCTAGCGTCGTCCATCCACTTTTTTCAGGCCCATTCCCATGTTCAGTTACCGCCACGCCTTCCATGCCGGCAACCACGCCGACGTGCTCAAGCACACGGTGCTGATTGCCACGCTCGACCACCTGCTCGAAAAAGACGCAGCTCTCACAGTCGTCGACACCCACGCCGGCGCCGGCCTCTACCGCCTAGACGGCGACTACGCCGGCACCAGCGGCGAAGCAGCCGAAGGCATCCTGCGCCTTCTTTCCGGCAAGAAAGAGTCCGCCGCGCCCACCACCGCAGCAGCACCCGCCCCCGCGGCGAAGTCCGCCGCAAAGAAGGCGGCACCCGACGCCGAAGCCCCGCTGGCAGATGCCATCGCCCGCTACCTCGGCGTGATCAACGACTTCAACCCCAAGGGCGGCGCGCGCGTCTACCCGGGCTCGCCTTTCATCATCCAGCACCTGCTGCGCGACCACGACAAGCTCAAGCTGTTCGAACTGCACCCCACCGACTCCCGAACGCTGAGCGCCAACATCGCGCAGCTCGAAGCCGGCCGCCAGATCGCGGTGCTGCTCGAAGACGGTTTCGGCAGCGCCACCAAGTTCCTGCCGCCGCCCTCGCGCCGCGCGCTGGTGCTGATGGACCCGAGCTATGAAATGAAGACCGACTACGGCCGCGTGCTCGACTTCGCGGCCGAGGCGCTCAAGCGCTTTGCCACGGGCACCTACGCGATCTGGTATCCGATCATTCCACGCCCCGAGGCGCACGACCTGCCGCGCCGCCTCAAGACGATGGCGACCAAGGCCGGAAAGTCGTGGCTGCACGCCACGCTGACGGTCAAGTCGAGCAAGATCACGAAAGACGCCGCATCGGGCGAAACGCAGCGCCCGGGCCTGCCGGCCAGCGGCATGTTCCTGATCAATCCGCCCTACACGCTGAAGCCGCTGCTCGCGGAAGCGCTGCCGCAACTGGCGCAACGCCTGGGGCAGGACCGCAACGCCACCTTCTCGCTCGAATCGGGCGGCTAGCCCTTTCCCGTTACTTGCGACGGCGCTGAGGCACGATCACCTTGCGCCGTGCCGGTACCTGCACCTTGGCACGCTGCTGCGGCTCGGCCGACGCCACGGGTGCCTGCGCGTCGCCCGGCTCCACCGGCAAGCCGCCGCAGCGCATGCCGTCGTGGTCCACCACGGTCAGCGCCACCTGCTTGATGCCCAGGCCGGTCAGGCCGATGCGGTCGGCCGCGGCGCGGCTCAGGTCGATCACGCGGCCCATCGCATAGGGGCCGCGATCGTTGATGCGCACCAGCACCTCGCTGCCGTTGACGAGGCTGCGCACGCACACGCGCGTGTTGAAGGGCAGTGTCTTGTGGGCGGCCGTCATGGCGGTCATGTCGAAGCGTTCGCCGCTGGCCGTCTTGCGCTGGTGGAACTGGATGCCGTACCAGGAGGCGCCACCGCGCTCGAAGATGTCTCGCGGGCCGTCGTCGCCGGGCACGCCGTCATCCGGTGTCAGTTCGCCCGTGCCGGACACGGCCAGGTCATAGCGCACCGAGGGCACGCTCGAACGCGCCGCGGCACCGGGCGGCACCGCCAGCGCCTGCGGCAGGGGTTTCAGGCTGCCGCCGCCTTCGGCATCGGTGGCGGGCGGCATGGCGCAGCCCACGAGGGCGCAGGTCGCGGCCACGAGGGCCGCGTGCAGCGCCCCTCGCAGCGACGCTGCCGTCGCTCCGGCCGCGCGCCCTCTCAATCGAGGCGCTCCAGCAGAGCCAGCGTCGCGGTCGACTGGTTCATCGTGTAGAAGTGCATCGCCGGCGCGCCGCCCTCGGCCAGTCGCGCGCACAGGTCCGTGACCACGTCGAGGCCGAACGATTTGATCGACGCCGTGTCGTCGCCGAAGCCCTGCAGGCGCAGGCGGATCCAGCGCGGGATCTCGGCGCCGCAGGCATCCGAGAAGCGCATGAGCTGCGTCGAGCTGGTGATCGGCATGATGCCCGGCACGATGGGCGTGTCGAGCCCCAGCCTGCGCGCGTCGTCGACGAAGCGGAAGTACGCATCGGGGCTGAAGAAGTACTGCGTGATCGCCGAATCGGCGCCCGCCTTCACCTTGGCGGCGAAGGCCTGCAGGTCGGCTTCGGGCGAGCGGGCCTGCGGATGGATCTCGGGGTAGCAGGCCACCTCGATGTGGAAGTCGCGGCCGGTCTCCTCGCGGATGAAGGCGACCAGGTCGCTCGCATACTGGAACTCGCCGCCGATGCCGTAGCCGCTCGGCAGGTCGCCGCGCAGCGCCACCAGGCGCTTGACGCCCATGGCCTTGAGCTCGGCGAGCTGCTCGCGCACCGTGGCGCGCGTGGCGCCGATGCACGAGAAGTGGCTCGCCGCGTCCACGCCCTCGGACAGGATCTCCTGCACCGCACCGAAGGTGCCCTGGTGCGTGGAACCGCCCGCGCCGTAGGTGACCGAGCAGAACTGCGGCTTGCGCGCATACAGCTGCTGGCGCACGGCGCGCAGCTTGACCGCGCCTTCGGGCGTCTTGGTCGGGAAGAATTCGAAACTCAGCGGAAGGCGCACCTGCGTCTCCTTAGGAGCCGTTCGCGTGAACAGCGCGCACGGCGTGAATGAAAAACTCGCGGTTGCCGTCGCCGCCGGCGATCGGGCTGTCGAACCACTGCAGCACGCGCAGGCCGAGGGCCTCGCAGGCGTCGCGCAGGCGCTTCTCGACCACCGCATACATGGCTTCGTCGCGCACGATGCCGCCCTTGCCGACCTGGCCCGGCTGCAGTTCGAACTGCGGCTTGACCAGCATCAGCAGGCGGCCGTCGTCCGCCAGGAACTCGACCACCGCCGGCAGCACCAGCGTGAGCGAGATGAACGACAGGTCGCCCACGATCAGGTCGAAGCGCGACTCGCCTTCTTCCCCGAGGTCGTCGGGCGACAGCGCGCGCGCATTGACACCCTCGATGGGCACCACGCGCTCGTCCTCGCGCAGCTTCGCATGCAGCTGCCCGTGGCCGACGTCGACACCCACCACTTTCGTGGCGCCGCGCTGCAGCAGGCAGTCCGTGAAGCCGCCGGTCGACTGGCCCACGTCGAGGCACAGCTTGCCGGCCGGATCGACACCGCTCGCGGCCAGCGCGCCTTCGAGCTTGAGGCCGCCGCGCGACACATAGCGCGCCTCGGCCGCGTCGACCAGCTCGAGCTCGGCCGACTCGGGCACTTCGTCCTTGTTCTTGGCGACGTTGCGCCACGCGTCGCTCGTGCCCGCGTCGCGCCAGCGCATGCCGCCGGCGATGAGCCGCACGGCCTGCGAACGCGACGCGGCCAGGCCGCGCTCCACCAACAGTTGATCGGCGCGCATGCGCTGTCGATCAGTAGCGGTACGTGTCCGGCTTGTACGGACCGTTCTTGCTCACGCCGATGTAGGCGGCCTGCGCGTCGGTCAGCTCGGTGAGCATGGCGCCGACCTTCTTCAGGTGCAGGCGCGCGACCTTCTCGTCGAGGTGCTTGGGCAGCACGTAGACCTTGCCGGCCTCGTAGGCGTCGGGCTTGGTGAACAGCTCGATCTGGGCGATGGTCTGGTTCGCGAACGACGACGACATCACGAAGCTCGGGTGGCCCGTGCCGCAGCCCAGGTTCACGAGGCGGCCCTTGGCCAGCAGGATGATCTTCTTGCCGTCCGGGAAGGTGATGTGGTCGACCTGCGGCTTGATTTCTTCCCACTCGTACTTCTCGATCGAAGCGACGTCGATCTCGTTGTCGAAGTGGCCGATGTTGCAGACGATGGCCTGGTCCTTCATCTTGACCATGGTGTCGTGCGTGATCACGTCCTTGTTACCCGTGGTCGTCACGAAGATGTCGGCCTTGTCGGCTGCGTACTCCATCGTCACGACCTTGTAGCCTTCCATCGCGGCCTGCAGGGCGTTGATCGGGTCGATCTCGGTGACCCACACTTGCGCCGACAGCGCGCGCAGCGCCTGTGCCGAGCCCTTGCCCACGTCGCCGTAGCCGGCCACGCAAGCCACCTTGCCGGCGATCATCACGTCGGTCGCGCGCTTGATGCCGTCCACCAGGGACTCGCGGCAGCCGTACAGGTTGTCGAACTTGCTCTTGGTGACCGAGTCGTTCACGTTGATGGCGCGGAACAGCAGCGTGCCCTTGGCCGACATTTCGTTCAGGCGGTGCACGCCGGTGGTCGTTTCCTCGGTCACGCCGATGATTTCGGCGGACTTGCGGGTGTACCAGGTCGAATCGACGGCCAGCTTGGCCTTGATGGCTGCATACAGGATGCGCTCTTCTTCGCTGGTCGGGTTGGCCAGCACGCTCTGGTCCTTCTCGGCACGCTGGCCCAGGTGCATCAGCAGCGTGGCGTCGCCGCCGTCGTCCAGGATCATGTTCGGGCCTTCGCCCTTCGAGCCCTTGGGGCCGAAGTCGAAGATGGCGTGGGTGTAGTCCCAGTAGTCCTTCAGCGACTCGCCCTTGATGGCGAACACCGGCGTGCCCTTTTCGGCGATGGCGGCGGCGGCGTGGTCCTGCGTCGAGAAGATGTTGCACGAGGCCCAGCGCACTTCGGCGCCCAGGGCCTGCAGCGTCTCGATCAGCAC
Source organism: Variovorax durovernensis (assembly GCF_977011995.1). NCBI lineage: Bacteria > Pseudomonadati > Pseudomonadota > Betaproteobacteria > Burkholderiales > Comamonadaceae > Variovorax > Variovorax durovernensis. The sequence continues at coordinate 1,062,619 of NZ_CDRNCW010000001.1, read as the reverse complement.
GGCCGTCTGGATGGTCATGTGCAGCGAGCCCGTGATGCGCGCGCCCTTCAGCGGCTGCGCCTTCGAGAACTCTTCGCGGATGGCCATCAGGCCGGGCATTTCGGTTTCCGCGATGCGGATTTCCTTGCGGCCCCAGGCAGCGAGGGACAGGTCGGCGATCGCCTGGTCGGCGGTCGAAACGGGGGTGGGCTTGAGAACAGCGCTCATGAGAACTCCAACAAAACTGGTTTGAAAGATGCCACTGCGTTCGGGGAAAAGGACTCACCGCGAGAACAGCGGGTGAGCGTGGTTGCGATGTGGATCCGAGCCTCACGCCTGGCGGCGCTGCAACGCTCCTCGGGACGGGGCATTGTAGACGGGGCGAGCGGCCGCGCCAACCTCGGGGATTTGCACCAATTTCGACCATCTTCTGCCGTCTTCGGCTGACATTTGCCAGCCTCAACGTTAAAGCCCCCTCTTTTTACGATTTGCTCAGGTTCGGTTCAGTAGCCAGCCGGCTCGCTGCCGGGCCCATCAGACAAAGAAGAGGGCTCAACATGAGGATGACGAGATATCTCGCGGGTTGTGGACTGGCCGCCTTGCTGGCGGCCTGCGGGGGCGGAGGCAGCAGTGGTGGCGGCGCGGGCGGCGGCCTGCCGCTGGCGGGCCTGGATGCCGGGCAGCAGGCGCAGGCCCCGGCGGCAGCGCCCGAGTCCGCGCCGGCGGCCAGGGCAAGCAAGGCCGCACTGGCCGGCGCCGACGCGCGCAGCGGCACCTACCGCGTCTATGCATCCAACGGCACCCAGCAGCAGCTGGCGCTCGACTTCGACGCCGGCAGCTACACGATGACGGACAACCTCGGCGCGGCCGAGTCCGGCACCTTCGCCGAAGACTTCACCGAGCCCGGCACCTACGTCTTCGCCAGCAGCCGCATCACCACGGCCGCCAACACGGCGCGCTTTCGCGTGGCGGCGGACGTGGTCGTCGGCGCGTTCCCGTTCCAGACGGCGTACTCGAGCCCCGCGGCCTACGCCGCGCAGCCTTTCGTGGCGGCGCGCGACTTCGTCAACACCGCGGCGCTGCTGGACGGCACCTACAACCGCTTCAGCGTGACGCGCAGCCCCGGCGGCGCGCAGGACTCGACGTTGCTGGCCATGCGCCTCTCGGGCAGCGGCACGGTGCTGGAGATGTGCAACGACGCGATCATCTACAAGATCGATCTCTGCCCGGCAGCCTCGAAGCGCACCTATGCGGTAGCGGCCGGCGCCGACGACACCTGGGTCGGCACCAACGTCACCAACAGCAGCGACGTCGCCAACTTCCGCATGGCGCGAATCGGCGGCCAGAACGTCTATCTCGCCGGGGGCGTCAACCTGGCGCCGGCCATGCAGTTCATGCGCATCGCCCTGCCCGAGTCCTCCAGCTGGCCCACCACCCGCGGTGTCGGCGCGTCGACCACGGGCAGCTGGGGCAGCAACCTGATCGACACCGCGAACTCGGTGCGCACGTCCACCGGCACGGACGGCACCTACGGCAGCCTGACGATGCCGGTGGGCGGCACGTTTGCGCAGCAGCCCGAAGGCATCCGGCTCGTCAACGGCAGCGGCACGAGCAAGTACTTCGCCATGCAGAACGGCCTGCTCTCGGTGCTCGTCGGCGCGCGCAACCCGAACACGCAGGGCTACCTGCAGCTCAACCTGATCGACACCGGCGCGGCGCCCGATGCGCGCAACGGCCGCTACAAGGTCTACGCCACCAACGGCACGCGGCAGACGCTGGCGCTGAACCTCGACAGCAAGCGCTACGAGATGACCGACGAAACCGGCACCGTCGCCTCGGGCAGCTTCGCCGAAGACACGGCCGAGGCCGGCAGCTTCGTGTTCGACAGCAGCCGCATCACGAGCCCGGTGAACACGGCGCGCTTCCGGCTGGCCGCGGACACGGTGGTCGGATCGTTCCCGTTCGCGGTTGCGCAGGTCACGCCGGCGAGCTACGGCGTGCGGCCCTTCGTGGCATCGCGCGCGCTGGTGAAGACGCAGGCAGCGCTCGACGGCGTCTACAACCGGCTGGGCATCAACCTGACGGCGACCACCGGCGATTCGTCGATCACGCAGATCCAGGTTGCCAACAGCGGCACCACGCTCTACCTGTGCAACAACGCCACGATCTACCGCATCGACACCTGCCCCTCGGCAACGCTGCTGACCTACACGGTGTCGCCCGGCGCCACCGTCGACACCTGGAACATCGTGAACGTGGCGAATCCGTCGGACCACGGCAGCTTCGCGATCGCAAGGGTGGGCAACGAGAACATCTACCTCTCCGCCGGCATCGTGCCCTCGACGCCCACCACGTCGGTGTTCCGCATCGGCCTGCCCGAACGCGCGGCCTGGCCCACGGTCACCGCGCGCGGCGGCGCCGCCAACGGCGGCTGGGGCAGCACGGCCGTCGACGCATCGAGCTATGCGCGCACCCGTGTGCTTCCCGACGGCACGGCGGGCACGCTGAACGCCACGCTGGGCTCCATGGGCGTCGCCGGCCCGATCAACATGCGCGCGGCGGGGTTCCCCAACTCGACCTTCCATTTCTCGAGCCAGAGCAGCAAGCTGTTCGCGATGGTCGGCGCGCGCAGCCCGGCCACCGGCGGCGCGCTTGAAATCGGCCTGATCGACTGACGCGCCAGCGCGTCGCCCGTCCCGGGGCCGCATGCCGCAACACCGGCATGCGGCCCTTGCTCATTCAGGCCTAAGTCGGCCGCCAGCAGATTCCGGCGCCGCGGCGTACATTGCCCCGACTCCCACTCCGCCGAAAGCACCCATGCCGATCTTCCTGTCCCACAACCGCCGGGCGCTGCTCGCCGCCGCGATCCTCAGCCTGGGCTTCGCCGCGCTGCCGACCGGCGCATCCGCCCAGACCTCCGACCCCGTGCGCATCCGCGGCACCATCGTCCGCGTCGACGCGAAGACGCTCGTCGTGCAGGACCGCGGCGGCGAAGTCGTCTCGCTCGCGCGGCCGGCGGACATGCCGGTGTCGGAGGTCTATCGCATCAAGCTGTCCGACATCAAGCGCGGCAGCTTCGTCGGCACGGCCGCCATGCCGCAGGCCGACGGCACGCAGAAGGCGATCGAAGTGGTGGTGTTTCCCGAGGCCGCGCGCGGCACCGGCGAAGGCCACCGCCCCTGGGACCTGCTGCCAGAGAGCACCATGACCAACGCCACCGTCGCCGACCTGGCCGCGGCGCCGAAGTCCGTGCGCGGCGGCCAGCAGATGCGGCTGACCTACAAGGGCGGCGAAAAGACCGTCATCGTGCCGCCCAACGTGCCGGTGGTCACGTTCCGGCCCGGCACCGAGGCGCTGCTGGTGCCCGGCGCCAAGGTGATGGTGAACGCGCAGGAAAAGAACGGCACGCCCACGGCGCTGCGCGTGACCGCGGGCCGAAACGGCTTCGCGCCGCCGATGTAAGCCATCCAAGGGAAATCCCGCAGGCATTTTTTTCGCGGCGGCATGCCGGTGCGGCGTATCGTGGCGATGGACTTTTGCCGTCCGGCCGGTCCTCGCCATCCATCCGTTCACCGTCACAGGAGATTCCGCACCATGGCCACAGCCAAGAAAGCCGCCGCCAAGAAGACCACCGCCAGCAGTAGCAGCAGCGACAGCACCGCCAGCGCGAAGAAGGCGGCACCGACTGCCGCGGACATGCTCAATCCGCTGAAGGGCATGGCCGACCGGCTGCAGAACCTCAACCTGACCGGTGGCGCCGGCAAGCTGCTGGAAAGCGGCCGCAAGGACCTGGCGGCGCTGATGCAGGCAAACGAGAAGTCCTACCAGGGCCTGCAGACCGTGGTGCAGCGGCAGACCGAGATGATCAAGCACGCCATCACCGAATGGCAGACCGCCGCCAAGGAAATGCCGGGCAAGGATCCGAAGGAAAACCTCGCCAGGCTCGACGAGCTCGGGCGCCAGTCGTTCCAGCGCGCCATCGACGACATCAAGGAGCTGGCCAACCTCGCCGCCAAGTCGCAGGCCGACGCCTTCGACTTGGTGCGCCAGCGCATCCAGTCCAACGTGGATGAAGTCACGAAGATGCTGCAGCGCAAGTAAGTAGCAAGCCCGGCCGGCTCATGACCACCGTATCGCCACCCGTCGAGCGGCGCACGCCCGCCAACGGCGTCGAAATCGCCTGGAACAGCTTCGGCGACCCCGGCGCGCCGCCGCTGCTGCTGGTCATGGGCCTCGGCGCCCAGATGGTCGCGTGGGACGACGCCTTCTGCGCCCGCCTTGCCGAGGCCGGCGGGCACCGCGTGATCCGCTTCGACAACCGCGACATCGGCCATTCGACGCACCTGTCGTACCTGGGCGTGCCCGACATCCAGTCGCTGATGGTGCAGGCCATGGCCGGCCAGCCGCTGCAGGTGCCCTACACGCTGCGCGACATGGCGGACGACTGCATCGCCCTGCTCGACGCGCTGCGCATCGAGCGGGCGCACATCGTCGGCGCCTCGATGGGCGGCGCCATCGGGCAGGAGCTGGCCATTCACTATCCGCGGCGGATGCGCTCGCTCACCAGCATCATGTCGACCACCGGCAACCCGGCGCTGCCGCCGCCCACGGCGGAAGCGATGGCGGTGCTGTTCTCGCCCGCGCCGACCACCTTCGACGCCTACATGGCGCACCACGCGAAGGTGTGGCGCGTGCTGCGCGGGCCGTCGTCCTTTCCACTCGACGAGGCGCGCGACGCGGAACGCGCCCAGCTGGTCTTCCTGCGCGGGCTCAACCCGCCCGGCGTGGCGCGCCAGCTCGCGGCCATCCTCGCGTCGGGCAACCGCAAGCCCGCGCTGCGCGACGTGCGCATGCCGACGCTGGTGATCCACGGCGACGCCGACCCGCTGGTGCCGGTGGCCTGCGGGGTCGACGTGGCCGACGCGATTGCGGGCGCTTCCCTGCTGCGCATACCGCGCATGGGCCATGCGCTGCCGATGGAAATGTGGCCGCAGATCATCGACGCCATCGCGGCGCACACGGCCCGCCACCAGAACGACTGACGATCCACTCGACCAAGGGAGCGCACAAATGACCAGGTTCTCCCCGCTCGACCCGATGGCCATGTGGCGCGAACTCACGGCCCAGTGGGAGAAAAGCACCAACGAGTTCGCCAACGAGACCATGGCCTCGGACCCGTTCCGCCAGGGCATGCACGGCGGCATGAACGCCTCGCTCACGGCGCAGAAGGCGCTGGGCGACCTGATGGCGCGCTACCTCACCATGCTGAACCTGCCGACGCGCGCCGACATCCAGGCGCTGGGCGATCAGCTGCAGCGCATCGACGACCACCTGGCGCGCATCGCCCGCGCGACCGAAGGCGCGCAGGGCCCGATCCCGCCGCCCCGGGCCGACGCGACGCCCCGGCCGCGCCGCACAAGGCAACCACCGGCCGCCACGCCCACGCCCCCGAAGAAGGCCGCTGCCCGAAAGCGCGCCCCATGATGCCCACCACCGAGACGCTCGCCCTGCCCGACATCGGCGCCGAAATAGAGCGCGCGATCCAGCGCAACATCAAGGGACTCGAGTTCCTCGCCTCGGCCGCACCTGCCGTCGGCCAGACGCCGAAGGACGAGATCCACCGGCGCGGCACGCTGAGCCTGTACCACTACCGCCCGCTGGTCGACGAGATCTACCGCGTGCCGGTGCTCATGGTCATGGCCACCACCAACCGCGCCTACATCTTCGACCTGGCGCCGGGCCAGAGCATGGTCGAGTACCTGCTGCTGAAGGGCTACGACGTCTACGTGATGGACTGGAACGCGCCGCGCCCGGACGAGAAGCGCCTGCGCATCGAGGACTACGTGCTCGACTTCATTCCCGATTCGGTGCGCCGCGTGCAGGAAGACTCGGGCGAGGAAGACGTCACCATCGCCGGCTACTGCATGGGCGGCGTGCTTTCCACGCTCTACGCGGCACTGCACCCCGACGGTCCTATGAAGAACCTCGCGCTCTTCACCACGCCCGTCGACTTCAGCCGCATGAAGCTGTTCCATGCATGGTCGGACCGCCGCTTCTTCGACGTCGACCGGCTGATCGACGCCGTGGGCAACGTGCCGCCCGAGATGCTGTTCGCCTCCTTCGACATGCTGCGCCCCGCGGGCCGCGGCGCGGGCGTGGTGCAGCTGTGGGACAACATGGACAACGACGAGTTCGTCAAGTCGTACCGCATGTTCGACCGCTGGGGCGCCGAGATGCTGCCGCTGGCCGGCGAATACTTCCGCCAGACCGTGAAAGAGCTCATGTGGGACAACAAGCTCCACAAGGGCGAACTGGTGCTCGGCGGCCGCAAGGTGCGGCTGGAGAACATCAAGGTGCCGGTGCTGCATGCGCTCGCGCAGCACGACCACATCGTGCCGTACGAGGCGGGGCAGCCGCTCATTGCCGGCATCAGCTCGGCCGACAAGGAAGAAGTGGTGCTCAAGGGCGGCCACGTCAGCCTTGCCGCCGGCCCCAACGCGGTGCGCAGGCTTTGGCCCAAACTCGACGACTGGCTGGGAGTGCGATCGACATGACCATCACCGCCGTTTCCGATTCTTTTTCGCGGACCTATCCGCGCACGGTGACGAGCAGCGAAGGCAACATCGTCCTGCGCCTGATGACCGCGGACGACGCGCCCGCCGTGCTGGCCTTCGCACACGCCCTGCCCGCGCACGACCTGCTCTTTTTGCCGCGCGACATCACCCAGCCCAAGGTGATGAACGCCTGGGTCCGTGCCATCGAGCGCGGCGACATCGACAGCGTGCTCGCCGTGCGCGACGCCGCGGTGCTCGGCTGTGCAGCGGTGATCCGCGATCCGCACTCGTGGTCCAGCCACGTGGCCGAGCTGCGCGTGCTGGCCGCGCCCGAGCAGCGCGGCAGCGGCCTGGGCCAGCGGCTCGCGCGGGAGGCCTGCGCGCTGGCCATCGAGCGCGGAGCGGAAAAACTCGTCGCCCGCATGACCGTCGACCAGCGCAGCGCCATCGCCGTCTTCCAGGCCCTGGGCTTTCGCCCCGAGGCGCTGCTGAGCAAGCACGTGAAGGACTGGCAGGGCGTGACGCATGACCTCGTGGTGCTGAGCCACGACGTGGCGCGGTTCGAGGCGCAGATGCGGGCGTATGGGATGAACGAAGCGCTCGGAGCCTGAGAGAAGCAGGCGTCCGCGGGGGTGCTTCGCCGGGGCCAGACGGGGCGCAAACCGCCGCCCTTCTAAAATCGCGGCATTCCCCTGCCCGATTGCCCATCTTGTCTTTTGTTGCCGAAACCCGCCGCCGTCGCACCTTCGCGATCATTTCCCACCCTGACGCCGGCAAGACCACGCTGACCGAAAAGCTGCTGCTTTTCTCGGGCGCGATCCAGATCGCCGGCTCGGTGAAGGCGCGCAAGGCCTCGCGCCATGCCACCTCCGACTGGATGGAAATCGAAAAGCAGCGCGGCATCTCGGTGGCCTCGTCGGTCATGCAGATGCTGTACCGCGACCACGTCATCAACCTGCTCGACACGCCCGGCCACAAGGACTTCTCGGAAGACACCTACCGCGTGCTCACCGCCGTCGACTCGGCGCTGATGGTGATCGACGCGGCCAACGGCGTGGAAGCGCAGACGCGGCGGCTGATCGAGGTCTGCCGCCAGCGCGACACGCCCATCATCACCTTCGTCAACAAGATGGACCGTGAAGTGCGCGAGCCGCTGGACATCCTGGACGAGGTGGAGCGCGAACTCGGCATGCCCTGCGTGCCCATGACCTGGCCCGTGGGCCAGGGCAAGACTTTCCGCGGGATCATGAACCTGCGCACGCAGGCCATGACGGTGTTCGAGTCGGGCAGCGAGCGGCTGCCGCAAGACTTCGAGACCATTCCGCTGAGCGAGCGCGACACGCTCGCCAAGCGCTTCGGCGCCGACTTCGAGACCGCCATGGAAAGCATGGAACTGGCCACCGGCGCATCGCCCACCTGGGACCGCGAGGCCTTCCTGGCCGGCAAGCAGACGCCCGTGTTCTTCGGCTCCGGCGTGAACAACTTCGGCGTGATGGAAGTGCTCGACGCGCTGGTCGACCTGGCGCCTTCGCCGCAGTCGCGCACCAGCACCACCATGGTCAACCGCCAGCCGGTGGTGAAAGAGATCCAGCCCGAGGACAAGGACTTCGCGGGCGTGGTCTTCAAGGTGCAGGCCAACATGGATGCCAACCACCGCGACCGCATCGCCTTCGTGCGCATGGCCTCTGGCAAGTACACGCCCGGCATGAAGCTCAAGGTGCAGCGCACCGCCAAGGAACTGCGCCCCACCAGCGTCGTGACCTTCATGAGCCAGCGCCGCGAGGCGGTCGAAGAGGCCTACGCGGGCGACATCGTGGGCTTCACCACCCACGGCGGCGTGCAGCTGGGAGACACCATCACCGACGGCGCGAGCCTGCAGTTCACCGGCCTGCCCTTCTTCGCGCCCGAGCTGTTCATGACCGTGATCCTGAAGAACCCGCTGCGTACCAAGCAGCTCCAGCAGGGCCTGGCCCAGCTCGGCGAAGAGGGCGCCATCCAGGTGTTCCGCCCAGAGATCGGCGGCCCGATGCTGCTGGGCGCCGTCGGCCAGCTGCAGTTCGAAGTGGTGCAGCATCGCCTGAAGGCCGAGTACGACGCCGACGTGCGGCTCGAAGGCTGCCAGTACACCGGCGCGCGCTGGATCACCGCCGACACCCCGGCCGAGCTGCGCGAGTTCGTCAACGCCTATCCGCAGCGCATGGCCAAGGACGCGGCGGACACGCTGGCTTTCTTGTGCACGTCGCCGTACGACGTGCGGCTGGCGCAGGAGCGCTTTCCGAAGATCCACTTCCATCCGCTGCGCGAGCATGCGGGGTTGGCGCTGCAGAGCGCGGGCTAGCAAATGCAGGGCACATTCTTGCTGCGTCTCTGTCTGGCGGCGACACTAGCTTTGCCAACTGCGTGGGCGCAAGACCCTGCCGGCGACAGCGAGAAGCCCCGGCAGCTCGCCGCGCAAATTGCAGCTATCGAGGCCAATGCAAAACTGGTCCAGGATCGGATCGGCGCAACTTCTGGCGTTGACTTCGACTTCACGCCGGAATCCGTGAAATGGCTCGATGGATTCATTGAGAGAACGCGTACCGGCGTAACGAATCCTGCAGGGCTCACGCAGGTCTTAGGCTCTTACCTCGGAGAGGCGATCCGCAGAAAGTACAACTGCACCTGGATGCAGGGTGGATCGCTCCAATGCGATACCGGATTCTTCGTGCATCCTTTTGGCAAGGTAGCCAAGCAGCTGGCCAACGGCAGCGAGGACTCCATCTACTCGTTTTACGAAGTTATTCCCGTGCTACTTGCAAAGCATCGGGACGAGAACGCCGCTACCAAGAAGCAGTGAGCTGAGCGCCCCGCCCTTCCTGACGGATCAGCTCCCGGTCGACGCATAGTGGCGCAACCCGAAGCGCCACACGCCGAAAGCCGCCGCGAGGAACACAAAGCCCGCGAGCGGTGACACGAGCCCCATCCACGCGGGCGCCCCGAGCGGATCGGGCTTGCCCAGGATCGCCAGCGCCGGGTAGTACGCCACGCAGGCCAGCGGCACGATGAATGTCAGCACGCGCCGGAACCACTGCGCATACAGCGCCAGCGGGTACTGCGCCGCCTGCACGCCGCCGTAGGTCAGCACGTTGGCGATCTCCAGGCTTTCGACGGTCCAGAACGACAGCGTGCCCTGCAGCACCAGGATGCCGAGGAACAGCGCCGCGCCTCCGGCCAGTGCGAACAGCGCGATGCCCACGGCGGACGGCGTCCACGAGATGTTGGCCTGCACCGTCGCGAACACCAGCACCAGAATGCCTTGCAGCAGGCGGCCCGCGCGGCTGATGCGGAAGTCGTGCCCCATCAGTTGCAATGCCACTGGGCGCGGGCGGAGCAGCAAACGATCGAAGGCGCCAGTGCGCAGGAACTCGGTGCCGAGCGTGTCGAAGCCGCGCCCCAGCGCGTCGGCCACGGCGAACATGCAGTTCACGAGCCCGTAGAACAGCGCAACTTCGCCGAGATGCCAGCCCTGCACTTCACCGAAGCGATGGAACAGTGCCCAGACGGCGATGACCTCGATGCCTGTGCCGAGGAACTGTCCCGTGGTCAGCATCAGCGCGGAGGCTGGATAGCGTGCCTGGCCGCTGAGGGAGGCTGCGATGAGCCTTATGAGGAGGCGGAGCGATCCCATTTGTTCAGTGGCTCCGAATTGCTTTGCGTGTGTTCTGGGTGCGTGCGCAGGCCACCGGGTAGCTCCCTCCGCGAATGTCCCCCGCCCTTCGGGCTCCTCCTTTATTTCGCTGCGGGAGCCACCCGGCGCCCTGCGCACAATGGACGCTGCCGTCGTGCTCGCCGATCAACCAGTGCTCTGAACGATCGCGCCGGCTGGGTGCTCTGCGCAGCGAAATAAAGGAGGAGGCCGCAGGCCGGGGGACATTCGCGGAGCAGAGTACCCAGGCGGCGTGATCGCGCCACGAAAGCATCGAACACACAGCCAAGAACTCAACCACCCTGCACCTCCAGCCGCCGCATCGTCCGCTGCATCGCCATGCGGCCGAACACGACCAGCACCACGATCCAGAACGACTGCAGCCCCAACCCAGCCATGGCCTGCCAGCCGCTCATCAACCCGAAATAGATCCGCGCGGGAATGTCGACCACACCCGCGAACGGCTGCAGCAGCAGCGCCGTCTGCCATGCGTCCGGCAACAGCACCAGCGGCAGCAGGTTTCCAGAGAACACGATGACCACAGGCCCCGCCAGCGCGTTGATGCCACGCTCGTTGAGCGCCGCGGTCGCCGCGATGTTGAGCAGCATGACCATCGACGTGGACAGCAGCAGCGCCAGCACCGCGGACGCGAGAAATGCGACAGCCGCCGAAAAGCTCGCCGGCGGCTGCCAGGCCCAATCGCCCAGTCCGACCAGCGGCAGCGCGATGCCCGCGAAGGCCGCCATCAACGCCACGCGCGGCAACACGCGCGCCGCGATCCAGCCCGCGCTGCGCGCGAACCACAGCGCATAGGCATCGACCGGCCTCAGGCGGTCATAGGCCACCGCGCCGGTGCGCACGGCCTGGGCCACCTCAGGGTCGCCGAGCCACGGCACCAGCACCAGCAAGCCCTGCGAGAGCCAGCTGTAGGTGATCGCCTGCGTCAACGACATCGGCGTACCCACCATCGACGAGCCGCTGTAGAAGGCGGCCAGCACCATCACCTTGATGCCGCCCCACCAGCACTGCGTGCCGAAACCCGCGAGCGCGGCCGTGCGGTACTGCAGCATCTGCAGGAAGCGCGAAGCGAATGCCGCGACATAGGGGCGCGCGAGTTCGCGCAGGGCCGTCGTCACGCTTCGGCCGCTCCGTGCATCGCGTAGAAGCGTGCGATGACGGCCTCGATGGCCAGGCCTTCGAGGCGGATGTCTTCCACCGCATGCCCGGCCGCGATGCGGGCGATCAGCGCGGGCGCCGTCGTCACCGCCGGGTCGAAGTCCAGCACCAGCGTCTGGCCGTCGCGCGAATGCACCCTGGCGCCTTCCACCTGTGCGGGCAGCGCCGCGTCCTGCGCAAAGTCGACCACCAGCCGGCGCTCGGCCATCACCTGCGCGCGCAGCGCCTCGACCGGGCTGTCGGCCAGCACGCGGCCGTGGCCGATGATGATCACGCGCTGCGCCAGCGCCTCGATGTCATGCATGTCGTGCGTGGTCAGCAGCACGGTGGTGCCGCGCTCCTTGTTGGCGCGGCGCACGAAGTCGCGCACCGCCAGCTTCGACGGCGCGTCGAGGCCGATGGTCGGCTCGTCGAGGAACAGGATGTCGGGCTCGTGCAGCAGCGCCGCCGCGATCTCCGCGCGCATGCGCTGGCCCAGCGACAGCTGCCGCACCGGCTGGTCGAGCACGCGTTCCAGGTGCAGCAGCGCGACCAGCTCGTCGCGCGTGCGGCGGTAGCGCACGGGGTCCACGCGGTAGATGTCGCGCAGCAGGTCGAAGCCGTCTCCCACCGGCAGGTCCCACCACAGCTGCGTGCGCTGGCCGAAGACCACGCCGATGCGTCCCACGTGCCGCTCGCGGTCGGCGAAGGGGTCGCGCCCGTCGATCTCCACGCGCCCGCCGTCTGCCCGCAGGATGCCCGCGAGGATCTTGATGGTGGTCGACTTGCCCGCGCCGTTGGGCCCGATGAAGCCCAGCAGCTCGCCGCGCTCGAGCGAGAACGACACGCCCGACAGCGCCTCCACCGTGCGATGGCGGCGGTGCACGAGCCCGCGCAGCGCGCCCATCACGCCGGGGTCGCGCTCGGAGATGCGGTAGGTCTTGAGGAGGTTGTCGACGAGGATGTGAGGCATGAAGGGCGCCGCGCCGGGCCCGATGCGCGGCGGGGGCGGGATGCTACACGAAAAGCGCCGCTACGATCACGCCTCCCCTCATCCTCATCAGCCCTCTCTTGCACGCCATGTCCGCGCCGTCTTCCCTGCCCGCTTCGCCGAACCACCTGCTGCCGCTGACCCGTTGGGAGGCATCGGCGCGCGGCGCGCTGGTGGGCGTCTTCACGGACATCGACGACACGCTGACCAGCGAGGGCGCGATCACGCCGGACGCCCTGCAGGCGCTGGCCGACCTCAAGGCCGCGGGCCTCTCGGTGGTTGCCATCACGGGCCGGCCGGTGGGCTGGAGCCTGCCTTTCGTCAATGCCTGGCCGGTGGATGCCATCGTGGCCGAGAACGGCGCGGTGGCGCTGCTGCCGGCCGACGGCGGCGAGGTCGAGAAGCGCTACCAGCAGGATGCAGCCACGCGCGCCGCCAACTTCGCGCGCATGCAGGCCGTGCTGGCGCGCATCGAGCGCGAGATCCCGGGCGCCGCGCGCGCCACCGACTCGCCGGGCCGCGAGACCGACATCGCCATCGACCACAGCGAGTTCGTCCAGCTCGACGACGCCACCGTCGCGCGGGTGGTGGCGCTGATGCGCGGCGAAGGCATGCACGCCACGGTGAGCAGCATCCACATCAACGGCTGGTACGGCGACAACGACAAGCTCGAAGGCGCGCGCTGGATCGTGCGCGAGCTGTGGAGCCGCACGCTCGACGACGAAATGAACCGCTGGGCCTACGTGGGCGATTCCACCAACGACCAGTTGATGTTCCACACCTTCGCGCACAGCATCGGCGTGGCGAATGTGGCGCGCTTCGTGCCGCAGCTGGCGCACCTGCCGCGCTACGTGACGCAGGGGGAGCGCGGCACGGGGTTTGCCGAAGCGGCACGCGCCGTGCTGGCCGCGCGCCACGCATAGCCACCCGCGCAAGGGCTCATCAAGCCCCAGGCGCCTTCCGCAGCACCGCCCAGTAGTTCCAGACGCCGAAGGCGGCAATCAGCAGCAGCACGGCGGCATAGCCTTCCACCGTGGCCAGCAGGCCGAGCGGCTTGACGAGGAAGCCCGCCAGCATCGCCGGCAGGCTGAACGCGAGATAGCTCACCACGAAGATGGCAGCGAACAGTTCGCCGCGCTCGTGCGACTGCGCCAGCGGCGCCAGCGTCTGCACCAGCGCCGAGAACGCACCGCCGAAGCCCACGCCCGCGACCGCGGTGCCGACGAAGAACAGCGCGAGCGAGCGCGTGGCCAGCGACGCAAGCAGCAGCACCAGCCCGACCGCGATGCTGGCCATGCCGACGATGGCGGGCCGCGGCGCGGCAAGGCGCCCCAGCACCGTCGGCGCGATCGCACCTACACCCGACAGCACCGCCACGGTGAGCCCGTTGACCACCCCGTTGTCGACGTCGAACACATGCAGCATCAGCGACGGCGCCAGCGAGAGATACAACCCGCCGAGCGCCCACACCACGACGAACACCGGCAGGCCGCGCGCGAACTCGGCACGCGCCCGCGCAGGAATCGACACGCGCGGCACCAGCGAAGCCCAGGCGCCGGGGCGGCGCGTGACCGTCTCGGGCATCCACATCACCACCGCCGCGCCGAGCGCGAACACCCCGGCCAGCACGCCGAACACCAGCGCCACGGGCTGGATCGAGAACTTCACCGCCATGCCCGTCAGCAGCGCGCCGAGCGCAAGGCCGGCCATCGGCGACACGCTGGTGATCAGCGCGCCCAGCCGCTTGCGCGATGCCGGCGCGGCCTCGACCACCGCCGCGCTCAGTGCACCGCTCGCAACGCCCGTGGCCACGCCCTGCACCACGCGCGCGACGATCAGCCCGCCGATGTCCTGCGCCAGCAGGAACAGCCCCATCGCCACCGCCTGCAGCGCCAGCGCCCCGAGCACCACCGGCCGCCGTCCGATGTGGTCGGACAGCGAGCCCGCCACCAACAGAGAGATCAGCAGCGCGATCGCGTAGATCGCGAAGGCCACGGTGAGCATCGACGACGAGAAATGCCAGGCGTGCTGGAACACCACGAACAGCGGCGACGGCGCGCTGGCTGCAAAGAAAAAGGCGAACAGCACGGCCGCCAGCAACGGGAATGCCACGTTCCCCGGCAGCCGCCGGGGCTTGGCGCGGACGGCGATGTCGGCAGTGGCAACTGCGAGGTCTGGGCAGGTGGACGGCATGTCGAATCCTTAATGCAACTTTTTTTGCTTTTGTGATTCTAGACTCGAGAACCATCTAAAGCAAATATCTTTGCGTTAAAGTCCGAACATGAACGACGTCACCCTCCCCAACAAGCGTCCCGGCGGCCGCAGCGCGCAGGTGCAGGCGCAGGTGCGTACCGCGCTGGAAGAACTGGTGGCCGAGCAGGGCCGCGAGCGCGTCACCGTGCCGGCCGTGGCGGAGCGCGCGGGCGTCAGCGCGTCGAGCATCTACCGCCGCTGGGGCGACCTGCAGGGGCTGCTGGCCGAAACGGCCACCCATCGGCTGGACCCCAACCGCCCCCTGCCGGACACCGGCACCCTGCACCAGGACCTGGAAGCCTGGGCGCGCGAACTCATCGAGCACCTGGCCAAGCCGTGCAACACCTCATTGCTGAAAGCCGCGGCCGCGCTGGCCAACGGCGATTCGGACACCGACTGCCTGCGCAACCGCCGCAAGGAAGCGCTGGCGCTGGTGGAGCAGGCGCGCGCACGCGGCGAGCGCGCGCCGGAGCCGCAGCAGGTGATCGATCACCTGATTGCGCCGATCGTGTTCCGGCTGGTGTTCGGGGGCGACCCGGTAAAGCCGGAACTGGCGGGGCGGCTGGTGGACGAGCTGTTTGCGATCAGTTCGTCTTGACTTCCTTCGCCAACCCCAGCTTCTCGATCACCGCCTTCTCCCGCACCACCGTGTCCTGCGCGAACTTGGTGTACGTCGCCGAGCTCATGTAGTTCGGCAGCATGTCGTAGCGGCCCAGCGAGGCCACGTAGCTGGGTTCTTCCATCGCCTGCTTGAAGGCGTCGTGCAGCTTCTTCACCACCTCGGGCGGCGTGCCCTTGGGTGCGCCGATGCCGAAGGGCGAGTTCTGCACCACGTCGTAGCCCAGTTCCTTCAGCGTGGGCGCGTCGGGGAACTTGGCCAGGCGCTTGTCGCCCCAGGTGTTGAGCACGCGCAGCTTGCCGGCCTCGACCTGCGGCGCGAAGCCGGTGCTGTCGGCGGCGGCCATCAGCTGGCCGCTGACCACCGCGAGCATCAGGTCTGCGCTGCCCTTGTAGGGCACATGCTGCAGCTCGATGCCGGCCTTCTGCGCGACGATTTCGGTGGTCAGGTGCGGGCTGGTGAGCGTGCCGGTGGAGCCGTAGGTGAGCTTGCCGGGGTTGGCCTTGGCGTAGGCGACGAAGTCGGCCCAGGTCTTGAAGGGGCTGTCGGCCGGCACCACGATGCCGAAGGCGTAGCCGGTGACGTTCAGCACATAGGTGATGTCCTTCAGCGGATCCCAGTTGATCTTGGTGGTGTAGCCCAGGCGGAACACGCCCAGCGGGATCTGCGCGACGGTGTAGCCGTCGGGCTGCGCTGTCTGCAGCGCCTGCGCGGGCAGGGTGCCGCCGGCGCCGGGCTTGTTGTCGATGATCACCGGCTGGCCGAGGATCTTGCTCGCGTTGTCGGCAAGCTGGCGCATGGTGATGTCGGTCGGGCCGCCCGCCGGGAAGGCGATGACCAGCTTGACCGGCTTGGTGGGAAAGCCCTGCGCGAAAGCCGCCAGGGGAGAGACGAGGCCGCACGCGGCAACGAGAGAGGCGGCACAAATGAAAGTGGAGCGGCGGAGCATGGCTGACTGGATCCTGACTTGGAAAAGCGCCGATTGGGCCTCGCCCGGTGCGCGAAGGCAATCGGGACTGCCCTGATTTCCCGCCCGGCAAGGGGTGATTCGGGCGATCCGAGTCACCTGCGCGTCAGCCGGCCGGCGGCTATGCCTGCCCGAAGCCTTCGAGCACGTTCACCGCGTTGATGCCCACCTCGGCCACCGCATAGCCGCCCTCGAACACGAACACCGTCGGCAGACCGGCGCGCGCCAGGTCCTCGCCCATGCGCAGGTAGTCGTCGCTCTTCAGCTTGAAGCCGGAGATCGGGTCGCCCTCGAAGGTGTCGACGCCGAGCGAGACCACGAGCGCGCCGGCCTTCACCTCGGCGATGCGGGCCAGCGCGGTCTTCAGCGCCGCGCGCCAGGTCGGGAAGTCCGTGCCGCGCGGCAGCGGCAGGTTGTGGTTGAAGCCCTCGCCCCTGCCCGCGCCGCGCTCGTCGGCATGGCCCAGGTAGTAGGGGTAGTCGGTCAGCGGATCGCCGTGCAGGCTGGCGAAATGCACGTCGTCGCGCTCGTAGAAGATGGCCTGCGTGCCGTTGCCGTGGTGGTAGTCCACGTCGAGCACGGCCACGCGTTCGACGCCCGCGTCACGCAGTGCCTGCGCGGCGACGGCGGCGTTGTTGATGAAGCAGTAGCCGCCGAAGAAATCGGCGCCCGCATGGTGGCCCGGCGGTCGCGTGAGGGCAAAGGCCGCGCGCTCGCCGCCGATGACGCGCTGCGCAGCCGTCCACGCACAGGCCGCACCATGCCGCGCCGCCGCCCAGCTGCCGGCCATCAGCGGCGTACCGGAGTCGAACGAGAACAGCCCCATGCGCGCCGGAAAGCTCTTCGGCAGCACGTCTGTGCGCATGCCGCGCGTGGGCCAGTACGACGGCAGCGCATCGCGCGACACGTTGGCGGGGTCCAGCGCCACCCACTCGTCCCAGGCATGCGCGATGAAGTCCAGGTAGCGCGGCGCATGCACCCTGGCCAGCAAGGCTTCGTCGAACGCATCGGGCGCCTGCAGCGTGCCGAGCTGACGACGCTCGAGTTCATGCCTCACATGGTCGACGCGTGCGGGCACCTCGAAGCACGGCACGAGTTCGCCGCGGAACATCTCGACTTTGCCCTGATGAAGAACGTGCTGGTCGTTGTAGATGGTGAGCATGGATGAAGAAAGGCAGCATCTGCGGTGGTGAAGCCGCCCATCATGCCGCACGCCGCAGCACCGCCCGGCGCCGGCCCGAGGCCGTGAGGCCGAACAGGTCCTTCGGGTCGTCCAGCTCGGGCACCAGCGCGATCTGCTGGCCGATGCCGCGCTCGGTGGCAATGCGCTGGATGTAGCGCAGCGCGGTGTAGTCCTCCAGCGCGAAGCCGACCGAATCGAACAGCGTGACCTGCCCCGGGCTCTCGCGGCCGGGCACTTCGCCCAGCAGCACGCGCCACAGCTCGTGCACCGGGAAGTCGGCCGCCACCTGCTGGATCTCGCCCTCCACGCGGGTCTGCGGCTCGTACTCGACGAACACGCGCGCGAGCCGCAGCACGTCGGGGTGCAGCTCTGTCTTGCCGGGCGAGTCGCCGCCCACGGCGTTGATGTGCATGCCGGGCTCGATCATGTCGGGCGTGAGCACGGTCGCGCGGCCCTGGTAGGCGGTGACGGTGGTGACGATGTCGGCACCGCGCACGGCATCGGCCACGGAGCGCGCGCGCACGATCTCCAGCGGGGTGCAGGCAGAGAGATGGCGCACCAGCTTGTCGGTGGCGTGCGGGTCGGTGTCGAACACGCGCACTTCCTCGATGCCCAGCAGCGCATGGAAGGCCAGCGCCTGGAACTCGCTTTGCGAGCCGTTGCCGATCAGCGCGAGGCTGCGCGAATCGGGCCGCGCCAGCGCCTTTGCGGCCATCGCCGAGGTGGCGGCCGTGCGCAGCGCGGTGGTGAGCGTGAGTTCCGACAGCAGGACGGGGTAGCCCGTGTCGACCTCGGCCAGCACGCCGAAGGCCATGACCGTGGGCAGACCGACCTGCGTGTTGTGGGGATGCCCGTTGACGTACTTGAAGGCATAGGCACCGTCGTCGGCCACCGGCATCAGCTCGATCACGCCGAGGTGCGAATGGCTGGCCACGCGCGCTTTCTTGTCGAACTCTCGCCACCGCAGGAAGTCGTCGCGCAATGCGTCGGCCAGGGCCTCGAGGAATTGCGGAACGCCGGTCTCGTCCACCAGGCGGACCAGGCTGTGAACATCGATGAAGCGGGTCATGACATGGCTCCTTGCGTGGCCCACGGCACGGCGCTTCACCCCTTCACATGGTCTCCACCATGGCTGATTCAGGATGCGCCTGCGCCAAGGGTTGAAGCCATTGTGCGCCTGCTTGCAGGGCATTGCGAGCCCTGTCGGTGGCGTCTCTTCAGTCGTGCCTGTGCTCTTCGATGTTGCGCTCAAGAAAGCGCCAGAGCCGCTCGTCTTCGCTGAAGGCCACGTTGAAGCGCAGCCAGCCGGTGGGATGCGGGTTGACCAGGAACAGCTGGCCCGGGCCGAGCATGATTCCTTCTGCCGCGGCGCGCCGCGAGAGCTCGGAGCTGTCGGCGATGTCCGGGTGCCGGGCCCACAGGTACATGCCGGCCGCTGCTTCATGGAACAGCTCGAAGCCCAGGCCACCCAGCCGCCTCGCGACGCTGCCTTGCGCCTGCGCGAGACGATCGCGCAGGGCCTTGAGATGCTTGCGCCAGCGGCCGTCGGTCACGGTGCCGAAGGCCAGGCGCTCGGTGATGTCGGACGAGGTGAGGCCCGAGATCATCTTGAGCTGCGCCAGGTCTTCGAGCAGCTCCGGCTGCGCGACCACATAGCCCACGCGGATGTTCGGCGAGATGGTCTTCGAATAGCTGCTGACGTAGACCACGCGGCGCAACTGCCCCAGGCTGGCGAGCGAGGGGCGCATCGATGCGTCCATCTCGGCGTAGATGTCGTTCTCCACCAGCGTGAAGTCGTGCGCCTGGGCTAGTTGCAGCAGTTGCACCAGTTGCGGCAGCGAGGCCATCGAGCAGGTCGGGCTCTGCAGCCGGGGCTGGGTGAAGAAGGCCTTGGGCCGGTGCACCGCGAGCAGCGCCTCGAGCGCGGGCATGTCGTAGCCCGTAGGGGTGCGCGGCACACCAATGATCTCCACGCCCAGGAAGCGCAGCATGAACATCAGGTTCGGATAGCCCGGGTCGTCCACCAGCACCGAGTCGCCCGGCTTCAGCAGGCGGCGCGCGACCAGGTCCAGCGCCTGGCTGGAGCCCTGGGTCAGCAGCACCTGGGCGGCCTCGACCACGATCTGCTGCTCCGACAGCGCCTCGGCCGTTGCCATGCGCAGCGCCATGTGGCCGAAGGGCAGGCCGTAGCCGCCGATGTCGGTGCCTTCGGAAGCCAGGTGGCGCAGGCTGCGGCGCATGCCGTCCTCGAACAGCCAGTCGTGTGGCAGCCAGCCGCAGCCGGGCTTGAGCGGGAGGTTGCGGTTCTCGAAGATCTGCTGCAGATACCAGCGGGCGTCGAAGCGGGGGTCCGGGCGGGGCACGCTGTTGGTGCCGGAGGCGCTGTCTTCGCTGCGCCGCTTGACGAAGAAGCCCGCATTGGCGCGCGAGACCAGCAGGCCCTGCGCCACCAGCCGGTCGTAGGCCTCGACCACCGTGAAGACACTCACGCCGTGCGCCGCGGCAAAGGCGCGGATCGACGGCAGCTTGCTGTCGGCCTTGAGCTTCTGGGAGCCGATCAGTCCGCGCAGCCCTTCAACGATCTGGCTGACCAGCGGCGTCGGCTGTTCGGGGCGAAGAATGAGCATCGGGGGGTGTCTCCGGCAGACCGGCCTGCACCATATTGAGGAAAGTATGTACAGGATACAAGACCAGTACAGTCTTTCCGGCGATCACTTCCGGTGTACATGGCTGGATCGATTCGCGCGACCTAGAGTGCCGGCATTCCTTCTTCACTGCACCAAAGCACAGGTCGTACCATGCAACGCGAACCCCACCTCAGCAACGCCGCCCTCATGGCCCGCCGCAGCGCGGCCGTCGCCCGCGGCGTCGGCCAGGCCCATGAAATCTTCGTCAGCCGGGCCGCCAACGCCGAACTGTGGGACGTCGAGGGCCGCCGCTACATCGACTTCGCTGGCGGCATCGCGGTGCTCAACACCGGCCACTGCCACCCGGAGATCAGCGCCGCAGTCAAGGCACAGGTAGATCTTTATTCGCACACCTGCTTCCAGGTGGTGGCCTACGAGCCCTATGTGGAGCTGGCCGAGCGCCTGAATGCACTGGCGCCGGGCGCGTTCGCGAAGAAATCGATCTTCCTGAGCACCGGCGCCGAGGCGGTGGAGAACGCGGTCAAGATCGCCCGCGCCCACACCCGGCGCCCCGGCGTGATTGCTTTCACCGGCGGCTACCACGGCCGCACGATGATGACGCTCGGCCTCACCGGCAAGGTGGCCCCCTACAAGGTCGGCTTCGGCCCCTTCCCCGGCGAGGTGTTCCATGCGCTGTACCCGAACGCGCTGCACGGCGTGAGCGTGGACGATGCCCTGCACTCGGTCGAGCTGCTGTTCAAGAACGACATCGAGCCCGAGCGCGTGGCGGCCTTCATCCTGGAGCCGGTGCAGGGCGAAGGCGGCTTCTACGTGGCGCCCAACGACTTCGTCGAAGGCCTGCGCGCGCTGGCGGACCGCCACGGCATCCTGATCATTGCCGACGAGGTGCAGACCGGCGCGGGCCGCACCGGCACCTGGTTCGCCAGCGAGCAGTGGCCCGTGGCGCCCGACCTGATCACCACCGCCAAGTCGATGGCGGGCGGGTTTCCCATCTCCGGCGTGGTGGGCCGCGCCGAGGTGATGGACGCCCCCGCGCCCGGCGGCCTGGGCGGCACCTATGCCGGCAGCCCCATCGGCTGCGCCGCTGCGCTCGCGGTGCTGAAAGTGTTCGACGACGAGCAACTGCTGGCGCGCAGCCGGGCGCTGGGCGAGCGGCTCACGGCCGGGCTGCGCCGCATCGCGGCCGACGTGCCGGCCATCGGCGACGTGCGCGGGCTCGGCGCCATGGTGGCCATCGAGCTGTTCGAGCAGGGCGACACGTCGCGCCCCGATGCCGCGCTGACCCGCAAAGTGGTCGCGGAGGCCGCGCGGCGCGGGTTAATCCTGCTGTCGTGCGGCACCTACGGCAATGTAATTCGCGTACTGGTGCCGCTCACGGCATCCGACTTGCTTGTGGACGAAGGCCTGGCGCTTCTCGCGGACAGCTTCGCCGCACTGCGCTGATCGACCGATCCTTTCCTGAAATCCTCCATGACAGCAGAACCCTTGGTGCGCTTCCAGCGCGTCCAGAAGACCTACGACGGCGAACACCTGGTGGTGCGCCAGCTCGACCTGGACATTCACCGTGGCGAGTTCCTGAGCCTGCTCGGGCCTTCGGGGTCGGGCAAGACCACCACGCTGATGATGCTGGCGGGCTTCGAGTCGCCGACCTCGGGCGAGATCCTGCTCGACGGCAAGCAGATCACCGGCACGCCGCCGCACAAGCGGAACTTCGGCATGGTCTTCCAGAACTATGCGCTGTTCCCGCACCTGAGCGTGGGCCAGAACGTGGCCTATCCGCTGACGGTGCGCAAGGTGCCCAAGGACGAGCAGCAGCGCCGCGTGCAGCGCGCGCTCGACATGGTGCAGCTGCGCGGCATGACCGACCGCCTGCCCGGCCAGCTCTCGGGCGGCCAGCAGCAGCGCGTGGCGCTGGCGCGCGCGCTGGTGTTCGAGCCCCAGCTGGTGCTGATGGACGAGCCGCTGGGCGCGCTGGACAAGCAGCTGCGCGAGCACATGCAGCTCGAGCTCAAGGACCTGCACCGCCAGCTGGGCGTGACCTTCGTCTACGTGACGCACGACCAGGGCGAGGCGCTCACCATGAGCGACCGCGTGGCGGTGTTCAACGAAGGCGTGATCCAGCAGCTGGACACGGTCGACCGGCTGTACGAGACGCCTTCCAACCGCTTCGTGGCGGGCTTCGTCGGCGACAACACGGTGCTCAAGGGCCAGCTGGGCCGGGGCGGCGAGCAAGCAGAAATGAAGCTGCCCGACGGCCGCGTGCTGCATGGGCTCAACGTCAGCGGCGCCGCGGCGGGCGCGGCCGTCGAAGCCTGCATCCGCCCCGAGCGGGTGGTGCTGCACCGGCAGTCGGCCGCGCCGCAGGGCGCCAACATGCTCGCCGCCGAAGTGGCGCGGGTCATCTACTTCGGCGACCACCTGCGGCTCTTGTGCAGCGTCGGCGGCGACCAGGCCGAAGCCACCGTGAAGCTGCCGCTGAACGGCCTCGAAGGTGCCGGCGCGCCGCAGGCCGGCGAAGCGGTGGTGCTCGAGTTTCCGACGGCGCATGCGCGCATCTATGCCTCCTGAACCCGGCCAGTTGTTCTCCCGTTTCCTTTCTTTGCTTTCATCACACAGGAAGACCTCCACCATGAAAAAGACACTCCTCGCCTGCACCGTCGCCGCCAGCTTCGCGCTGCCGGCCTTCGCCCAGCAGCAGCTCACCGTGGTCAACTTCGGTGGCGCCAACGCCAATGCCCAGAAGAAGGCCTACTACGAGCCTTTCGAGAAGACCGGCACCAAGATCATTCCGGTCGAATACAACGGCGAGCAGGCCAAGATCAAGGCCATGGTCGAGACGAAGAAGGTCACCTGGGACGTGGTCGAGGTCGAATCGCCCGACGCGGCGCGCGGCTGCGACGAGGGCCTGTTCGAGAAGCTCGACTATTCCAGGATCGGCAGCAAGGCCGACTTCCTGCCGGCCGCGGTCACCGACTGCGGCGTGGGCCTGTTCGTGTGGTCGACCGTGATGGCCTACAACGGCGAGAAGCTCAAGACCGCGCCCAGCAGCTGGGCCGACTTCTGGGACGTGAAGAAGATCCCCGGCAAGCGCGGCATGCGCAAGGGCGCGCGCTACAACCTCGAGTTCGCGCTCATGGCCGACGGCGTGAAGCCGGCCGACGTCTACAAGGTGCTCGGCACCAAGGAAGGCGCAGACCGCGCGTTCAAGAAGCTCACCGAACTCAAGCCGAACATCCAGTGGTGGGAAGCCGGCGCGCAGCCGCCGCAGTTCCTGGTGGCCGGCGACGTGGTGCTGACCACCGTCTACAACGGCCGCATCGACGCGGCCAACCGCGAAGGCCGCGACCTCAAGATCTACTGGCCGGGCGGCATCTACGACCTCGACTACCTGGTGATCCCGAAGGGCGCACCGAACAAGGAGGCCTCGCTGAAGTACATCCAGTTCGCGATGCAGCCGGCCAACCAGGCTGTCTATGCGCAGAACATCGCCTACGGCCCCACCAACACCAAGGCGCTGGCTTCGCTCAGCAGCAAGGTGCTGGCCGATCTGCCGACCTCGTCGACCAACGCCAAGGATGCGCTGCAGTTCAACGTCGGCTTCTGGGCCGACCAGGGCGAGGCGCTCGAGAAGCGCTTCGCATCCTGGGCCACGCAGTAAACAGGCAAACGAGCGAGCGCGAAAGAGTCCATGCACGCGGCAACGTCTGTCCCCCTGGTTTCAGCAGAAGCGCCGCCTGGCGAACTGCGGCGCGCGCTGGCACGCGCCGAAGCCCGCCGAAAGTGGCGCGCGTTTGCGCTCACGGTGCCGCTGCTGGTGTTTCTGCTGCTGACGCTGCTGGTGCCCATCGTGGCGCTGCTGCAGCGCGCGGTGGAAAACCCCGAAGTGGCCAACGCGCTGCCGCGCACCGTGCGCGCGCTCGACGGCTGGAACCGCAAGGAGGCGCCCGCGCCGGCGGCCTTTGCAGCCATCGCGGCCGATCTCGGGCAACTGCCCGACAGCTCCGACGCGGGCGCCCTGGCGCGCCGCCTCAACACCGAGATCGCCGGCGCCCGCTCGCTGGTGATGGGCACCTTCCGCGCATTGCCGATCGCGGGCACGCCGGAAGAGGTCAAGGCGCGCATGCTGGAGCTCGACCCGCGCTGGGGCGAGGCGCCGTACTGGCAGGCGATTGCCAAGAACGGCTCGCGCTGGACGCCCGACTACCTGCTCGCCTCGGTCGATCTGCGGCGCGACGTGGCCGGCGAGGTCGAGCGCATGCCCGCCGACCAGCGTGCCTTTGCCGGCATCCTGCTGCGCACCTTCGAGATCAGCGCCGTGGTCACCTTCTTCTGCCTGCTGCTGGCCTATCCGCTGGCGTGGTGGCTGTCGACGCTGCCTGCGCGCAAGGCCAACGTGCTGATGATCCTGGTGCTGGTGCCGTTCTGGACTTCCATTCTGGTGCGCGTGGCGGCCTGGATCGTGCTGCTGCAGTCCGAGGGGCTGGTCAACCGGGGCCTCATGGGCATCGGCCTGATCGACCATCCGCTGGCGCTGCTGTTCAACCGCACCGGCGTGATCATCGCGATGGTGCACATCCTGCTGCCCTTCATGATCCTGCCGCTGTACAGCGTCATGAAGAGCGTGCCGCCCACCTACCTGCGCGCGGCCGTCTCGCTGGGCAGCTCGCCGCTGGCGGCCTTCTTCCGCGTGTACGTGCCGCAGACCTACCCGGGCATCGGCGCCGGCGCGCTGCTGGTCTTCATCCTGGCCATCGGCTACTACGTGACGCCGGCGCTGCTCGGCGGCGCGGACGACCAGATGCTGAGCTACTACATCGCGCGCTACACCAACGTCGAAATCAACTGGGGCATGGCGTGCGCGCTGGGCTCCGTGCTGCTGGTCGCCACGCTGATTCTGTACGCCGTGTACCGCCGCATCGGCAAGGCCGAGCTGAGCCTAGGTTGAGCCGCAAGAAAGACAGACAAGCATGCTGAAGCTTCCCCAATTCCCGGCCTATGCCACCTTCGCCGACAAGCTCGGCTGGTGGCTGGTGCGCGCCGGCTGCGTCGCGGTGCTGGCCTTCCTGCTGGCGCCGATCCTGGTGGTGATTCCGCTGTCGTTCTCCGACAGTTCGTTCCTGGCCTACCCGATTCCCGGCTGGTCGCTGCGGTGGTATCGCAATCTTTTCGAATCGCCCGAGTGGGCGCGCGCGGCGCGCAACAGCTTCATCGTCGCGCCGGCCGCCACGGTGCTGGCCACCGTGCTGGGCACGCTGGCGGCGGTGGGGTTGTCGCGCACGAGCTTCGCCTTCAAGGGCCTGCTCATGAGCGTGCTGATCTCGCCGATGGTGGTGCCTATCGTGGTGGTGGGCGTGGCCACGTATCTCTACTTCGCGCCCATCGGGCTGGCCGACACCTACTTCGGGCTGATCGTGGTGCATGCGGCGCTGGGCGCGCCTTTCGTTCTGACCACCGTGCTCGCCACGCTGGCCGGCTTCAACCAGAACCTGGTGCGCGCATCGCTGAGCCTGGGCGAAACGCCGTTCAGGACCTTCATGCGCGTCACGCTGCCGGTGATTGCGCCGGGCGTGATCTCGGGCGCGCTGTTCGCCTTTGCCACTTCGTTCGACGAAGTGGTGGTCACGCTGTTCCTCGCGGGGCCGGACCAGGTCACGCTGCCGCGCCAGATGTTCACCGGCATCCGCGAGAACATCTCGCCCACCATCGCCGCAGTGGCGACGCTGCTGATCATCTTCACCACCACGCTGCTGCTTGCGCTCGAATGGCTGCGCGGCCGGCGGCGCTGAACCCGCACACGATGCCCACCAACACAACACCGAACCAGCCGCTGGGCGGCAACACGATGCCGCGCTTCGCCGGCCCCGGCACGATGATGCGGCTGCCCTCGGCAACGTCCCCGCAGGGGCTGGACGCCGCGTTCATCGGCGTGCCGCTGGACATCGGCACTTCCAACCGGCCGGGGGCGCGCTTCGGACCGCGCCAGATCCGTGCGGAGTCAGCATTGCTGCGGCCCTACAACATGGCCACCGGCGCGGCGCCTTTCGACAAGCTGAACGTGGCCGACCTGGGCGACGTGCCGATCAACACCTATTCCCTCGACAAGTCGCTGGGCATCATCTCGGACTTCTACGACACGGTGCTGGCCGCCGGCTGCGCGCCGCTGACGCTGGGCGGCGATCACACCATCGCGCTGCCGATCCTGCGCGCGGTGGCGCGCAAGCATGGCCCGGTCGCGCTGGTGCATGTGGATGCGCATGCGGACGTGAACGACGACATGTTCGGCGAGCGCATTGCGCACGGCACTCCATTCCGGCGCGCCGTCGAAGAGGGCCTGCTGGCCTGCGACAAGGTCTGGCAGATCGGCCTGCGCGGCACCGGCTATGCGGCGGACGATTTCGACTGGCCGCGCGAACAGGGCTTCACCGTGGTGCAGGCGCACGAGGTCTGGTATCAGTCGCTGGCGCCGCTGATGGCGCAGGTGCGCGAGCGCGTCGGGCCTGCGCATCCGGTGTACATCAGCTTCGACATCGACGGCATCGATCCTTCGTTCGCCGGTGGCACGGGCACGCCGGAAATCGGTGGACTCACAGTGCCGCAGGCATTGGAGATCGTGCGCGGCTGCCGCGGGCTGAACGTGGTGGGCGCCGACCTGGTGGAGGTCAGCCCGCCGTACGACACGAGCGGCAACACCGCGCTGCTCGGGGCCAATCTGCTTTACGAAATGCTTTGCGTGCTTCCGGGCGTGCCTTTCCGCTGACACCGGGTGCTTGCCCCGGCTACTCATTTCCTTAGAGACAACACGACACCATGGACACGAAGACATCTCCCCTCGCCCTGCTGAACGACCCGACCCTGCTCAAGACCGATGCGCTGATCGCCGGCGAATGGATTGCGGGCGCGAGCCGCTTCGACGTGAACGACCCGGCCACCGGCCGGAAGCTGGTCGACGTGGCCAACCTCACGCGCGCGGACGCCGCGCACGCCATTGCTGCCGCCAACAAGGCGCTCGCCGCCTGGCGCGGCAAGACGGGCAAGGAGCGCAGCATCGTGCTGCGCAAGTGGTTCGACCTGCTGATCGCCAATACCGAAGACCTGGGCCGCCTGATGACCGCCGAGCAGGGCAAGCCCTTTGCCGAGGCCAAGGGCGAGGTCGCCTACGGCGCGAGCTTCATCGAGTGGTTTGCGGAAGAAGCCAAGCGCGTGAACGGCGAGGTGCTGCCGCAGTTCGACAACAACCGCCGCCTGCTGGTGATGAAGCAGCCCATCGGCGTGTGCGCGGCGATCACGCCGTGGAATTTTCCGCTGGCCATGATCACCCGCAAGGTGGCGCCGGCACTGGCCGCGGGCTGCACGGTGGTCATCAAGCCGGCCGAGCTCACGCCATTGACCGCGCTGGCCGCCGCGGAGCTGGCCGTGCGGGCCGGCATTCCGGCGGGCGTGCTCAACGTGCTTACGGCCGACAGCCGGAACAGCATCGCGATCGGCAAGGAGCTGTGCGAGAGCGACATCGTGCGCCACCTGAGCTTCACCGGCTCCACCGAGGTGGGCCGCATCCTGATGAGCCAGTGCGCGCCGACGGTCAAGAAGCTGTCGCTGGAGCTGGGCGGCAACGCGCCCTTCCTGGTGTTCGACGATGCGGATGTGGATTCGGCGGTCGAAGGCGCGATCGCGAGCAAGTACCGCAACGCCGGCCAGACCTGCGTGTGCGCGAACCGGCTGTATGTGCAGGAGGGCATCTATGACGCCTTCGTCGAGAAGTTCGCGGCCAAGGTCAAGGCACTCAAGGTCGGCAACGGTTTTGACGACGGCGTGGTGCAGGGCCCGCTGATCGAGGATGCGGCCATCGACAAGGTGCAGCGCCATGTGGCCGACGCCATTGCCAAGGGTGGCAAGGTGCTGGCGGGCGGCCACAGGATGCAGGGCCAGTTCTTCGAGCCGACCGTGATTTCCGAAGCCACCCCCGACATGCTGTGCGCACGCGAAGAAACCTTTGGCCCCTTCGCGCCCGTGTTCCGCTTCAAGACCGAGCAGGACGGCATCGACGCAGCGAACAACACCGAGTTCGGCCTGGCGAGCTACTTCTACACGCGCGACGTGGGCCGGATCTTCCGCGTGGCGGAAGCGCTGGAATACGGCATGGTCGGCATCAACGCCGGCGTGATCGCCACCGAGCACGTGCCCTTCGGCGGCGTGAAGCAGTCGGGCCTGGGACGCGAAGGCTCGCACCACGGCATGGACGACTACGTGGAGATCAAGTACCTCTGCCTGGGCGACATCCAGAAGTAAGAGGAGCAGGAGGGGAGCGGGGGCGAGCCCCCGCCCGGTCCTATCGCGCCAGCACTGGCGCCAGGGCCACGCCGGTGTGCGTGCCCAGCCGCACCACATCTTCCGGCGGCGCCGCCGCGACGATGCGCCCGCCCGCGTTGCCGCCCTCGGGCCCGAGGTCGAGGATCCAGTCGGCCTCGGCGATCAGGTCGAGGTCGTGCTCGATCACCACCACGCTGTGGCCGCCGTTCACCAGCCGGTGCAGCACGTGGATCAGCTTCTCGACGTCGGCCATGTGCAGGCCCACGGTCGGCTCGTCGAGCACGTACAGCGTGTGCGGCGGCTTCTGGCCGCGGCGGGTGATGTCGTCGCGCACCTTGCTGAGTTCGGTCACCAGCTTGATGCGCTGCGCCTCGCCGCCCGACAGCGTGGGCGATGGCTGCCCCAGCGTGAGGTAGCCCAGGCCCACGTCCTTCAGCAGCTGCAGCGGATGGGCGATGTTGGGCATGCTCGCGAAGAACTCGACGGCCTCGTCGACTTCCATCTTCAGCACGTCGCCGATGCTCTTGCCGCGCCAGCTCACGGCCAGCGTCTCGGGGTTGAAGCGCGCGCCGTGGCAGACCTCGCAGGGCACCTTCACGTCGGGCAGGAAGCTCATCTCGATGGTGCGCACGCCCGCGCCCTCGCAGCCCGGGCAGCGGCCTTCGCCGGTGTTGAAGCTGAAGCGCGCCGGGCCGTAGCCGCGCGCCTTGGCTTCGAGCGTGTCGGCGAACAGCTTGCGGATGGTGTCCCAGAAGCCGATGTAGGTGGCCGGGCAGCTGCGCGGCGTCTTGCCGATGGGCGTCTGGTCGACCTCGAGCACGCGGTCGATGGTCTCGTAGCCGTCGACCTTCTTGCAGCCGGCCCACGCCGGGCGCTTGCCGGCAGCGTCGGCGTCGCGGCCCGCCTTGGTCATGCGCTGCACCACGATGCCCTGCACGTTGGCCAGCAGCACGTCGCGCGCGAGCGTCGACTTGCCCGAGCCGCTGACGCCGGTGACCACCACCAGGCGGTGCAGCGGCAGCGTGGCGGTCACGTCCTGCAGGTTGTGCAGGTCGGCGCCATGCACGGTGAGCCATTCGCCGTTCTCCTCGGCCTTCGGGTCGGGCGAGGGGATCGACCGGCGTGCCTGCAGCGGATGCCGGATGGCATCGCGCAGGTAGCGGCCGGTCTGCGAATCGCCGGCATTCTGGATGTCGGCCACCGAGCCTTCGGCCACCAGCCGGCCGCCGCGCTTGCCCGCGCTCGGGCCGATGTCGATGATGTGGTCGGCGCGGCGGATGGTGTCTTCGTCGTGCTCCACCACCACCAGCGTGTTGCCCTTGTCGCCCAGCTTGTGCAGCGCGTTCAGCAGGATCTGGTTGTCGCGCGCATGCAGGCCGATGGTCGGCTCGTCGAGCACGTAGCACACGCCCTGCAGGTTGCTGCCGAGCTGTGCCGCCAGGCGGATGCGTTGCGCCTCGCCGCCGGAGAGCGTTGGCGCGCCACGGTCGAGCGTGAGGTAGCCGAGGCCCACTTCCTCGAGGAATTCGAGCCGGCTCTTGATCTCGGGCACCAGGTCGCGCGCGATCTCGGCTTCGCGGCCCGTGAGCGCCAGCCCTTCGAACCACTGCCGCACCTCGGTCACGCTCATGCGTGCCAGCTCGGTGATGCCGATGCCGCCCGTGCCGTCGGCCGCGGTGCCGAAGCCCACGGCGCGGGCCGTGGCGTTCAGGCGCGTGCCCTCGCAGGTCGGGCAGACCACGTCGGCCAGGTCTTCCACCTCGGGTTCGGCGAAGGTCTGCTCGCGGCCCTTGTTGTCGTCGTCGCGCACGGAGTCGTCGAACACCTTGCGCTGGTCCTTGCTGAGCTTGACACCGGTGCCCACGCAATCGGGGCACCAGCCGTGCTTGCTGTTGTAGCTGAACAGGCGCGGATCGAGTTCGGCATAGCTGGTGCTGCACACCGGGCAGGCACGCAGCGTGGAGAACACGTTCACGCGGCCGATGCCCACGGCGGACACGCCCGCCATCATCGCGGCGCGCAGGCCGTCGAGTTCGCTCAGCACATGCACCACGCCCTTGCCGTGTTCGAGCGCCCTGGTCAGCGCCTCGCGCAGCTCGGTCTCCTTCGAGGGCAGCACGTCGAGGCTGGCCACCGGCAGCTCGATGCTGTGCTCCTTGAAGCGGTCGATGCGCGGGAAGCCGGTGGTCGGCAGGAAGTCGCCGTCCACGCGCAGGTGCGTGAAGCCGCGCGGGCGGGCCCAGTCGGCCAGCTCGGTGTACACGCCCTTGCGGTTGCTCACCAGCGGCGCGAGCAGGCCGATGTGCTGGCCCTTGAAGTTGCGCATCAGCTGCGCGGCGATGCTGTCGGGCGTCTGCGGCTGCACGGCGGCGCCGTCGTGAATGCAGTGCTGGATGCCCAGCTTCACGTACAGCAGCCGCAGGAAGTGCCACACCTCGGTGGTGGTGCCCACCGTGCTCTTGCGGCCGCCGCGCGACAGGCGCTGCTCGATGGCCACGGTCGGTGGAATGCCGTACACCGCGTCCACCTCGGGCCGGCCCGCGGGCTGCACGATGCTGCGCGCATAGGCGTTGAGCGATTCGAGGTACCGGCGCTGCCCTTCGTTGAAAAGAATGTCGAACGCGAGCGTCGACTTGCCCGATCCGCTCACGCCGGTCACCACGCTGAACTTGCCGCGCGGAATGTCCACGCTCAGGTTCTTCAGGTTGTGCTCGCGCGCGTTGACGATCTCGATGGCGTTGCTGCCCGGCGCCGTCTTCGCGTTGGCGATGTAGCGGCGCGCGGCGCGCTCGGCCACCTTGTAGGCATCGGGGCCGATGGCCAGTTCGTAGTCGGCCAGCGCGGCGCCGGTGAGCGATGCGCGGTTCTCGCGCAGCTGCTCGGGCGTGCCTTCGGCCACCACCTGGCCGCCGCCTTCGCCGCCTTCGGGGCCGAGGTCGATGAGCCAGTCGCTCGCGCGGATCACGTCGAGGTTGTGCTCGATCACGATCAGCGAATGCCCCGCGTCCAGCAGCTTGCGCAGCGCGCGCATCAGCCGCGCGATGTCGTCGAAGTGCAGGCCGGTGGTCGGCTCGTCGAACAGGAACAGCGTGCCCTTGCGCGCCACCGACTGCTTGCTCGCGGTCGCGTTCTTCGCGGCCTCGGCCAGGAAGCCGGCGAGCTTCAGGCGCTGCGCCTCGCCACCGCTCAGCGTGGGCACGGGCTGGCCGAGCTTGACGTAGTCCAGGCCCACGTCGGAAATCGGCTGCAGCACGCGCAGCACGTCGCGGTCGGCCTCGAACACCGCCGCCGCCTCGGCCACGGTGAGGTCGAGCACGTCGGCCACGTTGTAGCTCTTGCCCTTGCGCTCCACGCGCACTTCGAGGATCTCGGGGCGGTAGCGCTTGCCGTCGCAGTCGGGGCAGCGCAGGTACACGTCGGACAGGAACTGCATCTCGACGTGCTCGAAGCCCGAGCCGCCGCAGGTCGGGCAGCGCCCGTCGCCGGAGTTGAAGCTGAACTTGCTCGCGGTGTAGCCGCGCTGGCGCGAGAGCGCCGCGGTGGCGAAGATTTCGCGGATGGCGTCCCACGCGCCCACGTAGCTCGCGGGGTTGGAACGCGCGGTCTTGCCGATGGGCGACTGGTCGACGAACACCACGTCGCCGAGGTGATCGGCGCCGAGCATGCGGTCGTGCGCGCCGGGCGTTTCCGTGGCCTTGCCGAAGTGGCGCATGAGCGCGGGCGCCAGCACGTCCTGGATCAGCGTCGACTTGCCCGAGCCGCTGACGCCGGTAACGCACACCAGCCGCGCCAGCGGGAACTCGACCGTCACGTTCTTCAGGTTGTGCTCGCGCACGCCTTCGAGGATGAGCCGGTGCGTGTTCTCGCTCACCAGCCGCTTGAAGCCCATGCCGATCTTCTTGCGCCCGCCGAGGTACTGGCCGGTGAGCGTGTCGGCGTCGCGCAGCTGGTCGGTGGTGCCGTCGAACACGATCTGCCCGCCGCGCGCGCCGGGGCCGGGGCCCATGTCGATCACGCGGTCGGCGGCCAGCATCACGGCCGGGTCGTGCTCCACCACCACCAGCGTGTTGCCCGCGTCGCGCAGGCGCAGCATGGCTTCGGTGATGCGGTTCATGTCGCGCGGGTGCAGGCCGATGCTGGGCTCGTCGAGCACGAAGAGCGTGTTGACCAGCGAAGTGCCGAGCGCGGTGGTGAGGTTGATGCGCTGCACTTCGCCGCCGGAGAGCGTGCGGCTCTGGCGGTCCAGCGTGAGGTAGCCGATGCCGACGTCGTGGAGGTAGCGCAGGCGGGTGGTGATTTCTTCGAACAGCAGCTTCAGCGCCTGGGCCTCGCCCTGTCTTGCACCTTCCCCCGCTGGGGGAAGGTTGGGATGGGGGCTCTCGGCCTCATTCGAGGCAGCCGGGCTTGCTAGCGCCGCCTGCCCCCACCCCTGCCCTCCCCCGGAGGGGGAGGGAGCCATTCCCTGGCCCATGCGGTCGAAGAACCTCCGCAGCCTCTCGATAGGCAGCAGCATCAGGTCATGCAGGCACAGCCCCGGCAGCGCCTCCAGCTGCGCGCGGGTCCACTTCGCGCCGGTCGGCATGAAGCGCTTCTCGGGCGGCAGCACCGCGTCGGCGTCTTCCTTGCTGCCGATGCGCCAGATGAGGCTGTCGAGCTTCAGCCGCGCGCCGCTGCAGGTCGGGCATTGCGTGTAGCTGCGGTACTTGGACAAGAGCACGCGGATGTGCATCTTGTAGGCCTTGCTCTCCAGGTAGGCGAAGAAGCGGCGCACGCCGTACCACTGCTTGTTCCAGTTGCCTTCCTTGTAGTTGGGCGTGCCCTCGATCACCCAGTGCTTCTGCTCGTCGGTGAGCTTGTTCCAGGGCGTGTCGCGCGGAATGCCTGCCGTCTCGGCATGGCGCATGAGGTCGTCCTGCGCTTCTTTCCAGGCGGGCGTCTGGATGGTCTTGATGGCGCCGGCGCGCAGCGTGAGCTTGTCGTTCGGAATCACCAGCCCCAGGTCGACGCCGATCACGCGGCCGAAGCCGCGGCAGGTGTCGCAGGCGCCCACGGCCGAGTTGAACGAGAACATCGACGGGATCGGGTCGGCGTAGCGGATGTCGCTCTCGGGGCAGTGCAGGCCGGTCGAAAACTTCCACACGTCGGTTGCAGCGTTTTCCTCGGCTCCCGTGGCATGCACGGTGACGCGCCCGCTGCCGCGCTTGAGCGCGACCTCGATGGCCTCCACCACGCGCGAACGCTCGGCGCTCGAGGCGCGGAACCGGTCCGCCACCACGTCGAGCACCTTGCGCGGGCCGGTGGGCGTGGCCACCTCGCGCTCAGCCTGCACACGCGTGAAGCCGCTGGCCGACAGCCACTGCGTGACTTCCTCTGCCGTGGTGCTCGCGGGCAGCTCGACCGGGAAGGTGACGACCAGACGTGGGTCACCCGCGGCGGCCGCGCGCTCGACGATCTGCGCATAGATGCTGTCTGGCGAGTCGTGCCGCACCGGCAGCGCGGTCTCGCGGTCGAACAGGTTGGCCGCGCGCGCGAACAACAGCTTCAGGTGGTCGTTCAGCTCGGTCATGGTGCCGACCGTGGAACGCGAGGAGCGCACCGGGTTGGTCTGGTCGATGGCGATGGCGGGCGGCACGCCCTCCACCTTGTCGACCGCCGGCTTGTCCATGCGATCCAGGAACTGGCGCGCGTAGGCGGAGAAAGTCTCCACGTAGCGCCGCTGTCCTTCGGCATAGAGGGTGTCGAACACGAGGCTCGACTTGCCCGAGCCGCTCGGCCCGGTGACCACGGTCATTTCGCCGGTGCGGATGTCGAGGTCGAGGTTCTGGAGATTGTGCTGGCGCGCGCCGCGAATCCGGATGGAGCCCTGTGTCATGAATGCCTTGAGGGGTGGGGCAAACATTCTAGGGAGTGGTCCATGACGGGTTTGCGCAGTAGGTCACAAGGTCCGTGCCCGCGCAGGGGTTTGTCCGAATGGAGTTCGAGACACTTCTGGAAACAAATACGACGTTTGCTTACGCCAATTCACGCACCGCTTCCCAGCCCTGTTCCGAAAGGTTTCCATGACGAAGACGCGCACGCTTTGCGCCTCAGCCCTGCTGGCTTTCAGCGCCGTCGGCGCCTCGGCCCAGCTCCTGATCGGCCAGACCGCAGGCATGACCGGCTCGGTGGCCGCGAGCGTGAACGAGACCATCGGCGGCGCTCAGCTGGTGATCGACGCGGTCAACGCGCAGGGCGGCATCCACGGCGAGAAGATCGAGGTGTTGCGCATGGACGACGGCTTCGACGTGAAGCGCGCCGGCGACAACGCCCGCGCGCTGATCGAGGACAAGAAAGTGCTGGCGCTGTTCATGAGCCGGGGCACGCCGCATTCGCAGGCCATCATCCCCTGGCTCGACAAGTACGACGTGGCGCTCATCGGCCCTTCGACCGGCGCGATGGTGCTGCACAAGCCGCTGCAGAAGCATGTGTTCAACGTGCGCGCCACCTACCAGCGCGAGGCGGAGAAGGCGGTGCAGCACCTGCTGACCATTGGCCTCACCCGCATCGCGGTGGTGTACGTGACCGACTCGTTCGGGCAGGACGCGCTCGAGGGCGCGATGGCCGGCTTCACCAAGGGCGGGGCCAAGCCGACCGCGACCATTCCGGCCGACCGCGACAAGCCCGACTACAAGACCATCGTGCCGGCCATCAAGGAGGCCAACGCACAGGCCGTGGTGTGGATCGGCTCGGGCGTCGCGGTGGTGGACGGCATCAAGGCGCTGCGCGCGGCGGGCTCGGCGGCGCAGGTGGTCACGCTGTCGAACAACGCCTCGTCGGGCTTCATCAAGCAACTGGGCGATGCGAGCAAGGGCGTGATCGTGACGCAGGTGTTCCCTAACGAACGCTCGCTGGGCCAGCCGATGGTGAAGGAAGCGCTGACGCTGGCGCAGGCCAAGGGCCAGGCGGAGCTGTCGCCGGCCGCGCTCGAGGGCTTCGCGTCGGCCAAGGTGCTGGTGGAGGCGCTGCGCCGCGCCGGCCCCAAGCCCACGCGAGCCAAGGTGACGGCCGCGCTGGAGACCATCAAGGGCTTCGACCTGGGCGGCGGGCTGGAGGTGAGCTACTCGCCGCAGGACCACAGCGGCATCGACTTCGCCGACCTGTCGATCATCAGCGACGGCCGCTTCAAGCGCTAGCCAGCCAGTTCCGCGAACCTACTTCGGCGCGGCGGCCGGCGCGGGCTCGTGCGTGGCGGTGTCGCCGCCGTGCTTCTCGCCCGACATGTCGACCTTGTCGCCGGCCTTGGAAATCACGAACAGGGCGAGTGCGGCAAAAGCGATGAAGCCGACGACGATCTTCCACATGGGTCTGGTCTCCTGAAAACTGGGGGATGAAGGGAAAGGGCTCAAGAAAAAGGCTTCATGCGGGGTGGCATGAAGCCTCTTTGTTGAACGGAGGGCGTTGCGCCCTCCTGCTTGCGGCGGACTCAGTCGTTGGCGTAGATGTCCACGTCCTTGGTCTCGCGGATGAACAGCGTGCCGATCACCAGCGTGATGCCCGCGATGATGATCGGGTACCAGAGGCCGTTGTACATGTTGCCGGTGGAAGCCACGATGGCGAAGGCGGTGGTCGGCAGCAGGCCGCCGAACCAGCCGTTGCCGATGTGGTACGGCAGGCTCATGGAGGTGTAGCGGATGCGCGTGGGGAACATCTCGACCAGCATCGCGGCGATCGGGCCGTAGACCATGGTCACCAGCAGCACCAGCCAGAACAGCAGCAGCACCGTCAGCACCTTGTTCATCTTCGCGGGGTCGGCCTTGGACGGGTAGCCCGCGACCTTCAGGTCTTCGGCCACGCCCTTCTTGAAGGCGGCAATTTCCTTGGCGGAGTTCTCGTCGAACTTGAGGTTCACCACGTTGCCGATGGGCGCCTCGACGGTCTTGTCGCCGATCTTCACCACGGCCTTGGAGCCCGGCGCGCCGGCCACGTTCTCATAGCTCACCGAGTTCTGCACCAGGTAGCGCTTGGCGATGTCGCACGAGCTCTTGAAGTCGATCTCGCGGGCCACCGGGTTGCCCTGGAACGAGCAGGTCGCCGGGTCGGCCGTCACCGTCACGCCGGCGGTGGCCTGTGCGCGGGCCAGGTCGGGGTTGGCGGCTTCGGTCAGCATCTTGAAGACCGGGAAGTAGGTGACCACGGCCAGCAGGCAGCCGGCCATGATGATCGGCTTGCGGCCGATCTTGTCGGACAGCGTACCGAAGATCACGAAGAAGGGCGTGCCCAGCAGCAGCGCCGCGGCGATCATCAGGTTGGCCGTGGTCGCGTCGACCTTCAGCTGTGCCGTCAGGAAGAACAGCGCATAGAACTGGCCCGAATACCAGACCACCGCCTGACCGGCCGTCAGGCCCACCAGCGCCAGGATCACGATCTTCAGGTTCTTCCACTGGCCGAAGGACTCGGACAGCGGCGCCTTCGAGGTCTTGCCCTCGGCCTTCATCTTCTGGAAGGCGGGCGATTCCGACAGCGTCAGGCGGATCCACACCGAGATGCCCAGCAGCAGGATCGACACCAGGAACGGAATGCGCCAGCCCCAGTCGTTGAACACCGCTTCGCCCAGGCCTTCGCGCACGCCCAGGATCACCAGCAGGCTCAGGAACAGGCCGAGCGTGGCCGTCGTCTGGATCCACGAGGTGTAGGCACCGCGCTTGCCGTGCGGCGAGTGCTCGGCCACGTAGGTGGCGGCACCGCCGTACTCGCCGCCGAGCGCCAGGCCCTGCAGCATGCGCAGCGCGATCAGGATCACCGGCGCCGCGACGCCGATGGTCGCGTAGCTGGGCAGCAGGCCGACGATGAAGGTCGACAGGCCCATGATCAGGATCGTGACCAGGAAGGTGTACTTGCGCCCGATCATGTCGCCCAGGCGGCCGAACACGATGGCACCGAACGGACGCACCAGGAAGCCGGCGGCGAACGCCAGCAGCGCGAAGATGAAGGCCGCGCCCGCATCCAGGCCGCTGAAGAACTGCTTGGCGATGATCGCGGCCAGCGAGCCGTAGAGGTAGAAGTCGTACCACTCGAACACGGTGCCGAGCGACGAGGCGAAGATGACTTTCTTCTCCTCGGCTGACATGGGCCGGGGGGCCGGATGCGGCACTCCCCGCGAATCTAGTGTGGCTGCCATTTGGTCGTCTCCTGTGTGTATGCGTCCATGCGGTTCCCCGATTCCGGAGACCGTGAGGCATTCTTGGAGGCGCGACTGACCCGAGGCTTTCGCGAAACTGAATCGGCGCTTACGGATTAGGGTGAAACCCGCGCAGTGCGTTTCAGCTTGTAAGAAATCGGACCCTTGCTCGGGTTTGTCCTCAGCCCGGCTTGCTGCTGCGCAGCAGCGACGGGCGCTGGTCGGCCGCGGTCCATTGCGGACCGTCGAACCATGCGTCGCCGCTCAGGTAGGCACGCAGCATCGCGAGGCCGTCGAAGCCCCAGAACAGGCGCCCGTCGACCACATAGGCCGGCGTGCCGAACACGCCCAGCTGCAGCGCCTCTTCGGTGTTGCGCTTGAGCAGGGCCTTGCTCTCGTCGCTGTTCGCGTCGCGCAGGGGCTCGAGCTGCGCGGTGAGCGCGGCAAGGCGCGCGGAGTCTCTCGCTTCCTCGCCGCCGCGCCACACATGGCGAAAGACGGTCTCGGCCACGAGGCGGCTGATGGTGCCGTCGTCGCCGGTCGACAGCGCGAGCCGCAGGTGCGCCAGCGGGTTGTACGGATGCGAGGCGGGCATCTCGATCCGGATGCCGTGCGCGTGGCCCAGCCAGAGCACGTGGCGGTAGGTCCAGCTGCGCTTGGACGGAATCTCCGCCGGGCCGAGCTGGCCGTGCTGCTTGAGCAGCGCGCCCAGCAGCACCGGCTTGTAGGCCACGCTGTAGCTCAGCCCTTCGAGCGCCTCTGGCAGGTGCTCGAACGCAAGGTGCGCGTAGGGCGAGATGAAGTCGAGATAGAAGTCGATGTGCTTCATGCGGCGTGGTCTCCTGGGGCGCGCCAGATGCCGGCGAGCGCCCGCAACTCTATCGCGCGCCACACATGGCGCCGGGTCTCGTCTTCCATCTTGCTCCAGCCCGCGATTTCGGGAATGGTGCGCAGGCAGCCTTCACAGAAGCCGCTCAGGCGGTCCATGCGGCACACCGACGAGCAAGGCGAGGGCACGTCTTCGGCCATGGCCTGCACGGCCACGGCGCGCTCGGCCAGCGTCTGCGCTTCGCCGAAATTCACACCACGTCCGCCACCGGCGCGCCGGTGAGCTTCTCGAGGTCTTGCGGGCGCAGCTGGAACACCGCATGCGGATGGCCCGCCGCGGCCCAGATTTCCTCGAAGCGGAACAGCTCGCGGTCGATCAGCACCACCGGCTTGGTCAGGTGGCCCACTGGCGACACGCCGCCGATGGTGAAGCCGGTGCGCGCCTTCACGAAGTCGGCGTCGGCGCGGCCGGTCTTGCCGATCAGCGCATCGACCTTCTTCTCGTCCACGCGCTTGTCGCCCGAGGTGATGACCAGCACCGCTACCTCGTCGCTCTTGCGGCGGAAGATGATGCTCTTGGCGATCTGCCCGACGGAAATGCCGAGCGCGTCGGCCGCCTGCTGCGCGGTGCGGCAGGCGTCATCGAGCATGCGTGGCGAATGGGGATGGCCGGCGTCCTGCAGCACGCGGGAAACGCGCTGGACGCCTTCGGGGAGGGAGTGGAGTTCGGAGCCGCACATGGGATTCGAATCTATCAGGCGCTGCGCTTGAAGAGGAACAGGAACGCGCCCATGCTCATGAGCACGCCGCCGAAGACGCGGTTCTGCGCGCGCCGGGCGCGCACGCTGCGCAGCACGCCCTGCAGCCGCGCGGCCAGCCAGGCGTAGCCGTGCATCACGGTCACGTCGACCATCACCGTCGTGGCCAGCAGCACCAGCAGCTGCAGCCACAGCGGGCGCGTCGGCTGGATGAACTGCGGCAGCACCGCGGCCATGAAGACGATGCCCTTGGGGTTGGTCACGTTGGTGAGAAAGCCGCGCAGCACGCGCTGGGGCGCCGTGAGGTCGGGCTCGCGCGCGGCCTCGCCGCCGTCGGCATTCGCCGCCGGCGCCACGGGCGCGCGCCATTGGCGCCAGCCCAGCCACAGCAGGTAGCAGGCGCCCACCACCTTGATTACCGTGAAAGCGGTGGCCGAGGCGGTGAGCACCGCACCCACGCCGAGGCCGGCCACCAGCAGGATCACCGCCAGCCCCAATTGCAGCCCGACGATGGTCGCGGTGGTGCGACGCACGCCGTAGCTGAGGCCGTGGCTCATGCTGAGCACAGCGCCAGAACCGGGCGACACCGCGATGACACAACTCGCCACCAGGAATGCGAGCCAGACATGCAGGTCCATGCTTCAACCCGCCCGCTTGGTGCGGATGGCCTTCGACGCGCGCGAGTTCGGCTCGCGGCCCAGTGCCTCGCTGATGTACACGCCCGCGTCGATCAGCCTGTCGAGATCGATGCCGGTCTCGATGCCCATGCCGTGCAGCATGTAGACCACGTCTTCCGTTGCCACGTTGCCCGTAGCGCCCTTGGCGTAGGGGCAGCCGCCCAGGCCGGCCGAGGACGACTGGAAGTTCCACACGCCCAGTTCGAGCGCCGCCAGCGTGTTGACCAGCGCCTGCCCGTAGGTGTCGTGAAAGTGCCCTGAAATGGCGTCGACTTCGAAGTGCGCCAGCGTGGCTTCCATTGCCGCCTGCACCTTGCGCGGCGTGCCCACGCCGATGGTGTCGGCCACGTCCACGCGCTGCACGCCGATGCCCTTCATCAGCTGCGCGAGATAACCGACCTTGGCCGGCGCGATATCGCCTTCATAGGGGCAGCCCACGGTGCACGACATGGCACCGCGCACACGGATGCCCTTCTCGAGCGCCGCGGCCACCACGGGCGCGAAGCGCTCGATGCTCTCGGCGATCGAGCAGTTGATGTTCTTCTGGCTGAAGGCTTCGCTGGCGGCGCCGAACACCACGATCTCGTCGGGCCACTCCTCGCGCGGCGCGGCGATGGCGGCCTCGAAGCCCTTCATGTTCGGCGTGAGCACCGAGTAGCGCACGCCGGGCTGGCGGCGGATGCCGTGCATCACCTCGGCGTTGTCGGCCATCTGCGGCACCCACTTCGGACTCACGAAGCTGGTGACCTCGATCTCCTTCAGGCCCGCGTCCTGCAGGCGGTGCACGAGGCCGATCTTCACTTCGGCCGAGACCGGCTGCTTTTCGTTCTGCAGGCCGTCGCGCGGGCCGACGTCGACGATCTTGACTTGGGTGGGGAGTTTCATGGGATGTCTCTTGTATCGCGGGAGGATGGAAGACCGCCTTCGATTGTCCGACACCTGCCAATGCCCTGCTCGCCGCACGAGTCCCGCGAGGTAGCAATGCGCGCCTGCGAGGTTGCAAATGGTGCCAGCCGCGCGGCTCAGTA
Source organism: Variovorax durovernensis (assembly GCF_977011995.1). Lineage (NCBI taxonomy): Bacteria > Pseudomonadati > Pseudomonadota > Betaproteobacteria > Burkholderiales > Comamonadaceae > Variovorax > Variovorax durovernensis. The sequence goes on along the minus strand of NZ_CDRNCW010000001.1, from coordinate 1,021,830 downwards.
AGACTTGGGCAGCCCCAGCGCCTTCTCTGCGATGAAGTTCAGGATCATCTGCGGGCTCACCGGCGCGATGCGCGGTATGTAGCTCTCGCGCAGCAGCCGCTCCACGTGGTATTCCTTGGCATAGCCCATGCCGCCGAGCGTGAGCACCGCGTTCTGGCAGGCATCGTGCGCCGCCTCGGCCGCGAGGTACTTGGCGGCGTTGGCCTCGACGCCGCAGGGCTGGCCCGCGTCGTACAGCGTGGCTGCCCTGAGCATCATCAGGTCGGCCGCCTCCAGGTTGGCCCAGGCGCGCGCCAGCGGGTGCGCCACGCCCTGGTTCTGGCCGATGGGCCGGCCGAACACGACCCGCTCCTGCGCGTACTGCGAGGCGATGCGCAACGCCGCGCGGCCGATGCCGATGGCTTCCGCCGCGATGAGGATGCGCTCCGGGTTGAGCCCGTGCAGGATGTATTCGAAGCCCCTGCCCTCCTCGCCGATGCGGTCTTCTTCAGGCACCGCGAGACCGTCGATGAAGAGCATGTTGGAGTCCACCGCCGCGCGGCCGAGCTTGTGGATCTCGCGCACCTCGACCTTGCTGCGGTCCAGCGGCGTGTAGAAGAGCGTGAGGCCTTGCGTGGGCTTCTTCACCTGGTCGAGCGGCGTGGTGCGCGTGAGGATCAGCATGCGGTCGGCCACCTGCGCGGTCGAGATCCAGATCTTGCGGCCGTGCAGCAGGTAGCCGCCATCGGGCTGGCGCACCGCCTGCGTCTTGAGGCTGGTGGTGTCGAGCCCCGCATCGGGCTCGGTCACCGCGAAGCAGGCCTTCTCGGTGCCGGCGATGAGCGGCGGCAGGAAGCGCTGGCGCTGTTCCTCTGTGCCGAACACCACCACCGGGTTGAGCCCGAAGATGTTCATGTGCACCGACGACGCGCCCGACATGCCCGCGCCCGACGCACTGATGGCGCGCATCATCAGCGCCGCCTCGGTGATGCCGAGGCCCGCGCCCCCTTGCGCCTCGGGCATGGCGATGCCGAGCCAGCCGCTGCGGGCCACGGCGCGATGGAACTCGTGCGGGAACACGGCGCGGTCGTCATGGTCGCGCCAGTAGTCGGCCGGGAAGTCTTCGCACAGGCGCTCGATGGCCGCGACCAGCGAGCGCTGGTCATCGTTCAGGGAAAAATTCATTCGCTGTCTTTCGTTGGTTCCGGTTGCAGCGTGACGCCGCGCGCCAGCATGCGTTCGATGCTCTCGTCGTCGTAGCCCGCCTCGCGCAGCAGCTCCACGCTCTGCTCCCCGATGCGCGGCGCGGGGCGGCGTATGGCGGTGGGCGTGGCGCTGTAACGGCCGACCGGCGCGAGGGTGCGGATGCGCCCTTCGCTCGGATGGTCGAACTCGGGATAGAAGCCCACGGCACGCAGGTGCGGGTCGTCGAGCAGGCTGTCGGTGCTGTGCAGGCGCGCGACCGGAATGTCGGCCGCCGCCAGCGCGGCGAACCATTCGTCGCTGGTGCGGGTGGCCATCACTTCGGCAACGAAGGCGTACACGGCGCCGATGTTCGCGGCGCGCGCGGTGTGCGTGCCGAACATGGGCGAGTCGCGCAGCTCGGGCCGGCCGATCACGTCGAAGAAGGCCTGCCAGTGCTTGTCGTTGTAGATCAGCACGCTGAGGTGCCCGTCCGAGGTCGCATAGGGCTTGCGGTGCGGCGCGAGCAGGCGCGCGTAGCCGGTGGGGCCGAGCGGCGGCTCGAAGCTGTGGCCGCCGAGGTGATCGCCCATGACGAACTGCGAGAGCGCCTCGAACATCGGCACCTCCACCGCCTGGCCCTTGCCGGTGCGCTGCGCATGCAGCACGGCGGCGAGCAATGCGATGGCCGCCTGCAGCCCCACCGCGCGGTCGGCCAGCGTGACGGGCGCGTAGCGCGGCTCACCGCCGCTTTGCTGCGCGAACAGCGAAGCGATGCCGGCCGCGCCTTGAATCAGGTCGTCGTACGCGGGCTTGCCGGCGTAGGGGCCCTGCTCGCCGTAGCCGAAGGCGCCGAGGTAGACGATCTTGGGGTTGGCCGCCGCCACGGCTTCGTAGCCGAGCCCGAGCCGCGCCATCGCCTGCGGTCGCGTGTTGTAGATCAGCGCATCGCAGCCCGCCGCCAGCTTCAAGCAAGCCTCGCGGCCCTCGGGCTGCTTGAGGTCGAGCACGATGGAACGCTTGTTGCGGTTGAGGTGTATCGCCATCGCACCCATGCCCGCGTGGCGCATCGGCCCCACGGCGCGCAGGTTGTCGCCACCGGGCGGCTCCACCTTGACGATGTCGGCGCCGAGGTCGCCGAGCGTCTGGGTGGCGTAGGGGCCCATCACCACGGCCGTGAGGTCGAGGATGCGGATGCCTTGGAGAGGTCCGGATGTATTCATGTCTTTGCGTTGGCTCCTTCCCCTTCTGGGGGGAGGGAGAAATTCAGCTCGCTCATTCGGGTTGAATGCCGGCCGCCTGGATGAGCTTCTTCCACTTCGCCAATTCAGACACCGTGAACGCCCCCAGCTCCTCCGGCGTGCTGCCAAAGGCATCGAAGCCCAGCTTCGCCACGCGCTCGCGGAAGACCGCTCCGTTCGCCATGTCCGACAGCACCTTGTTGAGCTTCAGCACGATGTCGCGCGGCGTGCCGGCCGGTGCGAACACGCCGTTCCACGAGGTGATGTCGAAGCCTTTCAGCTCCGGCGTGTCGGCCAGCGGCGGCAGCTCGGGGAAGAGCTTGGTGCGCTCCTGCGTGGTGACGGCAATCGCGCGCATCTTGCCGGCCTTCACCGTTGCAAGCCCCGCGGCGAGGTCGACCACCATCATCGACACCTGCCCGCCGATCAGGTCGGCAATCGCGGGCGGGGTGCTCTTGTAGGGCACGTGCAGCATCGGCACGCCGCTCATGCGCGACAGCGTGGCGCCGCTCACGATGCCGGTGCTGTTGCCGCTCGCGTAAGTCAGCTTGCCGGGATGCGCGCGGCCCCAGGCCAGCAGCTCGGCCACGCTCTTCACCGGCAGGTCGTTGTTCACCACCAGCATGAACGGCAGGTTGCCCATGCGGCTGACAGGCGCGAAGTCTTTCACCGGGTCGTAGGGCAGCGACTTCATCAGGCTCGGGTTGGCCGAGTGCGTGGTGTTGGTGGTCATGAACAGCGTGTAGCCATCTGGCGGCGCCTTGGCCACGGCTTCCGCGCCGATCACGCCGTTGGCGCCAGCCTTGTTGTCGACGATGACCGAGCCCTTGAGCGCATCGCCGAGCATCTGCCCGGTGATGCGCGCCACAGCGTCGGTGCCGCTGCCGGCTGCGAAGGGCACGACGATGCGTATCGGCTGCTTCGGGTAGCCGCCGTCCTGCGCGAAGGCCCAGGGCGCCGCACTGGCCAGGCCCGTGGCGGCACCGATGGAAATGAAACGGCGGCGGCTTGCCACCACGACCGATTTCTCGGTCGCGTTCTTCGTTGTCTGCATTTGCTTGTCTCCGGGTTGTTGTCGCTTCAGGGCCGGATCACGCGCTCCGGCGATTCCTCGTACGGCGGGCTGTAGATCACCAGCACGCGCACCGGCTCGTCGCTCACCACCGTGAAGGTGTGCATCGCGTCGGCCGGAAAAAAGCAGCTGTCTCCAGGGTGCAGCTCCTGCCGCTGTCCGCCCACCTCGGCGACCGCGCGGCCTTCGAGCATGTAGCAGACCTGCTCGATGCCAGGGTGCGCATGCGGCAGCGCGCCCTTGCCCTTCTGGATGTGGCCGACCAGCACCTCGAGCTGCTTCGCGCCCACCGTCTCGGGGCCGATCAGCCGCTTGTTCAGCGTGCCGGTGTGGTTGGCGGGGTGGTAGCCGGCGATGTCGGCTTCTCGAACGAAGTAGCGGGCGGTGGAGGTGGTCATCGGGGGTTCTCGGTCTTGGGTTCGATGGCGAGGCAGGCGGAGCGCAGCATCGCGGCGATGTCTTCGATGCGCGGCTCCATGCGGTAGCGCGGGCCCGCGACCGAGATGGCATAGGCCTCGCCGCCGATGCGCAGCGGCCAGGCCAGGCCGATCAGGTCGGGAATGCTTTCGCCGAGGTTGCCGTACCAGCCGCGCGCGGCGCCGCGCTGCAGCTCGGCTTCGATGGCTTCGGCGGTGGTGAGCGTGGCTTCGGTCAGCGGCGCGAGCGCCATGCCGCCCAGCAGCTTGCGGCGCGCCTCGGGTTCGAGCGTGGACAGCAGCGCGCGGCCCAGCGAATTGGCATAGGCCGGGCGCGTCTCGCCCGACTCGGCGGAATAGCGGATGGCTTGCGGTGCGCTCAGCACCTCCAGGTACACCACCTGGCCCGCGTCGCGGAATTTGCCGAAGACCACCGTCTCGCGTGCCGCGTCGCGCAGTTCTTCCAGCGTGGCCTTCACCCGGTCGAGCACCGGGTCGTGGGCGGCGATGACCTGCGCCATCGCCAGCAGCCGACCGGTCGGGTAGTAGCCCTGGCGGCGGCCGGTTTCATACATGTAGCCCTGCTCTTCGAGGGTGCGGATCAGCCCCAGGCAGCTGGACACCGGCATGTCGAGCAGCCGCGCCATCTCCGAAAGCGCCAGCGGCTGCTTCTCCCGCGCGAACAGCTCGACGATCTCGATCACCCGAAACGCAGTTTTCACAGTCATGAAAAGATTTTCATGTTTGTGAAAAACTCGCGCTTCAGGGTTTCCCCTGCCCGCGCCGAATTCCGGCAGCGTTGGAAGCGGCGGCGCCTGCCTTCAGTAGCCGCGTGCCGGGTCGACCACGCCGGCGATCGGAAGGCCCTGCTCCATTGCGCGGATCTTCCCGGCGATCTGGGCGATGGACTCCTCGCGCAGCGTGCGCGCCGAGCCGTGCGGCGTCACGGTGATCTTCGGATGGCGCCAGAAGGCATGGTCGGCAGGCAGCGGCTCGACCTGGAACACGTCGAGCGTGGCGCCCGCGAGTTCACCGGCGTCGAGCATCGGGATCAGGTCGTCTTCCACCAGGTGGCCGCCACGCGCGATGCTGATCAGATAGCCCTCGGGCTTGAGCTTGCCGAGCGTCTTGCGGTTCAGGATGCCGCGCGTGGCCTCGGTCAGCGGCAGCAGGTTGACCAGCACGCGCGTGGACGACAGGAACTCGTCGAACTGCGCCTCGCCGCTGAACACCTGCACGCCGTCGATGTCCTTCGGCGTGCGGCTCCAGCCGAGCACCGGGAACTCGAACTGCGCCACGGCCCTGGCCACGCGCTCGCCCAGCACGCCCAGGCCCATGATGCCGACCGGGAAGTCGCGCCGCAGCTTCGGCTTGCGATAGCTCCACTTGCCCTCGCGCGCGTCGGCCTCGTAGGCGTCGAACTCGCGGAAGTGGCGAATCAGCGTGTGGCACACGTACTCGGCCATCTGCACCGACATGCCCGCGTCGTCGAGCCGCACGATGCGCGTGTGCGCCGGCACCTTGAGCTTGAGCAGCGCATCGACGCCCGCGCCGATGTTGAAGATGCCGCGCAGCTGCGGCTGCTCGTCGATGAGCTCCTGCGGCGGCGCCCACACCACGGCATGGTCGGCCTGCGGAGCGCCGGGCTTCCAGGGCTCGATGACGGCATCGGGGAGTTCGGCCTTGAGGCCTTCGATCCAGGGTTCTGGGCGGTTGTCGGTGAGGTAGACGGTGATTCGCATGGGCCGAATCTTAGTGAAGCCGCTGACGCGGCGCGCACGGATGGCTATGCTCGAACGACCCACATCATCAGGAGACACCAATGATCAAAGTCAGCGTGATGTACCCCCACACCCCAGGCGCACGGTTCGACCACGACTACTACCGCGACAAGCACATGCCGATGCTGAAGGCCCGCATGGGCGACGCCTGCCTCTCGTACACCATCGACAAAGGCCTGGCCGGCGGCGCACCGGGCTCCGCGCCCACCTACGTCGGCATGTGCCACGTGTTCAGCGAATCCGTCGAAGCCTTCCAGAAGGCCTTCGGCCCGCACATGAAGGAGATCATGGGCGACGTGAAGAACTACACCGACATCGCGCCGGTGATGCAGATCAGCGAAGTGGTGGTGGGCTGACGCGGGTCAGCGCGCCAGCTTCACCCACCGCTGAACCGAAGGCCGCTGCCACTGCCGCGCCGCATACGCGGCCAGCCGCTGCGGCACTTCGTCCCCGTTCAGCACCAGCCGATTCAGCACCAGCCGATTCAGCATCAGCGCCAGATCCACATCGGCGATCGACCATTCCCCGAACAGGTTGTGCGCATCGGCGGGCAGCAGCGCCTCCACCGCGTCGAACAGCGACTTCGCCGAGGCCTGTGCCGCCGCGGACAGCGGCGCGCTCGACGGCCTGAAGAACACGACCTCGGTTGGCCGCTCCTGCCGGATCGGCATCAGGTCGCTGCGAATCCAGGCCTGCAGCTGGCGCGCCCTGGCCTTGGCGCGCGAGTCCTTCGGATACAGCGGCGTACCCGCAAAGACTTCGTCGATGTATTCCGTGATGGCCGACGATTCCGACAGCGCGAAGTCGCCCTGCACCAGCGTCGGCACGCGCTGCGTCAGCGACAACTGCGAGAAACCAGACGCGCGGTGTTCGAGCGCCGCCAGATCAACGGGCACCATCTCGAAGTCAATCTGCTTTTCATGCAGTGCGACGAACACGGACATGGCGTAAGGGCTTGCGAACTGCGCGTCCACGTAGAGACGGATCGGGTCCTGCATCGGGAATGGCTCCTGGGTTTGACGGCAGGCCCGACCGCGGGCCTCACGCCATCTTAGAACGCCGGCGGCGCCACAGCACCCGCACCAGCCACCCCAGCGGCAGCACCACCAGCACCAGCCACGGCAGCACCGCCGCGATGAAGGTGATGAGCGCGCCCACGCTCTCCGCCAGCACCGAGCCCGCGTTGCGCAGCGCTTGCCGCATCGGGCTGTAGCCGTCGCCGTTGCTCACCAGTGCGCGCTTGGGCGTGAACTGGATCTGGATGTGCTGCTTGCTGGTCTCCTGTGCCAGCACCTTGCGCTGCGTGGCGATGGCGTCGAGCTCGGCCTGGGTGTCCGACAGCGTGCGCTGGATCGACAGCAGGTCGGCCATGGTGCGCTTGGTGACGGTGTCGCGCAGCATGACGCGCAGGCTGTCGCGGAACTCGGTGCGGTTCTTGATGCGGGCTTCGACGTCGATCACCTCGGCGGTCTTGTCCTCGCTGGTGGTGGTGTGCGAAACCACGTTCGCCACGCCGGCCAGGCCGCCGAGCAGCTTGTCGACATCGGCGGGCTCCACGCGCATCTCCAGCATGGCGTTGCCGGGCTGCTGGGGCGTTTCGCGCAGCAGCGAGGACGACAGCAGCTCGCACTTGAGCGTGCCGCACAGGTCGCGCACCTTGCCCCATGCGTCGGCCAGTTGCTCCGCCGGCACCTCGACGCTCAAGTCCTGCCGCACTGCCAGGAAGCGCTGCAGCGGCGAGTCTTGTGGCGACGCCTCGGCCGCCGACGGCTCCGCGGCCGTGTCGGCCATGCGCGAGCGCGACTCCTTCATCGCCATGCCACCGCCGTAGCCGGCGGCGGCCTGCATCGGCGCGGGTGGCGCCGGCCGTGCGAGCGATTCGTCGCGCCCGTTGGTGCGGCCGCAGCCGGCCAGCGACAAGGCTGCCGCCAGGGCCAGCAGGGCGAGGCCCGAGCGATGGCGGGCGAAGAAGAAAGAGCCGAAAGGCCTGCGAGCGGTCATGAAAATCCCTTTGAAAGAATGACTACCGCAGCTGATACGGGCCAGCGCCCGGAACGGGGTTAAGCCGTTGCCGCGGCCATTCGCAACAATTCGTCGCCTTCGGCCACCTGCTCGCCGGGAGTGAACATCAGCTCCTCCACGGTGCCGTCGGCCGGCGCCGCGATGGTGTGCTCCATCTTCATGGCTTCCATCACTGCGAGCGGCTGGCCGCGGCTGACCTTGTCGCCGGCCTTGACGGCGAACGACACCACCTTGCCGGGCATCGGCGCGGTGAGCCGACCGCCTTCGGCCTGGGCGTCGCCGGCGTGCGCGAGGCGGTCGATGGTGGTGATCCTGGTCGCGCCCTTCGATGCGAAGACGTGGGCCGTGGCGCCGTCGAGATGCACGTCGAGCGTCTGGCGCATGCCGGCGAACTCGACCTCGAATTCGCCCGACGGGAACTGGCCGATGACCAGCGGACCCTCGGTGCCGCCGGCTTCCAGCCACAGGCCGCCGTCGCGCTTGTAGGTGAGCACGGTGGTCTGCTCCGCGCCACGGAACTCGAAGTCGAAATGACGCCGGTACTCGCCAAGCGAGCGCCAGCCGTCGCGGCGAGCGAAGGGGTCGGGCATCTTGCCGGGCCATTCGGTGACCAGCGTGCGCGTGATGGCGGCGGCCGCGGCCAGCGGCAGGCCCAGCGCCTCACGGTCGAACAGCACCGCGCGCTCGCGCTCGATCAGCGCAGTGTCGAGGTTGGCCCTGGAGAACGATTCGGTCGCCAGGATGCCGCGCAGGAACTGCACGTTGGTCTGCACGCCCACGATCTGCACCTGCGCCAGCGCGGCGTCGAGCCGGGCCAGCGCCTCTTCGCGCGTGGCGCCGTGCACGATGAGCTTGGCGATCATCGAGTCGTAGAAGGGCGAGATCTCGCCGCCCTCGCGCACGCCGTCGTCGATGCGCACGCGGCTGCGCTGGAAGGCCGTTGCCTGAGGCTTGCGGTACACGCGCAGGGTGCCGGTGGCGGGCAGGAAGTTGTTGTCGGGATTCTCGGCGCAGATGCGCGCCTCGATGGCGTGGCCGTGGATCTTCAGGTCGGCCTGCTTGGCGGGCAGCACTTCACCCGAGGCCACGCGCAGTTGCCATTCGACGAGATCGAGCCCGGTGATGGCTTCGGTCACAGGGTGTTCGACCTGCAGGCGCGTGTTCATCTCCATGAAGAAGAAGTTCATCTCGACGGAATCGGCCCCCACGCTCGGCACTGCCGTGTCCTCGCTGCCCCCCGAGGGGGCGCTCGCTTGCTTGGGGCGGCCCGGCGCGGCGCGAGTTTCGCGCTGCTCGACGATGAACTCGACGGTTCCGGCGCCCACGTAGTTCACGGCACGCGCCGCAGCCACGGCGGCATCGCCCATCTGCTTGCGCATCGCCTCGGTCATGCCGGGCGCGGGCGCTTCTTCCAGCACCTTCTGGTGGCGGCGCTGCACCGAGCAGTCGCGCTCGAACAGGTAGACGTAGTTGCCGTGCGTGTCGCCGAACACCTGGATCTCGATGTGGCGCGGGCGCTGCACGTATTTCTCGATCAGCACCGCGTCGTCGCCGAAGCTGTTGATGGCTTCGCGCTGGCAGGAGGCGAGCGCGGCGGCGAAGTCTTCCGCCTTGTCGACCGCGCGCATGCCCTTGCCGCCGCCGCCCGCGCTGGCCTTGATGAGCACCGGGTAGCCGATGCGGTCGGCCTCGCGCTGCAGCAGTTGCGGGTTCTGGTCGTGGCCGTGATAGCCGGGAACCAGCGGCACGCCGGCTTTTTCCATCAGTTGCTTCGACTCGGCCTTCAGCCCCATCGCCTTGATGGCCGAGGGCGGCGGGCCGATGAAGACCAGGCCTGCGTCGGCACAGGCTTGCGCGAACTCTTCGTTCTCGCTGAGGAAGCCGTAGCCCGGGTGCACCGCCTCGGCGCCCGTGGCCTTGGCGGCTTCGAGGATCTTTTCCCAGCGCAGGTAGCTGTCTTTCGGGGCGCTGCCGCCGAGGTGCACAGACTCGTCGCAGGCGCGCACGTGGTTGGCATGCGCGTCGGCGTCCGAGTACACGGCAACCGTGCGAATGGCCATGCGGCGCGCGGTTGCCGCGACGCGGCAGGCGATCTCGCCACGGTTCGCAATGAGGATCTTCTTAAACATTCGGAGTGTCTCCCGGAGGATTCTTTTTCAGTTGAAACGCGGGCACCACGCCCGGATCGGGTCGGCCGCTGAAGATGCGGGCCACGCGGGCGAACAGCGCCTTGAGGAAACGCCAGCTCTTGCGGATGAGCCACACGCTCAGCACAAGCACCAGCACGAACAGCACGAGAAAGACGAAAGGGTGCGCCACCGCGAGCCACAGGCCCGCGGGCACCATGGAATCTTCGACCAGCGATGCGCCCACGTTCGAGAACGGCTCGGGCGAGGTGTTGATGGCCGCGCGCGTGGTGGCCTTGGCCGCATGCGCCGTGGCCGCGAAGCCGCCGCCCAGCAGCGCCGCGACGATGGCCATCACGCCGTGGTCGGCGCCGAACACGCTGGCCGCGAGCGCGGCGCCAGCCGGGATGCGGATGGCGGTGTGCACCACGTCCCACAGCGAATCGAGGCCGGGGATCTTGTCGGCGAAGAATTCGATGAACACCATGAAGCCGCTGACCGCAATCACCACCGGATGCGCCAGTAACTGCAGCCCGCTGGGCAGCGGCACCCAGCCGAAGTAGCCGACGACGCCCGTCAGCAGAACGACCAGGTAGAGCCGCACGCCGCTGGCCCAGCCGATGGCGGCGGCCAGTGCGATGAGCTGGGGCATGTCGAGGCTGGTGTTCATGGCGGCGGCCCTGTCTCAGTCGAATTCGATGGTGCCGGCTTCCATGGAAGCCACGAGGTCCGCGAGCCATGCCTCGACCGACGCATGTTCGACGGGACGGTCTTCGTCGGCTTTCCAGAAGGCGATGAGCTGCCCCGGCTGCCCGCCGCCTTCGGCATCGATGTCGACGCACAGGTAGCTGCCGCCGCCGTTCGACAGAAAAGGCACCCAGCCGCGCCGCCAGGTGGCGGCGTCTTCGAAGTCGGTGCCGATCATGTCGTCGAGCATCTCCTTGGTGTCGGCGATGTCCTCGAGCGCGCTGAACATGCGGTTGTCCTGCAGGCTGTCGAAGCTGCTGTTCGGCTGGCCGTTGCGCCAGCGGTAGAGCGCGCGAAAAGCCTCCGGCAGCTTCAGCGAGAACTTCGCTTCGAATGCGTCGAGCGCGGCGTCGCTCACGCCGGGCTGCAGCACCGCGTGGTAGTCCGCGCGATGGGCGGCCAGCCACGCATCCATGCGTTCGATGAGTGCGTCGTGCGTCATGGTGCTCAGGCCTTGTTCGTTTCCAGCCACGAGGGCTTGCGCTTCTGCAGGAAGGCCTGCACGCCCTCGCGGCCCTCGTCGCTCGCGCGGATGTCGGCGATGCCCTCGACCGTCTTCGCGATCAGCGCGTCGTCGATCTCGCGACCGGCAACGTCGGCAATCAGCTGCTTGCAGGCGCGCACTGCGGCGGGGCTTGCACCGGTCAGGGCCTTCAGCAGTTCGTCGACTTTCGCATCGAGCGCATCGGCTGCGACCACTTCATGCACGAAGCCGATGCGGTGCGCCTCGGCGGCAGTGAAGCGCTCGGCCGTGAGGAAGTAGCGCTGCGAAGCGCGGGCGCCCATCGCGCGCAGCACGTAGGGGCTGATGGTCGCGGGCACCAGGCCGATCTTCACTTCGCTCAGGCAATACCACGCGGTGTCCACGCTCACGGCCATGTCGCATGCGGCGACCAGCCCCATGCCGCCCGCATACACATCGCCCTGCACGCGCGCGATGGTGGGCTTGGGGCACTCGGCAATCGTGCGAAGCATGGCGGCCAGCTTGCCCGCGTCGGCGATGTTCTCGTCGCGCGTGTAGTCGGCCATGCGGCGCATCCAGTTGAGATTCGCGCCCGCGCAGAAGGCCGGGCCGTTGGCGCCGAGCACGATGGCCTTGACCTGCGGCGCGGCGCCGGCTTCGGTGAAGGCCTGCGTCAACTCGGCGATGACGACGTCGTCGAAGGCGTTGCGCGCGTCGGGCTGGTCGAGCCAGATGCGGGCGATGGTGCCCTCGAAGCTCAGCTGCAGCTTGGTGTATTCGCTCATGCGGGCCTCCTCACATCCGGAAGATGCCGAACTTCGGTTCGGGCACCGGCGCATTGCGCGCGGCCGCCAGGCCCAGCGCCAGCACGCGGCGGGTGTCGGCCGGATCGATGATGCCGTCGTCCCACAGCCGCGCGGTGGCGTAGTAGGGGTGGCCCTGGTCTTCATACTGCTGGCGGATGGGCGCCTTGAAGGCTTCTTCCTCTTCCTTGCTCCAGCTGCCGCCCTTGAGCTCGATGCCGTCGCGCTTCACCGTGGCCAGCACGCTGGCGGCCTGCTCGCCGCCCATCACGCTGATGCGCGCGTTGGGCCACATCCAGAGAAAGCGCGGGCTGTATGCGCGGCCGCACATGCCGTAGTTGCCGGCGCCGAAGCTGCCGCCGATGATGATGGTGAACTTGGGCACGTTGGCGGTGGCCACGGCCGTCACCATCTTGGCGCCATGGCGCGCGATGCCTTCGTTCTCGTACTTGCGGCCCACCATGAAGCCGGTGATGTTCTGCAGGAACACCAGCGGGATCTTGCGATGGCAGCACAGCTCGATGAAGTGCGCGCCCTTCTGCGCCGACTCGGAAAACAGAATGCCGTTGTTCGCGATGATGCCTACCGGCATGCCCTCGATCTCGGCAAAGCCGCAGACCAGCGTGGCACCGAAGCGGGCCTTGAACTCGTGGAACTCGCTGCCGTCGACGATGCGCGCGATGATCTCCCGCACGTCGAAGGGCTTGCGCGTGTCGGTGGGGATCACGCCGTACAGCTCCTCGCGCGGGAACTCGGGCGCGCGCACCGCTGAAGCCGTTGTCGCCGGCTCGGACGCGGCCTTCGCATTGAGATTGGCCACCGCCGTGCGCGCGAGCGCCAGCGCATGCAGGTCGTTCTGCGCGAGGTGGTCGACCACGCCCGACAGGCGCGTGTGCACGTCGCCGCCGCCCAGGTCTTCGGCCGTGACCACTTCGCCCGTGGCTGCCTTCACGAGCGGCGGGCCGCCCAGGAAGATGGTGCCCTGGTTCTTCACGATGATCGACTCGTCGCTCATGGCCGGCACATACGCGCCGCCGGCCGTGCACGAGCCCATGACGACCGCGATCTGCGGAATGCCCTGCGCACTCATGTTGGCCTGGTTGTAGAAGATGCGGCCGAAGTGGTCGCGGTCGGGAAACACCTCGTCCTGGTTCGGCAGGTTGGCGCCGCCCGAGTCCACCAGGTAGATGCAGGGCAGGCGGTTCTGCTCGGCAATTTCTTGCGCGCGCAGGTGCTTCTTCACCGTCATCGGGTAGTAGGTGCCGCCCTTCACGGTCGCGTCGTTGCAGACGATCATGCAATCGACGCCATTCACCCGGCCGATGCCCGCGATGATGCCCGCGCCCGGTGCCGACTCGGCCCCCTTGGCGTCGAGGTACATCGCATGCGCGGCCAGCGGCGCGATTTCGAGGAAGGGCGTGCCCGGGTCGAGCAGCTCCGCCACGCGGTCGCGCGGCAGCAGCTTGCCGCGCGCGGTGTGCTTGGCGCGCGCGGCCTCGCCGCCGCCCTGCTCCACTTTGGCGAACTGCTGGCGCAGGTCATCGACCAGCGCGCGCATTGCGGCTGCATTGGCCTGGAAGTCGGCCGAGCGGGCGTTCAGTTTGGTTTCGAGTTTGCTCATGCGGTTTTTTCTTGGCTGAGGCCGAGTTGCTCTGTCATGGCTTCGCGGATCTTGAATTTCTGGATCTTGCCGGTGACGGTCATCGGGAATTCGGTGACGAACTGGATGTACCTGGGCACCTTGTAGTGCGCGATCTGGCCCTTGCAGAAATCGCGGATATCGTCGTCGGTGGCGCTCTGGCCGGGCTTGACGATGATCCACGCGCACAGCTCTTCGCCGTACTTCCTGTCGGGCAGGCCGACCACCTGCACGTCCTGCACCTTGGGGTGGCGGTAGAGGAACTCCTCGATCTCGCGCGGGTAGATGTTCTCGCCGCCGCGGATCACCAGGTCCTTGATGCGCCCGACGATGTTGACGTAGCCCTCGGCGTCCATGGTGGCGAGGTCGCCGGTGTGCATCCAGTGTTCGGGGTCGATGGCTTCGCGCGTCTTGGGCTCGTCGTCCCAATAGCCGTGCATCACCGAATAGCCGCGCGTGCACAGCTCGCCCGACTGTCCGGGCGGCATGATCGCGCCGGTCTCGGGGTCGACGATCTTCACCTCGAGGTGCGGCTGCACGGTGCCCACGGTGGACACGCGGCGGTCCAGCGGCGTGTCGGTGCTGCTCTGGCAGCTCACAGGGCTGGTCTCGGTCATGCCGTAGGCGATGGTGATCTCGCTCAGGTGCATCTGGCTGACCACGCGCTTCATCACCTCGATGGGGCATGGCGAGCCGGCCATGATGCCGGTGCGCAGCGTGGAAAGGTCGAACTCCTTGAAGCGCGGATGGTCGAGTTCGGCAATGAACATGGTCGGCACGCCATGCAGGCCGGTGCACTTCTCGGCCTGCACCGTCTCGAGCACGGTGAGCGGATCGAACCCGTCGTTCGGGTACACGATGGCCGAGCCGTGCGTGAGGCAGGCCAGGTTGCCCAGCACCATGCCGAAGCAGTGGTACAGCGGCACCGGAATGCACAGCTTGTCGATAGGCGAGAGCTTCATGCATTCGCCGATGAAGAAACCGTTGTTCAGGATGTTGCGGTGCGTGAGCGTCGCGCCCTTGGGAAAGCCCGTGGTGCCGCTGGTGAACTGGATGTTGATCGGGTCGGTGGCCTTCAGCGTCTTCTGGATCTGCGCGATGCGCGGATCGGCCGCATCGCCGCTGGCGAGCAGCTGGCTGAAGCGCCGCATGCCGGGCTGTTCGTCGCCCTGGCCGGGCTTGTCGATCCAGAAGATGTGCTGCAGCAGCGGCAGGCGCGCGGGGCCCAGCTCGCGCAGCATGCCCAGGTAGTCGCTGGTCTTGAACTGCGCCATCGTCACCAGCGCCTTGCAGCCGACCTTGTTGAGTGCGTACTCGAGTTCGGATGTGCGGTAGGCGGGGTTGATGTTGACGAGGATCAGGCCGACCTTGGCGGTGGCGATCTGCATCAGCACCCACGGCACGTTGTTGTGCGACCAGATGCCGACGCGGTCGCCGGTGTTCAGCCCAAGGCCGAGCAGCGCGCTGGCGAGCCTGTTGGATTCGGCCTGCAGTTCGCGGTAGGTGAAGCGCTGGCCCTCGTGGCGGCTGATGAGCGCTTCGCGGTCGGGCTGCCTGGCGACCATGTCGTCGAAGAAGTCGCCGATGGGTTGTTCGATGAGGGGGACGTCGGTGGCGCCCTTGCCGTAGCTCTCGGCCAGTGCTGCAGTCATGTTCATTTCCTTGTCTCCTTGTCTGCCCCCTTCCCCCTCTGGGGGAGGGAGAAAAACATCCTAGGCCGTTTCAGCGAACAGCTCGCGACCGATCAGCATGCGCCGGATCTCGCTCGTGCCCGCGCCGATCTCGTACAGCTTCGCATCGCGCCACAGCCGCTCCACCGGGAACTCCTTCGTGTAGCCCACGCCGCCCAGCGCCTGGATCGCCTCGCCGGCCATCCAGGTCGCCTTCTCGGCCGAGTACAGGATGGCGCCGGCCGCGTCCTTGCGGAAGGTGCGCGCATGGTCGTTGCGGTCGCAGGCCTTGCCCACTGCGTACACATAGGCACGCGTGGCCTGCCAGGTCGAATACATGTCCGCCAGCTTGCCCTGCATCAGCTGGAACTCGCCGATGCTCTGGCCGAACTGCTTGCGGTCGTGAATGAAGGGCAGCACCGCGTCCATGCAGGCGGCCATGATGCCCAGCGGGCCGCCCGAGAGCACCGCGCGCTCGTAGTCGAGGCCGCTCATCAGCACCTTGGCACCCATGCCTTCACCGCCCAGCACGTTTTCTTCGGGCACTTCGCAGTTGTCAAAGAACAGCGGGAAGGTGTTGGAGCCGCGCATGCCGAGCTTGTCGAGCTTGTTGCCGGCGGAAAAGCCCTTGAAGCCCTTCTCGACGATGAAGGCCGTCATGCCGCGCGCGCCCATCTCGGGTTCGGTCTTGGCGTAGATGACCAGCGTGTCGGCGTCGCCGCCGTTGGTGATCCACATCTTGCCGCCGTTGAGCACGTAATAGCCGTTCTTCTTCTCGGCCTTGAGCTTCATGCTCACCACGTCGGAGCCGGCGTTGGGCTCGCTCATGGCCAGCGCGCCCACGTGCTCGCCGCTCACCAGCTTGGGCAGGTATTTCTTCTTCTGCGCGTCGCTGCCGTTGCGGTGGATCTGGTTCACGCACAGGTTGGAGTGGGCGCCGTAAGACAGGCCCACCGAAGCCGAGGCGCGCGAGACTTCTTCCATGGCCACGATATGCGCCAGGTAGCCCAGCTCGGTGCCGCCGAATTCTTCCTTCACCGTCATGCCGTGCAGGCCGAGGTCGCCGAGCTTCTTCCAGAGGTCGTGCGGGAACAGGTTGTCGCGGTCGATGTCGGCGGCGCGGGGGGCGATCTCGTTCGCGGCGAAGTCCTGGATCGCGCTGCGCAGCGAGTCGATGGTCTCGCCCAGGTCGAAGTTCAGGCCGGGATCGTGCATGTTTCTTGTCTCCTCTGAAAGGGTCGGCGCGCAGTGCTACCCGCGCTGGATGGCGCTTGAAAGATCGCAGCTTACGCCTGGGCACGCCTCAATTGGCGCCACAATGGTTGCAAATTGCGCCACGACCGACCCGCAAAGCCATGTCGTCCCCGTCCTTCCTCAGACCCGCCCGCGCCGTCACGCCGATGGCCTTCGTGAGAGCCATCGTGCAGGGCTACGAGCGCTACGGCATGGACCCGGCCGAGGCCCTGAAGGCGGCACAGATCACGCCGCGCGAACTGGCCCGGCCGGGCGCGCGGGTGACGGCCGCGCAGTTCGAGGCGCTGTCGGAACACGCCATGCAGGAGCTGGACGACGAGGCGCTGGGCTGGTTCTCGCGGCGCCTGCCCTGGGGCAGCTACGGCATGCTGTGCCGCGCCTCGCTCACCTCGCCCGACCTGGGCGTGGCCATCAAGCGCTGGTGCCGCCACCACCGCCTGCTGACCGAGGACATCGGCCTGGCGCTCGAGGTGGCAGGCGGCGTGGCCACCCTGCGCATCACCGAGAACCGCCCGCTGGACGAGGCCTTCCGCGAGTTCTGCCTGGTCACCAGCCTGCGCTTCATGCACGGCTACATGTGCTGGGCGATCGACTCGCGCATTTCGCTGCGCAGCGCGAGCTTTCCGTTCACGGCACCGCCGCACAGCGACGCCTATGCGCCGATGTTCACGCCGGAGGTGCGCTTCGACGCGCCGCAGGCAAGCATCAGCTTCGACGAGCGCTACCTCGCCCTGCCGCTGCAGCGCGACGAGCGCGCGTTGCGCACCATGCTCAAGCGTGCGCTGCCGCTGACCATCCTGCAGTACCGGCGCGACCGCCTGCTGGGGCAGCGCGTGCGCGAGCTGCTGCGATCGCGCGCCAGCGAGGCGACCACGGCCGAGGCGCTGGCGGGGCTGCTGAACGTGTCGGGCCGCACGCTGCACCGGCAACTGCACGAGGAAGGCACGTCATTGCAGGCGCTGAAGAACGAAGTGCGCCATGAGCTGGCGGTGGAACTGCTGCGGCGCACCACCCGGCCGATCAAGCAGGTGGCGCTGGCGGTGGGGTTCCGCAACGAGAAGAGCTTTTCGCGCGCGTTCCTGCAGTGGACAGGGCATGCGCCACGGGACTTTCGGCAACTGGGGTTGTAGCGGGGAGTCTGGGCGCCGTTGTTGCTTCGGGGCGTGTGCACAGGCCATCGGGTCACGCCGCTGGTGCTCGGCAGACTCAAGACACTCTGTCCAACGCTCACGACGATGGGGTGCCTTGCGCAGCGAAATAAAGGAGGAGGGGCGTAGCCCCGGGGGACATTCGCGGAGCAAGGTACCCCGTCGGCGTGAGCGTCGCCCCTAACAGAGTAGTCAGGCAGGCGAGTCGATCAAGGCCAGCGCGTCGGCAATGGACTGGCTGTCTTCGGGACGCACCAGCTTCGCTATTTCCTTGCCGTCGCGCATGAACACCAGCGTGGGCCACAGCCGCACGTTGAACGAACGGCCCAGCGGCCGGCCGCTACCGTCCTCGACCTTGATGCGGCGAACGTCCGGATACTTGGCGAAGGCCTCGGCGATGTTCGGCTGCGCGGCCTTGCAGATGCCGCACCAGTTGGTGCCGAACTCGACCACGGCGGGGCCGGTGAGCGCGTCGATCTCGGTGCGGTCGGGTTGCTCGGTTTTGTATTCGGAAGTCATGTGGTGATGTTCCTGTGCTGAAGGGCTATCGGTGCCCTTCATTGCACCAGAAACTCAGACCGCCTGCAGGTCGTAACCCGAAAGCAGCGCGGGCAATTCGGCCATGTCGCTGAACACGCGCACCACGCCCACGCTCAGCAGCGGCCCCGGCCCGCTGTGGCCCGATTCGCCGGTGCTGTAGCCGAACACGGTCGCGCCCGCGGCCACGCCGGCCATCGCGCCGGTGACGGTGTCCTCGACGATGGCGCAGCGGCGCGGATCGACGCCCAGCGCCTCGGCTGCGGCCAGGTACACGTCGGGATGCGGCTTGGAACGGGGCATTTCATGGCCGCTGAAGATGCGGCCCTGGAAGCAGTCGAGCAGGCCGACCTTGGCCAGCTGCAGCTCGACCTTGTGGCGGTCCGCACCCGAGGCGCAGGCGATGCGGCCCTTGAGCCGCGCATGGATCGCGCGGATGGCGGCCGGCGCGTTCGGGATGGCGACGAGGTCGCGCTCCAGCGCTTCGTTGCGGCGCGCACGGAAGCTGCGCAGCCATTCGTCGGTGATCTTCACGCCGGTCTTGGACTCGATGAGCGCGGCCTCGTCCTTCACCGCCTTGCCGGTGAAGGTGTTCATCGATTCCTCGGTGCTGATGTGCCAACCGAGCTCGCCGAGCATCTCGGCGAGCACGCGGTTGGTGATGGGTTCGGAATCGACGAGAACGCCGTCGCAGTCGAACAGGACCGCGGAAAAGGGAAAAGGGGTCATGCCTCCATGGTAGCAACGACCCCGCGACAAGCTCAGGACACGGCCTTGATCGGAATGTAGATCTCGCCGCCGCCGGCCATGAATTCCTTCGACTTCTCTTCCATGCCCTCGGTCATGGCCTCGGCTTCGGCCACGCCCTTCTTCGCGGCGTACTCGCGCACTTCCTGCGTGATCTTCATCGAGCAGAACTTCGGGCCGCACATGGAGCAGAAGTGCGCCACCTTGCTCGAGTCTTTCGGCAGCGTCTCGTCGTGGAATTCGCGCGCGGTGTCGGGGTCGAGGCCCAGGTTGAACTGGTCCTGCCAGCGGAACTCGAAGCGCGCCTTGCTCAGCGCGTCGTCGCGCGAGCGCGCGCCCGGGTGCCCCTTGGCCACGTCGGCCGCATGCGCGGCGATCTTGTACGCAATGATCCCCTGCTTCACGTCGTCGCGGTCGGGCAGGCCCAGGTGTTCCTTGGGCGTCACGTAGCAGAGCATCGCGGTGCCGGCCCAGCCGATCATGGCCGCGCCGATGGCGCTGGCAATGTGGTCGTAGCCCGGCGCGATGTCGATGGTCAGCGGCCCCAGCGTGTAGAACGGCGCCTCGTGGCAGTGCTTGAGCTGCTCGTCCATGTTCGACTGGATCATGTGCATCGGCACGTGGCCCGGGCCTTCGATCATGGTCTGCACGTCGTGCTTCCAGGCGATCTGCGTGAGCTCGCCCAGCGTGCGCAGCTCGGCGAACTGCGCTTCGTCGTTGGCGTCGGCGCCCGAGCCGGGGCGCAGGCCGTCGCCGAGCGAGAAGCTCACGTCGTAGGCCTTCATGATGTCGCAGATGTCCTCGAAGTGCGTGTAGAGGAAGCTCTCCTTGTGGTGCGCGATGCACCACTTGGCCATGATCGAGCCGCCGCGCGACACGATGCCTGTCATGCGGTCGGCCGTGAGGTGGATGAACGGCAGGCGCAGCCCGGCGTGGATGGTGAAGTAGTCGACGCCCTGCTCCGCCTGCTCGATGAGCGTGTCGCGGTAGATCTCCCAGGTGAGGTCTTCGGCCACGCCGCCCACCTTCTCCAGCGCCTGGTAGATCGGCACGGTGCCGATGGGCACCGGCGAGTTGCGCACGATCCAGTCGCGCGTGGTGTGGATGTTCTTGCCGGTCGACAGGTCCATCACGTTGTCGGCGCCCCAGCGGATGGCCCACACCAGCTTTTCGACTTCTTCCTCGATGCTGGAGGTAACGGCAGAGTTGCCGATGTTGGCGTTGATCTTCACCTTGAAGTTGCGGCCGATGGCCATCGGCTCGACTTCGGGGTGGTTGATGTTGGCCGGAATGATGGCGCGGCCGCGCGCCACCTCGTCGCGCACGAATTCGGGCGTGATGATGCGCGGAATGCTCGCGCCCATCGGGTTGCCCGCCACGCGCTTCGCACGCTCCTCGTTGGCGAGGTACTCGGCCATCCACTCGCGCTTGCCGTTCTCGCGCAGGGCCACGTATTCCATCTCGGGGGTGACGATGCCGCGGCGCGCGTAGTGCATCTGCGTGACGTTGGCGCCCGACTTCGCGCGGCGCGGCTGGCGCTGCAGCGCCGAGGCACCGGCGCGCAGTTCGGCCAGGCGCTGCGCGTCGCGGTCTTCGTTCTTGGCGCCGTCGTCCAGCGCATGGTGCGAGCGGCCTTCGTAACTTTCCGTGTCATTGCGCTCGATGACCCAGGCGCCGCGCACGTCGGGCAGGCCGCGGCGCACGTCGATCTCGACCTTCGAATCGGTGTAGGGGCCGGAGGTGTCGTAGAGGGAGACGGTCTCGCCGTTGGTCAGCAGCACGTCGCGCACCGGCACCTGCAGGTCGGGCCGGCTGCCCGGAATCACGCACTTGTGGGACGCGGGAAAAGGCTCGCGCGTGAGCGAAAGCAGCGAGGTGAACTTGTCGGGGGCATTCATCGGAGGCACTCCTTGTTGAGGGAAAGGGTGCTCCGCAATCGCTCGGTGGACTTCGGGAAGCCCGTCACGGAAGGGGGAGTGACGGACCGGAGTCAGGGAGTGCAGCTCTTCTTACGCCGGTATGACCCGGATCAAGTTCGCGGGTCGGCAGCTTTGCCATCTCAGCACGCCACATGCGTGCACCCCGGAGCGGGGCCGATTGTGCGAGCCGCCGACCGGCGCGTCAAGCCAGGGGCTGCTGCAGATCGCCGTCGAGGTAGAACCAGCGCGTGCCCTCGCGCACGAAACGGCTGCGCTCGTGCAGCCGGGTGGCGGCGCCGGTGGCCGCGCTGCGCTGGCGGGCGACGAACTCGACCTCGGCGTGGTCGGCGTCCAGCACCGAGCGCGAACGGATGTCCAGCCCCAGCCACTTGACGCCGGGCTCGAACTCGATGGAGGCCGGCCGCTTGGCGGCGTCCCAGGTGGCGAGCAGGTATTCGGCGCGCTCGAGCACGAAGGCCGAGTAGCGCGAACGCATCAGCGATTCGGCGTCTGGCGCCGGCGTGTTCTCGAAATCGTCGAGATAGCGGCCACAGCACAGGGCGTAGCCGATGGGCTTGTCGCGGCGGTCGGTACGGCCGCAGGGACAAGGTCCGGTGGTGGGATCGATGGCACTCATGAAGACCGCTATTGGAACACCTTGCGGGCCATGTGCCGATGGGACAAGCCCCGGGGTACCGCGCCGAGGGCATTCACCCTTGGCGCGGCGCTTGCTAAACGCTAGCGTCACAGCGATCCCACCGGAAGAACGGCGATGTACCTCACAGGCACTGAACAGCAGGCGTTGCGCGGCGTATTCACGCTGCTGGCGGAAGACGCCGCCGGCAACGAGCGCGATATTCGCGAGCGCCTGGGCCGGGCGCTGCTCGACCTGCTGCGCGCGGACCAGTTCGCCTCGTTCGTGTGGGATGCGGGCAGCCGCAGCTTCGGCGCGCGCGTGGCGATCAACATGGAGCCCGGCAACCTCGACCGCTATGCGCAGTGGCACCAGCACCACGACCCGATCACCTTCGTGCTGCAGTCGCGCCGCCGCGCCACGCGCGTGACCGAGGTGATGCCGCAGCGCGCACTGATGCGCACCCCGTTCTTCAACGACTTTCTCTCGCGCGACGGCCTGCACTGGGGCATGAACCTGCATGCGTTCGATGGCGACCGCGCGCTGGGCGACCTGCGGATCTGGCGGCGCAGGGAACGCGGCGATTTCGGCGACCACGAGAAGGCGCTGCTCGACCTGATCGAACCGGCGTTCGCCGGGGCGCTGCAGCGGGCACAGCGCGCGGCTGCGGCCATCGCCTTGCCCCCGCCACGGCAAGCGCACGACGCTGCATGGTCCCTGCTGAGCGCACGCGAGCAGCAGGTGGCGCGCTGCGTGCGCGAAGGCCTCACCGACAAGGAGATCGCGCGGCGCATGGAGGTGGGCGTGCCCACCGTGCGCACCTACCTGCGGCGCATCTTCGACAAGCTGGGCATCGAGCGCCGCGCGGCGCTGGCCGGCTGGAGCGTGCCGCCGGCCGGGCGCTGACCACGCACGCCGGCTTGCTTGCTTATTTGGGCGCGGGCAGCCGGCCGAGCACCTGTTCCACGGCGAGCCCCACGGCCAGCAGCTTGCGGTCGCTGCCGGCCGGGCCGTCGAGTTCCAGCCCCACGGGCAGGCCCGTCGTCGCGCCGAGGCCCGATGGCAGCTGCACGCCCGGGATTCCGGCGTTGCTGCCGGGGTCGGTGTTCTGGATCAGCGCGCCGAAGTTCTCCGGGCTGCTGGCTTCGGGCGCGGCGGCCAGCGCCACGCGCGGCACGGTCGGGAACACCAGCGCGTCGAGCCTGTTCTTGGCGAAGGTGTCGCGGTAGAGCTTCTGCAGTGCAGGCCGCGCGACGCGCATTGCGTTGTCGTAGACCGGCTTCGCATCGACCGTGCCGGTGGGCGCGGGCAGCTTGCGCGGGATCACGAAGGCGTCGAAGGTGCCCTTGACGTCAGGGCTGGCGATGCCGGCCGCGAGCTGCGCGATGTCGATACCGGTGCGGTACTTCGCGAGGTAGGCCGCCATGTCGTCGTGCGCCTCGTAGAGTGCGAGCGGAAAGCCGATCGCGCCGTTGAGCTCCATCAGCTTCGGCATCTCCACATCCACCAGCGTGACACCGGCAGCCCGCAGCCTGGCGAGCGCGGCGTCGGTGGCGGCGCGCGTGTCGGCGTCGAGGTTGGCGTAGAAGGCCTGCACCACGCCGAGCCGCACGCGCTTCAGGTCGGCGGGCCTGAGCGGCTTGCCGCCGGCGATCACGCCGTCGAGCAGCGCCACGTCGGCCATCGATTGCGCCATCGGCCCGGCCGTGTCGCGCGTGTGCGAGATGGGCGCGATGCCCTGCTGCGGATAGCGGCCCATGCTCGGGCGCAACGACGCGCAGCCGTTGAACGCGCACGGAATGCGCACCGAGCCGCCGGTGTCGGTGCCGAGCGCGGCCGGCACCATGCGCGCGCCGAGTGCCGCGCCATTGCCCGACGAAGATCCGCCCGCGATACGGCTTGCGTCGTAGGCATTGCGCACGCCCACCTCGGGCCCGCTCTGGAACGCGGGGTTGTAGCCGGTGACGCCGAAGGCCAGCTCGTGCATGTTGGTCTTGCCGAGCACCACGGCGCCGGCGGCGCGCAGCCTGGCCACCACGGGTGCATCGGCGCCGGGCACGAAGCCCTTGAGCGCAGGCGTGCCGGCTGTCGCTGGCAGGCCCTGCACCTGGATGTTGTCCTTGATGGCCACGGGCAGCCCCGCGAGCGGCTTGCAGCTCCCCCCGCGCTTGCGCAGTGCATCGGCGGCGCGCGCCTGCTTCAGTGCGCCGGCTTCGTCGAGCGCGATGAAGGCATTGAGGTTCGCCCTGGCCTTGGCCTGGGCGATGTAGGCCGTGACCAGCTGCTCGCTGGTGACGGTACCGGCGCACAGCTGCTTCGCGGCTTCGGTCGCGGTCAGCGTGGCGATGTCAGGCACGGCGGCGGTCTGCGCCTGCGCCGGCAGGCTGGGGGCGCCAAGGCACAGCAGGGCCAGGGCGGTGGAGGGAACGGATTTTGAAATGGACATGGCGAAGGCCTCCGACAAGAGAGGCCGCCATGCTGCGCTTGCGGCGCGCGGTTGTCTGTCGTCGAAACCGATGACAGGCGGCCGCCGGGTGATTGGCCCGCTGGCGTCCGCCGCGCCGGTTCACGCCAGCGCGCGTTGAATCAAGAGCTTCTGGATGTCCGACGTGCCTTCGTAGATCTGGCACACGCGTACGTCGCGGTAGATGCGCTCCAGCGGAAAGTCGTTCACGTAGCCGTAGCCCCCCAGCGTCTGGATGGCGGCGCTGCACACGCGCTCGGCCATCTCGCTGGAGAACAGCTTGGCCATGGCGGCCTCCTTCAGGCAGGGCCGGCCGGCGTCGCGCAAGGCGGCGGCATGCCAGATCAGCTGGCGCGCGGCTTCGAGCTGCGTTGCGCATTCGGCGAGGCGAAAGCCCACGGCCTGCTGGTCGAAGATCGAACCGCCGAAGGCCTGGCGTTCCTTGGCATAGGCCAGCGCCACGTCGAAGGCGCTGCGCGCCATGCCCACGCTCTGCGCTGCAATGCCGATGCGGCCGCCTTCCAGCGCGCCGAGGGCGATCTTGTAGCCCTCGCCTTCGGCGCCGATGAGGTTTTCCACCGGGATGCGGCAGCCGTCGAAGTTGATCTGTGCGGTGTCGCTGCTGTGCTGGCCCAGCTTGTCTTCCAAGCGTGCGACGTTGTAGCCCGGCGCGTCGGTCGGCACGAGGAACGCGCTCATGCCGCGCTTGCCCGCGCCCTTGTCGGTCACGGCAATGACGACGGCCACATGGCCGTTCTTGCCGCTGGTGATGAACTGCTTGACGCCGTCGATCACGTAGGCGTCGCCGTCCTTGCGCGCCGTGGTGCGCAGGCTCGACGCATCGCTACCGGCCTGCGGCTCGGTGAGGCAGAAGGCGCCGAGCATGTGTCCCTGCGCCAGCGGCTCGAGCCACTGTTTCTTCTGCTGCGCGTTGCCGTAGCGCATGAGGATGGCGTTGACGGGGCAGTTGGTCACGCTGATGGCGGTGCTGGTGCCGCCGTCGCCGGCCGCGATTTCTTCCAGCACCAGCGCCAGCGTGAGGTAGTCGAGGCCGGCACCGCCATGCTCCTCGGGCACGCAGATGCCGTAGGCGCCCAGCGCCGCGAGGCCCTGGTGCGCTTCCTTCGGAAAGCTGTGCTCGCGGTCCCACTTGGGGGCGTTGGGCCACAGCTCGGCTTGCGAGAAATCGCGCACAGCGTCGCGAATGGCTTCCTGGTCTGCTGTCAACAACATGGCAGTTCCTTCTATGTGAAGAGGCGGTCGCCGCCGGGCCGCCCCAAGGCGGACCGCGCCTCCCCCTCGGGGGGTGGAGTTACACGAGCAAGGCGAGTGAAAAGCCGGGGGGCAGCATTCACTTGCCTGCGCCCAGGTCCATGATCAGGCGGGCAGCCATGTACAGGCGGCGCGGAATGGCGCTGATGTCCACGTACTCGGCCTTGTCGCTGTGGTAGCCGAAGCCCGGCAGGCCCAGGCTTTCGATCACGGGCTTGCCGGAGAGCGCTGCATAGGCCGCGTCGGTGCCGCCGCCGGTGCGCTCTTCCACGCCCAGCGTGCCGCCGGCTTCCTTGTAGTACGCCACGGCCTTGTCGACCAGCTTCTTGCCGCCTTCACCGGCATTGAAGGCCGGGCGGCCGCGCGTGACGATCACCTTGACGTCGGCCTCGGGCAGCTTCTTCTGCTGAGCGCGCTCTTCCAGCGTCTTCATGGCGGCGTCGAAGTCTTCGTTGCGTGCATAGCGCACGTCGGCATTCAGCGTGGCGGTGGCCGGGATGATGTTCGACACGTTGCCGGCCTTGGCGATGGTCCAGTTGAAGCGCAGGTTCTTCGACTTGTCGTCGATGTTCATCGTGCGCAGCACCAGGTCGGAGGCCTCGACCAGCGCGTTCACGCCCAGCTCGGGCGCGGCGCCCGCATGCGATGCCTTGCCGGTGATGTTGACCTGCACATAGGCGATGCCCGAGGTGCCGAGCGACAGCTTCTCGTCGCCGGCGCTGGTGGGCTCGAAGGAAAGCACGTAGTCGGCCAGCTTGGCTTCTTCCTGGATCAGGTCGCGCGAGCCGAAGGAGCCTTTTTCCTCGTCGGTGTTGAACAGCACGGTGATGGTGCCGTAGTCGCGCACGCCGTATTCCTTGAGCAGCTTGAGCGTGTGCAGGATGACCGCGTTGCCGCCCTTGTCGTCGGCGATGCCGGGGCCGTAGGCCTTGTCGCCCTCGACGCGGAACGGAGCCTTCGCGAGGATGCCCTTCAGGTACACCGTGTCCATGTGCGACATCAGCAGCAGGTTCTTGCCGCCGCGGCCCTTGATCTTGCCCACGATGTTGTCGCCCACCACGATGCCGGCCGACTTGCTGCGCGTGACGGTGAAGCCCAGGTTCTTGAGTTCGCCCTCGAGGTAGTTGCCGGCGGCGGCGATGCCTTCGGCATCACCGGTGCCGGTCTCGATGTTGACGAGCTTCTCCAGCGTCTTGATCACCGCGGGCTGCTCGTCGGTAGCG
Organism: Variovorax durovernensis; assembly: GCF_977011995.1. NCBI lineage: Bacteria > Pseudomonadati > Pseudomonadota > Betaproteobacteria > Burkholderiales > Comamonadaceae > Variovorax > Variovorax durovernensis. The sequence continues at coordinate 995,491 of NZ_CDRNCW010000001.1, read as the reverse complement.
GCCTGGAACAGCACGTTGTCGCGCTTCTGGGCCCAGCTGGCGGCGGGTGCCAGGAAAGCGGCGGCCAGCAAGGCGGCAATGGCGGTACGGTGGATGGATGGGCGCATGAAATCTCCTGCTCTACGCATTTATTCGAATGTCTGGATGAAAAAAAAGCTGGGAGCGCCCGTGCTCGGACGCCCTCAGCGCTGCTCTTATAGCAATTCGAGTGCCACGGCGGTGCCCTCGCCGCCGCCGATGCACAGCGTGGCCACGCCGCGCTTCTTGCCGCGCGCCTTCAGCGCGTGAATGAGCGTGACCATGATGCGCGCGCCGCTGGCGCCGATCGGGTGGCCCAGCGCGCAGGCGCCGCCGTGCACGTTGACGATCTCGTGCGACACGTCCAGCTCGTGCATCAGCGCCATCGGCACCACGGCGAAGGCTTCGTTCACTTCCCACAGGTCGACGTCCTTCACGGCCCAGCCCGTCTTCTTGAACAGCTTGGCGACGGCGCCCACAGGCGCGGTGGAGAACCACTCGGGCTGCTGCGCGTGCGTGGCATGGCCGACGATGCGGGCGATGGGCTTGGCGCCGATCTTCTTCGCATGCGACTCGGTCATCATCACCAGCGCGGCGGCGCCGTCGTTGATCGACGAGCTCGAAGCGGCGGTGATGGTGCCGTTCTCTTTCTTGAACGCGGGCTTGAGCGTGGGGATCTTGTCGAGCTTGACCTTGCCCGGGCCTTCGTCGACGGAGATCACCGTGTCGCCGCCACGGCCCTTGACCGTGACGGGCACGATCTCGTCCTTGAAGAGGCCGGTCTCGGTGGCCTTCTTGGCGCGCTCGACGCTGGCGATGGCAAAGGCGTCCTGTTGCTCGCGCGTGAACTTGTACTTGGCGGCGCAGTCTTCGCCGAAGGTGCCCATGGAGCGGCCCGGCTGGTAGGCGTCTTCCAGGCCGTCGAGCATCATGTGGTCGAAGATGCGGTCGTGGCCCATGCGGTAGCCGCCACGGCCCTTGAGCATGAGGTAGGGCGCGTTGGTCATGCTTTCCATGCCACCCGCGACGATCACGTCGTGCGTGCCGGCCAGCAGCAGGTCGTGCGACAGCATCGCGGCCTTCATGGCCGAGCCGCACATCTTGCTGAGCGTGACCGCGCCCGCGCTGTCGGGCAGGCCACCCTTGTAGGCCGCCTGGCGCGCCGGGGCCTGGCCCTGGCCGGCCATCAGGCAGTTGCCGAACAGCACTTCGCCCACGCTGTCTGGCGCGATGCCCGCGCGCTCGACGGCGGCCTTGATGGCGGCGCCGCCCAGGTCGTGCGCGGAGAGCGACGAGAAGTCGCCCTGGAAGCTGCCCATGGGGGTGCGGGCAAGGCCGACGATGACGATGGATTCGGACATGTGGAGGTCTCCTTCAGGAATGATGTGAAAGCGGAAATCGAAAACAGCCAGTCGGGTCAGAAGTGCGTTGCGTGCCCTTCGTGCTGGAAGCGCTGCGACTCTTCGTAGGGGAACACATCGAGCATCTGCCCGGCCTGGATGCGTTCCTTGTGGTGCTGCCAGAAGGCGGCGTCGAGCAGGTCGGCGTGGTGGGCCATGAAGGCCTCGCGCACGTCCTTGTTGCCCAGCAGGAAGGGCTCGAAGGTCTCGGGGAACACGTCCTTCGGGCCGACCGAATACCAGACTTCGCCGCTCATTTCTTCTTCCTCGTTTCGCGGCGCGGGCACCTTGCGGAACTTGCAGTCGGTGACGTATTCGATCTCGTCGTAGTCGTAGAACACCACCTTGCCGCCGCGCGTGACGCCGAAGTTCTTCCACAGCATGTCGCCGGGAAAGATGTTGGCCGCCACCATGTCCTTGATGGCGTTGCCGTACTCCACGACCGCATGCTCGAGCTGGTCTTTCGCACGCCTGGCATGTGCCGGGCTCTCGGGGTGGGCCAGCGTGTCGAAGGCTTCCTGCAGGTAGATGTTCAGCGGGATCATGCGCCGCTCGATGTAGACGTGCTTGAGCACCAGCTCCATTTCCCCGTTGCCGTCGCGGTCGCCGATCTCGAGCTGGCTGGGCGCGAACTTGCGGATCTCCTCGATCAGCCCGGGCTCGAAACGGTCGAGCGGAAAACCCACGTCGCTGTACTCCAGCGTGTCGGCCATGCGGCCCACGCGGTCGTGTTGCTTCACGAGCATGTACTTGCCCTTGATCTGCTCGCGCGTGGTGTCCTTCTGCGGCGGATAGAAGTCCTTGATGACCTTGAACACGAACGGGAACGACGGCAGGTCGAACACCAGCATGACCATGCCCTTGATGCCGGGTGCGATGCGGAAGCGGTCGCTGGAGTAGTTCAGGTGCGAGAGGAAGTCTCGGTAGAACAGCGTCTTGCCCTGCTTGGCGAGGCCGAGCGCGTTGTAGATCTCGGCGCGCGGCTTGCGCGGCATGAGCGAGCGCAGAAACTGCACCCAGGCCGAGGGCACTTCCATGTCGACCATGAAGTACGCGCGCGCAAAGCTGAAGAGCATCTGCAGGTCGTCTTCGCCGAACAGCGCGGCGTCGATATAGAACCTGCCGTGGCTGTCGTGCAGTATGGGCAGCGAGAACGGGATCTCGGTGAAGCCGTTCATGATCTTGCCGACCACGTAGGCGCCCTTGTTGCGGAAGAACAGGCCCGACAGCACCTGCAGCTGGAAGTTGGCGCGCAGCTTGACCTGGTGGAAGCGGTTCAGGATGACGTGCGCCACGCGCTCCGCGTCGCGCCGCTTGTTGGCAAAGTTGCCGAGCAGAGAAAAGTCGTCGAGCATCTGCTCGACCGTATCAGCCAGCGTGTCGGGCTCTGGGTAGTACGGGCGGTAGGTGGGCGCGCCGCGCGGCTCGATGTACTCGGTGCTGATGGCCGGGCGCACGAAGATGAAGTCGTTCTGGAAGTACGCGCGGTGCAGGATCTTGGTGGTCACCGAATTGAAGAAGCTCTCGGCCAGCTCGGGCTGGTGGTGGTCCACCAGCAGCCCGATGTAGTGCAGCTTGACCTGGTGCCACACGTCCATGGGCTGCTCGCCGGCCTTGAACTCTTTCTCTAGCCGGGCCACGGCCTCGCTCACGCGCAGGTCGTAGAACTCGATGCGCTCGCGCTGCGCCCGCTGCTGGCCGTGCCAGTCGGCGGTTTCGAAGCGGTGCTTGGCGCGCGCCGACTCCGCCCGGAACAACCGGTAGTGCCGGTTGAAGCCGTCCATCATCGCCTTGGCAATGTCATAAGCCAGCGGCGAATCGAGACGCTGCGGGAACATGGCGGAACGGACGGAATGGAGGACGACGGCGCTGCGCCGCTCAGGTGGCTGCGGTGGTGCCGTCGGCCTCGGGCTGCGCCGCCGTGATCGACTGCACCGATGCGCCGGGCTTGCCCCACTTGTAGCGGATGCGCTGCACCGCGGCCTTGTAGACGGCGTCGAGCGGCTGGGTGCCGTCCACGCTCAGGCCGAGGTCCTGCAGCAGGCCGTCGTGCACGCCGAAGGTCCAGCCGTGGATGCGGACCTTCTGGCCGCGCGCCCAGGCGTCGACCATGACGGTGCTGACGGCCACGTTGACCACCTGCTCGGCCACGTTGAGCTCGCACAGTGCATCGACGCGTGCTTCCTCGTCGGGCAGGCTCTCGAGCATCACGTGGTGGCGGTCGCGCACGTCCTGGATATGGCGGATCCAGTTGTCGGCCAGGCCGATGCGCTTGCCGCTGAGCGCAGCCTTGACGCCGGCGCAGCCATAGTGGCCCACCACCATGATGTGCTCGACCTTCAGGTGCTCGACCGCGAACTGGATCGCCGAGAGCGCGTTGAGGTCGGAGTGCACCACGATGTTGGCCACGTTGCGGTGCACGAACACTTCGCCCGGCTCCAGGCCGGTGATCTGGTTGGCGGGCACGCGGCTGTCGGAACAGCCGATCCACATGTAACGCGGCGTCTGCTGCTTCACCAGGCTGGTGAAGAAGCCGGGGCGGTCACGCTCCATCTGGGCGGACCAGGCACGGTTGTGGGCGAAGAGGTCGTTGAGGTTATCGGTGTCGGACATAGTCAGCTATTGTCGATGAGTCGTGTGTTTTCAGGCTTTGGCGGCCTTTTGCGCCCTGGCCAGCGTGGCGCGCCCCTTTTTCTCGTGCTCGCGCACTTCCGCGAGGTTCGCCTGCAGTTCGGCCAGCTGCGCCTCGAGCTGGGCCCGGTGGGCACCCAGCACGCCGAGAAACTTTTCCAGCTGCGGCACCGTGTCGCGCGGGCTGTCGTACATGTCGAGGATGTCCTTGGCCTCCGTCAGGCTCAGGCCGAGGCGCTTGGCGCGCAGCGTGAGCGTGAGCCGGGCGCGGTCGCGCGCGCTGTAGATGCGCTGCAGCCCGGCGCGCTCGGGCGTGAGCAGGCCCATGTCCTCGTAGAAGCGGATGGCCCGCGTCGTGAGGTCGAATTCCTTCGCGAGCTGGCTGATGGTGAAGGTTTGCGCAGGCATGACGACAGTGGAGGCGAAAGGAACGCCGGAAGGAGGGTTACCGGGGCGACAGCAGGTTTCCCCCGTGATCCCTACAATGGTGCCCTTATTCCATGACGTTTACGTAAACGTCAATCTTACATGAACCTCCTCGAACGCGAACTCCACTACCCCCTGGGCGACACGCTGCCCCAGCCCGGCGAAGCCATGGAAGTGGCGCCCGGCGTGCGCTGGATCCGCATGCGGCTGCCCTTCGCGCTCGACCACATCAACCTCTGGCTGCTGCGCGACACCATCGACGGCGTGACGGGCTGGACGGTGGTCGACTGCTGCATCGCCCACGACGAGGCCCGCGCGCAGTGGGAACAGATCTTCGAGACGCAGCTGCAGGGCCTGCCGATCCTGCGCGTCATCGTCACCCACATGCACCCCGACCACATCGGCCTGGCCCACTGGCTGTGCCAGCGCTGGAACGTGCCGCTGTGGATCAGCTCTACCGACTACCACGTGGCGCGCGTGCTCAGCACCGCCGGCGACACCCTGGCAGGCGGCGAACAGGCCGCGCGCTTCTTTGCCTCGCACGGCCTGACCGACCCCGAATCCATCGCCAAGATCCGCGCGCGCACCAACTACTACGCGAACATGGTGCCCTCGGTGCCCGACAGCTTCGTGCGCATGCTCGACGGCGACACCGTCATGATCGACGGCCATGCCTGGCGATGCATCAGCGGCTACGGCCATGCGCCGGAGCACATCTCGCTGTACTGCGACGAACTCAAGCTGCTGCTGGGCGGCGACATGATGCTGCCGCGCATTTCCACCAACGTGAGCGTGCATGCGGGCGAGCCCGAGGCCAATTCGCTGCGGCTCTTTCTCGACAGCATCGACAGGTTCAAGGCCCTGCCGGCCGACACGCTGGGCCTGCCCTCGCACGGCAAGCCGTTCACCGGCATCCACCGCCGCGTCGAACAGCTGCAGGAGCACCACCGCGACCGACTGGCCGAACTGCTCGAAGCCTGCGTGGCGCGCCCGCTCACCGCTGCCGAAGGCCTACCGATCCTGTTCAAGCGCGAGCTCGACCTGCACCAGATGACCTTCGCCATGGGCGAGACCGTGGCCCACCTGCACCTGCTGTGGTTCTCCGGCCAGGTGAAGCGCGAGCTGGGCAAGGACGGCATCTACCGCTTCGGCCCCAAAGCCACCACGGCTTAGACTCTCCGGATGGACGACACGCTGGCTCAGCTGCGCGCGGGCCGGCTGGCAGGCGCAACAAGAATCGACCTCTCGTGCGGACTCACCGAGTTTCCGCGAGAGGTTTTGGACCTTGCCGATTCGCTCGAGGTACTGAACCTGTCGGGCAATGCGCTCGACACCCTGCCCGACGACCTGCACCGCCTTCACAGGCTGCGCGTGCTCTTCTGCTCCGACAACCGCTTCACCGAGCTGCCCGAAGCCGTCGGCCGGTGCCACAGCCTCGACATCGTGGGCTTCAAGGCCAACCGGATCCGCAGCGTGCCGGCCGCCGCCCTGCCGCCTTCGCTGCGCTGGCTGATCCTCACCGACAACCAGATCGAAGAACTGCCCGATGCGCTCGGCGCATGCACTCGCATGCAGAAGCTGATGCTGGCGGGCAACCTGCTGCGAGCGCTGCCGCCTTCGATGGCCGAGCTCGAGCGGCTCGAACTGCTGCGCATCTCGGCCAACCGCTTCGAGACGCTGCCCGGATGGCTGCCGACGCTGCCGCGCCTGTCGTGGCTCGCCTGCGCCGGCAACCCCTTCGACACGCAAGCCGAAGACGCCGCCATCGCCGCGCGGTCGGTACCGCATGTCGACTGGCATGAACTGACGCTGGGCCGCAAGCTCGGCGAAGGCGCATCGGGCGTGATCCACCAGGCGACGCTCGGCGCATCGCAACAGGTGGCGGTCAAGCTGTTCAAGGGCGCTGTCACCAGCGACGGCTGGCCTCACAGCGAAATGGCCGCCTGCATCGGCGCGGGTGCGCACCCCACGCTGATCGCGGCGCAAAGCCGCATCGACGGGCATCCACAGGGCACCGAAGGCCTGGTGATGGGGCTGGTCGACCAGCGCTTCACCACGCTCGCGGGGCCGCCGAGCCTGGCATCGTGCACCCGCGACGTCTATGCGGACGATGCACGCTGGCCCGCCGCCGTCGCCCTGCGCATCGCGCGGGACGTCGCGTCGGCCATGCAGCATCTGCATGCGCGCAGCATTCTTCATGGCGACCTGTATGCGCACAACATCCTGCGCAGCCCCGAAGGCGAAGGCCGGCTCGGCGACTTCGGAGCGGCCTGGATGACCGGCTCGCTCGACGATGCGCAGGCACGTGCATTCCAGGCGCTCGAAATGCGCGCCTTCGGTTGCCTGCTCGAAGAGCTGCTCGAGCGCTGCACCGACGCAGCGCCGGCATCGGTGAGCGCCTTCAAGGACCGTTGCCTGCAGCCCGTTCCCGCCGCGCGGCCTTCGTTTGCCGAAGCGTTGCCGCTGCTGCGGGAAGCAACCGCGCGATGACGAGACGCCGGCCGCCGCAGCTGCCGCTGCCCACGCGCGATGGCGTTGGCCCCAGTTGCGTCGGCCTGCCCCATGGCCCTTGGCCGACCATCGCCGAGTTCCTGATCGAGCGCTTCCCCGCCATCACGCGCGAGGCCTGGCTCGAACGCATCGCGGCGAACGACGTGATCGACGAGTACCACGTGCCGGTGACGGCGCAGCGCCGCTACCAGTCGCCGCTGCGCGTGTACTACTACCGCTCCCTCGACAACGAGGTGCACATTCCTTTCGAGGAACAGGTGGTGTTCCAGGACGACCAGTTGCTGGTGGTCGACAAGCCGCCTTTCGTGCCGGTCACGCCCACCGGCAAATACCTGCAGGAAAGCCTGCTGGTGCGGCTCAAGCGCAAGCTGAAGATCGACGACCTGGTGCCGCTGCACCGCATCGACCGCAGCACCTCGGGGCTGGTGCTGTTCTCGGTGCGGCCCGAAACGCGCGGCGCCTACCAGGCGATGTTTCCCGAGCGCCGCATCGACAAGCACTACGAAGCGGTCGTGCCCTGGCAGGACGGCGTCTCGTCGGTGCCCTCCACCTACCGCAGCAGGCTGGTCGACGACGACCATTTCATGCGCGTGCGCGAGGAGCCCGGCGAGCCCAACTCCGAGACGCACATCGAACTGCTGGCCGCGCGCGACGGCCAAGCGCTGCTCAAGCTCTCGCCGGTCACCGGCCGCAAGCACCAGTTGCGCGTTCACTGCCAGGCGTTGGGCATGCCGATCGTCAACGACCCGATCTACCCCGTGCTGTTGCCCGAGAACACCGACGACTTCGACAAGCCGCTGCAGCTGCTGGCCAAGTCGGTGGCCTTCACCGACCCGGTCACCGGCGAGCCGCGCCGCTTCACCAGCCCCCGGAACCTGTCGCTGGCACCAAGGTGACGCGGCCGGGGCGCGGCGCGCACTAAGCTCGTTTCCTGAAAATCTTTCATTCAGGAGACAACCGCACCATGGACACCACCAAACTCTTCTCGCTGAAGGGCCGCACCGCACTGATCACCGGCGGCTCGCGCGGCATCGGCCGCATGATCGCCGAGGGCTACCTGGCCCAGGGCGCGCGCGTGTACATCTCGGCGCGCAAGGCCGCGGCCTGCGACCAGACGGCAAAAGAGCTGTCGGCATTCGGCCACTGCGTGTCGCTGCCGGCGGACGTGTCGACGGTGGAAGGCGCGCAGAAGCTGGTAGAGGCCTATGCGAAGCACGAAGGCACGCTCGACATCCTGGTGAACAACGCCGGCGCGGCCTGGGGGGCGCCCTATGCGGAGTTCCCGGAAAGCGGCTGGGACAAGGTAGTGGACCTGAACCTCAAGACGCCCTTCTTCCTCACCCAGGCGCTCACGCCGATGCTCAAGAAGGCCGCTACGGACCACCTCGCGAAGGTCATCAACATCGCCTCGATCGACGGCATTTCCGTCAATCCGCAGGAAACCTACTCGTACGCGGCCAGCAAGGCCGGCCTGATCCAGCTCACGCGGCGCATGGCACTGCGGCTGGCGCAAGACCGCATCGTGGTGAGCGCAATCGCGCCCGGCGCCTTTGCCTCGGACATGAACAAGGACGCGCGCGACCACGGCGACGAGGTCAAGGGCCGCATTCCCGCCGGACGCATCGGCGTGCCGGAAGACATGGCGGGCGCGGCCATCTACCTGGCGTCGCGCGCGGGCGACTATGTGATGGGTTCGACGCTGGTGGTGGACGGCGGCGTCACGCACGCACGCTGAGCCGGCCCGGCAGGCTTCAGGACCAGCGGGGAACCGCTTCGTCCTTGAGCTGGCGGCGCAGCTGGTCGTAGTCGGGCACCACGCTCTCGACGGTTTCCCAGAAGCGGTGCGAATGGTCCATCACGCGCAGGTGGGCCAGTTCATGAGCGACCACGTAGTCGATCACCGGCATGCGGAAATGAATCAGCCGCCAGTTGAGCCGGATCGACCCGTCGGCGCTCGCGCTGCCCCAGCGCGTGGCCGCGTTCGACAGCGACAGCTTCTGCCAGCGCACGCCGAGCAGCGGCGCGAAGTGGTCGAGCCGCTCGATGAAGAGCTTGCGCGCCTGCCGCGTGAGCCAGGCCTGCGCCGCGTCGCGGATCTGAGAGGGCTCGGCGTTCTGCGCCACCGCCAGGCGCAGCACGCGCGGCCCGGCGCCTTCCTTTTCGTCCAGCGTGCCGCCGACGCTGGCAAAGCCGTGCTTCGGGTCGAGCCGGATCACCACCGGCTCGCCGAGAAACGGAAACTCCGCGCCGTCCCGCCACTCGATGCGCGTGGCCTCGACGCGCGCGTGGCGCTGCTGCGTCTCGGCCAGCTTGCGCAAAATCCAGTCCGACTTCTCGCGGATGGCCGCATCGACATCGCGCAACGCCACCCAGCGCGGCGCGCGCACCGACAGCCCCTCGGCGCCCACGAGGAAGCCGATGGTCTTGCGGTTGCCGCGCTTGAATTCATAGGCCACACGCGCCGAGCCGAGCACCAGTTCGCGCGTGGCCTGCGGGTGCGCGAAGCTGGCGAGCGTCAGGGTGTCGGCCAGCGGCACGGCCGGCGGGCCGGGAACCAGGTCGCGCGGCGCCACTGGCGCAGGCGGCGCGGCGGGACCGACAGCAGGAGGCGCGGCCACGGGGCCGGCAGGCTTCTTCGCGCGGCGCGGCGGCTTGGGTGCCGGCGCACGCGGGGCGAACTCGCTCCCCAGTCCCTCGAACAGGTCCAGCGTGAACTGCAGCAGGCCCCCCATGGCGGGTTCTCTTTCGTTCAGCTCGCCGCTTCTTGCTGCAGCTGCGGCGGGCTGTCGCGATAGGCCTCGGGGTCGAGGCGGCGCATCTCGGCCTCGATCCAGGCCTCGACTTCGCGCATCAGTTCGTCGGGCTTGCGGCCGACGCTGGAGATGGCCGGGCCGATCGACACGTCAACCACGCCCGGGCGCTTGATGAAGGCCTTGCGCGGCCACACCTTGGCCGAGGTCACGGCAATGGGGATCACCGGCACGCCGGTCTCGCAGGCCAGCCGCGTGCCGCCGCTCTTGTAGGTGCCCTTCTGGCCGCGCGGAATGCGCGTGCCCTCGGGGAACATGATGATCCAGATGCCCTGCGCCAGCAGCTTGCGGCCCTGGCTGACCACCTTGTTGAAGGCCTGCGCGCGCTGGCTGCGGTCGATGTGGATCATGTCCAGCCGGGCCATCGCCCAGCCGAAGAACGGGATGTAGATCAATTCTTTCTTGAACACGTAGGCCAGCGGATGCGGCATCAGCGTGGGCATCAGGAAAGTCTCGAGCGTGGACTGGTGCTTGACCAGCAGCACCGCGCCGGCGAGCTTGTCGGTCGGCAGGTTCTCCATGCCGCTCACGCGCGTCTTGATGCCCAGCAGCACGCGCGCGCCGCCGATGGCCCAGCCGAGCCAGCGCTCCGCCATCCAGTAGAGCGGAATGCCGCGCTTCCAGAGCGAGCTGACGCACATGATGATGCCCCAGGGAATCACGGTGACGAGCATCCACAGCGCGTGGAGAACGGAACGGAAAAACGCCATCAGACAGTCACCTGCAAAGCGGCCCGCGCTTCGCGCGCGAGCAGAAAATCGACAAAGGCGGCGAGGTCGGTGTGGACCACCGTATTCGCCGGATATTCGGAAGGCAGCGGATCGACGCCGCGGCAGGCCGCGCCCATGCCCGTGAGCAGGAGGTGCGGCTCGCAGCCGGCGGCCGCGCCGGCCTGGAGATCGCGCAGGCTGTCGCCCGCGGTAGGCACGCCCTTCAGATCGATGCCGTAGCGGTCGCCGATCTGCAGGAACAGGCCCGGCTTCGGCTTGCGGCAGTCGCAATCCTCGTCCGGGCTGTGCGGGCAATAGAACACCGCGTCGATCCTGCCGCCCACCGCCGCGAGCATCTTGTGCATCTTGGCGTGCATGGCGTTGAGCGAGGCCATGTCGAACAGTCCGCGGCCCAGGCCCGACTGGTTGGACGCGATCACCACGTGCCAGCCCGCATGGTTGAGCCGCGCCACCGCCTCCAGCGCACCAGGCAGCGGCGTCCACTCGATGTCGCTCTTGACGAAGTCTTCGCGGTGCACGTTGATCGTGCCGTTGCGGTCGAGGATGACGAGTTTCATGAATGCACTCCCGCTTCGATGCGACGCCGTTCGATCCAGTCGCCAATTTGCGCCATCGGGTATTTCGCCACATCCAGCAACGCGGCGCGCTCGCGCAGGACCACCGGCGACACCAGCTCGAGCCTGAGCAGCTCGCGCACGAAATCGGCGTCTTTCTCGCGTCCCGCCACGCACTTGGACAACGCCAGGTCGTGCAACTCCGGACACACTACCGTCAGTTCACCGACATAGTGAAGGCTGGCGCGCTGCATCCAGTCGCCCGGCATCACCGCCGTTTCCGGGCCCACGCCGTCCGCGTGATAGCCGAAGGTGTCGTCGAAGCTCGACAACGCGCCGATGGCGCCATCGATCAGGTCCGACTTCTCGGGATGCAGCGCCGGATAGAGATCGAGTTCGCGCGAAACCAGCAGGCTCTGCGGCGCATCCTGCAACAGGAAGAGAAGCGCCTGGCTGCCGATCACGACAAACGACTGCTCCTGCGCAATCGCGGCCGCCGCGCGCAGCACATGTTCCGCTTCGCTACGCTGCATGTGCGCCTTGCCGCGCCGCACGCAGGAGTTCGCCGCGTTCGCGCTGCGTCATGAGGACGCCAACGGGAGAAACATTGCGCAGCGCCACGGCGTGGTCGTCGGTGCCGCAAGTAGCGGCCTCGATGGCATCGACACCCGCCGCCAGCATGGCCCGCCACTCGTTCCAGTAGGCGTCGGACCGGGTCGCTCCGGCCTGCGCCTGCCATCGTTCGAGCGTTGCCGAAACATCTGCGATCCGCCCCGGATCGGCGCGCAGTCGCGATACCGCCAGGCGGTGCGCCTGGAGCAGGAAATCGTCGATCTGTTGTTGCCGGTTCATGGGGCGAATTATCGAGCGCGGGAACTCAGACGGCCAGCCGCTCGAGCTGCGCCACGCGGTTCATAGCGGCGTGCAGCGACATCAGCAGGCCCAGGCGGTTCAGCCGCAGGTCGGCCTGCTCGGCGTTGACCATCACGCCGTCGAAGAAGGCGTCGACCGGCTCGCGCAGCGCGGCCAGCGTCTGCAGCGAGGCGGTGTAGTCGCCGGCTTCGAACTGCGCGTTGGCGGCGGGCACCACCTGCGCCATGGCTGCGTGCAGCGCCTTCTCGGCGGGCTCTTGCAGCAGCAGTTCGCTGACGTGCGCGTCGGCCTCGGGGGCCTTCTTGAGGATGTTGCCGATGCGCTTGTTGGCGGCGGCCAGGGCGGCGGCGGCGGGCAGGGCGGCAAAGGCGCGCACCGCCGCAAGCAGCTTGGGCACTTCGCCCAGGCGCTGCGGACGCGGCGCCAGCACGGCGTCGACCTCCTGCGCGCTGGCGCCCTGCTCGCGCAGGCTGCCGGCCAGGCGGTCGAGGATGAAGTCCTGCAGTTCGCCCGTGGCGCGGCTGCTTTCGAAACCGGCAATGCCGCTGAACTGCGCGGCGGCGTCCTGCAGCAACGCGTCGAGGCCCAGCGGCAGGTCTTTTTCGATCAGCATGCGGATCACGCCGAGCGCATGGCGGCGCAGCGCGAACGGGTCGCGATCGCCGGTAGGCAGGTTGCCGATGCCGAACATGCCTACCAGCGTTTCCAGCTTGTCGGCCAGCGCGACCACCAGGCCCACGCTGTTGCGCGGCAGCTCGTCGCCTGCGAAGCGCGGCTTGTAGTGGTCCTCGATGGCATCGGCCACCGCGGCGTCGAGGCCGTCGTGCTGGGCGTAGTAGCGGCCCATGATGCCCTGCAGTTCGGGGAACTCGCCGACCATGTCGGTCACGAGGTCGGCCTTGGCCAGTTGCGCGGCCTGGGTGGCTTGCGCGGCCAGCGCCGAATCGCCCAGCTTTTCGGCAATGCCGCGCGCGATGCGCATCACGCGCTCCACGCGCTCGCCCTGCGTGCCCAGCTTGTTGTGATAGACCACCTTGCCCAGCGACTCGACGCGCGAGGCCAGCGACTTCTTGCGGTCCTGGTCGAAGAAGAACTTGGCGTCGGCCAGGCGCGGGCGCACCACGCGCTCATTGCCGCCGATGACCGCGCTCGCGTCGTCGGGGCTGATGTTGCTGACGACCAGGAACTTGTTGGTGAGCCTGCTCGATGCGTCGAGCAGCGGGAAGTACTTCTGGTTGGCCTTCATCGTGAGGATCAGGCATTCCTGCGGCACTTCGAGGAACTCGCGCTCGAAGCTGCAGACCAGCACGTTGGGGCGCTCGACCAGCGCGGTCACTTCGTCGAGCAGCGCGTCGTCGTGGATGGGCACCGAGCCGCCGCCGACCTTCACCGCCGCTGCGGCCAGCTGGCGCGCGATTTCGGCGCGGCGCGCCTCGAAGCTGGCGATGACGGCGCCTTCTTCCTGCAGCTGCAGCGCGTAGCTGTTGGCGTCGCGCAGCACGACCGGATCGAGCGCCGCCTCGAAGCGGTGGCCGTGCGTTTCGCGGCCGGCCTTCAGGCCCAGGGCCTCGATGGGCACCACGGCGTCGCCGTGCAGCGCCACCAGGCCGTGCGCCGGGCGCACGAAGCTCACGCTGGTCCAGCCCGGAAGCTCGCAGCCGCTTTCGAGCTGATAGCTCATGACCTTGGGAATCGGCAGCTTGGCGATGGCCTCTGCCAGCGCCTTCTGCAGGCCCTCGGCCAGCGTGGCGCCCTTGGCGGTGCTTTCGTAGAACAGGGCTTCGGCCTTGCCGTCCATCGCGCGCTTGAGGCCGGGCACGGCCGAGGCGTCGGCGCCCAGCGCACCCAGGCGCTTGAGCAGCGCGGGGGTGGCCTGGCCCGAGGCGTCGAGGCCAACGGCCACGGGCATCAGCTTCTGCGACACGGCCTTGTCGGCGGCGCGCTCTGCCACGTGCGTGAGGTGCGCGGCCAGGCGGCGCGGCGAGGCGTACGGCGTGAGCACCGAGCCGGCTTCGGCCAGGCCTTGCGCCACGAGCTGGTCGCGCAGCACGCCCGCAAAGGCGTCGCCGAGCTTCTTCAGCGCCTTGGGCGGCAGTTCTTCGACAAACAGTTCAACCAGCAGGGAATTCTTCATGGGAGTCGTCATGGCTCAGGCCGCCTTCTTCGGGGGGATCTGCGCGACCCATTCGCGCGGCGCCATCGGGAAGCCCAAGCGCTCGCGGCTGTCGTAGTAGCTCTGCGCCACGCTGCGCGCGAGGTTGCGGATGCGGCCGATGTAGGCCGCGCGCTCGGTCACGCTGATCGCGCCGCGCGCGTCGAGCAGGTTGAAGCTGTGCGCGGCCTTGAGCACCTGCTCGTAGGCCGGCAGCGCGAGCTGCTCGGTCATGAGGTGCTTGGCCTGCTTCTCGTGCGCGTTGAAGGCGGTGAAAAGGAACTCGGCGTCGCTGTGCTCGAAGTTGTAGGTCGACTGCTCGACCTCGTTCTGGTGATAGACGTCGCCGTAGGTCACGCCGGGCGCCCATTCCAGTTCGTAGATGCTCTCTTTTTGCTGCAGGTACATGGCCAGGCGCTCCAGGCCATAGGTGATTTCGCCGGTGATTGGCTTGCAGTCGATGCCGCCGACCTGCTGGAAATAGGTGAACTGCGTCACTTCCATGCCGTTGAGCCAGACTTCCCAGCCCAGGCCCCAGGCGCCGAGCGTGGGGTTCTCCCAGTCGTCTTCGACGAAGCGGATGTCGTTTTTCTTCAGGTCGAAGCCCAGGGCTTCGAGGCTGCCGAGGTAGAGCTCGAGGATGTTGGAAGGCGCGGGCTTCAGCACGACCTGGTACTGGTAGTAGTGCTGCAGGCGGTTCGGGTTCTCGCCGTAGCGGCCGTCCTTGGGGCGGCGGCTGGGCTGCACGTAGGCGGCTTTCCAGGGCTCGGGGCCGAGGGCGCGCAGGAAGGTGGCGGTGTGCGAGGTGCCCGCGCCCACTTCCATGTCGTACGGTTGCAGCAGCGCACAGCCCTTGTCGGCCCAGTACGACTGCAGTTTGAGAATGATTTGCTGGAAGGTCAACATGAAGCTGGCCGGCAGGGGCCGGACATTGGACGGTAGCGCGGCGAAGCACCGCGAAAGCGGGCGATTTTACGTTCGGAGGGCAACTCTCCCACAGCGGCTCGGGAAGTCGCCTGCTCGCGGAGCGGCGCCGCGGGTGAGACAACACCTCACCCCGTCACCCCCGCCCCCGCGCCGCCCCACCTTCCAGAAACATGCCAGCGCCAGAAACCGGACCCGACTCCCCCCTGTTCATCGTGCTCAATGCCGGCTCCGGCAGCGAGGACGTGGCCGAGGCCCGCCGGGTCATCGAGGAAGGCTGCGCGGCCGCCGGGCGCAAGCACCGCATCTTCCTGATCGACGGTCCCGGCCGGGTCCAGGCGCTCGCGCGCGAGGCCGTCGAGCGTGCCCGCGCCGTGGGCGGCGTGGTGGTGGCCGCGGGCGGCGACGGCACCATCAACGCGGTGGCCCAGGCCACGCTGGGCAGCGGCTGCGCCTTTGGCGTGCTGCCGCAGGGCACCTTCAACTACTTCAGCCGCACCCACGGCATTCCGCGCGACACGGCGCGGGCACTGCACATCCTGCTGACCGAGCAGCCCCGGCCGGTGCAGGTCGGGCTGGTGAACGACCGGGTGTTCCTGGTCAACGCCAGCATGGGCCTGTACGCGGAATTGCTGGAAGAGCGCGAGACCTACAAGGCGCGCTACGGACGCAGCCGCTGGATCGCCCTGGGCGCCGGCCTGCTGTCGGTGCTGCGCGGCCACCGGCACTGGAACCTGCACATGGCCTGGCGCGGCAACGAGCGCGACATCCGCACGCCCACGCTGTTCGTGGGCAACAACCCGTTGCAGTTGCACCAGGTCGGCATTGCCGAGGCCGACGTGCCCGAGCAGGGCCAGTTGGCGGCAATCGCGCTCAAGCCCGTGGGGCCGCTGTCAATGCCCGGCCTGCTGGTGCGCGGCGCGCTCGGTCGGCTCGGCGACGCAGACGAGGTGCTGAGCTTTCCGTTCGAGTCGCTCACGGTGAAGGCCCCTCGCTCGCCGGGCATGACGGGTGCACGCCGTGTGAAGGTGGCGACCGACGGCGAGATCGGCTGGGCCGACATGCCGCTGCTGTTTCGCGTGTCGCCGGAGCGGCTGTGGCTGGTGCGCCCCGCGCAGACGGCGCCCGAACTCGAAGCGGCGCGCGAATGAGCGCCCAATGAGCTCCCGATGAGTTGCCTGCTGCAGATCTCCGACCCCCACTTCGGCACCGAGCAGCCTGACGTGCTGCAGGCGCTGGAGCGGCTTTCGGGTGCGCTGTCACCGGGGGTGGTCGTATTCTCCGGCGACATCACGCAGCGTGCCACCGTGGCGCAGTTTGCGGCGGCGCGCGCCTTTGCCGACCGGCTCGGCGCGCCGGTGCTGGCGGTTCCGGGCAACCACGACATTCCGCTGTACCAGCTGGCCGCGCGCGTCTTCTCGCCCTACGCGCGCTACAGCCAGGTCTTCGGCGACGACCTGGAGCCCGAGTTCGAGTCGCCCGAGTGGCTGGTGATCTCGGTCAACACCACGCGCTGGTACCGGCACGAAGACGGCGCGGTCTCGCCCGCGCAAGTCGAGCGGGTGGCGCAGCGGCTGGCCTTGGCCGCGCCTTCGCAGGTGCGCGTGGTGGTGACGCACCAGCCAGTGATGGTCACGCGCACGCAGGACCTGGGCAACCGCCTGCATGGGCGCGAGCGGGCGGTAGCGCGCTGGAGCGCGGCGGGGGCCGACCTCATCCTGGGCGGGCACATCCACCTGCCGTTCGTGCGTCCGCTGCACGACGCGTTCTCGGGCTGCGTGCGCACGGCCTGGGCGGTGCAGGCCGGCACGGCCGTGTCGTCGCGCGTGCGCGCCGGGCATCCCAACTCGGTGAACGTGGTGCGCGCGGACATCGCCGATGGCCGACGCGCGTGCCGCGTGGAACGCTGGGACTACGTGGCGCGCGACAAGGCCTTCGGCTGCGCTGAAGTATTCGGACTTTCTCTTGCCAGCGAGGCGGTGCGGCCTTAGGGTGCGCCGCATGTCGACGGAAGCCTCTCTTGCACCCCTTGCCCCCCTTGTCATTGCTGCCCAGCAGCTCGGCGCGCACGCGCTGCCCTGGTTCCTTTCCCTTCTCGCGCTGTCCGTGCTCGGTGCCGGCGCGGCCTGCCATGTGCTGCAAAAGCGCCACTTCAAGGCGCAAGACACCGAAGAGCCCAGCGAGCCGCGCATCGCGCTCGGCCTCGCCTCGGGCTTCGTGCTGATCCTGCTGGCGTCGAGCCTATTCGCATGGATCGCCTCGAACATCTCCGACGGCCGCGTGCTCGGCCAGGCTGACCATGCGCTGACCGATGCCATCGCCACCCATTTGCCCTGGGCGGCGCTGGTGACGTTCAGCTGGGTCACGCACCTGGGCGACGCGGCCTTCCTCGGGCCGGTGTGCCTGCTGGTGGCGACCGTGCTGTGGTGGCATGCGCACCGCGGCCTGGCACTGGGCTGGGTGCTGGCCCTGGGCGGCATCGTGTTGCTGAACCCTGCGCTCAAACACATCTTCGAGCGGGCCCGGCCGTTGCACGACCACGGTCTGGCGCTGGAGACGAGCTACAGCTTTCCCAGCGGCCACAGCGCTGGCGCGATCGTGAGCTACGGGATGCTGCTGTACCTGGTGTTGCGCACGCTGCCTGCGCGCTGGCACGTGCCGGGTGCAATGGCCGCCGTCGGGGCCATCGTCACCATCGCTTGCAGCCGCATCTTCCTGCAGGTGCACTTCGCAAGCGATGTGGCGGCCGGCCTGCTGACCGGCTTCGCCTGGCTGCTCGTGTGCGTGAGCAGCCTGGAGTACGCGCGGCACCGCAAGAGCCGCACCGCGCGCTGAGCCCGCGGGCTCAATACTCCCAGAAGATTCGCTGCAGTTCCTTGGTGTCGCTGGTCTTGGTCAAGGCAACCATCGCCAGGATGCGCGCCTTCTGCGGGCGCAGGTCGTGTGCCACCACCCAGTCGTACTTGTCGTCGGGCTGCTCGGCATTGCGGATGACGAAGCCGTCGGGCACGCGCGAACTGCGGATCACGATCACGCCATCGGCGCGCGCCTTCTGCAGGTTAGGCACGATGCGGTCGGCCACCGATCCGTTGCCGGTGCCGCCGTGGATCAGCGCCTTGACGCCGCTCTTGGCGATGGCGTCGATGGCGATGGACGACACGCCCTCGTAGCCCATCGCAATTTCCACCGGCGGCAGCGCGCTGATGTTGTCGATGTTGAACTCCGAGTTCATGGTGTGGCGCTTGACCGGTGCGCGGAACCAGTAGTTGCGGCCCTCGACCACCATGCCCAGCGGACCCCACTGGCTGGAGAACGCGCTGGTCTTGATGTTGACGTTCTTGCTCACGTCGCGGCCGCTGTCGATGTTGTCGTTCATCGTCACCAGCACGCCCTTGCCCATGGCGTCCTTGCTGCCCGCCACGCTCACGGCGTCATACAGGTTGAGCGCGCCGTCGGCCGACAGCGCGGTGCCCGGGCGCATCGAGCCGACCACCACGATCGGCTTGCTGGTGTGCACGGTGAGCGTCAGGAAGTAGGCGGTTTCCTCGAGCGTGTCGGTGCCGTGCGTGATGACGATGCCGTCGACGTCGCTCTGCTTCGACAGTGCCGACACGCGCTTGGCGAGCGTCAGCAGGTTGTCGTTGGTGAGGCTTTCCGATGCGACCTGGAACACCTGTTCGCCGCGCACGTTGGCCACCTTGGAGAGCTCCGGCAGGCCTGCGATGAGCTTTTCGACACCGACCTTGGCGGCCGCGTAGGTGGCGCTGTTGACGGCCGAGGCGCCTGCGCCCGCAATGGTGCCGCCGGTCGCCAGGATCACCACATTGGGGAGCGCCTGCTGTGCCTGCGCGAGCGCACTGGCGGCGAGCAATGCCGCGCCGGCCGCGAAGGCCCTGAAACGGGGGGAAAGATACATGGAGATCTCCTTGGTTGAAATGAATTATTCGAGGCGGCGAGGAAGATACATGAACCATGCCCGCATGCCCTGCGCGCTCATGCCGGCATGGCATACGGCCATGCGCGAAGGATTACCATCGACCGCGCGCACCGCTGCCACCCTTGCCATGAACGCCGAATCCGCCGCCCTCCCCGTCCCGACCGCCGCCCAGGAAATGCCCGCACCCGACGGCCCGCTGTCGCGCGCGCGCCCGGGCCGCGAACGCATCATGGCGGCCATCCGCACCGCCGCGGTCATGGAGTTCAGCCTGCATGGGCTCAAGGGCACCTCGACCCAGGCCATCGCGGCGCGCGCGGGCCTGACCAAGCCCCAGCTGCACTACTACATCGCGGGCAAGGAAGAGCTCTACGAAGAGCTGCTGATGCAGGTGCTGCATGCGTGGAAGGTGGTTTTCTCCTTCGAGGACGCGAGCGACCCGGCCACGGTGCTGGGCGACTACATCCGCAAGAAGCTCGACCATGCGATCGACAGCCCCGAGATGTCGCGCATCTTCACGCGCGAGATCCTCGACGGCGGGCGCAACCTCGACCGCTACTGGCCCAACGCGCGGGCGTGGACGCAGAAGAAGGTCGACATCATCAATGGCTGGATCGCGCGCGGGCAGATGCGCCCGCTCGATGCGCGCATCCTGCTGATGCACATCTGGGCCATGACCCAGAGCTACGCCGACTACGCGATCCAGACGCGCGTGATGCTCGGCCTGCCGCCCGACGCACCGATCGACCGCGAACCGATCGCGCGCGAGCTGGTGGCCTTCGTGCTGGGCGGCTGCGGCATCAAAGCCTAGCCTTTCTTCTTACCTCTCCTGTGCGGGCCCACGCGCCCGATTCGCCAAGTGACTTTCGGCACTAGTGGCAGCGGGCGGGCGCACCTACCTTCGCACCCTTCGCCGGCGGGCTGTTCCGTCGAAGCGAATCGAAGCATAAGGAGCTGAGGATCATGAAGACGAAGTTGCTCGTTGCCGCGTTGCTCGCGGCAACGCTGGTGGCATGTGGCGGTGGTGGCGGAGGAGGAGGCGGCGACCTGCCGATCTGGACGAACCCGGGGCCGGGGCCGGGGCCGAACCCGGGTCCCGCACCGAACCCGCAGCCGCAGCCGCAGCCGAACCCCAATCCCACCCCGACACCCACGCCGATCAGCGCGAACTACAAGTACCTGACTTTCGATCAGGACCGCGACCCGGACGTCGACTCGGCCACGAAGCGCTATGACGACTACATCGCGCTGCTGAACCGCGAAGGCGCCGCGGGCTACCGCTACATCGAAGGCTCGGCGGGTGGCACCATCGTGTCGCTGCGCGACCAGTTCCTGATGGTGAATGACACGGACACCACCTACAGCTACGAGTACAAGACCATCGTGATCAACGTGCAGCAAGCCGACGTGATGCCCCGCCTGCTGCAACAGATGAAGGACCAGGGAGCGCAAGGCAAGGTCTTCATTCAGTTCCTTGGCCATCTCGACAACACGCCACCGCCTGACTCCAACATCATCTTCGCCATGCTCTATCGAAAGGACGAAGGCGCGCCGACCACCTATGAAGTCGAAGCCGCGGACTACCCGGCGACAGTGGCCGACCTGCTCGCCACCGCGAACTCGATGGGCGCCAACGGCTTCAGGCCATGGAATGTGGAGACGGTCGGCCTGTCGCACGAACGCAAGCAGTTCTTCATCAAGGACCGCAGCAGCCCTGCACAGTACGAGATGAAGGCGGTGACCAGCCCGCTGAGCGTCGTCGGCGGCGACTTCCCGGATGTCAAGAAGCAGATCCAGGACCAGGGCGCCCTGGGCTACCGGCTGCTGAAGAGCCGGTCTCTGATCGACGGCAATGGCGAGGAGAAAGGCTTCTTCCTGTACCTGAAGGACACGACGCAGGCCAGCACCTACGAGTTCGAGTTCCTCGACAACCCCGACACGTTGTTCGGCCTGCAGGAAGCCAACGCGGCGCAGGCCAACGCACAGACGGCCAACGGCCTGCGCTATTTCGGCGAGCCGGATGCACCGATCTTCTTCCGGTCGCTGAACTGCACGGGCGTGCTGTGCCTGTCGCCCACCAAGGCCGAGCGCTCGGAAAACCTCTGATGCGCTGAACGCGGCCGGCGTCGACCGGCCGTGTTCAGAGCCCGTGCACCCACCACAGCCCATCCGGTGGGATGCGCAGCTTCAGCGTGGTCTCGCCGACCGAGTCGAAGCGATACTCCTGCCCGCCGATGACGACGGACTTCATGTTCGTCCACACCCGGTAGTCATAGCCCTCGGGGGTCGGCGTGACTTGCAGTACGCGGAACACCGGTGGCACGGTCACGGCGATGCGCACCCGCGCCGAGGCGCTGCCGCTGCCCGCCGTGGACTCGGCGCCGCACAAGATCGGTGCAAGAAGCAGCACGGCTACCGCACCTCCCAGGCCGCGGCGGCCGGATTGAAGCCAACTTCCCTTCATAAAGCCCGATCCGCAAGAACATGATTCGCGGGCGCCGCCACGGCGCCCAGCCTCCGGATATCGGCCACGGCGAGAAAAACTGAAGGGCCCCGCCCCCGCCTGTGCGCGCCCGCTGGCACGTCGCTTGCATAACCTGACCACTTGCTCTGATTAAGCGGTCAAACACACCATGCGCGTGCTCGTCGTCTATTGCCACCCGGTCGAAACCAGCTTCCATGCCGCCCTGCACCAGGAGGTGCTGAAGAACCTGCGCGCCGCCGGGCACGAGGTGGACGACTGCGACCTTTACGCCGAGGGCTTCAACCCGGTGCTGTCGCGCGAGGAGCGGCTGGGCTACCACGACGTGCCGTCCAACCAGCTGCCGCTCGCGCCCTACGTGGAACGGCTGCAGTGGGCCGAGGGCATCGTGTTCTGCTTTCCGACCTGGTGCTTCGGCCTGCCGGCAATGCTCAAGGGCTACTTCGACCGGCTCTTCATGCCCGGCGTGGCCTTCGACATCAGCGACCCGGCCAACGTGAAGCCGATGCTCACGCACATCAAGCGCATCAGCGCCGTGGTCACCTACGGCCGCCCCCGCTGGATGGCGATGTACATGGGCGACCCGCCACGAAAGATCGTGACGCGCTACATGAAGCGGCTCACCGGCCAGAAGGCCAAGGTGGACTACCACGCCCACTACCACATGAACATCGCGACCGAGCCCCAGCTCAAGCGCTTCATGGCGCGCGTGGGCCAGGCGATGGCGCGCTTCGCATGAACGCGCCCTCGCACATCGACAACCTGCGGCTGCCGCGCTGGCTGCTGCCGACGGACTGGCCGCTGCACGAGGGCGTGCCGGTGCTGGCACGCATCGCGATCGAGGCGGGCCGCGTGCATTCGGTGCGGCCGATGCACGGCACCGACCTGCCCGCCTCGCCGGGCTGGGATGCCGCCGGCAGGCTGGCGCTGCCCGGCTTCGTCGATGCCCACACGCACCTCGACAAGGCCTTCACCCTGCCGCGCATGAAAGAGGTGCGGCCCGGCCTGCTCGGCGCCATCGACGCGATGCTCGCCGACCGCGTGCACTGGACATCCGCCGACGTGCGCGAGCGCGCCTCTCGCGGCCTGCAGTGGGCCTGGGAATGCGGCACCACGCATGTGCGCACGCACGTCGACTGGTGGGAGCCCGAGTCGCTGCCGATGGCCTGGCCGGTGATGGCCGAGCTTGCGCAGGAATGGGCCGGCAAGGTGCGGCTGGAGCAGGTGAGCCTCATCAAGCTGTCGCTGTTCGAAGACGCGGCGCAGGCGATGCGGCTCGCGAAGCAGGTGAAGGCCACCGGGCCGCATGCGCTGCTCGGCGGCTTCGTGCACTCCACCAACTGGAGCGAGAACGCGCTGCGCAACCTGCTGGTGGCAGCGCAGGCCTGCGACCTCGACATCGACCTGCATGTGGACGAAGAGCTCAACGCCGCCGCGGTCGGACTGCAGACCACGGCACGCATCCTGCGCGAGATCGGCTACGAAGGCCGCGTGGTCTGCGGCCACATCTGCGCGCTCTCTGCCCAGCCGGAGGCGCAGGCCTTCGCCACGCTCGACGCGGTGGCGCGCGCGCCGATCACCGTGGTGTCGCTGCCCGCCACCAACCTGCTGCTGCAGGACGCCGTCACCGGCCGCACGCCGCGCCAGCGCGGCATCACGCTGGTGAAGGAAGCGCGCGAGCGCGGCATTCCGCTGCTGTTCGCGAGCGACAACGTGCAAGACCCCTTCTGCCGGCTCGGCAGCTTCGACCCCGTAGAAGCGCTGGGCACCGCCGCGCTGGTGGCGCAGCTCGACGAGCCCTTCGACACCTGGTCGCAAACGCTGTGCCGCGGCGACTGGCTGCAGCGCGCGCCAGCGGCATCCAACCCCACGCTGGTCGGCGCGAAGGCCGATCTCGTGCTGTTCATGCAGGCCGACCGCCACGGCTGGCCCTCGCGCACTGCCACCCGCGTTGTGCTGCGCGACGGCCGGGTGACGCACGGCGACGCGACGCCTTTCTTCCCCAAGTAGAGAACACAAGGACTCCCATGCTCCACGGCTACATCCCGCCCCACCGCTTCCTGCCCTACCTGAGCTGGACAGAAATCGCCGCGCTGCCCGACCGCGAGAACACAGTCATCGTGTTGCCCTGCGGCGCCATCGAGCAGCACGGGCCGCACCTGCCGTGCTCGGTCGACAGCGTCATCTCGTCGGGCGTGATGGGCAAGGCGCTCGAGAAGCTGCCGGCGGATGTGCGCGCCTTCGCGCTGCCGCCCATCACCTATGGCAAGTCGGAGGAGCACCTGCACTTTCCGGGCACCATGACGCTCACCGGCACCACGCTGCTCGCGACCGTGACCGAGATCGGCGAATCGGTGTATCGCGCCGGCTTTCGCAAGCTGCTGTTCGCCAACGGCCACGGCGGCCAGCCGCAGGTGCTGGAGATGGCCGCGCGCGAACTGCGGCTGCGCCACGGCGACTTCGTGGTGGTGCCGCACGGCGTGTCACGGCTGCCGAGCGCGGCCAGCAAGCAGGTGAGCGAGCAGGAGAAAAAGCTCGCGATGCACGCCGGCCATTCCGAGACCGCGCTGATGCTCGCGCTCGCGCCCGAGACGGTGCACATGGAGCGCGCGGTGGCCAACTTTCCGCCGCCCTTTCCCATCAAGCTGCTGTCGGCCGACGGCCGCCCGGCCTGCGCCTGGACCGCGCGCGACTTCGGCCCGAGCGGCGTCATCGGCGACCCGACCACGGCCACGCGCGAACAGGGCGAGGCCATCCTGGACACGCTCTCCGACAGCTGGGTGCAGGCGCTGACAGAGCTCTACGCGCTGCGCTGGGTCGTGCGCGAGGAAGCCACCTGGGAGCGCGGACACCAGCAGGGCTTCATCCAGCAGCAATTCGAAGCCGCCTGAGCCTGCTTCTTGCATCGACCCGTTCACCGCATTCTTTTCTCCGAAAACTCTCCAGCCTCCGAAAGGTCCCCACCATGCGCTCCTTCGCACTGTCCCTGGCCGGCGCCGCCGCCATCGCCTTCCTCGCCACCGCGCCCGCGCAGGCCGAGGACAAGTTCACCTACATGACCAACTGGTACGCGCAGGCGGAGCACGGCGGCTTCTACCAGGCGGTGGCGCAGGGCATCTACAAGAAGTACGGCCTGGACGTGACCATCAAGATGGGTGGCCCGCAGGTCAACATCACGCAGATGATGGCCGCCGGCCAGGCCGACTGCATCATGGGCTCGAGCGACATCCAGATGATGCAGGTGCGCGAAGGCGGCGTGCCGGTGGTCAACGTGGCGGCCTTCTTCCAGAAAGACCCGCAGGTGCTGATCGCGCATGACGACGTGAAGAAGTTCGAAGACCTGAAGGGCAAGACGCTGCTCATCGGCGCGCAGGCGCAGCGCGGCTACTGGCCTTGGCTGAAGGCCAAGTTCGGCTTCACCGACGAGCAGACGCGGCCCTACACCTTCAACATCCAGCCCTTCGTGGCCGACAAGAACACCGCGCAGCAGGGCTACCTGACCTCCGAGCCTTATGCCATCCAGAAAGCCGGCGTGAAGAGCACGGTGCTGATGTTCAGCGACCACGGCTTCCCCGCCTATGCGACCACCGTGTCGTGCATGGAAAAGACGCTGAAGGACCGCAACAAGCAGGTCGCCGCCTTCGTGAAGGCCTCGGCCGAAGGCTGGAAGAGCTACCTCGCCGATCCGGCGCCCGCCAACGCGTTGATCAAGAAGGACAACCCCAACATGACCGACGACCAGCTGGCCTACAGCGTCGCCAAGCTCAAGGAGATGGGGATGATCACCGGCGGCGACGCAGCCAAGCTGGGCATCGGCGTGATGACCGATGCGCGCGCCAAGGCGAGCTACGACTTCCTCGTGAGCGCGAAGCTGCTCGACCCGTCGAAAGTGGAGCTGGCCAAGACGTACACGACCGAGTTCGTGAAGGACGCCAAGGTCCTGCCCTGATCTTGCCAAGGCCCGCCGCATGAACCGCATCGAACCCCACACCCTGGCGCCACCGCCGGAACTCTCGCCTTCGGTGCCAGCCGTCGAAGTGCTCTCGGCCGAGAAGACCTACCCCAACGGCACGCAGGCGCTGCTGCCGGTGGACCTGTCGATCGCCGAGGGCGAATTCGTCACGCTGCTCGGCCCCTCGGGCTGCGGCAAGAGCACGCTGCTGAAGATGGTGGCGGGCATGCTCGAGCCCAGCGACGGGCGGCTGCTGGTGTGGCGCAAGCCGGTGGGCCAGTTGCACGACAGCGCACGCAAGATGTCGTTCGTGTTCCAGTCGCCCACGCTGATGCCGTGGGCCAGCGTGCGCACCAACGTGCGGCTGCCGCTGGACCTGGCCGGCGTGCCGCGCAAGGAGGCCGACGCGCGGGTGATGGAGTCGCTAGCGCTTGTGGGGCTGGAGAAGTTCGCCGACGCGCTGCCGCGCGCGCTCTCGGGCGGCATGCAGATGCGCGTGTCGATCGCGCGCGGCCTCGTCACGCAGCCCGACCTGCTGCTGATGGACGAGCCCTTCGGCGCACTCGACGAGATCACGCGCCACAAGCTCGACGCCGACCTGCTGGAGCTGTGGCGCAAGAAGAAGCTCACGGTGATCTTCGTGACGCACTCGATCCACGAAGCCGTGTTCCTGTCGAGCCGCGTGGTGATGATGGCCGCGCGGCCCGGCCGCGTGGTCGAGCAGTTCCACATCGACGAACCGTACCCGCGCAGCGCCGACTTCATGGTGACGCCTGAATTCGCGCGCCACGCCAAGCAGCTGCAAGACAGCCTGCTGCGCGCCAGCAGCACCGACGAGGAGCACGCGCGATGAAAAAGAACATGCCCCTTCTGAGCCAGCCGCGCGTGCAGCGCGTGCTGTACCCGGTGCTGATCGGCGTGGTGCTGGTGGCGCTGTGGCAGTGGATGGTGGTGGCGATGGAGCTGCCCGCCTACCTCGTGCCCTCGCCCTACCTGATGATGCAGACGCTGGTGACCGACTGGGCGCCGCTGGGCAATGCGCTGCTGGTCACGCTGAAGATCACGGTGCTGTCGTTCCTGCTGGCCACTGTTGCGGGCGTGCTGATCTCGTTCCTGTTCGTGCAGAGCAAGCGCATCGAGACCGCGCTCTTTCCGTATGCGGTGCTGCTGCAGGTGACGCCCATCGTGGCGGTGGCGCCGCTGATCATCATCTGGGTGAAGAACCCGGTGGCCGCCATGACAGTGTGCGCGGCGCTGGTGGCGCTGTTCCCCATCATCAGCAACACCACGCTGGGCCTGCGCAGCATCGACCCCGACCTGCAGAGCTACTTCAAGCTCAACCGCGCGACGCGCTGGCAGCAGCTGGTGCGGCTGCGCATTCCGAGCGCGCTGCCGTATTTCTTCGGCGGGCTGCGCATCTCCAGCGGCCTCGCGCTGATCGGCGCGGTGGTGGCGGAGTTCGTCGCGGGCACGGGCGGCTCCGGCGCGGGGCTGGCCTACCAGATCCTGCAGGCGGGCTTCCAGCTGAACATTCCGCGCATGTTCGCCGCGCTGCTGCTCATTTCCCTCACCGGTGTCGCGCTCTTCGTGCTGATGGCCTGGCTCACCAAGGTGGCGCTGGGCTCGTGGCATGCGAGCGAACTTTCCCAGGATTGACCTTGACCATGAACGCTCCCGTTTCCGCCATCGAGCAACTGCTGCTCGAACTGCCCGACCTCGACTGGATCAGCGACGAAAGCCGCGTGACGCGCCTGTCGCAGGACTTCTCGTGGTTCAGCCCCGTGCTCAACCGCCAGCTCAAGGACAAGCGCGCCGACGTGGTGGTGCGCCCACGCACCGAGGAAGAGATCCGCACCGTGGTGGGCGCCTGCGCGCGCCGCGGCGTGCCGATCACCATCCGCGGCAGCGGCACCGGCAACTACGGCCAGACCACGCCGCTGGCCGGCGGCGTGGTGCTCGACATGACGGGCTACAACAGCTGCCTGTGGGTGCGGCCCGGCGTGGCACGTGCGCAGGCCGGCATCCGCCTCGGTGAACTCGAGAAGCAGACCAAGCCCACCGGCCAGGAAATGCGCTGCGTGCCATCGACCTACCGCAGCGCGACGCTGGGCGGCCTCTTCGGCGGCGGCTTCGGCGGCGTGGGTTCCATCAACTACGGGCCGCTGGGTGCGCCGGGCAATGTGCTCGGCATCCGCGCGATGAGCATCGAGGCGGAGCCGCAGGTGGTCGAGCTGCGCGGCGCCGAGGCAATGCGCATGCACCACCTGTGGGGCACCAACGGTCTGGTGCTGGAGCTGGAAATCGCCCTGGCGCCCGCGCATCCGTGGCTGGAGACGCTGGTTACCTTCGACAACTTCGAGGGCGCACTGCACTTCGCCGACAAGCTCGCGAACGCGCCGGGCATCGTGAAGCGCGAAGTCGCATTCTTCGCCGCGCCCATCTCGGACCACCTGGCGCAGCTGGCGGTGCACCTGCCCAAGGGCTGCCATACGGTGCTGTCGCTGGTGGCCGAACCGTGCGAGCCCGCGATGCTGCAACTGGCCGAGGCGCACGGCGGCACGGTGAGCTATCGCAAGACGGCGGCCGAGGTGCAGAAGAGCAACCGCACGCTGATGGAATTCACCTGGAACCACACGACGCTGCACGCGCTCAAGATCGATCCGACGCTGACCTACCTGCAGAGCGGCTTCGTGCCCGGCAAGCATGTCGAGCAGGTGATCGAGATGGAAAAGCTGCTGGGCGGCGAGGTGATGATGCACCTGGAGTTCATCCGCAACGTGGCGGGCCTCATGACCTGCAGCGGGCTGCAGCTGGTGCGCTTCAGCACCGAGGAGCGGCTGCAGGAGATCATGCGCATCCACCGCGAGCACAACGTGCACATCAACAACCCGCACGTGAACATCGTGGAAGACGGCAAGGCCGGCGGGCCGCTGCCGTCCGAGGTCATCGCGGTGAAGAAGCGCTTCGACCCGATGGGGCTGCTGAATCCCGGCAAGCTGCGCGACTGGCCAGTGAAGGGCGCGCGGGGCGCCTGAGGCTGCTCAATCGCGGCCGCGGCGGCCCAGCGCGAAGGCTGCGGCCACGGTGGCCATCGCCAGGATCCACAGCGGCCACAGCCCGAAGGGCGCGACCCAGCGCGCATACGGCGTGAGGCCGCGCCGGCCTTCGACGCTGGCTTCGAGCACGCCGCGCGTGAGGCGCGGCAGTTCGTGCGTCACGCGGCCTTCGGCGTCGATCACCACGGTGGCGCCGGTGTTGGTGGAGCGCACCATCGGCCGCGCGAATTCGAGCGCGCGCATGCGCGAGATCGACAGGTGCTCGTCGATGGCCACGGAGTCGCCGAACCACGCGATGTTGCTCACGTTGAGCAGGATGGTCGGCGCGCTGGCCTCGTCGCGGAAGTTCGCGCCGATCTCGTCGCCGAACAAGTCCTCGTAGCAGATGTTCGGCGCGATGCGCTGGCCCTGCCAGACGAAGGGCGCCTGAGCGAGGCCGCCGCGCGCGAAGTCGCCCAGAGGGATGTTCATCATCTCGATGAACCAGCGAAAGCCCGTTGGAATGAATTCGCCGAAGGGCACCAGGTGGTGTTTGCTGTACTGGTAGACCTGCGAGGCGCCGGGCTGGAAGCCCAGCACCGAGTTGCTGTAGGTGCCCGGGCCGCCCATCGGCAGGCCGACGATGGCCGCCTGGTTGCCCTGGCTGTAGCGCGCCTGGATGGCGTCGAGATAGCCGGGCGGCAGTTGCTGCGGCAGCAGCGGCAAGGCGGTCTCGGGAGTGACGACGAGCGAGGCCTTGGCGTCGCGCAACTGCTCGCCGTACCAGCGCAGCGCGGTCTCGATGCCGCCGCCGGGAATGAATTTCTCGTCCTGCGGGATGTTGCCCTGCAAGAGCGCGACGTTCAGGCTGCCGGTCGCGCCGCCTGCGCCCCTCACGTCGCCGCGAAGCGGCGGCACGAGATGCGGCACGGCGAACACCAGTGCGAGGAGCACCACGCCCGGCACCGCGTCGGCCATGCGAACCGGGCGATGCAACGCGAACAGCGCAACCACCAGCGCAGCCGCCGCGCCGATGCCGTAGACGCCCACCCACGGCGCGAGCGCCGCGAGCGGCCCTTCGACATGCGCATAGCCGCCGGCGCCCCACGGAAAGCCGGTGAACCAGCTGCCGCGCACGAGTTCCGCGAGCGTCCAGAGCGCCGCGAAGACCAGCGCGCCCGTCACCCGCCCTTTCGGGCCGCGCACCACGAACCATGCCGCCGCTGCGGCGTAGTAGAGCCCCAGCGCGGCGGCCAGCGCCAGCACCGCAATGGCCGCCAGCGGCGCGGGCAGGCCGCCGTAGGTGTGCATCGAAATGAAGAGCCACCAGAAGCTGCCGGTGAGCCACGCTGTGGAGAACAGCCAGCCGTGCAGGCCGGCGCGGCGCCAGCCCGCCCCCTGCGCGCGCAGGCCGTCGAGAAGCCAGACCAGCGCGCCGAGCGACAGCAGCTGCAGCCACCACAAGGGCTTGCCGCCGGCGGGCGAGGCCATCGAAAGCGCCTGGGCAAGGCCGGCCGCACCGAAGCCGAGCAGGCGGAACAGATTGGCGGAAGGAGATGCCGGCGCGCGGGCCATCAGTCGGCCACGTCGCTGCCGCGGGCCGGGGACACCTTGAACCAGCGCACCGCGCCGCCCTTGGTGTGCAGCACCACGAAGTCGAAGCCGCCCATCGCGTGATGCTCGCCGCGCTTGGGCACATGGCCCATCTCGTGCGCGATCAGCCCGCCGATGGTGTCGAAGTCTTCGCTGAGCTGCTCTTCGTTGAAGACGATGCCGAAGGCCTCGGCCACGCGATCGATGGGCGTGTCGCCGGAGACGCGGTAGGTGTGGTCGGCCAGGCCGAAGATGTCGCCTTCGTCTTCGGCGATGTCGAACTCGTCCTCGATCTCGCCGACGATCTGCTCGAGCACGTCCTCGATGGTGATGAGGCCGGCCACGCGGCCGAATTCGTCGATGACGATGGCCAGGTGGTTGCGGTTGCCGCGGAACTCGCGCAGCAGGTCGTTCAGGCCCTTGCTCTCGGGCACGAAGGTCGCCGGCCGCAGCAGGGCACGGATGTTCAGGCCCGGCGCGCGCTGCAGCTTGAGCAGGTCCTTCGCGAGCAGGATGCCGATGATGTTTTCTTTTTCGCCCTCGTACACCGGAAAGCGCGAGTGCGCGGTGTCGATGATGAGATGCAGCAGCGCGTCGAACGGGGCGTCGATGTTGATGACGTCCATGCGCGGTGCCGCGACCATCACGTCGCCGGCCGTCATGTCGGCCATGCGCAGCACGCCCTCGAGCATCACGCGCGACTCTGCGCCGATCACCTCGTTGTCCTCGGCGTCCGCCAGGGTTTCGATCAGCTCGTCGCGCGAGTCTGGACCGGGGTGGATGAATTCGGCGAGCTTCTGGAGAAAGCCGCGCTTGTCTTCCCGTTCTACGGGAGCGCGTTCAGAGTGAGGTTCGGCCACTGCGGGAGGGCGGAGTTGAGGAAGGGCAAGGATACCGGATTGCGTGTGACACGCTCCACCGTACGACTCGGTCAAGGGTAAGAACGGAGGCGGCCGCCGCCGGGCCGCCCCAAGGCGAGCCGCGCCTCCACCTCGGGGGGTGGCGAATTACACGCAGCGCAGCGGAGTGAAAAGCCGGGGGGCCAGACTTATGGAGCCGATTTTTTCCGGGCTTCGCGCATGCCGCTGCGCATTTCCTGCAGGCCGGCCAGAAAGGCCCAGAACTGCTTGGCGCGGCTCTTGAGGGCGAAATCGACGGCGGCGTAGTGCTCGAGCGCGATTTCGCTCATGCGGCTGTCGAAGGTGGCGCTGGGCAGCTCCAGGTGGGCTTCGGCTTCGGAACCGCTGCGCACCACGGTGGCGCCGGCATTGCGGGCGATCTTCAGCATGGCGGCGTTTTCGCTCAGCGCATGGATGAAGAGCATGCCCACGCCTTCGTTGCGGGCCACGACCACGGCGCGCTCGAACAGTCGGGCACCGTAGCCCCGGCCGCGGGCGTGCGCCGAGACCGACACGCCGAATTCGGCGCAATCGCTGTGCTGGTCGCCGGGGGCGAAGGCCAGGTGCGCCATCGCGATCAGGTCGAGGCGGCGGTTGTAGATGCCGAAGAGTTCGTCGCGTTCGAAGTCGAGGCTGTCGACGTAGCGCTGGACCTGCTCGTCGGCCGCCGCGTAGCCGAAGCGCAGGTAGCGGTCGTGCGGGGTGAGTTCGAGCAGGTGGCGCGCAATGCGTTCGCGTTCACGGGGACCGATAGAGCGGATCGGCACCATGACGGGTTGAGGCGCGCTGGCAGCGCGTGGTTGCGCCTCAACCATCGGCGCTTTCAGGAAAGAGCCAAGGCCGAGAGACGCTTTGAGAAGGGTCTTGGCGGTGAGCATGGCTCGAATGTAAGGGTTTTCCCTTAATCATCAAGCCACCAGGGTCAATTGCGGGACAGGTTCGTGAATCAGTGCCGAAACGCGTGGCGCTCGTGCAACCCTGCCGCTGCGGTCAGACGGGGACGGCCGTCGTGGCCTTGACGCGGTCCAGCACGAAGCTGGTCTTGCAGTCTTCCACGCTGGGGTGCTTGAGCAGGGTGTCCATGATGAAACGGCTGTAGTGGGCCATGTCGGCCACGACCACGCGCAGCAGGTAGTCCATGTCGCCGGTGAGCGCGGCGCACTCGACCACCTCGGGCCAGGTCTGCACGCTGGCGCGGAACAGGTCCATGGGGTTGCGCTTGTGGGTCTCGGTGTGCTTTTCGAGCCGCACGTTGAGATAGGCGGTCAGCCCCAGGCCGATGGCTTCGGGCTGGACCAGGGCGACATAGCGGTCGATGACCCGGCTTTCCTCCAGCCGCTTGACCCGCCGCAGCACGGCGCTCGGCGACAGGCTCACCTGCTCCGCGAGCTGATCGTAAGTTGCGCGCCCGTCTGCTTGCAGCGTGCGCAGAATGAGCCTATCAATCTTGTCCAGTGCTTCCATTTCCATATTCTTGCAGTTTTACTGCGTAGGAGCCACCACAAGCGCCCGGAAACGCAGAAAACCTGAGAGCCATCCACCCTACATTGCATGACTGGCCGATTTCGCGCCTTTTCATTGAATACCCCACCTTTCCGGAGACCACGCATGAGCCAAGCCGACGCACCCGCCTTCACCCCCTGGGAGAACCCCATGGGCACCGACGGCTTCGAATTCATCGAGTACGCGGCACCCGATCCGGTCGCCATGGGCAAGGTGTTCGAGCGCATGGGTTTCAAGGCGGTGGCCAAGCACCGCCACAAGAACGTGCTGCTGTATCGCCAGGGCACCATCAATTTCATCCTGAACGCCGAGCCTGACTCCTTCGCGCAGAAGTTCGCGCGCGAACACGGCCCGAGCGTGTGCGCCATCGCCTTCCGCGTGCAGGATGCCAAGCAAGCCTACGAACGCGCCACGGCACTCGGCGCATGGGGTTTTGCCGACAAGGCCGGCCCCGGCGAACTGAACATTCCCGCCATCAAGGGCATCGGCGACAGCCTGATCTACCTGGTGGACCGCTGGCCCGGCAAGAACGGTGCAAAGCCCGGTGACATCGGCAACATCGGCTTCTACGACGTCGACTTCGAGGCGCTGCCCGGCGTTGCGCCGGAGCAGGCGCTTTCGCCGTTCGGCAACGGCCTGACCTACATCGACCACCTGACGCACAACGTGTATCGCGGCCGCATGAACGTCTGGGCAGGCTTCTACGAGAAGCTCTTCAACTTCCGCGAAATCAAGTACTTCGACATCGAAGGCCAGGTGACGGGCGTGAAGAGCAAGGCCATGACCAGCCCCTGCGGCAAGATCCGCATCCCGATCAACGAAGAGGGCAAGGAGCAGGCCGGCCAGATCCAGGAGTACCTGGACATGTACAAGGGCGAAGGCATCCAGCACATCGCCATGGGCTCGGACGACCTCTACAGCACTGTCGACGCGCTGCGCGCCAACGGCGTCACGCTGCTCGACACCATCGACACGTACTACGAACTGGTGGACAAGCGCATTCCGGAGCACGGCGAAAGCGTTGCCGAGCTGCAAAAGCGCAAGATCCTGATCGACGGCAAGAAGGACGCCCTGCTGCTGCAGATCTTCAGCGAGAACCAGCTCGGCCCGATCTTCTTCGAGTTCATCCAGCGCAAGGGCGACGACGGCTTCGGCAACGGCAACTTCAAGGCGCTGTTCGAGAGCATCGAGCTCGACCAGATGCGCCGTGGCGTGCTAAGCGCCGCAAAATAAGCGCTTCTTCATTGCCCCAGGAGCCCGGCATGCGCAGCACGTCTTCGATCAGTCTGACCTTCATCGCGGCGGCTGCCGCCGTTCTTTCGGGTTGCGCCATGCCGCCGGCGGCAACGCCGGTGGCCGGCTCGCACCTCGACACGGTGCAGAAGGCCGCGGTATTGCGCGTCTGCACGCCGGGCGACTACAAGCCCTTCAGCTTCCAGAAGGCCGACGGGGCGTTCGAGGGCATCGACGTCGACCTCATGACGGGCTTCAGCGCCAGCCTCGGCGCAAAGCCGGAGTGGATCAAGACCACATGGGCCAACCTGCTGCCCGACCTTGCCGCCGGCAAGTGCGACATCGCGGTGGGCGGCGTGTCGGTCACCACCGACCGGCAAAAGCGCGCCTTCTTCAGCGCGCCCTACATGGTCAACGGCAAGACGCCCATTGCACGCTGCGCCGACGTTGCCAAGTACCAGAGCGTGGCCGACATCGACAAGCCGTCGGTGCGCGTCATCTTCAATCCGGGCGGCAGCAACGAACGCTTCGCCCGCACCAATTTCAAGCAGGCCAGGCTCACGCTGCACGGCGAGAACGTGACGATCTTCGACGAGATCCTCGCGAACCGCGCCGACGTGTTCGTCACCGAGTCGGCCGAGGCCATCACGCAGCAGAAGCTCAAGCCGGGCCTGTGCGCGATCAACCCCGACAAGCCGCTGCAGTACGGCGAAATGGCCTGGATGCTGCCGCGCGACGACGTGGCCTTCAAATCGTACGTCGACCAGTGGCTGCACCTGCAGCAGGCCGGCGGCGACTTCCAGCGCACGATGGACCGCTGGCTCAAGTAACCCTTCTTCTCCGAGATCGTTTTCATGGACTCCCCCGCCGCAGCAGCAGCTGTCACCCCCGCCGTGTATGGCGCCTCGGACCGCCCGCCGCGCGGCGACTACTCGCGCGGCGGTACCGTGCTGGCCGACTACACCTGCCCGCAGGACTGGGCCAGCTACACGGCCGCCGACCATGACACCTACAAGCGGCTCTACGAGCGGCAGGCCGCGCAGTTGCCGGGGCTGGCCTGCGATGCCTTCATCAAGGCGCTGCCGTCGCTGGGCGTCAAAGACCGCATCCCGCGCTTCGAAGAGCTCAACGAGCGGCTGCATCGCGCAACCGGCTGGGAGATCGTCGCGGTGCCGGGGCTGATTCCCGAGCTGCCGTTCTTCACCCTGCTCGCGAACCGCAAGTTTCCGGTAACGGACTGGATCCGCAAGCCCGAGGAGTTCGACTACATCGTCGAACCCGACGTGTTCCACGATCTGTTCGGCCATGTGCCGATGCTGTTCGACCCGACCTTCGCCGACTATGTGCAGCGCTATGGCGCGGGCGGCATCAAGGCGCACGAGCTGGGCGCCGGCGAAAAGCTCGCGCGGCTGTATTGGTACACGGTGGAGTTCGGGCTGATCCGCCAGCCGGACGGCCTGCGCGCATACGGCGCCGGCATCCTCAGCTCGGTCGGCGAGCTGAAGCACGCAGTGCTCAGCGACGAGCCGCTCCGGCTGCCGATCGACCTGCTGCGCGCCATGCGCACGCGCTACAAGATCGACACCTACCAGGCCAACTACTTCGTGATCGACAGCTTCGCGCAGCTGTTCGACCTCACGGCGCCCGACTTCACGCCGCTGTACGAGTCGCTCGAGGTCGCACCCGACATCGAAGCCGGCGTGCTGCTGCCGGGCGAGACGGGCAAGGCCTGAGTCTTTCGGTCGCCGCGCCGCTATCGCGCGCGCGACAGCGCAGGCCCGCGCCCTAGGACAAGCCCGCTGGCGGCGGAGGCGCACTGCCTCCCACAATCCGCGCCAAAGGAGCTTGCATGCAGACATCCGCGCGACAAAACTATCCTGCCGGCGTACCGCACGAGATTCATCCCGAGCAGTACCGGTCGTTGCCCCACATGTTCGAGGAAGCCTTCGGCCGCTATGCCGATCGGCCGTTCTCGGTCTGCATGGAGCGGTGGATGTCTTTTGGCGAACTCGACACGCTGTCGAAGGCGCTCGGCGCGTGGCTGCAGTCGCGCGGGCTCGAGCCGGGCGCGCGCGTGGCCATCATGCTGCCCAACATTCCGCAGTTCGCAGTCACGATGTGCGGCGTGCTGCGCGCGGGGTACACATGCGTGAACGTCAATCCGCTGTACACGGCGCGTGAACTGGAGCATCAGCTCAAGGACTCGGGCGCGACCGCCATCGTCATTCTTGAGAACTTCGCGTCGACGCTCGACAAAGTGATCGAGCGCACGCCCGTGAAGCATGTGGTCGTTACGTCGATGGGCGATCTGCTGGGCGGCCTGTACGGCGCGTGGATCACGATCGCGGTACGGCATCTGGCGAAGATCGTGCCGGCCTACAAGCTGCCTCTGAGCGACGGCCGCTCGGTCACGCCGTTCACGCAGGCGATGGCCGAGGGGCGTGGCCGCACGCTGGGTCCGGACCGCAGCACGCTCGACTCCATCGCATTCCTGCAGTACACGGGCGGTACGACGGGTCTGTCGAAGGGTGCGGTGCTGACGCATCGCAACATCGTGGCAGCGACACTGCAGGCCGAAGCCTGGTTCACTCCGGCACTCGAGCGCGCCGGCGATCTGTCGAAGGTCAACAGCATCGCGGCGCTGCCGCTGTATCACATCTTCGCGCTGACGCTGTGCCTGCTGGCGATCCGCCAGGGTTCGCACATGACGCTGATCCCGAATCCGCGCGACTTCAACAAGTTCATTGCAGTGCTGAAGAAGCGGCCCTTTCACATGCTGCCTGCGGTGAACACGCTGTTCAATGCGCTGCTGATGCATCCGGAATTCAAGACGCTCGATTTCTCTACGCTGTTCGTCTCGCAGGCGGGGGGCATGGCAGCTTCTGAAGGGACCGCGCGCAAATGGTTCGAGGCCACCGGCTGCCCGATGATCGAGGGCTGGGGGATGAGCGAGACCTGCGCGATCGGGACCAACAACCCGGTGTCGAACACCGAGTTCACCGGGACGATCGGACTGCCGCTGCCGAGCATCGAGATCGCAATCAAGGACGACGAAGGGAATTCACTCCCTGTGGGGCAGTCCGGCGAACTCTGCATCAAGGGCCCCAACGTGATGGTGGGCTACTACAACCAGCCCGCGGAGACTGCGGCGGCGTTCACTGCAGATGGCTTCATGCGCACTGGTGATATCGCCGTGATGCAGGAAGATGGCTACAGCCGGATCGTCGACCGCAAGAAAGACATGATCCTGGTGAGCGGCTTCAACGTGTTTCCGAACGAGCTCGAGAACGTGATTTCGCTCTGCCCTGGAGTTGTGGAATGTGCGGCTGTGGGGGTACCCGACGAGAAGCAGGGAGAGGCGATCAAGGTGTTCGTGGTGCGAAGGGATCCGGCGCTGACGGAGGATGCGGTGCTCCAGTATTGCCACTCGCAGCTCACGGGCTACAAGCGACCGAAGCACATCGAGTTTCGGGAGTCGCTGCCTAAGACGAATGTGGGGAAGATCCTGCGGCGGGAGCTTCGCGCCAGTGCGGGCGCCTGAATGAGCCATTCGTCGGCAAGCGCTGGTCTTCCGGCGAATGTGGTTGTGCTCGAGCGGGGCTGGCTGTCTTCGAACAACATTTTGTTCCTGGGCGCCGAGGAGACGGCGATGGTCGACACCGGATATGCCGCGCATGCGGAGCAGACGGTGACACTCGTCGAGTCGGTGCTTGGTGACCGGGCGCTTGATCGCATCTTGAATACGCATCTGCACAGCGATCACTGTGGAGGCAACGCGGCGCTGAAGGAGCGCTATCCATCGGTTCGCATCGAGATACCGCCAGGCGAAGCGGCTCTGGTGGAGCGTTGGGACGAAGGTGGCCTGAGTTTTTTGGCGACGGGACAGAATTGCCCTCGATTCGGCTTCACCGGACTGCTGCGGCCGGACACTGAGTGCATGCTGGGTGACAGGCTGTGGCAGGTGCATGCGGCACCAGGGCACGATCCGCACTCGATCATTTTGTTCGAGGCTGCGTCCCGGACACTGATCTCCGCGGATGCGCTGTGGGAGCACGGATTCGGGATTGCTTTCCCCGAGCTTGCCGGCGAGCCTTCATTCGGGGACATGGCGGCAACGCTGGATTTGATCGAATCGCTTGAGCCCTTGCGGGTGATTCCTGGGCATGGCGCGATCTTCGACGACGTCGGCAAGGCTCTGTCGGTTGCACGCAAGCGTCTTGACGGATTGCAGCGTGATCCGGTCAAGCACGCGCGGCACGCGATCAAGGTGCTGATGAAATTCAAGCTGCTGGAGGTGCAGGTTGTTTCTCTTGAAGAATGGCAATCGTGGCTGCGCGGTACACCGTACTTGGCCATGATTCACGCCCGGTTCTTTGGGGGAGTTGAATTCGATCAACTCACTGTTGATATTTTGCGGGAATTGATCGCTGCTGGGGCTGCGGAGAAAGACCAGATCGCAGTTCGCAATCTTTAAAGGTCAGAGTTTATTTCTCGCAAACCCAAAGCAAAAAACCCCAGTCAATAGATTGACTGGGGTTTTCTGGGCTGTAAGAGCCTGACGATGACCTACTTTCACACGGGAACCCGCACTATCATCGGCGCTGAGTCGTTTCACTGTCCTGTTCGGGATGGGAAGGAGTGGGACCAACTCGCTATGGTCATCAGGCATAAAGGGTTGTCCGGTTGATCACGCGATCAATCGAACGAATTCATAGAGTTTGGAATCAGCTTTTGGCGAATTGTTTTGAATGCGTCAACTTGGCATAACACCTTGATCTGATCGATCAAAGTTATAGGGTCAAGCCGCACGAGCAATTAGTATCAGTTAGCTTAACGCATTACTGCGCTTCCACACCTGACCTATCAACGTCCTGGTCTTGAACGACTCTTCAGGGGGCTCAAGGCCCCGGCAGATCTCATCTTGAAACGAGTTTCCCGCTTAGATGCTTTCAGCGGTTATCTCTTCCACACTTAGCTACTCGGCAATGCCACTGGCGTGACAACCGATACACCAGAGGTGTGTCCACTCCGGTCCTCTCGTACTAGGAGCAGGCTTCCTCAAATCTGCAGCGCCCACGGAAGATAGGGACCAAACTGTCTCACGACGTTTTAAACCCAGCTCACGTACCTCTTTAAATGGCGAACAGCCATACCCTTGGGACCGGCTACAGCCCCAGGATGAGATGAGCCGACATCGAGGTGCCAAACACCGCCGTCGATATGAACTCTTGGGCGGTATCAGCCTGTTATCCCCAGAGTACCTTTTATCCGTTGAGCGATGGCCCTTCCATACAGAACCACCGGATCACTATGTCCTGCTTTCGCATCTGCTCGACTTGTCAGTCTCGCAGTTAAGCACGCTTATGCCATTGCACTATCGTCACGATGTCCGACCGTAACTAGCGTACCTTCGAACTCCTCCGTTACGCTTTGGGAGGAGACCGCCCCAGTCAAACTGCCTACCATGCACTGTCCCCGATCCAGATAATGGACCTAGGTTAGAACCTCAAACACACCAGGGTGGTATTTCAACGTTGGCTCCACAAGATCTAGCGACCCTGCTTCAAAGCCTCCCACCTATCCTACACAGATCTGTTCAAAGTCCAATACAAAGCTACAGTAAAGGTTCATGGGGTCTTTCCGTCTTTCCGCGGGGAGATTGCATCATCACAAACATTTCAACTTCGCTGAGTCTCAGGAGGAGACAGTGTGGCCATCGTTACGCCATTCGTGCAGGTCGGAACTTACCCGACAAGGAATTTCGCTACCTTAGGACCGTTATAGTTACGGCCGCCGTTTACTGGGACTTCAATCAAGAGCTTGCACCCCATCATTTAATCTTCCAGCACCGGGCAGGCGTCACACCCTATACGTCCACTTTCGTGTTTGCAGAGTGCTGTGTTTTTAATAAACAGTCGCAGCCACCGATTTTTTGCAACCCATTCATGCTCCGTTGTTCACTTCACACTAATAGGGCACACCTTCTTCCGAAGTTACGGTGTCAATTTGCCGAGTTCCTTCTCCTGAGTTCTCTCAAGCGCCTTAGAATACTCATCTCGCGCACCAGTGTCGGTTTGCGGTACGGTCGTATATAGCTGAAGCTTAGTGGCTTTTCCTGGAACCTCGTTCAGTCACTTCACCAGCAAGCTGGCTCGATCGTTGGCCTCGGTATATGTGCACCGGATTTGCCTAATGCACGCCTACATCCAACTAAACCGGGATATCCAACACCCGGATGACCTATTAAGATCCGTCCCCACATCGCACTATATATCGGTACAGGAATATTGACCTGTTTCCCATCAGCTACGCATCTCTGCCTCGCCTTAGGGGCCGACTCACTCTACGCCGATGAACGTTGCGTAGAAAACCTTGCGCTTACGGCGAGGGGGCTTTTCACCCCCTTTAACGCTACTCATGTCAGCATTCGCACTTCTGATACCTCCAGCACGCTTTACAACGCACCTTCACAGGCTTACAGAACGCTCTCCTACCACTTGCAATAAATTGCAAATCCGCAGCTTCGGTAACTGGCTTAGCCCCGTTACATCTTCCGCGCAGGACGACTCGATCAGTGAGCTATTACGCTTTCTTTAAATGATGGCTGCTTCTAAGCCAACATCCTGACTGTTTTAGCCTTCCCACTTCGTTTCCCACTTAGCCAATTTTAGGGACCTTAGCTGGCGGTCTGGGTTGTTTCCCTCTTGAGTCCGGACGTTAGCACCCGGTGCTCTGTCTCCCAAGCTGTACTCATCGGTATTCGGAGTTTGCCTTGGTTTGGTAAGTCGCCATGACCCCCTAGCCAAAACAGTGCTCTACCCCCGATGGTA
>NZ_CDRNCW010000001.1:252500-950000 GCF_977011995.1 Variovorax durovernensis | reverse complement strand
GCCACGACCGGACCTTCCTCGACAACGTGGTGACCAGCACCATCGCCTACGAAGGCGACGGCCGCTGGCGCGAGTACGAAGGTAGCGTGCAGGATTGGCTGGTCCAGTCCAAGCGTGCGCGAGAGATCGCCGAGCAGCGCCAGGCTGCGGCCCCTGCTCCGGCACCGGCCTCCGCGCCAGCCGCGGCCGCGGAACCCGCCGCGCCCAAGGCGACCGCCCCGCGCAAGAAGCTCTCTTACAAGGAGCAGCGCGAACTGGAGGCGCTCCCCGCCCAGATCGAAACCCTGGAAGCCGAACAGAAGCGCATCACCGAGATGCTCGAACTCGACGGCGGCGCCATCTACGCCACCGACTCCTCGCGCGCCACAGAACTCGCCGAGCGCCACGCGAAGATCGACGACGAGCTGCTCGCCGCGCTCGAGCGCCAGGAAGAGCTGGGCGCCGGCCGCTGAGCGGCGCGAACCAAAGCGCTCCCCACCGCGCCGCTCCCGTCCCGCCGTCCGACGCCGGCGGGGCGCGGACTAAGCTATATATGCGGCTTCGCCCCCCAAGCCCCGGGAAAGCTGCATGCCTTCTTCATTCCAAGCCTTCTTTCGTCGGTCCACCGCGCTCCTGGCGCTGCTGATACTCGGCGCCTGCGCGCAACTGCCGCAGAACGTCGAGCGCCCTGTCTCGACCGCGATCGCCGCGCCGGCCACCGGCTCCGCGCTGGCCGACCTCGTGCAGCAGCGCCGGCAGGCCGCCAACGCCCGCTACGAATCCGGCTTCCTGCTGCTGGGCGGGCCGCAAGCCGCCTATGGCAGCCGGCTCGCGCTGATCGAAGGCGCCCAGAAGACGCTCGACCTCCAGTACTACGCCATCCACGCCGACGCCAGCACCGGCCGCCTCGTCAGGGGCCTGCGTGCGGCCGCCGAGCGCGGCGTGCGGGTGCGGGTGCTGCTCGATGACTTCCACACCACCGGCCGCGACGCGCTGGTGCTGGGCCTGGCCTTCATTCCCAACATCGAGATGCGGCTCTTCAACCCGCTGGCCGGCTCGCGCGACTCCACCTTCAGCCGCCTGGTCAACTCGATCGACGACGCCTCGCGAATCCAGCAGCGCATGCACAACAAGCTGTTCCTGGCCGACAACGTGATGGGGGTGGCCGGCGGCCGCAACCTGGGCGACGCCTATTTCGGCAACGCGACCACCGGCAACTTCGTCGATGTCGACGTGCTGGCAATCGGCCCGATCGTGCAAGACCTGTCGCACAGCTTCGACAGCTACTGGAACAACGAGCGCGCCTACCCCGTGCAATCGCTGGTCACGCGCGAGGAACTGCAGTCGATGCGCGAGCGCGCGAAGAAGGCCGACCAGGAACTGGTCGAACAGGCCACCCGCGACCACGACGACCCACCCACGGCCGATGCGCCCCCCACCGCCGAGCAACGCGCCCGCGCCTGGGACCAGAAGCCGCTAGACCTGCGCACCGCCGATTTCGTCTGGGCGCCGGCCGTGATGCTGGCCGACAAACCCGGCAAGATCCCCGCCGACTCCGGCCCCGACACTGCAAAGGCCCCCGGTCTCGTGGTCAGCCGGCCCGACGACAAACCCGCCACCTCGCGCGGCGCGGCGTCGCTCGAGACGACCTCCGATTTGGCCGCCAACGGCGACACGGTGGTCGAGGGCCTGCTGCAGATGATCGGCCAGGCGCGCTCCAGCCTGCTCGTCATCTCGCCCTACTTCGTCCCCGGGAAAGACATGCTGAAAGCCTTCGACGAGGCTCGCGCACGTGGAGTGCGCATCCGGGTGCTGACCAACTCCCTGGCCTCGAACGACGCCCCGGTGGCGCACGTGGGCTATGCGCGCCACCGCGAGGCGCTGCTCAAGATGGGCATCGAGCTTTATGAACTGCGCAGCGAGCAGTCGAACTTCGGCAATGTGTTCGGCTCCTCGGGCGGCACCGGCAGCGGCGGCGTCACCGGGCAGTCGCGGGCGATGCTGCACTCGAAGGTGCTGGTGATGGACGGCCGGCTGCTGGTGGTCGGCTCGATGAACCTCGACCTGCGTTCCCAATTGCAGAACACCGAAATCGCACTGCTGATCCGCAGCGACGAACTCTCGCGCGCCGCATCCGCCCAGATCGAGCGCGGCATGCGCGAGCGCTCATGGCACGTGGAGCTGACGGACGGCTCGCTGGTGTGGCGCGCACCTGAAGGCAGCGGCCTGAAGGACGCGACCAGCGAGCCCGACACCAGCGCCAGCCTGCGGCTGCTGCTCAAGCTGTTCGGCCCGCTCGCGCCCGACCAGCTGCTCTAGCCGGATCGCCGCGCTCAGTGCTTGTGCTGGTGCGCCGAACCGGCGGCATCGGCACCTTCTGGCGCACCTACGGGCAGCGTCACGTCCAGCGCGGTCTTCACGCCCTTGGCGTCCTCGAACTTCAGCGTCATCGGCACGGTCGCGCCCTTGGCCAGCGCACCCTTGAGGTCCATCATCATCACGTGATAGCCGCCGGGCTTGAGCTCGACGGTCTGGCCCGCGGGCAGGTCGAGGCCGCCGGGCAGCTCGCGCATCTTCATGACGTCGCCTTCCATCTTCATCTCGTGCACTTCGGCGGTGCCGGCCGCCGGCGTGGAGATGCTCACCAGCTTCGTGCCGGTGGGCGCGGTGAGCTTCATGAAGGCGCCGGTGCCGCTCTGGCCCGGCACCGACTGGCGCACCCAGCCGTCACGCACGTCGACGGTGGCCACGCCCTGCGCCACCACGACGAGCTTGGCGGCCGGGCTCTTCAGGCCAGCGGTCGAGTTGCCCGATGCCGGCACCTCGGCCCAGTCGGCCGCGCCGGTGTCGCAGGTCTGCAGCACCTTGAACCACAGCGTGCCCGGCGTGGCCGGCACCTTGCCGCGCAGCACGAATTCGGAGCGTTCGCTACCGAGCAACGCGTTGCCGGGGGTCTCGGCGGTCCAGCGCACTTCGCCGTCGCCGTTCTTCGACACGTCGAGCTTCCAGCCCTTGCGCGCCTGAGCGTCGCTCAGCACGAAGCCCTTGGGCAGGCGCACGGCCAGCCCGGTGGTGGCCTTGGCGCCTTCGCAGGCGTGGCCGACGCGGAAGGCGGCGTTGTAGTCGCTGCCGACAGTGGCGCCGCCGGGCGGCAGCGTCACGTGCGCCAGCGCGGCGGTGGTGCCGGCCAGCATGGCGCAGGCGGCAAGAGCTCGGAGGGTGTTGGCCATCGGTTTCGTCATGTCGCGGGTCCTTTGGGGTTGGAACGGGAAAGTCAAAGGTCGAACTCGGGTTCGGCCACGTAAGCGCGTTGCGGGGTTGCGCCGAGAGGAAACGGCAGGGCGCGGGAATGCTTTTTTCAAGGGGAGCCTTCTCCATCGAACTTCAAACCGGACAAGCCGCGTACGCACGCCGGGCGTGCGAATGCAGCTATCGTTTCGAGAGCGTCAGGAGAAAGCCGGGGGACCGCGCGCCGGCAGGGGCGCAGCGGTGGCCGCGGCCAGTCGCGCGGCGGGAATCGACTGGACCACGCGGCCCAGCGGCAGGGGGAGATCGAAAGCCGGCGCCACCATGGCCGGCGGCGGGGCGCCGGTCAGCACGCACAGCGGGCAGTCCATGTGCGAGGCGCCCACTTCACGCGCGCCGTCGTCGGTGTGGACCACCACCTTGACGGGGCCGGCACCGGAACACACCAATTCCATGGACTGCGGATGCACCAGCGGGGACGCCACCGCCACGCCCAGCGAGAGCACGAACCACAACAGCATCCAGCGACCGATGAGGCCGAGAGAGCGGGTGGGAAGGCGCAGCGCGTGCATGGCGGTCGCGATTATCGGCTCACTTTGCCCTTGGCGGCCGGTGCCTTGGCGGGCGCCTTGCCGGCGGCCTTGGCCGGGGCTTTCGCGCCCTTTGCGGCTGGCGCGGCCTTGGCCGCCGGCCTGCCGCCCTTGGCTGTGGCCGCCGGTGCGCCCTTCTGCCCCTTCTGCGCGCGCTGGCCCTTCACGGCCTTGCCACCGCGCGCCCTGGGCGACGGCGACGGGGCCGCGAGCGCGGGCATCGGCACCGCCGTCTGCTCCTGCGCGTTGGTCAGCACCGGCGTCACGGTGAAGCCGCGCGCCGCCATCAACGTGGGCAGCCCCTGCGGGCCGAT
Organism: Variovorax durovernensis; assembly: GCF_977011995.1. Lineage (NCBI taxonomy): Bacteria > Pseudomonadati > Pseudomonadota > Betaproteobacteria > Burkholderiales > Comamonadaceae > Variovorax > Variovorax durovernensis. Next base: position 945,871 of record NZ_CDRNCW010000001.1, on the reverse strand, counting down.
CATGTGCAGCGCGCCGACCGCCGCGAACACGCCCTTGCCGCTGGCGTGCAGGCGCTCGATGCCGTCGGCCAGGCCGGGGTTGCGGTCGTCGAGCAGGCGCTTGAGCAGCCGCTGCTCGGCGGGCGTGTTGAGGCAATCGCACCAGTCGGCGTAGCGCGCGAGCCGGGCCGCGTCGCTGCGGGCCCAGACGTCGGCCAGTTCCTTGAGCTGGCCGCGCAGCTTGCCCGACTCCAGTTCGTCGAGCGCGGCGTCGATCTGCTGGCCTTCTTCGTCCTCCGACTCGCCGGTCAGAACCCTCAACTGGTCGGCCGCGTTCTCGAGGGCGACGATCGGCTTGCTGCTGTTGCGCGCGGACACGGCCAGCGTCTCGTCCACGCCGAATTCGGGGTACAGCCCGTCGGCACGGCCCGCCAGGCCGGCCAGCGCCGTGACCTGCAGGATGGGCTGCAGCTTCGACATGGTGCCGGGCGGCACGCAGGCTTCGGCGTTCTGGCGCTCGAGCCGGCGGGCGCGCTCGCCGCTAAGTACCCGGGCCACCAGCGCCGGGTCTGCCGGCTGGGCCATGGTGCGGGCGGTGGCCTCGTCGCGCGAGTCGAGCTCCAGCGCGAGCAGGTCGCTCTGCGTCAGCGCCTTCTGGATGGTCGGCCCGGGCCGCACCCAGTCGCCACGGCCCACGTGCAGGGTGCCGTAGAGCCAGGAAGTGCGGCCGTCGCGCTCGATGCGCCACAGCATGCCGCGGTCGACGCCATTGCGCAGGCCGATGCCCGGCTTCTCGAGGCTGGCGATGGCCGAGGGCGGGCAGGCCGCATGGGCGGCGCCGAATGTAAAGACGCAGCACACGCCCGCCAGGATCTGGCGCGGCGCCCGCTGCACGAGGCGCAAGGGCGCCGAGAAATCGACGGCGCGCATTCGAGCCGACATATATATGCCGCGCATCCGCGCGACGAGGATCCGGAGTATCCGCAAGGCTTGCTCCACGATGAAAGAAAGTCCGGCATTCTCACAGCACCGTTGCCCATAATCCGAAACCATGCAAAGCATCTTCCACCTTGCCTTCCACGTTCGCGACCTCGACGGCGCCCGCCGCTTCTATGGCGACGTCCTCGGTTGCGCCGAGGGCCGCAGCACCGACACGTGGGTCGACTTCGATTTCTTCGGCCACCAGATTTCCCTGCACCTCGGCGAGCCCTTCGCCACCACCCGCACCGGCCGCGTCGGCGACGTGATGGTACCGATGCCGCACTTCGGCCTCGCGCTCGCCCTGCCCGACTGGCAGGCACTGGCCGGCCGCCTCGAGGCCGCCGGCACCGACTTCGTGCTCAAGCCCCAGGTGCGCTTCGAAGGCCAGCCGGGCGAGCAATGGACGATGTTCTTCTGCGACCCGTTCGGCAATCCGATCGAGGTCAAGGGCTTCCGTTCACTAGACACTATTTACGACCAGTGACAACACCGCGCCTGCGCCTGAGGCAGCTCGGGTTCGGGCTCGCCGCCCTCGTGCCCCTGTTTGCGGGCACCGCAGCCCATGCCCAGCAGGACTGCGAGCTCAACGGGCGCAGCGTGAACCCGGACAACGGCGCCACCACCGCCGGCCAGACGGGCCTGGTGCGTTGCAAGAACCGCGCGACCGGCGAGCTGCAGCGCGAGGAGCAGCTGCAGAACGGCGTCTTCATGGGCCTGGTCCGCATCTACGAAAAAGGCAAGCTCGCCAAGGAGCACACCCTCAACGCCAAGGGCAACCTGCAGGGCCGCGCCCGCGAGTTCTCGCCCAATGGCCGGGTGCTGCGCGAGGCCACCTACGACGATGGCCAGGAGCGCGGCCTGGCGCGCAGCTACTACCCAGACGGCAAGCTGCGCCGCGTCATCTTCTACCCGGACACCGGCAGTGGCAGCGAACGCGGCTCGGTCGAGTTCACCGAGCGCGGACAGCTCTCGGCCCTGCGCTGTGCCGACGCGCCCACGCTGGCGCCGGTGGTCGACGACGCCAAGCTCTGCGGCTTCACCGGCGGCCCGTCGCAGGTCGACCTGTTCGATGCGCGCGGCAACCTGCGCTCGCGGCTGTCGTACCTGTCGGGCAAGCGGGTACGCTCGCAGAGCTTCTACGACAACGGCAAGACCGCGTCGCTCGACGAGACCATCGGCAACCAGCGCACCGAGCAGGCCTATTCGTCGGAAGGCGTCAAGCGCCGCGAGACGGTGTACCTGCTGGTCGAGCGCGCCTCGATCCGCCAGCGCGAGCAGGCCTTCTCCGAAAAGGGCACGCTGGTGCGCGACCAGCGCTGGAACAGCGCGGGCGAGCCCATAGGCGACGACAGCTACTACCTCAACGGCCAGCCACGCAGCAAGTCGGCCTACAGCGGCAACGGCGATGGCCGCGTGGTCGACATCACAGAGTTCTATGACAGCGGCCAGCGCGCCGCGCAGGGCCGCTACCAGCTCGCGGGGCGGGGCCGGCAGGTGCCGATCGGCACGCACCAGCGCTTCAGCGAAAAAGGCACGCTGATCGCCGAGTCGAGCTTCGACGCCAAGGGCCGCGTGACGCGCGAACGCGCCTGGGACGAAAACGGCGAGCTGCAGCGAGACGACGAAGTCTTCGAGGACGGCTCGCGCAAGGCATACACAAAGTAACGCCCCCAGGCTCCGCGCACTTCGTGTCGCTGCGCCACCCCCCTACCGGGGGCAACACCTGCGGCCCGGCGAAGCCGGTTCCGCGGTGTTCCGCGAGAAAAAATGCCCTTGGCGAGTTCAGTCGAGCTTGATTCCAGCCTGCTTGATGATCGGGCCCCAGCGCTTCGATTCCGCGCGCGACAGCGCCGCGAACTGCGCCGGCGTGCCGGGCATGGCTTCCATGCCGAAGTCCTCGAAGCGCTTCTGCACGGCCGGCGTGCCGAAGGCCTTGTTCAGGTCGCCGTTGAGCTTGTTCACCACCGCGGGCGGCAGGCCGGCCGGGCCGAGGATGCCCTGGAAGGCGAACACCTCGGTGTTGGGCACGCCCACTTCGGCCAGCGTCGGCACGTTGGGCAGCAGCTTGCTGCGCGCGCCCGAGCCGATGGCCAGCACGCGCACCTTGTTGCTCTGCATGATCGACAGGCCCGAGGCCAGGTCGAGGAACATGCAAGGCACCTGCCCGCCCATCACGTCGGCCATGGCCGGCGCGGCGCCGCGGTACGGAATGTGGGTGATGAAGGTGCCGGTGCGCACCTTGAACATTTCCATCGCCAGGTGGTGCGGCGAGCCGTTGCCCGGCGAGGCGTAGTTGACCTTGCCGGGGTTGGCCTTCACGTAGGCCAGGAACTCCTTGAAGTTCTTGGCCGGGAAGTCCGGGTGCACCACCAGCGCGAGCGGGAACTTGCCGATGGCGCCGATGTAGGTGAAGTCTTTTTCGGGGCTGAACGGCAGCTTGCTGAACAGGTGCTCGTTGAAGGCCAGCACGGCGTTGTCGGCCGACAGGATGGTGTAGCCATCGGGCTTGCTCTTGGCGACCAGGTCGGCGCCGATGTTGGTAGAGGCGCCGGGGCGGTTGTCGACCACGATCTGCTGGCCCAGCGTCTGGCGCATCGATTCGGCCAGCACGCGCGCGATCACGTCGGTGCCGCCGCCCGCCGGATAGGGCACGACCCACTTGATGAGCTGTGCGGGATATTCCTGTGCACGGGCGAAGGGCGATGCGGCCATTGCGGCGCCGGAGGCGAGCGTGGCGAGAAGGGTGCGGCGATCCATGGAAGCGGTCTCCAATCAGCTAGTTGTGTGTAATTCCGGAAATCAGGAAGCGGACAGCGATGGTACGGGCAGCGCGTGCAATGCATCCGACAGCGCGTTGCGGCAGCGAGCCTCGTCGCCGACCTGCTCGAACAGCAGCAGCGCGAGCCGCGCGAGGAACAGCGATTCGCGCTCGGCGCCCGCTTCGCTGATGGCGCGCGCGCACTCGGCGTAGAGGCGGTCGCGGGCGTCGGGGGGAAGAGCAGGGTTGGTCATGCGGAAAGAGGCTCCAGGGCTGCGGCACGTTCCAGTGCGGGTTGCAGGGCGCCGGGCGGCAGCCGCCGCCACCGCGCGGCCACATGGCCGTCGGGGCGCAGCAGGTAGACCGCGCCGTCTTGCGCGCCGAGCGCCTCGAACACGTCGGCCGAGGCATGCGCGTCGACACCGGCGATGCCCGGGCTGGCAATGGTGCGCACGGCGAAGGGCAGCGCCCCCTGCTGCGCGCGCACGATGTCGGCGGCCGGCAGCGCGACCGCATCGGGGCGCAGCACCAGCAAGGTGAAAGTGGGCCCGATCCAGTCGGTCAGGTGGCCGCGCTCGAGCTGCTGCTCCGGCATCGCCTCGCCCGGCAGCGGGCCCGCCGGCAGTTCGTCGCCCGGGCTCGACAGCGGTGAAGCGGCATAGCGCACGGCCTGCGTCTGGCGCGGGTTGATCAGCTGCGCGATGCCCCGGTGCGCCTCGGACAGCGACAACGCCGCCTCGCGCAGCAGGTCGAAGCCGCGCGACGGCGGAGACATGAACTCGGTGCTGCGCATCGCGTTCTCGGCGTTCACGTGGAAGGCCTCGATGCGCTCCTGCGAGTAACTGTCGAGCAGCGACGCGCCGGACAGTCCCTTGGACACGAACGCCAGCTTCCACGCGAGGTTGTCGGCGTCGTCGAAGCCCGAGTTGAGCCCGCGCACGCCGAAGATCGGCATCGCATGCGCCGCGTTGCCCGCGAAGACGACGCGGCCGTGGCGATAGCTGTCGAGCGTCATCGCGCCGGCGCGGTAGACCGAGGTCCACACCGTCTTCCACGGCAGGTGGCCTTCGCCGATGGCGTCGAGGTGGCGCTGCACGAACTCGGCCACCGCCGCCGGTTGCAGCGCTTCTTCGGTGCTCTGGCCGGGGCGCAGCTGGTAGTCGATGCGCCAGATGTCGTCGGGCTGGCGGTGCATCAGCACGGTCGAGCCGGGGTTCCACGGCGGGTCGAACCAGGCGCGGCGCTCGGTGGGATGGCCGCTGTGCAGCTCGATGTCGATGATGACGTAGCGGCCCTCGTAGCCCGTGCCCTCCAGCGCGAGCCCCATCGCCTTGCGCACGAAGCTCTGGCCGCCGTCGCAGGCCGCGAGCCACTGGCCGTGCAGCCGGTAGCTGCCCTCGGCATTTCGCACGTCGAGCGTCACGCCTTCGTTGTCCTGCGCGAGGCCGGTGAGCTCGGTGCCCCAGCGGATGTCGATGAGCCCAGGCGTCGCCTCGTTGCGGCGGAAGATTTCTTCCAGCAGGAAGTGCTCGGCGTAGTACTGCTCGAGGTTGATCATCGGCGGCAGCTTCTGCCGCGCGTCGTGCGGCATCTCGAAGCGGAACACCTCGGCCGTCTTGTAGAAGCTGCGCCCGCCGGTCCACGGCAGGCCCTTGGCCATGAAGTCGGGCAGCACGCCGAGCCGCTCCATGATTTCCAGGCTGCGGCGCGAGATGCAGGCCGCGCGGCTGCCGACGCACACGGTGTCGTCGGCTTCCAGGATCACGCAGCGCACGCCGTGGTTCGCGAGCCCCAGCGCCAGCGCCATGCCCACCGGCCCGCCACCTGCGATCACCACCGGGTGGCGGCCGGGCTCCACGCCGTCCTGCTCGAGTGGCGGCGTCCACGGCTTGTAGCGTGTGTAGTGGAAGGCGCCGACGGAGGGCGGGAGTTCGGTGGCGCTGGCCGGTGGCGGCACGGGGCCGCCGGCGGCATCGCCCGGAGCGGCTGCGGGAGAGTTCGTCATGCGACGGGATTGTCCCGATGCGCGGGCACTGCCAATGTCATAACTTCGTACGAGGTAGTTACCCCAATCCCCGAACATTCCCGACCTTTTTTCCTGACCCATGAGACGCTGGCGCATCCATCCCACCGACACCGCGCTGGCTGCCGCCGTGGTCAGCGACGTGCTCGGCGGCGTGGGTACGGCGCACCTCGCCACCAGCTACCTGACGGCGATGCAGCGCGTGATGCCCGTCACCTTCTGCACCGTGTTCGCGGTCAGCGCGGCGGGGCGCATCGAGGCGGTGTCGGCCGCGAGCAGCTACGGCAGCACGGCCGAGCGCACGTCGGAACGCTACGTGGCCCAGCGCTTCGACCTGCTCGATCCGAACATGGCATGGCTCGCGGCGCGCAAGCTGCCGCAGCGCGCGCAGCTCTGGCTGGGCCACCAGCGCGCCGACGAAGTAGCCGACCCGGCCTACCGCGCCGCCTGCTATGGCGACGTGGGCATCCGTGAGCGGGCATCGGTGCTGTTGCTGCTGCCCACCGGCCAGCGCGTGGCAGTGAGCTTCTACCGGAGCCTGGCGCAGCCCGAGTTCGATGCGGAAGCTTTCGGCCGCATCGAGGCGCACGCCACGCTGCTGGCCGATGCGACCGCAGCGCACGGACGCAGCGCAATGGCCGTGCGCGAAGCCGTGGAGCCCGCGCTGGCCTCGCGGCTGCTGACATTGAGCCTGCGCGAGCGCGAAGTCATCGGCCACCTGATGGCGGGCAAGACCGCGAAAGAGGCGGCGCGGGAAATCGGCGTGGAACTGACGACCGTGCGCACCCACCAGTACCGGGCGTTCCGGCGGCTGGGGATACGGTCGCAGAAGGAGCTGCTGCGCGGCGCGGGGCCGCACTGAGGCGGTGAGCTTGGGTCAGTCTTCGGAGGCCGCTTCTTCCGGCGCCTCGTCTTGCTGCGCGCCGGCGGCCGGCTTCACCAGCGACACCGGCGCCTCCTTTGGCCGACCGGCAGTCGACACGACCTCCTGGTCGATCGCGCCGAACAGCGAGCGGCCGTCCAGCCCCTTCATCTCGATGCGGATGGTGTCGCCGAACTTCATGAACTCGGTGACGGGCGCGCCGCCCTGGATGGTCTCGATGCAGCGCTTCTCGGCAATGCACGAGTAGCCCTTGGGCCAGTCCATCTGCCCATCTTTCTTCTCGACGCCCTTGTTGCTCACGGTGCCGCTGCCGACGATGCTGCCGGCGCGCACGTTGCGCGTCTTGGCGATGTGGGCGATGAGCTGGCCGAAGTGGAAGGTCATCTCCGGGCCGGCGTCGCAAATGCCGACCTTGCGGCCGTTCCAGCTGCTTTGCAGCGCCAGGTGCACGCGGCCGCCCTGCCAGGCTTCGCCGAGTTCGTCGAGCGTCACGGCCACGGGGCTGAAGGCGGTGGCGGGCTTGCTCTGGAAGAAGCCGAAGCCCTTGGCCAGTTCGGCCGGAATGAGGTTGCGCAGGCTCACGTCGTTGGCCAGCATCACGAGGCGGATGCCGTCCAGCGCCTGGTCGGGCGTGGTGCCCATCTTCACGTCGCCGGTGATGACGGCGATCTCCGCCTCGAAGTCGATGCCCATGGCCTCGCTGGGCACCACGATGTCGTCGACCGGGCCAAGGAAGTCGTCGCTGCCGCCCTGGTACATCAGCGGGTCGGCGTAGAAGCTCTCGGGCACTTCGGCGTTGCGCGCCTTGCGCACCAGCTCGACATGGTTCAGGTAGGCCGAGCCGTCGGCCCACTGGTAGGCGCGCGGCAGCGGAGCCATGCACATCGACGGATCGAAGGGAAAGGCATGGCGGGCGCGGCCGTGGTTGAGCGAGTCGTACAGGTCCTGCAGCTGCGGGCTCATGAAGCCCCAGTCGTCCAGCACCTGCTGCAGCCGGTTCGCGATGCCGGTGGCGTAGTGGGCGAGCGTGAGATCGCGGGAAACGACGACGAGCTGGCCGTCGCGCGAGCCGTCCTTCAGGGTGGCGAGTTTCATGATGCGGTAGGTGCGTGAGGGCGGCTGCCGCTCCCCACTTAAACTGGTTGGACGGGCGGCAGTGTACCGAGGTGGTCTCGGTGAACCTCCGCGCCGGCGCCCCACTCCACACACTGATGCCGACGCTCGTCGCCCCCCCTCCGCTGTCCGCCGGCCTGCCCGGCCGCCCGTCCTGGCGGGTGCTGGCGGCGCTGACGCTGCTGGTGGCGGTGATCCACCTGCTGGTGCTCGGGCTGGCGCCGACGGCCATCGGGCCGGAACCTTCGCCGCTGGCCAACAAGTTCATCACGCGCACGATCGTGATCGCGCCGCCCGCTTCCGAAAAGCCCGCCGCGCCGGCCGCCGTCGCGCCGCCGGAAGCCCGGCCGCCGGCCCCGGTGAAGCCGCGACGGCCGCGCGCGCCGTCGATACCGAAGCCCAAGCCGGCACCTTCGCCAGAGCCCCAGACCGACAACGCGACGCCCAAGGCCCCGGAAGCGCCCGACCTGACGACGCAGCCTGCTACGGATTCAGGAGCAACACCGGCGGAAACCCCGCCCACCGCCGCAGGAACCGGCACCGGCGACGGCACGGCGGGCGCATCCGCCGGCACCGCGAACCCCGCGTCCGGCAACATCGTCGGCACCCAGTCGCTGCGCATTCCGGGGTCGGTGACGCTCGATTTCACGGCCACCGGGCAGGACGGCTCGTCCCCCATGCAAGGCGTGTTCGGCGAGCTGACCTGGCTGCAGGACGGCAGCCGCTACGACGCCCGGCTGACGCTGAAGGTGCTGTTCAGCACCATCCGCAGCCAGCACAGCACCGGCCGCATCGGCCCGTCGGGCATCGAGCCCGACCGGTACTCGGAGAGCCGCAAGTCCGAAGTGGCTTCGCATTTCGTGCGCGACCAGGGACAGGTGGTGTTCAGCAACAACGCGCCCTCCGTGCCGCTGCTGGCCGGCGCGCAGGACCGGCTGAGCGTCATGATGCAGCTCGGCGGCCTGCTGGCGGGCGACCCGGGCCGCTACCCGGCGGGCAGCCAGATCTCGGTCCAGACCGTGGGTCCGCGCGATGCCGGCATCTGGGTCTTCGTGGTCGGCGGGGAGGAGCAGCTGAGCCTGCCGGCCGGCGAATACCGGGCGCGCAAGCTCACCCGCAGCCCGCGCCAGCAGTTCGACAGCAAGCTGGAGCTCTGGCTGGCGCCGGACTACGGTTATTTGCCCGTGCGGATCAAGCAAACCGAGCCCAACGGCAACTTCGCCGACGCTCAGTTGCGCAAATCCCTACCCACGAGCCCCACAAATTGAGGCAAAACGCACATATCGACGTTGAAAGTAAACAAAAGACAACGGGTCTTGAAACTGGCGCGTTGATTGCTAAGTAATCTCCATGAATGCCATCGACATCCTTACGGGGCCCGCCATGAACATGCTTTATGACTCGGAGTCTTTCGTCGTCGTCCACGTGCAACCCACCGAAGGCGACGAACCCGCGCAGCCGAACATGCCGGTCCTGGAGCGCCACGGCTTCGAAATCGTGGACAAGCGTTCGGGCAAGGAGGTGTATCTCGACGGCTCATGGGCCGAGCTGTTCCAGCAGCAGATCGCCGCCTGGCAGCTCAACACCCCCACCCAGGAAGAAGTCGAAGACACGCTGGAAGGCTATGCCGAGCTGGCGCACACGCCCGTCCTCGTGCACTGACACCCTCCCCGTTTGCCAGCAAAAAGCGCCCCTCAGGGCGCTTTTTTCATGGGCAGCCGCTCTTCAGCGGTAGATCCACCGGTACATCGGCCCCACCACCAGCAACACCGCCACCAGCCGGCACACCTGGAACGCCGTGACCACCGGCACGCCCAGCTGCAGCACCTTGGCCGTGATCGACATCTCGGCGATGCCGCCCGGCGAGGTGCCCAGGATCATGGTGGCCGGGTGCAGCCCGGTCGCCCAGGCCAGCAGCCAGGCCACCGCGCCGCACAGCGCCAGCATGCCGAAGGTGCCGAGCGTCACCGAGCCTAGCCAGCGCGGCGCCGTATGCAGGAACTCCCGGCTGAAGCGCACGCCCAGGCTCACCGCGATCACCAGCTGCGCCGTGTTCGACATCCACGCCGGCACCGCCGACAGCGAATGCCCGGCGACGGTGAAACCCATCGCCACCAGCAGCGGCCCCATGAACCACGGGTTGGTGCGCTTCAGCGCGCGCATCGCCAGGGCGCCGATGCCGGTCGCCACCGCAAGCAGCGCGAGCCCGCCGAGGTTCACCTCGCGCGCGCCGGGCGGGTTGATCTCCAGCCCGTGCAGCCCGCTCCACTGCATCGCGAACGGGATGGTGACCGTTACCACCACCAGCCGCAGGCTGTGCGCCGCCGCCACGAGATCGGTGCGCGCGCCGGCCGATTCGGCCATCAGCGTCATCTCGGAAGCGCCGCCGATGGCGCCCGCGAAGTAAGTCGTGGCTCTCATGGATTTCGCCGGCACATGCGGCATGCGCTCCGCATGCACCCCGTGCAGCCAACGCCCGAAGCCCCAGCCCAGCAGCAGCGCCCAGCCGATGGCCAGCGCAATCGCCCACCACACGCCGGCCACCAGCGACACCACGTGCGGCGTGAAGTACAGCCCCAGCGCGGTGCCGATGGTCCACTGGCCCGCGTTGCGCAGCGGTGTGTGGCTTGCGGTCGGCAGGCCGGCGATGGAAGCGAGCGACACCGCGATCAGCGGGCCGATCATCCAGGGCAGCGGCGTGTGCAGCGCCAGGCAGACACCTGCGGCGGCAAGCGCCAGCAGCAGCGTGGCGAGCACGCGGACGATGAATCGGAGAGGCACGGACGGACAGGAAGTAGCGGGATTGGATGGCAGGGCGCTCATGCGCCGAAGGCCTAGTATGGCGCGATGGCTCTTTCACGACTCTCGCCCGCGCGGGCTCCCCGCATCCCCGTTCTCCTGATCGCCACGCTGGTTGCGGCCACCCTCGCTGGCTGCTCGGCGTTGTCGTCCGAAGCGCCCGAAGCCCCCATCGCGCGCCGGGTCGACGCAGTGCTGCCGGTCGACGCCCTGCTGCTCGGCGAGCAGCACGACGCGCCCGAGCACCATGTCATCGAGCGCGAAACCGTCGAGGCGCTGGTAGCGCGCGGCCAGCTTGCCGCGCTGGCGCTCGAGATGGCGGAAGAAGGCCGCGGCACCGCGCACGTGGCGCCCACCGCCAGCGAAGCCCAGGTGCAGGCCGCGCTCGACTGGAGCGAAAAGGCCTGGCCCTGGGCCAGCTACGGCCCGGCCGTGATGGCGGCCGTGCGCGCGGGTGTGCCCGTGGTCGGCGCCAACCTGCCGCGCGCCCGCATGAAAGACGCGATGGCGGATGTCTCGCTCGACGCGCAGCTCGGCAACGAGGCCTATGTCGCGCAGCAGAACGCGGTGCGCGAGGGCCACTGCAAGCTGCTGCCCGAGTCGCAGATCATTCCCATGACCCGCATCCAGGTGGGCCGCGACCGCGCGATGGCGCAGGCCGTCGTCAAGGCGCGGCAGCCCGGCAAGACAGTGCTGCTGATCGCAGGCTCCGGCCATGTGGTGCGCACGCTCGGCGTGCCGCAGCACCTGCCGAACGACGTCAGGATCGCCACGGTGCGGATGCTGGCCGCGCCCACGCTGGCGAACGTGGTGCCCGGCGAATACGACCGCATCTGGCAGACGCCGCCGCTGCCCGAGAAGGACTACTGCGCCGAGCTGCGCCGGCCCGCCAAGGCGAGCTCGCAGTGAACGAAAAAAAGCCGCGGACCCTGTACGGGCCCGCGGCTTTTGCAGCCTGCCGGCGGCGCGGCCTCAGCGCGTCGCGATCGACGACACCGACGAGTTGCCCGTCGCCGATGCGGTGATCTGGTTGCCCGTGGTGCGCAGCGTGCTGTTGCCCACGGCGCCCGTCGCGCCGATGCCCACGCTCACGCCGGTCACGGTCGCCGATACCGCGCCGGTGTTGACCTGCGAGCTGGCGATGGCCGCGCTCGGCGTGCCGCTGTTGAGCGCGGTCTGCGTGATGCGGTTGGTGGCGCTGTTGCCATAGGCCTCGGCAGTCAGGGTGTTGCCCGTCACGCCGACTGTGCCGAGCGCCGTTCCGACCGGGCCGCCGGTCGAGTTGAGCGCCACCATGTAGCTCGCGCCCGAGCTGCTTGCCGACACCGCGCCGTCATTGGTCTGGCTGTTGCGGATGGCGGCAGCCGCGCTGACGTTGAGCGCGGCGGGTGCCAGCACCACGCCGGACGAGCCTTGCGCCGCAAGCCCGCCGTAGCCGCTGCCCGCGCTCGACTCCAGCAGGTTGGTGGCCGCGTTGCCGCGTGCAAGGGCGCTGGTCGTGTTGGCGTTGAGCGCCACCGAGCCGCCGTTGAGCGGCGAGCCAGCCGTCAACGCCACGTTCGCGGCGGTGCTGGCCGTTGCCATGACGTCAGCCGTGCTGGCCTGGGTGTTGACGACGCCACCGGACGCCCCCTGCACTGCACTGCTCACCAGCGACAGCGTGTTGGCGGCGCGGTTGGCCGATGCCTCGGCCAGCGTGCTGTTGTTGGCAATGCTGAGCGAGCCGCCGGCCAGGCCTGCCGTCACCGGCGCGGGCGTGCCGCCGTCGTCGTTGTACAGCTTCGTGCTGGCCGTGCTCGTCACCGTCGAGGCCGCGGTCTGCTGGTTCAGCAGCACATGGTCGCCGCCGGCCGCGCCCGCGCCCAGAAGTGCGACGGAGCCCGCCGCGCTCGAAGGCGAGGTGTTGGTCGAGGCCACGCTCAGCGTGTTGGACACGTCGTTGATCACCGCCAGCGACACGTTCTTGTTGCCCGACAGGTCGATGCGGGACGACGTCGAGGCCACCGGCGCGAACACCTCCATCGTGGAAGTCGAATCGACGTTCTTCGTCGTGCTCGTCTGTGTCGACTGCAGCGCCGTGCGCGCGGTGATGTTGCCGCCCGCCAGCGCGACGCTGTTGCTCGCCGTGTTGGCGATGGCCTGCGAGCCCTGCGCGTTGTTCGAAGCGCTCAGCGTGGCGCTGCTGATGTTCGCGCCCGGTGTGGTGTCGATACCGAAGGCGCCCGTCACGCTGGAAGAAATCGTGCCCGCGCCGCTCACGGCCTGGACGTTCGACACCGCGTGGTCGGCGTAGGCCGCGTTACCCAGGATGCCCCCGCTGGACACGATGGCAGGGAGCACGCCGCGCACGGCGATCGTGTTGCCATTGACGGCCACGCTGTTGCTGGCCGAGTTGCCCGTTGCGGAGCCGCTCGCGATGTTGCCGCTGACGGAAATCGCCTGGCCCTGCACGGCGAGCCCGTCGATCTTCACCTGCACGCCGCTCTGGTTCGCGCGCGTCGCGGCCGGCGAGCCGATCTGCGCGGTGACGTCGGCGCTCGTCTGCTGCAGGTTCTGCACCGCACTCGTGGTGGCGACACCGTTCGCGTCGATGCTCACGCCATTGGTCGCGCTGTTGCTGTTGGCCTCGGCGACGGTCGTGTTCTTGTCGGCGTTCACGCTGGAGTTGACGACGTTGCCGACGATGTAGGTCTGCACCTCCGGCCCGCCGCTGCGCGTGGCCGAGACGGAGCCTTGGCCCGACTGCGCGTTCTGCACGCCGAACGCCGCATTCACGCTGGCCGTGCCGCCCGCCACGCTCGCGCCTGGCGGCTGCAACGGAAGAGTGGCGACCAGCGTGGTGATGTTGTTGCCCGTCACCTTCACCGTGTTGCCCGTCGCGCTGTTGCCATAGGCCAGCGCCTGCGTGGTGTTGCCGGAGCTGGACACCGTGGCGTTGGTGACGTTGCCCGAGATCACGGTGCGCACCGGCGTCGCGCCGCTGGCATCCGCCGAAATCTGCGTCGTGCCGCCGGCCACCGACTGCACGTTGGTCACGTTGGCCACGTTGGTTCCCGAAAACAGGCCCAGGACAAACGGCGTCGAGCTGCTCAGGTTGTTCAGGTCCAGCGTCAGGCCGTTGGCCGCGTTGTTGCCGAAGGCTTCGGCGCCAAGGGCATTGCGGTCGTTCGCCAGCTTGCCTCCCGCGGTCGTGTCGCCGAGGTTGCCGGCCACACCGACCGCGAACGCGTTCAGGCCGGGCGCCGTGGGCACGCTCGCCTGGGCCTTCACGCTGGCCTGCACCGACTGGTCGCTGAGGATGCCGAAGGCGGCATTGACGGTCGGCAGGCTGCCGGCATTGCCGTCGAACGGCAGACCGCCGGCGCCCACGGTGACGGTGGAAGCAAGGCCCCCCGCGGTCACCGCGGCCACGTTGAGCGCATCGACGCCCAGCGTGTTGGTCGCCGAGTTCCCGATGGCACGGGCGAGCTGCTTGTTGTCGGTCAGCGCGATGCTGCTCGCGCCGCCGGTCAGATTGCCGTTGGCGCCGACCCTCGCCTCCGCATTGCTCAGCGTCGCGGTGACGGTCGAGTTGGCGTCGCCCATCTGCACGTTGGCGATGCCCGCGCCGGTGCCGAGCGTCGTCTTGGTGGCGAGCTTCAGCGTGTTGGTGGCGCCGCTGCCGAGCGCCGAAGCCTGCTGCACGTTGCCGGTCACTGCAAGCGTGCTGTTCGCGATGGGCGAGTTGACCAGGTTCGCACCCGCCAAGATCTGGGAGCCGTCGTTGGTCGCATTGACCGGGCTGCCGTAGTTGCCCTGCAGGCTGGTGATCGTGGCGGCGCCGCCGGCCGAGACACGGCCGTCGTTGGCGGTGCCGCCCGTCAGCAATGCGGAGGCACTGCCGAGCGTCACCCCGCTCGCGTCGATGGCAAGAGTCTGGCCGATCTGGTTGCCCGTGGCCGTTGCCACGGAGCTGTTGCCGGCCACCGAAACAGGGGCGTTGTTGGTCGTGCCGCCGAAGCCGGTCAGCACCCCGATGTTCGACGGCCCCACTTCCGCCGTGATCGGCGACTGGTAGTTGGCCTGCTGGTTCGACAAGGCGCTGGTGCCCTTGAACGTGCTCGAGCCGTCTGCGCTGGAGATGGCGCTCGACGCGGCGTTGCCGGTGGCCGTGGCCGTGATGGCGTTGCGCTGCAGATCGACGGCGCCGCCGCTGGCAATCGACTGCACCGTCGCGCCCACCAGCGCGTTCGTGGTGCTGCTCTTGATGCCCACGCCGATGTTGCCCTGGCTGTTGACGACGGCCAGGTCGCTGTTGACGTTGGTGATCACGCCCACGCCGTTGTGGGTGCTGTTGTTAAGCGCCGTGGCCGGCGTGCCGCTGCCGGCGACCGACACACCGTCGATCACGATGCGATTGCCCGCGGTTCCCGCCGTGGCGCCCAGTGCCTCGTTGCCCGTGGCCGCGCTGGAGATCGTGTTGTCCTGCACCGCCAGCTTCGACTGCAGCGTGTTGGAGCCACCGAACAACGCTCCGGAAACCACGCCGTCGATGATCGAGCCATCATTGGTCGCCGAGTGCGTGACGGCGCCCGCCGTGGCGTTGTTGTTCACCTGCAGGTTGGAAACCACCGCCGAGCCCGTGAAGACCGGCGCGCCGCCCGAGACGATGGCGGCGGTGCTCGTCGCGCTGTTGCCCTTGAGCACGGCCGAAATCGAATTGCGTTCGAGCGACGCGCCAGCGGCGATGGAGCCCGAGCTCGGCAGCAGCCACAGGTCGACGCGGTTGCCCCGGCTCTCTGCGCTCGAGCTGGCGCCGGTGGCCGACTGCAGCGTGGTCACGACGATGTTGCCCTTGGCATCGAAGAGCTGCGGCGCGCCCACCGGATAGCCGAGCACGGCCGAGCCGGCGAGCGCGGTGCCCGATGCGGCGGCCGTGCCGAGCACCAGCGACGTGCCGTTGTTGAGCGTGGTCGTGGCCGAGATC
Source organism: Variovorax durovernensis (assembly GCF_977011995.1). Lineage (NCBI taxonomy): Bacteria > Pseudomonadati > Pseudomonadota > Betaproteobacteria > Burkholderiales > Comamonadaceae > Variovorax > Variovorax durovernensis. Next base: position 930,369 of record NZ_CDRNCW010000001.1, on the reverse strand, counting down.
GTGTTGTCCGCCGCGGCCACGCTGCCGGCCTGGATCGTGGTGGAGTAGTTCCCCATCGCGCTGGTCTTCACGCTGCTGGTGATCACGCCGCTGTTCTGCGAGAGCGCGAGCGCCGCGGCGCTGCTCACCGGCGTGGGCTGCGAGCCGGGGGCCGGCGCTATCGTGCGCACCTCGATGTTGCCGGTGGCCTTGGCGCTGATCGCGTTGCCGTTGGTGTAGCTCGAGGTGGGGGTCGTTCCCGGCGCGCCGATGGTGGTGACACCCACCGTGGCGTTGGTGATGGACGCGTTGGCCGGGCCGCTGTTGGTCTGCGGATTCACCTCGGTGCTGGTCCCCGTGACCGAGGGCACGAACGCGCCACTGACCGCCGTCTCGGCCGCGTGCGCGCCGGTGGCGATCAGGACCATCGCAACGGCCGAGCCGATGCTGCTGAGTGCGGGCCTGCGTGCGGCCCCGCTGCGGATCTTGCGTGTTTTCATGACATGTTTCCTCGGATTTTTGAGAACGATGGGGCGAAGCGTGTGGAACAGATTTCAGGGGACTCGACTTGCTGGATGAATGCGCGGCGGCTCAGCCCCCTTTGCCGGCGCCTTCGGAAGGAATGGAGGTGGCGCTGCCGACCGCCACGCTGCCGATGCGCAGCTTGGCGATCTCCTGCAGCCCCGGGCCATCGCGGTGGATCGACGTATCGGCCGCATCGGGCCGCCAGGTGATGCTGATGGCGCCCGGTGCCACGCCGCGGTTGGCCAGCGCCGAAGTGACTGCGGCAATGCGCTGATCGGTCAGCTCGTCGCGCTTGCGGGCGTCCCAGTTCTCGGTGTCGCGCGCCACCAGCACGATGTCGGTCGCGCCCTTCTTGGCCAGGCCAGCGATCTGGTCGATCAATGCGAGCGAGCTGCCGCCGAGCGTGGTGGCGCCGAAGTCGAACGGCACCTGCGTGGCCGTGCCGGTCAGGCGGGCGCCGCCAGGGCCGCCCGCGTTGACGGCCACGCCGCCCTGCACCACCGGCGAAGTGACCGCCGCGCCGCCCGCCGTGGCATCGCCCGGGTTGTCGACCTTGCGCAGTTGGTCGGCGGGCACGGTCGGAATCGGCTCGCCGCCGCCCGGGCGCATCGTCATGCAGGGCCGATGGTCGACCTGCGTGACGGCCGCCATGAGCCGCACCACGCCTTCTTCCAGCGCGGCACGCACGCCCATCTGCACCGGCTCCTGGCCCTTGGCGCCGATGTCCACGTCGTACAGCTTGCTGCCGAAGAAGCGGAACACGTTCAGGCCCACTTCATAGCCGTTGAACTGCTTGGTGAGGCTCACCGTGCGCACCACCATCAGCGACTTGGTGTCGACGATGCGCAGGTCCACGCTCACCGACTGGCTGAAGGTGCGCGCCTTCACGCCCACCTGGTTCACCGCGAACTCGGCGCCGCCCGAGTTGATGTTGTAGTTGAGCTCGGTGATGCCGCCGACGATGAAGTAGTCGGACTTGTTGATGGTGCCGCCGAAGTACGGCATCCACGGCACGGTCTGCCCGCCGTTGGGTCCGCCGAGCTGGTGCGTGCGGCCGTCGCCGAGCTGGCGGCGGTCTGCATACGCGAGCTCGCGCTCGGCGATCACCGGGTCGAAGCGCTCCGCGATGCTCACCGCGCCGCCGAGCTTGCCGAGCGCCGAATACACCATCAGCGCGCCGCCCTGCGTGATGGCATTGCCTTCGTTGATGCTGTACTTGCCGGTGTAGTCCTTCACGTCGCCCACGCCGACGACGATGGGCGGGCGCCGCGTGGCCGCGATGTGGTCGGCGTAGCACGCGAGCACGGCCTCCATCGGCGTGACGTTGTCGCGCACCGAGGGTCCGAGCACCACGGGTGCTTCGTTGGGCGCAAAGCGCTGCTGTGGCGCAGAGACGCAACCGGCGAGCGCCACGGTCGCGACCGCGGCGAGTGCGAATGTTTGGGTGATGTGCATGTCGCTTGCCCCGGTTTTCAATTGAGCACGCCGAAGGCGCACGCCGAGCTGCCGCCCACGCTGGCCGTCTGCGCGCCGGTGTTGCCCTGCGTCGAGTTCAGCGCCTGGTTGGCCGCGCCCTGCACCTGCGTGCTGGTGCCGCCGACGACCGCCGAGCCGACCGCACCGCTGTTGGCCTGCGAGGTGCCTACTGTCGCGCCGCCCTGCGAGCCCACGGCGCTGCGGCTGTCGTTGCCCGAGGCGTTCGAATTCGCGCCCGCGTTCGACGGCGAATTCGCGACCGTGCTGTTGTTGCCGTCGTTGCCGGTCGAGGTGGCCGAGACGTTGCAGTTGTATTGCCGGCCGATGGTCGTGTTGTAGACCGGGGCGGCGTAGTAGCCGCTCTTCTGCTTGCGGATCATGTCCTGCACGGCCGCCTGGTTGACCTTGTCGGCGCTCGTCTGGAATTGCCACGCAGCGTTCTCGCCGACGTTGTTGGCCAGCGCCATCGAAGAAGACGCGCAGCCGCAGGCCGCGAACGCAAGTGCGATCAGCCTCGGAACCCGACGGCGACGACGGCCGGCCTCAACGAGACCGGCATGGAAAAAGACGCGCTGCATGACTGCTCCTCTCTGGAATTCGCTCGCCTTGAATCCGCAATTGAATTCACGGGCGAGGCGTTTCGCGAGAGGGGATGCTAGAAACGGCAAGAAGCTGCCGGTATCCCGAGAATCGGTAGAAGTGGTGGGAACAAACCCGTGCATGCGCGGGCGCGCTGCGACAGAATCCGGCCATGCCGCGCAACGCCATCGCACCCCATCGCCGCCTTCATTTCGCGGGCATCGCGATCCTCGTCGCGGGCTGGATCTGCGCTGTGATGGTCTACATCGTGGCGAGCGGCAACGACGACGCGACAGCGGCCGATCGCCGCGTCATCGACGGGCAGGTGTACGTGGTACCGCTCGAAACATCGAAGCGCGAACAGCAGGAAATGGAACGGCTGGGCGGAAAAGCGACCGTGTGGATGGCCGAGTCGGCGACCTGGCTGGGATCGCTGTGGCACGGCAAGCGCCTTGCCTTCACGCTGGCGCTGCTGGCTACCGTTATCGGTGGGTCCTGCGTGTACCTCGCGGGCCTTGCCGCGGAAGAAGTGGACGGGTAGCCAGAGTCCGGTTCACGCCGCCGCGGTGCCGCGGCGGCGTATGCGGGCAGCCGTCAGGCGTGCGCCTTGATCGCGTCCGCCAGCGTGTTCACCAGCGTGTCGATGTGCGACTTTTCCGCGATGTACGGCGGCGCGATCACCAGCACGTCGCCGGCGGGGCGCACCAGCGCGCCCTTGTGGAAGCAATCAAGGAAGACTTCGTAAGCGCGCTTGCCCGGCGAGCCTGCGATGGGTGCGAGCTCCACCGCAGCGGCCATGCCCAGGCTGCGAATGCCGATGACGTTGGGCAGGCCCTTGAAGGCGCTGTGGAAGGCATCGCCCAGCACCTTGCCCATTTCGCCTGCACGCGCGAACAGGTTCTCCTGCTTGAACAGGTCGAGCGTGGCAATGGCCGCGGCGCAGGCCACCGGGTGGCCCGAGTAGGTGTAGCCGTGGAAGAACTCGACCACGTGCTCGGGCGCATCGGTCTTCATCATCGCGTCGTAGAGCTTGTCGCGGCAGATCACGCCGCCCAGCGGAATCACGCCGTTGGTCACGCACTTGGCGAAGTTCAGCATGTCGGGCACCACGCCGAAATAGTCCGACGCGAAGTTGGTGCCCATGCGGCCGAAGCCGGTGATGACCTCGTCGAAGATCAACAGGATGCCGTGCTTGTCGCAGATCTCGCGCAGGCGCTTGAGGTAGCCCTTGGGCGGCAGGTACCAGCCAGCCGAACCGGCCACCGGCTCGACGATGATCGCCGCGATGTTGCTCGGGTCGTGCAGCGGCAGGATGCGGGTTTCGAGCTCCACCAGCGGGTCTTCGGCCCACACCGGCTCCTCGTTGTGGATGTAGGCGTGGTTCACCGGATCATGGATGAAGCGCATGTGGTCCACGCGCGGCAGGAAGGCCGAGCCGAACACCTTGCGGTTGCCCGGAATGCCGCCCACCGACATGCCGCCGAAGCCCACGCCGTGGTAGCCCTTCTCGCGGCCGATGAACACATTGCGGTGGCCTTCGCCGCGCGCGCGGTGATAGGCCAGCGCCACTTTCATCGAGGTGTCGGCGGCTTCCGAGCCCGAGTTGCAGAACAGCACCTTGTTGAGGTCGCCGGGCGCCAGCGAGGCAATCATTTCCGCCGCCTTGAACGCCTTGTCGTTGCTGACCTGGAAGGCGGTGGCGTAGTCGAGCGTGTCGAGCTGCTTCTTGATGGCCTCGTTGATCGGCTTCCTGTTGTGGCCCGCGCCCACGCACCACAGCGACGAGATGCCGTCGATCACCTTCTTGCCGTCGTGGGTGGTGAATTCCATGCCGTCGGCCGCGACGAACACGCGCGGATCCTTGCGGAAATGACGGTTGGGGGTGAAGGGCAACCACTGGTTGTCCATGTTGAAGTCCTGGAAGGCCATGTCTCGCTCCTGCGGGTTGTGGGGTCGGGGAAAATCGCGATTCTGGCACCCCTGCGACAATTCCACCCAGATGACGACCTCTACGCCTACCTCGCCCGCCTACATCCTGAACCTCTCCTGCCCCGACCGGACAGGCATCGTGCACGCCGTCTCGGGCTTTTTGCTCGAGCGTGGCGCCAACATCGAAGAGGCAGCCCAGTACAACGACCACGGCACCGGCCTGTTCTTCATGCGTGTGCGCTTCGCCTGCGGCGACCACAGCGAAGCCGCGCTGCGCGAAGAGCTGAAGACCTTCGCCGCCGGCTTCGGCATGACGCTGCAGCTGCACGCCGCCGCCGAGCCGATGAAGACCGTGCTGCTGGTCAGCAAGGAAGGCCACTGCCTCAACGACCTGCTGTTCCGCTGGAAGAGCGGCCTGCTCGCCATCGACGTGCGCGCCATCATCTCGAACCACCGCGACTTCTACCAGCTGGCCGCCAGCTACAACGTGCCTTTCCACCACATCCCGGTGACGGCCGCGACCAAGGCCCAGGCCGAGGCGAAGCAGCTGGAAATCATCGAGGCCGAAGGCGCCGAACTGGTGGTTCTCGCGCGCTACATGCAGATCCTGAGCAACGACCTGTGCCGCAACCTGGCCGGCCGCGCGATCAACATCCACCACTCGTTCCTGCCCAGCTTCAAGGGCGCCAAGCCCTACTACCAGGCGCACGACCGCGGCGTGAAGCTGATCGGCGCCACCGCCCACTACGTGACGGCCGACCTCGACGAAGGCCCGATCATCGAGCAGGACGTGACCCGCGCCGACCACACCGACACGGTGGAAGACCTCACGGCACGCGGCCGCGACACTGAAAGCCAGGTGCTGGCCCGCGCGGTGAAGTGGCACAGCGAGCACCGGGTGCTGCTGAACGGCCACCGCACCGTCGTCTTCCGCTAGTTCAGTTCCTGTAGGGGTTGTTCGGCCGGCGGTCGTAGCGGTCGGGCACGCCGTCACCGTCACGGTCCCAGCGGCCGGCGCTGTACACCCAGCGGCCGCCGTCCTGGCGCCATTCCGGCGCACGGTATGCATAGCCCGGACGGGCACGCACCCAGCCGCCGCCCACCCACACGTGGCGGCCACCACGCCATTCATAGTGCCCCGGCGCCCAGACGAAACCGCGGCGCGGCGGCGGCACGCGTTCGAAGCGCGGCGGAGGCGGCGCCACCTGGACGGTCACCACGGGTTGCGCCTGCGCGGCGGTGGGAACGGTCAACGCGCCTACCGACAGAAGCGAAGCCGTACCGATGGAAAGAGCCAATGCGATTTTTTTCATGAAGGACTCCTCATGAGTTGTTGGAGGAGCCTTCATGCTGCCGGGCTCATGTGAACCGCCTGTAAGCGGGACACGAAGTCTTATGTAGAGCTGTTTCGCGATCCACGCTGCGAATCGCGCATGCTCACTCGAGCAATTCCTTCAGGTCGACGGCCGCCGCCATCGCCGCATGCCCGGCCTTGTTCGGGTGCAGATGGTCGCCGCTGTCGTACTTCGGGTTCAGCGCGAGCGGATCGGCGGGGTCGCGCAGGATGGCGTCGAAATCGATCACGCCGTCCACGTCCTGCCGGCCGCGGATCCAGGTGTTGACCGCGCCGCGCATGGCCTCGGTCGCCTGCGTCCAGTAGGGCGTGTTCCGGAACGGCGGCACGGTGCCGATCATCAGCTTCACGCCCTTTGCGCGTGCCTGCTTGATGAGCTGCTCGAGCCCTTCGGTGATGCGCTCGGCGGTGGGCGCCTCGGACGCGGTGTGCGGGAACCCCGGCACGTCGGCGAACGCTCCGCGGCCGATGTCGTTGGTACCCATCAGCACGATCACATGCGTCACGCCGCTTTGCGCCAGCACGTCCTTCGCGAAGCGCGACATGCCGCTGGGCCCCGAGCTGTCGAGCAGCAGCCGGTTGCCGCCGATGCCCATGTTGATCACCGACAGCCCCGCTGGCACCTGCGGGCTGTCGCGCAGCCGCGTGGCCAGCATGACGGGGTAGGAGCCGCCGCTGGCGTCGTTGCCGCCCGCAGTGATCGAGTCGCCGAAGGCCACCACGACGCGGGCCGGCTGGCTCGTCATCACGTCGAGGCCGGTCACGATGTGGTTGAGCGCCAGCGGCGCCGCGCCTTGCAGCCTGGGTGTCCCGGTGCCGTTGCCAGGGGCGACCCAACTCGTGCCCTGGCCGTTCTGGTGGATGGTCGCGAAGGGCGTCGGCTGGTCGAGGTAGGTGCTCACCGCCAGTGTTTGTCCGGCCTCGGCCTTCAGGTCGATGCCGTCGCTCCAGGCATCCGCGCCCGGGGCAATGGTGAGGCTGCCGCGGCCACCGAAGCGCAGCACGCCCAGCGTGGCCGGAGACACCGCGTTCCCGCCGGTGACCAGCCCCACGCTCGCCGCGGCGATGCGCAGCGGCGCCTTGCCGAAGCGGTTGGAGAAGCGCACGCGCACGCGGCTTCCGTCCAGCGCGGGCTGCACCAGCTGGCGCAGCGTCTGGCCGCGAAACACATGCTTGCCGGGCCCTGCCAGCGGTGCGGTGGTGGGGTTCGCCATGAGTTCGCTGAACGCCATGGGCGCCGCCGCCCAGCTTGCGACCCAATGGGCCTCGGCGGGCTGCCGGGGCGGCTGGCCGGCGGATGGCAATGCCCACACGCCGGCACCCACCGCGGCAAGGAGCAATGCGACCATCCAATGCGTTGCGGCGCCCGCGCAAGACCGGGCCCGCCAACGTGAAATCAATTCCATGCGCGCAAAGCCGCCCAGTTTACGGAGCCGCCTTTACCCCGGTCGTTACGAGGTCTAGCGTGCGGTTACCAGGTGTCCACGTAGGGCGAGACCGGTTCGTGGCGCCCCGCGGCCGAATCCAGCCCGCGCACCAGCCAGGTGCGCGTGTCCGCCGGGTCGATCACCGCGTCGATCTCCAGGGTCTGCGCCATGTGGATCGCCTCGCCGTTGGCGTACTGCTGCGCCACGAGCTTCTTGAACAGCGCGTCGCGCTCGGCACCTTCCGGCACGGCGGCCAGTTCCTTGCGGAAACCCAGCCGCACGGCACCTTCGAGGCCCATCGCCCCGAACTCGCCGGTGGGCCAGGCCACCGTGAAAACCGGTGCATCGAAGCCGCCCGCCGTCATCGCCTGCGCGCCCAGGCCGTAGCCCTTGCGCAGCACCACCGCGAAGAACGGCACGCGCAGATGCGACGCCACCATGAACATGCGGCACACATGGCGCACCTGTGCCTGCGCCTCGATTTCAGGGCCGACCATGAAGCCGGGCGTGTCGCACAACGAAACAATCGGAAGCCCGTGCGCATTGCAAAGCTGCATGAAGCGCGCGGACTTGTCTGCCGCCTCGACGTCGATCGCGCCGCCCAGGTGATGCGGGTTGTTGGCCATCAGGCCCACCGGCCTGCCCTCGATGCGCGCCAGCGCGGTGACCACACCCGCGCCGAAGCCCGCGCGCAGCTCGAGCAGCGAGCCGGTGTCGGCCACGCCGCGCATGGCCGCGCGCACGTCGTAGACGCGCAGGCGGTTCTCGGGCACCACGTGGCGCAGCATGCGCGGGTCGGCGCATTGCCAGTCGGAGGTCGGGCCCTGGAAGTACGAGAGATATTGCTTCGCCGCCGCCACGGCAGCCGCCTCGTCGTCCACCAGGATGTCGATCACGCCATTGCGCGACTGCACGCTGCTCGGCCCGATCTGCTCGGGCGCGAAGGTGCCGAGACCGCCGCCCTCGATCATCGCGGGGCCGCTCATGCCGATGTTGCTGCCCTTGGTGGCGATGATCACGTCGGCGCAGCCCAGCAACGCCGCGTTGCCCGCGAAGCAGCGACCATGCACAATGCCGACCACCGGCACCTTGCCCGACAGCGCCGCGAACTGGCTGAAGGTGTGGTTGTTCAGGCCCGCGACGATCGGCATGTCTGTATCGCCCGGCCGCCCGCCGCCACCTTCCGCGAACAGCACGACCGGCAGCTTCAGCTGGTGTGCCACCGCCAGCAGCCGGTCGGTCTTGTGGTGGTTGCGCATGCCCTGCGTGCCGGCCAGCACCGTGTAGTCGTAGGCCAGCACCGCGCAGCGCGATGCCTCGGGGCCGAACTGCTTCGCGTTGACGCTGCCCAGGCCGGTGACCATGCCGTCGGCGGGCGTGTTGGCGATCAGGTCTTCCAGCGTGCGGCGGCGCGTCTGCGCGGCGATGGCGAGCGCACCGTACTCGATGAAGTTGCCGGGGTCGGATGCGGTGTCGCACAGGTCCGCGATGTTCTCGCGCGCGGTACGGCCGCCCTGCGCATGGCGCTTGTCGACGGCGGCCTTGCGGTTGATGTCCAGCGTGGGCGCGTGGCGGTCGATGACCTTCTGCAGGTCGGGGCGGATGGTGTCGAGGTCGTGCTCGGTGCGCGCCTCGGCCTCGACCGCCTGCGCATCGACGGCTTCGAGCTGCACCAGCGACTGGCCTTCGACGAGGTAGTCGCCGGGCGCGGCCAGCAACGCGACCACGCGGCCGGCGACGGGCGCATGCAGCAGGTGCTCCATCTTCATCGCCTCGAGCACGCCTAGCTGCGCGCCGGCCGGCAGCACGTCGCCCACGGCGACTTCGAACTGCACGAGGCGCGCGGGCATCGGCGCCTTCACCGTGAGCTCGTCAGCGCCGTCGTCCGTCATGGCGGCTTCGGCTGCAGGCGCGACGACCGCCTTCCTTGCCAGCTTTTCAAACGATGCCGAGGCCGCGAGCAGATCGCCCAGGTGCGCCTCGACGAAACGGGTGTGCACCGCCTGCGTCGCGAACTCGGGCCGCGCGGCAATGGCACGCAGCAGCGACAGGTTGGTGGCGATGCCTTCGATGTGGCATTCGTCCAGCGCGCGCAGCGAGCGCCGCAGCGCATCCGCGAAACGTGGCGACGGCGAATGCACGATCAGCTTCGCGAGCAGCGTGTCGTAGTGCGGCGAAGGCGCGAGCCCGGCATAGCCATGCGTGTCGACGCGAACGCCCGGCCCCGCGGGCAGATCGAAGCGCGCCAGCGTGCCGCCCGAAGGCCGCGCATTGCCCTGCGCATCGAGCGTCTCCGCATTGATGCGCCACTGCACCGCAAAGCCGCGCTGCGGCGCCGTGCGATCGGCCTCCACGCCCAGCACGCCGAGCGGCTCGCCCGCCGCCACCGAAATCTGCAGCTGCACGAGGTCCAGCCCCGTCACCGCCTCCGTCACCGTGTGTTCCACCTGCAGGCGCGGATTGGCTTCGATGAAGACGAAGGGCAGCGTCGACGATTCCGCGTCAACCAGAAATTCGAAAGTGCCGAGCCCGCGATAGCCCACCGTCTTCGCCATGCGCAGCGCGGCCTGCGTCACCTGCGCGCGCAAGGCTTCGGGCAGCGAAGGACTGGGCGCGATTTCCACCAGCTTCTGGAAGCGCCGCTGCAGCGTGCATTCGCGCTCGCCCAGGCTGGCCACCGACTGTCCGTCGCCCAGCACCTGCACCTCGATGTGCCGCGCGTTGCGCATCAGCCGCTCGACATACACGCCCTCGATGCCGAAGGCCGCCTTGGCCTCCGACATGCAGCGCGCATGCGCCTGCGCAAGCTCCTGCGCATCCAGCACCGCGCGCATGCCGCGCCCGCCGCCGCCGCCGATGGCCTTGACCATCACGCCCGCGCCCTGCGCGTGCTGCTCGGCAAAGAAGGCCTGAGCCTGAGCGAGCGTCACGGCGCCGGCGCTGCCGGGCATCACCGGCACGTCGCATTGCGTGGCCAGCGCGCGTGCACGCGCCTTGTCGCCGAACAGGCCGAGTTGCTCCGGCGTGGGGCCGATGAAGACCAGGCCGGCGTCCGCGCAGGCCTGCGCGAAGTCGGCGCGCTCGCTGAGAAAGCCGTAGCCGGGATGCACCGCATCGCAACCCTGCGCCTTCGCCACCGCGATGAGTGCCGCGACATCGAGATAGGCGGAAGGCCCGGTGGCATCGAGCGCCACCGCCACGTCGGCCAGTTGCACGTGCAGCGCCGCCGCGTCGTCGCGCGCATGCACTGCCACGCTGGCGATGTCCAGGTCGCGCAGCGCGCGCACCAGCCGCACGGCAATCTCGCCGCGGTTGGCAATCAGAACTTTGGAGAACAGCAAACGGAACCTCTCAGCTTTTGTCTTTGAGCAGCCGGCGCAGCACCTTGCCGGCGCCGGTGGTCGGCAGTGCGTCGATGAAGCTCACGGCGCGCGGCGCCTTGTAGCTTGCCATGTTGTCTCGCGCCCAGGCCACGAGCGCGTCGGCCTCCAGCGAGGCGCCGGGCTTGCGCACGATGAAGGCTTTCACCACCTCGCCCTTCTCCGCATCGGGCTGCGCGATGACCGCCGCCTGCGCCACCGCCGGATGCTTGATGAGGATGGTCTCGACCTCTTCCGGGAACACGCTGTAGCCCGAGACCTTGATCATTTCCTTGAAGCGGCCGATGAAGGTGAGGTAGCCGTCGGCGTCGATCTTGCCCATGTCGCCGGTGTGCACCCATCCGTTGCGCAGCGTGGCGGCGGTGGCCTCGGGCTTGTTCCAGTAGCCCTTGAACGAGCCCTTGCTGGTCAGCACGATCTCGCCGACTTCACCCACCGGCAGGTCGGCCTGGGTCTCGGTGTCGATGATGCGGATGGTCACTCCCGGCACCGCGATGCCCTGCGTGCCCCAGCGCGGCGCATGGTGCGGCGTGTAGGTGTCGCAGGTATGGGTCTCGCTCAGGCCGTAGGCGGCTTCGAACGAAGTGCAGTTGGGCGCGTGCGAGCGCCACTGCTGCGCCAATGGTTGGGTGAAGGTGATGCCGAAGCTGGTCACCGGGTTCATCTTCAGGCTGCCCAGGTCGAAGGCCGCGATGTCCGGCACCTGCATGCAGGCCACGTTCATCGGGGCGATGCTGTACCACCAGCTCACCTTGTATGTTGCGATGGCCTGCAGCACGGCGCGGGGGTCGAAGCGATGCAGCAACACCGAGGCCGCACCGCTGAGCACCGGCACGTTGACGCCCATCAGCATGCCTGCGATGTGATACAGCGGCGCGATGGACAGCAGCACGTCGGCGGGCCCCACGCCGTTGCAGTCGGCCGCCGCGCGCGTCTTGAAGAGCGCGTTGGCGTAAGTGAGCATCGCGCCCTTCGGCAGCCCCGTGGTGCCCGAGGTGTAGGTCATGAGCGCCACGTCGTCCATGTCGATGGCCACGGGCTGCGGCCTGGCATCGGCCTTCATCACGGCGAGGAAGTCTTCGCAGCCCTCGGGCACGGTGCGCGCCGTGTTGCGTTCAGCGGCGAGTTCGGCGGGCAGGTCGAGCGTGGGCTCCGCGGGCAGCAGGTCGGCGTAGTGCACGGCGAACACATGCGCGAGTGCGCTCTCCGGCTGCACCTTGCGCACCACCGGCAGCAGCGGCGCAGCCGCGACGATCACCCGCGCCTTCAGGTCGTTGACCTGGTAGGCCAGCTCATGCTCCTTGTTGAGCGGGCCGCTCGGGCAGACGATGGCGCCGATCTTCTGGATGCCGAAGTGCGCCACCAGGTACTGCGGGCAATTGTTCAGGAACAGCACCACAGGCTCGCCCTTCTTCACGCCCAGGGCCTGCAGCCGCGCCGCGAAGGCGTCGCTCGCGCGGTCGAGCTCGGCCCAGCTCATGGCGTGGCCGTACCAGATGCAGGCGGGGCTCGCGCCGCGTTCGCGCGCGTGGGTGCGCAGGTACTCGTGCAGGGGCTGCTGGGGGCGGTCGGGCAATGTCTCCATGGCGTCACTTTCTCAGGGTTATCGATAGCCGCCCATGCAGGGCGGGCGCTTGCCAATGCCGCATGGTGCACGAACAATCCTACCCATGGGTATAACTTCCGCGACACGGCAAAAACCCTCTGGAGACCAGAGCGAGACAACGACCACGCAGCCGCACCTGCCGCAGGGCACCGGCCGGCAGCGCGCCGCCACGCAAGGCACCGACCTTCAGCGCGAGCGCATCCTTCAGGCGGCGGCGCAGCTGTTCGCGGCGCAGGGCTATGCCAACACGACCATGGCGCAGATCGTTCGCGCGCTGGGAGTGACCAAGCCTTTCGTGTACTACTACTTCCGCGACAAGCAGGAGATCTTCGAGACGCTCTCGTGGGCCCCGGCGGTCGACTGCTTCACCGCGCTCGACTTCGCGGCCACCGACCCGCGCCGCGCCAGCGAGAAGGTGCTCGAAGGCATCGAGCGGCTCATCCGCGCGACCATCACGCACCACCCGGCAGCCTTCTTCGCCTACCGCGAGCCGCAGGTGTACCGGCCCGAATACCTGGCCGCGCAGAAGAAGCTGGCGCACCACTTCTACGACCTGCTGTGCCCGCTGCTCGAAGAAGCGCGGCGCGACGGCGACCTCGACTTCACCGAGACCAAGATCACCGCGCTCGCGGCCTGCAGCCTGCCGGGCTTCCTGTACAGCTGGTACCGGCCGGGCGGACGCCTGTCTCCCGACGAGGTGGTGGCCGAGCTCACCAAGCTGGCCAGCCGCGTGATCGGGCTGCGAACGAAGAACTGAAGACAACACCCTCCGGAGACAAACCATGAAGTTCAACCGTGCGCCATTGGCGCGGATCGCCCTTGCCTCTGTGCTTTGCATCGCGGGCGCCGCGCATGCTCAACAGCAGCAGACCTACAAGATCGCCTACATCGACCCGCTCTCGGGCCCCTTCGCCAATGTCGGCGAGCTGATGCTGATGCACACGCAGTACGCCATCGAGGACATCAACACCAAGGGCGGCGTGCTCGGCGGCACCAAGCTGCAGCTGCTGCAGTTCGACAGCAAGCTGTCGGCGCAGGAAAGCCAGAGCGCGCTGCAGGCGGCCATCGACCAGGGTGCGAAGGCAATCGTGACGGGCGGCTCGGGCTCGTCGGTGGTCACGGCGCTGGTGCAGTCGGTGGCGCGCTGGAACCAGCGCAACCCGGGCAAGGAGCTGATCGTGCTGAACCACTCGTCCATCGACCCGGAGATGACGGGCAAGGCCTGCAGCTTCTGGCACTTCCAGACAGAGGCGAACACGGCGATGAAGATGAAGGCGCTGGCCAACTACATCAAGAAGACGCCCGACGTGAAGAAGGTCTATCTGCTGAACCAGGACTATGCGCACGGCAAGCAGTGGGCCAGCTATGGCCGCCAGATGGTGGGCCTGGCGCGGCCCGACATCCAGTTCGTCGGCGAGACGCTGCACCCCATCGGCCGCGTGAAGGACTTCGCGCCCTACATCGCCAACGTGAAGCAGAGCGGCGCGGACTCGGTCATCACCGGCAACTGGGGCCAGGACATGACGCTGCTGCTGAAGGCCGCGGGCGACGCGGGCTACAACCTACGTTACTTCAACCACAGCGCGGGTTCGGTGCCGGGCACGGTGACCGCGGTGTCGCAGGCGAAGCTGGGGCAGCTGACGTGGGTGGCCGAATGGCATCCGGGCGAGGCCGACACGCCGAAGGTGGACGCGCTGGCCAGGGCGTACAAGGCCAAGACGGGCAAGGACTTTCTGGCGCCGCGCATCGACATGACGCCGCGCCTGCTGGCTGCGGCCATCAACAGGGCAGGCTCTACGGACACGGTGAAGGTGGCGCATGCGCTCGAGGACCTGACTTTCGATTCGGTGGTGGGGCCGGTGCGCATGCGTGGCGAAGACCATCAGTTGCTGTTGCCGCAGGTGGTCAACACCATTGCGCCGGTGGACGGCAAGACCGTGAAGGTGGGCTGGGAGGGCACGAACTACGGGTTTCGCACTGACGCGGTCTATACCGGGAACGAGCTGGCCCAGGGTACCGAGTGCAAGATGGTTCGGCCCTGACTCTTCCCAGGGGCTCCAGGTTCAGGGCGTGTGCGCAGGCCACCGGTTTGCGGCCGATCAACAAGTGCTCTGAACGCTTACGACGGCGGGGTGCCTTGCGCAGCGAAATAAAGGAGGAGGCCGCAGGCCGGGGGACATTCGCGGAGCAAGGTACCCCGTCGGCGTGAGCGCGCCCTGAATGAACCCGAGAAACGAACCAGAAGCTAAGGGAAACCCCGTCCTCCCTGCCCCCGTGCCGTCGGGATACTCCGGTTGTTACACCCCGGACATCCGAAGCGGGTCCAACCCAAAGGCACAACAACGATGGCAGGCAAAAACTCGCTCCACCCGATCCCGCATCCGGCGAAGAAGCCCTTCGTCGGCAACCTGCTGTCGATCGGCTCCGATTCTCCCGTGCTCGACATGTGGAAGATCGCCCAAGACCTCGGTGGCATCTACTGGCTCGACATGCCGGGCATGCCGGTGATCGTGGTGTCGTCGCCCGCGCTGGTCGACGAACTGTGCGAGGAAGCCCGCTTCGACAAGAGCACGCGCGGTGCATTGCGCCGGTTGCGTGCCGCGTCGCATGGCCTCTTCACATCAGACACGCACGAAGAAACCTGGTCGAAGCCGCACAACATCTTGCTGGCCAACTTCAGCCAGCGCGCGATGCAGGCCTACCACCCGATGATGCTGGACATTGCCGGGCAACTGGTCACCAAGTGGGAGCGCCTGAACTTCGACGAGGAAGTGGACGTGGTGCGCGACATGACCGCGCTCACGCTCGACACCATCGGCCTGTGCGGCTTCGGCTACCGTTTCAACTCGTTCTACCGCGAAGGCTTTCATCCCTTCGTCGATGCGATGGTTCGCACGCTGGAGACGGTGCAGAACCGCCGCGGCCTGCCGCTGGAAGAGCTGATGCTGAAGAAAGAGCTTGCGCAGCAGCGCAAGGACATCCGCTACATGCACAAGATGGTGGAAGACATCATCGAGGAGCGGCGCGCGAGCGGCGCCGACATCGCCACCAAGCCAGACCTGCTGAGCTACATGATCGCGGGCGTGGACAAGAAGAGCGGCGAGCAGCTCACCGACAAGATGATCCGCGACGAGTGCATCGAATTCCTCATCGCGGGGCATGAAACCACCAGCGGCCTGCTCTCGTTCGCCATCTACTTCCTGCTGAACAACCCCGAGGCCATGGCCAAGGCGCAGGCCGAGGTCGACAACGTGTTCGGCCCCGACACCACGCAGAAGCCCACCTACGCGCAGGTCAACCGCCTGCAGTACGTGATGCAGGTGCTGAAGGAATCTCTGCGCCTGTTCCCCACGGCGCCTGCCATCTCGATGCGCGCCAAGGAAGACACCAAGATCGGCGGCCAGTACACCATCAAGAAGAACAACATGATCATCATGCATGCGCTGGCGCTGCATCGTGACAAGGGCATCTGGGGCGAGAACGCCGACCAGTTCAACCCCGACAACTTCAGCCGAGAGGCCGAGCGCGAGCGGCCGGTGAACGCCTTCAAGCCCTTCGGCAACGGGCAGCGCGCCTGCATCGGGCGGCAGTTCGCCCTGCAGGAGGCGGTGCTCACGCTGGGCATGATCCTGCAGCGCTTCAACCTGGTGGACCACACGGGCTACAAGCTGAAGATCAAAGAGGCGCTCACCATCAAGCCCGAGGGCTTCAGGATCAAGGCGCTGCTGCGCGACCCGGCCACGCGCCCGCGTGGCAACATGACCGACGCGGCGGCCGCTCCGGTGCAACCCGTGCAGGCCGCTGCAGCGCGCAAGCCGCAGGCCGCGCGCCACGGCACCTCGCTGCTGGTGCTGCAGGGCTCGAACCTCGGCACCGCCGAAGACCTGGCGCGCCAGCTGGCCGAGGCGGGCGAGATGCGCGGCTTCTCCACGCAGCTGGCCTCGCTCGACGACTATGCCGAACGGCTGCCGGCCAACGGCGCGGTCGCGATCGTCTGCGCTTCGTACAACGGCGTGGCGCCCGACAACGCGGCCGAGTTCCACCGCTGGCTCGACAAGGCAGACGACGCGCTCAACGGCGTGCGCTTCAGCGTGTTCGGCTGCGGCAACACCGACTGGGCCGCCACCTACCAGGCCGTGCCGCGCCGCATCGACGAACGGCTCGAGGCACTGGGCGCCACGCGCGTGCATCCGCGCGGCGAAGGCGACGCGCGCGAAGACATGGATGGCGCCTTCCAGGACTGGAGCGACGCGCTCTGGCCCGAGCTGGTGAAGGCCTTCGACATCAAGACCGGCGCCGACACGCCCGCGCAGAGCGAACCGCTCTACACGCTGGAAGAGCTGCCGCCGCCGCAGAAGAACGCCATCGTCGATGCGCTGGGCGCGGTGGCGCTGCGGGTGATCGAGAACCGCGAGCTGCAAAGCGGCGCGAGCGAGCACGGTGGCGAAGCCGGCCGCTCCACGCGCCACGTCGAGCTGATGCTCCCCGAGGGCCTGGTCTACCGCGCCGGCGACCACCTCAGCGTGGTGCCGCGCAACAGCCCGGCGCAGGTCGAGCGTGCAATGGCGCGCTTCGGCTTTGACCGCACGGCGCATGTGCGCCTGCATGCCGTCGCGGGCCGCAAGGCGGCGCTGCCGGTCGAGCAGGTGATCGCGGTCGACCGCCTGCTGGGCGACTACGTCGAGCTGCAGGACGTGGCCACGCGCAAGCAGATCGCCACGCTCGCCGCCTACACCGAGTGCCCCTTCACCAAGCCCAAGCTGCTGGCCCTGTCAGGCAGCGACGAGGCTTCGCAGGCGGCATACAAGGCCGACGTGCTCCACAAGCGCAAATCGCTGCTCGACCTGCTGGAAGAGCATCGCGCCTGCCAGGTGCCGTTCGCGGTGTTCCTCGAAATGCTGTCGCCGCTGTCGCCGCGCTATTACTCCATCTCCTCGTCGCCGACGATGACGCCGGGCAAGTGCAGCGTGACGGTGGGCGTGGTGAGCGGCCCCGCCAAGTCGGGCATCGGCACCTTCGAGGGCGTGTGCTCCAACTTCCTGGCGCGCGCCGAAGCCGGCGACACGGTGCACGGCGTGGTGCGCGAGACCACGGCCGAAGGCTTCAGGCTGCCGGAAGATGCGAGCCGCCCGCTCATCATGATCGGCCCCGGCACCGGCCTCGCGCCATTCCGCGGCT
The DNA here is from genome assembly GCF_977011995.1 of Variovorax durovernensis. Taxonomy (NCBI): domain Bacteria; kingdom Pseudomonadati; phylum Pseudomonadota; class Betaproteobacteria; order Burkholderiales; family Comamonadaceae; genus Variovorax; species Variovorax durovernensis. Next base: position 912,936 of record NZ_CDRNCW010000001.1, on the reverse strand, counting down.
TCCTGCAGGAACGCGCGGCGCAGATAGAGGCCGGCAATGCGCTCGGCGAGGCGCTGCTGTTCTTCGGATGCCGTCATCCCGAGCAGGACTTCATCTACGCCGAAGAACTCCAGGCCTGGGCACACCGCGGCGTGATGAAGCTGCACACCGCTTTCTCTCGCGCGGGCGAGCGCAAGGTCTATGTGCAGGACCTGATCCGCGAGCAGGCCGTGCACGTGTGGAAGCTGCTGGAAGCGGGCGCGGTGGTCTACGTGTGCGGCGACGGCTCGCGCATGGAGCCCGACGTGCGGCGCACGCTGAGCGACCTGGCGCGCGAGCATGGGCACGACAGCGCGGCATGGATGGACAAGATGATCGCGGACCAGCGCTATGTGCTGGATGTTTGGGCCGGCAGCTGATGAGAAATAGAAAAGCCGGCGATTGCCGGCTTTTCTTCGATCTCGACGCCCCGCTCAGATGTCCCGATCAGGGTCCGGATAAACCAGTGGCCCCAGCAACCCGCGATTGAACGGCTTCCACTGCCCTTCCGGCTGCGCCAGCCGGTCAGCCACCGCATAGAGCACCGCCGGATGCCCACCCAGGCCCAGGTGGCTGGCCAGCACCTCGATGTTCTCCGACTGCGGGCCGGTCTTCTCGATGCTGCAGCGCCATGCCACCACACCGTCGGTGCGGCTGAAGATCGAGGTAGTAGGCACCGGTGGCGTGGGCTGCACGAACTTCATGCGGCGCGGGTCGTGAGAGCTCTGTCCGCTCACGCCTTCGTACACCCGCCATGCGTTGGTGGCGCGCGGGCTGCCGGAGAACGGGCTGCCCAGGGTGATGACGTTGCGGATCATCGGCGCGTATGACGACGCCAGCAGCCGTGCATACACACCGCCCAGGCTCCAGCCGATCACGCTGACTTTCTTGCCGCTCTTCTCGTGCAGGGTCTTGAGCAACTCGACCATGCCGTCTTCCACGCCTTGGCGCGGACCGAGGTTGCGACCCAGGCCCCAGCCGTGGGCATCGTAGCCGCGGCTGCGGAGGTAGCGGCGCAGCAACAGCGTGGAACCGTCGCCCGCCACCAGCCCAGGCAGCACCAGCACCGGGTGGCCGTCGCCGCGCGGCGTGAGCTGAAGCAGCGGCCACATGGCGATGCCCGCGCCGGTCTCCCAGAGCGCACGGGCTTCGGCAAGCAGCAGCAGGCGCGACGGCGGCGCGATGGGATCGTTGGCTCGGGCGTGGGTGGCGGTGGTCATGATGGAGGGCTCCTTTTTGGTTTTTTATCTTCTTCAATGCGAAGTTGGGGCTGCAGCAGCCAATGCCCCGTCGGACAACAACGACATTTATCCAAGGTATTTGCCCCTCAGGTAATCGAGGTAAGCCCTCGATTCGCTCGAAACATACGGAGAAACCAGCGTGAGCGTGTAGAAAGCCGCCAGGCCGGGGTCGGCCTGCGCCAGGGCGTCGCGCCCCGGCACGAGCCGCTCGAACGACAGCCAGCAGGTGGTGGTGAACACCATCTGAAGCGCCAGGATGCGGGCCTGCTCGGCGCTGGTCTCGATCACGCCCGATGCAACCAGCCCTTCGCACAGCGCCTGCGCGGCCAGAAGATTCTGCGCCGTCAGGGCCTGCGCGCGCTGGCCGAGCGCGGGGTATTCGCTGGCCAGGAAGGCCATGTCGCGGTAGATGAAGCGGTACTCGTCGATGGCCTCGAAGCGCAGGTGCAGCGCCAGCCACAGGTCGTCGATGGCGGCGATGGAAGCAGACGAGCCGTTGAGCGCTTCCATGCGCTGCTCGAAGCGCCGGAACAGCCATTCGACGATGAGTTGCTTGGCCTTGAAGTGGTAATGCAGATTGCCGGGGCTGATGCCCAGCTCTGCCGCGATCTTGTGCGTCGACACGGCCGCGAGGCCTTGCGCGTTGAACAGCGCAAGGCTGGCCTGCAGGATGCGGTCGCGCGTGGTGTTGGAGCTGGCCACAACCGGGGCGTTGCGTTGTGGCCGCTCAGCGTTTGCCGCGTCCGCGCGGGGCGGCTGTGGCCACAGTAGCGGTGCCTTCGAGTTGCGCCACGCGTTCGCGCAGTTGCGCAACCTCGTCGCGCAGGGCCTGCACTTCGTCCGCGCCGGGCATGCCCAGGCGCTGCATGGCGGTGGCGACGCGCTGGTCGAACACGTCTTCGAACTTGCGGATGCCGAAGCTGTCAAGGCCGAGGCTGGGCACCTTGCCCTGCCCGATGCCGAGCAGGCCTTCGATCACGTTGGCCTGGCGCTTGGCGACGTCGTTGCGCACGTTGTCCAGCGCCTTGAGGCCGGCACGCAGCAGGCCTTCGGCCTTGCCGGGCTGCGCCGCGGGCTTTTTGGCGGTGGGCGCTTTCTTCTTCACGGCTGGCACCCTCTTCTTGCCAGGCGCCGCCCTCTTCTTCGAGTTTGCGGTTTCGTCAGGACGGGTCGCCATGCAAGTGCTCCAGATGCCGGAAAAATGAAAAGGGCGCCGCTAGGCGCCCCGGGGGTCAGGCCGCCTTGCGGGCAGCAGCGCGGCGAACCGGCTTCTTGGCGACGGCGGCCTTGGCCTTCACCGTGCGGACCGGCTTGGCAGCTTCTTCGGCGCCGCTCACGCGGGCTTCGATCTGCCTGGTGCCGGCGACGATCTTGTCGGCGATCTGCACCGAGACGGTGGCGATCGGCTGGTTGATGGCGCTCAGCGTGTTGATGACCGAGGTGGCCACCGGCGATTCGACGCGCGCCACGCGGCCGGCGACCGTTTCGATGCCGGTCGTGGTGCCCGCGGCCACGCGGTCCATCACGTTCACGATGCGGCTGGTGTCGATGTCCAGGCGGTTGGCCAGGAAGCCGTTGATCTTCTCTTGCGCGCCGATCAGGTTGGCCTTGACCTTCTCGCTCACCATCGGGATCTGGCGGCTGCCCAGGAAGTCGCTGTAGCGCGAAGCGGCGCCGTTCAGCAGGCGATGCACGCCGGTGCGATAGGCGCCGACCAGGGTCTTGCCCGCGTCGTTGTACTGGCCGACGACGTGAACGGCTGCGGAAGCGATGGTGGTTTGCGTGGACATGGTGTGGTTTCCTTGAAGTTGAAAGGTTCGCGAAGGAAACGGGGTGTCTTTCGCGATGGACCCATCTTCTTCCGCAAGGCCTAGGCCTGGAAAACTAGAACGGTCGGAAAACTAGTCCAACTGCCCCAATTTTCTTTTCATGCCGCCGCGGCCCGCGAAGTGCCGGAACGCTTGGCCGGGGCTGCCTTGCGCGCCGGCGGCCTGGGGGCGGGCTTGGCCTTCTTCGCCACCGCCTTGGGAGGCGCCTTGGCGGGTGCCGTCGCCTTCACCGCCTTCACAGCCTTCACCGCCTTCTGGGCCGCGACCTTCACCGGTGCTTTCTTGCGCGCGGCCGGCTTCTTCTTCGCGGCAACCGGCGCGGCGGCCTGGGCGTCGTCCGAAGGCGCCTCGACCGTCTTCGGCGGCACCGGCGCAGGCGCGGCGCCGGCGGCGGCCGGGTGCTTCTGCGTCAGCTCCATCAGCAGTTTGTGCTCGGCCAGCAGGTAGTCGCCGATCTCGGTGATGTCGGGCACGGCGCGGCGGCAGGCGATCAGGCCGTAGTCCATGCGGCCGTTGTAGCTCTGTACCGTCACGTTCAGCGCCGTGCCGTGGCTGGCGATCGACACCGGGTAGTAGCAAGTGACGAGCGCGCCGGCAAAGTACATCGGGAACGGCGCGCCGGCCACGTTGGAGATGGCCACGTTGGCCGCAGGGGGCAGCAGGTTGACGATGCCCGAACGCCCCACCATCGACGCGATGCCGGACACCAGCCAGGGCGCGGCGAAGGTCGGGAAGTCGTCGAGCACCACGGCCTTGAAGCGGTTCATGGTCGACTTCGACGAGGTCGACGAGGCATTGATCGCCTTCAGCCGCTGCAACGGGTCGGTGATGTCGGTGGCCAGGCTCACCAGGATCATGCTGGCCTGGTTGTTGGCCGTCTGGTCGCCCGCCTCGCGCAGGCTCACCGGCACGCCGGCCACCAGCGGCTTGGCCGGCAGCTCGTTGTTGTCGGCCAGGTAGTGGCGCAGCGCACCGGCCACCGTGGCCATGACCACGTCGTTGAGCGACACGCCGAAGTGCTTGGCGATGTACTTGGTCTCGGCCAGCGAGATGGTGCGCCCGGCGAAGGTGCGCTGGTTGGTGATCGACACGTTGAGCGAGGTGCGCGGCGCGAAGAGGTTGAACTTCTTCGGCGCGGCGGTCGTGTTCTTCTCGGCCGCCTTCTCGTCGGGCTTGGCCAGGCCGCCGATGGCGCGCGCGATGGCGGGCGCCATCTTGAAGAGCTTCACGTACTGCTGCGCGGTGTTGCGCAGCGCCGCGGTCGCCAGCTCGGCCATGCCCAGCTGGTAGCCGCTGCTGCGCGGACGTGAACGCGGCGGCTTCACCACGCGGCCGGTGGCCTCGAGGTCGAAGATGGCCTTGCCCACCTCCACGCCCGCCTGCCCGTCGATGCCCGCATGGTGCACCTTGGTGTAGAGCGCCACCTGTCCGCTCTTGAGGCCGTCGATGATGAAGAACTCCCACATCGGCCGGCTGCGGTCGATGAGCGTGGAATGCAGCCGCGCCACGTATTGCTGCAACTGCCGGTTGGTTCCGGGCTTGGGCAGGGTAATGTGGCGCACGTGGTAGTCGAGGTCGATGTCGTCGTCCTCGACCCACACCGGGTTGGTCATGTCGAAGGGCATCAGCGCGAGCTTGCGCGTGAACACGTCGGCCAGGTGGATGCGGCTGGCCATGAAGTTCTTGGCGTCTTCGTAGAAATCGCCCTTGTAGCCCTTGGGCAGGTCGAGCACGTTCAGGGAGCCCACGTGCATCGGCATTTCCGGCGTTTCCAGGTGCAGGAAAGTGGCATCAAGTCCGCTCAGGTGTTTCATGTGTTGTGTCTCCTTGGTGGGGCATGCGCCGCTAGGGTCTGGGCAGGATAGCGCGGGCGTCGCGTTCCCGGGCCTCTGGTTATTCAGTGTTTCCACCGGGGGGACGGCACCCGCGCGACAGGGGTTTGCCCGAAGTAGCGAAAAAGTGCCAGGCGCTGGCGGGCAGGGCCACGATGGCTCACATCGCCCGTTTCACACAGGCTCCGTACACTGAGGCCATGACATCCAGCCTCCCCCCGCAGCACCCCCAGGACGACCACCTCTGGCTCGAAGACATCGACGGCGACAAGCCGCTCGACTGGGCCCGCGCGCAGAACGCACGCACCGTGCAGGCCTATGCGCAGTCGCCCGCGTTCGATGTGCTCCAGAAGGGCATCCTCGAGGTGCTCGACTCGGACGACCGCATCCCGATGGTGCGCAAGATCGGCGCGCGCTTCTACAACTTCTGGCGCGACAAGGATCATCCGAAGGGCCTCTGGCGCCGCACAACGCTGGACGAGTACCGCAAGCCGCAACCCGCCTGGGAGACCGTGCTCGACCTCGACGCGCTGGCCGCGGCCGACGGCGAGAACTGGGTCTGGCACGGCGCCGACTGCCTGGAGCCCGATTACAGGCGCTGCCTGATCTCGCTCTCGCGCGGCGGCGCCGACGCCGACGTGGTGCGCGAGTTCGACCTGGAGACCGCGCAGTTCGTCGAAGGCGGCTTCTCGCTGCCCGAGGCCAAGAACCACGTGGGCTGGAAAGACATCGACCACCTCTACGTGGCCACCGACTTCGGCCCCGGCTCGATGACCAGCTCCAGCTACCCGCGCATCGTGAAGGAGTGGCGCCGCGGCACGCCGCTGGCCAATGCCGTGACGGTGTACGAGGGCCTGCACGAGGACATGTCCGTCAGTGCCTGGCGCGACAACACGCCCGGCTTCGAGCGCGACTTCGTCACGCGGCAGATCGACTTCTACGAGAGCGAAACCTGGCTGCGGGGCACCGGCGGCCGCCTGGTGAAGATCGACGTGCCCGACGATTCCAACACCGACATCACGCGCGAATGGATGCTGATCGAGCCGCGCGAGGACTGGACGGTGGGCGGCCGTACCTACGCCTCAGGCTCGCTGCTGGCCGCGAAGTTCGACGACTACATGGCCGGCAGGCGCGAGCTGACGGTGCTGTTCGAGCCCGACGACACCACCGCGCTCGACGACCACTCGTGGACGCGCAACCACCTGATCCTCAATGTGATGCACGACGTGGTGAACCGCCTCGAGGTGCTCACGCCGCCTGCCGATGGAAAGGGGCCGTGGAAGCGCGAGAGCCTGGGCGGCGCGCCCGCGCTCTCGACCATCTCGGCCGGCGGCATCGACGAGGACGAGAACGACGACTACTTCCTCACGGTCAGCGGCTTCCTGCAGCCGACCACGCTCTACATCGGCACCATCGGCCAGGGCGAGCCCCAGGTGCTGAAGCACAGCCCCGCCTTCTTCGACGCCTCGCGCTACAGCGTGAGCCAGTATTTCGCCACCTCGAAGGACGGCACCCGCGTGCCCTACTTCGAGATCGCCGCCAAGGACCTGCAGGCCAACGGCAGGAACCCCACGCTGCAGTACGCCTACGGCGGCTTCGAGATTTCATTGCAGCCCAGCTACAGCGGCAGCATCGGCCGCGCATGGCTGGACCAGGGCGGCGTGTACGTCATCGCCAACATCCGTGGCGGCGGCGAGTACGGCCCGCGCTGGCACCAGGCCGCGCTGCAGGAGAACCGGCTGCGCACCTGCGAGGACTTCGCGGCGGTGTCCGAGGACCTCATCGCGCGCAAGATCACCTCGCCCGCGCACCTGGGCGCGATGGGCGGCAGCAACGGCGGCCTGCTGATGGGCAACATGCTCACGCTGTACCCGCAGCTCTACGGTGCGATCGTGAGCGAGGTGGCGCTGCTCGACATGCGGCGCTACACGCAGCTTTCGGCCGGCGCCTCGTGGATCGCGGAATACGGCGACCCGGAGCAGCCCGATGAGTGGGAGTTCATCCGTACCTTCTCGCCTTACGAGAACGCGATGCCGGGCCAGGCCTACCCGCCGACGCTCTTCACCACCTCGACGCGCGACGACCGCGTGGGGCCGGTGCATGCGCGCAAGATGCACGCGAAGATGCTGGCACTGGGCCACGACAGCAGCTTCTACGAGAACATGGAAGGCGGCCACAGCGCGGCAGCGGACAACAAGGAATCGGCGTTCATGGATGCGCTGGGCTATGCATATCTGTGGCAACACCTGAGGAAGCCGGCATGACCAACAACAACACCACCACCCTCGAACTGATCGGCGCGCCGACCGACATCGGCGCCAGCGTGCGCGGCGCCGGCATGGGGCCCGACGCGCTGCGCGTGGCAGGCCTGCCCGAGGCGCTGGCGGGACAGGGCTACGCGGTGATCGACCGCGGCAACCTCGCGGGTCCCGCAACGCCGTGGGCGGCGCCAGCCAACGGGCTGCGCCATCTGGACGAGGTGGTCACGTGGAACCGCTCGGTCTACGCCGCCGTCGACAGCGCGCTCGGCGCCGGCCATGTGCCGCTCATGATGGGCGGCGACCACTGCCTGGCCATCGGTTCGATCAGCGCGGTGGCGTGGCATGCGCGCAGGCGCGGCAAGAAGCTGCGCGTGCTGTGGCTCGATGCGCACTCCGACGTCAACACCGAAACCACCAGCCCCAGCGGCAACCTGCATGGCATGCCGGTGTCGTGCCTGCTGGGCCACGGGCCGGCGGTGCTCACGGGCTGGAGCGGCGAGCGCGCGGCGCTGGCGCACGAGGCCATCCGCTTCATCGGCATCCGCAGCGTGGACAGCGACGAGAAGGAAGCCATTCGCACGCTGGGCCTGAACGTGTTCGACATGCGCCACATCGACGAACACGGCATGCGCACCACCATGACCGAGGCGCTGCAGGACGTGGATGAAGACACGCACCTGCACGTGAGCTTCGACCTCGACTGCCTCGACCCCGGCATAGCGCCCGGCGTGGGCACCGGCGTGCGCGGCGGGCCGACCTACCGCGAGATGCAGCTGTGCATGGAAATGATCTCGGACACCGGCCGGCTCTGCTCGCTCGACGTGGTGGAGCTGAACCCGGCCCTCGATGTGCGCAACCAGACGGCCGAGGTGGCCGTGGAACTCATCGAGAGCCTGTTCGGCAAGTCGACGCTGGTGCGCTAGCGGGTGGCCGGCATCGCGATGGCCAGCACGATGCCGATCAGCGCGACCACGGGCAGCAGCCATGCGCCGATGATGACGCCCAGGCCATTCGGCGGCGGCGGCGCGCCGAAGCGGTTGCGGCCATTGGTGCCGCCCTTGAAGACCCAGATCAGCCCGACGAAGGGAATGAGCGCCAGCAGCAGCATCCAGCCCGACCAGTCCATGTCGTGCGTGCGCTGGATCGCCACCAGCACATAGAAGATGAAGTAGGGAATCAGGGCCAGCACGGTCACGATGCCGATGCCGGTCGGCGTGGCCAGGCCTGCGGCGCCGATGATGCCGCCCAGTACGCCTGCGCCCAGGACGCACAGCAGGTACGAATACATCATGTACGCCAGGAAGCGCACCCGCCCGATCCGGCCCTTGGCGGACCACAGCTTCACGGGCTGGACGCTCGCGTTGTCGTCGTAGACGTCGTCCACGGCAGCGCGGGGCGCTGCATAGGGGTTCGGGTTGAGGTTGGGATTGGCGTTGGTCAATTCCGTCATGTGCTTCTTCTCCTCTGACTGTTGGTAGTTGAACGATTAACTGAACGCAAACATTGTGGACAGGGATGGCTACAAAAGACCAGCCCTTTTGACGGCGTGATAGCGGTTCACCAACGCCACCGCCAGGTCGGCCGGCTCGACGTCGACCGACAGCGGATCGTTGCCGACCACGCGTGCGAAGGCGTCGCGCCTCGACTGGTCGAACAGGTGCGCAGCCGCCACGTCGACCGCGTCGCGCGGCTGCGCCAGCGGCTGGCTGGCGATGCGTCCGAGCACGCGTTCGCGCAGGCTCGCGACCAGCACCAGGTGCTTGCGGCGCAGCAGCTTGATGGCGGGGCGCAGCTCGGTGGCGTCTTCGTCGCGGAAGTTGGTCAGCACGATGACGAGCGCGCGCCGCTTCTGCGTGATCAGCAGTTGCTGCGCGGCCAGCAGGTAGTCGGAGTGGGTGGCGCCGGGCTGGATGTCGTGCAGCCGGTTCATCAGCGCATTGAGCGTGGCCGTGCCCTTGCGCGGTGCGAAGTCGCGCCGTTCCTCGGGCGGGCAGCCGAAGGTCATGGCGCCGACCTCGTCGCCCTCCTTCAGCGCCACGTAGCTCAGCAGCATCAGCGCGTTGAGCGCCTCGTCGAAGTGGCTGTTGGCCCTTTGTGCCTGCGCGCCTTCGTCGGCGCGCATGCGGCGGCCGCAGTCGAGCAGGAAGAGCACGCACTGGTCGCGGTCGTCCTGGAACTCGCGCACGATCGGGCGGCGCTGGCGCTGCGTGGCCTTCCAGTCGATGTGGCGCAGCGAGTCGCCGGTCTTGTAGTCGGCGAGCTGCCGGAAGTCGGTGCCGAGCCCGCGCTGCGCATAGGTCTTGATGCCGATCTGCGCAAGCCGCCGGTCGCCCGACAGCCATGCATAGCGCGCCAGCGCTGCGAAGTTGGGGTACACGCGCAGCCGGCGCGGCTCGCCGAGCGTCTGCCTCACCTCGAAACAGCCGAGCCGGGTGCGCCAGCGCAGCTGGGTGGCGCCGAATTGCGCCACGCCGCGCTGCGTGGCCGTGGCGGTGTAGCGCAGCACGGCGCGCGAGCCCCCGGGCACGGTGACGGACTGCGGCAGCCCGTCGAAGCTGAAGTGCGCGTCGAGCTCGTCGAACACCGCCACCCGCCACGGCTGCGCGCCTTCATTCACCAGCGCGAGCGTGAGCACCGTAGGCACGCCCAGGGAGAACGCGCCCGGCAGGTTGCGCTCGATGCGCAGCGGCGCGGCGCGCCAGAGGCGCAGGCTCTGCCACAGGTCGAGCGCCGCGAACGCGAGCCCCAGCACGAGCAACACACCCGCCGCGACGGCCACGTAGCCCAGCGGCGCGCCCAGCAGCAGCGCCACGGCGGCGGACACGGCCAGGCCGGCCAGCGCCAGCACGGCCGCGCGCGCGGGAATCGGCAGCGCGCAGGTCATCGGGGCGCGGCTCCTTCGGGAAACACCGCGGAACCGGCTTCGCCGGGCCGCAGGTGTTGCCCCCGGCAGGGGGTTGGCGCAGCGACACGAAGTGCGCGAAGCCTGGGGGCGAGTGTCATAACCTCGGGGCCTCTACGCTGTCGCGGGCGGCGCGCAGCAGCGCGTCGACGCTGACGCCTTCGAGCTGCGCATCGGGCGAGATCATCACGCGGTGGCGCAGCGCGGGCAGCGCCTGGCGCGCCACGTCGTCGGGCGTGATGAAGTCGCGCCCGGCCATCAGCGCGGCGGCGCGGGCGGCGCGCACCAGCGCCATGGTTCCGCGCGGCCCGGCGCCCGAGGACAGGCCCGGCCAGTCGCGCGTGGCGCGCGCGATGCGCACCGCGTAGTCGATCACGCGCTCGTCGGCCTGCACCAGGCAGGCCAGCCGCTGCAGTTCGAGCACCTGCGCCTCGTCGAGGCAGGGGCGCACGGCCTCGAGCGGAAACTGATTGCCGGCGCGCTGGTTCGTGGTCAGCTGCACGATGGCGTTTTCTTCGCTGTGGCTGGGAAAGCCGATGTCGATCTTCAGCAGGAAGCGGTCGAGCTGCGCTTCTGGCAACGGGTAGGTGCCTTCGGTGTCGATCGGGTTCTGCGTGGCCATCACCATGAAGGGACGCGGCAGCGGCATGGCCGTGCCTTCGAGCGTGACCTGGTACTCCTGCATGACTTCGAGCAGAGCGCTCTGGGTCTTGGCCGGCGCGCGGTTGATTTCGTCGGCCAGCAGCAGGTTGGTGAACACCGGCCCCTGGTGCACGCGCAGGGTGCCGAGGCTGCCGTCGCCGCGCGAGGCGATGTCGAGCACCGCGTGGCCGGTGATGTCAGAGGGCATCAGGTCGGGCGTGAACTGCACGCGCGCATAGCGCAGCGTCATGGCCTGCGCGAGGGCGCGGGCGAGCAGCGTCTTGCCCAGGCCCGGCACGCCTTCGATCAGCACATGGCCCGACGCGACCAGCGCCACCAGCGTCTGGTCGACCGCCTCGAGCTGGCCGACCACGGCCTGGCCGACCTCGGCGCGCAGCGTCTGCAGCAACTGGGCTGCGCGCGTCAGTTCTTCGGGTTGGATGGCTTGCATGGGCGTCGTCTCTCGGTTCAGGGTGTGGAAGGGGAAGAAGAAGCGGAGGAAGGCGAAAGCACGAAGGGCCCGTTGGCATCGAGCCGCCGGCGCGCGGTTTCCAGCACTTCCAGGTCGAGGGCCATGGCCCCGGGGTTGCGGGCGCGATCAGCCATCGCACGCACGACCATGGCCGCTTCCAGGCTGGTGGCCTTGGCGATGGCGTCGGCGCGTGCCGCCGCGTCGCGGTGGGCATAGCCGCGCAGCTGGCGGGTGGCGGATTCGTTCAGCGCGCGCAGTTGCGCCGCGTGCAGGGCATCGCTGCCGTGCATGTGCAGGAAGCCGGCGGTGCCGCGCACCTGCTCGGCCATGGAACGCCGGTGCGTGCTGGCCGAAGGCGCGAGCGGGCCGAAGCGCACGGCCGCGCGCCAGAGCGCTGCAGCCAGCGCCAGCAGGCCCACGACCCAGACCACCCAGCTCTTTTGCCAGAGCCAGCGCAGGAAGGGCTCGCGCGCCTCCTTGGCAACGAACCAGACCTGCGAACCGACGGTGCGCAGCTGCAGCGCGGCCACGGCGAACAGCGCGTTGTCGCCGCGCAGCAGGTTCTGGTTGTGCCACACGCCGGAGGGCAGCAAGGTGACGGTGCCCTGGCCGACGCGCACGCGGATCGCCTCGGCGCCGCGTGCGCCGCGCGCCATCCACAGCGGCGGCTGCCGCTTGTCGGCGGAGCTGAACTGCACGGGCTCCGCCCAGGTGCAGATGCGGAAGCCCCGGCCGCCAGGGAAGCTCGCGGGCACGGTGTCGGGTTCGGTCAGCATGCGGCAGTCGGCGTCCTTGGCGCGCTGCTCGTCGCGCTGCGAGCGGGACTTTTTCTTCTTCGGCGTGGCGGATTCCTTGGGCTCGTCCGGCCGCACGGTTTTTTCGCGGACCAGGGGAATCCAGCTCTCCAGCATGTCTCTGCTGGCCAGATCGCCGGGCATCACGAGATGGCCGCCCTGCTCGACCCAGCGGCGCAGGCGCTGCTCGCGCTCGGGGAACATGTCCCAGTAGCTGGAGGCGAGCACCAGCCGCGCCTGCGCGGGCGGCAGTTCGTCCAGGCTCTCGCGCCTGACCACCTCGGCGCCGAGGTGGCGCAGCAGCGACTGCACGGCATAGAAGGAGTTCTTCTTGACCTCCTCGCTCGCGGGCGTCGGCACTTCGGTTTCTGCCCATTCGGTGGCGGAAACCAGCCAGGCGCCGGCCAGCACCAGTACGAGCACCGAGACGATGCGGACCACCCAGGTCTTCATGCGGCGGCCTCCTGCGCGAAGCCGGGCAAGGGCGCGGCGACTGCCGGCAGGAGCAGGTCGAACTCGCCGCAGATCGCCAGCACCTGCGCGGTGGAAGGCAGGCGCCCGCCGTAGGCCGCCAGTTGCCAGGCATCCACCAGCCGCACGAAGAAGGCCTGTGCCTGCGGCTGCAGCCGGCTGGCGGCAAGGGCCACGCACTCGCCCTCGGTGCTCGCTGCGCGCACCGGCACGCCGTGCGCATGCACGAGGCGCGACAGCGCGCCGCGATACAGCAGCGACAGCGCCGGCCGGTTCTGGCCGCGCTGCCAGAGCGCCGCTGCGGCATTGCCGACGTCGTCGGGCAGGCTCTCGGGCCGGATGTCGAGGCTGCCGACATGGCTGGGCAGCGGCGCCTTGCCGGGCCGCGCGCCGCCGGCACGCACCCGCGCCCATCGGTGGATGCGGATCGCCAGCCAGGCCAGCGCCAGCGCGGCCAGCCCCCAGATGAGCCAGCGCGCACCTTCGGCCACGGTCCTCACGAAGTCGCGCAGCCAGTCGAGGCTGTCGGCCTTCTTCTCGGGCTCTTCTTCCTCGTCGTCGTCGCGCTCCTTGAAGCGCAGCTTCTTCTCGGTCTTGACGCCGGGCATGTTGGGGTCGGCGCGCACTTTCTCGGCGGCCGCCCTGACCTGCTCGCGCGTCAGGGCTGCGTCGCTCGCGGCCGAGGCCGTGCCCGCCGCGCAGCATACGGCCAGCACGGCAGCGAACAGCCATCGCCGGATGTCAGCGGAACCCACGGCGGAACTCCTGTTCGATGTCCCAGGCCTCGAGTTCGACCCGGCGGTTGAGGTACATCGCAAAACCGGCGCCCACGTAGAACGGCTCCAGCACGCCGACGACGATTGCATAGGCGCCCGCGGCCAGCAGGCTCTGCAGCGGTGCGTCCGACTGCGTGAGCCAGCCGAACAATTCGCGCGAGCTGCCTTCCGGCGCGAACCAGAACAGCAGCGACAGCAGGCAGATGTCGAGCGCCATCTCCACGTTCGCGAACACCAGCTGCATGCCCGTGGCCGCGCCGCGCCGCCCGCGCAGCAACTGCGCGCGCCGCTTGCTGCGTGCGCCGCCGCGCTGGCCTTCGAGCTGGTCGATTGCCTGGGTGAAAGAGCGCCAGGGCGACAGCCGCCGCCACAGCAGCGTGCGCAGCAGTTGCCCGCCCCACACGGCGCGGCGGTTCTGCCACAGGTCGGCCCAGCGCGTCTCCTGGCCGAACACCGCGCGCGAATGCACGAAGAGCAGGCTGCGGTCGAGCCAGGGCTTGAGCCAGAAGATCAGCAGGCTCGGCAGCCAGCCCGCGATCTCGACGGTGCAGAACGCCAGCAGCACAGTGACCACGTACACCGGCAGGAAGGTGCGCCAGACCGAGCGTGCATGGCTGCGCACGAGCTGCGCGCCCAGGTCCGCGGCCTCGGCCATGGGGCGTGGCCGCAGCGCGATGGCAAGGCCGTCAACCTGCATGGCCAGGTTCCTTTTGCGCAACCATGTCGGCGGTTCCACGCGGCCGGCCCTGCCAGCCCAGGTACGCCAGCACCAGCACCCAGCAGGCGCCGCCCACGCCGTACTTCACCGCCGGCGCGATCCAGCGCGCCGAAGACCAGAAAGCCTCGACCGCGGCGGCGATCAGCAGCAGCCCGATGACGCCGTAGACGATCACCACCGCATGGCGCGCGGCCAGCCGCAGGGCCTCGAGCCGGGTGTGGCGCCCGGGCGCGATCCACGCGTAGCCCAGCCGCAGCCCGGCCGCACCGGCCAGCACGATGGCCGTGAGCTCGAAGGCCGAATGCGTGACGACGAACGAGAGAAAGTTCTGGGCATGCCCCGCGCCGATCAGGTAGCCGCCGACCGCGCCGATCTGGATGCCGTTGAACACCACCAGCGCCGCGCTGCCCACGCCCGCGAAGATGCCGGCCGCGAAGCAGCGAAAGCCGATGCCGATGTTGTGCATCACGTAGAAGCCGAACATCTGCCAGTCATCGCCGGCGCTGCGCGTGCGGCCGAAGGCATCGGCGTCGTCGCTGTACATCGAGTCGAACTGCTGCACGTTGTCGGCGTCGAGCAGGTGCAGGATGAAACCGGGGTCGCGCCAAGCGGCCCAGCCCGCCACCAGCAGCGGCAGCACGAACATCAGCGCCGACACCCACAGGTAGACGCGGTGTGCCCGCACGGCTTCGGGAAAGTCGACCAGCGCCAGCCGGGCGAAGCGCGCCAGGCCGTAGTCGTGCTGCCGGTAGATCAGCCGGTGCGCGCTCTGCGTCAGGCTTTCGAGCCGCTGCGTGAGGTGGATCGGATAGGCCCTGGCCTGCGCCAGCGCGAGGTGCTCGCACACGCGGCGGTACAGCGTGGCAAGCCGCGCGCCGTCGAACTTGCGCTTGGTCTCGGCCACGCCGATCACGGCTTCGAGTTCGGCCCACAGGGGCGCGTAGGCGGCTTCGAAATCCAGCGGCGTCATCGCGTCGTGCTTCCTCTCGTGTCGGCTGCGTTGCCACCGCCGCCGCGCCGGCCCAGCACCCACTGCGCCACGCCCAGCAGGCGCTGCGATGCGGAGGCACCGCCGCCCGCGGAGATGTCGGGGCCCAGCACCGGCTGCGCGATGCGGGCGAGTTCGTCGAAACGCTCGGGCGTCAGGCGCGTCGCGCGGCCGGCCCACGAGACGACGGCCATCTGCTCGCGCGCGGTCAGCGGCCGCGCGGGCGCCTGCGGCTCGGCGGCGGGCACGCTGCCGTGCAGGCTCACCTGGTCGCTGAAAACCACCAGCGTGCCGGCGGCCAGGTCACCCAGCCGCTTGCTGTCGCGCCGCCACAGCATCGACACGATGCCCGCGCCGTAGAAGGAAGGCACGAAGTCGGCCGCGCGCAGCAGGTTGCGGGTGAGCGAGGCGGCGGGCGTCACGGGCAGGCCGGAGTCCATCACCACGCGCAGGCCCATCACGCGCTTGCCGGGCGTGGCCGCCGCGCGCGTGAGCTCGAAGATCACCGGGTAGAACCACTCGAGGCAGAAGTAGCTGACCAGCAGGATGCCGAAGCCCATCTTGCCCAGCATGCCGACCGTGATCGAGATGCCGACGAAGATGCCGAGCCGGATCGCGAAGTCGATCAGGTAAGCCAGACCGCGCGCGACCAGCCCGGCCGGGCGCAGCGAGAGCGCGATGCCTTCCGGGGTCTCGGCGGTGTAGAGGGTGTCGAGGCGCACCAACGCTCAGGCCTGCAGCACGACCGTATCGGCGATCTGGTCGTGCAGGCAGCGGCGTGACTCACGGAAGATGAAGAGGCTGTCGACCAGCACGAAGATCTGCCCGAGCATCGGCACGATGTTCGCCAGGAACAGCGGGCTCTCGCGCAAGCCGAGGATGCGGCCGATCGACGGTTTCGAGCCGTCGGGCCGCGCGATGCGGATCTTGAACAGTGCCTTGCCGATGGTCTGGCCGCGCGTGGCCAGCAGGTAGCCGTGCAATGCGAGGTAGAGAACGATGCCGATGGCGGTGTCGGCAATACGGGGTGTCCAGAGGCTGAGGCCGTCATCGCTCCAGACGTCGTAGGGCGTGAACATCGACAGCAGCCACAGCGCGCCGACCGCGATGCCGCCGTCGACCATGGCGGCCAGAAAGCGCTTGCCGCGCGTCGCGGGCTGCCCCGGCTGCGGCTGGCCGGTTTGCTGCACGTCTTCCACATGGGATTGCGGCGGCGCGTAGCGCGCGTCCTGCGTCTGGTCTTCCATGCCCGTCCCTCTCCGAAACGATTGATTTCCGGAAGATTCTAGGGTGAATCGCCAGTTCAGCCGGCGCCGGACGGGTTCTGGCGGGCGGGTTGGAGCGTGTGCTGCAGGTGCCGGAGGTCGTCGAGCAGCAGGTTCAGCGGCGCAGCCAGCATCGCGTTCGACGGGGTGCCGTGCGACGCTTGCGCGCAGCGTTCGAGTTCCGCCAGATCCGGCGGCGCGCACTTGACTTCGAGTGCGTCGGCCATTCCGGCGATGGCCTTGGCGGCTGCTCGCGCAGCGTCATGCCGGAACGAGCCGGGTGCTTCGTCGCCCTTCGCCAGCCGGAGTACGCGGTCCAGCACGACGGCATCCTGGAAGATGCGTGCCGCCAGCCGCGCCCTGTTGCGGTAGGTACGGGCAGTGCCCGCAGCCGCGCCGCGCCGCCACCATCGCGCTTCCATGTCGGCGCTGCCCGCCAGCACGGCCAGCCTCCCCAGCGCCGCGCGCGTGCCGATGTCGATGCGCTCCCGCTCCGCATCTGCGGGCCGGGTAGTAGCCGCCATGCGCTTCGCGATGCCGCGCAGCAAGGCGGCACAGCCTTCGTCGAAACGCACGCCCGCGTGGTATTCGGACATGACGGTAGAGACCGCCAGCGCCACGCCCACGCCGATGCCGATCTGCACCATGCGCAGCAGCGCCACCTGCAATGCCGAGTGGCCGGGGATGCCGCCGGCCGACAGGATGATCAGCGCCGCCACGGGCGCGCTGCGCAGGCCCGGCACCGCCGCGCCGGCAAAGGCCAGCAGCATGACGACGGCCAGCGTGACCGGCAGCACAGGCGCGCCGTGATGCTGCAGGTAGACGCCCGCAAGGCCGCACAGCGCGCCGGCCGCGGTGCCGCGCACGCGGTCCCAGCCGGCATCGAGCGTGGAGCCAGCGCTCGGCCGCATGACGATCAGCACGCTCATCACGGCCCAGAAGCTCTCCGGCAGATGCAGCGCGACTGACACGATCCAGGCAAGCGCCACCGCGGCGGCCAGTTGCACGCCGGGACGCCAGCGGCCGTGACGCCAGAGCCCCGTGAAATGCTGCAGCGCCGGCACCGCGTTCATGGCTTCGTCGGCCCGAAGGCATCGAGGAGGGCCAGCGTGGCGCTGAGGCCGTCGATCAGTTCGCAGGCCTGCAGCAGCACGGCGCGCTGCTGCGCATCCAGCGTGGCGCCGATCGCCCCGGCCAGCGCCGATTCGCGCGACCGCATGATCGCCTTCAGCCGCTTCGTGCCTTCGGGCGTGAGCGACAGCACCGACTGGCGCCCGTCGCTGGCATGCGGGGCGCGCGCGATCCAGTCTTCGGCTTCGAGTTCGGCCAGCAGCCGCGTCAGCGACTGCGGCTTGACGCGCTCCAGCGCCGCCAGCGCGGTCGAGGTGTTGGGGCCGTGGCGGTGCAACTGGCCGAGCACGCTGAGCTTGGCCACGCTCGGGCCGTCAGGTGTGGCGCTGCCGCTGCGCAGTTGCCGCGACAACAGCGCGACGGAGTTGCGAAGACGCGTGGCGCACTGCGCCGGATCCGGGGAGGTCGAAGCCATGCCCGGATTGTAAGACTCATCTTATTATTTGACGACCCGCGTCAACCCCGGTTCGGCGACGAGTTCACGGGGTAGGTGGTGGCAGGCCCTTCGGCGGGCAACGGCGCCGCGGCCGGTTTCTCGGGCTTTTCTTCCTGGGGGGCATCGGCCTCGTCTTCCGGGCCTTCGAGGAAGCGGTCGAGCAGCGCGAAGAAGCGGTCGTAGAAGCGCTCGTCGGTCAGCGTCTCGCTCGCGACCTTGACCATCGCGTCGTCGCTGCCAGAGAACGGCAGCGAGAGCGAGCCGATCGCGCCCACGCCGAGGCTGGCCGAGTTGTTGACCTTCTTGATGCCGTACCGGTCCTGCAGCGCCGTCGCGAAGGCCACGGTGTTCTTGCTGGCCTTGCCGCCGCCCCGCGCGCTCTCGCGCGCGCAGACCACGCGGAACTCGACCTCCACATGCACCTCGGCCGCCGGCTGGAAGCTCTTGCGCCCGGTCACGAGGTCGGCGTTGGCCGCGGTGATCATGTAGCCCTGGCTCAACAGCGCGCGGCGCGCGGCTTCGCAGGTCTCGGCCTCGGTGGCCTGGTAGTCGCGGGTGTGGGTGGTGGTCGAGCCGAAGGCCTCGGGCTCGTAGTTGACCTTGCGCTGGACGACACCGCCGCAGCCGGCCAGTACGAGTGCGGACGAAAGGCCCAGCCAGAGGACCGGTGCGCGAAGAGAACGGAAGTGCATGGGGTGCATGAACGGCATGGAGCGGCGAATGCTAACCGGCGCTAGTGCCGGCAAGGCTTCGAGCGCGCCGGCGCGCCGGCGTTCCCTGTCCGGCGTGAAAGTTTTACCGGCGGGCTCAGGCCCAGGGCAGCACGTGGTGGGCGCGCACCCGCGTGGCCGCGATCAGCCGCGCATTGGGCGCGTCGGTGCTGGCGACCCACGCGCGCGCCTCTTCGAGGCTGCGGCCGAACTGCTGGTGGCGCCGCACCAGCCGCTCTTCGCGCAGCGCATCGTCGATGTCCACGTACCAGACCTCGTCGAGCATCGCCGCCGCGCCGGCCCATGGGCCGACGTCGTGCAGCAGGTAGTTGCCTTCGGTGATGACCAGCTGCGTCGCCGGCAGCACAGCGATGGCGCCGGCCACCGGCTCCTCGATCTCGCGTCGGAATTCGGGGGCATAGACGATGTCGCCTTCGGGCCGCTGCTCGCGCAGGCGCTGCAGCAGCGCGACATAGCCGGCGCTGTCGAAGGTGTCGGGGGCGCCCTTGCGGCCGGCGCGGCCGAGCCGCTGCAGTTCGACGTTGGCGAGGTGGAAGCCGTCCATGGGCACGACCTGCGCACGGTCGGCGCCCACCAGCGCGAGCAGTGCCGCCGCGAGCGTGGACTTGCCGGCGCCGGGCGCGCCGACCAGGCCCAGGAGCTTGCGCTTACCGCCGGCCATCAGGGCCTGCAGGCGGGCTGCGCTGTCGAGCGGGAGGGGAGGAAGGATCTGCGCGGAATGGGTAGTCATTGCCGGAGCGTAGCGTCCCGCGGCGCTATTTCAGAATCTCGCGGAACGTCAGGCTGATGCGCTCCCCCGCGCCATCGGCCTTGGGAATCGCGTGCAGCCAGTCCTGCTGTACGGCCGCCGACATGTAGAGCATCGATCCGTGCGGCAGCGGGTAGTCGAAGCGGGCGCTGCTGTCGGACTTGCTGCGATACGCGATCGACCGCGTGGCGCCGACGGACACGATGGCCACGCCCGTGCCGGGCGCCAGCGCGTCTAGAGCGTCCGAATGGAATCCCATCGACGACGCGCCGTCGGCATAGCGGTTGAGCAGGCAGTTGTTGGGACGAAAGCCGAGCGCGGCTTCGATCCGGTCGCACAGCGCTTCGAGCTGGGCGGGGATCGGCACGGCCTCGTAGGCGATCTGCGAATAGTCGTACGGCACGCCGAAGCTGGCGGTCTGGCGTGCGCGCATGCGCTCGTCCCACGTCACCGCGGACCGGAGCCATTCGAGAAGGGCATCGGGCGACGCGACGAACGCGGGATCGAGGTGAATTGGCGGACCGCTCATGGGTCCGCAGGATACAAGGAACGGCGCCCTGCGATCAGGGAGATCAGGGATACAGGCCGCGTTCCTGGCGCGCCATCAGGATGCGCTCGCAGGCCACTGCGTACGTCGCGGTGCGCAGCGTGATCTTGTGCTTGTCCGCCGTGTCCCAGATCTGGTTGAGCGCGTTCATCATGATGCGGTCGAGGCGCACGTTGATCTCGTCCTCGTCCCAGAAGAAGGACGAGAAGTCCTGCACCCATTCGAAGTAGCTCACGGTCACGCCGCCGGCGTTGCAGATCACGTCGGGCACCACCAGCACGCCGCGCTCGGCGAGGATGTCGTCGGCGGTCGGCACCGTGGGGCCGTTGGCGCCTTCGAGCACCAGCTTGGCGGTGGTCTTCTGCGCGCGCTCGGCGGTGATCTGGCCTTCGAGGGCGGCCGGGATCAGGATGTCGCAGGCGACATTCCAGAAGTCTTCGTTCGGCACGATGTCGCCGCCGGCCTTGAAGGCGACCACGCCTTCCTTGTTGGCCACGGGAATCAGCTTGGCCAGGTCGAGGCCGTTGCTGTTGACGATGGTGCCGGTGTGGTCCTGCACCGCGACGATCTTGGCGCCTGCTTCGGCGAAGAGTTCGGCAGCGACGGAGCCCACGTTGCCGAAGCCCTGCACCGCGATGCGCGCACCGCGCAGGTCCATGCCCAGGCGCCGCGCCGCTTCGCGGCCGGTGACGAACACGCCGCGGCCCGTGGCCTTCACGCGGCCGAGCGAGCCGCCCAGGTGCAGCGGCTTGCCGGTGACGACGCCGGTGGCCGTGCCGCCGACGTTCATCGAGTAGGTGTCCATCATCCACGCCATGATCTGCGCGTTGGTGTTGACGTCGGGCGCGGGGATGTCGGTGTGCGGGCCGATGATGATGCCGATCTCGCTGGTGTAGCGGCGCGTGACCTTCTCCAGCTCCTGCAGCGACAGCTTCTTGGGGTCGACGCGGATGCCGCCCTTGGCGCCGCCGTACGGCAGGTTGACGGCCGCGGTCTTGATGGTCATCCAGGCCGACAGCGCCATCACTTCCTCGAGCGTGACGTCGGGGTGGAAGCGCACGCCGCCCTTGCCCGGGCCGCGGCTCATGTTGTGCTGCACGCGGTAGCCCTCGAAGTGGGCGATGGTGCCGTCATCCATCTCGATAGGCACGTCGACGATCAGCGCGCGCTTGGGGCGCTTCAAGGTTTCGACCCAGCGGGCCAGCGGGCCGAGGTACGGCACGACACGGTCGACCTGCGAAAGATAGGTGCCCCACGGGCTGTTGGCGGTCGGGCTGACGAAGGAGAGTTTTTCGCTCATGAGAGATCCCTTGGTTGAACGGGTGCCCGCAACGATAGACCTCCGCCGCGCGTTGCGCCATGGCTTATGCGCGCCGCGCTGGCGGTTATGCAAGAGACGTTAGGGCGCCTCGCGCGAGGGCGCTGCGCAGATGACAAAACCGTCATCGACGGGTTATCGATCCGGCGGATGCGCTTCGTAGAGTTGGCCTCACTGATCAACACACAAGCAACCACCTCAAGGAGTTACGCATGAAGAAGCCATCGTCCACCGCCCGCCTGCTGGCCACCACCGCTGTCGCGGCCCTGCTCGGCGCAGCCGCCGCGCCCAGCCTTGCCGGCAACTACGCAGAAGGCGATCCGCGCCCGGTGCCGATGGCTTCGTCCACCACCCGCGCCGCGGTGACCGCCGACGCACAGCAATGGCTGAAGGCCGCGCCGACGCAGGGCTACACCGACGCCATCGCGCAGGCGCCGGCCATGGTGTCGACGAACACGCGCGCCGCCGTTGCGGCCGACACGCAGCTGTGGCTGCAGTCGGGACTCGCGGCCAAGCAGAACAGCGAAGCCGGCGCCGATGCCGCGCAACCGGGTTACCGCCAGGCCGCCGCCGACTACAGCAACCGCAAGGCGGCGGCGCAGGCCCAGGCACAACCGGGCACCACGCTGCGCTGACCGGCGACAAAAATGCCCACACCCTCAGGGCAAGGGTAGGCAATGGGTAGGCCGAGGCATTTCCTTGGTTCTATCTCCTATAGCCGGCTCGCACAGGCCGCACTTTCTTCACGAAATACAGGTGCGAGCCGGATAATCCTCCGATGCTCGACCTCGACCGCATCGATCTGCGCCTGCTGAAGATTCTTCAGGAGGACGGCCGCATCACCAACCTCAAGCTGGCCGAGGCGGTGGCGCTGTCCCCCACTGCGGTGCTGGCGCGGGTGCAGCGCCTGACGCGCGACGGCTTCATCCAGGGCTACGAGGCGCGGCTCGATCCGCAAAAGCTGGGGCGCGGCTTCACCGTGTTCGTCGAGGTGCTGCTCGACCGCACCACGCCCAACGTGTTCGACCAGTTCAAGGCCGCCGTGCAGGTGCGCGACGAGATCATGGAATGCCACATGGTCGCGGGCGGCTTCGACTACCTGCTCAAGACCCGCATGGCCGACATGGCCGCCTACCGCGAGTTCGCGGGCACCGTGCTGTGGCAGTTGCCCGGCGTGCGCGAGACGCGGACCTACGCGGTGATGGAAGAAGTGAAAAGCAGCGCGCGGCTGCCGCTCGGGATCTGAGCTTTCAGGCCGGGTCGGCGGGCTTGCGCGCCCGGCCACCGAAGATGGCCGTGCCCACGCGCACCATCGTGCTGCCGGCGCTGATGGCAGCTTCGAGGTCCGCGCTCATGCCCAGAGAGAGCGTGTCGAGTTCGATGCCCGCGTTGCGGATCGATTCGAAGAGCGCATGTGCCCGCAGGAACAACTCGCGCTGCGCGGCGAAGTCGGGCGCCGGCTCGGGGATCGCCATGAGCCCGCGCAGCCGCAGCTGTGGCAAGGCCGCCACAGCCTGCGCCAGCGGCAGTGCCTCGTCGGGCGTCACGCCGGACTTGTTGGCGCCGCCGTCCACATTAACCTGAAGGCATACATTCAGCGGCGGCAGGTGCGCCGGCCGCTGGGCCGACAGGCGCTCGGCAATCTTGAGCCGGTCGATGCTGTGGACCCAGTCGAAATGCTCCGCCACGGGCCGTGTCTTGTTGCTCTGCAGGGGGCCGATGCAGTGCCATTCGAGGTGGGCGCGCAAGTCGGCCAATGCCTCGATCTTGTCCAGCCCTTCCTGCACGTAGTTCTCGCCGAAGGCCGACTGGCCCGCCGCATGCGCCTCGCGCACGGCCTCCGCCCCGAAGGTCTTGGACACCGCCAGCAACCGCACCCCGGCCGGGTCGCGGCCGGCCGTTACACACGCCTGCGCGATCCGGTTGTTTACTTGCTGGAGGTCGTCGCCAATCATCGTCATAATCGTCCAAAATCGTATCAAAACGTCACCGAACTCGATTCGAGGAGCCCCGTGGACATCACCCAACTGCTGGCATTCAGCGTCAAGAACAAAGCCTCCGACCTGCATCTTTCCGCGGGCCTGCCGCCCATGATCCGCGTGAACGGCGACGTGCGCCGCATCAACGTCGACGCGCTCGACCACAAGGGCGTGCATGCCATGGTGTACGACATCATGAGCGACACGCACCGCAAGCACTACGAAGAGTTCCTGGAGGTCGACTTCTCGTTCGAGATCGACGGCCTTGCGCGCTTCCGCGTGAACGCCTTCAACCAGGCGCGCGGCGCGGCTGCGGTGTTCCGGACCATTCCCTCGAAGATCCTGACGCTGGAGCAGCTGAACGCGCCCAAGATTTTCGGCGAACTCGCGCTCAAGCCGCGCGGGCTGGTGCTGGTGACAGGCCCCACCGGTTCGGGCAAGTCGACCACGCTGGCAGCCATGGTCAACTACCTCAACGAAAACGAGTACGGCCACATCCTCACGGTGGAAGACCCGATCGAGTTCGTGCACGAGTCGAAGAAGTGCCTGATCAACCAGCGCGAAGTGGGACCGATGACGCTGTCGTTCTCGAACGCGCTGCGCTCCGCACTGCGCGAAGACCCGGACGCCATCCTGGTGGGCGAGCTGCGCGACCTGGAAACCATTCGCCTGGCCATGACCGCGGCCGAAACGGGCCACCTGGTGTTCGGCACGCTGCACACCTCGTCGGCCGCCAAGACCATCGACCGGATCATCGACGTGTTCCCGGGCGAGGAAAAGGAAATGATCCGCGCCATGCTGTCGGAGTCGCTGCAGGCGGTGATCTCGCAGACGCTGTGCAAGACCAAGGACGGCCAGGGCCGCGTGGCGGCGCACGAGATCATGCTGGGCACGCCGGCCATCCGCAACCTGATCCGCGAGGCCAAGGTGGCGCAGATGTATTCCACCATCCAGACCGGACAGGGCCAGGGCATGCAGACGCTCGACCAGAACCTGACGGATCTGGTGCGCCGCAATACCATCTCGGCTGCGGAAGCCCGTGGCAAGGCGAAGATCCCCGAAAACTTCCCCGGCTAGTCATGAGGCCCCCCGGCTTTTCACTTCGCTGCGCTGCGTGCAACTCCACCCCCCAGCGGGGAGGCGCGGCCGCCTTGGGGCGGCCCGGCGGTCGGCCGCCAGCGAGTTCAATCTAAACAGATCAAGGAGCGCTCTCATGGAACGCGATCAAGCCAGCCAGTTCATCAACGACCTGCTCAAGCTCATGGTGAGCCGCGCCGGCAGCGACCTGTTCATCACCGCCGACTTCCCGCCGGCCATCAAGGTCGACGGCAAGGTGACCAAGGTGTCGCAGCAGGCGCTGGGGGCGCAGCACACGCTGGCGCTCACGCGCTCGATCATGAACGACCGCCAGACGGCGGAATTCGAGCGCACCAAGGAGTGCAACTTCGCGATCTCGCCCACCGGCATCGGCCGCTTCCGCGTGAACGCGTTCGTGCAGCAGGGCAAGGTCGGCATGGTGCTGCGGACCATTCCCGCCAAGCTGCCGACCATCGACGGCCTGGGCATGCCGCAGGTGCTGAAGGAAGTGACGATGAGCAAGCGCGGCCTGTGCATCCTGGTGGGTGCCACGGGCTCGGGCAAGTCGACCACGCTGGCCGCGATGATCGACTGGCGCAACGAGAACTCGTACGGCCACATCGTGACGGTGGAAGACCCGGTGGAATTCGTGCACCCGCACAAGAACTGCGTTGTGACGCAGCGCGAAGTGGGCATCGACACCGACAGCTGGGAAGCCGCGCTGAAGAACACGCTTCGCCAGGCGCCCGACGTGATCCTGATGGGCGAAATCCGTGACCGCGAGACCATGGAACACGCGGTGGCCTTCGCCGAGACCGGCCACCTGTGCATGGCAACGCTGCACGCCAACAGCGCCAACCAGGCGCTGGACCGCATCATCAACTTCTTCCCCGAAGAGCGCCGCGCGCAATTGCTGATGGACCTGTCGCTGAACCTGCGCTCGCTGATCTCGCAGCGGCTGGTGCCTACCGAGGACGGCCTGGGCCGCGTCGCGGCCGTCGAGGTGCTGCTGAACACGCCGCTGATTTCCGACCTGATCTTCAAGGGCGAGGTGGGCGAGATCAAGGAGATCATGAAGAAGAGCCGCAACCTGGGCATGCAGACCTTTGACCAGGCGCTGTTCGACCTGTTCGAGAGCCACTCGATCACCTTCGAGGACGCGATCCGCAACGCCGATTCGGCCAATGACCTGCGGCTGCAGATCAAGCTCAACAGCCAGCGCGCGCGCAGCACCGACCTGGCCGCAGGCACCGAGCATTTCGCGATCGTCTAGTCGATCGTCTTCTGCCACGCGGCGAACAAGCCCGCCGCCAGCGCAATCACAGCCATCGCGGTGAAGCCGTCGAGCGAGGCCATGAAGGTGGCCTGCTGTTCGAGCGTGCGCCAGAGCGTGCCCAGCGCCATTGCATGGGCCTCGCCCGCCGCATGGCCGGCCGCGGCGAAGCCGTGGGTCAGCGACTCCAGCGCCTGCATGAAGCTGGCGTTCGCGGGGTTGGCCGACTCGCTCAGGCGCACTTCGTGCAGCGCCAGGCGGTGCTGCTGCAGCGCGATCACGCTCGACGTCGCGAATGAAATCGCCAGCTGGCGCACGAGGTTCTTGAGCCGGTAGCCGTGCGCGAACTCCTCCGCCGCGAAAGGCCTGAAGGTGAGGTTGGCAACGGGCAGCACCACGAAAAGCATCAGCAGGCCGCGCAGCAGCAGCGGGGCCAGCAGGGCCTCGCGCCCTGCCTGCGGCGTGACCCGCGACAGCCACCACGCCGCCAGCGCCGCGATGCCGAAACCCGCGACGATGAGCCACTTCTTGCGCGTCAGCCGCGCCGAGTAGCGCAGGTAGACGAACACCAGCAGCCCGGTGGCGAGCGAGGCGGCGCCGGTGAAGTAGCCGGTGTTGCCCACGGTAAAGCCGAGCCCGCCTTCCATCAGGCGCGGCAGCAGGTAGCTGAAGGCCGTGGAGAGGTAGTAATAGACGACGTAGAGCGCGAGCCCCACGCGGAACGACGCGTTGCGCAGCGCGTGCAGACGCACCAGTGGCGCCGGGTGCCGCCACTGCTGCCATCCGAACCATGCGAGCCCCGCGACGCCGGCGAGCGTCAGCCCGATCAGCGCGGGCGAGCCGGTGAACAACTCGAAGTGCGAGCGCGTGAGCACCACCTGCAGCGCGGCCTGCGCGAGCGCGAACACCACGTAGGCGATGTAATGCGGCTCGGTGCGTTCGTGCGGCGCGACGTCGCCGATGTCGGGCAGCGTCCAGAGCACCAGCACGCCGATCAACGCGGCGGCCGGCGCGGTGCTGGCGAACAGCCAGCGCCAGTCGAAGTTGGTGACGAGAAAGGCGCCGGCAATGGGCGCCAGCGCGCCGCCGAACACGATGAGCACCATGAAGGCCTTCAGCGCCTGGGCCCGGCGCGCGGGCGCAATGCCGATCTGGATCAGGATGCGGCAGGCGCCGAGCATCGGCCCGACGAAGTAGCCCTGCACTGCGCGCGCGGCCGTGAGTTGCATCGAGCTGTCGCAGAGCGCGGCGCCCACGCCACCCAGCGCAAAAGCGAACATGCAGACCGCGAGGTAGCGCCGGTAACCCAGCCGCTCGACCCACGCATGCTGGTGCAGGATGCCGAGCACCGCGCCTAGCGCATAGGCGCTGGAGGCCCACACCAGTTCGTCGGGCGAGGCATTGACGCCGCCGGCGATGTAGCTCGCGAAGAACGCGAACAGCGCGTTGTCGAAGTAGTCGATGGCCGTGACGAGGCCGATGGCCCAGGGCAGCAGCGCGACCGCGGCATTGCCGCGCGAAGGCCACGCCAGGGCCGGGGAGCTCATGGCGCCGGCCGCTCCTTGCGGCGTTGCTCCAGCGCCTCTTCCACCGGCTCGCCGGCGAGGCGGCGCTCCACGTAGTCGAGGTCGCGCCGCAGCTGCGCCTGCAGCGATGCGGCCTCCTTGAGCTCGCGGCGCACCTGGGCCACGCGCGCATCCAGCGTCGAGAGCTGCCCGGTCAGGGTTTCGCGCAGGGTCTTGAGCGATGCGTTCGACAGTCGCGGGCGGCCGCCTTCGGCCGGCGCTTCCATCGGCTGCTGCAGCATCGTGGTGATGGCCGTGAGCGAGAAGCCCAGCGAACGCATGCGCAGCACGCGTGCGAGCTTGTCGAGGTCGGCCTGCTCGTAGAGGCGGTAGCCGCCTTCGCTGCGCTCCGGCACCACGATGCCCAGCTCTTCGTAGTACTTGAGCGTGCGCGGCGTGACCTCGAGCCGGGCCGCGGCATCGCGCACGGTGATGGTCCTGGCGGAGTTCGGCGTGGTCATGATGGCACCATTCTACTTAAACCTGTACGTTCACGTACAGGTTTGGGCCGTCGCACCGGTCGCGGAATGGCTTTAAGCTGTCGTCCCATGAGCAGCATCAACACCCGCACCTACGAATCCGTCCCCGCGCAGACCGTCGCCTTCCTGGGCCTCGGCGTCATGGGCGGCCCCATGGCCGGCCACCTGGCCAAGGCCGGCCACAGCGTCACGGTCTACAACCGCACGCCAGCCAAGGCCCAGGCCTGGGCCGCCGAATTCGGCGCGCCCGGCCGCCACGCCCCGACCCCGCGCGAGGCCGCCGCAGGCGCCGACATCGTGTTCTGCTGCGTCGGCAACGACGACGACCTGCGCTCGGTGGTGCTGGGCGACGACGGCGCCTTCGCCGGCATGAAGAAGGGCGCGGCCTTCGTCGACCACACGACCGCCTCGGCCGACGTGGCGCGCGAGCTGGCGAAGGCGGCGCAGGCGCTGGGCCTGCACTTCATCGACGCGCCCGTCTCGGGCGGCCAGGCCGGCGCGCAGAACGGCGCGCTCACCGTCATGTGCGGCGGCGACGCGGCCGTGTTCGAGCGCATCAGGCCGGTGGCGATGGCTTTCTCGCGCGCGGTCACGCTGCTGGGCGAGAGCGGCGCCGGCCAGCTCGCGAAGATGGTGAACCAGATCGCCATCGCGGGGCTGGTGCAGGGCCTGTCGGAAGCCATTGCCTTCGGCCAGCGCGCCGGGCTTGACATGGAAGCCGTGCTGGGCGTCATCAGCAAGGGCGCGGCCCAGAGCTGGCAGATGGAAAACCGCGGCAAGACCATGATCGAGGGCAAGTTCGACTACGGCTTCGCGGTCGACTGGATGCGCAAGGACCTGGGCCTGGTGCTCGACGAGGCCAAGCGCAACGGCGCGCGCGTGCCGGTGACGGCGCTGGTCGACCAGTTCTACGCCGACGTGCAGCAGGCCGGCGGGCGGCGCTGGGACACCTCGAGCCTCATCACCCGCCTCAAATAAGAAAAGCCCGCTGAGCGGGCTTTTTCAATTCAGCGCTTTTCTTCAGCGAATCGGTGAGGTCGTCGCGCCGCTGGCGGGCAGCGGCTCCATCGGCGGCAGCGGCACGCGCGACGATGAAGAAGACGCCGGCGCCGACGGCGTAGCCGACGTCACCGGCGCGGGGCCCTGGCCACCGCGTTGCGCCGCGGCCTGGTTCGCCGCCTGGCTGGCGGCCAGGTCGGCCTCGGAGACGACCTCGACCACGCGCACCACCTTCACAACACCCGTCACGCCACGCGTGATTTCAGTGGCGCGGTCGGTTTCGCGGCGGGTGGCGATGCCCATCAGGTAGACCACGCCGCGCTCCGTCACCACCTTGAACGAGTTGGCGAAGATGTCCTTGGCGTCGAGCAGCGAGGCCTTCACCTTGCCGGTGATGTACAGGTCGTTCGAGCGGTCCTGGAAGGTGCTCGAGCTGCCCACGGTCAGCTCGTTGACCACCGAGCGCACGTTGACGACGCGGCTCACCTCGTCCTCGACGCGTCGGCGGTCGGCGTCGCTGCCAACGGCGCCGGTCAGCAGCACCTGGCGGTTGTAGCTCGTGACGCTCACGTACATCTGGTCGTTGGCGATGTCGCGTACCCGTGCGGCGGCGCGAAGCTCGATGCCCTGGTCGTCGAGTTGCGCGCCCGAGCTGCGGCGGTCGGTCGCCACCATGCCCACGCCCACTACCGCGGCGCCGCCCACCACCAGCGGCACACAGGCGGAAAGGCCCGCGACCAGCGCGCCCCCCAGGGTGAGCGCGATGGCGAAACGTCGGGCCGGTGTCGTTTTCATGGTTGCGAGGTTCATGGGGAAACTTCCTGTTCTCCGAGTAACTGGGCATCCACGCCGTCGCACAGGCAATGCAGCGCGAGCAGGTGGACTTCGTGGATGCGTGCCGCACGCTCGTGCGGCACGCTGATCTGGACGTCGGTTTCGCGCAGCGCGCGGCCGATGGCGCCGCCGGTGCCGCTGCTGCCGGCACCCGGCGCCGAAGGCGCGCCCGAGGCGGCGTTGCCCAGCAGCGCGACCACGGTCATGTCGCGTTCGTGCGCGGCCGTCACGGCCGCGAGCACCGCCGCCGATTGGCCGCTGGCGCTCAGCGCGAGCAGCACGTCGCCGGCCTGGCCGAGCGCGCGCACCTGGCGGGCGAAGCGGTCGGCGTCGATGGCGTTGGCGCTGTCGGCATTGGGGTCGGTGGTGTCGCCGGGCAGCGCGATGGCGCCGAGCTCGGGCCGCTCGCGTTCGAAGCGGCCCACGAACTGCGCGGCGAACTGGGCCGCCAGCAGCCCCGACACGCCGGCACCGCAGGCGAGCACCTTGCCGCCGCTGGTCACGCAGGCCAGGATGGCCTGCATTGCCTGAGAGATGGGTTTGCTGAGGACCGGTCCGGTCTGGTATTTGAGGTCGGCACTATCGATGAAGTGCTGCTGAATCCGTTGCTCGAGCATGAGGCGGGATGATAACTGGGGGCTGTGAAACAAGACGTGTGAGTTGTGGAGCCTTCAAGAGGGCTTCAGTTCCCGCGAAGAAGGCATCAGCCGGCATCGAAGGCCGCCTGCAACCAGGTGATTTTCTCCTCGACCAGCACCACGTCGAAGCGGCACGGCGGCAGCGTGCGCAGCTGGTTCAGGTAGTGCCGCGCCGCGAACACGATGCGCCGTTGCTTCAGGCCCGTGATGCTGCCGCCCGCGCCGCCGTGCGTGCCGGTGCTGCGCTGGCGGACCTCGACGAAGACCAGCGTGTGGTCGCGCGGATCGCGCATGATCAGGTCGATCTCGCCGCCGCCGCGCCCGGGCGTCCGATAATTGCGCGCGACCAGCACCAGGCCGGCGTCCTGCAGATGTTCGAGCGCGGCGTCTTCCGCCGCATCGCCGCGATGCTTCGTTGTGGTGTCGGTCTTCATGGCTCCCTGCCTGCAATCTTCTTGTTCGATCTGACGGAGAAACCTCTTGGCTTCACTCGCCCCTGCTTCTTTCGGCGCCGCCCTCGCGGCCGCGCACGACGCCGCGGGTGCGCAGCATTATCCGCAAGGCACCCTCTACGTGGTCGCCACGCCGATCGGCAACCTGGCCGACATCACCTTGCGCGCGCTGCATGTGCTGCAGCTGGTCGACGCGATCGCCTGCGAGGACACGCGCCACACCCAGAGCCTGCTGCGCGCCTACGGCATCGACCGGCCCGGCGCGCGGCTGCTCGCGGTGCACCAGCACAACGAGGCCGAGGCCGCGCAGGCCGTGGTCGCTAGGCTCGCGCAGGGCGAGCGCATCGCCTATGTCAGCGATGCCGGCACGCCCGGCGTGAGCGACCCCGGCGCCCGGCTGGCCGCCGCGGTGCGCGCGGCCGGCCAACGCGTGCTGCCTTTGCCCGGCGCCAGCAGCGTGACCACGCTGGTCGGCGCGGCGGGCCTGGTGGCCGACGGCGGCGACGGCAATGCCAGCAGCGCCTTCGTATTCGCCGGCTTCCTGCCGAGCAAGGCCGGCGAACGCGACACCGCCGTTCAGGCGCTGTCGCAGGAGCCTCGTGCCGTCGTGCTGCTGGAGGCGCCGCACCGCATCGAAAGCCTGGCGCGCGCGCTCGCGACGCTGGGCGAACGCCGCATCACCGTGGGCCGCGAGCTGACCAAGCAGTTCGAGGAAATCGCGACCGTTGCGGCCAGCGCCCTGCCCGACTGGTTCGGCGCCGACCGCGACCGCACGCGCGGCGAGTTCGCGCTGGTGCTGCACCCGGTGGCGGTAAGCGGCGACGGCGGTGCCGAGGGCGAGCGGGTCCTGCGGCTGTTGCTGGCGGAACTGCCGGTGAAGACGGCGGTGAAGCTGGCCGCGGAAATCAGTGGTGCACCGCGCAATACCTTGTATGAATTGGCGCTGCGCATTCGCAATGGCGCGGAAGACGCCTAGCCCGACAGAAACTCCGGCGGCACGGCTGCGGTCAGCCAGACACCGTTCTCGGCGCAATGAAAGGAGTGCCCCAGCGCATGCATGCGGCCTGCGTCGACCACGAGCACATGAGCCTTGCCATGCCGGCGCCCGACTTGCACCGCGGTGGCTTCGTCAGCCGACAGATGCACATGCTGCCGGGCGCCCGGCAAGAGCCCCCGCGCGCGGATCGCGTCGAGAAAACGCGTGGCCGTGCCGTGAAAAAGCAATGCTGGCGGTGCCAACGCTTCGAAGCCGCGGCTGACTTGCTGCGTCGAATGGCCTTGCAGGGCGCGGATGCGGCGCCCATCGGCGGACAGCTCATAGCGCTTCTTCGTGCCCGAGTCGACCGCCTGCACGACGTCCGCCCGCGCGAGGTCGCGCCCTCCGGCTACGGCGCCCGCCACCAGCGCATCGATGTAGGCCCAACCTTCCGCATCGAGCCGCAGGCCGACCGATTCCGGCGCGTGACGCAGCACGTAGGCGATGAACTTGCTGGCGCTCTCGGGCGTCATGGCGCGGCCTTCCAGTGATCTCGATGCGTCAGAAGCGCGTCCATGAGCCGCTGTGCGTGCGGTGTCGGAGGGCGATCGGCACCGTGGAACATGTGATATTCGAGCGGTGGATAACCCTGCAACGGAATCGCCACCAGCCCCTTGGGAATTCGGCAGCAGGCGTTGACCACGGCAAGCCCGAAACCCAGCTGAGCGAAACGCAGCATCAGTTCCCAGCCATTGGCTTCGAGCGACGGCTGCCACGGCACCGACTCCGCCTGAAGCAGCCGGCCCAGCATCTCGCGGTGCGGCCGCCCTTCCGGTGGCACGATCAGTTGAGCGTCTTTCAAGTCCCGCAGTCGCACCGATTTGCGTGAAGCCAGGGCATGCGTGCGCGGTACGACCAGCACCTGGCCCACGGCCGTGAGGCGCACCGCCGCCAGGTCTTCAGGCGCGGCGCCCAGGGGCGCAATGCCTAGTTGCGCCTGTCCGGCCCGCACGGCCTGGATCGCTTCGTCCCGGTTGCGCGTGAGCAATTGCAGGTGCGGCGAGGCGCCAGGCCCCGAGAACTGCGACAGAGCCTTGCCCAGCAGATAGAGATAAGCCCCCTCGCCCGCAGCCAGCGTGACGACCGGCTGGTCTCGCCCAGCGGCAAGGCCTTTCACGAAGCGTTGGTTGAGAGCGAGCAGCTCCCGCGCATGCCGTGCGACCTGCTCACCCGCGCTGGTGAGCTCGAGCGCGCCACCGATCCGCATGTACAGCCTTGCATCAAGCTGTTCGGCCAATTTGCGCACTTTCGCATGCAGGGCCGGCTGGCTGATGTGAAGCAGGCGCGCCGACTCGCTGAAGTTCAGCGTGTCCGCGAACACTGCGAAAGACTGAAGGGCGTCGAGATTGGTGCGAGGAACATCCATCTATCCATTTTATGGATAGCACATCCAATATCAGTAGTTCCTGATGATTGGCTTCATTTCTACGATTCGCCTGCTTCAAACACAAAGGGAATCAGAAATGCAAGACTCCACTCATCTCCCCCGGCTCGGCATCGACATCGGCCGCGTGCTCATCGCCGCCGAAGGCGCCGGCGGCGCGGACACCTCGTTCATCGGTGGCTCGTTGCAGGACGCGCTGGAGACGCCGCCGTACGAAGGCATGTTCGACGCCGTCGCGCCGCTGGTCGAAAGGTTCGAAGGCCGCGTCTGGCTGGTCTCGAAGTGCGGCCCCAGCGTTCAGGCAAAGAGCCGTGCATGGCTGCAGCACCACCGCTTTTTCGAACGCACCGGCATCGCGCCCGCCAATCTGCGCTTCTGCCTTCAGAGGCCGCAAAAGGCCGATCACTGCCGCGACCTTCGTATCACGCACTTCATCGACGACCGCACCGACGTGCTGCACCATCTGGAGGGCATCGTGCCGAACCGGTATCTCTTCGGCCCGCAGAGCAAGCCGGTCACAGTCGCCGCGCTGGTGCTGCTGCCGTCTTGGAAGGATGCGGCGGCACTCGTGGCCTGAAGGTCCCGGCGCTGGCTAGCCGTCCAGCTCCGCATACCGCCTGAAGATCCCGTCTTCATTGAACGCTATACGCCGTGGACTCTGCAGGTAGTCGTGCACCCGCTGGCGGCGCTTGACGTTGCCATGCAGTTTCTCGACCGCCGGCGTTGCATCCAGCGCGCGCGCCGTGGCCTTGGGGAACGCATAGCGAAGGCCACCCACCAGCTGGAACAGCGACAGGTCTGCGTAGGTCAGCGTGTCGCCGACCAGGTGCAGGCTGCCTGAGGGGTTGCGCTGCAGCACCTGTTCGAACCAGTTGAGGAACTTCGGGATGCGCTCTTCGCGAAAGGCCTTGGCGCGCTGCATGGCGGCGTCGCGCTGGTCTTCGTAGTAGGCGCCGGTCGATATGGGATGGTGCGTGTCGTGCGCCTCCGCCACCGCGTCGGCGATGGTGAGCTGCAGCTGGTGCGTCCACAGCCCGTCGGACTCGCCCACGCCCGACAGGCCCAGACGTGGCCCGAGGTACAGCAGGATCGCAGCGGTCTGGCCGACCACGATGTCGCCGTCGACAAGGAACGGCGGCGCGAACGCGGGGCGCGCGTTGCCCGCATCGCCGAGGCGGCGGCCCAGCGCGGACTCTCCACCGCCTTTCGACTCGGGCAGCCGCGCCACGTCGACGTAATCGGCACCGGCCGCCTCGAGCGCGAGCCGCACGAATTCACCGCGGCCCTGGATGGTGGGCCAGTAATGGAGTTGGTATGGCATGCGGCCATGGTGTCATGGCTCGGCGGGCCGCCGCAAGCCTTTGGCACGAAGCAGCGACTTCCGCTGACAGGCACGCTTTGGCATGCACGCTCAGCGCAGCACCATGCCCGCCAGCACCGCCACCAGCAGGCCCAGGTAGACCCAGGTGTGGATGCGGTCCGGAATGCGGCCGATCAGCGGCGCGGCCGCGCGCACGCCAACCAGCGAACCCGCCACCAGCGCGGCGAACGCGAGCACGTCCACGTAGCCGATGTGCCACCCTTCCAGCGACGAGGCCGAGTTCCATGCGAGCCCCATGTAGGTCGCGGTGCCGGCCAGCGCAACAGGCAGCGACAACGGGTTGGCCATGGCTGTGGCATGCGTCATTGCGGCGCCCCGGCGGCGCATCAGCGGCACGGTCATGACGCTGCCGCCCACGCCGAGGAACGCGGCAATCAGCCCGATGACGAAGCTGCCGAAGGTCGCGACTTTCCCCGACAGCGGGCGCGCCACGACAGGTGCGGTGTGCGCGATAAAACCGGGGCGGAACACGCAATCGAGGATGGTCGCACCGAGGTACGCGATGAAGGCCCAGCGCACGAACTCGCCATCGGCCGCAACAGCCGCTGCAGCTCCCACCACGGCACCTGCGCCGATGGGCCGCAGCAGCGGGCGCACCTGAGCCCAGTCGAGCGTGCCGGCGCGCTGGTGCCGCCGCGTGGCGAGCATGGCGCTGACGATCATCACGCAGGTCGAAGTGGCCACGGCGATGTGCATGGCGGACTGGCCGGTGGCGCTGTCCGCGCCGTACTCCGCGATCAACGCCCGGTAGAGCAAGGGAACGACGACGAAGCCGCCGCCAAAACCGAACAGCACGGTGGTGACGCCCGCCAGGCAACCGAAGCCGGCAAGCATGAGATAGATCGACACGAAACGCTCCTGTGCATTGAGGACAAGGCCGTCACGATAGGTCGGCACGGCTTGGCGCGCTTGCGCATGTAGGCCAATAATGTTTGCGTTCCGGCCAACCTTCTTTTCTGCCACCACGCCATGCGCAATGTCCCGCTCGACTCCGTGGATGCCATCGCCCGCGCGGTGCTGGCCATAGGCACCGACTACCCGCCGGGCACGATGCTGCACACGCACAGCCACCGGCGCGCGCAGTTGCTGTACGGCGCCACCGGCGTGATGGAAGTCGGCACCGACGATGGCGCCTGGGTCGTGCCGCCGCAACGCGGCGTGTGGATTCCGGCCGGCAAGCCGCACCGGGTGCGCATGCTCGGGGTGAGCACGCGCAGCCTCTACATCGAGCCGCGCGACGTGCCGCGCAAGGGCGACCAGTGCGAGGTGCTGAACGTGTCGTCGCTGCTGCGCCAGCTGCTGATGGAAGCCATCGAAGTGCCGGCCGAATACGACAGGCAAGGCCGCGACGGTGTGCTGATGCGCCTCGTGCTGCATGAGGTGGCGCGCGCCGAGGCCTTGCCGCTGCTGCACGTGCCGCTGCCGCGCGACAAGGCGCTGGCGGCGCTTTGCGTGGAATTTCTCAGGCGGCCCGACATCCACGCGGCGCCGTCGACATGGGCCGCGCGGCTGAACGTCAGCGAACGCACCTTCAACCGCCGCTTCAGCCTCGAGACGGGCATGGCTTTCGGAAAGTGGCGCCAGCGCGCCTGCGTGCTGGTGGCGCTGTCACGGCTCGCGGCGGGCGAGCCGGTGACGGTGGTGGCGCTGGATATGGGCTACGACAGCCCGGGCGCGTTCTCGACGATGTTCCGCAAGACGCTGGGGCGCCCGCCCTCGCATTTCACGATGGCGTAGCGGCGCTTCGGGGGCCTGAGCGCTGGCTCACCAGAACTTCCACCACGGCCGCGGCGGCTGGCGCAGCGCCAGCGGGCGGGTGTCGAGGTCGTCGGTGTTCTGCGGCGCGATGGTGTCGCCCGAGCGGCGCCGCATTTCGGTTTCGAGGGCATGTGCGATGCCGCGCGCCTTTTTCTCGCCGCGCAACGCGCGCCGCCGCCATTCGGCGGCATGCGCTGCCAGGCTGGCCTCGTCCAGATCAGTCAACTCCGTCATGGGTGGGGAAAAAGAAAAACCGGAAGCTTTTGGGAGCTTCCGGTCTGGTATGTGGTCGCCGCCAGGAACCGAACTCTTGGCGCCAGGCCGCATAACTCCTTGCTATTCTAACGTTCGATTTTGGCGTATACCCCGAAAAATACCCCGACTGTTGATTTCCATCCAGAAGTGACCCACTTGGCCCGGTGATTTCCATCTAAATCTGACCCACGTGATAACCCTAACCTGCTGCTTTTAGCAGCAGGAGCACAGGAGTGATTGACGTGGCGACACTGAGTGTCATCAGGCGTTGGGCACTGCGAGAGCAACTGTCCATCCGAGAGATAGCCCGGCGCACGGGCTTGTCTCGCAACACCATCCGCAAGTACCTTCGCGAGGGCGAGGCGGCGCCCAGCTACGCGAAGCGCATCAGCCCGAGCAAGCTCGACGCGTTCGCCGAGAAGCTCGGCGGCTGGCTCAAGAGCGAGGCGTCTAAGTCACGCAAGCAGCGGCGCACGCTCAAGCAGATGCACGCCGATCTGGTGGCGCTGGGCTACCAGGGCTCCTACAACCGCGTGGCGGCCTTTGCACGAGCGTGGCATGCGCATCTCCACGAGGTCCAGCAGACGACCGGGCGCGGCACCTTCGTGCCTCTGGCCTTCGGTCCCGGCGAGGCATTCCAGTTCGACTGGAGCGAGGACTGGGCCGTCATCGCTGGTGAACGCACCAAGCTGCAGGTGGCGCACTTCAAGCTCAGCCACAGCCGTGCGTTCATCGTGCGCGCCTACCTGTTGCAGACCCACGAGATGCTGTTCGATGCGCACAACCGGGCCTTCGAGGTACTCGGGGGCGTGCCTCGGCGCGGCATCTACGACAACATGAAGACCGCCGTGGACAAGGTACGCCGCGGCAAGGAGCGCGACA
Organism: Variovorax durovernensis; assembly: GCF_977011995.1. Taxonomy (NCBI): domain Bacteria; kingdom Pseudomonadati; phylum Pseudomonadota; class Betaproteobacteria; order Burkholderiales; family Comamonadaceae; genus Variovorax; species Variovorax durovernensis. Next base: position 875,824 of record NZ_CDRNCW010000001.1, on the reverse strand, counting down.
TCAACGCGCGCTTCAGCGCCATGGTCAGTCACTACCTGTTCGAGGCCGAGTTCTGCAACCCGGCCTCGGGCTGGGAGAAGGGCCAGGTCGAGAAGAACGTGCGTGATGCGCGCCACCGGTTGTGGCAACCTGTGCCGGCGTTCGCCACGCTGGCGCTGCTCAACGACTGGCTGGAGGACCGCTGCAAGGCGCTGTGGGGCGAGATCGTCCACGGCAAGCTGCCAGGGACCGTAGCCGATGTCTGGGCGCAGGAACGGCCACTACTGTTGCAGATCCCCAGACCCTTCGATGGTTTCGTGGAACACACCAAGCGCGTCTCGCCCACCTGCCTGGTGCACTTCGAGCGCAACCGTTACAGCGTTCCGGCCTCCTACGCGAACCGGCCAGTGAGCCTGCGCGTGTACGCCGAACGCCTCGTCGTGGCGGCCGAGGGCCAGATCGTGTGCGAGCACACGCGCATCATTGACCGTCGCCACGACACCGCAGGTCAGACCGTCTACGACTGGAGGCACTACCTGGCAGTGCTGCAACGCAAGCCAGGAGCGCTCAGGAACGGAGCGCCCTTCAGCGAGCTGCCGCAGGGCTTCCGGCGGCTGCAGGCCGCGCTGCTGAAGCAGCCAGGCGGAGACCGCGAGATGGTGGAGATCCTGGCGCTGGTGCTGCACCACGACGAGCAGGCAGTGCTGACCGCGGTCGAACTGGCGCTGGAAGCCGGCGTGGCCAGCAAGACTCATGTGCTGAATGTGCTGCACCGACTGCTCGATGCCAAGCCCATTGCGCCGGCGCCTGTCACGGCACCGCAGGCACTGCGCCTGATGAACGAGCCGAAGGCCGATGTGCTGCGCTACGACACGCTCCGGGGGCGTGCCAGCGCTGCTGGCGGCCTGCGCGGGCCGCTGAACTCCAAGTCGAGTAGCCAGGAGGTGCGCCATGCGACATGACCCTGCCAGCGGCGCCATCGTGATCATGCTGCGCGAACTCAAGATGCACGGCATGGCCCAGGCCGTCGCGGAGCTGGCCGAGCAGGGATCGCCGGCCTTCGAGGCGGCCCAACCGATGCTCTCGCAGTTGCTAAAGGCAGAGACAGCCGAGCGGGAGGTACGCTCGGTGGCCTACCAGTTGAAGCTCGCTCGCTTCCCAGCCTATCGCGATCTCGCTGGCTTCGACTTCGCCAACAGCGAGGTCAACGAGGCGCTGGTGCGTCAGCTACACCGATGCGAGTTCATGGACGATGCGCAGAACGTGGTGCTCGTGGGCGGTCCGGGCACCGGCAAGACCCACATCGCCACGGCGCTGGGCGTGCAGGCCATCGAGCACCAACACCGCCGGGTGCGCTTCTTCTCGACGGTAGAACTGGTCAACGCACTCGAGCAAGAGAAGGCCAGTGGCAATCCCGGCCACATCGCGCACCGACTGATGTACGCGGACATGGTGGTGCTCGATGAACTGGGCTACCTGCCGTTCAGCGCATCAGGTGGCGCGCTGTTGTTCCATCTGCTGTCCAAACTCTACGAACGCACGAGCGTGGTGATCACAACCAACTTGAGCTTCAGCGAGTGGGCCAGCGTCTTCGGCGACGCGAAGATGACGACGGCGTTGCTGGACCGGCTCACGCATCACTGCCATATTCTGGAGACCGGAAACGACAGCTTCCGCTTCAAGCACAGCTCGGCTCAACCCGTTCAAGCAGTCCAACCTAAAAAGGAGAAAGCCAAGAACTTATCCACACCGTGAGCCGGCTGGCTCGCAAAGAGGGTGGGTCAATATTCGATGGAAATCGCGGGTCAGGATTCCATGGAACTCAACAGACCGACGGCTGCTGCAGCGTCGGAGCTGCCGATGCCGCCCTTGCGGATGTCGAGCCATTGGTCGCGGCTCAGTGCCTGTGTCTTGACCAGCTTTAGGGCTGGCCGGCGTTTGGCGGGCGAGGTGCCCGCCACTTGAAGTTCCGCCATCGCGGTGTCCTTTCTTCGTGGTTGGTCAGTCATGTCCTTGGCGCACCCCAAAAGCACAAAGCCCCGGTCCACCGAAATGGGCCGGGGCTTATGCCGTGGTGACGGACGTGCGAGTCGATCTCGGGGCGTGACCGCTCAGGACGCCAGTTGCAGCGCATGGTCGAGGGCCCGTTGCTTGAGGCCCGCCCCTTGGCCGAACCACGCGCTATCCAGGCGGTATTCCTGGCTGCGGGCGCGGCGCTCGTGATCGACGAACTCGGTCACGGCGCACAGCAGGCCCCAGGCCGTGCCCTTGGCCGCGCTGAGCTCCGCGCCGCGGCCACGGCCCTCGTAGAGCTCCTGCACCTTCTTGAGGGCCCGCTCGTTGGTGAGGGCGGGGCTTTCGGAGTGGCCGTCGGCCTGGCACATCACACGCAGGAAGTAGTTCATCGACTCGTGGCTCTTGACCTTGCGTTCGGACAGCGTTTTCATGCGGTACATGAAGGTGTCCCAGCCCGAGACGGCGATACCGAGCTGCCGCTTGACCGCCTGTGGATCGAACGTCGTGCTGTGCGGCACACGCACGGCACTGCTGGCGCCATTGAGCGCGATCGACAACGTGTTGTTGCACACGACCCGCACGGTGGTTGGTGTGGCGGTGGTGGCCAGGGTGCCGTCGCAGGAGGTGGCAAGCAGGATGTAGCCCTTGACGTTGTCGTTGCCCTTGAGCACCGTTTCTTTGCCGGTGCGCGCGAGCGCCCAGAACTTCTTGCCGGCCTTGAGAACGCCGGCGGTCTCCAGCTCGAAGCCGGAGACCTCGGTGAGGTCACGGTAGAACTCGAGCACTTCACGGGGCTGCACGATCTGGTAGCGACCACCGACGACCGACAGGGGCGCCTTGGTGTCGCTGCGATAGAGCACCTTCTGGTCCTCGAAGGTCATGATGGAGCCGAGCGCGCCGGCCTGCTCGGCCATGTAGCGCACTGGCGTCTCGCAGATGCGCCAGTCCATGCCGGCTTGCCGGGCCCAGACTTCGAGGGGTTGCTTCGGGGGCAACTGGTTGCCCAGTTCGTGCCACGGGGTTTGGCCGACGTAGGCCATTTGCTGGAGGAGGTGTGCCATGGGAATGGTCCTTGTGGAAATGGAGAGATGAAGGAAAGCGGGAGCGGAAAAGACGAAGCCCGCACGAGGCGGGCTTCCGGAGGAGTTGCCGGTGTGCGGCAGGAGGGAGTCATTGGCGGATTCAACTGACGATGCGGCCGGCAGACCGAGCCAATCGCAGGTAGGCGCTCAGGGGTTTGTCGGCGCGCCAGTGCGGGTCGCGTTCGATGCCCAGTGCGCCGCGCATCAGGCGGATGGAGGACAGTTCGCGCACAGACACCTGGCCCGTCTCGGGGCTGCCCAGGCCCAGGTCCGCGAGGCCATAGGCCAGGTCTTCGTCGTCGGGATCGAGTTCGGTGATCAGCCAGGTAGCGGAGCCGCACGGGTTGAACCACTTGAGCACGGGCCAGGGATCGAAGTGCGGGGTGTCGCGCGCGGTGTGGCCGTTGGCCAGCAGCAGGATGCGCAGCTCGGGGGTGATGAGGTCCAAGGGAAGTCCTGAGTGAAAAGGGGTGGGGAAGAAGAAACGGCGCAAGGGCAATCAGCGGCGCGAGACGGAGAAGGTGTGGCCACAGCCAAGGCAGCGACGGTTGCGCAGGATCGCGTCGTCGACGGCCTCGCCGAGTGCTGCACCGACGGCGCAGCCGGCGATTCCGCCGCTCAGGCCACCGAGGATGGCGCCGGCCACGAGGCCCAATGGTGTCGTGGCTGTCACGGCGGCAGCGGCCATGGCCATGCCGATCTCGGCGCCCGTGATGGCGCCAGACAGCGCACCGGAGATACCTCCGGCCGCGCCAGCGACAGTGCCGATGGCGGCACCGGCCTTCTTGCCGGTGTCGCGTGGAACGGTTCGCGGTGATTGGCAGGCCGGGCAGGCAAGATTCGCTGATGTCGCGAATGTCTCGTGGTGTTGAAAAGTTTCATCGTCGAAAGTGGTGGATGTGAAATCGTGGTCCATGAGGTAGGGGGCGATAGAAAACGAGGAACCCCTTGGAGAAGAAAGAACACGCCAGGCGGGGCCAGACGGCACAAAGCCCAGCGCGGCGGTGAGGCCGAGCTGGGCTTTGTTGGACGGGATAGACGTTCTACCGTCTATCCAATGCAGTCATATGGGGCTGAAAATTTCTGGAATCGTCGCGACGGCCGGAACGCGCACCCCGTGCGCGGAGAGCCTCCGGGCGATCGGCAACCGCGCTGATGGCTACACTTTGGGAGCGCGTTCGCGAGGTCCTACGGGCGCACATCGGCAAGGGAGGCTTCGTGAAGCAAATTTGACTCTGCTGGACGGACCGGGTCAGTCATCTCAAACACGAAATCCAGACGACGGCGAATTGGACGCTCGCGACCCCGTACCTACGTCGAGACTACGAAATCATGGTTCGAGCCGGCAACGAGGTCTTCGGGGATGGGACTCATTGGATCGAAGAACGGGAGGTGCCCGAACAAGAACCCGATTCCTCGGCACAATGCATTCCATGGTGGAGCCGGAAACATCGCCCGATGGGCAACTGGGCGCAAGGGCGGTCGAATGGTGCGGAAGAGATTGCAGGGTGACCTGAGTGCCCGCGACGCAGCTCACCAGTTGGAAGTGGAACTGCGCCGATGAGCTGGCTCTTCTTTTCCGGACTGCGACAGCCTCGATTTGAAGTCACTGGAGCTCAGGCAGGAAGGGCGGTGGGACTGGTCTTACGCCCCTCGGCACACGGCCCGCAATCATGGATGACCTGACGAGGTGCTCGAATGCTACGTCCTCACGATGCGATGCAATGTTGAAGCAGCGGGGGCGCCGGACCAGGAGCTCCAGCGGCAAGGCTTTTCGTCTACGTCCTCCAAGCGTCCTCCGCGGATACCCTCAGAACCCTGAGGTCGTGGCGACCTCGACCTTGCCGAGCATGCCGGCTTGGTAGTGCCCCGCGATGAGACAGGCGAAATCGAACTCGCCCGCACGGTTGAAGGTCCAGACGATCTCGCCAGTCTTGCCAGGAGCGACATGTGCCATGTAGGGCTCGGAATGCTCCATGCCCGGGAACTTCATCATGAGCGCGGCATGTTCGTCGAGCTCCTTCTTCGTGCCGATCACGAACTCGTGCATGACCTGTCCTTCATTGCGAATGGACAGCCGGACGGTCTCACCCTGCTTGACTTGGATGCGATCAGGTGTGAAGCGCATGCTGTCGCTCATCTTGAATTCCAGCGTCCGCTTGGCCGCGCTCGCATCGCCCGCGATGCCCCAGCTCTTTTGTTCCTTGCGTACCGGTCCGCTCGACGCGCTGTGATCCTCATCGCCGTGTGCAAGGGCCAGGCCCGAGTACGCCAGGGTGCTGGCGAGCACCAATGTCTTGATCGATTTCATGTGATTCCTCGGGGGGTGGTTGGGCTTGTCTGGAAATGGGTTCAATGATTCTTCGACCCTCAGTGCGCGAGGATCTTGGAGAGGAAGTCTTGCGCGCGCGGTGCCCGGCTCTCGGGACGCCCGAAGAACTCTTCGCTCGAGCAGTCCTCGACGATGCGCCCTTGGTCCATGAAGATCACCCGATCGCTGACCTGCCGAGCAAACCCCATCTCGTGGGTCACCACCATCATCGTCATGCCTTCGCGTGCGAGCTTCACCATGACGTCGAGCACCTCGCCCACCATCTCCGGGTCGAGCGCCGAGGTCGGCTCGTCGAACAGCATGACGATCGGGTCCATCGACAGAGCCCGCGCGATCGCGACGCGCTGTTGCTGGCCACCAGAGAGCTGCCCCGGGAACTTGTCCTTGTGAGTCGACAAGCCCACACGATCGAGCATGCGCAGCCCGCGTTCGACCGCTTCTGCACGCGAGCGTTTGAGCACCTGAACTTGCGCCAGTACGAGGTTCTCCATCACGCTCAGATGTGGAAAGAGCTCGAAGTGCTGGAACACCATGCCGACCCGGGAGCGCAGCTTCGGTAGGTCGGTCTTGGGATCGGAGACTTGGATGCCATTGACCCTGATGCTGCCGCGTTGAATGGGCTCCAGTGCGTTGACCGTCTTGATGAGCGTGGACTTGCCGGAGCCGGAAGGGCCGCAGACCACGACCACCTCACCCTCGCGAACATGGGTGCTGCAATCCGTGAGCACCGCGAACTGGCCATACCACTTGGAGATGTCGTTGATTTCGATCATTGTGTTCATTCAGATCGCCGCTGCGGCCTTGCGCCGCTGCAGCCAGGTGACCCACCAGGCGCCTGCCGTGCACAGCACCAGGTAGACGACGGCGACCAGGATGTAGACCTCGACCACGCGTCCGTCACGTTGTCCCACCTTGCTGGCTGCCCCGAGGAAGTCGTTCAGGCTGATCACGTAGACCAGCGACGTGTCCTTGAGCAGGGCGATGGTCTGGTTGATGAGCGAGGGCGTCATGTTGCGAAACGCCTGCGGCAGGATCACATGCCGCATGGCCTGCCACGGCGACATCCCCAAGGACTGCGCCGCCTGCATCTGGCCTGCGCGCACGCTGCCGATGCCAGCGCGGATGATCTCGCAGTAGTAGGCGGACTCCGCGAGCACGAACGCCACGAGTGCGGCATAGATCGGACCGACGCTGAGGTTGGGATCACCGGTCACGCTGCGCAGCACCACCGGCATCAGGAAATAGATCCACAGGATCGTGAGGATCAGCGGGATCGAGCGGAACAGGTTCACATACCCCGCCACGAGGGCCGCCACCGGCCGTGGCGCGAAGATTCGAGTGATCGCCAGCAGGGTTCCAAGACCGATACCGGCCGCCATGGCGACCACTACAAGGAAGGCAGTCATCTGCAGGCCCTGCAGCAGGTAGGGCCAGGCGCGCTGGAGGGAGGCCCAGTCGAAGTCGTAGCCCATCACGCGGCTCCCAGCAATCCGGGCACCCGAACCCGGCGTTCGATGTGACGCATGAGAACAATCACGCCGTAGGTGATCGCCATGTAGATGAACGTCGCCGCAATGAAGGCCTCGAACGGATGGGCGCTGAACTCACTGAGTTGGCGCGTCTGCCCGGTCAACTCCATGAGCCCGATCGTGAGCGCGACGGCCGAGTTCTTGAAGACATTCAGGAAGTCCGAGGTCAGCGGCGGGATGACGATGCGAAGGGCCTGTGGCAGGACCACATGCCGATAGGCCGCCGCGGTCCCTAGGCCCAGTGCCATGGCCGCCTGCTTCTGGCTGCGCGGCACCGACTCGATGCCGGCGCGCACCTGCTCGGCCGCCTTCGCCGCCGTGTACAGGGTGAGACCGACCAGCACGGTCAGGAACTGGTTCGTCGTCGGGTTCATCTGCTTGAGCGCATTGCCCCACTCGAGGGGCAGCAGTTCCGGCACGACGAAATACCAGAGGAACAGCTGAACGAGCAGCGGTGTGTTGCGAAAGCAGTGGATGTACACCGTCGACAAGTACCGTGCAGCGCGGTTGGGCAACGTCCTGGCGACCCCGGCGATCAGACCAAGGCCCAGTGCCAGTGTCCAGGCCAGCAATGACAGCGCCACTGTCCACAGCAGGCCGCGCAGCAGCATCAAGCCGTACAGGCCCTCGCCTGTGACCGATGGTTTGAAGAAGATCAGCCAATCCCAGTTGTAGTGCATCGAGAAAACTACTTAGACGGTTCGTGAGACGGTCGTCGAACGTGCGATGTCGTCGCCTTACAGCGGCTGGTCGTTCGGATGACGCAGGAGCTCTTGCATGTCAGGCGACATCGGGAAGTTGACCGTCACGTTGCCCTTTACGGCAATGGGCTTCAGGAAGTACTTCTCGTACAGCGAGGCGAACTCGCCGGAGCGCATCATCCCGGTGATCACGCCGTCGACCAGCTTCTTGAAAGCCACGTCCCCCTTGCGCAGCATGCAGCCGTAGGCTTCCTTCTGCTGCGGCACGCCGACCACCTCCCAGTCCGCCGGAGTTCTGGCGCGAGCGATGTTGCTGAAGAGGATGATGTCGTCCTGCGTCGCGGCCACCGCGCGCCCCGTCTCCACGGTCAGGAAGTTCTCGTTGATGTCCTTGGCCAGGATGATGTTGATGCCCCACTTGTTCTTCTCGTTGAGCTGGCGCAGCATGCGCTCCGCGGTGGTACCTGCACTGACCACGACGTTCTTGCCGACCAGGTCGGACCAGTGCTTGATGCCGGAGTTCTTGCGCACCAGAAGCCGCGCGCCCACGACGAAGAACGTCGTCGAGAACGACACCTGGTTCTGTCGCTCCGCGTTGTTCGTCGTCGAACTGCACTCCAGGTCGACGGTCTGGTTGGCCACCAGCGGAATGCGCGTCTGCGGCGTGACTTCCAGGGTCTTGACCTCCAACTTCGCGAGCTTGAGGTCCTTCTTGATCTGGTCGACCACGCGTTGCGCAATCTCCCAGGCAAAGCCCGCCTGCTTGTTGTTGTCGTCCAGGTAGTTGAACGGGATGGAAGCGCCACGCGTGGCCACCGTGATCGTCCCGGTGTCCTTGATTTTCTTGAGCGTGCCATCCAGCGGCGGCGCGGTTTGCGCGGCGACACTGGCGCACAGCGCGAGGCCGACAACAGCGAGGAAGGGGCGGATCAGCGCAGTGTGAATGGTCGGCTTGAGGGTCATCGCGTGCTCCAGGTGTCGTGAATCAGAGGTTGAAACTCGTTTCGCAGGCGCTCAAGGCGCCCTGCAGTTCGTCAAGCAGCGCTTGGGGATCATCCAGGCCGATCGACAGGCGGATGACCGGGCCTTGAACGTCACAGAAGTTTCGTTTGGCCAGCTCTTCCGCTGGGTAGAAGGCCGCGATGCTGCGCACGCCGCCCCAGCTCGCGCCGATCGAGAACAGCTTCAGGTGCCCGAACAGTGCCCGGTAGGCGTCGTAGGGTCCATCGACAAGCTGCAGCGACATCACGCAGCCGGACTGCTTGAAGTCACGCGCCCAGAGCACATGGTCCGGCGCGCCGGGCAGCGCCGGAAAGAGCATCCGACGCACCAGACGATGCGTTGCGAGTCGCTCGGCGATCAATTGCGCGCTGGTGGCTTGGCGCTCCATGCGAACCTGCATCGTGTCCAGCCCGCGAGCGACCAGGAAGCAGTCCTCCGGGCTCACGGCCAGTCCCATCTGCGACTGCAGTCCGCGCAAGGACTTGTACAGGCCTTCGTCGTTGGTCGCGATGCTGCCCATCAACACGTCCGAATGACCCCCCATGTACTTGGTGCAGGCGTGAATGCACAGGTCGACGCCATGTGCCAAGGCCGCGAATCCCAGCGGACTGGCCCAGGTGTTGTCGATGGCCGTGAGTACGCCGCGCTCACGCGCCACGGCGGTGATGGCCGGCACGTCTTCCACTTCCATCGTCACCGTGCCGGGAGACTCCAGCCAGATGAGGCGCGTGTTGGGACGCACGAGCCGATGTCCGCGCCGATCCGCGGCGGATAGAACTCGACCTCGATGCCGAGCGCCTGCAGCCGGTCGACGGCGAAGGACTTGGCCAGGCCGTAGGCGGCGTCGGTCATCAGCAGGTGATCACCCTTCTTGAGCAACGCCAGGAGCGCACTGCAGATCGCTGCCTGCCCGGAGGGAAAGACGACGCAATGTGCGGCGCCATCCAGTTCGGCGATGCGTGTCTCCAAGGCGCGCTGCGTCGGCGTGCCCGTCGTGCCATAGCTGAAGCCATCCGGCAGGCGGGTGCGGCGATTCACGAAATCGTCGAGCGAATCGAAGACGACGGTGGAGGCACGCCACACCGGTGGGACCAGGCTGGCGAATGCGCCCCGAGGAGAGGCGTCGAGATTGGAAATGGGAGAGTTCACGATGGAAGACGGAGCTGTTCGTTGGACGTGCGATCAGTTGGCGGGTGCGGATTCGATGAGCTGCAGCGCTTGCTTCATCTGATCGACGGCCATGTTCTCGAGATCGGTGTAGACCTTCATCTCCACCGACAGGCGGGCGAAGGTTTCCTTGGCCGCGGCGATCTTGGCCGGGTCGCTGGTCTTGGGGTTGGCCAGTGCAGCTTCCAGGCGCTTGTACTCGCTGGTGAGAAAGGCCGGTTGTTCGCCGATGGCGCGCAGGCCTGCGTTGGTCATCGAGCGGATGCGCAACACCATCTTCACATCCGACTGCTCCATCTCGCCCTGCGCGCGCTCCAGCGCGAGCTTCGCTGCAAGCGCTTGCTGGCTGTCCGGCTTCTTGGTGGCGGCGATGGTCTGGAATTTGGCGATGTCGCCGGAAAAATCGTGCGCCCACGCAGGCGCGGCACATGCCAGGACGGTCACTGCAAGAACTGTTTGAAGTTTCATGTTGCTTCTCCGGAAGGTGGCTGAAGACGCCAACTTTAGAACGACGGGGATAATCTGAATCGCGCTCGAAATTCTTCGTCCATAAGTGGTTGTTATATGTTGCTCCGAGAGATCGAGGTGTTCCGTTCCGTGATGTCCGTGGGCTCCGCGAGCAAGGCGGCTGCGCTTCTGGGCGTTACGCAGCCCGCCATCAGCCAGTCGCTGCGCAGACTCGAGGAGGCGGCTGCATTCCCGCTGTTTCGTCGGCTGAGAGGCCGTCTGCAGCCGACGCCCGAAGCGCAAGCCTTGCTGGTCGAGGTCGAGCGTGTCTTCGTGGGTCTGAGCAGCATCGAGCACCGCATGCGCAGCCTCAAGCGCTTCGGCGTGAACACACTGCGCATGGCGGTCTACCCGGCGTTCGGCCTGACCTTCGTCCCTCGGGTTCTGTCGCGGCTGGTGGCCGAGCGCCGCGACGCCGACGCCCGGCCGCAGATTTCGTTGCAGGTACTCAGCTCGCGGGAGGTGCACGAGGCTGTGCTGGGGCGTCAGGTCGACTTCGGATTGATGGCCGACGAGATGCCGACGACAGGCCTGGAGCATTCCGAGTTCGCTCGCTTCCCGGGTGTGGTGGTAATGCATGCGAAGCACCGACTGACCAAGGCCAAGACCATCCAGCCGCATCAACTCGCGGAAGAGCCGTTCCTCGCGCTCAACCCCGAGGATGCGTCGCGGCGGCGCCTGGAGCGGGCATTGGCGGAGTGCAACGTCGGGTTGAGCGTGCTGGTCGAGACGCCCTACGCGGCGAGCGTGTGCGAAATGGCGCTGAGCGGAATGGGCATCGGTTTCGTCAATCCGGTCACCGCCATGGAGTACGCCCAGCGCGGCCTGGTCATCCGTCCGCTGTCCCTGGAGGTCTCCTTCGCGGGGGTGCTGGTGCTGCCTCCGGGACAGCCGCTGTCCGGCCTTGCCTCGCGAGTGCTTCAGCTCATGCGCATCCAGCTGGCCGAAGACCAGAAGGCCCTTGCAAACCTTCTCAAACCCCGCGCCAAAGGCTGATCACCAGCCTCAATGGCACTTCCAGCGCCCCCACAGCGCCGCGCCTTTCAAAAAATTCTGTGGCGCCATGACGCTCTCTGACATTGTTGTCGGCGCCAACTACAGCCATCCGACCGAGAAGTATGGAGGGGTCCGAATCGTCGATGCCATCTTCAAGCGGACCAAAGATGAAAGGGCGTTGACGGACCAGCACCGTTTCACGACGCGTGCGCTCGGGCCACGAAGGCGGCGTTTCGATGGCGCGGCTACCTTCGCGCGATGGTTGACGCGCGCGTCAACCAATGACACCTTACGAAACGGCGGCGCACGAGCGGCGCGCTACTCAGCATGCCCTCATTCAGGGGAAGTACGGCTCGGAGGTTCGAGCACTGATCTCCCGTCGAGATCGACAACTGCAGAAATAGAGTCAACTGAGACATCGCAGCAGTGACACGTAAGGCCATCGCATGCGCAGCTCAAGCAAAAGCTGCTCATCGCCTGGGACAGTGCTGCCCAGCACAGAAGCGGCATTCAGATGGCGTTGCTGCACGGCTATTCACCGTACCTCAACCCGCCGAATACCAGTGGGCCTGGCTCAAGAGACATGCGCTGGCGAACTTCTCCTCGGCCGAGCTCAGGGCCACTGCGCGCAACAAGCTGCGCTGCGGTCAATGCCGCCAGTCGATCATCACCTCTTGCTAGAAGCAAGGCAGAGTTGTGGTGATGTCATGTATTGCGTAAAGCTCAATAGGGTCGGAAGCATGGCAATGGGGCGATGAAACGCGAGAACACTTTGCGTACGCCAACGCACAGACGCATGCGTCACGGCAAGGCCAAGCTGCCACATGGCTTCCTTTACCGTTCAAGCATGTCGTGCGGGCATCGCGCATTGGGTGCGCGCATCGCCTTTCGTTCTGCGCTGCATTTGATGCAGATCAAGGTCTTCTGGTGGTGTCCGCATAGCATGAATTGCACGTAAATCGTACGAGTATGAAGCCCTTTTCAAATCATCGCACCAAGCGCAACACCATATTCATGGCGATGCTGGTGTGGGTGTTTGCTCTGGCTTCTGGAATGGTGAATGCCTGCCTACTTGAGGCGCCTGGCAAACACGCCCATACCGGTGCGAGCTACTCTTCGGGCGCTCATCACGCTCATTCCAATGAGGCACTGTCAGGTGATTCCATCGCCGTTGACCATGACGACGACGCGAACGCGTCGAAGGAATCGTGCTTGAAAGCTTGCGACGATGGTTTGAACGCACAGATCAAACTGCAGGCTGGCGTCGATCCGACCGATCCAGGTCTGGCGCCCTTCGTTGTGTTCGCGTGGAATGCAGTGACCCCCATCGCCTCGGCGCCAAGTCGCCTAGATGATCTGCAGATCCGCGTGGTGGGACCGCCTTTCAGACTGCGCTATTCGCGTCTGACGTTGTAGCCGTCGTCTGATGATGACTGACCCAGAGCTCCGTGCTCTGCGGTCCGGGTCGATGCCGTCGTTTCGGCTCCGCTCCAAGGTGGGCGGCCGATCACGACACCAGGTGATCCACCGATGCCTGGCGGCGACTGCCCGGCTTTCCAACTCGGCCATCCGCACAAGGAGTCCCCAATGAAATTCGCTCATTTGCTTTCGCTCGCTCTTGCTATTTCCGCCATGGGGGCGCCAGTCTGGGCCGCCGATGCGGACCCGCATCGGGACCATCACCCGGCAGGGACTGCTTCGGTGCCCGCCACCAAGGCAATGCCCGGCAAGGCCCGCATGGAATCCCAGATGAAGGCCATGCTCGAAATGCACGACAAGATGATGGCCGCGAAGACCCCCGCGGAGCGAGATGCACTGACACCCGAGCACATGAAGATCATGCAGGATGGCATGACCATGATGAACGGCATGTCCTCCGGCGGGATGGGTGGCATGGGCGGCACGAAGGGCGACATGGCCGCGCGCCATCAGACGACGGAAGCGCGCATGGAAATGATGCAGGCGACGATGCAGATGATGATGGATCGTCTGCCCGCGGCGTCGGCGAAGTAACGGGAGCGCCGACATGACACCGGTCGCCCGCCCTTTCAGCACCGGGATCGCCTTGGCTGGCACCGTCGGTGTGTTCTACGCCCTGTGCACCCTGGTGTGGGTGCTGGCGCCTGGCCCGTTCCTCGGCTTCATGAACAACCTGTTCCACGGCATGGACTTCAGCGGCGTGGTGCAGCCGCGGCCGTTCGCGTGGTCAGGGTTTCTCGTCGCGCTGCTGCTGATGAGCAGCTGGGCGCTGATCGCGGGGACGTTCTTCGCCTGGCTGCGCAATCGACTGGCGGTGTGACCCACACCCGCCTTCTGGAGCAACGAATGAATCACGAACTTTCCCACCACGACGCCGAACCTCCGCCGTTCTGGCGCTCTCGCTATGCCGTCGGCTTGGTCATCATGGGCGCCATCGCGACGTACTTCCTGCTGAGCGAACACCGCGCCCACTTTCTCGGCGCCTTGCCGCTCTTGCTTCTGCTGTCGTGTCCGCTGGTGCATGTCTTCATGCACCGCGGCCATGGGGGTAACGGCGGTGGTCACGCACACCACCACGGTGGCGAGCCCACCTCCAACCCGCCGGCAGAAGCACGGCTGCCACCCGCGGGAGACCGACCATGAATCACGATGCGCCGGCCTACGGACTATGGGCGCTGGTCGTCTTCAACTCGGCCATCTTCCTGATGTTCGCGTTCAGTTTCTTCAAGCCGCAGACCGCTCGGGACTGGCGAACTTTCGGGGCTTTCGCCGCCTTTATCGTCGCGCTCTTCGTCGAGATGTATGGCTTTCCGCTGAGCATCTACTTGATGTCCGGCTGGCTACAGACGAAGTATCCGAGTCTCGACCTGATGTCGCACAAGAGCGGCCACTTGTGGTCAACGCTGCTGGGTGAAAAAGGGGACCCACACTTCGGTCCGCTGCACATCGCGAGCTATGTGCTCCTGGCCTTCGGCTTCTACCTGCTGTCCAGCGCATGGAATGTCCTGTATCACGCACAGCGTCGCAATGCACTGGCCACCTCTGGCCCCTATGCACGCATCCGTCATCCGCAGTACGTGGCTTTCGTCCTCATTCTGCTGGGCTTTCTGCTCCAGTGGCCAACGCTGCTCACGCTGTTGATGTTCCCGATCCTGCTCGTCATGTACGGGCGGCTTGCGGTGACAGAAGAAGCGGAAATGCGAAAGCAGTTCGGCGCCGACTTCGATGTCTACGCGGCTCGCACGCCTCACTTCTTTCTTGGCTGGCAGAAATCGAACGTCGGCGCAGGCCTGAAGAGCTGAACCCTGTCACCTAAGGAGAACTCACATGCAAACCCTCAGCTTCGATGTCAGCGGCATGTCCTGTGGAGGCTGCACCGGCAGTATCCAACGTGCGCTCAGCAAAATCGACGGTATCAGTCGCGCCGAGGTCACTTTGAGTCCCGGCATCGCTACGGTGGTGGTCGATCCCACGCGCGTCACGCCCACCCAGATCGAATCGGCAATCAGCCGTCTGGGCTACCCCGCCAAGGCGCGGCCGGCAACGCACGGCGAGCAGGCCACTCAATGAGCAAGAGAAAGCACAAGCACCGCGACGAGGTGCGAGAAGCGGAAGCTACCGCCGTCGGCGGTGCCTCGGGTGGGCGAACGCCCAGGACAGGATCGGCGACGCTGTCGATCTCGCGCGAGGACTACGAAGCCCAGTTGCATCTGCTTCAGGTCGAGCTGGTCAAACTGCAGCGGCACTTCATCGGTTGCGGCGACAAGATTCTGGTGGTCGTCGAAGGGCGCGACGCCGCAGGGAAGGACGGCGGCATCAAGCGCGTCGTCGAGTACCTGAGTCCGCGCGAAACGCGGGTCGTCGCCCTGGGCAAGCCATCCGACCGCGAGCGCCGTGCCTGGTACTTTCAGCGCTATGTCGCCCAGTTTCCGATCGCCGAAGAATTCGTACTCTTCAATCGGAGTTGGTACAACCGCGCCGGCGTCGAGCATGTGATGGGCTTCTGTTCGAAGGACGAGCATGAGGAGTTTATGGCCTCGGTGCCGAAGTTCGAGGAGATGCTCGTCAACTCGGGCATCAAGCTGTTGAAGTATTACCTCGATGTCAGCAAAGACGAGCAATCGCGACGTCTGGCTGAGCGCAAACGCGATCCGCTCAAGCAGTGGAAGAGCAGCCCGATCGATGCGGTGGCCATCAAGCACTGGAAGGCGTATTCCGAAGCACGCGACACGATGCTGCTGCGAACGCACACCGCCGTTGCACCGTGGCACATCGTGCGGGCCGACGACAAGCGTCTCGCGCGCCTGAACCTGATGCGCGACATTCTGTCGCGGCTGCACTACGCCGGCAAGAAAGCCAAGCTCGTGCAGCCCGACCCGGACGTGGCGTTTGAGTTCACGCCGGACTGCATCGCCGCCCAGCGACTCGCCCGTTGAGCCTTGCGCTTTAAGGAACTCTCATGAAAACAATCACCATCGAAGTCGGCGAACTGGTCTCGACCCTGAGCGCGGCGGGTGTCGAACGGCAGCTCTCGACACTGCCGGGCGTGCATCACGCCGACGTGAACTATGTCGCCGGCAGCGCGACGGTGCAGTACGACGAGTCACTGGCGACCCTCGAAATCATCCAGCAGCGCGTGACCGACTGTGGTTATCACTGCAGGGGTGAACTCGTGCCCGCACACGTCTGCGACCCGGCGAGTCACAAGTCGTTTGCAGGTGTTCACGCCGGCCACCCCGACCATCGGGCGCACAGTACCGCAGGTGAGCACGTTGCAGGAAAAGATACAGAGATGAAAGGGGCGACCACACCGGCGAAGAACGCCCGCGCCGCCCCTGGAGATCACGGCTCGCACCAAGAGCACAGCGGTTCGTCTGCCAAGGACAAAGCCGACATGATGCATGACATGGGTCATGCTGCGGGCATGTCGACGGAGGACATGGCGCACGACATGCGCAACCGCTTCTTGGTGGCGCTGGTGTTCGCCATCCCCGTCTTCCTGTACTCGCCAATGGGTCGAATGTTCGGGGACTTCCCGACGCCCTTCGGATTGGAGCGCAAGCTCTTTCTGTTCATCGTGGCCACTGGCGCCATCGCCTATCCGGTGTGGCCGTTCCTGGTGGCCGCGTGGCGGGCGGCCCGCAACAAGATCGCCAACATGGCGACGCTGATCGTGCTCTCGGTCGGCACCGGCTACGTGTTCAGCGTGGGCGCCACCTTCTTCTATGACGGCGAAGTGTTCTACGAAGCGTCTGCCGTGCTGTTGGTGTTCATCCTGCTGGGCCACTGGCTGGAAATGCGGGCGCGTGCTGGCGCTTCGGACGCGATCCGCGCCTTGATGGACCTGGCGCCGCCGATGGCCACGGTCGTACGCGCCGGGGTCGAGACGAAGATTCCAACGTCGCAAGTCCGCCCCGGTGACACCGTCGTCATCAAGCCGGGCGACAAGATCCCGGTCGACGGCGAGGTCCTGGAGGGCAGCTCGCAGGTTGATGAGTCCATGTTAACCGGCGAGTCGATGCCGGTGAAGAAGGTCGTCGGCAACGCCGTCATCGGCGCCACCATCAACAAGAGCGGCAGCTTTCGCTATAAAGCCACCAAGGTCGGCGCCGACACGGCGCTGGCGCAGATCGTGAAG
The DNA here is from genome assembly GCF_977011995.1 of Variovorax durovernensis. Taxonomy (NCBI): domain Bacteria; kingdom Pseudomonadati; phylum Pseudomonadota; class Betaproteobacteria; order Burkholderiales; family Comamonadaceae; genus Variovorax; species Variovorax durovernensis. The sequence continues at coordinate 858,896 of NZ_CDRNCW010000001.1, read as the reverse complement.
CTGGTCCAGGAGGCTCAGAACTCCAAGGCGCCGGGCCAGTTGCTCGCCGACCAAGCGGCGCAGTGGCTGGTGCTGGCCGCCATCGCCGTTGGCCTGCTCACGTTCGGCGTGTGGTTCTGGGTCATGGGCCAGCCCTTGCTGTTCGCGCTGACGCTGACCATCACCGTGTTCGTCATCGCCTGCCCCGACGCGCTCGGACTGGCCACGCCAATGGCCATCATGGTCGGCACTGGCCTGGGGGCGATGAACGGCATCTTGTTCAAGAACGCTGCAGCGCTGGAGAACGCTACGAAGCTGACCGTCATCGTCTTCGACAAGACCGGCACGCTCACGCTCGGACAGCCCGATGTGGTCGAGATCGTCACGGCACCGGATGTCACCGAAACCCAACTGCTGGCCGTTGCGGCCGGTGTCGAGAAGTTCTCTGAACATCCGCTGGCTCAGGCCGTGCTGAAGCGTGCGGGCGGCGCCCCGACCGAGGTCGCATCAAATTTCAGCAACGTCGATGGACAAGGTGCCCGTGCGACCGTCGGCGCCGAAACCATCCTGCTGGGCAACCGCAAGCTGATGCAGTCCGAACAGGTGAACCTCGATACCTTGGCAGCGCAGGCGACGCGACTTGAGGGCGGCGGCAGGACCGTCGTCCATGTGGCCCGCGCCGGCAAGCTGATCGGCCTGATCGCCATCGCGGACGCAGTGCGCTCCACGTCGAAAGCGACGATTGCCAAGCTGCAGGAACGCGGTGTCAAGGTGGCGATGTTGACCGGCGACAACCAGGCAACTGCCGATCGCATCGGCAGGGAATTGGGCATCGACATCGTACTGGCCGAAGTGCTCCCCGGCCAGAAGGCCGCCAGGATCAAGGAATTGCAGGACCAGGGCAACAAGGTCGGTATGGTTGGCGATGGCATCAACGATGCCCCGGCGCTGACGCAGGCCGATGTGGGATTCGCGATCGGCGCTGGCACTGACGTGGCCATGGAGAGTGCCCAGGTCGTGCTCATGAAAAGCGACCCTTACGACGTCGTCGGCGCGATCGAGCTGTCACGCGCCACGCTGCGCAAGATGCATCAGAACTTGTGGTGGGCGGTCGGCTACAACGTGATCGCGTTCCCCTTGGCCGCCGGCGTGTTCTATCCGTTCACGCTGTCGCCGGAAATCGCGGCGTTGTCGATGTCGGGCAGTTCGGCGGTTGTGGCTATCAACGCGCTGATGCTCAAACGTACCCGGCTCGATGGCATCAAGAGGGCGCGATCGACGGCTGCGCCGCCGGTCGATGCGAACGCTCCCACGGGCGTGGCCGCATGAGCAAGTCGACACATCCTGCGGGCAGCGCATTGCTCGCGGCCACGCGGCCATTCGTGACGCGCCATCGCGACGAGGTGAGCTGAATGTGCTACTCCGCCACGGCCAGTTTCTCGGCGGGTGTCTTGCTGCTCGGGGTCGGAGCGCTCACGCTTGCGTCGGCGCGCCGGTCTCGCGAATGGCCGTTTGCCGCAATCCCGCTGATGTTCGCGATCCAACAACTGATCGAGGGCGTGATCTGGCTGACCTTCAGCGCTGACGCGCCGGTGCTGAACACCGTCATGACGCATGCGTATTCGTTCTTCTCGCACGTGCTGTGGCCGGTCTACCTGCCGGTGGCCGTGTTGATGATCGAGCCGCCCGGTGGGCGCCAGCGCACACTGAGCGCGCTGGTGGTCGCGGGCGCCGCGGTGGGCGGCTACCTGCTCTACATCCTCGTGGCGTTCCCGGTGGTATCGCGACCGACCGGCCAGCACGTCGAGTACGACTCGCCGCACTTCTTTGCGGCTGCGGTGATGACGCTGTACCTGATCTCGACCACGGTGAGCCCGTTGCTGTCCACGCTTCGAAGGGTTCAGGTCTTCGGCGCTCTGGCGCTCCTGTCGTTCGGCGCGGCTTACTACTTCTATGCAACGTGGTTCATCTCGGTGTGGTGCTTCTTCGCAGCCCTGCTGAGCACCGTCATCTACCTCCACTTTGTATGGCGACCCACCGAACGCGGTGGCTCGCAACAGATGCGTGGAGTCCCCGGTCAATCTGACACTTTGGAGAAGACATCATGAGAAAACTATTGACAGCCCTGACCGTAACCGCAGCGTTGACCCTCACCGGCTGCGGCTACAACACATTTCAGACGACCGATGAGCAAGTCAAAGCGAGTTGGTCCGAGGTCGTCAACCAGTACCAGCGGCGCGCGGACCTGGTGCCCAACCTTGTTGCCACTGTCAAAGGTGAAGCGAAATTCGAGCAAGACACGTTGACAAAAGTGATCGAGGCACGCTCCAAAGCCACGTCCATCCAAGCCACACCGGAGTTGGTCAACGATCCCGCGGCGTTCCAAAAATTCCAGGCCGCCCAAGGCGAACTGACCGGTGCGCTGTCCAGGCTGATGGCCGTCTCGGAGAACTACCCCAACCTGCGTGCGAACCAAGGCTTTCGTGCCCTTTCTGCGCAACTGGAGGGCACCGAGAACCGCATCACGGTTGCCCGCAACCGCTACATAGCGTCAGTGCAGGCGTACAACGTGACGGTACGTTCCTTCCCGTCCAATCTCACAGCCAAGGTGATGGGCTACAAGGAAAAAGCCAACTTCGCGACCGAGAACGAAAAGGAAATCTCCAAGCCGCCGAGCGTTGGGTTCGATACGACACCGGCTAAGCCTGCCGGCACCGCGTCTGGGGTGTCCAAGTGACCACAGGCCGGACAGTGCGCGACATTGGCAGAGCACTGCTTCTGGCGTGCGCGTTCGGTTGGTCCGCTTTAGTCGCGGCGCAAGTACCGGTCCCTCCGCTCACAGGGCGAGTCACAGACCAGACTGGAACGCTGACTGCAGAGCAGAAGGCCACTCTGGAGCAAACGTTGACGGCATTCGAAGTCAGAAAAGGAAGCCAACTCTCAGTGCTGATGGTCACTTCAACGGCGCCAGAGGATGTCGAGCAATTCGCCCTGCGGGTCGCGGAGAAGTGGAAGCTTGGCCGCAAGAAGGTCGATGACGGCGCCATCCTGGTCGTCGCGAAGGGCGATCGCACCGTCCGCATCGAAGTGGGATACGGCCTGGAGGGAGCGCTCAACGATCTCACCAGCAAACGCATCATCAGCGAGACCATCCTGCCGCGATTCAAGGTGCAAGACTTTTACGGGGGTATCACGGCCGGCGTTGGGCAGATGATCACTGTCATCGACGGTGAGCCCTTGCCTGACCCGAGCAATGCACCCTCCAGGAGTATCGGCAGTGCTCAACAGTACGCGCCCGTGCTCTTCATTCTCGCCCTCGCCGTGGGCGGCGTGCTGCGCTCCGTGCTCGGAAAAATTCCAGGTTCCCTGGTCACGGGCGGTGTAGTTGCCCTGATTGCCTGGTTCGTCGTTGGTGCAGTGTCGATGGCTCTGGGCGCGGGGGTAATCGCGCTGTTCGTCACCTTGCTCGGTGGCGGGATGCGCGGGCACGGTATGGGCGGTTTGGGCGGCTACTACGGTGGAGGCGGTCGAGGCGGCGGCGGTGTCGGTGGATTCAGCGGTGGCGGTGGTGGCTTTGGTGGCGGCGGTGCGTCGGGGAGGTGGTGATCATGAGAACCCAACGCATCCTGAAGCACTTGCTGACCACACGTGGTCAGGTCACTCGGTGCTTTCCCCGCAGCGCATTGAACGCGATTGAGAAGGCGATCAAGGTCAGCGAGACCGCGCATGCTGGGGAAATACGCTTCGTGGTCGAGGGCGCATTGGATGGCATGCCGCTGTTCAAGGGGCAATCACCCCGGGAGCGAGCCCTCGAACTCTTTGCGCAGTTGCGCATCTGGGACACCGAGCACAACAATGGCTTGCTGATCTATCTGTTGCTCGCGGATCGCGCAGTTGAAATCGTGGCGGACCGCGGCATCCATGCCAAGGTCGGCTCCGAAGAATGGCGCAAGGTTTGCAATCAAATGGAAACGGCGTTCAAGCAATCGAACTATGAAGCTGGTGTGGTCGGCGGCGTGCAGGCTGTGATGCGGCACCTCGTACGTCACTTTCCTGCCGACGATCGCGGGAACGAGCTGCCGGACAAGCCGGTGGTACTGTGAAAAGCACGGATCGAAGCCAGCGCAGTGTCGTTGACGACATTCCCTTGGCCGCGACCACCATGAGTGCGCGCATCTCACCCCGCTACGCCGCGACCTGGATGCTGACGGGTTGCGGCCTCTGGCTTGTGGCGCTAGGGCTCTACTTCATCTTTCTGCGACCGCCCTTGTTGCCGGAAGACACGCGCTTCATGGGCAGCTCGCTGGCTCAAGTTCGGTCTGCGCTGCCTGGCCTGGAGGGATGGCTGCAGCGGGTGTTTGCGGTCATGGGTGGATTCATCGCAGGCGCGGGTGTGTTCACGGTGTTCGTGGCCTGGGCTGCGATGCCGTCAGGATTGAGGGGCACGTCATGGGTCATCGCATTGACCGGGGCGCTGACGGTGGCACTCATGAGTGCAATCAACTTCGATCTCCACTCTGATTCCAGATGGCTGTTGCTCGTTCCTGCGCTGGCCTGGCTCGCGGGCTTGGTGTTCCATATCGCGAGGCGATAGCGACATCGTGACTGACACTGCCGGCCAAGTCGAGTCGAGCGCTACTGCCGCCGAGCCCATGAGAAGAGGCGCGCTGGCGTTGCTGGGCGCCATGGTTTTCATCGTGTCGCTAGGTTACGGTGCGGGACTGCCGCTGATTCGGCTCTATCTGTTGCGCTACCTCGATGCTGTGCCGGCGTCCACGGTGGCCTGGCATGTCGGCATGCTGGGCGGCGTCTACCTGTTCGCCTTGTTCCTGTTGGCGCCGCTCTGGGGTCGACTCTCGGATCGGCGCGGACGCGTGGGGGTGCTGCTAATCGGCTTCGCCACGTTCCTGGTCGGTAGCACCGCCACCGCGCTGGCCCCGAGCCTGGGCTTCGTCTACGCCGCGCGTTTGCTGGCCGGCGCCGGTGCCGCCGCGATCGTTCCGACAGCGCAAGCCTATATTGCCGACAGCAGCACGACAGTCGATCGCAGCCGCCGCTTCGTGCTGCTGGGGAGCGCGTCCTTCATCGGGTTCCTCGCTGGGCCGGCGTTCGGCACCTGGCTGGCCGGTCCGGTGATGGGAACCGTTGTTGGTGAAATGGGAGGCATGCTGAACTGGCCCGCATTAGCCGTCGCTGTGGCCGGTGTACCGCTACTGCTGTTGACTCGGTTGTGCCTCGGTCGAAATCACGACATCGTCGCAACGCAGGCTGTGGAAGGGGACGAGGCTGGGGACGCTCCGCGCCGGCACTTCGTGCACGCGTCGATGTTGCTTGCGGTACTGGCCTCGTTCGCGGTCGGTATCTTTGAGGTGGGCTTCAACCTGTTCGGCAGTCAGACGCTTGGCCTGACCATAGCGACGATGGCTGCGATGTTCATCACCTGCAGCTTGGCGATGCTGGCAGCGCAGTCAATGCTGCTGCTGTCGTCAGTGCGTCGCCGTGTCGATCAGCGCTGGGTGGCCGCCGCGTTCGCCGGCTCGGCGCTCGCCCTGACGTTCATCTCACTGGTGCCTGGTGCGGGCTCGCTGGGGCTAATGATCGCCGTGGTGGCCACCGGTGCCGGAATGGTCGGGCCGGTGCTGTCGTACGAGTTGCTGGAGCGCAAGGCGGGCGCAGCGGGCGCGCTTCTCGGGCGCCAGGCCGCCGCGGGCAATCTTGGCCAAGCGCTCGGCTCGATGGGCGCGGGCTCATTGTTCACGCTAGCGCCGATGGCACCGTTCTGGGCAGCTGCTGCCATTCTCATGCTCGGGGCTGTGCTGTCGCTGGTCTGGTGGGGTCCGACCCGAATCCGCGAAATCGCTGCCAGGAAACTGACAGATGCCAGGGGCGGTGCAACGGCCGCGGGTTCGTCTGCCCCTTGAGGCTACCGTCGGAGCAATGACCAGCTTTAACTTATTTCCGTATGCCGCATCCATGACAACCTGAAGCGCGCTCACGCGCTATCCGATCAAGTGCTTGATCGGAGATTGGTTACATCGCCAAGATGGACGAGGCCCTGCGCAAGCGGGTGCGCGCTGGACGCCTGATGTTGGTGGGCATCGACTTGCCAACTCAACCTGTTGTAGCCAGTGCCACGATGTGCGCGGCGATCTGGCTGCGATGCGTATCCTGCGCTGTGAAGCCAGCCCAGCCTCATCGGTTCTTCAGTTCAATGCACTGCCCACAACCAGCTGAGCGACGGTCAACGCCGTCAGTCGAGCATCACGGCCTGCTGGAAGCAGGCAGCGATATGGTGATGTCGTGGCTACGCAATGCTCCAGCGAGCGGAAACCGGTGGTGCTTGCTGAGCTATTCGGTGACCACCGCAGACTTCGCTCCGGCGCCCGCGTCACGGCCTCTTCTCAAGCGTAAGGCATTGGTGATGACGGACGCAGAACTCAGGCTCATCGCCAACGCCGCGATCATCGGTGACAGCAGCCAGCCCGTGAACGGGAACAACACGCCCGCGGCCAACGGCACGCCGAGGGCGTTGTAGAGGAAGGCGAAGCCGAGGTTCTGCTTCATGTTGGCAATAGTCTGCTCGGAGATGACACGCGCCTGCGCAATGCCTCGCAGATCGCCCTTGACCAGCGTCACCTGGGCGCTGTTCATCGCGACGTCCGTGCCGGTCCCCATCGCCACGCCGACGTCGGCCTTGGCGAGCGCGGGGGCGTCGTTGATGCCGTCACCCGCCATCGCGACGATGCGGCCTTCGCGCTGCAGCTTGTCCACCAGCGCGAGCTTGTCGGCGGGTTTGACTTCTCCATGGACCTCATCGATGCCCAACCTAGCCGCGACGGCCCGGGCCGTGGTCAGCCCGTCGCCGGTCGCCATGATGACCCGCATGCCCGAGGCCTTGAGCGCAGACAGCGCCTCCATTGAGGTGGCCTTGATCGGGTCCGAGACTGCAAGCAAGCCGGCAGGCTGGCCTTCCACCGCCAGGAACATGACGCTGGCGCCCTCAGCCCGCATCGTCTCGGCCTGCGGCTTGAGGTCGTCGGCCCGCACGCGCAACTGTTCCATGAGCGCCGTGTTGCCGAGCGCCAGCTTCCTGCCGCCCACGGCGCCGCTCACGCCGATGCCGCTGCTTGATTCGAAACCGTCGGGCGTGTCCAGCGTCAGGTTGCGCTCGCGCGCTGCCCGCACGATGGCATCGGCCAGGGGGTGTTCGCTGCCCTGGTCCAGGCTAGCCGCGAGGCGCAGCACCTCGTCCTCGGTGAAGCCCGGCGAAGGCACCGCGCGTTCGAACTGGGGGCGGCCTTCTGTCAATGTCCCCGTCTTGTCGACGATCAGGGTGTCCACCTTGCGGAAATTCTCGATTGCGGCGGCATCGCGGAACAGCACGCCTTGCGTCGCCGCCTTGCCTGTGGCCACCATGATCGACATCGGCGTCGCCAGACCGAGCGCGCAGGGGCAGGCGATGATGAGCACGGCCACCGCGTTGATAAGACCGTAGACCCAGCTTGGCTGCGGTCCAAACAGTCCCCAGGCGAAGAACGTCAGCACCGCGATGCCGATGACGGTCATGACGAAGTAGCAGGCGACCTGATCGGCCATTCGCTGCATCGGCGCCCTGGAGCGCTGAGCCTGCACGACCATCTGCACGATGCTGGCGAGCACGGTCTGGGAGCCGACTTTTTCCGACTGCATGACCAGTGCGCCGTTGGTGTTCAGCGTCGCGCCGATGAGCTTGTCGCCAACGCGCTTGGTCACAGGCAGCGGTTCGCCGGTGAGCATCGACTCGTCTACCGCGCTGCCGCCTTCGATCACCACGCCGTCCACGGGCACTTTCTCCCCTGGCCTGACGCGCAGCTTGTCTCCGACGTGCACGTGGCTGATGGGTACGTCTTCCTCGGTGCCGTCGGCGCCGATCCGGCGTGCTGTCTTGGGCGCGAGACCCAGCAACGACTTGATCGCTGCGGAGGTTTGCGAGCGTGCCTTAAGTTCGAGTATCTGGCCCAGCAGGGTGAGCGAAATGATCACCGCGGCCGCTTCGAAGTAGACCGAGACACGTCCCATCGACACGAACGACGCCGGAAACACACCGGGCGCGACCGTGGCCACGACGCTGTAGACAAAGGCTGCGGCCGTTCCAAGACCGATCAGGGTCCACATGTTCGGGCTGCGATTCGCGACGGACTTCACCGCGCGCTCGAAGAATGGCCAACCGGCCCACAACACGATCGGCAGGCTGAGCACGAGTTCGATCCAGCTCTGCGTGCCCATCTCGAACCACTGCAGTCGGTGGCCGGCCATCGCAAGCAGCGTGACGATGACGGTGAGCGGCAATGTCCAGATGAAGCGTCGCTTGAAGTCTTTCAGCTCGGGGTCTTCACCCTCGTCGAGGGTCGGCATCTCGGGTTCCAGCGTCATGCCGCACTTGGGGCAGTTGCCTGGGTGGTCTTGTCGGATCTCCGGGTGCATGGGGCAGGTGTAGATCGTGCCTACGGGGGCGGGTTGCGTGGGTTCTGCAGGTGCAAGCACGAGCGGGCTGTCCGCGGTGCGCTGCGCTTCGCGTACTTTGCCGGGTCGGCCGCGAACTTGGCCTTGCAACCCGCACTGCAGAAGTAGACCGGTTCGCCTTCGTGCTGCAAGACGTGCGGTGACTGCGCAGTCACTGTCATCCCGCAAACGGGATCCTTCAGAACCGCATCGGTCTCATGTGGAGGTTCTCCAGCGGTGTTCGGGTGCGCGCCATGATGCCCTTCGTGGTGCTCATGCAGGTTGGAAGGCGTAGGGTTCATTCGAGTTCTCCAACGAAAAATTGGCCGGATGCGCGCCCTCGGCGCGTCCAGTCCACAGGGGCGTGCACGAGACATCAGCCGATTGAGGCCGGTGTCCCATGCGTGGCGGATCAATTCGGCGGGTAGCCCGCTTCCGTCAGGGCCGCAGTCACGGACGCGCGGTCCTCGGTGCTGTCGACGCGAACAGTCTTGGTCGGCAGGTCGACCTCGATCTTCGCCTGGGCGTCCAGATTCTTGACGGCCTGGGCGATCCGGCTCGCGCAGCCGCCACAGGACATCGACTGGATGATGAACTCTTGCATGAGGGACTCCTTGTTTGAAAGTGATTCCAGTGTCAGGCTTGACATCATGTGAAGGTCAAGCGGTCGCCGCCCAATCCCCAAACAGTGTGGTTCCTTGCATTCAGGTTTCCACCTCCAGGACCATCATCAGGCCACCGCCTCCGTCCTGCTCGACGTTGTTGTTGGTCGTGTGATGCGGTATGTGGCAGTGGACCAGCCACTTGCCAGGCCGGAGTGCCTTCCAGATCACGTCGTAGCGCTGGCCCGGTCCGACATTGACGGTGTCGGCCTGGAAGCGCGCCGATTCCGGCAGGACGTAGCCGTCCCTTGCGACGACGGTGAACGGGCCGCCATGCACGTGCATGGGGTGTACGAAGTTGTTGTTGCTTCCAACGAAACGTAGCTTGATGGTCTCGCCAACCTTCATCTTCACGGTGTCGGTGGCGGGAAAGGCCTTGCCATTGATGGTGAAGTAGTTTGGCAAGCCGCCTTCCATCAGCATTGCCGGGTACGTCAGGCCTTCGCGCTTGAGCCATTCCTGCAACTGCAGCACGTACTCATGGTCCGTCTTCGGCGCCTGTTCGGCATTCTTGGGGTCGATGATCAGTGCGCCGTACAAGCCGAAGGCCTGTTGACGGTCCACATGGTCGTGCGAGTGATAGAAAAACGTTCCCGCCTGCTCGGTCGTGAACTCGTAGGTGTAGGAGCCGCCCGGGGGAATCGGCTTCTGCGTGATCTTGGCTGGCCCGTCCATCTCGTTGGGAAGAATCAGCCCATGCCAATGCACGGTGGTGCTTTCGGGCAGCCGGTTCGTCACCTTGATGCGCACCCGATCGCCTTCGATGACGCGAATCCTCGGGCCCGGGATCGTCGCGTTGAATGCATAGCCCTCGACCGTCACATCCGGCAGGATGTTCCACCGGATAACGCTGGTCTCGAGGTTGAAGACCTTGACACCGTTGTCCAGCGTGGGGACCAGGTCCACATCGCCGCGGGCTTGGGCCCCGGCGATGTGCGCGACCTGGCGCGGGTGGATGGCCGACATGTCGCGCATCGCATCGCCCGGTGTGTCCCACCCCATGATCATGGACGGCGGCATGATGGCGCCGCGCACATCCTTGTTCGACAGGCGCATGTTCACGAACATCGCGGGCATCGTCATGCCGGCCAAAAGCATGAGCGTCGTGGTCATCGTCACAGCCGCCAATTGCGGCCGGGTCACGTTCGGCCGCATGCCGTGACTCGCATGGTCTGATTTGTCGTGCGATTTGTCTTGCACGGGTTGAGCGCTCTTTTCGTGGCCCGCATGCGCCGTGTGGCCCTGATCGGCGTGTCCGCCATGAGCGCTGTGCTGGACTGAGGGAGCGGCAGCTGCGACAGGGGCTTGGCCATGCGCATGGACTTGTGCGTGGTCGGGCGCCGTGCTCGCGCCGGATTGCGCCTCTGTTTTTTTCTCGGGTCGGCGTTCGGTCATCAGCCCGTGTTTCAGCTTCCTGGACACCATCCAGACGTTCACCGGATAGGCCACCGCAAATCCGACGGCCACACCCAGCGACATCACGCCCCAGAAGATGAGCTCGGTGGGATCCATCGCTCGCATGTCGCGGCCCATCATCAGCAGTGCCATCACGGGGGCCATGCCCGCCATCATCGCGTTCATGCTGATGAATTCGGGCATGAACGACTTCTTGACGTTCTCCCAATAGGTGCCGCCCATCATGTTCTTCATGAAGAGCGACTGAAAGATGAAGAGGCCGAATGCGAAACCCGCGATGTACTCCACGATCAGGTCGATCCACATCGGAAGGCCCAGCACCGCGGTCACAACGGCCGCCAGGATGATCCCGGTCGCATCGCCCGCAACGCAGTGGATCGTCGAGCCCACACCCTGTTTCCACAGCGGCTTGACGAACTCCTCGTGCTCTCCTGGGGCCGGCTCCTTGTCCGCCATCACGTACAGCAGAAGGCCCACGGGGCCCAGGTACAGGGTGACGAGGATGAACCCCCACTTCATCACCACAGGCTCAGGGTTGTTCCTCAACTGGTCCCAAGCCACGTAGGCCGTCGATAGCGCGGCCAGAGCGAACCAGACGGCCAGGAAGTAGTCGATGGGTTGAACGAACATGGTGTTCCCCGGTGTGTGGGTTCAGGCGCGCACGATGCTGCTGCCGGTCACCTTGCGCCATGCGGACCGTGCGAGTTCTGGAATTGATAAGTGCGGGCCCTGCGTGAGGGCACCACCTACCGTTCAGGGGTTCTTTTTCATCCACGCATCCAGTTGCGCGATTTCCTTGGTTTGATCCTTGATGATCTTGCGTGCCATCGCTTTGAGTTCCGGTGATTTTCCGTGTGCGATCTCTGGCTTGGCCATCTCGAGCGCTTGCTGGTGATGCATCTTCATCAGCATTGCGAAGTCCTTGTCGGTGTCGCCCGACATCTGCATCTTTTGCATGCCGTCCATGCCACTCATCATGGACTTCTTCATCTCGTCCGATCCGCTGCCCTTTTGCATTTGTGCGGAAGACATGGCCATTGGCGCCGGTGAAGTGGGGGGTTGTGTTTGCGCCGTCGCAGTCAGCGCAAAGGCCGCGAGCGCAGAGGCGTTCGCCAAGGTCTTGAAAGACAGGGAGGTCATGGTTTTCCTTGGTGGTGTGAAATCAATGCGCCATTTCCAGGCACGCGACCGCGCAGGCTCGACAGGCCTTGGCGCAGGCTTGGCAGTGCGGCGCCTGGTGCTTGTCGCATTCCTGCGCACAGGCTTCACAGATGTCGGCGCACAGCCCGCAAACTTCTGTTGCGCACTCGCTGCCGCGGGCGATCGCCGCGGCGGCGAACTGACAGATTGCCGCGCAATCCATGTCCAGCGCGATGCACCGGGACATCATCTTGACGTTGTCCTCTTTCAAGCAGGCGGCCGCGCAGCGATTGCACGCGACGGCGCACTCGTTGCACGCCTCGATACAGGCAGAGTCGGTTTCATGTGACATGGCTGTCTCCTTTGCGTAGCGGCCGACGATCGGCGAAGCGGGACGATGCAACCGCCCCGGCGTGCGCGACGCGACGGGTCGCGGGTGAAAGAGCTCCAATCAAACGATCGGCGTGCGAATCGACGTGACGGCGATGCGGATGTCGACCGTGCGAGAGCCTGAGCTTGTGTGCAGGGTGCCGAAGACGCGAGCAGCCGTCTGTCGGACGCCAGCCCGGTCACGGTTGCGAATTGCCGACGCTTCATCGTTTGCTCCGCCTGGACTTCCTGGATGCAGTCGAGCGGAGGGTTCCCCGACCTCTGTGCCCGTTCGATCGGTTTTTCCGGTGTTTGCGGCGCTGCCAGCACACGATCACCGCGAAAACGATCACTCCCAGGATCCATGCGATGAACATGGTGCTCACCACATTCTCGGAAACCCACCGGCCTGTCACGTACATGCGTCACCTCGTTTGGCTTGTCGGCCACTGGCAGGTACGCGAGGTACGCGCGCGGCGGCAGCAGAAGTGGGATAGGACGTACTGAATAGGCCGCATGGTGATTTCAGGCAGGTTGCCGGCCAAGGCTCAGTGCAGGCCCGCGATGTAGTCGGAAACGGCCTTGATTTCGCGATCATTGAGCTTCGCTGCAACGCCACTCATCGGCACGCTGTTGAGTCGTCCCCCATCGCGAAACGCGGTCAGCTGTGCCGCGATGTATTCGGCGTGCTGTCCGCCCAGTCGTGGGTACTGAATCGGGATGCCCGCGCCGTTGGGGCTGTGGCAGCCCGCGCAGGCCGGCACACTGCGGTCTCCAATGCCGCCGCGGTAGATCTTCTCGCCTAGCGCCACGAGATCCTTCTCTTTTGCAAACCCGGGCTTGATAGGCTTGGAGCCCAGGAACCAGGCAACATCGCGCATTTCCTGCTCGGAAAGCATCGCGGCCATGCCGCTCATGACTGCGCTTTTTCTTTTGCCGGATTTGAACTCCTGCAATTGCTTGAGCAGGTACTCGGGATGCTGCTGAGCCAGTTTGGGGTTGGCGGGGATGGCAGAGTTGCCGTCCGCCATGTGACACGCGGCGCACGACTTGCCATTGAAGACGGCTTCGCCGTTCGCAATGTCGGGTTTCGCCGATTTGGCGGGGGCTCTTTCGGTCGGCACCGGTGCGGCAGGATCGGCAGCGAAAGAGAAGCCGGAGGAAAATCCACCGAGAGCGGCTAGCAAAAGAGGCACGAACAATTTCATGGAGTTCTTAGGTTTGTGGGTGGGCTGGCTGCAAAGATGGCGGGGATCGTGTGGAGGCCGCGTCAGTCGCGCGGCGCTCGTGCATGCGACAACACGCGAACGGGTGTGCCGCACCTGACGACGTTGGTCGAAACGATGTCGCCCAACTCGACGGATGTCGCGGGATCCAGCATCACGATGTGCGCGTGGCGCTGGCCCGTGGAACGATCGAGCAGGATGGCGAAGCGCTGTACCGCAAGTTCGTCGGCGCTGGCCGTCTTCCTGCAATCCGTGCGCCCACCGCGCTGAATCTCGTTCGCGCGGCCGATTTCGACAATCTCGCCTGTACGCCAGCCGTCCTGAAAATCGCGGTGCTGCCGGTAGAAATCGGCGCAGCCCGTCAGACCGGCGGAGATCGCCACAACGAGAATCCCGCTCGCAACAGCATGCGCCATCACGACGGTGCGATGCCTCGTCTTCTCCGTGTCGACGGCAGGCAACGTCGATCCCGATCCGCCAGGACTGGCCAGGGCGCATCGACGCTTTGGCTTGTGTCGCTCAAATGGCAAAGTAGAGGCCACTGAACGTCGGAATGCAGCGCTCGGAAAACCCCGGCAGGTATATCGAGCGCTCAGGAACCTGCCACTGGTCGCGCAGGGTGTACCCCCGCGCTTCGATTTCCTTGATGAAGCGCTGGCGGTTGTAGACGTGCATCGGCGCAAAGCAGCCAGCGCCGATGTTCTGTGCCGTGACGTAGTCCTCGCCGTCGTACAGCGGAAGCTTGTTCAGCAGGACATGCCGGGGTCGCGTGTCGCACTGTTGAAGCAGATCACCGGGACGCGAATTCTCGACATAGTGCAGGGCGCCGGCAGACAGCCAGATGTCGTTGCCGTGCAGCGCCTGCGACAGATCCTCGGCGAAGCTCAGTCCAGTGGCCTCGGCCTGGCTGGCTATTTTTCGCCCGATGGCCGTGATCGCAGGCACTTCGACGACGCGCCAGGACAGGCCCTGCGGCATTTCGAAATAGCGGCGATAGGCGTAGAAGTGAACTCCCACCGAGCCACCGATGTCGAGCAACTTGGTGGCACCGTCTCTGAACGCGCGTTCGAGCCACCACATCACGGGGTAGTCGTACGCAAACACCTTCTTCGTGCGGACATTCACGTACTCTTCCGCCAGGGCTGCGTGGTCGAATTCCGGACTGTCAGGCAGCCAATCCCGGGCTTCGGAAAAGTTCTTGAACAGACCGAAGTAGCTGCCGAACCCGGCCTCGGAAAAGAACTGCTGGCGTCGCCAGCGCTGCAACGCTGGCCGGGTGACCGGTCCCTCCAGGATCTGCCGAACGACTTGCGAAGCACTTGAGTAAGCCATTCCTTCTTCCATCCTTTCGATAGTCGCCGCCCGTTTATTTTTTACGCGCTCAGCGGGCTGATTCGATCTTCGTGACGACGATCTTGCCGTCGATCTTTTCCGCCTGGAAACGGACCTTGGCGCCAGTCTCGAGCTTGTCGAGCATGGCGTCGTCCTTGACCCCGAACACCATCGTCATGCCGGGCATGTCGAGGTTCTTGAGCGGGCCGTGCTTGATCGTGAGCTTCTTGTTGTCCTTGTCCACCTTGCGAATCTCGCCTTCAGTGAGGTCCGAGGCTGCGGCCGCATCCGAGCCGCCGGCTGCCGGTGCCTTTTCGGACATGCCCGGCATGTCTGCTGCGGATTTGGAGGACTGCGCACCGGCTGCGCCGGCGAACGAGAGTGCGGCAACGAATGCCAAGAGTGCGATACGGGTGTTGGTCATGAGGATCTCCTCTGCTATGAATGAATTTGGAGTCCCGCCGCGTTCCGATGGAAGTGCGCGGCGGGAGCGTCGCGCTTACTTCCCGGTCTTGGTCACGTTCACGGCGCCCTTCATGCCGGCGTCGTAGTGGCCGGGCTGCAGGCACGCGAAGTCGACCTTGCCGGCCTTGGTGAATTGCCAGACGATCTCGCCGCTCTTGCCCGCGGCCAGGGTCACCATGTTTGGATCGGAGTGCTCCATCTCCGGGTTCTTCTTCATGACTTCGTAGTGCTCCTTGAGCTCCTTCTCGGTCCCGATCACGAGCTCGTGTTTGAGTTGACCGGAGTTCTTGATGACGAAGCGCACGGTCTCGCCCTGCTTGACGCTGATGTTCGCCGGCGTGAAGCGCATGCTGTCGGTCATGTCGACGTTGATCGTGCGTGTCGCCTTGGTGAGCACGCCGGGCTTGCCGATCGCCTCGTCGGCATCGTGGCCGTGACCACCGGCATGGGTGCCGGATGCCGAAGCGCCAGCGGCGGCCAAGGCCACGAGTGCTGCGAGAGCGGTGTTGCGGAAGGTGTGTTTCATGGGTTTTCCTTTGAGAGTTGGAGGTTGAAACGGAGGGTGAGAAAACTAGTGATTCGAATGGCCGCTGGCGGGCTTTCGAATCTGAACTTCGATGTTCTTGGCGGGCATGTTCTGGGCAGGCATCGCGGCTGCGCCGGCACCACGTTGGCGCGAGGTCTCCGGCGGCGGCCCATCCAGTTCGTAGGCGACGGTGCCCTTCGGGTGCTTGAACCAGCCGGGATTCGAGTAGTCGCCGGCCTTCTGGTTTTTGCGGACCTTGACCATGCTGAACATGCCGCCCATCTCGACCGAGCCGAAGGGGCCTTCGCCCGTCATCATTCGCGCGGTGTTGTCGGGAATCGGCATTTCCATCTCGGCCATGTCGGCCATGCCGCGTTCGCCCATCACCATGTAGTCGGGCACCAGGCTTGTGATCTGCTTGGCCACGTCCTTGTGGTCCAGACCGATCATGGTCGGCACGTCGTGGCCCATGGCGTTCATCGTGTGATGGCTCTTGTGGCAGTGGAAGGCCCAGTCGCCTTCCTCGTCGGCAAGGAACTCGATCTGGCGCATCTGGCCGACGGCTACGTCGGTGGTCACCTCGTACTGGCGCGATGTCTTAGGTGTAGGGCCGCCATCGGTGCCCGTGACCAGGAACTCGTGCCCGTGCAAGTGCATCGGGTGGTTCGTCATCGTCAGGTTGCCAATGCGAATGCGCACCTTGTCGTTGAGCCGGACATTGAGCGAGTCGATGCCCGGAAAGATCCGGCTGTTCCAGGACCACAGGTTGAAGTCCAGCATCGTCATGATCTTGGGCGTGGCGCTGCCGGGCTCTACGTCGTAGGCGTTGAGCAGGAACACGAAGTCGCGGTCGACCTTCTCGATCAGCGGATGCTCGGCCTTGGGATGCGTCACCCAGAAGCCCATCATGCCCATGGCCATCTGCGTCATCTCGTCCGCATGCGGGTGGTACATGAAAGTGCCAGGGCGGCGCGCGACGAACTCGTAGACGAAGGTCTTGCCTGGGTTGATCGGTGGCTGGTTCAGCCCGACAACGCCGTCCATGCCGTTGGGCAGGCGCTGGCCGTGCCAGTGGATGCTGGTGTGCTCGGGCAGCTTGTTGGTCACGAAAATGCGCACGCGGTCGCCTTCGACCACCTCGATGGTCGGTCCGGGCGACTGGCCGTTGTAGCCCCACAGGTTGGCCTTGAAGCCGGGCGCCATCTCGCGCACCACGGGTTCGGCCACCAGGTGGAATTCCTTGACGCCGTTGTTCATGCGCCAGGGCAGGGTCCAGCCGTTGAGCGTGACCACGGGGTTGTAAGGGCGTCCGCTCGAAGGCATCAGCGGCGGCATGGTGTTGGGCGTGGTCTGGAGCACGGGCTCGGGCAAGGCGGCCATTGCCACCTTGCTCACGCTGGCCGCGGCGATGGCGCCCGTGATGGCACCCGCACCGCTCAGGAAATTGCGTCTGTTTGTCATGTCGTTCAAATCGGTTGGAGAACTCTGAGGGCGGGCTCAGTGCGCCGCACCAGCGGAGGCGCCTTCGCCACCCGAGCTGGCCATCGAGGCCCCTGCGGACGTGGGCTTGCCCATCACCGAAGCCGCCAGCGCGGCATCGGCCAGCCAGAACTGCTGCTGGGCATTGATTGCGTTGGTGACGCTCGCGATCTGGTCACGCGCTTCGGCCAATAGCTCAAAAACGCCGATCAGCATGCCGTTGTAGCGAAGGACGTTCTCGTCGGCCATCGCCTGGCGCAGCGGCACGATCTCGTCGCGGTAGTGCCGCGCGATGTCGTAGGCGGTGCGGTAGGCCGAGTACCCCTCACGCAACTGCGAAGAGGCGCCGCGCACGGTGGCGTCGTAGCGGTTGGCCGCGGCCAGCGATTGCGCGTTCAACATGTCGCGCTGCGCTGACCCCCAGTCGAACAGAGGCAGGCGGATGTCGAGCTCGAAGCCCCGGCGGGTGCTCTTTGTGTTTTCCGCGTTGTCGAACACCGTGTCGCGCCGACCGCCCACCTCGACGTCGATGAAGGTCGACAGCAGATTGATGCCTTGCGATTTGCCTGCGACATCCAGTTGGGCGCGTGCCAATTGGACATCCAGACGCTGTTCGGTCGCAGTCGCTGCGACTTCCTTCGCCTCGCGAGGGGCCTTGGGCAGATCAGGCAAACGTTCGGGCAAGGTCAGTTTGGTGGCCTGCTCATCGTTCAACCCCAGGACACGAACCAACTCTTCGCGCGCAGCGGTGGTGGTGTGCTGTGCCGAGGCGAGCTGGGTCGTCGCGTCGGCGTAGAAAACCTGCTGGCGTGCACGCTGCAGCTTGGAGAAATTCCCAATCAGCTGCATCCGGCGCGCGAGTTCGGCGCTGGCCTGGGCCGACTTGTTGACCTGCTCGGCATACTTCAGCGACTGCTGTGCAGCGACTGCACGGACCCAAGCCTGTTTGACCTGCGTAACCTGGTCGACCACGGCACCGGTCAGTTGGACTTTGGCCTGGGCGGCCTGGCTCCTGGAGATCGACAGGCGTTGTGGCAACAGGATGAGGTCCACCAGCCCGAATGACAACAGGCGATCGAGCTCGAGTTCGCTGTTCAAGCGGGTTCGTGCGAACGACAGGATCGGGTTGGGTAGCCTGCTGCTCTGGTTGGTCGCGGCGATGTCGCCCCAGCTCTGGGCGATCAGGGCCTGGACGGATGGGCTGTTGGCCAGCGCGAGTTGGACCGCGTCACTCTGCGACAGCGGTTTGGCGAGCAGTTCCTGCGACAGCGCGGCGCGACGGTCGCGCTGCTCCTGGGTCCGGCTGAGTTCGAGCTTCCCACCGGTGAACTGCTGGGCATTGGTATTGGTGTCGCTCAAGGCGTCGTCGATGCTGACGGACGCGCATCCGGCGAGGACAGCCGTCGCGACGGCAATGGCTGTCAAACGAAGGGCGCGCTTCATGGCTTCTCCTTCTTCGCAGGCATGGGCATCGAATGGCCTGGCTGCGCGGCCGGCGCAGCGGCTGCGCCCTTGGGCGAATCGGCCTCGGCTGCACTGGAGCCTGACGCCTCCTTGGCGTAGGCCTGCCAGCCACCGCGGCGGTAGACCGTCTCGTTGGCTTCTTTCCAGGGGATGGGCTTTTCGTCGGCAAAGGGCTGATAGCCCTCGAGCGCGGACTTGTAGGTCAGGACGGTGAGCGCCGCAGCCTCAGCGGATTTCGCGGGCGCGGGCTGAGCCACCGCGACAGCGGCACTCAGGGTCGCCAAAGCGGCGAACGCAGCCAAGGCGGGAAAAGCTGCCAACCGACGGGTCGGCGATGAATGGAACATGGAGTCCTCGCAAGTTCATGAACGGAGTACGTCAGAGCTGCCCGAAAAGGCATGACGCAGGCGATGCATGAGCGTTCGCGGCGGCCCGTGACGAGAGTCACGGGCGCACGAACGCGTTAAGCGCGAGGAGGTTTGTCGAGGACGCGCGGAGCGAGCGTGACCACCGTGATGGCAGGCTCCGCCAAGTCGGCTTTGGGAAGGTCGTGGAAGACGGCCACGTCCATCGTGCTGGTCAGCGCCGTGGCATGGCATGCGCCGCAGGTGCCGCACTTGTGCATCGCATCAGGCTCGGCACTCGCTGTCTTGGCGGTGCTGTCCTTTGTGGGAGGCTTGGCAGCCTGTGCCGCCTTGTGCTCGTGATCGCCGTGTCCGTCCGCATGAGGGTGGCGGGCATGGTCGTGCGCGCCGGGCTGTGCGAGCGACACTTCGGCCGCCGCACCGGCGTGACCCGGTCCGCAAAAGACCATGGCTGCCGCCGCGTACCCCTGGAAGGGCACGGCGAACATCATGATCCAAAGGACGAACAGGCGAACCCGGTGCATGTGGCGAATTCTAAGTCGAGCGGTGTGTCAAGAAGCCTGTATGGACATCCAGTTTGTACGCAACCCTCAGGGCTGCGCTTGTGCGCGAGCCTTGCTCGCATCACCTCTGGGCGCTGGCAGAGGCGCACCGAGCCTTGCTGCGGCATCCCAGTTGGGTTGCTTCTGCGCGGCTTCCAGTTCGGCCACCACTTCGGCGCGCGACTTGGCGGCTCCGACCTTCGGCGTACTCATCGACCCCCAGCGCAGCATGCTGGCCCCGGCAGGGGTTTTCTGCGCATCCGCGAGTTCAGCTGATACCTGGGCCTGGGATTTGGCCTGTCCCGCTTCACTCGGGTGATAGACCACACCGGCTTCGTTGGGCGCAAAGTGGGACGGGCCTTCTGCGTAGGCTGCAAACGGCGCGATGAATGCAGCGCCTGCACCAACGGCAAGTGCGAGCGAGAGGATTTGACGGTTCTTCATGATAGGTCTCCTTCAACGAATTGCTCGACTTCGCGAGCTGCACTGAACACGTCGGCATCGACCACCGAGCCGGCGATGCCAGTCAACTGGCTGGCATGCAATGACTCTAGGAAGCCAGCCCGCCAATCACCCACCATGTGGATTACAAAGAAGTAATCCACGCCTGCGACCCCGCGCCGTAGCATTCGACGATGCGCATCCTGGTCATCGAAGACGAACACAAATTGGGCGACTACTTGGTCAAGGGCCTGACCGAGAGCGGCTTCGTGGTAGACCTCGCGCGCACGGGCATCGAGGGGCGCAGTCTCGCGCTCGATGGGGACTACGACCTGCTGGTGCTCGACGTGATGCTGCCGGGCATCGATGGTTTTGCCGTCCTGGAGGCCGTACGCAAGGCCAAGTCGATGCCCGTGCTGATGCTCACGGCCCGCGACGAGGTGGCCGACCGGGTGCGCGGACTGCAAAGCGGCGCGGACGACTACCTTGCCAAGCCTTTTGCGTTCTCCGAATTGCTCGCGAGGATCCAGGCCCTCCTGCGGCGCGGCAAGCTCCATGAGGTGTCCAACTACGCGCTCAGGGACCTGAGCCTCGATGTGGTGGCGCGCAAGGCGACGCGCAACGGGCACCGCCTGGAGCTGACCGCCAAGGAGTTCGCGTTGCTGACCTTGCTCATGCGCCGCCAGGGCAATGTACTGTCGCGCACGCAATTGGCCGAGCAGGTGTGGGACATGAATTTCGACAGCGACACGAACCTTGTGGAAGTGGCGATCCGGCGATTGCGCAGCAAGATCGACGATCCTTTTGAAGAGAAGCTGCTGCACACGGTGCGCGGCATGGGGTATGTGCTGGAGAGCCGGCAGGGCAGCGGATCGTGAGCGCCGCCAAGACCGCCGTGGAAGGACTGGGCCAAGCCACCGAGATCGTGGCAGTCGCGCCAGAGGGGGCCGTCACCGCGCCTGCGCAGGGCACTGGATCCATCCAGGCCGCACTGTCGCGCTGGTTTGCAGCCCAGGCCTTCATCGGTCTCAGCCTGGTGTGTGTGGGGATCTATGCCGTCACCGCCTGGAGCTTCCAGGTCAAGCAGGCCAGCGAATTCGAGCGACAGTCGGAGCTCATCAAGCACCTGATCCAGGAGTCGCGCGATGACCCGGGGCGTGACGGACTGCGCCACAAGCTGGATGACTTTTTCTCGACCCATGCGGAGATCAGTCTCGTGTTGCGCCTCGGCAACGAGATCGTCTATTCGTCCGCGCCGGTTCGGACCTCGGGGCGCTGGGTGTGGATGCCGACGCAGGAGCAGCCGATGCCGTCGGGCGACGCCGCGATGCAATTGCAGCTTGGCATCGACGTTCAGGAGGACGCGAAGCTCCTGGCCCGGCTGGCCTGGACCTTGGTGGGCGCGGTCGTCCTCGGCTCGGCGGTCATCTCGCTGACCGGTGCCTTGCTGGTGCGTCGGGGGATGCAGCCACTGAAGAAGCTCGTTCTGCAGACCGCCGCAACCGGACCCGCGCATCCGGGACGGCGGATCGATCCCTCCCCGTATGCCTCTGAAATCACTCCCTGGGTCGCACAGTTCAACGCGGTGCTTGACCGGGCCGAGCAGGCCTATCAGCAGTTGGAATCGTTCAACGCGGACGTGGCGCACGAACTGCGCACGCCGCTGGCCAACCTGATCGGGATGGTGGAAGTCGAGCTGGCGCGGCCAAGATCGGTCGAGGAACTGCACGACGCCTTGTTGTCGGCGCTGGAAGAAGCACGGCGTGTCTCTGCGATCGTGATCGACATGCTTTTCCTGTCCCATGCGGACCGCGGCGCGGTGGCCCGCCGCTCGGCGCCGGTCAGCCTGGCCGACCAGGTGCGCACGGTGCTGGATTTTCATGAGGCGACGCTCGAGGAGGTAGGGCTGAAGGTCCAAGTCAGCGGCGACGCGCGCATAGGCGTCGACGCCGGTCTGGTGCGCCGGGCACTATCGAACCTGTTGAGCAATGCGAGCCGGTATGCGGCGCCAGGCTCGACCATCGCGGTCGTGATCGACACGCAGCCCGACGGTGTTTGGGTCAAGGTCGCCAACCGGGGCGAGCCTGTCCCCGCCGACGTGCTGCCCAATCTTTTCAAACGCTTCTTCCGGGCGGAGCGCTCCCGCACCGACTCGTCAGAGCACCATGGGCTGGGCTTGGCGATCGTCGCCGCGATCGCGCGCATGCACGGCGGGCAGACCCGCGCCACCTCCCGATCGGGCGTCACCGAAATCAGCTTCTCTCTGGGGTTGCCCGAAAGCTGATTCGACCTGGGCCGCGCGCCGCTTTGACGCGCCATCCGCAGCCCTCAACCGCGCGGGCGTTGCGGATCGTCTTCTTCGATGTCAGCGTCCAATGCGCCATCGTCGTGCAGCGGGTCGGCCTGCGCGTCCCTTGCCGCATCCAGACTCTGGGCGACGAACGACGCAAACGGCTTGATGTCACCCTGGCCGCTTGCCGCATTCAGCGCCGCCATGTACCGATCGCGATCCTCAAGGCGCAGTACTGTCCAGGGAAAGCCGCCCGAGGCCAGCATCGTGTTCATGATGAAGCGCCCGAGCCGGCCATTGCCGTCCATGTACGGGTGAATGAAGACGAACATGAAGTGACCCAGCACCGCGCGCACCGCGGTCGAGCGTTCGTCGCGCAGCAGTTCGAAGAGCACGGGCATCATCTCGCGCACGGCTTCGCGCGGCGGTGGCACATGTTGCGCGTTGCGAATGTAGACCTGATGCCCGCGGTAGCCCGCCAGGTCCGTCGCCGCCAGAAGCCCAGCGGTAACGCTGGGCGCGAACATCGCGCGAAACCAGGCGCCATGATCGCCCTTGAGGACATCACCGGCGTTTGCGCCGTCGAGGATCTTCCGGATGGACACCTTGACCTCGTTGTGCGCCAGCCAGTAGCCGTGCGCCGCCATCGCATCTCTGGACTGCCGGTCCTGCTCGTGGATGTCCTCGTTCCAATCCCCGCCCGCCACGCGACGGATCAGTTCCGGCGTGACTCTGTAGCCTTCGATGGACAGCGAATGGTAGGCATCGGTGACATAGACATCTTCGACCGCCTGCATGAATGCGTCGACGTCGCCCGGCGACCCGGGCTCCTGCTGCGGGAAGTCACCCATCACGTCGTCGCGCATCGAAGCCCACATGAGTCGCAGTCTGGAGACATAGGGAGACTCGATGCGGTCGCCCGGGACAATCCTCGGCGGGATCTCGAACGGATTGAATTCAGTGACCTGGTTGCCCAAAGCGCGCATGAATCCCAGGATGTCGTCCGCGATCGCACCTCGGCCCACCGCCCGGAACGCGCCGGCAAGCCGCCCGGCGATCGTGCTGTGGTTGCCCTCGGCGAGCAGCCGGCTGAGTTCCGATGCATCGCTGATGGACAGCAGCGCGACCTGCGCGTCCTGGGCGGAAGCCCTGAAGAAGTTCTCCGGCGCCTTCAAGAGAGCTTGGGCCAGCGTCATCGTGCGGATGTTTCCGACGCTGTCGCGTCGGTCGGGCCCAGGAAAGTCTCTCGCCTGATAGTCCATCAGCGAGAACCCGTTCGGCAAATCCAACACGCCGTTCTTGCCCAGTGGCGAGTGAATGACAACCTGTTGGGGCAGCAAGGTCGTGCCGGCGTGCAGTTTCAGCGAGTACTCCGCCGATACGCACCAGTCGGCGCCGAACCTGGCGTTGCAATAGGCGGCAATGAAGTCCTTCATTCCAGCAATCCAGGGCGTCGTGTCGCCGGCCTTGGCCGAAGGGCTGGCGGACATGTACCAGCCCTGGATCACCGGCTGGAGATACCTCGCGGCGAGCAGCGCCTCGCGGTCGGTGCGGGAAAACTGGCTCGTGTTGAACACGCCATGGCCCTGCGCCTGAAGCACATGCAGCGCTTCCAGGGCCGTGGCCAACCGCCGCTGCGCAGGGGTGGCTTTACGCGAAACCGAGGTCGGATGGGTTGCCATGTTTCATGCTCGCACAGTCGGCGGGAGGCGCCGATGGCGCTCGATTGCTAGATTCTTATGCCCTTTGGGCGCTAGATTTCATTGTATATTGATTGCTAGATTAAGTTGCTTTTCGAATGCCAGAGATTTATGAGAAGGCGTCGCACCTGATTTCGGCGCCCCGTGCTTCAATCGCAGCGTCGCGCCATGCGCCCCCATCTCATCCTGTCCATGTCCATCGGTCTTGAAGTTCTCATCGGTCACTGGAAGACCGATCCCTTGAGTACCTACAACTCCTGGTTTCTGTGGGAAGAGCGACTGAAGAATTTCCGCTCCATCCGCCGCGGCTTGGCCCAGGTGGTCAAGGACATCGATGCAGGAACCTTCGGCAGTGCATTTCGCGGCTCTTCGCTGGAAACGGTCGTCGGGTCGGTGGCGGAGCAGCGCCAGATCTTCAAGGGCGCCGACCACGCGTTTCTCTGGAAGCCGAAGCTGCGCATTCCCGACATCTACGAGAACGCCGCCAATCAGCATGCCTTCGCCCGACTGCTACATGCCTGCGACTGCTGCGACAACGCCGAAGAGGTGGTCGAGGCCATCCGCCGCATTGATGCGCATCGGATCAAGGGCCTCGGGCCGGCTGTGGCGAACCTGCTGTACTTCGTCCATCCCACGATCGTGATGCCGTTCAACACGGCGATCGTGAAAGGCTACAACGCCGTCACAGGCAGCAACGTCAAGCTCGGCAAGTGGGACCACTACCTTTCCATGCGCGAGGGCTGCCTTCGGCTGAACGCGCAGCACCGCCGGCTGTTGTCCAACGACATGGGAGCACTGGCGGGATTGCTCTTCGACATCGGCTCGGGCCGATACACGGCGCCGCCGCGCGGCGACGACGTCGCAGCCGTTCAGGGCTGGGAGGCCGACCTCGAGAAGGTGCGTGAGGAATCGGCCGCTGCCCACAAGCGCTGGGCCGCGGAGCGTGAGAGCGACGCAACCCATACCGAGATCCAGGGATGGCTGCGAGACCTGGGCAAGGCACTCGGCTACGGTGTGTGGATCGCCTCCAACGACCAGGGCCGCGGCTATGCAGGCGGGCGGCTCGGCGACGGCTGCCTGACGCAATTGCCTTCGGGCGCCCAGCCCGGCCTGGAGTCGGTCCGTTTGATCGACGTGATCTGGGTGGAGGCCGACAACTCGAAGATCACCGCGGCCTTCGAGGTGGAGCACTCGACCTCCATCTACTCGGGCATCGTGCGGATGCTGGATCTTGCGCTGGGCTCCGAGTTGGGCGCCGGCGTGTCGATGTTCCTGGTAGCCCCTGACGCGCGGCGCGACGATGTGCGGCTCCAGCTGCGCCGCCCGGCGTTTTCGCGCGTTGCCGAACTCGGCATCCGTTATCTGCCTTACAGCGAACTCGGGACGCATCGCGAAGCGATCGGACGATTCGGCTCGGGCTTGAAGCCGTTGAGCGAGATCTCTCACTTGCTGTGATCCAGATTCCTGCTGGCGCGGGTTGCCTACTTTCAGGAAGGGGTAAAGGGCATGTCCTCTGCAAAGCGAGACTTCGAGCAATTCGTCCAGTGGCTGCATGGGCAACCCCGGGGCATCGCCGATGACGTGAAACGCCTGGCGCACTTGGTGCTCGCCAATCTCGATGGCGTCGCACGCACCTCGAACCGTCAGTCGCAGAGAGCGGGTCTCCTGGCAGAACTCTGTCGTCGCGATCTTGCGGGTTCTCTGACCGACATGCCAGACATCGCTGCCAATGCGGCAGCACAGGATTGGGCATGGACACGACTGAATCGTTTACGAGTTGGGCCCTTCAGAGGCTTTCGCCAAGCCGAAGATTTCGATCTCAGCAGGCGTATCACCTTGATGTACGGCCCAAACGGAAGCGGCAAGAGCAGTTTCTGCGAAGCCTTGGAGTACGCGCTGCTCGGCAGTGTTGATGAAGCGGAGGCGACACGCCTTGGCGCTGACGCATATCTGGCGAACAACAGATCGCTCAATCGCGACAGTCCGGCACGACGCAGCACGCGGCTAACAGTGGCCCTGGACACGCCCATGTAAGAGGCGATGCGGGCCTGCAAGAAGAGCTTGCGCCGCAACTCGACAATGGCCAGGGCGACATGAGGTTCGATGGAGCGAGGCGACTTCTCGGGGCGAGAAGACTTGTCCAGCAGGCCAGCCGCACCATCGACCAGTAACGGGCCAGCCACTTGCGGGCAGTGACGGCGCTGACACCGTGCGAGGCGGCGGCATCTGATGCGCTGTCAAGCAGCCGAAGCAAGAGCATCTGGACGATGCTTTTTTTCGCGACTACAACAAGCTGGATGCCTCCGCCAAGAAGCAATTGCATCAGATCCTAGAGACATTCAAGAAAAAGTAGGCCGGCGCGATGCACGCTTTTCCTGGCACACCCCCGGCCGCTGCACATCTGCTGACGCACATGCTGGACGCGCTGGCGGCTTCGGGACAGACCTCCCGATTCCCGGTGGATGTAGCCGACATTGCGCTGCGGGTGTCCGCGCAGTTCGGCTGGAAAGATCCCATTGTTGGCGTGAAGGCGGCACCCATCATGAGCTTTGAAGGCGGGCTTTTCACTGTCGACGGTGGCTGGGTGCTGCTCTACAACGACCAGATCCAGTCAGAGGGCCGGATCAGGTTCACGCAAGCCCATGAGCTTGGTCATTACCTGCTCCACCGGACGCTGAGAAATAGCTTCTCGTGCACCGACAAGGACATGGTGGAGTGGGGCCCGGGTGGTAAGCAGCTGGAGCAGGAAGCCGACGAATTCGCCTCAACGCTCTTGATGCCGATCAATCATTTTCGAGCGCTGGTCAACGATTCGAAGATCGACTTTGAAATGCTCGGGAAGTGCGCCGATCTGTTCGGTGTGTCGCTGACGGCGGCCGCGCTTCGTTGGGTGTCATTTACCAATGAAAGTGCCGTGCTGGTCTTGTCTCGAGACGGGTACATCGACTGGAGTGTCTCGTCCGACAAAGCGCGCAAGAACGGGGCATTCTTTCGAACTCGAGGCAACGTGATCGAGCTGCCTGCTGGGTCGCTGGCCGCTGATTCCACGACCGCATCCAACAAACACGGCTTGCCGGTCGGCACATCGGTGTGGTTCGAACATGCCGATGGCCGAGCCGTGCTCAGAGAGATGAAGATCGGTTGCGACAACTACGGCTACAGCCTGTCGCTGCTGCACCTCTCGTCGGGCGACAAGGTGTGGCCGGCGTGGGAGACACGCTAGCCGGCCGTTCGAAAGCGAATCGAAGACCTGCGTTCGAAGGGCTGAAAGCAGCCTGACCGCCAACGCAACACCGGCCCTCACACAGGCATCTTCCGTATCAGCTGACTGTTTTCTCCATCACTGAGGCGCTTTCGGTCGTTGGCATCGGCGGTGTCGTCAAGGCGCTCAGGCCAATAGACGACTGCATCCGGAAATGGGTGGCCGCAGCAGAGACGAGTTGACGCCGTCTTCGCTGAGTATCTGCCCCTGTGAGATGTCCGTTGTAGAGGGCGGCGGTCAGCCCCAGGTCGCGGTGTTCGAGTTGCAACAATTCGATAAAGGCGGCAAATCTTGGCTCCTGAGCGATTTGCTCGAATCGACCGTCACCCATGACCTGCAGGATCTCGGCAGCCAAGGTGTCGCGCTCGATGATCGCTGAACGGGCGGTCGCCACGACCACCCAAATGGCGTGCAACAGATCGGCTCGGTTTCCTTCGTCGAAGAACATGGCGCCGATGCCGCTGATCAACCAATCCACCGAGACGTTGAGTTCGCGGTGCACACCCATGAAAAAGTCCGCGCCGGGTCGCTTGACGCCTCGGGCAATCTCGCTGACATACCCGGGACTGAGTCCGAGCCGGCGCGCCAGCTCGCCTTGATTCATGTCCATCTCGGCAAGCAAGATGCGCACGCGGCGAGCCATCTCCACACCCGCACTTTCTTCTGGCGCTGAAGGAGCCATAGGTTTACACTGCTGCAAAGTACTCAGGGGCGAACAATTTTCGCCAATGCGAAACTTCCATCGATTTGCTCCGTAACAGGCTACTAGCGCGAACTAATCTTTCATGCGAGGAGGTTAACCCGTCGCTGCGCTTTTGTGAACGTTGATATTGCCAAACCTCACTCGGGCACGCGCGCCCCTGTTCATCTCGTCGATCGGCAGATCCTTTTCGCCAAAGAAAACGGCCCGGGGCGGGCACCCCGGGCCGTGTCAGTGGATACCTGCGCTTAGTACGAGTTCAGTATCTGCCCCGCGTTCCCATGCGTCAAGCCGGGCCGCAATGGGGAAGTGCTGCTCCGTCGTTCTGGGCAGCGCCACTTCGAAATAGCTTCGAGCACAGCCCGGCTCACTTCGAACCGTGGGGTCCTGCCATGCGACGTCGTTCTTTTCCTCGCCTGCTACGCAAGGGCGTCCGAGCCGCCCGGAGAGGCCCTAGCGCAGGAAGACGGAGACTGCACTGTTGAGTTCCATGGAATCCTGACCCGCGATTTCCATCGAATATTGACCCACCCTCTTTGCGAGCCAGCCGGCTCACGGTGTGGATAAG
This sequence comes from Variovorax durovernensis, assembly GCF_977011995.1. Lineage (NCBI taxonomy): Bacteria > Pseudomonadati > Pseudomonadota > Betaproteobacteria > Burkholderiales > Comamonadaceae > Variovorax > Variovorax durovernensis. The sequence continues at coordinate 830,489 of NZ_CDRNCW010000001.1, read as the reverse complement.
TTCTTGGCTTTCTCCTTTTTAGGTTGGACTGCTTGAACGGGTTGAGCCGAGCTGTGCTTGAAGCGGAAGCTGTCGTTTCCGGTCTCCAGAATATGGCAGTGATGCGTGAGCCGGTCCAGCAACGCCGTCGTCATCTTCGCGTCGCCGAAGACGCTGGCCCACTCGCTGAAGCTCAAGTTGGTTGTGATCACCACGCTCGTGCGTTCGTAGAGTTTGGACAGCAGATGGAACAACAGCGCGCCACCTGATGCGCTGAACGGCAGGTAGCCCAGTTCATCGAGCACCACCATGTCCGCGTACATCAGTCGGTGCGCGATGTGGCCGGGATTGCCACTGGCCTTCTCTTGCTCGAGTGCGTTGACCAGTTCTACCGTCGAGAAGAAGCGCACCCGGCGGTGTTGGTGCTCGATGGCCTGCACGCCCAGCGCCGTGGCGATGTGGGTCTTGCCGGTGCCCGGACCGCCCACGAGCACCACGTTCTGCGCATCGTCCATGAACTCGCATCGGTGTAGCTGACGCACCAGCGCCTCGTTGACCTCGCTGTTGGCGAAGTCGAAGCCAGCGAGATCGCGATAGGCTGGGAAGCGAGCGAGCTTCAACTGGTAGGCCACCGAGCGTACCTCCCGCTCGGCTGTCTCTGCCTTTAGCAACTGCGAGAGCATCGGTTGGGCCGCCTCGAAGGCCGGCGATCCCTGCTCGGCCAGCTCCGCGACGGCCTGGGCCATGCCGTGCATCTTGAGTTCGCGCAGCATGATCACGATGGCGCCGCTGGCAGGGTCATGTCGCATGGCGCACCTCCTGGCTACTCGACTTGGAGTTCAGCGGCCCGCGCAGGCCGCCAGCAGCGCTGGCACGCCCCCGGAGCGTGTCGTAGCGCAGCACATCGGCCTTCGGCTCGTTCATCAGGCGCAGTGCCTGCGGTGCCGTGACAGGCGCCGGCGCAATGGGCTTGGCATCGAGCAGTCGGTGCAGCACATTCAGCACATGAGTCTTGCTGGCCACGCCGGCTTCCAGCGCCAGTTCGACCGCGGTCAGCACTGCCTGCTCGTCGTGGTGCAGCACCAGCGCCAGGATCTCCACCATCTCGCGGTCTCCGCCTGGCTGCTTCAGCAGCGCGGCCTGCAGCCGCCGGAAGCCCTGCGGCAGCTCGCTGAAGGGCGCTCCGTTCCTGAGCGCTCCTGGCTTGCGTTGCAGCACTGCCAGGTAGTGCCTCCAGTCGTAGACGGTCTGACCTGCGGTGTCGTGGCGACGGTCAATGATGCGCGTGTGCTCGCACACGATCTGGCCCTCGGCCGCCACGACGAGGCGTTCGGCGTACACGCGCAGGCTCACTGGCCGGTTCGCGTAGGAGGCCGGAACGCTGTAACGGTTGCGCTCGAAGTGCACCAGGCAGGTGGGCGAGACGCGCTTGGTGTGTTCCACGAAACCATCGAAGGGTCTGGGGATCTGCAACAGTAGTGGCCGTTCCTGCGCCCAGACATCGGCTACGGTCCCTGGCAGCTTGCCGTGGACGATCTCGCCCCACAGCGCCTTGCAGCGGTCCTCCAGCCAGTCGTTGAGCAGCGCCAGCGTGGCGAACGCCGGCACAGGTTGCCACAACCGGTGGCGCGCATCACGCACGTTCTTCTCGACCTGGCCCTTCTCCCAGCCCGAGGCCGGGTTGCAGAACTCGGCCTCGAACAGGTAGTGACTGACCATGGCGCTGAAGCGCGCGTTGATGTCGCGCTCCTTGCCGCGGCGTACCTTGTCCACGGCGGTCTTCATGTTGTCGTAGATGCCGCGCCGAGGCACGCCCCCGAGTACCTCGAAGGCCCGGTTGTGCGCATCGAACAGCATCTCGTGGGTCTGCAACAGGTAGGCGCGCACGATGAACGCACGGCTGTGGCTGAGCTTGAAGTGCGCCACCTGCAGCTTGGTGCGTTCACCAGCGATGACGGCCCAGTCCTCGCTCCAGTCGAACTGGAATGCCTCGCCGGGACCGAAGGCCAGAGGCACGAAGGTGCCGCGCCCGGTCGTCTGCTGGACCTCGTGGAGATGCGCATGCCACGCTCGTGCAAAGGCCGCCACGCGGTTGTAGGAGCCCTGGTAGCCCAGCGCCACCAGATCGGCGTGCATCTGCTTGAGCGTGCGCCGCTGCTTGCGTGACTTAGACGCCTCGCTCTTGAGCCAGCCGCCGAGCTTCTCGGCGAACGCGTCGAGCTTGCTCGGGCTGATGCGCTTCGCGTAGCTGGGCGCCGCCTCGCCCTCGCGAAGGTACTTGCGGATGGTGTTGCGAGACAAGCCCGTGCGCCGGGCTATCTCTCGGATGGACAGTTGCTCTCGCAGTGCCCAACGCCTGATGACACTCAGTGTCGCCACGTCAATCACTCCTGTGCTCCTGCTGCTAAAAGCAGCAGGTTAGGGTTATCACGTGGGTCAGATTTAGATGGAAATCACCGGGCCAAGTGGGTCACTTCTGGATGGAAATCAACAACGAGCAATTCGACCGGGCACTTACCACCGCGCTTGATCGAGGTTTGGACTATTTGACTTGGAACGACATGGTTCGAGCGCGATTGCACACGTCGCAACTCGAAGGCATCCTGAATGATACGATTCAATTCATGAGAGTAATGAAAGAACTGGACGAAAGCCTCAAGGAAAAACGCAAGATATTTTTTGCCAGTGGAGCTGAAGCGGAAAAACCGGTTGCGCCCGCAGTCGTACATAAGCCATTTCAAGCTGCACTTCGTCGCGAGACAGTCGGTCCATGACCATCGCTAGGATTTATCCAACGGACTCAACCCTCCGGCGGTTCACGGGCCACGAACCCAGGAGGAGCGATGAGGCTGGCATCGAGTCCTTGACGAGCTTACTGTGTCGGCTTGCACTCGAACACTGTTGTGCACCCCATCAACTGTATGGCGCGCTTGCAGGAGAGAACTGGGACAAGGAGAAAGCAACCCTCACTAAGATTCGAAGCGCGGAATCTCAATTAATCAATAGTCTCGGACATACTGCAACAAAAGCATCGGAAGCTTTGAGAAAAGAATCAGATATCTCAAACCCCGCAGAGATGACTTTTCTATTTCTATCTAATCTTTGCGACAAGAAAGCCAAACATTTTTTGCATAAAATTCGGCACTGGTGTCCGCAATGCTATTTGGACGCGCGACTCACCAAGATCCCCGCCTGGGATCCGCTTTATTGGGGCCCCTCCACAACGACGGTATGCCTCATACATGAAACCATTCTTCAAAAGACCTGCCCAACATGCACTAAAGTCCAAAGGCATTTACCCAAGTTTCCGTTTCTAGACTTCTGCGAATACTGCGGCGCCGATCTTGCGTTTAAGGGCGAGTTGTCATGTGAGCCGCAGCATTTGGATGAGAGAAGGTGGTTTGCTCGTGCTGCACTCGAACTGATTAAAAGCCAAGACGGAACTTCTCTGAGCCGAGAAAATTTTTCTTCGAACCTTAAAAATGCGATAACCACGCACAGCGCAGGGAAAACTAGTCAATTCGCAAAGATGACCGGCATCAATCTGTGCAGCCTTCGAAATTGGCAACACGCCGCCTCAGCTCCAACTTGGTCAAATTTTATGGATGTCTCTTACCGTTTGAATGTGCCGCCTGCGCAAATTGCCGATCAGGGTGCTGTATTTTTCGATCCGACAAAATTCAACTGCAATCCCTCTCTTTCACTAGACAAGCAACACAATCACCTTCCCAAGAAAAAACTCGAGGAAGCAAGGATTGCTTTTACCCAGCTACTGAACTCTCCCATCGACGTCTGGACGTTCCGGCGCGACACTATATTCGGTATTCTTAAGCGGTTTGACATCTGTTATCAGACCTTCCAGCGAAACTTCAGTGACCTTTTTGAAGAGTTCTCAAAAAAACGGAAAGAAGCTGACGAGTGCCGGAAGGGATTGACGAGGGCTGACCGCGTCAAGCGTGTTCGCATCGCGCGGAGCGCGCTTGCAGATAGAAACTTGACACCTTCAGTTCGAAACCTAAAGAAGTCGGGGATGGTCAAAGTTTCAGACGTTGTTCCACCAACGCGCGCAAAGCGGGAAGCTCCGGGGAGCGAGCAGTCGGGCGTGGGAAGCTAGACGCGCTCAGACCCATGCAGATGGGCACTGAGGGAATGAAAAACCCCTGACTCGAACGATGCGGCGGGATTAACCCATAAGATGACATGATCATCCTATAACCCATAAGGTGTCACTAGATGACATCTTATGGGGTCGCCGGCACCTGGGGAGGAGCAAGGGCTTTGAATTGGTGGCCTGGGGCGGAATCGAACCACCGACACGCGGATTTTCAATCCGCTGCTCTACCAACTGAGCTACCGGGCCATCTGCATTTGTGTGCAGCCTTAAATTATACAGCGCTTCTGCGCCCTCTCGACAGATCCACACCAAGTTGTTTGAGTTTTCTGTAGAGATGGGTGCGCTCGAGGCCGGTTTTCTCGGCCACGCGGGTCATCGATCCGTTCTCCATCGCGAGGTGGAACTCGAAATAGGCCTTCTCGAAGCCGTCGCGCGCATCGCGCAGCGGGCGGTCGAGGTCGAAGCTCTGGGTCGACTGGGGGCCGATGTCGGCCACGGGCACGGAAGCGAGCGACGCCATCAGCAGGCTGTCGCCGGTGGTGGTGATGGCCGTGGCTTGCGCCACGCCCGCGGGCGCGGGGACCACGCCGGCTGCGGCGCGGCGTGCGCTTTCGCGTGCCAGCCCCTGCTCGACGGCCTTGAGCAGCTTCTGCAGCGTGATGGGCTTTTCGAGGAAGGCGAAGGCACCGATGCGCGTGGCGTCTACCGCCGTGTCGATGGTGGCGTGCCCGCTCATCATGATCACGGGCATGCTCAGCAGGCCTGCGGTGGACCACTCCTTGAGCAGCGTGACGCCGTCGGTGTCGGGCATCCAGATGTCGAGCAGGACGAGGTCCGGCCGAGCGCGCTGGCGGGCCGCGCGGGCTTCGGCGGCGTTTTCCGCGAGCTCCACGTTGTGGCCTTCGTCATTGAGAATTTCGAAGAGCAGGTCCCGGATGCCCAGCTCGTCATCGACCACGAGAATGTTTGCCATGAGTGCTGCTTGTTGTGTGCGCTGGTATCTGCAATGGTGTGTAAGGTCCGCCGGTCCGGCCATCGCCTGGGCGACGAATCGTAAGCGCTCAGGCGGCGGAAGATTTCGAATCTTCGGTGTGAGCGACCGCTGCCCGCGGCTCGCTTGCCAGCGCGAATGATAGCGAGACTTGTGCCCCTGCTACAGCCCCGTCGACAACGCGGTTGGAAAGCTCGATGCGCGCACCGTGCTCATCCGCGATCTTCTTCACGACAGCCAGGCCCAAACCGGTACCTTTTGTTTTCGTCGTGACATAGGGCTCGAAGGCCCGCTTGAGAATGTTCTCGGCAAAGCCGGGGCCGCTGTCTTGCACGGTAAGCCGCACGCGCTGCCCCGAGTCGCCGAGGCGCGTGCGGATGACGACCTCGCCCCGCCTGCCAGTGCCGCTGGCCGCGGCCTCGGCGGCGTCCTGCGCGTTTTGCAACAGGTTGTGAATCACCTGCCGGATCTGCTGCGCGTCGCCGCGGATCGGCGGGCAGCGTTCGTCGAGCTCGGAGCGCAGCACGATGGGCAGGCTCTCGGCGTTGTAGAGCTGGAGCACGTCGGCCAGCAGCGCGTTGAGGTCGACCGGCTTGAGGTCGGCCGCGGGCAGCCGCGCGTAGTCGCGGAATTCATTGACCAGCCGCTTCATCGCATCGACCTGGTCGACGATGGTCTTCACCGACTTCACGAGCACGGCCTGCTCGGGCGGCTGCACCTTGCCCGACAGCTTCATCTCGAGCCGCTCGGCGGACAGCTGGATCGGGGTCAGCGGGTTCTTGATCTCGTGCGCGAGGCGGCGCGCCACCTCGCCCCAGGCCTGCGCACGCTGGGCCGAGACGATCTCCGAGATGTCGTCGAACACCAGCAGCCGCGCCGCGCCCGGCAGCTCGGCACCGCGGGCGACGATGTTGATGGCGCCGTCCTGCTGCGGCATGTCGTGCCCCGAGGCATGCAGCTCGAAGGCGTGCTGCCAGTGGTCGAGGCCGTGCTGCATGCGCTCGACCAGGAAATCGTCGAACTGCTGCTGCACCTTGGCGCCGAACTCGGCGAGGCCGGGCACGTCGACCAGCGGCTGCCCCTCGTAGGCCGCGAGCGGCGCACGCAGCACGCGGGTGGCGCCGGGGTTGGTCGACAGCACGATGCCCTTGGCGTCGAGCACGATCACGCCCGAGGTGAGGTTGTCCAGGATGGTCTGCAGGTTGGCACGGGCGGCGTCGAGCTGGCCCATGGTCTTCTCGACCGCGCCGCGCGCATCGGCCAGTTGCTGTGTCATGACGGCGAACGAGCGCGTGAGGCCGCCCAGCTCGTCCTTGCCCTGCAGCACGGCCGTGGGCCGCAGGTCGCCGGCGGCCACCTGGCGCACGCCGTCGGCCAGCACCAGCAGCGGGCGCGCGAGCTGGTTGCCGAACAGCACGGCCAGCAGCACCGCGCCGAACACCGCGAGGAACAGGCTCAGCGTGAGCGTGCCGATGTACATGCGGCGCAAGCCTTCGCGCGCGAGCGCCCGCTCCTGGTATTCGCGGTTGGCCTCCTGCACCGCCAGCGCATTGGCCACCACGGCGGGCGGCAACGGACGCGTGACCTGCAGATAGCGCGGCGCGGTGTCGAAGTCGAAACCGGGGCGCTGCACCATGGCGAGCGCACGCACGCTCGCGACCGGCGGCGTGGCGCCGGGCATGGCGGTTTCGTCCAGGCCTTCGATGTGCGCGACCGCGCGTTCGGGGCGCACCTGGCGGAACTGCTGCGCGGTCGGACGCTCGGGGTTGAGCTGGAAACGCGACGAGCCGGCGCTGGCCACCAGCTGGCCCGAACCGGTCCAGAGAATCACGTCGGTCGCCTCGAGCTGGTCGCGGATGCGTTCGAGGACCAGGCCAGCGCTGGCGTCGGGCACCTGCGCGAGTTGCCCGCTGGCACTGCGCGCCTTCGCGGCGAGGTCGTCGGACAGCGAGTCGAGCGTGGCACGGCCGAGGTTCAGGCCGGCATCGAGCGCCCCTTCGACCTTGACGTCGAACCAGCTTTCGATCGAACGCGCGACGAACTGGTAAGACACCACATACACGAGCGCCCCGGGCACCACACCCACCAGCGCGAAGATGGCCGCCAGCTTGATGAGCAGCCGGCTGCCGAACTTGCCCTGCCGCAGCCGCCGCAGCAGCCGGAACGCGACCCAGCCGATCACCAGCACCAGCAGCACCGCCACCACGACGTTGATGCCGAACAGGCGCACGTAATAGCGCTCGTACAGCGCGCGGTTGTTGGTGGCCTGCGCGAGCAGGAACATCAGCACCAGGCCGATGGCCGTGACCAGCGCGGCTCCCACGCCGATGGCCCAGCGCATCGCACGCGCGCGGCTCGCGGCGGGCGTGGCCGCTGCGCCGCTGCGCGGGGAGGTGCTCACTTCTGCTTCTCCACCGCGAGCCGCGCGGTGCGCTCGACGGCAATGTTCCAGTCGGCCTGACCGACCACGCCGATCTGGAACGGGCGCGGCAGCTGCGAGGTGTCGAGGCGGAAGCGGAACGTCACCTGGTGCAGTGGGTCGTCGCCGATCTCGGCCGCGTCGCCCAGCCGCAGCCGCCCGACGCGCTTGATGGCGTCGAGCGCGTCGCTCAAAGTGTCGAAGTTCTGGTTCAGCGAAATGCCGAGGCCGGCGGCGCCGGTGATCGGCACCGGCGACACGTTGAGCCGCCAGCGCCGCGTGAGCGGCTGGTAGGCCAGCCGCATGTGGCGCTGCACCTGCGCGACCTTGCGGTCGGTCCAGTACCAGCGCTCCTGGAAAAGCTCGGCTTCGGCCACGAAATAGATGGCGATGCCCTTGTCGAGCACCTCCTCGACCAGCGAGGGCAGCTCGAACTGCACGGCCGCACTCAAATAGACGCTGTCATCGGCCTGTTCCAGCCGCATCTGGCTGATGGACGTGCTGGGCCGCCCCTGGGCGGCCGCCGGTGCCGGCAGCCATGCCATCCACATCGCCCACGCCCACAGCAGCACGGCCAGCAGGAGCGGCCCGCGCCGCTCAGTGCGGGCGCTTTTCAAGCAGGGCGTAGAAGAATCCGTCGTGGTCACCAGAGGGATTGTCCGGGACGCCACGGGCATTCGACCCGCTTTGGGGCAGCAAATGGCCGGGCGATGGCAGCAATCGTGCGTCGGTGTTGTGTACAAGAAACGCATCAATTTGTTGCGAACCCTCTTCCCGGAAGACGGAACAGGTGCAGTAAAGAAGCCGCCCGCCGGGGCGCACGAGCGGCCAGAGCGCAGCCAGCAGCGCGGCCTGCTGGGCGGCGAGCTGGGCGGTGTCGCTCTCGCGGCGCAGCCAGCGGACGTCGGGGTGGCGGCGCACGATGCCCGATGCGGTGCATGGCGCGTCGAGCAGGATCGCGTCGAACGGCGTGCGGTCCCACCAGTCGGCGGGGCGCGCGGCATCGGCCACCAGCACGCGGGCCTTCAGGCCGATGCGCGACAGGGTCTCGTCGATGCGGCGGCTGCGCACGGCGTCGACTTCGAGCGCGGTCACGTCGATGGCGTCCGGGCCGGCCAGCTCGAGCAGGTGCGCGGTCTTGCCGCCGGGCGCGGCGCAGGCGTCGAGCACGCGCAGCGGCGCGCCGCCGGGAGTGGCAGTCAGCAGGCCTTCCAGCAGCAGGGGCGCGGCCATCTGCGCGGCAGCATCCTGCACCGAACAGGCGCCTTCGGCGAAGCCGGGCAGTTGCTGCACCGGCCGGGCACGCGCCAATTGAAGGCCGCTGGGGCCCACGCGGGTGGCGGAAAGGCCGGCGGCCTCGAGTTCAACCAGATAGGAAGCAGCCGTCGATTTGCGGGCGTTCACCCGCAGCGTCATCGGCGCCTGCGCGTTGTCGGCGGCGAGCACGCGCTGCCACTCGCGGGGATGGTCGCGCTTGAGACGTTCGATCCACCAGCGTGGATGGTTCCATTGCGCGACCGGCTCGGAGTCGGTCACGGCCACGAGTTCGTCGCGCTCGCGCAGAAAACGCCGCAGGCAGGCATTGATGAAGCTGGCCTGCGCCCGCGTGGCGGGATTGCGCTTGGCGGCCTCGACGGCCTGGTCGACCAGCGTGAACGGCTCGTAGGGTGCGCGCTCGCTGTCCCACGCCAGCGCCAGCGCGGTGCACAGCAAGGCGTCGGGCAGCGGCGGCGGCGTGCGCTTGGCCAGGTGGCGGCGCAGCGCCTCGGCGCGGCCGAGCCAGCGCAGCACCTGGAAGCCGAGCGCCTGCACGCCGGGCCGCAGCGCGGGCTCGACGGCCTCGAAGGCGACGGAGCCCGAGGTGCCGGCGCGAATCGACGCCAGTGCCACTGCGGTCAATTGCAGTTGGCGCCAGAGCGGCGGTTGCAGCGACTGCGGGGTGCCGCTGCTGGGGAGATCGGAAGGTAGTTCAGCCAAGTTGGGGGCGATGGTAACGGGCGGGCGAAAAGCCGGACGCCGTGCAATGGAAAGAAAAAATGACCGCGTCAGAGCAACGGCGCGGCCGGACGCAGACGCACGGCCCATGCCACCAGCACTGCCGGAAACTGCGAAATCGCGGCGTTGTAGTGCTTCACTGCAAGATTGAACTGGTTGCGCGCGATCTCCGCCGCCGCCGAAGGCTCGGGCCAGGCGATGGGCTCGGGTGCCCCCTGAAGAGGCGGTTGCTGCGGCGGCCGCGCGAGCGTGCCGTCGGCCTCGAACATCGTCACCGCATCCGGATGCTGGCGCTGCCACGCGCCGATCCACACCTGCAGCGCCGTCGCCAGCGCGGCCATGCCGCCTGCATCGAGCGGCCGCAGCCGGGTCGCGCCCAGCAGGATGCCCAGTTGCGTGGTCGATGCCTGCAGCGGCGCGATCGACGACAGCAGTTCGTTCGCCGGCGCCTCCGCCGGTGGCGCGGCGGTGATGCTGGCCTGCACGAAATCGAGCTGCTTGCGCAACGCCGCATCGAGCGTGCCGTAGCTCTGCAGCACTGCGGCGCGCAGGCGCACCAGCCGGTTGTAGGCGCCGACAAACCAGAACAGCAGCACCGCGATCACGATCCAGCTGGCCAGCGATTCAGGCAACAGACTCATCGGCGACAAAACCTCATCATCCAGGGCACAAAGAAAAACGCCCCCCAACCGGGGAGGTCGGGGGGCGTGGGGTACCGGTCATGGCCGGTGATGCTAACCAGTTATTCGGTCGCGGCGCCTTCGCTGGCGTCGACCGTGGTGGTCGCTGCATCGCTGTCGCCGGAGCCGGCCAGCTCGGCCGCTTCCGATTCGGCGATGGCGCGGCGCTCGGCCTCGTCCATGGCGTCCTTGACCTTGCGTGCCTGGTGGTACGCCATGCCGGTGCCCGCGGGAATCAGGCGGCCGACGATGACGTTTTCCTTCAGGCCGCGCAGCTCGTCGCGCTTGCCCATGATCGCGGCTTCGGTCAGCACGCGCGTCGTTTCCTGGAACGAAGCGGCGGAGATGAACGAGTCGGTCGACAGCGACGCCTTCGTGATACCCAGCAGCAGGTTGGTGAACGTCGCGGGGATCTTGCCTTCGGCGCGCAGGGCGTCGTTGGTGTTGAGCATTTCGCTGCGTTCGACCTGTTCGCCGGAGATGTAGCCGGTCTCGCCGATGTTGTCGACCACGACGCGGCGCAGCATCTGGCGAACGATCACCTCGATGTGCTTGTCGTTGATCTTCACACCCTGCAGGCGGTACACGTCCTGCACTTCGTCCACGATGTAGCGCGCCAGTTCTTCCGAACCCAGCAGGCGCAGGATGTCCTGCGGGTCCGCCGGGCCGTCGACCACGGATTCGCCCTTGTTCACCACCTGGCCTTCGTGCACCAGGATGTTCTTTTCCTTCGGCACGAGGTCTTCCCAGACCGTGCCTTCCGGATCGGTGATCTGCAGGCGGATCTTGCCCTTGGTCTCCTTGCCGAACGACACAGTACCGGTCATTTCGGCCAGCATGCCCTTGTCCTTCGGCGAACGAGCTTCGAACAGCTCGGCAACGCGCGGCAGACCGCCGGTAATGTCGCGGGTCTTCTGGCCTTCGACCGGAATACGCGCCAGCACTTCGCCGGGACCCACGTCCTGGCCGTCACGCACCTGCACCAGCGCGCCGATCGGGAAGCCGATCGTCACCGAGTGGTCGGTGCCCGGGATCTTCACTTCGGCGCCGGAGGCGTCGATGAGCTTCACCTGCGGGCGCACGACCTTGGCAGCGCCGCGGCGCTTCGGGTCGATGACCACCAGGGTCGACAGACCGGTCACTTCGTCCACCTGCTTCGCAACCGTGAGGCCTTCCTCGACGTTCTCGAACTGCGTCTTGCCGGCGAACTCGGTGATGATCGGGCGCGTCAGCGGATCCCAGTTGGCAAGCACGTGGCCGGCCTTGATCTGCTGGTCTGCCTTGACCGTCAGCGTGGCGCCGTACGGCACCTTGTGACGCTCGCGCTCGCGGCCGTGCTCGTCATGAATGACGATCTCGCCCGAACGCGAAATCACGACCAGCTCGCCCTTGCTGTTGGTCACGTAGCGCATCGTGGCGTTGAAGCCGATCGAGCCGTTCGACTTGGCTTCCACGCTCGAAGCGATGGCAGCGCGCGAAGCGGCACCACCGATGTGGAAGGTACGCATCGTCAGCTGCGTGCCGGGTTCACCGATGGACTGCGCGGCGATCACACCGACGGCTTCGCCGATGTTGATCAGGCCGCCGCGGCCCAGGTCGCGGCCGTAGCAGGTCGCGCAGATGCCGAAGCGGGTTTCGCAGGTCAGCGCGGTGCGGACCTTGACTTCGTCGACGCCCTGGGCTTCCAGTGCTTCGATGTTGTCTTCGTCGAACATCTCGCCGGCCTTCAGCAGAACCGAGCGGTTTTCCGGGTGCAGCACGTCGTCCGCAGCCGAGCGGCCGAGGATACGGTCGCGCAGCGACTCGATGACTTCACCGCCTTCGACGATGGCGCGCATCAGGTAGCCGCCGTGCGTGCCGCAGTCCTGCTCGGTCACGACCAGGTCTTGCGTCACGTCGACCAGACGACGGGTCAGGTAACCCGAGTTCGCCGTCTTCAGCGCCGTGTCGGCCAGACCCTTACGGGCACCGTGGGTGGAGATGAAGTACTCCAGCACGTTCAGGCCTTCGCGGAAGTTCGCGGTAATGGGCGTCTCGATGATCGAGCCGTCCGGCTTGGCCATCAGGCCCCGCATACCGGCCACCTGGCGAATCTGGGCCGCGGAACCGCGGGCGCCCGAGTCGGCCATCATGTAGATCGAGTTGAAGGACTCCTGCTCGACTTCCTTGCCATGGCGGTCGATGACCTTCTGCTTCGACAGCTTGGCCATCATGACCTTCGACACTTCATCGCCGGCCTTGCCCCAGATGTCCACCACCTTGTTGTAGCGTTCGCCGGAGGTCACGAGACCGGAGACGTACTGCTGCTCGATCTCCTTCACTTCCTTGGCGGAGCGCTCGATGATGCCGTGCTTCTCGGCAGGCACCAGCATGTCGTCGATGGCGATCGAGATACCGGCCTTGGTCGCGAGGCGGAAGCCGTTCTGCAGCAGCTTGTCGGCGAACACCACGGTCTCTTTCAGGCCGCACTTGCGGAACGAGACGTTGATGAGCTTGGAGATTTCCTTCTTCTTCAGCGCCTTGTTGATGTTCGAGAACGGCAGGCCCTTCGGCAGGATCTCGGACAGCAGGGCACGGCCCACGGTGGTGTCCACGAGCGAGGTCGACGGCGTGAATTCGCCGGTTTCCTTGTTCTTGGTGTACTCCGTGATGCGCACTGCCACCTTGGCGGTGAGTTCGACTTCGTTGGCGTCGAGCGCGCGCTGCACTTCGCCGATGTCGGAGAAGATCAGGCCCTCGCCCTTGCCGTTGATGCGGTCGCGGGTCGTGTAGTACAGACCCAGCACCACGTCCTGCGAAGGAACGATCGACGGTTCGCCCGAAGCCGGGAACAGCACGTTGTTGGAGGCCAGCATCAGCGTGCGGGCTTCCATCTGCGCTTCCACCGACAGCGGCACGTGGACGGCCATCTGGTCGCCGTCGAAGTCGGCGTTGAATGCCGCGCAGACGAGCGGGTGCAGCTGGATGGCCTTGCCTTCGATCAGGATCGGCTCGAAGGCCTGGATGCCCAGTCGGTGCAGCGTCGGAGCGCGGTTCAGCATGACCGGGTGCTCCTTGATGACCTCTTCCAGGATGTCCCAGACCACCGGCGTGCCCGATTCGACTTCCTTCTTGGCAGCCTTGATCGTGGTCGCGATGCCCATGGCTTCGAGGCGCGAGAAGATGAAAGGCTTGAACAGCTCAAGCGCCATCAGCTTCGGCAGGCCGCACTGGTGCAGCTTGAGCGTCGGGCCCACCACGATGACCGAACGGCCCGAGTAGTCGACGCGCTTGCCCAGCAGATTCTGGCGGAAGCGGCCGCTCTTGCCCTTGATCATGTCGGCCAGCGACTTCAGCGCGCGCTTGTTGGCGCCCGTCATGGCCTTGCCACGGCGGCCGTTGTCCAGCAGCGAGTCGACAGCCTCTTGCAGCATCCGCTTTTCGTTGCGCGCGATGATTTCCGGAGCCTTCAGCTCCAGCAGGCGGCGCAGGCGCGAATTGCGGTTGATGACGCGGCGGTACAGGTCGTTCAGGTCGGAGGTCGCGAAGCGGCCGCCGTCCAGCGGCACCAGCGGACGCAGGTCCGGCGGCAGCACGGGCAGCACGTCGAGCACCATCCACTCGGGCTTGATACCCGACTTGCGGAAGGCTTCCAGCACCTTCAGGCGCTTGGAGTTCTTCTTGACCTTGACTTCGGAACCGGTCAGGTCGCCGCGCAGGCGTTCGATCTCGCTGTCGAGTTCGATGCCTTCGAGCAGGTCCTTGATGCCTTCGGCGCCCATCTTGGCGATGAATTCGTCGCCGTATTCCTTGCGCTTCGCGTCATAGTCGTCCTCGGACATGATGCCGAACTTCTTCAGCGGGGTCATGCCGGGGTCGGTGATCACGTAGGCTTCGAAGTACAGCACGCGTTCGATGTCGCGCAGCGTCATGTCGAGCACGAGGCCCAGGCGCGACGGCAGCGACTTCAGGAACCAGATGTGGGCGCAGGGCGCGGCCAGGTCGATGTGACCCATGCGCTCGCGACGCACCTTGGTCTGCGTGACTTCAACGCCGCACTTCTCGCAGATCACGCCGCGGTGCTTCAGGCGCTTGTACTTGCCGCACAGGCACTCGTAGTCCTTGATGGGGCCGAAGATCTTGGCGCAGAAGAGACCGTCGCGCTCGGGCTTGAACGTGCGGTAGTTGATCGTCTCTGGCTTCTTCACCTCGCCGAAAGACCACGAACGGATCTTCTCGGGCGAAGCCATGCCGATCTTGATGGCATCGAAATGCTCATCGGGCGTGAATTGCTTGAACAGGTCGAGTAGCGATTTCATAAGACTCTTTCCCTTTTCAAATTAAGAACGCTCGAGCTCGATGTCGAGGCCCAGCGAACGAATTTCCTTGACCAGCACGTTGAACGATTCCGGCATGCCGGCTTCGATCGAGTGCTCGCCCTTGACGATGCTTTCGTACACCTTGGTACGGCCTTGCACGTCGTCGGACTTCACGGTCAGCATTTCCTGCAGGACGTAGGCGGCGCCGTAAGCTTCCAGCGCCCACACTTCCATTTCCCCGAAACGCTGGCCGCCGAACTGCGCCTTGCCGCCCAGCGGTTGCTGCGTGACGAGCGAGTACGGGCCGGTGGAGCGGGCGTGCATCTTGTCGTCGACCAAGTGGTGCAGCTTCAGGAAGTGCATGTAGCCGACGGTGACGGGACGCTCGAACTGGTCGCCGGTGCGGCCGTCGAACAGGTAGGCCTGCGTACGCGTTTCGGTCAGGCCCTTGAGCTTGGCGATGTCGTCCGGGTAGGCGAGCTTCAGCATGCCGCGGATTTCTTCTTCCGAGGCGCCGTCGAACACCGGCGTCGCGAACGTAGCGCCGCTTTGCAGGTTGGCGGCCATCGCGAGCAGTTCGGTGTCGCTCAGCTGGCTGAGGTCTTCCGGACGGCCCGAGCCGTTGTACAGCTGCTCCATGAACTTGCGCAGCTCGGCCACCTTGGCCTCCTGCTGCAGCAGGTCACCGATGCGCTGGCCCACGCCCTTGCCGGCCCAGCCCAGATGCACTTCGAGCACCTGGCCCACGTTCATCCGCGAAGGCACGCCCAGCGGGTTCAGGCAGATGTCGCACGGCGTGCCGTCGGCCATGTGGGGCATGTCTTCGACCGGAACGATCTTCGACACCACACCCTTGTTGCCATGGCGGCCGGCCATCTTGTCGCCGGGTTGCAGGCGGCGCTTGACGGCCAGGTAGACCTTGACCATCTTGAGCACGCCCGCGGGCAGCTCGTCGCCCTGCGTGAGCTTCTTGCGCTTTTCTTCGAACGCGAGGTCGAAGCTGTGGCGCGTCTGCTCCAGCGAGTTCTTGATCGACTCGAGCTGCGTCGCCACTTCGTCTTCCGCCGGGCGGATGTCGAACCAGTGGAACTTCTCGACCGACGACAGGTAGGCCTTGTCGAGCTTGGTGCCCTTGGCCAGCTTGTTCGGACCGCCGTTGGCAACCTTGCCGGTCAGCAGCTTCTCGATACGGTCGAACGCGTCGGCTTCGACGATGCGAAGCTGGTCGTTCAGGTCGAGGCGGAAGCGCTTGAGCTCGTCGTCGATGATCTGCTGGGCGCGCTTGTCGCGCGTGATGCCTTCGCGGGTGAACACCTGCACGTCGATCACGGTGCCTTGCGAGCCCTGATCCACACGCAGCGAGGTGTCCTTCACGTCGGAAGCCTTCTCGCCGAAGATGGCGCGAAGCAGCTTCTCTTCAGGCGTCAGCGTGGTCTCGCCCTTCGGCGTGACCTTGCCCACCAGCGTGTCGCCCGGCTGCACTTCGGCGCCGACATAGATGATGCCGGATTCGTCGAGGCGGTTGAGCTGCTGCTCGGCCAGGTTCGGGATGTCGCGCGTGATTTCTTCGGCACCGAGCTTGGTGTCGCGAGCCATCACCACCAGTTCCTCGATGTGGATCGAGGTGTAGCGGTCTTCAGCGACGACGCGTTCCGAGATCAGGATCGAGTCTTCGAAGTTGTAGCCGTTCCAGGGCATGAACGCGATCAGCATGTTCTGGCCGAGGGCCAGTTCGCCGAGGTCGGTCGATGCACCGTCGGCCACCACGTCGCCCTTGGCGATCTTGTCGCCGCGCTTGACGATGGGGCGCTGGTGGATGTTGGTGTTCTGGTTCGAACGCTGATACTTGATCAGGTTGTAGATGTCCACACCGACTTCACCGGCAGCCGCTTCGGCGTCGTTCACGCGCACCACGACACGGGTCGCATCGACGTAGTCGACGATACCGCCACGGGTGGCCGTGACCACGGTGCCCGAGTCGACCGCGGAGACGCGTTCGATACCGGTACCGACCATCGGCTTTTCGGGGCGCAGCACAGGCACGGCCTGACGCTGCATGTTGGCGCCCATCAACGCGCGGTTCGCGTCGTCGTGCTCCAGGAACGGCACGAGCGAGGCAGCCACCGACACGATCTGCGCGGGCGACACGTCCATGTACTGGATGCGTTCGGCACCGACCAGGATCGATTCGCCGGCTTCACGCGCGGAGACCAGGTCGCCGGTCAGCACGCCGTCCTTGTCCAGGGCCGCGTTGGCCTGGGCGATGACGTACTTGCCTTCCTCGATGGCCGACAGGTAGTCGATCTCGTTGGTGACCTTGCTGTCGACCACGCGACGGTACGGCGTCTCGATGAAGCCGTATTCGTTCAGGCGGGCGTACAGGGCCAGCGAGTTGATCAGGCCGATGTTCGGGCCTTCAGGCGTTTCGATCGGGCACACGCGGCCGTAATGGGTCACGTGCACGTCGCGCACTTCGAAGCCTGCACGTTCGCGCGTCAGACCACCCGGGCCAAGGGCCGACACGCGGCGCTTGTGGGTGATTTCGGACAGCGGGTTCGTCTGGTCCATGAACTGCGACAGCTGCGACGCACCGAAGAACTCCTTCAGCGCGGCCGAGATCGGCTTGCTGTTGATCAGGTCGTGCGGCATCAGCGGCTCTTGTTCCGCTTGACCCAGACGTTCCTTCACGGCCTTCTCGATACGTGCCAGGCCGGTACGGTACTGGTTTTCGGCCAGTTCGCCGACGCAACGCACGCGACGGTTGCCCAGGTGGTCGATGTCGTCGACTTCGCCGTTGCCGTTGCGCAGGTCGACGAGGATCTTGACCACGGCCAGGATGTCTTCGTTGGTCAGCACCATCGGGCCGGTCGATTCGTCGCGGCCGACCTTGGCGTTGAACTTCATGCGGCCGACGCGCGACAGGTCGTACGTGTCCGGGTTGTAGAACAGGCGCTGGAACAGCGCTTGCACGGCGTCTTCCGTCGGCGGCTCGCCGGGGCGCATCATGCGGTAGATGGCCACGCGCGCTGCGAACTCGTCGACGGTTTCGTCGATGCGCAGCGTTTGCGAGATGTACGCGCCCTGGTCCAGTTCGTTCGTGTAGATGACCTGCACGTCCTGCACGCCGGCCGTGCGCAGCTTCTTCAGCAGCGCTTCGGTCAGCTCGTCGTTGGCCTTGGCCAGGATTTCACCGGAGTCGGCATCGACGATGTTGCGGGCGATCACGCGGCCGATCAGGAAGTCTTCCGGCACGCTGATGTGCGTGGTGCCGCCCTGCTCGAGCTCGCGCGTGTGGCGCGCGGTGACGCGCTTGTCCTTGGCGACCACGACCTTGCCCGACTTGTCGGTGATGTCGAAGCGCGCGACTTCGCCGCGCAGGCGCTCGGAGACGAACTCCATCTGCGCGCCGCTGTCCATCAGGCGGAAGTTGTCGTTCACGAAGAAGTTCGCGAGGATCGATTCAGGATTCAGGCCGATGGCCTTCAGCAGGATCGTGACCGGCATCTTGCGGCGACGGTCCACGCGGAAGTACAGCATGTCCTTCGGGTCGAATTCAAAGTCGAGCCACGAACCGCGGTAGGGAATCACGCGGGCCGAGAACAGCAGCTTGCCCGAGCTGTGCGTCTTGCCCTTGTCGTGTTCGAAGAACACGCCCGGCGAACGGTGCAGCTGCGAAACGATCACGCGTTCCGTGCCGTTGATGATGAACGAACCCTTGTCCGTCATGAGCGGCACTTCGCCCATGTAGACCTCTTGTTCCTTCACTTCCTTGACCACCTTCGATTGCGAAGTCGACGACTCGCGGTCATAGATGATGAGCTGGACCTTGGCGCGCACGGCCGAGGCGAAGGTCAGACCACGGGTCTGGCATTCGCGCACGTCGAAAGCGGGTTTCGCGAGGTTGTACTCGAGGAACTTCATCTCGACAAAACCGTTGTGCGAGACGATCGGGAAGGCGGCGTCGAACGCGGCCTGCAGGCCTTCGACGGTACGTTGTTTCGGGGGAATGCCGGCTTGCAGGAACGCGGTGTACGCGTCTTTCTGCATCTGCAGCAGGTAGGGGATTTCTACGACGCTGTCGCGATTGCCGAAACTTTTTCGGATGCGCTTGCGTTCGGTGTAACTGTACGCGGACGATTGGGCCATGAGAGCTCCGGAGCTTGAGATCTTCAGCGACTTGTCAGCAGTGCCGAGGCACCACTGCTTGGCGGCTGGCCACTACCAGCCGTTGGCGGACAGCGATGCGTTGCACATCGCCCGAACCAAGGGGTCTTCTGCAGTCGGGGTCAGAAGACACTCAAAAAACGTCTTGGCTTTTGCTTTTCCGTCGACCTGAAGGTCTCCGGGAAAGCCTCTGGGTGGCTTTTCCGTCGACCCGGAGGTCTCCGGGAAAGCCGGCGCCAAGCCGGCTTTTGGGTGCGCTCTGAAAGCGGCAAAGGCTGGAGGGCCTTTTCAGGCGCCTCCAGCCCTCTAGGGGGTCTGAATTACTTCAGTTCCACCTTGGCGCCGGCTTCTTCCAGCTTCTTCTTGGCAGCGTCAGCGTCAGCCTTCGACAGGCCTTCCTTGACGGCCTTGGGAGCGGCTTCCACCAGGTCCTTGGCTTCCTTGAGGCCCAGGCCAGTGATTTCGCGCACTGCCTTGATGACCGACACCTTGTTCGCGCCGACGTCAGCCAGCACGACATTGAATTCGGTCTTTTCTTCGACCACAGCGGCGGCGGCGCCACCACCAGCGGCCGGAGCCGACATTGCAGCGGCGCTCACGCCGAACTTCTCTTCGATGGCCTTGACCAGGTCGTTGAGTTCCAGGACCGTCATGCTGTCGAGCGCGGTCAGAAATGCGTCTTTATCGAATGCCATTTTTGTTTCCTAACAATTGGGTTGAATATTTCAAACGCAGGCTCAAGCGGCCTGTGCTTCTGCCGGTGCATCGGCGGGTGCAGCTTCGCCACCACCACGCTTCTCGGCCAGCGCCGCGAGCACGCGGGCGGTACGAGAGATGGGGGATTGCATCAAGCCCAGCAGTTGCGCCAGCAGCACTTCCTTCGAAGGGATGTTGGCCAGTTGCTTCACGCCGTCGACGTCCAGGGCCTTGCCACCGAAGGCGCCGCCGCGAATGACCAGCTTGTCGTTGGTCTTCGCGAAATCGGCCACCACCTTGGCGGCGGCCACAGCGTCTTCGGAGAAGCCGTAGATCAGCGGACCGGTCATCTGGTCGCCAACAATCTCAAACGCGCTACCAGCGACAGCACGGCGGGCCAGGGTGTTCTTCAGAACACTCAGGCTCACACCCTTGCTGCGTGCTTCGTTGCGCAGTTTGGTCATGTCGGCCACCGTGATGCCACGGTATTCCGCCATCACGAGCGTTTGAGCTTTTGCGGCGAGGCTGGTCACATCACTGATGACCGCTTCTTTCTCACTGCGATTCAGACTCAAGGTCTACTCCTTTTAATGCGACCTTCGGCCGGGGCCTCGGATCGCGCTTCATGCAGCGACCAACTGTCAGGAACAAAAAACAAATTCCTTGCAGCGGGATCGCCATCTGCGCTGGATACCGGACAGGGAGGTCCGGCGATTAAGTGCAGCACCCTGCACACCAGCGGTCTTGGATGGCCCGCGGCAACCGAAGCCGCCGCGACCCACCACATCCGCCCCACCCTTGCGAGGTGGAGCAAATCTCTTTAGCTCGCCGAGATGGTTTGCGTGTCCACGCGGACACCCAGACCCATCGTCGACGACACGGCCACCTTGCGCAGGTACACGCCCTTGCTGGTCGCCGGCTTGGCCTTGACCAGAGCGTCGATCAGCGCGGCGAGGTTGCCTTGCAGCTTGTCGTTGTCGAACGAGCGGCGGCCGATCGTGCCGTGCACGATGCCGGCCTTGTCGACGCGGAACTGAACCTGGCCGGCCTTGGCGTTCTTCACTGCCGTGGCGACGTCCGGGGTCACGGTGCCGACCTTCGGGTTCGGCATCAGGCCGCGCGGGCCGAGGATCTGACCGAGCGTACCGACGACGCGCATGGCATCGGGAGCAGCGATCACGACGTCGAAAGGCATGTCGCCAGCCTTGACCATGGCAGCCAGGTCGTCCATGCCGACGATGTCGGCGCCGGCGGCCTTGGCTTCTTCAGCCTTGGCGCCTTGGGCGAACACGGCGACGCGCTTGGTCTTGCCGGTGCCGTTGGGCAGCACGACGGCGCCACGCACGACCTGGTCCGACTTCTTCGCATCGATGCCGAGCTGGACAGCCACGTCGATCGATTCGTCGAACTTGGCGGTAGCAGCGTCCTTGACGATGGTGATCGCGTCAGCCAGCGGGTACAGCTTGTTGCTGTCGACCTTGCCTTCGAGCGACTTTTGCTTCTTGGTGATCTTGGACATTTACACGCCCTCCACATTCACGCCCATCGAGCGGGCGGTACCGGCGATGGTGCGAACTGCTGCGTCCATGTCGGCCGCGGTCAGGTCCTTCATCTTGGTCTTTGCGATCTCTTCGAGCTGGGCGCGCGTGATCTTGCCGACCTTGTCGGTGTGCGGACGTGCGGAACCCTTGTCGAGCTTGATGGCCTTCTTGATCAGGACGCCGGCCGGCGGCGACTTGATGATGAAGGTGAAGCTCTTGTCGGCGAAAGCGGTGATGACCACCGGCAGCGCCAGACCCGGCTCGTAGCTCTGCGTTTGCGCGTTGAACGCCTTGCAGAATTCCATGATGTTCAGACCACGCTGACCGAGTGCGGGACCGATCGGCGGGGACGGGTTGGCCTTACCAGCTGGGACTTGCAGCTTGATGAAGCCGACGATTTTTTTCGCCATGCTTTGCTCCTTGCGGGTGATATCGCCTTGGCTTGCGACCAAGGCTCCCCGGGGTTAAACGACTCTTCGGGATCAAGGCCGCGCGCCGAGTCGGACAGCGCGCAGCCGGAAACAATGACACCGGCGCAAAGGCCGGTGGGTCGTCAGGTCTTTTCGACCTGGCTGAATTCGAGTTCCACAGGAGTCGCACGGCCGAAAATCATGACCGACACGCTGACCTTGCTCTTCTCGTAGTTGACTTCTTCAACCGTGCCGTTGAAGTCGGTGAACGGGCCTTCCTTGACGCGCACGAATTCGCCGACGGTGAATTCGACCTTGTGTCGCGGCTTTTCGGTGCCCTGCTGCATCTGGCTGACGATGTCCTCGACCTCTTTCTGCGAGATCGGGGCCGGACGGTTCTTGGCACCGCCCACGAAACCCGTCACCTTGTTGGTGTGCTTCACCAGGTGCCAGCTTTCGTCGTCCATGATCATTTCGACCAGCACGTAGCCAGGGAAGAAGCGGCGCTCGGTGGTGCGCTTCTGGCCGTTCTTGATTTCAACCACTTCTTCGGTCGGAACCAGGATGCGGCCGAACTTGTCCTGCATGCCGGCGCGGTTGATGCGCTCGGTGATGTTGCGCTCGACAGCCTTTTCCATGCCCGAATAGGCATGCACCACGTACCAACGCAGATCGGGGTTGGCGGCGGGAGCCAGCACGGAGGTGTTTTCTTCCTCCGGCGTGCTCGGCGTGGTTTCAACTGCGTCGTCGGTCATTTATTTTCTCCAGCCCAGAATGAGGTCGAAAAACACCCATTCGAGCGTCTTGTCGGTGAGCCAGAGGAAGACGGACATGATCGCCACGAAGGCGAACACATAGGCCGTCATCTGCATCGCTTCCTTGCGGGTCGGCCAGACGACCTTCTTGACCTCGCGCCACGAGTCGCGGCCGAAAGCCCACAACTGACGGCCACTCTCGGAGCTGCCGAAGGCAGCCACGGCCGCAGCCAGACCGACCAGCAGCGCAGCCCATTGCACCACCGAGCCTTGGCGCGACAGCAGGTAGAACGCCACGATGGCGCCCACTGCCAGCACGACAGCCACGGCCAGTTTGGCCTTGTCGGCGCCGGTGCTCACGGTTTCGATTTGAGAAGTGGCCATGGTTGGCTGATTTCCTGTGGCCTTTCGGCCTTCAATTCAATGCGTCTCTTGAGACGCCGAAGCCCATCGGGTCACGATGGGCTTTAGGGGTGCCACCTAAGTGGCAGGGGCAGTAGGAATCGAACCTACAACCTTCGGTTTTGGAGACCGACGCTCTGCCAATTGAGCTATACCCCTCCGGTACTCTTTGCGCCCGACTTAGATGTCGAGGATCTTGGCAACGACGCCCGAACCCACGGTGCGGCCGCCTTCACGGATGGCGAAGCGCAGGCCTTCTTCCATCGCGATCGGGTTGATCAGCTTCACGGTGATGCTGACGTTGTCGCCGGGCATGACCATTTCCTTGTCCTTGGGCAGCTCGATCGCGCCGGTCACGTCCGTCGTGCGGAAGTAGAACTGCGGACGGTAGTTGTTGAAGAACGGCGTGTGACGGCCGCCTTCGTCCTTCGACAGGACATACACCTCGGCGGTGAAGTGCGTGTGCGGCTTGATCGAGCCGGGCTTGCACAGCACTTGGCCGCGCTCGACTTCTTCGCGCTTCGTGCCGCGCAGCAGCACGCCCACGTTGTCGCCGGCCTGGCCTTGGTCCAGCAGCTTGCGGAACATTTCCACGCCGGTGCAGGTGGTCTTGACCGTCGGGCGGATGCCCACGATTTCGATTTCTTCACCGACCTTGATCACGCCGCGCTCGACGGCGCCGGTCACCACGGTGCCGCGACCCGAGATCGAGAACACGTCTTCCACGGGCATCAGGAACGTGCCGTCCACGGCGCGCTCGGGCGTCGGGATGTACGTGTCCAGGGCTTCTGCCAGCTTCATGATGGCGCCTTCGCCCAGTTCGCCCTTGTCGCCTTCCAGGGCGAGCTTGGCCGAGCCATGGATGATGGGGGTGTCGTCGCCGGGGAATTCGTACTTGTCGAGGAGTTCGCGAACTTCCATTTCGACCAGCTCGAGCAGTTCCTTGTCGTCGACCATGTCGCACTTGTTCAGGAACACGATGATGTAGCCCACGCCCACCTGGCGAGCCAGCAGGATGTGTTCACGGGTCTGGGGCATCGGGCCGTCGGCGGCCGAGCACACCAGAATCGCGCCGTCCATCTGGGCAGCGCCGGTGATCATGTTCTTCACGTAGTCGGCGTGGCCGGGGCAGTCGACGTGTGCGTAGTGGCGGTTGGCCGTTTCGTACTCGACGTGCGCGGTGTTGATCGTGATGCCACGGGCCTTTTCTTCGGGCGCAGCGTCGATCTGGTCGTAGGCCTTGGCTTCGCCGCCGAACTTGGCCGACAGCACCGTTGCGATCGCAGCCGTCAGCGTGGTCTTGCCGTGGTCGACGTGACCGATCGTGCCCACGTTGACGTGAGGCTTGGTGCGGGTGAATTTACCTTTTGCCATTTTTCGACTCCGAAAAAAACGTTTTCAACGTATGCAGATGGGTTGCAAAGCTGCCGTTGCAACCCCCAAAAACTGGTGCCCTTTGCGGGAATCGGACCCGCGACCTCTCCCTTACCAAGGGAGTGCTCTACCACTGAGCCAAAAGGGCTTTTGTAACAAAGTTACGAATTCACATCGCCTCAACAACGAACCGAATCTCTGGAGCGGGAGACGGGAATCGAACCCGCGTCATCAGCTTGGAAGGCTGGGGTTCTACCATTGAACTACTCCCGCATCGGGGGCACTTCAAGGCACCCAAAGCGCTAGATCCAATCGCTCTTAGAAACCAAATTCATCGCTGGTGGAGAGGGCTGGATTCGAACCAGCGTACTCGTAAGAGGGCAGATTTACAGTCTGCTGCCATTAACCACTCGGCCACCTCTCCGGCGAACCTCGAAATATAGCACGATTTTGTGACTACTCGGAAACCCATGCATCAACGAAGATGCTGGAAAACCGCTCGAGGCGTTAGCCCACGATTATCGCCTAAGTTTTCACCCCGCCGACTGCTGCGCTTCGCGCCAGGCACGGGCTTCACCAAAATGACCGCAGCCGATGAACGGCACAGGCGGCCTCAGGGCCGAAAGTGGCGACGGATGATTCGACATCAGCACCTTATGTCGCCCAACGTCGATCAACGCCCGCTTACTTTGTGCGTGCGAACCCCAGAGCATAAAAACAACAGGTTTTTCGCCGCCTGAAACATGACGGATGACGGCATCTGTCAGCACCTCCCAGCCCTTGCCTGCATGACTGGCGGGCTGGGCCTCCTCGACCGTCAGGCAAGTGTTGAGCAGCAACACGCCGTGCGTCGCCCACTTCACCAGGCTGCCGCCCGGATTGGGGAATGCAGGCGGCGGCGTGCCGAGGTCACGCTGCAGTTCCTTGAAGATGTTGCGCAGCGACGGCGGCAGCGCCACCCCAGGCGCCACCGAGAATGCCAGCCCTTCGGCCTGCCCGCGCCCGTGGTACGGGTCCTGGCCGAGGATGACGACGCGCACGTCTTCCGGCGGCGTGAGCTCCAGCGCCCGCAGCGGCTGCGGCGGGAAAATCACCGCGCCGGCATCGAGCCGCTCGCGCAGAAAGCCTTGCAATTTCTGCCCCACAGCACCGGCAAAGAAATCATCGACCAGCGGCTGCCAGCCCGGTGCTACGGGCCAGTCGGCGGGATCGCTGCTCGACAGCTGATCGGGCCGGCTCATTTGAACAACGCAGCGAGGGCCTCGCCGGGTTCCTTGGCGCGCATGAAGGCCTCGCCGACCAGGAAGGCGTTGACGCCTGCAGCGCGCAACGTGGCCACGTCCTCGCGCGTACCGATGCCCGACTCCGTCACCGGCAGGCGGTCATTCGGCAGCCTGGGCAGCAGGTCGATGGTCGCCTGGATCGACACTTCGAAGTTGCGCAGATTGCGGTTGTTGACGCCGATCAGCGCCGTCTTGAGCTTCAGCGCGCGGTCGAGTTCTGCCGCGTCGTGCACCTCCACCAGCACCGCCATGTCCAGCCCGCGCGCGATGGCTTCGTAGTCCTTCATCTGCGCGTCGTCGAGGCAAGCGGCGATCAACAGGATCGCATCGGCGCCCATCGCGCGCGATTCGTAGACCTGGTAGTCGTCGATGATGAAGTCCTTGCGCAGCACCGGCAGGTCACACGAGGCACGCGCCTGCTTGAGATAGTCGACGCCGCCCTGGAAAAACTGCTTGTCGGTCAATACCGAAAGACAAGCCGCGCTGACCGTGCCATCGCCCTCCGCATAGCTCTGCGCGATGTCGGCCGGAATGAAGTCCTCGCGCAGCACGCCTTTGCTCGGGCTGGCCTTCTTGACTTCGGCAATCACCGCAGCGTGGCCCGCGGCGATCTTGGCGCGCAAGGCGGCTTCGAAGTCGCGCGTGAGCATGCGGCTCTGCGCATCGGAACGTACGGCTTCGAGCGACGCGCGCTTGCGGGCCGCGGCGACCTCCTGGTGCTTGACGGCAACGATCTTGTCGAGGATGTCGGACATAGGGTTTCTGATGCTCCCGGTTTCTCTGTGTTCAGACGGTGGCGGATGCCTTGACCAGCTCCGCGAGCTTGGCCTTGGCGGCACCCGACGCGATGGCGGTGCGCGAACGCTCGACGCCCGCAGCCACTGAATCGACCACGTTGGCCGCATAGAGCGCGGCGCCGGCATTCAGCAGCACGATGTCGAGCGCAGGGCCAGCCTGATTGTCGAGCACCCCAAGCAGCATGGCTTTCGATTGCTCCGGCGTTTCCACGCGCAGCGCGCGGTTGCTCGACATCGCGAAGCCGAAGTCCTCGGGGTGCAGCTCGTACTCGCGGATCTCGCCGTCCTTCAGTTCGCCCACCATGGTGGCCGCGCCGAGCGAGATCTCATCCATGCCGTCGCGGCCGTAGACCACCATTGCATGCTCGGTGCCCAGGCGCTGCAGCGCGCGCACCTGGATGCCCACGAGGTCGGGGTGGAACACGCCCATCAGGATGTTCGGCGCGCCGGCCGGATTGGTCAGCGGCCCGAGGATGTTGAAGATCGTCTTGATGCCGAGTTCCTTGCGCACCGGCGCGACGTTCTTCATCGCGGGATGGTGATTCGGCGCGAACATGAAGCCGATGCCGCACTCCTCGATGGAGCGCGCGATCTGCTCGGGCCTCAGGTTGATGTTCACGCCCAGCGACTCCAGCACGTCGGCGCTGCCCGACTTGCTCGACACGCTGCGCCCGCCGTGCTTGCTCACCTTGGCGCCCGCGGCGGCCGCCACGAACATCGAGCAGGTCGAGATGTTGAAGGTGTGCGAGCCGTCGCCACCGGTGCCGACGATGTCGACCAGGTTCGCCCGGTTGATCACCGGCACCTTGGTCGATACCTCGCGCATCACCTGCGCGGCGGCGGTGATCTCGCCGATGGTTTCCTTCTTCACGCGCAGGCCGGTGATCAGCGCGGCCATCATCACCGGCGAGCACTCGCCGCTCATGATGAGGCGCACGATGTGCAGCATCTCGTCGTGGAAGACTTCGCGGTGTTCGATGGTGCGCTGCAGCGCTTCCTGGGGGGTGATCATGGAAAGTCTCCTCGGGGTGAATCAGCGGCCGACGCGAACGGCGGGCGCATCGGTGAATGCAAGCTTGAGGCCGAAGCCGATGAACAGCACGCCGGCGGCGCGGTCGAGCCAGTGCATGCCCTTCTGCACGGCGCTGCGGCGCGCCATCCAGCCCGCGGCGACGGCCCAGCCGACGTTCACGGGAATGGCGTTGACGTTGAACAGCACGCCCAGCAGCACGAAGTAGAGCGCCGTATTGCCGGCACCGGGCGCGATGAATTGCGGCACGAAAGCCAGGAAGAACAGCGCGACCTTGGGGTTGAGCACGTTGGTCCAGAAGCCGCCCAGAAAGATCGCCTTCAGGCTGCGCTCACCGGCAGCCGCGGCCTCGGCCTGCAGGTCGGCCGGCGGCTTGGCGCGCGACAGCAACATGCGCACTCCAAGGTACAGCAGGTACGCTGCGCCGATGTACTTGAGCACGGTGAAGGCGGTGGCCGACGTCGCCATCAGCGTGCCGACGCCCACGGCGGCGGCAAAGATGTGGACGAAGCAGCCCGCCGTGATGCCGAGCCCCGCCACGATGCCGGCGCGCACGCCTGTACGCAGCGAATTGGTCACGACGTACAGCACGTCGGGCCCCGGTGTCAGGTTGAGCAGCCAGCCGGCGGCGATGAAGGCGAGCAGATGAGGAAGATCAGGCATCTTGCTCCCCTGGGGCTCAGGCGTTGAAGAATCCGCGGATCGCTGTGACCGCGCGGTCGACGCCGGCGGCATCGACATCGAGGTGTGTCACGAAGCGCAGCCGGTAGAGCCCCGTCGCAAGAATGCCTTGCTGGTTGAGGCTCGCGAGCAGTTCAGCGGAACGCGCCTGCGCGGCACCGGTGAGATCGACGAACACGATGTTGGTGTGCGGCGCCTCGACCTTCAGCCCCTCGATGCCTTCGAGCCCCTGTGCGAGCCGCTGCGCCAGTGCATGGTCGTCGGCCAGGCGGTCGATGTGGTGGTCGAGCGCGTGCGATGCCGCCGCCGCCAGCAAGCCGGCCTGCCGCATGCCGCCGCCGGCCATCTTGCGAATGCGGTGCGCCCGCGCGATGAACTCGCGCGAACCCACCAGCGCCGAGCCGATGGGTGCGCCCAGGCCCTTGCTGAAGCACACCGACACGCTGTCGAAGCACTGCGCGATGCGGCGGGCTTCCGCGCGGATGTCGCTGCGCTCGTTCAACGCAGCCTGCGCGGTCGCCGCATTGAAGAGACGCGCGCCGTCCAGGTGCCGCTGCAGCCCCTTGCTCTTCGCCAGGTCGGTCGCAGCCTGCACGTACTCGAAGGGCAGCAGCTTGCCGCCCAACGTGTTCTCCAGCGCCAGCAGCCGCGTGCGCGCGAAGTGCGCATCGTCGGGCTTGATGGCGGCCTCGATCTGCGCGAGCGGCAGCGTGCCGTCGGGCGCATGGTCGAGCGGCTGCGGCTGCACGCTGCCGAACACCGCCGCGCCGCCGCCTTCCCAGCGGTAGCAATGCGCCTGCTGGCCGACGATGTATTCGTCGCCCCGGCCGCAGTGCGAAAGGATCGCGCACAGGTTGCTCTGCGTGCCGGTGGGCACGAACAGCGCGGCCTCGAAGCCGAGCAAGGCGGCGATCTTTTCCTGCAGCGCATTCACGCTCGGATCGGTGCCGAAGACGTCGTCGCCCAGCGGCGCCGCCATCATGGCCTCGCGCATCGCGGGCGTGGGTTGGGTGACGGTGTCGCTGCGCAGGTCGACGAGGGAATCAGAGGTGGACATGTCTTTGAGACCTTAGTGGGAATACCGCGGAACCGGCTCTGCCGGGCCGCCGGTATTGCCCCCGGCGAGTGGGTTGGCGAAGCGACACGAAGTGCGCGAAGCCTGGGGGAGAGCCATGCTGCTAGTCCAGGAAGTTCTTGAGCATGGCGTGGCCGTGCTCGGTGAGGATCGATTCGGGATGGAACTGCACGCCTTCGATGCGCACGTCGTGCGCGAATCCGGTGTGCCGCACCCCCATGATCTCGCCGTCGTCGGTCCAGGCGGTGACAGCCAGTGCCTTGGGACAACTCTCGCGCTCGATGGACAGCGAGTGATAGCGGTTGACGGTGAACTTCTGCGGCAGCCCCGCGAACACGCCTTCCTGCGTGGTCGTGATCTCGCTGGTCTTGCCGTGCATCAGCTGCTGCGCGCGCACGATCTTGCCGCCGAAGGCCGCGCCGATGGCCTGGTGGCCCAGGCACACGCCAAGAATGGGCAGCTTGCCCGCGAAGGCCTCGATGGCCGCCACCGACACGCCCGCCTCCGCCGGCGAACAAGGTCCGGGCGACACCACCAGCCGCGTCACGCCCGAAGCGATCAGCTCGCCGATCTGCCCCACCGTGATCTCGTCGTTGCGGTGCACCTGCACGTCCGCACCCAGCTCGCCGAAGTACTGGACGATGTTGTAGGTGAAGCTGTCGTAGTTGTCGATCATCAGCAGTTTCATGGCTTGCTCACAATCCGGTGGACGCCCTTGACGACGGGGAACACGTTGAAGTTGATCAGGAGGCCCAGCTTGAGGCCAGACAGCCGCAGCGCGGCCAGCACCTGTGCGCGATGCAGGTCGGCAAGCACATCGACCGCCTTGAGCTCGACGATGACCGACTGCTCGATCACGAAGCCCGCGCGGTACACCTCGCCCAGCGACCGGCCCTTGTAGCTGGCCGACAGCGCCACGTCGCGGGTGAAGCCGATCTCGCGCTCGGCCAGCTCTATGGCCAGCGCCGCGGCATAGGCCGCTTCGTCGAGCCCCGTGCCGAGCACGCGCTGCACCTCGACGGCGGCGCCGATGATCTCGTGCGAGAAGTCGTTCTGAATATCGGGTGCGTTGCTCATCATTCCAGGCCTTCCTCGACCAGTTCGGCGGCACGCAGGAGTGCGCGCGCCTTGGCTTCTGTTTCCTTCCACTCGAGCTCCGGCACCGAGTCGGCCACCACGCCGGCCGCGGCCTGCACGTGCAGCATCTGGTCCTTCACGATGCCGGTGCGAATGGCAATGGCCACGTCCATGTCGCCCGCATAGCTGATGTAGCCGCAGGCGCCGCCATAGAGGCCGCGCTTGGTGGGCTCCAGCTGGTCGATCAGTTCCATCGCATGCACCTTGGGGGCGCCGGTCAGCGTGCCGGCCGGGAACGTGGCCTTCAGCACGTCGATGGCGGTCATGCCGTCCTTCAGCGTGCCTTCGACGTTGCTCACGATGTGCATCACGTGGCTGTAGCGTTCCACCGCGAAGGCCTCGGTCACCTTCACGGTGCCGGTCTTGGCGATGCGGCCGATGTCGTTGCGCGCAAGGTCGATCAGCATCACGTGCTCGGCGCGCTCCTTCGGGTCGTTGATGAGTTCCACCTCGGCGGCCTTGTCGAGCTCGATCGAGGCGCCGCGCGGACGCGTGCCGGCCAGCGGGCGGATGGTGATCTTCTGCTCGCCGTCGCCCGTGTTCTCCTGGCGCACCAGGATCTCGGGCGACGCGCCCACCACGTGGAAGTCGCCGAGGTTGTAGTAGTACATGTAGGGCGACGGGTTCAGCGAACGCAGCGCGCGGTACAGCGACAGCGGCGACTCGGTGTAGCGCTTGCTGATGCGCTGGCCCACCTGCACCTGCATGAAGTCGCCGGCGGCGATCATTTCCTTGGCGCGCTCCACGGCCGCAAGGTAGTCGGCCTTGGCAAAGCTGCGCTCGGGCGGATGCGGCTGCGTGGGCTTCACGATGGGCGCGCTCACCGAGTACTTGAGCTTTTCCTTCAGTTCGCGCAGGCGGCGCTTGCCCACGGCATAGGCCTCGGGCTGCTTCGGATCGGCATAGACGATGAGGTAGAGCTTGCCCGACAGGTTGTCGATGACGGCCAGCTCTTCGCACTGCAGCAGCAGGATGTCGGGGCAGCCCAGCGTGTCAGGCGGGCAGCTTTTTTCGAGCTTGCGCTCGATGTGGCGCACGGTGTCGTAGCCGAAGTAGCCCGCGAGGCCGCCGCAGAAGCGGGGAAGGCCCGGGCGCAGCGCCACCTTGAAGCGCTTCTGGTATTCAGCGACGAAGTCGAGCGGATTGCCCTTGACGGTTTCCACCACCTGCCCGTCGGTCACCACCTCGGTGACGGCCTCGGCGCCGAAGCCGCTGGCGCGCAGCAAAGTCCTTGCGGGCAGTCCGATGAAGCTGTAGCGCCCGAAGCGCTCGCCGCCCACCACGGATTCGAGCAGGAAGCTGTGCTTGCCGCCGCCCTGCGAATGGGCGAGCTTGAGATAGAGGGAAAGAGGCGTCTCGAGGTCGGCGAAGGCCTCGGCCATCAGCGGAATACGGTTGTAGCCCTGGGCGCTGAGGCTCTTGAATTCAAGTTCGGTAATCACGGGTTCGTTCTCCAATTGCCAGCCGGCGCTCCTTTGGCCGGGGGCAAGGTCATTCACGGGTGGTCCGGCGTCGTCGAGTATGTGTCGATCCGGAACCGCGGGCGCACGGCGTGCGCCGTGCAATCAAACAGTCAGCGAAGTATGGCTACGCCAGGGCCAGGCTCCCCGGCTGCCTTCACCTGTTTGATTGATGTGATGAACGAACATGGAAAGCCGAGTTTAGCCCACGAAAACGCCGGTTCGCACGACAACAGCCGTTCCAGGGCGGCTTCAGGGTTCCCCCCGAGGCTGGCCGTAAAACAAAAAGATACATTCGCACGACCGTTCGCAAAATAACAAGGAGACCTTCCGTGCCAGCTTTTTCGCTCCCGACCGCGTTCTCCCGGCTCGCCCTGGCGGCCTGCCTTGCCACTGCCGCGCTCGGCGCC
This sequence comes from Variovorax durovernensis, assembly GCF_977011995.1. Lineage (NCBI taxonomy): Bacteria > Pseudomonadati > Pseudomonadota > Betaproteobacteria > Burkholderiales > Comamonadaceae > Variovorax > Variovorax durovernensis. The sequence goes on along the minus strand of NZ_CDRNCW010000001.1, from coordinate 798,798 downwards.
GCGGCGGCCCAGGTCGACGTGGCCGGCGTCAAGCTCGAAGACCGCATGGACCTGCATGGCAGTCCGCTGCAGCTCAACGGCGCGGGCATTCGCTACAAGGCCATCTTCAAGGTCTACACGGCGGGGCTGTATGTGGGCAAGAAAGTGTCGACGCCTGAAGAGGCGCTGGCCGCGCCGGGCCCCAAGCGCGTGGCCATCACCATGCTGCGCGACATCGACGCCAACGAACTCGGCAAGCTCTTCACCAAGGGCGTGGAAGAGAACTCGCCCAAGAGCGAGATGGTCAACCTCATTCCGGGCCTGTTGCGCATGGGCCAGATGTTCGCGGACCAGAAGCAGCTGAAGACCGGCGACACCTTCAACATCGACTGGGTGCCCGGCACAGGCACCGTGATCACCGTGCGCGGGGTGCCGCAGCCCGACCCGGTGAAGGAGCCGGCCTTCTTCAACGCCCTCCTGCGCATCTGGCTGGGGCCGAATCCGGCCGACTGGAAGCTGAAGGACGCGCTGCTCGGCAAGCAGTAGTCAGGCGGCCGCGAGTTCGGCCAGCGAATCCACGAAGCCATCGGCATCCACCGCCCGCACCGGCTCGCCGTGGTTGTAGCCATAGGTCACGAGCACCACGGGGCAGCCGGCGGCGCGCGCGGCACGCGCGTCATTGCTCGAGTCGCCCACCATCAGCGTGCGCGCGGGCGCCGTGCCCAGCGCCTCGCAGGTCTTCAGCAGCGGCAGCGGATCGGGCTTCTTGCGCTCGAAGGCGTCGCCGCCGAACACCAGTTCGAAGAATCCGTCGAGCCCCTTCTCGGCCAGCAGCGGCTTCGCGAACGACGTCGGCTTGTTCGTGAGGCAGGCCAGCCTCAGTCCCTGGGCGCGCAATGCCTTCAGGCCGTCGATCACGCCCGCGTACACGGCCGAGTGCTGGCCGTTCACCGCCAGGTAGTGATGCTGATAGCGCTCCCAGGCGCGGTCGAACAACGCGCGCGCCTTTGCTTCGGCGGCATCGCCTTCGGTGGGCGCCATCACATGCACGAGCGCGGAATGGATCAGGTGCTCCGACCCCTTGCCCACCATGCGCTCGATCGCAGCAGGCGCGACCGCGGGCAAGGAAAGATCGGCCAGCATGCGGTTCAGCGATGCGGCGAAGTCGCCGAGCGTGTCGACCATGGTGCCGTCGAGGTCGACGATGGCGGCGTCGAAGCGGTTGGGGTGGAAGCTGATGGAGTTCAAGACAAACCGATGGAGTTGCGGATGGAGAGGGATGGCGTTCAAAACATATCAGAGCCACCTCTCCGGGAAAACCCTGGGGACAGTTCAGGCACAAGGCCCCGCTTATCCACAGCGGGCGCATCCGGCCTCGAGTTGTTCCTGTTCCCGGGCAGCCGGAAAACACGGGAGCACACAGTGACACCGGCATGGCAAGTCGTTGTCAGCCATGGAAAAAAGCGCGCTGTCCACAGCGAGTGTCTACCCTTATCTATTACTACTAATTGAATAAGAAGAATAGATAAGAAAAAGCGCGCGAGCCGCGCCGCCGCTCTCAGTCGCCGCTTTCCCGCGCGGCGAGCCTTGCCACCTCGCGATCGAAAACCTCGTACTGGCCGTCGCAGAAAAGTTCGCAAAGGCGATCGACCTCCGCGCGGCTGCACTCGTCCACGACCGCCGCGTCCTGCTCCGGCTTCGCCTTGCCGAAGAAGCCTTTGCGCATCTGAATCGACACCGACTGCAGCTGGTAGCTGCGGTTGCGTTCGTCGCCCAGCGCCGAGATCCAGAGCTCCCGCTGATCGAGCCCGTTCTGCAGCACCATCGTCGGCAGCGGGCCGTCCTGCTGATCGTCCCATTGCGCGAGCTGCTCGGTCCACGGGAAGGCGTCGATGGCGGCCATGAAGGCGATCAGGTTCGTCTCTCCCTGCGGGTCAGTCTGCTTGTAGTCGTAGCCAACTCTCTGGATTGCGTAGATCAACATGGTGTGTGGATCGGCGAATGCCTCGGGGGTGTTGATGAGAGCGCCATTCTGTGGTCCGGGGGTGCCTGGCGCCAGCACGCGGGGATAATGGCCGACCGATGATCGTCCGACCCCGCCCTCATTGGCTGCGCATGCTCTTCGTGTGGCGCGGCTCGGTTCTGCCGGACATCGTGCCGCAGCTGTTGTGGACCACCGCCTTCGCGGTGCTGGTGACGGTGCTGCACGGGCGGCTTTTTCAATGGAAGGTGCCTCTCAACTTCGTGCCCTTCTCGCTCATCGGCCTCACGCTGGCGATCTTCCTGGGCTTCAGGAACAGCACGAGCTATTCGCGCTACTGGGAAGCCCGCACGCTGTGGGGCACCTTGCTCAATGAAACGCGCTCGCTGGTGCGCCAGGCGCTGACACTGGGCGACTCTGACGCCCACTCCGACTCCACCGCGCACGCCGGCGTGGCGGCCACGCGCCTCATCGCCTTCGTGCATGCGCTGCGCCATCAGCTGAGAGGCACCGATCCCTCCACCGACCTCGCACGACTGCTGCCGCCCGAAGACTGCGAGCGCCTGCGCACAGCGCGCTTCAAGCCGGCCATGCTGCTGCTCATGGTCGGCGAATGGCTGCGCGACCAGCGCAAGAGCGGCCGGCTCGACCCGATGCTCGCGCAGGCCATGGAAATTCCGCTGGGGCGGCTGACGGAGGCACTGGGCGGCTGCGAGCGCATCGCCAGCACGCCGATCCCCTTCACCTATTCCGTCATCATCCACCGCACCATCTATCTCTACTGCGTGCTCCTGCCCTTCGGCCTGGTCGATGCCATCGGCGCGATGACGCCGGTGGTGGTCGCGTTCGTCGCATACACCTTCTTCGCACTCGAGGCACTGGGCGCGGAAATCGAGGAACCCTTCGGCACCCAGCCCAACGACCTGGCCCTGGACGCCATGTCCCGCATGATCGAAGCCACCCTGCGCGAAATGATGGGCGAGCCCCGATCGCCGGAAACCACTGACGCACGAACCGTTGGTTACATCCAAACCTGAAGAAGCTTAAGAAGCATTCCGGAAACTTTTCGGGGCTTTCGGACACCTACGTTCCGGCGCTGTCTTCCGCGAACGCGCAAGACAGCCATTCATTCAATGTCTGTATTCCAGACACATCCATGAGGAACACTCCATGCGTCTGACGACGAAGGGCGGCTTCGCCGTGACGGCCATGATCGATGTCGCGCTGCGCGAGCAGGCCGGCCCCGTGGCCCTGGCGTCCATCGCCAAGCGCCAACACATTGCCCGCTCGTCGCTGGAGGCACTCTTCAGCAAACTGCGCCAGCATGGGCTGGTGAAGGCGACCCGAGGCCCGGGCGGCGGCTATACGCTGATGCGCAAGGCGTCGGAGATCACCGTTGCGGACATCCTGTTCTCGGTCGACGGCCAAGCCACACCGGAGGTCGAGGCCGCACCGCCGCGCGACAAAGCCGGCACGAGCGCCGCAGCCGGCGATTCCGGCTGCTACTCGACCGACGCGCTCTGGGCATCCGCCAACCACCATGTGATGGAGTTCCTCGACTCCGTCACGCTGCAGAGCCTGGTCGACGACCAGCTGGCCAAGGGCGTACGCGTCGAAGAGGAAGCCCCCCGCAAGAAAGAGCCGCAGCCGCGCCCCGTGCCCAGCCTGCGGCATGTGAACGCACCCAACTCCGTGTTCGCATGGAGCGGCGTGTTCGCCAAGCGCTGAAACCGCCCTCGCCTGCGCCAGCGGGCGGTCAGCGCAGCGTGGCATGCGGATGCAGCGGATGCGCCAGCGTGTCCGCAATGAGCCGCAGCGCCTGATCGCACTGCTCGCGCGACATCGGCCCGCCCAGGCAGATGCGCACCGCATCGGGCGGATCGCCGTCGGTGGAAAAGGCCGCGCTCGCCACCACGCCCACGTTCTGCGTGCGCAGGTAGGACGCAAACTCCACCGGACTCCAGCCCGGCGTGAGCGGCAGCCACGCATGAAACCCCTCCGGATGCGCCTGCAGGCCGCTTGCGCCCAGGTAGCGCGTGGCGAGCACCTGCCGCGCCATCGACTCGGCGCGCACCGCCTGCAGCATTTCTTCGGCGGTGCCGTCTTCCACCCACAGCGTCGTCAGCGCATTGGTGATGGGTGAGGCCATCACCGTGGTCGCGCGCATTGCGCCGGCCAGCCGCTGCGACTGCACCACCGTCGGCGAGCACACATACGCGCTGCGCAGCCCCGCGCCGAAGCATTTCGAAAATCCGCTCACGTAGTAGGTGAGCCCCGGTGCCAGCGTGGCGAGCGACGCGGGCACCTGGCGCGGCAGCATGCCGTAGGCGTCGTCCTCGATGATCGGCACCGCGTAGCGCAACGCCACGTCCGCCAGCGCCTCGCGCCGGGCGCGCGACACCGTGGCCGAGGTCGGATTCAGCAGCGTGGGGTTGCAGTACAGCGCCTTGGGCTTGAGCGTCTTGCAGGCGTGCTCGAAGGCGTCAGCGATGGGGCCGTCGTCGTCCATCTGCAGCGCATGCAGCTGCACGCCCAGCTGCGCCGCGATGGCCTTCACGCCGGGGTACGTGAGCGACTCCACGCACACCAGTTCGCCCGGCCGTGCGAGCTGCGAGAACAGCGCTGTCAGCACGCCGTGGATGCCCGGGCACACCAGGATGCGGTCGACGCTTGCATCGGGCACGAAGGGCCGCAGCCAGTGCATGGCGGCGGCGCGGTCGTGCGGGGTGCCGCCGAAGTCCTGGTAGCGCAGCAGGTCGTGGAAGTCGGCCTGCGCGAAGGCCCGGCTCGCGCTGTCGTGCAGCCGCGCCATCAGGTGCTCGTCGTCGGGCTCGGGCGGCATGTTCATCGTCATCTCGGCGCCGCTGCCGCCGCGCAGCCGCAGGCTCGGGCTGCCCGAGCGGATGAAGGTGCCCGTGCCCGCGCGCGAATCGATCAGCCCGCGCTTGCGCGCCTCGGCATAGCCGCGCGCCACGGTCGTGTAGTTCAGCTCCAGGTCGTTAGCCAGTTCTCGCAGCGTGGGAAGCCGGTCGCGCACGCCGAGTCGCCCGGTCTTGATGTCGTCGGCGATCAGCTCGGCCAGCTGCAGGTAGGCCGGGCGGGCGCTGTTGCGCAGTTGCCTGCGCCAGTGGGCGGTGATGGTGGTCATCGGGGGGCTCCGGCGAAGTTGATCGCATTCATTGATTGCATCCGGCCACCGATCAACACGCAGGATTCGCGCCCGCCCCAGAGGGCCCGGATGCTTCGATCAGGTGCGATCAACCCCATTGATCGGGTGCATTGATCGCACGGCGCATGCGTCTTGCCGGTGCGCGGCGAGCCGCCCGGCCCGGCCGCCGGCCGGCCCTTGCACTTGTCCAAAAAAATTTTTGCGGCTTGCGGCCCGCGCCGCTGCGCGTTGATCGCGACTTGATTGCACACAGCCGCGCGAACGCTGGCACATCGCCTGCGAAGAGGAAGGCACGCAAGACCTGCGTGTCCAACCACCCAACCGGAGTCCCACATGCCCAAAGTCACCCGCCCCCGCAACGAAAAAGGCGAGTACCTCGTCGACTACGAAGAGAAGGTGTTCGAAGACGTCAAGGCCGAGCCCGGCGAGAAGGCACTCGTCACCTTCCACACCGTGGCCTTCGAAGGCTCCATCGGCTTCGTCAACCTGCTGCAGGCCACGCGGCTGCGGCGCAAGGGCTACGAGACCTCGGTCCTGCTGTACGGCCCCGGCGTGACGCTGGGCGTGCAGCGCGGCTTTCCCACGCTGGGCGACGAGGCCTTCCCGGGCCACCAGAACTTCAACAAGCAGATCGTCAAGTTCATGGAAGAAGGCGGCAAGGTCTACGCCTGCCGCTTCGCGCTGCAGGCGCTGTACGGCCACGGCGAAGGCGCGCTGATCGAAGGCATCACGCCGATCAACCCGCTCGACGTGCTCGACCTCGTGCTGCTGCACAAGAAGGCCGGCGCCGTCATCCTCGACACCTGGACACTGTGAGCGAAGGCGCGGCGATGGCATCCACACCCACCACCGTTCGGGCGGCGGCGATCCAGATCGCACCCGACTTCGAGCGGCCCGACGGCACGCTGGAGCGCGTGTGCAGCGCCATCGACGCGGCCGCTGCCAAGGGCGCGCAGCTCGCGGTCTTTCCCGAGACCTTCGTGCCCTACTACCCCTACTTCAGCTTCGTGCTGCCGCCGGTGCTGCAGGGCGCGCCGCACCTGCGGCTGGCGGAGCGCGCGGTGGTCGTGCCCGGCCCGGTCACGCAGGCCGTGGCGGAAAGGGCCCGCGCACGGAACATGGTGGTCGTGCTCGGCGTGAACGAGCGCGACAACGGCAGCCTCTATAACACGCAGCTGGTGTTCGACGCCGACGGCACGCTGGTGCTCAAGCGCCGCAAGATCACGCCGACCTATCACGAGCGCATGGTCTGGGGCATGGGCGACGGCGCCGGCCTGAAGGTGGTCGACACCGCCGTGGGCCGCGTCGGCGCGCTCGCCTGCTGGGAGCACTACAACCCGCTCGCGCGCTACGCGCTGATGGCGCAGCACGAGCAGATCCACTGCGCGCAATTTCCCGGCTCGCTGGTCGGCCCGATCTTCGCGGAGCAGATGGAAGTGACCATCCGCCACCACGCGCTGGAGTCGGGCTGCTTCGTGGTCAACGCCACCGGCTGGCTCACCGACGAGCAGATCCGCTCGGTCACGCCCGATGCGCAACTGCAGAAGGCGCTGCGCGGCGGCTGCCACACGGCCATCGTTTCGCCCGAGGGCAAGCACTTGGCGCCGCCGCTCACCGAGGGCGAAGGCATGGTGGTGGCCGACCTCGACATGGCGCTGATCGCCAAGCGCAAGCGAATGATGGACTCGGTCGGCCACTACGCGCGGCCCGAGCTGCTGTCGCTCGCCATCAACGACCGCCCGGCGCAGACCACCGTGCCCATGCACCTCACGCAACCTTTCGCCCAACGGAGCCCCGACCATGACCACAAGACCCATGACGACGCAGCAGCAGGACAGCCGGCAACTGATGACCGAGCTCCAGTCCTTCGGGTTGCGGCTGGTTGATCCGTCGGCCGGCGTCTCGAGCCGCCGAGGCGGCGCTGGCCCTTCGGACCACAAGGCCGTGACGGTCGACGGCCACACGATCATGGTGCCGGTGCACACGTCCACCGCCTGGCACTCGCCCTTCACCGCCGAGGCGCCGGACGCGAGCGGCATGAGCCGCGTGATGCGCGGCAGCATTCCCATCGCGAGCATCAGCTTTCCGAAGCAGCCGCGCTTCTACGCCATGCAGACCTTCGACGGCGTGCCCTACTCGCACATCGCCACGCTGCACGGCAGCGACGTGCTGGCCACCACCGTGCTGCAGACCTGCATCCGCTACGAGAGCCGCAAGAAGAGCTGCAAGTTCTGCGCGATCGGCCAGTCGCTCGCGGCCGGCCGCACCGTCGCGCGCAAGACGCCCGAGCAGCTCGCCGAAGTGGCGCGCGCCGCCGTGCTGCTCGACGGCGTGAAGCACATGGTGATGACCACCGGCACGCCCAACGCCACCGACCGCGGCGCCGCGGTGCTGTGCGAGAGCGCCTTCGCCATCAAGGCCGCAGTCAACATCCCCATCCAGGGCCAGTGCGAGCCGCCCGACGACGACCAGTGGTTCCACCGCATGAAGGCCGCCGGCATCGACACGCTGGGCATGCACCTCGAAGTGGTCACGCCCGAGGTGCGCGAACGCATCATGCCGGGCAAGGCAAGCGTGCCCGTCTCGCGCTACATGAGCGCGTTCGAGGCAGCCGTGGGCGTGTTCGGGCGCGGGCAGGTCAGCACGTACATCCTGGCCGGGCTGGGCGACACGCGAGAAGCCATCCTCGACACCTGCGACCAGCTGCTGGCGCGCGGCGTGTATCCCTTCGTCGTGCCCTTCGTGCCGATCAGCGGCACGCCGCTGGAAGACCATCCGGCTCCCACGCCGGAGTTCATGAAGTCGCTGCTCGCGCCGCTGGGCGAACGCGTGGTGGCGGCGGGCCTGCGCTCGGCCGACATCAAGGCCGGCTGCGGCAAGTGCGGCGCGTGCTCGTCGCTGTCGATATACGAAAAAGAAAGCGAAAGCTGACCATGCTGTGCATCGACGACCTCTGCGAGATGGCGGACCACTACGCGCCCGTCGAATACCTGGTGCGCGAAGCCGCCCAGCAATGGGAGCGCGACGAAGCCATGGCGCTGCGCCGCGCGGTGTTCTGCATCGAGCAAGGCATCTTCGTGCGCGACGACCGCGACGCCATCGACGACCACGCGCGCCTGCTGGTGGCCATGTCATGCAACGGCGGCATGCCCGAGCAGGTGGTGGGCACGGTGCGCATCCATCGCGGTGAGGCCGAAGGCGAATGGTGGGGCTCGCGGCTGGCCGTGCACCCCGCCTTCCGCAGCCAGGGGCACCTTGGCGCCACGCTGATCCGGCTGGCCGTGTCGCGTGCCCACGCACTGGGCTGCGAGACCTTTTTCGCGCAGGTGCAGATGCAGAACGTGCCGCTGTTCAACAAGCTCGGCTGGACGACGCTGGAGGAAACCAGCGTGCATGGCCGTCCGCATGCGCGCATGCAGGCCGACCTTGCGTGGTATCCGCCTTGCCACGATCCCGTCAGCGGCTTCGTCACCCGCGCCAAGGTGGCGGCATGACGCAGCACGTCCACGACATCGCCGAGGCCCTGCGCGCCACGCGCGGATTCGCCCACAAGCGCGACATCAGCGACGTGGTGTCTGCCCTCGGCCGTTCGCTGCCCGGCGGCCATGCCGCGCTCGCGCAGGCCGTGCCCATCGGCGACGACTGCGCGGCCATTCCGGACGGCCACGGCGGCTACCTGCTGTTCGCCATCGAAGGGCTGGTCGAAGACTTCATCGTGCGCATGCCGTGGTTTGCCGGCTACTGCGGCGTGATGGTCAACGTGAGCGACATCTACGCCATGGGCGGGCGCCCCACCGCCGTGGTCGATGCGTTGTGGAGCACTGGCATGAGCCCCGCCGACGACGTTCTGCGCGGCATGGCGGAAGCCGCCGTGCGCTACGGCGTGCCCATCGTCGGCGGCCACAGCAACAACCGCAGCGAGCGGCCGCAACTGGCGGTTGCCATCCTCGGGCATGCGCGCCGGCTGCTCACCAGCTTCGACGCGAAGCCTGGGCATCTGCTGGTGATGGCGGCCGACCTGCGCGGTGCCTACGAAGAGCCTTTTCCGTACTGGAACGCATCGACCCGCGCGCCCGCCGCGCGGCTGCGCGCCGACCTCGAGCTGCTGCCGGCGATTGCCGAAGACGGCCTGTGCGGCGCCGCCAAGGACATCAGCATGGCCGGCGCCGTAGGCACGGCCATGATGCTGCTCGAATGCTCGGGCGTGGGCGCGCGCATTGACCTTGATGCGCTGCCACGGCCCGACGGCGTGCCGCTGCTGCGCTGGCTCTCGTCGTTCCCGAGCTACGGCTTCGTGCTCAGCGTGGCGCCCGCGCAGGTGGCTTCGGTGATGGCGCGCTTTGCCGCGCGCGACATCGCCTGCGGCGTGATCGGCGAGGTCGATGCCACGCGGCAGGTGCGCCTGCGCGCCGGAGGCGAAGAGGCGCTGCTGTGGGACTTCGGCAGCGACGCGTTCATCCAGCCGCCCAGCCTGCAAGCGGAGGCCGCCGCATGCCCGTGACCCACTTCCGCGTGCGCTGGCCCGACGCCAGCGAGACGCGCTGCTACTCGCCCTCCAGCGTGGTACGGGAGCATCTCGCGCCCGGCGAGCGCTATGCCCTCGCCGACTTCATGCAACGCACCCGCGATGCCCTGGGCCAGGCCTCCGAGCGCGTGCGCGCGAAGTACGGCTTTGCATGCTCGCAGGCGATGGACCAGCTCGCGCAGATCGAACTGACAGCCGCACGCTTCGCGGCCACCGCCGCCCCCCATGTCACCGTCGTCGCCATCGACTGACGCGTTCCCCACATCCAGAGAAAGAAGAACCCCATGTCACATCCCTACGGCGGACGCAGCCACTACAGCGTCGTCATCGTCGGCGGCGGCCAGGCCGGCCTGTCGCTGAGCCACTGCCTGCAGCAGCGCGGCATCGACCATCTCGTGATCGAGAAGCGCAGCCTGGTGCACACCTGGCGCACGCAGCGCTGGGACTCGTTCTGCCTCGTCACGCCCAACTGGCAGTGCCAGTTGCCGGGCTGGGGCTACACCGGCGGCGATCCGCACGGCTTCATGGTCAAGGACCAGATCAACGAATGGCTCGCGGGCTTCGTCGAGCACGTGAAGGCGCCGGCCATCGAGGGCGTGACTGTCGAACGCGTATCGCGCGACGGCGAGCGCGGGCGCTTCAGCGTGCAGACCGACGCCGGCCTCTACACCGCCGACCAGGTGGTGGTGGCCTCGGGCGGCTACCACCGCCCCATCGTGCCGCGCCTGGCCGAGAAGCTGCCTGCGGGCGTGGCGCAGTTCCACTCGGCGCAGTACCGCAACCCGGCGCAGTTGCCCGAGGGCGCGGTGCTGGTGGTGGGCTGCGGCCAGTCGGGCGCGCAAATCGCCGAAGACCTGCACCTGGCCGGCCGCAAGGTGCACCTGGCCACCGGCAACGCACCGCGCTGCGCGCGCTTCTATCGCGGCCGGGAGGTGGTCGACTGGCTCGCCGACATGAAGTACTACGACATGCCCGTCACCGAGCATCCGCTGCGCGAAGGCGTGCGCGACAACACCAACCACTACGTGACCGGCCGCGACGGCGGGCGCGACATCGACCTGCGGCGCTTCGCGCTCGAAGGCATGGAGCTATACGGCCTGCTGAGCGGCTTCGACGACGGCAGCTTCGAATTGCAGCCCAACCTGCGCGACAACCTCGACCAGGCCGACGGCACCTACAACCGCATCAACGCATCGATCGACAAGCACATCGCCGCGCAGGGCATCGAGGCGCCGCCACCTTCGGTCTACACGCCGGTATGGGAGCCGCAGGAAGAACGCACGCGGCTCGACCTTGCCGCAGCGGGCATCACCAGCGTGGTGTGGTGCATCGGCTTCTCGCCGGATTTCGCATGGGTCGATGCACCGGTGTTCAACGGGCGCGGCGCGCCGGTGCACCTGCGCGGGGTAACGAACGAGCCGGGGCTGTACTTTCTGGGGCTGCCCTGGCTGCACACCTGGGGGTCGGGTCGCTTCTCGGGTGTGGCGCGCGATGCCGAGTTTCTGGCCCAAGCCATTGCGCAGAGAAAAGAGGGACTGCGCGGCAGCGCCGATACCGCACCGCCCCCTGAGTTGCGCGCAGCCTAGGCCTGCTGCGCTTCGGTCAGTGCCTGCGCCGCCACCACCGCCTCGGTGCGGTTGCGCACGTTCAGCGCGCGGAAGATGGCGGCCAGGTGGATCTTCACCGTGCCTTCGCTGATGCCCAGGCTGCGCCCGATCAGCTTGTTGGGCTTGCCCTGCGACAGCAGTTGCAGCACCTCGACCTGCCGCTCGGTCAGCACGTTGCGAAGGTGTTCCAGCGTCTGGCTGCCGGCGCCGCCGCGCGACGGCGTCTCGACCGCCTGCGGTGCCACGCCCGCCACGATGCCGGGCGGCAGCGCGGTGAGCATCATCGGCGGCACGTACACGCCGCCGGCCAGCACCAGCCGCACCGCCGAGAGCATCACCTCGGGTGAATAGGCCTTGGGAATGAAACCGAGCACGCCGCGCTCCAGCGCGCTGCGCATGATGGCCGGGTCTTCGTAGCCCGACAGCACCATGACGGGCAAGGCCGGATGGCGCTGGCGGATTTCGTCGATGTGCGCCTGCCCGTCGGCGCCGGGCATGTTGAGGTCGATCAGGGCCAGGTCGAGGTCGTCGGAAGCACCCGCAAGCAGCTCGTCGACGCTCATCGCCAGAACGAACTCGATGCCGGGCTCCAGCTCCGACAACTTGGCTTTGACCGCCTCGATGACGAGCCGGTGGTCGTCGGCGATCAGGATTTTCATGTCTTTTTTCCCGTGCCCCAGCACGCGTTGAACTACCGGGTGCAGAAGATACCGGTGATTTCCCCTCACAGCAAGGCCACGGCCCCACCAACGGCATAGGCCCCAAGCGGTATGGCGCCCCCGCCGGCCCCTTTGAAACAATGAAAGCCTACTCGAAGGAACCGGGGACATAGGCATGTGCCATCGCTGCAGACGCCGGTACAAGGCATCCTTCGCAATGCACGCCTGAGCAGGCACCTCCATGGCTCGCCTGCTCGACTGCTTCTCCGGCTTCATCGCATACGGCCTCGCCCTCGATGCATCGGTCGCCGCCGGGCGCCCGATGCCCGCGCTCGCGGCGGTGCAGCGCAAGGCCATGCAGCTGCTCGACACCGCTCGCGCCGAAGCCGCGGCTGCGGGCAAGCCCGCGCCGCAAGTCGAGTCGGCAGTATTCGCGATGGTGGCGTGGATCGACGAGATCCTCGCGCGCCACCCGGAAGCAACGGCGGGCGCGAGTGCCGGCAACGGCCCCTCGCCGCTGCAGGCGCAGCTCTTCAACTCGAACAACGCGCACAGCGAGTTCTTCCACCACCTGTCGGCCCTGGGCGCGCAGGACAACGACGTGCGCGAGGTCTACTGGCACGCGCTGGTGCTGGGCTTCAAGGGCCAGTACTACTTCGAGGACGGCGACCAGGGCGAACTCGGGAAACTCAAGGACCTGCACGGCCGCCAGCTGCAGCTGCGCCCGCTCGCGGCCGACAGCCTGGCGCACGACCGCATCACGCCGCAGCCGTACAGCGTGCCCGACCCGCGCGGCCCCAACGACACGCACCGGCGCGACCGCGCGCTGCTGCGCGCCGGCGCGGCGCTCGCGCTGCTGCTGCCGCTGCTTTACCTGCTGTGGCTGTGGTCCACCGGGCCGCCCACTGCCGGCTCCGGGCTGAGCCAGCGCATCGAGCAGCACCTGCAGACTTTCGCCTGTGCCGACCTCACGGCCACCGTGGACACGGAGGGCCGCACGCGCGTTTCCGGCTTCGTCTCGCTGCCCGGCGACCTGTCGCGGGTGGAGCGCGAAGTGATCATGGTGCCCGGCGTGAAATCGCCGAGCTTCGACGTCGGCCTGCGCGTGTGGCCGCACTGCGAGGTGTTCGCCATCATCAAGCCCTACCAGGCGCGCAACCGCGAGCGGGCCTACGGGCTCGACATCGACTCGCCCTCCGCGCTCGAAGGCAAGCTGCGCGAAGGCGACCCGGTGCGCGTGCAGGTGGTGGCGCCGCGCCATGACAGCTACATCTGGGTCGACTACTACACGGCCGACGGCGCGGTCATGCACCTCAACGCCGGGCAGGCGCCCACCAGGCTGCAAGCGGGCGAAACACTGACGCTGGGACGCGAGATCCCTTCGAGCTGGCTCGTGAGCCCGCCCCTCGGCAGCGTGCTGATCACCGTGCTCTCGGCGCCGACGCCGTTCACCGAAACCGCCGACCGGCCGCCCTTCGAACTCGCGTCCGACTACCTGCTGCGGCTGCGAGAGACCGTTGCGGCCGGCAAGAACAGCGACCGGCTGATCGCCGACTTCGTGTTCCTGGAGACCGTGTCGCGATGACCGCCATGCTCCCGAACGACCATCGCTTCTGGCTGCTGCTGGTGCTGTGCCTCGCAGGTTTCGCGCTGCTGTACAGCGTGGTGCGCGATGCCGGACGCGGAGCACGGCGCCGCGCGCTGCAGCGGCGCATCGAGGCGCTCGGCGCCCCCGCCTCGGAAGCCGGCGACACGGAGCTGGCCGCCGCCGCACTCAGGGAAGGCATGGCACAGGCACAGCAGGCCGTGAAGCGCAGCCGCCCGCGCGCGCCTGTTCCATGGTTCCTGTTCTTCGGCGATGCCGCCGCCAACCTGCCCGGCCTGCTTTCGGCGGCGCATGGCGAACGCCTGTCCGCGCACGAGGCACGCGAAGCCAAGGCCGACGCCTGGTGGCACTGGTGGCTGACCGGCGCCACCGTGTCCATCGAGATTCCCTCCTGCACGGTCGGCGAGGCCGCCGACACGCCAGCGCAGCGCGGCCTGTGGCTCCAGTCGCTGCTGGCACTGGCCGAGCGGCGCCATCGCCTGCCGCTCAACGGCATGGTCGCGTGCGTGTCCGCGCGCGACCTGCTGCATGCGGACGAGAGCGAGCTCGCGGCCCTGGCCGCGCGCATGCGCCGGCTGCTCGACGAGACCGGCGACACCCTGCGCCTGCAGATTCCCACGTATCTCGTCGTCACCGGGCTCGAACAGCTCGCGGGCTATGCGGTGCTGCGCGGCGCATTGCCTCCCGAGGTGCTTTCGCAGGCCGTGGGCCATCGGCTGACCGACGCCTCTGCCGTCATCGCCACGCCGCCGCGCGAACGGCTCGATGCGGTGTTCGATCCGCTCGCACGGCACCTGCATGCGCTGCGGATGAGCCTGCTGCACCGGCAGGCCAGCGCCGCGGACCGGCTCGCGGTGCATGAATTCGTGGAGGCGGTACGCGCGCTGCAGCCCGGGCTGCGCACCTTCGCACAGGTGCTGCTCGAGAACCACGGCAAGGGCACGCGCGCGCCGCGCTGGCGCGGCCTCTACCTGACGGCTGCGGCATCGCCTTCGCACGGTGTGGGAGCAGCCTTCGTGGATGACCTGTTCGGCCGCTTCCTGCCGGCCGATCAGCCACTGGTGCGGCCGGGCCGCCCGTCGCCCGCAGGCGCCACGGCCTGAGCAGGCAGGCCGCCGATGGCGCTACTTCGCGTCGATGCGCATCTGCCGCGCACCGAGCAGCACGTCGAGCGACTGCGCCTTGCCGGTGGTGACGGGGCGCACCTCGCGCCAGCGCGCGCGGTCGAGATCGCGGAACGCCGCCATCACGCCGATGGCCTTGGCGTCGGGTGGCAGGTTGAAGTCGAGCTTCTTGCTTTCGCCGGGCCGCAGCAGCACTTCTTCGCGCTGCACGAGTTCGGCGCCGAGCGTGGCCTGGTCTTTCTCGAACAGCGAGAAGAAGTCTGCGCCCTCGAACGCGCCGGGCGACTTCAGCGCATACACCCGCACCGTGAGCGGCGAGGCACGTCCGCGCGCATCGGGGTTGGCGTCGGGGCCCGCCGTGAGCGAGACCGCGACGGTCGTCACCACCGGCTTGCTCGCGCATCCCATGAGCGAAAGACCCGCTGCAGCAAGGCCAAGAACGGCGATGCGACGCCGCGGCAACGCAGCGGAGAAGCTCTCATAGGACGAATGGTGTGTACCCAGCGTGCGCATGCTATTCCCTTCGTTGCATTGACCGGTCAAGACGCATCTTTGATTATCACCAGCCAACTTCAACAGGCAATATGCTGAACAACCAACTTGCCGCCGCACTGCTCACGCCCATCGGCGAAGCATCGCCGTGCGGCGACGACCTGGAGTACGACGCGGACTTCACCGCGCTCGTCTCGGCCGCGCAAGGCAAGCCGGAGCAGCAGTTCGGCGACACGGTGATTCCCGCGGTCGAGCCCGAGTGGCGCGAAGTCGCCGAGCAGTCCGACGCCATTCTTCGCCGCAGCAAGGACGTGCGCGCCGCGGTGCTGCTGCTGCGCGCCGCCACGCGCTTGCAGGGCGTTGTTGGTTTCGCCGCGGGGCTGCGCCTGCTGACCGACCTGCTCGACAGTTTCTGGGACGGCATACATCCAAAGCTCGATGCTGACGACGACAACGATCCGACGATGCGCCTGAACGCGCTCGCGCCGCTGACCGACGAAGGCATGGGCCTGCGCGACCTGTACGACGCGCAGGTCGGCATGGCGCGCGGCGTCGGGCCGATCCGCGTGCGCGACATCGCCATTGCGCACAACACGCTCACCGCCGTCGGAGGCGAGGCCGCGTATTCCATGGCGCAGGTGCAGGGCGGGCTCGAAGCCATACAGGCCGAGCGGCCCGAGGCCATACAGGCTGCCGTAGAAGTGCCCGCGCTGATCGAGC
Source organism: Variovorax durovernensis (assembly GCF_977011995.1). Taxonomy (NCBI): domain Bacteria; kingdom Pseudomonadati; phylum Pseudomonadota; class Betaproteobacteria; order Burkholderiales; family Comamonadaceae; genus Variovorax; species Variovorax durovernensis. Next base: position 782,936 of record NZ_CDRNCW010000001.1, on the reverse strand, counting down.
GCCTGCACAGGCTCATCGTCGATCGCACCGGGCGTGCCGACGCGGTCGACTTCGACGCGCTGCGCGGCATCGGCCGCGTGCTGCGCAAGGCCTGCACTGCCGCCAGCGGCGCACCGGCAGATGCCGCGGAAGCGGCAACCGGCGAAGGCGATGCGGGCGCGCAGGACGGGAACGCCACGAGCACACGTCCCGCTGCCCCACGCGGCGAGATACAGAACCGCCAGGACGCGGTGCAGATGCTCGACCGGGTGATCCGCTACCTCGAGCAGGCCGAGCCCGGCAACCCCGCGCCACTCTTGATCGAGCGCGCCAAGAAGCTCATCGGCGTGAGCTTCCTCGAGATCATGGCCAACCTCGCGCCCAACGCGATGGACACCATCGAGACGGTCACGGGCCGACGCCCTTCCGAATGAGCAAACGCCATCTCGCACCAGACACCCGTCCCATCCCCACCCGCAAGGAGCATCTTCCATGGCCAAGAGCAGTCAGAAATTCATCGCCCGCAACCGGGCGCCCCGGGTCCAGATCGAATACGACGTGGAGCTGTACGGAGCCGAGAAGAAGGTACAGCTGCCCTTCGTGATGGGCGTGCTGGCCGACCTGTCGGGCAAGCCCGCCGACCCGCTCGCGCCGGTGGCCGACCGCAAGTTCCTGGAGATCGACGTCGACAACTTCGACTCGCGCATGAAGGCGATGAAGCCGCGCGCCGCGTTCGCGGTGGAGAACTCGCTCACCGGCGAAGGCGACCTGAAGGTGGAGCTGACCTTCGAGAACATGGAAGATTTTTCGCCCGCCGCCGTGGCCCGCAAGGTGGGCGCGCTGAACAAGCTGCTCGAGGCGCGCACCCAGCTGTCGAACCTCGTCACCTACATGGACGGCAAGGGTGGCGCCGAAGACCTGCTGGCCAAGGTGCTCGAAGACCCGGCCCTGCTGCAGACGCTGGCCGCGAGCAAGAAGCCCGAAGACGGCAGCACGCCCGCCGCCTGACGACGACCCCCATCCGAGCAAACGAGGAGTAAACAACCATGGCCGAAGCACTCGAACAGAGCGCGCTGAAAGATGTCGCGTAAGCGGGCAGCGACTTTTCGTCGCTGCTGCAGAAGGAATTCAAGCCGCGCAGCGACGAAGCCAAGAGCGCCGTCGAGGCCGCCGTGCTCACGCTGGCGCAACAGGCGCTGAGCAACAGCACCGTCATCGGCAAGGACGTGACCAAGTCGATCCAGGCCATGATCGCCGCGATCGACGCAAAGCTCACCGACCAGGTGAACAAGATCATCCACCACCCCGACTACCAGAAGCTCGAGAGTGCGTGGCGCGGCCTGCACTACATGGTGAACAACACCGAGACCGACGAGAACCTGAAGATCCGCGTGATGGACATCTCCAAGACGGATCTGGCCAAGAGCCTGAAGAAGTTCAAGGGCGCGGCCTGGGACCAGAGCCCGATGTTCAAGAAGATCTACGAGCAGGAGTACGGCCAGTTCGGCGGCGAGCCCTTCGGCGCGCTGGTGGGCGACTATCACTTCGACCAGAGCCCGCCCGATGTGGAACTGCTCGGCGAGATGGCCAAGATCGCCGCTTCGGCGCACGCGCCGTTCATCACCGGCGCAAGCCCCAACCTGATGCAGATGGAGTCGTGGCAGGAGCTCGCCAACCCGCGCGACCTGACCAAGATCTTCCTCACGCCCGAGTACGCAGGCTGGCGCAGCCTGCGCGAGTCGGACGACTCCAAGTACATCGGCATGTGCATGCCGCGCTTCCTGGCTCGCACGCCCTACGGCGCCAACACCAACCCGGTGGAAGAGTTCGACTTCGAGGAAGACACCGCCGGTGCCGACCACAACAAGTACGCCTGGGCCAATGCGGCCTACGCGATGGCGACCAACATCAACCGTTCATACAAGCTCTACGGCTGGGGTTCGCGCATCCGCGGCATCGAGTCGGGCGGCGCGGTGGAGAACCTGCCGCTGCACACCTTCCCGAGCGACGACGGCGGCGTGGACCAGAAGTGCCCCACCGAAATCGCCATCAGCGACCGGCGCGAGGCCGAACTCTCGAAGGCCGGCCTGCTGTCGATGATCCACCGCAAGAACTCCGACTTCGCGGCCTTCATCGGCGCCCAGTCGCTCAACAAGCCGGCCGAGTACGACGACCCCGATGCCACGGCCAACGCCAACCTGGCGGCGCGCCTGCCCTACCTCTTTGCCTGCAACCGTTTTGCGCACTACCTCAAGTGCATCGTGCGCGACAAGATCGGCAGCTTCAAGGAGCGCGAGGACATGCAGCGCTGGCTCAACAAATGGATCATGAACTACGTGGACGGCGATCCGGCCAACTCCTCGGAAATCACCAAGTCGCAAAAGCCCCTGGCTGCCGCCGAGGTGGTCGTCGAGGAAGTGGAAGGCAACCCGGGCTACTACACGTCCAAGTTCTTCCTGCGCCCGCACTACCAGCTCGAAGGCCTCACGGTTTCGCTGCGCCTGGTGTCGAAGCTGCCTTCCGCCAAGGGCGGAGCATGAAAAACAGCCCGAACTTTTCTTGAAATTCCGGCTTCCGTTTCGTTCTATCAACAGCTGCCGCGCATCGGCCTTCACTACAGGCCGCCGGCAGCCCAGGTAACCGTCTGGATCATCATCAACCGCCCGAACGCAATCGGGTTCCAAGGAGTAGGAACATGTCTTCTGACTTTCACATCAAGCTCGACGGCGTAAAGGGCGAGTCTTCCCACAAGGATCACAAGGACGAGATCGAGATTTCGTCGTGGTCCTGGAACGTGAGCAACTCGTCGGGCGCGGGCTCGGGCGGCGGTTCGGGCAAGGGCAAGGCCACGCCCGGCGAGTTCCACTTCACGCACACCTACGACAAAGCCTCTCCGGTGCTGGCCAAGAACTGCGTGAGCGGCAAGCACTTCAAGGACATGGTGCTGACCTGCCGCAAGGCCGGCGAAGGCCAGCAGGAGTACCTGAAGGTCACCATGAAGGAGGTCTTCATCTCCGGCGTGAGCCCCGGCGGCGCGCAGGGCGGCGACGTGCATGAGCAGGTGCTCTGCTCGTTCAAGGACATCGAGTTCGCCTACAAGGCGCAGGACGACAAGGGTGCGGCTGGCGGCGAAGTGAAGTTCGGCTGGAACGTGCCGACCACCGAAACCCGCTGACGGGCGACGGCCACGCCAAAGTGCGGCATCGGGCGCGCAAGTGCCCGGGCCGGTCCCGACGTGTCCTCACCGGAGCAATGCCATGGCATTCAGCACCACATTCATCGGCTCGAGCGGCAATCCGCGCACGGCCTACAACATCGACTGGTCCGTCGGCCTGATCGGCTCCAACACGCGCGAAGACGTGATGCTGGTGCAGGCGCTGTTCAGGATCTTCTACTACGAACTGCTCGGCTTCAACGACGGTTTCGATCCGCCTCCCGGAGAGAACGAAGTGATCGTCGTGGACGGCCAGAAAGGGCCGATCACGCAGAAGCACATCGTGCACTTCCAGGAACAGGCGATCGCGCGCGGACAGAACCTGAAGCCGGACGGCATCTTCGATCCGTACCGGGCGCCGGGCGCGAGCAGCACGATCAGCAAGACGCGCTACGCGCTCGACCTGCTCAACAACGGCTGCGCCAACCTCTGCGACGCGCAGGGTATCGACAACTACAGCAACTTGCCGAACCGGCAGGACATGCCGCTGTTGCTGCGCAGCGCGCTGAAGCGGGTCAAGAAGACGGCCAACAAGTACACCTACGTCGCGCCGGTGGTCGTTCCGGCCACGGGTGGCGCCTGACCGGCTGCCAGCCTGCTGTTGCGGCGACGGCCAAGGCCTGAAGCACCCGCCCATCGGACGAGCGCTTCAGGCCTTTTGTTTTCCGGGGGAAGAGTCAGGCATCGGTCGACGCGGCACTCTCGGGCATCAGCCGGGTCACGTCGTCCTCGTCGTCCTCGATCACCCACAGCGTCAGCGCCGTGTAGTTGTCGTAGCCCGGCTTGGCGTTGGCCTTGACTTGCGCATCGATCAGCTCGGTCCATTGGGTGGGCGTGCGCGACGCGTGCAGCGTGTCGATCAGGCACTCGTCGCCCAGCGGCTCCCACACACCGTCGCTGCACAGCAGCAGCACGTCGCCGGGCAAGAGGCGCATGCGGTCCGACACCGCGATGTCGGGCGCCTCCTCGACCGAGCCCAGGGCCGACAGCAGCATGTTGCGTTGCGGATGCAGCCGCGCACCCTCTTCGTCGAGCATGCCGCCGGCCACCATCTGCTGCACCAGGCTGTGGTCGGTGGTGCGCGCCACGATGGCGCCGCCGCGGAACAGGTAGGCCCGGCTGTCGCCGCTGTGCACCCAGGCGAGCGCATGGTCTTCCAGGTCGATGGCCGCGAACACGATGGTCGAGCGCATGCCCGCGAGCTTGCCGCCCTCGGCCTGGCGCGCCACCACGTCGAGGTTGGCCTGCTCCACCAGCCGGCGCAGCGTGGCTTCGTCCAGCCCCGGTGCGGCCGAGAAGCCGCCCAGCATGCTGCCGCGAGCGGTGGCCGCCGCCACGTCGCCGCCGCCATGGCCGCCAGCGCCGTCGGCCACCAGGCAGGCGACATGGCGCTCGTCGTGCCAGTGGCCATGCACGTCCTCGTTGTAGGTGCGGCCGCCTTGCCGGGAGAGCGTGACGATTTCGATTTCCAAGCGGGGTGCCTCGCGAATGCTGCGGTTGTCGTTGTTGCTGCCGTGTTTTTCTTCTTCAGGCGTCCGACTTCAGGCGCGCCATCTGCTCTTCGTAGGCCTGCAGGAAGGCCTTGCCGAAGAGGCTGTGGAAGTCGTCCTCGGCCTCGCTCGCGATGCCGCCGTAGAGCGACACGAACTGATCCCATAGCCTGGCCTTGCGGTTGGCGCTGAAGAGCGCGTCGAGCGCGGTCTTGGCGCTGATCTTCTTCTCCAGCTCCGCCGGCTCGAAGCGCGCGATGACATGGGCCAGCGCCGCGCGCATGCCCACCATCACGCCGAACTGATGCGCGCGCAGGTCGTCGAAGGCGTCGCGCATCGCGGCCTCGGGCGGCATGAAGCCGCGCACGCCGGGCCCCAGCAGGTGCGCGAGCGCGACCTCGACCGTGGGCGAGAACTTCAGCGGATTGTTGGCCTGCGCCGCGATCATCGTGACCTCGGCGCGCACCTCTCGCTTGAACTCCTGGCGCGTGAGCAGCAGCTGCAGCGTGCCTTCGGTGGCGCTGCGCAGCATCGAGCCGATGCGCTCCATGAGGCCGGGCGTGAGCATGTCGGGCGGCTGGTGCGTGCTGGCAAGGCCGCGCAGGAAGGCGGAGAGCAATTCGTCGTCGCTGGCCGCGCGCCTGGGCGCAGGTGGCGCGGCCGGGACGGGCGCCACAGGAGGCGCGGGCGGCTCGAAGGGCTTGCCTGAACTCTCGGGGCCGCTGATGCGTATGGGCTGGCCGGTCATGTCGTCGAAGTTCGCGACCGGCTGCACGGGCGCCGGGCTGCTGATCGCCTTCGGCGGCGTGAAGCCGAACTGGTCGATCGGCAGGTGGTCCGCGCGCGCTGCCGGCGTGGCGGGCGCGGCGCGCTGCAGCGCGGCCAGCGGATCGGCATCCGATGCGGTGTTGGGCTGCAGCAGAGGATCGGCCAGCGGCGACAGCGCGAGCGGATCGCCGCCGATGCCGCCGCCACCGCCGTGCATGCCGCCGAAGAGTTCGTCGATGCCCGAGGCCTTGCCGTGCGCGGGCGGTGCGCCGAGGTCGGAGAAGTCGTCGAGCGCGCCAAGGCCGGCCACCGGTGCCGATGAAGACGTGGATCCGAGCAGGTTCGCGAAAGGATCGATCTGCGCGGCCTGCGCGTTGCGCGAGCCGCTTTCCATCGGATCGGGGAACAGCAGCGATTCAGGCGGTGCCGCTGCAGGGGTCGGGGCGGGCGCTGCGGCTGGCGCGGCCGGCGGCGCGAGGCCCGCGAGCAAGTCGGCGAAGGGGTCGTCGCTCGTCGGCGCAGAAGGCGCGGCCGCAGAGCCCCCCAGCACGGTGTTCGGGATGGCCAGCGACGGCGGCGCGGCGGCGGCCGTCACGCGCACCGTGAGCTCGAAGCTGCCCACCACCAGCCGTGCGCCATCGGTCAGCGCGGCTTCCTTGCCCGAGCCCAGCGACACGCCGTTGCACTGCATCGGGTTGCTGCCCCTGTCGATGACGAAGTACTGCCCGTCGCGGCACAGCACTTGCGCATGCACGCGCGAGACGGTGCGATCGGGGTCGTCGAGCACCAGCGTGTTGGTGTCGGCCCGGCCGATGGTGCCGCCATTGGGGCCGAAGTCCGCGGCAATGGCCTGCCCCGCCGGAGCGCCTTGCCGGGTGATGACAGCGATATGGATCATGAATCGGCCCCCGAAGGCTCTGTGCCTGAATGCGCCCGAACAAACTCGCAAGGAGTATTCATTCCGTGGGGCATGTTGGCAATCTCGCCTAAAGAGGTATGCCGTCGCCGAGCCAGCGCTGCTGCCGCCACGCCGGCGCGCTGGTTGCGAACAGCGGCGCGCCCGCGTCGAGCAGCGCAAGGTGCAGCGCCGCTGCCACGCGCTGGCGCTGGAAGCCCTCACGCAGTACACCCGTACAGCTGTCGGGCGAGACCGGCTGCCCCATGAAGAGCCGCACGCCGGGGGCGAAGCGTGCGCCGTTCTGCTGCCACCATGCGCGGATCTTGTCGATGTCGGGCCAGGGCAAGGCGATGTCCTCGGGCAGCTCCACGTTGTCGTCATCGGGGTCGTCGGTCGGCCCGTCCTCGAAGCCGTCGGGCGGCGGAACCTCCATCTGCGCGAGGTTGAAATCAACGCCCGTGATGGTCACGAAGGCCTCGGCCGCGATGCGCGCCGTGGCCGGCTGCGCCATCTGCTCGATGAGCCAGGGCACGTAGCGCGCGTCGCCGATGAAGCCCGAGCCGATGATGCGCAGGCGCTGCGCCTCGGGCAGTGCCGCGCTGTCGAGCAGCAGCGCGTGGCCCGGTGCCGGCTCCATCGCCTGCAGCGCGAGCTGGAACGCGCGCGGCTGGCGCGGCCCGCTCTTCAGCGCAAAGGCCGAGAGCACGTCCAGCGCCTGCGCCCGGTCACCGAGCAGCACCGCCGCCCACGCGGCCCAGAAGCGCAGTTCGGGCTTGGCCTCTCCGAGCAGCGACCGGGCCTGCGGCAGCAGGTCGGCACGGCCCAGCTCGCCGGCTGCACGCAGCGCGCGGATGCGCACGCTGTCTGGCGCACCTGCGAGCAGCTGCCCAAGCAATGCGCCCGGATCGCGTCGATGCAGCGCGCAGGCCGCCACACCGAGCTTCTGCCGCAATGGCGAGGCGTCTTCGAGCAAGGCCTTGACGCGGCCGCCCAGATACTTCGGCTCGACCCAGCCCAGCGCGGAGATCAGGCCGGGCACGACCTCGGGCAGATCCTTGGCGCGCTCGACCAGATCGTCGAAGCGGCCATCGACCGCCTCGATGGCGAGCACGGCGGCGACGAAGAAGTCTTCGGGGCCTTCGTTGTCGGTGAGCGACAGGGCATGCTGCCAGCCTTCATCGCCGGCTACGCGCAAGCCGTCGATGTGGGCGGCGAGGCGTTCGTCGAGGTCGGCGAATTGCTGGGGCGAGTAATTGGGGGCGTGGACTGCGCTGGCGCGTTGGAGCCAGAGGAAGGAGGCTTCGTCGGCGTGCTCGGCGACAACGGAAGACAGCGTGTCGGAGTCCACGGGCAAGCTCCTATTCGAAGTGCAGCCGCATGATGGGCAGTGTCTGGTGCCAGGCGCAGCACAGATTGACGATCAGATCCCATGCTTCTGCGTCCGCGTTGTCCCAGATCCATTCGTAGTAGTGGATGGTGCGCGGATCGTTGAACATGGCTTGCGCACCGCTGACTTCCACCGCATCCTCAGGGTCGGATCGATACGCAAGCGTCAACGCGTCCCACAACGCAAGGGTTTCGAGCAGGCCCTGCCCGACCTCAGGCTGCACCGGCTGTGCGAATTCGATCTCGACCAGCAAGGCATGGTTACCACCCAGGTTCTCCGGGAACTCAACGGCGAACGGCGGTTCCTCCGGAGCGGCCGGACGCACGCCTCTCTCGCTCAGCAAGTCAAGCTCGCGCTGTCCCAGCATGGCACGCGCCGCGTGGAAAAGGACTTCGTGCTGACGGCAATCCGCCAGCATGCCACCCAGCACATCCAAGGCCGCAACAGGGAGATCCACGACTTGCAGCCGCGCCTGCAACGACATACCGGCGACGCGAAGCTCGGCCGGCACAGAAGGAAGCCGCCTCCCGGGAAGAAGAACCCCGCATCGACCGCATCGAGAAAGACGCGAACGCGCCGCTCCACGAGCCCGACCGATCCTTCCGGGCCGTGCTCCAGCATGGCCTGGAGCAGAACCGGGCCGCTGTAGCGCTCAGACGAAGAAGCGTCGAAGCCAGTCATGCGCCGCCTCCTCGGACATGCCTTTGATGAATATCTGGTCCAGCGCCTCGTCGGGCGCCACCACATGCGCGACAAGCTTGCCCACGGCGCCATAGATCGGCACGGTCTCTTGCCGATTCACGTCACCGATCTGCGGCGCATCGCCGGCGCGCAAGATCACGCCGGCCTTGCCGAGCGCAAGCGCGGACACCCCCAAGGGGGCACTTCGCTCAAGGGCTGCCAGACCGCCAAGCGCCGCCGCCGCATCGGCCCCGAGGAAGGTCAACCAATTGACGGCCGCGACACCATGCAGCGCTCCATTCGACATGCGCAAGGCGTCGCCGTAGCCGAGGCCTGGATACCGCAGCATCAGCGGTATCGACCATTGGAGGACTTTCCGATCCACCAATGAATCCGCGTCCTCCCAGAGCAAAGAGTAGCCGGCATATCCACTGTGAAGCGGGAGTTCGGCAAGCGCCTCCTGGGCCAGCGCGATCACCTGCTCGGGACGGTCGCCCCACTCGACGGGCAGCGACATGCGCAGCACAAAGCGCGACGGATCCAAGGGTCCGGCCAACGACATCCTTATCGCGGGCGACTGAATCTGGCCGGCTTTCTTGCCCGAATGCGCTCTGTGGCTCAGTATTTTGGTTGCGAGCATGTCCGGGTCCGAAAACCAGTGATTCGGTCCCTCAGTCGCCTTGGCATCCTGAACGCGGAAGCGCTTCATGTCGCCAGTGCGATAGAAACGCTGCTGATTGCCAAAGGCGTCCATGTACGCGCGCAGAAATCGCGCAAGGCCCGCTCCAATGTTCTCAGGCAAGCCGTAGGCAAATGCGACGATTTCGACGCAGGGCGTCGCCAAGCTCTCGCCATCGTCCATCAGGGTGAACAGGGACTCATCCATAAATTTTCCTTTCAGGTACACAGGCAGTCGGCGTCTTTGGCGTCCTTTGCCCCTTTTTTCCTGACCTTCATCTCCGTCAGCTTCTTGTCCGTCTCCGGGTGTGTTTTTCGCAGAATGTCTTGATTGTCCGTAGGCGAGTCATTGGGAAACTTCACCTCGACGATATGTTTCACATCGGCGAGTGTCAGCGCCTTTTTCCCAACGGCTACCCCTGCCTCGAGCAGGATGATGTCCCACCTGGCTTTTCCAAGACTACTGCTGACATCCTTGCCATATCTGCCGATGAGTTTCCCAACATTCGACTGCGAGACCTCCGTGAGCAGGCCTGGTCTGCCACCGCGCACACCGGCGACCTTGGGATCGATGATGTCGCGCATGCGGCGCTGGTATTGGTCAGTGGAAGCCTTCCCTGGCGGTAGTTTGGCGTCAGCCGCTTCCTTGTCTTTCAAGGCCTGGCACGCGGCTTCGCAAAGCTCTTGCGCCAGGGCAGCATCCCCCAAAGCATCGATCAGCGGCTGCTGCGCAACCCCGCCCAGATTCGCCGCGTTCTCGGAGTTGTGGAACATCTTGTCCGTGAGCCGGGCCGTGTTCTTGCCGTCCATTTTCACGTCGAAGGAGTAGAGGATCCAGGTCGCCTCCTTCATGAAGGTGCTGGACTTCACGCCCCCCGCCACACCTGCGTTGTCACCGTTGGAAATGGCGAACTTCGAACCCTTGTTCGCGGCCATCGCCTTGTCGCCTTTGACAGTGCTGGTGCCGCTCGACAGCGTGATCGAGTTGGCGATGTTCGGATAGGGGACCGGCACTGGACCCCCGGGGCTGGGCGTCTTGCACACGTCGGGAATGGTCGCGGTGCTGATGCCGATGCTGAACTTGTGGACCAGCGTGAGACTGGTGCCGTTGACCCTGATGGTGAGCGGCATGACTCAGCCCCCCATCGGTTCAGCGCAGCGCACCAGCAACGCCCCGCGTTCGCCCGACTCGGAACTGCCCCATACCATCGACAGTGGCCCTTTGGCGTAGCGCTTGCGATTGGCGATGACAGCCAGCGCCATGTGCAGCGGCGAACCCGCCGCACCCACGTCACCCCAGCAATCGGCTGGCGCGATGAAATCCGACGCCGCGCGAAATTGTTCTCCGTTGCGCAGCGCGGCAAAGCCGAACTCGTCGGCTCGGTAGGGCTCTCCGTTGAGATCGCAGAACACGTTGTGCACTTGCTCGCCAGGCGCAAGGGGCCGCAGCGCGGCGCGGAAGGCCTGGGTCAAGCCCTCGCCAATGCACACCGTGTCCGTCTTGATGAGCCTGGGCTCGATGCCGATGCCAACCGACACCAGTTCACCCAGCGGCACGATGCCGCTCAGCTGCGCCAAGCGGGGCGTGCCAAGCAGCACCGCGCCAGCGGCCTCACCGGGGATGAAGCCCCAGGCATTGTTGAGCGGGCCGCCGCCGTGGAGTTGATCGCAGGCTTCGACCCATTCGAGCGTCTCGGGTGCGAGGTACGAGTCGGTGCCCGCCACCACACATGCATCGAAGGCATCACGCGCGCAACCAGCCTCGGCGGCAGCCACCGCCATGTGGCCTGCTGCATGGCCGACTTCGAAGCGCGCGATGCGGGCGAATCGATCCCCCATGCGCTCCCGTATTGCCTGCAATACATCATCGGCCAAGCCATCAGGCTGCCCGGGGCGCGGCGGCGGCAGCGCCAGTGCAAGGCCGATGCGCGGCGACACGTTTCCGCCAAGCTGCGTCAACGGTGCCAACGCCTCCTCGATGGCCGGCAGCAGCAGAGCGCCCAGGCGCGCGGCACCGTCGAGGCCAACGTCGAGCCAGGGCGCTCGCGCGATACGCATCGCCTCGCCGGCCGTGTCGACCATGTACGGGTGCTCGGAAAAGCCACACACACCGGCGCGCGCGGCTGCGGCGCTAGCCCACACATTGCGTCCTATCGGCGTGCTGGCGCCGAGCCCCAGGATCTGCAATGCGTTGCCGGCCATGCTCAGGCCTCCACCGCCTGCTCGGGCACAGCCTCGCCCAGTCGCAGTAGCCTTTTCTCGAAGATGCGCGTCTTCAGCAGCTTATGAACCTTGGGATGGCAAGGCAGCGCGCTGTGCCAGACCAACGAAACGCGCATCACTGCCGGCTCGAGAATCACCGTGTGCAACTGCGGTCGCTCATGCAGCACCTGCATGCCGTCGGAGAAGAAGGTTTCGAAGCCCAGCAGTACACGAGGCAGCGCGAAGCGGATCTGCGGCTGCGGCGCCAGATGCACCAGCACCACCGGCTCTCCACCCACAAGAAACTGCGGCGCCTGCTGGTCCCCCGGCGCGCACTGGTAATGCCGGTCATCGAAATCCACCGGCAGCAACGGCAACCTGTCGCGCTGCCAAGCTTCGTCGTACGTCCCCGCAAACCCCGCGCGCGGCTGCCAGTGATTGCACAGCGGCCCGAAGCCCGCAGGCTTGGGCCTGTCGCTCCACGCCCGCACGCATTGATCCGGATACTCGATATTCGGCAGCCGCATGCCTTCCGCATGCGCCGCCTCCATCACGAAGCCCGTGCCCACCGGATTGCGCACGTCGAACTGCGGCAACGGCGCGTCACGCGTCCACGGATCGACGCCGCCGTATGCGCGCTCCCACACCAGCGGCATGGTGCTGAAAGGCTCGGGCTCCGATGGCGCGCCGCCGAGCCACACGCGGTCGCCGGTCACGCGCAGGCGCTTGGCGATCGGGCCGACGCGCAGGCCCACGTCGAGTTGCGTCACGGGCACGCCGCCGGGCGCATGCGCATTGCCGATCAACAGCACGTCGGTCGTCTGCTTGGTGCGCACCAGGTCCAGCTCGTAGAGCAGGCTGGGCCGGGGCGCGGCCTCGTCGACGAAGACGGGCGCCTGCGCGACAGGTGCTTGCTCGGGAGCAACGCTCGTCTCGCCATCGGGCGAAATATCGAAGCTGCACTTCACCGCCACGAGCCAGATCTCCGCTCCGTCGCGGTCGCGCACCCAGGTGCGTTCGGCGGCATAGGGTGTGCGGTTTTCGAGCTGCCACATGGCGTGTTTCTCGTTCGTCAGTTGATGCCCACGTAGGCACCCTTGACGCGGTTCGCACCGCGCGAGCGCGTGAGCACGTAGTTGCCGTTGATCAGCACTTTTCCCGCGCGCGTGAGCACGATGCTGGCGTCACCGCAGCGCAGCTCGATGCGCTCGCGCCCATGCAGCACGACGCGCTCGCCATCCACGCGCGCTTCGAGCACAGGCGGTGACTCTGTGCGCGGCGGCTGCACGCGCCCGACGATGACCGGGTGCCGCACCTCTCCCTGCTCGAAGGCCACGACGATGGCCGCACCGGCATCGCCGGGCGCCAGGCCTACCGTCGAGAGCGCCTGCACCGGCGCCATGCCTTCGCCCAGCGTGACCAGGAAGCGCCCCTCGGCATCGAAGCCGGCAAAGGCGGCCACCGCCACGCCCTGGCCCGACAGCTTCGACCAGGCCGCCACGCTGTGCAGCACGCTGCGCGCGCTCCGGAGATCGGTGTGGTCTTCCACGGCTCAGTCCTCCCCCAGGTTGGAGCCCTTGATCTTGATCGAGCCGCCGGCCTTGAACGACGCAGTGCCGTCGGCCTTGATGGTGATCTTGGCGCCCTTGATGGTGATGCCGCTGGCGTTCATGACGATCTTGCTGCCGCCCGCCTTGAGCATGATGGTGGGCGCCTCGACCATGCAGATCGCGCCCGCCTTGATCTTGATCGGTCCCTTCGATGTCTCGGCGATCACCGCCGCCGAGAGCTTGTGCGGGCCGCCCACGGAGATCGACTGCAGCGCGCCCACGCTGACCTTCTGAACGCCGCCCACGCTCACCATCTGCGCACCGCCCACCGACACGGTCTGCACGCCGCCCACGTTGATGGCCTCGCCCGCGCCCACGCTGTGCATGCGGCCCGCGCCAACGGTGTGCGCCTCGGCCACCGAGATGGTGGTGGTCTGCATGCCATTGACGGTGTGGCTGCGCCCGCCGGTCACGGTCACGGTCTCGCCGCCGTTCACGGTCTCGGTGCGGTGGCCGGTGATGGTGATGGTCTCGGTGCCGCCCACGGTCTCGCCGCGGTTAGAGCCTATGGAGATGGTCTGGTTGACGCCCACGTGCTGCGTCTGGTTGTTGCCCACGCTCTCCGAGTCGTCCACGTCGATGGTGTCGGTGCGGCTGTTGTGCACGGTGGTCGTCTGGTTGTGCTCTACCGTGGTGTTCATGTCGTACTGGCCGTGGATGGTCACCTTCTCCTTGCCGGCGGTGTCGTCCATCGACAGTTCGTTGTAGCCCTTGCCCTTGTGCGTGTTCGACTTGATGCCGCTCACCACGGCGCCGGCCGGCAGGCCGAACGGCGCCATCGATTCGCCGTTGTAGAAGCGCCCGACGATGATGGGCTGGTCGGGGTCGCCGTCCAGAAAATCGACGATCACTTCCTGGCCGATGCGCGGAATGCTGATCGCGCCCCAGCTCTTGCCGGCCCAGGGATGCGACACGCGCACCCAGCATGAGCTGTTCTCGTCGTTCTTGCCGTAGCGGTCCCAGTGGAACTGCACCTTCACGCGGCCGTGCTCCTCGGTCCAGATCTGCTCGCCGCTGCGGCCGGTGACGATGGCGCTCTGCGGGCCGGGCATGGTGACGCGCGGCGTCAGGCGCGGCGGGCGCCAGGGCGTGTTCAGCGGAATCACCGTGAGCAGGAAGCTGCTGCTCGCGCGCTGGCCGGTGCTCAGCGCCGGCGTCTCTGCGATCAGGTCGCCCACCAGTTCGCCCAGCCCGGTGTTGACGGGGTCGTCGGCCAGCGCGTCGTGCAGCACGACGTCGATCGAGCGCCGGCTTTCGGGAAAGTTCGCGCCCTCGTAGCCGGGGTGGCTAGCGACGAAGGTGCAGGCCGCGATCAGGTAGTCGCCGTCGCGCTTGCCGTCGGGGTCGCCCTTGAACGCGAAGCTGCGCCCGGCCGTCACGTCGGGCCAGCCGGTCAGAGCCCAGTGGCGCTGCCGCCGGCCGATGAGTTCGTCGAGCCGCAGCTGCGCGAGGTTGTCGGTGTCGTCGCCCGACTGATAGCCGCCCGGGAACTCGAACACTTCGAGGTCCGACAGTTCGTGCGTGTCGGGGTCGCCCTTGTCGGCGCGCAGCTGCTTGCTGATGACCTTGAAGTCCCGGTCGCGCGACGCGAACTTGCCCGATTCGAACTGGCGCGAGCTGATCCAGCGCGTGATCTCGTTGAAGCGCCCTTCCGATGCGCCGCGCTCGACGTGGCTCAGCGTGTCGGCAACGGGCAGCTTCTCGTGCGCCAGCGTGCTGGTGTCCGACAGGTACAGGGTGCCCGGCGCGTCGTGCGCGTCGAACCAGTAGTAGATGCCCTCTTCTTCCAGAAGGCGCGAAAGGAACTGGTAGTCGCTCTCCCGGTATTGCACGCAGTACACGTGGGGCTCATGGGGGCCGACCACGCCGCCCGCCTTGAGCTTCTTGAGGCTACCGACTGGGCTGTCGTCGAGCACCGCATCGATCACGCCCAACACCGGCTTGTTCTGCAGGATGCGCGCGTTGACGCGCTTGCTCAGCAGCCAGAACCACGAGCGCAGGCTGATGCGGTATTCGAGGAAGCGCCCGCTCTGTGCCACGCGCGTGAAGCGCACGGCATGCCCCTGGCAGTGCCGCTTGTGGGTGCCGCCGTCGGCATCGGCGAACTCGATCACGACGTCGAAGGAGCGGCCAAGTATGTCCGCGGCATCGATGCTTTCGTTGTCGGTCAGCACGGTGAGTTCGTAGGCCGACGGGCGCGCCAGCACTTCGTGGCCCACGATGCGCCAGAACATGAGCTTGTCGACTACGGGCGAATCGCCCTGGATGCTGAACTTGTGATCGGCCATGCTTTGCGCCCCTTTTCTTTCGTTCCCCCTCCCGAACCGCACCGCCACGCCGCCCACGCGGCCGCGGAGCCTACGGCGCCAGCAACAGCACCAGCGGCTGGCTCGGCACCGTGCGCACACCGGGGCAATTGGTGCTGTTCTGCAGCGACGTGCTGGTGAGCCGCGACGCGGGCATGCCCATCCACAGCACCGTGAAGGCGCCGGTGAGATGGCGGCTCGGCCCCATCACCGTGCCCGAGGCCACGCCCAGCATCACGCCCGCGTTGTCGCCGTTGGTCATGGGAATGGTGGTGCCCAGGTTGTGCGCCGGCCCGCCCATGATGAGGATCGTGGGACAGTTCGGAATCGCCATCGGTCCCATCGCGATGTTCGGATACGGCACCGGAATGGGCGACGGCGCGGCGGGCGTGATGCAGACATCGGGAAAGCCCATGTCGGTGCCCATCAGCTGGCAGTTGGCGAACATTTTTTCTCTCCCTTGGCGCTTCAACCGAAGTGGATCTGCGCGCCGCGCGCCTTGATGAGCTCGCGGCCGTTGACCAGCGTGTGCTCGCCTTCGAGCCGCAGCAACTGCTTCGCCTCGCACTCCAGGTGAGTGGCCGCAACGCGGTCGATGCCGTCGGTGGTGCGCAGGTAGTGTTTGCTGAAGTGCTGCACGCGGTCCATCACCGACGACAGCACCGAGCCGACCAGCTTGATGCCGGTGCCCACCACCGTGAGCTGGCGGCCGACGACGTCGGCGGTGTCGGTGGCGAGGCGGGTGCGCCGGGTGGCCACGTCGAGCTCTTCGGCCGCGAGTTCGAGCCGGCCGCCCTCCACGGCAATGCGCATGTTGTTGCCTTCGCAGCTGACGACGTTGGCGGTGCCTTCCTCGCGCTGCAGCACGGCCATGACCCAGACTTCGTCGGGCGCGATGCGCAGGCAGGCAACGCTGTCGCCGGCGGCAGGCTCGAGCAGGCAGCTCGCCGCGCGCCGCGTGCGAAGCCGCAGGCCGCCGCTGTCGACGACGAGCGCCCCGACCTCGTCGAGGCCGAGCACGCCGACGCACCACTGGCCGGTGATGGCCTGGGCGGGCGCCGGTTTCAGGTTGCTTGTCTTCATGGGGTGTTCCTCCGTTGCTTGCTTCGATATGGGGTCATGCGACCAGCGGCTGCCAGCGCTCGGATTTCTCGAGCTCCGGGTCGCTCTCGATGGCGCGCGCGCGGTCGGTCATCTGCGCGTCCTGCGTGTTGGCGCCATGCAGCACGGTGCGCATCAGCGTGGCGTGGCGCAGGTCGGCAGTGCTCAGGTCCGCATGGCGGAGATCGGCATAGGTGAGTTCGGCGCCCGTGAAGTTGGCGCCGCGCAGCTTCGCGCCTGCGAAGTGCGTCTGGTACAGGTCGCAGCCCGAGAAGTTGGCCTGCGGCAGCGCGGCCCCGGTGAACAGCGCCTGCCTCAGCTTCGCGCCGGAGAAGTCGCACCCGGTGCCGCTGGCCTCGCAGAAGATGGACGAGGGCGCCACCGCCTTCGCGAACTTCGCGCCGTCGAGCCGCGTGCCCTGGAAGTTGCACTGCCGCAGCACGATGCCGCTGAAGTCCGCGCCGCCCAGGTCGGTGGACGAGAACTGGCAGCCCTCCAGCTCCAACCCCGCGAACGACATGCCCTTCAGCGAGGTCTTGAAGAACACGTTGCGCAGCATGCGCGCACCGGTCCATGTGAGGTGAGACAGGTCGCACTCGTTCACCGTGGTGTAGTGCCAGCTGGTGTCGTCGGCGCACACGTCCAGCAGCACCGACTGGCTGAACACCGCCGAGTCGAGTTGCGCGCCGCGCAGCACCGCATGGTCGAGCCGGCACTTCGCAACGGTGGCCATGGTGAGCACGGTGCCGGCCAGTTGCGCATGCGTCAGGTCGCATTCGGTGAACACCGCGCCATGCAGGTTGGCCTCGCGAAGGTCGACGTGGTCGAGCAGGCAGCGGTTGAACACGGCCTTGCGAAGGTTCGCGCCCGAGACGAGCGCGCCGCGCAGGTCGCACTGGTCGAACACGGTCTCGCGCAGGTCTGCTGCGCGTAGGTCGGCTTCGGCAAGGTTGACCTTGGAGAACACGCCGCCGCCCAAAGGCAGTTTCGCGAACTGGCCCTTGCGCAGGTCGAGGCCTTCCAGCGCCTCCCCGACGCCCACTGCAATGGCGAGCAGTTGGGGTGTCATGCCGCAGCCTGCTGTTCAGGAGTGAGCCGGGGCCAGGTGCGCGCGCGCTGGAGCAGTGCGCCGTCGAAGCTGGTCGAGCCGTCGAGCCGCACGCGGCTCAGGTCGGCACCGAAGAGGTTGCTGCGCCGCAGGTCGGCGCCGCGCAGGTCGGCCGACTGGAACACCGCGTCGCTGAAGTTCACGCCCGACAGCAGCGCTCCGGAGCACACGGTCTTGCGCATCAGCGCGCCCTTGGCGCTGGCCAGCCGCAGGTCGGCCCCGTCGAGCTGCACGTCGCAGAGGTTGGCGCCGTCGAGCACGGCACGCACCAGCTTCGCGCCGCGCAGGTCGGAGGCGCCGAAGTTGAAGTTGCGCAGGTCGGCCAGGCCCATCTCGGCATCGGCAAAGCTGGTGCCCTTCACGGCCACGGCACCGGCGCACTTCGCGCCCATGAGCCGGGCGGCGTCGAGCTTGCAGGTGACGAAGGTGGCGGCTGCGAGCGTGGCGTCGTGCATGTCCACGCCCGTGAGGTCGCATTCGATGAAGTTGCAGGCCGACAGGTCGGCCTCGGGCCAGCGCATGCCCTTGAGGTCGAGCTTGTGGAAGACCTGGCCCGCGAGCAGCGCGCCGGTCCAGTCCGCCTCGCCCCAGGTGGTGTCGAGCAGCCGGGCTTTCGTGAAGTTGGCGCGCCGCATCTGCGTGCCCCCGAAGGCGCAATGCGTGAGCATGGCCTGCGAGAAATCGCAGCCGTCGAACACGCCGCGCGCGAGCCGCGCCTTGCCGAGGTTGGCCTCGCGAAAGCTGGCGCCGATGGCAATCACGCCTTCGAGGTTCGCATGCGCGAGCACCGCCCCCGAAAAAATGGCGCCCGAGAGGTTGGCATTGCTGAAGTTGGCGCTCTCCAGCCATGCGCCTTCGAAGTTCACCTCGCGCAGGTCGAGGCCGGAAAAGTCGGCGCCCGTGAAATCGGCGCGCGGAAACAGCTTGATGCCGGCCGCGATGGCGCGCGTCATCTCCGCGCGCAATGCCGCTGCCGCATCGGCCGGCATCGCAAATGCCGGTGGCTGTACGTGCGCGGACTGCAGGTAGCCCTTGCGCTGCACTTCCTCGAGTTCGCAGAGCCTGGGGAACATCGGCGTCAGGTCGACCTTGCGAGTGCTGCCCGCCGCCTGCGCCTGCATCTCGGCCAGGTGCGTCTCGGCGCTGTAGAGCGGCGGCCCACGGTGCTGCACCTTGGCGAGGTCGATGCGGTGCTGCTGCGCCGCTTCCAGCGCCTTCTCGAGCACGGTCACGACGTCTTCGACGGCGGCCCAGCCTTGCGCGTCGGCCTCTTTCATCTTCTTCTCGAGGTACGGAGGCAGTTCGTCGCCCACGGGCACCTTCTCGCGCGGCGGCATCCTGATGCCGAGCGCGTCGGGGTCCTTGCCCATTTCCACGGCCTTGTCGCGCGCGAACTCGACGTCCATCTCCGCCCGGCGGTACTGCGCCTCGCCCTGCAGGCCGTCCATGCCGAATGGTGCCTTGGCGGCTTCCACATCGGGGTCGAGCGTGCCGATGCCTTCGGGCAGCAGGTCGCTGTCGACGATGGCGTAGACGGGGCCCATCTTCGGGTCTGCGCGCCTGGCGGCGGCTTCGAGGTAGTGCGCGTCGCTGCGCGGCTCGCCGGTGCGCTCTACCGCGCCCATCAGGCTGGCCACGTCTGAGCCGTCGTCGGTACCGACTTCGGCCAGCCCCTGGAAGATCGCGATGCAGCGCTCCGCGTGCGGGAAGAACCACACGGTGGTCAGCCGCAGCGGCACCTCGCGCACCTTGGGCTCGCTGCTGCCGGCCATCCTGTAGCCGACGAACACGCGCGCGCGCAGGCCCGGCAGGCGGCCTTCGATGCGCGGCTTTTGCGGGTGCATGTTGTCGAAGGCGAAAGGCTCGTCGCCGGCGAGCGGCGCGGCCATCCACTGGTCGGGAGGCGCGAGGTTGAAGTAGCGCCAGTCGGTGTCGGGCGCAAAGCCCGGCGCATGCAGCTTCAGGTAGTCGGCGTCGTAGGTGCCGCGGTATTGCGCGCGCTGCGGATGCATCAGGTCGAGCGCACCGAAGCCGGCCGGCGCAATGGCCTGGTCGGGCCGCAGAAGGCGGTCTTGCGGCAGCTCGATGTTCGGCAGCCACAGGACGCCGTCGCGTGCCTGCCGGCCCCGGCCTTGCGGGTTCTGCGCGAAATCGGCGCCGCCGTATGCGGCGGCCCAGTCGAGCGGCAGCGACTCGAATGGCCGCGGCGCGCTGGCGCGCGTGCCCTCCCAGTGCCGCTCGCCGAAGACGAGCAGCGTCTTCTCGCATGCGCCGAAGCGCGCTCGCACCGCGCAGGCATCGGGCCGGCCGGGCGGCGCGAAGGCCTTGCCGTGCACCAGGAACTCGGGCGTGAGCTTGGCAACGCCTTCGTCGATCAGCGGCTGCGCCATTTCCTTGGCAAGAAAAGACCACATCGACTGCTCGGCCCACAGCGTGCCGCGCTCGCCCTGCGCGAACGGCAGGTGCAGGTACGCGCTGACGCTGAGTCCGAACCGCTTGCGGAACTCGATGGGCCGCGTCGAGAGGCCGAGCGCTTGAGGCTTGAGGACTTGCATTCGGCGCCCCGGCTAGTCGTCTTCGGGCTCGCGCTCCGCGGGCGGGCGGGCCGAGCCGTCGGGCTCGACCGCGTTGTTGACCTTGCCCAGGTCGGCGGTGCCGCTGGGGTCGCTGGAAAAGACCTCCGCGATCGGCAGCCCCAGCCCCATGATCGGCACCAGCCCGAGGATGGCGTCGACGCGCCGGTTGCTGGCCTTGCCCGCCAGCGACCGCAGCCGGTCTTCGAGGCTGTGCAGGCCTTCGGCATGCGCGTCGTCGGCGGCCTTGCCCAGGGCCTCGGCCGCATCGGCGTATTGCTTGAGCGTGGCGCCGATGTCGACGTAGGCCGAGGCCGCGCCCGCCACTGCGGCCAGTCCGCCGGCCACCGCTGCTGCCCCGGCGCCAGCGCCGCCAGCGCCCGGCGTGAAGGTGTGCAGCGCCGATTGCTTGACATCCATCGCCACCGCCGCGATGTCGGGCGCCGCGCAGTTGGTCAGCTTCACGCCCGCCGTGTTCTCGATGTTCACGCCCAGCACGTTGGCCATGGCCAGCGCCAGCGCGTTCTCGATGCTCATGCCGATGAAGGTCGAGCGGGTCACGCCCATGTTGGCTTCGCTGTTGGTGCCGATGTAGCCGCTCGAATTGGAGCCCAGCACCGTGGTGTTGGAGCCGATGGAGGTGGCGTTGATGTCGCCCACCGCCATCATCTCGATCTTGGTGTTGCTCACCAACTTGATCTTGTCGGCCATCAACCCCAGCGGGCCGCTGGGCACGGTGATGTACTTGGAACTCGCGCCCGTCACCAGCCAGTCGATGTGGCCGGCCTCGAAGCTCATCTTCGCGGCCTTGTAGGTCAGGTTCCCGCTGACGGTGATGGTCTGGTTGCCGGTCACGTTGCGGGTTTCTCCGGCGCGCGAGGTGTCGGTGCGCGCGCCGGTCACGTCGCTCAGGCTGGTGCCCGTGACCATGGTCTTGTCGTCGGCGTCGACGAAGGTGGTGCGGTTGCCCACCACCTGGTTGTTCTGGCTGCCCTTGACGGTGTTCTTCTGGTCGACCACCACCATGTTGGTGTCGTTGCGCGTGACGGTGCTCTTGCGGTCGCGGTCGACCAGGCTGGTCTGGTCGCGCTTGACGGTGACGGTCTGGTCGCGGTCGATGGTGGTCGAGTCGTCGCGCTCCACGCTGCGGCTCATGTCGAGCTCGGCATGGATGTTGATGTTCTCCTCGCCCTTCTTGTCCTCGAACATGATCTCGTTGTAGTTCGCGGGACCGCCGCCGGGCGTGGAGCGGGTCTTGAAGCCGCTCTGCGTGGGCGACTTGTACGGAATGGGCTGCTCGTCGTTGTAGACGCGCCCGACGATGACCGGCCGGTCGGGGTCGCCGTTGAGAAAGTCGACGATCACCTCCTGCCCGATGCGCGGAATGAAGTAGCCGCCCCAGCCCTTGCCGCCCCAGGGCTGCGACACGCGCACCCAGCAGGTCGACTTCTCGTTGCTCTCGTCGTAGCGGTCCCAGTGGAAGTGCACCTTCACGCGGCCGTGGTCGTCCACGTGCAGTTCGTCGCCCTTGGGACCGACCACGATGGCGGTCTGCGGGCCCGGCATGACCGGGCGCGGCGTGAGGCGCGGCGCGCGGAACGGCCGCTCGGCAGGCATCACGGTGAGCAGGAAGGCGCTGGCGCCGGTCTGTCCGGCCACCATTGCGGGCGTGGCGGCGATCAGGTCTTCGAGCACCTGCAGCGTGTCGGCGTTGACGGCGTCGTCGCGCAGCACCTCGGCCAGCGCCGCCTGCACCGGCCGCGCGGCCGACCCCGCGCTCACGCCCTCGTAGCCGCGATGGCTGGCGACGAAGGTGCAGGCGGCTATGATGTAGTCGCCGTTGCGGGTGCCGTCGGGGTCGCCCTCGAACTTGAAGCTGCGGCCGGCGGCGGCGTCGGGCCACGGCGTCAGCGCCCAGTGGCGATCGCGGCGCGCATTGAGTTCGTCGCCGCGCAGCTTGGCGCGGCTTTCCCCGTCGTCGCCGGTGAAGTAGCCGCCGGGAAACTCGAACATTTCGAGCGTGGCCAGTTCGTGTTCGTCCGACGCATCGATGTCAGCGCCGAGCTTTTTCTTGATGGCCTTGAAGTCGCTGTCGCGCGACGCATGCTTGCCGGTGTCGAACTGCCGCCCGCTCACCCAGCGCGACACTTCGTTGAAGCGCGCCTCGGCCGCGTCGGTGGCCATGTGGTGCAGTGTGTCGTTGGCGGGCAGCTTCTCGTGGGCGATGTCGCTGGCGTCCGACAGGTGCATGGTGCCGGGGGCATCGTGCGCATCGAACCAGTAGTACACGCCCTCGTCCTCCAGCAGGCGCGAGAGAAAGCCGTAGTCGCTTTCCTGGTGCTGCACGCAGTAGCGGCGGGGGTTGTGCGTGCCGATGACGTTGTCGGCCCTGGTTTTCTTGAAGCGCTTGATGGGGCTGTCCTCGAACACGGCATCGAGCACTTCGAGCACTTTCTTTTCCTGCAGGATGCGCGAGTTCCTGCGCTTGGTGAGCAGCCAGAACCAGGAGCGCAGCGCGATGCGGTATTCATAGTGGCGTCCCACGTGGCCCGTGCGCACGAAGCGCACCGCATGGCCCTGGCAGTGGCGCTCGTGGGTGCCGCCGTCCGCGTCCTTGAATTCGATGACCACGTCGAATGCGCGCCCGAGGATGTCCTTGGCGTCGATGGCCTTGTTCTTCGACAGCACCGTGAGTTCGTAGGCCGATGGGCGCGCCAGTGCTTCGTGGCCGACGATGCGCCAGAACATCAGGTCGTCCTTGGCGGGGGAATCGGTCTCTATGCGGAACTCGTTGTCGGCCATCTTTTTCTCTTTTGGTCTTTTTAAAGCGCTTGTTTGGGTGCGCGTGCACAGGACACCGGGTACTCCCCTCCGCGAATGTCCCCCGCCCTTCGGGCTCCTCCTTTATTTCGCTGCGGGGAGCACCCGGTGCCCTGTGCACGATGGACGCAGCGCTTGTGCGAGCCAATCAACAAGTGCTCCGAACGATCACGACGGCGGGGTGCCTTGCGCAGCGAAATAAAGGAGGAGCCCGAAGGGCGGGGGACATTCGCGGAGCAAGGTACCCCGTCGGCGTGATCGCGCCCCGAACAACCAGCCCCCAATACTGAAAAGCAGATAGTCATTTCAGTCAAAGGCATAGGTGAAGTCCGCGTCCTTCACATCCAGCGCAACCCGACGGATCTCGCCACCCGAAGCCAGGCGCTGCAGGTACTCCACGGAGATCGTCGGCAAAACGGTATTGGTGAGGATCGCGTCGATCACCCGCCCGCCCGACTCCGGGTCCTGGCAACGCGCCACCACCTGGTCGACCACCGCGTCGCTGTAGTCGAAGGGCACGCCGTGGTTGGCTTCCACGCGCTTCTTGATGCGGCCCAGCTGCAGCCGCACGATCTTCTTCATCATGTCCGGCGACAGCGGGTAGTAGGGAATGGTGACGATGCGGCCCAGCAGCGCAGGCGGAAACACCTTCATCAGCGGCGCCTTCAGCGCATCTGCCAGCGCGTTGGAGTCCGGCAGCAACTCAGGGTCGCGGCACATGCTCATCACCAGTTCGCTGCCGGCGTTGGTGGTCAGCAGGATGATGGTGTTCTTGAAATCGATCATGCGGCCCTCGCCGTCTTCCATCCAGCCCTTGTCGAACACCTGGAAGAAGATCTCGTGAACGTCGGGGTGGGCCTTCTCCACCTCGTCGAGCAGCACCACGCTGTAGGGCCGGCGGCGCACCGCCTCGGTCAGGATGCCGCCCTCGCCGTAGCCCACATAGCCCGGAGGCGCACCCTTGAGCGTGGAGACGGTGTGCGCCTCCTGGAACTCGCTCATGTTGATGGTGATGATGTTCTGCTCGCCGCCGTACAGCGCCTCGGCCAGCGCCAGCGCGGTCTCGGTCTTGCCGACGCCGGAGGTGCCGCAGAGCATGAACACGCCGATGGGCTTCTGCGGGTTGTCCAGCCGCGCGCGCGAAGTCTGGATGCGGCGCGCGATCATTTCCAGCCCGTGCTTCTGGCCGATGACGCGCTGGTTGAGCGTGTCGGCGAGCTTGAGCACCGCCTCGACTTCGTTCTTGACCATGCGGCCGACGGGAATGCCGGTCCAGTCGGCAACGACCGAGGCCACGGCCTGTTCATCGACCGAAGGCAGGATGAGCGGCGACTCGCCCTGAACTGCTTGAATCCTGCCTTGCAGTTCGTGCAGCTCCGCGAGCAGCGCCGCCCGGTCTTCACTCCCTCCCCCGCTGGGGGCGGGCTGGGGTGGGGGCACGTCGGCCTTTGCATCGCCCCCGGCACTCGGACCATCCACCGGCTTGCTCCCCGCACGCAGCTTCGCACGCAGCTCCAGCAGCCGATCGACCAGCCCCTTCTCTTCCTTCCAGCGCGCGTTCAGCGCGTCGAGCTGCACTTTCGACTCGGCCAGCAGCGCGGCAACCTGCGCCGCCCGCTTCGTCACATCGATGCCGATGGCCTCTTCACGGCCGATGATCTCCTGCTCGACCGTCAGCCCCTCGATGCGGCGCATGCAGTCTTCCACCTCGGGCGGCGTCGCGTGCTGCGACACGGCCACGCGCGCGCAAGCGGTGTCGAGCAGGCTCACGGCCTTGTCGGGCAACTGGCGCGCGGGAATGTAGCGGTGGCTCAGCTTCACTGCGGCCTCGATGGCTTCGTCGAGCAGCTGCACGCGGTGATGCTTCTCCAGCACGCTGGCCACGCCGCGCAACATGAGGATGGCCTTGGTCTCGTCGGGCTCGGGCACCTGCACCACCTGGAAGCGCCGCGTGAGTGCCGGGTCTTTCTCGATGTACTTCTTGTACTCCGCCCAGGTGGTGGCGCCGATGGTGCGCAGGTTGCCGCGCGCCAGTGCGGGCTTGAGCAGGTTGGCCGCATCGCCGGTGCCGGCCGCGCCGCCGGCGCCCACCAGCGTGTGGATCTCGTCGATGAACAGGATGATGGGCGTGGGCGAACTCTGCACCTCGTCGATCACCTGGCGCAGCCGCTGTTCGAACTCGCCCTTCATGCTCGCGCCGGCCTGCAGCAGCCCGATGTCGAGCGTGAGCAGCTTCACGTCTTTCAACTGCGGCGGCACGTCGCCGCGCGCCAGGCGCTGCGCGAAGCCTTCGACCACCGCCGTCTTGCCCACACCGGCCTCGCCGGTGAGCAGCGGGTTGTTCTGGCGGCGGCGCATGAGGATGTCGACGATCTGGCGGATCTCTTCGTCGCGGCCCGTCACCGGGTCCATCTCGCCTTTCTTCGCCTTCTCGGTGAGGTCGACCGCGAACTTCTTCAGCGCATCGCCCTTGCCCATGGCGGCCGGCGCCATTGCGCCCGAGTCTTCGCCCGGCGCGCCGCTGCCCATGCCGGTGCCGTCCTGCGCGCGCATCTGCGATTCGGGCGATGCATCGCAGATCTTCGCGAAGTTGTCGGCCAGGTCCTCGACCTTCACTTTCTCGAACTGCTTCGACAGGCCGAACAGCGGGTTGCGCAGGCTCTGCGTCTTGAGCATGCCGACCAGGATGTAGCCGGTGCGCACCTGCGCCTCGCCGAACTGCAACGTGGCATAGGTCCACGCGCGCTCGATGGCGTTTTCGATGTGCGGCGAGAAGTCGCTGATGGCGGTGGCGCCGCGCGGCAGGCGGTCGAGCGCGGCGGTCATGTCCTTGGCGATGACCGACACGTCGAGCCCGTAGTGCTGGATCACGCGGTGCAGGTCGGAGTCCTGCGCCTGCAGCAGCTGCGCGAACCAGTGCTCCAGCTCCACGTAGGGGTTGCCGCGCATCTTGCAGAACACGGTGGCGCCCTCGATGGCCTTGTAGGCCAGCGAATTGAGCTTGCCGAAAAGTGCGGTGCGGCTGATTTCACTCATGAGGAACTCCGTATCTCTTCTGAACGAATGAAGATGGGTTTATTGAAAGACGCGCTGGCTGCTGCCGATGCGCACGTCCGCCGCATCCTTTGACCGGGCGGAATGCCCGAGCCAAGACACCCAGCCGAGGCGCGGGCCGTTGCCCTTCGCGTCGCCCAGGCGCGTGGCGGGCACCTGCTGCTTCTCGAGCACCAGTGCGGCGTCCCACTCGAGCTCGTCGCCGAGCAGCTGCTGCATCCAGCGCTGCAGCACCGGCCGCGCATCGCCGGTCGGCAGGAACATGCGGTACTGCGCCAGCGTGAGCGGGCCCACGTGCAGCCGCACGCGGTGCTGCCGGTCCCACGCGCGGGTGCCCAGCATCGCGCCCATGCCCATCGAGCGCGAGCTCTCGCCCTGCCCCAGCCGCGTGAGTTCTCCGGCCGGCAGGCTCATCCAGTGGCCGACCCAGCGCTCCAGTTTCACCGGCACGCCGAAGTAGCTGCAAAGCACCGACTCCACGCTCTCCACGTTGTGCACGCGCCGCGCGAGCCAGCCCGAAAAATGCAGCCGCGCGTCGTCATGAATCTCGTCGCGCCCCACGCGCCCCGGCGTGCCGATGCCGACCAGCGCGCCCACCTGCAGCCGGAAGCGGTCTTCGCCCGGACGGTCCAGTGCCACGGCCGGCCGCGACTGCGCCCACGCGCGATAGAAGTGCAGCGAGAAGCGGTGCGAAAAACTGTCGAGGAACGCCAGCCACGTCGGGTCGCCGTGGTTCAGGCTGCGCTCGCGGATGAAGTCGCTCAGGTGCACCGGCAGCGGGCCGTTGGGCCCGATGTAGCCGAAGAACTGCTGGCGCAGTCGCGGCGGCGAATGCGCGGTCGCGGGCTCGAAACGGCTGAAGCTCGCGGGGGCGAACGACAGCGACGGCTCCTGCCCCACGCGCACCGGCTCCGCGCCGGGCAGCAATGCACGGCCCCAGCGCGGCGTGGTCTTCGCGACCGACTCCAGCCTTCGCATCACGGCGAAGTAGTCGAAGGCCCACGGCTCGGCCGACCACTCGCGCAGCGCGGCATCGACGCGCGTGCTCACAGGATCTGTCGCGTCCCGCACAGCGGCCTCCAGCGCATGGTCTCGCCCTTGCCCGCTATGCGCAGCACGGTCTCGACGAAGTGATTGACCTCCACATGGCGCGCCAGAAAGCGCGCGAGCACGGCGCCGAACAGGAACACGCTGTGGCCGTGGAAGGCGTCCTTGTCGACCTCGAGCGTCACCTCCAGCCCGCGGCCGAAGGCGATCGGTCCCTTCAGCGGCAGGCGCCGTGCAACGGGCTTGCTCTTGACCGACAGCAGGCCGCGCACCTGGCCCTGGCGCATTTCGTCGGCATGCACCGCATAGAGCATCAGCGTTTCGCGCAGCGCGGCGGCGCCCTGCTGGGGCGTGCTGTCGGACAGCGACAGATAGTTGATCGCAAGGTGGTCGACCACGCGCCAGCCCAGCCCCTGGCTCACCACCGGCGACACCGGCCGCGAGGGTCCGCGCACCATGCGCACGCGCTGCACGGGAAAGGAATCGACGCAGTCGAAGTCGTTGTCGCGGCCCAGCGGCATCAGCAGGGGCAGGTCGCGGTTGGTGCACAGCGCCGTCACCGCGAGCTGCCGCAGCGCGGCCGAGTACGGCGCCTGCTGCGGATCGACGATCTGCATGTAGACCTCGGAGCCGATGTGGCTGCTGCGGTTGCCTTCGGTGCGCTGCCGCACCGACAGCATGCGCGGCTCGCGCGTGGTCGTGAAGTAGGCGGGGTGGCTGAGCCGGCTGCCGTGGAAGGCCGAGTAGAACGGGCGGAACGGCTGCTCGGCCGCCGCTGCTTCGGCGCCGGGCGAGCCGTGGCCGATGACTTCGGTGACGGTGTGCACCTCGAAGTCCTGCGGCCGCGTGCGGTCGGGCACCAGGTGAAACTGGCTCACGCCTTCGGTGAGGGCCACGCGATCCAGCCGCTTGGTGAACAGGTTGATGGCCGGCACGCAGTGCAGCTGCACGTTGTCGGCGCTCACCAGCTTCTCGAGCGCCGCATCGCCGCGCGAGAACAGCAGCACGATCTCCACGTCGGCCACCGGCATCGCGGCCAGCACGTCCTTCAAGCCGCCGATGCGTGCGAACTGGAAACGCTGTGGAAACGCGAAGTACTCCTGCAGCAGCCGAAAGCCCGAGAAGCCGGTGGCCGTGGCGGGCAGCAGTGCTTCGTCTTCCTCGAAACCGACCGCGCCGATGGCGCTGGCCGGCAGGCTCTGCGCCGTGCCCTGCAATGCACCGGATGGCGACAGCGGGCGCACCAGCACGCCCACCGGCTGGCCCAGCGCGCATTCGTGCAGTTGCCAGGCCACGTCTTCCGCGCCGCTGAAATGCAGCACCAGTTCGTCGAGCGCGATCTGATCGAAGTTGAGCCCCGCCGTTGCATGCAGCGCGATGCGCAGGCCGCCGCGAATGGCGCGCGACTGCGGATGCGTGTTGAGAGGCAGGTCGGGCGCATAGGTGAAGTACTGCGCGCGCTGCACCTCGATCGGCCACACGCGCAGCGCGCTCGCGGTGCGGAACTCGCAGTGCGTGTTCTGCCCCACCGCCTGCCGCGCACGCAGTCCGCTGCCGCGCGGCAATGTGGGGCCGTTGGCAAGGTTCGCATCGTCGGGGTCGGGCACGAAAGACACGACCACCATCGCCGGCGTAGGCGCAAGAAAGTGCGGATAGACGATGTCGAGCAGATGGCCGGTGAAACGCGGGTACTCGGCATCGAGCTTCAGCCCCACGCGCGCCGACAGGAATGCGGTGGCCTCGATGAGCCGCTCCACGTACGGATCGGCCACTTCCTGGCCCTCGATGCCAAGTCGATGCGCAATCTTTGGAAATGCCCGCGCGAACTCGGAAGCGCTTTCGCGGAAGTAGCGCAGCTCCTGTTCGTACAGGCTCAGCAGCCGAGGGTCCATGCGGGACTCACCTTGGGTTTTGCGCCATGTCCACTATCTCGATGCGTCCTTCTTCCAGGTCAACGCGGCTTCGCATCAGGAACTCCAGCGGTACGGGCTGTGCCCACAACATGCCGCGTATCTGCAGGCCGATGCTGTTGTGGGAGTCCAGTGCCGGGCCTTCCATGACGAGTTCCACTTCGAGTGTGCGGGACAAAATGCGCGGCTCGAACTGCAGGATTGCGTTCTTCAAAGCCTGTTCCATGCTGACACGCTGCACCGACGAGGTGAACTGGCCAGACAGCATAGGCAATCCGTAGTTGATGACCGAGCGCGCCGCGTTCGGGTACTGCCTGTCGTCCATCGAGAGGCCGTAGCCGGTGGCGTTGAACAGCCAGCCCAGGTCGCGCAGCACGGCCTGGCGCAGCGCCTGCTTGGTGAGGGTGCGCTTCTCGTCGCTCTCCTTCTTCTCGTCGGGCGCATGGTCGACGAGGCGGTCGAGCAGCGAGGGCTGCAGCCGCTCCTGCGCGGTGAGCTCAGCCATCGACGTCGCCTTGCCCGGCTGCCGGCGTGAAGAGAATTTCGCGCACGTCCATCAGCGCATGCTCGCTGCCGTCGCTGCTGCTCAGCACGCGCTGGCCGTGGCCGGCCCACACCTCGGGCCGCAGCTCGCGCCATTCGGTCTTGCGCGCGAGAAGCAACTCGCCGTCCTCGGTCTTCTCGGTGCCTTCGTAGCGCGTGGGAATCAGCGCGAGCGTTTCGCCGCCGTTCTCGAACTGCAGGTGCGCGGGCATCCACACGCAGTCGCGCAGGTCTTCGGGCGGCTCGATCTTGATGTGCGCAAGGCGCGCATACGGAACCCAGTAGTACTTGCCGTTGACGAAAGCCTCGAGCACCGGGCCCAGTCGCATGTCGGCGTCGGCCAGCCATTCGAAGGGCGCGCCGTCGATGGTGCCGCCGATGGCGGGCGCGCCGTCGAAGGCGCGCTGGCGCAGGTCCTCGGCCAGATCGCTTTCGCCGCGGCCCTGCCGCAGCAGCGACTCGATGAGCAGCGCCAGCCATTCGTCGGGCTGGCCGAAGATCATCGGCGTGCGCTTGCCCGCGAACACGTTGGCGCGCAGGCCCTCGCAGCGCACGGCGTCGCCGTAGACCTGCTTCATGGGCACGGCCAGCGCGTCGAGTTCGGCGGCCACGGTGAGCTGGTTCAGCGCCCGCTCCCACTGGCCCAGCACGCACAGCAGCTGCGCCATGAACACGCGGTGCTTGCTGTCGGCGGGCCTGGCGCGCACATCGTCGCTCAGGGCCTTGAGGGCGGCCGCGGGGTCTGCGGCCTTGATGAGTTCGGCGGCGGTCGTCATGTATGCGGCTCCTGTGGCGTGTCTGCGCTCAGGCGCGCGTGAACTGGCATTCGCGCACCGCGCCGCGCGCGCCGGTGGTCTTCTGTGGCGCCGACTTGACCTTGGCCGTGCGGTAGCTGATGGAGATCAGCTCCGAGGGCACGCCCCACTGCCCGCCGGAGTTCAGCACGAGGCGGCAGATGCGCGCGTTCTCCAGCGCCAGTTCGAAGGTGGCTTGCGCCTCGGTCGAGCGCTGGTCGCCGCCGGACTTGAAGACGCTGATGACGACCTTCAGGTCTTTCTCCTGCGCGCGCAGCAGGCTGGCGATGGTGGCGGTGGCCGCGTCGCTGCGGCGCGCGACGATCAGGTTGTTGGGCACCACCTGGTTCTGCGCCGAAGACTCGGGCACCTGCACCGACCAGTAGTAGCCGCCGATGCTCAGTCGCGCCTTGCCGTCGTCGAAGGCGCGCTCGAGTTCGCCTTCGACCGGCGCGCCCTTGTTCTCGATCATCATGACCAGGTCGGTGCCGGTCGAGCCTGTGCCGATCAGTTCGTAGAACCGCCGGGCGTCTTCAGGGCTCCAGGAGCCGTCTTCTACAAATGCCATGTCACCTCCGGGTGCTTTGAAAAATTCGAACCGGCGTCACGGCCGGGCTCCGTCGGCGGGCGCGCCGCCGTTCCTGCGCAGCAAGGCGGCGAACACCTGCCGCTCGCGTTCGCCGCTGCCGGCCGGCGGCTGGCCGCCGCGCACGCGCACTTCCGACAGCTCGGCCTGCGCCGACGCCACGCCGAACAGGCGCGGCGCGCTGTAGGGCGCGGCGGGCACGGCCATGACGAGCAGGCGCGCGTCGCCCGGCGCATCGAGCCAGGGCAGGTCGAAGCGGCGGGCCGAAGGCTGCTCCGGCGTGCCGCGCTTGAAGCGGTTGGTCTCGCCCGACGTGTCTGGATAGACCGGCTGCAGGTTGCCGCGGCCGTCGATGCCCGCGACGACCAGATCGATCGAACGGCCGCTGGTGTTGCGCACGGTCAGCCGCAGGCGCTCACCCGTGCGCAGCGCGGGCAGCGCACCCGGGGCCTCGTCAACGGAAGCGCTGCGCAGCAGCCGCTCGCCGCTCCAGACTTCGAGCGCGGCGTCGAAGCCGTCGAGCCGGCCGTCCTTGCCGTAGTCCTGCAGCCGGGCAAGCCACTTGAGCTGCGCCAGCGACTGCAGGCGGCGGCGCAGCGCGGCGGTGTCGGGCAGCACGACGGTGGAGAGCGTGGCGCCGAACAGCGGTGCCAGCAGTTCGATGCGCTGGCCGGAGGGGCCGAGATCGGTCCAGCGCACGTCGGCGGGCGATGCGTCGTCGGCCGGGCGGATCGCGGCGGGGTAGTCCAGGCTCAGGCCGGCGGGCAAGGGCTTGTCGGCGCGCACGCGCAGGGCGGTCGCGGCCGGTTCGCCGACCGGCGTGATGCTCCAGAAGGCCGCGCCCGACACATCCTTCAGCGCAGCGGGCACGGCAAGCCCCGCGCCGCCGGGCGCGACCTGCGCAAGCGTTGCGGGCGCGCCGCGCACGGTGCCGTCCTCCAGCGTCGCGAGCACACGCACCTCCTGCTGCGGCACGAGGCCGTCGAGCAGGCCGGCCTTCACGGCCAGGCTGTCGCCGGTGCGCTGTGCGCGCCACACGGGCCGCGTGGATGCGGGCGCGCCACTGTTGGCGAACAGCGGCGCATCGAGGTTGCCTTCGGCTACCGGCGACGGCAGCTCGCGCGTGGGAAAGCGCTGCGCGAGCTCGTCGATGACGGGCGGATAGAGCGCGAGCACGCCGTCGAACAGTTCGCGCCAGGTGGCGGGCTTGCGCGACAGCGCCTCCACCACGGCCCAGGTCAGCAGGCCCTGCGGCCGGGCGTCGCGTGAATCGCGCGCGTTGCGAGCCTTGCGGGGCAGGCGCAGCTCCGGCGTGATCTGGTGGCTTTCGGAAGCGAATAAGGCGACATAGCGGGCGCGCGGCACGGCCTCGGCCGGAGCGGGTGCGGCCATGCCGGAGCGCACGGGCGCATTGCCGCCCCCCACAAGCTGCGTCGCTCGCAGGCCGCGCCAGCGCACCTCGTCGTCGGCCGGGCCTTCCGCTGTGGCAGGTGCATCGGCAGCGCCGCGCGTCATGGAATTGGCGGCGCAGGTATCGAACACCGAGGCAATGAAGACGTTCTTCGCGAGGAAGGCCTGGATCCAGACGTCGAATTCGGCATCGCGCAGGTCGCCGGTCAGCGTGCTGTCGCTGCCGAGCATGCCGCGCACGTCGCGCGCGAGGAAATTCTCGGACAGGCCGTCGGGCTCCTGGTAGCGCTTGGCCACGTCGCGCAGGCGGGTGCCGTGGCCGGAGAAATACAGCAACACAAAGTCGCCGCTCTTCGACTGCGCGAGCAGCCGCGCGAGCGCGTCTTGGATGGCCTGCGAGTCGGGCAAGGCAGCGCCGCTCACGCCGTCTGCCAGCACGGTGATGTCGGTCGTGCCGAAGCCCTGCCTGAGCAATGCATCGCGCATGAGCATCACGTCGTTGCGCGGCGCCTGCAGCCACAGGGCCTGCGGCTGGTTGACGAGTTCGGAGACGCCGACGAGCAAGGCGCGCTGCGTGGCGAAGGCGAGGCTGCCGCAGGCGAGCAGCCACAGCACGAGCAGTGCCTGCAGCCAGCGAAGTTGTCTTGCCCCTTCCCCCTCTGGGGGAAGCCTGGGATGGGGGCGGGCGGAGCGCCCATTGGATACGCCGCTTGCCCCCACCCCCGCCCTCCCCCAGCGGGGGAGGGAGAAAGACCAATGCGGGCGGCGCGGTGTCATGGCGGCTCCTGCGCCGGTCCGGCCGACTCGACCAGCGGCGACGCCGCCAGCACAGCCAGCGCATCCACCGGCTCCGGCACGCGCAGCCGCCACGCGCCGTTGCCGCCCGGCCCGCCCACCACGTCGGCCGAGATCGACTGCAGCAGCCGGTCGGCCTCGTCCATGCGCACGCCTTCTTTCCAGCACACCAGGAGGTCGGCGCGCGCCAGCGCGGGCGCCGTGGGCACCGCGCGGAAGCGCACGTCGTCTTCCTCCGCCGCGTCGCGCCCGCCGAGCAACCCGACGTTCTGGATCACCACGCACAGCGCGAGCACCGCGAAGGCCGGGCGCACCCAGCCTTCGGCGCCGAACCAGCGGCGGATGCTGCCCCACCAGCCGCCTTCGGGCCGCTCCTGCGGCCGTGCGCGCGGTGCCTCCGCTTCAGGCTGCACCAGCGCGCGGGCCAGCTGCAGCCCCGCGTTGCGGTACAGCGCCTGGTAGTCCGCGCGCGGGTCCCGCGGTCCGAGCGGCGTGCCCGACAGCACCGGGAACGCGCCACCGGCCACGCTGCGCAGCGCGATGCGCCCCGGCTCCGGCGCGATGGTCAGCGCCACATGCGCGGCCCATTCGTCGTGCACCGCGCGGATCGCCGCGAGCCGCGTGGCCGACACCTCGCCGAGCACGCGCGCGCACAGGCGCGGGCTGGGCTCCAGCGTGAGCACATTCCAGGCCTGGATCACGCCGAACATCGGCTCGAAAGGCTCGTCCTCGGGCTCCAGCAGCACGTCGAATGCACTGGCCCAGTCGGCCTCGCCCGCGGCCATCCAGCCTTGCCAGAGTTCGCCGTGGATGCAGCGGTCGAGCAGCACGCCGAGCAGCCGCCCCTCATGCACCACGCTCACGAGCCGGCCCGGCGCCCAGCGCGCCGGAAATGCGCGCAGCGCCACCGCCTCGCGGCGCCGTGCCAGTTCGGCCAGCGGCAGCAGCAGGCTGGACATGGCGGGCATGCGCACGGGCCTGCCACCCGTTGCGGGTGTCGCACCCGGCATGGCCACGACCGCGAGGCCGGGCTCTTCATCCGCGCCGTCCTCGGGCACGGCCGAGCCGGTTTCGAGCGCGTTGCGGATCACGCTGAGCGGGGGCCAGAGTTCGGTGGGCATGGCGTCTGTTCCTGAATGGCTATGTCTTCAGGCGTAAGACGCTTCAGCACCGAGGATTTTGAAAACCTGCAGGATCGCGTCCATGTTGCCGGGCTCGATGGCGATGCCCAGCGTCTGCTGCAGCCAGCCGCCGAGCCGGGTCTTCGCATAGTCGGCGGTCATGCCCTCGCGCTTGTGCACCAGGCCCAGCCGGCCCGCGCGGTAGTGGTACGACGCGATGGCATGGCGCGAGGCGATGCCCGACAGCCCGCCGTCGGCCTCCTTGCCGAAGCCCTCGCACAGCAGGATGCGCTCGGGCTCCGGCAAGTCTGCGATGAATGCACGCGCGGCCAGCTGCACGGCCTTCATGCTCAGGCCGTGCTCGGCAAGGCAGCCTTCGAGGTCTTCGCCCGCGCCCACTTCATCTTCCAGCTGCGCCTCGGTGATCTGCTCGCCGATGGACAGCTTGCGGCGGAACGCGCTGGCGCGCGTGCAGTCGATCAGGTAGCGGCGGAAGTACGCGCACAGCGCAAACGCGGTCGAGGGCGCGCTGTGGCTCGCGCGCTCTTCCGAATCGCCGGGGTCGGCATCGAGCCGCAGCACCTTGACGTAGATGAACTGCGCCACCAGCTCCTGCCGCCCCTCGCCCAGCACCTGCAGCTCGGGCGGGTTGCATGCGGCAAGCGCCGCGCCCACGATGCGGTACATGGCGCCCATGTCGTTCGCGGACAGCGTCTGCCTGCGCCGCCAGAGGCGGACAAGTTCACTGCTTTCCGAAGACGACAGGGTTTCCTGCATAAGCTCAGCGGCCGCCGCCGGGCCGCCCCAAGGCAGGCCGCGCCTCCCCCCCGGGGGGTGGAGTTACACGAGCGCAGCGAGTGAAAAGCCAGGGGGCAGACATGACTAGTCGTCGACGCAGCTGCCTTCGGAAGGCACCAGGCATTGGGGCAGGTTCGCGCCCACCGGCCCGCCGCGCGTGCGAATGGCCGACGACGTGGCCGCCTGCGCCACGGCCAGGCCGCGCGGCAGCAGGATCCACAGCTGGCCGCGCTCCTTCATGCGACGCGCGTTGGTCGCGGCCTGCTGGCCGTTGCCGAAGAAGTAGTCGGCGCGCACCGCGCCGCGAATGGCGCCACCCGTGTCCTGCGCGATGGTCAGGCGCTGCATCGGCGCGCCGCTGCCCGGCGTGCGGGTCGAGACGAACACCGGATAGCCCAGCGGCGTGCTGCGCGGATCGACCGCGATGGAACGCCCCGCCGACAGCGGCACGCCGAACGCGCCCACCGGCCCGCCGACCGGCGAGGTGGCTTCCTTGAAGAAAACATAGCTCGGGTCCTTGATGCCCGAGCCCGCGACCGCGCCGGCCGCGCGCCGCCCCGGCACCACCACCGCGCCGCTGGCGACCGGCCGCGCGAGCGTGAAGCCGCGTGTGCGGATGGTGCTGTTGTCGACCGCGCCCACATCGTCGTCGTCGCCGTCGTCCAGTTGCAGCTCGATGGACGAGCCGCGCACCTTCACCGGGCTGCGCGGCTTGCCGTTGGCGGCCTGTGCCAGCGTCGGGCGGAAGGGCTGGCCGTTCTGCTCGGCGTAGGCCACGCGGATCAGCTCGCCGCTGGGCAGCTTGATGCGGCCCGAGCCCTGGATCTGCATTTCGTACAGCGCGCTGGCGCTGCTCACGAAAGCCAGCACCTTGGCGTTGGGCGCGCCCTTGGTCTCGATCTCCTCGCGCGTGTAGTACGGCAGCAGCTGCTTGCCCTCGATGCGCAGCCGCACCTTGCGGTCGATGGTGTCGCGCGAGACGGCCGACAGGTCGAGCGCATAGAGGCCCGGCGCGCCCATGTCGCGCGTGCTCAGGCCGGTCTGCACCACCACGTTGCGCCCGTCCACCCGCGCGGCCACCGTGCCGTTGCCGGCCGGCAGCTTGCGCGCGTCGGCGAACAGCATGTCCTCGGGCTGGCCGTAGACCGGGTAGATGAAGGGCGCGCCGTACTGCCGGCTGCCCGCGATCTCGGGCTCGAAGTAGCCGGTGACCACGCCGTCCGGGCGGCGGTCGTCGTCGCGGATCTGGTAGGCCGAGAACTCGCCCTCGAAGAAGCCCCGGATCGCGTTGTTGTTCCTGCCGTCGACCTTGAGCGCGCGCGCGCACACCTCCTTCCATTCGGCGCCGCGCCCGGTCAGCACCTTGCAGCTGCCGAGGAAGGCGGGCCAGCTTTCGGAGAAGTCGTCGCGCGACCAGCCCGGCACCGAGTCGAAGCCGACCGATGTGTAGGTGGCGAGCTGGGTCGAGAAGGTGCGCGCCTGGCCGGCCACGCTGGCGCCGGTGGGCGGCGGCGGGCGCGAGGCGGCGGTGGCGTCGGGCGTTGCAACCGCGGTGTCGGTCTGTGCCGGTGGCGGCGCGGCGCAGCCGGCCAGCGAAGCTACTGCAGCGGCGACGCTCCAGCGAAGAAGCGTGGCGGTGAGGCGGGGGGTCGGGCGTGGCGGCAGTGAGGGGTGCATGGAGGTCTCCTGGTCCGGAAAAGGGAGCCCTCGCGCAGAGGGCCGGCGCTCTGCAGACGATTACTTCTCGACGATTTTGAAATTCGCGACGCCATAGACGTCGTTGCACGGCGCGCTGCCGGGCGCGCACACCGGCTTGCCCAGCAGCGGCGAAGGACCGGTGCCGCGCGTGGCTTCGAGCGCGGCCAGCACCGGCAGCGGGAACACCGGGAACACGCCGTCGTTCTGCACGCCGGCGGCACTGAAGTCGCGCTCGTGCTCGCTCACCAGCACCGCGAACTGGTCGGTGCCGGGCGGGCCGCCCGCGTCCATCGGCCACGAGGCGCGCGGCAGCGAGAGCGAGCCGCCGGCGGTGATCTTGTTGTACTTGTCGAGCAGGTTCGGGAACAGCAGGAACATCTCGCCGCCGCTGGACAGCAGGAACACGTAGACGAAGCCCTCGCGCTTGCTGCGGACCTCGAACGCGAGCCGGTCCTTGCCGACGGTGACCTCGGGCTTCTTGGGCGCGGCGGTCACGTCGAAGCCCGGTGCCGCGCCGGCGGCAAGCGACTGCAGCGATTCGAGCGGCGTGCGCGGAGCCGGCGCGGGCGCGGGAGGCGGCGGCGCAGGCGGCGGCGGTGCCTCGGCGACCTTGGTGTCGGGCGGCGGCGCGGGTGTGGGCGCGACGGCGGCCTGCCTGCTGTTCGTGTCGGCTTCAGTGCCGCCACCCGTGCGGCCCTGCAGGAACCACCAGCCGCCACCGGCCACCGCCGCGAGGGCGACGGCCGAGGCGATCGCAGTGATGGTCTTCCGGCCGGCGGGCGCAGAGGGCGCAGGAGACGGCGTCTTCGCGTTGCCCGGCCTGCCTGCGGATTTCGCGTTGCCCACGATGACAGTCGCCGCGTCTGCAGCAGCATTGCCGCCGCCACCTTGAACGCGCGGCGGCTGCGTGCGCGGCACGGGCGCGACGGTATTGCCCGCATCGAGATCGAGCGCAGCGCGCAGTTCCGCCATCGACTGCGGCCGCTGCTCGGGCCGCACGCCCAGGCCCGCGTCGATGGCCTCCAGCAGCCGCAGGCTGTAGCGCTGCCGCAGGATGTCGTTGCCCGCGAGCGGCACGTAACTGTCCGACAGCAGGCGCGCCACCGAAGGCGGCGGCGCGCGTCCGCACACCGCCACATGCATCACCGCCGCGAGCGCATAGACGTCGGTCCACGCGCCCTGCGACATGTCGGGCATCTCCGCGTACTGCTCGATGGGCGCATAGCCCGGCTTGAGGATGACGGTGATCGCCTGCGTCTTGTCGGTGATCACGCGGCGCGCGGCGCCGAAGTCGAGCACCACCGGCCGGCCGGAGCCTTCGAGCAGGATGATGTTGTCGGGCGCGATGTCGCGGTGATAGCAATTGGCGCTGTGCATCACCGCCAGCGCCTGCGTGACGCCGTCCATGATACGGATCAGCCATGCCTCGTCTACGCCTGCGGGGATGGCTACCAAAGCTTCTCTCAGCGTGTCGCCCCTGTAGAAAGGCATGACCATGTAGGTCGTGCCTTTTTCTTGCCAGAAGCGGTAGACCTTCAGGAGCGACGGGTGGTCGAACTGGGCGAGCAGGCGGGCTTCGTTGATGAAGCTGCGCATGCCGAGGTCGAAGGTTTCCCTGTGTCTTTCGGACAAGGGGACCACGGTGCCGTCCTGCTGTCTTGTGGACAGTGACGTGGGGAGGTATTCCTTGATTGCTACTACGCGTTCGAGGGTGTGGTCCCAGGCTTCGTAGACTACGCCGAAGCCGCCCTGGCCTATGACTCTGGTGACTTCGAATTCGGCCAGGCGGCTGCCTACTGGGAGGAGGCCGGCGTCGGTGCTTCCCGTGGCGGGGCTGGTGACTGGCTGAGCTGCTGCACCAGCTGTGATGACTGTGGCTGCCGAGTCTGCGGTCGTTGTTGACCTTGGAACTACTCGGGTGCGGTCGTCTTCGTTTGGGGAGTCGGTCATTGACTGGCTCCTTTGTTGAAGGTTTGCTTTTCGGGGCCGGGTCTCGCCCCGGCGGGCGAGCTACTTTCTTTTGCTTCGCCAAAAGAAAGTAGCCAAAGAAAAGGCGACCCCACTGTCTGCGACCCCTTCGCTGCGCTACGGGGCAACCTGCGGTGCTCGCGTTTCGCGGGGTCCGCAGAACTCGCTTCGCTCAAACAGCTGCGGCCCTGATCCGCGAAACGCTCCGCTCCTCGGCGCAGCCAGAGGGGAAGTGGAGACAACACGGGCCTTTGCTTCGCTCGGCCCACGCCGCACAGCCGCTGCGCGGCTGTGCTGTTCGCGCCGAGCGAAGCGATGGCGCGTTCGGTTTCCAAATCTCTTCTGGCTGCGCCGAGGAGCGCAGACGTAGGCGGGATCAGGGCCGCAGCTGTTTGAGCGAAGCGAGTTCTGCGGACCCCCGCCGTAGTCGAGCACCGCAGGTTGCCCGTAGCGAAGCGAAGGGACGCAGACAGCAGGGTCGCCTTTCTTTTGCCTACTTTTCTTTGGCGAAGCAAAGAAAAGTAGGTCGCCCGCCGGGGAGAGACCCGGCCCCGAAAAGCAAAACAAGAAGAGGCCCTCATCTCACCCCTCCTGCGCAAAGCCAAGAAAAAGCGCATCGAACTGCTCATCGACAGGCAATCCGCTGCAGGGCATGCGAACCCCGGACTCAAGACCAGGATCGCCAAGCCAAAGAGACTCGCTCCCAGCAGGCAAAGTCAGCAACTCGACAGCGCCCTGCCGAACATCCTGTTCAGCGGCATCGGCAAACACCCGCTGCAGCACAGCATCGAACCGCAGCGCATCCAGATCCCCTTCAAGCCCTTCAAGCGCAGCCTGAGTAGCCCGAATCCACCACTGCAGCGCGGCAACCAACGCCTCGCCGCGGAGATCCGTCCCGGCGGATCCATCCAGCTCCACAGCCAGCGTGAAAGGAAAGTACCGCCCCACCCCATCCACGGAAGGCATCAACACCCCGATCCACCCACGCTCGCCAGCGACCCCAGGCCCCAGTGCAAAGCACCAGATCGGCGCCTCCAGATACCGCTCCATCCAATCGGCATGCCGGTCCTTCAGTCGCGCCAGCCCACGCTGCAGCCACTGGTCCCACACGGAACGAAACGCTTCGGGCAAACGACGATGCGCAAAGTCCCCCATCCCCGGCAACTTGCCGAACCACCCTGGCAGGTCCGCCGAGGCAAAGATGGAAGAAGCTGCGCTCACAGCCCCTCCGGACAAGAAAACTCCCGCAGCTCGCGCAACCGGATCGGATGCTGCACGCTGTTGGTGGTCACCTCGAATCGCGTCTTGCGAGCGCCGATCTGGAAGGTGATGAAAAATTTCTCCGGCGCATCGCCCGCTTCGAGCTGCCCGTCGTCGAGCGCACGGAACAGCGCCCAAGGCCCGTCCACAGCCGCACCAGAGCTGCCCGTGGTCGAAGGCGGGCTCACCTGGATGCGCACCTGGTTGCTGCCCTTCGGCCCCGGCCACTGCACCGCCATAGGCACCACGGGACCATGCGCGTACTTCACGAGCTGGCCGTCCACGTCGAGGATGAACTGGGTGATGCCTGCGTCCATCTCCACCGGCTTGAAGTCCAGCCGCATCGACGGGCCTCGGCCGCCGCCGCGGAAGAAGATGTCCTTGATGCGCGCCGCGCGTTCGAACTGCGCGAGCGCCTGCGTGGTGATCGCGCCGCGCTCGGCCACGGGCTTGTAGCGCCAGGGCCGGGTGCTGGTGTCGACCAGCGCGGCCAGGCGCTTCTGGAAGAAGTCGTCCATCAGGCCGCCGGGGCCGAACATCTGGCCGAAGTCTTCGGGCAGCACGTCGCGCTTGCTGTTGCCCACGAACGGGTAGCGGCCTGCGATGGCGCGCGCACAGAACTCGGCCACGGGGCGCAGGTCCTGGCTCAGGTTGCCGCGCTCGGCCACCTGGGCCTGCGCGGCGCCGGACTGGCTCAGGTTCTCGACCATCGAGCGCACGGGCTCTGGCAGCCGGCCCGCGTCTGACTTGAGCTTGCCCGCCACGTCACCCGGCGGCGGCGAGGTGCGGCCCTTCACTGCCGTGTCGACCGCGTTGAGGTAAACGTACACCTCGTTGAAGAGCTTGAGCGCATCGTCGATGGGCGCCGGCTGGTTGGGGCCGCCGGCGGTGACGAGGCGGCGCAGCGGCTCGAAGCGGTCGTCCACGATGCTCTCGATGCGCTTGCCCGGTGCCACCTGGCGGCCGGGGTCGCTGCCGAACAGGTCTTCCAGGCCCTTGCGCGTGTTGCGCACTGTCTCGGTCGCCTTGCTGACCACGTCCTTGTTGGCGTCGGCAGCCGGTATCAGCGTGGTCTGCTTGACCACCGCGCGCAGGAAGTTCGCGAGCGGGGAATCGACGCCCGAGAGAATGCGCGCGGTCTCGATGTTCTTCTCCAGGCCGGTGGCGCGAATCAGGCGCACGTCGGCGAGCAACGCCTCCCACTGCTTGACGTATTCCTCCAGGTAGAGGCGGCGCACGCGGTCGGTCAGCGCGCCGAGCGCGGCCACGTCGCGCAGGCGGTCGGCGGCGTTGCGGTCTTGCCCCAGCACCCACGGGTCTTCGTTGGCGAGCAGGCCGGTGAGCACGGTCACTTCGTTCTGGAAGCGCTTGTGATAGCCGTCGTAGGTGAACATGCCCGGCACGCCCTCGGTCAGCGGCTTGCCGCTGATGCGCTCGAACACCAGCGGACCCGAGGGACCGGTGGCGGTGGCCACGCTGAAGGCCGGGATGTCCTTGGTGGCGCGCTGGCGCTTCAAGCGGCTGAACACGCGCTGCTCCAGCGGGTAGCTCGCGAGCACGGCGCGCACGCTGCGCACCAGGTTCTCGTCCATCTTCAGCGGCGAGCGCGGCGGGCCTTGCGCGATGAGCACGTCGAGCTGGTCTTCGAGCGCCTTGCGCTGGTCTTCGGGAATGCCGCGATCGAGGTTGCGCGACCAGTCGAGCGTGATCCAGGCCTTCAGCGCCTCGGGGTCGAAGTGCTCGGGCTGGTAGAGCATCAGGTAGCTCTTGAGCGCTTCGTAGGTGTACTCGAGGTTGTCTTTCTGCGCTGTGCGCAGCTGGTCTTCGATGCGCTTGGCGATCTGCGGCAGGAAGGCGTCGTTGAGCGCGCGCTGGTGCGTGAGCATGGCGGCTGCGTCGAGCTTGTCGCCCTGGTAGAGGCCCAGCGTCATCGACAGCGGCTCGTTGCCGTCGTGGTTGTCGGGCGTCTTCCAGATGTCGCGCAGGCTCTGCAGCACGGGCGCGACTTCCACCAGGTTCTGCACCCGCGCGGGCAGCGCCGCCAGGTTCTGCCGGGCGGGCTCGACGCGGGCCTCGACCGACTTCAGGTAGTTCATGTTCTGCAGCGTGCTGTAGCCCCAGGCCGCGAGCAGGCCGACGGTGACCAGCGTCATCGCCGTCACGCCGATCACGCGCAGCGTGTGGCGGCGGCGCTCCAGCTTCACGTCGGCACCGGCCAGGCGCTGCTCGGGGAACACCACCTCGCGCAGCAGCGAGGTGAGGAAGTAGCTGCGCCCGCTGCTTTTCTGTGGCGCGAGCATCGCGCGCTCGATGCCGAAGCTGCGCGCCAGGCTGCCCATCACGCGGTCGATCGGGCTGCCTTCCTGCGTGCCGCTGGTGAAGTACACGCCGCGCACCCACGGCGGCTGCGCGAAGCGCGAACCGGTGAACACCTGCTCCAGCAGGTCGGACAGCAGCGGGCCGACGGAGCCGAACTGCGCCGGGAAACCGAAGATCGCCGCGCGGCGCGTGCTGTCGGTCTCGCGCTGCATGCGCGCGATGAGGCCGTCGTTCACGCGGTTGTGCAGCAGCGCGAATTCGCGGTTGAAGGCCGTGGAGAGCCCCTTCTCTTCGACCTGCACGTTCTCGTCCGCCGGCAGCGTGAAGCCGAAGACCTGCGCGCGCTGCTCCTTGCCGAGGTCGTCGAAGTAGTCGGTGAAGCCGTAGAGCAGGTCGCTCTTGGTGACGAGCACGTACACCGGCAGCCGGGTGGTGAGCTTGCTGTCGAGTTCGAGCAGCCGCGCGCGGATCGACGCCGCGAGCTGGCTGCGCGCCTCCGGCCCCTGGCTCAGCAGGTCGGCCACGCTCACGGTCAGGAACACGCCGTTCAGCGGCCGGCGCGGGCGCGCTTTCTTCAGCAGGCCCAGGAAGCCTTCCCATGCGCTCTTGTCTTCCGACTGGTGGCTGTCCTGCGTGGTGTAGCGCCCGGCGGTGTCGATGAGCACCGCCTCGTCGGTGAACCACCAGTCGCAGTTGCGCGTGCCGCCCACGCCGCGAATGGCGCCGGGGCCGAACTTCTCGGCGAGAGGAAAGCTCAGGCCGGAGTTGACCAGCGCCGTGGTCTTGCCCGCACCGGGCGCGCCGATGAACACGTACCACGGCAGGTCGTACAGGTAGCTGCCGCCAGAGATCGACATCCAGTCGCGCCAGCCCGGCTTCTTGCCGGCCGCATGCAGGCGCATCTGCTTGAGCGTGGCAACGGCTTCGCTGAAGCGGGTATCGAGGATCTTCTGCTCGCCGTTGACGGGCGCGTCGGTCTTGGCGGCGGGCGCCTTCATGAGGCCGTCTGTCAGGTGCTGGCTCGCACGGCGCGCACGCCAGCGGCGGTACAGCGCGCGCAGCACCACGACGAGCACGATGACGCCGATGACGATGGCGCGCGTCATTTCGCTTTCGAGCGGCGCGAGCGAACCGATCTTCACCAGCGGACCGATCCACCAGACCAGCAGCGCGACGACGATCAGCGCGAGCAGTGTCAGCAGCAGCGGACTGAACAGGAAGCCGAAGATTTTCTTGATCATTTCGTCGCTCCTGGAACGGGAGCAGCCGATGTGGCGGCAGCGAGCCGGTCGGGTTCGGTCAGCAGCACGATGTCGACGCGGCGGTTCTTCGCGCGGTTGGCGGGCGTGTCGTTGGCGGCCACGGGCTCGGCATCGGCCTTGCCGTCCGAGCGCATGCGCGCGGGATCGACCAGCGTGCTCAACGCGCCCTTCACCGCGTCGGCACGCGCGGCCGACAGGTGCCAGTTGGACGGATAGCGCAGCGAGCGAATCGGCTGGTTGTCGGAGTGGCCGGTGATCAGCACCTCGCCCTTCACCTCGGCCAGCGCCTGCCCGATGCGGCGCAGCACCGGCAGCGACTGCGCCATCGGCTCGGCGCTGCCGGAGCCGAAGAAGGAATCGCCGCGCAGGCGCACCACGCTGCGGTCGGCCTCGTCGGTCACGGTGACCAGGCCCTGCTTGATCTCCGGCTCCAGGAAGCGTGCCAGGCGCGGCGTCTTAGCCGGCAAGGCCGGCGGTGCGATCTGGATGTTGGGCGCGCGCAGGCTCGACACCGCGGCATAGGTGGTGTCGGAGCGGTAGTTGAGCGTGAGCCGCAGGCCGAACCACGCAAGTGCCAGCAGCAGCGCGAAGCCGGCCGCGAACACCCACAGCGGCAGCGATTCGCGCAGCCGCACCGTGCCCGCGCCCTGCCCGCGCCAGTGCGGAGAAAGCTCGGGCTCGACGGCCGGGCGGTCCTTCGCGATCAGGTCGGCCAGGCGCTGGCGCACCGAATCGAGCTGCGCGCGGCCGTTGTCGACAACACGGTAGCGGCCCTCGAAGCCGAGCGCGAGCACGCTGTAGATCAGCTCCAGAAGCTGGCGGTGCGTGGGCACGTCCTGCGCGA
Organism: Variovorax durovernensis; assembly: GCF_977011995.1. Classification (NCBI taxonomy): domain Bacteria; kingdom Pseudomonadati; phylum Pseudomonadota; class Betaproteobacteria; order Burkholderiales; family Comamonadaceae; genus Variovorax; species Variovorax durovernensis. Next base: position 738,712 of record NZ_CDRNCW010000001.1, on the reverse strand, counting down.
GCTTGGCGAGCAGCTGGAACACCTTCTCGCCGCCCCAGGTCTCGTTGTGGAACTGCACCAGCAGGCTCTGCTTGTTCCAGCCGGCCTGCACGCCCCAGGGCGTGTTGGCCACCGCCTCGTCGAGCGCGGTGCACAGCACGTAGCGCGCGGCAAGCACCGATTCGTTGCTCACGCCGGCGCGGCGCGCATTGGCGTCGAACTGGTTTACCGCGTCGGCGGTGGAGGCGCGCAGGGCCGGCACGTTGGGCGGCTGCGCGAGGTTGCGCAGCTTGCCAATCAGCACCAGCAGCTTGCCGGCGGCCGACACAAGCGGGTTGAGCAGCCCCAGTTCGCCGACCTCGGCCGCGGGCGTCGGATCGGCGCCGCCGAAGAACGGCGCCGGCGCAGGCGCAGGCGGCGCACCGCCCGGCGTGCGCGGCTTGGGCTTGATGACCGTGCGTTCGGATTCGAAAGCGGCAAAAGGATCGGGAGGTGTGCTCATGATGGCTCCACGCTGACGGTGCCAATAAGTGCGCGAAGACTGGGGGTCATGCTCGTATCGCCCAGAAGGCAAGGTCGAGGCCGGGGAAATCGCCCGCGATGTGCATCGCGATGCCGCCCGACTGCTCGAGCTGGCGCCACAGGTCGCTGTTGCGTGTTTCGAGCTCGAAGTAGTTGGCACCCGTGTGGAACGGAATCTGGCGCGGCGCGACCGGCATCGGCGTGAGCGTGACGCCCGGCAGCGCCAGGTTCACGAGGTCGCGGATGCGCTCCACCGGGCCGATCTTGACCTGCGTGGGAAAGCGCGCGCGCAGCGCCTCGCTGGGCATGTTCGCGTTCACCGCGAGCACGAAGGTCGCCTTGCGCTGCAGTTCCACGTCCGTCACCATCGCCACGCGCACGCCGTGCTTGCGGTCGTGCAGTTCGATGCGGATCGCCGACTGCTCCAGCACCATCGACAGGCTGCGGCGCAGGTCGTCCATGACCGGGCGGAAGCTCGTCGCGAGGTCGTCGTGGATGTACGGCCCGAAGCGCGCCACGCGGCGCGAATCGCGAAAGCTCGCCAGGTCGCCGGCCAGCCCGAGCGCATGCTCGAAGAAATGTTGCGGATGCAGCATCGCGCTTCTGGCCAGGTGCGCGAACACCGCCTCGTTGCGGTTGACGGCCTGCAGCAGCATGAAGTCGGCGATCTCGGCCACGCCGCCGGTGCCGCCCTGCGTCATGCGGCCGGCGAGCGCCTCGCCGCGCTGGCGCAAGAGGCCCAGCAGTTCGTCGAGCCAGGCGCGGATCACCGCATGGCCGGCCACGTCGAGCAGCGGCGGCAGCATCGCGCGTTCGAGCAGCACCTGGTTGTCGACGCGGCGCTCCAGCACGCGGGCGATGCCGAGCGTGGTCCAGGCGTCGGTGGCTTCGCCGGCGCGCATCAGCCGTGTGTGGAGCTGGCCCAGCTGCAGCATGGCGGTGCGCTCGCCGGCGGTGTTGGAGTCGGGCACCTCCGACTCGAGCACGCGGTGGCGCACCAGCTCCTCGTAGTCTTCCGCGTCGGCCTCGCGCGCGCCGGCGCGGCGCAGCGGCAGCGCGAGCACCACGGCCTCGTCGCGCATGCCGGCGGGTATGTCGATGGGCTCGGGCAGCGGGTCGACCGCCGGCATGTCGAACACGGTGCCGTCGCCGAACACGCCCACAGCCCGCACCAGCGCGAGCTTGCCGAGCGTGAGCGCGGCGGCATCGATCTCGAGCTCGGCAAAGCCCCAGGCGTAGGGCGTGGTCGCGCGCAGCAGCACATGCCGCGCATGGTCGGCATGGCGCTCGCTTTGCTGCAGGTGCTGAGGCTGCAGCAGCATCCCCTCGCTCCACACCACTTTTGTTCGCCAGCTCATCCACGCTCCGTCAACGGCAAGGGTGCCGGAAAAGAAGCACGGAGTTTCAGGCGCGGGACGCGGCGGGCAAATCCGCCTTAAGGCCTAGGCGCGGGGGTTTGGTGGTACGGCGAAGGGACTAGGGCCCGGCGCGGGGCTTCAGCGATTCGGCGCGCGCAATGCCTCGACCTGCTCCGCATAGGTCTTCTCGATGCGCTGCAGCCGCTGTTCGCGCGCGGCCTCGTTGACCCACGACGCGGCCATGGCGCGCTGCTTGCCCAACTGGTACTCCAGCCGGGCTTCGGGCAGCAACGCGCTGTCGTCGGCCTCGACGTAGCCGTAGCCCGCGCGCAGGTTCTTCAGCACCTCGCGCTCGGCATCGCCGCGCGGGCCCTTGGCCTTGCCGTAGCCGGTCAGGAAGTTCTGCAGCCGCGCCTGGAACTCGGGCGGGTAGCTGCGCCGCACCACCATCGGCGCGCCAGGCGGCGGCTCGGACTCCCACACCACCTGCAGCCGCTCGGCCTCCACCGGGAACTGCTGCCTGAAGCGCTCGAAGTCGGTGGTGTTGTTGGTGGCCACGTCGGCGTCGCCGTTGGCCACGGCGAGCGCGGTGGCCTGGTGGGTGCCGACGAACTCGCTGAGGAAGCGGGTTTCCATCTGGATGTTGTTAGGCAGGAAGAACTGGCTCTGCGGCACGATGAAGCCGGTCACCGAGCGGCTGTCGCCGCGCGCGAGCCGCCAGCGCTGTGGCTCGGCGAGCAGCCCGGCCAGCGTGTTGAGAGGCCCGGCCTTGCGCATCAGCAACACCGCCCGGTGCTGCGGAATCCCGGGCTGCTTGGCGATCTGCGCCACCACCTTCATGCGCCGCTGCATCACGGCGTCGAGCGCCATCTTGGCCGACAGGAAGGCCATGTCGATCTCGTCGCGGCCGATGGCGCGGTCGAGCTCCTCGTAAGACGGCACCGAGTACGAGCTGACCGGAACGCCGAGCGAGCGGCTCATGTCGGCCATCAGCGGCGTCCACAGCGCCCGCGACTCGACCGTGCCGCCCAGCGGCAGCACGCCGAAGCGCACCGCGCGCACCACCCCGGGCACGCCCCTGGCGGGCGCCGGCGGCGCCGCATTGGCGCCCTGCGCGGTGGCCGTGGCGGGCGCGGCCAGCATCGCGGCCGACGCGACGAACAGCAGCGTCGCGGCAAGCATTCGGGCGGCTTGGCGGGCCATCAGGGCGTCACGTCCTTGAGCACGCCGACCTGCTCGGCGTAGTTGCTGTCGATGCGCTGCAGGCGGGCTTCGCGCGCGGCGTCGTTCACCCATTGCGCGGTCATGGCGTTCTGCCGGGCCAGTTGCCAGGCCAGCTTGGCGGCAGGCTCCAGCGAGCTGTTGTCGGCCGGCAGGAAGCCGGCCAGGTCGTGCAGCGACTTGAGCACCAGCCGCTCGGCGTCGCCGCGCGGGCCCTTGGCGCGGCCGTAGCTGGTCAGGAAGACCTGCACGCGCTTGCGCAGCTCGGGCGGGTATTCGCGCCGCACCACGATCTGCGCATGCGGAATGAGGTCCGACTGCCACAGCACCTGCAGCCGGTCGGCCTCGGCCGGAAAGCGCTGCTTGAAGCGTTCGAAGTCGGCCGTGTTGTTGGTGGCCACGTCGGCCTCGCTGTTGGCCACGGCCAGCGCCGTGGCCTGGTGGGTGCCGACGGTCTCGCTGAGGAAGCGCGTCTCCATCGCGATGTGGTTCGGCAGGAAGAGCTGCAGCTGCGGCACGATGAAGCCCGATACCGACTGCTTCTCGCCGCGCGCCAGCCGCCAGCGCTCGGGCTGGGCCAGCAGGTCTTTCAGCGAATTGAAGGGCGGCACCTTGCGCGCCAGCAGCAGCGCGCGGTAACCGGGCAGGCCGTCGTGCCGCACCACCTGCGCCACCACCTTCATGCGGCGCTGGGTGACGGCGTCCAGCGCCATCTTGCCGGACAGGAAGGCCATGTCGACCTCGTCGCGCTGGATGGCCTGCTCCAGCGCCTCGTACGAATTGACGGACAGCACGCTCACCGGCCGGTCGATGGCGCGGCTGAGTTCGGCCAGCAGCGGGTCCCAGTCGCTGCGCGACTCGAAGGCGCCGCCCAGCGGCAGGATGCCGAAGCGCACCGGCGGCTCGCGCGCGGTGCCCTGGGCAGAGGCGAGCAACGGCGAGAGGCCGACGAGCAAGCCCATCGCCGCCGCGCGCAGGGCAACTGGAAACAGGGCAGTAAGGCGCAATGAAACCAGCATTTTTTGACCGGATGGCATGGGTTCGCCGACGGGCGGCGGGTCTGACATGGGCTGTGCGGACGCCATTAAATAGCAATTGCGAGCAACTTTCGTGATGTTTTTCCTGCTTCCCTGTTCGCTCCGGCGCCCCTAAGCTCGGACCTCCATGCGTCCGAAGCCCTCATGAACTGGAACTTCCGCGTCCTGCGCGGCTTGGCCCGCCTCACTTTCGCGCAGCAGCTGATCCTGCTGGCGCTGGTGCCGGCGGCCCTGGCCACGCTGGCGGCCATCGCGGTACTGACGCGCCAGCACCTGGGCAACCTCACCGAGCTGATGCGGGCCAACGCGCAGACGGTGGCGCTGCAGGTGGCCACGGTGGCGCAGGCCCCGCTGGCGCGCATGGACCGCCGGGCGCTGCAGCGCACCGCGCAGTCGGGCACCTACCAGCCGCACGTGCAGCAGGTGCAGATCTGGACCGAGGACGGCGAGATCGTCGCCAACTCCGAGACCTCCGACCGCGCACGCGGCCAGGGCCTGCAGGTGGTGGTGCCGATCGTGGGCGACGACGGCCGCCACCACGGCAAGGTGATGGTCGAGATCAGCCTGGGCGCGGTGGAAAGCGCGCGGCGCTCGGTCTGGCTCAACGTGGTGCTGGTGCTGGCCTTCAGCCTGGTGGGCGTGGGCCTGGCGGGCTGGTGGGCGGCGCGCCGCATCAGCGAGCCGATACGTGCGCTGGGCAAGGCGGTCGACCGGCTGGGCGCTGGCGAGGACGCGAGCGTGGTGGTGGAGGGCACGTCGGAGGTGCGCCACCTGCAGCACGGCTTCAACCAGGCCGCGCGCGCGCTGGCCGAGAGCCACCGGCTGCTGCAGAGCCGCATCAACGAGGCCACAGCCGAGCTGGCGCGCAAGAACCAGCAGCTGGAGGTGGCGAGCCAGGCCAAGACCCGGCTGCTGGCCGCCGCCAGCCATGACCTGCGCCAGCCGCTGCACGCGCTCACGCTGTTCTCCGACGGACTGGCCAACGGCGAGACCGACCCGGTGAAGCTGCAGCGCATCGGCCACATCCGCGAATGCGTGGATTCGCTCGACCGGCTGTTCTCCGAACTGCTGAACCTGTCGCAGCTCGACGCCGGCGTGCTGCAGCCGCAATGGGCCGACTTTCCGCTGGACCGGCTGTTCGACGAGATCAGCCGCAACTTCCGCCCGGTGGCCGAGCAGCAGGGCCTGCGGCTGGTGGTGCGCAAGACCGACGTGTGGGTGCGCTGCGACTACGTGATGCTCTCGCGCATCCTGAACAACCTGGTGTCGAACTCGCTGCGCCACACCATCGAGGGCGGCGTGCTGATCGGCGCGCGGCGGCGCGGCAAGGGCGTGCGCATCGACGTGGTCGACACCGGCGTGGGCATCGCGCTGCAGCACCAGGCGCGGGTGTTCGAGGAGTTCTACCAGGTAGAGCCCACCGGCCGGCAGGCGGCGCGCGGCGCGCGCGGCATGGGGCTTGGCCTGGCCACGGTGCAGCGGCTGGCCGACCTGCTGAACACCCGCGTCGAACTCAGCTCGAAGCTGCACAAGGGCACCTGCGTGCGGGTGCAGGTGCGCTCGGCGCCGGCCGCGCTGCCGGTGCCGGCTTTGTCGGCCGCCCTGGCCGGCATCGAGGAGGAAGAAAGCCTGGCCAACGTGCGCATCCTGGTGATCGACGATGAGCGCACCATCCTCGAAGGCCTGGCCGTGGTGCTCGCCAACTGGGGCGCCGAGGTGCTGCCCGCGCAGACCCGCGCCGAGGCGCTGGCCATGGCCGACGGCTGGGCGCAGCCGCCCGACGTGGTCATCAGCGACCTGCTGCTGCAGGGCGGCGACAACGGACTCGACGTGATCGCGGCGCTGGAGCGGCACCCGCGCGGCATCGGCCCCGGCACCGCGCGGCTGCTGGTGACGGGCGAGACCAAGCCCGACCGGCTGCGCGAGGTGGCCAACGCGGGCATCACGGTGCTTTACAAGCCGGTGTCGCCGCGCGTGCTGCGCCAGGCCATCCAGGCGCAGCGCGCCGCCGCCGCGGCGCTGCTGGCGGACGTCTGACGACTCACCCGGGGTAGGTGCGCGGGTTAGTCCGTCGGACATAGGCCGAGCGGCTGCCGCACAGTGATATTCGTCACACGGGCAGGCCGCCGCGGGCCCTGACATAAGCCCTCCGCCTTATCGCAAGAAGCAGGGGCGGTCCTTACATTGGATCATCGCCCCTTGCTGCGGAAGCAGTCCATGTTCGTTGCCGTTTCCCACATCTTTGCGCTGTTCCGCGGACGTCCAGGACGCCCCGCGAAGCCGCGCGCGGGCATGCGGCGCGCCGTGCTGGCGCTCATGGCAGCGTCGGCCGCGTCAGCCACGGGCCTGGCGGCGGCCTCCAGCCTCACCGTGCTGATGGGCGACGACATTCCGGCGTCCTCGGAGTTCGTGCAGCAGCTGCGCGCCGACCAGGAACCCGGCAGCCGCTTCGACCTGGTGCGGCTGCCGGCCGGCGGGGCCGCGCCATCTTCTGAACCACAGGTGGCGCTGGACACCGGCACCGACCCCGATCGCGCCGCCAACGCGGGCGTGCGCACCCGCGGCCTGCGCGGCGCACCGGCCGACGCCCCGCTGACCATGGCCGTCGGCCCCGCCGCCGCACGCGCCGCCGTCGAGCGGCCCGGCCAGGAGCCGCTGGTGCTCGCGATGCTGAGCCGGCTCGACTACGAGACGCTCAAGGCCGCGAGCCCGGCGGCCCTGCGGCGCGGCGACCGCCGCGTGGGCGTGCTGCTGCGCGACCCGGCCATGACCGACCAGCTCGCGCTGATGAGCGCGGTGCTGCCGCAGAAGCACCGCGTGGGCGTGGTGGCCACGCCCGAGTCGGAGCCGCTGGTGCGCGAGCTGCAGCGCGCCGCGCAGGTGGCCAACCCGGCCTGGGACGTGCGCATCGAATACGCGCCCGACGCCCGCTCGCTGGCCGCCGCGCTGCGCATCGTGGTGCCGCAGAGCGATGCGCTGATGGTGCTGCCCGACCTGATAGGCGACAACCAGGCGGCCACGCTCTCGGTGCTGCGCGCGGGTGCCGGCGCGGGTCTTCCGGTGTTCGGCACCAGCGAAGGGCTGGTGCGCTCGGGCGGCCTGGCCGCGGCGGTGTCGACGCCCTCGCAGCTCGCCCACCAGGCAAGGTTGCTCGGCCAGAAGGTGGCGGCGGCGAATGCGAACGGAAGCAACAACAACGGCCCGCTGGTGGAAGCGGCGACGCCCGCCAGCGTGCGCATCAACGCCACCGTGGCACGCGGACTCGGCCTGCGCCTGCCGGAGGAACGAGAACTGACCGAGCGACTCGCGGCGCCGCGATGAGCACCGCCGCGCGGCCCTCCAAAGGCACGCTGCCGACCGTGGCGGCGGTCGACGCCGTGCCTTCCGGAGCGGCACCGGAGGCGGCCCCTGCACCATCGCCGCCGCCGACCCACACGCTCATCGTGCGCGGCAACCTGCAGAACGACCTGTTCCGCCTCGGCGTGGTGCCGTGCGCGGCGGTGGCGCTGGCGCTCACCGGCTGGTTCACGCACAGCCGGCTGCAGACGCTGGAGGCCGCCTTCGACGCCGAGGGCCAGGCGGTCGCGCGGCAAGTGGCGGCCATGTCCGACCTGAGCCTGTATGCGGGCGACCTGCCCGCGCTGCAGAACGTGGCCAATGCCGCGTTGCGCGGCGGGCAGGTGACGCGGGTGGAAATCAGCAACAGCGCGGGCGTGTTCGTCACGGCCGGGCCCAAGACCACCTCGCTCGCGCGGCTGCGCATGTTCACCTCGCCGGTCACGCTGCGCGAGGCCTCGCGCGCCAGCGCCTTCGCGCCCGCGGGCTCCACCGCGGCGGGCGACACGCCCATCGGCCTGGTGCAGACCTTCCGCGACACCACGGCCTACACGCGCGAGCGCAGCCGCTCGCTCATTGCCGGCATCGGCATCGCGATGGTGGCGCTGATCGCGGCCTGGGCCTCGGTGCGCCACATGGCGCGCACGGTGGCGCGGCCGCTGCGGCGCGTGTCGCGCACCGTCGCCGCGCTGGAGACCGGGCAGTTCGACGTGCGCTGCGGCGTGGTCGAGGGCGGCACGCGCGGCACGCACGAGCTGGCTGTGCTGGCGCACGACATCGACCGGCTCGCCGAGCGGCTGCAGCACAACCGCCAGGTCAGCGAGGAGCGCGTGCGCGAGGCCACCGCCGTGGCGCTGCAGCGCATGGCCGAGGCCGAGCAGGCGGCGCTGTCGCGCGCACGTTTCCTGGCCGCCGCCAGCCACGACCTGCGCCAGCCGCTGCATGCCATGGGCCTGTTCATCGACGGCCTGCTGCCGGGAGCCACGCCGGCGCAGCGCCCGGCCGTGCTGCGGCTGCAGGAGAGCACCGAGTTCATGGGCGTGCTGCTCGACGACCTGCTCGAGATCTCGCGGCTCGACGCGCAGGTGCTCACGCCGGCGATCGCCAAGGTGTCGCTGGACGCGCTGTTCGACCAGATCGATGCGCAGCATGCCGCCGCCGCTGCAGAGGCGCGCGTGCGCCTGCGCTGGAGCGACCGGGGCCTGGCGGTGCGCACCGACGCGGCGATGCTGCGGCGCATCGTCGGCAACCTGGTGAGCAACGCGCTGCGCCATGCGCCCGAAGGCGGCACCGTGCTGGTGGCCGCGCGGCGCTGCGCGGCGGGCGTGCGCATCGAGGTGCGCGACAACGGCGTGGGCATCGCGCCCATCCACCAGGGCCGCATCTTCGAGGAGTTCTACCAGGTGGCCAACACCGAGCGCGACCGCCGGCGCGGCTTCGGGCTGGGGCTGGCGATCTGCGCGCGCATCGCCACGCTGCTGGGCACGCGCATCACCGTGCGCTCGGCTCTGCAGGCCGGCAGCACCTTCGCCTTCACCCTGCCCGCCGCGCGCGCCGCCGACGCGGTGCCGCCCGAGCCGCCGCAGTTCGCCCCCACGCCGCTGGCCGGCCTGCGCTGCCTGGTGGTGGACGACGACCCCGCCATCCTCGACGGCACCCGCACGCTGCTGGCGCAATGGGGCTGCCAGGTCGAATGCGTGACCACCGGCGCCGAGGCCATCGCGCGGCTGGCCGGCGGCGACGTGCGCTACGACGCGGTGCTGTGCGACCTGCAACTGGCGGGCGACGACGACGGCGTGGACGTGCTCGACGCCGCCAAGCGCCTGCAGCCCGATGCGCTCGCGGTGCTGGTGTCTGGAGCGACCGGGCCCGAGGTGCTGCAACGGCTGCGCCAGGGCGGCGTGATGCTGCTGACCAAGCCGGTGGCACCCGCCAAGCTGCGCGCACTGCTCACCACGCGGCGGCAGGTGCACGCGAGCTGAGCGAACGACCAGGGCAGCCGCTGAGCGGCTGCGTCAGAAGTCCGCGCAGCCGTTGCGCTTTTCGGTGTTGACGCAGCTCGAGAGGTTGGGCCGCGAGCGCACGCGCGACCATTCGCGCGCCAGCACGTCGCCGGCCTGCGCCGCGCGGTCGCCGTCGAGCGGGCCGGTCGCGTAGCAGATCGGCGGCGGGCCCATGTTGCGGTCGTACAGCCAGGTGCTGGGCAGGTCGCGCAGCGCATCGGGCAGCGGCAGGCTGGCCGGCGCGCTGACGAGCAGGTTGCCCGGCACCACATTGACCGCGTAGCCCTCGGCCGAGGTGAATGCGCCGTTGATCGCGTACAGGCCCGGCAGGCTGCCCGGCAGCGCCGGCGAACTCACGAAACCGAAGAAGCCACGCCCGGTGTCGCCCAGGATCAGCCCGCCGATGCCGTAGCTGAACAGCGGGTTCGGAAAGCCGAAAGGCCGGCTCGCATTGCCGATGACCACCGTGGCCACCGGCTGCTGCGTGTAGATGAAGTGGTTGGCCCCTGCGGGAATGCTCACGGCGCACAGGCCCGAGTAGGCGCAGTGGTACAGGTTGGGATAGATGCCCGAGCCCTGCAGGCCGCCGCGCGTCTCGCCCACCCAGGTGTCGGCCCACACGCGCCACGGCGCGCCGGTGATGGTGTAGCCGCCGAGGTTCTGCAGGCGCGCGCCCGCCACCAGGTCGGTGCCGCTGGTGCTGCTCACGTTGGTGCCCAGCAGCAGGTCGCCGCTGAGGGTGCGCACGAACACTGTGTCGGCGGCCATCGAGGTGGCCGACGCCACCTGCGGCGCATTGCCCGCGGCATCGAAGCCGGTGACCGACACCGACCCCAGCTGCACGGTGTCGACATCGACATAGCGGAAGGCCCCGGCCGCGCCGCCGCCGACGGTGGCCGCGCTGACGTTGTTCGATGCCTGGTCGAGCAGCACGCTGCCGCCGGTGGAGCGCGCCATCAGCGTGCCGGCGGTGATCGGCGCGGCGGCGGTCTGCGTGATGTTGCCGCGCGAGAGCAGCCCGATCTTCGGTGCCGTTAGCGCGCCGCCGAGGTTGATGTTGCCGCCGCCCTCGTTCTGCAGCGTGAGCGCCGAAGACAGCGCCAGCGGGCCGACGACATCGATGTCCGCCGCATGCGCGTTGCTGCCCACCACGATGGTCGGCGCGTCGAGCCGGCTGAACTCGTCGGCCGACACCGCGAAGCCGGTGGCCGCCGTGCCGCCCAGCGTCACCTTATTGGCCGTGCGGTCGACCGCGTTGCCGCTGGCCGCGTCCACGCCGCCGGGGCGCAGGTCGAGCACCCGGCCCGCATGCACGTTGCCGCCGATGACGACGGCGTCGCTCGTGCCGTCGTTGCTCGCGCGCAGCACCACGTCGCGGTTGCCGCTCACCTGCGCGCCCTTGCCGATGTTCACGCCCGTGCCGTTGGCCTGCGACTCGCCCGCGATGTCGATGTTGCCCACGCCCAGCGTCGTCACCAGCGTGTTGCCCGCGAGCAGCACGCCGCCCGACGGCGCATCCTGCGGGCCGGGCGTGACGAGGCCGCGGATGCCGATGTTGCCGTCCACGCTGCGCAGCGTGGCGCCGTTGATCTCCACGCTCTGCACCGCCAGCTGCGACTGGCTGTAGTTGTAGCTCGCGCCCACGCCCAGGATGTCGATGTCGCCGCTGGTCGTGAGGATCTGGCTGGGCGCCGTGCCGCCCTGGATGCGCACGCCGTCGCCGTGCTGGCCCACGCCCGAGATCGACACGTCGCCCGTGCTGCTCTGGATGCTGATGCCCGTGAGGTCGACCGTGGCCTGCGTGTTGAAGATGGAAGGCGGCAGCGTGCGCCTGCCGCTGATCCGCACCGAGCCGCCGGGGCCGGCGTCGCCCAGCGCGGTGGTGCGCGTGTCGATGCTGGTGCCGTTCATCGTGACGGCCGGGTTGCTGCTCGCGCCGGCATCCGCGTTCATCGTCACGTTGCCGCCGTTGGTGTTGATGACGCCGTTGTAGTTGATGGCGCCGCCCTGCCCGCCCACGCCCGCGTTGAACACCACGTTGAGCGCGCCCGAGTTCGACTGAATGCTCGTGCCGCCGCCGGTGCTGATGCTGTGCGCCGCATCGAGCTCGAAGGTCAGCGGCGCGGCGCCCTTGCTGCGCACGATGGCCGCGCCGGCCGCGAAGGTGATGTTGCCGTCCGTCGGGATGCCGCCGGTGCCGGTGGTGATGGTCACGCTGGTGCCGCCGTCCAGCGCGGCGTTGATGTCGCCGTCCTGCACGGTCGAGTTCGCCAGCGGATCGAAGGGATTGCCGGTGAGGCTGCCCGAGGCGGTGCCGTGCGCGATGTTGACGTTGTACGGATCGATCACCCAGGTGCCGGCCGTGCCCATGGGCGCGGAGGCGTCGACGCGCAGGCCCAGCAGCTCGAAGTGCTGCGCGGAGGTTTCGATGGTGCCCCCGTTGCCGCCCGCGCTGCCGCCGCGCGCCGACAGGCTGCCATAGCCGCGCAGCGTGTCGCCCGCGACCACCCGCACCGTGCCGCCGTTGCCGGTGGCCGAGCCCGCATCCGCGCGCAGGCTGGCCGGCGCGTCGATGGCAATCGCGTTGCTGCCCCGGATGTCGATGGTGCCGGCCTGGCCCGCGCCGCCCGCGTCGATGGTGGTCAGGTCGCTGTAGACATCGCTCACCAGCACGTTGCGCCCGGTGATGCTGACCGTGCCGCCGGCACCGGTGGCGCTGGAGGTGTCGATGAACGCGTTGGTGGCGTTCGATGGAGCTTCGGAACGGCTGAACGTGCGCGCCAACACCACGTCGCCGCCGCGGCCGTCGATCGACACGGTGCCGCCCTCGGCGCGCACGGTCTCGCCGGCCTCCATGGAAATGGTGACCGCCGAGGGCGCCTGCCCCTGCGTCACGCCTGCGTTGCTCGCACTGAAGCCCTGGCCGCCCGCGGTGCCCGCGATCGACACGTCGCGCCCCTTGCCGGCCGTGATGCTGCCGCCGTTGATGTCCACGCCGTCGCCCGCGCCGTAGCCGACGCCGGTGCCGTTGTTGGCGGCCTGTGCCGAGGTCAGGAAGGCGTCGTTCGCGGTCAGGCCCTGCAGGTTGGCGCCGGTGCCGTCGATGCCCACGCGCCCGCCGGCGTCGATGACCGCGCCGCGCAGCGTCACGCCGGCCGTGACGGCCACCGTCACGTCGGGCGCCGACAGGCTGCCGCTGGGCGCTACCGTGCTGCCGTACACGGCGCCCGGATCGTCGGTGGTCCAGCTGCGCGAGCTGCCGATCACGCTGACGTCGCCGGTGCCGGTGCGCAGTTGCGTCAACTGCCCGTCGTTGCCGGCCAGCAGCACGCCGTTGGCACCGATGCCGCCCTGGCCGTCGACGGCGATACCGCCGCCGCCCGTGGTCAGGCTGCTGCCGCGCAGGTCCACGCCGTCGGAGCTGACGTAGTAGCCGGCCGCGCCGTTGGCCTGCTGGCTCACGCCCTGCCCGCGCAGCACGATGGCACCGCTGCCGCCGCAGGCGACGGTGCCGGTGGCGCAGGTGGAGAGCGAGCTGCCGGTGAGGGTGATGCCGGCCACGCCGCTGCTGGAGCCGCCGTCGTCGACGGACACGCCGCCCACCGCGCGGCCGGTGTCGGCGTTGCCCTGGCCGTAGAAGCGGATGCTGCCGCCGTTGGTGGCGATGCTCGCGTTGTCCATGCGGATGGCGCCGCCGATCTCGTTGGCATCGGCGTTGGCGTCGAAGTTCACGCCGAGCGCACCGGCTTTCGACATGATCGATGCACCGCTGTTCATGGCGATGCCGTTGACCGAATCCACCGTGAGGCGTGCATCGCGGCCTTCGGACTTCACCACCTGCACGCCGTCCTGGAACACCACGTCGGAGTTGCCTTCGGTGAGCGCCGTGCGCAGGTTGACGTCGGTCGAACGGCCCAGCGTGGTGCCGATGGTGGCCGCGCTGACGTGCGTGCCGTTGGCCGCTTCGCCATAGCCGTTCGGGTTGTAGGCGGCCACCTTGCTGTCCACACTCAGCGTGCCGCGCGACAGCACGTTCCAGCTGCCGTTGGCGCCCGTGGCGCCGCCCGCCGCATCGATGCGCGCGGCTGGCGTCACTTCGAGCTGGCCGCCCGAGGTGCCGATGGTGCCGCCGTTGCCGCTGCCCGCACCGCGCGCGGAGAGGCTGCCCGAGATGTGCGTGAAGCCGCCGTCGATGTCGATAGTGCCGCCGGCGCCGTTCGCGCCCGTCGCATCGGCGGAGATGCTGGCGTCCGGCGCCATGCTCACCGCGCTGGCGCCCTGCACCGTTACCGTGCCGCCAGCGCCGCTGCCGTTCGCGTTCACACTGCCGCCGGCCAGCCGGATGTAGTCGCCGCGCAGCGTGACCGAGCCGCCGGTGGTGCCGGAGGCGCCCGCCTCGCTCAGGCCGTTGCCCGCATCGATGGTGCCGCCGACACGCATCTCGTTGTTGCTGCCGGCCGCCTGGCCGGCGTCGAGCACGATCTCGCCGTTGCGCGTGGACAGCGAACGCGCCTGGATCACGCCCGTCTGGCTCACCACCAGCTGGCGCGCATCGACGTTCGCAGCCGCCATCAGCACCACGCGCCCGCCGTCGGCCGTGACCTTGCCGCTGTTCGCAAGCTGCGCCACCGCCGTCGGGTCGGCAGCCTGCAGGTCGGCGAGCTTGAACTTGGTCTGCCCGTCGGCCGGGATGTTGAAGGTGGTGAGGCCGTCGCCATCGAAGTCGAGGTTCAGCGTCACCTTGCTGGCCGACACCAGGCCCACCGAGCCGCGCGCGACGTTGATCTCGCCCTCGTTGCGCACCACGCCGCCGAGCAGCGCCACCGTGCCGTTGGGCGAGGTGGTGGTGATCGACGCGCCGCCCTCCACCTTCACCTGGGCCATGCTGCCCTCGGGGCCGAAGAAGAGAAGCTGCTCGTTCCTGCCGATGGCCTTGTCCTCGGAACCGGCGGGCATGAAGTTGCTGTTGGCGATGTCGAGCGTCGAGGCCACCAGCCCGCCCACGCTCACCGACGAGCCCTTGCCGAACACGATGCCGCTCGGGTTGATGAGGAACACGCTGCCGCCCGGCAGGTTCGGATTGCTCGCGAGCGTGGTGCGCAGCGTGCCGTCGATGCGCGACGCCTGGATGCTCATGCCGTCGCCCACCACGCGGTTCAGCAGCACGGCCGAGGTGCTCGGCTGCGAGATGCTGACCACGCCGTTCGCCCCGATCGAAAAGCTCTGCCAGTTGACGATGCCGCGCTGCAGCGGCTGCACGATGTTCATCACGCCGGTGCCCTGCGTCATCGTGACGCCTCCGGCAATGGGCGTGAAGCCCATGGGCAGCACCTGGGCCATGGCCGGTGCGGCGCCCGCGCACACGAGTGACAGCGCGAGCGGACGCAGCTGCAGCCGCCGTTGTTGTGAAAACCTGTTGCGTTGCTTCATGGTCAGAACGCCTTGATGAGCTGCACGTAGAGGCGCGGGTTGCGGCCACCGCCGTCGGTCAGCGCGGGTGGCGTGCCGGCGCGCCAGGCCAGCGTCGCGTTGATCGAGAAATTGCCAGGGCGCGACCAGCTCAGGCCCACGCCGTAGCCGCGCAGGCTGTGGCTGTTGATGCCGTCGTAGGGCGTCGGGTTGCGCACGATCTTTCCGCGCGCGGCGTCGTAGAAGACGAAGGGCGTGAGTTCTTCATTGAGCGACCAGCGCCACTCCACCGTGCCGATCAGGCCCTGGTCCACCAGCAGTTCGCCGGACGGGTAGGCGCGCACCGCGCGCGCGCCGCCGAGCGCGAGTTTTTCCGAGGCGTCGAGGTTCTTGCTGGCCCACTGGCCGCCCAGCGACAGGTACAGCGAATGGCGCGGCACGATGGCCTGCAGGCGCGAGAACTGGAAGCTCAGCTTGGTGAAGCCGCCTTCGGTGTTGTGGCCGGTGATGCTGCGGTCGAAGTCGCGGCTCTCGGCATCGCGGATCGACAGGTTGCCGTGATACAGCGTGCCCGAGCTGGCCCAGTAACCGCCGCCCAGCAGTTCGTCGCGCCGCTCCCAGGTCCAGCCCAGGCTCAGGCCGTTGACGCGCTTCTTCGAGGTGAAGTCGGCCGCGCGAAGCTCGTCGGTCAGGTCTTTCACGTCCACGCCCAGGCGCAGGAACAGGTTCTGCTGGCGCTGCCGGATGAGCGGATAGCTCAGCGAGAAGTCGAGCACGTTGGCGCGGCCCCGTGCGTCGAGATCGGTGAACTGTCCGCCCAGCTCGTAGCTCACGCGCGACAGGCCCACGCCCGCGCGCAGCCCGCTGGTGCCGATGGGCGCTTCGTAGGCGATGCGGCCGAACTGCAGCGCGTTGCTGTCGGACACCATCACGCGCATGTCGAGGTTGTCGCCGATGCCGAAGGGGCTGAGCCAGCGGGCCGTGCCGCCCACGCGGTAGCGGCCCGATTCCCTGGTGCCGTGGTTGTCGCCCTCGGCGGTGAAGGCCCAGCGCGGCGCGGGTGCCACCTCGACGGACAGGTCGGTGGTGCCGGCCTGCGTGCCTTCCTGCAGGCCGGAGGAAACCTTGATGCCCGGTTGGTCGGACAGCAGCAGCATCGCGCGTTCGTAGGCCGGCGCGCTGACGGCTTCGCCGGGCTGCAGGGGCGCGAGAAAGCCGCGCACACGCGCCTCGGCGATGGGCGCGTCGGGCGCGACGACGACGTCGACCTTGCCGAGGCGGCCTTCGATGACGCTGATCTCGACGATGCCGTCGCGCACCGTCTGCACGGGCACCACGGCCTGTGCGAGGAAGTAGCCGCGTTCCTTGTAGCGTGCGGTGATGGCCTTGGCGAGTTCTTCGAGGTCGGAGAGCGTGACGTCGCGGCCGATGTAGGGCGAGGTGATGGCTTGCAGCTCTTCGTTGCTCAACGCCTTGACGCCGTTGAGGCGCAGGTCGTTGAGCCTGAACGATGCGCCGGCGGGTTTCGGCGGTGCGGGCAGGCTTTGCGGTGCGACCGTGCCTGGTGCTTGTGCCAGGGGCCGATCGCAAGTGCCGCAGGGGTCTTGTGTAGAGAGCAGCGTGTCGGGTTCGGCCTCTGCTGCGTGCGTGCGTTGGGCTGCCAGCAGCAGCGCCGCGCTCACCAGCGTCGTGACTGCGAAAGCCGTGGGGGTCAGGCGTTGGCGGGCTTGCATCTCAGTGCTCTGTCCTGCGTTGTGCTGCTGTTGTTTCGGGGCGTGTGCACAGGCCACCGGGTACTCCCCTCCGCGAATGTCCCCCGGGGCTTCGCCCCTCCTCCTTTATTTCGCTGCGGGGAGCACCCGGCGCCCTGCGCACAAGGCGCGCTGCGGGCTTGCGGCCGATCAACAAGTGCTCTGAACGCTCACGACGGCGGGGTGCCTTGCGCAGCGAAATAAAGGAGGAGCCCGAAGGGCGGGGGACATTCGCGGAGCAAGGCACCCCGCCGGCGTGATCGCGCCCCGAACAAAGGACGTCAAACAAGAGCCAGGACTTCATGTCACCCCCCCACCGTAAGACGCCAGTTGCCGATCAAATTGAACGGCGCCCAGAAGAAGGGATGGGACATCTTGGGGTCCTTCAACACGGCAAGCTGCCCCGCCTGCATCGCCTTCTGGATGTCGCGGCCCTTGGCCAGCTCGCCATAGAGCGTGCTCATGAGCACCGCCGTGGCGTCGTCGGACACCGGCCACAGCGACGCGATCAGGCTCGAACTGCCGGCCGACAGAAACGAGCGCGTGAAGCCCAGCACCTCGTCGCCCTGCGCGATGCGCCCCAGCCCCGACTCGCAGGCCGACAGCGTGACCAGCGCGGTGCCGTCCATCGGCAAGCCGAGGATCTCGTGCGCCTCCAGGAAATTCTGCTTGCCGCCCTCGTTCGCCAGCAGGATGCGCGAATACAGCGGGTCGACCGCGTCGGCCTCTGCATGCGCAGCCACGTGCATCAGCGGCGAGCGCGAGGCCACGTCGCGGAACTGCGTCTTGGTGGCGGCGGCGCCCATGTACACCGTGTTGCGCGGGAACAGCTGCGCGAGCTGCTTCACCTCGGTCTCGGCGCCGGGCAGGTCGTACTTGTCCTCGATGCGCGGATTGCCGAAGGCGGTGAGCGATGCGTTCACGCGCGGCGTGCGCTGCGCGAGCTGCACCGCGATGCTGATCGACGGCGCCACGGCCACCGGGTGCGTCTCGATGACGTAGCGGCCGTCCAGCCGCAGCGCCTGGAACGGCAGGTAGTGCAACGGCCCGTGCGGCACCACGATCAGCCGTTGTCCGGGTGCCAGGCCCAGCGGCCCGAGCAGCGCGGCGCCGAGCTTGTCGGCATTCGTGATGGCGGTGCGGCGGCCGCGCACGATGGAATTGCGAAAGGTCTCGACCAGCTCGTTGAGTTCGTCGCGCTTCACCGCCACGTTTTTCTCGGTGATGCTGTTCGCGCTCACCACCCAAACCACCAGCCGGTCGGGCAGCGAATGGAACTGCACCACGCGCTCGTCGGGCGCCAGCGTGGCTTGCAGCGCCGGCAGGTCGATGGTGTTGGCGGCCTGCTCGTTGATCTTCGCGCGGCCGCGCACCGCGTCGAGCAGCGCGCGCGAGCGGCTATGTTCGCTCACCTCGAAGGCCTGGCGCGCATCGCCCGCGTCGCTGTAGACGGCCACGCCGCGCTCGAACACCGTCTGCAGGTCCGAGAACAGGCCCATCTTGAATTCTTCGCTGCGGAACTTCGCGCGCACCTTGTCGACGTCGCCGAGCGCGCGGCCCACGGCCTCGGCCGCGGCCTGCTTCTGGCCCAGCGCGAGCTCGCTGCGCGCCACGCCGTCCCACGCCCAGAGGCGGTAGTACTCGGTGTCGGCACCGACCTGGCGCGCGGTGAGTGCGCGGTAGGCATCGCGCGCCTCGGCCGGCTTGTTCTCGGCCAGCAGCAGGCGTGCGCGGGTGCGGTCGAGCTGCGCGGTGAGCGGCGCATCCTTCGGCGGCGCCATGGTGCCGATCACCTCGCGCGCCCGCGCGGTGTCGCCCGATTCGATCAGCGCATTGACCAGCGAGGCCTGCACCAGCGGCGCATAGCGCGACGAGCTGTTGGCCAGCGCCTCGTCATAGCTGAGCACCGCGCCGGAAAAATCGCCGCGGCGCGTGCGCACGTCGCCGATCACCTTCTGCACCGGGCCGACCACCAGCTTGGGGTCGCGCGCCTGGTGGCGCAGCGCCTCGCGCGCGAATTCCTCTGCCTTCTCGAGCTGGCCCGAATAGCTGTAGACGATGGCCAGGTCGCGATTGGCCATGGCCATGAGGTTGGGGTCGTTGGTGGCGTTGGCCAGGTGCAGCGCCTTGCTGGCGGCACGCACGCTCTGGCGAAACTCGCCGGCCTCGGCCAATGCCACGGCCTGGCTGCAGTACTGGTAGCCAGAGAGCTTGACGCTGTCCTGCCCGTAGAGCACCGCGCCTTCGCTGGTCAGGGCCAGCAGGGTGTCGGTGTCGTCGAGGCGGGCCTGCTCCATGCGGTCGGCGGCGGCCTCGGCGTTGGTCGGAGCCTGGGCGCGTTGCTGCTGCGCCCATGCCGGGGAACCGAAGCCGGAGGCAATGACGCCTGCAAGACCCAACGCCACCGCAAGGCCCGCACGGCGGCATGCGGGACGCTCCCATCCCCTACTGGAAAACCAAGCCATTGGACCCCCGCGTCGGGCCATGAACCCGCTGAAAGCGGGCGACCGGCGCCTCGGAAGTGGGCGCCGTTCAGGCCTCGGGGCGGAGTCTAGGAGCGGCTACCTGCCGCGCCTATTCGCAATACGGTCTAGCGCAAACGAACTAGAACCAGTCGCTCAGGCAGGTACCGCATCGACGTTCGCCCGGTCCCAGTGCCGGTGCCTGGCGATGGCCGCGATGAAGTCGTTCGCCACCTGCGCCGCGGCAGTGGTGTCGCCCATGTTGGTGACAGGCGTTGCAGCCACCACCACGCCGGCGGGCGCGTCGGCCGGCGGCATGTCCGCCGCTATGCCTAGCGTGGACAGCAGCCGCACGCCCTCGCCCACGGTGCAGATCGCCTTGCAGTGCTTGTAGGCCTCGAGCACGAAGTGCACCGCATCGCCGATGCCGCTCATGGCCGCGGCGCTCTCGCTGCCCGCGGGCACCAGCACGGCGTCGAACATGACCGACGGCGTGTTGGCGAAGGTCATGTCGACATCGATCTGCCGCTTCGACGCGCTTGCCACGGTGCCCAGCCTCGGGCCCACCGTCTTGCATTGCGCGCCGGCCTGTTCGAGCGCGTCGCGGATCGGCTTGAGCGAAGCCGAGTCGACGCCGTCGGCCACCAGGATCGCGATCTTGCGCGTGCGGATGGAGCCGTCGCCGGTGTCGGCCATGCTGAGCGCGCGCGACTCCTCGATCGGCAGCGTCATGCGGTGTTCGCGAAAGCCCGCGCGGCCTGCCGCCGCCTTGGCGTCGGGCTCGCCGATGCCCAGCGGCTCGGCCACGCGGCGCGCGAGCTTCTCGTCCACGTGCGCAAGGTTGTCGACCACGCGCTGGCGGATGGCCGGCACCTCCAGCTTCGACAGTTCGAAGCGGAAGGCCGCGATGATGTGTTCCTTCTCGGCCGCGCTCTGGCTGTTGAAGAACAGGCGCGCCTGCGTGAAGTGATCGTCGAAGGACGCGCTGCGGCGGCGCACCTTCGGCGGATCGATTTCTTCAGGGAACGACTGGAAGCCGTGGCTGCCGCCGTCCACGCGAAACTCGGCGCCGCTGCCCAGCGTGTTGGGCTCGTAGGCCACCTGGCCGCGCGCGATGGTCTGGCGGTGCATGCCGTCGCGCTGCATGTTGTGGAACGGGCACACGGCCTTGTTGATCGGCAGTTCGTGGAAGTTGGCACCGCCCAGGCGCGAGATCTGCGTGTCGGTGTACGAGAACAGGCGCCCCTGCAGCAGCGGGTCGTTGCTGAAGTCGATGCCCGGCACCACGTGGCCCGGGTGGAAGGCCACCTGCTCGGTCTCCGCGAAGAAGTTGTCGGGGTTGCGGTTGAGCACCAGCCGGCCGATCTTCTGCACGGGCACCATCTCTTCGGGAATGAGCTTGGTGGGGTCGAGCAGGTCGAAGCCCAGCGAGTGTTCCTTGTCCTGCGGAATCATCTGCACGCCGAGTTCCCATTCGGGGAAGTCGCCGTTCTCGATGGCTTCCCACAGGTCGCGGCGGTGGAAGTCGGCGTCCTTGCCGGCAATCTTCTGCGCCTCGTCCCACACCAGGCCATGAATGCCGAGCTTGGGCTTCCAGTGGAACTTCACGAAGTGGCTCTCGCCGCGGCTGTTGATGAAGCGGAAGGTATGGACGCCGAAGCCCTCCATCATGCGCAGGCTGCGCGGAATGGCGCGGTCGCTCATGGCCCACATCAGCATGTGGGTGCTCTCGGGCATGAGCGAGGCGAAGTCCCAGAAGGTGTCGTGCGCGCTCGCGGCCTGCGGCATCTCGTGGTGCGGCTCGGGCTTGACGGCGTGGATGAGGTCGGGGAACTTCATCGCGTCCTGGATGAAGAACACCGGAATGTTGTTGCCCACGAGGTCGTAGTTGCCTTCGCGGGTGTAGAACTTGACGGCAAAGCCGCGCACGTCGCGCACCGTATCGGCGGATCCGCGCGAGCCGGCCACGGTCGAGAAGCGCACGAAAACGGGCGTCTTCTGGTCGGGGTCCTGCAGAAAGTCGGCGCAGGTGAACTGCGACATCGACTTGTAGACCTGGAAATAGCCATGCGCGGCGGAACCGCGCGCATGCACCACGCGCTCCGGAATGCGCTCGTGGTCGAAGTGGGTGATCTTCTCGCGCAGGATGAAATCTTCGAGCAGCGTGGGCCCGCGCACACCCGCCTTGAGCGAGTTGTGGTTGTCGGGAATCTGCAGGCCCTGGTTGGTGGTCAGGGTCGGCGGATGCTCGACGGTGAAGCCTTCGAGCTGCTGCTGCTTGGCGCTGCTGCCGTCGCTCGCCTTGGCGGCGCTTGCGCGGCGGCCTGCCGCGGCCTTGTTCTGTGGCGTCATCGGGGATTTGCTGGAGTCTTTCATGGGAAGGGCGCTCAGCCCATTTCGTTGTTGTCCAGGAACATGTCGAGCACGTTCACCAGAGCGATCAGGCATATGCATCCGGCCACCGCGGCGACGGCCCACACAAGGATTTCGTCCCCCCACGCACCGGTGAGCGAGTCGAACAGCGTTGAAAACTCCATGATTCCCTCCGAGGAACAAGTACAGCCGTACACACAATGCAGGCTGCTCGCAAGGTTATGTTTGGTGAGCGAAGTAACCCGTAGTGGCCCCCCGCCCCCCTCTGTGGGAGAACAAGCGCGCAGGCGGTAGGAGCGCGCCGACAGCGCATGGCGGCGGCCTACGCCGGGTCGCGCGTCCTGGATGCGTGGCTGTGCAACCTGCGTCGCATAGCATGTGCAAGAGGTGGCACTCATCGTGCTTGTCACCAGTGCCCGGGCCACTCCAGGGAAGAAAGAACTCCATGCAGATCAGGATCGGTTTCGACATCGAGCTCGGCGTCACTGCCCCCACGGCATTGATCTACATGCTGCAGGTGCATCCGTCGCGCGCCGGCGACTTGCAGGACGGCGAGCACATCACCATCAGCCCGCCACTGGTGACGGACCACTACACCGACAGCTTCGGCAACCAGTGCGCGCGGGTGCATGTGCCCTTCGGCGTGAGCAGGGTGCGGCTGCGCAACCATGCGACGGTGTACGACACCGGCTGGCCGGATGCCGTCGACTTTGGTGCGGTGGAGCACGCAACGGCCGACCTGCCCGTGGAGACGCTGCCCTTTGTGCTGCCCAGCCGCTACTGCGAGGTCGACAGCGAACTGCTGGCATTCGCATGGGCCAACTTCTCGAGCGTGACGCCCGGCTGGGCGCGCGTGCAGGCGATCTGCGACTTCGTGCACCGGCACCTGCGCTTCGACTACCAGAACGCGCGCGCCACCCGCACCGCGCTGGAGGGCTACCGCGAACGCACGGGCGTGTGCCGCGACTTCGCACACCTGGCGATCACGCTGTGCCGATGCATGAACATTCCCGCGCGCTACGTGACGGGCTACCTCGGCGACATCGGCATTCCGCCGGTTCGCTACCCGATGGACTTCAGCGCCTGGTTCGAGGTGTACCTGGGCAACCGCTGGCACACCTTCGATGCGCGGCACAACACGCCGCGCATCGGGCGCGTGGTGATCGCACGCGGTCGCGACGCGGCGGACGTGCCCATCACGATGGTGTTCGGTGCGAACACGCTGGAGCGCTTCGATGTGACGACGGAAGAAGTGCTGTAGCGCGCTAGTCTTCCTTCGCTGGGCGCTACTTGCCGCTGTAGCCCAGCAGCTTCATCGCAGCCGCCAGCCCCTTGCGGCTGCGCTCCATCGCAGCCCACGGCTTGTTGCCCGTCGCGAAGCGTTCGGCCGCGTTGCCGACCTTCCATTGGTCGGCGGCCGTGAGCGCGGGCAACTCGTCCCACGCCACCGGCACCGACACTCCGAGCCCCGGCCGCGAGCGCGCCGACCACGCGCTCACCGTGGTGGCGCCGAAGCCGTTGCGCAGGTAGTCGACAAACACCTTGCCCACCCGGTTGCGCGGCCCGCTCTTGGCCACGAAGCGCGACGGAATGGTCTCGGCCAGGTGCGCCACCACCGCCTGCGAGAAGCCCTTGACCATGTCCCAGTCGTACTGCCGGCGCAGGGGCACCACCACGTGCAGCCCCTTGCCACCGCTGGTCTTCAGGAACGAAGGCAGCCCCAGTTCGTCGAGCAAGGTGCGCACCAGAATGGCCGCCTCCTGGATCTGCGGCCAGGCGACGCCTTCGCCGGGGTCGAGGTCGAAGGTCATGCGGTCGGGCTTGCCGATGGCGCGCGAGGTGGCGTTCCAGGTGTGCAGCTCGATCACGTTCATCTGCGCCGCGCCTAGCAGCCCGGTCTTGGTGTCGATCTGCAGCAGCGGCTCGTGGCCGGGATCGAGCGCGGGATCGAGCAGGCGCACGCCGGGGATCTCGCTGTTCTGCAGATGCTTCTGGAAGAACAGCTCGCCGCCCACGCCCTCGGGCGCGCGCACCAGCGACACCGGCCGTCCGCGCAGGTGCGGCAGCATGAGCGTGGCCACGCTGTCGTAGTAGGCCGCGAGCTGGCCCTTGGTGATGCCGCTGTGCTTGTCGATCACGCGGTCGGCGTGGGTAATCTTCTGGGCCATGGGGGTGCTCTTTCTTTCCTCCGGCTGCTCACGGCGGATATCGCGCGCGGGCTTGTCGGCGCGCAGGCCCTGGAACACGGCGTGCCGCACACGGTCTTCGCGCGTCCACTCGCCGAACGAGACCTCGGCCACGAGCGTGGGCTTGACCCACTGTGCCTTGACGCCGCGCGGCTGGGGCGAGAACGGGCAGTCGTCGGTCGCCAGCTTGTCGAGCCTGGCCTTGATGTCGGCCAGGCGCCTCGCGTCGAAGCCGGTGCCGACGTTTCCGCAGTAGCGCAGCCGGCCGGTGGCCTCGTCGTGCACGCCCAGCAGGAGGGCGCCGAAGCCGGCACGCGTGCCCTTGGGTGCGGTGTAGCCACCGATCACGAACTCCTGGCGCTGCTGGTTCTTGAGCTTGATCCAGTCGGGCGAACGGCGCGACACGTAAGGCGAGCCCTTGCGCTTGCCGACGATGCCCTCGAAGCCGATGCGCGCGGACGACGCGAGCAGATCGTCCGGCGCGGCGTCGAAGGCCTCGCTCAGGCGCAGCGGCGCGGGTGGTTTCTTGCCGAGCAGCTTTGCGAGCCGCGCGCGGCGTTCCTCGACCGGCATGTCGCGCAGGTCTTCGCCGTCGAGAAAGGGCGCGTCGAACAGCCAATAGACGATGGCCGATGTCGTGCCGCTGTCGAAGGCGTTCTGCAGCGCCTGGAAGTCGGGCGCGCCGTTCTTTCCTTCCACGGTGATCTCGCCGTCGAGCCATGCCGCGCCGGTGGGCAGCTTCGCGAGCGCCTCGGCGAGCGCGGGCAGCTTCGCGGTCCAGTCGTGGCCGTTGCGGGTGAAGCAGCGGACCTTGCCCTTGTCGATACGCGCGAGCAGGCGGTAGCCGTCGAATTTCAGCTCGTAGAGCCAGTCGCCGGGCGATGCGGGTGGCGACGCCGCGAGGGTGGCGAGCTGGGGCTGCAAGCTGGCGGGAAGCGCTGCCTTCTTCACCGCCTTCTTCACCGCCTTCTTCGCTGTCTTTGCGCTTGCCTTTGCAGGCGCCTTGGCCAGTGTCTTCTTCGCTGGCTGCACCACCTCGTCCACGCCGCGCCCGCTCAGCACGCTCGCCGGCTGCGCTTCGAGCACGTCGTAGTCGGCGAGCGGACGCGCCTCGGCGTCGCGCTCCTTGATGAGCAGCCAGGGCTCGTGCGACTCATCGCCCTTGCCGTGCATGCGCACCAGCGTCCAGTGGCCGTGCAGCTTCTCGCCGCGCAGCTCGAACTTGAGCTTGCCGGCCGCGAGCGACTTGCGCGCGTCGCCCTCGGGCAGCCAGTCGCCACGGTCCCAGACGATGACGCTGCCCGCGCCGTACTGCTTCGGCGGGATGGTGCCTTCGAAGCCGGCATAGGAAATCGGATGGTCTTCGACGTGCACCGCCATGCGCTTCACGGTCGGGTCAAGGCACGGCCCCTTCGGCACGGCCCAGCTCTTGAGCGTGCCGTCGAGCTCGAGCCTGAAGTCGTAGTGCAGATGGCTCGCGTGGTGCTTCTGGATCACGAAAGACAGCACGCCCTTGCCCGCCTGACCGCCGGCCTTGGGCTCGGGCGTGCGCGAGAAGTCGCGCTTGCCGTGATAGCGCGCCAGAGCCTTGCGCGCTGTCGATGCGGTCGTGCCCATGGCCGCCGTGCTCCGTCGATCAGGCCGCGCGGCGGTGGCGCACCGGCGCCTTGCGCGCGGCCTTGGCGGCCGGCTTGCGCTTCTTCGCGGCGGCCTTGGGCGGCGGTGCTTCTTCTTCCTCGTCGTCCTCTTCGTCGGCTGCCGCCTTGGCCGTCTTTGCGCCCTTGCCGCGCAGGCTGCGCTGCAGCAGTTCGGTCAGGTCGATGATCTTCGCGCCGCGCCCCTCGGTGGACTGCGATTCCTCGGGCTCCGGCTTCGTCACGGTCTCGGTCTGGCCGGCCTTCACCTTCTTGTCGACCAGCCGCAGGATCTCGTCCTTGAACTCGTCCTTGAACTCGCCGGGGTCCCAGTCGGTGCTCATGTCGTCGACCAGTTCCTTGGCCATCTTCAGTTCGCGCTCGCTCAGGCCCGCCTTCTTCACGTCTTCGGAAGGCAGCGGCAGGTCGGCCCAGGGTCGGATGTCGGCGCCCCAGCGCAGCAGGTTCAGCACGAGGCCGGGACCCGAGGGCACCAGCACGGCAAGGTGCTGCTTGGTCTGGATGACGACGCGCGCCACGCCCACGCGGCCGCTGCGCTGAAGGGTCTCGCGCAACAGCGCGTAGACCTTGGCGCCGCGGTTGATGGGCGCCACGTAGTAGGGCCGCTCGAGGTAGACGAAGGGAATGCCGTCGGCCGGCACGAAGGTCTCTATCTCGATGGTCTGCGTGGTCTTGGGGTAGGCGTCGGCAATTTCCTTGTCGCTGAGCACGACGTACTCGCCGTCCTCGTACTCGATGCCCTTGACGATCTGCTCGCGCGCGATTTCCTTGCCGGTCTTCTTGTTGATGCGCTTGTAGCCGACCGGGTCCATGGTGCGCTTGTCGAGCCAGTCGAAATCGATGCCGTGGTCGGTGGTGGCCGAATACAGCGCGACCGGAATGTGGACGAGGCCGAAGCTGATGGCGCCCTTCCACAGGACGCGCGGCGCGGGGGCTTTTTTAGAGACGGGCATGGGCACACTCCTTCAGGCTTGGAATGTGCGCCGCCCGGGTGCGCGGGCGGTGTAGGAGCGCGGCCCCAGCCGCCGTCAGGCCGCGCCGGCCAGGGGGCCCAGCTGGCGCTCGCTGGGGCGTGCGAAGTAGAACCACTCGGTGCCGGGCAGCGCGAGCGCGTTGGGGAAGACGATGAAGCCGTCTTCGGGCGCGCTGAGCAGCGTGCCGTCGTGGCGCATGCCGATGGGTTCGCCGCGCGCCACTTCGTCGAAGGTGGCCCAGTCGCGCACGAAGCTGTCGTCCTCGTGCAGGCGGTCGGTCACGCTGGCCAGCCGCAGCAGCCTGGGCGGCTTCGCCGGGCCGGCCGACAGACCCGGCGGCAGCGCGGCCATGCCCAGCAGCGCGAGCGTGCGGCGGATGGCGCGCCAGGCCACCTCGGGCGCCTGCGGGTCCAGGTGCTGGCCGCATTCGAGCGTGACGCCGTAGCCGCCGCGGCTGCGGATGTATTCGTTGGTGCCGCGGCCGAAGTCGAGCGCGGCCTCGTCGGCCGGGGTGCCGCCCGCGCGCTGCGCGAGGCCGGCGGCGTAGATGTCGAGCCAGCCTTCCACCACGATGGGCGTGCCGATGTGCAGCGCGAGCTGGCCTTCCTCGAAGGAGCGGGCAAAGGGCTCCAGCGAGCCGGTGTTGTCGCGCGGGCCGATCATGGCGAAGGCCTCGCCCTCGCTCTGGAAGGAGTGCAGGTCGAGCAGCACTTCGTGGCGCGCGATCAGCGGGGCCAGCACGTTGGTCACGCGGGCTTCGTAGTCGGCCGGCGCCTCGGTGGGGCGGAACAGGCGGTTGAGGTTGCGCTCGCCTTCGCGCTGCAGGCGCCGGCGCGCGAGCGGATTGGCGACCGGCACCAGGGTGAGTTCGCCGCGCTGCAGCCGCAGCGTGCCGTCCTCGAATTCGGCCAGGATGCGCTCGATGCCCAGCGTGCCGGAGACTTCGTCGCCATGCACGCCGCCCAGCACGAGCAGGCGGGGCCCGGGATTCAGCGAGGCGAAGGAATGGATGCGCAGGCTGTCGGTGGCTGCGCCGTCGAATGGATCGGAGGACATCCGGGGATTATTGCGGAGCCCCTTCCCTGTGCGCAAAGGCGCTATTCATTCCATAGCACCACGGCCTCCCATGTCCGCCTACAGGGGCTGCCTTGCGTGTCCTACCGGAGCGGCGGCGGCCACGGCCCAGGCTCGGACTTCATCGAAGTGAAGGAGCCCACATGAACAAGAACAGCAAGGCCCAGCCGGCCGCGCCCAAGAAGAGCGCGGACGGCGGCAAGACCAAGGTGGCGCAAGAAGGCGAATCGTCGCCGCGACTGCCGCATGAGCGCGACCAGTCGTCCGACAGCCAGCAGACGCCGGACGGCCGCCCGACCGAAGTGGGCCGCCAGGCCCATGAAGACGTGGAGCGTGGCCTCGTCGATACCGACCAGGGCCTGGAGGCCAACCGCGTCTACAAGGACGGGAAGCTCAAGCGCTGACCACGCCGGCCAGCTGCTTGCGCATGTCGCCGATGACGGCGCCGTAGTCCTTGGCGTTGAAGATCGCGCTTCCCGCCACGAAGGTGTCGGCGCCGGCGGAGGCCACGCGCGCGATGTTGTCCACCTTGATGCCGCCGTCCACCTCGAGTCGGATGTCGCGGCCGCTCTGCTCGATGCGCTTGCGCGCCATCTCGATCTTGCGCAGGGCCGAGTCGATGAAGCTCTGGCCGCCGAAGCCGGGGTTCACGCTCATGATGAGGATCAGGTCGATGTCGTCGATGGCCCAGTCGAGCGCTTCCAGGCCCAGGCCCGGGTTGAACACCAGCCCGGCCTTGCAGCCCGCCGCCTTGATGGCCTGGATGCTGCGGTGCACGTGCGGCGACGCGTCGGGGTGGAAGCTGATGTAGTCTGCGCCCGCTTGCGCGAAGGAGGCGGCCAGCGCGTCGACCGGCTGGATCATGAGGTGCACGTCGATCGGCACCGGGGTGCCGTCGGCGGTCTTGGCGTAGGGCTTGAGCGCCTGGCAGATCATCGGGCCGAAGGTCAGGTTCGGCACGTAGTGGTTGTCCATCACGTCGAAATGGATCCAGTCGGCGCCGGCCGCGATCACGTCGGTCAGTTCTTTGCCGAGGTGCGCGAAGTCGGCGGACAGGATGGAGGGCGCGATGCGGAACGGGGTGCTCATAACCCCTGATTCTCGCAGCCGCCGGAAGTCCGACCAAAGGCCTCCGTTACCATGCGCCCCATGTCACTCAGCCCCTTCAGCGTACAGGTCGAACCGCGCTTCCTGGCCGACCAGTCGTCCGCCAAGGACAACATCTACACCTTTTCCTATACGGTGACGGTCACGAACACGGGTTCTGTGGCCGCCCAGCTGATCGCGCGCCATTGGCTGATCAACGATGCCTCGGGCCATGCGCAGGAGGTCAAGGGCCTCGGCGTGATCGGCCAGCAGCCGCTGCTGGCACCCGGCGAATCTTTCCGTTACACCAGCGGCTGCCGCCTGCAGGCACCCAGCGGCACGATGCACGGCAGCTTTTTCGTGGTGACCGAGGAAGGCGAGCGTTTCGACGTTCCCATTCCCATGTTCGTGCTGGAAGCCGACATCGGCGGTGCACCCGTCTCCCGTGTCCTGCACTGAGCACGGCGCCACCCTCTTCTCCTTTTTCTCTCCCCGCCCCCCGACATGGCTGCCGCATCGCGCGACTTGCAGGGGCTGCTTGCCGGCCTCGACCCGACGGCCGATGTGGCGCAGCGCCACATCTGGCTCATCAACATCTTCGACTGGCTGCGCGGTGACCGCGCCTCGCCGCAGGCGGCCATGGGCCGCGTCCAGCTGCTGCTCGACGCCATCGAGGCGCGGCCGGAGCTGCGCGAGCGGCTGCGCGCCTGGTGGCGCGCATTCACGCAGTCGGTCGACCTGACCACGCTGCTGGCCGACTACGGCTTCGCGCCGCGCACCGCCTTCGCCAGCGAGCTGGGCGAACGGCTGCGCCGCAAGATCCTGCCCGGCACGCCAGAGACCACCGACGCGTCGGACCTGTTCCGCATGGTGCTGCCCGGCGTGTTCGACGCCGGCTGGATCTCACTGCTCGACGAGACGCAGCTCGCGCGCATCGGCGCGCTGCTGGCCGACGCGGCCATCGACGACGACGGCGCGCCGCGCTGGCGCCACACGGTGATGGACGCCGTGACCTACTGCGCCAGCCAGGTGGTGGCCACCGGCTTTTCGCCCGAACTGCGGCTGCGCATGAGTCCCGAGCTCGTCGCGGCCCGCCCGTTCCACGCGTTGATGGCCGACCTCGACGGACTGCGCGAGCAGATGTTCGCGCAGCCGCGCGACGACGCCGCGCTGCAGGCGGCCTTCGTGGTCTTTCGCGACCGGCTCGACGCCTGCCGCGCCGTGACCTCTTCGGTGTACACGCACCTGGAGGACAACGGCATCTCGGTGGGCCTGGTGTTCCGGCTGCGCCAGTTGCGCGAGCGCGTGCTGCGCATCCGCGAGCTGCTCGACTGCCTGATGTCGCCCAGCCCCGCGCCCAGCGTGGCGCGGCTGATCGGCCGGCTGGTGCTGGCGGGCGGCGAGCGCAACAGCATCCGCGCGCTGATCGCGTCCAACTCGTCGATGCTGGCCGCCAAGGTGACCGAGCGCAGCGCCGAGACCGGCGAGCACTACATCACCCGCGACCGCGCCAGCTACGCGCAGATGGTGAAGAAGGCCGCGGGCGGCGGCGCGCTCACTTCCATCACGGTGCTGCTGAAGTTCGGCATCTATGCGCTGGGCCTCTCGGCCTTCTGGAGCGGCCTGGCTGCGGGCCTGATGTATGCGGCGAGCTTCGTCGCCATCCAGCTGCTGCACCTGACGCTGGCCACCAAGCAGCCCGCGATGACCGCGCCGGCGCTGGCGGCGCGGGTGCGCGACATCAAGTCGGACGAGGCGGTCGACAGCTTCGTCGACGAGGTGGCCAACCTGGTGCGCTCCCAGGTGGCGGCGGTGCTGGGCAACGTGCTGGTGGTGGTGCCGGCGATGGCGGCGGTGGCGCTGCTGATCCAGCTGGCGACGGGCCGGCCGCTGCTCGACGCGGCGCATGCGGCGGCCACGCTGAATTCGCTGTCGCTGGCCGGCCCGACCGCGCTTTATGCGGCATTCACCGGCATCCTGCTGTTTTCGGCAAGCATCATCGCCGGATGGACAGAAAACGCCTTTGTCCTGCACAGACTGGACTCCGCCATGCGTTACAACCCTCGCATCGGCGCTTTTCTGGGTGCCGCACGGGCTCGCCGCTGGGCCGACTTCATGCGCACGCACATCTCAGGCTTCGCCTCCAACATTTCGCTGGGACTCATGCTCGGACTGCTGCCCGCGTTCGCGGGTTTCTTCGGGCTCGGGCTGGATGTGCGCCACGTGACACTGTCGGCCGGGCAGATTGCCGCGGCCGCGGCGTCCACCGGGCTGTCGGTGCTGCAGCAACCCGCGCTGTGGTGGGCGGTGGCGGCCATTCCCGTGATCGGCGCGCTCAATGTGAGCGTGAGTTTCTACTTCGCTTTCCGGCTGGCGCTGCGCGCGCACAGCGTGAGCCTGAATGACCGCGCGCGCATCCGCAGCGCGATCTGGGCGCGCTGGCGCAGCCGGCCGGTGAGCTTCTTCCTACCTGCATGAATCTGACGAGCTTCTTCAACGACCTGCTGGGCTTCTGGTCCGAATGGGTACGCCCCTCGGCCGGCCTGCCCACCGTGCTGTGGTCGCTGCTGCTGGCTGCGGCCGCGGCTTCCGGACATCTGGTGCAGCGCTACCTGGGCCTGCCCAAGGTGATCGGCTACTCGCTGGTGGGGGCAGTGGTCGGCTTTGCCGGCTTCGAGGGCGCGATCTGGCCGCTGCGCGGGATCAGCCTCTTTTTGCTGGAGCTGGGCGCGGCCGTGGTGCTGTTCGAGGCCGGCGGCCGGCTGCCGCTGCGCTGGTTCCGGCACAACCCGATGGTGCTGGTGCAGAGCCTGCTCGAAGCCACGCTCACCTACTTCGGCGTGTACTGGGTATTGACGCTGCTGGGCCTGCCCGAGCCGGTGGCCAACCCGATCGCGCTGATGGCCATCGTGGCCTCGCCGGCGGTGCTCAGCCGCGTGATCATCGACACCCGCGCCGCCGGCCCGGTGACCGAACGCGCCATGACGCTGGCCACGCTCAACACCTTCTACGCGCTGGCGCTGGGCTATGCGCAGGCCGGGCTGATCGAGCGCGCGCCGCAAACGGTGCTGCAGCAGCTCTATCCGGTGGCCGTGGTGCTGGGCCTGTCGTTCGTGGTGGGCGGCATCATGGCGCTGGCGCTGCGCTCGGCGCTGCGGGTGATGAGCCCGACCAGCGAGAACACGTCGATCCTGCTGCTGGCGATCATCGCGGCAGGCGCCGCGCTCACCGCGCACATCGGCGGCTCGGCGCCGCTGGCCGCGCTGATCGGCGGCGTGCTGCTCAAGACGCTCAATCCCAAGCCCTGGGCCTGGCAGCGCCAGCTCGGCACGGCGGCATCGCTGCTGACCATGCTGATGTTCGTGCTGGTGTCGATCGTGGCCGCGCAGGCCGACTGGACCCTGCCGGTGGCCAGCGTGGTGCTGGCCGTGATCGGCGTGCGCCTGCTGACCAAGATCGCCGGCGTGGCCATCGCCAACCCCGGCAGCGGCGCAAGCTGGAAGCAGGCCTTCTGGGTCGGCTGCGCGATGTCGCCGCTGTCGTCGATCGCGCTGCTCATCGCCTCCAATTTCGCCACCGCCTCGCCCCTGCTGGGCACCATGATCACGCAGGTGGCCCTGCCTTCGATCCTGCTGATGGAAGTGGTGGGCGCGGTGCTCGCCACCGTGGCCATCCATGCGGTCGGGGAGAGTTCGGTGCCCTGGGCGCCCCAGGCCTTCAGCACCACCGAGGACACGCAGCGATGAGCATCGGCAACAACGCAGCCACCCCCATCGATCCGGACAGCGACGACGTGCGCTCCGCCCCGCTGCCCTCGGACCCCGAGAGCCGCATGGTCAAGCTGGAGCCCTTCAACAAGTCGGAGGCGCTGTCGCTCGGCGTGGAGCTGGAGCTGCAGCTCGTGAACACGCACGACTACGACCTCGCGCCGTACGCCGAAGACATGCTGCGGCTGATGGCGCAGACGCCGCTGCCCGGCAGCGTGGTGCCCGAGATGACCTCGAGCATGATCGAGATCTCGACCGACATCTGCCATTCGGCGCAAGACGTGATCACGCAGCTTTCGCCGATTCGCGAGGCGCTGATCCGCAATGCCGACAAGCTCAACATCGCGGTGGTGGGCGGCGGCACGCACGCCTTCCAGCAGTGGCACGAGCGGCGCATCTACGACAAGCCGCGCTTTCGCGAGCTGTCGGAGCTGTACGGCTACCTGAGCAAGCAGTTCACCATCTTCGGCCAGCACGTGCATATCGGCTGCCCCGACGCCGACGCGGCGTTGCTGATGCTGCACCGCATGTCGCGCTACATCCCGCACTTCATCGCGCTGTCGGCGTCTTCGCCCTTCGTGCAGGGGCAGGACACGCAGTTCGACTCGGCGCGGCTGAACTCGGTGTTCGCGTTTCCGCTGTCGGGCCGTGCGCCCTTCACGCTGAGCTGGAAGGAGTTCGAGGCGTATTTCGAGCGCATGACCCGCACCGGCGTCGTGCGCAGCATGAAAGACTTCTACTGGGACATCCGCCCCAAGCCCGAGTTCGGCACCATCGAGATCCGCGTGTTCGACACGCCGCTCACGGTGGAGCGCGCCGCCGCGCTCGCGGGCTACGTGCAGTCATTGGCCGCGTGGTTCCTGCAGGAGCAGCCCTTCGAGCCGACGGAAGACGACTACCTCGTCTACACCTACAACCGCTTCCAGGCCTGCCGCTTCGGCCTGGACGCGGTGTACGTCGACCCCGCCAGCGGCCAGCACATGCCGCTGCGAGACCACATCCTGATGACGATGACGCAGCTTGAGTGGCACAGCGAGGCGCTCAACGCCACGCAGGCACTGGGCGAACTGCGCACCAGCGTGGAAGCCAACCGCAACGACGCGCGGTGGCTGCGCGAGAAGCAGGGGAAAGAGCGGCTGCTGGCGGAGGTGGTGCGGCAGGCGGCGCTGAGGTTCCGGGGCGAGGCCTGAGCCGACTGGTTCCGGCTGCGGGTGCGGTCAGCCGGCGTCGACCGGTGCCGTGTGCATCTTCTCTTCCGATGGAAGAAGCCATACGGAGAAGGCGTGCGCCTTGACGATCAGCAGCACACCCAGCGCCAGCTGCGCAAGGCCGATCCATCCGTCGATGTGGCGCACTGCATCCAGCGACCAAAGCGTCTGGCCGCTGGCAATCCACAAGGCGCAGACCGAGAGATACCCCGCCACAGGCGCTACCGCCTTGAATGCGATCACCAGCAGGCCGAGTACCACGCATGCCACCACCATGGCCTGCCGCGCGGGGAGCTTCAGCACGTCGTCGAACTTCGTTCGCGGAACCAGCCGATGTGCGATGCTCATCGGAAACAGCCAGCACAGCACGCCGACCAGGAGATAGAGACCTCCGATGAAGTACGGCGTCCACACGGCGTCCGGGTTGTTGCTGCCGGCCTTGAGGGCCATCGCGATGGCGAAGGCCTGGACGGCGCTGACCGCCATCCAGATGGCGAAGAGCCGTGATGCGAGACCGACGATTTGTTGAGGCGTCATTGGGTTGCGCTTGCGCGTTGTCGTGATTGCGAGGTTCAGCGGGCGCGCGGCGGGTCGCGCGGCGAAAGCAAAAGGAAGTCGACGCCCTGCACCCGGTTCGACTGCATGTCGAACTTCGAGAGGCTGGCCTGGCCCAGCAACGAAATACAGTCCGCGCAAACCACGGCCGGCACGTTCGTCAGCTCGAAGGGCCCGACCTTCATCGTGTCGAGCACGATGGCCTTCGCCACCACCTTGCGGCCATCGGCCGTGGTCATCTTGACTGCGGAGTCCAGGACCCGGTACTTGGCCTGTGAATCACGCAGCAGCGATTCGCCCAGGCTCGTGAGACTCGCGCCCGTGTCGACCATGAAAGGCCGGGGCTTCCCCGCGCCGATCGCGACCGGCGCAAAGAAATGCCCCGCATAAAGCGGCAGTCGGATCGACATGCGCTCCGCGTCCTGCTGGGCGGTCTGGGCGATGGCGGTCTCGACGGAAATTCGCTGCGCGACGAACTGAGGCTGCTGGCCGCGGGCCTCGAGCTGGCTGTCGTAGCCCTGCAGGAGCGACAGCGCTTCGTAGGGCCGCTGCGACCGAACCAGCAAGCCGGCCAACCGTCCGCGCACGTCCACCAGTGTCGGCACCACGGACAGCGCCTTGTATGACCATTCGATGGCCTGCGGCAGTTGCCCGAGCTTTTCATGGCTGTCCGCAAGATAGGCGAAGAGGTCGTATGCACCCGCGCCGAGTTCGAGCGAACGCTTGAACTGCACAACGGCCTCCTCGTGCTTTCCGCGCTGGTTCAGGACGATGCCCAGGCGGGCCGCGGCCAGCGAGTCATCCGGCCGCAGGCGGACGACATCGCGCCAGTTGATCTCCTGGCAGTTCAGGTCCCGCAGCCGGGCACAGCGCTCGGCCTGCGCCCTGAAGTCCTCGGCGGACATCCGGTCCTTGTTGAGCCAGTGCTGCGCGTAGCCGCGCTCCGTGAGATTGGTCGCGGCCGACGCGACGAGCAGCACGATGCAACTGCCGATGAAAGTCTTGACGCCCTTTCGCTGGTTCGGCCCATCCCCCCAAAGGGAGGCGATGCCGACAGCCAGCATCGGCAGCAGCAGGGCCCCGAAGGCCGCGCCCACCACGTACGGCCAAGCCGCGTTTTCGGCCAGATGAAAGACCAGGGAAGCGGCGACGAGTGCCGCGCCCAGCACGACTGCGGTCACCCACAGCATGCGGCCTGCGCGCTCCTCGCCGCGGCGCTCGCGCCGCACGAAACCGACTTCTTCCACCGCCGATCCCTCGCTGCGCCTGCTCGTCAGGTCCTCCAGCAGCACCGGATCACGGCGTCCTTCGAATGCGTCCATTGGCGCCCCCGCGCCTCTGGCGCTTGATGTTGCTCCTGCTCTCGGGGGCGATTACAGCATACATATTGTTTCATTTGGACCGGCTCCGCGCCGGATGGCTTCCCACAGCACCACGCCGATGCCGCCCGCCATCGGAGTCCACAACGAGGACCACCGCCTGCGCACCCCTTATGCTCGCCTCATGGGTGAATTCGACCTGATCACACGCTACTTCAAGCGCCCCGCCACGCGCTCTCCGCTGGGCGTGGGCGACGACTGCGCCTTGCTCGCGCCCGCGGCGGGCATGCAGCTCGCGGTGTCCTCCGACATGCTGGTCGAAGGCCGGCACTTTCTCTCCACCGTCGATCCGGCACGGCTCGGCCACAAGGCGCTGGCGGTGAACCTCAGCGACCTGGCCGCCTGCGGCGCGAAGCCGCTGGCCTTCACGCTGGCGCTGGCGCTGCCCGGCGTCGACGAACCCTGGCTCGAAGGCTTCTCGCGCGGCCTGTTCGCGCTGGCCGACGCGCACGGCTGCGAGCTGGTGGGCGGCGACACAACGCGCGGCCCGCTCAACATCTGCATCACGGTGTTCGGCGAAGTGCCGGCCGGCGCGGCGCTGCTGCGCTCCGGCGCGCGCGCGGGCGACGACATCTGGGTCAGCGGCACGCTGGGCGACGCGCGCCTGGCACTCGAAGTGTTCCGCGGCACGGTGTCGCTGTCGGCCGAGGCTTTCGAATCGGCGCGCGCGCGCATGGAGCAGCCCACGCCGCGCGTGGCGCTGGGGCAGGCGCTGCGCGGCATCGCGTCTTCGGCGGTGGACGTGAGCGACGGGCTGATCGGCGACCTGGGCCACATCCTCGCGTCGAGCAAGGTGGGCGCCACGCTGGACGCCGATGCGGCCACCGGGCTGATCGCCGCCGAGGTGCCGGGCCTGGGCACCGCCATCCTGCGCACCTGCGCGCTCTCGGGCGGCGACGACTACGAACTGGTCTTCACCGCGCCGCCTTCAGCGCGCGCGGCGGTCGAGCAGGCCGGCCTCGACAGCGCGACGCCCGTGACGCGCATCGGCCGCATCGAGCCCGAAGCGGGCCTGCGCATCGTCGACGCGGCCGGCGCGCCGGTGCCGCAGCGCTTCGGCTCCTTCGATCATTTCGTCTAGCGCCTGCTTCGAACAATAGCTACAGCGAGCGCTTCAATGCCTCGATGAAGGCGCGCGCCGCAGCCGAGAGCGAGTGGCCGCGCTTGGTAACGATGGAAATGTCGCGGGACACACGCGGCGCGCTGAGCATCTTGATGACCAGCGACGGATCGGACTGCGCGCGCGCGAAGGCCGAGGGCATGATCGACGCGCCCATGCCCGCAGCAGTCATCCAGATCGCGGTCGACAGGAACGACACCTCGTTCACCACGTCGAGCGTCACGCCCGCTTCGGCCGCGGTGCCCTCGATCAGCGGGCGTACGCCGTAGCCCGACCGCACCGTGATGACGGGGTGCCGGCCCAGGTCGTTCCAGCGCACCACGCGGGCCTTGGCCAGCGGATGGTCGTTGCGGCACACCAGTGCCAGGTGGTCGCGCATCAGGCGCTGCACTTCGACCTCGGCGCCGGGGCGCTCTGGCGTACCAATACCGAAGTCCACATGCTCGCCGATGATGCGCGAGATGAACTGGTCGGGCGCGCAGTCGTTCACCAGCACGCGCACGCCCGGATGCTGCTCGGCGAACGCGCGGATCGCGTCGGGCAGCAGGAAGCCGGCGAGCGTGGGCGTGATGGCCAGCGTGACGCGGCCGCGCTCCAGCGTGGCCAGCTCGCGGAAGTCGGCCGAGAGCGAATCGACGTCGCGCAGGATGCGCTCGACGGTGACCATCATCTGCTCGGCCGCGGCGGTCGGCTTGAGCGAACGGGTGGTGCGATCGAACAGGCGGGTGTCCAGCCCGTCCTCGAGTTGGCGGATCAGCATGCTCACCGCCGACTGAGTCACGAACAGCCGCTGCGCCGCCGTGCTGAGCTTGCGCAGCTGGTAAACCGCGAGAAATGCGCGCAGCTGGCGGATCGTAGGACTGAAGTTCGCATTCATCAGCAAAGATGATATTTGATTCGAAATTTCTTGATTTACGAATGAATCCTGCCATCGTTCAATTCGTGACGACCACCATCGCACCCAAGGAATCTCGATGCCAGCATCCATCACCCGCGGGTCCGGAGCGCTTCGTCGGCAGTTGATGCTGACCGCCGCCTGCTCCCTGCTGGGCGGTGCGGCCCTCGCGCAGGCGCAGGCGCCGTCTGCCACCGGTGACTTTCCCAACAAGCCGATCCGCATGGTCGTGACCTTTCCGCCAGGCGGCAGCGCCGACGCGGTGATACGCATGCTGGTGCCGCGCCTGAACGAGAAGCTGGGCCAGCCGGTGGTGGTCGACAACCGCCCCGGCGCGGGCGGCAACGTCGGCCTGTCGCTGGTGGCCAAGGCGCCGGCCGACGGCTACACGCTGGGCCTGGGCGCGGCCGGCGCGCTGGCCGCCAACGTGAGCCTCTATCCGCAGATGCCCTTCGACCCGGTCAAGGACTTCAAGCCGGTGGCCATGGTCGCGGCCACGCCTTTCGTGATCGTGGGACACCCTTCCACACCGGCGCGCACGCTGCGCGAGCTGATCGCGCTGGCCAGGGCCAAGCCGGGCACGCTGTCGATCGGGCACGGCGGCAACGGCACGGCCATGCACCTGTCGGCCGCGCTGTTCGCGCAGATGGCCGACGTGAAGCTGGTCGAGGTGCCCTACCGCGGCTCGGGCCCGGCGGCGCTCGATGCCATCGCGGGGCAGATTCCGCTCGCGCTGGTCGACCTGCCGGCTTCGCTGCAGCAGATCAAGGCGGGCAAGCTGGTCGCCTTCGCGGTGACCAGCGCGCAGCGCGTGCCGATGCTGCCCGACGTACCCACGGTGGCCGAGGCCGGGCTGCCCGGCTACGACTCGACCGGCTGGTTCGGCGTGGTGGCGCCGGCCGGCACGCCCGCGCCCATCGTGACGCGGCTCAACGCCGAGATCAACGCCGCCCTGGGCGACGAGCAGATCAAGGCCTCGATTCGCAACCTGGGCGCCGAGCCCGCGCCGGCCTCGAGCGAGGCCTTCGAGGCGTACATCCAATCCGAGACGAAGAAGTGGGCCAAGGTGATCCAGGCCGCCCACATACGGCTCGACTGACACGCTCTTCTTTTTGCCGTGAACATGACAGACAACACCGCAGCCGCACTGACAGCCGACGTGATGATCGTCGGCGCGGGCCCCGTGGGGCTCACGCTGGCCATGGACCTCGCCTCGCGCGGCGTCTCCGTGATCATCTGCGAGACCCGCCGCTTCGCCGAGCCGCCGAACGTGAAGTGCAACCACGTGGCCTCGCGCACGATGGAGCAGTTCCGCCGCCTGGGCGTGGCGCAGAAGCTGCGCGATGCAGGGTTGCCGGCCGACTACCCCAACGACGTGGTGTTCCGCACCACCGTGACGGGCACCGAGCTCACGCGCATTGCGATCCCGTGCCGGCGCGACCGCTACACCGACACCGCGGGCCCCGACGGCTGGTGGCCCACGCCCGAGCCGCCTCACCGCATCAACCAGATCTACCTGGAGCCCATCCTGCTGAAGCACACGGCGGCGCTGCCGGGCGTGCAACTGCTGAACCGCACGCAGTTCGCGGGCTTCACGCAGGACGACGACGGCGTGACGGCGATCGCCACCGACATGGACAGCGGCGTCACCCGCACCATCCGCTGCCGCTACATGGTGGGCTGCGACGGCGGTGCTTCCGGCGTGCGCAAGCAGATCGGCGCCAGGCTCGAGGGCACGGCCGTGATCCAGCGCGTGCAGTCGACCTTCATCCGCGCGCCGCAACTGCGCGCCATGCTGCCCGGCAAGCCGGCGTGGTCTTACTACGCGATGAACCCGCGCCGCTGCGGCACGATGTTCGCCATAGACGGCCGCGAGACCTGGCTGGTGCACAACCACCTGAACGCCGAGGAACCCGAGTTCGATTCGGTCGACCGCGATGCGTCGCTGCGCGCCATCCTCGGCGTGGGGCCCGACTTCGAGTACGAGATCATCAGCAAGGAAGACTGGGTCGGCCGCCGCCTGGTGGCCAACCGCTTCCGCGAAGGCCGAGTGTTCCTGGCCGGCGACGCGGCCCACCTGTGGGTGCCGTATGCGGGCTACGGCATGAACGCCGGCATTGCCGACGCGCTGAACCTCTCGTGGCTGCTGGGCGCGGTGCTGCAGGGCTGGGGCGACGAGGCCATGCTCGACGCCTACGAGGCCGAGCGCCTGCCGATCACCGAGCAGGTGTCGCGCTTCGCGATGGACCACGCGCAGAAGATGATCCGCGCGCGCCGCGCGGTGCCGCCGAACATCGAGGAACCGGGCCCCGCGGGCGACGCGCTGCGCGCCGAGATCGGGAACGAGGCCTACGAGCTGAACGTGCAGCAGTTCTGCTGTGCCGGGCTGAACTTCGGCTACTTCTACAGCGGCTCGCCGATCATCGTCGCGGACGGCGAGCACACGGCGCCGGACTATTCGATGGGCGCGTTCACACCCTCCACCGTGCCGGGCTGCCGCGCGCCGCACTTCTGGCTGGCAGACGGCCGCTCGCTGTACGACGCCTTCGGGCCGGGCTACACGATGCTGCGCTTCGACCGCAGCGTCGATGTGCGTCCGCTGGAGCGTGCCGCGGCCGCCTACAGCATGCCGCTCACCGTGCTGGACATCGAGACCGAAGAAGTGCCCAGCGTCTACACCCACCGCCTGGTGCTGTGCCGCGCCGACCAGCATGTGGCCTGGCGCGGCGCGCACCTGCCGGCCGAGGTGTACGACCTGGTGGGCACGCTGCGCGGCGAGGGGCGCCGGATACTCTCGCGCCGGCGGGCCCTGGCCTGGGAAGGCGTGGTCGCCTGAACCAGCTTCTTTACCAGCCGCGCCTGGCGGCCACCGCGCGCCAGGCCAGCCACACGGCCAGCGCCGGAGCGAGGGCGAAGCTCGCGAACAGCCAGACCGCCGCCGAGCGCGCGCCTTCCACGCCGCCGGGCGTGGTGAGCCCCGCCGCATTCGCCACCAGGCCCGCCACCGCCGCGCCCACGGCCATGCCGTAGAGCTGCACCGTGGTGATCGAGGCAGAGGCCAGGCCTTCCTCGCCCTTGGGCGCCAGCGACATCACGCGCGTCAGCAAGTGCGGCCAGCCGATGCCCACGCCGAGCCCCACGGCCGCCAGCGCGACCGCGACCACCAGCGTCTCCAGGCTTGCGCCGAACATGCCCGGCGACGGCAGCAGCCATGCCAGCGCCACCAGCCCCAGCGTGCAGATCACCGGCCCGGCGCGCAGCATGCGGTCGGCCCCCGAGCCGCTGCGGCCGGAAGACAGCAGCGAGCCCGCGCTCCAGCCGCCGGCCATCGCCGCCGTGAGGTAGCCCGCCGCAAGCGGCGTGTGGCCGTGCAGCAGCTGCAGGAAATAAGGCACGAAGATTTCGGTGGTGGTGCCGATCAGCAGCAGCGCCACGCTTGCATAGATGGCACCGAGCGGCGCGCGCATGGAGTAGGCGCCGCTCGGCAGCACCCGCACCGCGGCGCTGCGGTCGATGCGCGTGGCGACAAAGCCGATGGCCAGGCCCAGTGCCACGCCGACGGCCTGCCAGAGCAGGTCGGACAGCAATCCGCTGGCCGCGATCACCAGAACCGAGGCGGCGAGCAGCCCGATCTGCGGCGCCGGCACGCGCGGCATGGTG
Organism: Variovorax durovernensis; assembly: GCF_977011995.1. Lineage (NCBI taxonomy): Bacteria > Pseudomonadati > Pseudomonadota > Betaproteobacteria > Burkholderiales > Comamonadaceae > Variovorax > Variovorax durovernensis. The sequence goes on along the minus strand of NZ_CDRNCW010000001.1, from coordinate 697,702 downwards.
GCGGGCCGCGTGTGCGTCACGCCGGCCGAGGGGCGTAGTTGCACCAGCACCAGCACGGCCTGCGCGGCCGCTACCGGCAGCAGGAACCAGAAGGCCCAGCGCCAGTGCCCGGCCTGCGCGAACAGCCCGCCCACGGCCGGCCCGCAGAGCGTGGCGACGCCCCACATGCCCGACACCAGCGCCACCGCGCGCGGCCACAGCCGCTGCTCGAACACCAGCTGGATCAGCCCGTAGCTCAGCGCCGCGAGCAACCCGCCGCCGAGCCCCTGCACCGTGCGGCCCGCGAGCATCCACGGCATGGCCGGCGCCAGTGCGCAGCCGATGGAGCCGGCGCTGAACACCGCCAGCGCCGCCAGGCATGCACCGCGCGGGCCGAGTACCGCCAGCAGCCGCACCGACAGCGTGGCGCCCAGGATCGAGCCGACCACGAAGAGCGTGGTGCTCCAGGCGTACCAGTCGAGCCCGCCGATCTCGCGCACCACCGATGGCAGCACGGTGGTCACGATGTGGACGTTGATGGCATGCAGCGCGACACCGCCGGTCAGCGCGAGCGCGCGCCAGCCGTTGCGGCCGCTGAAGAGTTCACCCCATCCGGCAGTGGGTTGCGCGGGCCGCAGGGCGGCGGAAGAAGAAGACATGACAAGGATGCGAAGGACTGGAAGAAGCCTGGATGGTAGGCCGCACACCCCAATTAAACAAGCTATTGCTTTGATAAATAAAATAGCCGGTGCACAGGCCCTCGAACAGGCCGCGGCGCAGATGCGCGACACTCCTGCCCCTGATGCAAGCCGCTTCTTCTTCCTCCTCATCTTCCTTCAACGCCTCCCCGTCCGGCGCCATGCCCCTGCCCTCCATGCGCCGCGCCACGCTGCGCTTCATGCTCTCCCACCCCGCGCACTTCATCGCGCTGGGCTTCGGCTCGGGCCTGCCGCGCTTCGCGCCCGGCACCGTGGGCACGCTGTGGGCATGGGTGGCCTTCGCGGTGATGCAGTTGTGGTTCACGCCCGCGACCATCGGCTGGATCATCCTGGCGTCGCTGCCGGTGGGCTGGTGGGCCTGCACCGTGACCGCGCGGGACATGAACGTGGCCGACCCCGGCGCCGTGGTGTGGGACGAGGTGGTCGCCTTCTGGATCGTGCTCTGGCTGGTGACGCCGGCCGGGCTGCTGGCGCAGGCCGTGGCCTTCGCGCTGTTCCGCTATTTCGACGCCGCCAAGCCCGGCCCGGTGGCCTGGGCCGATGCGCTGTTCAAGCAGCGCGATGCGGCACAGGTGCGCTGGTGGCGCGCGGGCTTCGGCATCATCCTCGACGACCTGGTGGCGGCCTTTTGCACGCTGCTGGTCATTGCGCTGTGGCGCGCCTGGTAAGCATGGTGAAAGCGATGGACTCTTCTTCGACCACGACGACAACTACAACGGCTGCGACGACAACGCTCGCGGACTTCGACACGCCCGCGCTGGTCGTGGCCGCGGCCGGCCTGCTGCAGAAAAAGGGCTGGATGCTGGCCACCGCCGAGAGCTGCACGGGCGGGCTGATCGGCGCGGCCTGCACCGAGCTTGCAGGCTCCAGCGCATGGTTCGAGCGCGGCTTCATCACGTATTCGAACGAAGCCAAGACCGAGATCCTGGGCGTGGACGCGGCGCTGATCGCCGCCAACGGCGCGGTCAGCGAGCCGGTGGCGCGTGCCATGGCCGTGGGCGCCATCGCCCACTCGGTACCGTCGCGCGTGGCGCTGGCCGTGACCGGCGTGGCGGGCCCGACCGGCGGCACGCCCGACAAGCCGGTGGGCACGGTGTGGTTCGGCTGGTCGGTCGACGGCCAGGTGCGCACCGAGCGACGCCGCTTCGATGGCGACCGCGCCACGGTGCGCGCGGCCACGGTGCATTACGCGCTGCAAACGCTGGTCGAGCTGCTCTCGGCCCGATAAGACGCGACCGGACACACCAGGAGACCCCATGACCGCAGTGACCAACGCCCAGACCATCGAGCGCTTCTACAGCGCATTCGCCAAGCTCGACGCGCCAACCATGGAGGCCTGCTACGCGCCCGATGCCGAATTCGACGACGAGGCCTTCTCGCTGCGCGGGCGGCGCCAGGTGGGCGGCATGTGGCGCATGCTGGCAAGCGCCACGCAGGCCAAGGGCGCCGACGTGTGGCGCCTGACCTGGCGCGACGTGCAGGCCGACGAGCGCACCGGCAGCGCCCACTGGGACGCGCACTACCGCTTCAGCGCCACCGGCCGCATCGTCGACAACAGCGTCGACGCGCGCTTCACCTTCACGCCCGAAGGCCTGATCGCCACGCACCACGACAGCTTTCCGTTCTGGACCTGGTCGCGCCAGGCGCTCGGCGCGCCGGGCCTCCTGCTGGGCTGGACGCCGATGCTGCGCAAGAAGGTGCGCGCCACCGCAGCCGCCAATCTCGCAACCTACCTCGCACGCCAACCATGACCGACAACACCATCGCCCTCGTCTTCTCGAACAACGAAGTGCAGCACCGCTACGAGGCCGCGCTCGACGGCAAGCTCGCGGCCTATGCCGAATACAACCTGCTGACCGACGCGATCATGTTCACCCACACCGAAGTGCTGCCCGAGCACGAAGGCAAGGGCGTGGGCTCCGGCATCGCGAGGCATGTGCTCGACGAGGCCCGCGCCAAGGGGCTGCACGTGATTCCGGTGTGCCAGTTCATCGCGGGCTACATCCGCAAGCACCGCGAGTACGCCGACCTGGTGCGGGCCGACATACAGCGCGCCTTCAAAATCTGAACCGGGCTCGCCCCCAGGCTGCGCGCACTTCGTGTCGCTTCGCCACCCCCTGCCGGGGGCAACACCTGCGGCCCGGCAAAGCCGGTTCCGCGGTGTTCACTGATCAGGCCGAGGATGTTCTGGGCGCAGGCAGCCACGCGAAGGCCGCGATGCCCAGCACCAGCAGCACGGCGATGGTCGCCAGCACGGCTGTCAGCGGGTCTCCGCCGTGCGCAGAGGCCACCGAGGCGGCGACGCCGGTGCACCATTGCATGAGCGCCACGCCGAGGAACATCGCCATCGTGAACACGGCCATCGCGCGGCCGGTGAGCGCGGCGGGGTAGGCACCGCGCACGTCGGCGTACTGCCAGACGATGAAGCCCGAGAGCACGCCGATCAGCACCATGCCCGCGATGTCGAGCCAGGCCGAGTGCAGCACCGCGATGAGCGCGAAGAGCCCCGCATAGCCGAGCCCGCAGATCACGATCCAGCGGCGGCGCCCGGCGCCGTCGCGGTCGAGGCGCCCGAACAGCGGAGCGCCGAACAGCGAGATCACCGACACCGCCAGAGCGACGTTGCCGCTCTCCACCAGCGAATAACCATGGCGCCCCATCATGAGCGGGCCGAGCCACAGCCCGCGCAGCGAAATGAAGGCCGCATACGTGACCGCGCCCAGCACCACGATGCCCAGCGTGTGCGGCATCGCGAACAGCGCGCCGAACTGGCGGATGGCCTCGGGGATCGATTCCTTCACCTGCGGCACGGCCGCGGCCGGCTCGTGCACCCAGTACCAGATGGCGAGCCAGGCCAGCGCGGCCGCCACGGCCAGCACCAGGAACCCCGCGCGCCATGAATAAGCCTGCACCAGCCAAGCCAGCGGCGTGCCGGTGGCCAGCATGCCCAGAGCGCCGATGGCCAGCACCATGCCCGACACGGTGGCGAAGCGCGCGGCCGGAAAGTGCCGCGCGATGAACACGGTGCACACGAGGAAAGCCGGCGCGCAGCCCACGCCGATCAGCGCCTGCCCTGCCACCAGCACCAGATAGCTCGGCGCCACCGCCGACAGCAACGCGCCCGCGATGGCGATGGGAAAAGCCACCAGCACCGTGCGCCGCACGCCGTGAAGGTCGATGCCGATACCCATGAAGAGCTGCATCGCGCCGAACGCAAAATGAAAAGCCCCCGAGAAAATCCCGAGGGCCTGGGCCGACAGCCTGAAGTCGGTTTGCAGCGGACTCGCCATGATGGCGCCGACCGTGCGGAACGCCTGGCTCAGCGCGACCCCGGCGCACAAGGCCAAGACCATGACCCATGCCGCGCGGGGCGTCAGGGGTTCTGCGGCTGAGCGCTGTGCCAGGAGGGAGCTCATTTCAGGAATACCGCGGAACCGGCTCTGCCGGGCCGCAGGTATTGCCCCCTGCAAGGGGGTTGGCGCAGCGACACGAAGTGCGCGAAGCCTGGGGGTGAGCCCAGTTACTCACCGTGGCATTTCTTGTATTTCTTGCCGCTGCCGCAAGGGCAGGGGTCATTGCGGCCAGGCGTGGCCTCCTTGCGGATCGTCTCGGCCTTCGGGCCCAGGCTCTTCCAGAGCTGGCGCAGGTCGTACACGGCCCAGATCGCGGCGCCGAAATCGTCCAGGCGCTGCTGGCTCACGCTGGGCGGGCCGTCTTCGCTGTACATCGAGACCGTGGGCTTGGCGTTGTCGTCTTCGGTCAGCGCGACGATGTTGTCGAGCGCGTCGTTCAGCATTTGCGCGGCGTCCTTGTCGCGTGGTGCGGCCCAGTCTTCGGGCCAGTTCTCCACCGCGTACATGAAGCCCAGCGCCCAGACCTGGGCGAACGAGGGAATGGCTTCGCCGGCGACTTCGGCGCGCTCTTCCTCGGGCAGCGAGGCGATGGCGCCGCGGGTGTCGAGCACCTCGGGCTGCCAGCTGCGTTCGTCGTCGAGCGTCTCGACGGGAGCGTCGAGGCCCTCCTCGATCTCGATCCAGCGGCGCTTCCAGTTCCAGACGAACTCCATGTGCTTGGCCGACGAGAAGCTGTCGCCCAGCAGCACGGGCCAGTACTCGGAAGGCATGATGGGGCGGCGGGTGCAGATCAGCGCGGCCATGAAGCCCTCGCAGAATTCCCACTGGGGAATTTCCTCGTCGTGTTCGCGCATGGCGTCGAGCGCCTGGTCGAGCGCGTCGAAATCGTCGGGGCCGAGGGGTGCGGGAGTGGCCGAAGCGGCCGGTGTGGAGTCGGGAATGGTCGTCATGGCAAGGTGGGGACAGCCCTCTATGATGCAGCAGGCTCCGGTCGACACTACTTCTATGCCCACGATTATTCCGTTTCCGGCGCGCTACAGCGCCTTCGCCCTGTGCGTGGCCGGCCTGGTGGCGTGCCTGGCATTCGTGCTGGTTTCGCCGCATCTGTGGCTCGCCTGGGTCGGGGTGGTCGTCTTTGCGGTACTTTCCGGTACCGGCGTACACGACCTGCGGCAGACGCGCCACGCCATCCTGCGCAACTACCCGGTCATCGGCCACCTGCGCTTCCTGCTGGAGTTCATCCGGCCCGAAATGCGGCAGTACTTCATCGAGAGCGACTCGGAAGCCGCGCCCTTCTCGCGCGCCCAGCGCTCGCTGGTGTACCAGCGCGCCAAGGGCGACCCAGACAACCGCCCCTTCGGCACCCAGCTCGACGTGACCGCCGCGGGCTACGAGTGGATCAACCACTCGATGCAGCCCACCAAGCTCGCCAACCACGATTTCCGCATCGTCATCGGCGGCACGCCGCAGCCGGCCGGCACCACCCCGGCGCAGGTCTGCACGCAGCCCTACAGCGCCAGCGTGTTCAACATTTCCGCCATGAGCTTCGGCGCGCTGTCGGCCAACGCCATCCTCGCGCTCAACCAGGGCGCCAAGATGGGCGGCTTTGCGCACGACACTGGCGAAGGCTCCATTTCGCAGCACCACCGCGTGCATGGCGGCGACCTGATCTGGGAAATCGGCTCGGGCTACTTCGGCTGCCGCAACGACGACGGCACATTCAGCGAAGAACGCTTCACCGCCAACGCGCGCGACCCGCAGGTGAAGATGATCGAGATCAAGCTGAGCCAGGGCGCCAAGCCCGGGCACGGCGGCGTGCTGCCGGCGCCCAAGGTCACGCCGGAGATCGCGGCGGCGCGCGGCGTGCCGGTGGGGGTGGACTGCATTTCGCCCGCCTCGCACAGCGCGTTTTCCACGCCGACCGAGATGATGCATTTCGTCGCCAGGCTGCGCGAACTGTCGGGCGGCAAGCCGACCGGCTTCAAGTTCTGCCTGGGCCATCCGTGGGAGTGGTTCGGCATCGTCAAGGCGATGCAGGCCACCGGCATCACGCCCGACTTCATCGTGGTCGACGGCGCCGAGGGCGGCACCGGCGCGGCGCCGGTCGAGTTCAGCGACCACGTGGGCGCGCCGCTGCAGGAAGGCCTGCTGCTGGTGCACAACACGCTGGTGGGCGTCAACCTGCGGCACCGCATCAAGATCGGCTGCGCCGCCAAGGTGATCACCGCCTTCGACGTGGCCCGCATGATGGCGCTGGGCGCCGACTGGTGCAACGCGGCGCGCGGCTTCATGATGGCGCTGGGCTGCATCCAGGCGCAGAGCTGCCACACCGGCCATTGCCCCACCGGCGTGACCACGCAGGATCCGCTGCGCCAGCAGGCGCTGGTGGTGCCCACCAAGGCCGACCGCGTGCGCAACTTCCACCGCAGCACGCTGCATGCGCTGCAGGAACTGGTGCAGGCCGCGGGCCTCGACCATCCGCAGCAGATTACCGCGCACCACATCGTGCGCCGCATTTCCGACACCGAGGTGCGCCTGTTGAGCAACCTGGTGATGCAGGTGCAGCCGGGCGCCCTGCTCGGCCCGCTCGATGCGCAGCACAATGTTTTCCGTACCTACTGGCCGCTGGCCAGTGCAGAGAGTTTCCAGCCCGTGACGCAGGGCCCGCAAGGGCTGGTGACGGGCTTCGCAATGGCCGCATGAATCCACTGAAACGAGGCGCGAACGCGCGCCTGCAATCGCGCAAGGGCGCAGCTTCGGCGCCCGCGCCCCTCGACGCGCTTGCGCGCACACCGGCTCCCGGCGACTACGCGGAGTTCCTGCGCGTCACCCTGCCCCGGCAGGAAAAGAACGTGGCCAGCCATCGCTTCGGCAGCGAACGCGTGTGGCTCAAGAAGGCCGGCCCACGGCACGGCAAGTGGGGCTACCGCGTGATGGCAGCAGTTGCGCGCATGGCGCGGCTGGACATCATCAAGCCGGTGCCCAACCCGGGCGGCGAAGCGGCCATCGCGACCGAGGCCCGGCGCCTGAAGACGCTAGCGGCTGCGGGCCTGCGCGTGCCGACCGTGCTGGCGCAGCAGGCGGACGGCCTGCTGATCTCCGACCTCGGCGAAAGCGGCCGTGCAACCGTGGTGCTCCAGGAGCGGCTCGACCAGGCCGCAGCCGCCGGCCCCGCCGCGCTGCTGGCGGTATGGCGCGAGGGCCTGGCCGCCATTGCCGCCGTGCACGTGCGCGGCCAGCACCTGAGCCAGGCCTTCGACCGCAACCTCGTGCAATGCCCCGACGGCGTGATCGGCTACATCGACTTCGAGGACGACCCGGCCGAAGTCATGACGCTGGCGGAATGCCAGGCGCGCGACTGGCTCAGCTACCTGCACTCCACCGCCATGATGCTGGAGGCCGCCGCACCGCAGGCCGCGGGCCAGCACTGGCACGCGGCGCTGGCCGGGGTGAACGAAGAAGTGCGCGAGCGCATCGCGAACGCGGCACGACGCATGAAGTGGGCGCAGAAGCTGCCGGCCAGCCGACGCTGGGGGCGGGATACGCAGCGGGTGCGGGCGGTGGCGCGGTTGCTGGGGCGGTGGCATCTGGCGGCTCCGGCTGCGCTGCAGAACTAGCAGCAAAGGCCGCTGGCTACGAGGGCTGTTTGAGGTCGGGCCGCTTGTGCCGCCATTTGCGAAATATCCAATCCCCGAGCAAACCGCCCGCCAGCAAAGCAACAAGCTGAACGGCGAGCGCGACCATATAGGCTTGACCCAGATCGTGATCGCTCTTGGCGAAATTGAGTTCGTACCAATGGCCCACGGGGCCAATGAGCTTGTAGAAAACAAAGCCGAGAGCGATCGCTCCGACAACGATGGAGAGGATGCGAGCGACAAATCTCATGGCACGTACCAGAACCAAATGGCGGAGCCTTTTCGGTAGTCGGTCATGAAACCCTCCCATGACATGTTCAGTTGTATGCGGAACCATGACGACAGCGGTGTCAGTCGTGACCCATTCCAGAGGTCTATGTGGTCACCTTGCCGCCCCTCGCCCCAGTAGTTCTGGATGAACACGATCCCGGTGCGCTTCGCGATTTTGTCGAAGCCTTCCTTGCCCGTGTATTTCTCTGTACGGGACATGAGGCCAGACTTGCCGGAGTCCAGCCAGTTCGCCAGCTCCTGAGCCCTGATCGGGTATTTGGGCTTGTCCTTCTGCCAGGAGTAGACACCGTGGAAGCTCTCCATGCTCAGGCTGGAGCGGATGAAGGCGGCTCCCACGTTGATGGCGCATTGATCCTTGTAGACGTCTTTGTCTAGCAAGGCGTCGTCCCCCTTGATCGTCGGGTGGTTCGACCAGAGGGTCGCAAAAGAAGGCTGCATGATTTCCAAGCATGGCAAAGTCTGTTGCCGAAAATCTACCGCAGCCCTCGAAAATTTCGACGACCAGAAGGTTGTCAATTGATACCCGGCATCGAAACAGCAACAGCAGCCCCTAGGCCGCGTACGCCGCCCGCACCGCCACGCCACGCAACGCCAGCCGCTTCTTCATCGACAGCACCGCCTTGTCCTTGCTCAGCAGCAGGGCGCCGTGCGCGACGGCCAGGTCGATGAACACCTGGTCGTCGGGGTCGCTGCACACGCAGGGCGCGCGCGGCGGAATGCTCTCCACCATGCACACGCGCGCGTCGAAATCGGCCAGCACCGCCGGCGCCTGCAGTTTCCGCTGCGCCATGCGCCTAGCGATCAGCGGGTAGCCCAGAACGCGTTCTAGCTCCACACGCATGGGGGCCGTCGCCAGCCAGCGCAGCCCGCCCGCAGCCAGCCGCTCGGTCAAAGGGGCCCAGGCGGGGTCTTCGAAGACGAGCAGGTCGAGCGCGATGTTGGTGTCGATGACGACGGGGCCGGGTTCTGTCAACGTCATGGAATGTTCAGGGAATATGGCCGATGTTGCACCATGCGGGATCGGTGTCAGGCCCGCGTCGGCTCGGTACGCGAGAATTCCCCCGGCACACGCCTTCCCCTCGACCACGCCCTTTTTCATGAAACGAATACCGCTGCTTTGCTTTGCCCTGCTCTCCTCGGCGGGCGTACGGGCCGAGTGGCTGACCCTCACGGGCACGCCCGGGGACGCCGCCAGCAGCTATGTGCAGGTCGATCCAACCGCCATCGAGGTGGACGGCTCGCATCGCATCGTGGCGCTGCGCATGAACATGCAGACTGACCGCCTCAACCGCGACGGCGTCAGGTTCCGCTCGTTCCAGGCCCGCGCCATGGTCGACTGCGACGCCCGCAGCGCCCGCTATGTGAGCGCGAGCTACTTCGCACAGCCCAATTTCGTGGGCGATCCGGTCCTGGTGAAGCAGTTCGAGGAAGGCGACGTGCGCCCTGTGACCTTGCCCGGGGCGCCGCCCGAGCTGGCCGCGCGCACTGTCAATGCAGCCTGCGCCGTGCGACCGAAGCAGGCGCCCAGGCCCGAGGGCGCCGGCGAATCACTTCCGCGCTGAGCCGGCGACCATGTCGAAGCGGAACAGCCGGCATTCGATGGGGCCGTTCCACATCGGCACGCGGCGCGATTCCTTCAGGCGCATCTGCTTGGGCAGCTTCAGGTCTGGCGTGAGCACCCAGGCGGTCCAGCCGGCGTAGTTTTTCTTCCAGTGGGCCGCGAGCTGGGGAAAGAACTCCCCGCCGTCGCCCTGCTCGGTCTGCGCCGATTCGCGGGCGCCGAAGCGGCCGGTGCCGGCCACGCCGCCCACCTCGATGCGCTCGCCGTACGGCGGATTGAGCATGATGACGCCGGCCTCGACCGGCGGCATGCGCTGCAGCGCATCGCCGCCGCGGAACTCGACGGCCTGCGCAACGCCCGCGCGTTCGGCGTTGCGCTCGGCAAAGTCGACCATGCGGTGCGACACGTCCGAGCCGAAGATTGCGACGCCGTGGTCCCGCGCGCCGGCCTCGGCCTCTTTCTTGATGGCGGTCCAGACATGCGCCTGGAACGGCAGCAGCTTCTCGAAGCCGAAGCGCCGCAGCGACCCGGCCGCGATGCCGCGCGCAATCTGCGCCGCCTCGATGGCGATGGTGCCGCTGCCGCAGCAGGGGTCGTACAGCGGCTGGGCCGACACTTCGCCGGTTTCGGGGTTCCACCAGCCGCTGGCGGCCAGCATGGCGGCGGCCAGGGTTTCCTTCAGCGGGGCATCGCCCTTGTCCTGGCGCCAGCCGCGCTTGAACAGCGGCTCGCCCGAGGTGTCGATGTAGAGCGTGCAGGTGTCGGTGGTCAGGTGGGCGAACACGCGGCAGTCGGGCCACTGGGTCTCGATGCTCGGACGCACGCCGTTGGCCTTGGCGCGGAAGCGGTCGGCAATGGCGTCCTTGATGCGCAGGGTGGCGAAGTTCAGGCTCTGCAGCGGGCTGTGCTGCGCCGTGGTCTCGATCTTGAAGGTCTGCTTCGGGGTGAACCAGATCTCCCAGGCCACGCCGTTGGCGATGGCGTAGAGATCGTTTTCATTGCGGTAGGGCGCATGGGCCAGTTCGACCAGCACGCGCTGCGCGAGCCTGCTGTGCAGGTTGAGCTTGAGGGCGTCGCGCCAGTCGGCGCGCACTCGCACGCCGCCGCGCAGCGTGAGCAGGTCTTGCCCGACGCGGCCGGTCAGGGCGTGCACCTCTTGGGCGAGGAATTCCTCGACGCCGGCGGCGCAAGGCAGGAAAAAGGAGAGATCGTTCACTGAAAGTTGGCCATCGGGAAGCCCGACTAGGGGACTCCATTGTCGCCTTGTCACAGCCCTTCTCTATATAGTCGATTCGCCGATGAACCCCATCCTCGTTCCACCGACAGCATCCGCCGCCCCGGCCGCCGCCGGAAGCGACCGCTTCGCCATCGAATGCGAGGTGCTCCGGCTCTCGGTGCGGCCCATCGGCCCGGTGCTGCTGGTGCAGTACCTGCTCAACTGCGGCGTGGCGGCACTGTTCGCCTGGCAGTACTCGCTGTCGCGCGCGCTGGTGTGGATCGGCCTGATCACCATGGTGACGGCGCTGCGCGGCTTCTTCCCGCAGCGCCTGCCGGAGCCTTTCACCCCTCTCACGCTGCGCGCGGCGCAGCGCCTGCACACGCTTCGCACCGGCATCTGGGAGCTGGCTCACGGCCTGGCCGGTGTTCTTCTGTTCAACCCCGCGCGCGCCGACCAGCAGCTGCTGCTGGGCCTGATCCTCATGGGCATGACGCTGTCATCGGCCTTCTCGGTGTCGTTCTACACGCCAGCCACGCAACTGGCGATCACGCTGCTGCTGGCGCCGGTGATCGTGACGGGCCTTTGGATGGGCTCGCCGGAAATGATGGCCGTGGCCGTCATCGGCATCGGCCTGACCGCGATGATGTGGAAGCTGGTGGCCGAGCGCTCTCGCCAGCTCGAGGAAAACATCGGGCTGCGGCTCAACGAACGCACCCTGCGCGAACAGGCACTGGCAGGGCTGCGCGCCTCCGAACAGGCGCAGGCCGAGCGGCTGCGCTTCTTCTCGGCGGCCAACCACGACCTGCGCCAGCCGGTGATGGCCATCGGCCTGCAGGCCGAGGTGCTGCGCCAGCAGCTGGAAAGCGGCGCCGACATGCCGGCGGTGCAGCACACCGTGGCCTCGCTGGCACGCGCGCAGCAGGCGCTCGAGGGGCTGACCAACCAGCTGCTCGAAATCGGCCGCATCGAGGCCGCGGTCGATCCGCTGCGGCCCGAGGCGGTGGCGCTGGCCCCGCTGCTGCAGGAACTGGCGCGGCAGGCGGGCAACGGCCGCGTGGGCGTGCGCTGCCCGGCCGGCGCGGCTGCCTGGACCGACACGGTGTCGCTGCGCCGCGTGCTGGCCAACCTGGTGGACAACGCGGTCAAGTTCACGCCGCGCGGACGCGTGCTGCTGGCGGTGCGGGCGCGCCGGCGCGAGGCCGGCCCCGCCTGGCGCATCGAGGTGCGCGACAGCGGCATCGGCATCCCGGCGGACGCGCAGGAGCGGGTATTCAACGACTTCGAGCAGATCGGCAACGTGGAGCGCAACCTGCAGCGCGGCCACGGGCTGGGCCTGGCGATCGTGCGGCGGCTGGCGGCGCAACTCGGCATCGAGGTGGCGTTGCGCTCGGCACCGGGCCGGGGCTCGGTGTTCAGCTTCGAACTGCCGGCGGCGCCGGACGGCGCGGCGGTGACGCGCACCCTGCCCTCGCCGCAGGCCGGCAACGGCGCGGCGGCACACAACACGCTGCCGCCCGGACTGGCCGTGCTGGTGGTGGAAGACAACGCGGTGGTGGCCGACAGCCTGCTGGCGCTGCTGCGGCAATGGGGCGTGGCGCCGCGCGTCTACGCCAGCGCGGCCGAGGCGCTGGCGCTGGCCGACCTGCGCGCGCTCGACGCGGCGCTGTGCGACATCCGCCTGCCCGGCACGCTCGACGGCATCGCGCTGGCCGAACGGTTGCAGCGGCAGAAGCCGTCGCTCACCATCGCGCTGATCTCTGCCGACATCAACGAGGCCACCCAGCGCCTGGCGCTGCAGCGCGGCTGGCATGCGCTGCGCAAGCCGGTGCAGCCTGACGAACTGCACGGGGTGCTGCTGAAGGCGCAGCCACGGGGCTGAAGGCGCCCGGCCTTGCCCTGCGTGGCCGCTGGCACGGGCCGTGCAACAGCGTCACGGCTTCCGATATATGCTCCGCGCACAGGCCGCCGGCCCTGCCCCGATGTCCACCGACACTCCTCTTTCCTCCCTCCCCGCCGATCAGCTAAACCTGCGCTACGGCGGCGTCGCCATCGCCTTGCACTGGCTGCTCGCGGCACTGATCGCAGGCTCGCTCGGCGTCGGCCTCTACATGACGGGGCTGCCGTTCTCCCCCCTGCGCCTGAAGCTCTACAGCTGGCACAAGTGGGCCGGCGTCACCATCCTGCTGCTGTCGGCGCTGCGGCTGGCCTGGCGGCTCGGGCACCGGCCGCCGGCCCTGCCGGTGGCGCTGTCGCGCTGGCAGCTCGCGGCCTACCGCACAGGCCATGCGCTGATGTACCTGCTGTTCTTCGCGGTGCCGCTCTCGGGCTGGGCCTACAGTTCGGCGATGGGCGTGCCGATCGTGTGGTTCGGCGCGCTGCCGCTGCCCGACTTCATGCCAGTCGACCAGCCCTTTGCCGAGGCGGTGCTGCAGCCGCTGCACAAGGGCTGCGCCTTCACGCTGGCGGGCGTCACGCTGCTGCACGTGGCCGCGGCGCTCAAGCACCACTGGATCGACCGCGACGGTCTGTTGAAACGCATGTGGCCCGCGCCACGCAAGGAATCCGCCTGATGAAGCGCCGTTACCTTTTCGTTCCCCTCGCCTTCCTGGCGCTTGCGCCGGGCATGGCCGCCTTCGCCGAGCCGCCGGCCGCGAAGCTGGTCGCCGACAAGAGCCAGATCGTGTTCGTCAGCAAGCAGATGGGCGTGCCGGTGGAAGGCACGTTCAAGAAGTTCGACGCCCAGGTCGCTTTCGACCCGAAGAAGCCCGAGGGCGGCAGCGTGGCGCTGCACATCGACACGGCCAGCGCCGGCTTCGGCATTCCGGTGAGCGACGCCGAACTGCCCAAGGCGCCATGGTTCGACGCGGCGCACTTTCCGCAGGCCACCTTCCAGTCGAGCGCGATCAAGGCGCTGGGCGACGGCAAGTTCGAGATGACGGGCAAGCTCACCATCAAGGGCACGGCGAAAACGGTGACGGTGCCGGTCGGCATCGCCGCCGCCGGCGGCAACCAGGCGGTGGCGACCGGAAGCTTTACGATCCAGCGGCTCGACTACAAGGTCGGCGACGGCGAATGGACCGACACCTCGATGGTCGCCAACGAGGTGCAGGTGCGCTTCAAGCTCACCATCGCGGGCCTCGGGCCGCTGTGAAGAACCACCAGGCCGCGCTGCTGCTCACTCACCCCCACTCTTTCATGACACATCCAGCCACCGCCGTGAAGACGAAGCTCATCCTTGCCGCGCTGCTGTCGGCCGCGGCCTTCTCCGGCACCGCCACGGCCCAGGAATACACGGCGCCCCCCGTGGCCGTGAAGCCCGCGGGCGGGCCGAAGAAGAACGCGAACTACGTGGTCGACCCGACGCACACCTTCGTGATGTACGAGATGGGCCACTACGGCACCACCACCAACCGGGGACGCTTCAGCACCAAGGACGGCTCGGTGCAGATCGACGGCACCGGCACCAGCGGCAAGGTCGACATCACGATGGACATCAGCTCCATCAACACCGGCGTCGACCTGCTCAACCGCCATGTGCAGAGCAAGGATTTCTTCAACGTGGCGGAATTCCCGACCGGCCGCTTCGTGGCCGACCGGATCGACATCAGCGGAGACAAGGTGGTCGACGTGCCGGGCACGCTCACCCTGATGGGGCAGACGAAGCCGGTAACGCTGAAGGCGGTGCGCTTCAACTGCTACCTGAGCCCGCTGATCAACCGCCAGGTGTGCGGCGGCGACTTCGAGACCACGGTGGAACGCAGCGACTGGGGAATTACCTGGGGACTGAACTTCGGCTTCGAGAACAAGGTGAAGCTGCTGGTGCAGGTGGAAGCGGTCAACGTCCAGCCCTAGGCGCTTCCGGCGCCGTGGCTGGCGGCCCTGCCGGCCTGCCTACCTGACGATGGTCTTGCGGGGGCGGCTCGCGGCCAGCGGTTCCTCGCTATCGTCTTTCGGGGATTTCAGCCAGTTGCGGGCGGCCATCAGGGCACGCGGAAGGTTCAGCAGGACCAGCATCCAGGCGCCCATCGCCACGGCCATCACCGCACCGAACAACAGTTGTTCGGCCAGCGGCGCATCACTCCAGTAGAAGAAGCTCAGCAAAAACGACAGGATCAATGCCCAAATGACCAGAAGGTAGAGATTTTTCATTTTTGTGCGCCGCGGAAGTCGGCACACAAAATGTAAACGAAAACAAAATTTAAGTACTACTTATAGTTTACTTTTCAGTCGTTGATCAGCGTGACTTTCTGCACGTTATTCACCCATTTCAAAATTTCCCCAGGAGACAGCCCCGATGGACAACACCCTTTCCTTGCTGGGCATCGCCGGCGCGATGGCAGTGGGCGCGATGAGCCCTGGCCCCAGTTTCGTCATGGTGGCGCGCACGGCCGTGGCCTCGCGCGGCGACGGGCTCGCGGCGGCGTTGGGCATGGGTGCGGGCGGACTGGTCTTCGCCATCGCCGCGATGGCCGGCCTGCAGGCAGCGTTCCTGGCGGTGCCGGGGCTCTACCTGGCGATAAAAGGCTTTGGCGGCGCCTACCTCGTCTACCTGGGTTGGCGCATCTGGCGCGGCGCGCGCCAGCCACTGGCTGTTACACCGGAAGTGGGTAACTCCCCCGGCCGGCCGGGGCGCGGCGGCCGCACCTTTCTGCTGGGCCTTGCCACCCAGGTCAGCAACCCGAAGACGGCGGTGGTCTACGCCAGCATCTTCGCCGCCTTCCTGCCGCGCGAGGTGCCGCTGGTACTGGCGCTGGCGGTGCCGGCAGTGATCTTCTGCATCGAGACCGGCTGGTACACCATCGTGGCACTGGCGCTTTCCTCGGCGGCGCCGCGCTCTGCCTACCTGCGCTACAAGGCCTGGATCGACCGCGCGGCCGGCGGCGTGATGGGGCTGCTGGGCGTGCGGCTGGTCTGGTCGGCCATTCGCGGCGGCCACTGACTGAATACCGCGGCGCTTACAGCAGGCTCTCGGGCGTCAGCGGCGCCAGCAGTTCGAGCATCGTGCGGTCCCAGAAGCCCGAATCGGGCTCCTCGTGCAGCACCGTGATCTTGCCGGCGTCGTCGCTGACCCATTCGATGCGGCTGTCGTTGCTGCCTTCGGCAAAGCGCAGCCGGTAGGCGCCCTGCTGCTTGAGCACGTCGAGCAGCTTGAGCATCTGCTGCGCCATCTCGGGGCTGTGGATGATCAGCCCGATCTCGGTGTTCTGCGACTCCGAGCGCGGATCGAAATTCATCGAGCCCACGAACAGCGTGCGCCGGTCGATCACCGCCGACTTGGCATGCAGGCGCCCGACCGTGGTGCCGAAGAGCCCCAGCCGCACGCTGCGCCGGGTGCGCGTGGAACTCAGCTCGTACAGGTCGGCGCCGAGCTTGAGCATGTCGGGCCGGTAGCGGCGGTAGGCGGTATGCACCAGCGGTTCGTCGGTGGCGGCCAGCGAATTGGTGACCACGCTGATCTTCACGCCGCGCCCGCGGATCTCGCGCATCACCTCGAGCCCCGTGGCGCCCGGAATCAGGTAGGGCGAGACGATGGTCACCTCGGCGCGCGCGCGGCGCATCTGCTCGACCACGTTGTAGCGCACGCTGTCGACGTCCAGCAGCGGCACGCCGCCGTACGACGCGGTCTTGCCGATCACCCGGTCGGGCGAGTCGGCATAGGCCTCGGCCAGGGTCCAGATCAAGCCCAGCCTGCCGGCGTTCAGGTCGTCCGCAATCGGGCTGTAGCCGAGCAGGTCGTTGGGCGCGGGTTGCGGCGGCGGCGGGGTGGTGTCGGCGCCGGTAGCGGCATCGAAGCGGCGCTGCAGCTCCTCGCGCGAAAGGCTGCTCGCCACCACCGACTGCACGGGGCGCACGTAGGTGCTGTTCCAGTACTGGTCGAACAGGCTGCCGAGCCGGGGGATCAGCGCGCCGGTCACGAAGGTGTCGAGATCGAGGAAGTTCTCGCCCGCCGTGCGCGTGAAGTACTGGTTGCCGATGTTGCGCCCGCCCGCCACCGCCATCGCGCCGTCGGCGATGAACAGCTTGTTGTGCATGCGGCGGTTCACGCGGCTGAAGTCGAACAGCGACGCCGCGAAGCGCCTGACCAGGCTGCCGCGCCCGGCCGGGAACGGGTTGAAGAGGCGCAGCTCGACATTCGGCGTGGCGGCAAAGCCGAGCAGCAGCTCGTCTTCGCCGGAGGTGTAGAGGTCGTCCATCAGCACCCGCACGCGCACGCCGCGCAAGGCGGCATCGCGCAGGGTGCGCAGCAGGTAGCGGCCGGTCTCGTCGTTCTCGATCTGGTAGTACTGCAAGTCCAGCGTGCGCTGGGCGCGGCGCGCGAGCTCGATGCGGGTGTCGAAGGCAAAGTCGCCGCCGGGCATGAGACGGAAGCCGCTCAGGTCGGGGTCGGGCTGGGCGGCCATCGCGAGCTTGCCGAGCGCGGTGTCGGCCGACACGGCCATGGCCTTGGTGGGCGGGCGCGGTGCCTCGTCGGGCAAGGTGGCGCAGCCGGTGACGAACAGCACGGCCAGAGCGAGCACCAAGGCCAGACCCGCTCGCCATTCATGGCCACGCGGCGAACACCGCGGAACCGGCTCTGCCGGGCCGCTGGTGTTGCCCCCTGCAAGGGGGTTGGCGAAGCGACACGAAGTGCGCATAGCCTGGGGGTGTGCCGAGCTACAGCGCCTTGCGCAGGTTGGCCGGCGCGATGCGCAGGGCCTCGCGGTACTTGGCCACGGTGCGGCGCGCGCACTCGATGCCCTGCTCCTTGAGCATCTCGGAGATCTGGCTGTCCGACAGCGGCTTCTTGATGCTCTCCGAGCTCACGAACTGCTTGATCAGCGCACGCACCGCGGTGCTCGATGCATTGCCGCCGGTCTCGGTGCCCAGCGCCGAACCGAAGAAATACTTCAGCTCGACCGTGCCGAACGGCGTGGCCATGTACTTGGCGGTGGTCACGCGCGAGATGGTGGATTCGTGCAGGCCCAACTCGTCGGCAATTTCGCGCAGCACCAGCGGGCGCATGGCCAGCTCGCCGTGCACGAAGTAGCTCTTCTGGCGCTCGACGATGGCGTTGCTCACGCGCAGGATGGTGTCGAAGCGCTGCTGGATGTTCTTGATGAACCAGCGCGCCTCCTGCAGCCGCTGCGACAGCGCCTGGCTGCCCTCGCCCTTGTGCGACTTGAGCGCGCCGGCGTAGATGTCGTGCACGCGCAGGCGCGGCATGACCTCGGGATTCAGCATGACGCGGAACTTGACGTTGGTGCCGCGGCCGGTCTTGGTGACGATCACGTCGGGAATGACGATGTTGCGCTCGACATCGACAAAACGGCGCCCCGGCTTGGGCTCCAGCCGCGCGATGACCTGCAGCGCCGAGCGCACCAGCTCCTCGCTGCTGCGAGTGAGCGTGGCCAGGCGCTTGAAATCGCGCCGCGCGAGCAGCTCCATCGGCTGCTTGCAGATGGCGATGGCGGTCTTGTAGACCTGTGCCTGTTCTTCGTCTTCGTCGTCCTCGGCGGCCAACGCGCGCAGCTGGATGCTCAGGCATTCGCCGAGGTCGCGCGCGCCCACGCCCACCGGCTCCAGGCTCTGCAGCAGGCCGAGCGCCACCTGGAAGTGATGCACCAGGTCGTCGAACTGGTCGTTGTCGTCGCCGGCCAGGCCCGAGGCCAGCGCCGGCAGGGAGTCTTCGAGATAGCCGTCGTCGTTGAGCGACTCGATCAGGAAGCGCAGCGCGGCGCTGTCGTTCTCGCTCAGGCGCAGGCTCAGTGCCTGGCGGTGCAGGAACGACTGCAGCGACTCCTGGCTGCGCGCAAGCTCGGTGGCATCGGCGCGCTCGTCGTCACCCAGGTTGTTCTGGCGCGCGGGGGCGTCGCTGCCCCACTCGCTGTCGTCGGGCGCCATGTCGACGGTGCCGTCGCCTTCCCAGTCGGGCTCGCGCTCGGCGATCTCGGCGGCGGGGCCGTCGGAATCGGCCGTGGTGGTGGTGCCGGTCTCGGTCGAGGCGGCGGAAGTGCTGGCCGGCGGCGGGGTGAAGTCGCTCTCGCCGTCGCCGCCCTCGCCACTTTCGCCGCCGTCATCGCGCGCGACGGGGGCGTCGGCCGTGTCGAGCCCGAATTCCTCGCGCGCCGCTTCTTCCGCGGTGCGCTCGAGGAAGGGGTTCTCGTCGAGCATCTGCTCCACTTCCTGGCTCAGTTCGAGCGTGGAAAGTTGGAGCAGCCTGATCGACTGCTGCAGCTGTGGCGTCAACGCCAGGTGCTGCGAGACGCGAAGGGACAGCCCTTGCTTCATGAGATTGCTGCTCCCCCCAAGGCTGCGCGCTGCGCGCGGCGGCCCCCGCGAAGGATCCCCACGCGGATGGTGGCCACGCTCGCCTTTGACCCGCGCAACACGATCACATCCGGAAGTGTTCGCCCAGGTACACCCTGCGTACCTCGGCGTTGTCGACGATCTCCGAGGGCGTGCCTTGTGCCAGCACATGCCCGTCGCTGATGATGAACGCGTGATCGCAGATGCCCAGCGTTTCGCGCACGTTGTGGTCGGTGATGAGCACGCCGATGCCGCGCTCCTTCAGGAAGCTGATGATCCGCTGGATTTCGATCACGGCGATCGGGTCGATGCCGGCGAAGGGCTCGTCCAGCAGGATGAAGCGCGGCTGGGTGGCCAGGGCGCGTGCGATCTCGACGCGGCGGCGTTCGCCGCCCGACAGCGCCAGCGCGGGCGAATCGCGCAGATGGTCGACGCGCAGGTCGGCCAGCAGTTCGGACAGGCGCTCTTCCATGTGCTGCTTGGACAGCGGCACGAGCTTGCCGCTCGCGTCGGGCTCATGCTGCAGTTCGAGCACGGCGCGCACGTTTTCCTCGACCGTGAGCTTGCGGAAGATCGAGGCTTCCTGCGGCAGGTAGCTCAGGCCCATGCGCGCGCGGCGGTGGATGGGCATGTGGGCGATGGGCTCGCCGTCGATGGTGATGTCGCCCGCATCGGCGCGCACCAGCCCGACGATCATGTAGAACGAGGTGGTCTTGCCGGCGCCGTTGGGGCCGAGCAGCCCGACGACTTCACCCTTCTGCACGTCGAGCGAGACGTCCTTCACGACCGTGCGGCTGCCATAGCTCTTCTTCAGGCCGCGCGCCACCAGGCGGCTGCCCGGTGCGCCGTTGGCTTCCTGGGTTCCAGCGGTTTCGATCACTTGCGGGTTTCTCCATCGCCACCGAGCGTGGTGGTCGAGCGCAGGCCCGTGCCGGGTGCCGGCGTGGACGCTGCCGGCGCGGCGGGCTTGGCTCCGGCGGGAGCGCCGGGCGCGGGCGCCGTGGCGGCCTTGGGTGTCAGGATGGTCTTGACGCGGCCGCTCGGGGACGACGCGTTGACCGCGGTGTTCGGCGGCACGGTGGAACCGTTGACCGTGTAGGTGTCGTTGCTCTGGTCGTAGACGATCAGGGCGCCGGTGCTCACGTCGTTCGGCGTCGAACCGAGCAGGCGGCGCATTTCTGCGTTGCGGATGAACTTGACGTTGTCGGCGCGGCTGTCGTACTCGATGACTTCGGATTCGCCCTCGATCCACTCGTCAGGTGCGTTGCGCTTCTGCTTGTAGTAGGCCCGCTTGCCGGGCGCCGCCGTGACCACGCCGTACTGGTAGCCCTCGGCGTCCTGGCGGACATCGAGCCGCGCGCCGCGGATGATGATCGTGCCTTTTGTTACCAGCACGTTGCCCGTGAACACGCTGGTCTGCTTGAGGTCGTCGTAGCGCATGGCATCCGACTCGATGTTCATCGGCTTGCTGCGGTCGGCGGTCTCGGCCAGGGCGCCCGAGGCAAGGCCGGCCAGCAGCAACGCGGCGGCAGCCAGGCGGCCGACGCGACGCAGGAAGGGAGTGGTGGAGTAAGAATGCAATGTCATAGAGGCACGAAACTTGCTCGGCATTGTATGCGGCTGATTGCGTCAACCCGCACGCACAGATGAAAAAGCCCGCCGAAGCGGGCCGGTGAGGGGCGCAGCGGCACGAAGTGCGCGGAGCCTGGGCATCAGCCCTTTTTCGCTTCACCCACGAGGTAGTTCACGACCTGCAGCACCTTGGTCATGCTGCCGGCGGTTTCGCCGTCCACGTACCAGCGGCCGGCGACAGCCATGGCCGGCACGCCAGCCACCTTGTAGGCATCGGTCATCTGCGAAGCCCGCTTGGCCTTGCTGGCCACGCCGAACGAGGTGAAGAGTTCCTTGAACTTGGCGCCGTCGAGGCCGTTGGCGGTGGCCCAGGCAATGATGTTGGCGTCGCCGTTCACGTTCTGGCGCTGCGCGTGGATCGCATTGAATACCTTCGGCTGGTATTCGTCGACCTTGCCCATGGCTTCGAGCGTGTAGTACAGGCGCTGCTTGGCTTCGACGTCGTTGCCCACGAAAGGCACCGGGATGCGGCGGAAGGCCACTTCCTTGGGGGCCGACTTGACCCAGGCTTCGAGCGACGGTTCGAAGTCGTTGCAATGGGGGCAGTTGTACGAGAAGAACTCGACCACTTCGACCTTGCCGGCCGGCGCGTCGACGGGCACGCGCTTGTCGAGCACCAGGTACTCGGTGCCTGCCTTGGGCGCACGCGCCTGGGCATGGGCCGGGTTGGCGGCCAGGGACAGCAGCCCGAGCGAAGTGGCGGCCAGCGAAAAGTCACGACGTTTCATTGAAAGGATTCTCCAGTTGGTACGGCAGACTGAGCCGGCACGCGGCGGGGAGTTCCCCCGCCCGCGGCGCGCCCAAGGCGATGAATGGTGGCGGCAAATACCGCGCGGCGAAGCTTAAGGGCTATTCGTGGCAATCGATTGCCGCGGCTTCAGCGTTGCACCCGCACGAGTGCCGAGTCGAGGCCGCCGCCGTCCAGGCGCTCCTTGAGCCGGTCGGCGTCTTCCTTCTTGTTGAAGGGGCCGGCGCGTACGCGGTAGACGGTGCGGCCCGCCTGCTCGCGCTCGGTGACCTTGGCCTCGACGCCCATCAGCGACAGCTTGGCGCGCTGCGCCTCGGCGTCGTCGGTGGTGCGGAAGGCGCCGGCCTGCACGAAGTACATGAACGGGTCGGCGCCCGAGCTGCTGCTGGCGGCGCTGCTGTTGCCGCTGGGCGCGGCCGACGCGGTGGTCGTGCTGCCGGAGCCGCCGCCCGAGCGGGCGCGCGCCAGGTCGCCCAGCGGGTCGTTCGACGGAGGCAGCGCATTGGCCTCGGCCGGCACGGGCGCGGTGCGCGGCTTGGCCGTGGGCGCCACCACCACGGGCACCGGCGGCGCGGTCGTGGGTGGTGCGGTGGCGGGTGCGACCGCGGTGGTCGCCGGCTCGCCGGTGACGGGGTTGACCGGACCGCTCGCGGCCGGCGCCGGCTTGGGGGCGCCAGCCTTGCCGGCCAGCGGCGCGTTCGGATCCCAGTCGCGGTTCTTGCGGGCTTCGGCTTCGTCCTGTTCGGCGCCGCCGCGCTGCGTCTTGGTCACGAAAGGAATCGGCACCTTGGTCACGTAGACCGCAATGCCCAGCGCGACGCCAAGGCCGAGCACCAGCCCGATGATCAGGCCGATGACGATGTTGCCGCGTTGTCTGGTTGTCTTCTTCATGGTGAGGTGGTTCACATCTTGCTCGGCGCACTGACGCCAAGAATCGCGAGGCCATTGTGCAGCACCTGCGCGGTCGCGGCGACCAGCGCCAGGCGGGCCAGCTTGACCTTCTCGTCGTCCACCAGGATGCGTTCGGCGTCGTAGTAGCTGTGATAGCTGGCGGCCAGCTCGCGCAGGTAGAAGGTGACGTCGTGCGGGGCGAAATCGCGCGCGGCCGCGGTGAGCATGGCCGGGTACTTGGCCAGCAGCAGCATCAGCGCCTGGGCCGCCGGGCTTTCCAGCGGCGACAGGTCGACGCCCGCGAGCGTGGCGCGGTCGCCGCCCCAGCCCGCGAGCACCGAGCAGATGCGCGCATGCGCGTACTGCACGTAGTACACCGGGTTGTCGTTGTTCTTGGTGACCGCGAGGTCGACGTCGAAGGTGTACTCGGTGTCCGGCTTGCGGCTCAGCAGGAAGAAGCGCACGGCGTCGGTGCTGGTCCATTCGATCAGGTCGCGCAGCGTGACGTAGCTGCCGGCGCGCTTGCTGATCTTGACCTCCTCGCCGCCCTTGACCACGCGCACCATGGTGTGCAGCACGTAGTCGGGATAGCCCTCGGGGATGCCCTCGCCCGCAGCCTGCAGGCCGGCGCGCACCCGGGCGATGGTGCCGTGGTGGTCGGTGCCCTGGATGTTGACGACCTTGTGGAAGCCGCGCTCCCACTTGGCGATGTGGTACGCCACGTCGGGCACGAAGTACGTGTACGTGCCGTCCTGCTTCTTCATCACGCGGTCTTTGTCGTCGCCGTAGTCGGTCGACTTCAGCCACAGCGCGCCGTCCTGCTCGTAGGTCTTGCCGGCGGCCACGAGCTTCTGCACGGCGGCCTCGACGCGGCCGCTGGTGTACAGGCTCGACTCCAGGTAGTACTGGTCGAAATGCACGCGGAAGGCCTGCAGGTCCAGGTCCTGTTCGCGGCGCAGGTAGGCCACGGCGAACTCGCGGATGGCGTCGATGTCCTCGATGTTGCCGGTGGCGGTGACTTCGCGGTCTTCAGACTTGACGGTCTTCTTCGCCTTGAAGTCTTCGGCGATGTCGGCGATGTAGTCGCCGTTGTAGGCCGGTGCCTTTTCGCCGCTGGGCCATTCGGCGTCGCCGGGCTTGAAGCCGCGCGCGCGCAGCTGGGTGCTGTTGGCCAGCGTCTGGATCTGCACGCCGGCGTCGTTGTAGTAGTACTCGCGCCACACGCTTTCGCCCTGCGAGGCGCGCAGGTTGCAGATGGCGTCGCCCAGCGCGGCCTGGCGGCCGTGGCCGACGTGCAGCGGGCCGGTCGGGTTGGCCGAGACGAACTCGACCAGCACCTTCTCGCCGGTGGCGGGCTGCTGGCCGAAGCTTTCGCCGGCCGACAGCACCTCGCGCACGATCTGCTGCTTGGCCGCCGTCTTCAGGCGGATGTTGAGGAAGCCGGGGCCGGCGATCTCGATGGCCTCGACCCATTGGCCGAAAGCGGGGGTTGCGAGCAAGGCGGCGCTGAGCTGTTCGGCCAGCTCGCGCGGCTTGCGCGCTAGCGGTTTGGCGAGCTGCATGGCTGCCGTGCTGGCGAAATCGCCATGGGCGGCCACCTTGGGCGACTCGAACGCGGCTTTGGAGCCAGCGCCGGGCGAGAGGGATTCGAGCGTGTTCGCGAGCGCCGCGAGCAGCTCCTGTTTGACCAATAGCATCTGCGAATTTTACCGGGGGCAAACCCGAGCGCTGTTGACAATGGTCATCCAATCGTGAACCTGGGCCGTTACGATGGTCGGCCCCGGGGCGGGGCAACTGTCACAACCAACCTTGCAAGGACATATCACCATGAAGAAGTTCCTTTCCCTGGTAGCCCTGGGCGCCTGTCTCTCCTTCGGCGCCTACGCGCAAGACAAGGCCGCCGCACCGGCAGCCGCTCCCGCCGCAGCAGCCGCACCGGCCGCCGGCGCCAGCTGCGATGCCAAGGCTGTCGACAAGAACGGCAAGGCCCTGGCCGGCGCCGCCAAGGCCAGCTTCGTCAAGAAGTGCGAAAAGGACACCAAGGCCGCCGCCGCTCCTGCCTGCGCGACCAAGGCTGTCGACAAAAACGGCAAGGCCCTGGCCGGCGCCGCCAAGAACAGCTTCATGAAGAAGTGCGAAGCGGACGCAGCCAAGGGCTGATGCACCGCCAACGCTGAAGAAGCCCGCCTCGCGCGGGCTTTTTTCGTCCCGGCTTATTTGCCGAAGCCGCGCGCCAGGAACACCGCCACCAGCGGGATCAGCGCGATCAGGTGCGCCTGGACCATCACCAGCTTGCGCGTCTTCCTGATGTCGGCCTCGTCCGGCAGCTTGCCGGTGGCGCGCAGCGTCTTGCGCCAGCGGAAGTAGGTGAGCGTCGGGAAGATCGAAACCACGCCGACGATGATGAAGAGCCCCAGCTTCACGTGCAACAGCGGGTTGGTCCAGTACCAGGCCGTGCCCTTCATGCCCCACCAGGTGCGTGCGATGCCGGTGGCGAGCACCGCGACGGCCGCGATGCCGTAGACCATGTCGACCTTGGCCAACCGCTCCACCACGGCCGCGTTGAGCCACTGCACCCGGCACAGCGCCGCTTCGCTGGAGATGAACACCACCATCGTCAGGATGGCCAGCAAGTGCACATAGGCGAGGATGGCTTCGAGCGTCATCGAGGGCTTTCTTCTCTGTGGGGTTGCAAATGCAAACAGATTGTGCCGCCGCTGAACCGCACTACGCCCTGCCGCCCCAGAATTCCGGGTTCCCGTATTGCTCCTTGAGGAAATCAAGCCACAGCCGCACCCGCAGCGGCAGGTGCTTGGCACCCGCGAACACGGCGTAAATGCCGTTGGGCGGCGCGGCGAATTCGTCGAGCAGCGGCACGAGCAGGCCGGCGTCGATCTCGGCCTCGACTTCCCAGGTGCTGCGCCAGGCGATGCCATGCCCGGCCAGGCACCAGTCGTGCAGCACCTGGCCGTCGGAGCAATCGAGCGGGCCGCTGGGCCGCAGGTGGATGAGTTCCTGCACGCCGGCCTCGGTGGTAATGCGAAAGGCCCAGCCGCGCGTCTGCGAAGCGTCGCTCGACAACGTGAGGCAGGCAAAGCGCGAAAGCTCGCCCGGATGCTTCGGCTTGCCGTGCCGGCGCACGAAGTCTGGCGTGGCGACGCAGCGGCGGCGGTTGTCGGCGAGCCGCACGCTCACCAGCGACGAATCCGGCAGGTCGCCCACGCGCACCGCGCAGTCGAAGCTCTCTCCGGTGACGTCGACTACCCGGTCGCTGAGGTTCAGCGAAATCGTCACCTCAGGGTGCAGCGCATGAAAGCGCGGCACCAGCGGCGCGACATGCCGGCGGCCGAAGCCGGCCGGCGCCGTCACTCGCAGGTGGCCGCTCGCCTTGATGCCGCCGGCACTCACGCTGGCCTCGGCGTTGGCGAATTCGGTAAGCAGGCGCTGGCAGTCTTCGAGAAAGGCGCTGCCCTCGTGCGTGAGGGTGATGCGGCGCGTGGTGCGCACCAGCAGCTTGACGCCCAGCCGCTCTTCGAGCGCGTCGAGCCGACGGCCCATGATGGCCGGGGCCACGCCCTCGGCCTTGGCCGCGGCGGTGAGGCCGCCCCGGGTCGCGACGGAAACGAAGGATTCGAGCTGCTTGAGGCGGTCCATGGCGGGCGGAACTATATCCCCCGCCGTACGAAGGACGCGGCCTTATTCGGGCCGCACGCCCGCCTCGCGCACCGCCGCGCCCCAGCGCGCATGCTCGGCCTTGATGTACTGCGCCGCCTGTTCCGGGCTGCCGCCGCCGGGCGTGCTGCCTTCGGCCAGCAGTTGCGAAATGGTCACCGGCCTGGCCAGCGCCTTGGCGATGGCAGCGTTGAGCTTCTTCACGATGTCTACTGGCGTACCGGCGGGCACGACGATGGCTTTCCAGTCCACCGCCTCGAAGCCCTGGTAGCTCTCGCCCACCGTCGGCACGTCGGGCATCACCGGCAGGCGCTTGGCCGAGGTGACGGCCAGCGCGCGCAGCTTGCCGCCCTTCACCATCGAGAGCGCGCCCTGCGGCGTGGCGAACATGTAGTCGGTCTGCCCGCCGAGCAGGTCGGTGATGGCGGGTGCGGCGCCCTTGTAAGGCACGTTGAGCACCTTGAAGCCCGCGCGCTTGGCGAGCACCTCGCCGGTCATGTGGCCCAGCGTGCCGGTGCCCGCGAGCGCCTGCTTGATCTCGCCGGGCTTGGCCTTGGCGGCCGCGACCAGTTCGGCCAGCGACTTGTACGGCGCCTCGGTGCGCACCACCAGCACCACCGGCTGCGATGCCACCACGGCCACCGGCACCAGGTCCTTCAGCGCGTCGTAGGGCATCTTGGGAAACAGCGTCGGGTTGATCGCGAGGTTCGCGGTCTGGCCCAGGCCGATGGTGTAGCCGTCGGGCTTGGCCTTGGCCACCACGTCCATGCCGATGTTGCCGTTGCCGCCCGCGCGGTTGTCGACGATGAAGGTCCACTTGGTGTCGTCCATGACCTTCTGCGCGATCAGCCGCGCCACGATGTCGGTGGCGCCGCCGGGCGTGTAGGGCACGACGAGGCGCGCCGGCTTGTCGGGCCAGGCCGTGTCGGCCAGGGCGGGTGCGGCGCTCAGGCATGCCGCGGCCGCGGCGCAGGCGAGCAGTGCGCGCCGTGTGATCGATTGCATGGGGTCAGTCTCCGAGGGTGATGTTGTGTGTTGCGAGCGCGGCGATCTGTTCGTCGCTGTAGCCCACTTCTTTGAGGAGCTCGCGGCTGTGTTCGCCGATGTGCGGCGGCTGCAGCCGGATGCCGGGGCGTTCGCCGTCCAGCGTGAACGGCATCAGCGGCACCTTGGCCGTGCTGCCGTCGTTCATGCGCACCGGCGCGAGGCCGCCGGTGGCGTTGAGGTGCGGGTCGTCGAACAGGTCTTGCGGCTTGGTGATGGGCGCGAAGGGCAACTCGTTGCGCTCGAACACCGCTGCAAGCTCGGCGGCGCTGCGGTCCGCCAGGTGCGAGCGCAGGATCGGCATCATCCAGTCGCGCGCCAGCACGCGGTCGTTGTTGGTCTTCAGGCGCGGATCGGCCAGCATGTCTTCCAGGCCGAAGGCCTTGCAGAAGATGGCCCACTGCTTGTCGCTCACAGCCGCCAGGAAGATCTGCTCGCCGTCTTTCACGGTGAACACGTCGTACACCGCCCAGGCCGAGATGCGGCTGGGCATCGGGTCGGCCGCCTTGCCGGTGGCGGCGAACTGCATCATGTGCTGCGCCACCAGGAACACGTTGTTCTCGAACAGCGCCGACTGCACCTCGCAGCCCTTGCCGGTGAGCTCGCGCTGGCGCAGCGCGGCCATCGCGCCGATGGCGCCGAACATGCCGCCCATGATGTCGTTCACGCTGGTGCCGGCGCGCAGCGGGTCGCCGGCGCGGCCGGTCATGTAGGCCAGGCCACCCATCATCTGCACCACCTCGTCGAGCGCGGTGCGGTGGTCGTACGGGCCGGGCAGGAAGCCCTTGTGGCTCACGTAGATGAGGCGCGGGTTGAGCTTGGCCAACGTGTCGTAGTCGAGCCCCAGCTTCTTCATGGTGCCGGGCTTGAAGTTCTCGCTGACGATGTCGGCGGTGGCGATCAGGCGCAGCGCGGCCTCCACGCCCTCGGGCTTCTTAAGGTCGAGCGCGATGCTCTTCTTGTTGCGGTTGAAGGTCGGGAAGAAGCCCGAGCCCGAGCCGAGCAGGCGGCGCGTGTTGTCGCCCTCGATGGGCTCGACCTTGATGACCTCGGCGCCGAGGTCGGCCAGCAGCAGGCCGCAGGTCGGGCCCATGACCATGTGGGTGAATTCGACGACGCGAACGCCGGCATAAGGAAGAGGATTGGCTTCAGACATGTTGTGCGATGTGTTCCTGGACGAAGCCCTTGGGCAATCCGGCTTCGGGCGTCATGCCGTAGACCGGCTCGCCCGGCAGGCCCGCCATGAGCGGCGCGCGCGCCGCGATGAGTTTCTGGATGTCGATGCCGGTGCGCACGCCCATGGCCTCGAACATGAAGACGAGGTCTTCGGTGACGGCATTGCCCGAGGCGCCCGGCGCATAAGGGCAGCCGCCGAGGCCGCCGAGCGATGCATCGAAGGTGCGCACGCCCTCGTCCCATGCCGCCAGGCAGTTGGCGATGCCCAGGCCGCGCGTGTTGTGCATGTGGGCGGCGCCAGCGTGCGCGCCGATCTCCGCGCGCAGGCGCCTGAACAGCCGGCGCACCTGCGCGGGGTTGGCATAGCCGACGGTGTCGGACAGGCCCGATTCGTCCGCGCCGGCCTCTATGCACTGCGCGGCCAGGCGAATCACCTCGTCTTCGGGCACCAGGCCCTGCAGGGTGCAGCCGAAGGCGGTGGAGATGCCGGCCTCCAGCTTCACGCGCGGCGCGATGGCGTTGCGCAGCTCGGAGATGGCGCGCACTTCTTCCAACATTTCCGTCGGCGTCTTGCGCACGTTGGCCAACGAATGCGCCACGCTGGCGGACACCGGCATGGTGAGCTTGTGCACGCCGGCCTCCAGCGCGGCCTGCGCGCCCTTGCGGTTGGGCACCAGCGCCATCACCACCAGGCCGGGCAGCGTGACGGCATGGCGCACCACCTCGGCGGCGTCGGCCATCTGCGGCAGCAGCTTCGCGGGCACGAAGGAAGCGACCTCGATCTCGCGCACGCCGGCGGCATGGAGCGCGTCGATCCAGCGCAGCTTGTCGGCGGTGGGCATGGTGGCCTTGACCGACTGCAGGCCATCGCGCGGGCCGACCTCGCTGATGAGAACGTCGGGGGGTGTCATGGAATCCGTCTCCTGTGCTGGAATTGCTTGACTGTTCTGTCTTGCAGAACTACATTCCGTTAAACAGAATTAGACCGTCGATCCATCCGACTGTCAAGCCAACCGTCCCTGTCCCCCCCACTGCCCATGCCCCGCAAAGCCCAGACCGAATCGGTGTCCGACCTCAATGCCGCCCCCGGCGGTGCCGCCGCGGTCGACCGCGCGCTGAGCCTGCTCTCGGCATTCCGCCCGGGCGACGAGGCGCTGTCGCTTGCGCAGTTCGCCGAACGCACGCAGCTCTACAAGAGCACCGTGCTGCGGCTGCTGGCCTCGCTCGAACACGCGCGGCTGATCCGCCGCCAGGACGACGGCCGCTATGCACTGGGCATGGAGATCGCGCGGCTGCACGGGCTGTATGCGGCGTCGCTGTCCGTCGACCGCATCGTGCTGCCGGTGCTGCGCGCGCTTGCGGCGACCACAGGCGAAAGCGCGGCGTACCACGTGCGGCAGGCGCAGGGCGGCAGCTGGGTGCGGCTGTGCCAGTTCCGGGTCGATTCATCGCACGTGGTGCGAGACCACGTGCGCGTCGGCGACCTGCTGCCCAACGACCGGGGCTCGGGCGCGCGGGTGCTCATCGCCTTCGGCCCGGAGCGCGACCTGCCGCGCGACGCCGAAGAACGCAAGCTGTACGAGGACATTCGCGCGCAGGGCTTCTGCGCGCTGGTGGGCGACCGCACGGCCGAGCTGGCGGGCATCTCGGCGCCGGTGTTCCATGCGGACGGCAGCCTGGCGGCGGCCGTAACGCTGACGATGCCCACGCACCGGTACGACGAGCGCTACATCGAGCCGGTGCGCGCCGCGGCGAAGGAGCTCAGCGGCCAGGTCTGACTGTCCTGCTCCTTCCCTTGCGGGGGAGGGAGAAATGCGGGAGCCTCAGGCCTCCGCCTTGAAGCCCGAGTTCTTGATCGGCATTTCCCAGCGCTTCAAATGCGCCGCCTGGATGGCCGCCAACTCGGCCGGCCCCGCATGCGCAGGCACGAGCCCCAGCGAATAGATCTTTTCCTGCACATCGGGCATGCGCAGCGCATCGGCCACCGCCTTGTCGATGCGCGCCACCAGTTCGGGCGACATCCCCGGCGGGCCATAGAGCCCGAAGAACGCATCGGCCGTCACGTTGATGCCCGCCTCCTTCAGCGTAGGCACGTCGGGCAGCGCGCGGCTGCGCTGCTCGCCCGTCACCGCGAGGATGCGCACCTTGCCCGCGCGATGGTGTTCGATGGTTTCCGAGGCGGTGTCGACCATCAGCGGCACCTGCCCGCCGATCAGGTCCTGCGCCGCCGGCGCGCCGCCGCGGTAGGCCACGTGCGTCATCGGCACGCCGACCGCCTGGGCGATGAGTTGCCCGGCAAAGTGCGGCACGGTGCCCGCGCCCGAGGTGGCATAGTTGGCCTTGGCGGGGTTGGCCTTCATCCAGGCCAGCACCGTCTTCAGGTCGCCGGGGGGCGCGCCGGGCCCCGCCGTCACCGCGAAGTCGAAGGTGCTGCCGAGCGCGATCGGGGTGAAGTCTTTCGCCGGGTCGTAGCCGAGGTTCGGGTAGAGCCAAGGGTGAATCACCATCGCGCCGCTCGGCGAGAACACCAGCGTGTAGCCGTCCGGCGCCGCACGCTTGAGTTCGCCCAGCGCGAGCCGGCCGGCCGCGCCGGGCTTGTTGTCGATGATGACGTTCTGCCCCAGCGACACCCGCATCTTGTCGGCCAGCACCCGGGCCACCACGTCCACCGACCCGCCCGGCGGAAAGCCGACCAGGATCCGCACCGTGCGGTCCTGCTGCGCGAACACCAGCGGCGCGACGGCCGTGGCGGCAAGGGCGGCAGCGGCTTGCGCTGCGAACTGGCGGCGTTTCATGGTCTTGTCTCCTCGGGTGGGTGGTGAAAGAAGCGAAAAGTGGCCCCGCCCGGCGTCAGCGCAGCGCGGCAAGCACTGCGCGGTTCTGCTCGGGCAGTCCGATGCTGATGCGCAGCCATTGCGGCAGGCCGTAGGGGCCGAGCAGCGAGACCTCGATGCCGGCGGCCAGCAGGCGCGCATGCACCGCCTGCGCGTCACCGACCTGCACCATCAGGAAGTTGCCGGAAGAAGGAACGCAGGCCAGCCCCAGTTCCCTGAAGCCGGCGGCGAGCTGGTCGCGCCCGGCGGTGTTGAGCTCGTAAGTGCGCGCCAGGAAGTCCGCGTCGCCCAGCGCGGCCACCGCGGCGGCCTGCGCCGGCGTCGTCACGTTGAAGCGCGGGCGGTGTGCGTTCATGCGCGCCGTGAGCGCCGGCTGCGACACGCCGTAGCCGATGCGCAGCCCGGCCAGGCCGAAGGCCTTGGAGAAGGTGCGCGCCACGATCAGGTTCGGCAGGCGGCGCACCCACTCGATGCTGTCGTAGCGCTGCGCGGGCGAGAGGTATTCGGTGTAGGCCTCGTCCAGCAGCACCGTCACGTGCGCGGGTACCGACTGCAAGAAAGCCAGCAGCGGCGCGGCATCGATGAAGGTGCCGGTGGGGTTGTTGGGGTTGGCCACGAACACCAGTTTCGTGTCGTCGCCGATGGCGGCGCGCATCGCGTCGAGGTCATGGCCGAACTCGCGCGACGGCACGACAGTTGCGTGCGCATGGGCATGCGCCGTGGCCGCCGCATAGACGATGAAGCCGTACTGCGAATAGACGACGCCCTCCCCCGGCTTCAGGCTCACCTGCGCCGCCAGCTCGAGGATCTCGCTCGACCCGCTGCCCAGCGTGAGCCAGTCGGCGGGAACGTCGAGCCGGGCGGCCAGGGCGTTTTTCAGGGCCGTGCCGTTGCTGTCGGGGTAGTTGCCGGCGCCCTCGAGCGCGGAGGCGGCGGCCCGACGGGCCGATTCGGGCATGCCCAGGGGGTTTTCGTTGGAGGCTAGGAGAATCATGGAACAGGTCGGGATTTATTTAAGAAGTTAAATATATCCGCCGGCCCCCGCACTCTTATCAGTGCCTACCCTTTGCGCCCTGTACCTCTCTTGCTCGATTACCTCTATTTTTGTCACGGATAAATCCCGCTTGCGGCTCTTACTCATCAGCAAGGTATCGAATAAAGTTGATCCCAGGATTGCATCTTTCTCAAGGAGAACCCCCATGACCGCCCGCACCACCGCCCACGGACTCCAGGTCGCGACCGAGCTCCACCGCTTCATCGAGGACAAGGTCCTGCCCGCCAGCGGCGTGGCCAGCGACGTCTTCTGGAAGGGCTTCGACGCCATCGTCAGCGACCTCGCGCCGAAGAACATCGCCCTGCTCGCCGAACGCGACCGCCTGCAGAGCGAGCTCGACGCCTGGCACAAGAAGAACCCCGGCCCGATCGCCGACATGCCGGCGTACCGCGCCTTCCTCGAGAAGATCGGCTACCTGCTGCCGCAGCCCAAGGGCGCGAAGGCCACGACCGCGAACGTCGACTCCGAACTCGCGCTGCAGGCCGGCCCGCAGCTGGTGGTGCCCATCCTCAACGCACGCTACGCACTGAACGCCGCCAACGCACGCTGGGGCTCGCTGTACGACGCGCTCTACGGCACCGACGCCATTCCCGAAACCGGCGGCGCGGAAAAGGGCTCCGGCTACAACCCGGTGCGCGGCGCCAAGGTCATCGAATTCGCGCGCAACGTGCTCGACCAGGCCGCGCCTCTGGCCAACGGCTCGCACAAGCAGGCCACGGGCTACAGCGTGAAGGACGGCAAGCTGGTCGTCGCGCTGCAGAGCAGCAGCACCGGCCTGGCCGACGCATCGCAGTTCATCGGCTACCAGGGCGACGCCGCCTCGCCGTCGTCGGTGCTGCTCAAGCACAACGGCATCCACCTCGACATCCGCATCGACCGCAGCACGCCCATCGGCAAGAGCGACGCGGCCGGCGTGAGCGACCTGGTGCTCGAAGCCGCGCTCTCGACCATCCTCGACCTCGAAGACTCGGTGGCCGTGGTCGACGCCGCCGACAAGGTGGTCGCGTATTCGAACTGGCTCGGCATCGTCGAAGGCACGCTGACCGAAGAAGTCGCCAAGGGCGGCAAGACCTTCACGCGCGGCCTGAACCCCGACCGCGAATACACCGGCGCCGACGGCAAGCCCGTGAAGCTGCACGGCCGCTCGCTCATGTTCCTGCGCAACGTGGGCCACCTGATGACCAACCCGGCCGTGCTTTATGCGGACGGCAAGGAGATTCCGGAAGGCATCCTGGACGCCGTGGTCACCACCACCATCGCCACCATCGACCTGAAGCGCAAGGGCAACTCGCGCACCGGCAGCATCTACATCGTCAAGCCGAAGATGCACGGCCCGGCCGAAGTGGCCTTTGCCAGCGAGCTGTTCGGCCGCGTCGAGCAGCTGCTCGGCCTGCCCGCCAACACCGTGAAGCTGGGCATCATGGACGAAGAGCGCCGCACCAGCGTCAACCTGAAGGCCTGCATCGCCGAGGCCGCGGCGCGCGTGGCCTTCATCAACACCGGCTTCCTCGACCGCACCGGCGACGAGATGCACACCGCCATGCAGGGCGGCCCGATGATCCGCAAGGGCGACATGAAGTCCAGCGCGTGGATCGGCGCCTACGAAAAGAACAACGTGCTGGTCGGCCTGTCGTGCGGCCTGCGCGGCAAGGCGCAGATCGGCAAGGGCATGTGGGCCATGCCCGACCTGATGGCCGCGATGCTCGAACAGAAGATCGCGCACCCCAAGGCCGGCGCCAACACCGCCTGGGTGCCCTCGCCCACCGCCGCCACGCTGCATGCGCTGCACTACCACCAGGTCAGCGTGACCGCGGTGCAGCAGGAGCTGGAAAAGATCGACGCCGACGCCGAGCGCGACAACATCCTCAACGCGCTGCTGCAGGTGCCGATCGCGGCCGACGCCAAGTGGACCGCCGAAGAGCGCCAGCAGGAAATCGACAACAACGTGCAGGGCATCCTCGGCTACGTGGTGCGCTGGATCGACCAGGGCGTGGGCTGCTCGAAGGTGCCCGACATCCACAACGTCGGCCTGATGGAAGACCGCGCCACGCTGCGCATCTCCAGCCAGCACATCGCCAACTGGCTGCTGCACGGCGTGGTCACCAAGGCGCAGGTCGACGAGACCTTCCAGCGCATGGCCAAGGTGGTGGACGAGCAGAACGCGGGCGACCCGCTGTACCAGCCGATGGCCGGCAACTTCGCGACCTCCTCGGCCTACAAGGCGGCGCAGGACCTGGTGTTCAAGGGCATCGAGCAGCCCAGCGGCTACACCGAGCCGCTGCTGCATGCATGGCGCCTGAAGGTCAAGGGCGAGGCCTGACCTTGCCCCTGTTTCGTGTAGCTCTTAACCCACGATTCACGCGGCCTTTTTACGCTGTGCCTCGTACCAGCGCTGCTCGTACTGCATCGGGCTGAGGTAGTCCAGCGATGAATGCAGCCTGCGGTGATTGTAGAAGGCCATCCAGTCCATCACCGCCTGCCTGGCCTGCTCACGGGTAGCGAATTTGTGCCCATGCACGCTGGCTGTTTTCAGCCGGCCCCAGAAGCTCTCGGTCGGTGCGTTATCCCAGCAGTTGCCTTTGCGGCTCATCGATGAACGCATGCCCCAGCCCTTCAAGGCATCTTGGAACTCATGGCTGCAATACTGGCTGCCCCGGTCGCTGTGGAATATCACCCCAGGAGGCGGCCTGCGGCGCCACCACGCCATGGCCAGCGCGTCCTTGACCAGGCTGGCCTGCATGTGCGGCTGCAGGCTCCAACCCACCACCTGACGGTTGAACAGGTCGATGACCGCAGCCAGGTAAAGCCAGCCCTCGTCGGTTTGGATGTAGGTGATATCGCCACTCCAGAGCTGGTTGGGCGCCTCGGGGTTGAAGCGCCGCTGTACCAAGTCGGGCGCCACCGGCAGGCTGTGGCGGCTATCGGTGGTCACCACGAACTTGCGTTTGGTCTTGGCCCTGATGCCGTGCTGCTGCATGAGTTTGCGCACCCGGTCTTTGCCCACTCGGATGCCCCGGGCCAGCAGTTCCTTGTGCATGCGTGGCCAACCGTATTCCCCCTTCACCTCGGCGTGGATGGCGCGCATGTACGCCAGCAGGGCTTCGTCGCTGTGACGCCTGGCAGGTCTACCGTGGCCAGAATCACGCCGGCGCAGCCAGTTGAAGTACCCGCTGGCGCTGACCTCCAGCACCCCGCAGGACACATTCACCGGGTACAGCTTTCTCATTTGGTGAATCCAGGCGTACCTCGCAGCGTGTCCTGCGCGAAGTACGCCGCGGCTTTTTTTGCGATGTCGCGCTCCATGCGAAGGCGAGCATTCTCTGCACGCAACCGGGCTATCTCCATCTGCTCGGGCGAGACTTGGATGCTCTTGTCACCACCGCCCGCACCGTCCAATTCTCCCTTGGCTGACAGCCGCACCCAGTTGCCCAGGCTCGCTTTGGGGATGCCCAGTACCTTGGCCACCACCGCAATCGCCTGACCCGAGCGGACCTGCCGAACAGCCTCCTGCTTGAACTCTCGCGTGTACTGCGCACGCACCTGCTTGTCACTCATCTCTGAACTCCTTGTCGGTATTTTCAACAAGGGTTAAGAACTCCACTTTTCAGGGGCAACCTCAGCCTGAGTCTTCGCACCAGTGACTGAACGACGATGAAAGCCGGGCTCCTGCAGCCCGGCTTTTTCTTTTGTCGCGAGGCGCGGGCGTCGCCGTGGCGACGGCCGAGCGCCAGCGATCCATTAGCATTCGGGCCGCCTCATCCTTCACGGCCTTTCTCTCCTCATGAATCCGAACGCGGCGCCCAAGCCCGCGGAGCGCTCACGCCTCTCCCGCCTCACCCGCCTTTCCCACTGGTCAACCTCCACGACGGCGATGCTGGTCGCCCTTGCCACGGCCTTCGCCCTGAGCCAGGCCTTCCGCACCGTGGGCGCGATGATGGCCACGCCGCTCTCCCAGAACTTCGGGCTGACGCCGCAGCAGCTCGGCATGTGGGCCGGCACCTTCCATTTCACGTTCGGCGTGATGCAGCTCGGCATGGGCGTGTCGATCGACATGTTCGGCGTGCGCCGCACGGTGCTCAGCGCCTTTCCGCTGGCCGTTGCAGGCGCGGTGCTGTGCGCGATGGCGCCGAGCTTCCATGCGCTGCTGCTGGGGCAGGCGCTGATCGGCGTGGGCTGCGCGCCCGCGTTCCTGGCGTGCACGGTGTTCATCGCGCGGCATTTCGATGCGGCGCGCTTCACCGCCATGTCGGGGCTGGTGATGAGCATGGCCGGCATGGGCATCCTGTTCACCGGCACACCGCTGGCGTTGTTGATCGAAGCCGCATCCTGGCGTGCCGGCTACGCGGCGCTGGCCGGGTTCGCGGTGCTCTCGTGGCTGGTCATCTTCTGGCGCGTGCGCGAACCCGCGCGCGCGGCGGTGGATGGCGGCGGGCAGCAGGCGCCGGCCGAGCGGCAGTCGCTGCGCAAGGCGGTGCGCGAACTGCTGCCGCTGTTCGCCATGCCCCACACGCTGGGGCTGCTGTGTTTTGCCTGCGTTTCCTACGCGGCGTTCATCACGCTGCGCGGCCTGTGGCTCGGCCCGGTGCTGCACGATCGGCACGGCCTGTCGCTGGTGGCGAGCGGCAACGTGGCGCTGGTGATGACCGTGGCCGGCATGGTCAGCCCCGCGCTGTTCGGCCGCATGGACCCGGGCGGCGCTCGGCGCGGCCGCTGGATGATGGGCTGCGCCGTCGCCGGCGCGCTGATGTTCGGTGCCATGGCGCTGACGCATTCGGCGGTCGTCGACATCGGCCTGCCGATCATCTACGGCCTGCTCTCGGGCTACAGCGTGCTGCAGTACGCGTACACCAAGAACGCCTATCCGGCGGAGATGACCGGCCGTGCGATGGCGCTGCTGAACATGGCGATGTTCCTCGGCGTGTCGCTGATGCAGTGGACCACCGGCGTGGCCGCGTCGTGGGCGGTGGCGCACGGCGCGGAGCCGTTCCGCGCGGTGTTCCTCACGGTGGCCGGCATGCTGGCTTTGGGAACGCTCGCGTTCCTGGTGCTGCCGCGCTCGCATGGCGGTCAGTCCTCCGTGAAGCGATAGTCGGCCTTCTGCAGGGCCACCTTCTGCGCGCGCCGCTCCGCGCGATGCGTGCGCAGGTGGCGCCCGGCCTTCTGGTTGGATTCGCCGCGCGCCATTGCGGCCACCACGGGGTTGCGAGGTGCCGGCGCCGGCACCGGCACCGAAAAGTAGAACCGGCCCAGGCGCTTGTCGTCGTCACGGGCCTTTCGTTGAGCACTCATGTGCGCACACTCCGAAAAACAGGAAAGCCCCGGCGAATGGCTGCGCGGGGCCTTTGTCGATGGGCCTCGGCGGGTGCATGGATGCACGTCCGGCCGGGGCGGTCGGTGTGCGGATCAGGTGTTCAGGAAAAGCTTCATTGAATGGTGTGGTCGCCCGGGAGGTTGGTCGTCACCGGGCGCGGTGAGAAAAGAAACTGTTGCCGAAAAACGAAGGGCGGATTCTGGCGAGCGCCTGCACGAACCGCAAGGCCCGCATGCGCGGCTGTGGCGCAAAGCCGACGCGGCACAAATCTGCAACCGGATGCGAATCCAAACGCGAAGCGCCCCCGTATTCGATCCAAGCGCATCGCGCCTCCGAGCTGTTGGCGGTTTCCACAGACACCTTCAAGAACCATTCTTTCCAGGAGCCTTCAATGAAAAAACTCATGATTGCAGTCGGCGTTTCGGTCCTGCTCGGCGCTTGCGCGGGCGGCATGGGCATGAGCGGCAGTGGCAGCAGCGGCATGTCGTCGAACCCGATGGTCGGCGGCGCCGCGATGTACCCGACGAAGGACATCGTCGACAACGCCGTCAACTCGAAGGACCACACGACGCTGGTCGCCGCAGTCAAGGCCGCAGGCCTGGTCGACACGCTGAAGAGCCCCGGACCGTTCACCGTGTTCGCGCCCACCAACGAGGCTTTCGCCGCACTGCCGGCCGGCACCGTCGACACGCTGCTCAAGCCCGAGAACAAGCCCACGCTGACCAAGGTGCTGACGTACCACGTGGTGCCCGGCCGCATGGACGGCCCGGCGCTGATGAGCGCGATCAACGCGGGCGGTGGCAAGGCCGTGCTGAAGACCGCCAGCGGCGGCACGCTGACCGCGACGATGAACGGCGGCAACGTGTGGGTGACCGATGCCAAGGGCGGCACCGCGATGGTCACCATCGCCAACGTGTACCAGTCGAACGGCGTGATCCACGTGATCAACAAGGTGCTGCTGCCGGGTTGATCCTTCTTCAGGTCCGCTGCGCCGCTTCCGCTTCGTCGCGCAGCCATTGAGCGAAGTCCTGCGCGTCGCGGTTGCCCGCGGCGCGCTTCGACATCTCGACGAAGTAGGCGCGGCGCGACACGGCGCCTTCGCCCAGCGATGCCACCAGGCGGCCGTCTCTCACGAGTTCGCGCAGCAGCGGCATCCTTCCGATCACCACGCCCTGCCCCGCCACGGCCGCCGCCACCGCGTCGGCATAGTGGGTGAAGCGCAGCGTGCTCTTCATGCGCAGGTCGGCCAGGCTCATCACGCGCAGCCAGGGTTCCCAGTCGGTCGTCGCCGTCTCGCTGGGGTCGGCGTAGTCGACCGTGAGCAGCGTGAGGCCCGACAGGTCCGACGGCGCATGCAGTGCCTCGGCGAGCTTCGGCGCGCACAGCGGCACCACCGACTCCTCGAACAGCGCCGGCCCCACGCCACGGCTGATCGGCGCGAAGCGCACGGCAATGTCGATGCGGCTGCTTTCCAGGTCGAGCAAATCGAGCGTGGCCGACACGCGCACGTCGACCTGCGGATGGGTGCCGGTGAAGCGCGCCAGCTTCGGAATGAGCCAGAGCGACGCGAAACCCGGCGTGGTGGTGATCGCCACCTGGCGCGGCGCCGAGTTGGCACGCACGCGCGCGGTGGCGTCGCGCAGGCGCTCCAGGCTGTCGGTGACGGCGCGCTGCATGACGCCGCCGGCCTCGGTGAGCGACAGCGCACGGTGGCGGCGCTCGAACAGCAGCACGCCCAGGCTGGCCTCCAGCTGCTGGATCTGCCGGCTCACCGCCGATTGCGTCAGGTGCAGTTCGCCGGCCGCGAGCGTGAAGCTCAGGCGCCGCGCCGCGGCCTCGAAGGTACGCAGCAGCTCGAGTGGCGGCAGCTCGCCGGCCGAGGCTTTCACATTCTCTGGATGCATGCAACGAGTTCCGAATGACCGCGTGTAAATACGTGGCCGGCTCACTATATTCATTCGTATCTCGAATGCAATGGAGCTTGCCATGAGCACTTCTTCAAAGAAATCCGGCGCCACCTCGCGCTTCCACGTCAGCCTGCCGACCCGTTCCATCTTCGCCGTGCCCGATGGCGCCGGCGTGGGCATCGAATGCCGCAGCGGCTCGGTCTGGGTCACGGTGGACCGCGACACGCGCGACATCGTGCTCGCGCCCGGCGACCGCTTCGAGAGCGCCGAGCACCGGCGCGTGCTGGTGTCGGCGCTGGAGTCCTCGTGCATCACCGTGTCGGATGCGCAGCCGGCCGCGATTCCCCTCGCGAAGCGCACCGGTGCGCGGTCGCCTTGGCGACTCCTGCCCCACGGGTTGTCCCCGGCTTGACCGGGCACCAGGGGCGTCGAACCATCGATGCCCATGAGCCCCGATGCGTCCCCTATTGCCGCCGCTGTCTGACGGGCGGCTTTTTTGCTTTGGGGCATCCGGCTTTTCACAGGCTTCCTGAACGAAGGACATGAACATGGCAGAGGCATACATCGTTGCCGCAGCGCGCACGGCCGGCGGCCGGCGCGGCGGCAAACTGGCGGGCTGGCACCCGGCGGATCTGGCGGCGCAGGTGATAAACGCGCTGGTGGCGCGCAGCGGCATTGATCCGGCGGCGGTGGAGGACGTGATCCTCGGCTGCGTGAGCCAGGTCGGCGAGCAGGCCACCAACATCGCGCGCAACGCGGTGCTGGCGTCGAAGCTGCCCGAATCGGTGCCGGGCACATCGGTCGACCGGCAATGCGGCTCGTCGCAGCAGGCGCTGCACTTCGCGGCGCAGGCCGTGATGTCGGGCAGCATGGACGCGGTGATCGCGGGCGGCGTCGAGAGCATGACGCGCGTGCCGATGTTCACGCCCAACGCCCTGCCCGCGAAGGCAGGGCTGGGCACCTACATGAGCCCCGCGATGAAGGCGCGCTACCCCGGCGTGGAGTTCAGCCAGTTCACCGGCGCGGAAATGATCGCCAGGAACTACGGCATCGAGAAGAGCGCGCTCGACCGCTACGCGCTGGAGAGCCATCACCGGGCGATCGCCGCGACCCGCGTGGGCGCGTTCGACGACGAGATCGTGCCGGTAGACGTGCTGCTGGCCGACGGCACCCGCAGCGGCGAGGCGCACACGGTGGACGAAGGCATCCGCTTCGATGCAACGCTCGAAGGCATCGCGGGCGTGAAGCTGATCGCCGAGGGCGGGCGCTGCACCGCCGCCACCGCGAGCCAGATCTGCGACGGCGCGAGCGGCGTGCTGGTAGTGAACGAACGCGGCCTGAAGGCGCTGGGCGTGAAGCCGCTGGCGCGCATCCACCACATGAGCGTGATGGGGCACGACCCGGTCATCATGCTGGAAGCCCCGCTGCCCGCGACGCAGCGCGCACTGAAGAAGGCCGGCATGAAGATCGGCGACATCGACCTGTACGAGGTGAACGAAGCCTTCGCGCCCGTGCCCATCGCCTGGCTGCACGCGCTCGACGCCGACCCGGCGCGGCTCAACGTGAACGGCGGCGCCATTGCGCTGGGCCATCCGCTGGGCGCCTCGGGCACCAAGCTCATGACCACGCTGATCCACGCGCTGGCAAAGCGCGGCAAGCGCTACGGCCTGCAGACCATGTGCGAAGGCGGCGGCATGGCCAACGTGACCATCGTGGAAAGGCTTTGACGGCAATGAGCGACCAGGCTTTCATCCTCTGCGAGCTGAACGACGGCATCGCCACGCTCACGCTGAACCTGCCGGCCAAGCTGAACCCGATCGCGCGCGAGCTGCAGGTCGAGCTGCGCGACGCGCTGGAGCGCATACGCGACGACCGCACGGTGCGCGCAGTGATCCTCACCGGTGCCGGCAAGGCCTTCTGCGTGGGCGCCGACCTGAGCGCGATGGCGCCAGGCGAAGCCGGCAAGTCGCTCGGCACGCAGACCGCCGAGTGGATGCAGGAACTCAGCAATCCGCTGATCGAAACCCTGCGCACCTTGCCGGTGCCGGTGGTGGCCGCGGTGAACGGAGCGGCGGCCGGCGCGGGCGTGGGCCTGGCGCTGGTGGCCGACGTGACCATCGCGGCGCGCAGCGCCTACTTCTACCTGCCCTTCCTGCCCAAGCTCGGCATCGTGCCCGACCTCGGCTGCACCTGGGCCATTCCGCGCCGAGCCGGCCGGGCGCGCGCCATGGGCATGGCGCTGCTCGACGAGCGCGTGGACGCGGAGCGTGCGGTGCAGTGGGGCCTGATCTGGTCCTGCGTGGACGACGGGCAGCTGATGAAAGAAGCCGCGGGCATCGCGCAGCGCCTCGCCCGGCTGCCGGCGCATGCGGTGGTCGAGGCGCGCGAAGCCTTCGACGCCTCGGAGCGCCACTCGCTGAAGGAACAGTTGCACTACGAGAGCGAACGCCAGCGCGAGCTGATCGACCGCCCCAGCTTCCGCGAAGGCGTGAGCGCCTTCCTGCAGAAGCGGCCGCCGGTCTTCGAGAGCCGCTGACATTCCGACACCGGCGCCCGCTGGCGCCGGCCCGGGGGCTGCGTGACAATGCCGCGCATGCCCATCCCCAATGCCTTCTACGCCCAATCAGGCGGCGTCACCTCGGTCATCAACGCGTCGGCCTGCGGCGTGATCGAGACGGCGCGCCGGCACCCGGACCGCATCGGCAAGCTCTACGCGGGGCGCAACGGCATCATCGGCGCGCTGACCGAGGAGCTGATCGACACCGGCGCTGAGCCGGCCGAGGCCATCGCCGCACTGCGCACCACGCCTTCCGGCGCCTTCGGCTCGTGCCGCTACAAGCTCAAGTCGCTCGAGAAGAACCGGCGCGAATACGAGCGGCTGATCGAGGTGTTCAAGGCGCACGGCATCGGCTACTTCTTCTACAACGGCGGCGGCGATTCGGCCGACACCTGCTTCAAGGTAAGCCAGCTGTCGCAGTCGATGGGCTATGCGCTGCAGGCCATCCACGTGCCCAAGACCATCGACAACGATCTGCCGCTGACCGACTGCTGCCCTGGCTTCGGCTCGGTCGCGAAGTACGTGGCGGTGTCGACCATCGAAGCCTCGTTCGACGTGCGCTCGATGGCGGCGACATCGACCAAGGTGTTCGTGCTCGAGGTGATGGGGCGGCACGCCGGATGGATCGCCGCGGCCGGCGGGCTCGCCGCGGACCAGGGCATTCCGGTGGTGGTGCTGTTTCCGGAAATCGAATTCGACAAGGTGCGCTTCCTGGCGCGTGTCGAAGAACTGGTGAAGCAGCACGGCTACTGCTCGGTGGTGGTGTCCGAGGGCTGCCACCATCCCGACGGCACCTTCCTCGCGGAGCAGGGCACGCGCGATGCCTTCGGCCACGCGCAGCTCGGCGGCGCGGCACCGGTGGTGGCGCAGATGGTCAAGGACGCGCTGGGCCACAAATTCCACTGGGCCGTGGCCGACTACCTGCAGCGCGCGGCACGCCACATCGCCTCGGCAACCGACGTGAAGCAGGCCTACGAGCTGGGCCAGCGCGCGGTGGAGCTTGCGCTGGAAGGCCGCAACGCGGTGATGCCGACCATCGAGCGCACCTCCGACGTGCCGTACACGTACCGCATCGGCAGCGCGCCGCTGGAGTCGGTTGCGAATGTCGAGAAGCCGATGCCGCGCGATTTCATCTCGGACGACGGCTACGGCATCACCGAAAAGTGCCGCCGCTACCTGCTGCCGCTGATCGAGGGCGAGGACTACCCCGCCTACAGCGGCGGCCTGCCGGTGTACACCACGCTGCGCAACCTGGCCGTGCCGAAGAAGCTGCCGGCCTTCGAGATCGCATGATGGAAACCGGCACGGCGGTCATCGACGCCACGCGCTGCCCGCTGTGCGGCGAGCCGAACCGCTGCGCGATGGAAATCGAACGCGAGACCGG
The DNA here is from genome assembly GCF_977011995.1 of Variovorax durovernensis. Taxonomy (NCBI): domain Bacteria; kingdom Pseudomonadati; phylum Pseudomonadota; class Betaproteobacteria; order Burkholderiales; family Comamonadaceae; genus Variovorax; species Variovorax durovernensis. The sequence continues at coordinate 654,449 of NZ_CDRNCW010000001.1, read as the reverse complement.
CCAGGCGCAGCCGCCCTGCTGGTGCATGCAGGTCGACTTCAGCAATGCGCCGCTGACCAACCTGCCGGAAGAGATGCGCGGGCTGGCGTGCATCTGCATGCGCTGCGCGACGGGAGCCGCGCCACGGCGTCAGGACTGACCGGCGTCCTGGGACTGCGACTGGCTCTGCGTCTGTGATTGCGCCTGGGACTGCGCGGCCTCCGGCGCGGCCACCTCACCCGACACGACCATCGACGGCGCATCGCCCGGCCGCTGCTGGGTGATCACCCGGTGGATGAACTGCAGCTTGCCCACGGCCGTGCGCGGCAGCACGAAAGGGTAGTAGTCGGGCTGGCCCATGCTGCGCGACAGCTCGTTGAGCACGTTGGTGAGCAGCACCCAGCCGTTGATGAAGTCGAGGAACTGGCCGGCATCGGGGTGGTCCGGCTGCCACAGGTCGTCGAGGGTGAAGAGGTCGCTCGTGAGTTCGACGTTGGCCGCATCGACGCCGAAGCTCATCGCGGTGTCCGCCGTGTCGGCCATGTGCAGGTAGTGCGCCCAGGTCTCGGCCCAGTCTTCCCACGGATGCGTGCTGGCGTAGCTGCTGACGTAGCGGTCGGTCCAGTCCGGCGGCGGGCCCTGCTCGTAGTGGGTCTGCAGCGCGGCCGCGTAGTCGGCGCGTTCGTCGCCGAAGAGCGCGCGGAAGTCGTCGATCCACGGCGTGGGCTGCACCAGCAGGTCCCAGTAGTAGTGCCCGATCTCGTGGCGGAAATGGCCGAGCAGGGTGCGGTAGGGCTCGCGCATCTCGGCGCGGATGCGTTCGCGCACGGCGTCCTCGGCCTCCTCGGCGTTGAGGGTGATCACGCCGTCCTGGTGGCCGGTCATGACGTGCGGGCCGCCGGGCACGTTGCCGAGGAAGTCGAAGGTCAGGCCGTGCACCGGGTCGGCATGGCGGCTCACCACCGGCAGGCCGAGCGCGAGCAGCTGCGAGATGAGCCGGCGCTTGGCGGTCTCGAGCTTACGCCAGAGCTCGCCGTTGCTCTCCACCGACAGGTCGGGAATGGTGCGGGTGACGCTGCATGCCAGGCAATAGCCGGGCGCCAGGCCGTGCGGGTCGGCGGGCGGCTGCTCGCTATCGCGCGCGGCCGGCACCATCCAGCTGCAGGCGGCGGGCGTCATGAGGTTGGCGCAGCGGCGGTAGGTAGGGCCGTGCGGGTCGCCGAACACGGTGAAGGTGTCGGGCTGCGCGCCGTCGCCTTGCGCCGGTGCGAGCGGCATGACGCCGAGGCGGTCGATCACGTAGCCCAGCGGCGTGTGGCAGGCCAGGCATTCGCTGTTGCGCAGGAACACGGGACGGCCGCACTGGCAGCGGTAGGCCCGGCTGACGGTGGGCGCGGCGAGTTCGGTGGCGAGCGTGGGCGCGCCTTCGGGCTCGGCGGCGGCCGGGGCGCTGGCTTGCGGATCTTGGGCTTCGGGCAGGGAATCCATGTGGTTGTCTTGATCTTCTGGAAGACGTCTTCATGAAGACGCGGAGGGGACAGCCGGGCCATTGTGCGACCCGCGGGCATGGGCCTCATCGTGCAAACACCGATATGCTTGTAGGACGACGGACCCCGAGACATTCCGCCGCCCCATGACCTCCCCACAGACATCCGAAGCCGCGAGCACGCCGGCCCCGCCCTCCATCGGCACGATGCGCCAGCGCTATGGCGAGCACTACCGCTGGTACCTGCTGCTGTCGGTCATGGTGGGGACGATGGCGTCGATCATGTCCTCGACCATCGTCAACGTGGCCATTCCGGGCATGAGCCATCACTTCTCGCTCGGGCAGGAGCGCGCGCAGTGGGTGAGTTCGGGCTTCATGGTGGCGATGACGGTCTCGATGCTCACCACGCCGTGGCTGCTGTCGCGCTACGGCTACCGGCGCACCTATGTGGGCACCATGCTGTTGCTGCTGGTGGGCGGCATCGTGGGCGGGCTGGCCAACGACTTCTCCCTGGTGCTGTTCGCGCGCGTGGCCGAAGGGCTGGCCGCGGGCGTGGTGCAGCCGATTCCGGCCATCATCATCCTGCGCGCCTTCGAGCCGCACGAGCAGGGGCGCGCGAGCGGCATCTTCGGCATGGGCGTGGTGCTGGCGCCGGCCATCGGGCCGAGCATCGGCGGTGTGCTGGTCGACCTGTTCGGCTGGCGCTCGATCTTCTTCATGGTGGTGCCCTTCTGCCTGGCGTCGCTCTGGCTGGCCTACAAGTTCGTGCCGACCACCGCGCCCGGCGGCGTGGCGGCCGTGCGCGGCGGCGGGCTCGACGGACGCGGGCTGGCACTTGGCACCATCGGCACGCTGTGCCTGCTGAACGGGCTGGTGGCGCTGCGCGGCGATTCGCCGTTGCAGGCCGGGCTGCTGCTGGCCGGCGCGCTGATGGCGTTCGGCGCCTTCGTGTGGTGGCAGCGGCGGCTCGCGGCATCGGGCGGCACGCCGCTGATGAACCTGGCGCTGTTCCAGTACCGGCAGTTCGCGATGGGCAGCGTGGTGGCGTTCATCTACGGCACGGCGTTGTTCGGCTCGACCTACCTGCTGCCGGTGTACATGCAGGTGGGGCTGCACCTGTCGGCCTCGCACGTGGGCACCATCCTGCTGCCGGCGGGCATCGTGCTGGCGCTGACCATCGCCGGCGTGGGCCGGCTGGCCGACAGGCATCCGACCTGGGTGCTGGTGACCATCGGGCTGGCGCTGCTGGCCGCGTCGTTCGCGCTGATGATGGTGCTGCGGCTGGACAGCGCGCTGTGGCTGCTGGTGGCGTTCGCAATCATCGGGCGCATCGGGCTGGGGTTCATCCTGCCCTCGCTCAACCTGGGCTCGATGCGGCCGCTGGCCAAGCCGCTGATTCCGCAGGGCGCCAGCGCCATCAACTTCGTGCGCATGCTGGGCGGCGCGGCCGGCGTGAGCCTGTGCGCCATCGTGCTCGAGTGGCGGCTGGCGGCGCACGGCGATTCGCTCGCCAACCCGATGAGCAGCCCGGCGCGGCTGGCGGCCTTCGACGAGGTGTTCGCGATGCTGGCGGGGCTGTGCGCGCTGGCGGTCTGCGCGGCCTGGCAGCTGCGACAGGGGCCGGCGGAAACGGCGCGCAAGACGGGGTAAACCCCGGCGGCGGAAGACGGGGCTTTCGCATTCAATTGTTATCAGTTGTATCAAGCTCGCCAGCGAGCCCCATTCCCATGCATCGCAGAAATTTCATTGCCGCTTCGGCGGCGGCCGTCGCCGTGCCCGCGCTCGGCCTCGTGTCTTCCGCCCATGCCGCCGAAAGCGGCGCGGCGGACACCGAAATCGTGCTCGGCCTCACCGGCATCCTGAGCGGGCCGCTCGGGGCTCCGATCAAGGTCGTGGTGGCCGGCGCGGGGCTGGCTTTCGATGCGGTGAACGCGCAGGGCGGCCTGTTTGGCCGCAAGATCCGGCTGGTGTCGCTCGACGACGAGCTGGTGCCCGAGAAGGCGGTGGCCAACTACGAGAAGCTGCTCGGCGAGCACCGCGCCTTCGCCTTCTTCGGCTGCGTGGGATCGGGCACCACCGCGGCGGCGGCCAAGGTGCTGAACCAGAGCGGCGCGCCAATGGTCGGCGGCTACGCGGTGTCCGACTCGGCGCGCGAGAAGGTGGCGGGCTCCGGCTACTTCGTGCGCGCCACCTTCGCGCGCGAGGCGCAGGCGCTGGTGCAGCACCTGACGACCATCGGCGTCTCGCGGATCGCGGTGGCCTACCTCGACAACCCGGGCGGCGCCGAAGTGGCAAAGCTGGTCGAGGCCGCGCTCGCCACGCTGCAGCTCAAGCCCGTGGCCGCCGTGCCGGTGAAGGGCGACGGCTCGGCCAACGAGGCCTCGGGCAAGGCGCTGGCGGACAGCAAGGCGCAGGCGGTCATCATGTACCTGGGCGGCGGCATCGGCGGCGAGGTGATGAAGGCCGCCTGGGCCGCGGGCGGGCGCCAGATGTTCTACGGCATGTCGATCGTGCCGGGCGACGTCACGGCGCGGCTGGTGGGCGACAAGACAAGCGGCCTGGCCATCTCGCAGATCGTTCCCTACCCATGGAGCGAAGTGGACGCCGGCGCAAGGGAGTATCGGCAGCTGGCCGAACGCGCCAAGGTCGACGTGGGCTACCTGAGCTACGAAGGCTATGTGAACGCGCTGGTGATGATCGAGGCGCTGCGCCGCACCGGGCGCGACCTGACGCGCGCCAAGCTGCATGCCACGCTCAAGGCCATGAAGCTGCGGGTGAACAACATGGAGATCGATTTCACCGGCGCCAGCAACACCGGCTCGCGCTTCATCGAGATGGTGCGGGTGACGAAGGAAGGCAAGTTCCTGCGCTAGCAGCCGCCCGGCCGCGCGAATCGCGGTCTAATTGCGGGCATGTGTCAATTGCTAGGGATGAACTGCAACACGCCGACCGACGTGACCTTCAGCTTCACGGGGTTCGCGCAGCGCGGTGGCCGCACCGATCACCATGCCGACGGCTGGGGCATCGCGTTCTTCGAGGACCGCGGGCTGCGCCATTTCGTGGATCACCAGCCGGCGTGCGAGTCGCCGGTGGCAGAGCTGATCCGGCGCTATCCCATCCAGAGCCGCAACGTCATCGCGCACATCCGCAAGGCGACGCAGGGCGAGGTCAACCTGCAGAACTGCCACCCGTTCGTGCGCGAGCTGTGGGGGCGCTATTGGGTGTTTGCCCACAACGGCGACCTGAAGGAATTCCGCCCGCGCCTGCACGGCAACTTCCATCCGGTGGGTAATACCGACAGCGAGCATGCCTTCTGCTGGATCATGCAGGAGCTGGCCAAGTCGCACGCGGGCGTGCCGAGCATCGAGGAACTGACGCTCACGTTGCGCGAACTGGCGCCGCAACTGGCGAGCCACGGCACCTTCAACTTCATGCTGTCCAACGGACAGGCGCTGTGGGCCCACGCGTCGACCAACCTCTGGTACGTGGAGCGCCGGCATCCCTTCGTCACCGCGCAGCTCTCCGACGAAGACCTGGCGATCGACTTCGCGCAGCACACCACGCCCAGCGACCGCGTGGCGGTGGTGGTGACGGCACCGCTCACGACCAACGAAACCTGGACGCAGTTCGCGCCCGGCGAGCTTCATGTTTTCGTGGATGGACGGCTTTCGGGGTACTGAGCCGACGTTGCAACCTTTCTACTGACACATTTTCGCAACAGTGCAATAAAGTATCAGCGGTCGGGCGAAAGTGCGAGAACAATAACTGTTCTCATTTGCATCTTTCGAACCGTCCATGCCCGCATCTCATTTCCATCTTCGGCCTGTCGTGGCCGCAACGCTGCTCGCGCTCCATGCCGTGGCGGCACTGGCCCAGAACAACACGGCCGAACCGGCCGCCGCAGCGGCGTCGAGCGGCACGCTGGCCACGGTGAACGTGGAAGCCAGCGCCGACGCATCGGCCGAAGGCCTGGCCAAGCCCTACGCCGGCGGCAGGTGGCACGCGGCGGGCGCATCGGCATCCTGGGCACCCAGGACATGATGAGCACGCCCTTCTCCAGCACCAACTACACCAACGAGCTGATCCAGGACCAGCAGGCCAAAAGCGTGGCCGACGTGCTGCTGAACGACCCGTCGGTGCGCCAGGCACGCGGCTTCGGCAACTTCCAGGAGCTGTACGTGGTGCGCGGCTTCCCCGTGTACTCGGACGACGTGTCGTACAACGGCCTCTACGGCATGCTGCCGCGCCAGTACATCGCCTCTGAATTCTTCGAGCGCGTGGAAGTGTTTCGCGGCGCCAACACCTTCCTGAACGGCGCGGCTCCCGGCGGCAGCGGCATCGGCGGCGCGATCAACCTGCTGCCCAAGCGCGCGCCCAACGAAGCGCTCACCCGTGTCGGCTTCGGCGTGCAAAGCGGCGGCCAGGGCTTCGTCAACCTCGACCTGGCGCGCCGCTTCGGTCCCGACGACAGCCTGGGCGTGCGCGTGAACGCGGTGCGCCGCGAAGGCGGTACCGGCGTGAACAAGGAAAGCCAGCAGCTCAGCGCCTTCGGCGTCGGCCTCGACTGGCACAACCGCAACGTGCGCCTGTCGGCCGACTTCGGCTACCAGGACTACGACCTGAAAGACGGCCGCCCGAGCCTGACGCCCTCGTCCACGCTGCCGATCCCCCGCGCGCCCGACGCCCGCACCAACTTCGCCCAGCCCTGGACCTATTCGAAGGAAAAGGACAAGTTCGCCACCTTCCGCGGCGAATTCGACATCACCGACAACATCACGGCCTGGGCCGCCGGCGGCGTGCGCCGCAGCAGCGAAGACAACGTGCTGTCGAACCCGACGCTCACCGACGCCTTCGGCAACACCAGCAACACGCGCTTCAGCAACACCCGCGAAGACCGCATCGGCACCGGCGAAATCGGCGTGCGCGGCAACTTCACCACCGGCCCTGTGAAGCACACGCTGGTGGCCTCGGCCGCCAAGTACAGCAACGACCGCGACAACGCCTACGCCATCTCGGCGCAGAGCGTGCGCAACAACATCTACACGCCGTATGCGTCGCCCTACCCGGTAGCCAACGGTGCTTTCGTTGGCAACACGCTCGACAACCCGCGGCTGACCGACCGCATCGACACCTCGAGCCTGGCCGTCGCGGACACCATGGCCTTCATGGACGACCGCCTGCTCGTCACGCTCGGCGCGCGCCGCCAGACCATCAAGCAGACCAGCTACGCCTACAACACGCTCACGCAGACCAGCTACTACGACAAGAGCAAGACCACCCCGGTGGCCGGCGTCGTGTTCAAGATCACGCCGATGGTTTCGGCCTACGCCAACTACATCGAAGGCCTGGTCAAGGGCAACGTGGCGGGCACCACGGTGAACAACCGCCCGGTCACCAATGCCGGCGAGATCTTCGCGCCGTACCAGGCCAAGCAGAAGGAAATCGGCGTCAAGTACGACGGCGGCACGCTCGGCGCCAGCGCCGCGTTCTTCACCACCGACCAGCCGACTTACTACTACTCCGGCCAGACCTACGGCCTGTACGGCAAGCAGCGCAACCAGGGCCTGGAGTTCTCGGTGTTCGGCCAACCGGCCAAGGGCCTGCGCCTGCTCGGCGGCCTGACGCTGCTCGACGCCAAGCAGAAGAACACGCAAGGCGGCGCCACCGACGGTCTCACGGCCATCGGCGTGGCCAAGCAGCAAGCCAACCTGGGCGCCGAATGGGACGTGCCGGGCCTGCGCAACCTGTCGCTGAACGCCCGCATGCTCTACACCTCGAAGCAATACGCCAACGCCGCCAACACCCAGTCGGTGCCGTCGTGGACGCGCTTCGACATCGGCGCGCGCTACCTGGTCGACCTGGGCAACGGCCGTGCGCTCACGCTGCGTGCGCGCATCGACAACCTGTTCAACAAGTCGTACTGGGCCTCGGTGGGCGGCACGCAGGGCAGCAACTACCTGGTGCTGGGCGCCCCGCGCACCTTCTCGCTGAGCGGCACCATCGACTTCTGACGGCCGAAGTCAGCGGCCCTGCGGCTGCAGGGTCGCTTCCAGCGCATCGATGAACATCGCCGGCACGTCGAAGCCGGTCTGCTCGGTGATTTCCTGGAAGCAGGTCGGGCTGGTCACGTTGATCTCGGTGACCGAATCGCCGATCACGTCGAGCCCGATCAGCAGCAGCCCGCGCGGCGCGAGCACGCGGCCGATGGTTTCCGCGATCTCGCGGTTGCGCGCCGTCAGCGGCTGCGCCACGCCCTTGCCGCCGGCCGCGAGGTTGCCGCGCACCTCGGTGCCTTGCGGAATGCGCGCCAGCACGAAAGGCGCCGGCTCGCCCGCGATGATCAGGATGCGTTTGTCGCCCTGGACGACCTCGGGCACGAAGCGCTGCACCATGATGGTCTCGGCGCCGTCCTTGTTGAGCGTCTCGACGATGGAGCCGAGGTTCAGCGCATCCTGCTTCACGCGGAAGATGCCCATGCCGCCCATCCCGTCGAGCGGCTTCAGGATGATGTCGCCGTGCTCCGCATGGAAGTCGCGCACCGCCTGCGCGCTGCGCGTGACCAGCGTGGGCGTGACGAACTGCGGAAACTCCATGATCGCGAGCTTCTCGGGGTGGTCGCGCAGCGCGCGCGGTGAGTTGACCACCCGGCCGCCTTCGCGCTCGGCCTGCTCCAGCAGGTGCGTCGCGTAGATGTACTCGGCGTCGAAGGGCGGGTCCTTGCGCATCAGCACCGCGTCGAAGTCCTTCAGCGCCTTCGACTCGGTGATGTCGACGCGGTACCAGTCCTTCGCGTCGCCGGTCAGCGTGATCTGCTGCACCGTGGCGGTGACGAAGCCGCCCGACTTCCACTGGATGTCCTGCGGCAGGCAGGCCGCGATGCGGTGGCCGCGGCGCTGGGCCTCGCGCATCATCGAGAAGGTGGTGTCCTTGTAGATCTTGAAATGATCGAGCGGGTCGGCGACGAAGAGGATGTTTTTCATCAGGCGTTCTTTCTTGCGGTGCCACGAACGGCGGCTGCCGCCGGGGTATCGGGGCGCGATGTTGCCGGAAGGGGCGATGTCCTTGCCGGCAGGGGCCTTTTCCTCATGCGTCCGGCCGGGCTCGAGGCATCGCATCGGGCGATTGTGCCGGGAGGCCGGCAGAGCCAGATTGTCAACAATCTTGGCGCCACAATGTCAACCATCAGGCACGGGAATTGCACGAACCCTGTCGCGATATCCCGCCGTGCACCGCCATGGCCCAGCAAGATTGGAGAACCCCGTGGAAGCATCCGTTTCGCAGCAGAGCAATCCCGCGCTCGACCCCGCCGCCGTGGTGGACGAGTTCCTTCGCCTAGTGATGATTCCCGACCCGCAGTCGGCCTCCCGCTTCACCGCGTCCGACATCCGGATCCGCTTCACCGGCAACCGGCCGATGCAGGCACCCGGCGACACCTCGGCCTTCAATGCGAAGCGCTATGCCTGGGTCAAGAAGAAGATCGAGCGCACCGAGACGGTGTCCGGTGGCTCGCCCGAGGAAACGGTGGTCTACAGCCTCGGCACGCTCTACGGCGCATGGCCCGACGGCACGGCCTTCGAAGGCAATCGATACGTCGACCGCTACGTGGTGCGCCACGGCCTGATCGTGCAGATGGACGTGTGGAACGACAGCGCCGAATGGCTGCTGGTGCGCGCCGGCCTCGCCGTGCTGTGACGAGGCCGCCGGCATGACGACGCGCTGGCCCGACCGGCTCCCCACGCACGACCGCTTCGATTACCGGCCGATCACGCGGCGGCCCGACTACGTGTGGCCGAACGGCGCGCGGCTGGCGGTGTACATCGGCTTCAACGTCGAGCACTTCGCCTTCGGCGACGGGCTGGGCGCATGCATCGGCCCGGCCTCGCCGCAACCCGACGTGCTCAACCACGGCTGGCGCGAGTACGGCAACCGCGTCGGCGCGTGGCGCTGCCTCGATCTGTTCGACGCGCTCGCGCTGCCCACCGGCGCGCTCGTCAACACCGCGCTGTACGACCATTGCCCCGAACTGGTCCAGGCGCTGGTGGCGCGCGGCGACGAATTGATCGGCCACGGCCACAGCAACGCCGAACGCCAGGGGGTGCTCGACGAGGTGCACGAGCGCGCGCTGCTGCAGCGCTGCCGCGAGCGCATGCTGCGCGAGAGCGGGCAGGCGCCCGCCGGGTGGCTCTCGCCATGGATTTCGGAAAGCGCCGTCACGCCCGACCTGCTGGCCGAGACCGGCTACGGCTACACGCTCAACTGGTGCCACGACGACCAGCCGCTGCGCATGCGCACGCGCGGCGGCGGCTCGCTGTGGTCGGTGCCGTATCCCCAGGAGCTCAACGACATCCCGATGATCGTCGGCCGCCTGATGGACGCGAAGGACTTCAGCGCGATGGTGATCGACAACTTCGAGGAAATGCTCGGCCAGTCGCGCACGCAGCCGCTGGTGATGGGCGTGGCGCTGCATCCGTACATCGTGGGCCAGCCCTACCGGCTGCGGCACCTGCGCACCGCGCTCGCGCACCTGGCGCATGCGCGCGACCGGGGCGACATCTGGTTCACCACGCCGGGCGCGATCGCCTCGCACGTGGAACAGATTGCGAAGGAACGGCCGGGGGAGTTCGACTGAGGCGCTCTGCCCCAGCCTCAGATCTCGATCTTCGACCCCAGCTCCACCACCGCGTTGTTCGGCAGCCCCAGGAACGCCGCCGCCCCGCTCGCGTTGTGGTGCATCTGCGCGAACAGCTTCTCGCGCCACGGCGCCATGCCGCTTCCGAGCGTGGGAATCACCACGTCGCGCGACAGGAAGTAGCTGGTCGTCATGGCCTCCAGCTGGCAGCCGCGCATGCGTGCGTGCTCAAGCGCGCGCGGCAGGTCGATGTCGTTCTTGAAGCCGTAGTGCACGATGATCTGCCAGCAGTGATGGCCCAGCGGCTCGATCTCTATGCGCTTGTCCATGGGGATCCAGGGCACCTCGTGGTTGCGCACGGTGACGAACATGTTCTGCTCGTGCAGCACCTTGTTGTGCTTGAGGTTGTGCAGCAGCGCATTGGGCACCACGCCCGGCTCGGCCGTGAGGAACACCGCCGTGCCGTCCACGCGCACCGGCGGGCTCACGAACACCGAGTCGAGGAACGACTTCAGGTCGATGGCGTCGGCATGCTGGGCCTCGCCCATCAGGCGTCGGCCTTCCTTCCAGGTGATCATCAGCGTGAACACGAAGCCGCCGATCATCAGCGGGAACCAGCCGCCCTCGAACAGCTTGAGCAGGTTCGAGGCGAAGAACATGAAGTCGACGAAGAAGAACACCGCCGTCGAGCCGATGCACAGCAGCAGCGGCAGCTTCCATGCATAGCGGATCACGAAGAAGGTCAGCACCGTGGTGATGAGCATGTCGGTGGTCACGGCAATACCGTAGGCCGCGGCCAGGCTGCTCGACGAGCGGAACATGACCACCGCCAGCACGATGGCCACGAACAGGCCCCAGTTGACCAGCGGAATGTAGATCTGCCCGGCCGTGCGCACACTGGTGTGCTCGATGTTCAGGCGCGGCAGGTAGCCCAGCTGGATGACCTGGCGCGTGACGCTGAACGCGCCCGTGATGAGCGCCTGCGACGCGATCACCGTGGCCAGCGTGGCCAGCAGCACCAGCGGAATGAGCGCCCATTCGGGCGCCATCATGAAGAACGGGTTCTTCACCGCCTCGGGGTTCTCCAGCAGCAGCGCGCCCTGACCGAAGTAGTTGAGCGTGAGCGCCGGCATCACGACCGAGAACCACGCGATGCGGATCGGGCTCTTGCCGAAGTGGCCCAGGTCGGCATACAGCGCCTCGGCCCCGGTCACGCACAGCACGGTGGCGCCCAGAAGGATGAAGCTGGTGCCGGGGTTGTCCCAGATGAACTTGAGCGCGTAGAACGGGTTCAGCGCCTTGAGGATTTCAGGGTGGTGCACGATCTGCGACACGCCGAGCACCGCGATCGACAGGAACCACACCAGCGTGACCGGCCCGAAGAACTTGCCGATGCCCGCCGTGCCGCGCTTCTGCACCACGAAAAGGCAGAACAGCACGACCAGCGTCAGCGGAATGACGTAATGCGTGAAATGCGGCGACACCACTTCCAGGCCCTCGACCGCCGACAGCACCGAGATGGCCGGCGTGATGACCCCGTCGCCATAGAACAGCGATGTGCCGAAGATGCCGACCACCAGCAGCAGGTGGCGCAGCCTGGGCTTGTCCGCCACCGCGCGCGAAGCCAGCGCGAGCATCGCGACCAGCCCGCCCTCGCCTTCGTTGTCGGCACGCAGCACCAGCACCACGTACTTGATGGAGACGATGACGGTGAGCGTCCAGAAGAACATCGACAGGATGCCGTAGACGTTCTCGACCGTGAACGGCACATGGCCGTGGCCGAAGACTTCCTTGACGGCATACAGGACGCTGGTGCCGATGTCGCCGTAGACGACACCGATGGCGCCGACGATCAGGCCGGCGGAGATGGTTTTGGGGGCTGACACGAAGTCGATGGGAAAAGGGCTGGCTGCTTCAATCGACGTGTCAGACACGCGGGGGAGCGATGGCGGCGGATTCCGCGCCATGCATCCCCTCCGCCCTTTGGGTTCCGTTGATGTGGGGCCGCTATTTTGCCGCTGCCCGCCGCCGCCGCAAGCCGGCCCCCGCAATCATTCGTAGATTTCGGCGTCCGGGTTGGTGGCTTCCATCTCGTAGCTGGCGGCCACCATTGCGAGCCGGCCGACCACGCCATACATGTAGAAGCGGTTCGGCGCGCTGGCGCCGGGCTTGGCGCCCGGCTGCGGCAGGTGCGCGCTTTCGGAGAAGGCCAGCGGCACGAAGCTCGCGCCCGGCAGCTTGAGGTTCTCGTCGGGCGCCTGCTCGGCATGCACGCGGTAGAAGCCGCCGACCACGTAGCGGTCCATCATGTAGACGACCGGTTCGGCCACGCCGTTGTGCACGCGCTCGTTGGTGAGCACGCCTTCCTGGACGATCAGCTCGGTGGGTTCGCGCAGCTCGCGCAACTCGCGCGCTTCCCGGCTGTTGGCGGCCTTGGCGGCCGACGCGCCGCGCGGCTTGCCGATCAGCGCCTCGACGTCTTTCACGTCGCGCACCGTCACCACGCCCGGGCTGCCGCTGTCGCTGTGGCCACCCTTGACGACCACGAACGGCTTCTCGTTGATGCCGTATTCCTTGTACTTGCGGCGCACCTTGGTCAGCACCGCATCCACATGGCTGGTCAGCACGTCGATGCCGCGGCCCTCGGCCACGTCGACGCCTTCGGCGCGCGCATAGATCGGGTTGATGAGCCAGGGGTCGATGCCCAGCAGCTTGCCGAAGCGCTTGGACAGCTCTTCATAGCTGTGCAGGTGGTTGCTCTTGCGACGCACCGACCAGCCCGCATGCAGCGGCGGCAACAGGTACTGCTCGTGCAGATCCTCGAGGATGCCGGGCGTTCCCGCTGAAAGCTCGTTGTTGAGCAGAATTGTGCAGGGATCGAAGTTCTTCAGCCCCAGCCGGCGCTTGGTGCGCACCACTGGCTCCAGCGTGACGACGTCGCCGCCGGGCAGTTCGATCTTCTTGGGCGACTTGATGGCCGGGTCTATCGACCCGACGCGCACGTTGAGTCCCGCCATGTGGAAGATGCGCACCAGTTGCGCGACGTTGGCGAGATAAAAGGTGTTCTTGGAGTGATTTTCCGGAATGACGAGCAGGTTGCGCGCCTCCGGGCAGATCTTCTCGATGGCTGCCTGCGCCGCCTGCACGGCCAGCGGCAGCATTTCCTTGGTGAGGTTGTTCCAGCCGCCGGGGAACAGGTTGGTGTCGACCGGCGCGAGCTTGAAGCCGGCGTTGCGGATGTCCACGGCGCTGTAGAACGGCGGCGTGTGTTCCATCCATTCGAGCCTGAACCAGCGCTCGATGGCGGGCATCGAGTCGAGTACCCGCTGCTCCAGTTCGTTGATCGGGCCGGTCAGGGCGGTGACGAGATGCGGAACCATGCGGCGGCCTTGTTGGTTTTGTGCTTAAAGGTAGAGCGGAATTGTAGGATTTGGGGATGGCCGCCCCAATGACAAGACTGGAGAAAGCGGACTTGGTTCAGCCGATCCGCTCTCCACAGCTTCTCAACTCCGGACTTCGCCCTGCCCGAGCACGACGTACTTGAGCGAGGTCAGTCCTTCGATGCCGACCGGTCCGCGGGCGTGGAACTTGTCGGTGCTGATGCCGATTTCGGCACCCAGCCCGAACTCGAACCCGTCCGCGAAGCGGGTGCTCGCATTGACCATGACGCTGGCCGAATCGACCTCGCGCAGGAAGCGCTGCGCATGCACATGGTCGCGCGTGACGATGGCGTCGGTGTGATGGCTCGAATAGCGGTTGATGTGGGCGATGGCCTCGTCCACGCCGGCCACCACCTTGATGCTGATCACGGCGGCAAGGTATTCCTCGGACCAGTCGGACTCGACGGCATCGACCACCTTGGCCTGCGGATCGATGGCGCCATCGGCGCGCAGGATGCGGGCGGCTTCGGGGTCGCAACGCATTTCCACACCCTTGGCCGCGAAGATGGCGGCGATCTCGGGCAGGAAGTCTTCGGCGACCGTGGCCGACACCAGCAGGCCTTCGGCGGCGTTGCAGGGGCTGTACTTCTGGGTCTTGGCGTTGTCGACGATGCGCAGCGCCATGTCGAACTCGGCCGTGTCGTCCACGTACACATGGCAGTTGCCGTCCAGATGCTTGATGACCGGCACCTTGGCGTCGCGGCTGATGCGCTCGATCAGGCCCTTGCCGCCGCGCGGAATGATCACGTCCACGAACTCCGGCATGGCGATCAGCTGGCCGACGGCTTCGCGGTCGGTGGTCTGCACCAGCTGCACCGCCTCGACCGGCAGGCCGGCTTCGGCCAGGGCCTCGGACACCAGCAGCGCCAGCGCCTTGTTCGATTCGATGGCTTCCGAACCGCCGCGCAGGATGGCGGCATTGCCGCTCTTGATGGCCAGGCTCGCGGCTTCGATGGTCACGTTGGGCCGGCTCTCGTAGATCATGCCGAAGACGCCGATCGGCACGCGCATCTGGCCCACGCGGATGCCGCTGGGCTGCTGCTTCATGCCGATGATTTCGCCGATCACGTCGGACATGCCGGCGAGCTGCTCGCAGCCCTGGGCGACGGTCTCGATGACCTTGGGCGTGAGCTTGAGGCGGTCTACCATCGGTGCCGAGAGGCCGGCGGCCGTGGCGCGCTCCAGGTCTTTCCGGTTGGCTGTAGCCAGCACCGGGCCGGCTTCGCGCAGGCGCCGGGCCAGCACCTTTAGTGCTATGTTTTTGGTAGCTGCATCCGCACGGGCCATGAGGAATGCAGCGGCTTTGGCTTGCAGACCAAGGGTCTGCATGTGCTCGCTGACGTTGAACGCGTTCATGCCTCTATTTTCCCATGCCGATCCGTGGCCAGGCTGCGGCGGGCCTTTTGATGGCTGGAGCCATCCTCGGATCAGGCGCGTCTTGGGACGGCCGCCGCGCTGCTGCACGCGCGGCACAGCATCAGCGCCAGCCGTTGCAGCGCCTGCCAGCCGCTGGCGGGCCAGTCGGGCTGCTTCAGGCCCTTCACGATGCCGTCGACCACGTGCGCGGCGCGCAGCAGGCGGGTCAGCATGCGGTCGTCCAGCCGGGGCAGCACGCGCTCGAAGGCACGCTCGCGCGGGCCCCAGATGCGGTTCTCGCGCAACGCCATCGGCAGCGGACGGCCCGAGGCCATGGCGTCCTTCACGCGCTTGAGCGCGCGGATGTCCTCGGCGATCGTGTAGTGCACCAGCACCTCGGCCTCGCCCTCGGCCTGCAGGCCGTCGAGCATGCGCGCCACGCGCTGCGGGTTGCCGGCCAGCACGGCTTCGGACAGCTTGAACACGTCGTAGCGCGCCACGTTGTTGACTGCACCTTCGACCTGCTCCCAACTGAGCTCGCCCGCGGGATGCAGCAGCGCGAGCTTCTGGATTTCCTGGTGCGCCGCGAGCAGGTTGCCCTCGACCCGGTCGGCAAAGAACTGCAGCGTGCGCTGGCCTTCGTCGCCGGGCATCACGCGCTGGCCCTGCTGGCCCAGGCGCTGCGCGATCCATTGCGGCAGCGCGCTGCGCTCGATCGGGTCGACCTGGATGCTCGCGCCGTTGTTCTCCAGCGCCGAGAACCAGGCACCGGTGCGCGTGGCCTTGTCCAGCCGCGGCAGCATCACCAGCGTGAGCGTGCTGTCGTTGCCGGGTGCCGACTCGGCCAGTTGCTGTAGCGCCGTGCTGCCGTCCTTGCCCGGCTTGCCCGACGGAATACGGATCTCCACGATCTGCTTGTCGGCGAACAGCGAGAGCGAGCCGCCGGCCGCGAGCACCGCGCTCCAGTCGAAGTGCGCGCCGGCCACGGTGTACGAACTGCGCTCGGTATAGCCCTGCGCGCGCGCGGCGGCGCGGATGGCGTCGGCCGCTTCCTGCGCGAGCAGCGGCTCGTCGCCGTGGATCGTGTAGAGCGGCTTCAGGCCCTTCTGCAGATGAGCCCCGAGCGAGGCGCTGGCGAGTTGCATCGACGGATTACAGCGACTTGACCGCTGCGATACGGCGCATCAGCTGCTGCGCGATGTCCGACTGCATGTCGCGGAACAGCAGGTCGGCTTCGCCTTCCTTGGCCAGCGCGTTGGTCTCGTTGAAGCTCAGGTCGCGCGTCTGCGAGACATCGGCGGCCGGAATCAGGTCCTTGCCGCCAGGGGTCCGCAGCCGGAAGCGGACGCGCAGCTGCAACTGCAGCTCGCGCACCAAGCCCGCCGAGTTGGTCGAGATCACGATGCGGTTGCGGTCCTCGCCCAGGATCTCCAGGATCACGTCGGCCTTGGTGGCGTCTTCCGGCGGCAGCACGGTCACCGAGCCGGTGGCCCGCAGTTCACGCCGGATCTGGTTGATCATGGCCGTGTTGCCCGACACCGACAGTGTCTTGAACGCAAAGACCGGTGCCTTGCGCAGCTCGAAGCCGCACCCGGCCAGGCCGAGCGAGGCGCCGGCCGCCGCCAGTCCGAGGAGAAGGCCGCGGCGCGGCAGCGAGACATTGCGATTGTTCATGCTTGAGTCGTTCAAAGAACCACGTTGACCAGACGGCCGGGAACCACGATCACGCGCTTGGGTGGCGCGCCTTCGGCGAAGTTGACGAAGTCGTCGCAGGCCAGTGCGAGTTTTTCGATCTCGTCCTTCGAGGCGCCGGCCGGCACGCTGAGCTTGCCGCGCAGCTTGCCGTTGACCTGCAGCATGAGCTCGATCTCGTCCTGCACCAGCGCGCCGACGTCGACCGTGGGCCAGGGTGCGTCGAGCAGCCCGCCCAGGTCCTTGTCGTAGCCGAGTTCGTTCCACAGCTGCTGCGCGATGTGCGGCGTGGCAGGGTACAGGCAGCGCAGCAGGATGCCGAAGCCCTCGCGCACCGCGGCGGCGTCGCCCGCGCTGCCGTCGGGCTTGAAGCCTTCCAGCGCGTTGAGCAGCTTCATCGCGCCCGACACGACCGTGTTGTATTGCATGCGCTGGTAGTCGTAGTCGATCTGGCGCAGCACGGTATGCACTTCGCGGCGAAGCGCCTGGGCGCCCTTGCCGAAGGTCTGGCCGGCCAGCGCGACGGGAGCGATGTCGGCCTGCGCCGCGCCGAAGTTCCACACCCGGCGCAGGAAGCGGTAGCTGCCTTCGACGGCCGCGTCGTTCCACTCGAGGGTGGCTTCGGGCGGCGCGGTGAACATGGTGTACAGGCGAGCCGTGTCGGCGCCGTACTTCTCGATCAGGTCCTGCGGGTCGACGCCGTTGCGTTCGGTCTTGCCCATCTTGCCGACGCCGCCGTATTCCAGCTTCGTGCCGTCGGCCAGCGTACCGCCGGTGATGCGGCCCTGCGCGTCGACCACTGGCGTGACTTCCGAGGGGGGGAAGTAGTTCTTGCCGCCCTTCTCGCCACGGTTGTAGTAGATGTGGTTGAGCACCATGCCCTGCGTCAGCAGCTTGCTGAAGGGCTCGTCGGCCTTCAGCAGGCCGAGGTCGCGCATCACCTTGGTCCAGAAGCGCGCGTACAGCAGGTGAAGAATGGCGTGCTCGATGCCGCCGATGTACTGGTCCATCGGCATCCAGTAGTCGGCGCCGCCGGCCACCATGGCTTCGTCGTTCTTCGGGTCGCAGTAGCGCATGAAGTACCACGACGAGTCGACGAAGGTGTCCATGGTGTCGGTCTCGCGCCGCGCGGGCTTGCCGCAGACGGGGCAGACCACGCCGGCATGGAAGCCTTCGTGCTTGTGCAGCGGGTTGCCCGAGCCGTCCGGCACGCAGTCGGTCGGCAGCACCACGGGCAGGTCCTTCTCGGGGACCGGCACCGCGCCGTGTTCTTCGCAATGGATGATCGGGATCGGCGTGCCCCAGTAGCGCTGGCGGCTCACGCCCCAGTCGCGCAGGCGCCAGGTGGTCTGCAGCTCGCCCAGGCCCTTCTGGCCCAGCGCATGCGCCACGGCGGCCACGGCCTCCTTGTAGCTCATGCCGCTGAAGTTGTCGGAGTTGATGGTCACGCCGCGCTGCTTGTCGGCGTACCAGTCCTGCCACTTGTGATAGTCGAAGTGCGGCTCGTCGTCGACCAGAACGACCTGGATGATCTCGATGCCGTACTTGTTGGCGAAGGCGAAGTCGCGCTCGTCGTGCGCGGGCACGCCCATCACGGCGCCGTCGCCGTAGCCGATGAGCACGTAGTTGCCGACCCACACCGGCACCTGCTCGTCGGTGATCGGGTGCGTCACCGTGAGGCCGGTGGGCACGCCCTTCTTCTCTTGCGTGGCGAGCTCGGCCTCGGTGGTGCCGCCGCTCTTGCATTCCTCGATGAAGGCCGCGACCTTGGGGTCGAGCGTGGCGGCATGCGCGGCCAGCGGGTGCTCGGGCGCCACGGCGCAGAAGGTCACGCCCATGATGGTGTCGGCGCGCGTGGTGAACACGTACATGCGGCCGTCCTGGATCGGCTTGCCGTCCGCACCCTTGATGTCATGGGTGAAGGCGAAGCGCAGGCCTTCGCTCTTGCCGATCCAGTTTTCCTGCATCAGCTTGACGCGCTCGGGCCAGCCCGGCAGCTTGTGCTGGGTGTGATCGAGCAGTTCCTCGGCGTAGTCGCTGATCTTCAGGTAGTAGCCCGGGATCTCGCGGCGCTCGACAGTGGCGCCGGTGCGCCAGCCCTTGCCGTCGATCACCTGCTCGTTGGCCAGCACGGTCTGGTCGACCGGGTCCCAGTTCACGACCTGGGTCTTGCGGTAGGCAATGCCCTTTTCGAGCATCTTCAGGAACAGCCACTGGTTCCACTTGTAGTAGCTCGGGTCGCAGGTGGCGATCTCTCGGCTCCAGTCGATGGCCAGGCCCATTGCCTGGAGCTGGCCCTTCATGTAGGCGATGTTCTCGTAGGTCCACTTGGCCGGCGGCACGCCGTTCTTCAGCGCCGCGTTCTCGGCCGGCAGGCCGAAGGCGTCCCAGCCCATGGGCATCAGCACGTTGTAGCCGCTCATGCGCAGGTAGCGCGTGAGCATGTCGTTGATCGTGTAGTTGCGCACGTGGCCCATGTGCAGCTTGCCGCTGGGATACGGCAGCATCGAGCAGGCGTAGTACTTCTTGCGGCTCGCGTCCTCGGTGACGCGGTAGGCATCGGCGGCGCTCCATTGCGCCTGGGCAGCGGACTCGACGTCGCTGGGTTTGTAGCTGGGATTCATGGCGGTTCGGCAAGAGCCCGGCGCAAGGCGGCCGGGAACGCGGGATTATCGCGCCGGACTAGACTCGCCCCCAGGCTTCGCGCACTTCGTGTCGCTTCTCCTTCCCCCTGCCGGGGGCAATGCCAGCGGCCCGGCAAAGCCGGTTCCGCGGCATTTCGCGAAATAACGAAGCCCAAACAGTGCGCCACGGGATGGAATTCGCCATGAAATTGTTTTTGAAACATCTTGTCCTGTGCTTCGCCGTAGTCGCCGCCACGCCGCTGTGGGCACAGCACAACGACAAGCCCCTGCGCATCGTCGTCCCCTTCGCCACCGGCGGCGCGCAAGACGTGATCGCGCGCTACCTGGGCGCCAAGCTGACCGACAGGCTGGGCCAGCCGGTCATCATCGACAACAAGGCCGGCGCCGGCGGCATCGTGGCAGCCGACGCCGTGGCCAAGGCGACCGACGGCGCCACGGTGCTGCTGGCCACGGGCGGCGCGGTCACGATCGCTCCGCACCTGCAGGCCAGGCTGCCCTACGACCCGGTGCACGAGCTGGTGCCGGTGGCCCTGGTGGCCGACACGCCCATGACGCTTTCGGTGCGCACCGAAAGCCCCTACAAGACCGTGGCCGATGTGCTGCGCGACGCCAAGGCCAGGCCGGGCCAGGTGACCTACGCCTCGACCGGCAACGGCACCGTCTCGCACCTGACCGGGGCGCTGCTGGCCCAGGCCAGCGGCGTGAACCTGCTGCACGTGCCCTACCGGGGCGCGGCGCCCGCCATGACCGACCTGCTGGGCGGGCAGGTGGCGACCATCGTGACCAGCGTGGCCTCGATCGAGCCCATGGTCGCCAGCGGCAAGGCGCGCGTGCTGGGCACCTTCTCGCGCGCTTCCCTCCCCAGCATGGGCTCGGCGCCCACCATCGGCGAGGCCACCGGCCTGCCGGGCATGGAAGTGCCGGTCTGGGTCGGCGTGATGGCCCCGGCACGCATGCCGGCGGCAAGCATCGAGAAGCTGTCGGCAGCGCTGATGGAGGTGTGCAACCTGCCGGAGACGAAGCAGCGCTTCGCCCAACTGGGCGCGGTCAACACCTGCGGCGGCCCGGCCGCGCTGGGCAAGGTCGTGACGGAAGACAGCCAGCGCTGGGCGAAGGTCATCAAACAAGGCGGGATCAAGGTTGAATAGATTGGCACACCGCGTCGGCATTGCCGGCACCGGGGCGATCGCGCTGGCCAGCGCGGCTTGGCTGCGGCGGGCGGGGCACGGCGTGACCGTGTGGTCGCCGGGCGGCCGGGGCGCCGAGGCCCTGCGGACGCAGGCGCTGGAAGCCGGCGGCATCCAGTCGTTTTCGGTGACGGTCGAGGTGGCCGACGACGCAGCCGGCCTTTGCGCGGCATCGGACGTGCTGCTGCTCGCCCTGCCGGTCAACGGCCACAAGCGGGTGATGGACGCGCTGCTGCCCTTCCTGCGCGACGGCCAGACGGTGATCGTCAGCTCGATGGCCTCGCTGTCGTCGCTCTATCTCCATGAAGCAGCCAGGCAAGCCGGACGGCAGGTCACCGTCGCCAGCTTCGGCACGACCGTGCTGACCGCGCGCCGGGAGTCGGGCGCGCAGGTCAAGGTCATGACGCGGCGCAAGGCGGTCGGCGTGTCCACCCTGCCCGGCGCGAAGGCGGACGAGGCCGTCGCGCTGTGCACCGAGCTCTTCGGCGACGGCTTCTTCCCGCAGGAAAGCGCCCTCGCCAGCGCCCTGGCCAACGTCAACCCGCAGTCGCATGGCCCGCTCGCGGTGTTCAACTGGACCCGCATCGAGCGCGCCGAGAACTGGCCGCAGTACCACTGCATGACACCCGGCGTGTCGCGCGCGATCGAGGCGCTCGACCAGGAGCGCCGCGCCGTGGCACGGGCCTTCGGCATCGAGCTCGGCCCCATCGAGGCGCACTTCGCGCGCTCCTTCGGCACCACGTCGGAAAAGCTGGCGGACATCGCCGCCGAGCTGCACGCCAAGCGCGGCGGGCCACCCGGCCCGGTGCAGGTCGACACCCGCTACGTGACCGAGGACATGCCCTACGGCCTGGCCTTCATCGAGGCGCTCGGCGCCATCGCCGGCGTGCCCACGCCCGCGACCCGCACCATCGTGGACGCGGCCTCGCTGGTCAACGGCATCGACTTCCGCCTCGAGAACGACTTGCTCGAGCCGCTGGGCCTGGCGAACGAAACCGTCGCCGGGCTGCTCGCGCGGCTGTGATGGCGGCGGCCGGAGGCCGCGCACCAACGCCCGCGCGGGGCGTATCACTGGCCCGAATCTCGCATGCCACAATGGTTTTCCGACCACAGGGACCGGCATGGGCACCAGCGACAAGAGCAGCGACAAAGGCGGCAGCGAATGGTGGCGCGGCACGGTGATCTACCAGATCTACCCGCGCAGCTTCAGCGACAGCAACGGCGACGGCATCGGCGACCTGCCCGGCATCACGGCCCGGCTCGACCACGTGGCGGCGCTAGGCGTCGATGCGGTCTGGGTATCGCCCTTCTTCCGTTCGCCGATGAAGGACTTCGGCTACGACGTGTCCGACTACCGCGCGGTCGATCCGCTGTTCGGCACGCTGGCCGACTTCGACGCCATGCTCGCGCGCATGCATGCGCTGGGCCTGAAGCTCATCATCGACCAGGTGCTCTCGCACACCTCCGACCAGCACGCCTGGTTCGCCGAAAGCCGCAGCTCCCGCGACAACCCCAAGGCCGACTGGTACGTATGGGCCGACCCCAAACCCGACGGCACGCCGCCCACCAACTGGCTGTCGGTGTTCGGCGGCTCGGCCTGGCAATGGGATGCGCGGCGGCGGCAGTACTACCTGCACAGCTTTCTTGCCGAACAGCCCGACCTGAACTTCCATTGCGCCGAGGTGCAGGAGGCCTTGCTCGGCGAAGTGCGCTTCTGGTGCGAGCGCGGCGTCGACGGCTTCCGCTTCGACGCCTGCAACCACCAGTTCCACGACGCGCTGCTGCGCGACAACCCGCCGGCCTCGCTCGCGTCGATCGACGAGGTCAGCACGGTGCGCGCCGACAACCCGTATGCGATGCAGCAGCACCTGTACGACAAGAGCCAGCACGAGAACCTGGCGTTTCTCGAAAACCTGCGCCGGCTGCTCGACGGCTACGGCGCGGTGGCGCTGGGCGAGGTCGGCGACGAGAACGCGCCGCCCGTCATGGCGCAATACACCGAGAGCGGCAAGCGCCTGCACCTGGCCTACAGCTTCAGCCTGCTCACGGCCGACCACAGCCCCAGGCACCTGCGCCACCAGGTGGAAGCACTCGATGGCGCGCTGGCCCCCACCGGCGGCTGGGGCTGCTGGGCCGTGTCGAACCACGACGTGCCGCGTGTCGCCACCCGCTGGAGCGGCGGCGCTCCAGCCGACACGCGCCGTGACCGCCTCTGGCTGATGCTGCTGCTCACGCTGCGCGGCAGCGCCAGCATCTACCAGGGCGAGGAACTCGGCCTGCCCGAGGCCGAGGTGCCGTTCGAACTGCTGCAAGACCCTTACGGCCGGGCGTTCTGGCCCGAATTCAAGGGCCGCGACGGCTGCCGCACGCCGATACCCTGGACCTCTGACGCGCCCCACGGCGGCTTCACCACCGGCACGCCGTGGCTGCCGGTGTACGGGCCGCACCTGCCGCTGGCCGTTGCGCGGCAGGCCGACGACCCGGGCTCGATGCTCGCCTTCAGCCGCGCCCTGCTGCGCTGGCGCCGCACGCAGCCGCTGCTGCGCACCGGCGGCATCGCCTTCATCGACGCGCCCGAGCCCCTGCTGCATTTCGAGCGCACCGACGGGAACCAATCGCTCCACGCGATCTTCAACCTGGGGGGCGCGCCGGTGTCGATGCCCTTGCCCGATGGATTGCAGTCAATGCAGCCTCTCGTCGGACAACCGCTCGCGCCGACCGCCGCCGTGCAGAGCATCGATGAAAAGCGCATGCTGGTGCTGGCGCCCTATGGCGTCTTCATCGGCATGCCCGCCGAAGAAGGAATGAGCTGACCGCCATGCCCCTGAAGCCGTTGTCCGAATCCGAAGTCCGCGCGCTCATGCGCGCCGAACACGGCGATCCGTTCGCCGTGCTGGGGCCGCACGAGACCGCCGAGGGCCTGGAGGTGCGCGCGCTTCTGCCCGGCGCGCAGCGCGTGGCGGTGGTGCATTCGCGCACCGGCTGGCCGCTGTCGATTCTTTCGCGGCACGGGGAGTCGGACCTTTTCAGCGGACTGGTGCCGGCGGCCGAGGCCCGCATGGGCTATTCGTTCCAGATCGACTGGGACGCCCACACCTCTCGGCTCGAGGACCCCTACCGCTTTCCGTTCGTGCTTGGCGATACCGACGTCTGGCTGCTGGCCGAGGGCACGCACCTGCGGCCGTGGGAGCGG
Source organism: Variovorax durovernensis (assembly GCF_977011995.1). Classification (NCBI taxonomy): domain Bacteria; kingdom Pseudomonadati; phylum Pseudomonadota; class Betaproteobacteria; order Burkholderiales; family Comamonadaceae; genus Variovorax; species Variovorax durovernensis. Next base: position 630,842 of record NZ_CDRNCW010000001.1, on the reverse strand, counting down.
CTGGGTGCGCATCTGCGCGAGATGAACGGCGTCAAGGGCGTGGCCTTCGCGGTCTGGGCGCCGAATGCGCGGCGCGTGTCGGTGGTCGGCAACTTCAACAACTGGGACGGCCGGCGCCACATGATGCGGCTGCGCCGCGAGTGCGGCGTGTGGGAGATCTTCGCGCCGCACGTGACGGTGGGCGATGCCTACGAGTTCGAGATTCTTTCGGCGCACGGCGAAGTGCTGCGCAAGGCCGACCCTTTCGCGTTCTCGGCACAGCTGCGGCCAGACACCGCCTGCGTGGTGCAGCCGCTGCCGGCCGCAGTCAAGATGCCCGAAGGCCGTGCCGAGGCCAATGGCCGCCATGCGCCGATCAGCATTTATGAAGTGCACCTGGGCTCGTGGCGCCGCAAGAACAACGGCCACGAGTGGCTCGACTACCGCGAGCTGGCCGACACGCTGGTGCCCTATGCGCGCGACATGGGCTTCACGCACATCGAGCTGCTGCCGATCAGCGAGCATCCGTTCGACGGCTCCTGGGGCTACCAGCCGATCGGCCTGTACGCACCGACCTCGCGCTTCGGCACGCCGGGCGACTTCCGGCATTTCGTCGAGGCCGCGCATGCGGCGGGGCTGGGCGTGATCCTCGACTGGGTGCCCGCGCACTTCCCGACCGACGCGCACGGCCTCGGCAGCTTCGACGGCACCGCGCTTTATGAGTACGCCGACCCGCGCGAGGGCTTCCACAACGACTGGCAGACGCTGATCTTCAACTACGCGCGCACCGAGGTGCGCAACTACCTCGTCGGCAATGCCCTCTACTGGCTGGAGCGCTACGGCGTGGACGGCCTGCGCGTGGACGCGGTGGCCTCGATGCTCTACCGCGACTACAGCCGCAAGGCGGGCGAGTGGATACCCAACACCTTCGGCGGACGCGAGAACCTCGAGGCCATCGACTTCCTGCGGCGCATGAACCGCGTGGTGGGCGTCGAACGGCCCGGCGCGGTGACGCTGGCAGAGGAGTCGACCAGCTTCCCCGGAGTGACCCGCCCGCCGGAAGACGGCGGCCTGGGCTTCCACTACAAGTGGAACATGGGGTGGATGAACGACACCCTGGCGTATGCGGGCACCGACCCGGTCTACCGCAAGCACCACCACCAGAAGATCACCTTCGGGCTGATGTATGCGCACAGCGAGAACTTCGTGCTGCCGCTGTCGCACGACGAGGTGGTGCACGGCAAGGGTTCGCTGATCGGGCGCATGCCGGGGGACGAGTGGCAGAAGTTTGCCGGGCTGCGCAACCTGTATGGCTACCTCTGGGCGTATCCCGGCAAGAAGCTGTTGTTCATGGGGGGCGAGTTCGCGCAGTACGCCGAATGGAATGCGGACCGCAGCCTGGACTGGCATCTGCTGGAGCACGCGGCGCATCAAGGCGTGCGGCGGCTGGTGCGCGACCTGAACAACGTGTACCGGCATTTTCCGGCGCTGCACGAGCTCGATCATGACGGCGACGGGTTCGAGTGGATCGTGCATGACGATGCGGATCAGTCGGTGTTTGCTTTTGTTCGGAGGGCTCGTGACGGGGCGTTCGTCATTGCTGTCTGCAACTTCACGCCTGTGCCTCGGGTTGGGTATCGGTTGGGGGTTCCGTTTGCTGGCTCTTATCGGGAGATCATCAATACGGATGGGGCTGTGTATGGGGGGAGTGGGGTGGGCAATGGGGTTGTCGAAAGCTCTGCCGTCGAGTGGCATGGGAAGGCGGACTCTGTTTGTGTCAGCTTGCCGCCTCTGGGTACTGTGATGTGGGTGTTGGTTTGATGTTTTTGGGCTTTGTTTTTTTCCCGGGGCCGGGTCTCGCCCCGGCAGGCGACCTACTTTTCTTTGCTTCGCCAAAGAAACGTAGGCAAAAGAAAGGCGACCCCACTGTCTGCGACCCCTGCGCTTCGCTACGGGGCAACCTGCGGTGCTCGCGTTTCGCGGGGTCTCGCAGAACTCGCTTCGCTCAAACAGCTGCGAGCCCTTATCCGCGAAACGCTCCGCTCCTCGGCGCAGCCAGAGGGGAGGTCGACACGACACGTGCCATCGCTTCGCTCGGCACGAACGGCACAGCCGCGCAGCGGCTGTGCCGCGTGGGGGCCGAGCGAAGCGATGGCACGTTTGGTTCCCCAATCCCTTCTGGCTGCGCCGAGGAGCGCAGACGTAGGCGGGATCAGGGCCGCAGCTGTTTGAGCGAAGCGAGTTCTGCGGACCCCCGCCGTAGTCGAGCACCGCAGGTTGCCCGTAGCGAAGCGGAGGGACGCAGACAGCAGGGTCGCCTTTTCTTTGCTTACTTTCTTTTGGCGAAGCAAAAGAAAGTGAGTCGCCCGCCGGGGCGAGACCCGGCCCCGAAAAACAAGCCCCCTGCACGGCAAAAACCATGCTGAGCCCAGGCCACCCCTTCCCCCTGGGCGCAACCCCCACAAAGCAAGGCGTCAACTTCGCATTGGCAGCCCCAGCAGCAGAAGCCGTAGACCTCTGCATCTTCGACACCACAGGCAAGAACGAACAACAGCGCCTGAGGCTGCCGCAACAGACAGACGGCATCTGGCACGGCCATCTCCCCAGCGGCAAGGCCGGCCTCGTCTACGGCTACCGGGTCCACGGCCCCTGGTCCCCCCAAGAGGGCAAGCGCTTCAACCCCGCCAAGCTCCTGCTCGACCCCTACGCCCGAGAAATCCTCGGCACCTACGACGGCAGCGACATCTTCCTCGGCCACGACCCCGCCAACCCAGACCAGAGGGACACGCGAGACAACTCCGCAGCAGCCCTCAAAGCCCGGGTAGCAGCAGCAACACCGAGCAGCGAACGCCTGGCCGGCCACGCCCGTATCCCGGCATCCGACCGCGTCCTCTACGAACTGCACGTCAAAGGCCAGACAAGACTCCACCCAGCCGTGCCTGCCCCCCTTCGAGGCAGCTATGCGGGACTGGCCGAACCCGCCGTGCTCGACCACCTCCAGCGCCTGGGCGTCACCACCCTGAGCCTCATGCCCGTGCAGCACCGCGCCGACGAACAGCGCCTGCTGCACATGGGCCTGAGCAACTACTGGGGCTACAGCACCATCGGCTGGTTCGCGCCCGAAGCCCGCTACTGGAGCGGCCGCCCCGGCACCACGCCCGCCGGCGAGTTCCGGGCGATGGCCGATGCGATCCACGCGCGCGGCATGGAACTGGTGATCGACGTCGTCTACAACCACAGCGCCGAGACCGACGAATTCGGCCCCACCCTCTCGCTGCGCGGCATCGACAACGCCCTGTACTACCGCCTGCGCCCCGACGACCGCGCGCTCTACGAGAACTGGGCCGGCACCGGCAACTGCCTCGACCTGGCCGAGCCGCGCGTGCTGCAGCTGGTAATGGACAGCCTGCGCTTCTGGGCCTGCGAGATGGGTGTCGACGGCTTCCGCTTCGACCTGGCGCCGGTGCTCGGCCGCAATGCAAGCAACAACGACTTCGACCCGCGCGCGCCCTTCTTCGCGGCCATCGCCCAAGACCCGGTGCTGTCGCGCACGCTGCTCATCGCCGAGCCCTGGGACCTGGGCCCGGGCGGCTATCGCCTGGGCGAATTTCCACCCGGCTGGCTCGAATGGAACGACCGCTATCGCGACACCCAGCGCGGCTTCTGGCTGCGGCAGGACCACGAGGGCGACGGAAAGGCCGGCCTGGGCGACTTCGCGCACCGCTTCACCGCGTCGAGCACGCAGTTCGCGCACGATGGCCGCGCGCCGACCGCCAGCGTCAACTTCATCACCGCGCACGACGGCTTCACGCTGCGCGACCTCGTCAGCTACAACGAGCGCCACAACCTCGCGAACGGGGAAGGCAACCGCGACGGCCACGGCCACAACCTGAGCAACAACTGCGGCGTCGAGGGCCCGAGCGACGACCCCGGCGTGCTGGCCCTGCGCGAGCGGCTGCGGCGCGCGCTGCTGGCCACGCTGATGCTCTCCCAAGGCACGCCGATGCTGCTGGCCGGCGACGAGCTGGGCCACACCCAGCAAGGCAACAACAACGCCTACTGCCAGGACAACGAGACCACCTGGCTCGCCTGGATCGGCGCCGCGTCCGATCCGGCGAGCGACGCGGCCCGCATGAGCGCCTTCGTGGCGCGGCTGGCGGCGCTGCGGCGCGAAGCCCCGACGCTGCGCAGCGCGCGCTGGTGGCCGGCCGAGCCGCCCGAAGGCACGCCGCCCGGCATCCGCTGGCTGCGCCCCGACGGCGAACCGATGACACCCGCCGACTGGCAGACAGGCACGGCCCTTGCAATCCTCTTTGCCGGGAGCGATGCATCGGATGAAGCAAGCGGAAAGCAAAGCGCATGGCTGGTGATGGTGAACGCGGGGCCGGACACCGTGCAGTTCAGGCTGCCAGGGGGCGGCTGGCGCCTGTGCCTGTCCACCGACCCCGGTCAGGACCCGGGGAACCTGGCGCAGCCGCTCGACGGCACGGCGCAGGTGCCTTTCTCGAGCCTCGGAATTGCAAGAACGTAGAAGCCAGCCGCAGGGCGCGGTGCTAGTCTCGATGCAGAACTCTGACGGCGGATGAATTCCAACAATCGAACGAACGGAGACTTCAGGATGGACAACCTCGCACCCCAAGCGCCACAGCAACCGCAGCAAGAGCTGCAGGCCCACCAGCTGGTCCGCCGCACCATCGCCCTGGTGCTGGCCGGCGGACGCGGCTCCCGCCTGAAGCAGCTGACCGATCGCCGCGCCAAGCCGGCGGTGTACTTCGGCGGCAAGTTCCGCATCATCGATTTCGCGCTGTCCAACTGCCTGAACTCCGGCATCCGGCGCATGGCGGTGGTCACCCAGTACAAGTCGCATTCGCTCATGCGCCATCTGCAGCGCGGCTGGAGCTTCCTGCGGGCCGAGCTCAACGAGATGGTCGACGTGCTGCCCGCGCAGCAGCGCGTGGGCGACGAGCACTGGTACCGCGGCACGGCCGACGCGGTGTTCCAGAACCTCGACATCATCCAGACCCGCTCCACGCCGCACGACTATGTCGTGGTGCTGGCCGGCGACCACATCTACAAGATGGACTACTCGATCATGGTCAAGGACCACGCCGAGCGCGGCCTGGGCTGCACAGTCGGCTGCATCGAGGTGCCGCGCATGGAGGCCACCGCCTTCGGCGTGATGCACGTGGACGGCGACCGCAAGGTCACGGCCTTCCTGGAAAAACCCGCCGACCCGCCGGCCATGCCCGGCAAGCCGGACGTGGCACTGGCCAGCATGGGCATCTACGTGTTCGATTCCAGCTACCTCTATCGCTTGCTGGAGGAAGACAGCAAGGACCCGAACTCCGACCACGACTTCGGCAAGGACATCATCCCGCGCGCCGTGGCAGAGGGCCGCGCGCTGGCGCATCCGTTCGGCATGTCGTGCGTGACCCGCGCCATGCGCGGTGGCGACAGCCCGACCTACTGGCGTGACGTGGGCACGATCGATGCCTTCTGGGCAGCCAACCTCGATCTGGCCTCGATCACCCCGGAGCTCGACATCTATGACACCAATTGGCCCATCTGGACCTACCAGCGCCAGCTGCCGCCAGCCAAGTTCGTGTTCGGGCGTGACGGCAAGCCCGGCCTCACGACCAACACCATCGTCTCCGGCGGCTGCATCGTGTCGGGGTCGTCGGTGAGCGACTCGGTGCTGTTCTCGGGCGTGCGCATCCACTCGTTCTGCACGATCTCGCAGGCGGTGCTGCTGCCCGACGTTGAAGTGGGACGCGGCTGCCGCCTGAGCAAGGTGGTCATCGACCGCGCCTGCGTGATCCCCGACGACATGGTGATCGGCGAGGACGCCGAGGCCGACGCCGCGCGCTTCGAGCGCACCGAGAGCGGCGTGGTGCTGGTCACGCGCGAAATGCTCAAGCGGCTTGCGCCCGCCTGATACCCACCTTCCAGCCTCCACGATGCGAATCCTGCAAGTCAGCGCCGAACTCTTCCCCCTGCTCAAGACCGGCGGCCTGGCCGACATCGCCGGCGCCCTGCCGCTGGCGCTCATGGCCGAGGGACAGGATACGCGCGTGCTGCTGCCGGGCTTTCCGGCCATCACCCAGGGCGTGCGCGAACTCGCGCCCGTGGCCGGGTTCGACGCCCCCTGGGGCGAGCGCTTCGCGCTGCGGCTCGGGCGGGTGGCGGTCGACGGCACGCCGGGCATCCCGGCCTACGTGATCGATGCGCCCGCGCTCTACGACCGGCCCGGCAACCCGTACGAGGACAACTCGCGCCAGCCCTACGGCGACAACCACCGGCGCTTCGCGCTGCTGGGCTGGGCGGCGGCGCGGCTCGCGCAGGGGCTGGATCCGTCCTGGCAGCCCGAGGTGGTGCATGCGCACGACTGGCACGCCGCGCTGGCGCCGGCCTACCTGCACTTCGCGCGCGAGGCCGGCCAGATGGGCGCATCGCGCGTTGGCAGCGTGTTCACGGTGCACAACCTGGCCTACCAGGGCCTCTTCGCGCCGTGGAACTTCGCGGACCTCGGGTTGCCCGGCCCCGCGTTCCAGATGAACGGCATCGAGTACCACGGCCAGGTCTCGTTCATGAAGGGTGGCCTGTGCTACGCCGACCGGCTCACCACGGTGAGCCCGACTTACGCGCTCGAGATCCAGACGCCTGAGCAGGGCTGCGGGCTCGACGGCCTGCTGCGCCAGCGCAGCGGCGTGCTGAGCGGCATCCTCAACGCGGTCGACGACCAGGTCTGGAACCCGGCGACCGATCCTGCGCTGGTGCAGGGCTATCACACGCCCGAAGGCCGCCACATGGCCGGCAAGGCGCGCTGCAAGTCGGTTCTGCAGCACCAGCTGGGGCTGGCCGAGCGGCCGGACGCGCCGCTTTTCATCCTGGTGAGCCGCCTCACAGAGCAAAAGGGCCTGCGGCTGGTGCTCGACGGACTGGACGCGCTGCTCGCACAGGGCGGCCAGCTTGCGCTGCTGGGCAGCGGCGAGGGCTGGCTCGAAGATGCCTTCAGGCAGCGCGCGGCGGCCGCGCCGCAATCGGTCAGCGTGACCATCGGCTACGACGAAACGCTCGCGCACCAGCTCTTCGGCGCGGGCGACGTGACGCTGGTGCCCTCGCTCTTCGAGCCCTGCGGCCTCACGCAGATGTACGGCCTGAAGTACGGCAGCCTGCCGCTGGTGCGCCGCGTCGGCGGCCTGGCCGACACGGTGGTCGACAGCACGCTCGAGGACCTGGCCAGCGGCGAGGCCACCGGCTTCGTGTTCGATCGCTTCGAGGTGGCCGACTACGAACGCGCCGTGCGCCGCGCCTTCGCGCTCTACCAGCGCGCACCGGACTGGCGGCGCGTGCGCGGCAACGCGATGCGGCGGCCGGCCGACTGGGCTACCGCGGCTGCGCAGTACATCGATGTTTACCGGCAGGCGCTGGGATGAACTTCTGTTTTTCTTTTTGCCGTGTCACGTGCTGTTCGGGGGGCGCTCACGCCGACGGGGTACCTTGCTCCGCGAATGTCCCCCGGCCTGCGGCCTCCTCCTTTATTTCGCTGCGCAAGGTACCCCGCCGTCGTGAGCGTTCAGAGCACTTGTTGATCAGCCAGCACAAGCGCCGCGTCCACCGTGCGCAGGGCGCCGGGTGCTCCTCGCAGCGAAATAAAGGAGGAGCCCGAAGGGCGGGGGACATTCGCGGAGGGGAGCACCCGGTGCCCTGTGCACACACCCCGAACGCCTCCTGACAGCAAATCAGACACACCAACACCCACCCAAAGAGCGCCAACCATGACGATCAAAGACTTCGCCTACGACCACCCCGACCGCGACGTCGCGGCCTTCAAGCGCGCGGTGGCCAACAAGCTGATCTACGCCGTCGGCAAGGACCCTGTCGCGGCCAGCCAGGACGACTGGCTCAACGCCACCTCGCAGGCAGTGCGCGATCAGCTCGTCGAGCGCTGGATGATGACCACGCGCGCCAACTACGCGCAGGACCTCAAGCGCGTCTATTACCTGTCGATGGAATTCCTCATCGGGCGCACCTTCACCAACGCGCTGCTGGCCGTGGATTTGTACGACACCGTGCGCGAGGCGCTGGCCGACTTCGGCGTCGACATGGACGCGCTGGCCGAGCGCGAGCCCGACGCGGCCCTGGGCAACGGCGGCCTGGGCCGGCTCGCAGCCTGCTTTCTCGATTCGATGGCCACGCTCGGCGTGCCGGGCATGGGCTACGGCATCCGCTACGAATACGGCATGTTCCGCCAGCGCATCGTCGACGGCCAGCAGGTCGAGACGCCCGACTACTGGCTCACGCGCGGCAACCCCTGGGAATTCCAGCGGCCGGAGGTGAACTACCGGGTGCGCTTCGGCGGCCACGTGCAAAAGCGCGAGGGCGCCAACGTGCCGCCCGGCGCGGTCGACTGGGTCGACACGCACGACGTGCTGGCCGTGGCCTACGACACCATCATCCCGGGCTACGGCACGCAAGCCACCAACACGCTGCGGCTGTGGTCGGCGCGCGCCACCGAGGAAATCGACCTCTCGGCCTTCAACCGCGGCAACTACATGGGCGCGGTCGAAAGCAAGAACCAGTCGGAGAACGTGTCGCGCGTGCTCTACCCCGACGACTCCACGCCCTCGGGGCGCGAGCTGCGGCTGCACCAGGAGTACTTCTTCTGCAGCGCCAGCATGCAAGACCTGCTGCGCCGCTACCTGCGCAACCACACGACCTTCGACCAGCTCTCGGAAAAGGTCAGCATCCACCTGAACGACACCCACCCGGTGCTCGCCGTGCCCGAACTCATGCGGCTGCTGCTGGACGAGCACGGCATGCCGTGGGACGAAGCCTGGGCGCACACGCAGAAGGTGTTCAGCTACACCAACCACACGCTGATGCACGAGGCGCTGGAGACCTGGCCGGTCGAGATGCTGGGCCGCATCCTGCCGCGGCACCTGCAGATCATCTACGACATCAACGCAAAGTTCCTGGCCACCGTCGCGCAGAAGCTGGGCAACGACGTCGAGCTGATGCGCAGGCTCTCGCTGGTGGACGAGACCGGCGAGCGGCGCGTGCGCATGGCCTACGTGGCGGTGCTGGCGAGCCACTCGGTCAACGGGGTGTCGGGGCTGCACTCGGAGCTGATGAAGCAGTCGATCTTCTCGGACTTCGCGAAGCTCTTTCCCGAGCGCTTCAACAACAAGACCAATGGCGTCACGCCGCGCCGCTGGCTGGCGCAGGCCAACCCGCCGCTGGCGGCGCTGCTCGACCAGCGCATCGGCAAGGGCTGGCGGCGCGACCTGTCGCAACTGGAGGCGCTCAAGCCGATGGCCGCGCAGCCCGCCTTCGTGCGCGCCTTCCGCCATGCCAAGCGCGAGAACAAGCTGCGGCTGGCCAACTGGGTCGAGCAGCACCTGAAGATCGACATCGACACCGACGCGATGTTCGACGTGCAGGTCAAGCGCATCCACGAATACAAGCGCCAGCTGCTCAACGTGCTGCACGTGGTGGCGCGCTACCACCGCATCCTCGACGCGCAGGCCACGGGTGTGCCGGTCGACATGGTGCCGCGCGTGGTGGTGTTCGCGGGCAAGGCCGCTTCGGCCTATGTGATGGCCAAGCTGGTGATCCGGCTCATCAACGACGTGGCCAGCACCATCAATGCCGACCCGCGCGTGGGCAAGCTGCTGAAAGTGGCGTTCCTGCCGAACTACAGCGTGAGCCTGGCCGAGATCATCATGCCGGCGGCCGACCTGTCGGAGCAGATCTCGACGGCGGGCACCGAGGCCTCTGGCACCGGCAACATGAAGTTCGCGCTCAACGGCGCGCTGACCATCGGCACGCTGGACGGCGCCAACGTGGAAATGCGCGAGAACGTGGGGCCGGAGAACATCTTCATCTTCGGCAACACCACGCCCGAGGTGGCGGACATCCGCGCACGCGGCTACCAGCCGCGCGACATCTACGAAGGCAACGCCGAGCTCAAGCGCGTGCTCGACGCGATCCGCGACGGTGCTTTCTCCCCAGGCGAGCCGGCGCGCTACCAGGGCATCTACGACGCGCTGGTGAACTGGGGCGATCACTACCTGCTGCTGGCGGACTATGCGAGCTACGTGGCGAAGCAGGCCGAGGTGGATGCGCTGTATCGCGATTCGGATGCGTGGACGCGGATGGCTGTTCTGAACGTGGCGGGGATGGGCGCGTTTTCATCGGACCGCACGATTGCGCAGTACGCGCATGAGATCTGGCATACCAAGCCGGTAGTGCTGGGCTGAGCGTTCCGGCATTCCTCCCTCCCCTCACTGGGGAAGGAGCAAGACAAGTCAGCGCGGCTTTTGCTGCGCCGGCTCGGCCTCGGTCACGAACCCAATGCGGCTCAACCCGGCCTTGTTCGCGATACCCATCAGCGCCACCACCTTGCCGTAGGGCACGGTCTGGTCGGCGCGCAACTGCACCTCGGTGTCCTTGCTGTCGGCGGCGGCCTTCTCGAAGCGGTCGGCCAGTTCCTCGTCGGTCACGGCCCGGTCGTTGAAGAAGACCTTGCCGGAGGCGTCGACCGACACGCTCACGAACTTGGGCGTGTCGTTGGGCTGGCCCGCGTCGGTCTGCGGGAGGTCGAGCTTGATCGAGCTGGCCATCAGCGGCGCGGTGATGATGAAGATCACCAGCAGCACCAGCATCACGTCGACCAGCGGCGTCACGTTGATGTCGGACAGCGGCCGCTGCGCGCCGCCGCCCATTGCGCGTCCGCCGCCTGCGGCACCGCTGCCCAGTGAAGTACGACCGAAGGCCATGGTGGTGCCTCGTGCGTTGGTTGCCGGCGGGTCAGACCGGCATCGGCCGCGCGGGTGGCGGCGCGGCGGGCTTCGGCGGCTCGCCGAAACTGCCCAGCAGGTCGTGGGCGAAGCCTTCGAGTTCGGCCTCGATGCGGCCGATGACACGGCCGAACACGTTGTAGGCCAGCACTGCCGGAATGGCCACGGCCAGGCCGAACGCCGTCATCACCAGCGCTTCGCCGACCGGCCCCGCGACCTTGTCGATGGTGAAGCCGCCGGTCTGGCCCGCGATGCCCGACAGCGCGCGGTAGATGCCCCAGACCGTGCCAAGCAGTCCCACGAAAGGCGCGGTGGCGCCCACGGTGGCGAGCAGGATCTGGCCGGCCTGCAGGCGCCGCAGCGCGCCGTGCAGCGCATTGCGCAGGACGCGGGTCAGGCGCTGGTTGCGGTCGACCGCGGCGCCCAGCGTGCCCTCAGGCGCACCGGCGGCCACGCCGCGGATGGCCGACACCGCCGGCAGCACCAGCGTCGCGCGGTCGAAGGCCCGGAGTTTCTGCTCGGCGTCGGCCAGCGTGGCGGATTGCCAGAAGGCGGCGATGCTGCGCAGCACGTCGCGCGTGCCGCCGCGCAGCAGCCAGGCCTTCCAGAGAATGATGACCCAGCTCGCGATCGACATCGCCAGCAGCAGCGCAGCCACCGAACGGCTGACGCCGTCGCCATGGGTCAGCAGTTCGAGCACGCTCATCGGCGGTCCTTTGGATTTTTAGCGCAGGCCCAGCACGTCGTACATGTCGAACAGGCCGGCGCGCTGTTCGGCCAGGAAGCGCACCGCGCGCAGGCTGCCCTGGGCATAGGTGACGCGGCTCGACGACTTGTGGGTGATCTCGATGCGTTCGCCGGTACCCGCGAACAGCACGGTGTGGTCGCCCACGATGTCGCCGCCGCGGATGGCCGAGAAGCCGATGGTGGAAGGGTCGCGCTCGCCAGTGATGCCTTCGCGGGCGTAAACGGCGCAGTCCTTGAGGTCGCGGCCCAGCGCGTCGGCAATGACTTCGCCCATCTTGAGCGCGGTGCCCGAGGGCGCGTCGACCTTGTGGCGGTGGTGCGCCTCGATGATCTCGATGTCGTAGCCGGTCGACATGGCCTTGGCCGCCATCTCGAGCAGCTTGAGGGTGACGTTGACGCCCACGCTCATGTTGGGCGCCATCATGATGGCGATGTCCTTGGCGATCTCGGCGATCTCGACCTTCTGCGCGTCGCTGAAGCCGGTGGTGCCGATGACGGCCTGCACGCCCAGTTCGCGGCACACAGCGAGGTGCGCGAGCGTGCCTTCGGGGCGGGTGAAGTCGATGAGCACCTGCGCATCCTTCAGGCCCGCGCGCAGGTCGGACACGATGGACACGCCGCTGTCGAAGCCCAGGAAGCCGCCGGCATCGGCGCCGAGCGCCGGGCTGCCAGCGATGTCGAGCGCGCCGGCCAGGCGCAGGTCGGGCGCGTTGCGCACGGCCTCGATCAGCATGTGGCCCATGCGGCCCGATGCCCCGGCGATGGCGACACGGCGCGGCGCGGAGGCGGAACTTGAGGAAGAAGTGGAAATGGATTCGGTCACGCGGATTCAGTCTTCGAAATGGCCAATGGCATGCATGGACTCGGGACGGACGCCGCCTGACTCGGCGGGCGCCGCCCGCTGTTTTCTTCTGTCGCTTCGGCTCGCTGCCGCAGCACGCTCAGCGCGTGGCTTCGAGCGGAGGATAGGCAGCCGGCAGCGGCGGCAGGCTGGCCGACGGCGACGAGGTGGCGCTGTCGGCCTTCTTCTCGTCCTTGGAGGGGGCGAATTTCTTGAGGTCGTCCTCGGATGCCTCGAGCGTGGGCACCTTGCCGGACTTCTTGCGGGTGTCCAGCGTGGCGACGAAGTCTTCCTCGCTGGGCATCTCGTCGCCTTCGAAGCGGTCCATCAGTTCGCCGTTGAAGAACACGGTCAGGTGGCGTTCCTGCGGTTCCACGCCCTGGCGGCGGATAGTGAAGACGTAATCCCAGCGGTTGTTGTGGAAAACGTCGCTCAGCAGCGAGGTGCCGAGGATTTCACGCACCTGCTGGCGCGACATGCCGGGCTTGAGCGCCGCGACCTGTTCCTTCGAGACGAAATTGCCCTGCACCACTTCGACTTTGTAGGGAGTGACGGCCGTCAGGGCGTCACGCGTGCGCTCGCTGAAACCGCTGCAGGCACCGAGGCCGAGCGTCGCGGCGATGGCGGCGACCAGCAGCCAGGGACGGCGTTGGAGAATGGCAGGCATGGGAGGAAGGGGGGGTAGCGATATGATCGGCCATTGTAGCGGCTGCCCTTTTCAGGGCCTTTGCCGCAGCCCAGGGCGCAGGAATCAACATGGCCAACATCGACGAACTCAAGAATACCGGCCTCAAGGCCACATTGCCACGGCTGAAGATCCTCGAGATCTTCCAGACCGGCAGCCAGCGGCACATGACCGCGGAAGACGTGTTTCGCGTGCTTCTGAACGAACACTCCGACATCGGCCTGGCCACCGTCTATCGCGTGCTGACCCAGTTCGAACAGGCCGGCATCCTCGAGCGCAGCCACTTCGAGAGCGGCAAGGCCGTCTACGAACTGAACGAAGGCACGCACCACGACCACCTGATCTGCACCTCGTGCGGCAAGGTCGAGGAGTTCTACGACGCGGAGATCGAACGCCGCCAGCAGATGATCGCAAAGGACAAGGGCTGGATCCTGCAGGACCACGCCATGTCGCTCTACGGTCTTTGCGGAGATTGCGCCAAGAAGCGCTGAACCCGCACCTGTTCCTGCAACAGGACGCAAAAGAAAAGGGGCGCATGCCCCTTTTTTGCTTTCAGTCGCTGTCGCGGGCGTTTTCCATCGCCTTGTGGTGGCGTGCCACGAAATCGGCATAGGTGTCGATGCCGCGCAGCTGCAGGATGGAGTTGCGCACTGCCGCTTCCACCAGCACGGCGATGTTCCGCCCCGCCACCACCTGGATGATGACCTTGCGCACCGGGATGCCCAGCACGTCCTGCGTGAGCGGCGCCGAGGGCATGCGCTCGTAGTCGCGCTCGAAGCTGTCGCGCCGCACCAGGTGCACGATGAGCTTGAGCCGCATCTTCCGGCGCACCGCCGTCTCGCCGAAGATCGCGCGGATGTCCAGCAGGCCGATGCCGCGCACCTCCAGCAGGTTCAGCAGCAGATCGGGGCAGCGCCCCTCGATGGTGTTCTGGTTGATGCGGTAGAGGTCGACCGCGTCGTCGGCCACGAGGCCGTTGCCGCGCGAGATCAGCTCCAGGCCCAACTCGCTCTTGCCCAGGCCCGACTCGCCCGTGATCATCACGCCCATGCCCAAGATGTCCATGAACACGCCGTGCATCGAGGTGCGCTCGGCGAAGTGCTTGGACAGGTAGGCACGCAGCAGGTCGATCACGAAGGCCGACGATTCGCGCGTGGCAAAGAGCGGCAGCTGCGCGCGCTCGCAGATCGACAGCAGCTCGTCGGGAGCGGCCTGGCCGTCGGCCAGCACCAGCATTGGCGGCTCCAGCGTGACGATGCGGGCAATGCGGCGGGCGCAGTCTTCCTGGCTGCCGCGCGTCAGGTAGGCCACTTCGCGTGCACCCAGGATCTGTACGCGGTACGGATGGATGTAGTTGAGGTAGCCGACCAGGTCGGCCGCCGACTGCGCACGGCTGATGACTTCGGGGTCGAACTGGCGCTCTGACGCCCCGAGCCCGGCGAGCCATTCCCAGCGGAGCGACCCGCGGAACTCCTCGAACATGGCATCGGCGCTGATGACGGTCGGCTTCATGCGTTCAGGAGCCGGCGCGGCAGCGCCAGCATTGCGTTGGAGTGACGTAGGAAGCCGCGCAGCTTATCAGCAGCCGCGCGTGCCGACGCATGCGCTCAGGCGATTTGAGTGGAGTGCCAGCCGGCAATGAGGCCGTGCAGGGCGGCGGCGTCGGTGCTGGACTTGATCTGCTCGCGCAGGCTGGAGTCGCTCAGCAGCTCGGCGATTTCAGAGAGGATTTCAAGATGCTTCTGCGTGGCCGCTTCGGGCACCAGCAGGAAGATCAGGAGAGCGACGGGCTGTTCGTCGGGGGCATCGAAGCCGATCGGGTTGGCCAGCTGGAACACGGCGGCCATCGGCGCCTTGAGGCCCTTGATGCGGCCATGGGGAATGGCGACGCCGTGGCCCAGACCGGTGGAGCCGAGGCGCTCGCGCGCAAACAGGCTGTCGGTGATCAGGGCGCGTCCCAGGCCGTGAAGGCTTTCGAACAGCAGACCTGCTTCTTCGAAAGCACGTTTCTTGCTAGTAGCGTCAACGCTCACAAGCACTTGAGCGGGCGGCAGGATGGACGCGAGGCGATTCATGGTGGGTGCAGAGCGGGGGCGATTATGCACCCGCTTGGTAAAAACCCCCAGTCCCCCTATTTACTTTCTGTCTACACGTTGCCCGGAGGCCTCGCCCGCCCTCTGAACGGCGGCAATGCCCCAGCGCAATAGTCGGAAAACAAAAAGCCGCCCGAAGGCGGCCTGTGGGTGGAGCCGGAGGGCTCTGGTTTACATCAGGCGCTTGGGCGCCGCGTGATGGTGGTCTTGCAGGCGGTCCTTGTGGCGGACCACCTGGCGGTCGAGCTTGTCGACCAGTTCATCGACCGCAGCGTAGAGATCAGCGTGGCTCGACTCCGCGAACATGTCATTGCCCTTGACGTGAATGTTGCACTCCGCCCTTTGGCGGCGTTCCTTTTCCTTCTGCTTTTCCACCGTGAGGATCACCTTGACATCGACTACCTGGTCGAAATGTCGCGTGATCCGGTCCAGCTTGCTCGTGACGTAGGTGCGCAAGGCAGGTGTGACGTCGAGGTGATGACCGCTGATCGTCAAATTCATGAATGACCTCCTGGAATTGACGGTTGGGGAAATGACCGCACTCCGGAATGGAGCTTGGCCGGCGAAACAGGTGTGTGGGGAAGGGAGAGAGAAGAAGAGACTGGGTAAGAGAAGGAGAAAGCTGGAAGGGTCGATTCACTATGCCCAAGCTGTCACGGTATTGCAATACCAGAGTTGTCCCAAGCTGCGGCCGCATCGCGTGTTTCCCGCGGCACGCTAGCGAATCAATAGCAGCACCCGCGCGCAGGACAGGCGCCGCGGCGTTTCGTTCAAAAGTGTTTCAACAGGAAAGACCCCGAGACCCTGCCGCCGAGAGGGCCGGCGAACAAGCTCAGCGCCAGGCGGCGCGCATGCGGTTGCGCAGGTCGATCACGGCGGTGGGCGGCGGCACGGCCGGCGGGCGCTCCGGCGGAGGCGGCCAGGTCTGCTGCTCGAAGCCCGCGAGGTCGGCATCGGCAATGAAGCGCGTGCGATTGGCATACAGATGCCGGTCGCCGCGCGCCGACTGCTGCGTGACGTAGAAGCGCTGCGGCACCAGCAGGTGCAGGTGGTCGCGTGCGCGGGTCATCGCCACGTAGAGCAGGCGGCGTTCTTCTTCCAGCTCGTGCGCGCTCTGCGCCACGTCGGCCGGCAGGCAGCCGTCGACCACGTTGATCACATGCACCGAGTTCCACTCCTGCCCCTTGGCCGAATGGATGGTCGAGAGGATCAGGTAGTCCTCGTCGAGCAGCGGCGGCCCCGGTCGGTCGCTGGTGGCCTCGGGCGGATCGAGCGTCAGTTCGGTCAGGAAGCGTTCGCGCGAACCGTAGCCGGCGGCCAGCCGCGAAAGCTGCTCGACGTCGGCGCGCCGCACGCCCGAGGTGTCTTCGTACAGCCGCTCCAGGTGCGGCTGATACCAGGCCATCGCCACCTCCACGTCGGCCGGCCATGCGAGCGCAGGAGAGCGCAGCGCCTCGTAGGCCTTGGCGAAATCGGCCCATTGCTCGCGCGCCGCGGAGGGCGGCGCGAAGTCGCGCACGGCGGCCACCGGGTCGGCGGCCTGGTCCATCGCGTCGAGCAGCCGCGTGCCGGTGACGGGCCCGATGCCCGGGATCAGCTGCGTCACGCGAAAGCCCGCCATGCGGCCGCGCGGGTTCTGCGCGAAACGCAGCACTGCGAGCAGGTCCTTCACATGCGAGGCCTCGAGAAACTTGAGCCCGCCGAACTTCACGAACGGGATGTTGCGCCGCGTCAGCTCGAGTTCGAGCGCCGCGCTGTGCGACGAGGTGCGAAACAGCACCGCCTGCGACTTCAGCGCCAGCCCGCCCTCGCGGTGCGCCAGCACCTTGTC
Organism: Variovorax durovernensis; assembly: GCF_977011995.1. NCBI lineage: Bacteria > Pseudomonadati > Pseudomonadota > Betaproteobacteria > Burkholderiales > Comamonadaceae > Variovorax > Variovorax durovernensis. The sequence continues at coordinate 613,864 of NZ_CDRNCW010000001.1, read as the reverse complement.
GGCCACCCAGCGCGCCTGCTCCGCCTCGTCGGGCACGAGCACCAGCAGCGGCTTGCCGGCCGATGGCTTGTCGGTCCACAGCGTCTTGGCGTGCCGCTCGGCTGCTTGCGCGATGACGCGGTTCGAGGCGTCGAGGATCGGCTGCGTCGAGCGGTAGTTGCGCTCCAGCGTGACCACGCGCGCGTCCTGCGTGAACTGCGACGGGAAGTCGAGGATGTTGCGCACCGTGGCGCCCCTGAACGAGTAGATCGACTGCGCGTCGTCCCCCACCACCGTCACGCCGCGCCCGTCGGGCTTGAGCGCCAGCAGGATCGAGGCCTGCAGCAGGTTGGTGTCCTGGTATTCGTCGACCAGCACATGGTCGAAGCGCGCGCCGACGTGCGCGGCGAGCGCGGGCTCGGCGACCATGCCGGCCCAGTAGAGCAGCAGGTCGTCGTAGTCGAGCACGTTCTGCTGCTGCTTGGCCTCGACATAGGCGCCGAACAGCTTCTTCAGCTCGGCCTCCCATTCGCCGCACCAAGGGAACGACTCCCGCAGCACCTCGGCCAGCGGTGCCCGCGTGTTCACGCAGCGCGAATAGATCGACAGGCAGGTGCCCTTGCGCGGGAAGCGGTTGACGGTGGAAGACAGGCCCAGTTCGTGGCGCGCCAGCCCCATCAGGTCTTCGGCATCGCCACGGTCATGGATGGTGAAGTTCTCGTCCAGCCCGATCTGCGCGGCGTACTCGCGCAGCAGCCGCGCGCCTATGCCATGGAAGGTGCCCGCCCACGGCAGCGAAGGCGGTGCCTCCGACTTCAGCCCCAGCACCTTCGTCAGCACCTGGCCGGCGCGCCGGCCCATTTCCTGCGCGGCGCGGCGCGAGAAGGTCAGCAGCAGCAGGCGCTGCGGATCGACGCCGCCGGCTATCAGGTGCGCCACGCGATGCGCCAGCGTGCTGGTCTTGCCCGACCCGGCACCGGCAATGACGAGCAGCGGCCGCTCGTCGCGCTCGGCAATGGCCGCTCCCACCCCGTGCTCGACCGCCGCGCGCTGCGCGTCGTTGAGCGTGGCCAGCGCGGCGGCCAGGCGCTCGGCCTGGGTCTTCGGGGCGGTGGAAAGAACGGGGAGCGCAGCGGTCTGCATGGGCACGACTTTACTGTATGCCCGTCCAGTCCAGCCACCTTGCTGCCATGTGGCCGGTGACATAATCGCGCCTCGCTGCAACCGGAGACTCTTCCCATGGAAACCGCCCCGTCTCGGCAGCTTTCAACTCCCTTTCACTGACGCGTTTTCTTCACGCACGTCGGGCCCGGGAATTGAAAGCGCCCCTCCCTCGCCCATCGTCCAGTCACCCCCGGGAGTGAGCCAATGCTCAACATCTTTACGCTCGCCAACGGCCGCCTCGTCCAGGAAGAGATCGAGGCGCTCGAAGAGCTTTCCAAGTTCCAGCCGATCTGGGTCGACCTCGAATCGCCCACGCTCGAAGAAAAGCGCTGGATCAAGCAGTACTACGGCCTGTCCATCCCCGAAGACGCGATGGACGAGGACATCGAGGAATCCGCCCGCTTCTACGAGGAAGACAACGGCGAGCTGCACATCCGCTCCGACTTCCTGATCGACGACGACGAGAACCCGCGCACCGTGCGCGTCGCTTTCATCCTGAACCAGCACAACACCGACCTGCGCAGCCGCGGCGTGCTGTTCTCGATCCACGACGAGGACGTGCCGGTGTTCCGCCTGCTGCGCATGCGCGCGCGCCGCGCACCGGGGCTGATCGAGGACGCCAAGGAAGTCATGCTCAAGCTGTTCGACGCCGACGCCGAGTACTCGGCCGACACGCTCGAGAACATCTACGACGAACTCGAAGTGGCCGGCAAGAAAGTGCTGTCGGGCAACGTGAGCGACGAGCTGGCCGGCGAGGTGCTCGGCGCCATCGCGCGGCAGGAAGACTTGAACGGCCGCATCCGCCGCAACGTGATGGACACGCGCCGCGCGGTCAGCTTCATGATGCGCAGCAAGATGCTCAACGCCGAGCAGTTCGAAGAGGCGCGCCAGATCCTGCGCGACATCGAGTCGCTGGACAACCACACGGCCTTCCTGTTCGACAAGATCAACTTCCTGATGGATGCGACCGTCGGTTTCATCAACATCAACCAGAACAAGACCATCAAGATCTTCTCGGTGGCCAGCGTGGCGCTGCTGCCTCCCACGCTGATCGCCAGCATCTACGGCATGAACTTCAAGTTCATGCCGGAGCTCGACTGGGCCATGGGCTATCCGTATGCCATCGTGCTGATGGCTGCCAGCGCGCTGGTGCCGATGTGGTACTTCCGCCGGCGCGGCTGGCTCAAGTAGCCGCGTCTTCCGTGGGCAGCGTGGCCAGCCACGCGCCCACCAGCGCGAGGCTGTAGCGGCTCGCCACCTCCACCACGAAGCGAGCGAAGTAGCCATGCGCGGCATCGTCGGCGCGGTCAGAAATCGTGCGCATCGCGGCAAACGGCACGCCGTAGTCGTGACACACCTGCGCCATCGCAGCGCCTTCCATCTCGACCGCGAGCGCATCGGGCAGCTCGCGCTGCAAGGCCTCGCTCTCCGCGGTGGTCGAGACGAAGCGGTCGCCGCTCACCAGCAGGCCGCGATGCACGCTCGGCTGCCGGAGGCTGAATTCATCCACGGCCTGCTGGCCGACCAAGGCCACGGGGTCGCGCAGCACGTCGGCCGCCACGGCCGCCAGCGCGTTGCCGATGGCAGCATCGGCCGCGAAGCGCGCCATGCCCATCAGCGGCACCTCATGCTTCGGGAAAAGCGGCGAGGCGTCCATGTCGTGCTGCAGCAGTTCGGTGGCCACGACCACGTCGCCCACCTTCACGCCCGGCGCCAATCCCCCCGCCACGCCGGTGAACACGATGGCCCGCACGCCGAAGCGCTCCAGCAGCACCGTGGCCGTCACCGCCGCCGCGACCTTGCCGATGCGCGACAGCACCGCGACCACCGGCTGGCCCTGCAAATGGCCCACCCAGAAGTCGCGCCCCGCCACGCGCACACGCTGCTCGTCGGGCATCTGCGCAAGCAGGGCATTCAGTTCCTCGTGCATGGCAGCGACGATGGCGACAGGCGCGCGCGGCAAAAAACTCAAGACATTTCTCTTTCCAGAAACACCGCGGAACCGGCTCTGCCGGGCCGCAGGTGTTGCCCCCAGCAGGGGGGAAGGCGAAGCGACACGAAGTGCGCGCAGCCTGGGGGGTTACTTGATATCCACGCCGTAGAAAGTGTGGCGGCCGAAGGGGCTCAGCTTGAAGTCGACTACTTCCTTGCGCACCGGCTTCAGCTGCACCGCGTGGGCGATGGTGAACCACGGCGCCTGCTCCTTGAAGATGACCTGGGCCTTCTTGTAGAGCGCGTCGCGGTCGGCCTGCTTGGTCGCGCTCTTGGCCTTCACCACGAGGTCTTCGTAAGGCTGGTAGCAGAACTTCGAGATGTTGCTGCCGCTGGCCGACTTGGCCGATGCGCAGCCCAGCAGCGTGTAGAGGAAGTTGTCCGGGTCGCCGTTGTCGCCGGTCCAGCCCAGCATGCCCATCTGGTGCTCGCCGGCCTGCAGGCGCTTGCGGTACTCGCCCCACTCGAAGCTCTTGATCTCTGCCTTGACGTTGATCTTGGCCAGGTCGGCCTGCATCAGCTCGGCGATGCGCTTGGCGTTCGGGTTGTACGGGCGCTGCACCGGCATGGCCCACAGGTCGGTCGAGAAACCGTCGGGGTAGCCGGCCTGCGCCAGCAGCTTCTTCGCTGCTTCGGGGTCGTACGGGTCGTCCTTCACCGCGTCGTTGTAGGACCACATGGTCGGCGGGATCGGGTTCTTCGCGGCCACGCCGGTCGTGAGGTACACCCCGTCGATGATGGCCTTCTTGTTGATCGCCATGTTGATGGCCTTGCGCACGCGCACGTCGTCGAAAGGCTTCTTCGTCGTGTTGTACGAGAGGTAGCCCACGTTCAGGCCGGGCTGCTCCAGCACCTGCACGTTCGGGTCCTTGCGGATCGCGTCGAGGTCGGCCGGGTTCGGGTACGGCATGACGTGGCACTCGCCCTTCTGCAGCTTGGCCCAGCGCACCGAGGCATCGGGCGTGATGGCAAACACGAGGTCGTCGATCTTTGCCTTGCCGCCCCAGTACTGCGGGAAGGCCTTGAAGCGGATGATCGCGTCCTTCTGGTACTGCACCAGGTAGAAGGGGCCGGTGCCGATCGGGTCCTGGTCGACCTTCTCGGGCGTGCCGGCCTTCAGCATGGCAATGGCGTATTCCTTCGACTGGATGCCCGCGTACTGCATCGCCAGGTTCGCGAGGAACGGCGCCTCGGGCTGGTTGAGCACGATCTTCACCGTGTAGTCGTCGATGCGGTCGACCGTCTTCAGCAGCTTGGGCATGCCCATGTCGTTGAAGTACGAGTGGTTCTGGCTCGTGACCTTGAAGAAGGGATCGCTCTCCTTCCATTGCCGCTCGAGCATGAAGATGAAGTCGTCGGCGTTGAAGTCGCGCGTGGGCTTGAAGCTCTTGCTCGTGTTGTGCCACTTCACGCCCTTGCGCAGGTGGAAGGTGTAGACCGTGCCGTCGGCGGAGATGTCCCACTTCTCGGCCAGGCCCGGCACGACCTTGGTGCCGCCGCGCTCGAACTCGACGATGGTGTTGTAGACCTGCGTGGTCACGTCGAACGAGGTGCCGGTGGTGTTCATGCCCGGATAGAAATTCTCCGGGCTGCCTTCCGAGCAATACACCAGCGTCTTGGCTGACACCGCGCCGCAGGCCAGGGTAAGGGCCGCAATCGCTGTCGGTGCCAGGAGCGCCAGGCTTCGTGAGCGGCGCGAAACGGTGGGCTGGGTCTTCATTTGGACTCCTTGGGACACGGTTGAAAAAGCAGGTTGCTAGGGATTCGTCGCCATCGCGATGGCGCCCGACGGAACATCGGCGCGCACGAGCGGCGCGCCTTCGAGAAACTTCTCCGAGAAATGGCATGCCACCAGCCGCTCGTCGAGCATGCGCGGCAGCGGGCGCTCTTCGCGGCAGCGCTGGGCCACATGCGGGCAGCGCGTGCTGAACACGCAACCCGTGGGCGGATTCAGCGGCGAAGGCAGTTCGCCCTTGAGCACGATGCGCTGGCTGCTGAGCCCCGGCGTGGAAGCCAGCAACGCCTGCGTATAGGGATGCAACGGCCGCGCGAAGATGCGTGACTTGGGCCCCTGCTCCACAGCATGGCCGAGGTACATCACGAGCACGTCGTGCGCGATGTGCCGCACCACGCCAAGGTCGTGCGAGATGAAGAGATACGCCAGCCCCAGTTCGGCCTGCAGGTCGGCCAGCAGGTTCAGCACCTGCGCCTGGATCGACACGTCGAGCGCCGACACAGGCTCGTCGGCCACCAGCAGGCGCGGGTTCAGCATCAACGCGCGCGCAATGGCGATGCGCTGGCGCTGGCCGCCGGAGAACATGTGCGGATAGCGGTTGGCGTACTCGGGCCGCAGGCCCACGCGCGCCAGCATCTCGCGCGCCTTGGCTGCGCGCTCCTGCTTGCCCATGGTGGTGTTGATGGCCAGCGGGTCTTCGAGCACCGCCGAAATCTTCTTGCGCGGATTGAGCGAGCCGTACGGGTTCTGGAACACCAGTTGAACGGCCTGCCGCAGCTCGCGCTTGCGCTCCGGCGGCGGGTTCACCGCATCGGCGCCGACCAGCATGAGCTGGCCCGCCGTCGGCTTCTCGATCAGCGCGACCATGCGCGCGAGCGTCGACTTGCCGCAGCCCGATTCGCCGACCACGGCCAGCGTGCGGCCGCGCTCGATGCGGAAAGAGATGTCGCCCACCGCGCGCAGATGCGACGGCGCACGGAACATGCCACGGCGGATGTCGTAGGTACGCTGCAGGTGGGTCGCCTCGACGACCACTTCGGTCGATGTACCGGCCGATGCTTCGCTCATAGCAGCACCTCGTCGGCCGCTCGCCGCTTGGGCGGATCGCTTTCGATGGCCGCCTTGCGCCCCGGCTCGCCGAGCGGAAAGTGGCATCGCACTTCCGCGCCCTGCCATTCGCGCAGCGCCGGGCGCACGTGGCAGGCGCGCTCGGTGACATAGCCGCAACGCGGCGCGAACAGGCAGCCCGCCGGCCGGTCGTGCACGCCCGGCACCATGCCGCTGATGGTGGCGAGCCGGCCCTCGGGCGCGACGCGCTCGGGCAATGCCGCGAGCAGTGCCTCGGTGTAGGGGTGCTGCGGCGATGCGAAGAGCCGGTCGACGCGCTGGTGCTCCATCACCTGGCCCGCGTACATCACCGCGATGCGCTGCGCCATCTCGCTCACCACGCCCATGTTGTGCGTGATGAGCACCAGCGCCATGCCGCGCTCCTTCTGCAGGTCGCGCAGCAGGTCGAGGATCTGCGCCTGGATGGTGACGTCGAGCGCGGTGGTCGGCTCGTCGGCGATCAGCAGGCGCGGATTGCAGGCGATGGCCATCGCGATCATCACGCGCTGGTTCATGCCGCCCGAGAGTTGGTGCGGATAGCTGCCCAGGCGCGACGACGCGGCGGGAATGCCGACCTGTTCGAGCAGCTCTGTCGCACGGCGCTTCGCATCGCGCTTGTCGAGCTTAAGGTGCAGCCGCAATGTCTCCATCAGCTGGAAGCCGATGGTGAAGCACGGGTTGAGGCTGGTGGTCGGCTCCTGGAAGATCATCGCGACCTCCTTGCCGACCAGCGAGCGCCGCGCCTTGTCGGAAATGCCCAGCAGTTCCTTGCCGGCAAAGCGCATGTGTTCCGCGCGAACGCGGCCCGGGAAGCCCACCAGGCCCATCAGCGCCATCATCGTGACGCTCTTGCCCGAGCCCGATTCGCCGACGATGCCGAGCACCTCGCCTTCTTCGAGCGTGAGGCTCACGCCATCGACTGCGTGCAGCACGCCGCCTTGCGTGGGGAACTCGACGTGAAGATCCTTGATATCAAGCAAAGGCATATCAGTGGCTCCGTCCCGAAAGGCCTTTTCCAGGAACACCGCGGAACCGGCTTTGCCGGGCCGCTCGTGTTGCCCCCTGCAAGAAGGGGGTAGGAGGCCACACGGAGTGGGCAAGCCTGGGGGTGTGCTTCATGCTAGCGTTTGAGCTTGGGGTCGAGCGCATCGCGCAAGCCGTCACCCAGCAGGTTGAAGGCCAGCACGGCCATGAGGATCGCAAGACCCGGAAAGGTGACGACCCACCACGCGCGCAGCACGAACTCGCGCGCATCGGCCAGCATGGTTCCCCACTCGGGCGACGGTGGCTGCGCGCCGAGGCCCAGGAAGCCGAGCGCCGCCGCGTCGAGGATGGCCGTGGAGATGCCGAGCGAGGCCTGCACGATCAGCGGCGCGGCACAGTTGGGCAGCACCTCGCGGAACATCAGGCGCAGCGTGCCGGCGCCGCTCACGCGCGCGGCGGTCACGTAGTCGCGCGAAACCTCGGCAATGACCGCTGCGCGCGTGATGCGCACATAGTGCGGCAGCACCACGATGGCCACCGCCAGCATCGCGTTGACCAGCCCCGGTCCGAGGATGGCGACGATCACGATGGCCAGCAGCAGGCTCGGCAGCGTGAGCACGATGTCCATCAGCCGCATGATCGCGATCTCGAGCACGCCGCGGAAGAAGCCCGCGATCAGCCCGAGCACCACGCCCGCGACCACCGAAATCGCCACCACCGCGACACCGATCGACAGCGACAGCCGTGCGCCGTACATGAGCCGCGAAAGAATGTCGCGCCCGATGGCGTCGGTGCCCAGCAGGTAGCTCATGGAGCCGCCCTGCTGCCATGCCGGCGGCAGCAGGAACACGGCACTGTTGGTTTCGTTCGGCGCATGCGGCGCGATCCATGGCGCGAACAGCGCGACCAGCAACAGCAGCACGATGGTGACAAGCCCGATGACCGCGCCGCGGTTGGCCGAGAAGGCCGTCCAGAACTCGCGCCAGGGGCCGGGAGGGGCGGTGCTTTTCGCACCGGTGGAAATGGTTTGTGTCGAGGCCATGAGCTCAGCGCCGGATGCGCGGGTTGATGACGCCATAGGCCACGTCGACAAGAAGATTCACCAGCATCACGATGCCGCCGAGCAGCAGCATGCCGCCTTGCAGCACCGGGTAGTCGCGCCGGCCGATGGCCTCGATGAGCCACTTGCCGACGCCCGGCCACGAGAAGATGGTCTCGGTGAGGATCGCGCCGGTGAACAGCACGCCCACCTGAAGGCCGATCACCGTCACCACCGGAATGAGCGCATTGCGCAGCGCGTGCAACCCGACCACGCGAAAGCGCGAGAGGCCCTTGGCGCGCGCGGTGCGGATGTAGTCCTCGCCGAGCACCTCGAGCATGGCCGAGCGCGTCATGCGCGCGATCACTGCGAGCGGCACGGTGCCGAGCACGACGGCCGGCAATATCAGGTGATGCAGGGCCGACCAGAATGCGCCGGTGTCGCCGGCGCGCAGCGAGTCGATCAGCAGGAAGCCGGTCTCGGGCTCGATGTAGTACTGCACTGCAATGCGCCCCGACACCGGCGTCCAGCCGAGCTGCACCGAAAAGAACAGGATCAGCAGCAGCCCCCACCAGAAGATCGGCATCGAGTAGCCGGTCAGCGACGTGGCCATCACGCCGTGGTCGAAGATGGAGTTGCGCCGCACCGCCGCCAGGATGCCGGCCGGCAGGCCCAGCAGCAGCGCAAAAAGAATCGCGCAGACCGCGAGCTCGACGGTGGCCGGGAAGAGCGCCAGGAACTCGCTCATCACCGTGTCCTGCGTGATGAGCGACTTGCCCAGGTCGCCGTGCAGCACGCGGCCGATGTAGATGCCGTACTGCACGATCACCGGCTTGTCGAAGCCGTAGGCGGTGCGCAGCTCGGCGTGGCGCGCGGGGTCGATGCCACGCTCGCCGGCCATCGTCTCGATGGGGTCGCCGGGTACGAGCCGGATGAGAAAGAAGGCGAGCAGCGTCATGCCGATGAAGGTCGGCACCAGCAAGCTCACGCGGGTCAGAATGAATCGAAACATCGACCCGCGAATATGCAAGATCGATGCCGTGGCCCTACCCGGGCCGAACCCTTACTTTTTGGCGTCGCGCAACTCGCGGCGCAGGATCTTGCCGACCGGCGTCTTCGGCATGTCGGTACGAAACTCTACGATTCGCGGCTGCTTGTAACCCGTAAGGTTTGCCCGGCAATATTCGCGCACCTGCGCCTCGGTGAGCGACGGGTCTTTCTTCACGATCACGAGCTTCACGGCCTCGCCGGTCTTCTCGTCGGGCACGCCGACCGCGGCGCATTCGAGCACGCCCGGAATCAGTGCCACCACATCTTCCACCTCGTTCGGATACACGTTGAAGCCCGACACCAGGATCATGTCCTTCTTGCGGTCGACTACCTTGAAGTAGCCGCGCTCGTCGACCACGCCGATGTCGCCGCTCTTGAAGTAGCCGTCGGGCGTCATGACCTTGGCGGTCTCGTCGGGACGCTGCCAGTAGCCGGCCATCACCTGCGGGCCCTTGATCGCGATTTCGCCGCGCTCGCCCATGGGCACTTCGTTGCCTTCGTCATCGAGCAGCTTGAGCCAGGTGCTCGGCAGCGGCAGGCCGATGGTGCCGGTGTAGGCGGTGCTGTTGGTCGGGTTGCAGGTGGTCGACGGCGAGGTCTCCGACAGGCCGTAGCCTTCGCAGATGGGGCAGCCGGTCTTCTCGAGCCAGAGCTTGGCCACCGCAGCCTGCACGGCCATGCCGCCACCCACCGAGATCTTCAGGTTCTTCCAGTTGACGGTGTTGAAGTCGGGGTGGTTCGCCAGGCCGTTGAACAGCGTGTTGACGGCCGGGAAGCTGTGGATCGTGTGCTTCGAAAGTTCCTTCAGCACGGCAGGGATGTCGCGCGGATTCGGGATCAGGATCAGCTTGCCGCCCGTGCGCATGCTCAGCATCATGCCGACCGTGAACGCGAAGATGTGATACAGCGGCAGCGCGCACACGCCCGTGGGCTGCTCGTTGGCCGGCACCTTGGCCATGGCCGGCTCGTTCCAGGCTTCGGACTGCAGCACGTTGGCGATCACGTTGCGATGCAGCAGCACCGCGCCCTTCGACACGCCGGTGGTGCCGCCGGTGTACTGCAGCACGGCCACGTCGTCAGGGCCGATGGCCGCCGGCTTGAGCGAGCCGCTCGCGCCCTTGTCGAGCGCGTCGTTGAAGCGCACCGCACCGGGCAGGCTGAAGTGGGGCACCAGCTTCTTGACGTTGCGCACCACGTAGTTGACCAGCGCGCCCTTCAGGAAGCCGAGGCGGTCGCCCATGGAGGCCAGCACGACGTGCTTGATCGGCGTGGACGCGATGCACTGCTGCAGCGTGGTGCCGAAGTTCTCCATGATGACGATGGCCTTCGCGCCAGAGTCCTTGAGCTGGTGCTCGAGTTCGCGCGGCGTGTAGAGCGGGTTCACGTTGACCAGGATCAGGCCGGCGCGCAGGATGGCCGCGACCGCGATCGGGTACTGCGGACAGTTGGGCATCATCGCGGCAACGCGGTCGCCCTTCACCAGGCCCAGTCCCTGCAGGTAGGCCGCAAAGGCCTTGCTCTGCCTGTCGGTCTCGCCGTAGCTGATGTCCTTGCCCATGAAGCTGTAGGCCGTGCGGTCGGCGTACTTCGAGAAGCTCTCTTCCATGAGCGCAACCAGCGAAGGGTAGTGCGATGCATCGATATCTGCGGGCACACCCTGCGGGTAGCTGCTGAGCCAGGGACGATCGGTCATTGGATTTGTCTCCTCCGGGGTCGGACTGTTGAAAACGAAAACGGCGCACTAAGTGGCGCCGAGAGGAAGCGCGCCGCTCGGCGCGGCACGGACCCGGGCCTATTCGATGGCCTTGCCCATATCTTCCACTACTTTTTTAGCATCCCCAAAGACCATCATGGTCTTGTCCATGTAGAACAGCTCGTTGTCCAGGCCCGCATAACCGGCGGCCATGGAGCGCTTGTTCACGATGACGGTCTTGGCCTTGTAGGCCTCAAGGATGGGCATGCCGTAGATCGGACTGCCCTTGGTGTGCGCGGCCGGGTTCACCACGTCGTTGGCGCCCAGGATGATCGCCACGTCGGCCTGGCCGAACTCGCCGTTGATGTCCTCCATCTCGAACACCTGGTCGTAGGGCACCTCGGCCTCGGCCAGCAGCACGTTCATGTGGCCGGGCATGCGGCCCGCCACCGGGTGGATGGCGTACTTCACGGTGATGCCCTTGTCGGTGAGCTTCTGCGCAAGTTCCTTCACCGCATGCTGCGCGCGTGCCACCGCAAGGCCGTAGCCGGGCACGATCACCACCGTTTCGGCGTTGCCCAGCACGAAGGCCGCGTCGTCGGCGCTGCCGGTCTTCACCGGGCGCTGCTCCTTGGCCGCACCGCCGGTCGTGGCCGCCTCGCCGCCGAAGCCGCCCAGGATCACGTTGAAGAACGAGCGGTTCATGGCCTTGCACATGATGTAGCTCAGGATCGCACCCGAGGAGCCCACCAGCGAGCCCGCCACGATCAGCATCGCGTTGTTCAGGCTGAAGCCGATGCCCGCGGCCGCCCAGCCCGAGTAGCTGTTGAGCATCGACACCACCACCGGCATGTCCGCCCCGCCGATCGGGATGATGATGAGCACGCCCATCACGAAGGCCAGCGCCAGCATCGCGAAGAACGCGCCCCAGCTCTCGGTGGCCACGAACAGCAGGCCCAGCGCGACGGTCAAGAGGCCCAGCACCAGGTTGAGCATGTGCTGGCCCTTGAACTGCACCGGCGCGCCCTGGAACAGGCGGAACTTGTACTTGCCCGACAGCTTGCCGAAGGCGATGACCGAGCCGCTGAAGGTGATGGCGCCGATGGCCGCGCCCAGGAACAGCTCCAGGCGGTTGCCGTAGGGAATGGCGTAGCGCACGAAGCCGTCGAGGATGACGGCGCCGTCGGGCGTCTGCGCGCCGATGAGCGCGGCCACGGGCGCGGCCGTGATGCCGAAGGCCCAGGGCTCGGCCACCGCGGCCACGCCTATGAACACCGCCGCCAGGCCGATCATGCTGTGCATGAAGGCCACCAGCTCGGGCATCTTGGTCATCTCGACCTTGTTGGCCATGAAGGCGCCCAGGCCGCCGCCGACCACCACTGCCGCCAGCACCCAGCCGATGCCGGTGGCGAAGTTCACACCGAGCGAACGCGTCAGCCCGTGGATCAGCGCGATGGTCGTCAGCACGGCGATCGCCATGCCGGTCATGCCGAAGATGTTGCCGCGGATCGAGGTGGTGGGATGGCTCAGGCCCTTCAAGGCCTGGATGAAGCAGACGCTGGCCACCAGGTACAGCAGCGTGACGAGGTTCATGCTCACTTGACGGCTCCCTCTTCAGCCTTGGGGGCGGCTGTCTTCTTCTCTTTCTTCTTGAACATCTCCAGCATGCGCCGCGTGACCAGGAAGCCGCCGAAGACGTTCACCGCGGCCAGCGCCACGGCCAGCACGCCCATGGTCTTGCCCAGCGGCGTGGTGGTGAGTGCGGCCGCCAGCATGGCGCCCACGATCACGATGGCCGAGATCGCGTTGGTCACCGCCATCAGCGGCGTGTGCAGCGCGGGGGTGACGGTCCACACCACGTGGTAGCCCACGTAGATGGCCAGCACGAAGATGATCAGGTTGATGACGGTATGGGATACGGGATCCATTTGCTCTTCTCCTCGCGTGTTCGCTGGCTACTTGCGGGTGACCTGGCCGTCCTGCGTCATGCGGCAGGCGGCGACGATGTCGTCCTCGAGGTCGATCTTCAGCGCGCCCTCCTTGGTGACGATGAGCTTGAGGAAGTCGAGCACGTTGCGCGCATAGAGCGCCGAGGCATCGGCCGCCACGAGCGCGGCGAGGTTGGTCTCGCCCACGATGGTCACGCCGTGCTTGACCACCGTCTTGTCGGCTTCGGAGAGGGGGCAGTTGCCGCCGATGCCATCGGCACCTTTGCCGGCGGCGATGTCGACGATCACCGAGCCCGGCTTCATGGCCTTGACCATGTCCTCGGTGATGAGCGTCGGTGCGGCGCGCCCGGGGATGAGGGCGGTGCTGATGACGATGTCGGCCAGCGCCACGCGCTTGGCCACCTCGACCTGCTGGCGCGCCAGCCAGCTCGCGGGCATCGGCTTGGCATAGCCGCCGACGCCGACGGCGGCTTCCTTTTCTTCATCGGTGTCGTAGGACACCTCGATGAACTTGCCGCCCAGCGATTCGATCTGCTCCTTCACGCTCGGACGCACGTCGGACGCCTCGATGACGGCGCCCAGGCGCTTGGCCGTCGCAATGGCCTGCAGGCCGGCAACACCGACGCCCAGGATCACGACGCGCGCGGCCTTCACAGTGCCGGCGGCCGTCATGAGCATGGGGAAGAAGCGCTGGTATTTGTCGGCCGCGATCATCACGGCCTTGTAGCCGGCGATGTTGGCCTGCGAAGAGAGCACGTCCATGCTCTGGGCGCGCGTGGTGCGCGGCGCGGCTTCCAGAGCGAAGGCGGTGACGCCGGCTGCGGCCAGGCGCTGCAGGCCGGCGGCATCGAAGGGGTTGAGCATGCCGATGACGACGGCGCCGGACTTCAGCAGCGCGGTTTCCGAGTCGGTGGGCGTGCGCACCTTGAGCACCACGTCGGCACCGAAGGCGCCGGCCTGGTCGGTGATCTCTGCCCCCGCGGCCTGGTACGCCGCATCGGTCACGCTGGCTGCAACGCCAGCCCCCGACTGCACGCGCACCGTGTGCCCTGAGGCCGACAGTTTCTTCACCGTCTCGGGTGTCACGGCCACTCGGGTTTCGCCAGCCACGGTCTCGGCAGGCACGCCTATCAGCATAGAGTTCTCCTCAGAGCAAGGGGGGCACACGGAATGCGGGCAGAGCTTACAGCAAGATTACAGGCCGCCGTTGTCGCGCAAATTCACTTCCCGCTTTCTTTTGGAAGGCCTGTGCCTGCTGGCATAACAGCTATTCAATTGATAGCAAATTCGGGTATTCGATAGCCTGCCACCGGGCACTCGGATTGACCTGGACACCACAGCAAGCCTCCGGCAAACGCCTTGAATTAACAAGTTGGCTAACAAGTCAATAGAACCGTTGATTTAATAATTCAATATCTGTGCTTAAAAGTAGCTAAATGATATTAGATTGATTTAGAAAAATCAGAATAGCGTGCATTAGTTGCATCTCGCTTTTTCTTGCGTCAGTTCCGGGTGGATAGACTTTGGCTCCTATCGCCAGCTCATGGAGGCTGGCGAAGGGAGGAAAAAGAGGGAAGGAATGCGTATTGCTGTACTCGACGACGGCCCGGACCAACGCAGGCTGATCAATCAAACCATGGTGGCGCTCGGCCATGAGTGCCATACGTTCACCGCAGGAAGGGTGCTGCTGCAGTCGCTGCGCCGGCAGACCTTCGATCTGCTCATACTCGACTGGAACCTGCCCGACATGGCGGGCCCCGACGTGGTGAAGACCATCCGGCTCGATCTGAAGAGCCGGCTTCCCATCCTCTTCGTGACCGACCGTCGCGACGAGGACGACATGGTCGAAGGGCTCAACGCCGGCGCCGACGACTTCATGGCCAGGCCCATCAGGGCAGGCGAGCTCGAAGCCCGCGTCAATGCGCTGTTTCGCCGCTCCTACCCCTCCCGCCACGAGGCCGAACTGGTGTTCGGGCCCTATCACTTCTACCCGCCTTCACGGGTACTGAAAGTGCACGGCAAGGAGGTCGAACTGAAGAACCGCGAGTACGAACTGGCGCTGTTCCTGTTCCAGAACCTCGGGCGGCTGCTGTCGCGCGAGCACCTGCACGAAGCCGTGTGGGGGCTGGGCATCGAGGCGCTGTCGCGCTCGCTCGACACTCATGTCTCGCGGCTGCGCACCAAGCTCGACCTGCGTCCTTCCAATGGCTTCCTGCTGCTGGCGATCTACGGCCTGGGCTACCGGCTCGAGACGATCGACGAGAACACCACGTTCAAGGTCGGCAACATGCGCTGAAAAGCCCCCGGGAATCTCTGCCACGCTAAAGTCTCCAACGGTCTTTGGACGTATCGAAACGAGACGAGACGAATGAAACCCATGATCAGGCTGCTGCTCGCCGCCATGCTGCTCTGGAGCTGGATCGGGCCGGCCACCGCGCAGGAGGTCGAGGCCGGCGACATGGTGCGAGGCGGGATGCAGGCGATCCAGATGATCGACCAAGGCAAGGCTGGCGAACTATGGGACGGAGCCACGGCCGCCACCCGCAAGCGCGTGCCGCGCGCCGACTTCATCAACCAGGTCGCCAGCAGCCGGGCGCCACTCGGCGCGCCGCGCATGCGCACATGGGTTTCGGTCAACCGCCAGGTCGTGACCGACCCCGACGACGACACCGCAGGCCAATACGTCAGCATCGAATACGAAACCCGCTTCGCCAACCGGCCCGACAGCACGCTGCGCGAACTCGTGAGCTTTCACCTCGACCACGACCGCATGTGGCGCTTCAGCGGCTACGTGCTGCGCTAAAACAGAGCAAGGACAGGAAAAGATGGCTGCCGCCACGCGCTGGAAACCCAATGTCACCGTGGCTGCGGTGATCGAACGCGACGGACGCTTCCTGCTCGTCGAAGAACAGGCCGGGGACGGCCTGAGGCTCAACACGCCCGCCGGCCACCTCGACCCCGGCGAATCGCCGGCCGAGGGCTGCGTGCGCGAGACGCTCGAGGAAACCGCCCACCACTTCACGCCCACGGCGCTGGTCGGCGTCTACATGGCGCGCTCCCGACCGCTGGCCGAGCGCGGCGAAGACGTGACCTACATGCGCTTCTGCTTCACCGGCACGCTGGGCGCCTTCGAAGAAGGCCGCGCGTTGGACGACGGCATCGTGCGCACCCTCTGGATGACGCCGGACGAGATCCGCGCCAGCGTGGCGCGGCATCGCAGCCCACTGCTGCTGCAGTGCGTGGAGGACTACCTCGCCGGCAAGCGCTACCCGCTCGAACTCGTGCAGGTCGACGAATCGGTGCGCTCGGCTCCCTGAATCAGACGATGACGCCGCCGCCCAGGCAGCGTTCCCCGTCGTACAGCACCGCAGACTGGCCCGGCGTCACGGCCCACTGCGCCTCGCCGAAGCGCAGGCTGAACGCCGCCGCGTTGCCGCCATCGCCCGCCCCCATCTCGCAGGCCGCGTCGGCCTGCCGGTAGCGCGCCTTCGAGCCGTAGCTCCCGGCGGCGGGCACCTCGCCCGACACCCAACTCGCATCATCAGCCCTCAGCTCCGACGACAGCAGCCACGGATGGTCATGCCCCTGCACCACCCAGAGCGTGTTCTTCTCGACGTCCTTGCGCGCCACGAACCAGGGCGAATGGTCGCCCGAGCCCCTCTGCGCGCCCTTTTCCTTCACGCCGCCGATGCCCAGCCCCTGCCGCTGCCCCAGCGTGTAGAAGCTCAGCCCCTGGTGCTCGCCCAGCTTGCGGCCGCGGTCGTCCTTGATCGGGCCCGGCTCCTTGGAGATGTAGCGGTTGAGGAAATCGCGGAACGGCCGCTCGCCGATGAAGCAGATGCCGGTCGAGTCCTTTTTCTTCGCATTGGGCAGGCCGATTTCCTCCGCGATGCGGCGCACCTCGGTCTTGTGCAGCTCGCCCACCGGGAACAGCGTCTTCGACAGCTGCGCCTGGTTCAGGCGGTGCAGGAAATAGCTCTGGTCCTTCGACGGATCGAGCCCCTTCAGCAGCTCGTGCTTACCGGTGGCCTCGTTCAGGCGAACGCGCGCGTAGTGCCCGGTGGCGATCTTCTCGGCGCCCAGCCGCATGGCATGGTCGAGAAACGCTTTGAACTTGATCTCGGCGTTGCACAGCACGTCGGGGTTCGGCGTGCGGCCGGCCTTGTATTCGCGCAGGAACTCGGCGAACACGCGGTCCTTGTAGTCTGCCGCGAAGTTGACGTGTTCGATCTCGATGCCCAAAACGTCGGCCACGCTGGCCGCGTCCACGAAATCGATGTTCGACGAGCAGTATTCGCTGTCGTCGTCGTCTTCCCAGTTCTTCATGAAGATGCCGACCACCTCGTGCCCCTGCTGCTTGAGCAGGTGCGCCGTCACCGCGGAGTCCACTCCGCCGCTCAGTCCCACCACGATCCGTTGCTTTGCCATAAGCCCGCCATTGTCCCAGCCTCGCGTTAGGGGCTCCCGGCGTGTGGGAAATCGGGAAAACCCGTGTCGCCGCCTTGTCAGCTGCCGCCCCACGATGCGAAAGGCCGGCGCTAAAGTGCCGCAAAAGCACAGCGGAGACAAGACGCATGGCCACCCCCTCCCCCGCCGCCCAGCCCGGCAACGACACCCCCTGGACGCGCAACTACCCGCCCGGCATGCGCTGGGACGCCGAGTTGCCCGTCAAGCCGGTGCAGCAGATGCTCGACGAAGCAGTCGCGCGCTGGCCCGCGCATTCGGCCGTGGAGTTCATGGGCCAGGCCATCACCTACCGCGAGTTGGGTGCGGCGGTCGAACGCGCCGCCAAGGGTTTGCAGGACCTGGGCGTGAAGCCCGGCGTGCACGTAGGCCTGTACCTGCCGAACACGCCCCACTACCCCATCGCCTTCTTCGCGGTGCTGAAGGCCGGCGGCACGGTGGTGAACTACTCGCCGCTCGACGCCGAGCGCGTGCTGGCCCACAAGATCGAGGACAGCCGCACAGACATCCTGATCACGCTGGACCTCGTCAACCTGTACCCGCAGATGGCGCGCCTGCTCGACAGCTCGCGCCTGCGCAAGCTCGTGGTCGGCAGCCTCGGCGACTACGGCGCTGCGGGCGACAAGGTGCAGGCCCAGTTGCAGGGAGCCGGCCAGATCGCGCCCGTGCCCACCGACGACCGCCACCTGCGCTTCACCGACCTGCTCAAGAGCGAAGGCACGCACCAGACCTATCCGCTCGGCGATCTCGCGGAAGAGATCGTCGTGCTGCAGTACACCGGCGGCACCACCGGCCTGCCCAAGGGCGCGATGCTCACGCACGCCAACCTCACTTCGGCCTCGGCGCAGTATTACGAGTCGACCAAGGGCGATCCGCCGATCCTCGACGAGGGCAGCGAGCGCTTCCTGGTCGTGCTGCCGCTGTTCCACATATTCGCGCTGAGCGCCGCCATGCTGCTCGGCGTGCGCCTGGGCGCCGCGCTGGTGCTGCACACCCGCTTCGACGTCGACGCGGTGATGAACGAGCTCGCGGCCAGCAGGATCAGCGTGTTCCCCGGCGTGCCGACGATGTACACCGCCATCCTCTCGCACCCCAAGGCGAAGGAAATGGACCTGCGCTCGCTCAAGTTCTGCGGCTCCGGCGGCGCGCCGCTGCCGGTGGAGGTGGAGCAGCGCTTCTTCGAACTCACCGGCTGCCACCTGAACGAAGGCTGGGGCATGACCGAGACCTCGCCCGTGGGCACCTTCACGCCCGCGCGCGGCGTGCGCAAGGCGGGCTCGTGCGGCATGCCGCTGCCGCAGGTACGCATCAAGCTCGTGAGCCTGGACGATCCTTCGAAGGACGTCACCGCGTTCGGCGAAGCGGGCGAGCTCTGCATCAAGGGCCCGAACGTGATGAAGGGCTACTGGAACAACCCCAAGGCCACCGCCGAGTCGATGACGTCCGACGGCTACTTCCGCAGCGGTGACGTCGCGAAGATGGACGCCGACGGCTATTTCTACATCGTCGACCGCACCAAGGACATGCTGCTGTGCGGCGGCTACAACGTCTATCCGCGCGTGCTGGAAGAAGCGGTGTACGAGCACCCCGCCGTGGCCGAGGTGTGCGTGATCGGCATACCCGACGAATACCGCGGCCAGTCGCCCAAGGCCTTCGTGAAGCTGAAGGAAGGCGCGGGCGAGTTGACGCTCGATGCGCTCAAGGCCTTCCTGAAGGACCGCCTCGGCAAGCACGAGATGATCGGCGCGCTCGAAATTCGCGCGGAGCTGCCCAAGACCGCAGTGGGCAAGCTCTCGAAGAAGGACCTCGTGGACGAGGAAGCCCGCAAGCGGGCGTGACGCTTACTTCTGCCCGAACGCACCGGCGAGCAGCTCATAGGAGCGCAGCCGGGCAGCGTGATCGAACACCTGCGAGGTGATCATGAGTTCGTCGGCGCCGGTGCGCGCGACGAATTCTTCGACGCCTTTCTTCACCGTCTCGACCGAGCCGACGGCAGAGCACGACAGCACGGAGTCGAGCAAGGCGTTCTCGGCCGGGCCGACCTTCTGGCGGTAGTTTTCCACCGGCGGCGGCAGGCGACCGGGCCGGCCGCTGCGCAGGTTCACGAAGGCCTGCTGCCACGAGGTGGCGCGGAACTCGGCCTCCTCGTCGGTGTCGGCCGCGAACACGTTGAAGCCCAGCATCACGTAAGGCTTCTGCAGCTGCGCCGATGGCTTGAAGGTCTCGCGGTAGATCTGGATGGCCTGCATGATCTGCTGCGGCGCGAAGTGCGAAGCAAAGGCATAGGGCAGCCCCAGGTGCGCCGCGAGCTGCGCGCCGAAGGTGCTGGAGCCGAGGATCCACACCGGCACCTCGAGCCCCGCGCCGGGCACGGCGCGCACCGCCTGCTGCGGGTTCTTCGACATGAAGTCCATCAGCTCGATCACGTCCTGCGGAAACTGGTCGGAGTCCGATTCGAGGTTGCGCCGCAATGCCCGCGCGGTGCGCTGGTCGGAGCCGGGCGCGCGGCCCAGGCCCAGGTCGACGCGCCCCGGGTACAGCGATTCGAGCGTGCCGAACTGCTCGGCGATCACCAGCGGCGAATGGTTCGGCAGCATCACGCCGCCGGCACCGATGCGGATGGTGGACGTGCCCGCGCCCACGTATGACAGCAACACCGCCGTGGCCGCGCTCGCGATGCCCGGCATGCCGTGGTGCTCGGCCAGCCAGTAGCGCGTGTAGCCGAGCTTCTCGCCATGCTGCGCCAGCGAGAGCGAGTTGCGGAACGACTGCGCGGCGTCGCTGCCCTCGGTGATCGGGGAAAGGTCGAGGATCGATAACGGAATCATGGCGCGATCATGGCGCGAACCGCCCAACGCCGTCGCGGGAGGGGCTATTCGGTTTGGTATAGCGTGGTCACGCTCGCGAAGTCCCGGCCGTTCTGCTCCACGTTCACCTGGAACGGCACACTCTCCCCCGGCGCGATGGCCGGCAGGTTTTCCACCAGCTTGAAGCCAGTGAGCTGCCCGCCGCGGTCGCGCAGGCTCACCCACAGCCGCACCTTGCCGACGATGCCGTTGCCCGGGTTCTTCACGCTGCCCGTCACCTCCACGCTCTTGTAGGTGAAGCGCTGGCTGAAGTTGAGCAGCACGCTGCCGGTCTGGGCCTTGGTGCCCGTCACCCGCACTTCCAGCGGCTTGCGCGGGCCCGGCATGGCGGCGCGGCGCATCGGCTTCCACTCGATGCGGGTCTCGGTCAGCTTCTCCATGTCTTCCGGCTCGAGGAAGATCGGAAAACGCTCGCCTGGGTAGAGGTAGGCCAGCCCCGAGATGTTGGTCGTGCCGCGCGCCTTGCTGCCGCTGAAACGCGAGATCACACCGCCCGGCGCAAGCACGATCGCGTCGGCGCTGCGGTTCACCAGCTCGGTCAGGAACAGCCGCTGCTGGATGTTGTTGCGCCCGTCGATCAGCGGCAGCAGCTCCAGCTGCTTCGCGTCGAAGCGCTCGCTGTCGCCGGCCAGCAGGTCGTCGGTGCCCAGCCGCAGTTCGGGGTTGAAGTTCTCCGGGCCGCCGGTGGCGCGGATCACGCGGTCGGCGCTCAGCACCGGCGTGCGCGCGCCCGATGCCTCGACGACGCTGTAGCCGATTCGGTAGTCCCACGCCGCAATGGCCGCCGCGCGGCCGAAGCGCGCGATGCTGACGTCCACCGAGGTCTGCGCGCCCGGCTGGATTTCGTTGGCCTGCCCGTAGCCGTGGCCGATGCCGATGACCTGGCCGGCGTCGTCGTAGAGCGTGGCCAGCACCTCGATGCCGCCGACCATCACACCGTCGGTGCGCGCATTGGCGATGCGGCCCACCAGCCGCACGCGCTCGCCCTGCTGCACAAGCCGCACGCGCGAGAAGGTCATGCGCGGCCCCTCGGTGGCACTGTAGGGCTCGGCCAGTTTCTGCACGCGCAGCTCCTGCCGCGTGATGTTCTTGCCGCTGGGCATGTCGATGAGCGCAGGCGCGCTTTCGCCGGGCTGCAGCACCGACACCGGCAGCATCTCGCTGCGCTCGTCGAGCCGCGAGTCGCCGTCGTAGTAGATGGCGCGCACGCCGGCACGCGACAGCGGCTTGCCGGTCTCGTTGCGCGCCACCACCAGCAGCTTGGGCAGGGCCGAGCTGCCGGTGCCCACCAGCACCTGGCGCGGCTCGCCGAGCTTCAGGCCGTCGGGCGGAATGGTGCGGTCGACCGCGGCCACCGCGGCGGGGCGCGCATCGGGCGACGGCTTGCCGGAGCCGATGAACAGCCCCACGATGCGCCCCACCAGCACCACGCCGAGCACCGCGATCACGCCGATGCCGATCTTGCGCAGCAGCAGCTTCTGCTTGAGCGCCTCCTCGGCCGCGAGCCGCCGGCCGGCCTCGTTCTTCACCTGGTCGAGCACGCGCTCCAGCCGGTCGGACACGTTGTCCTCGACCAGCGTGACCGAGCCGCAGTGCTCGCAGGTGTATTCGTTGAGGCCCGTACGCTTGAGCACGCTGCTGCCGCATTCGCCGCACTTGAGCGTCTGGAGGTCGATGGTCATGAAGTGCTTCCGTGTTCTTTTTCTTGATTGCCTGCTTGCGCAGTGCCGCTACCAGTCGAACGCGGCGGCCAGGCCTTCTGCCGCCGCGGCACCGCCGAGCAGCGGCGACAGCCGTTCGACCAGCCGCGCGCGATACAGCGGATTGACGGAATCGTCGTCCAGAAAGATGTCGTCGCCCGCTTCCTCCCAGACCTGGCCCATGGTGCCAAGGCACGCCGCCATCTCGAGGATGTCGGCAAAGATCGGTTCGTCGTCCTGCCACGCGCCCGCGCCGTGGAAGGCGAACTGTATCGCGCCGGTGCGCAGGTCGAAGATGAACGGGTCCGCGCCCTGGTCGGCCACCACCAGCCAGTGATCTGGCCAGTTGGCCAGGCGCTCGCCGGTGATGCCGTGCCAGCGGTAGCCGGCCTGCAGCTGCCACAGGCGCGCGAGCGGCGGGATGCTGAAGTCGTTGCCGGCAGTCGGAATCGAGAGGCCCGCATGGCCCACGCGGTCGTTGATCCATTCGCCGAGCGGACCGACCTGTGCGTAGAAAGCCTCGATGGCGGGCGGCAGCGCGATGTCGCCGCGCCAGTGCTCCGCCGCGGATTGCGGCGCCAGCGTGCCATGGGGAGCCAGGGCCGCTCGGGCCTGTTCGATCGATGCCAAGTGTGTTGTTCTCCGTTCAGGGATTGCAGGCAGCCCGCAAGGCGGCGCGCAGCGATTCCACGTCGCCCGGCGCGACCTCATGCACGCCGGGCAGGGCCGAGAGGCCGCAGGCGGTCGAGGCCAGCACCGGCACGCCGGCCGCCACCGCCCGCAGGACCGCGCGCGGCGCATGCTCGATGTGCGCCGGCAGCACGACCACGCTTGCGCCCGCCAGCGCATCGCCCTGCCAGTTCATGTGCTCGACCTGCGCAATGCCTTGCCAGAGCTGCACGTCGCTCGATGGCGCGCCGAGCACGCGCAGGCGGCACGGCCAGCCTTGCAGCGCGGTGGCAAGTTCGCGCGCGCCCTTGCGGGCCAATGCGCTTGCCGCGAACACGACGAGGGGCGGGTCGGCTCGCCTACTGGCGACGGCCTTGGCCTCGGGCAGCACCCAGTCGAGCCGCACCACCGCGGCCCGCGGCGCGAGCCGCTCGATCTGCGCCGCGGCCTCGCAATGCGGCGTGACCACGGCCACCGCCCGCGCAAGGGCCTGCGCCTCGGCGCGCGCCAGCGCGGGGTCGGCGCGGAAGTCGCGCAGCGTTTCATCGCCGGGCCAATGGTTCGCGGCAGCATCGAGCCTGCGCTCGATCTCGGCCATCGGCAATGCACCGGCCAGAACGGTGACGCGGCGTCCGTCGAGCGCGCCGATACGTTGCAGATGCGGCAGCAGCGATTGCTCGACCACCAGTTGCGTGTGCGCCGGCTTCAGCCGCGCGGCGAATGCCAGCGCGAGCCACCGCTGCCCGTCGATCAGGCTCGCCTGCCGCCGCCCCGCGTGCCGCGCCCAGAGCCGCTGCCACAGCGCCCGCCGCAGGCTCACGGCCCACAGCGTTTGCGCGGCCTGCGTACCTTCAGCGACGGCTTCGCGGTGCCAGCCGGTCGCGGGCCGGCGCCAGAACGCGAGCCGCAGCGGCACGGGCTGCATGCGCTCGGCCTGCGGATGCGCGGCGTGCAGGTAGCGCGCGAACTCGGGCGTCCAGCCGTCCACCAGCACGGCGGTGCGCCCTTGCGGCTCGATGTCGATGCGGGGGCGGTGCCGAAAGCACGCGGCCTGGTCGCAGCTCAGGCAGCCGCGAGCCAGAGGCATTGCGGCTGGCGCATCCACCTCGTTCGCGCGCCGCAGCACGAGCGGCGCAACGACCGCCGGGAACGGCAAGCGGGCGCGGATGCGCAATACCAGCTCGCTGTCGGTCAGCTCCACTTCGAGCCGCCATGCGTGCCTGGCGCGCAGCTTGAGATCGACGTAGTTCCAGAACACCGTCGCGTCGATCGCATCGCCATCGGCCTCGTCGGCCTGCTCGATGCGCGCCGTGTGTCCGTGGCGCTCGACCAGCTCGAACCCCGCGCGCGCAGCGACTGTCGCCAGCGCGTTCGACAACTGGCAGAGGCCGCCGGCCAGCGTCGGCACCACGCAGCCACCGCGCACTTCGCGCCCGACCACGAAGCCGCGCCAGGCAGCAGGCCGGCCGAGCTGGCGCCAGAAACTCAGCAGCTCGCCCGCCGGCACCTCGACTGCATCGAAGGCGCGGCGCGCCACGCGCAGGTTCTGCACCTTGCCGGCCACCAGCGGAAATTCGTCGGCGCGGCCATCGGACCAGAGGGGCGTGCGGTATTGCGCAATGACCGGCGCATCTGCCAGTGCGTGGCTGCCGGCGTGCCAGCGCCGGGCCGAAGGCCGCAGCGCCTCGCGCAGCGCATGGGCAGTGGCCAGCAGCCGCGAGCGCAGCCAGAAATCGATGGCGTCGATGCGGCGCGGCGGCTGCCAGGCCTGCACGCTCACGCGGAGGGGCCTCGCTTGCGCCATTGGCCGAGGTCGGCTTCGATGCGCTCGTTGATGTCGCCGCTCCAGTGCGCGCCGAAGCCCGCGGCGCGCAGCAGCTCGACGATGCGGCGGCCCACGACGACGGTGTTGGCCTCGCGCTGGTCGATCTCGGGGATCATGCCGCCGCTGAACGCCAGGTGCAGGCGGCCGGTGCGCACTGCCGTGTCGAGATCCTGCGAGTGATAGAAGCAGCAGCCGCGGATGCCCGACGCCAGGCGCCCCGCGGCGCGCCATTGCTCGCGCACGTCGTCATGCCCGTCGGCCAGCGAGTTGCCGGCGCGATGCAGCGCGATGATCTTCTCGGCACGCAGCTGCGCGAACACGGCGTCGAGCCGGTCGTATTCGGTCAGCGCAGGCCAACCTGCCTCGGCGGCGCGCTTGGCGGCGCATGCGTTCGCTGCCTCGGCCTTGATCCATGCACGGTCTTCGGCCGTGAGCTCGTCGGGGTCCAGATACTCGTCGGTGATCATCCATTCGACGTCGGCGTCGGGATGGAAGCCGCACCACACGAGATCGTGGATGCGTCCGCGCGTGTCTTCGGGGTCGAGAGTAAGGGCCATGCGTAAGGGGTTGCCACCTCGGTGGCGACGGATCGTGCTTTCGTTTTTTCCTGGCAGGAGCGCTTCGTATTTTCGCCCGACTGCACCACTATGGCGCATTAATGCGAAAGCATGAGGTCTCGCGGCCTGCCCTTCCGCACCACACCATCATGCGGGATGCCCAGCGGCAAGGCAATGCGCCTTTTGGCGGAGACGGCAGCTATGCTCCGCGCCTTCATGCAAGAGCACCAGCCCGCCATCGACGAACGGCTCCCGGAAGAATGGACTTCGGGCGCACCACAGGCCACCGAGCGCGCACCGAAGTCGCCCGCCGATTGGCTCGGCTGGCTGATCGCGCTCGCGGTGCTGGCTTTCTTCGCGGTCTTCGGCTTCCAGGCCATGACCTGGGCACTGGCCGGAGGCTGGCAATGGCTCTGGATGCTGGTCGGCCTGCCGGTGTTCGCGATGTTCTCGGTGCTGACCGTGGTGTTCGTCTGCACCACGCTGCGCGAGCGGCGCCGCGTGCGCGTGGCGCTGGAGAACATCCGGCTGGAGCGCGGCGAGGGCTTGCGCATCGGCGAGCCGCTCGAACTGCGGCTGCGCGCGACTGCGCCCAATGCCAGCGAGGGTGAGCGCACGACGGCGCCAGTGCGACTCACGCTGCGCCTGATGAAGCGCGGCGCCCCCTCGCTGCCCGACACCTGCTGCGACGAGACCGTCATGCAGTGCGAGGACGCGCAAGCGGCGCGGCTGCTCTACACGGGCACGCTGTGCACGCGGCCTGAGGATGGCGGGGCGGCGCTGTGGTTCGTCACGGTCCACGAGACGGACGCAGTTGACGCCGCGCCCTTCCTCGTCGCCCCGCTGCGGCTGCTGCCTGCCCGCTGAATCAGCGCTGCTGCTGGCCGGCAGCAGCGGCGATGGCCTCCAGCACCACCTCGGTCGAACGCACGCGGCCCATGCGCGGGAACACCTGCTGGTTCGCGAAGTCGTGCGGCTCGGCCGCGAGCGAAGTCATCGCGTCTTCCACGAACACCAGTTCGTAGCCACGGTCGAAAGCCGCGCGCGCCGTGGATTCGACGCCGAAGTTGGTCGCGATGCCGCTCATCAACAGCGTCTTGATGCCGCGGCGGCGCAGCTGCTGGTCGAGGTCGGTGCCGTAGAAGGCACCCCACTGGCGCTTGGTGATCCGCACGTCGGCGGGCTGCACTTCGAGTTCGGGCACCAGTTCGGAGAACTCGGGCGGCGGCACCGGCGACCCGGCGGGCCGGCTGATGGATGCATCCGCCGGCAGGCTCAGCAACGCCGCCACGTCCACACGCACCCAGACCACCGTGCCACCGGCCTCGCGCAGGCTGTCGGCAATGCGCTTGCCGCGCTGCACCACGTCGGCAGCGGCATGCGGCGCAAGCTGCCGGGCCACGTTGCTGTTCTGCAGATCGATGGAGATGAGTGCAGTTTGACCGGGATTGATGTCGAAATGTTGGATTTGCATGCAGACCATGATACGGACGCCGTATGAGCCGGCCATGAGCATCGCCATACGCAAAAAGGCCGGACCATGCAGATGCACGGTCCGGCCTTTTATTGAAAGATGCCCACCGAAGCGGGCATGCTGCCGAAGATTACAGCGGCAGGGCGTCGCCGCGAGCTGCGGCACGGGCTGCTGCGCGCACCGCGGCACGGTCCACGGTGCTGGCCAGAACGGGAGCCACGCCCGACGAAGCGCCTTCTGCGTACGGGTCGGCGCTGTGCGCTGCGGCAACAGCTTCGGCACGGACGGCAGCGCGGCTGGTGTTCGACACGAACACTTGGGCCGGGCCGGCGTTGGCGCCGGTGGCGTAGGGGTTGGCGCTGTGCGCGGCCACGACGGCCTGGCTGGCGACGTCGGCGCGGCTGGCGGCCGAGGTCAGCTGATGCACGCCTTCATAGGTTTCGGCGTGGGCGGCGCCAGCGGCGGCCAACAGGGCAATGGAGATAGCGGAGAGGAGCTTCGAGGCGGTCATTTGGATGTCCTTCAATTGGTTCGGTTCTTGTTTCTTGGTCTGGATCAGCTGAAGGGCTGGTCCATGGAAAGAATTGTGCGCCGATCTCTAAGTAAAAACCCTTAGAAAATGGAACCGCGGTGTTCACACGGTGGAAACAATCACGACTCCGGAAAGGAGAAAACGGCTTGTCGTAGAGTGCCGGGATGAGCGCGCAGCCCCCCTCTTCCACCCTTCCGCCCCTGGCTCCGTGGGGCGGCCCGGACACCGTCTTCGATGCGCTGGCGGGCGCCTGGGTCCTGGCGCGAACCATCGAGGGCCAGGCCACCATGACCGGCACCGCGGTGTTCACGGAGGTCGCTCCGGACATGCTCAAGTACCGCGAGGAAGGCCGCATACGGCTGGCCGACGGCAAGGAATTCGACGGGCATCGCGAATATCTCTTCGAGCGCGCGCCGGGCGGCTTCGTGGTGCATTTCGCCGAAACCCCGCCGCGCCTATTCCACGCCATCGGTATCGAACGCGACGGCGCGGCGCTCGCCGGCTCGGCCGTGCACCTGTGCACGCCCGACACCTATGACAGCAGCTACCGCTTCCTGCCGGACGGCTCGTTCGAGATCCGGCACACGGTGCGCGGCCCGCGCAAGAACTACCTGTCGGCCACGGTATTTAACAGGCAGGGCGCGCGGCCCGGCTGAGGAAGACCGATCAGTCGCGGTCGAGCCGCCAGCCCGGCATGCCGCGCATGACCGTCTGCACGAGCATCGCGCAGATGCCGCACTTGATGAGGTCGCCGGGAATGAAGACCAGCATCGCCAGCGCGGCCTGCGACAGCGACATGTGGGCGATCAGCGAAAGCCCGACGATGCCGAAGGCGTAGACCACGCCGATGCCGCCGACCACCGACGCCAGGAAGGCAGCGGCCAGCAGGCCCGTGCCGGTGGCGCCGGCCATGCGCCGCATCGCCAGGCGCATCAGCAGGCCGCAGGCGAAGGCGCCGAACATCCAGCCGAACAGGAAGCCGCCGGCCGGCGCCACGAACACGCTCAGCCCGCCGCGGCCGCCCGGCAGCAGCGGCAGCCCGAGCGCCACCGCGAGCAAAAACAGCGCGATGGCCAGGAAGCCGCGGCGCGGCCCCAGCAGGCAGCCCGCGAGCATCACGCCCAGCGACTGCAGCGTGATCGGCACGCCGAACGGCAGGTCGATCTTCGGGATCAGGCCGAACACCGCCATCAGCGCCGCGAACAGCGCGATGTACGACAGGGAGCGGGACGAACTGAGGGAGCCGGTGGTGGTCATGGCGGTCAATCGCAATCGAAGAAAAAGAGAAGAAGCTCAGCGGCCGAGCCGTGCGGCCAGCGCATCGGCCACGCGCTCCGCGGTCTGCAGGGTGCGGATGGTCAGCGGCGCCAGCAGCCGCAAGCCGCCGCCGTGGCCCGCGCGGGCGCGGTAGGCGTCGTCCAGGCGCTGCCACTGCACATAGAAATTTTCGGCGAAGCGCAGCATCAGGCCAAGGCCGAGCGCGATCCGCTCGGTCGGCACACCCACGCGCTGCAGCGGATGCAGCACCGCTTCGAGCACCGCCAGCAGGTCTTCGAAGCGCGTGGTCAGCGTCAGCATCAGCGCCAGCGTGGCCGCGCTGGCGAGCCGCAGCGCGCTGGCCACGCCCAGCGCGGTCGTGCCCATGGCCCAGTGGAAGCCGATGATCAACGCACCCGCTATCGCCACGCCGAGCAGCATGCGCACGCGGCGCCACGCAGGCGGCCCGAGCGACGCGAAGATGCCGAGCACCACGACGCAGGCCACGGCCAGCGGCAAAGGCCGCTCGACCAGCACCAGCAGCGTGCCGCACACCGACAGCACCGCGAGCTTGGCCCACGCCGCAATCGCGTGCATCCACGTCGGCTGTTCCGAATAGAGGCTACGCACGGCGGCCTCGCTCCAGCGCGGCGCGTTCGCGCACGTTCTCGGCATAGGCCTCGCACACCTCGCGGCCCGGCCCGTCGGCGCGCACCTTGCCCTGGTCGAGCCACAGCACGCGCTCGAAGTCGTAGACGTGTTCGAGCAGATGCGTGGACACGACGATCTGGTGGCCGGTGTCTTCGAGCTGCGCGGCCAGCCGCGCCTGGCTCAAAAGGTCGAGGCTGGCAAAAGGCTCGTCCAGCAGCAGCGTGGCTGGCTCGCTGATCTGCAAGGCCAGCAGGCACACCTGCTGGCGCTGCCCCTGGCTCAGCTCGCCGACCGCGCGCGAGGCCCAGGCTTCGAGCCCGCGCATTGCGAGGAAGTCACGCGCCTGTTGCCGCGCCGCCTGGCGCGTCTCGCCGCGTGCTGTGAGGCTGAAGGCCAGTTCCTCGGCCACGGTAGGAAAGATGATCTGGTCGTCGGGGTTCTGGAACATCAGCCCGACGTGCTTCGACAGCTGCTTGCGGTCGGCCTGCGTATCGAGGCCATGCACGGTCACGCGCCCCTGCTGCGGCTGGTCGAGCCCGCTGATCAGCCGGAACAGGCTGCTCTTGCCGGCCCCGTTGTCGCCGATCAGGCCGATGCGCGCTTCCTGCAGGCTCAGCGTGAGCCCTTCGAAGACATGCTGGTTGCCGCGCACCAGCGTCACCGCGTCGAGGCGGATGCTGTGCGTGGACATGGGTTCTGGCGGGGTCGGCTGCGGCAAGGGGCGCCCACTGTACCCGAACCCGCCCCGGCGGCAGGCGGCTCAGGGCGTGGCGGGAAAGAGCCCGTTGATCTCGCCGACCGACAGCATGCCCTCGCCCATCGCGTCGAAGCGGCCCTGCGCAAAGGCTTCGCCGGCGATGCGCCCCACGAGCCCCAGCGCCGATTGCAATGGGCCGCAGCCCAGGCTGATGCGCCGCGCGCCTGCGCGCGCAAGCTCGTCGGCCGGCGGAGCGCCCGCATAGCCGGCGTATACGTTCAGGGGCAGTCGCACTGCGCTGGCCAGCTCAGCGATCTCCTCGAGGCTGGACATGCCGGGCACGAAGATGCCGTCCGCGCCCGCCGCCGCGTACAGCCGCGCGCGGCGCAGCGCCTCGTCGAAGCGCGCCGCCGGGTCGTCCCAGGGCACGAAGTAGGCGTCGGTGCGCGCATTGATGAAGAAGCGCGCGTCGACCTTGCGAATGGCGGCGATGCGCTCGCACAGCACCTCCGGCGGCGCAAGCTCGCGCATGCCCGGCCGCGTGCCGTCCTCGATGTTGATGCCGGCCGCGCCCATGTCGAACAGCGCGCCGGCCACATCGCGCACCGCCTGCGTGCTGTCGCCGAAGCCGCGTTCGATGTCCACGCTGACCGGCACGCCGGCAACGCGGCAGATGCGCGTGCAGGCCGCGATCAGTTCGCCGGCAGGCATGCGCTCGCCGTCCGCATGGCCGAACGCCCAGGCCATGCCGGCGCTGGTGGTGCCGATGGCTGTAGCGCCCGCGCGCTCGACGATGCGGGCGCTGACGGCGTCCCAGGCGTTGACGAGAACCAGCGGGGCGGGGACGGTGTGGAGACGATGAAAGGCGTCCGTCTTGTGTTGTCGTTGCGCATCGCTGGCTCGCATGGTCATTCGTCCGGGAAGTTGTGGGATGACAGGAGCGTAGGCAAGGCGCGCCACCGCGACTTGGAAAAAGCTGCTATTTCACGCCGTACCGGCGGGCGGCCCGCAGCGCCGCCAGGCTCACAAGCACGCCGAAGCCCACGTAGAACGCCGGCGCGATCTTGCTGCCTGTGGCCGTGATGAGCCACGCGCTGATGAAAGGCGCGAAGCCGCCGAAGATCGCCACACCGAAGCTGTAGCTGACCGACAGGCCGGTGCCGCGCGTGGCCGCCGGGAACAGCTCGGACATCGCCGCGGAGATGGGCCCCCAGTAAGCGGAGGCCACCACGCCCATGGCGGTGAGCGCCACCATCAGCGCCGGCACCGACGGATGGTTCACCAGCAGGTAGAACAGCGGCACGATCATCACGAGCATGACCAGCGCCGCGCTGCGCATGATGGCCAGGCGCCCCACCCGGTCCGACAGGCAGCCGAACACCGGCACCAGCGCGAACTGCAGCAACCCGAACCAGAAGGTGCCGGCGAAGGCCATCGACGGCGGCAGGCCCAGTTGGCGCACCGCGAAGGTGGGCATGAAGAGGCCCGTGTAGGCCACGATGGTCGCGAGGATGATTAGCCCCATCGCCGCCAGCGTGCGCCCGCGCTGGTCCACCAGCGTGGTGCGCACCGGCGTGGCCTCCTGCGCCGCGCGCTTGAACTCCATGCCTTCGTCGAGGTGGCGGCGGATGTACAGGCCGGCCGGCCCGATCAGCAGGCCGAAGAAGAACGGAATGCGCCAGCCCCAGGACAGCAACTGCTCGGGCGTGAGCAGCGTGTTGAGCCCCATGCCGAAGCCCGCCGCCAGGAAGGTGGTAATGCCCTGGCTCGCGAACTGCCAGCTCGAGAAGAAGCCGCGCCGCCGCGGATCCTGCTCGGCCAGCAGCGCGGTGGCGCTGCCGAATTCGCCGCCTGCCGCAAAGCCCTGCAGCAGCCGCGCGAGGATCACGAGCCCCGGCGCCCAAAGGCCGATCTGCGAGAAGGTCGGCGACACCGCGATCAGCAGCGTGCCAAGCAGCATGAGGGCCATCGACAGCGTCAGCGCGTTCTTGCGCCCCCTGGCGTCGGCGTAGGCGCCGAGCACCAGCGAGCCGACCGGGCGCATCACGAAGGTCACGCCGAAAGTGCCCAGCGTGATGAGCAGCGACACGGTGTCGTTCTCCGCGGGAAAGAACAGCTTGGAGATGGTCACGGCGAGAAAGCCGTAGATCACGATCTCGAACCACTCC
This sequence comes from Variovorax durovernensis, assembly GCF_977011995.1. Classification (NCBI taxonomy): domain Bacteria; kingdom Pseudomonadati; phylum Pseudomonadota; class Betaproteobacteria; order Burkholderiales; family Comamonadaceae; genus Variovorax; species Variovorax durovernensis. The sequence continues at coordinate 582,311 of NZ_CDRNCW010000001.1, read as the reverse complement.
AGCGCATTGCCAATGGAAATGGCTGTGATGACCCTCAGCGTGCTCTGTCGGGAGGCTGGCTCGGCGGGTTCGGATAGCTCGGCGGCGCGTGGGGCGAGTGTGCTCATGGTGCTTCGTGCTCCAGGGATGGTTGAACTGCAAGGTCCGCGCCCGTCGCGGGCCGGACGCCGAAGTGATGCAGCACGTTTCGCAGCACCCCTTCGAAACAGGGATCGACGCCGAGCACCCAGCTCGCGCCCACGGCGCCGGCGTTGAACACGCGGCCGCCCTGCGGGCGTTCCCAATAGATCATCTCGGCCGAGAGTCCGTCGAGCGACTCGGTCACGTTGGAGAAGTAGTCGAGGTAGGCGTCGAGCCGGCCGGGCCGGTGGCGGCGCCCCTGCGCGATGACCTCGATGCCGCGCTGCGGCTCGGGCAGCTGCTGGCCGGCCGGCAGCGCGTGCGTCATGCGGCGCAGCGTCGCCACGCTCAGGTCCCATTCGTGACCGATGGCCCGCGGCAGGCCGCCGCCCGGCGCATGGCCGAAAGTCGCGCTCTCGGTCAGCCCCAGTGCATGCGGCTGCGTGAACAGGAAGTGCCGCGGCTGCGTTGCGTGGTACACGCCGAAATCGCCGCCGTCGGCAAAGGCCCAGCCCGCCGACTCCAGTCCGATGATCTCGGCGCAGGAACGCCCGGCCTGCCTGAAATGGCCGCCTCGCGCCCAGTCCTGCGAGTGGTACTGCTCGCCGTAGGGGCCGGCCGGTGGACGCACCTTGGCTGCCTCCTCGCTGTCTTCGTCGTTCGCGCCGAGCACCTTGCGCTGCTCCATCACCGTGCACTCTTCGTTGTAGCTCACGCGCAGGTACATGGTGTTGCCCGAAAGCACGATGGCCGTGCCGCCGCCCGACAGGTAGTCGTCGAGCCCGTCGCAGGCAGGCAGCGACCAGTATTCGCTGTGGCCGTTGACGATCACGGTCTTGTAGGCCTTCAGCAGCCCGGGGTCGCGGTGCAGGTCGAGGTCGCTCACCACGTCGTAGTCGTAGCCGGCCTGGTCCAGCCACACATGCAGCCGGCGCTCCAGCCGGGTCCACTGGCAAAAGCCCGCGTCGGCCGGGTCGTACAGCGCGTTGGGGCTGGCATTGGGCCAAGGCATGCGCAGGCCCACCTGGTAGGTCGGCTGGCCGCCGCGGTGGTAGGTGTAGCTGCAGTAGGCCGGGGCCTCGGGATGGCTGTTCTCCAGGCCCGCCGAACGCCGCGGCCAGACCGGATCGCTCGCCGTGTTCTTCGCAAAGGGCGTGCTGGCATAGGCCAGCCAGCTGTTGGTGGCGCACAGCACCAGCACCGGCGCGGGGGCCCGCTGGGCGGCGCGGCGCACGATGAAGCTGATGTCGTATTCGGCCGGCCGGCCGTCAAGCTGGTAGTGCACGCGGCCCACGTACACGCCGGACTTCGCATCCGGCGGAATGCGGAAGGTATGGCTCTCGGGCCAGCGGCAGTCGTACAGGTCGTCGCTCGCCAGCCGCAGGCCATGGCCGCGCGTGGCATCGGCCAGCGGGTCGTAGCCGTCGTCGGAGAACTCGTCCACGCGCCGCGGCTCGAAGGCGGGGCCGACGATCATCCAGGTGCCGTGGTTGACGATACGGCCGGTGCGCTGCTGGCCGCTGGCGTCGGCCACGGTGTCGCCGCGCTCCTCGCGAAGCGGCCAGCAGGCCAGCACCGTGCGACCGCGCGGCGTGTGCAGGCCGCGGTCGGCGAAACGCGCGCGCACCTCGGCCGGCTGCAGCGCATGCGAATAGATCGCGGGCATGACGATGTCGCCTTCCAGGAACGCATCCGCCAGGCCATCGATGCCGCTGCTGCCCAGGCGCAGCGGCGCATGGCCAGGCTGCACCGGACCGGTCCACCGGCCGCGCGCGACCGCTTCGCCGTCGATCCACAGTACCGTCTGCTCGCCGTCCCATGTGGCGACAAGATGGTGCCAGCGCTTGGGCCGCAACGCACCGCCCGCGAGCTGGCCTTCCGCACGGAACGCAGCGCCGTCGCCCAGATAGAAAACCGCGCACCCGGCCTCGTCGATGAAAAGACCATAGCCGCAGGCGCCCGGCAGGTCGTATTGCCCAACAACGCTCTGGCGCGTGCCGATGCTCCACACCTGCACCCAGCATTCCAGCGTGAGAGCGCGCAGCGGCTGGTCGATCCCTCGTGCCACCTGCACGTAGGAACCGGGGTGGATCGGATGCACGCGCGCCGCCGAGGGCGCGAAGGCGTGCAACACCGTGTCGGCCGTGCGGCCTTCGACATCGGGGCCGAGCTGGCACACCGAAAGCGCGTAGGGCACGTCGCTGCTCAGGTGAAAGCGCACCACCTCGCCGGCGGCCACGCTCTTGCGATCGGTGTAGCCATGCACGCCGGGCACGTGCAGCCCACGGTGCGGCGGAATGGGTTGCGGCATCGTGGCTGCCTTCATTGCACCGAGGTGGCCAGGCCCTTGGCCGCGATCTCGTCGGCCAGGCCGCGCAGCGAAAGCGCCAGCAGGTCGGCCAGTTCGTCGATCTCGGCGGGCGTGATGGTCAGCGGCGGCGTGATCATCTGGAAGTCGCCGAAGGCCCCCAGGTTCGCGCGCCGGTTGTACAGCGCGATGCCGTGCTTGAGCCCGTGTTCGGTGAGGCGCGCCGGTGCATTGAAGCTGACCGGCAGCTGCCGTTTCGTCGCCTTGTCGGCCACGATCTCGATGGCGGTGAATAGCCCCTTGCCGCGCACGTCGCCCACGATGGGTGAGCGCTCGGCCACTTCGCGCAGCCGGGCCATCAGCAGCTCGCCCATGTCGCGCGCGCGGCCGACCAGGTCTTGCCGGATCACCTCGCCGACCACCGCATTGGCCACGGCGCACGACAGCGGATTGGTGAAGTAGGTGTGGCCGTGCACGAAGCCGCCGCTGCCGGCCACGGCGTCGACGATGCGGTCGGGCGCCAGCAGCGCACCCAGCGGTGTGTAGCCCGCGGCCAGCCCCTTGGCCAGCGTGACCAGATCGGGTCGTGCCCCGGCCCAATGGTGCGCGGCCAGGAAGGCGCCGGTGCGGCCGGCGCCGCTCATGATCTCGTCGTAGATCAGCAGCACGCCGTGGCGGTCGCAGATCTGCCGCACGCGCTCGAAGTACGCTGCCGGCGACACCACAGCACCGGTCGACAGGCCGCCGATGGGCTCCAGGATGAAGGCCAGCACGGTGTCGGGGCCTTCGCGCACGATGGTGGCCTCCAGCTCGTCGGCGCAGGCCATCGCATGGCTCTCGACCGTGTGGCCATCGGGCACGCGGTACGACAGCGGCGCGGGCACCTTCGGCATCTCGCGCACCATCGGTCCGTAGATCGACTGCGTGTGCGCATCGCCCGTCACGGCCAGGGCACCGAGCGTGGAGCCGTGGTAGCTCGGGTTGCGCGAAATCACCTTGGCGCGGCGCGGCTGGCCGGAGACCACCGCATACTGCCGCGCCAGCTTGATGGCCGACTCGTTGGCCTCCGAGCCGCCGGAGACGAAGAAGGCCCGGTCGAAGCCCTCGCCCGCCAGCGCGCAGACACGGTCCGCCAGTTCGATGCTGTGCTCGCTCTCGAAGAAGCGCGGGTAGGCAAAGGTGACCTGCGCCGCCTGCGCCTGCATGGCCGCCAGCACCTGCGGGTTGCCGTGGCCTATGTTTGCGACCACCGCGCCGGCGGTGGCGTCGAGGAAGCGGCGACCGCCGGCATCCCACAGGTAGATGCCTTCGCCGCGCGCAATGCGCGGCGGCCGGGGCGAGCCCTTGGCGGCATAGAAGCCGAGCACGGAGCCGCCCTTGGGCGTGTCGCCCACGGTGCGGGCGGTGTCTTCGATCGTGGCGCTCATCGGGAAATATCCATTCGAATGTCTTGAACGGGCCCGACGATAGGCAGAGCCGGGCGACATGGGTAGACGTATGGGACGATGAAGTGCTATACGTCTGGCGCATGAAGAACACCCACGACCGGCTCGACCTGCTGGACACTTTCATCAAGATCGGCGAGAGCGGATCGCTCAGCAAGGCGGCACGCCTGCTCGGCACCACGCAGCCTACGGTGAGCCGCCGCCTGCTGGAACTGGAGCGGCTGCTGGGCTGCAAGCTGGCCATCCGCAACACCGCCAACTTCTCGCTCACCGACGAGGGCCGCTCGCTGCTGGCGGAGGCGCACGACCTCACCGACCGCTGGTCGGGCCTTTCGCAGCGGCTGCAGGGCGGGCAGAGCCGGCCCGAAGGCACGCTGCGCGTCATCGGCCCGTCGGGCTACGGCACCGGCTTCCTGACAGATGCGGTGACCGACCTGCGCGCGGCGCATCCGCAGTTGCGCGTCGAGCTCACGCTGACCGACCGGGTGGTCGACCTCGCGGCCTCGGGTGCCGAATGCTGGGTGTGCGTGGGCGAGGTACGCGACCCCGGGCTGGTGTGCCGTCCGCTCGGACGCATGGACCGCGTGCTGATCGCCACGCCCGAGCTGCTCAAGCGCATCGGCCCGGTCACGCTGGCCCGGCTGCCGCAGCTGCCATGCGTGGGACTGGCGCCCTACGTGACGGGCAACGTGCGCCTGATCGATCGTGGCGGGCGTTCGCGCATCGTGGCGCTGGATACGCCCATCCGCACCGACAGCCTGCTGGCAAGCTACCGCGCGGTGCTCAACGGCGCGGGCATCGGCGCGGCGGCGCCATGGATGTGCCACGAAGACGTGCAGGCCGGCCGCCTGAAGCGCGTGCTGCCGAACTGGTGGCTGGAGCCGGTCGGCGTGCATGTCGCGCTGCCGCCAGGGCTGTACCGGCCGGCGCGGGTCACCGCATTCGTGGAGGCATTGCGTGCGCGCATGCACGCGCTTCCGGGATTCCGGGCCGCGCAGTGACGCACGGCACGGCCTACATCAACGCCACCACCGGATACCGCCGCCACTCCAGCTCCGCATGCCGCTTGCCGTGCGCGAAGAGAAAGCCCAGCACCGCGCCCTGATCGGACAGCTTCGCGGGGTTCGCGGCCTTCCATTCTTCGAACCTGCGCTCGAGGTCCGGCTCGTCCTCGAGCATCTGCAGCGCGGTGTCTTCGAACACATAGGCGGAGAAGGCTTCCTTCTTCTCCAGCACGCTGTTGAAGAAGCCCCAGCGAAAGAAGCTGTCGTGGGCTTCTGGCTCCAGCGTCTCGACGGCATAGCGGGCATTGGGCTGGTCCAGCGGCACCCACATGTCGCCCGCGCGCGCCTGGAATGGCTCTGTGTGCGACGAGAGCACCACCCGGTCATGGAACATGTGGCCTTCGTAGGCGCCCGGGCGCGAGGCAACTTCCTGCACGCGGTACACACGAGCCGCGTCGATCAGCTGGTCGGCTTCCAGCCGCCGCATCGCGACGCCATTCCATTGCAGGCGCTCGATCACTTCGCGCCAGGCCTGGGGCACCAGGTAGGCCTTGGGCGCGGCGACCGCGATGTCTTCCACGCAGCGGTCGAAGTGAACGATGTCCTTCTCCCAGGGCTGGTTGCGGTCGTAGGCCAGCCTTTCGTAATTGCCGAGCTTGCTGGGCGTTCGCACGGCCTGGTAGCCCTTGAAACGCAGGCTGGCCGGGCGCTCATGGTCGTTGCGCCATGTCAGCGGCCAGCGCGCCTGATGCGCGGCGGCAGCCCGGGCATCGCCGCGCAGCGCCTGGATGCGCGCCGCGTTGGCCACGGTGAATGCCAGCACCACTTCGACCAGCGTGCGCATCGACGCCACGCGGTCGGCGAAGGGCTTGAGCATGTGGGTCTCGGGCATGAAGCCGATGGTGTGGTGCAGCGCGGCGTAGCCGGTGGAAAAGCGCGGCAGGTCGAGGAAGTCTTCGATGCCGTCGTCCGGCGTCTCGGCCAGCAGGTTCACGTAGGGGCAGGTCGGCCAGCCGCGCCGGTCCATGTCGCCGTAGATCGCGGGCAGCATGCGCTCGCGCAGGAAGTCGCCCAGCCCGCCGCCCAGCTTGTCGGGCTGCGTCGGGATCAGCGTCATGGTGCAGGCGTAGTCCGCGCCGTTGGAGGTGTGGGTGTCGACCATCACGTCCGGATCCCACGCGGTGAAGAACCGGTTGAACACCTGCGCGGCGAGGCTGTCGCACTTGATGAAGTCGCGATTCAGGTCAAGGTGCCGGCCGTTGCCGCGGAAGCCGAAGGACTCGGGTCCGAGCTGGTTCACGCGCGAGGTGGCCTGGCGGTTGATGCAGCCGTCCACGTTGTAGACGGGAATGAACAGGAACACCGTGTCGCCCAGCGCCGCCAGCCGCTCGGGCTGCAGGCAGAAGTCACGCACCAGCGCCATGCAGGCGTCGATGCCCTCGGGCTCGCCGGGGTGGATGCCGTTGTTGTTGAAGAACACCGGGCGGCGCTGCCGCTGCAGCGTCTCGCGGTCGAACACGCCGTCTGCCGTGACCACGCCGGCGTGCATCGGCGCGCCGGTGTCCGACAGGCCGATCTGCCGCCAATGCAGCACGCCGGGGAACTGCGCGGCGAGCCGCTCGTAGAAGGCGATGCATTCGGCCCAGGTGGCGGTCCGGTTGCCGTTGCCGGATTCGAAGGGCGTGGGGTACGGGGTGTCTTGTGCGGCGGTCATGAAAAAAGCTCCGTTCTTGCGGCAACGGCGCGGGAGCCGCTGCTGTTCACGGGCTTTTAGCACGGCCTCCGGCTACAGTAACGGCCCCAACCGGTCATCCAGCCCTTCTGCAGAGAGCCAGACACGGCCGCAAACACACACTCGAGAAGGAATCAGCCATGGGCGCCCAATGGAAAGCGAAACACAAGGACCTGGCAGCCAATGCCAAGGGCCGGTTGTTCGGCAAACTCGCCAAGGAAATCATGATGGCCGCGCGCAACGGCGCCGATCCGGCCGGCAACTCGCGTCTTCGTCTCGTGGTGGAACAGGCCCGCAAGGTCTCGATGCCCAAGGACACGCTCGACCGCGCCATCAAGAAAGGCGCCGGCCTCACCGGCGAGGCAGTGCATTTCGAGCACGTGATCTATGAAGGCTTCGCGCCGCACCGCGTGCCGGTGATGGTCGAGTGCCTGACCGACAACGTGAACCGCACCGCGCCTGAAATGCGCGTGCTGTTCCGCAAGGGCCAGTTGGGCACCTCTGGCTCGGTGTCGTGGGACTTCGACCACGTCGGCATGATCGAAGCCGAGCCCGCCAAGCCAGACGCCGACGCCGAAGTGGCCGCCATCGAGGCCGGCGCACAAGATTTCGAAACGGCCGAGGAAGGCAATTCCGTGGTCTTCCTGACCGACCCGACCGACCTCGACCTGGTGAGCCGCGCGCTGCCGGCCCAGGGCTTCACCGTGCTGTCGGCCAAGCTGGGCTACAAGCCCAAGAACCCGGTCGACCCGGCGAGCCTGAGCGCGGAAGACCTGGAGGAAGTCGAGACCTTCCTGGCGGCCATCGACGCGAACGACGACGTGCAGAACGTGTTCGTGGGGCTGGCGGGCTGACGCTTCGGCTGTGACCCGCATGCTTGCCGGCAGGTGCCTGTGCGGCGCCGTCCACTACGCGGTGGCAGATGAGTTCGGCTATGCGCTGAACTGCCACTGCGGCGACTGCCGCCGCGCCACCGGCTCGGCCTTCAAGCCCTTCGCGGGCATCGAGCGGCACAAGCTGTCGATCACCCGGGGCGAAGACCAATTGATGGTCCACGGAGAAAAGGACGCGGGCGACCTGCATTGCGGCAAGTGCGGATCGCTGCTCTTCTCGGTGGTGCGCGAAGGCCTGTTCGTGCACGTCACGCTGGGCACGCTGACGGACACGCCGCGCATTCGCCCGAGCGCGCACATCTTCGTCGGCTCGAAAGCGCCCTGGTTCACCATCACGGACGACCTGCCGCAGTACGAAGGCCATGTCGTGGACACGAGGCCGCACGGCGACCGGACCTGACTGGCGGGCAAAGAAAAAGGCCCCTGCCCGGAGAGAGCAGAGGCCTTGCGACGACGAAACCTCGTCAGGGCGCGTCAGGGACGAGTTAGAACGGAATATCGTCATCCATGTCGTCGAAGCCCGACGACGACTTGGCCGGCGCCTGGCGCGGAGCCGGTGCCGGAGCACGCGGAGCCGCCGCGGGTGCACGGGGTGCGTATCCGCCGCCACCGCCACCGCCGTTGCCGCCCTGCGAGTAACCGCCGCCGCCACCGCCTTGCGAGTAGCCGCCGTCGTCCTCGGGACCGCCCGACGGGCCGCCCTGGCCTTGACGGCTGCCGAGCATCTGCATCTGGTCGGCGCGGATTTCGGTGGTGTACTTTTCGATGCCGTCCTTGTCGGTCCACTTGCGCGTGCGCAGGCTTCCTTCGACATAGACCTGCGAACCCTTGCGCAGGTACTGGCCGGCGATTTCGGCCAGGCGGCCGTTGAAGACGATGCGGTGCCATTCGGTGGCTTCGCGCATTTCGCCGCTTTGCTTGTCTTTCCAGCGATCGGTGGTGGCCACTGTGACGTTCGCGACCTGATCGCCGCTCGGGAAGGTCCGCATTTCGGGGTCGCGCCCCAGGTTGCCGACGACGATGACTTTATTGACCGATGCCATATGCACTGCCCCTGATAAGTGGATAAAGGAGAAGGTTGAGAGGAACCCTCCATTGTGCCCGAAGGCCGGCAAGCCAAATACCCCGCCGGTGCCAGAATGCCCTCTCATGAACCGCGAACCCGATTTCCTCGAGCACCTGCGCGCCGAGCTGTCCAGCGGCCGCGTCTGGCTCGACCGGGCCATCGTGCTGGGCTACGCCATCGCGGCCGGGCTGTTCGTGGTGGGCTTCACGCTCGCCAGCGACTGGGTCTTCGGCCAGTTCCACCGCTTCTACCGCGCCTGGCCCTGGGCCGTGCTGCTGACGACGCCGCTGATCACGGCCGGCATCGTGTGGTTCACGCTGCGCTTCTTTCCCGGCGCGGGCGGCTCGGGCATTCCGCAGATCAAGGCGGCGCTGCACCCCGCCCTGCCGGAAGAGCGCCGCTTCTTCTTCGCCTCATTGCGGCTCACGGTCGCCAAGATCGGGCTGGGCGCGGCGGGTTTCGCGGCCGGGCTGTCGATCGGGCGCGAGGGGCCTTCCGTGCAGGTCGCGGCCGGGGTGATGCAGCACGCACGGCGCTGGCTCTCGCCCAACACCACCATCGACAGCCGCGCGCTGCTGGTGGCCGGCGGCGCGGCAGGCATCGCGGCGGCCTTCAATGCGCCGCTGGCGGGCGTGGTGTTTGCCATCGAGGAGCTCTCGGGCCGGCTCGAGGCGCGCTCCAGCGGCCTGATCATCACGGCCATCGTGCTGGCAGGCCTGGTGGCTGTATCGGCGTTCGGCAACACCAGCTACTTCGGCGTGATCCGCGTGCCCCGGCTGGGCTGGGACGCGCTCGGGCCCGGCCTGCTGGTCACGCTGCTCAGCGGCGCGGCCGGCGGGCTGTTCGCGCGGCTGCTGACAGCCTCGCTCACCGGCGCGCCGGGGCGCTTCAACCGCTGGCGGGCGCGTTTTCCGGTGCGGTTCGCGGCTGCCGGCGGGCTGGCGGTGGCCGTCATCGGGCTGGTCACGGGCGGCGTCACCTTCGGCGCGGGCTCCGAGGCGGTCAAGCAGATGCTGCAGGGCCATGACGAGCTGACGCCTCTCTATACGGTGCTCAAGTTCGTCGCCACCTGGCTCACGGCGTGGTGCGGCGTGCCGGGCGGCATCTTCGCGCCGGCGCTGTCCATCGGCGCGGGCATCGGCGACGCGGTGTCGCAGCTGGGCAGCAGCGAACTCGGCCCGGCGCTCATCGCGCTGGGCATGGCCGCCTTCCTTGCAGCGGTGACGCAGGCGCCGCTCACCGCCTTCATCATCGTGATGGAAATGGTCGACGGCCATTCGATGGTGCTGAGCCTGATGGCCGCGGCCATGCTGGCCAGCCTGGTCTCCCGCATGATCAGCCGCCCGCTGTACGACACCCTGGCCGAATACATGGTCGGGCGGGCCATCGGCGCCGCTGAACCGGTGCATCCGCCGCCGCCGCAAGCCCCCGCGCCCGGGGCGCCTGATCCCGCCCGCTCGCCATGAATTCTCCGGCGGTCTATCATGTCCGGTTGCCCTCGGACGATCGCCCCCTTTGAATTCCAAAGCCACTGAACTAGCCGCAGCAGAAGCCGCTGAAGCTGCAGAACGCGCCCGCGATGCGGAACGCGAACGCGACACCTACCTCGGCGCGGTGCTGGCGCAGCAGCGCATCAGCATCCGCGGCGCGCGCACCCACAACCTGAAGAACGTCGACCTCGACATTCCGCGCAACAAGCTGGTGGTCATCACCGGCCTGTCGGGCTCGGGCAAGTCGAGCCTGGCCTTCGACACGCTGTATGCAGAAGGGCAGCGGCGCTATGTGGAAAGCCTCTCGGCCTATGCGCGGCAGTTCCTGCAGCTCATGGACAAGCCCGATGTCGACGTGATCGAGGGCCTGTCGCCCGCCATCAGCATCGAGCAGAAGGCCACCAGCCACAACCCGCGCTCCACCGTGGGCACGGTGACCGAGATCCACGACTACCTGCGCCTGCTGTATGCCCGCGCCGGCACGCCCTACTGCCCCGACCACCACCTGCCGCTGCAGGCGCAGACCGTTTCGCAGATGGTCGACGCCACGCTCGCCCTGCCCGGCGAGCCGCGGCTGATGATCCTGGCGCCGGTGGCACGCGAGAAGAAAGGCGAGTTCCTCGAACTCTTCGCCGAGATGCAGGCGGCCGGCTACATCCGCTTCCGCGTCGACGGGCAAACCTACGAATACAACGACCTGCCCAAGCTCAAGAAGACCGAGAAGCACGACATCGACGTCGTCATCGACCGCCTGCGCGCTCGCCCCGACATGCAGCAGCGGCTGGCCGAGAGCTTCGAGGCCGCGCTGCGCCTGGCGGAAGGCCGCGCCATTGCGCTGGAGCTGGGCGCCGAAGGTGCGGCCGATAAGGAGCACCTGTTCAACGCCAAGTTCGCCTGCCCGATCTGCCACTACTCGCTGTCGGAGCTGGAGCCGCGCCTGTTCTCGTTCAACTCGCCGGTGGGCGCCTGCCCGAGCTGCGACGGCCTGGGCCACAGGGAAGTGTTCGACCCGGCGCGCGTGGTGGCCTTCCCCTCGCTGTCGCTGGCCAGCGGCGCGATCAAGGGCTGGGACCGCCGCAACGGCTACTACTTCAGCATGATCGAGAGCGTCGCCAAGCACTACAAGTTCGACGTCGACGCACCCTTCGAATCATTGCCGGCCTCGGTGCAGCAGGTGCTGCTGCACGGCTCGGCCGCCGAGGAGATCAAGTTCAACTACACCATGGAGTCGGGCAACTTCGCGGGCAAGAAGCTCACGAAGAAGCACCCTTTCGAGGGGATCATCCCGAACATGGCGCGGCGCTACCGCGAGACCGATTCGGTGATGGTGCGCGAAGACCTCGCGCGCTTTCGCAACCTGCAGCCCTGCCCCGACTGCGGCGGTTCGCGGCTGCGGCGCGAGGCGCGCAACGTGTTCCTGGTCGATGAATCGGCGCGTCCGGCCGACGGCGGCGAGCCGCCGCGCATGGCGATCTTCGAGCTCAGCCACCTCACCTTGCGCGATTCGCTGGCCTGGTTCCAGACGCTCAAGCTGCGCGGCGCCAAGGCCGACATCGCCGACAAGGTGGTGCGCGAAATCGGCCTGCGCCTGAAGTTCCTGAACGACGTGGGCTTGAACTACCTGAGCCTGGACCGCAGCGCCGAGACGCTCTCCGGCGGCGAGGCGCAGCGCATCCGCCTGGCGTCGCAGATCGGCTCGGGCCTCACCGGCGTGATGTACGTGCTCGACGAGCCCAGCATCGGCCTGCACCAGCGCGACAACGACCGCCTCATCGGCACGCTGAAGCACCTGCGCGACATCGGCAACAGCGTGATCGTGGTCGAGCACGACGAGGACATGATCCACGCCGCCGACCATGTGATCGACATGGGCCCCGGCGCCGGCGTGCACGGCGGCCGCGTGATGGCGCAGGGCACCTATGCCGAGGTGTCGGCCAACCCCGATTCGCTCACCGGCCAGTACCTGTCGGGCACGCGCAAGATCGAAGTGCCCAAGCGCCGCACCGCATGGCTGCCGGTGGTGAACAAGCCCGCGTTCAATGAAGGCAAGAAGCCCTCGCGCTTTCCGCAGAGCCCGGCCGCCGAGCGCCGCGCGGCGCGCGAGGCCGCCCACCTGGCCACGCAGACCGACCTGCAAGAGATTCGCGTGGTCGGCGCCACCGGCAACAACCTGAAGAACGTGAGCGTCGCCTTCCCGGTCGGCCTGCTGACCTGCGTGACGGGCGTGTCGGGCTCGGGCAAGTCGACGCTGGTGAACGACACGCTCTACACCGCCGTGGCGCGCACGCTGTACCGCGCGCATGAGGAACCGGCCGAACACGAGTCGGTCGAGGGCATCGAGTATTTCGACAAGGTCATCAACGTCGACCAGAGCCCCATCGGCCGCACGCCGCGCAGCAACCCGGCCACCTACACCGGCCTGTTCACGCCCATCCGCGAACTGATGGCAGAGACCAACACCGCGCGCGAGCGCGGCTACGGCCCGGGCCGCTTCAGCTTCAACGTGGCGGGCGGGCGCTGCGAAGCCTGCCAGGGCGACGGCGTGGTGAAGGTGGAGATGCACTTCCTGCCCGACGTGTATGTACCCTGCGAGGTATGCCACGGCCAGCGCTACAACCGCGAGACGCTGGAGGTGCTCTACAAGGGCAAGAACATCGCGCAGATCCTGGAGATGACGGTCGAGACCGCGCACGAGTTTTTGAAGGCCGTGCCGACCATCGAGCGCAAGCTGCGCACCCTGCTCGACGTGGGCCTGAGCTACATCAAGCTCGGCCAGTCGGCCACCACGCTGTCGGGCGGCGAGGCGCAGCGCGTGAAGCTCGCGCTGGAGCTGAGCAAGCGCGACACCGGCCGCACGCTCTACATCCTCGACGAGCCGACCACCGGCCTGCACTTCGCCGACATCGAACTGCTGCTGAAGGTGCTGCACCAGCTGCGCGACGCGGGCAACACCATCGTCGTGATCGAGCACAACCTCGACGTCATCAAGACGGCCGACTGGCTGATCGACATGGGGCCTGAAGGCGGCGCCGGCGGCGGCACGGTGGTGGGCGAAGGCACGCCGGAAGACATCGCGGCGAACGAGGCGAGCCACACCGGGCGGTATCTGAAGCGGCTGCTGTAGCGGCCTCTCCTCGTCACCCTCAGGTCGTTGTCTGCACGTGCAGGCGGCTGGTCTTGCAGCGGTGCAGCGCGCGGTAGTGCTCCAGCGGCCTGCCGTTCGCGCCGTAGGCGATCGACTCGATGCGCAGCAGCGGCTCCGGCGTGGGCAGGTTCAGCAACTGGCAGGTGTCGGCGTCGGGCAGCACCGCGTCGATCCAGCGTTCGGCGCGCACCAGGCGCAGGCCGTACTGGCGGCGCAGCACGTCGTACAGCGAGCGGTCGTCCAGCCGCGTGCGGTGCAGCCCCGGCGCCAGGTCGGCGGGCACCACGGTTTCCACCAGCAGGCGCAGCTCGCCGTCCACGCTGCGCAGGCGCTTGAGCGCCACCACCTGGGTGTCGTCGGTGAGCCCGAGCGAGGCCGCTTCCTGTTCCGTGGGCGCGCGCAGTTCCTGAGTGAGGATCTGCGTGCGCACCGAGCGGCCCTTGCGCTCCATCTCGTCGGAGAAACCGAGCACGGTCGAGACGAAATCTTCATCCCGCTCGCGTGCCGACACGAAAGCGCCGCGGCCCTTGATCTTGTAGATGAGATTGTTGCGCACCAGGTCGGCCAGCGCCTCGCGCACCACGATGCGCGAGATGCCGAACTGCTCGCCCAGCTCGGCTTCTGACGGCAGCTTGGCGCCGATGGGCAGCACGCCTTGCAGGATCTGCAGGCGCAGCGCGTCGCGAAACTGCGCCCACAAAGGCGATTCGGAGCCACGGTCGAGCACGGTCGAGATTTCGGTCGGAGAGTTCACGTCGAGGGTTGGCCCAGGGCCTGAGGAGTCGTCAATGATGCATCGAAAGGTGCGGGCGCATCGGTGGCCACCGGCGAAAGCCGCACGCCGTGGCGCTCGCGCAGGGCGGCGGAGCAGGCCAGCAGTTCGCGCCGCGCAAGGGCCGCGTCCCAGCCCAGTGCCTCGGCCGCGATGCCCGCCATTTCCGCCAGCGCCTCGCCTGTGACGAGGCCGCGAATCGCGAGCAAGGTCCGGCGGATCACGAGATCGTCGAGATGGATCACGCCCGTCTCGAGGCACAGGTAGGACAGCTCGGCAACGGAGTAGTCGGGCGCATGCTGCAGCGGCACGTCGCCCGATGCTCCGAGGCGCTGCGCCAGCGGCAGCGCCTTCGAGCCGTAGCGGCGCAGCAGCACCTGTGCGCGCGCACGGCCCAGGCCGGAGGCCGTGACCATGCGGTCGAGAAAGCGTTCAGTGGCCTGCGTATCGGCAGGCAGTTCCGCGCCACCGCCGATGGGCAGCAGCTCGGTCGATGCGGTGCGCGGGCGGCCCAGTTGCTGCAGCACTTCGTTTGTCGCCTCTTCGGCCAGCGCGCGGAAGGTCGTCCACTTGCCGCCGACCAGGCCGACGATTGGAATGTCGCGCGTGGCGTTGGGCAGGTCGACCACCACCGAGTGGTCGCGCGAGATCTGCCCCGGTTTGTCGGCGTCGGAGCGCGCGAGCGGACGCACGCCGACATAGGTGTACACCACGTTGCCGCGGCCGAACGAGAGGTTCGGGAATACCTCGGCCAACACCTCGAGCAGGTAGTCGACCTCGGCCGGCTCGGTGGCGATCTGGTCGGGGTCTTCCACCGGAATGTCGGTGGAGCCCACCAGCACGCGGTCGAGAAAGGGATAGACGATGCACACGCGCCCGTCCACCGCCTCGAAGTAGGCCATGCGCCCCTGCAGCGCATCGCGCAGCGCGGGATGGTCGAGCACCAGGTGCGAGCCCTTGGTGCCCATCACGCGCGAGCCCGCGCCGCCCAGCACCGCCGTGCTGCGGTCCAGCCACGCGCCGCTGGCGTTCACCACGGTGTCGGCCGTCACGCGCACCAGCGCGCCGGTGATCTCGTCGCGCAGGGTGAGGATGTTGCCCGCGCAGCCCATCACGCGGCAGTAGTTGGCGGCGGCCGAGCGCGGCTGGTCGCGGCAGGCGTCGCCGATGAGTTCCAGCACCAGCCATTCGGGGTGGCTGATCCACGCGTCGAAGAAGGTCGCGGTCCAGCGCACTGCCGCGCGGAACAGGCTGCGGTCGGCGGGCGGCACGCGGCTGATGCGGTGGTTGGGCATCACGCGCTGGCGGCGGCCCAGCAGGTCGTACAGGCGCAGGCCCGCCGCCACGGCCAGCAGGCCGCGCGTGCGTTGCGGCGGCGTGCGGCCGAAGAACTTGAGCGCGCTGCTCATGAGGCCGCCGAAGAAGCTCGACAGCGGCACCACCGTCTTCAGCGGCTGCACCAGGTGTGGCGCGTTGCGCAGCAGCAGGTTGCGCTCGCGCGTGGCCTCGGCCACCAGCGAGAAGCTGCCGTTCTCCAGGTAGCGCAGGCCGCCGTGGATCATGCGCGAAGGCGCGCTGCTGGCGCCCGCGCTGAAGTCGCCCTTGTCGACGATGAGGCAGTCGACGCGCTGCAGGCACAGGTCGCGGAACACGCCCACGCCATTGATGCCGGCGCCGACGATCACCGTCGAAAAATGGCGATCCGCCAGGGAAGCCGGACGCACGAAAGGCAGTTGCCAGGCGCTCATTGCTTGCCCCCGGCCAGATGTGAAAACACAGGAGACATGGTGTCGATCAGTTCGTTGAAGCCGGCCATGAAGTCGGCATGGGCGCGCGCCTGCGCGGCGTCGGGTTCGACCGTGTCGCAGGGCGCGAGCAAGGCGCTGTCTTGCCCGGCGTGGTCAATGCCTTGCGACATGGCGGCGTAGATGGCCGCGCCGCGCGCGCCGGTTTCGTCGTCGGCGCAGCGCTCGACCGGATGCGCCAGAAAGCCGGCCAGCAGGCGCACGAGGCGCGTGTCGCTCGCACCGCCGCCGAGCACGGTCGAGGCCGACACCGGCAGCCCGCAGGCCGCGAGCCGCGCCGTGTGGCGCGCGTGCAGCGCGGCCACCGCATCGACCACGGCGCGCGCCATGTCGCCGCGCGTGTGATGGCTCTTGAGGCCGACGAAGCCCGCCGTCACGCCGCCGCCGCCGTTCACGAACGGCAGGAAGCGCAGGCCGCCCGCGCCCAGCGGCACCGACATCGCCAGGTCGACCACGGCGCGCGAATCCGGCAGGCCCAGCACGCCGGCCAGCCATGCGATGTTGGCCATCGACGAGGGGCTGTTCTCCATGTAGAGCCGCTTGTCCCCGCGCCCGAAGTTCACGACCGCCGCCACGTCGGGCTTGGGCTCGATGACCGGTCCGATGACCGCGTTCACGCACCATGTGCCGAAGACAGACACCGCACGCTCGCGTCCTTCCGCGCAGATCGCGGTCATCGATGCGAGCAGGTCGATGGCGCCCATCGCCACGGGAATGCCGGCGGGCAGGCCGCACAGCGCGGCTTCGGCAGGCCGCAGCTTGCCGACGACCTCGCCGCTGGGCACCAGCGGACCGAAGGCACGCGGCCCGAGGTCAGCGATGCCCGATGCATCGAAGGCCGCCTGCGACCACGTGCCGGTAGCGATCGACACCAACCCGGCGGTGCTCGCATCGCTCGCGTCGGTCGCGATCTCGCCGGTCAGCAGGAAGCCGAGGTAATCCTTCGCGAACAGCAGCCGGCGCACCTCGCCGCGCTGCACGGCGTCCGTGCCCAGCAGCTCGGCCGCGATCACGGTGGGCTGGCCCGGCCAGGGCCTGCAGCCGACATCGGCGAACAGCGCGTCCCCGTGGCTCAGCGACAGCGAACGCGCACGCGCATCGGCACGCTGGTCGGTCGAGGCGACGGCCCTCGCGCCCACGAGTTCGTTGCGTGCATCCAGCGCATAGAGCCCCGCGCCATGGCCGGTGCAGCCGATGGCGCGGACCTCGGCCACGCGGTTGCCGAGCTGGTGGGCGACGTCGCGCAGCACGTGGGTCAGGGCGGAGCGGATGGCGGCCGCCCCCACTTCGCATCCCCCTCCGGGCAGCCGGTCGTGCGGCAGTGGCATGCGGGACAGGGCGACGGCCCGGCCGCTCCCGGCTTCGAGGGCCAGGGCTTTCAGGCTGCTCGACCCCATGTCGATGCCGATCAGTATTTTTGTCTTCATGTCATAACAGCTTCGGCGGAATAAAAGCGCATCGCCAGTAGCGTTTCCCCTAGTTATCCCGCCAAACGGCCAGCGCGTACATTCTAGCCTGTCATAACAACTGTCGTGACAACGAGGATCACAAGGCTGCCTTGAAAAGCAGCATCAGCAAGCTGTGCCACACAACGTGAGGAGACAAGAATGAGGCGTAATTTCCTGAAGTCCGCGGCGGCCGCCGGTATCGGCCTGGCCGGTGCGAGCGCGCTTGCGCAGCAGCAAGCGGCAGCCCCTGCCGCGGGCGCCGGCCTGCGCGGCAATGCCAGCGACGTCTACGTGATGAACGTGATGGTGTCGGGCGTGGAGTACTGGTTTCCGGTCTACGAAATGATGAAGCAGCTCGGCCGCACGCTGGGCGTTCGCACCCGCTACACCGGCACGCCGGAGTACGACGTGAACAAGCAGCTCGCGTCCTTCGAGCAGGAGCTGGCGCGCAAGCCGGCCGGCATCCTGCTGCACCCGATGAACCCCGACCCGTTCATCGAGCCGATCAACCGCGCGGCGGCGATGGGCATCCCGGTCGTCACTTTCGCGGCCGACTCGCCCAACTCCAAGCGCACGTCGTTCATCACGTCCGACAACGACCGCGAAGGCACGCAGGCGGCCGACGCCATCGCGGCCTCGATGGGCGGCAAGGGCGAATACGCCGTGCTGGAGAACCCGGGCCAGGACAACCACGACCGCCGCATCGCCGCCTTCGTCAACCGCATGAAGACCAAGCACCCGGGCATGAAGCTGGTCGGCCGCGCCGCCAGCAACCAGGACCCGAACAAGGCCTACCAGGCCGTGCTGAGCCTGGCGCAGGCCAACCCGAACCTGGGCGCCCTCTTCATGCCCGAGGCCAACTCGGCGCTGGGCGCGGCGCAAGCCAAGGTCGAGACCAAGAAGAACATCAAGGTGATGTGCTGCGACGTGAACGCCAAGATCCTGGACATGATCAAGTCGGGCGACGTGTTCGGCTCCATCAACCCGAACCAGGGCATGCAGGGCTACATGGGCATGATGATGCTGTTCCTGGCCAAGAACCCGACGCTCATCGACCCGATGAACGACGCGAAGCGCAACGGCACCAACCCGATGTCCGTGCCCTTCCTGGACAACGGCCTGGCCGTGGTCAGCAAGGCCAACGCGGACGACTTCTACTGGGACAAGTACCTCGCCCGCCGCGGCACCAAGGGAATCGGCGAGTGAACGCAGTGAGCGCATTGCTCGAACTGAAGGGGATCAGCAAGCGCTTCGGCGCTTCGCGCGCGCTCACGGGCGTGGATTTCTCGCTGCACGCCGGCGAGATCCACGCCCTGTGCGGCGAGAACGGCGCGGGCAAGTCCACGCTGATGAACATCATCGACGGCATCCACCAGCCGGACGAGGGCGAGATCTCGCTCGACGGCCGCAAGGTGGTCATCGACGGCCCGGCGCACGCCATGCGCCTGGGCATCGGCCTGGTGCACCAGGAGATCGCCCTGTGCGGCGACGCCACCGTGGCCGAGAACATCTTCATGCCGGAGATCAACGCCGGCAAGCATGCGTGGATGAACTACGCCAGCCTCAACGCGCGCGCAGCCCGTGTGCTGCAGCGGCTGGGGCAGGACGTGGACCCGTCGGCGCTGGTGAAAGACCTGAGCATCTCGACGCAGCAGCTCATCGAGATCGCCAAGGCGCTCACGCTCGACTGCAAGGTGCTGATCCTCGACGAGCCCACCGCCGCGCTGACCGACAACGAATCGGCCGCGCTCTTCAAGGTGCTGCACGACCTGAAGGCGCAGGGCATCGGCATCATCTACATCAGCCACCGCATGGCCGAGATCTTTGCGCACTGCTCGCGCGTGACGGTGCTGCGCGACGGACGCAACGTGCACTGCGGCCCGCTGGCCGAGCTGGACGCCGACGCGCTGGTGCGCCGCATGGTCGGGCGCGACCTGGGCAACTACTACCCGCCGAAGCATGGCGACGCGGCGCACGGCGAGCCGGTGCTCGAAGTGAGCGACATCGCCGACGGCGAGCGCGTGCACGGCGTGTCTTTCACGCTCAGGCGCGGCGAGATCCTCGGCATCGCGGGCCTCATGGGCGCCGGGCGCAGCGAACTCGCCGAGACCGTCTGCGGCCTGCGCCCCGCCACGCGCGGCACGGTGCGCCTGCGCGGCAGGACACTGACGATCCGCAAGTACAGCGACGCGCTGCGCGAAGGCATCGCCTATCTCAGCGAAGACCGCAAGGCGGCGGGCGTGTACCTCGACCTGCCCATCGCGCAGAACATCGCGTCGATGGCGCTGAAGCGCGTGAGCTCGCGCTTCGGCCTGCTGCAGCGCGCGGCCGAGCACAAGCTGGCGGTGGACCTGGGCGCCAAGCTCAAGCTCAAGTCCGACGGCGTGGCCATCGACGTGGCGAGCCTGTCGGGCGGCAACCAGCAGAAGGTGGCCATCGCCAAGCTGCTGGCCACCAATCCGTCGGTGCTGCTGATGGACGAACCCACGCGCGGCGTGGACGTGGGCGCCAAGTCGGAGATCCATCACATCCTGCGCGAACTGGCGAGCCAGGGCGTGGGCGTGGTGGTGATCTCCTCGGAACTGCCCGAGATCATCGGGCTGTGCGACCGCGCGCTGGTGATCCGCGACGGCCGGCTGGCCGGCGAAGTGCAAGACAACGAAATGACGGAAGAGGCGCTGCTGCGGCTGGCCTCGGGACTTTGCGAAGAGGAAGCGACAGCATGAACTACCCGGCACAACTCGACGCGGGGGCCGCACCGGGCCTCCAGCCACATCAGTCGGGGGGCGGCCCCGCCAAACCCGCCAGCAAGCTCGGCAGCATGCGCGAGATGGGCTTGCTGCTCATCATCGCCGCGCTGTGCGTGGGCATGAGCTTCGCGTCGCCGTACTTCCTCACGTGGGACAACGTGCGCGCGATGCTGCTGTCGTTCTCCATCGAAGGCATCGTGGTGGTGGGCATGACGATCTTGCTGATCGTCGGCGGCATCGACCTGTCGGTGGGCTCGGTGGTGTGCTTCGCGATGGTGGTCACGGGCAAGCTCTTCCTCATGGGCTTCGACCCGTGGACGGCGGGGCTGGTGGCCATCGGCGCGAGCGCGCTCATCGGCGCGATGATCGGCGGCTGCGTCACGCGCATCGGGCTGAACCATTTCATCGCATCGCTGGCCTTCATGGTGATCGTGCGCGGCCTGTGCCTGGCGCTCACCCAGGGCACGCCGCAGTCGCTGTTCTCGCTGCCGGCGGAGTTCAAGTTCATCGGCCAGGGCACGCTGTTCGGCATTCCGGCGGTGATTCTGATCTTCCTGCTGATCGTGGTGGTGAGCGACTTCGTGCTGCGCCGCTCGACGCTGCTGCGCCGCGTGTTCTACACCGGCAGCAACGAGAAGGCCGCGCTGTACTCGGGCATTCGCGTGGGCCACGTGAAGTTCTGGGTCACGGTGCTGTGCTCGGCTTCGGCGGGCCTGGCAGGCGTGATCTACACCGCCCGCTTCGGCGCGGCCACGCCCACCTTCGGCATGGGCATGGAGCTGAACGTGATCGCCGCCGCGGTGATCGGCGGCGCCAGCCTCAAGGGCGGCTCGGGCACGGTGCTGGGCGCGGTGCTCGGCCTGGCGCTGCTGTCGGTGGTGACCAGCTCGCTGATCCTGCTGGACGTGTCGCCCTACTGGCAGGACGTGATCAAGGGCCTGATCCTGCTCGCGGCCGTGACCATCGACCACATCATGAACACCAGAAAGACCAAGCGATGAACAACGCATCGATGAAGAAGACAACGCTGGGCCCCTCGGGCATCGAATGCTCGGCCATCGGCCTGGGCACCTGGGCCATGGGCGGCTGGATGTGGGGCGGCGGTGACAACGCCGCCGCCGTGCTGGCCATCCAGGCCTCGCTGGACGCGGGCGTGAACCTGATCGACACCGCGCCGGCCTACGGCCTGGGCCGCTCGGAAAGCATCGTCGGCACCGCGCTGAAAGGCCGCCGCCACGAAGCCGTGATCGCCACCAAGTGCGGGCTGGTTTGGCACACGCAGAAGGGAACGCACTTCTTCGAAGAAGACGGCCACCCGGTGTATCGCTACCTCGGACGCGATTCGATCTTCCATGAATGCGAAGAGAGCTTGAAGCGCCTGCAGACCGACTACATCGACCTCTACATCACGCACTGGCAGGACAGCACCACGCCCGTGGCCGAGACCATGGATGCGCTGCTCGCGCTGAAGAAGCAGGGAAAGATCCGCGCCATCGGCGTGAGCAACGTGAGCCCCGAGACGCTGGCCGAGTACCTGCAATACGGCCCGATGGATGCCGCGCAGGAGCGCTACAGCCTGATCGACCGCGAGATCGAGCAGACGCTGGTGCCGCTGTGCACCGAGCACGACGTGGCTGTGCTGGGCTATTCGTCGCTCGCGCTCGGCCTGCTGGCCGGCCCCATCGACCCCGCGCGCCAGTTCACCGGCGACGACCAGCGCGCGAGCAACCCGCGCTTCAGCGCCGGGAACCGCGCAAAGCTCAAGGCCTTCTTCGAAGAGCTGGAGCCGCTGCGCAAGCAGCTCGAATGCTCGTTCGGCCAACTGATGATCGCGTGGACGCTGGCGCGCGGCAGCGTCTCGGTGGCGCTGTGCGGCGCCCGCGTGAGCAAGCAGGCGGTCGAGAACGCGGCAGCCGGCTCGGTGCAGCTGCAGGACGACGCGCTGGCGCTCATCGACGCGGCGGCGGCCCGGCACCTGCACGCACTGGCCTGAGGCCCTTCTTCACTACTCTCAACACAAGGATTTCTTTCGTATGTCGAAGGACAAGACCGCACGCCTGAACCGGCTGCTGAACAACGGGCGCTGCCTGGACATCGCACTCGACCACGGAGTGTGCAACGAGCCCTCGTTCCTCAACGGGCTCGAGGACATGCCTCAGGTGATCGACAAGCTCGTGGCCGCCGGCCCCGACGCGATCCAGCTCAACTACGGCCAGGCCGACCTGCTGCAGGACCGCCCCGGCCGTGACAAGCCGGCGCTGGTGCAGCGCATCGACATGGGCAACCCCTACAACGCCACCGCGCACCGCGTGATGTGGGCGGTGCTGCAGAACGAGCACGACCCGGTGCTGCCGGCCGTGCAGCGCGACGCGGCCTGCGTGGTAGTCAACCTGTTCATGCTGCCGAACGAGCCCGACCTGTTCCGCCAGTGCGTGCAGAACATCGCGCGCGTGCGCGCCGACTGCGACCGCTACGGCATGCCGCTGATGATCGAGCCGCTGGTGATGCGCCCGCACAGCGAGCAAGGCGGCTACATGGTCGACGGCGACGCCGAGAAGATCGTCACGCTCGTGCGCCTGGCGCGCGAGATGGGCGCCGACATCGTCAAGGCCGACCCCACCAGCGATCCCGCCGACTTCCACCGCGTGGTGCAGGCCGCGCGCTGCCCCGTGCTCGTGCGCGGCGGCGGACGCGAAGACCTGCAGCAGGTGTTCGCCCGCTCGCGCGTGCTGATGGACCAGGGCGCGGTCGGCATGGTGTACGGGCGCAACGTGTACCAGCACGCCAATCCTTCGGCGGTGGTGGATGCGCTGATGGCCATGATCCACCGCGGCGCGAGCGCCAAGGAGGCATGGGACATCTACGAATCGGGCGGCGCGAAGAAGAGCTGAGCCGAGCCGACGTGAGCTGAACGACGGCGCAACGCCGTCCAGAAAAACGAGGAGGGAGAGGCTGTACGGCCGGCGACACGCGTCGCCGGCCGGGGTGCGCCCTGCGCGCGCGCTTTTGCAAGTGACCGATACAACAACCTGGAGGCGACGATGAGAATCCGGTATTACTTGATGGCGTTCCTGCTGCCGTTCGTCACGCTGCTGACGCACGCAGCAATCACCGGGGTCAGTCCGATGACGACCCTGAACAACATGGCGGCGGCGGTTTCCGCGGCCGTCGCCGACCCGCTGCCGCTGCAGGGACCGGGCCTGGGCAACCTCACCTACACCTCGGCGGAACTGTTCAAGCCGGTGTCGATGATCACCAGCGCCGCGCATCCGCTCGACCCGGCACACAGCAGTGCCTACGAATCGCGCGAGGTGCCCGCCACCTATCCGGGCCGCAAGGACTACGGCATGAACGCGGGCATCATGATCAACGGCTACTTCCTCACCTCCTTCGCGCCGGACAGCGGCCTGGGCCCGGGCGGCTTCCTGCTTTACGACGTGTCGAACCCGCGCCAGATCCAGCTCGTCAAGAAGATCTACGAACCCGAGGCACGCACCAAGGAGTTCCGCGAAACGCACTCCTTCGGCACCGCCAAGATCGGCGGCAAGACCTACGTGGTGCTGCCCACCATCAACGGCGTCGAGTTCTGGGACTTCACCGACATCAACGACATCAAGCAGGTGAAGAAGCTGGCGCTGCCCGGCGTCAACGGCGGCGACTACGAGGACGTGGCCTGGCAGCTCTGGTGGCAGGCGCCGTACCTGTACGTGGCCTCGGCCGGCCGTGGCATCTTCATCGTCGATGCCACGGACCCGGCGAACGCGGTGATCGCGAACCGCGGCGCCGGCAAGCCCAACCCCGTGCCCACCGGCGAACTCGGCGGCTTTCGCATCGGCCCGATCTTCACGATGGGCAACCACATGGTGCTGACCGCGATGGAAAGCAACGGCGGCTTCGCGAGCCTGGACATTTCCGATCCGCTCAACCCCAAGGTGCTCGATTCCATCGTGGGCACCACGCCGTTCTACTACGCGACCTGCTTCGACGGCAGGAACCTGCACGTCTCCACGCGCAACAGCGGCGCCAGGATGTACAGCTACGACCTGAGCGACCGCTCGCGCTTCGTGGCAGAAGACAACCGCCTCGTCATCGACGAGCAGCTTTACTGCGCCACGCAGGACAACTACGTCATCCAGGGCGCGCAGACCCGCATCCACAAGGTCGACGTGAGCAACCCGCTCAACCACGTGGAGGTGGGCCGCGGCAGCATCCTGCGCGAGGACGACCCGAACTTCTCGCATTCGGACAACGGCCAGGTCGCGATGTTCGGCAACCTGGTCTTCGTGGGCAACGACCACGGCTCGGGCAGCGGCTTCATCGTGCATTCGGTGGACCCCGACATCACCAAGCCCGAAGTGAAGCAGGTCTCGCCCGCCAGCGGCGCGAAGCAGCAGGCGCTGACCTCGCGCATCGGCCTGGGCATGACCGACAACATCCGGCCGGAGAGCGTGAACGCCAACACCTTCATCGTGCGGCCGGTGGGCGGCAACACCCTGGCAGGCACCTACAGCGTGCAGCTGGGCATCATCAACTTCTCGCCCGACCAGCCGCTGCAGCCCGGCACCAGCTATGAAGTGTTCCTGCCCGCCAACGGCGTGAAGGACTATGCGGGCAATGCCATCGCGGCGGACTACAAGTCGGTGTTCCACACCGGCAACGCGAGCGACATCAGCCTCATGCACTACTGGACGCTGGCGGGCAGCCTGTCGGACCAGATCGGCGCCAACAACGGCACGCCGGCCACCGGCGACGCCTTCGAGAGCATCGGCCTGAACTTCGCGAACCGCACGGCCGGCGTGCCGCTGAAGAACGACACCGTGGCCACCGTGCTCGGCGGCACCGCTTCGCTGAGCTTCTACATGAAGACCACGCAGACAGGCGCGGCCAACTCATGGACCGCCCCCGGGGTCTTCGGGCGCGACCAGGCGAACGGCACGGACGACGTGTTCTGGGGCTGGCTCGACACCAGCGGGCGCATCAAGCTGTCGGTCGGCAACGACGCGGGCACCGCCTCCTCGGCCGCGGTGAACGACGGCAACTGGCACCACGTGGTGATGACGCGCGACGCCGCCTCCGGCGCGCAGGCGGTGTACGTCGACGGGGTGAAGACCACCTCCGCCGGGCTCACCGGCACCAAGGGCCTCGCGAACAAGTTCCAGCTGCTGGGGCAGATCCAGGGCAATGCCGCGCTCTTCAAGGGCACGCTGGCGGAAGTGCGCGTGTACGGCCGCGTGCTGAGCGATTCCGACGTCGCAACGCTGCGCGGCCAGGCCATCATCGGCGACCCCGGCATCGGCGGCGGACCGAAGCTGGTCAACGGCCAGCTGGTGTTCAACCCCGCCACGCTGGGCGCCAGCGGCGCGCAGTACCGCTGGAACTTCGGCAACGGCACGCAGACGGCCTTCTCCAACCAGGCGAACTACACCTACACCTACACGACGCCCGGCCACTACACCGTGACGCTGACGGTGCGCGACGCCCAGGGCCGCGAGACCTACTACACCTACAACCTGACAGTGATCGCACCGGTCACCGCACAGGCGCCCACGCACACCACCAACATCGCGGGCGACGCCAACTCGGTGTACTCGGTCAACCCCGACAGCGGCACGGTGGCCGCCATCGACGCGCAGACCCTGGCCAAGCGCTGGGAGACCCGCGTGGGCGACGAGCCGAAGACGCTGGCCGTGGGCCCCGACGGCCGCATCTGGGTGCCGGTGCACGGCGAGGACAAGCTGGTGGTGCTCAACCCGGCGGACGGCACCATCTCGGCCACCGTGGCGCTGGCCTACGGCAGCGGCCCCTACGGCGTGGTCTTCACGCCCAATGGCAGCAAGGGCCTGTTGACGCTGGAGAGCAAGTCGGTGCTCATGAGCTTCGACCCAGCCAACGGCAGCACCACCGGTGCGGTGGCGCTCGAAGGCGATGTGCGCGGCATCGCGGTGGCGGCCGATTCGCAGGTGGCCTATGTCACGCGCTTCAAGTCGAAGATGACGGGCAACCAGCTGCACAAGGTCAACCTGCAGAGCATGAGCGGCATGGGCGCGATCGCGCTGCCGGTGGACACCACCACCGTCGACACCGAGAGCCGCGCGCGCGGCGTGGCCAACTACACCGCGCAGGTGGTGATCTCGCCCGACGGCAAGCGCGCCGTGCTGCCTTCGAAGAAGGACAACATCGTGCGCGGCAAATTCCGCGACGGCACGAACCTCGTGCACGACCAGACGGTGCGCTCCATCCTGTCGCAGGTCGACCTGCAGGCGGCGGCACACAAGTTCGACGAGCAGATCGACTTCGACGACCGGGCCCCGGCGCGCGCCGCGCTGTTCTCGCCGGCCGGCGACTACATCTTCGTCGCGCAGATGGAAGGCAACCGCGTGGCCATCGTCGACGCCTACAGCCGCTCCATCCGCGGCGAGATCAACGCCAGCAGCGCACCGCACGGCCTGTACCTGGACGCGGCGCGCAAGCGGCTGTTCGTCAACAACTTCCTGGCGCGCTCGGTGTCGGTGCACGACGTGGCCTCGGTGCTGTCGTCGGAGACCAATGCGCCGAGCTTCCTGCAGAACGTGCAGACGGTGGCGGTGGAACCCATGGGCGCCGCGGCGCTGCGCGGCAAGCAGGTGTTCTACAACGCGTCGGACCGGCGCATGAGCAAGGACAACTACCTGTCTTGCGCGAGCTGCCATGCCGACGGCGGCGACGACGGCATGGTGTGGGACTTCACCCAGCGCGGCGAGGGCCTGCGCCGCACCATCAGCCTGCAGGGCCGGCGCGGCATGGGCCACGGCAAGCTGCACTGGACGGCCAACTTCGACGAGGTGCAGGACTTCGAGAACGACATCCGCAACGAGTTCGGCGGCACCGGCTTCCTGACCAACGCCGACTTCGCGGCCACCTCCGACCCGCTGGGCGCGCCCAAGGCCGGCAAGAATGCGCAGCTCGATGACCTCGCGGCCTACCTGACTTCGCTGAACAAGTTCATGCGCAGTCCGGCGCGCGCGGCGGACGGCAGCCTCAGCGTGGACGCGGTGCGCGGCCAGACCGTGTTCAACACGGCGCAGTGCGCGACCTGCCATACCGGCGCCACCTTCCGCGACGGAGTGCGGCATGACGTCGGCACGATCCAGGCCTCCTCGGGCAAGGGCATGAACCAGTCGCTGGCGGGCGTGGGCTTCGACACGCCGACGCTGCTGGGTACCTGGAACACCACGGCCTTCTTCCACAACGGCCAGGCGGCCACGCTGCAGGACGTGCTCGCCAGCGGCCACGGCAATGCTTCCAGCCTGCCGGCCAACGACGTGGTGGCGCTGCGCGAATACGTTCGCTCGCTCGACAACGACCCGACGCCGGTGGTCTCGCGCATCCGCTCGAACCACAGCAACCTGTGCGTGAACGTCAAGGGCGCGGCGACCACGAGCGGCACGACGGTGGTGCAGTGGCCATGCGGAAACGCCGGCAACGAGCGCTTCACCATGATTCAGACCGGCGACGGCTTCGTGCAGTTCAAGGTCGAGCACAGCGGCCTGTGCCTGGCGCAAAGCGGCACCGCGACCACCAATGCGGCCGTGGTCCAGCTGGCCTGCTCGGCCGGCAACACGACGCACTGGAGCCTGGTCGGTTCAACCCTGCGCAACCGTGCCTCGGGCTCCTGCCTGGACGTGCCCGGCAGCGCGACCGCGCAGGACACGGCGCTGATCACCTGGACCTGCAACGGCGGCAACAACCAGAACTGGACGCAGCTTCCCTGAGGCTTCGACGCTCCGCCTGCAAGCCGGCCGTTTTCACGGCCGGCTTTTTTTCGCTTGCCCCATGACCTCCCACGTCATGGACCGTGTGCACCCGCTCTGGGAAAGTACCTCCATCGATCAACCAACCAGGAGAAAACACCATGACCGGCTTCAACATCCTCCCCCTCGCAGTCGCATTGTTGATTGGCATTGCAGCACTCGGCTCGTGCCTCGGCATCGGGCTGGTGGGCCAGAAGTTTCTGGAAAGCAGCGCGCGCCAGCCCGAGATGGTGGACACGCTGCAGACCAAGTTTTTCCTGATCGCTGGTGTGACGGACGGCGCCTTCATCATCGCCACCGGCATCGGCCTGTGGTTCGCCACGGCCAACCCCTTCGGCTGAACGGAACCGACACGACGCACTGGCACCATTCGTGCTAGTACCGTTGACACCGAATTGTTTATGGCTAAAGTATTTAGCTATCAACGGTTCGATGCCGCCGATGCCGCACGACGCGGCGCCGGTGCGTCGTTTCATCCTTCCACGCCGGAGAACCCATGAGCCATCTGTCCCCGAAGTCGCCCGCGCTGCCGCGCACCCTGCTGTCGCTGCTGCTGTGCGGTGCCGCCCTTGGCACCGCCGTGCAGGCCATGGCCGCGCCCGTGAAGGTGGGCCTGGCGCTCGACATCTCGGGGCCCTTCGCGGCACTGGGTGCCGAAGCGCGCGACGGCTTCGCGCTGGGCATCAAGCAGCTGGGCGGCAAGCTCGGCGGACAGGACGTGGAGTTCGTGCAGGCCGACATGGCCGGCAGCCCCGACCAGGCCAAGCAGCTGGTCGACCGCATGATCCAGCGCGACAAGATCGACCTCTTCAGCGGCCCCATCGGCTCCAACGTGGCGCTGGCCGTGGGCCCCACGCTGTTCAACGCCAAGGTGCCGTACCTCTCGGCCAATGCCGGCCCGAGCCAGTTCGCCGGTGCGCAGTGCAATGCCTACTTCTTCGGCACCGCCTACCAGAACGACCAGTTCCACGAAGCCGCCGGCAAGTTCGCGCAGGACCGCGCTTTCAAGAAGATCGTGCTGATCGCCCCCAACTACCCTGCCGGCAAGGACGCACTGGGCGGCTTCAAGCGCCAGTTCAAGGGCCAGGTGGCCGACGAGCTCTACACCAAGCTCGGCCAGATCGACTACGCCGCCGAACTCGCGCAGCTGCGCGCGGCCAAGCCCGACTCCATCTATTTCTTCCTGCCCGGCGCGATGGGCATCAACTTCATCAAGCAGTTCGTGGGCGCGGGCCTGTCGAAGGACATCACGCTGGTGACCAGCGGCTTCTCGGCCGACGAAGACGTGATCGGCGCCGTGGGCGAGCCGATGCTCGGCCTGTTCAACACCTCGCACTGGGCGCACGACCTCGACAACCCCGCCAACAAGGCTTTCGTGGCCGCCTTCCGCAAGGAATACAACGGCCGCTATCCGTCGGTGTACGCCGCGCAGGCCTATGACGCGATCCTCGCGATGGACGCGGCAGTGAAGCAGTCGGGCGGCAACGCGCAGAACCGCGAAGCCGTGGTGGCCGCGCTGAAGAAGGCCAACTACGCATCGACGCGCGGCAGCTTCAAGTACGCCAACAACCACTACCCCATCGAGAACTTCTACCTGCGCGTGATCGGCAAGGATGCGCAGGGCAAGGTCACGAACAAGCTGATCAATACGGTCCTGACCAACTACGGCGACTCCTACGCCGACAAGTGCGGGCTGAAGTAACCCCCCAGGCTGCGCGGCACTTCGTGTCCGCTTCTCCCCCCCCCTGCCGGGGGCAACACCTGAGGCCCGGCAAAGCCGGTTCCTCGGTGTTCCTTGAATGACAACGCGGGCACACCTGTTGGTTCTTCTATGAGTGGAATTCTTGTTCTGGAGCAGCTGCTCAACGGCCTCGGCTACGGGCTGATGCTGTTCCTGCTGGCGGCCGGGCTCACGCTGGTGTTCGGCATCATGGACGTGCTCAACCTCGCGCACGGCTCGCTGTTCATGGCCGGCGCTTATGTGGCGGCCGAGGCGCACACGCGCACCGGCTCGTTCGCCGCAGCCATCGTCATCGCGGTGGCGGTTACCGTGGTGGTGGCGCTGCTGCTCGAAGTGCTGCTGATGCGCCGCCTCTACACGCGCGACCATCTCGCGCAGGTGCTCGCCACCTTCGGCGTGATCCTGGTGGCCGACGACATCGTGACGATGGCCTGGGGCCCCTCGCCAGTGATGGCGCCGACGCCTGCCGCGCTCTCGGGCCCGGTGCAGCTCATGGACGGCCTGCCCTACCCGGCGTACCGCCTGGTGATCCTCGTGGGCGGGCTGCTGGTGGCACTGGCGCTGTACCTGCTGGTGAACCACACGCGCATCGGCATGCGGGTGCGCGCGGGCGCCTCCGACCGGCCGATGGCCGAGCTGATGGGCGTGCGCGTGGGCCGCATCTTCAACGGCGTGTTCCTGCTGGGTGCCGCGCTGGCGGCACTGGCCGGCGCGCTGATGGGGCCGATCGTCGCAGTGCAGGTCGGCATGGGCGAAGCGATCCTGATCCCGGCGCTGGTGGTGCTGGTGATCGGCGGCATCGGTTCGGTGCGCGGCGCCTTCGTGGCCGCACTGTTGGTGGGCGTGGTCGACACCGTGGGCCGCGCCTTCGTGCCGATGCTGCTGCGCGCGACCTTGCCGCCGGCCACAGCGGCCGACCTGGGGCCGCTGTTCGCCGAAGTCGCGATGTACGCGCTGATGGTGGTGGTGCTCATCTTCCGGCCCTCGGGCCTTTTCTCGGCACGCGCATGAAGTCACCCTCACGCTACATCGGCCTCGGGCTGCTCTTCGTGCTGCTCGCGGCGTTTCCGCTGGTCGCGCCGCTGTTCGGGCTCGAGTTCTACATCGGCTTCGTGCGGCGCGTGCTCATCGTGGCGCTGGCGGCGGCGAGCCTCAATTTCATCCTCGGCTTCGGCGGCATGGTGGCGCTGGGGCATGCGGGCTTCATCGGCATGGGCGCGTACACGGTGGTGGCGCTGAGCGACGCGGGCGTGATGTCGGGCTGGATCATGTGGCCGGCGGCGGCGCTCATCGCCGGCCTGGTGGCCGCGCTGATCGGCACGGTGGCGCTGCGCACGCGCGGCGTGTACTTCATCATGACCACGCTGGCCTTCGCGCAGATGCTGTACTTCGTGGTGGTGTCGCTGCGCCGCTATGGCGGCGACGACGGCTACACGCTGATGTCGCGCCCCACGCTGCTGCCCGGCCTCGACCTGGGCAACGAATCGAACTTCTACTGGGTGGTGCTGCTGATCGTCGCGCTGGCGCTGTGGTGGCTGCACCGCGCGACGCAATCGCGCTTCGGCCATGCGCTGATGGGCATCCGCGACAACGAGACGCGCATGCGGGCGCTGGGCTATCCGGTGTTCCGGCTGCAGCTGGTGGCGTTCGCTATTGCCGGCGCCATCGCGGGGCTGGCGGGTGCACTGCTGGCCGGTGGCAACGGCTTCGTGAGCCCGGCGACGATGCACTGGACGCAATCGGCGACGCTGCTGGTAATGGTGGTCATCGGCGGGCTGGGGCGCAGCTGGGGCGGGCCTGTGGGGGCTGTCGTGTGGCTGGTGCTTGAAGAGGCACTCAAGCAGCACACGGAGCATTGGCACATGCCGCTGGGACTGTTGCTGATTGCCGTTGCCCTGTGGGCGCCCAAAGGATTGGCCGCACTGTACAAGCGCCGCTTGCCCCTCACCCCAACCCTCTCCCCAGAGGGGCGAGGGAGTAAAGCACCATGAGCCTTTTCAGAATCGAAGGGTTGGTCAAGCGCTTCGGCGGACTGCTTGCCACCGACCATGTGAACCTCACGGTCGAGCGCGGCGAAGTGCATGCGCTCATCGGGCCGAACGGGGCGGGCAAGACCACGCTGGTCAACCTCATCACCGGGCTTCTGAAGGCCGACGCCGGCCGCCTGCTGCTCGACGAGAAGGACATCACCTCGCTGAAAGACCACCAGCGCGTGGCCGCCGGCATGTCGCGCTGCTTCCAGGTGACGCGCGTCTTCGCCAAGGAAACCGTGCACGACAACCTGATGCTCGCGGCGCAGGCCCATGCGGGCAGCAGCCTGCGCTTCATGGCGCCGCGCGCGAAGGAACGCGACCTCGTCGACCGCGCGGTGGCACTGGCCGACCGCGTGGGCCTGGGCAGCGAGCGCGACCGTATCGCCGGCACCTTGCCGCACGGCGCACAGCGTGCGCTCGACGTGGCGCTGGCGCTCGCGGCCGAGCCCAAGCTGCTGCTGCTCGACGAGCCGATGGCCGGCATGGGCCCGGACGAATCCGCGCGCATGGTCGAGCTGATCGAATCGCTTCGTGCGTCGATGGCCATCCTGCTGATCGAGCACGACATGGACGCAGTGTTCCGCCTGGCCAACCGGCTCACCGTGCTGGTGCAGGGCAAGGTGCTGATGAGCGGCACCGCCGATGAAGTGCGGGGCCATCCGGATGTGCAAGCGGTCTACCTCGGCACCGAAGCGGAGGGCCACTCATGAACACGGCCACTACATTGCTCGAAGCGAAATCCATCGAAGCCGGCTACGGCGCGAGCCAGGTGCTGTTCGGCATCGACATCGACATCCGCCCCGGCGAAGTGCTTGCGCTGCTGGGCCGCAACGGCATGGGCAAGAGCACGC
Organism: Variovorax durovernensis; assembly: GCF_977011995.1. Classification (NCBI taxonomy): domain Bacteria; kingdom Pseudomonadati; phylum Pseudomonadota; class Betaproteobacteria; order Burkholderiales; family Comamonadaceae; genus Variovorax; species Variovorax durovernensis. Next base: position 549,918 of record NZ_CDRNCW010000001.1, on the reverse strand, counting down.
TGCTCAAGGTGCTGACCGGCACGCTGGCACCGATGCGCGGCGACGTGCGTTTCGACGGTGCTGCCATCGGAGGGCACAAGCCCGATGCCATCGCGCGGCGCGGCGTGGCCATCGTGCCCGAGGGCCGGCATGTGTTCCCGAACCTCAGCGTCGACGAGCACCTGCGCGCCTTCGCTCGGCCACGCCCCGGCAGCGCGCCGCGCTGGACGGTCGAGGCGCTCTACGGCCTTTTCCCGCGCCTGTCGGAGCGCAAGGCCAATGCGGGCAACCAGCTCTCGGGCGGCGAGCAGCAGATGCTGGCCATCGCGCGCGCGCTGTCCACGCACCCGCGCCTGCTGATCCTGGACGAAGCCACCGAAGGCCTCGCACCGGTGATCCGCGAGGAGATCTGGAACTGCATCGCCACGCTCAAGGCAGAGGGCGAAGCGATCCTGGTGGTCGACAAGTACGTGCAGCGCCTGCTGCCGCTGGCCAACCGCCATGTGATCCTGGAGCGTGGACGCGTGGTGTGGCAGGGCGACTCGGCGGCGCTGGATGCCGACCGGTCGTTGTGGACGCGTTACCTGGGCGTTTGAAAATACGGCGCCGCGTCGAGCTGCAGGGTCAGGTCCTGGCTGGCGCGGTTGAGCCCGCTCACTTCCACCACGCTGCCATGCTTGCGCAGCCGCTCGACCACCTTCTTCAGCGCAGCCACTGCCGTCACGTCCCAGAAGTGCGCCCCTGACACGTCGATGTGCACCAGCGCACCGTCGATCTCGCGCACGTCGAAGGCATCGACCAGCATGTCGGCCGAGGCGAAGAACACCTGGCCGGTGACGCGGTACACGCGCGTGCCGTCGGCGTCCTGCGCGGCATGCACGTGCAGCAGCCGCGCCACCTTGAAGGTGAAGAACACACCGCTGAGCATCACGCCCGTGGCCACGCCGGCCGCGAGGTTGTCGGTGGCGACGGTGACGGCCACCGTCGCGAGCATCACCGCGCTGGACATGCGCGGATGCCGCACCAGCGCGCGCAGCGAACCCCGGTCGAAGGTCGATGCCGACACCATCACCATGATTGCCACCAGCGCCGCCACCGGCACCTGCGACACCCAGGGCTTGAGCAGCACCATGAGGATCAGCAGGAAGGCGCCTGCGAAGAGCGTCGACAACCTGCCTCGCCCGCCGTAGCGCACGTTGCTTACCGTCTGGCCGATCATTCCGCAGCCCGCGATGCCGCCGAAGAAGCTGGCGGCCACGTTGGCCACGCCCAGGCCGCTGCATTCGCGGTTCTTGGAGCTTGGCGTGTCTGTCAGCTCGTCGACCACGCTGGCGGTCATCATCGATTCGAGCAGGCCGACCATCGCGATGGCGAAGGCAGGCAGCGCGATGATGCGCAGCGTGTCCAGCGTCAGCGGCACGTCGGGCAGCGCGAAGGCAGGCAACGCGCCGGGCAGTTGCCCGAGGTCGGCCACCGTCTTCAGCGGCAGCCCCAGCCAGTGGCCCACCAGGGTCACGACCAAGATGCACACCAGCGGCGACGGCACCGCCGTGGTGATGCGCGGCAACAGGTAGATCACGGCCAACCCGAGCCCGACCATGGCCCAGGTCGCGGTGTTGGCGCCGATGAAGTGCGGCATCTGCGCCGCAAAGATCAGGATGGCCAGCGCGTTGACGAAGCCGGTACGCACCGACGACGACACGAAGCGCATCAACACCCCGAGCCGCAGCAGCCCGAACACGATCTGCATCAGGCCCGCGAGCACGCCAGCCGCCAGCAGGTACGGCAGGCCGTGCGCATGCACCAGCGGCGCGGCCACCAGCGCCACCGAACCGGCCGCGGCCGACACCATGGCCGGGCGCCCACCGGTGAATGCGATGACGATGCCGATGACAAAGGAAGCGAACAGCCCCACGGCCGGATCGACACCTGCCACGAAAGAAAAAGCGATGACTTCGGGAATGAGCGCGAAAGTGGCGACGGCGCCGGCCATCAGCTCGCGGGGAATGCTCGGGCACCACTCGGCGCGCAGGCGGCTGTGCGGGGAAGAAGACATGAGAAGAAGAAAAATGAAGGCGGCCCGCATCGGCCGACGAGGCGATGCGGGACATGCATGGGCAGGAAACGAAGAAGGAAGCCGGCTTGCTTGCGGCTCTCTCCGGGTGTCGTGGCGGCCAGAGAGGCCGCCGCGCATCACTGCACGGCCTTCAAGGAGGCGTGGGCCGCGAGCAGCCTGACTGCCGGCGGCGAATGGGGAAGCGGGGCATCCTCGGACACATGGGTCGATTGTAGGCAGCCCGCTGGGAGCCCGTTGCTTACACCGAGCGCGTGATGCCGCCGTCCACCCGCAGGTTCTGCCCCGTGATGTAGCCGCCGCCTTCCGACGCCAGAAAGCCGATGACCGCCGCGATCTCGCTGCTCTTGCCGTAGCGGCCCATCGGAATGCGCGACCGGAACTCGGCCTTCTCGGGCAGGCTGTCGATGAAGCCTGGCAGCACGTTGTTCATGCGCACGTTCTGCGCGGCGTATTTGTCGGCGAACAATTTGGTGAAGGCCGCGAGCCCGGCTCGGAACACGCCGGAGGTCGGGAACACCGGGTCGGGCTCGAAGGCAGCGAAGGTGGAGATGTTGATGATGCTGCCGCCTCCCTGCGCCACCATCAGCGGCGCGACGAGCCGGCTGGGTCGCACCGCGCTCAGCAGGTAGACATCCATGCCGCGGTGCCAGTCTTCGTCGGTGATCTCGAGGATGGGCGCACGAGGCCCGTGGCCCGCGCTGTTGACCAGCACATCGACGCGGCCCCACTGGTCGGCGACCTTGTCCACCAGGCGTTTGATGTCGTCGTTCGACTGGTTGGAACCCGTCACGCCGATGCCGCCCAGTTCCGCGGCAAGCGCCTCGCCCTTGCCAGACGACGAAAGAATGGCAACGCGAAAGCCATCGGCCGCGAGCTTGCGGGCCGCAGCCGCGCCCATGCCGCTGCCACCGGCGGTGACTATGGCTACTTTTTTCTGTGCTTCAGAAGACATGCGGAGGTTCCTTGGTTCATGCTGGACCTGCATTTTTAGCCGAGGATTTTTTGGGGGTGCGTGCACAGACCACCGGGCGCTCTGCTCGTGCCGGCAGTTCAAGCACTCTGTCCAACGATCACGCCGACGGGGTGCCTTGCGCAGCGAAATAAAGGAGGAGGCCGAAGGCCGGGGGACATTCGCGGAGCGAGGTACCCCGTCGGCGTGATCACCCCCCGAGCCAAACGAAACTCAGGCGACAGGCAAAGTAGCCTGCATCGAAGCACGCCGGTTGAACACCTCGAACCACTTCGCGCTGCCAGGTGCCTCCGCACGCCAGTCCACATCGGGAAAACGGAAGTCCATGTAGCCCAGCGCGCAACCGAAGGCGATAGTGCCGATGTCCACTCGGTCGCCAAAAGAAGGCGCCGCGGTTTCGAGCCATTCGAGGCCGGTGCGCACCTTCGCCAGCTGGCCATCGGTCCAGTCGGCCCAGCGCAGCGACTCGGGTCGCAGCACGTTCTCGTAGCGTGCGAGCAATGCGGCGCCGGTCATGCCGTCGGCCAGCGACAGCTCGGTCAGGCGCGCCCAACGGTCCGCGCCTTCTGCCGGGAACAGCTTGCCTGACTGCGTGGCATTGAGGTACTCGCAGATCACGCGGCTGTCGAACAGCACCTGGCCGTCGTCGGTGAGGAACGTCGGCACCTGGCCGAGCGGATTCTTCGGGATGATGGTGGCGTCGCGCTTCACGGGGCCGGCCGCGCTCGGCAGCTTCTCGATGCGATCGGCAATGCCGAGCTCGTGCGCCACGACCATGCACTTGCGGACGAAGGGAGATGCGGGAGAGAAGAAGATTTTCATGACGAAGTGCTGTTGTCTTTCAATGGTGTTCGGCGGAGGAACCATGTGCCAGGTGCATGCCCGCCACCCAGCCGAAGGTTAGCGCGGGTCCGAGCGTGATGCCCGGCGCGGGGTACTCGCCACCCATCACCGAGTGCATGTCATTGCCGGCCACGTACAAGCCGGCGATGGGCTCGCCCTGCGCATCGAGCGCACGCGCGTTGCCGTCGGCGCGGATGCCCAGCGCGGTGCCGATGTCGCCGGGGTACACCTTCACGGCATAGAACGACGCCTGCTTCACCGGCGCGAGGCAGGCATTGGGTTGATGCTCCGGATCGCCAAGATAGCGGTTGTAGGCATCGCTGCCCTTGCCGAACACCGGGTCCTGGCCCTGCGCGGCAAGCGGGTTGAACCTGGCAACGGTGCGCGCCAGCCCGGCCGGGTCCACGCCCGCCTGCTGCGCGAGCGCTTCGAGCGTGTCTGCGCGATAGAGATAACCGGCGCGCACCAGATGCTCGCGCGGGCGGCCGCCGGGCAATGCAAGGCCCAGGCCCCACTTCTCCATGAAGGCGCTGTCGCACACCAGCAGCGCGGGGATGCTCGTGGCCTTGGCGTTCGCGCGGTACATGCCGCGCACGAACTCGTGGTACGAGGTCGATTCATTGACGAAGCGCTCGCCGCGCGCATCGACCGCGATCAGCCCCGGCTTGGCGCGGTCCCACACCAGGTGCGGATATCGCAGCACGCTGCCGTCGGGACGCGTGAGCAACGAGACGGGCGCCCACAGCGCCGGCCCCGTGTGGCCCGTGCCGAGCACGCCGCCGGCCTCCTGGACTATCGCGATGCCCTCGCCCGCATTGTCTTGCGGCGACATCGAGTACGGCCCGGTGGGGGCCGGGTAGTGCTGGCCGCGCATGGCGGCGTTCCATGGAAAACCGCCGGTGGCGATGACCACGCCACGCCGTGCGTGCACGGTCAGTTCCTTGCCGTCGCGGCGCAGGTGCACGCCGGTGACGGCGCCTGTCGCGTCCTTCTCCAGCCTCAGCGCCGGCGTGTCCAGCCAGAACGGAATGCCCTTCTTCAGCACGCTGTGAAAGAGCCGCGCAGCCAGCGCATTGCCCAGCAGCAGCCGTGTGCCGCGGTGGTGGCCGCTCAGGCGGTCGCCGAAGTAGCGCAGCACCATCTTCACGCCATGCTTCCAAGATGCGAACGAACGCCAGACTGCGAGCAGGTGCTTCACGTCGGTCATGTTGACCATCATGCCGCCGAGCACGCAGAACTCGGGCAGGGGGTCGCGCAGCGTCTTGAAATGCGGACCGAGCAGCCGGCCATCGAATTCGATGGGATCGAGCGAGCGGCCGCCCATCGCGGCGCCTTCTCGGTCGGGGTAGTAGTCGGGCGAATAGGTGCGCGCGGCGAGCTGCACGTCGGTGCGCTCGCGCAGGTAGCGCAGCGCGAGCGGGCCGGCGTCGAGGAATGCGTGGCGCAGCTCTTCGTCGCCGGCCGCGCCCACGGTGTTCTGCAGGTAGGTCCAGGCCTTGCCGCGCGTGTCGGGGTGGCCGGCCGCCTCGGCCTGGTCGTTGAGCGGCACCCACACTGCACCGCCCGAGATGGCCGTCGATCCGCCGATGCGGTCGGTCTTCTCGACCACGAGCACGTCGAGGCCTTCGAGGCTGGCGGTGAGCGCGGCGGAAAGGCCGCCCGCGCCGCTGCCGACGACGACGACGTCGTACTCGGTCTTTTCCTGCTGTTGCCGCTGTGCCATCAGGACCCCGACCCGCCGAGCGACTTGCCGCCGTCCACGAACAGCACCTGGCCGGTGACGAAGCAGGTCGCCGGCGACGCGAAGAAGGCCACCGCATGCGCGATGTCCTCCGGCCTTCCCGCCGCGCCGGTGGGCTGCAGCGCAAGCTGCGCGGCCAGGCGTTCGGGCGAGAGTGCGCGCAGCAGCGGCGTGTCGATCAGCCCCGGCGCGATGGCGTTGACCATGATGCCGCGCGGCGCAAGCTCCATCGCGCTGGCGCGCGTGTAGCCGACCAGTGCAGCCTTGGAGGCCACGTAGTGCGCGTGGTTCTTCGCGCCCAGGTAGGCACGCGATGCGATGTTGACGATGCGCGCACCGTCCGCCATCTTGCGCGCGGCCTCCTGCGTGAGCGTGGCTACGGTCAGCAGGTTCACTTCGTACATGCGGCGGAAGTCCGCCGAAGTCACGTCGAGGAAGGCACGCTCGTCGAAGATGCCTGCGTTGTTGACCAGCGCGGTGAGCGGCGGCAGTTGCTGCACCATCGCGCGCACGGCGGCCTCGTCGGTCAGGTCGATGGCGCGGCATTCCACGTCGAGGCCGGCGGTGCGCAGCACCTGCGTTTCGCGCTCGGCAAGCTCGCCGTTGTAGTCGGCCATGACCACGCGCCAGCCGTCGCGCGCCATGCGCTCGACGATGGCGCGGCCCATGCCGCTGGCGCCGCCCGTCACGAGGACGAGCGGCTTTTCTGTACTGCTGTTATTCATGATTGTTCCGATGTGCGGCGGTGCTCAGACCGCCAGGTAGCCACCATCGACCGGCAGCACCACGCCATTGACGTAGCTGGCCATCGAGGACGCAAGAAAGACGACCGGCCCGGCGATCTCGTCGGCCTCGCCGTGGCGCTTGATGGGCACGCGGCTCATGTACCAGTCGGTGCCGTGCTCGGTCTCGCGCTGGCCGGCGGTCATGTCCGTGACCATGAGGCCCGGCGCCACCGCATTCACTCGCACGCCGTAAGGTGCGAGGTCGCGCGCCAGCACCTGCGTGAGCGAACGCACGCCGCCCTTCGCCACCACATAGCCGGCCGACGAGATGCCCGCACCGAAAGCCACGATGGACGACAGGTTCACGATGTTGCCCTGCGTGCGCTTGAGCGCCGGCACGAAGGACTGCGTGACGTTGAACACGCCCTGCAGGTTGACCGACATCACGCGGTCCCAGGCTTCGCGCGCGCCGGGCTCGTCGAACTTCGAGCGCGCGGAGATGCCCGCGTTGTTGACCAGCACGTCGATGTCGCCATGCGACGCCGCGACGCGCACCGCGAGCGCGTCGACCGCCGCCGCATCGCTCACGTCGACGCTCTCGGCATCGGCACGGCCGCCGGCTTCGCGGATCGATGCGGCCACCTTCTGCGCGACTTCGAGGTCGCGGTCCACCACCAGCACGTGCGCGCCTTCGGCCGCCATGCGTCGCGCGATGGCTTCGCCCAGCCCGCGCGCGGCGCCGGTGACTAGCGAGAGTTTGTCTTGGAGGAGCATGAACTTTCCTTCGGGGAATCGGCGTCAGACGCCGAGGTAGGCGCGGCGCACGGCCTCGTCGTTTGCCAGTTGTAAGGCGGGACCGTGCAAGGAGATCTCGCCGTTCTCCAGGATGTAGCCGTAGCTCGACACAGCCAGCGCGAGCTGCACGTTCTGCTCGACCAGCAGGATCGTGATCTTCTGTTCGCGGTGCAGGCGCTCGATGATCCCGAACATCTGCTCCACCAGCAGCGGCGACAGGCCCATCGACGGTTCGTCGAACAGCATCACGCGCGGACGCGCCATCACCGCGCGGCCGATGGCCAGCATCTGCTGCTCGCCGCCCGACAAGGTGGCGGCCATCTGGTGCTGGCGCTCCTTCAGGCGCGGGAACATCGTGTAGACCGATTCGAGATCGTTGCGGATGCCAGCGCGGTCGCGCCGCAGGTAGGCACCGAGGTCGAGGTTCTCGCGCACGCTCATGTCGCGGAACACCTGCCGGCCTTCGGGCACCTGCACGATGCCGCGCTTGACCAGCGCGTCGGAGCCCAGCCGGTCGATGCGCTCGCCGTCTAGGCGCACTTCGCCGTGCGTGCAGTCGACCAGGTTCGAGATGCAGTTCAGCGTGGTGGTCTTGCCCGCGCCGTTGCTGCCGAGCAGCGCGACGATCTCGCCCTCGGGCACGTCGACCGACACGTCGCACAGCGCCTGGATGCGGCCATAGGCGGCCGAGATGGCGCGCAGGGACAACAATGCTTCAGCCATGCGCGGCTCCCTTCCCAAGATAGGCTTCGATCACGCGCGCATTGCTACCGATTTCCGCTGGCGTGCCTTCCGCGATCTTCTCGCCGAAGGCCATGACGGTGATGCGGTCCGAAATCGACATCACCAGCTGCATCACATGTTCGACCAGCAGCACGGTGATGCCGTCGCGCGCCACCAGCTCCTTGAGCAGCCGGTCGAGGCTTTCGATCTCGCGGTTGCGCAGGCCGGCCGCGGGCTCGTCGAGCAGCAGCAGCTTCGGCTTGATGGCGAGCGCGCGCGCCAGCTCCAGCAGCTTCTGGCGGCCGAAGTCGAGATCGCGCGCCGGCTGATGGCGCTCGTCGGCCAGGCCGACGCGCTCCAGCAGGTGCATCGCGAAGTCTTCGGTCTCGCGGTCGGGGCGGCGCAGCAGCCGGCCCAGCGTGGCGGCGCCGCGCGAATGCGTGCCGAGCAGCACGTTCTCGAGCACCGAGAGTTCTGCGAACAGCTCCAGGTTCTGGAAGGTGCGCGCGATGCCAAGAGAGGCCATGCGGTGCGGCGACACGCTGGTGAGCTCGCGGCCTTCGAAGGTCACGCTGCCGCTGCTGGGCGTGTAGAAACGCGAGATGCAGTTGAAGGTGGTCGACTTGCCCGCGCCGTTCGGCCCGATCAGCGCATGGATGCGGCCCTGCTCCACCTGGAACGAGAGACCGTTCACCGCCTTCAGGCCGCCGAACACCACGCTGATGTCGCGCACGTCGAGGAATGCGGTCGCGCTCATGCGTGCTTCTCCGTCACGGCCACGGAAGTCGCGCGCTGCGGCTTGCGGCGCGCCGCGAAGAGCGACGCCATGCCCTTGGGCAGGAACATCATGAAGAGCATGAGGATGCCGCCGTAGATGATTTCCTGGTACGACGGCGCCTGCCGCAGCAGCTCCGACGCCAGGCCGAACACGATGGCACCGGCCACCGCGCCGCGCACCGAACCCAGGCCGCCCACCACCACCATCGTGAGGATCAGGATGGTGGTCTGGAAGCCCAGGCTCTCCGGATGGATGAACGAAGTGAACAGCGTGTACATGCCGCCCGCCACGCCCGCGAAGGCGGCCGACAGCACGAAGGCCGTCACCTTCACCGCGCGCGTGTTCACGCCCATGGCGATGGCCGCCACGTCGCTCTCGCGCACCGCGCGGAACGACGATCCCAGCCGCGAGCGCGACAGCGCCACCGTGAGCCACAGCATCAGCGCCGCGATGGCCACCACGAAGGGGTATGCCTGCAGGTCGTTGAGCAGCTGGTAGCCGCCGAGCGCGGCCGGCTTCATCTGCAGGCCGTTGGAGCCGTTGGTCACCGATTCCCAGTTCAGGAACACCCACTGCATCGCCTCGCCGAAGGCGAAGGTGGCCAGCGCCAGGTAGATGTCGCGCATGCGCAGCGCCAGCAGGCCGATCACCCAGCCCAGCGCGGCCGACAGCACGGCACCCGCGAGAATCGACACGAAGAACGGCGGCTGCCACTGGTTGTTGATGAGCCCGGCCGTGTAGATGCCGATGCCGAAGAAGGCCGCGTGCGACAGCGCGAACTGGCCCGTCTCGCCGATGACCAGGTGCATGCCCAGCGCGAGCACCGAAAACACCATCAGCAGGTTGACCACGTACAGCACATAGCCGCTGGTGGTGAAGGGCAGCACCGCGAGCACCACGGCCATGCCGAGCAGTACCGCGCGGTCCCACCACGGGGACGAAATTGTCGAAGCGCTCATACCTTCTTCACCTGAGGCTTGCCGCCGAGCAGCCCTTGCGGACGCACCAGCAGCACCACCATGATCGCCACGAAGGGCGCGACCACGATGGCGTTGGACGAAATGAAAAGCCCCACCAGGTTCTCGACGATGCCGATGATGAAGCCGCCGACCACCGCGCCCGGCAGGCTGGTGAAGCCGCCAACGATGGCGGCCGCGTAGGCCAGGATCGCGATGTGGCCGATGTCTGGCGTGATGAGGATCTTGGGCGTGATGAGCAGCGCCGAGATGGCCGAGATGACACCCGTGAGCGCCCAGATCTTCATGCGGATCGTGCCGAGCTTCACGCCCACGATCTGAGCGCCGCGCGGGTTCATGCCCACCGCGCGCATGGCCTGGCCGGTGCGGGTGCGCGTGAACATCAGATACAGCAGCACCATCACCACCACGGCCGAGCCGAAGATGGCCAGGTCGAGCAGCGTGAGCGAGGCCTGCCCGATCATGATCGGGTCCTGCGGCACCAGCGACGGCAGCGAGCGCGGCGTGTCGCCCAGGCCGGTCTTGCGCACCAGCCCCTTGAGCAGGTACGCAAAGCCGAGCGTGGCAATGACGAGCTGCACGCCCACGCCGCGCGAGGCGGTCACGCGCTGCATCACCACGCGCTGGAACGCCGCGGCCAGCAAGGCGGTGACCACGATGCTCGCGAGCACGGCGGCCCAATAGGGCCAGCCCCACACCACCAGCGGAAAGAGCGCGGCGTAGCCGCCGGCCATGAAGATTTCGCCTTGCGAGAAGTTCGGCACGTCGGTGGTCTTGAAGACCATGACGATCGCCACCGCGAGCAGCGCGTAGACGCTGCCGGTGACGATGCCGGACAGCACGCCCTGCTGGACGAACAGCCAGATGTCGGAAAGACTCATGTCGCGCCGGCCGTCAGGGCTTGTACTGCCACACGCTCTTGTAGCTGCCCGGCACCAGCGCCATGTTGCTGCCGTCGAACTTGATGTAGATCGCCGCTTCCTGCGCCGCGTGGTCCTGCGGGCCGAACTCGATCGGGCCGGCCATCACGCCGGAGTCGAACTTCATCGTCGACAGTGCCGCGAGCACCTTCTCGCGCGTCGGGTTGGGGCCGGCCGCCTTCAGTGCGTTGACCACGGCCATCGCGGGCGGAATGCCGTAGGGCATGTAGGCCTGCGGATGGCCCGGCTTGGATGCCAGGTCGGGGTAAGAGGCCTTGTACATGTCGTACACCCACTTGAGCTTGGGACCGCCGGGAACGTCGGCCAGCACTTCCTGGATGTAGACGTTCTTGAAGGCATCCTTGTTGCCCACGTTCTCCACCAGCTGCTTGAGGTCGGCGGTGGAGTTCACGGCCAGCACGATGGGCTTGTTGAAGCCCAGCTCGAAGGCGCGCTTGACGATCAGGCTCACCGGCCGTGCGTAGGTGGTGAGCAGCAGCACGTCGGGGTTGGCGGCCTTGATCTTCAGCATGGGCGCCGTCACGTCGGTGATGTTCGGGTTGACCGACTGCACCTGCAGGTCGACGCCGCCCAGGGCCTTGGCCTGCGCCTGGGCCGACTCGAGGTTCCAGCCGCCGTAGGCGTCGTCGTGGTTGATGTAGCCGATCTTCTTGGCCTTGAGCTGCTCGCTCGCGAACTGCACCATCGAGCCGCCCACCGCATGCTGCGAGATGGAGAACGCGCCGTAGATGTACTTCGACGGCGGATACAGCGCGCCGTCGCCCGAGGCGTTGAGCATGACCAGCGGGATCTTCGCGCGCTCGACGTATTCGCGCGCGCCCACCACGGCGGCCGAGCAGGAGCCGCCGTTGAGCAGGAACACCTGGTCCTGCTCGGTGAGCTTCTTCACCGCGGCCAGCAGGTCGTTGGCGTTGCAGCGGTCGTCTTCCACCACGAGCTCGATCTTGCGGCCGTTCACGCCGCCTTCCTTGTTGATCTTGTCGTAGTACATCTTCGCGGCGTTGATGACGTCGAAGCCGTAGTTCATCGACGCGCCCGACATCGGCGAGAACATGCCGATCTTGATGGTCTTGTCGGTCAGGCCGGGCTCGGCCTGCGCGAGCGCGGCGGGCGCCGTCGCGCAGAGCGCCGCGCCCAGGGCCAGTGCCGAAATCAGGAAGTTCTTTTTCATGAGCTGTCTCCGTTGGAATGAAAGGGTGAAAGACCTGCGCCGCCGTTACTGCATGCGGTAGCCGCCGTTGACGTCGATCACGTTGCCCGTGATGTACGCCGCCTGCTCCGACACCAGGTAGTCGACCGCGCCGGCCACGTCGTCCACCGTGCCGATGCGCCCGAGCGGGATGCTGGCGGCGGCCGCGTCGAGCGCGCCGCTGCTGCGCACGGTGCCGCGCAGCATGTCGGTGTCGATCAGGCCGGGGGCCACCGAATTGACCGTGACGCCCAGGTGCGCCGATTCGCGCGCCATCGCCTTCGTGAGGCCGAGCACCGCCGACTTGGCGCCGATGTAGGTGGCGCTGGAGCGGTAGCCGCCCAGTTGCGCCGCCACCGAGCCGAAGGTGACGATGCGCCCGTGCGCCACGGGGTTGGCTTCGCGCCGGCGCAGGTAGGCGCGCCCGCAGAGGAACACGCTGCGCGCGTTGACGGCGAAGGTGCGCTCCCAGTCTTCGAGCGTGGTGTCCTTGATCGGCGAGCGCTCGCCACCGGGCATCAGCAGGATGCCGGCCACGCAGACCATGGCGGCCACCGGGCCGAGGTTGGTCTCGATGTCGTCGAACACGGCTTCGACCGCGGCCTCCTGGCTCACGTCGAACTGGCGGAAGTGGTGCCCCTCGCCGAGCGACAGGGCCACGGCTCGGGCGTTGTCGCCGTCGATGTCGGCCACCACGACGCGAAAGCCGCTGGCCGCGAGGCGGCGGCACACGGCCTCGCCGATGCCGCGGCCGCCGCCGGTCACGAGGGCCAGCCGGCCGTGAGGTTGTGCATGATGTTCCGCCATGGGCTGCAAGGTCTCCGGGCCGCGTCGAGGCGGCGTGAAAGTTGATCGAGGGCCGCATTGTGTATACATGAACACTTTTCGAAGTCCTCGTTTTCCCTGATATCACGCCTTATTTCTGACTTTCACTGGCATCATGTATACCTGACATGGACACACTCTCCCAACAAGTCACAGAGACACTGCGCACCTGGATCCTTCAAGGCAGGCTGCAGCCGGGCATGCGCGTGGAAGAAGTGCCGATCGCCGAGACCCTCAAGGTGTCGCGCACGCCGGTGCGCGCCGCGCTGGCCGCGCTGGCGATGGAAGGGTTGATCGACCACCAGCCGAAGAAGGGCTACCTGGTGCGCTCGTTCGCGCTCGAGGACATCCTCGCGGCCTACGAGGTGCGCGCGGTGCTGGAGGGGCTGGCCTGCCGGCGCTTCGCCGCGCTGGGCGTGGACAAGCCGACCGCTGCGCTATTGCAGGAGTGCCTGCGCGAAGGCGACGAAATACTTGCGAAGGGAAAGCTGCTCGCCGAAGACCTCGCGCCCTACCAGCAGATGAACGTGCGGCTGCACAACGCGCTGATGCATGGCGCGGGCAACCAGTGGATCGTGCGATTCGGCGCGCAGGCGCAGGCGGTGCCGTTCGCGTCGGACCGCATCATGCTGTGGCACGACCACGGCGTGATCCTGCGCTCGCACGACGACCACCACCGCATCGTGCAGGCCGTGATTTCAGGCGACGCGGCGCGCGCGGAGCAGCTGATGCGCGAGCATGTGTACTACGCCGGCATCCTGCTGCGCGACAACTACCAGCGGCTGCTGGGCGAACGCAGCCGCGACGGGCTGCAGCAGGCCGCGCTCACGAGCGAGTCGTCGCCGTCACCGGCTTCCTGATGCGCAGCATGCCTTCCTGAGCGGCCGAGGCCACCAGGCGGCCGTCGCGCGCATAGAGGCTGCCGCGGCACAGGCCGCGCGCGCCGCCGGCGCTGGGCGAATCGAGCACGTACAGCAGCCAGTCGTCCATGCGGAAATCGCGGTGGAACCACATCGCGTGGTCCAGGCTGGCGGGGCGCACCTGGCCGCTCATGAAGCTCAGGCCGTGCGGCAGCATGGCGGCGCGCAGCAGGCCGTGGTCGGAGGCGTAGGCCAGCAGTGCGCGGTGCACCATCGGGTCGTCTGGCAGCGGCGCGATGGCGCGCATCCAGATGGCGCTTTGCGCGGAGGCCGGGCGCGGCAGCGGCGCCATCAGGTCTTCGGGGTCGACGCGGCGGTACTCGATGCCGTGCGGCTGGATCGCCTTGCTGCGCCAGGGCTCCGGCAGGCGGTCGCCGAGGGCGATGCGCTGGTCGAGTTCGCTGACGAGGCCTTCGGGGCCGGCCACGGCGGGCATGTCGAACTGGTGTTCGACCCCCTCGTCCACGGTCTGGAACGAGGCCGACATTTCAAAAATGATGCGCTCCTGCTGGCGCGCCACCACGTGGCGGGTGGTGAAGCTGCGGCCGTCGCGCACGCGGTCTACGCTGTATTCGATGGGCGCATGCTCGCCGGGCAGCAGGAAGTAGGCGTGCATGGAATGCACCGGGCGCTCGGCGCCGACCGTGAGGCTGGCGGCCATGAGCGACTGGCCGAGCACCTGGCCGCCGAAGACGGCGGGCGTGCCGATGTCCTCGCTCCGGGCCCGGAAGCGGTCGCCGCCCAGGGGTTCGAGCTGCATGAGCGCGACGAGTTCGTCGACGAGGCGGGAGGCGGTGGCGGAGTCGGTGGTCATCGGGAAAAAGCTGTCGAAGCGGACTGGAAGCAACCCTCCACCATAGCAAAGCCCGGGCCCGCCAGCTGTCGCGGGCCGGTCAGCAGCCCCACCTTCAGCTGCCGCCGCTACTTGTAGAAGCACATGCCCATGAGACGGGCGCGGCAGCCGTAGTCCGTGCCACCCTGCACGACGCGCACCGGCACGCCAGCCAGCAGCAGCGAGCCGTCGTCGGCATACACCAGCGGCGAAGGCGCGGCCTTGCTGAAGGGGGCGCTGAGCGTTTCCTGCTCGACGTAGCTCAGGTACTGGCGCCGGGAGAAGTCGACCGTGTCGGCCGACTTCAGCGGCGCCGCCGCATAGCGCTTGCCATAGACGGTGCCGAAGTAGCGCAGCGCCGGGCCGGTGCGGTCGCCGTATTTCGCGTCGGTCTTCGCGAAGCCGGTCTGGATCAGGAAGGCGCGGTCTTCGGGCGTCAGGTCGGCGTCGAAAGCCATCAGCACGTACTGGCCCTCGAAGCTCTGGTTGCGCGCCACCTTGAACTCGCCGAGCAGCGCGGGGGTGACCTTGGTGCGCCCTTCCCAGCGCAGCAGCGCGGCCACGGAAGGATCGCCGTCGAACACGTAGTGGTAGTTCTCGCCGGCAATGGCGACCTTGCGGCCATCCTTGGCCGCGAAGAAGCTCAGCAGCCGGTCCTTGCCGTGCACGGGCTCGCCTTCGGGGGTACTGGCGCAGCCGGCCAGCATGAGGCCGATGGCGGCGCAGGACAGCGTCAGGAGGGTGCGACGCGCGGGGGTCGACAACGAAGGGAAGTGCACGGTTCGTCCGGGGTTCGAGTTCATCAAGCCCCGGACTCTAGCGCCATCCGGGCGATTGGCGGGCCCGCCGCGTTCAGCGGTCGAGGTCCGCGCCGTCGGCCGCCAGCTTCTGCTGCAGCGCCGCCACGTCCACGCCGGCAAACGCGCCGCCGCCCAGCGACGCCGCCGCCGTGCCCGCCGCCTGCCCCATGACGAAGCAGCCGCCGCTCGCGCGCGCGGCCGACTGGCCTTCGTGCGTCATCGATGCGCAGCGGCCGGCCACCAGCAGGTTGTCGACCTTCTGCGGCACCAGCATGCGCCACGGCAGGTGGTTGTAGGCGTTGTCTTCGTCGCGCGGGAAGGCCCACTCGATGCGGCCGTCGGCATGCATTTCCATCGGCCAGGCATTCAGGCCGATGTTGTCGTCGAACTTGGCCGAGGACAGGATGTCTTCGCGCCCGAGCGCGTACAGGCCCTGGATGCGACGCGTCTCGCGGATGCCGACCTGCGGCGCGATTTCCACGATGGCCGACTGCGCGAAGCCCGGCACCTCGGCCTTCAGGAACTTGAAGTACTCGCTGATCTGGCGGCGGCCTTCGAGCTCGCCTTCGGTCAGCTCGCGCGCATCGACGCCGTTCATCGCGCGGCCCTGGGCGTTGCGGATCTGCGTGACGTTGGCGCGCCATTCGCGCGGGTCCTTGTTGGGCCGCAGAATGGCGCCTTCGCGCGGGAACTTGTAGACGCCCGGCTTCTGCTGCTCGGCGCGGGCCATGAAGTCGTTGATGGCCTTGAACTCGCCCACCGCTTCCAGCGCGGCCGGTGCGTCGACCTGGCCGATGCGGAACATGGTGGTCGGGAACAGCCCGCTGCCGTGGCCGTCGCCAACCTCGAAGGGCACGCCCGCGAAGGCGGCCACGTCGGCGTCGCCGCTGGCGTCGATGAAGGCGTTGGCGCGGATGGCCTGGCGGCCCGACTTGGTCTCGACCACCAGCGCCGCAATGCGGTTGCCGTCGCGGATCACAGCGGCCGCATACGCATGGAACAGCAGCTTCACGCCCGCAGCATCGAGCAGCTGGTCGGCGGCCAGCTTGTAGGCCGAGGTGTCGTACGAGCGCACGCAGATGCGCCCGCCCATGCCGTTCTGCGGCTGGTTCATGCCGTTGAGCCCGGCGATGCGCTCGATCAGCTCGTCGACCACGCCGTGCACCAGTTGCGTCATCTCGCCCTTGCGCTTGCTGTACAGGCCCGCGAAGTTGGTGACGCCGCCGGCCGTGCCCATGCCGCCGAGAAAGCCATAGCGCTCGACCAGCAGCGTGCTGGCGCCGTGGCGCGCCGCGCTCACGGCGGCGGCAATGCCGGCAGGGCCGCCGCCGACCACCACCACGTCGTATTCGCCGAAGACCGGCAGCTCGCGTGCCGGTTCGTGCAAGGTCTGGACTGTCGTCATTACTGCAATTTGATTCCGCGGGCCGAGATGATCTTGGTCATGATGGCCGCCTCTTCGTTCACGCGCGTGCGCATGCCGTCCGGCGATGTGCCCACGGCCTGCCAGCCTTGCTCGAAGAGCTTGCGGCGCACGTCCGGGTCTTTCATGACCACTTCGAGTTCGCGGCTGATGCGCGCCTGCGCGGCCTTCGACAGGTTGGCCGGGCCGAGCAGCGCCACCCACACTTCGAGGTTGAAGTCCTTCACGCCGGCTTCGGACAGCGGCGGGATCTCGGGCACCAGCGCGCTGCGCCCGCCCGTGAGGCCGATGGCCTTGAGCTTGCCGGCCCTGATCTGCGGCATGGCCACGCCCGGCGGGATCAGGCCCATCTGCACCTGGTCGCCCAGCATGGCGGTGATGACCTGCGGGTTGCCCTGGTAGGGCACGTGCTCGGGCTTGAAGCCGGGCACGCGGGTCTTGAGCAGCTCCATGCCCAGGTGGCCGACCGAGCCGATGCCCACCGAGCCGTAGTTCCACTTGTCGCCGGCCTTGCGGCCTGCGTCGAAGAAGGCGGCGCCGGAGGGCAGGTTGTTCTGCGCCACCAGCACCAGCGGCGCGGTCGCGATCAGCGACAGGTACGTGAAGTCCTTGACCGGGTCGTACGGCAGCTTGGCGTACAGCATCTTCGACGACGTGAGGTTGCCGTTGATGACGATGCCCAGCGTGTGGTCGTCGGTGGCCTTGGCCACCTGGTCGGCCGCGATGTTGCCCGATGCACCGGCCTTGTTGTCCACCACGATCGGCTGGCCCAGCGCCTTGGACAGCGGCTCGGCGATGGTGCGCGCGGCAATGTCGGGCGTGGAGCCGCCGGGAAAGCCCACCAGCAGGCGGATCGGCTTGTTCGGCCAGGCGGCGTTCTGCGCGCTGGCGGTCATCGGCAGCGCGGCGGCAGCGGCCAGGCCGCAGGCAATCAGGAGGGCTCTCTTGGTGACGGACATGGAGAAAAGTGTGAAAAAGTTATCAAAAAGGCAACGAGGGCCAGCTTAACTGCCTGACAGAACACCGGGCAAGACGCGGGCCGCGCTAATCGAGGCTGATGTTGCCCCTGCGCACCAGCTCGCCATACACCTTCGACTTGGCCTCGGCATTGCGCTCGATTTCCTCGGGCGACCAGGCCAGCGGCTCGAAGGCGAAGGTGTCGAAGCGGGCTCGGATCTCGGGATCGGCGATGACCTTGGCCACGTCGGCGTTGATCTTCGCCTTCACGGCCGCCGGCACGCCCTTGGGTGCGAGCAGCGACACGAACGAATTGACCTCCAGCGAAGCCGGGCCGCCGGCCTCGGCCATGGTCGGCACATCGGGCATCTGCGGAATGCGCCGGGGCGCCGCGACGGCCAGGTAGCGCAGCTTGCCGGCCTTGTAGATGCCCTGGCTCGACGGAATGCTCGCGAAGGCCCACGGCACTTCGCCGGTGCCCACGTTGGAATACAGCTGCGACACCTCTCGGTACGGCGCATGGCGCATGCGGATGCCGGTGAGCGCCTCGAGCTGCTGCGCGCCCAGGTGGCCGGGGCTGCCGACGCCCCACGAGCCATAGACGATGGCGTCCGGCTCTGCCTTGGCGGCGGCGATCAGGTCGCCCATGTTCTTCCACTTCGAGTCGGTGCCCACCGCCACGAAGAAAGGCGTGCGAAACAGCGAGGCCACCGGGTCGAAGTGCTGCAGCGTCACGAAGTTCTTCGACTTGTACAGGTGCGGCAGCGCGGCGATGTGCTCGCTGTCGAGCTGCAGCAGCGTGTAGCCGTCGGGCGCGGCGCGGCGGGCCTGGTCGATGGCGATGAAGCCGCCGCCGCCGGGCTTGTTGTCGATCAGCACGCGCTGGTTCCACAGGCGCGAGAGCTTGTCGGACACCAGGCGCAGCACCGCGTCGGGGCCGCTGCCGGCCGCGAACGGCGTGACCAGCGTCACAGGCTTGCTGGGGAAGTCGCCGGCCTGTGCCAGAGCGGCGGTGGTGGCGGTGGCGGCAGTCACGGCGAGGATGCCGGTCAGCAGTGCGCGCGGGAAGTTCATGCTTTGTCTCCTGGGCCTTTGGCCTCGAATAGTGATGATGAAGGGAACAGGTTTCAGCGCGGCGAAAGCGCCTGGGGCGCATCGTCCAGGCAGTGCTCGGGCCGCCATGCGTAGAGCCACTCGACCGCATCGTAGAAGCGTTCGGGCGTGCGGCCGGCCCAGAGGCTGTTGCGCACCAGCCGCTCCACGCCCTTGGCGTGATAGATGCGGCCCATCTCGCGCACCGACAGCACCACGCGCGCGGTGCGGGCGACGCGTGCCGCCTCGTACAGCTTGAACGCGGCGGTCATGTCGAAGTCGCAGGCTTTCACGGCTTCGCCCAGCGTTACCGCGTCTTCGAGCGCCATGCAGGCGCCCTGCGCGAGGTACTGCATCATGGGATGCGCCGCGTCGCCCAGCAGCGTGGCCGGGCCGTCGCTCCAGCGCTCGACCGGGTCACGGTCTGCGGTGCTCCAGCGGCGCCACGAGGTCGGGCGGTCCAGCAACTGGCGCGGTCGCGCGTGCACGCCCTCGAAGTAAGACAGCACTTCTTCCTTGCTGCCGTCGGTCACGCCCCACTGTTCCCGCTCGCGGCTGTGGAAGGTGACGACCAGGTTGTATTGCTCGCCGTGGCGCAGCGGGTAGTGCACCAGGTGGCAGTCGGGGCCGGCCCAGACCACCGGCGCGTTCCAGCACAGGTCGGCCGGCATGTCGGCGGCCGGCACCACCGCGCGATAGACCACGTGGCCCGACACGCGCGGCGCATCGCCGATGAGTCTGGCGCGCACCACCGACTTCACCCCGTCGCAGCCGACGATGGCGCCGGCCTTGAAGCGGCGGCCGTCGGTGGTGACAGCCGTCACGCCCTGGGTGCCAATGTCGAGCGCCTCGACCTGCGCCGAGGTGTGGAAGCGGATCAGCGGATGCTGCTTCACCGCCTCGTGGATCGCGCCGTGCAGGTCGGCGCGGTGGCTCACCGCATACGGGTTCCCGAAGCGCGCGCGGAAGGCTTCGCCCACCGGCACGGAGGCCACTTCGCCGCAATCGACGGCGTCCATCATCACCAGCCGGTCGGTAAACACCGAGCCCCGGCGCACCGCCTCGCCCACGCCCAGCGCATCGAGCGCGGCGAAGGCGTTGGGGCCCAGTTGCAGGCCGGCGCCGATCTCGCCGATGGTGGCGCTCTGCTCCAGCAGGTCGATGGACACGCCAAGGCGCGCCAGCGCCAGCGCCGCGGCCATGCCGCCAATGCCGCCGCCGACCAGCAGCACGGAGGGGGGATTCTTCGAAAGGGTCATGGCGCGGGCCTGTGCGATCGGGAAAAGACTCAGTCGATTCGGACCGTCAGCGACGGCAGGCGCTCGATGCTCACCTTGATGGTCTGGCCGGCCTTCACCGCGCCCACGCCTTCGGGCGTGCCGGTGAAGATCAGGTCGCCGGGCTGCAGCGTGAAGAGCGTCGACAGGTTGGCGATGACCTCGTTCACCGACCAGATCAGGTGCGTGATGTCGCTGTTCTGGCGCACCTGGCCGTCGACTTCGAGGGTGATGGCGCCGGCGTTGATCTCGCCCACGTCGGCCAGCGTGCGCAACGGCGCGATGGGCGCGGAGAAGTCGAAGGCCTTGCCGATCTCCCAGGGGCGGCCCTGTTCGCGCATCTTCATCTGCAGGTCGCGGCGGGTCATGTCCAGGCCCACGGCATAGCTGTGGATGTGGCTGGCGGCTTCTTCGACCTTGATGTCCTTGCCGCCCTTGCCGATGGCCACGACCAGCTCGGCTTCATAGTGGTAGTTGCTGGTGAGCGGCGGGTACGGAATGCTGCCGGTCGCGCCTTCGGCCACGGGCACCACCGAAGCGTCGTCATTCGGCTTGCAGAAGAAGAACGGCGGCTCGCGGTCGGGGTCGAAGCCCATCTCGCGCGCATGGGCCGCGTAGTTGCGGCCGACGCAGTACACGCGGCGCACGGGGAACAGCTTGTCGGAATCCACGATGGGCAGGCCGACGATGGAAGGAGGCGTGAAAACGAAGGACATGGGAGGTTCCTGCCGCGCATGGCGGCAAACGGTCAACAAAAGAAAAAAAGAAATTCGGCCGGCGCCGGGCCGCCCCAAGGCGGCCGAGCCTCCCCCTCGGGGGGTGGCGAATTACACGAAGCGAAGCGCAGTGAAAAGCCGGGTGGGTCAACATCCTTCGAGGAAGGCTTCGCGCAGGATGCCCATGGCCTGCTGCACGGGGCGGTCGGAGAAGCTGAAGAGCACGGCGTCTTCGTTCGGCGAAGACAGCCGCAGCGGCGCCCACGACGGCACCACGAAGGTGTCGCGCGGACCGAAGTCGAAGCGCTGGCCCGCGATGTCGGCACTGCCGTGGCCTTCGACCACGCTGTACACCGCGCCGTCGGTGGCGCGGTGGGTCTTGCCCGCAAAGCCCTTGGGCAGCAGCTGCAGGTTGGTCGAGATGGTCGGCATCGGCGAGCCGCCGGTCAGCGGGTTCACGTAGCGCAGCTTGTGGCCCAGCCACGCATCGGGCGTTTCCTGCTTCTGCAACTGGGCCAATGCCTCGCGGCTGCGCGCATAGGGGTAGTTGAAGATCGGCGAGGTGGCCGACACATGGTCGTGGCGCACCGGCACCATGTTGTGGCCGAAGCGCGCGAGGCTGTTGCCTTCGGGGCGCGACACATGCTGCACCTTGGCGTCGTCGTTCTCGGCAAAGCCGGCGTCGAAGAAGCGCAGCATCGGGATGTCGAGTCCGTCGAGCCACACCACCGGCTCCACCGTGCCGCCGATGCCCTCGTTGCCGTGATCGTGCCAGGCCCAGGATGGCGTGATGATGAAGTCGCCGGGGTACATGGTGGTGCGCTCGCCGCCCACCGTGGTGTAGGCCCCCTTGCCGTCGACGATGAAGCGCAGCGCCGACTGCACGTGGCGGTGCGAAGGCGCCACCTCGCCCGGCATGATGAGCTGCAGGCCGGCATACAGCGACTGCGTGATCGACGAGTTGCCGGGCAGCGCCGGGTTCTCGAGCACCAGCACGCGGCGCACGGCTTCTTCGGCGGTGATGAGGTCGGCCGACTCCATCAGCAGCGGGCGGATCTCGTCGTAGCGCCACAGCGCGGGCACGCAGGGCGTCTGCGGTTCGCGCGGCACGAGTGCGTGCAGCGATTCCCACAGCGGCGTGAGGTTCAGCGGGCGGATGCGGGCGTAGTAGTCGCGGCGCTCTGCCGCGTTGGAGGGAACGGGTTTCATTGGCGTGGGTTGTCTGCGTGGCGGCATTGTTGGCCCGCACCACTATTTACTCAAGACCGGTAGCCAATACACGGAATCCGGAATTTCGATAATGGTGCCTTTCGCTGCGGAAAGCACTCCATGTCCAGGCTCGATCTCGAATGGCTCGCCGTGTTCGACGAGGTCTACAAGACCGGCAACGTCTCCAAGGCGGCCGAACGGCTGGGCATGGCGCAGTCGGCGGCCAGCACAGCGCTGAACAAGCTGCGCGCGCACTTCGACGACCGCCTCTTCACCCGCACCGCGCAGGGCATGCAGCCCACGCCGCACGCGGAGCGCATCTACCCGAACCTGCGCGAGGCGCTGGGCCAGCTGGCGCAGGCCCAGGGCAACCGCAGCAGCTTCGACCCCGCGCAGGCGCAGCGGCGCTTTCGCATCTGCATGACGGACATCAGCGAGGTGGTGCTGCTGCCAGGCCTGCTCGACCACCTGCGGCATGCGGCGCCGGGGGTGCACATCGAGACCGAGATCATCTCCACCATCAGCGGCCGCCGCCTGCAGGACGGCGAGGTCGACCTGGCCGTGGGCTTCATGCCGCAGCTGGACGCGGGCTTCTACCAGCAGACGCTGTTCATGCAGAACTTCGTGTGCCTGGCGGCGCAGAACCATCCGCGCATCGGCGCGCGGCTCACGCGCAAGCGCTTCGAGGCGGAGGCGCATGCGGTGGTGTCCACGTCGGGCACGGGGCATGCCATCGTCGACACCACGCTTGCTCGGCTGGGGCTCAAGCGCAACGTGGTGGTGCGGCTGTCGAGCTTCCTGAGCGTGGCGCGCATCGTGGCGCACACCGAGCTGCTGGTGGTGGTGCCCCGCATCCTGGGCAAGGTACTGGCCACGCAGGAGCCGGTGAAGCTGCTGGAGCCGCCCTTCTCGCTGCCCGACTACGCGGTGAAGCAGCACTGGCACGAGCGCTTCCACGCCGACCCGGGTAACGCGTGGCTGCGGCGCACGCTGGCCCAGCTGTTCAGCGGCGCCTGAGAGGGCGTCCGCTCGCATAATCGCGGGCACCCCACACCAGCCACTCCAGAAAAGGCGAACCATGTCCTCGATCACCCTGCGCTTTCTTGCCGAGCCGAACACCGTCAACTTCGGCGGCAAGGTCCACGGCGGCACGGTCATGAAGTGGATCGACGAGGCCGGCTACGCCTGCGCGACCAGCTGGGCCAAGCGCTACTGCGTCACCGCCTTCATCGGCAGCATCCGCTTCCACCGGCCGATCATGATCGGCGACCTCGTCGAGGTGGAAGCCCGCCTGGCCTACACCGGCAAGACCAGCATGAACATCTCGGTCGAGGTGCGCAGCGGCGACATGAAGGGCGGCGCGATGGAGAAGACCACCGAATGCCTGATCGTCTTCGTGTCGGTCGACTCCCACGGGCGGCCATTGGCGGTCGAGAGCTTCATGCCAGGCACCCCGGGCGAAATGGCGCTGGCCGAGCGCGCCAAGGCGCACCTGGACGCCAGCCGCGCCGCCGGCGCGACACCCTGAGTCCAGCGCTAGGCGCAAAGCCCTAATCGCGAGCACCGGGGGCCGCTAGAGTCCTGCGATCGATTCGAATCTTTCAAGGAACACCTCGCATGGCCTCCCAGGACGACAACAACAAAGCCGCCGACCGCATCAAGGACTCCGCCCAGCAGATCTGGCTGGCCGGGCTCGGTGCCTTCGCGAAGATGCAGCAGGAAGGCAGCAAGGCCTTCGAGGCGCTGGTCAAGGACGGCGCCGGCATGCAGAAGAAGACCCAGCAGGCCGCCGAGGAAACGCTGGCCCAGGCCCAGCAGCGCATGGCCGGCTTCGCGAGCGAGTTCGGCACCAAGGCGGCCGGGCAGTGGGGCAAGCTGGAAAACATCTTCGAGGAACGCGTGGCGCGCGCGCTCGACAAGCTCGGCGCCCCCTCGGCCGCCGACATGGCCGCGCTGCAGGCACGCGTCGATGCGCTCGAGGCCCAGCTGAAGAAGCAGGCGGCCGCGGCTCCCCGCAAGGCCGCGGCCCGCAAGACGGCGGCTCCAGCCGCCAGGAAGACCACCTTGCGCCGCAGCAAGGCCGACTGAACCTCCTCGCCGGCCCGCATCGGCCGGCGGGTATTGCGGCACTGCACAAGAAAACAGCCCCGCAAAACATGCACCGCGCCATTCATGGTGCAGTGCACATGCGCTAGAGTGCCTTCAAGAGACAACCGGGGGCACCGAGACATGGCAAAGAAGGCGCCACGCCGCACAGCGCAACGCATCCTCGAAGCCGCATTGGACCTGTTCAACCGCTTCGGGGAGCCGAACGTCTCGACCACCCTGGTGGCAGGCGAACTCAACATCAGTCCGGGCAACCTGTACTACCACTACCCTGCCAAGGAAGAGCTGATCAACAAGCTCTACGAAGGCTACGAAGCCGAGCTCAACGAACTGCTGCACGCAAGCGAAGGCGTGCACGACGTGGAAGACGCCTGGTTCTTCATGCACAGCCTGTTCGAGCTGATCTGGCGCTACCGCTTCCTGTACCGCGACCTCAACGACCTGCTGAGCAAGAACCGCCACCTGGAAACCCAGTTCCAGCTGGTGCTGGAGAACAAGGCCCGCGCCATCCGCCAGCTGATCGCCGGGCTGAGCCGCGCCGGCCACCTGGAGATCGATGCGCACGAGGTCGGCACCCTGGCGCACAGCATGGTGGTGGTGCTGACCTACTGGCTCAGCTACGAGTACGTGCGCAACCCGCGCGAGGCGCTGGAGCCGGCGCATGCCCAGGGCGCGCTGATGCGCGGCGGCAAGCACACGCTGCACCTGCTGGCGCCGTACCTCGGCACCGAGCAAAGGCGGCATCTGCTGACATTGAGCAATGCCTACGGCGCGGAAGATGCCGCCAACGCGACGTCCCCGGTCGATATGGCGGCCTAGACAAGACCATGCCCCACTCCGATTTCAAACCGCTCTCGCTGATGTCCGGCGGCGCCGCGGCCGCCGCCACCGCCGTGGAACCGTGGACGCCCCTGCCCTACGCCGACACGCCCCACTACGACGCCCGCAGCGTCCTGGCGCACTGGCCGCGCCTGCATGCGGGCCACGACCACATGCCGCCGCCCGCCGCGGACACGCCGCTCGCCGAGGGCTGGGCGCTGTACCACAGCGGCGAATTTGAGCGCGCGACCACGGTCGGCCTGCTGCACGGCGCCGAAGGCATGGTGCTGGCCAACCAGGCCACCGCCATCTACGCCAACTACCTGGAGCCGCGCGAATCCGTGCGGCTCACCATGTTCCGCCAGGTGATCGAGCGCGCCGGCGCGCAGGTGCTGGCCGATCCCGGCAATTGCCAGGCCCTCTACTGGCAGGCCTATGCGCTGGGCCGCTACAGCCAGGGCATCAGCGTGGCGCGCGCGCTGGCGCAAGGGCTGGGCAGCAAGCTCAAGGGCGCGCTCGAACACGTGATCGAGCTTCAGCCGGGGCATGCCGATGCGCACGTTGCGCTGGCGGCGTTCCACGCCGAGGTGATCGACAAGGTCGGCGCGCTGGTCGGGCGCATGACCTACGGCGTGCGGGCCGAGACCTCGATCGAGCTGTTCGAACGCGGCCTGGCGCTGAACCCCGATTCGGCCGCCGGAATGATGGAATACGCCCGCGCGCTGCTGATGCTGCACGGCGAGTCGCGCATGCACGAGGCCACGCAGTGGTTCGAGAAGGCCGCCGCGCTGAAGCCGGCCGACGCCCGGGAGCGGCTGGACGTGGAACTGGCGCGTGCAGGCCTGCGCGACTGACGCCGGTACTTTCAAGTACCACGCGATTTAAGATGCGCGTTTTCAGCTTTTCAATTCGACGAAGCCCATGTCCGACCTCAACGCCCAATTCGAAGCCGCCCAGGCCAACTCCAAGCTGCTCGCCGAGCGCCCCGACAACCCGACGCTGCTGAAGATCTACGGCCTGTTCAAGCAGGCCACCGAAGGCGACAACACCGCCAAGAAGCCGAGCTTCAGCGACATCGTCGCGCGTGCCAAGTGGGACGCCTGGACCGCGCAGAAAGGCGCGAGCGCCGATGAAGCCAAGCAGAAGTACATCGACCTGATCGAATCGCTGCGCGGCTGACCGGTCAACCGCCGGCCCTATCCCACGATCCCGCGCGCATGCAGCGCGGCGATCTGTTCTTCGCTCAGCCCGATTTCCTTCAGCACCGCATCGGTGTCCGCGCCCACTGCCGGTGCGTTGTGCCGGTGGCTGGCCGGCGTGAGCGACAGCTTGGGCACGAATCCCGGCACGGCCAGCTGGCTGCCGTCGTTCATTCGCACCTGCTGCAGCATGCCGCGCGCCGCGTAGTGCGGATCGGCAGCGATGTCGGCGATGGTGTAGATACGCCCGGCCGGCACGTGCGCCGCGTCGAGCGCGGCCAGCACTTCTTCCACCCTGTGCCGCGCGGTCCAGTCGCCGATGGCGGCGTCCAGTATCTCGACCTGTGCGACGCGCCCGGCGTTGCCGGCCAGTGCCGGGTCGGCGGCCAGGTCGGGCCGCCCGATGCATTCCATGAGCCTGCGGAAGATGCTGTCGCCGTTGCCCGCGACGATGGCGTAGCCGCCGTCAGCGCAGCGGTAGGCGTTGGTCGGCGCAATGCCCGGCAAGGCGCTGCCGGCCGCCTCGCGCACCGCACCGAAGGCGTCGTATTCGGGCAGCAGGCTTTCCATGCAGTTGAACACCGCCTCGTAAAGCGCCACGTCGATCACCTGCCCGCGGCCCTTGGGGTATTCGGCGCTCACCGTCGCATGCCGGTGCTGCATGGCCAGCAGCACGCCGATCACGCCGTGCAGCGAGGCCAGCGTGTCGCCGATCGACACGCCCACGCGCACCGGCACGCGGCCCGGCTCGCCGGTGAGGTGGCGCAGCCCGCCCATGGCCTCGGCCACCACGCCGAAGCCGGGCCGGTCGCGGTACGGCCCGGTCTGGCCGTAGCCGCTGATGCGCAGCATGACGAGCGCGGGGTTGGCGGCCAGCAGCTCGTCGGGGCCCAGGCCCCAGCCTTCCATCGCGCCGGGGCGGAAGTTCTCGATCAGCACGTCGGCCTCGGCCGCGAGCTTGCGCACCACGGCCTGCGCCTCGGGTTCGCGCAGGTCGAGCGCCAGCGAGCGCTTGTTGCGCGACTGCACCTGCCACCAGACCGAGGTGCCGTCCTTCAGCAGCCGCCAGCTGCGCAGCGGATCGCCCGTGCCGGGCGGCTCGATCTTGACGACCTCCGCGCCGAAGTCGGCCAGCGTGCGTGCCGCGAACGGCCCCGCGATCAGCTGGCCGAGTTCGATGACCTTGAGGCCGGCCAGCGGACCGGCGACATGAGAGGAGGAGGTTGCCGCCGCGGTCATGCCCCGGAACGCTCAGGCCAGCCGGGTGCCGCCGCCGCCGGGCGCGCCGAGCAGCGCGTCGAGGTTGCGCGTGATCTTCTGCTCGATGACCTCGCTGAAGCTGCCGAACAAGAAGCCCAGCGTCGCGTCGAGCGTGAAGGTATTGGCCGTGACCTCGACCGTGCCGTCGATGCCGGCGCGGGTGAACTGCGCCACGTCGCGGTCCTCGCCCTCGGTGTAGGCGCATTCGAGGCCGAATTCCTCCTGGGCCTGCTTCACCCACTGGCGCGCGACTTCGCGTGCGCCGGCAATGCCAAGCGCGTGGTTGCGTTCGATATGGATGTCAGGCACCGGGATCTTCCTTGTTGTCTTTGGGGCTGGAATGGGTCTGCAGCACGCCGCTGGCCGTCTGCAGTGCGGCGCGGCGCGCCTGCTCGGTCGACAGCGCGGCAATGCGCTTGACCTCAGTGTAGAAGCGCGGCCAGTCGCGGCCTTCACGCTCGAAGAGTTGCTCGAAGCTCGGCACCAGGTCGTCGTAGGCGCCCTGCGCACCGAAGGCCGCATTGTTGGCGCGCGCCACCCAGGCGTCGTAGGCGTTCTGGCGCGGGCCGCTCCAGCCGGCCTTCAGACTGGCGTAGCGCTCGCGGAAGTCGGCCATGACGGCCTGCTTCATGGTCTCTACCCTGGCCCAGTCCTTGGCCTTGGCTTCAGGCGACTCGTAGACCTTCATCAGCGCGCGGCGGGTGTCGAGCGCAAGCGCGCGGAAGTCCTGGCGCTGCCTGTCGAACTGAGCGTATTCGCTGCGGGCCGGCTCGCCGGCCTCGCGCTGCAGCCACATCGCGCCGCCGATGCGCTCGACCGCGGTGGCGTAAGACTCGTTGAACACCGTGTCGCCCGGCACGTAGAGCACCTGGTGCGCCAGTTCGTGGAACACGATGCGCGCCAACTCGCCCTCCGGATAGCCGATGAAGGTGGACAGCAGCGGATCGCCGCCGGCCCAGTTCATCCAGCCGAGCGTGGAGTACGCGGGCACGGGGTAGACGGCCACCTCCATGCCTTCTTTCTTCTGCGCCTCGGCTTCGGTCCTGGCCGAGGCTTCGTCGTAGTAGCCGCGATAGCCCACGCAGCCCGCCACCGGGAAGCACCAGCTCTTGAGCGTGAGCGAATACGGCGGCGCGGCCACCACGTTCCACACGGCGGCGGCGCGGTGCAGGTCGGCGTACGACTTGTAGCTGGGGTTGTCGGGCAGGCCGAGCTCGGAAGAAGCGAAGCGGCGGATGCGCTGCGTGAGTTCGAGCTTGGCTTTCAGCGCCGCGGACACCGCCGGGTCGGCCAGCCACTCGGGCACGGGCTTGGCGGCCCGCATGATGCCGATGTGGCCGCTGGCCGACTGCCAGTAGTAGCCGAGGTCGGCACAGCCGGTCAGGAACACCGAGCCTGCCAGCGCGAGCGCTGAAAGCAGCTTCACGCCCTCTCGACCTCGACGAGGCAGTCGTAGAAGGTGGGGCCGCGGCCGATGTCGGTCAGGCGCTGGCTGGTGAGTTCGTTGACGTTGGTGCCGTCCATGCCGAGCTTGCGCCACCAGATGCCCATGCCATGCACCACGCCCTGTCGCGCGCGGCGCGAGACCTCGGCGCGGCAGCGGTGCTCGCCGCGCTTGTTGAACACGCGCACCAGGGCGCCGTCCTCGATGCCGCGCGCGGCGGCGTCGGCCTCGTGGATCTCCAGCAGCGGCTCGACCTCGATGGCGCGCAGGCTCGTCACGTTGACGAAGGTCGAATTGAGGAAGTTGCGCGCCGGCGGCGAGATCATGGCCAGCGGGAACTCGGTCGAGCTGCCGGCCGGCTCCCAGTTGGGCACGTGGTCGGGCAGGCCGTTCATGCCCATGGCCTCCAGCCGCGCGCTGAAGAATTCGCAGCGGCCCGAAGGCGTTGGGAACTTGCCTTCGGCGAAAGGCGCTTGCGGCAGCTTCAGGCTGGTGAAGCCTTGCTCCAGCAGTTGCGGGAAGTCGATCGCGTTCTCGGCGAAGGCGGTGCGGCACAGCGTCTCGTCGGAATCGGAGAAGCAGGGCTCGTCGAAGCCCATGCGGCGCGCCAGTTCGCGGAACACCCAGGCGTTGCTGCGGGCCTCGCCGCGCGGCGCCACGGCCGGGCGGTTCAGCAGCACGTCGGTGTGGCCGTAGCTGCAGTGGATGTCCCAGTGCTCCAGCTGCGTGGTGGCGGGCAGCAGGTAGTCGGCGTAGTCGGCGGTGTCGGTGCGGAACTGCTCGAGCACCACGGTGAACAGGTCTTCGCGCGCGAAGCCCGCAGCCACCTTGGCCGATTCGGGTGCCACCGCCACCGGATTGCTGTTGTAGACCACGATGGCCTTCACCGGGTTGGCGGTGTCCAGCAGCGCGTCGCCGATGGTGCTCATGTTGATGGTGCGCGGCTTGCGCCCGGCCAGCAGGTCGGGGCGCTGCAGCGCGGCGCGGTCGACCGGGTAGTGGCCCGAGCTGCTCAGCAGCAGGCCGCCCGCGCGGTCGCGCCAGGCCCCCACCAGCGCCGGCAGGCAGGCGATGGCGCGGGCCGCGTTGCCGCCGCCGCGCACGCGCTGCATGCCGTAGTTCAGGCGGATCGCGGCCGGCTTCGTGGTGCCGTAGGCCCTGGCCAGCGAGACGATCTGCTCTTCGGGAATGCCGCAGACCTCGGCCGCGCGCGACGGCGGCCATTGCAGCGCGCGCTCGCGCAGCTGCTCCCAGCCCAGCGTGTGGCTGGCGATGTAGTCGTGGTCGAGCCAGTCGTGCACGATCAGCTCGTGCATCAGGGCCAGCGCCAGCGCGACGTCGGTGCCGGGCAGCAGCGCGATGTGCTCGTCGCACTTGTCGGCGGTTTCGGTGCGGCGCGGGTCGATGCACACCAGCCGGGCGCCGGCGCGCTTGGCGGCCTGGGCGTGGCGCCAGAAATGCAGGTTGCTGGCGATGGAGTTGCTGCCCCAGATCAATATGAGCTTGGCCTCGGCGAAGAACTCGATGCGCATGCCGACCTTGGCGCCCAGCGTGTAGACCATGGCCTCGCCGCCGGCCATGGAGCAGATGGTGCGGTCCAGCAGGGTGGCGCCCAGCTTGTGGAAGAAGCGCCGGTCCATCGACTCGCCCTGCACAAGGCCCATGGTGCCCGCATAGCTGTAGGGGACAATACCTTCGGGTTTTCCCTGTAATACTCGAAGATGCGCGGCGATGTCGTCCAGCGCGGCGTCCCAGCTCACCGGCTCGAACTGGCCGCTGCCCTTGGGTCCGACGCGCTTGAGTGGCTGAACCAGCCGCTCGGCGTGGTCGTTGCGCTCTATGTAGCGCGACACCTTGGTGCAAAGCACGCCGCCGGTGTGCGAATGCGCGGCATTGCCCTGCAGCTTCACGGCCACGCCGTCCTTGACTGTGGTGACGAGCGCGCAGGTGTCCGGGCAGTCATGGGGGCAGGCCCCCAGCACGGTGGACGTGGCGGGCGGGGGTGCTTCTTCGAGCAGGGAATCCGGTGCGTGGGGCATCGGGCAAGTCTAATTTGTGCGCGAGTCAGAGCGCGGGAGTGGGTTTTCAACATGACGATGAATCGACGACATTTTTCGCTGGCCGCCGGCGCGGCCGCCGCGCTGGGCGGCTTCGGCATCGCCCGGGCTCAGGGCGACACGCCCCTGGTGCTGGGCC
Source organism: Variovorax durovernensis (assembly GCF_977011995.1). Lineage (NCBI taxonomy): Bacteria > Pseudomonadati > Pseudomonadota > Betaproteobacteria > Burkholderiales > Comamonadaceae > Variovorax > Variovorax durovernensis. The sequence continues at coordinate 519,105 of NZ_CDRNCW010000001.1, read as the reverse complement.
AGTCGGCGCCGTTCAGCGGGCCGTCCGCCCAACTGGGCATCCAGTTCAACCAGGGCGCCAAGCTGTTCCTGGACCAGTACAACGCCCAGCCGGGCCGCCGCAACCTGGTCATCAAGAACCTGGACGACGGCTACGAGCCCGACCGCTGCGCCGCCAACACGCAGAAGTTCATCGAGGAAGACGTGTTCGCCCTGTTCGGCTATGTCGGCACGCCTACCAGCCTGGCGGCGCTGCCGCTGGCGGTGAAGGACAAGGTGCCCTTCGTGGCCCCCTTCACCGGCGCGATGTCGCTGCGCGAGCCCTTCCAGAAGAACGTGTTCCACCTGCGCGCCTCGTACAACGACGAGACGGCGCTCATGGTGAAGCAGCTCACCCACCTGGGCCTGAAGAAGATCGCGGTCTTCTACCAGAACGACGCCTACGGCAAGGCCGGGCTCGACGGCGTGACGCTGGCGCTCGGCGAGCAGCAGCTCAAGCCGGTCGCACTGGCCACCGTGGAGCGCAACTCGGCCGACGTGGCCCAGGCCGTGAAGACGATCGTCGCGGCGCGGCCCGACGCGGTGGTGCAGGTGGGCGCGTACAAGGCATGCGCGACCTTCATCCGCGAGGCGCGCAAGGCGGGCTACGGCGGCACCTTCTTCAACATGTCCTTCGTGGGCACGCAGGCCCTGGCGGACGAACTGGGCAAGGACGCGGCCGGCGTGATGATCACCCAGGTGGTGCCCTCGCCCTACAACCAGGCCAATGCGCTGGCACGCGAGTTCGCCGAAGCGGTGCGCAAGGCCGGCAACGGCGCGAGCGCAAACTTCTCGAGCATGGAAGGCTACCTGGCCGCGAAGGTGCTGGTCGAGGGCCTGCGCAAGGCGCCGGGCAAGCCTGCGCGCGAGAGCCTCATCGCAGGGCTGGAGAGCATCGACCGTCAGCAGTTCGGCGGATTCGAGGTGTCGTTCTCCTCGAAGAACCACGTGGCTTCGAAGTTCGTCGAGCTGTCGATGCTGACCGGAGACGGCCGGGTCAGGACCTGAGACCGTCCACGGCCTGGAACATCGCCTGGCGGGCCTGGCTGACGATCTGCCCGCGCCACGCATCGGTGTCGGTATAGAAGGCCTCCACCATCCGCGCGCGGATCGAATCCGCCAGGTCGGCCGGCGCATCCGGGTGCTTGTGCAGCCAGTGGTCGGCGCGCAGCGCGCCCGTCACCTCCAGGATCGGCAGCGTGCCGTATTCGAGCGCGATGCCCGTGTACTCGGCCTGCGGGCACTCTTCGTACATGGCGTCCCACATCAGCCCGCGCAGCAACGCCGAGGTCGACGAGCCGTCGTAGATCGAGGTGACCGGCGCGGCCGGCGTACCCCACCAGGCGTTGGCGCGGGCGTAGGCGACCTTGTCGTCGCGGCAGGCGAAGATGCGCTCGCCCAGGCCGTTCGGGCCCAGGCCCGTGTGCAGGTCGATCCAGGCCACGCGCCGGGCCTTGCCCGCATGGCGCTTCAGCACGCCGCGGATGGTCCTGTTGCTCCAGGTCGGCGCCTTGCCGCCGAAGAACAGGCCGTCGTCGAACTGGTACTGGCCGCTGGTGACGGCCGCCTGGTAAGCGGTGGCGCCGTGCTTCTCGATCCACTTGGCCACGGCCGCCTGGTTCTCGGGCGTGGGCGGCCAGGTGGCGGGCAGCAGCAGTTCGTGCAGCTTGGCGTAGGGCTCGTTGACCGGCACCGGCTTCGAGAAATCGATGAAGTTGCGGTTCAGGTCGACGTTCTCGTGCGTGACGCGCCGGCCGTACGAAAAGCCGTGCGGGTTGAGCGCATGCACGTACAGCACCGCAACGCCCTGCGCCTTCGCCTTCTCGCGCCATTCGGCGTCGTGCAGCGCGAACACCTGCACGCCGCTGCCGCAGTGGCCTTCCACGCCGTGGCAGGCGCTGGTGACGATCAGCAGATGCTCGGCATCGGCATTGCCGTCGAGCGCCACGTCCATCGACAGCTCTTCGCCGTCGCGCCCCTTGAGCGGATGCGCATGCGGCTCGACCGTGAGGCCGGCGCTCACGCAGGCCTGCAGGAACTTCTGGCGCGCCTGCGCGTAACGCGGCGAAAAGGCTTCGGGAATGGCGATCATCGGGCGGTCACTCCGCGGCGCTGCCGGGCTTGAGGAACTGCTCGGCGATCTGCACCCAGCAGGTGGCGCCCAGCGGAATGAGATCGTCGTTGAAGTCGTAGCTCGCGTTGTGCAGCGTGCACGGGCCCTCGCCGTGGTGCACGTCGCGGTGCGCGCCGTCGCCGTTGCCGATGAATGCATAGGCGCCGGGCTTGGCCTGCAGCATGAAGGCGAAGTCTTCCGAGGTCATGGCCGCCTCCTGCTTCAGCACGTTCTCGGGCCCGACGATGCCGCCCATCACGCGGCGCGCGAAGTCGGCCTCGGCCTCGGTGTTGACGGTGGGCGGGTAGTAGCGCTCGAAGCGGAACTCGCAGGTGGCGTCGTGCGCGGCGCAGATGTTGTCGGCGATCTGCTTCATCTTCGCTTCGATCAGGTCGAGCACCTCCAGCGAGAAGGTGCGCACCGTGCCCGACAGCTCGCAGTTGTCGGGGATCACGTTGTTGGCTTCGCCCGCATGGATGGTGGTGACCGAGATCACGGCCGAATCGGTCGGCTTCATCTTGCGCGTGAGGATGGTCTGGAAGGCCTGCACGATCTCGCAGGCAATCGGCACCGGGTCGATGCCGGTCTGCGGCAGCGCCGCATGGCCGCCCTTGCCGACCACGTTGACGAAGAACTTGTTGCCCGACGCCATCACCGGGCCGGGGCTCACCGCGAACTGGCCGGCCTTCATGCCGGGCCAGTTGTGCATGCCGAAGACGGCATCCATGGGGAACTGCTCGAACAGCCCTTCCTTGATCATTTCGCGGGCACCGCCGCCGCCCTCTTCCGCCGGCTGGAAGATCAGGTACACGGTGCCGTCGAAATTGCGGTTCTTCGCCAGGTGCTGCGCGGCCGCCAGCAGCATGGCGGTGTGGCCGTCGTGCCCGCAGGCGTGCATCTTGCCGTGGTGCTTGCTGGCGTGGGCGAAGGTGTTGAGCTCGGTGACGGGCAGCGCGTCCATGTCGGCGCGCAGGCCGACGGCGCGGTTGCTGGTGCCGTTCTTGACGATGCCCACCACGCCGGTGGTGCCGAGGCCCCGGTGGATGGGAATGCCCCATTCGGTGAGCTTGCCTGCCACCACGTCGGCGGTGCGGACTTCTTCGAAACAGAGTTCGGGATGGGCGTGGAGGTCACGCCGCACGGCGGCGATGCCGGCCGCCTGCGTGACGAGCGAATCGATGAGTTTCATGGCGTGGAGGTCTCAAAATGCCAGTCTATCCACTCTGCCCGCGCGAGGCACCGCGTAGATACACGCAAGCCCGCGCGCACCCGCTCAGTGCGCGGCATGCCAGAAGCCCCGGTGCGGTGCGGCCGCCTCGTCCTCGAGCAGCGGGCCGACCACCTCGACCTTGTGCTGCCCGCGCACGAACACCTCGCGGCAGGGCAGCGAGAAGGTCGGGTTCTCGGGGTGGTCGCCGGTCAGGCCCAGCAGCGTGTGTTCCGACAGCGCATAGACCACGCGGCCGATGTTCGTCCAGTAGATGGCGCCCGCGCACATGCAGCAGGGCTCGGCGCTGGTGAACAGCGTGCAGCGCGCCAGTTGCTCGGGCGTGAGCAGCCGCGCGGCCTGCGCGGCGGCCACCAGCTCGGCGTGCTGCGTGGGGTCGCCCTCGGGCGGCATGGAGTTGTTGCCGGCGCTGGCGACGACCTCGCCGTGTTCGTCGGCCACCAGCGCGGCGAAGGGATGGCGACCGCGCGCCTTCGATTCGTCCGACAGGCGGATGGCCATGCGCAGCAGTTCGAGGTCGCGCGGCGATAGCTCGGCCGGCGTGGCGGGATATGCGTGAGCGTTCATGGAAATGTTCGGGATAAAAAAGAAAGGGCGGCATGCCCCGGATCGATGCACCACAAGCGTGGCAGATCATCGCCGAGAGCCCGGCGGCATGGGCATGTGCACGCATCGTGCCGACTTCCGGGAGAATGCAGCGCATGCTCCACACGCTTTCCCCCCAAAGCCTCCTGCTGGCCCAGACCCTGGTGCGCATGAACACCGTCAGTGCCAACAGCAATCTCGAACTGATCGACTTCGCGCAGAGCCACCTGAAGGCCCTGGGCGTGCAAAGCCGCATTACCTACAACGCCGAGCGCACCAAGGCCAACCTGTTCGCCACGCTGGGCGAAGGCAAGCCGGCCGGCGTCATCGTCTCGGGCCACACCGACACGGTGCCCTGGGACGGACAGGACTGGAGCGTCGACCCGCTCTCGGCCGTCGTGCAGAACGAGCGCCTCTACGGGCGCGGCTCGGCCGACATGAAGAGCTTCATCGCCATCGCGCTGGCCAATGCCCATCGCTTCCTCGAAAGCGACTCCCCCTTCGCGGTGCACTTCGCCTTCAGCTATGAAGAAGAGATCGGCTGCTTCGGCGTGAAGGAACTGATCGCCGACATGCGCGACGCCGGCATCAAGCCGCTGGCCTGCATCGTGGGCGAGCCCACCAGCATGGTGCCGGCCATCGCGCACAAGGGCGTGTATCGCTACAAGTGCTGCGTGCGCGGCAAGGAGGCGCATTCGTCGCTCACGCCGAAGTCGGTCAATGCCATCGAGATGGCGGCGCGCGTGATCGGCAAGGTGCGCGACATGGCGGAAGACTTCGAGCGCAACGAACCGCGCTACGAGGGCTTCGACGTGCCCTTCAGCACCGCCAGCGTGGGCCAGTTCCACGGCGGCATCGCCGACAACGTGGTGCCGCGCGACGCGGAGTTCCGCTACGAGTTCCGCGACCTGCCGACCGCCGATGCCAGGCGCATGCAGGCCGACGTGGTTGCCTATGCGGGCAGCATCGAGCCGGCGATGAAGAAGGTGGCGCCGGATGCGGGCTTCAGCTTCGAGACGATCTGCGAAATTCCGAGTTTCCTGGGCGCGGCCGACAACCCTGTCACCAAGCTGGCGCAGCGCCTGTCGGGCGAAGAAGGCACCACGCTGGTGGCTTTCGGCACCGAGGCGGGCCTGTTCAAGAACGCCGGCATTCCCACGGTGGTGTGCGGGCCGGGCAGCATCGAGCAGGCTCACCAGCCCGACGAGTTCGTGAGCCTCGAGCAACTCGCGCGTTGCGAGCTGTTCATGGAGCGGCTGGCTTCTTCTCCTGCCATCGGCTGACGCGTGTCGGCCGGGTTTGTGGTCCGTCGGTTTTCGGGGCTCGCTCATGCCGACGGGGACATTCGCGGAGGGGAGCACCCGGTGGCCTGCGCACTCGCCCCGGACAGAACCAACACGACCCTCAATTGACAGAACAAAGCAACGGCCTGCAGCAAATGAAGCGCATCGCACTAGGCCTGCTGTGCGGCGCCGCCGTGCTCTACGCGGTAGCCAGCGTGCTGCATGCGCAGCACCCGGCCTGGGGCTACGTCGCCGCGTTCGCCGAGGCCGCGATGGTCGGCGCCATTGCCGACTGGTTCGCGGTGGTGGCGCTGTTCCGCCATCCGCTGGGCCTGCCGATCCCGCACACGGCCATCATCCCCAGCAACAAGGACCGCATCGGCGCCAAGCTCGCCGGCTTCATCTGCGACAACTTCCTGAGCACCGCGCAGGTGCTCGGCAAGCTGCGGGAATTCGACACGGCCGGCCGCATCGCCGGCTGGCTGGCCCGGCCCGAGAGCGGCCAGAAACTCGGCGAATGGGGCGTGGCCGCCACGCGCTACGGACTCACCGCCTTCGACGACGAACGGGTGCGCGACTTCATGGGCCGCGCCGCCGCGGCCGGCCTCGAAAAAATCGACCTTTCGCGCCTCACCGGCCAGGCGCTCGATGCGCTCACCGCCGGCGGACGCCACCAGGCGCTGCTCGACGACGTGTTGCAGCAGGTGGCCGGCCTGCTCGAAGGCGAGGAGGTGCAGGCGCACATCACCGAAGCCATTGCGCGCGAGATCAAGACGCTGCGCTACGTGGGCCTCGACCAGGTGGCCGCCAAGCTGGCCACCCGCAAGATCGTGGCGGCCGTGGCGCACACCATCGGCGAGCTGGCGGCCGAGCCCGACCATCCGATGCGCCGGCGCTTCGACCACTTCGTCGACGACTTCGTGGTGCGCCTGAAGCTCGACCCCGAGTTCCAGCAGCGCGGCGAGCAGATCCGCGCCGAACTCATCGCGCACCCGGCCCTGGGCGACTACCTGCACGGCCTGTGGGGCGAACTGCTCGCGTGGCTGCACGACGACCTGGGCCGCGGCGACTCGACCATCCGCCGGCGCATCGCCTCGATGGCAGGCGCGCTCGGCACCCGGCTGCAGGGCGACGAGGCCATCCGCCGCTGGATCAACGAGCAGATCGAGGCTGCGGCGCCGCTGGCCATCGAGCGCTACCGCGAGGACATCCGCCGCTACATCGAGCAGCGCGTGGGCGAGTGGAACGCGCAGGAAATGACGGTGGAACTGGAGCGGCACATCGGGCGCGACCTGCAGTTCATCCGCATCAACGGCACGCTGGTGGGCGGGCTGGTGGGGCTGCTGATCCATACCGTCACGCAGCTGCTGCGCGGCTAGGCCGCGGCTGAATGGCGGCTGAATGACGGCTGAAGGCTGCGGGTAATCCACAGCAAACGAAAGTCCGCATCCTGTCCCAGGCGCGACGCCGTGGACACGTTCGCCTCCTAGACTGCTTCGCGCATACAGAAACAGAAGAGGAGAAGAACCCATGTCCCGCAGATACTTTCGCGCCGCCGTGATGGCCGCACCCCTCGCCCTGCTGGCCGCCTGCGGCACGGTGATGCCGCCGGCCTCGGCGCCGCCCTCGTCGGCATCGCCGGCTGCTTCGCCCCCACCGCTCGCTCCGACGACGCCGCCCACGCGCCCCGCCGCATGGGCCGCGCCCGAGGCGCTGGTGGCGCCATCGTCCTTCACGGGCGTGCATGGCCTGGCGATCGACGCCAAGGGCCGGCTGCTCGCGGGCTCGGTGCTGGGCAACACGCTGTGGGAGGTCGACCGCGTCACCGGCGCCGCCAAGGTGCTGATCGACGCGCCCGAAGGCCAGGCCGACGACATCGCCGCAGGCCCGAACGGCGAGCTGGCCTGGACCAACTACCTCATGGGCAAACTGCGCTACCGCGAACATGACGGCGCACCGCTGCGCGTGCTGGCCAGCGACCTGCCCGGCCTCAACTCGCTCGACTTCGACCGCCGCAACGGCAAGCTCTACGCCTCGCAGGTGTTCCTGGGCGACGCGCTGTGGGAAATCGACCGTGCTGGCCAGAAGCCGCCCCGGCTCATCAAGAAGGACATGGGCGGCTTCAACGGCTTCGAGGTCGGCCCCGACGGCATGCTCTACGGGCCGCTGTGGTTCAAGGGCCAGGTCGTGAAGATCGACCCCGCCGACGGCCGCATGGCGGTGATCGCGGATGGCTTCAAGGTGCCGGCCGCCGCCAACCTCGACGGCAAGGGCAACCTCTGGGTGCTCGATGCGCGCAGCGGCGAGCTGGTGCGGGTGGAGCTGGCCAGCGGTCGCAAGACCGTGGCCAGGCAGCTGCGGCCCTCGCTCGACAACCTGGCCATCGCACCGGACGGCACGATCTATGTGTCGAACATGGCCAACAACGAGATCCAGGCCTTCGACCCCGCCACCGGTGCGCTGCGCACGCTCACCAGCGGCAAGGTGGCGGTGCCGGCGGGCATGAAGATCGACGGCAACGACCTCTGGGTGGCCGACGTCTTCGGCTTCCGCCGGGTCGACGTGCGCACGGGCGAGGTGCAAGACGTGTTCCGCATGCAGCGCGACCCGGAGCTCGACTACCCGTTCGCGGTCGGCCTGTCGCCCAGGCTGTTCGCACTGAGTTCGTGGTTCACCGGTTCGGTGCAGCTGGTCGACCGCCAGACGCTCAAGACCGTGGAAGTGATCCACGGCCTGAAGGCGCCCTTCGACGCCATCCCCATGCCGGACGGCAGCGTGATCTACGCCGAGATCGCCACCGGCAGCATCACCCGCGCCAGCGGGCCGAAGTTTGCCGAAAAGTCAGTGCTTGCCAGCGGCCTGAGCGGCCCGGTGCAGATGGTGCTGGGCCAGGACGGTGCGCTCTACGTGACCGAGGCGGCCGGCAAGCTGCTGCGCATTCCGCTGGACGCCAGCGCGCCGCTGCGCACCGTGGCCGACGGACTGGCGCTGCCCGAGGGCCTGGCGCAGACCCCGTGGGGTAGCTTCATCGTGGCCGAGAGCGCGGCGCGCCGGCTGGTCGAGATCGACCCGGCCGACGGCAGCCGACGCACCGTCGCGGACAACCTGCCGATCGGCCTGGCGCCCGGCCCGGGCCTGCCGCCGCCTTATGTGGTGACGGGCGTTGCCGTGGGCGCCGACGGCACCGTCTACATGGCGGCAGACCGCAACAACGCGATATATCGAATCCGCGCTGCAAGGTAGGTAACAAGAAGTGTAATTTCCCTGTTTACTTTTTAAAACAAACATTACAAACTGATCGGGACGTCCCAACGGCGTCCCGATCGCATCCGGTTGTCGGGGTCTGCGAGGCGTTTTCTTCTTGAAAGGGAACTGCATGACTCCGCTTGTCGTAGGCCAATTGCTCTCGCCCGAATACACCCCGGGCATGGTCGCCCTCTCCTTCCTCATCTCCTTCGCCGGCTCGCTGGTGGCACTGATCTGCGCGCGGCGCATGATCGGGGCCGACGGCAAGCCCAACCTCGCCGTCGTGGCCTGCGCCGCCGTGGCGCTGGGCGGCATCGGCATCTGGTCGATGCATTTCATCGGCATGCTGGCGTACCGGCTGCCGGTGCCCGTCTCTTACAACATGCCGCTCACGGTGGTGTCGCTGGTGGCGGCCATCCTGATCTCGGGCATTGCGCTCTACATGGCCGGCGGACGGCGCCACTTCAGCCGCTCGGGCTGGCTGGCCGGCAGCCTGCTGGCCGGGCTCGGCGTGTGCGTGATGCACTACATGGGCATGTACGCCATGAACATGCGCGCATCGATTTCCTTCGACATCGCAACGGTGGGGCTGTCGGCGCTCATCGCCGTCACGGCTGCCGCCGCCGCGCTGTGGCTGGCGTTCAACCTGCGCAAGTTCACGCACCAGGTCGCGGCCGCCGCGGTGATGGGCGTGGCAGTGTGCACCATGCACTACGTGGGCATGAGCGCGGCCAGCATGATCTGCACCGCGAGCGCACCCGCCGACGCATTGGCCATCGGCGGCAGCTACATGGGCCTCATCGTGTTCGGCACGGCCGGCGCGGTGCTGATCTTCATCTACTGGGTGGTCACCGGCAACAGCCTCGACACGCCGGTCGCCGCCGGGCGGCGCCCGCACCCGGGCTGACGCGCGCCGGCTGACCAGCCAATTGGCGCAAGCGGGCGCGAGGACCCGCTTCTACAGTCTGTGCAGAACGAAAACACACGATCCGCACAGACTCCCATGCCCGTCATCGAATCCCGGCTGCACGCGGCCAGCGACACCTTCCAGGCCAACCGCACCGGCATGCTCGCGCTGCTCGAACAGGTGCGGGCGCACGAGGCCCGCGCCGCGGCGGCGTCGGGCGCGTCGGCCGAGCGCTTCGCAAGGCGCGGGCAGCTGCTGCCGCGCGAACGCCTCGCGCTGCTGCTGGACACAGGCGCGCCCTTCCTGCCGCTGGCCACGCTCGCGGGGCTGGGCCACGACAACCCTGATCTGTCGAAGAGCGTGCCCGGCGGCGGCCTGCTGTCGGGCATCGGCCAGGTGTCGGGCGTGCGCTGCATGGTCAACGCCTCCGACTCGGGCATCGACGCCGGCGCGCTGCAGCCCATGGGCCTGGACAAGCAGCTGCGCGTGCAGGAGATCGCGCTGGAGAACAAGCTGCCCTATGTGCAGCTGGTGGAAAGCGCCGGCGCCAACCTGATGCAGTACCGCGTGCAGGACTTCGTGCGCGGCGGCAACATCTTCCGCAACCTCGCGCGGCTCTCGGCGGCCGGGCTGCCGGTGGTGACGGTGACGCACGGCTCCTCGACCGCCGGCGGCGCCTACCAGACCGGCCTGTCCGACTACATCGTGATGGTGCGCGACCGCACCCGCGCCTTCCTGGCGGGCCCGCCGCTGCTGAAAGCCGCCACCGGCGAGATCGCCACCGAAGAAGAACTGGGCGGCGCCGTGATGCACACCCACATCTCGGGCCTGGGCGACTACCTGGCCGAAGACGACCGCGACGCCATCCGCATCGCGCGCTCGATCCTCGGCGGCATCGACTGGGCGCGCGACGAAGCGCCGCGCCAGTTCGCGCCGCCGCGCTACGACGCCGAAGACCTGCTGGGCATCATGCCCAGCGACGGACGGCGGCCGGTGGACATGCGCGAGGTCATTGCGCGCATTGCCGACGGCTCGGAGTTCCTGGAGTTCAGCGAACACTACGGCAGCGCCACTGTCTGCGGCCACATCCGGCTCGAAGGGCATGCGGTCGGCATCGTCACCAACAACGGCCCGATCGACTCCGACGGCGCGACCAAGGCCACGCACTTCATCCAGGCCTGCTGCCAGTCGCGCACGCCCATCGTCTACCTGCAGAACATCACCGGCTACATGGTGGGCCGCGCGCACGAGGAGGCCGGCATCATCAAGCACGGCGCCAAGATGATCCAGGCCGTGACCAACGCCAGCGTGCCGCAGATCACGCTGCACTGCGGCGCCTCCTACGGCGCAGGCAACTACGGCATGTGCGGCCGTGGCTTCGCGCCGCGCTTCTGCTTCAGCTGGCCCAACGCGCGCACCGCAGTGATGGGCGGCGAGCAGGCCGCGAAGACCATGGCCATCGTGATGGAGGCCGGCATGGCGCGCAAGGGCGCCGTGGACCACGCGAAGATCGACGCGATGCAGCAGCAGATCGTCGAGCGTTTCGACCGGCAGATGAGCGTCTTCACCACCAGCGCGCTGCTGCTGGACGACGGCGTGATCGACCCGCGCGACACGCGCGCGGTGCTGGCCGAGGTTCTCTCGGTATGCCGCGACGCCGATGCGCGCGTGCCGCAACCCATGCAGTTTTCGGTGGCACGGCCATGAGCACGAATTTCCGGAAGATCCTGGTTGCGAACCGCGGCGAGATCGCGGTGCGCGTGATGCGAACCGCGCGTGCCATGGGCTGGCGCACCGTCGCCGTTTACTCCACAGCGGATGCCGACGCCGAGCATGTGCGGCTAGCCGACGAGGCGGCGTGGATCGGCGAATCGCTGCCCGCGCAGAGCTACCTGAACATCGCCGCCATCATCGACGCGGCACGCACGAGCGGCGCCGATGCGGTGCACCCCGGCTACGGCTTCCTGGCGGAGAACGCCGCGTTCGCGCAGGCCTGCAGCGACGCGGGGCTGGTGTTCATCGGGCCTTCTCCGGAAGCCATTCGCGCGATGGGCGACAAGGCCGGCGCCAAGCGGCTGATGCAGGCGGCGGGCGTGCCGTGCATTCCGGGCTACCAGGGCGAAGACCAGGGCGCCGCCAGGCTCGCGGCGGAGGCTGAGCGCATCGGCTGGCCCGTGATGATCAAGGCGACGGCGGGCGGCGGCGGGCGCGGCATGCGGCTGGTTTCTTCGGCCTCAGGCTTCGCGGAGGCGCTGCAGAGTGCTCAGTCCGAGGCGCTCAATGCCTTCGGCGACGCGACGGTGATCCTGGAGCGCGCCATCGTCGCGCCGCGCCACATCGAGATCCAGGTGTTCGCCGACCGGCACGGCAATGCGATCCACCTTGGCGAGCGCGACTGCTCGGTGCAGCGGCGGCACCAGAAGGTGATCGAGGAAGCGCCCTCGCCCGCCGTGTCCGACACACTGCGCCAACGCATGGGCGCCACCGCCGTCGCCGCTGCCAAGGCCATCGCCTACGAGGGCGCGGGCACACTCGAATTCCTGCTCGACGCCGACGGCCAGTACTGGTTCATGGAAATGAACACGCGCCTGCAGGTGGAGCACCCGGTGACCGAGGCGGTGACGGGCCTGGACCTGGTCGAGCTGCAATTGCGCGTGGCGGCCGGCGAGCCCCTGCCGCTGGCGCAGCAGGACGTGCGCATCGCCGGCCACGCCATCGAAGTGCGGCTGTGCGCCGAAGACCCGCTGAAGGGCTTCATGCCGCAGAGCGGCACGCTCGCCGCATGGCGGCCTTCGCCGGCGCTTCGCACCGAACATGCGTTGCGCGACGGCGCGGCCGTGCCGCCGTTCTACGACTCGATGATCGCCAAGCTCGTGGCGAGCGGCCGCACGCGCGACGAAGCCCGCCGCAAGCTGATCGCCGGCCTCGCCGACAACGTGGCGCTGGGCGTCGCGACCAACCAGCAGCTGCTGCAACGCGCGCTCTCGCACGAGGTGTTCGCCGGTGGCGGTGCGACGACCGCCTTCATCGCCGATCACCTCGATGCGCTGCTCGCGCCCGATGCGGCCACCGACACACAGGCCGCACTGCTGGCCGCGCTGCTTCTGCAACTGGGCGAGCGCGGCCGGCCCTCTCCGCTCGCGCACACGCTGCCGAACGCGCTGCGCTTTTCGCTCGACGACACGGTGCATGCTGCCCGCGTGACGCCACGCGGCACAGGCCGCTTCGACATCGCGCTCGACGAGGGGGCGCCGGCACAGGTCGCATTGCTCGCGCTGCCCGGCGACGGCACGGTGCGCTTTTCATGCGGCGGGCTTTCGGAGCAGGCCTTCGTCGTGCGGGACGCGGGCCGCGTGAGTTTCCATTTCCGCGGCCGAGCCTTCCAGCTGGACGACCTCACGCATGCCGCCGTCGCGCGCGCCGATGCGGCGGGCGGCGACGGCCTGCTGCGCGCGTCGATGAACGGCCGCGTCATCGCGCTGCTCGCGGCCGAGGGCGACACCGTCGCTGCCGGGCAGCCGCTCGTCACGCTCGAGGCCATGAAGATGGAGCATGTGCATTGCGCCCCGCGCGCCGGCCGCGTCGCCGCGCTGCACGTGGCGGTGGGCGCGCAGGTCGCGGCCCGCCACGTGGTGGCCGAGATTGCCGACACCTGATGAAACCGGTCGCAGCCATTTACGCAGTTTCCAGAAAGCATTTCGAATGAACGCATCTCCTGCGAGCTACCGCTCCATCTTCACGCCCGGCCTCTTCGGCGGGCAGGTCATCGTGGTGACGGGCGGCGGCTCGGGCATTGGCCGCTGCACGGCGCACGAACTCGCATCGCTCGGCGCGCAGGTCGTGCTGGTCGGCCGCAAGCCGGAGAAGCTGGAAGCGGTGAAGGCAGAGATCGAGGCCGCGGGCGGCAAGGCCGCCACGCAGGCCTTCGACATCCGGCAGGAAGACGCGGTGCAGGGCGCAGTGGCCGCCATCGTCACGGCGCATGGCCGCATCGACGGACTGGTGAACAACGCGGGCGGCCAATACATCACGCCGCTGGCGGACATCTCGGCCAAGGGCTGGGAGGCGGTGATCCACACCAACCTCACGGGCGGCTTCCTGGTCGCGCGCGAGTGCTTCGTGCAGAGCATGCGCGCGCACGGCGGCGCCATCGTCAACATCGTGGCCGACATGTGGGGGTCGATGCCCAACATGGGCCACAGCGGCGCGGCGCGCGCGGGCATGGTGAGCTTCACCGAGACCGCCGCGCTCGAATGGGCCGCGAGCGGCGTGCGCGTGAACGCCGTGGCGCCGGGCTACATCGCATCGAGCGGCATGGACCACTACCCGCCCGAGGCCGGCGACATGCTGCGCGCCATGCGCAAGACCGTGCCCGCGGGCCGCTTCGGCACCGAGGCCGAGACCTCCGCCGCCATCGCATTCCTGCTGAGCCCGGCTGCCAGCTTCATCAGCGGCAGCGTGCTGCGCGTGGACGGCGCGCGGCCGCAGGTGCGCATGGGTTGGCCGATGGCGCTGCCGGACGCGCAGGCACGGCAGCGCCTTGCCGTGAAGCCCTTCGACGGATTCCACCTCGCGCAGACGCCGCGCGTGTTCCAGGACAAGTAAAGAACGAAAGACCGGAGACACACCTCATGCAGTACACGCACGAACACCTCGAGATCCAGAAAACGCTGCGCCGCTTCATCGACGAAGAAATCAACCCGCGCGTGGACGAATGGGAAGAGGCCGAGATCTTTCCCGCGCACGAGGTCTTCAAGAAGCTCGGCAACCTGGGCCTGCTGGGCCTGAACAAGCCCGAGGCCTTCGGCGGCGGCGGGCTCGACTATTCGTATGCGATGGCCATGGCCGAGGCGCTGGGCCACATCAGCTGCGGCGGCGTGCCGATGGCCATCGGCGTGCAGACCGACATGTGCACGCCGGCGCTCGCGCGCTTCGGCAGCGACGAGTTGCGCCGCGAGTTCCTGGCGCCGGCCATCGCGGGCGACATGGTCGGCTGCATCGGCGTGAGCGAGCCCGGCGCGGGCAGCGACGTGGCGGGCCTGAAGAGCCATGCGCGCAAGGACGGCGACGACTACCTCATCAGCGGCCAGAAGATGTGGATCACCAACAGCCTGCAGGCCGACTGGATGTGCATGCTGGTCAACACCAGCGACGGACCCGTGCACCGCAACAAGTCGCTCGTGATGGTGCCGATGGACAGCCCCGGCATCGAGAAGGCGAAGAAGATCCGCAAGATCGGCATGAATTCGAGCGACACCGGGCTCATCTACTTCGACAACGTGCGCGTGCCGCAGCGCTACCGCGTGGGCGAGGAAGGCCAGGGCTTCGTCTACCAGATGCAGCAGTTCCAGGAAGAGCGGCTGTGGGCGGCCGCGAGTTCGCTGGAGCCGATGGAAGACTGCATCGCGCAGACCATCGAATGGGCGCAGCAGCGCAGCATGTTCGGCGCCACGCTGGCCGACCAGCAGTGGGTGCAGTTCAAGCTGGCCGAACTCAAGACCGAGGTGGAGGCGCTGCGCGCGCTCACCTACCGCGCCTGCGACCTGCATGTGCAGGGCCAGGACGTGCTCGAACTCGCGTCGATGGCCAAGCTCAAGACCGGCCGCCTCACGCGGCAGGTGGCCGACACCTGCCTGCAGTTCTGGGGCGGCATGGGCTTCACGCTGGAGAACCGCGTGTCGCGGCTGTACCGCGACGGCCGGCTGGGCTCCATCGGCGGCGGCGCGGACGAGGTGATGCTGGGCATCCTCGCGAAGACCATGGGCATCGCCAAGCGGCCGCCGCGCGGTTGAGCACGGCATGGACGCCGAACTACAGGCCGACCGGGCGGCGCTCGCCGACACGGTACGGCGTTTCGCCGAAAACGAGATCGCACCGAACGTGCAGGCGTGGGACGACGCGGGCGAGTTTCCGCGTGCGCTGTACACGCGCGCCGCCGAGCTGGGCTTGCTAGGGCTGGGCTACCCCGAAGCGCTGGGCGGCACGCCCGCCTCGTATGCGCTCAAGCTGCCCGCGTGGGTTGCGCTCGCGCGCCACGGCAAGAGCGGCGGAGTGCTCGCGAGCCTGTTCTCGCACAACATCGGCCTGCCGCCGGTGGTGCTGCACGGCAGCGAAGCAGTGCGCCAGGAAGTGGCGCCGCCGGTGCTGCGCGGCGAGAAGATCGCGGCGCTGGCCATCACCGAGCCCGGCGGCGGTTCCGACGTGGCCGCGCTGCGCACCACGGCACGGCGCGACGGCGACGGCTACGTGGTGAACGGCGAGAAGACGTTCATCACCTCGGGCATGCGCGCCGACTGGATCACCGTGGCGGTTCGCACCGGCGAAGGGCGCGGCGCGGGCGGCATCTCGATGCTGCTGGTGCCGGGCGATGCACCGGGCCTTTCGCGCACGCGCCTGTCGAAGATGGGCTGGCTGTGCTCCGACACCGCCACGCTGCACTTCGACAACGTGCGCGTGCCGGCGCGCTACCTGCTGGGCGACGAAGGTGCTGGCTTCCGCATGATCATGGGCAACTTCAACGGCGAGCGCATCGGCCTTGCGGCGGGCGCCCTGGGCTTCGCACAGGCCTGCCTCGACGAGGCGCTGGCATGGGCGCGCGAGCGCAGGGCTTTCGGTGCCGCACTCATCGAGCACCAGGCGGTGCGCCACAAGCTGGTCGACATGCAGATGCGCATCGCCTCCACCGAGGCCTGGATCGAGGCGGTGTCGGCCGACGGCGACGCGCTCGAGGCGGCCGGGCGCTTCAACGCACCCGAATGGGTAGCGCAGATCTGCCTGCTGAAGAACCACGCCACGCAGACCATGCAGTTCTGCGCCGACCAGGCGGTGCAGATCCTCGGCGGCATGGGCTTCATGCGCGGCACGGTCAGCGAGCGCATCTACCGCGAAGTGAAGGTGATGATGATCGGCGGGGGTGCCGAGGACATCATGAAAGAGCTGGCGGCCAGGCAGCTGGGCTGGTAGGGCCGCCGCCGCATCCTCTCTGTTCAGCCTTCGCTCTTGCCGCCGGCAGTGTCGCGTGCCGCGGCGCGCAGCTTGTCCTTCTTGCTCGGCCGCTTGCCCTTGATGCCGCCCGTGCCCGACGCATCGACCACCGGCGGCGCCACCTCCGTCGGCTCGAAGCCTTCGACCTGCTCGCGCGGCAGGCTCAGGCCCTGGCGCTTCTCGATCAGGCGGAAGTGCGCCTCGCTCGCCGCGCTCACGAAGCTGATCGCCAGGCCGCTTTCTCCCGCGCGGCCGGTTCTGCCGATGCGGTGGATGTAGTCGGTCGGCGAGCGCGGCAGGTCGTAGTTGATGACCACCGGCAACTGCGCGATGTCGATGCCGCGCGCGGCCAGGTCGGTGGCGATCACCACGTCCCAGCGGCTCTGCTTGAACTGCGCAAGGATGTCGGTGCGCGTGCCCTGCGCGATGTCGCCGTGGAAGGGCACGGCGTAGATGCCGTTCTTGTAGAGCTTCTCGGCCACGGTCTGCGCGGCATGCTGCGTGGCGACGAAGACCAGCACACGGTCCCACTCGCCTTCGTGCTGCTTGAGCAGGTGGCGCAGCAGCTGCGTGCGGCGCGCGGCGTCGACCTCGATCACGCGCTGCACGATGTTGGGCTCGGTGCCGGGCTCGCCCTGCACGTCGATGACGGCGGGGTCGCGCAGCGTGGCGTCGGCCAGCGCCTGGATGGCGGGCGGGAAGGTGGCGGAGAACAGCAGGTTCTGGCGCTGCTTAGGCAGCATCGCGAGGATGCGGCCCAGCTCTTCGGCAAAGCCGAGGTCGAACAGGCGGTCGGCCTCGTCGAGCACCAGCGTGGCGACGGCGTCCAGCCGCAGCGCGTTGTGGTCGGCCAGGTCGAGCAGCCGGCCGGGGGTGGCGACGACGATGTCGGCGCCGCCGCGCAGGCTCATCATCTGCGGGTTGATCGACACGCCGCCGAAGGCGACGACGATCTTCAGCCGTTCGGGCAGGTGCTGCGCGAGGCTGCGCAGGGTCTCGCCGACCTGGGCCGCGAGTTCGCGCGTGGGCACCAGCACCAGGGCGCGCACGCGGCGCGAGGAGCCCTGCTGGCGCTCGGCGCCCAGGCGCTGCAGCAGCGGCAGGGAAAATGCGGCGGTCTTGCCGGAGCCGGTCTGCGCCGAGCCCCGCACGTCGCGGCCTTGCAGAATCGCGGGGATGGCCGCGGCCTGGATGGCGGTCGGTGCGGCATAGCCGCTTTCGGCGGCGGCGTGCACGAGCGCGGGGGCCAGGCCCAGTGAATCGAATGGCATGTGAGCAGACAGAGAGAGAAACCCGGTAACAGAGAAGAGATGGATCGAATGGCGACGACGAAAAGCAATCAGGCCGGCAGCACCCTGGTGTATTCCACCGAGGCGGGCGGGCGCATGTGCCCCGGCTGCGGGGCGCCGGTGGCGCAGTGCCGCTGCAAGGAACTCAAGGCGCGCCTGCCGGCCACTGACGGCATTGTGCGTGTATCGCACGAAACCAAGGGACGCAAAGGCAAGGGCGTGACGGTGGTCAAGGGCGTCGCGCTCGATGCCGCGGGCCTCACGGCGCTGGGCAAGCAGCTGAAAACGGCCTGCGGCTCGGGCGGCACGGTGAAGGACGGCGTGATCGAGATCCAGGGCGACCACCGAGAACTGGTGATCGCGGCGCTCGCCAGGCAAGGCTACACGGTCAAGCGCGCCGGCGGCTAGAAGGAGAAAACCGCCGATGAACCCCGAAGACCTGCAGCGGCTCGTGACGCTCCAAATGCCTTTCGGCAAGCACAAGGGCATGCTGATTGCCGATTTGCCCGGAAATTACCTGACCTGGTTTGCACGCGAGGGTTTTCCCTCAGGAGAAATTGGCCGGCTGCTCGCCTTGATGCATGAAATAGACCACAACGGGCTCTCGGACCTGCTCAAACCGTTGCGAAACCGCCCGTCGGCCCGCGATGTTTCTCAATAACACACGAATTTCCCACCCTTTTTGCAATTGCGCTGGATAATCCGGCTTACGTGTCTGTGAGCCTTGTCTCCCGTGCACGTATTTTGGTGATCGGTCAGTTTCGCGCCACAGCGCATTTTGTTTGTTGTGATTCTGGGACTCCATCGCTTTGTTTTGTTGGTTTGAATTAGGAGTCCCTCAATGGGCAAGAAACTCTACGTAGGCAACCTCGCCTACTCCGTGCGTGACAACGACCTGGAACAGGCTTTCGGCGAGTTCGGCTCGATCGTCAGCGCCAAGGTCATGATGGAACGTGACACCGGCCGTTCGAAGGGCTTCGGCTTTGTCGAAATGGGTTCGGATGCTGAAGCACTCTCCGCCATCGAAGCCATGAACGGCCACTCGCTGCAGGGCCGCGCCCTGACGGTGAATGAAGCCCGTCCGATGGAAGCTCGTCCCCCCCGCACCGGTGGTGGCGGCGGCTACGGTGGTGGTGGCGGCGGTGGCGGCTACGGCGGTGGTGGTGGCGGCTACGGCGGCGGCGGCGGTGGCCGCAGCGGTGGTGGCGGCGGCTACGGCGGCGGCGGCGGTGGCCGCGGCGGCTACTAAGCCCTCACCCACACTCCGAGAGCTCCGGCTCTCCGAATGAAAAGAAAGCTCCTTCGGGAGCTTTTTTCGTTTCAGGGCGAGCGAAGCCGGGACAACCCTTGCCCTGCGGTACGCATTTGTTCGTACCGTGCCGGTCAGCCAACGGTCAGGCCCGCAGAACGACCCTCGTCTCTCCATAACAAGAGGAGAGAGACAGTGCGCATCAAGAGCCAGGCAGACTTCTTTTCAGGAGTCATGTTCACCACCGTGGGGGGCGCGTTCGCGATCGGCGCGACCACCTACACCATCGGCAACGGCGCCCGCATGGGCCCCGGCTACTTCCCGTTGATGCTCGGCATCCTGCTGGCCGTGCTCGGGATCATCATCATGTTCCAGGCGATGGTGGTGGAAACCACCGACGGCGATCCGATCGGCAAATGGGCCTGGAAGCCGCTGGCCTTCGTGCTCGGCGCCAACCTGGCCTTCGGCGTGCTGCTGGGCGGCCTGCCCAGCGTCGGCGTGCCGGCCATGGGCATGATCATCGCGATCTACGCGCTCACGATCATCTCGAGCATGGCGGGCGAGCACTTCAAGCTGCGCGACGTGCTGATCCTCGCGACCATCCTGGCGGCCGGCAGCTATGTGGCCTTCATCTGGGCGCTGAAGCTCCAGATCCAGGTCTGGCCCACTTTCATTTCGGGCTGAGGAGAGAAACACCATGGACCTGATCCACAACCTCTCCATCGGTTTCGGCGTTGCCTTCACCTTCACCAACCTGCTGTACTGCCTGGTCGGCTGCATCCTGGGCACGCTGATCGGGGTGCTCCCCGGCATCGGCCCGGTCGCGACCATCGCGATGCTGCTGCCCGCCACCTACGCGCTGCCGCCCGTGTCGGCGCTGATCATGCTGGCCGGCATCTACTACGGCGCGCAGTACGGCGGCTCCACCACCGCCATCCTGGTCAACCTGCCGGGCGAGTCGTCCTCGGTGGTCACCTGCATCGACGGCTACCAGATGGCCAGGCAGGGCCGCGCGGGGCCGGCGCTCGCCGCGGCGGGCCTGGGCTCGTTCTTCGCGGGCTGCGTGGGCACGCTGATCCTGGCCGCCTTCGCACCGCCGCTGACCGAGCTGGCCTTCAAGTTCGGCCCCGCCGAATATTTCTCGCTGATGATCCTGGGCCTGATCGGCGCCGTGGTGCTGGCTTCGGGCTCGCTGCTCAAGGCCATCGCGATGATCGTGCTGGGCCTGCTGCTCGGCCTGGTCGGCACCGACGTGAACTCGGGCGTGGCGCGCTACAGCTTCGACATCCCCGAGCTGACCGACGGCATCGGCTTCGTGGTCATCGCCATGGGCGTGTTCGGCTACGGCGAAATCATCGGCAACCTCTCGCAGCCGGACGACGAGCGCGAAGTGTTCACGCACAAGGTCAAGGGCCTGTGGCCGACCAAGGAAGACTTCAAGCGCATGACGCCCGCGGTGCTGCGCGGCACCGCGCTGGGTTCGGCCCTGGGCATCCTGCCGGGCGGCGGCGCCCTGCTGGCTTCGTTCGCCTCGTATGCGCTGGAGAAGAAGATCAAGATGCGCCCCGGCGAAGTGCCCTTCGGCAAGGGCAACATCCGCGGCGTGGCATCGCCCGAGTCGGCCAACAACGCCGGCGCGCAGACCTCCTTCATCCCGCTGCTGACGCTGGGCATTCCGCCCAACGCGGTGATGGCGCTGATGGTGGGCGCTATGACCATCCACAACATCCAGCCCGGCCCGCAGGTGATGACCAGCAACCCCGAGCTGTTCTGGGGCCTGATCGCCTCGATGTGGATCGGCAACGCGATGCTGATCATCCTGAACCTGCCGCTGATCGGCATGTGGATCAAGCTGCTGACGGTGCCCTACAAGTTCCTGTTCCCGGCGATCGTGCTGTTCTGCGCCATCGGCGTGTACTCGACCAACAACAACACCTTCGACGTGTGGATGGTGGCGGCCTTCGGCTTCATCGGCTACCTGTTCATCAAGCTGCGCACCGAGCCGGCACCGCTGCTGCTGGGCTTCATCCTGGGGCCGATGATGGAAGAGAACCTGCGGCGCGCGCTGCTGCTGTCGCGCGGCGCCTGGAGCGTGTTCGTCACGCGGCCGCTGTCGGCCGGGTTGCTGGTGGCCGCCGTGGCGTTGCTGGGTATCGTGCTGCTGCCGGCCATCAAGGCCAAGCGCGAGGAAGCCTTCGTGGAGGAATAGGCTCGCCCCCAGGCTGCGCGCACTTCGTGTCGCTTCGCCTTCCCCCTACCGGGGGCAACACCTGTGGGCCGGCAGAGCCGGTTCCGCGGTGTTTCTGGAAAGAAACGGCCCGGAGTTCCGGGCCGTTTTCATTTGAGGAACGCGTCGTAGGCCGTCTTGAGGATCAGCGCGCTCACCACCACGATGAACACCACCCGCACGAAGCCCGCGCCGTGCCTGAGCGCCACGCGGGTGCCCAGCAGGCTGCCCGCCACGTTGGCCACCGCCATCACCAGCCCGTAGTGCCACCAGACGTGGCCCTTGGCGGCCAGCAATATCAGCGCGGCGGCGTTGGTCAGGGTGTTGATAATCTTGGCCGAGGCCGAGGCGTTGAGGAAGTCGTAGCCCATCCAGCGCACGAACAGGAACACCAGGAAGCTGCCGGCGCCCGGGCCGAAGAAACCGTCGTAGAACCCGATGGACAAACCGATGGTGCAGGCCGCCAGCGTCTCGGCACGGCCGCTGAAGCGTGGCGCATGCAGCCGGCCCATGTCCTTGCGCGCCAGCGTGTAGAGCAGCACGCCCAGCAGAATGACCGGCAGCGCGCGGCGCAGAAAGTCGCCCGGAAACAGCGTGACGCCCCAGGCGCCCAGCATCGAGCCGACAAAACCGAGCAGCGCGGCCGGCCACAGGGCGCCCCAGCGCATCTGCACCCGCTGGCTGAATTGCGCGGCGGCGGCGGCCGTGCCCCATATCGACGCACTCTTGTTGGTGCCCAGCAGCGTGGCCGGTGGTGCACCTGGGAACACGGCAAACAACGCCGGCACCAGAATCAGCCCGCCTCCGCCCACGAGCGAATCGACAAAACCCGCGAGCAGCGAGGCCCCCGTCACCACCAGCATTTCCATAGGGGGCGGATTCTCTCACCTGGTGGCGCTATCAAAACAGTAGCAGGAGACGGCGTCGTTTCAGGCCGTGCGGGCATAAAAAAGGCGCCGACCAGCGGCGCCTTTCAAACTCAAACACGGCATCTCGTACGGAGCCTTTGAAGCATTTTTTTCTAGTTGCTTGGAAACTGTCTCCTCGGACCCTCGGCAGCACGAGCAGGGCCCGTTCGCGAGTGGCGTGACTTTAGGGCGTGCACCGGCCCAGTGCATTAGGAATTACCCGCTTTGCATTAACTCGGAAGGCAGATTCGCAAACCAAAGTGTTTCTGCTAGTTAACGACGTGGCACGACTTGTGCACGTCCAGCCACAGTCCAACACTCGAAGAAGAAACGACCATGGCACTGGCATCGCAAGCCTCCATCAACGCGGCAGACACCGCCTGGATGATGACCTCGACCGCGCTGGTGCTGCTGATGACGCTGCCCGGCATCGCGCTCTTCTACGCTGGCATGGTGCGCCGCAAGAACGTGCTGGCCACGATGGCGGCCGTGGTGGCAGTCGCCGCGGCGGTGTCGCTGACGTGGTTCGCGGTGGGCTACTCGCTGGCTTTCACCGAAGGCTGGCCGTGGCTCGGCGGCGCGGGCCGCTTCTGGTTCTCGGGCTTCGAATACCTGAAGGAGGCCGGCCAGGTGGCGGTGAGCCACGTCGCGCCCAACGTGCCGGAGTCGGTCTACGCGATGTTCCAGCTGACCTTCGCGATCATCACCACCGCGCTGGTGCTCGGCGCCTTCGTCGAGCGCATGCGCTTCTCGGCGGTGCTGTGGTTCGCGCTGCTGTGGAGCGTGCTGGTCTATGCGCCGATCGCGCACTGGGTGTGGGAGCCGGGCGGCTGGCTCGCGCAGATGGGCGCGCTCGACTTCGCGGGCGGCTCGGTGGTGCACGTCAACGCGGGCATCGCGGGGCTGGTGTGCGCCTACGCGCTGGGCCCGCGCAAGGGTTACGGGCGCGAGGCCTTCGAGCCCTACAACCTGGCGTTCACCATGATGGGCGCGGGCCTGCTGTGGGTCGGCTGGTTCGGCTTCAATGCGGGCTCGGCGGTGGCGGCCGACGGGCGCGCGGGCCTGGCGATGCTGGTGACGCACATCGCGGCGGCGGCCGGCGCCATGAGCTGGATGCTCGGCGAGTGGATCGTGCGGCGCAGCCCCTCGCTGCTGGGCCTGTGCTCGGGCCTGGTGGCCGGGCTGGTGGCCATCACGCCGGCGGCCGGATTCGTCACGCCGCTGGCGGCGCTGGCCATCGGCGCCATCGCGGGGCTGGCGTGCTACTGGGGCGCCACCGGGCTGAAGCACATGCTGGGCGCGGACGACTCGCTCGACGTGTTCGGCGTGCACGGCATCGGCGGCATCGTGGGCGCACTGCTCACGGGCGTGTTCGCCGACGCGCGCATCTCGGGAGCCACGGGCGACGTGCTGACGCAGGCGATCGCGGTCGGCAGCGTGGCGATCTACAGCGCAACGGGAACGGCGGTGGTGCTGTTCCTGGTGCATGTGATGGTCGGGCTGCGCGTGGAAGCCGACAGCGAAATGCTGGGCCTCGATCTTGCACAGCACAAAGAACAACTGGGGAGTTGATCCACTGACGGAGGAACCATGCCATCCATGTCCGAAAGCGAACGCATCGCCCTCGCAGCCCGCCTTCACGTGGCGCTGCGGCGAAAGCATGGGCGCGTGACCGACACCGAGTGGATGGCGACCAACGCCGAGTACGCCGCCGAAATCGTGCGCATGACGCGCGCGCACGCGGCCGACACCAAGGACGAGGAGCTCTACCAGCTCGCCACGCGGCTGGAGCAGGCGATGGAGCCGCTGGCGCGCGCGGCCCGGCTGGCGGCGCGGCAGCCCGACGGCCAGCCGCCCACGCCGCCGCCGCGCTATGTGGGCGGGCTGCGCTGAGGCGCCCGCCGGCCTCGGCTCGTCAGCTCACTCGAGGGCTTCGCAGGCCGCGACGATGCGCTTGCACGCTTCTTCCAGCTGCGGCATCGAAGTCGCATAGGAGATGCGGAAGTACGGCGCCAGCCCGAACACGCTGCCCGGCACCACCGCCACCTCGAAGTCCTGCAGCAGGTAGCGGCAGAAGTCGCTGTCGCTTTGCAGCACGTCGCCGCCGCGGGTGCGCTTGCCGAGCACGCCGGCGCAGCTCGCGAAGGTGTAGAACGCGCCTTCGGGCACGCGGCAGCCCAGGCCCGGCGCGCGGTTCAGCGCGGCCACCACGAAGTCGCGGCGCGCCTGGAAGTCGGCGCAGCGCTCGGCCACGATGTCCTGCGGGCCGCTCAGCGCCTCGATGGCCGCGGCCTGGCTGATCGACGAGGGGCACGAGGTCGTCTGGCTCTGCACCACGGCCATGGCCGCGATCAGCGCGCGCGGACCCGCGCCGTAGCCGACGCGCCAGCCGGTCATGGCATAGGCCTTGGACACGCCGTTGACCGTCAGCGTGCGCTCGCGCAGGCGCGGCTCCACCACCGCCGGCGTCGCGAACGCGAGCCCGTCGTAGAGGATGTGCTCGTAGATGTCGTCCGCCAGCACCCACACCCGCGGATGGCGCAGCAGCACATCGCACAGCGGCTTCAGTTGCCCGGCGCTGTAGGCCGCGCCGCTCGGGTTCGACGGCGAGTTCAGGAAGATCCAGCGGGTGCGCGGCGTGATCGCGGCTTCCAGCTGCGCGGCGTCGAGCCGGAAGCCGTTCGCCTCGGTGCAGGCCACCGGCACCGGCACGCCGCCGCAGACCTGCACGATGTCGGCGTAGGAGGTCCAGTACGGTGCGGGCAGGATCACCTCGTCGCCAGGGTCCAGGCTGGCCATCATCGCGTTGAAGATGACCTGCTTGGCGCCCGCGCTCACGCTGATCTCGTCGAGCGCGAATTCGAGCGCGTTGTCGCGCCTGAACTTGAGCTGCACCGCAGCCTTCATAGCCGGGCTGCCGTCGAGCACGGTGTAGCGCGTGTCGCCGCGCCCGATGGCGCGCACCGCGGCGTCGCGCACGTTCTGCGGCGTGTCGAAGTCGGGCTCGCCTGCACCCAGCACGATCACCGGGCGGCCCGCGCGCTTCAGCGCGTTGGCATGGTCGGTGATGCGCAGGATCTCCGAGACGCCGATGGCGCGCACGCGCTGTGCCGGCTCGAACTCGGCGGAGGTGGTTGCTGCGGTGTCCGTGGTCACTTGGCGTAGCTCTCCAGCGGCTTGTCGTTGGGCTCGGCAACAAGCTGCTTGAGCGTCGCGCTCATCGGCAGGTTCAGGCTGGTGTTCTTCGGCGGAATGGCGGCCACGAACCACTTGGTGTAGATCTTCTCGAGCTCGCCGCTCTTCATCATGCGGCGCAGCGAGTCGTCCACCGCGGCCTTGAAGGCCGGGTCGTCCTTGCGGAACAGCAGCGCGATTGGCTCCGAGCCCAGCGCCTCGCCGACGATGCGGTAAGAGGCGGGGTCCTTCGAGTTGGCGATGATGCCGGCCAGCAGGTTGTCGTCGAGCACGAAGGCGTCGGCGCGGCCCGACTCCAGCAGCAGGAAGCTCTCGAGGTGGTCCTTGCCGAGCATGGTCTTGTACGACACGTTGTTCGCGCGCTCGCGCTTGCGCAGCAGCTGCACGGCGGTGGTGCCGGTCGACGCCGACACGTTGCGCCCCGAAAGCTGGTCGAGCGTGGTGATGCCCGAGTCGACCTTGGTGGCCATGCGCACTTCGCTCACGTAGGTGGTGAGGGCGAAGGCCACCTGCTGCTGGCGCGCGGTGTTGTTGGTGGTCGGGCCGCAGCCGATGTCGAGCGTGCCGTTCTGCACCAGCGGGATGGTGTTCTGCGCCGTCACGGCCATGTATTCGAGCCTGGCCTGCGGCGCGATGTCCTTCAGCACGCGTTCGCACAGCTCGACGTGGTAGCCCACGTACTTCTCGCCCGCGCCCAGCATGTAGGCCATGGGCGGCGAGGCTTCGCGCACGCCGAGCACGGCCTTGCCGCTGGTCTTGATCTTGTCGAGCGTGCCGGTGGCGGTCTGCGCGGCGGCGCCGAACGCGAGCGCGAGCAATGCGACGGCCGCGGCGGTCTTGAAGGGAATGTTCATGGGTCCTATCTCCTGTGGTTTTGTGATCTGCAAGGCGAAGGCTGCCCCCGGGCAGCGGACAGCCCATTCGCAAGACATCGCGCAAACCGGCTTTGCCGGGCCGGCGATGTCGCCCCCCGGTGAGGGGGTTGGCGCCGCGACACGAAGTGCGCGGAGCCTGGGGGGACCGACTCAGCCTTCGATGTCGAAGGTGACGCCCTGGGCGAGCGGCAACGCGGTCGAATAGTTGATGGTGTTGGTGGCGCGGCGCATGTAGGCCTTCCAGCTGTCGGAGCCGGCTTCTCGGCCGCCGCCGGTTTCCTTCTCGCCGCCGAAGGCGCCACCGATCTCGGCGCCGCTCGGACCGATGTTGACGTTGGCAATGCCGCAGTCGGAACCGGCGCTCGACATGAAGCGCTCGGCCTCGCGCACGTTGAGCGTGAAGATCGACGACGACAGGCCCGCGCCCACCGCGTTGTGCCATTCGATGGCCTCGTCGAGCGAGCTGTAGCGCACCACGTACAGGATGGGCGCGAAGGTTTCGCGCAGCACCGGGCCGTCGTGCGACTTGAGCTCGACCAGCGCGGGGCGCACGTAGTAGGCGTCCTGGGTGCCGATGCCTTCCACGCGCTGGCCGCCGTGCACCGTGGCGCCGATCTCGCGGCTTTCGCCCAGCGCCTTCTGCATGCCGTCGAAGGCGGCGCGGTCGATCAGCGGGCCGACCAGCGTGCCGGCCTCGCGCGGATCGCCGACCCGCACGTTGCCGTAGACCTTGGCGAGCTTGGGCACCAGCTGGTCGTACACGCTGTCGTGCACGAACAGGCGGCGCAGCGTGGTGCAGCGCTGGCCGGCCGTGCCCATGGCCGCGAAGGCGATGCCGCGCAGCGTGAGGTCCAGGTCGGCCGAGGGCGTGACGATGGCGGCGTTGTTGCCGCCGAGTTCGAGGATGGCGCGGGCAAAGCGCGCGGCCAGCTTCGGCCCCACCTGGCGGCCCATGGCCGTGGAGCCGGTGGCGGAGAGGATCGGCACGCGGTGGTCGTCGACCAGCACCTCGCCGATGTCGCGCTGGCCCAGCAGCAGGCCCAGCAGGCCTTCGGGCGCGTCGCCGAAGCGTTCGATGGCGCGCTGCGCGATGGCATGCACGGCCAGCGCGGTCAGCGGCGTCTTCTCGGACGGCTTCCACACCACCGAGTCGCCGCACACCAGCGCCAGCGCCGCGTTCCACGACCACACGGCCACCGGAAAGTTGAAGGCCGAGATCACGCCGCACACGCCCAGCGGATGCCAGGTTTCCATCATGCGGTGTTCGGCGCGCTCGGTGGCCAGCGTGAGGCCGTAGAGCTGGCGCGAGAGGCCGACCGCGAAGTCGCAGATGTCGATCATTTCCTGCACTTCGCCCGCGCCTTCGGACGGGATCTTGCCGGCCTCGAGCGTGACGAGCAGGCCGAGCTCGCGCTTGGCGGCGCGCAGCTCTTCGCCCAGCAGCCGCACCAGCTCGCCGCGGCGCGGCGCGGGCACGTTGCGCCAGGCCTTGTAGGCCTCGTGCGCCCGGCCGATGGCGTCGGCGGCCTCGGCCGGCGTGGTCTGCGGCACCTGCGCGATCACCTCGCCCGTCACCGGCGAGCGCACCGCCAGCGTGCCGCCGGTGTACGCCTCGCGCGGCACGCCCAGGCGTTCCAGCAGGCGTTCGATTTCGGCGGGCAGGGAGGTGTGGGTTTCGGACATGTGCGCTCCAGCGGAGAAGGAAAAGAAAGGCAACAGGGCAAGGCTCGAAGCGGCCAATGTCTGCGAATTCCGCGCGGTTGCCTAATGAAAATATGGAAGGACTTGATGCGTTTCGCGAAGGAACTGTGCCACGCCACCTGCGCTCAGCGCACGAGCCGCACGGCCGCCGACACCCACAGCATCACCAGCACGCCGTTGCTCGCGGCGAACAGCACGAGCCGGTGGATCACGTGGTTGTACGTCAGGTGCACCACGCTGTGCAGCACGCGCAGGGCGACGTAGGCCCAGGCCAGGGCAACGGCCGCCGTGGAAGGCGTTGCCGCCATACAAGAGAGCAGGCACACCACATAGAACAGCACCGGGATTTCCAGCAGGTTCATGTAGTTGCGGTTCGGAATGCGCACCGCATCGGGCACGGCCGCCGATTCGCCGAGCCTGAAGTCGTGCGGCCCCACCTCGCTGCGCATGGCCGCGCGGATGCGCCTGAAGGGAATCAGCAACAGGACGAGGCCGGTCCAGCCGGCGAGGGCGAAGACGGGGTAGAGGATGGAAGGGTTGTTCATGGGGCCCTCATTCCGAGGCCTCGGGCACGCCGATGCGCTGCCCCGCCGGCGAGCTCGCCAGGCTCTGCGCCGGCCGCCTCAGCGTCGCGTCGAACGGATTGATCTTCGGCCCGATGGCGGTGGCCTCGCGCTTGAGCAGTTCGACCACCGTCGGCATGCGGTCGGCATTGAGCCGGTCTGCGATGGTGCCCACGCTCAGCGCGGCCACCGCGCGGCCTTCGCGGTCGAGGATCGGAACCGCCACGCCGGCCATGCCTTCGAGCAGGCCGGTGTTGCGCCCCGCGTAGCCCTGCTGCCGAACGCGCTCGATCTCGGTGCGCAGGTAGACCTCGTCGTACACGCCGTACTCGCGCACGCGCGACAGGTTGAAGCGGATCACTTCCTCGCGCTCGGCCTCCGGCAGGAACGCGAGGATCGCCAGCGCGCCCTGCCCCACGCCCAGCGCGATGCGCCCGCCGATGTCGCCGGTGAAGGAGCGGATGGGAAACGGGCCTTCGCTGCGGTCCAGGCACACCGCGTCGAAGCCGCTGCGCGCCAACAGGAAGATGCTGTCGCCCAGGCTCGCGCACAGCCGCAGCAGCACCGGCCGGCAAATGGAACGCAGGTCGCCGGGGTTGCCCGCGCTCGCGGCCAGCGCGAAGAAATCGATGCTGAGCCGATAGAGCTTGCTGCGCTCGTCCTGCTCGACCATGCCCTCGGCCATGAGCGACTGCAGCAAACGGTGCGTGGTGGCCTGGGTGAGGCCCACGGAACGTGCGATCTGGGTCACGCGGCCGCCCTCGGCCTGCACCGCGCCGAGCGCGCGGATCACCGAGAAGACGCGCGGCACGCCGCCGCTGGCCGCCGATGGGGTTTCCATACCTTCTTCCTTTGGAATTTCAATGATGCCTTCTGCGCATGATATTCCATTGAACGGAATAAATTAAACAAATATTCTGATTAATGGAATACCCGAGGCGATCTGGCTCAATCGTTGCAATAGAGTGAATTGAAAGACGCAAGCTGTCCATGGCATGCACCAAGCTGAAACAAGCTGCCCGCAGCCATCTTTTTCGCCACCGCAGAAAGGCCTGTTCCATGTCATTCCTCCGGCTCACCGACGTGACCAAGTTCTACGGCGCCACCCGCGCGGTGTCGGCCATGAACCTGGCGGTGGAAAAGGGCGAGTTCGTCTCGCTGCTCGGCCCTTCGGGCTGCGGCAAGACCACCACGCTGCAGATGATTGCGGGCTTCGAGGCCGTGAGCAGCGGCCGCATCGAACTCGCGGGCAAGGACATCACGCATGCCAAGGCCAACACGCGCGGCCTGGGCATCGTGTTCCAGACCTACGCGCTGTTCCCGCACATGACGGTGGCCGACAACGTGAGCTTCGGCCTGGAGATGCGCAAGATGCCCAAGGCCGAGCGCACCGAGCGGGTGAAGCAGGCGCTGGCGCTGGTGCACCTGGAGGCGCACGCCGGGCGCTATCCGCGCGAGCTTTCGGGCGGCCAGCGGCAGCGCGTGGCGCTGGCACGCGCGCTCGTCATCGAGCCGCCGGTGCTGCTGCTCGACGAACCGCTGTCCAACCTCGACGCCAAGCTGCGCGAGGAAATGCAGTTCGAGCTGCGCCAGATCCAGCGCAAGGTCGGCACCACCACGGTGATGGTCACGCACGACCAGAGCGAGGCCATGTCCATCAGCGACCGCGTGGTGGTGATGGAAGGCGGCCGCGCCACGCAGATCGACCATCCGCAGCGGGTGTACGAGCATCCGAGCACACGCTTCATCTCCACCTTCGT
This sequence comes from Variovorax durovernensis, assembly GCF_977011995.1. Classification (NCBI taxonomy): domain Bacteria; kingdom Pseudomonadati; phylum Pseudomonadota; class Betaproteobacteria; order Burkholderiales; family Comamonadaceae; genus Variovorax; species Variovorax durovernensis. Next base: position 488,975 of record NZ_CDRNCW010000001.1, on the reverse strand, counting down.
GGGCAAGGCCAACCTGCTCGACTGCCGCGTGTCGAACAGCAGCGCCACGCGCACCTGCGTGGAGGTCGGCGCGCTCTCGCTCGACGTGGACGACACCGGCTTCGGCATCGACGCCGCCGCGCTGCTGAGCGTGCGGCCCGAAAAACTGCAGCTGGTGCCGCCGGGCGGGGGCCGCGTCGACGGCGAGGTGCAGGAGCGCTTCTTCCTCGGCAGCCAGTGGCTCTACCGCATCGCCACGCCGGTCGGCGACCTCACGGTGCTGAGCCCCAACGACGGGCGCGACGCGCTGGAAGAAGGCAGCCGCACCGGCATCGACTGGCCGGCGCACTGCATGCGGCTGCTGCCGGCCGAAGAAAAGGCTGTCGCAGCATGAGCGCCTTGAAGAGCAAGGCTACGCCGTGGTGGCTCTCCGGCCCCGCGCTGCTGCTGTTCACCGCACTGCTGCTGGTGCCGCTGGCGCTCACGGCCGTGCTGTCGTTCAACGTTTACGACCCGGCCACCGGCCCCAAGTCGGGCGAGTTCACGCTCGCGCACTACGCGCTGGTGTTCTCCGATTCGTACTACCTCGGCATCTTCTGGCGCACCTTCTGGGTCTCGGCGCTGGTCACGCTGATCTGCGTGGTGGTCGGCGCGCCCGAGGCCTATGTGCTCAGCCGCATGCGCAACCCGTGGCGCTCGGTGCTGCTGCTGGTGGTGCTGGCGCCGCTGCTGGTGTCGGTGGTGGTGCGGGCCTTCGGCTGGAGCATGCTGCTGGGCCCGGAGGGCGCGGTGAACGGGCTGCTGGGCCTGCTCGGCATCGGGCCGGTGAAGATCCTCTACACCAACGCGGCCGTGGTCATCGCGCTGGTTCACGTGATGCTGCCCTTCATGGTGATCCCGGTGTGGACATCGCTGCAGAAGCTGGACCCGGGCGTGGAGAACGCGGCGCTGTCGCTCAACGCCACGCCCTTCACCACGCTGCGGCGCATCGTGCTGCCGCAGGTGATGCCGGGCATTCTTTCCGGCAGCCTGATCGTGTTCGGCCTGGCCGCGAGCTCGTTCGCGATTCCGGGGCTGCTGGGCGGGCGGCGGCTGAAGATGGTCGCGACCATCGTCTACGACGAGTACCTGAGCGAGCTCAACTGGCCGCTGGGTGCTGCTGTTGCGCTGGTTCTGCTGGTAGCGAACCTCGTGGTGATGCTCAGCTACAACCGCCTAGTAGAAGGCCGCTACAAGAAAGCGCTGGGCTGAAGCGATGAACAAGAACGGCCCCATCGCCCTCGCGTTCAACGCGCTCGTCATCGTCTTCATGCTCGCGCCGCTGGTGGTGGTGTGCATCGTGGCGTTCACGCCCGAGAACACGCTAACCATCCCGACCACGCACTTCTCGCTGCGCTGGTTCGAGGCGGTGTTCGCGCACCCCGACTTCATGCAGTCGTTCTGGAACAGCCTGTGGCTGGCGCTCAGCTCGGCCACCATCGCGACGCTGCTCGCGGTGCCGGCTGGCATGGCGATCACGCGCTACGAGTTTCCGGGGCGCGATTTCCTCAACGGCCTGTTCCTGTCGCCGCTGATCGTGCCGCACCTGGTGCTGGGCGTGGCGCTGCTGCGGCTGTTCGCGCTGGTCGGCGGCACCGGCAGCTTCGGCTGGCTGGTGATGGCGCATGCGCTCATCGTCACGCCCTACACGCTGCGGCTGGTGGTGGCGGCGCTGGTGGGCTTCGACCGCAGCGCCGAGCAGGCCGCGCTGTCGCTGGGAGCGAGCCAGGCCACGGTGTTCCGCCGCATCACGCTGCCGATGATCCTGCCGGGCGTCACGGGCGGCTGGATGCTGGCCTTCATCAACAGCTTCGACGAAGTGACGATGTCGATCTTCGTTACCGCGCCGAGCACGGTGACGCTGCCGGTGCGCATGTACATGTATGCCACCGAGTCGATCGATCCGCTGATGGCGGCGGTGTCGGCGCTGATGGTGGCGGTGACGGCCTTCGCGATGGTGCTGCTGGACCGCATCTACGGCCTGGACCGCGTGCTGGTGGGGCGCAGATAAATGACGAGAACTTCAAACGCCCTGCTTCACCGCGTGGCCGAAACCACCGGCCGCGAGGCCGTGCACTTCACGCTCGACGGCGCTCCCGCCAGCGCGCTGGCCGGCGACACCGTGCTGACCGCCGTGCTCACCCAATGCGCCCAATTGCGCCGCAACGAATTCAGCGGCCTGCCGCGCGCGGGCTTCTGCATGATGGGCGCCTGCCAGGACTGCTGGATCTCCAAGGACGACGGCGAGCGGCTGCGCGCCTGCTCGACCTTCATCGCGCCCGGCATGGCGCTCGTCACCGGAAAGAACGGCGCATGACGACGACAGGCGAACTCCGACCCGCGATCGTCGGCGCCGGCCCGGCCGGCGTGCGCGCTGCGCAGACGCTGGTGGCGCACGGCCTGCGGCCGGTGGTGATCGACGAGGCGCCGCGCGCCGGTGGCCAGATCTACCGGCGCCCGCCCGCTGGCCTCGCGCAGCGAACCGCGCGAACGCTCTACGGCTTCGAGTCGAAGCGTGCCGATGCGCTGCACCAGGCCTTCGACGCATTGCAGGGCCGCATCGACCACCGCCCCGACAGCCTGGTGTGGAACGCGCAGGACCACCAGCTCGACGTGCTGCACAACCCGACGCGCGGCACCAGCCGCGTGCCTTACAGCCATCTGATCGTGGCGACGGGCGCCACCGACCGCGTGCTGCCGGTGCCGGGTTGGACGCTGCCGGGCGTGTACACGCTGGGCGGTGCGCAGGTCGCGCTCAAGTTCCAGGGCTGCGCCATCGGCCGGCGCGTGGTGTTCATGGGCACCGGGCCGCTGCTGTATCTGGTGGCGTACCAGTATGCGAAGGCCGGCGTGCAGGTGGCGGCGGTTCTCGACACCGCGCGCCTGGCCGACCAGCTCGCCGCCACGCCTGCGATGCTGGCGCAGCCGGCGGTGTTCGCCAAGGGCGTGTACTACGTCGGCTGGCTGCGCGCGCACGGCGTTGCGCTGCACGGCGGCGTGCGTCCGTTGCGCGTGCTGGGCGACGAGGCGCAAGGCCGCGTCACCGGCGTGGCATGGCAGGACGGCAATGAAGAGCGCACGCTGGCCTGCGATGCCGTCGGCTTCGGCTACGCGCTGCGCTCCGAAACGCAACTGGCCGACCTGCTCGGCTGCCGCTTCGACTACGCGCCGCTGCACCGCGCGCATCTGCCGGTGCGCGACGCGGCGGGACGCGCGAGCGTCGAGGGCGTGTACCTGGCCGGCGACGGCGCCGGCATCATGGGCGCGGACGCGGCCGAGTGGGCCGGCGAACGCGCGGCGCTGGCGCTGCTTTCGGACAACGGCGTGGCGGTCGACACCGCGCGCGCCGCCGACCTCGAGCGCAGGCTCGACCGGATCACCGGCTTTCGCCACGGCCTGGAGCGCGCCTTCCCCGTGCCCGGCGACTGGGCCGCGCACGCGCCCGACGAGCTCGTGATCTGCCGCTGCGAAAACGTCACGGCCGGCAGCCTGCGCCAGACGATCGCCGATGCCGGCGCCAGCGAGATGAACCGACTCAAGGCCTTGTCGCGCGTCGGCATGGGCCGCTGCCAGGGCCGCATGTGCGGCGTGGCCGCAGCCGAGATCCTGGCGCATGCCACGCAGCAGCCGCTGCAGCAGGTCGGACGGCTGCGCGGGCAGGCGCCGATCAAGCCGATACCGATCCGGCTCGTGCCTGTGGAAGGAGCCGGCACATGAGCGGCATCAAGAAGATGCAGACCGAGGTCGCCATCGTCGGCGGCGGCATCGTCGGTTCTTCCGCCGCGCTGGCGTTGCGGCGCATGGGCGTCGACGTGGTGCTGCTGGAGCGCGACTTCTGCGGTTCGCGCTCCAGCGGCGTGAACTTCGGCGGCGTGCGGCGCCAGGGCCGGCCGCTGAGCCAGTTGCCGCTGGCGCAGCGCGCGCACCGCATCTGGGGCCGGCTGCCCGAGCTGCTGGGCACCGACGGCGAATACGTGCGCTCGGGCCATTTCAAGATCGCGCGCAGCGAGGCCGACATGGCGTCGCTGGAGCGCTACAGCGCGCTCAGCAGCGACTTCGACCTGGGCCTGGAGCTGCTCTCCGCCGCGCGGCTGCGCACCGAGTGCCCCTGGCTCGGCACGCGCGCCGTGGGCGGCTCGCTGTGCATCGAGGACGGGCAGGCCAATCCGCGCCTGGTGTCGCCGGCCTTCGCGCTGGCGGCGCGCCGCGCGGGTGCGCAGGTCTTCGAGCGCCACAAGGTCGACGAGGTGACGCACGACGGCGCGCTGTTCACGGTGCGCTCGGGCAACGAACTCGAAGTGCGGGCGCCGGTACTGCTCAACTGCGCGGGAGCCTGGGCCGCTGCCATCGCCAGCCAGTTCGGCGAGACGCCGCCGATGCGCTCGCGCAGCCCGCTGATGGCCGTGACCGAGCCAGTGCCGCGCTTCATGACATGGAGCCTCGGCGTAGAGGGCGGCGGCATCTACTGCCGGCAGGTGGAGCGCGGCAACCTCGTGCTCGGCGGCGGCACCGGCATCACGCTCGATGCCGACCGCGCACGCGCCGAGCGCGACGGCATCGCCACGCTCGCGATGCAGGCGGTGGAACTGCTGCCGGCGCTGCGCCATGCGCACATCATCCGCACCTGGGGCGGCACCGAAGGCTACCTGCCCGACCGCGAACCGGTGCTGGGGCCCAGCCGCACCACGCCCGGCCTGTTCCACGGCTTCGGCTTCGCCGGCGCGGGCTTCCAGATCGGCCCGGCCGCCGGCGAGGTGCTGGCCGAACTGGCGCGCGACGGACGCAGCGACACGCCCATCGACGCCTTCGCCATCGAGCGCTTCGACGAACAACCCGTTTCTTCACCCGTCCCCACCTGAACTTGATTGGAGAGCATCACCATGTCACGCACCGCCAAGTCCCCGACCTCCGTCCTTCTCCTGGCCGCCCTGCTCGCGGCTGCCGGCAGCGCCGGCGCACAGACCAAGACCATCTACATCGGCATGAACGGCGGCACCATGGAGAAGGCGTACACGCAGTACGTGTTCCCCGCCTTCGAGAAAGCCTACGGCGCCAAGGTGGTGGTGGTGCCCGGCACCTCCTCCGACATCCTCGCGAAGGCGCAGGCCAACAAGGACAAGCCGCAGATGCACGTGATTTTCCTGGACGACGGCATCATGGTGCGCGCCATCGGCATGGGCCTGTGCCAGAAGCAGAAGCCCAGCCAGTCGCTCAGCGAGATCTATCCCGCGGCGCGCTTCAAGGACGACATGGCCAGCGGCGTGAGCCTGGGCATGACCGGCCTGGCCTACAACGCCAAGATGTTCAAGGAGAAGGGCTGGGCGCCGCCCACTTCGTGGATGGACCTGGCCGACCCCAAGTACAAGGGCAAGGTGGTGTTCCAGTCGATGTCGTCCTCGTCCTTCGGGCTGCACGGCTTTCTGATGTTCAACCGCATCCAGGGCGGCAACGACAAGAATGTGGAGCCGGGCTTCAAGGCCTGGCCCACCACCATCGGGCCGAACGTGCTGGAGTACATCCCGAGCTCGGCCAAGCTGTCGGAGATGGTTCAGACCGGCGAGGCGGCCATCTTCCCGCTGACGCCCACGGCCGTCGCGGCGCTCAAGACCAAGGGCATTCCGGTGGAGTACGCGCCGCCCAAGGAAGGCGCGGTGGTGCTGATGGTGGGCCAGTGCGTGATCGCCAACAACAGCGAGCCGGAGCTGTCGCAGAAGCTCGCCGAGTTCCTGCTGAGCCCGGTGGCGCAGGCCAACGTGCTGCAGTACGGCGCGCAGATCCCGACCAACCCCAAGGCCCCCGCCGAGGGTGAAGGCGCGGCGCAGGTGGCGGACATCAACAAGTGGATGAAGACCGCAGTGACCATCGACTGGGAAAGCATCAACGCGAACCGCCCGGCGTGGAACGCCCGCTGGAACAAGACGATCGAGAAGTGATCCGTCAGCCCTGCGCGCCGGTTCTTCCGGTCCTGCGCAGCAGTACCGGCAGGCACAGCAGATAGAGCGACGCTCCCGCCAGCCACACGATGCCCGGGAAGCGCGTGCGAAACGCGAAGTAGAGGGGGCTGATGAGCAGCGGTCCGAACACCGCCGCCAGGCTGGTGATGCTCGCGAGCACGCCCTGCAGCCGCCCCTGCTGCGCCTCGCCCACGCGCGCCGAGAGCGTGGCCTGCAGCGCCGGCGCACAGACGCCGCCCATGCACAGCAACGGCAGCATCGCGATGGCCATCCAGCCCTGCGTGGCGAAGGCGATCAGCGCATAGCCCGTGCCGTCGGCGATGGTGCCGATGGCGATGGCCGCGCGCTCGCCCCAGCGCTCGACCACCGGGCCGGCGACGAAGCCCTGCACCAGCGCATGCAGCAGGCCGAAGACCGCGAGCGAGAGGCCGACCATGGTGCCGTTCCAGGCGTAGCGGTCCTGGCCGTAGATCACCCAGGTCGTGCCGGCGACCTCGCCCACCAGCACCAGCAGCAGGAACACGCCGAGCAGGGGCAACAGCGCCGCAAAGCTGTTGGCCCAGCGCAGCGGCGCGAGCGGATGCAGCACGCCGCGGTCGAAAGGTTTTGTGGCGAGCGCCGGCGGGCGCGACTCGCGCAGCACCAGCAGGCCGACGAGGAAGGTCACGCCGTTGAGCACCGCAGCCGCGATGAACGGCAGCCGCACGCCGTGGTCGCCGAGCACGCCGCCGATGGCGGGCCCGGCGATGAAGCCCAGTCCGAAGCAGGCGCCCATGCGGCCGAACCAGCGCGCGCGCTGGTTCTCGGGCGTGAGGTCGGCAATGGCGGCGGAGGCCACGGCGGTGCTCGCTCCCGTCATGCCCGCGATGGCGCGGCCCACGAACAGCATCCACAGCGAGGGCGCGAAGGCCATGAAGAGCGCGTCGATGGCCGCGCCCGCCACCGAGATGAGCAGCACCGGCCGGCGGCCGAAGCGGTCGCTGAGCGCGCCGAGCACGGGTGCGCAGAGGAACTGCATCAGTGCGTAGAGCGAGAGAAAGGCGCCGAAGCGCCAGCCGAGATCGCCGGTGTGGCCGACCTCGCGCAGCAGGCCCGGCACGATCGGCATGACCGGGCTGATGCCGATGGCGTCGAGCGTGACGATCGCCAGGATCACTGCATGCGCATGGCGGCCCTTCGCGGCGGAAGGCGTTGGGAGTGTGGTGGAATTTATCATTGATAAGGAATTATCAGCGATAAATTCCGGGCTGTGAAGTACCCTCCCGAATCGACATCGGCATGCACATCTGAATGAAACTGGACCGCGAAGTGATCCTCGAGACCGCCCTGGGGCTGCTCGACGAGGTCGGAATGGACAAGCTCAGCACCCGGCTGCTGGCCGAGCGGCTGGGCGTGCAGCAGCCGGCGCTGTACTGGCATTTCAGGAACAAGCGGGCGTTGCTCGACGCGATGAGCAGCGAACTGCTGCGCCGCGCCCACAAGCGGCAGCTGCCGCTGCCCGACGAATCGTGGGAAACCTTCCTGCGCGAGAACGCGCGCAGCTTCCGGCGCGCGCTGCTGGCGCGGCGCGACGGCGCGCGGCTGCACGCCGGCACCGAGCCCGATCCGGGCGACCTGGAAATGGTGGAGGCCCAGCTGGCGGCCGTGGTCGACCGCGGCGTGCCGGCAACGCAGGCCATGACGCTGCTGATCGCGCTGGGCCGCTACACGGTGGGCTGCGTGCTGGAAGAACAGGCGGCGCCGCCCGACGCCGAGGCGCGCCAGCAGGCGCTCGATGCCTCCGCGGCCTCGCGCCCGCTGCTGGCCGAAGCCTTCGCGAGCTACCGCGAGGCCGGGCCGGACGCGATGTTCGACATTGGCGTGGACCTGATGATCGAGGGCGCCAAGGCGCGCCTCGAAAACATCGAGGCGGCCGGGGCTAGTCCTGCGCCTCGCCGCAAATCCAGCCGGCGGCCTTCTCCGCCATCATCAGCGTAGGGCTGTTGGTGTTGCCGCTGGTGATGGTGGGCATCGCGCCCGCATCCACCACGCGCAGGCCCCGCACGCCGCGCACGCGCAGCTTCGAGTCGAGCACCGCCATCGGGTCGCCGTCGGCGCCCATCTTGGTGGTGCCCACCGGGTGGAAGATGGTGGTGGCGATGTCGCCGGCCAGGCGGGCCAGGTCTTCGTCGGTCTGGTACTGCACGCCGGGCTTCCATTCCTCGGGCTTGTACTTGGCGAGCGCGGGCTGCGACGCGATGCGGCGCGTCACGCGCAGCGAGTCGGCCGCCACCTTGCGGTCTTCGTCGGTGCTCAGGTAGTTGGGGGCGATGGCCGGCGCGTCCTGGAAGCGCCCGCTCTTGATGCGCACAGCGCCGCGGCTGGTGGGGTTGAGGTTGCACACGCTGGCGGTGAACGCCGGAAAGCTGTGCAGCGGATCGCCGAAGGCATCGAGCGACAGCGGCTGCACGTGGTACTGCAGGTTCGGCCATTCGTGCTCCGGCGAGCTGCGCGTGAAGGCGCCGAGCTGCGAGGGCGCCATGCTCATCGGCCCGCTGCGCTTGAGCACGTACTCGAGCCCGATCTTCGCCTTGCCGACCATCGACGAGGCCAGCACATTGAGCGTGGGCGCGCCGCTGATCTTGTAGACCGCGCGGATCTGCAGATGGTCCTGCAGGTTGGCGCCGACGCCGGGGGCATCGAGCACCACGTCGATGCCGTGCTGGCGCAGCAGAGCGGCCGGGCCGATGCCCGAGAGCTGCAGGATCTGCGGCGAGCCAATGGCGCCCGCGCTCAGGATCACCTCGCGCGAGGCTTGCGCGGTAACCGTCTCGCTGCCGTTCCACACCTCGGCGCCGGTGCAGCGGCGCGTGCCGTCGGGCAGCGTCTCGAACAGCAGGCGCGACACCTGCGCGCCGGTCCACAGCTCGAAGTTGGGCCTGCCATAGCAGGTCGGACGCAGGAAGGCCTTGGCGGTGTTCCAGCGCCAGCCGTTCTTCTGGTTGACCTGGAAGTAGCCCACGCCCTCGTTGCTGCCGCGGTTGAAGTCGGTGGTGTGCGGCACGTCGGCCTGGGCCGCGGCTTCGGCAAAAGCGTCGAGGATGTCCCAGCGCAGCCGCTGCTTCTCGACGCGCCATTCGCCGCCGGCGCCGTGCATTTCGTCGGCGCCTAGATAGAAGTCTTCGTGTTTCTTGAAGGCCGGCAGCACGTTCTGCCAGCGCCACGACTCGTCGCCGGTGAGCTGCGCCCACTGCTCGTAGTCGCGCGACTGGCCGCGCATGTAGATCATGCCGTTGATGCTGGAGCTGCCGCCCAGCGTCTTGCCGCGCGGATAGCGCAGCACGCGGCCGTTGAGGCCGGCGTCGGGCTCGGTGCTGTAGAGCCAGTCGGTGCGCGGATTGCCGATGCAATACAGGTAGCCGACCGGAATGTGGATCCAGTGGTAGTCGTCCTTGCGGCCGGCCTCGATGAGCAGCACGCGCTTGCTCCTGTCGGCGCTGAGCCGATTGGCCATGAGCGAGCCGGCGGTGCCGGCCCCGATGATGATGTAGTCGAATTGGGTCTCGCTCATGGCGTTTGACTTGTCTCTCTTTTTTGTTCGACGAAATTACTGGCCGGGATGGCGGCGCCCCTCGCGCCGCACCGCATGCTACTTGGCTGTAGGCATGACGAACTCGGCACCCTTGCCGATGCTCTCCGGCCAGCGCTGCATGACCGACTTCTGCTTGGTATAGAAGCGCACGCCCTCTTCGCCGTAGGCGTGCATGTCGCCGAACAGCGAACGCTTCCAGCCGCCGAAGCCGTGCCAGGCCATGGGCACCGGGATCGGCACGTTGATGCCGACCATGCCCACCTGGATGCGGCGGCTGAATTCGCGCGCCACGTTGCCGTCGCGGGTGAAGCAGCTCACGCCGTTGCCGAACTCGTGCGCGTTGACCAGGTCGACCGCGTCCTTGAAGTTGGCCACGCGCACGCAGCTGAGCACCGGGCCGAAGATTTCTTCCTTGTAGATGCGCATCTCGGGCGTGACGTGGTCGAACAGCGTGCCGCCCATCCAGAAGCCGTCGCCGCAGCCTTCGCCCGCCTTGTTGCCGTCAAACTGGCGGCCGTCCACCAGCAGCTTCGCGCCTTCCTTCTCGCCCAGGTCGATGTAGCCGGTGATGCGTTCATGCGCGGCGCGCGTGACGATCGGGCCCATCTCTGCCGCGAGGTTGGTGCCGTTGAGCACCTGCAGCGTCTTGGTACGCTCGATGAGCTTGGGAATGATCTTGTCGGCCACGTCGCCCACCAGCACCGCCACGCTGATCGCCATGCAGCGTTCGCCGGCCGAGCCATAGCCCGCGCCGATCAGCGCGTCGACCGTCTGGTCGATGTCGGCGTCGGGCAGCACCACCATGTGGTTCTTCGCGCCGCCCAGGGCCTGCACGCGCTTGCCGTGGCGTGCACCGGTTTCGTAGATGTAGTTGGCGATGGGCGTGGAGCCGACGAAGCTGATGGCCTTGACGTCGGGGTTCTCCAGCAGCGCGTCGACCGCGACCTTGTCGCCCTGCACCACGTTGAACACGCCGTCGGGCAGGCCGGCTTCCTTCAGCAGCTCGGCCATGCGCAGCGAGGGCGTCGGGTCGGTCGGGCTGGGCTTGAGCACGAAGGTGTTGCCCGCGGCAATGGCCACCGGGAACATCCACATCGGCACCATCACCGGGAAGTTGAAGGGCGTGATGCCGGCGACCACGCCCAGGGGCTGGCGCAGCGTCCAGTTGTCGATGCCGGTGCTCACCTGGTCGGTGAAGTCGCCCTTGAGCAGCTGCGGAATGCCGCAGGCGAACTCGACGATGTCGATGCCGCGCGAGACCTCGCCCTGTGCGTCGGTGAAGACCTTGCCGTGCTCGGCGGTGATCATGCGGGCCAGCTCGTCCTTGTGCTCGTTGAGCAGCTGCAGGAACTTGAACATGACGCGCGCGCGGCGGATCGGCGGGGTGTCGGCCCAGGCCGGGAAGGCGGCCTGCGCAGCAGCCACGGCGGCGGAAACCTGCGCTGCATCGGCCAGGCCGACCTTGCCGGTGACGGCGCCGGTGGCAGGGTTGGTCACGTCCTGCGTGCGGCCGGAAGTGTTGGCGGCAGGCTGGCCGGCGATGAAGTGGTCGATGTTGGTGGTGGGCATGGGCTGTGCTTTCGCGTGACGGGTCAAGAGGTGAATGCGGCCAGTTTAGGCAGCGGCCTCCCTCGCGCCTAGACACGAAACTTGAATTTATTGTTCACCATAGCGAACAATGGATGGATGAAACCCCAAAATATCGAGTCGCTCTGGACCCACCTGCACTGGCTCACGGTGCTGGCGCAGCAGGGCAGCTTCACCGCCGCCGCGCTGCGCCTGGGCGTGAGCAAGGCGGCCATGAGCCAGCGCATCGCCGAGCTGGAGCACGCGGCCGGCGCGCCGCTGGTGCAGCGCACGACGCGCAGCGTGCGGCTCACCGAGGCGGGCCGGCGGCTGGTGGACGACATGCGCGCGCCCTTCGAGCAGATCGCGCACAGCTTCGCGGGCGTGCGCGACCTTGCCGGCGTGCCGCGCGGGCTGGTGCGGGTGACGGCGCCTGTGGCCTTCGCGCGCCAGCAGCTGGTGCCGCGGCTGGCCGACTTCCTGCGCGCGCAGCCCGAGGTGCGCATCGAGCTCGACCTGTCGGACCGGCTCAGTTCGCTCGCGATGGAAGGCTTCGACCTCGCGATCCGCCACACGGCGGCACCGCCGGACACCCACGTGGCCTGGACGCTGTGCGAAACCCAATCGGTGCTGGTGGCCAGCCGCGCCTACCTGCGCCGCCGCGGCACGCCGCGCGAACCGCAGGCGCTGGCCGACCACGACTGCCTGCACTACCCGCGCGCGCAGGAAACGCCGACCTGGCACTTCGAGGCCAAGGCCTCGGCGCCGCGCATCACGGTGCCGGTGTCGGGGCCGCTGGTGGCGAACAACAGCGAGGCGCTGCGCGACGCGGCGCTGACCGGGCTGGGCATCGCGCTGGTGCCCGACTTCAGCGCGCAGTCGGCGCTGCAGTCGGGCAAGCTGCAGCAGGTGCTGCCGCAATGGCGATCGGTGGGCGCGTTCGGCGAGCGGCTGTATGCAATACGGCCCTACGCCACGCACGTGCCGCAGGCGGTGACGGCGTTCGTGGCATGGCTGCGCGAGGCGCTGGCGGAGGGGTTCGCGGCCTGAGCGGGCGCGCTTTCAGGCGGACACCCCAGGTGTGAATTAAGAAAAGCTGAAGAAACGGCGTGGAGCCCTACGCAAACGAGGGGTCTGCAACACGCGCACAGCGGATGCACCCGGTTACGATGCGCGATTCGCACCCTGGCTTTTGTTAACTTTCCTGCTCGTCCGCCCTATGTCCCCTGCCCACTCGCCTGCCGACGCTCCAGCCGCCGACAGCGCGTGGCCTCGCCTCGGACAGCAGGAGCGGGACGGCCGGCAGTGGACCGTGGCCACAGGCCGCTGGACCACGCTGGCGATGTCTTCCAAGCCGGCCTGGCAGGCACTGTCGAAGAACCTGGAGGCGGCCCCGGCGGCCGACGACCGCGCCTGGGACCTGCGCGCGATCGAGCAGCTCGACCACATCGGCGCGCAGCTGCTGTGGGAACACTGGCGCCACGCCTGGCCCGCCGCGCTGGAGATGGCGCCGCAGCACAAGGCGGTGCTCGACCATGTGGCGCAATACACCGTCGCCACGCCCGAGGAACCCTTGCCCACGCTGAACGACCGCATACGCGCGTTCTCGCACAACGGCCCGCGCGCGATGATCGTGATGCGCGACTTCACCAGCCTGCTCGGCCAGCTGGCGATCGATGTCTGCGCGCTGATCCGCGCGCCGCACCGCGGACCGTGGCGCGATTTCTCCGGGCACCTGTACCAGTTCGGCGCCACGGCGCTGCACATCACGGCGCTGGTGGGGCTCCTGATCGGCGTGGTGCTGGCCTACCTGATCTCGCAGCAGCTGCGGCAGTACGGCGCCGAGACCTTCGTGGTGAACATCCTCGGCCTCTCGCTGATCCGCGAGCTGGGGCCGGTGCTGGCGGCGGTGCTGATCGCCGGGCGCTCGGGCTCGGCCATCACGGCGCAGATCGGCGTGATGCGCGTGACCGAAGAGCTCGACGCGATGCGCGTGATGGGCATCGCCCATGGCTTCCGGCTGGTGATGCCTCGCGTGCTGGCGCTGGCCATCGCAATGCCGCTGATCAGCCTGTGGACCTCGATGGCGGCGCTCGCGGGCGGCATGCTGGCGGCCGACGCGGCGCTCAATATCTCGCCGTCGTACTTCCTGTCGGCGCTGCCGCGCGCGGTTCCTATTTCCAACCTGTGGCTGGCCATGGCCAAGTCGGCGGTGTTCGGCGTGCTGATCGCGCTGATCGGCTGCTACTTCGGCATGAAGGTCAAGCCCAACACCGAGAGCCTGGGGCGCGGCACCACCTCGTCGGTGGTGACCTCGATCACCGCGGTGATCCTGGTGGATGCGCTCTTCGCCGTGCTCTTCAAGGGCATCGGCTTCCGGGGATGACACGATGAGCATGCCCGTGCGCCCCGACACCGACCAGACCGTGGTGGACATCCGCGGCCTGTGGACGGTGTTCAAGAACGCCGAAGGCGAGCAGGTGGTGCATCGAGACCTGCGGCTGCACATCGACCGCGGCGAGGTGCTGTCGCTGGTCGGCGGCTCGGGCACGGGCAAGACGGTGCTGCTGCGCCAGATCCTCGGGCTGGAGAAGCCGACGCGCGGCCATGTCGAGGTGCTGGGCCAGGAGCCCGGCGAGCTCAGCGCCTCGGGCGCGGCCAACGTGGGCATGCTGTTCCAGCACGGTGCGCTGTTCTCGGCCTTCAGCGTGCTGGAGAACATCGCGTTTCCGCTGCGCGAGCTGAAGCTGCTGCCCGACGAGCTGATCCGCCATGCGGCGCTGGTGAAGCTGCAGATGGTGGGCCTGGAGCCCCGGCACGCCAACATGAGCCCTTCGGACCTGTCGGGCGGCATGATCAAGCGCGTGGCGCTGGCGCGCGCGCTCATCATGGACCCGCCGCTGCTGCTGCTGGACGAGCCCACGGCCGGCCTCGACCCCGAGGCCTCCGACAGCTTCTGCAACCTGCTGCGCGGCCTGCACCGCGAGCTGGGCCTGACGGTGGTGATGGTCACGCACGACCTGGACACGCTGTTCGACCTGAGCACCCGCATCGCGGTGCTGGCCGACCAGAAGGTGATCGTCACCGGCACGGCGCGCGAGGTCATTGCGTACCCGCATCCGTTCATCCACGAATATTTTCTCGGCGGGCGCGGCCAGCGCGCCCTGGAGGCCCTGCATGACAAGCCCGCCGACGCATCTCTCGCATCGCAGCCCGCCGCCGAGGCGGGCCGCTGAAAGGTAGGTAGCCACCATGGAAAACAAGGCCCATGCCCTCGCCGCCGGCGCCTTCGTGCTCGGCCTGATCGCCGCGCTCGTCGCGCTGGTGATCTGGTTCACGCGCGACAACACCGTGCGCAACGTCTACGAACTGTCCACGCGAGAGGCCGTGAGCGGCCTGCAGCCGCAGGCGATGGTGCGCTACCGCGGCATCGCGGTGGGCAAGGTGACGTCGATCGACTTCGACCCCAAGGTCAAGGGCAACGTGCGGGTGCGCATCACGGTCGACGAACGCGTGCCGCTCACAACCTCGAGCTTTGCCACGCTGAGCTACCAGGGCGTGACCGGCCTGGCCTTCATCGCGCTGGACGACAAGGGCGAGTCGACGGTGTCGCTCAAGCCGGACAACGACGACCCGCCGCGCATTCCGCTCAAGCCGTCGATGCTGGCGCAGCTGCAGGACCGCGGCGAAGCCATCATCAACCAGGTCGAGGAAGTGACCAAGCGCGCCAACCAGCTGCTGAGCGACCCGAACCAGAAGCGCGCGGCCGACGCGCTGGAGAACATCGCGGCCGCCTCGGCCAGCGCCAACACGCTGCTCAAGACGCTCGACAACACGGTCAAGACCGGCCTGAACCCGGCGCTGACGAAGCTGCCCGACACCATGGCCTCGGTGAAGAAGGCGGCGGGCGACGTCTCGCGCGTGGCCAACAACTTCAACACCACCGTCGTGCGGCTGAACGCGCCCGACGGCCCGGTCGAGCGCCTGAGCGACGGCACCAAGGCGCTGGCGCAGGCGGTCGACTCGTTCAATTCGGCCACGCTGCCGCGCGTGAACCGCGTGGCGGACGACACCTCGCACGCCATCCGCCGGCTGGGCCGCGCGGCCGACAGCATCAACGACAACCCGCAATCGCTGCTGTTCGGCAACGGCGGCACGGTGGCGGGCCCGGGCGAGCCGGGTTTCAGCGCGCCCGCCGCGACGCGGCCCTGAGGGAGAGAAGAGGCCCATCATGACCATGAACGCCACCATCCACGCCATCCGATCCCTGGCGCAGCCGCGCCGCGCTGCCAGCGCCGCGGCGCTGGCCGTCGGCTTCGCGCTGCTGGCCGCCGGCTGCGGCGCGCTGCCCGACAAGCCCGCGCGCGCCGCGCTGTACGACTTCGGCCCCGGCCCCGCCGCCACGCAGGCCCCGGCATCGGCCCCGGCTCAGATGCGCCCCACCCTGGCGCTGGCCGAGTTCGAGAGCAACAGCCGCCTCGACGGCACGCAGATCCTCTATCGCCTGGGCTACGCCGACGCCAACGAGCTGCGGCCCTACAGCCAGTCGCGCTGGAGCCAGCCGCCGGCGCAATTGCTGCGCCAGCGGCTGCGCGACACGCTGTCGGAGCGCCGCACGGTGCTCGGCCCGGAAGAAAGCGCGACCATCTCGCGCAGCAAGGGCGAAGTGCCCGACACGCTGCGCATCTCGCTCGACGAGTTCACACACTATTTCGATTCGGCCAGCGCCAGCGTGGGCCTGGTGCGCCTGCGCGCCACGCTGATCCGCGGCACCCCCGCCGGCGACCGGGTGCTGGGCCAGCGCCTGTTCACCGTGCGCAGCCCCGCCCCCAGCGCCGACGCGCCCGGCGGGGTGAAGTCGTTGATCTCGGCCAGCGACGCTGCAGTGGCCGATGTGGTGCAGTGGGTCGACCAGTTGCAGCAGCAACAGCCCCGGCAGTAACCTGCGGCCAGAACGGAGGAGCTACACCATGAACGCAACACGCATCGTCGGCATCCTGCTGATCGTGGCCGGCATCGCAGCCTTGGGCCTCGGCAGCTTCAGCTTCACCAAGGAAACCCACGAGGCCAAGCTCGGCCCGCTTGAGTTCTCGATGAAGGAGAAGCAGACCGTCAACTTCCCCACCTGGGCCAGCGTGGCCGTGATCGTGGTGGGCGGGGCGCTGGTGCTGCTGGGCGGCAGGAAGGGCTGAGCGGCCTCACTCGATGGCGGATGGCGCTTCGACGCCGAGCTTTTGCTTGACTGCCTGTGCCATGCGTTCGCCCAACACAAGCAGACCGCGCGTGGAAATGTGGGTGTCGTTCGGAAAATAGAAGTCCCGCATCCCGGTCTTCTCCTGCTGAACGAACGCAAACAGATCGGGCCCCAGGTCGGTCTGCCGCAGCGCCTCCACGAATGCCTGCGACCGCGAGGGCTCGATATAGGCTGTCCACTTGTTCGGAACCACCATCCAGAGCACGGGCGTCTTGGCGTGCGTGCTCGATAAAGCCTGCATGCCGGCTACGTTGGCTGCCGTGAGTTCCCCGTGATTCAAGTCGTCCGCCAGGAAGAGAGCGAGATCACAGCGTCGATGACTGAACAACGCGCAGCCGTCAGCCACAGGCCGCGCCAGCGTCATGGAGTTGCAGCCGCTGCGCACCTTGCCGGCGATCGCCGCGCGGGTACACCTGTTCGTCATCCAGCCCGAAAAGAGCTGCGCGTCCCAATTGAGAGCGAAGGCGGGCACGTGCGCCAAGGGCGGTGATGCCGGCTCGACTGCAGCCGTCAAAGGGCGCTTCAGGGGCGTGCATTTGCGTGAATGCGCGAGCCGCACATTCAGCAGGCGCTCCACACTCTCGATGACCACCAGCTTGCCGCGAAAACCGATCTGCGAGAGCCATTCATCGAAATCGGCGCAGAGCATCTCGTCGAGCTGCGACCAGTATGTCGTTGCCACGGCGTAGTCGTCTCTTGCCAGCGCTGATTGCCAGACATGCGATGCCGAGAAACTGTCGCCGATCACCAGGATGTCGGCTTTGTCGATGGGAACACCTTGCAGCAGCTCGCTGCCAATATGCGGCGGGTCGATCTTCCAGCCGAAATCATCTTCAGAGACACGCCCGACACGGGAGAGGTCTCCATAGGGAGCAAGCGTCAACAGAGACTGCAGCAGGAGGCACGCGCATACGGCAAAGCCCGACAAAAATATCGACAACCAGAGTTTTGCGGGCGCCATTCTTTGGATCAGGTATGCGGAAGCGCGAACATGTGACGCCTCCCGGGGCGCCCGAGTTTAGACCGTCGCCATGGCGTAAATACCCGCCCCACATCCGGCTTTCAGCCCAGCCCCGCCAGCAACTTCGGCAACAGGTCTTCCGACGCTCCCCTCAGCACCACGGAGGCCGCATCGTCCAGGTGCGGCAGCGGCTCCAGGTTCAGCGTGATGAGCCGCGCCCCGTGCGCCAGCGCCGTCTGCGGCAGCTCGGCCGCCGGGTAGACGATGGTGGTGCTCCCCACCACCATGAACAGATCGCACTCCTGCGCGGCCACCTGCGCGTCGAGCAGCACGCTGGCGTTCAGCATCTCGCCGAACATCACGACGTCGGGGCGCGCATGCGAGCCGCAGCGCAGGCAGCGGTGGAAGGGCCAGGGGCCGCTGCGGTTGCCGCAGTGGTCGCAGCGCCAGCGGCGCAGCGAGCCGTGCAGTTCGAGCACGTCCTGGCCGCCGGCCAGCGTGAGCAGGCCGTCGACGTTCTGCGTGACGAGCCGTGTGGCGGGGCGCAGCCGCTGCAGTGCCGCGAGCGCGGCGTGGCCCGGGTTGGGCTGCGCCGACTCGATCACCGACACACGCTGCGCCCAGAACTTCGTGAAGCCGGCCGGGTCGCGCGCCAGGTCTTCGGCGTGGGAGAACTGCAGGGCGTTCTGGCTCTTCCAGAGGCCGTCGGCGTCGCGGTAGGTCGGAATGCCGGAGGCGCGGGACAGGCCGGCGCCGGAGAACACGACGATGCGCCGGGCATCGCGCAGCAGCCGTGCGGCCGCCTGTACTGCTTCGAAGGTGGAGGTGTTTTCTGGTGTGACGCGCGTCATCGCTCTGGTTTGGGGGAGTTCGCCGGGGTGAGAACGGCGGTTGCGCCCAGGCGCTGCGACACGGTGCCGGCGCAGGCCTTGAGCGCGCGGGAAATCTCGCCGTCCCACGCGGTGTCGAAGATGCCGGCCGGGCCGATGGCGGTGACGGCCAGCACGATGGCGCCAGTGTGATCGAACACCGGCGCGGCCATGGCGCTCACGCCCTCGATGACCTCGCCGTCGGAACGGCTGATGCCGTGGTCGCGCACTTCCTTCAGCTGGCGCTCGAAGTCGCTCCATGAAGGCAGCGGCTGCAACGGCGGCATGCCGGCCGGTTGCGCGGGCTCGCCGCCCTTGCGCTGCTTCTGGCGCTGGCGCTCTTCCTCGAGCAGGCGGCGCACCACCTCGGCGTCGAGGTACGCGGCGAAGACACGGCCCGAGGCGGTGTTGGTCAGCGAGAACACCGTGCCGTGCCGCATGTTCACGTGCACCGGCGAAGGCGACTCGGCCGTGCGGACGATGGTCGCGCCGCGCGCGCCCCATACGGCCAGCGCCACGGTGTGGCCGATCTGCTGCGCGAGCTGGCCGATCAGCGGCGTGGCGATGTGCACCGGGTCGGCTTGCTGCAGGCTGATGAGCCCCAGTTGCAAGGCAAGCGGGCCGAGCAAATAGTGGCCGCTGGCGCGGTCCTGCTCGATGAGGCCCAGGCGCCCGAAGCTGACCATGTACGGGTGCGCCTTGGCGGGCGTCATGTCGGCTTCCCGCGCCAGGTCCTTCAGCGCCATCGGCCGGCCGTGGTGCACCAGCGCCCGCAGCAACTGGCCGCCGACCTCGATGCTCTGGATGCCGCGCTGGGCGCGGTCGGTGTCAGTGGCCATGGCTGCCTTTGGCGTCCGGTTGTTCGTTCATGAAGAAGGGATTAGACATTAACTGATCCGGCGCTTACACTCCGAAAATTCGTTAACCGCGAATTCGTTCGACTTAGACGAATCCCAAATTCCACCCCACCGACGGAGACACCCGATGAGCCAAGCCAAGAAATTCGCCAGCCAGGCCGACATGGAAGAGAAGAAGATCACCTTCAGCCAGATCTCCGAACATGCCTGGGCCTACACCGCCGAAGGCGACCCCAACACCGGCATCGTCATCGGCGACGACTGCGTGCTGGTGGCCGACACCCAGGCCACCCCTGCCATGGCCGCCGACGTGGTGCGCCGCATCCGCGAAGTGACCGACAAGCCCATCAAGTACGTGGTGCTCACGCACTACCACGCCGTGCGCGTGCTGGGCGCGGCAGGCTACGGCGCCGAGCACATCCTGGCCAGCCAGGACACGCGCGACCTGATCGTCGAGCGCGGCGAACAAGACAAGGCCAGCGAGATCGGCCGCTTCCCCCGCCTGTTCCAGAACGTCGAGACCGTGCCTCCGGGCCTGACCTGGCCCACCATGACCTTCACCGGCAAGATGACGCTGTGGCTGGGCAAGCTCGAAGTGCAGCTCATCCAGCTGGGCCGCGGCCACACCAAGGGCGACACCGTCGTCTGGCTGCCGCAGGAACGCACGCTGCTGTCGGGCGACCTGGTCGAGTTCGGCGCCACGCCGTACGCCGGCGACGCCTACTTCAAGGACTGGCCGCAGACGCTGGACAACATCGCCGCGCTCAAGCCCGTGGCGCTGGTGCCGGGCCGCGGCGCCGCACTCACCACGCCCGAAGCCGTGGCCGAGGGCCTGACAGGCACGCGCGACTTCATCTCCGACGTGTACGCCAGCGTGCAGGAAGGCGTGAAGGCCGGCCGCGACCTGAACGCGGTCTACAAGGAAACCTACGAAAAGCTCAAGCCCAAGTACAGCCAGTGGGTGATCTTCGACCACTGCATGCCCTTCGACGTGAGCCGCGCGTACGACGAGGCCTCGGGCCATGCCGATCCGCGCGTGTGGACGGCCGAGCGCGACATCGAGATGTGGAAGGCACTGGAAGGCTGATCCCGCATCGCTCCCTCCCCCGCTGGGGGGGCTGGGGTGGGAGGCAGGCAGAGCGTCCGAAGTGAACGCCGCGTGCCCCCATCCCAACCTTCCCCCAACGGGGGAAGGGGCAAGACAAAGACAAATGCACGGAGACAACACGTGATCGACTATCAGAGCCTGCGCTTCGACTACAAACGCCACGCCGACCAGGACGCGGCGGCACCGGCGCACCACCCCGTCGTGATCGTCGGCGCCGGCCCGGTGGGCCTCACGCTGGCCATCGACCTCGCGCTGCGGCAGGTGCCGGTGGTGCTGCTCGACAACGACAACACCCTGTCCAGCGGATCGCGCGCGATCTGCTTCGCCAAGCGCACGCTCGAGGTGTTCGACCGCCTCGGCTGCGGCGACCGCATGGTCGACAAGGGCGTGTCGTGGAACGTGGGCAAGGTGTTCTTCCATGACGAGCAGGTCTACAGCTTCGACCTGCTGCCCGAGCCCGGCCACGAGCGCCCTGCCTTCATCAACCTGCAGCAGTACTACGTCGAGGGCTACCTCGTCGAGCGCGTGGCCGCGCTGCCGCTGATCGACCTGCGCTGGAACCACAAGGTGACCGGCATCGAGCAAGGCGACGACGGCGCGGTGCTGACGGTGGAAACGCCCGAGGGCGAGTACCGGCTGCGGGCCGGTTACGTCGCCGCCTGCGACGGCTCGCGCTCCAACACGCGCCAGATGATGGGCCTGGAAGCGAAAGGCCGGATCTTCCGCGACCGCTTCCTGATCGCCGACATCACTATGGACGCGCACCTGCCCACCGAGCGCCGCTTCTGGTTCGACCCCTCGTTCCATCCCGGCCAGAGCGTGCTGCTGCACAAGCAGGCCGACGGCATGTGGCGCGTCGACTTCCAGCTCGGCTGGGACGCCGACCCGGCGGAAGAACGCAAGCCCGAGAACATCACGCCGCGCGTGCGCGCGCTGCTCGACAGCATCGGCTTCGAGGGCGTGCAGTTCCAGATCGGCTGGGCCAGCGTCTACACCTTCGCCTGCCAGCGCATGGAACATTTCCGCCACGGCCGCGTGCTGTTCGCTGGCGACTCGGCGCACGGCGTGTCGCCCTTCGGCGCGCGCGGCGCCAATTCGGGCGTGCAGGACGCGGACAACCTCGCCTGGAAGCTCGCGGCCGTGGTGCAGGGCCAGGCGCCCGATGCGCTGCTCGACAGCTATGCCAGCGAGCGCGAGTTCGCAGCCGACGAAAACATCCGCAACTCCACGCGCGCCACCGACTTCATCACGCCCAAGAGCGACGTGAGCCGGCTCTTCCGCGACGCGGTGCTGGAGCTGACCCGGCGCCATGCCTTTGCGCGCACGCTGGTCAACAGCGGGCGGCTGTCGGTGGCCACTGTGCTGCGCGATTCGCCGCTCAACACGCCCGATGCCGATGGCTTCGCCGGCACGATGGTGCCCGGCGCAGCGGCGGCCGACGCACCCGTGGCACGCGCCGACGGCGGCACCGGCTGGCTGCTGCGCGAATGCCATGTGGAGCGCTTCACCGCGCTGGTGTTCGGCCGCGGCGAGGCCGCCAAGCGCAGCCTGCAGGCATTGAAGGAATGCGACTTGCCGCTGCACGTGGTGCGCGTGGAAGACGCCACGCCCGACGGCGAACTCGCCACGCGGCGCTACGACGCGCAGCCCGGCACCGTCTACCTGCTGCGGCCCGACCAGCATGTGTGCGCGCGCTGGCGCAGCCCCACGCCCACCCTCATCCGCGCGGCCGTCGACCGCGCACTGGCCAAGGCATGAAAGCCATGCAAGCACCACAGCAACTGATCACCACGCCCAACCTCGAGGCACCCGACGATTTCTACGAGGCGCTCATCGAGGCCCACCAGGGACTTTCCAACGAAGAGAGCCACGCCTTCAACGCACGCCTGGTGCTCGTGCTGGCCAACCACATCGGCTCGCTGGCCGTGCTGCGCGAAGCCTTCGACGCGGCGCGCGCCGGCTGAGCTCCCCGGCATCCACGCATTCCAACCTCATCGCGATTTTTCGAAAGAGAAAGCACATGACCCAAGCAACCCCGCCCTCCGAACGGCGCTACCAGAGCGGCTTCGGCAACGAATACGCCTCCGAGGCGGTGCCCGGTGCCCTGCCCCAGGGCCGCAACAACCCGCAGCGCGGCCCCTTCGACCTCTACACCGAGCTGATCTCCGGCACCGCCTTCACCGCGCCGCGCCACGAGAACCGCCGCACCTGGCTGTACCGCCGCCAGCCCTCGGTGGTGTCGGGCCGCTACCAGCCGTATGCGCAGCCGCACTGGACCACCGGCGCCGACCGCGAGATCGCGCTGCCGCCCGAGCCGCTGCGCTGGCATCCGCAGCCGCTGGACGGCGCGGCGGGCGTCGACTTCATCGACGGCATGCACACCATCGCGGCCAACGGCGACGCCGAGTCGCAGGTCGGCATCGGCTCGCTGATGTACCTGGCCGGCCGCTCGATGGAGCGCCGCGCCTTCGTCAACGCCGACGGCGAGATGCTGCTGGTGCCCCAGCAAGGCCGCCTGGTCGTCACCACCGAACTGGGCGTGCTCGACGTGAAGCCCGGCGAAATCGCCGTGCTGCCGCGCGGCATGGCCTTCAAGGTGGCGCTGCCCGACGGACTCTCGCGCGGCTACGTGTGCGAGAACTACGGCGCGCATTTCCGCCTGCCCGAACTCGGGCCCATCGGCTCGAACGGCCTGGCCAATGCGCGCGACTTCCAGGCGCCGGTGGCGGCCTTCGAATCGGAAGAAGGCGGCTACGAAATCGTCAAGAAATTCGGCGGCCGCTTCTGGCAGGCGCCGATGAAGCAGTCGCCCTTCAACGTGGTCGCCTGGCACGGCAACCTGTCGCCGGTGAAGTACGACACGGCGCACTTCATGGTGATCGGCTCGATCAGCTTCGACCATCCCGATCCGTCGATCTTCACCGTGCTGACCTCGCCCAGCGACACGCCCGGCACCGCGAACTGCGACTTCGTGATCTTCCCGCCGCGCTGGATGGTGATGGAGAACACCTTCCGCCCGCCGTGGTTCCACCGCAACCTCATGAGCGAGTTCATGGGCCTGGTGCTGGGCGAATACGACGCCAAGCCGGGCGGCTTCAAGCCCGGCGGCGCGAGCCTGCACAACTGCATGGTGCCGCACGGGCCGGACGAGGAAGCCTTCGACAAGGCCACGAATGCCGACCTCAAGCCGCACAAGCTCGACAACACGCTGGCCTTCATGTTCGAGAGCCGCTACCGGTTCATTCCCACCAACTTCGCGCTGAAAAGCAGCGCACTCGACACCGACTACGCCGACTGCTGGGCCGGCCTGAAAGATCAATTCAAAGCATGAAGAAAACATTCACCCTGACCCGCCGTGCAGCGGCCGTTGCGCTGCTCGCAGTGCCATTTGCGGCTCAGTTCGCGGCGCAGTTCGCACACGCCGCCGACTACCCGTCCAAGCCCATCCGCTTCGTCGTGCCCTACACGCCCGGCGGCACCACCGACCTGGTGGCGCGCACGGTGGGCCAGAAGGTGTCGCAGAAGCTGGGCCAGCCGGTGCTGATCGACAACCGCGGCGGCGCGGGCGGCAACATCGGCATGGACGCGGTGGCCAAGGCGGCGCCCGACGGCTACACCATCGGCTTCGGCGCCATTTCGACCAATGCGCTGAACCCGCACATCTACAAGTCGATGGCCTTCGACCCGCGCAAGGACTTCACCGCCATCAGCCTGCTGGGCACCTCGACCATCGTGCTGGAAGTGCCCGCCGCCTCCGCCATCAAGACCGTGCCCGACCTGATCGCGGCCGCCAGGAAGAACCCGGGCATGCCCTACGCCACCGCGGGCGCCGGCACCTCGATGAACCTGGCCGGCGTGATGTTCGCGCAGATGACCGGCACCGACCTCGTGCACGTGGCCTACAAGGGCAGCGGTCCGGCCATCACCGACATGCTGGGCAACAACATCGGCGTGATGTTCGACAACCTGCCAGCCTCGCTGCCGCACATCCAGGCCGGCAAGCTGCGCGCGCTGGCGGTGGCGGGCCCGGCGCGCTCGCCCTCGCTGCCCGACGTGCCGACCATGGCCGAGGCGGGCCTGAAAGGCTATGCGCTGGAGCCGTGGTTCGGCGTGTACGGCCCGGCCAACCTGCCGGCACCGGTCGTCAAGGCGCTGAACGAAGCCTTCGTCGAAGCGCTTGCCATGCCCGACGTGAAGGCCAAGCTGGCACAGGCCGGCTTCTCGCCGCGCGGCTCGACGCCGCAGGAGCTCGCGAAGCTGAGCGATACCGAATACAAGCGCCTGGGCGACGTCGCCAAGAAGGCCGGCATGTCCGCCGAGTAAGGCTCGCCTCCAGGCTTGCCCACTTCGTGTGGCTGCCACCCCCCTCCCGGGGGCAACACCTGCGGCCCGGCAAAGCCGGTTCCGCGGTGTTTCCCGAACGAACCCCAGGCTGCATAGAACATTTGCTTGAAAGACACACATGACCGCACTGAACGCCACCCATGACCCGAAGCTGCGCAGCTGGGTCGCCTCGGCCAACGAGGCCGGCAACGACTTCCCGATCCAGAACCTGCCCTTCGGCCGCTTCCGCGCCGCGGGCAGCAGCGAGGCCTTCCGCATCGGCATCGCCATCGGCGACCAGGTGCTGGACCTGCGCGCCACCGGCCTCGTCGACACCGACGACATGAACGTGCTGATGAACGCCAGCGTGAAGGACCGCCAGGCCCTGCGCGCCGCCATCTCCGCCGGCCTGGCCGAAGGCAGCGACAAGCAGGCCGCATGGTCGAAGGCGCTGCTGGCGCAGGCCAAGGCCGAGATGACGGTGCCCTGCCGCATCGGCGACTACACCGACTTCTACACCGGCATCCACCACGCGACCACCATCGGCAAGCTGTTCCGCCCCGACCAGCCGCTGATGCCCAACTACAAGTGGGTGCCCATCGGCTATCACGGCCGCGCCTCGTCGATCGGCATCAGCGGCCAGAGCTTCAAGCGCCCGCAGGGCCAGACCAAGGCACCGGACGCGGAAACGCCCAGCTTCGGCCCTTGCAAGCGGCTCGACTACGAACTGGAGCTGGGCTTCCTGGTCGGCCAAGGCAACGCGCAGGGCGAGCCCATTGCCATCGGCGAGGCGGAAGACCACCTGTTCGGCGTGACGCTGCTCAACGACTGGTCGGCGCGCGACATTCAGGCCTGGGAATACCAGCCGCTCGGCCCCTTCCTGTCGAAGAATTTCGCGAGCACGCTGTCGCCGTGGATCGTGACGGCCGAGGCGCTGGCGCCGTACCGCGCGAAGTTCGAGCGGCCTGCCGGCGACCCGCAGCCGCTGCCCTACCTCGACTCGCCCGCCAACCGCGAAAGCGGCGCACTCGACATCACGCTCGAAGTGCTGCTGCAGACCGCGAAGATGCGCGCGGCCGGCGAGGCGCCCGTGCGTCTCACGCGCAGCAACACCACCCAAGCCGCCTACTGGACCGCCGCGCAGCTCATCGCGCACCACACGGTGAACGGCTGCAACCTGCAGCCGGGCGACCTGCTGGGTTCGGGCACGCTGTCGGGCCCCGGGCCCGGCGAGGCGGGCTCGCTGATCGAGCTGACGCTGGGCGGCAAGCAGCCGATCACGCTGGCGAACGGCGAGAAGCGCACGTTCCTGGAAGACGGCGACACGCTGGTGATCCGCGGCTACTGCGAGCGCGCCGGAGCCGTACGCATCGGCCTGGGCGAAGTCAGCGGCACGGTGGTTTGATGTCTCAGGGCGCGGTGGCGGGCGTTGTGGTTGCCGCGGCCGGCCACGCCACTTCGCTCGCCACGCGCGGCTTGCCGATCGGCGCGGTCGCCTTGCCGATCTTCAGGGCCGCCATGTCGGCCTCGCTCGGGTACTGGTCGGCGAGCCAGTAGTCGAACACCCGGCGCGCGATGGGCGCCGCAGCGCCCGCGCCCCAGCCCGCGTTCTCGACGATCACGGCGATGGCGATCTTCGGGTCGTTCACCGGCGCGAAGCCCATGAACAGCGCGTGGTCCCGCTGGTGCTCTTCGAGCGCGCGGGCGTTGTACTTGGTGTTCTGTGCCTGCGTCACGGCCTGCGCCGTGCCGGTCTTGCCGGCCGCCTGGTAGAGCGCGCCCGCGAACACGCCACGCGCCGTGCCGCTGGTGACCACGCTGGTCAGACCCTCGCGGATCACCGAAATGGCCGACGCCGTGTAGCCGAGGTTTTCCGCCGGCGGCTGCGGCATCGGCACCACCTGCCCGCTCACCGTGTTGCGCGTGGCCAGCACGAGGTGCGGCTTGTGCTTGAGGCCGCCGTCCGCCACGATGGCCGTGGCCTGCGCCAGCTGCAGCATGGTGAAGTTGTTGTAGCCCTGCCCGATGCCCAGCGAGATGGTCTCGCCCGCGTACCACTTCTTGGCCTCGGGGCGCTTGTAGGCGTTGCGCTTCCACTCGGTGCTCGGCAGCACGCCGCGCACCTCGCCGCCCAGGTCGATGCCGGTGATCTGGCCGAAGCCCAGCGGCTTCATGGAGTCGTGGATCAGGTCCACGCCCATCTCGTTGGCGAGCGAATAGAAATAGATGTTGCTCGACAGCTGGATCGCGCGGCGCATGTCGACGCCGCCCAGGTTGCCTTCGGGGCTGCCGAAGCGGTGGCCGCCGAAGTTGAAGTAGCCGGGGTCGTTCACCACCACGCTGGGGCCGCGCTTGCCGGTCTGCAGCGCCGCCAGCGCCATGAAGGGCTTGTAGGTGGAGCCGGGCGGATAGGTGCCGCGCAGGGCACGGTTCAGCAGCGGCTTGTCGATCGATTCGGTCAGCGCGGCCCAGCTCTCGTTGTCGATGCCCTCGACGAACAGGTTGGGGTCGAAGGTGGGCTTGCTCACGAAGGCCAGCACCTCGCCGGTCTTGGGGTCGATGGCCACCACCGCGCCGCGGCGGTCGCCGTACATGTCCTCGATCAGCTTCTGCAGCTTGATGTCGAGCGACAGCATCACGGTGTTGCCCGGCGTGGCCGGATGGCTGGCCAGGCGGCGCACGGCGCGCCCGCCGGCGGAGGTTTCCATCTGCTCGACGCCGGTCTGGCCGTGCAGCGTCTTTTCGTAGCTCTGCTCGATGCCGAGCTTGCCGATGTAGTCGGTGCCCTTGTAGTTGGCCTGCTCTTCCTCGTCCCAGTCTTCCATCGCGGTCTTCTCGCGCTGGTTGATGCGGCCGATGTAGCCGAGCACGTGCGAGGCCAGCTCGCCCTGCGGATAGTTGCGGAACAGCCTCGCCTTGATTTCCACGCCCGGGAAGCGGTAGCGCTGGGCCGCGAAGCGCGCGACTTCCTCGTCGCTCAGGCGGGTGCGGATGGGGATGGAGTCGAAGCTGCGCGAGTCTTCGCGCAGGCGCTTGAAGCGGCGGCGGTCGCGCGGCGACACTTCGAGCACCTGGGTCAGGCTGTCGATGGTTTCCTCGACGTCGTTGACCTTGGAGGGCGTGATCTCCAGCGTGTAGGCCGAATAGTTGGACGCCAGCACGATGCCGTTACGGTCGAGGATCAAGCCCCGGTTCGGCACCACAGGCACCACCGCCGTGCGGTTGCTCTCGGCCTGCTCGGCCAGGTCTTCGTGCCGCGTGACCTGCAGGTACACCAGCCGCGCGCACAGCAGCCCGAAGGCGAACAGCACCGCCAGCCCTATGACGATCACGCGGCGCTTGAAGCGCGCGAGGTCGGCGGCGACGTTGCGGATTTCGGTCATGGCGGTGGGAGCTTAGGCGCGCGCAGGTGCGATGGCAAATGCAGCTGGCTGCGGCCGCCGCCGGGCCGCCCCAAGGCGAGCCGCGCCTCCCCCATGGGGGGTGGAGTTACACGCAGCGATGCGAAGTGAAAAGCCGGGGGGCATCATGACTAGAGGGGGCGGTTCTCGTCCGGTTCCGGGGTGCGGCGCTGCGGAGCAAGTAACAGTGCGGTGACCAAGGGCCAGAGCGCTGCCTCGACGGCTGGCGAAATCAGCACCGTCCAGCCCGGGAACACCCCGCCACCGATCATCCGCGTGACGACCTCGATCAGCTGCGACAGCGCAAAGAGCGGCAGCACCTGCAGCGCCTGCGAGAACACCGGATACCAGAGCAGGCGCCGGTGGATGGTGATCGCGAAGAAGCCCAGCGTGGTGTAGGACAGCGCATGCTGGCCCAGCATCGACGACTGGTGCACGTCCATGCACAGGCCGAAGACGAAGGCCGCGCCTATGCCCACGCGCATGGGCTGGTGCACGCCCCAGAACACGATCACCAGTGCCAGCAGGTCGGGCATCCAGACGGCCCGGCCGATCGGCACCATGTTGACGAGCAGCGCCACCACGAGGCTGGTCCACATGAAGAACGGGCTGACGGGCAGCAGGAGCTGCTGCTGGCCGGGGCGCTTGATCATCGACGTTCTCCCGGCTTCTTTTCGTTCTTGCCCGCGCCGGGCTTGCCTTCCGGCCGCTTGCGCTGGGTGGTGGCGGGCGGTGCCGGCGGCGGCGCGGTCGGCGCGCCGGTGGGCTCGAGCACCAGCACGTAGCGCGCGGCCGTCACATGGGCCAGCGGCACGCAGTAGATGCGGGCGAAGGCCGAATCGGCGCGGCGCTCGATGCGCTCGATCTTCGCCACCGGGAGGCCGGTGGGATAGATGCCGTCGACGCCGCTGGTGGAGAGCAGGTCGCCCTCCTGCAGGTCGGCATTGGCGGCCATGAAACGCAGCTCCAGGCCGCCGCCGTGGGCCGAGGCGTCGCCGAAAGCCACGCTGCGCACGCCGGTGCGGGTGTTCTGCACGGGAATGGCCAGGTCGCGGTCGATCACCAGCGTGACCTCGCTCGTGAAGGGCAGCACCTGCGTGACCTGGCCCAGCACGCCGCGCGCGTCGATCACCGGCGAGCCGGCCACCACGCCCTGGGTCATGCCCTGGTCGATCACGATCTTGCGGGTGTAGGGGTCGGCCGCGTCGTACAGCACCTCGGCCGCGCGGCCCGGGGTGGTCGTGGCCTGGCGCAGCTCGAGCAATTCGCGCAGGCGGGCGTTGTCCTGGGCCAGCGTGTCGGCCTGGGCGGCGCGCTCGGCCTGCATCATGAGCGCCTTGCGGGCGTCGGCCTCGTTGCGCTGGGCGGTCTGCAGGTCTTCGAGGTAGCGGCTGCCGCCCAGCAGGGCCTGCACCGGCTTCAGCGCCACCCATTGCACCGGGTACAGCACCGCGCCGATGCCAGCGCGGATGGGCTGCACGATGTGGAAGCGCGCGTCGGCCACCATGAGGAACAGGGCCAGCGCGCCGAAGAAGATCAGCTTGCTGAGTGCCGACTGCCCCTGGTTGAACAGGGGTGGCGCTGTGCGATCGAGCGTGCCCAGAGGCATGAATTCAGACCCGGCGGTGGTGCGGAATCAAATAACAAAAAGCCGGCCTGCGCAAGCAGAGGCCGGCCGATGATGCAGCTGCCTGCTTACTCGCTCGTGAAAATGCTGCCCAGGCGGTCCATGCGCTCGAGGGCGATGCCGCAGCCGCGCACCACGCAGGTCAGCGGATCTTCGGCCACCAGCACCGGCAGGCCGGTTTCCTCGGCCAGCAGGCGGTCGAGGTCGCGCAGCAGCGCGCCGCCGCCGGTCAGCATCATGCCGCGCTCGGCGATGTCGGCACCCAGTTCGGGCGGCGTCTGTTCCAGCGCGTTCTTCACGGCCGAGACGATGTTGTTGAGCGGATCGGTCAGGGCTTCCAGCACTTCGTTGCTGCTGATGGTGAAGCTGCGCGGCACGCCTTCGGAAAGGTTGCGGCCCTTGACTTCCATTTCCTTGACTTCGGAGCCCGGGAAGGCCGAGCCGATGTTCTTCTTGATGACTTCGGCCGTCGGCTCGCCGATCAGCATGCCGTAGTTGCGGCGGATGTAGTTGATGATGGCTTCGTCGAAGCGGTCGCCGCCCACGCGGACCGAGCCCTTGTAGACCATGCCGCCCAGCGAGATGACGCCCACTTCGGTGGTGCCGCCGCCGATGTCCACCACCATCGAGCCCGAGGCTTCGCTGACAGGAAGGCCGGCGCCGATGGCCGCGGCCATGGGTTCTTCGATGAGGTAGACGGAAGTGGCGCCAGCGGCCTCGGCCGCGTCCTTGATGGCGCGGCGCTCGACCTGGGTCGAGCCGCAGGGCACGCAGATGATGATGCGCGGGCTCGGCGTGAGCAGCGTGCGCGGGTGCACCATCTTGATGAACTGCTTGATCATCTGCTCGGTGATCACGAAGTCGGCAATGACGCCGTCCTTCATCGGGCGGATCGCCTCGATGTTGCCGGGCACCTTGCCCAGCATGGCCTTGGCCTCGCGGCCTACGGCCTGGATCACCTTCTTGCCGTGGGGGCCGCCTTCATGGCGGATCGCCACGACGGACGGCTCGTCCAGCACGATGCCCTTGTTGCGGGCGAAGATCAGGGTGTTGGCGGTGCCGAGGTCGATCGCAAGGTCGGTGGAAAAGTACCGACGGAAAGCTCCAAACATGTGCGGAATCCTCTGAGCACGGCCTGCGCATCGGCAGGTCGTCGCTCTATTTTTTGGGTCGTTTGACGGGGTGAATTGATCGTTTTTGGCGCAAAAGCCGGCGCGTTCGCGGGGGTTGCGGCAAAGGCGGGATAATAACCGAATCCCCTCTGATTCCCGTATTAGCACCGGCTTCGCGGTGCGATTCCCCCTGCTTTTTTTAGCGTTTCGACCCTATGGCACTTTCTGCTTCCGATATTGCGCGCATCGCCTCGCTGGCGAGGCTGCAGCTTGCTCCCGACGAAAGCGAGCGCATGCTCAGCCAGCTCAACGGCTTTTTCGACGTAGTCGAACGCATGCGTTCGGTGGACACCTCCGGCGTCGAGCCGCTGGCCCACCCCGTGGCGGCCATCGAAGACATCACGCTGCGTCTTCGTGACGACGTGGCGAGCGAGCCCAACAATCGCGAAGCCAACCAGAAGAGCGCCCCGGCCGTCGAAGCCGGCCTGTTCCTCGTGCCCAAGGTGATCGAATAATGAGCAGCAACACCGAACTGCACCAGATGGGCGTGGTCGCGCTGGCCCAGGCGCTGGCCGACCGCAAGGTTTCGGCCGTCGAGGCCTCCCAGGTATTCCTCGGCCGCATGAAGGCCCATGAATCGCTCGGCACCTTCGTCGACGTCAACGAAGAGGTCACGCTGGCCCAGGCCCGCGCCGCCGACGCGCTCATCGCCGCCGGCAACGCCCCGGCGCTGGCCGGCGTACCCATTGCGCACAAGGACATCTTCGTCACCACCGATTTCGCCACCACCGCCGGCTCGAAGATGCTCGCGGGCTACCGCTCGCCCTTCGACGCGACCGTGGTCAAGCGCCTGGCCGAGGCCGGCGCGGTCACGCTCGGCAAGCTGAGCTGCGACGAATTCGCGATGGGCTCGGCCAACGAGAACATCGCCGTGCCCGCCGTGGGCCACGACAAGGCCGTACCCGTGCAGAACCCCTGGAACCGCGAGCGCATTCCGGGCGGCTCCTCGGGCGCCAGCGCGGCTGCGGTCGCGGCGCGCCTGGCCCCCGCGGCCACCGGCACCGACACCGGCGGCTCGATCCGCCAGCCCGCATCGTTCTGCGGCGTGACCGGCATCAAGCCCACCTACGGCCGCGCTTCGCGCTACGGCATGGTGGCCTTTGCGTCGAGCCTGGACCAAGCCGGCCCGATGGCCCGCTCGGCCGAAGACTGCGCGCTGCTGCTGTCGGCCTTCTGCGGCCCCGACCTCGACCGCGATTCCACCTCGCTCGACAAGCCTGCCGAGAACTTCGGCCGCTCGCTGAATGACTCCCTCGAAGGCATGCGCATCGGCGTGCCGAAGGAGTTCTTCGGCGAAGGCGTGGCGCCCGGCGTGCGCGCGGCCATCGATGCCGCGCTCGCTCAGTACGAGAAGCTCGGCGCCAAGCGCGTCGAGGTGACGCTGCCGCGCACCGAGCTGTCGATCCCCGTGTACTACATCATTGCCGCGGCCGAGGCCTCGAGCAACCTGAGCCGCTTCGACGGCGTGAAGTTCGGCCACCGCGCCAAGGACTTCATCGACCCCGCGAGCAAGAAGAGCGCGCTCACGCAGATGTACGAACGCACGCGCGCCGAAGGCTTCGGCGACGAGGTGAAGCGCCGCATCATGATCGGCACCTACGTGCTCTCGCACGGCTACTACGACGCCTACTACCTGCAGGCGCAAAAGGTGCGCCGCATGATCGCCGACGACTTCCAGCAGGCCTTCAAGCAGTGCGACGTGATCGTCGGCCCCGCCGCGCCCACCACCGCATGGAAGCTCGGCGAACACGGCGGCGACCCCGTGGCCGACTACCTTGCCGACATCTTCACGCTGCCCGCATCGCTGGCCGGCCTGCCCGGCATGAGCGTGCCCGCGGGCTTCGACGGCGGCATGCCCGTGGGCCTGCAGCTGATCGGCAACTACTTCGGCGAAGCGAAGCTGCTGAATGCAGCGCACCGCTTCCAGCAGGCCACCGACTGGCATGCGCGCACGCCGGAGGGTTTTTGAGATGAGCGAGACCGTGAACACATTCGAAGCACAACAACAGGGCCGCCCGACAGGTCCGCTGGTGCGCGGCTATGAAGTCATCATCGGCTTCGAGACGCACGCCCAGCTGTCGACCGCGAGCAAGATCTTCAGCCGCGCCTCCACCGCTTTCGGCGCAGAGCCCAACACGCAGGCCTGCGCAGTCGACCTCGCGCTGCCCGGCACGCTGCCCGTGATGAACAAGGGCGCGGTCGAGCGCGCCATCAAGCTCGGCTTGGCGCTGGGCTCGCACATCGCGCCGCGCAGCGTGTTCGCGCGCAAGAACTACTTCTACCCCGACCTGCCCAAGGGCTATCAGATCAGCCAGTTCGAGATTCCCGTGGTGCAGGGCGGCGCGGTGTCGTTCTTCGTGGGCGAAGAGCAGAAGACGGTGCGCCTGGTGCGCGCCCACCTCGAGGAAGACGCGGGCAAGTCGCTGCACGAGGACTTCATCGGCCAGAGCGGCATCGACCTGAACCGCGCCGGCACGCCGCTGCTGGAGATCGTGACCGAGCCCGACATGCGCTCCACCGCCGAGGCCGTGGCCTATGCGAAGGAACTGCACAAGATCGTCACCTGGATCGGCATCTGCGACGGCAACATGCAGGAAGGCAGCTTCCGCTGCGACGCCAACGTGTCGGTGCGCCGCCCCGGCGACAAGCTGGGCACGCGCCGCGAGATCAAGAACCTGAACAGCTTCAAGTTCATGCAGCAGGCGATCGACTACGAGATCCGCTGGCAGATCGAGGAGATCGAGGACGGCCGCGCGATCGAACAGGCCACCGTGCTGTTCGACCCCGACACCGGCGAGACGCGCGCGATGCGCGCCAAGGAAGACTCGGCCGACTACCGCTACTTCCCCGATCCGGACCTGCCGCCGCTGGTCATCGCCGCAGACTGGATCGAGCGCGTGAAGACCACCATGCCCGAGCTGCCGCGCGCGATGGCCGAGCGCTATGTGCGCGACCACGGCCTGTCGGAATACGACGCCGCCCAGCTCACGCAGAGCGCCGCGCTCGCCGGCTACTTCGACGAAGCCGTGAACGCGGGCGCCACGCCCAAGCTCGCGAGCAACTGGATCACCGGCGAAATGGCGCGCCGCCTGAACGCCGCTGAAATCGGCATCGAGGCCGCGCCGGTGAAGGCGCAGCAACTGGCCCAGCTGGTGAAGCGCATCGCCGACGGCACGCTGCCCAACAACGCCGCGCGCCAGGTGTTCGAAGCGCTATGGACCGGTGAAGGCAGCGATGTCGACGCCATCATCGAAGCCAAGGACCTGAAGCCGATGGCCGACACCGGCGCGCTCGACAAGATCCTCGACGAGGTGATCGCAAAGAACGCCAAGAACGTCGAGGAATACCGCGGCGGCAAGGAGAAGGCGCTCAACGCCCTCGTGGGCCAGGTCATGAAGGCCAGCGGCGGCAAGGCGAACCCGGCACAAGTCACCGAGCTGCTGAAGGCCAAGCTGGCCTGATCGAATGAAGCCGGGGCCTTGCGCAAGGCCCCGGTTGCTTCAGCGGTTGGTGCCGCCGTTCTGGGGCGACCAGAGCAACTTGAGGCGCACGCGCTCTTCGTCGAAGCGCGCATTCACCCGCTTCTTCTCTTCTTCCTGCTCGCCGATGAAGCGGTTCTGCACCGCCACGCTCTGCGTGTTGTCATCGAGCCTGCGCCGCACCGAGCCGGGCGCCTTGCTCGGGTCCTGCTTGTAGAACTCCATCTCTTCGTCGATCTTCTTGCGCTCTTCGCCCAGCTCGGCAATGCGCTTGCGCGCCGCCTGCGTCACCGCATCGATCTGCGACAGCGCCTCGGCACGTTCGCGGTCGTGCGTGGCGGCGTTCGGGTAGCGCACCAGCAAGGCCCGCTCGCGCCGGCGCTCGTCGGTCAGGCGGGCGGCCTGGATGGCGGCTTCGCGGGCGCGGTCTTCGCGCTCCTGCAGTTCACGCGCCGTGTAGGTCGGCTCGACCTTGCGGCGCACGGAGCCGCTCGGGTTCAGCTCGCGCTGCTCGCGGTCGCTGCACTCGGCGATCGGCCGGTCGGCCGTCAGCGTGCGGCCGCGGGCGTCGGTGCAGGTGAAGATGCCGGGGGAGGCGCCTTCCGGTTTCTGCGATTGCGCATGCAAGGCGCCGCAGAAGCCCGAAGCCGCCATGATCGATGCCGCTGCCAGCAGGCGAATCGGCTTGCCGTTGTCGCGTGCGTCGTGCATTGGCTGTGCGCCTCAGCTCGCGCCGTAGCGCGTGCGGTAGGCCAGCACGCGTTCGCGGTGCGTGCCCAGGTCGGCCGCCGCGCTGCCCGACAGATAGCTCAGCAGGTCGTCCAGCGTGGCGATGGCGATCACCGCCAGGCCGAGCTGGTTGCGCACGTACTGCACGGCGCTGTGGTCCACGTCGACGCCGTTCTCGGTCGCCTTCTCCTGGCGGTCGAGCGCGATGGCCACGGCATGCGGCGTGGCGCCGGCGGCCTGGATGGCGGCGATCGACTCGCGCACTGCCGTGCCGGCCGACATCACGTCGTCGACGATCAGCACGCGGCCCTTGAGTGGCGCGCCGACCAGGTTGCCGCCTTCGCCGTGCGCCTTGGCTTCCTTGCGGTTGTAGGCAAAGGGGTAGTTGCGGCCCCGGCGGGCCAGCTCGGCGGCCACCGTGGCGCCCAGCGGAATGCCCTTGTAGGCGGGGCCGAAGATCATGTCGAATTCGAGCCCGCTCTCGATCAATCGGTCTGCATAGAATCCCGCGAGACGGGCAATCTTGCCGCCGTCGTCGAAGAGTCCCGAATTGAAGAAATAAGGACTCATTCGGCCGGCTTTTGTCTTGAATTCGCCAAAACGCAGCACGCCGGCATCCAACGCGAACTGGACGAAGTCCTGTGCGACCGCGCTGCTTTTCTGACTATCTACAGCCATCGGAATTTCCTTGTGTTCAAACTGACCAGTCTCAATCTCAATGGCCTGCGTTCGGCCGCTACCAAAGGCGTGGCCGACTGGGTGGCCGAACTTGCGCCGGATTGTATTTGCATGCAGGAGATCCGCGTCCAGGCCAGCGACGTCGAAGGCCGCTTCGAAGAGATGGCGGGCCTGAAGGGCCACTTCCACTTCGCCGAGAAAAAAGGCTACGCCGGCACCGCCATCTACACCAAGCACGCTCCGAGCCAGGTCGTGGTGGGCTGGGGCGATACCGAGTTCGACGCCGAGGGCCGCTATCTGGAACTGCGCTTCGACACGCCCGAGCACAAGTTCTCCGTCATCAGCTGCTACTTCCCGAGCGGCAGTTCCGGCGAGGAACGGCAGGAGGCCAAGTTCCGCTTCCTCAAGGGCTTCTTCCCGCACCTGGTGGCACTCAAGAAGGAACGCGAGTTCGTCCTGTGCGGCGACATCAACATCGCCCACCAGCAGATCGACCTGAAGAACTGGCGCGGCAACCAGAAGAACAGCGGCTTCCTGCCGGAGGAGCGCGCCTGGATGACCCGCCTGCTCGACACCGGCACCGAAGGCGCGGGCCTGGTCGACGTGTATCGCAAGCTCAAGCCCGACACCACCGACGAGGCCTACACCTGGTGGAGCAACCGCGGCCAGGCCTACGCCAACAACGTGGGATGGCGGCTGGACTACCACCTGGCCACGCCGGCCATCGGCGCGCTGGCGCGCACCGAGCAGATCTACAAGACCGTGAAGTTCTCGGACCACGCGCCGATCACGGTGGAATACGACTTCACGCTGTAAGCCATCATTCCATTCAGGCCTGATGCCGCTGCCACCGCCCACCGCCAGTTCCCCTTCCACGGCCGCCTACCTGCCGCGCGACGTGCTCAACGCGCCCGAGGTCAAGGCCGCGATCGCGCGCCGCAGCTCTGAGCGCGGCGACGACGCCGACATGGCGGCCTGGCTGCGCAACCACTTCTTCCGCTGGGCCATCGGCAGCTTCGAGCATGTGCTGCCGGTGCAATCGGTGGCCGACTACCAAGCTGCGGCCGGCTCCGGCAAGCCCGTGCCCGAATGGCTGGCGAGGCTGCTGCAGCCGCGCGCCGACGCGGCGGCCAAGATTTGCTGGTACCTCGACCCCGATCACCTGCTGCTGATCGAGCGCGAGCGCGTGCTGATCGAATTCCTGCGCTCGCGGCGCGGCACGCGGCTGGAGCAGAAGCTGCAGCGCATCAACTGCTTCATGGCGCTCGCGATGTGGGAGCAGGAACACCAACGCATGCAGGCCCGGCGCAGCAAGGGCTGGGTGCCCAGCAGCGGGCTCGCGCTGCGCGAGGTGCTGCGCACGCCCAACGGCGTGATCTTCGAGTTCGACGGCCAGCATGCGGCGCTGCGCGAGGAAATGGCCTACGAGTCGTACCACATGCAGCATTGCCTGGGCCAGTTCGCCAGCCTCAAGAAGCTCAGCGGCGGCTACGGCGAGCAGTACGCGCAGGCCACGCAAGACGGCCGGCTGCGCCTGTTCACGCTGCGCAGCGCTGGCAACCTGCCGCACGTGACCATCAGCCTCACGGTGCATGCGGACGGCCTGCGCGTGGACCAGATCAAGGGCAAGCAGAACCGCCACCCGATCCGCAGGTACGCCGACGACGTGTTGCAGTTCCTGCGCACCGTGCCGCCGCGCGGCGAGCGCCATGCCGATTGCGAAGGCATGGGGCTGGTTTTCGAGCCCGAGGCCGCCGGAGCCGCCTCCGGCCGGTGGAAGTTCGTCACCGACGTGGCCGACGCCAATCACCTGCTCAGCGTGATGAGCGCCAACTTCCACCTGATCGAGCATTTCGAGCAGCCGCCGCCCGCGCTGCAATGGCTGCTGCTGCGCATAGCGCCGGGCGAACTGGCACGGCTGCGGCAGGTCGATCCCGCCGTGGCCGCGGCCGCGCGGCTCATGCGGGCGCACGCCGCGCCACCGGCCGATGCGGCATACGGCATCGAGGGCATTCCGCTCGACTTCGTACCGGAGAACGCCGCATGCTGAGCGCGCTGCTATGGCTCGCGGGCCTGGTGGTGCTGTTCTTCGTGTACCGCGCCGTGGTCATCCTGCGCGGCGTGATGCGTGAGGGCGACGACGGGGAACATCGTGCGGACGCGGCAACGCCGGCAAGGGAAGACCCGGCCCTGCGCGCCGCCCGCGCCAAGGCGGAGAACGCACCGCCCAATCGCCGCCGGTGGGCAATCGCGCTGGGCGACATCCTGCTGGTCCGCAACGGCCTGCCGTGCAACGGCGACACGCTCGCGCTCGACCTGCCCGCCGACAGGCGCGAGCGGCTCGCGCGCCAGGTGCTGCGCGAGATGAACCTCGCCGCCGACCTGCCCGACGCCGACATCTCCACCCGCATGCGCGCCGCGCTCACCGGCTGGGTGGGCGGGCTCGGCCGCTCGCACGACGGCTTCTACGAGCAGCTCGCGGCGCAGGGCCGCGTGCGCGATGCGCTGGCCTTCGACTGCGCGCGCACCGCCTTCCTGGTCCGCTGCATCGCCCTGCTCGGATGGGTGCCCGAAACACAAGCCTGGATGGTGCTGTTCCTCAATGCGCAGCGCGCACAGGACAGCTTCGAGAGCTGGGAAGACTTCGGCATGGCCTACGCGCGGGCACGCGAGCACTGGCTGCGCATCAGCACCCAGGACGGCCCCGCCTCGACGCGCGCCGCCATGGAAGTGCGCGAGCACCTGCGCAACGCCGACGGCAGCTGGCTCGCGCTGCCCTGGAAGCGCTACCGCATCTTCGACCCGCAACCGCTGCCGCCCGCCTGACACCGGCCCGGCGTTTTCACTCTTCCTTCCCGCCATGACCATGATCCCGCCCGCCCCCTCGCCCTGGCAAGTCTGCGACGCCGACACCTTGCTGCGTGCAGGGGACTACGCCACGCTCGACCGCCTGTTCGACGAGGCGCTTGCCGCGAGCTTCCACGACCGCGACGCCGAAGAGCGCTACTACGGCGCGCTGCCCGCCGACATGAAGCGCTGCACCGAGGCCGGCGCCGAGGGGCTGGCGCTGCTGCGCGCCTGGCAGGCCGCCAGTCCGCGCTCCGCGCACGCCTGGCTGTGCGAGGCGCACTACTGGTTCCACTGGGCCTACGAATACCGCGGCTCCGGCTGGGCGGACTCGGTGACCCAGCTGGGCTGGACCTGTGCCCACGCCTGCGCCACGCACACGGCCGCCTGCGCCATGCAGGCGCTGGAACGCGAACCCACACTGTGGAGCGCGACCGCGCTGCTGATGCAGAGCGTGTCTGCGTTCGAAGAGCCCGAATGGCTGTCAGAAATGCTACGCAGCGGCCGCGGTCCGGCCGACGCACCGACGCACGACCTGCCCACCGACGCGCGCGAAGAACTGCTGGCCATGTTCGCCCGCTCCGGCCTGCGCGTCGACGAACGCATCGCCTGTCCGCCGAACGCACCGTCCGCCCTGCCCTCGCCAATGCAGGGCAAGAAGCTGCTGGCCGGCAAGCAGTACTGGATGCACGCCACGATGCAATTGCATCCGCGTCTGTTCTTCTTCCTGCGCAACTGCGTCTGGTTCATGCAGCCGCGCTGGGGCGGCAGCCACGACCGGGTGCGCGCCTTCATCGCCTCGCCCGCCTGCGCGCACCTGGACGAGGTCGAGAAAGACCGCCTGCGCCACGAGATCTGGCGCGACGACTATCTGGAGAACAAGGTCGACGAAGACGACGACCCCGAAGACGTTCGCCAGTGGATCGCCGCCACCCGCCAGCGCGCCGACGAAGCGCTGTACGCCTATCACCGCTGGGAGACGCTGTACTGGATCTCCAGCGCCCACTACGGACGCGACGACCGGCCGCAGGCACTCGCCTTCCTGAAGGAAGCCGAGACGCACTGGCCCATCGACGACAACGAGGCGATGGCCCGCGCGGTGCTGTTCGCCTGCCAGGTAGAGCCGCACGACCTGTCGTGGCTGGGCCAGGCCATCGTGCGAAGCGCCAACGCCCGCAAGTGCACGGCCGCGATGATCCTGCACGGCTACTGCAGCCTGAAGGGCGTGCTGGGCTTCGTGCCCAACGCGGCGGCCGGCGAGGCCTGGCTCGACGCCGCACGCCTTCATGATCCCGGCTCGCTCGCATGGAACAAGGTGGCCTACGCCTTGCGGCGGGGCGGGCGCGAGGCCGACGCCTTCGAGGTAGCCACCATGGGCCTGGCCGCGGGCGGCGATTCATGCGGCTACCTGCTCGGGCTGTTCCACGAAGAGGGCGTGCACGTGGCACCCGACCTGAAGAAGGCCATTCCGTATTACCGCGAGACCGCCGAGGCCGGCGGCAACATGGGCGCCTACCAGTTGGGCTACGCCTGCTACAACCTCGGCCGGGCCACCGAAGAGCCTGTAGAGCGGGCCCGCCTGCTGCGGGAGTCCGTGGAGGCGGCAGCCAAGGCGCACGAGATGGGTCACACCGAGGGCCTCGAAAGCATGCTGATGTTCATCGGCGATCTGGAAGACATTCCCACGCGCCACGACTACGTCGAACTGGTGCGCGAGCACGCGCAGCAAGGCAACGTGGTCGCAATGGCAACGATGTCGGCACTGCTGGGCGACAGCAGCGACAAGAAGCTCTATGACTACCGTGAAAGCGTGCGGTGGATCATGGGCGCGCAGGCCGTGGACCCCGAGAGGGAGTACGTCAAGAACGTGACGAAGCAGACCCACCAGGACGGCTTCCTCGCGTCCACGCTCTACAAGCTCACGCGCCGCCAGATCAAGGCGCACGAGATTCCGGGCGCCGACAACGCGATGGTCTGAACGTCAGTCAGCGCGACAACTCGGGCAGCGCCTTCACCAGCGTGGCGACGAAGGCCTGCAT
The DNA here is from genome assembly GCF_977011995.1 of Variovorax durovernensis. NCBI lineage: Bacteria > Pseudomonadati > Pseudomonadota > Betaproteobacteria > Burkholderiales > Comamonadaceae > Variovorax > Variovorax durovernensis. Next base: position 448,522 of record NZ_CDRNCW010000001.1, on the reverse strand, counting down.
GGCTTCGGTCTCGTGTGCGCCGCGCTTGGTGATGCGGTAGAAGTCGAGCCCCACCTTCGGCTTGGTCAGCACGTCGGTACGCACCCGGTGGCGGCGGCAGGCCGCGAGCGCGAAGGTCGGCATCACGGCGGTGCCGAAGCCGGCCTCCACCATCGAGATCAGCGTGCCGAAGAAGTTGAACGCGGGCCGCTGCGCGTCGGCGCGTCCGATGGTGGCCAGGTGCTGGTCGATCACCTTCTGGATCGGGTTGCCGGGCGGCAGGCCGACCAGTTCCGCGCCGCGCAAGGACGACCACGGCGCGATGCCGACGCCTGGCGCCGCATCGGCATCGTCATCGAGGCGGGCCACCCGCATCAGCTGGAAACGGCCGACCGGCGTGCGCTCCAGCCCCGGCGCTGCCTTGAAGAAAAAGCCCAGGCCCATGTCGGCATCGCCGGCCGCGACCATCGCCTCCACGTCGCGCAGGTCGGCGTCGAACAGCCGCAGGCTGACCTGCGGATGCGCCGCGCGGAAGGTGGAGAACACCTGGGGCAGCAGGTGCGACGACACCAGCGGCGTGGCCGCGATGCGCAGCGTGCGGCGCGCCGCGTCGCCCGCCGCGCCCAGTTCGGCGGCCACGTCGTCGAGGTCGGTCATGAGCCGCTCGACCACCGGCAGCAGCCGCCGGCCTTCGGGCGTGAGGCTCACCACGCGCGTGGTGCGCTCGAACAGCCGGCAGCCGAGCTGCTTTTCCATCTCGCGGATCAGGATGCTGAGGCCGGCCTGGGTGATGTGCGCCTGCTCGGCCGCGCGGGTGAAGTTGCCAATGCGCGCCACGTGCAGGAACGCGCGCATCTGGCGGGTCGAGAGGTTCATAAGGATTCATGATAAATCCATATCACATCTAAATTTCCCAAATGGTTTGACTGCGTTCCTAATGCGCGCCGAGGCACAACGCAACACCACGAACGACCATGAGCAACGAAGTCATCATCCTGGGCGCCGGCATCGGCGGCCTGACCCTGGCGCTGAGCCTGCACCAGGCCGGCATCCCCTGCCGCGTGTACGAGGCCGTGCCCGAGCTGAAGCCGCTGGGCGTAGGCATCAACCTGCTGCCGCACGCGGTGCGCGAGCTCAGCGAGCTTGGCCTGCTGCCCGCGCTCGACAAGGTAGGCGTGCGCACGCAGGAGGCGGTGTTCTTCACCGAGAACGGCCAGCTGGTCTTTCGCGAGGCGGCGGGGCAGCACGCGGGCTACGACTGGCCCCAGTTCTCGATCCACCGCGGCGACCTGCAGACCGTGCTGCACGAAGAGACGCTCGCGCGCCTGGGGCCCGACAGCGTGGTATGCGGCCACCGCTGTACCGGGGTGACGCAGGACGCCGACGGCGTCACCGTGCACTTCGCCGATGCGCCTGCGGTGCGCGGCGCAGTGGCTGTCGGCTGCGACGGCATTCACTCGGCATTGCGCAAGCAGCTCTATCCGAACGAAGGCGCGCCGCGCTACTCGGGCATCAACATGTGGCGCGGCACCGCGCGCTGGAAGCCCTTTCTCTCGGGTGGCAGCATGGTGCGCGCGGGCTGGCTGTCGGTCGGCAAGATGGTGATCTATCCGATCCGCAACAACATCGACGCCGAAGGCCACCAGCTCGTGAACTGGGTCGCCGAGATCCACGCGCCGCAGCCCGCCATGCGCGACTGGAGCCGGGCCGGCCGGCTCGAGGATTTCCTGCCCGCGTTTGCCGACTGGCACTTCGACTGGCTCGACGTGCCGGCGCTGATCCTCGCGTCGGACACCATCCTCGAATATCCGATGGTCGACCAGGACCCGCTGCCGCGCTGGACCCATGGCCGGCTCACGCTGCTGGGCGACGCCGCGCACCCGATGGTGCCGCGCGGCTCCAACGGCGCCGGGCAGGCGATCATCGACGCGCGCTTCCTGGCAGGCGCGCTCAAGGACCAGGGCGTGGGCACGGCCGCGCTGGAAGACTACGACCGCGTGCGCGTCAAGGCCACCACCGAGGTGGTGCTGACCAACCGCAGCAACCCGCCCGACGCGATCCTGCGCGAGGTGTTCGAACGCTCGGGCGGCAAGCGCTTCCAGAAGATCGAGGACGTCGTGCCCGTCGCCGAGTTGCAGGCCATCTCGGACAACTACAAGCGCGTGGCCGGCTACGACCCGATAACGCTGAAGGCGCGCGCTTCCTACCTTTGAGCATCACTGAAAAGAACACGGAGACACAACCATGCATTCGCTTGTCAAGAAGACCCTTGCCGCCCTGCTTTTCGCAGCCGGCGCCACCGCCGCCTGCGCCTGGCCCGACCAGCCGATCACGCTGGTGGTGCCCTACACCCCCGGCACCGGCATCGACCTGGTGGCACGCCAGCTATCGGCCCGCCTGCCCGCGAAGCTGGGCCAGCCGGTGATCGTCGAGAACGTGGCCGGTGCCAGCGGCAACATCGGCAGCGAGCGCGTGGCGCGCGCCAAGCCCGACGGCTACACGCTGATGGTGCAGGTCAACACGCTGGTCATGAACCGCAGCCTCTACCGCTCGCTGAGCTACGACCCGGTGGCCGACTTCGCGCCGGTGTCGCTCACCTCGTGGGGCACGCTGCTGCTGGTGACCAACCCGAACGTGCAGAAGGCGACGACCGTGTCGCAGATGGTGAGCGCGGCCAAGGCGGCGCCCGGCAAGCTGACGTATGCCACGCCGGGCGTGGGCACGCCGCACCACCTGTCGATGGCGCTGTTCATGCAGGGCACGGGCACCGAGATGCTGCACGTGCCGTACAAGGGCACGGCCGGCGCCGTGACCGACCTGCTGGGCGGGCGCATCGACTACATGTTCCTGCCGGTGCACGTGGCGCTGCAGCACATCCAGGTCGGCAAGCTCAAGGCAATTGCCACCGGCAGCGGCAAGCGCCTGCCGCAGCTGCCCGACGTGCCCACGCTGGCCGAGGCCGGCGTGACCGCCGACAACGTCGACATGTGGTACGGCGTGCTCGCGCCCAAGGGCACGCCGCCTGACGTGGTGGCGCGGCTCAACAAGGAAATTGCGGCAGTGCTCAAGCAGCCCGAGGTAGCGACGTCCTTCGAGTCGCAGGGCATGGTGCCCGCAAGCTCGACGCCGGCGGAGTTCGGTGCGTTGATGAGGAAAGACGCCGACCGCTGGGCCGCGGTGGTGAAGCGCGGCAACATCACTGCTGACTGAAGCAGCAGCAGCAGGCTCAGCGCGGCGCCGAGGCCTTCCCCGCGTGCCGCGCCAGATGCACCTGGTGCAGCGTGATCTTGCGCACCTCGGCCTGGCTGGTCTCGATGTGCGCGCGCAGCAGCATCGCGGCCTGGTCGCCGCGATTGGCGCGCACGGCCTTCAAAATCTTCGCGTGCTCGTCGTAGGTGGCGTCGATGCGCGGCTGCTTGGTGAAGTCGAGCCGGCGGATGATGCGGATGCGGTCGGTCACGTCGCCGTGTACGCGTGCCATCTCGGCATTGCCGGCCGCGGCCACGAGCGAGCAATGGAAAGCCTCGTCCCACTGGGCCACCTGCGCCATGTCGGCGCTGCGCTGCGCCGCCGGCACGAGCCAGATGCCGGCCAGCGTTTCCAGCATGCCGCGGTCGATGTGGCGGTCGGTTTCGCACAGCCGGTGCACGGCGGTGGTCTCCAGCACCATGCGCAGGTCGTAGAGCTGCTCGAACTGGTCGAAGTCGAAGGGCAGCACGCGCCAGCCGCTGCGAAACAGCACTTCGACGAATCCCTCCTGCTGCAGCCGGAACAGCGCCTGGCGGATCGGCGTGCGCGACACGCCCAGGCGCTCGCTGATCTCGTTCTCGGTGAAGCGGTCGCCGGGCACGAGGATGAAGTCGGCCACGTCGCGCTTGAGCTGCGCGTAGACCTCGTCGGCGCGCGTGCGGAAAACGGTGGGGTCGGCGGGAGAGGCGGGGCTGGGTCGATCGGTAGACACGGAAGGGATGTTAGTCGCAGGAGGGTGCGTCACGACGGGCTGCGCAGCACAGCGAGCAGCGCCGCGCTCGGCGCGGTCCAGCCGACGATGCCGCCCTGGGCGCGCACCATGTCGAGCGTGGCCGCCTTGAACGCCGGGAAATAGCTTTCGGTGCAATCTTCCAGCAGCAGGCTGTCGTAGCCGCGGTCGTTGGCTTCGCGCATGCTGGTCTGCACGCAGACCTCGGTCGTGACGCCGCCGAACAGCAGGTGGGTGATGCCGCGCTGCTGCAGCAGTTCATGCAGGCCGGTGGCATAGAACGCGCCCTTGCCGGGCTTGTCGATGACGATCTCGCCTTCGATGGGGGCGAGTGCTTCGATGATCTGGTTGCCGGGCTCGCCGGCCACGAGGATGCGGCCCATGGGGCCTTCGTCGCCGATGCGCAGCGTGGGGTTGCCGCGGTTGCGCTTGGCTGGAGGACAGTCGCCGAGGTCCGCTGCGTGTGCTTCCCTTGTGTGCACCACGAGGCCACCGGCTTGCCTCCACGCTTGCAGTGCTTTTTTGGTTGCGGGGACGATGGCTTCGAGCAGCGAGACATCGTTTCCCAGCGTTTCGCCGAAGCCGCCTGGTTCGATGAAGTCGCGCTGCATGTCGATGAGGACCAGCGCTGTCTTTGCTACGTCGAATTCGTAGGGGAAGGGGTTGGCTTGTTCTATGCGCATGCTTCTGCTCGCTGGTTCCGTGGACGGGGGTGCGGCGATGGGCGGTATGCCTCCGGCCGGCCGACGTCACCGGCCCTTCGGGCTTCCCTGCGCTGCTCACGACAGGCGGGGTCTCGCCCAAACTCGCTTCGCTCAAACAAGGGCGAGCCCTGATCCGCCTGTCGCTGCGCTGCTCGGCGGTGCCTCAACGGCCGGCCGGAGGCATACCGCCCATCGCCGTGGATGCACCGAGGCAACTCGCAAGAAAACTGAGCGCTCATGCCGCTGCCTTCAACGGCTCGTGATGCCCACCGCCCATGTGGGCCCCGATCACATGCCGTTCGGCTCCGGCAGCCGGAGTCTCGAACACGATCTGGCCCTCGCTCATCACGACGATGCGGTCCGCCAGTTCAAGCAGTTCGTCGAGGTCTTCGCTGATCAGCAGAACGGCACCGCCCTTCTCGCGCACCTGCACGATGCGTGAGTGGATTTCGGCGACGGCCGCGAAGTCGAGGCCGAACACCGGATTCGCGGCGATCAGCACGTTGATGTCTCCGGCCAGCTCCCGCGCCAGCACCGCGCGCTGTACGTTGCCGCCCGAGAGGCTGCGAATCGGCGCGCCCTCGCCCTGCGTCTTCACGCCGTACTCCGCAATCCATTCGCGTGCGCGGCTGCGCCAGTACGGAAAGCTCAGCACGCCGCCGCGCGACAAAGGCGGCTGGTCGAAGTCCCGCAGCGCCATGTTCTCGGCGACGCTGAGGTCGCCGACACAGGCGTTGCGCAGCGGCTCTTCAGGAAGGCTGCGGACCTTGAGCTTGCGGTTCTCGGCGCGGTGCGCACCGTAGGGCTGCCCCATCACCGTGACCTTGCCCGCAAGGCGCGGACGCTGGCCGACGAGTGCCTCTACAAGTTCGCGCTGCCCATTGCCGGAGACGCCAGCCACGCCAAGGATTTCTCCCGCGCGCACGGACAGGCTCAGGTCGTGCAGCGCCAGCGTGCCGCGATCGCCCTGTGCCTTGAGCCCTTCGACCTTCAATGCAACCGGCGCATTGGCAGGCACGGGTTTCCTGGCAAAAGGCGTCGATGCCGATGCCTGCTCGCCACCCATCATGGCCTGCGCCAGTTGCGCCGGGCTGGTATCGGCCACGCGGCAGTGATGCACCGCCTTGCCCCGCCGCAGCACCGTCACGCCGTCTGCATACGCCATCACCTCGCGGAACTTGTGCGTGATGATGAGCACCGTGCACAGCCCGCTGCGCGCGAACTCGCGCACGTGGCCCAGCACTTCGTCGGCCTCCTGCGGCGTGAGCACCGAGGTCGGCTCGTCGAGGATCAGCAGGCGCGGCTTCAGGTACAGCTGCTTGAGCAGTTCGAGCTTCTGCTTCTCGCCAGCCGCAAGCTCGGAGGGGCGCACATCGAGGTCGAGGCTGAACGGCGTGGTCGCAAGAAAGTCTTTCAGTTCCGCGCGCTTCGTCTTCCAGTCGATCAACGCCGGCGTCTTGCCACCCGCGAGCAACAGGTTCTCCGCCACAGTCATGCCCGGTGCCAGCGTGAAGTGCTGGTACACCATGCCGATGCCCAGCGCACGCGCCACGATGGGGTTGGCGATGTCCTGCTCGCGCCCGTCGATCAGGATGCTGCCCTCCTCCGCGCGCTGGAAGCCGGCCACGCATTTCACCAGCGTGCTCTTGCCCGCGCCGTTCTCGCCGAGCAGCGCATGCACCGTGCCGGGCTCGACGCGCATGGTCACGCGGTCCATGGCGGTGAAGGCGCCGAAGCGTTTGGTGAGTTCATAGGTGTCCAGCGCGAGAGCGCCGGTGCCTGCGGGGAGGCCGCCGATGGCGTGAGGTGATGTGGCGCTCATATCGGTTTTCCGTCGCGTCGATGCATGTTTCGGGGTGCGTGCACAGGGCACCGGGTGCTGCTCTTGTGCTGGCCGATCAACAAGTGCTCTGAACGATCACGCTGGCGGGGTGCCTTGCGCAGCGAAATAAAGGGGGAGGCCGAAGGCCGGGGGACATTCGCGGAGCAAGGTACCCCGTCGGCGTGAGCCCGCAACGAACAAAGCAGCCTCATACAACCGCCAGCAACGCCTGCGAGGTGGCATGCGCCCCGAACACACCGCCCTGCATCGTGATCATCTTCAGCGCCGCAAGATGATTGCCGTAGTCCGTCGCAGCCGTGCAGTCCGACAACAGCAGGCACTCGAACCCTCGGTCGTTGGCGTCACGCATCGTCGTGTGCACGCACACGTCGGTGGTGATGCCCGCAAGGATGATGTTCTCGATGCCACGCGTACGCAGGATCAGCTCGAGATCCGTCGCATAGAACGAGCCCTTGCCAGGCTTGTCGATCACCACCTCGCCCGGCAGCGGCGCCAGCTCCGGAATGATTTCCCAGCCCGGCTCGCCGCGCACCAGAATGCGCCCGCACGGCCCGTCGTCGCCGATGCCCACGCCGTTCGCGCCGATCTGCCGCGAACGCCAGCGCTTGTTGGCCGGCAGGTCGCCGAGGTCGGGCCGGTGGCCTTCGCGCGTGTGGATGATGTGATAGCCCAGCGGCCGCAGCGCCGCCAGCGTGCGCGCGATCGGCTTGATCGGCGCCTGCACCAGCGACAGGTCGTAGCCCATCACGTCGACATACCCGCCCTTGCCGCAGAAGTCGGTCTGCATGTCGATGACGATGAGCGCTGTGTTGTCGGGCCGCAGCGCGCCGTTGTAGGGCCAGGCATAGGGCTCCGCGGCCACGTGGCGTTCGGTGGTGTTGGCGATGGTGGTGGTCATGGTCGTCATCCCGCGTAGTTGCGCTGCGGCGGCGCGAAGCCGCAACTCGTGCCGTCGGTCACCTTCACCTCGGCGCTCCACGGCAGCCTGTAGGTGCCTGCGGCCATGTCGTGCATGTAGGTGTAGGGGCAGTCCTGTGCGCCGCCCATCACCGCAACGTATCCGCGGTGATAGAGCTGGTAGATGTTGTTCTCCACGCCCCAGCCGGTGCGGGCCTCGCGCACGAGGTCGGGGCGCAGCTCGGCGGTGATGATCTCGTCCACGCGGCCGCCACCCTCGACCAGCACCGTGCCGTCGAAGTTGCAGAACATGCCCTCGCCCATCGAGTCGAAGCTGCCGTCGCTGCCGCACAGGCACACGCTCGCGGTGTATGCGAGATTGCAGAAGGCATTGGCCTGGTTGGTGATCTTCCACGCGTGGCGGATGGGCGCGGTGTAGCCGGCCGTGCGCAGGATGATGTCCGCGCCCTTGTACGCGGCCTCGCGCGCCATCTCGGGGAACATGCCGTCGTGGCAGATGATGAGCGACAGCTTGCTGCCGTTGGGTCCGTCGCACACCGGAATGCCGAGGTTGCCCGGCTCCCACGGCTCCACCGGCACCCACGGATGCAGCTTGCGGTAGTAGAGCCTGATCTCGCCGTGGTCGTCGATGATCAGGCCGCTGTTGTAGGGGTTGCCGCCGGGGTTGGCCTCCATGATGGAGAAGCAGCCCCAGATTCGGTGTTCGATGCAGGCCTGCCTGAAGGCCGCGACCTCGGGCCCATCGAGCGTGCACATGATCTCGGGGTTGGTGTCCATCGAGAGCCCGTGCAGGGCGTACTCCGGGAACACCACGAGGTCCATGGTCGACTGGTTGCGGCGCGCCTTGCCCACCATCTCGCAGATGCGCCGCGCCTGTGCGGCGAGGTCGGCCGGCGTCTTCACGCTCGGCAGTTGCAACTGCACCAGACCGACGACGACGCCGTGCGCCGATTTGTTGAGGCCTCCGAGACCGCTCATGAAGTTCAGCTCCTTGTGGACGAAAGTTCGCCGGGGCTGCCGGCTGCCGCGCTGCCCGGCTTGCAGGTGAACACCAGGATCACCAGCGTGAGCACATACGGCACGGTGTTGAAGAGGTGATAGCCCCAGCCGATGCCGATGGATTGCAGCGCCGGGCCAATGGCACCGGCGCCGCCGAAGAGCAGCGCCGCGCCAACACAGCGCAGCGGGCTCCAGCGCGCGAAGATCACGAGCGCGACGGCGATCAGGCCCTGCCCGCTGGAGATGCCCTCGTTCCAGCTGCCCGGATAGAACAGCGTGAGCGACGCACCACCGAGCCCCGCGATGAAACCGCCCGCCGTGGTGGCCGCGATGCGCAGGCCCGAGACCGAGTAGCCGAGCGCGCGCGTGGCCTGTGCCGAATCGCCGGCCATGCGCACCAGCAGGCCGGCACGCGTGCGCGCGAAGCCCCACCACAGCAGCACCGCGAGCGCCACGCCGATGGGCACCAGCGCGTTGAGCTGCAGTGCCGAGCGCACCACCGTGTTGTCGCTCCAGAAGCCCAGCGGAATCGCGGGAATCTGCGGCGCCTGCGGCTGGATGAGCGGCTTGCCGAGATAGAACGCGAGCCCCGTGCCCAGCAGCATCAGCGCGATGCCGGTGGCCACGTCGTTCACGCGGTCGAGCGAGCACAGCAGGCCATGCAGCAATGCGAGCGCCGCGCCGGCCATCGCGCCGACCAGTACGCCCAGCCAGGCCGAATCGGTGAGGTACGCGCCGCCGAAAGCCGCCATGGCCGACAGCACCAGCACGCCCTCGAGGCCGAGGTTGATGCGTCCGGATTTTTCGGTGAGGCATTCGCCCAGGCTCACGAACAGGAACGGGGCGCCCACGCGCAGCGCGCCGCCGACGATGCCGGCCACCAGCGCGATCCATTGGTCGGCAGTCATGCGATGTAGCTCCTGTCGTAGTGCTTCGCCTCGGGCAGCATGCGGTCGCCGAACTTCTTCCAGTTGACCGTGCGCAATCCCTCGCTCGCGAGGATCAGCACGAAGGCGATGCCCTGCAGCACCAGCACCGATGCATCGGGCAGGCCGAGGCGCCGCTGCAGCAGGCTGCCCGCCGCGCCGAAGCCGCCGAACAAAATCGCCACCGGCACGATGGCCACCGGGTTGTGCCGCGCGATGAACGACACCAGGATGCCCGCGTAGCCGTAGCCCGCGATCAGCGAGGCGTTGGCGTTGGTGTGCACCGCCGCCACCTCGACCGCGCCCGCCAGCCCCGCGCACGCGCCGCCGAGTCCGCAGGCCGAAAGAATGAGCCGCGTGGCCGGCAGCCCCACCAGCTGCGCGGTGCGCGGGTTGCCGCCCACCACGCGCACCGAGAAGCCCGAGGCCGTGGCACGCAGCCACCAGCCGAGCCCCAGGCAGGCCACGACGCCGATCACCAGCCCCCAGTGCACGTCGGAACCGCCGATGCCGCCTATCAGCAGCCCGTCGTTCAATGCATAGGTCGAAGGCTTGTTCAGGCTCGCCGGGTCGCGCAGCGGCCCTTCGACCAGGTGCTTGAAGATGCCGATGGCGATGTAGGCCAGCAGCAGGCTGCTGATGGTTTCGTTGATGCCGCGAAACTGCCGCAGCCAGCCCGCGAGAACGATCCACACCGCACCGGCGATGGCGCCCGCAATGCACACGATCACCGTGCCGACGGCATTGCCGGGCAGCGGCACCGCATGCGCCAGCGCCGCGCAGGCCAGCCCGCCCAGCACCAGCGCACCCTCGCCGCCGATGATGATGAGCCCCGCGCGCGCGGGCAACGCCACGCACAGCGCGGTGAGCATCAGCGGCGCGGCGCGCTGCAGCGTGTTCTGCCACGAGAACCAGTCGCCGAAGGCGCCCTTGAACAGCGTGGCCCAGACCTCCACCGGATCGACGCCCGCGAAGGCCACCAGCAGGCCGAACACCAGCAGTGCCGCCGCGATGGCGAACACCGGCAGGGAGAACTCCTTGAGGACACTGCGCATGATGAAGCTCGCTTTCAGGCCAGGGCCGTCGCGGATCCGGCTTCGCCGGGCCGCTGACGGCGCCCCCTTGCAAAGGGGGTGGGCGAAGCGACACGCAGTGCGCGAAGCCTGGGGGATGTCATCCGATGCTTCCGACCACGCCCTCGACGAGGTAGTTCATCTTCTCGAGCTCCAGGTCGGTCTGCTTGAGCACCTTGCCGGCCGGCACCACGACCGCGCCCTTGTTGTCCTTGATGCCGTCCTTGAAGATGTCGAAGCTGCCCGCGATCATCTTCGCCTTGATCTCGTCGGCCTGCTTCTTCGCGGCATCCGGCACCATGGGGCCGTAGGCGGACATCTTCACGTAGCCTTCCTTCAGGCCACCACGCAGGAAGTTGGGATGCGGCTTGCCGGTTTGCGCGGCTTCGATGGCGGTCTTGTAGGCGGTGAGCCAGTTCCATTCGGCGCCGGTGAGGTACGCATTGGGTGCCAGCCTGGCCTGGCTCGCGTGGTAGCCGCAGACCATCTTGCCGCGCTTGGCTGCGGTCTCGACCACCACCTTGGGGCCGTCCACGTGCATGGTGAACACGTCGCAGCCCTGGTCGGCCAGGCTGTTGGTGGCTTCGGCTTCCTTCACCGCCATCGACCAGTCGCCCGTGAAGATCACGCTGCAGGTGATGTTCGGCTTGACCGAGCGCGCGCCCAGCGTGAAGGCGTTGATGTTGCGCAGCACCTGCGGAATGGGCTTGGCCGCGACGAAGGCGATCTTGTTGCTCTTCGTCATGTGCGCGGCGATCACGCCGTTGAGGTACTGGCACTCGTCGATGTAGCCGAAGAAGCTGCCGACGTTCTTCGGGTGCTTGCCCTCGGTCCAGAGGCCGCCGCAATGCGAGAAGCGCACGTCGGGGTACTTGGGGGCCACCGCGAGGATGTGCGGATCGAAGTAGCCGAACGACGTGGGAAACAGCAGCCCGGCGCCGTCCTGCGAGATCATGCCGGCCATGGTCTTCTGCACGGCGGCCGTCTCGGGCACGTTTTCTTCTTCCACCACCTTGATGCCGGGCAGCTTCTTGATCTCTGCGGCGGCCATGGCGTGTGCCTGGTTGTAGCCGTAGTCGTCGCGCGCGCCGACGTAGATCACGCCGACGGTGAGCGGCTTGGGCTTGGCCTGCGCGCTGGCAAGGGCGCTCCAGCTTCCGAGCGATCCGGCGGCGCCCAGCGCGGCCAGGGTCTTGAGGGAATCGCGGCGATTGAGAGGGCTGGTCATGACGTACTCCGTTGCTGGAAAACAGGTTGAAGGACTGAAGGAAAAAGAAGTGCCTGGGGGGGTCAGCCGAGCAGGCTGACGTGCGCCGAGACCACGCGCCAGCCCTCGGGCGTGCGCATCCAGGTCTGGCTCTGGCGGCCGGTGCGCTCGGCGCCTTCGCGGCGGAACTCGCAGTTTGCGGTGGCGAAGTCGCGCCCGTAGGTGGTGATGACGGTGACGAGCAGTTCGCGCGCAAGACCCTGCGAGGGGCGCGATGCGCGAAAGGCCCGGATCTCGTCGTAGCCGTAGAGGTTTTCGGTGGCGCCGTAGCGCAGCGTGGTCGGGCTGTTCCAGAACAGTTCGTCGAGCAACTCGACCTTGTTGTTCACCAGCGCATCCTCGTAGCGGGCGAAGGCGGCCTGCACTTCGGCCAGCACGTCGGGCAGGTTGATGTCGCTTGCGTTCATGCGGGTGCTTTCTCCGAATTCAGTGCGGCGACGGGCGCATGCGCCACGCCCGCGGCTTCGAGTGCCGCGGCCACGCGCAGCACGAGGTCTTCGCGCCAGGGCGCGGCGATCACCTGCACGCCGATCGGCAGGTTGGGCAGATCCGGCAGGTTGGCGTGCGCGCTCCAGACCGGCACCGCGCACACCGGCAGGCCGATGCATGAGAAGGGCTGGGTCAGCAGGCCCATGTTGGGCCGCACCGGCAGCACGTGGCCGTTGACCTCGAAGCTCTCCGCGCCGATCGGCGTGGCCGCGCTGGGCGTGGCCGGGGCCAGCAGAATGTCGTAGCGGGCGAACAGGCGCGCCACCGCCTCGGCATACACCCGGCGCACGCGCTGCGCGCGCGCCACCCAGGCGGCAGGCAGCAGCGCACCGGCCAGAAAGCGGTCGCGCGACAGCGGCTCGAACTCGTGCGCGCGGCGGCGCAGGTCATCCAGGTGCAGCGCGGCGCCTTCGGCGTTGGTGATGAGGAAGGCGGCGGCGCGCCCGGCCTCGACCAGCGGCAGTTCGACGCTGGCCTGCGAGACGCCCGAGCCCAGCGCATCGGCGACCAGATCGACGGCGGCCAGCGCCTGGGCGCCGGCGCGCTGGTGAAAGTAGCCGCCGAGCACGCCGATGCGCAGGCCTCGCGTGCCCTGCGCCAGCACGCCCGACACGGGTTCGACGGCACGCTGGGCGCAGCCGGGGTCGTGCGGGTGGCCCGCGTCCTCGGGTCCCTGCAGCGCGTCGTAGACCAGCGCCAGGTCGCGCGCCGAACGGGCGAAGGGGCCGAGATGGTCCAGGCTGGACACGAACGGAAAGCTCCCGGTGCGCGGCAGCCGCCCGAAGGTGGGCTTGAGGCCGAACACGCCGCACAGCGACGCGGGCACGCGGATCGATCCGTTGGTGTCGGAGCCCAGCGTGAGCGGCACCTGCCCGGCGGCCACCGCGGCGCCCGAGCCGCCCGACGAACCGCCCGCGATGCGCGTGAGATCATGCGGGTTGCGCGTGGGGCCTTCATGGCTGTTCTCGGTGGTGAAGCCGTAGGCGTACTCGTCCATGTTGAGCGCCCCCACCAGCACGGCGCCCGCACGCTCCAGCCGGCGCACCAGCGCGGCGTCGGCGCGTGCGGGTGCGGGTGCGGTCTGGCGCTCGATCTTCGAGCCCGCGAGCGTGGGCAGGCCGGCAATGTCGAACAGGTTCTTCACCGCGAAGGGCACGCCGAGCAGCGGCAGTTCGCGGGTGCGCGCGCCGTTCGTCGACGCCAGCGAGGCATCGACCTGCGCCGCGCGGCGCAACGCGCGTTCGGCCAGCACTGCGGTGAAGGCGTTGACCTGGCCATCGGTGGCGTCCACACGCTCGAGGCTGGCCTGCACCAGCGCGGTGGCGCTCGCGGCGCCGGAGCGCACCGCTCCGGCCATGGCGGTCGCATCGCGCCCGAGAAGATCCGCTGCGGTCATGCTTCCTTCTCCTCGGGCTCGACCGGCGAGAAATGCACTGCCGGCTCGGCTGACATGGCCAGCGGTACCGACTCGACCAGCGCGGCAAATTCGGCCGCGAGCGCGAAGTAACGCAGCACGCCGGGGCGGTGCGCGGGCGACAGGGGCAACGCGAGCACCGCAGCGGCGGCGTCGACATAGCTTTCGATCTGCGTGGGTGTCATGGTCGGCTCCTTGTGTCGATGCCCTACCGGCGGACTTCGCGCTGGAAGATGTCGAGGCTGAGCTTTTTCATGGCCACGAAGCTCTCGGTGCTCAGCGTTTCCACGGTGCGCGGGCGGGCATCGCCATAACGCAAGATCTCGGCCACCCGGGTGGGCCGCTTGGTCAACAGCAGTACTTCGTCGGCCAGGTACACCGCCTCTTCGAGGTCGTGCGACACCAGCAGCATGGTGGTGCCGGTCTGCATGAACACCTCCTGCAGCTTCTCGCGGATGAAGAGGGTCATCTCGAAGTCGAGCGCCGAGAAAGGCTCGTCGAGAAACAGCACCTCGGGGTTGGGTGCGAGCGCACGCATGATCGATGCGGTCTGCTGCTGGCCGCCCGAGAGTTCGTAAGGAAAGCGCTTGAGGTCGAACTTCACGTCGAAGGACGCCACCAGCTCTTCCATGCGCCGGTCGACCTCGGCCTTGCTGCGCCCTTCGAGCTTCAGCGGATAGGCGATGTTGTCGATGGTGCGCATCCAAGGGAACATCGCCTCGCGGTAGTTCTGGAACACGTAGCCGATCTTGGTGTCCAAGCGCCGCTTGCCGTCGAACAGGATCTCGCCCGAATCGATGGGAATGAGCCCCGCGATCATGTTGATGAGCGTGGACTTGCCGCAGCCGTTGGGGCCGAACACCGAGACGATGGCGTGCTTGGGAATGTCGAGGTCGAAGTTCTCGTACAGCGGCCAGCCCGCGAAATACTTGGTGAGACCGCGGATGGTGATGTGCGTGCCGGCCGGACCGGGCTTGAAGGCAGGCTTGGGCACGTCGGCGTACACCGGGCCGTTGAGGACGATGTCAGTTGAAGCTCGCATGGATGCGCTCCTGTTGGGGTCTTTGCGTGAGCTGCCACGGAACCGGCTTTGCCGGGCCGCAGGCAGCGCCCCCTCGCAGGGGGTTGGCGGCTACGCGCAGCGAGCAAGCCTGGGGGTGGTCCATTACCTTCCGCTCCAGTGCACGATGCGGCGTTCGGCAATGAGGAAAAGGATGTTCAGGGCGTAGCCCAGCGCACCGGCCGCAAGAATGGCCGCGTACATGCTCTTCACGTTGAGCACCTGCTGCGCATCGATGATGCGGTGGCCGAGCCCCGTGTCGGAGCCGATGAACATCTCGGCCACGATGACGATCACCAGCGCCATCGACACCGCGGAGCGCAGCCCGACGAAGCTGGGCTGCAAGCTTTCCCACACCAGCACGTCCTTGAAGATCTGCCAGCGCGAGGCGCCCATGACGCGCGCTGCCATCACGCGCTGCTTGCGCGCATTGATGACGCCGTAGGCGCTGTTGAACACCACGATGAGCAGCGCCCCGAAGGCCGCGATGGCCACCTTGTTGACGTCGCTCACACCGAAGATCAGCAGGAAGAGCGGGATGAGCGCGGACGACGGCGTGGAGCGGAAGAAGTCGATCAGGAACTCCACGCTGCGGTACGCCTTCTCGTTGCTGCCGAGCAGCACGCCCAGCGGCACGCCGATGGCCGCCGCGATGACGAAAGCCTGCACGGTGCGCCACACGGTCATGACGAAGTCGGTGAGCAGCGGACCGCCGGCCAGGCCGGTGATGAGCGCGGCGATGGTGTCGGCGGGCGTGGGCAGCAATATCGGCTTGATGAAGCCGAGCCGCACCACCAGGTCCCACACGATGAACAGCACCACCGGGCCTATGAAGGGCAGCATCCGGTCGCGCAGCGGCGGCTTGGGCGCCGCAGTAGCGGCACTGGCAGGCGGGGTCCACGGCGCGGCCGTGGTGACGTTGGCTTCACCCATTGGGAACTCCTTCAGGATTGCTTTTTCAGGAACACCGAGGAACCGGCTTTGCCGGGCCTCAGGTGTTGCCCCCGGTAGGGGGTTGACGAAGCGACACGAAGTGCGCGAAGGCTGGGGGCGAGCCTCATGTCAGGCCTTGTAGAGGAGTGTGTCCACCGCGACCTTCTTCTCGAAGATGCCTTTCTCGGTGAACAGGTCGTAGAACTTCTGGAAGTACGCGACGTCGCTGGGCTTGAACTCGTTGTAGAGCATGTACGACGCGAGCGGCACTTCGGCCGTGAGCTTGCCTTCGATGGCGGTGTAGCCCTTCATGAACTGGCGTGCCTCGTCGGGCTTGGTGCGCACCAGTTCCACGCCGCGCGCATAGGCGGCGATGTACTTCTTCGCGATCTCCGGGTTCTTCTTGATGAACTCGGTGGTGAGGCTGGCTGCGCCGCCGTGCCAGGGCGCCATCGGGTCGCCGAGGATGTACTTCGCGACCACGCCGGCCTCGATGACGCGCGTGGTGCCGTTCATGCGGCCCACGGTGCCGGTGGGCTCCAGCGTGTAGCAGGCGTCGACCTGGCCCGCGACCAGTGCGGCCACATGCTGGCCGATGGGCAGCTCGCTCACCGTCGCGCCCTTGGCGCCCGCGCGCTCCAGCATGGTCTTGCACAGCGTGACGTTCTGGATGCCGGGGCCCGAGGCGACCTTCTTGCCGGCCAGCTCGGCCATGGTCTTGATGGGGCTTTCCTTGGCGACGATGAATTCGTCGAGCACGTACTTCGCATTGCTCGGGTTGGTGCAGAAGATCTTGAAGAGGCCGGGCTGCGCGATCTCGCCGATGGCGAGGTTGGCCGAGCCGGTGCCGTTGGCGCTGCCGTCGCAGCGGCCGGCGAGCATGCCTTCCATCACCTGCTGCGCGCCGGCGAACTTGAGCGGCTCGACCTCGAGGCCGGCTTCCTTGAAGTAGCCCTTGTCGACTGCCGCGAAGAACGGCAGGCCGGCGGCCACGGGCCAGAAGCCGATGCGCAGCTTCGCCGCGCCCTGCGCACGCACGATGGCGGGCGCGGCCAGCACGGCCAGTCCGGCGGCGCCGGCCTGCAGCAGCTGGCGGCGGCTACTGATGCTGCTCGACGCGGGAGGTTTTTCTTGGTTGCTCATCGGGACTCCTGATCAGTTGGAACTCGGTGTGGCGCGGCTCGCGACGTATGCGCGCCAGCCGCCGTGGAGGGTCACGTCCTGCGCGCCGGCCAGGGCGTGGCCCTCGCAGATGAAGCCTTTCACCCAGCTGCCGTCGGCCAGCTCGACGCTGCCCAGGCCGAGGGGCGGTGGAATGAGAGCGAGAAAGCTGCCGACCTGCGCCAGTGGCACGGCCCAGACTTCGAGCGCGATGGCGGCGCCTTCATCGCCTTCGACCACGCGCTGCAGGCCGGGCTTGGGCGGCACGGTGCCGGGCAGTGCATAAAGGCGGTAGAAGGGCGAGGTCGTCGTGGCACGCAGCAGCGTCGCCCCGCGTTCAGTGAGCTGGCTGTTGAGCGGCATGTCCGAGAGATGCGCACCGACCACGGCGATGGGCAGGGTGCCCGCGTCTGGCGCAGCGAGACCCGGAATGGCGCGCGGCGCGGGCAGCGGCTCGTCGGTCGCGCCTGGCGCGAGCCCGGTGGCGTGGTGGTAGCGCTGGCCCAGGTCGGCCAGCGCGAGGTCGCTGCCGCAGGGACCGATCAGCGTGATGCCGAAGGGCAGGCCGTCCGCGCGCAGGCTGCTGGGCACGGAGAGCGCGGCGTAGTCGAGCAGGTTGACGAAATTGGTGTACGCGCCGAGGTTGCGGTTGAGCGCCACCGGGTCGGCGCGCATCTGCTCGCGGGTGTAGTGCGTGGGCGCGGTGGGCACGAGCAGCACGTCGATGTCGCGCCACATCGGCTCGACCTGCTGCGCGATGGCGCGCAGCCGCGTCTGGGCTTCGAACACGTCGGCGGCGGTGTAGTTGCGCCCGCTCGCGAGGATGCCGCGCACGGGCTCGATCACCTCGTCGCCGTGCGCATCGAGGAACTCGCGCACCGCGGCGTAGCGTTCGGCGACCAGCGCGCTTTCATAGAGCAGCGCGGCGGCCTCGGCGAGCGGGGCGTAGGCGATGGTGACGGGCGAGCCGCCCATGGCCAGCAGGCGCGCGGTCGCGTCGTTGAACGCCCGTTCGGCGGCGGTGTCGCCGAAGAAGCTGAGCCTGTCGGGCACGCCGAAACGGAAGTGCGCGGGCAGCGGCTTGCGGCTCAGGGGGATGTCGCGGGAGTACGGGTCGCGCGCGTCGTGGCCGACAGCGGCGAGCAGCACGTCGACCGCGGTAGCGACGGTGCGCGCGAAGATCGAGACGCAGTCGGCGCTCTGCGCCGCGGGCACCACGCCGAAGGTGCTCAGCAGGCCACGCGACGGCTTGAGGCCGACGATGTTGTTGAGCCCGGCCGGCACGCGGCCCGAGCCTGCCGTGTCGGTGCCCAGCGCGAAGTCGACCTCGCCGGTTGCCACCACATAGGCCGAGCCCGAGCTGGAGCCGCCCGAAACGTATCGCGCGTCGAAGGCGTTCGGCACCTCGCCGTAGGGCGAGCGCGTGCCGTTCAGGCCGCAGGCGAACTGGTCGAGATTGGTCTTGCCGGCCAGCGATGCACCGGCTTCGAGCAGGCGCTGCACCACGGCCGCGTGGGCCTGGGGCAGGCGGTCGAACGCCGGGCAGGCGGCCGTGGTGGGCACGCCAGCCACGTCGATGTTGTCCTTGACCGCAAAGCTCAGTCCGGCGAGCGGCAGGGCAAAGCCCAGGGCCTTGCCAGCCGCGGCGTCCGCCACGGGAGCCGCGAATTTCGCGATCCAGGCGGCGGCGGGCGATCCGCTTTTTCCGTTTTCTTCATGCACCATCATTAGGCATCCAAACATGTGTACAAGTTGAGATGCAAACGGCGTGCCAGCGGTTACCTGCGTGGTCCAGCCCGCTCAATACGTGTCAGTCAGTGGAAACTCTTTAGTGAAACACCGCGGAACCGGCTTTGCCGGGCCGCTGGTGTTGCCCCCTGCAAGGGGGTGGGCGTAGCGACACGAAGTGCGCGAAGCCCGGGGGTGAGTTACTTCCTTGCGTCGCGGTAGAGCTTCTCGACCTTCGGCAGGTTCGCCTCGAGCTTCGTGATGCGATCCGGCCCGCTCGGGTGCGTCGAAAGGAAGCTCAGGCTGCCCTGGTTCTTGGACGCCGCGGCCATCTTCTGCCACAGCGAAACCGACGCCTTCGGGTCATAGCCTGCGCGCGCCGCGAGTTCCAGCCCCACGAGGTCGGCCTCGGTCTCGTCGCTGCGGCTGAACTTGAGGGTGATGAGCTGCGTGCCCGCGCGCGCCGCCAGGTCGCCCACCTGGCCCCAGCCGAGCATCTGCGCACCGAGGGAAAGCACCGCGCCGGTGCCCGCGCTCTTGGCCATGCGGGCGCGCGCGTGTTCGCGCAGCGCGTGGGCCATTTCGTGGCCCATGACCATCGCGACCTCGTCGTCGGTGAGCTTGAGCTGGTCGAGGATGCCGGTGAAGAAGGCGATCTTGCCGCCGGGCATGCAGAAGGCGTTGATCTGCTTGCTGCCGATCAGGTTGACCTCCCACTTCCAGCTGCGGGCGCGTGAATTCCACGGCGTGGCAAACGGAATGAGGCGGTTCGCGATGGCGCGCAGGCGCTGCAGCTGCGGGTTGTTGTCGCCGGCGAGCGCGCCCTTGGCTCGGGCCTGCTCGAGCAGCTGGCCATATTGCTGAACGCCGGCCGCCTCGATCTTGTCGGCGGGCACGAGGTTGCGCGCCACCGATGCATTGCCCACGTCGACCTGCGCCAGCGCCGGGCCGCCCAATGCCGCGCCGGCCGCGGCCAGCAGGAAGGCGCGCCGGGGATTCCAGGGCGAGGCCGCGGAAGGAAGGACGGAGCCGGCGGCGGTGCCGGAGGAAGAGCGCTCGCATCGTATGCACATAGGGGCCGGATCATAGGAACAAATGAAGACAAAGGGGCCGCCCGAGGGCCTGCGCCGCTCATGGACAATCCGGGCACATGTCCGCCTCGCCCGTCGAAACCCCCACCACCCCCTCCCCGCCCTGGCGCGACGCCCTCAAGGTCTACCTGGAGCCCGCCACGCTGCGCATGCTGGCGTTGGGCTTCTCGGCCGGGTTGCCGCTGCTGCTGGTGCTGGGCACGCTGAGCTTTCGCCTGCGCGAGGCCGGCATCGACCGCACCACCATCGGCTACCTGAGCTGGGTCGGGCTGGCCTACGGCTTCAAGTGGGTCTGGGCACCGCTGGTCGACCGGCTGCCGCTGCCACCGCTGACCACGCTGCTGGGGCGCCGGCGCGGCTGGCTGCTGCTGGCGCAGGGGCTGGTGATCACGGGGCTGGTCGGAATGGCGATGAACGACCCGCGCCTGGGGCTCACGCCGCTGATCTGGTGCGCGCTGCTGGTGGCCTTCGGCTCGGCCACGCAGGACATCGCACTCGACGCCTTCCGCATCGAATCGGCCGAGCCGCGCAAGCAGGCCGCAATGGCGGCCGCCTACCAGACGGGCTACCGCCTCGCGATGATCTGGGCCGGCGCCGGTGTGCTGTGGGTCGCGGCCTGGGCCGAGGTGGCGCCCGCCGTGGCGGCCACCGGCGCAGCCGCCTACCAGGACGGCGCCTGGAAGACCGCCTACCTGGTGATGGCGGCTTCGATGGCGGTGGGCGTGTTCACGGTGCTGCTGTCCCCCGAGCCGGTGCCGCGCCTGCTGCCCAAGGCCCGCAACGCGGCCGAGTGGCTGCGCAGCGCGCTGATCGAGCCCTTTGCCGACTTCATCGGCCGCTACAAATGGCACGCGGTGCTGATCCTCTCGCTGATCGCCGTCTACCGCATCAGCGACGTGGTGATGGGCATCATGGCCAACCCTTTCTACGTGGACATGGGCTTCACCAAGGACGAAGTCGCCACGGTCAGCAAGATCTACGGCGTGATCATGACGTTGGTGGGCGCCTTCGTGGGAGGCGTGCTGTCGATGCGCCTGGGCGTGATGCGGGTGCTGATGATGGGCGCGGTGCTCAGCGCGGCGAGCAACCTGCTCTACGCCTGGCTGGCGACGCGCGGGCACGACACCACGGCGCTGATCGCGGTGGTGTCGGCCGACAACCTGGCCGGCGGCATCGCCTCGGCGGCCTTCATCGCCTACCTGTCGAGCCTCACCAACATCAGCTACTCGGCCACGCAGTACGCGCTGTTCAGCTCGCTGATGCTGCTGCTGCCGAAATTCATCGCCGGCTATTCGGGCGTCTTCGTCGACGCCTACGGCTACAGCAACTTCTTCGTCGCCACCGCGCTGCTGGGCGTGCCGGTGCTGGTGCTGGTGGCGCTGGCCTCGCGGCTCACGATCATCACAAGCCCGGCGGAGCGTCAATAGGGCACGGGCCTTATAGGAATCCGCCGACGCGGCGCGGCGCAGGCAACTGTTAGGCTGTTCCACGTTTACATTCGCTCTTCCATATTTGTTTCCAGTTGTCAGCGAGCCCGCAAAAGATCGTGCCGTCCCGAATCCCCCCTCTACAAATCAGCGCCTTCACGGCGACCTCGGCCGTCGGCGTCGGCAAGGAAGCGCTCGCTGACGCGCTGGCGCAGTCGCGCAGCGGCCTGCGCGCCAACGACTTCGGCGACGACCCGCTGCCCACGTGGATCGGCCGTGTCGACGGCGTGGAAGAAATCCGCCTGCCCGAATCGCTCGCCCAATGGGACTGCCGCAACAACCGGCTCGCCTGGCTGGGGCTGCATGCCGACGGCTTCATCGAGGCGGTGGCGGCTGCGCGCAAGAAGTACGGCGCGTCGCGCATCGCGCTGATCCTGGGCACCTCGACCGCGAGCATCGGCGAGACCGAGCTGGCCTACACCCAGCTCGACGCCGACGGCATGTTCCCGCTCAACCAGCGCCGCGGCGAAGTGCACACGCCGCATTCGCTGGCCATGTTCACGCAGCAGGTGCTGGGCATCAGCGGCCCGAGCGAGACCATTTCCACGGCCTGCTCTTCGAGCGCCAAGGTGTTCGCCTCGGCCGAGCGGATGATCCGCCTGGGCCTGGCCGACGCGGCCGTGGTCGGCGGCGCGGACACGCTGTGCGGCAGCGTGCTGTTCGGCTTCAACTCGCTCGAACTGGTGTCGAGCGAACCGTGCCGGCCCTTCGACGCCGGCCGCAAGGGCATCAGCCTGGGCGAGGCCGCGGGCTTCGCGCTGGTGGAACGCGTGCAGACCGGCGCCGATGCGTCCCCGCTGCACCTGCTGGGCTACGGCGAGGCGAGCGACGCTCACCACATGTCGACGCCGCACCCCGGAGGCCTGGGCGCCGAACGCGCGCTCGACGAGGCGCTGGCGCGCGCCGGCCTCGCGCCCGACGCCATCGACTACATCAACATGCACGGCACCGCGAGCCAGAAGAACGACGAAGTCGAGGGCGCGCTGGTGGCGCGCCGCTTCCCGGCGCGCACCCATGCCAGCTCGACCAAGGGCTTCATGGGCCACACGCTGGGCGCGGCGGGCATCGTCGAGGCCGTCATCAGCCTGCTGGCCATCGAGCGCGGACTGATGCCGGGCACCGTCAACACCCACACGCTGGACGAAGGCTTCGGCCCGCAGATCAGGCTGGAGCCCGTGCGCGGCGAAGTGCGCTATGCCCTGAGCAACTCCTTCGGTTTCGGCGGCAACAACTGCTCGCTCGTATTCGGAAAAGCGGCATGAGCGAAATGAACCGAGCCCCCACGCCCCCCACCCTGTACATCGAAGGCCCGGCCTTCTGGACGCCGACGCTGCCGGGCTGGGAAGCCGCGCGCGCCGCTTTCCGCGGAGAAGGCACGCTGACCGATCCGCCGGCCAGGCGCCCGTCGCCGCAGGTGCTGGCCCCGGCCGAGCGCCGCCGCGCGCCCGACACCGTGGCGCTGGCGCTCGAAGTTGCTGCCGCGGCCATGGCCGCCTCCGGCCGCAATGCCGCCGACGTGCCCTGCCTCTTCACCTCGGCGCACGGCGACCTGTCGATCAACGACTACATGTGCAGCACCCTCGCGACCGAGCCGAAGATGCTGTCGCCCACCAAGTTCCACAACTCGGTGCACAACGCCGCCGTCGGCTACTGGACCATCGGCACCGGCTGCATGGCGGCCAGCAACGCCGTCTCGGCCTTCGAGCACAGCTTTGCCGCCGGCCTGTTCGAGGCGGCGGTGCAATGCGCCGCCGACCACGACCCGGTGCTGCTGGTGGGCTACGACACGCCCACGCTGGGGCCGCTGGTTTCCGTGACCGACAGCCGCGGCCTGCTGGCCGTGGCGCTGGTGGTGGCGCCCGAGCGCACCGAGCGCACGGTGGCATCGTTCGAATGGTCGCTGGAAGGCGATGTGGCCCCGAAGCCGACCGCGCCGCGCTCCGCCGCCGCGCGCACGCTGGTGGGCATCAATCCGATGGCAGACGCCCTGAGCCTGTTCGAGGCGCTGGCGCAGGCCGAAGGCAGCGCCGGTGTGCCGATCGACCTGCCGCTGTCGAGCGCGCTGGCCCTGCGGCTGCGGCTGAGCCCTGCGGCATGACGGCGCGCCCGTGCAGGCGGGCGTGCAACGAGACGAATCCATGGCGCCCATGAACAGCGGGCGGGGCGCTATGGTTTTCGCAGCGCGCAAGGTTGACAGGCCGGCGCGAGGTTTACCCAACTTTACGGAGCGTTCAAGCCCGCTTGCTCCCTGTGGACGACCATGAAGCGCATGAGCACCCCCCAACTCCTGATGATCGAAGACGACACCCGCCTGGCACACATGGTGGGCGAATACCTGACGCAGTCCGGTTTCGGCTTCAGCCACGCCGGTGACGGCGCCGCCGGCCTTGAGCAGCTGCAGCAGCACGCACCCGACCTCGTGATCCTCGACCTGATGCTGCCCGACACCGACGGCCTGGAGGTCTGCCGCCGCATCCGCGCGCTGCCCGGCCCGATTTCCAAGGTGTCGGTGCTGATGCTGACGGCCAAGGGCGACCCCATGGACCGCATCATCGGCCTGGAGATCGGCGCCGACGACTACCTGCCCAAGCCCTTCGAGCCGCGCGAACTGCTGGCGCGCATCCGCGCGGTGCTGCGCCGGCGCAGCGAGAACGCCACCGAGGCCGAAGTCTCCACCGTGATGCGCTTCGGCACGCTGGAAATCGACCGCAACGCGCGCACCGTGTCGGTGGCCGGCGCGCTGGCCGACCTCACCTCTTATCAGTTCGACCTGCTGGTGGCCATGGCCGAGCGCGCGGGCCGCGTGCTCACGCGCGACCAGATCATGGAAGCCGTGCGCGGCCGCGAGCTGGAAGCCTTCGACCGCTCGATAGACGTGCACATGGGCCGCATCCGCGCCGCCATCGAGGTCGATGCCAAGAACCCCAAGCGCATCCTGACGGTGCGCGGCGTGGGTTACGTGTTCGCGAAACAGCAAGACTGAGCGGCAATAGATGCTGCGCAGCCTTTATTCCCGCCACCTCTATGTGCGCATCTGGCTCGCGGTGGTGGGCGGCGTCGTGATCCTCACGCTGATGGCCAACTGGATCGTGCGCGAAGCGGCACAGGCCGAGCGCGAACGGCTGGCACCTGTGCCGCGCGAGGTGATCGTGCTCGACGCGCAGGACAAGAAGATCGGCACCGGCACCGCGCTGCGCGTGCCGGGCCAGGGGCTGGAGTTCGACGTGACGCTCAGCGACGGCAAGGACATCACGCTGCGCGTGGCGCCGCGCGAGCGGCCCACGGGTGCATCCGGCTTCGCGCCGTGGCGCACGCCCTTCGGCCTGGGCTGGATGATCGCGCTGGTGGGGGTGGCGGTGGCGCTGGGCGTCTACCCGATCGTGCGGCGCATCACGCAGCGGCTGGAATCGCTGCAGCGCGGCGTGCAGCGGTGGGGCGAAGGCGATCTCTCGGTGCGGGTGACCGAAGAAGGGCAAGACGAAGTGGCTGATCTCTCCAAACGATTCAACGCGTCGGCGCAACGCATCGAACAGCTGGTGCGTTCGCACAAGTCGCTGCTGGCCAATGCCTCGCACGAGCTGCGTTCGCCGCTCACCCGCATCCGCATGGGCCTGGAGCTGATGGGCGAGCGCCCGAGCGCCACGGCGCGCGAGGAAATCTCGCGCAACATCGGCGAGCTCGACCAGCTCATCGACGAAATCCTGCTGGCCAGCCGGCTCGACGCCAGCGAGGCCGACATGGGCACCATCGAGCCGGTCGACCTGACCGGCCTGGCGGCCGAGGAATGCGCGCAGGTGAATGCCGAGCTCGACCTGGCCGAAGGCACCGACAACGCGAACCTCACGGTGCCGGGCGTGTCGCGCCTGCTGCGCCGGGCCATCCGCAACCTGCTGGAAAACGCCCGCCGCTACGGCGCCGGCGAAATCGCGGTGGAACTGGGCAGCGCCAACGGCTTTGCCACGGTGCGCGTAAACGACCGCGGACCGGGCGTGCCGGCCGCGCTGCGCGAACGCATCTTCGAGCCTTTCTACCGGCTGCCCGGCGCCAGCGAACGCAACGGAGGCGTCGGGCTGGGGCTGTCGCTGGTGAAGTCGATCGCCG
The DNA here is from genome assembly GCF_977011995.1 of Variovorax durovernensis. Taxonomy (NCBI): domain Bacteria; kingdom Pseudomonadati; phylum Pseudomonadota; class Betaproteobacteria; order Burkholderiales; family Comamonadaceae; genus Variovorax; species Variovorax durovernensis. The sequence goes on along the minus strand of NZ_CDRNCW010000001.1, from coordinate 423,370 downwards.
AGCGGCATGGCGGCACGGTGCGCTGCGAAGACCGACCGGGCGGCGGCGCGAGCTTCGTCATTCGCCTGCCCACCGCGCGCGGGCACTGAATCCATTGAGCCCGGCACGGCCGGGGCAAAGTCAGGCCGCGCTGGCGGGGGCCACCTAAAATCCCGCCCCTATGCAGAGATCGCACATCGTTCGGCCCGCGGCCATGTTCTGGGGGCTGGTGGTGTTCATGCCGGTCGGCGTCACCTACCTCTCGGCCCTCCTGTTGCTCGCCACGATGCTGGTGGCCGGCGGAGGGCGGGAACGCCTGGCGCGGCTTCGCGCCAATCCGCTGTGGTGGCCGGTCATGGCCTACCTGGCCTGGATGCTGATCGTGCTGGCCATCAGGCCGCACTACCCCGAAACCCCCTCCAATCTGTTCCACGGGCTGCGCATCGGCGTGACGATGCTGATGGCGATGGCGCTCACGCGCGAGGAAGCCCTCTGGGCGCTGCGCGGCTTCCTGCTGATCGCGGCGCTCAACGTGCTGCTGGTCATCTTCTTCTATGCGGTCGGCGGCTTCCACATCTGGTCGCCGCTGCGCGCGGTGGTCATGGAAGTGGGCAACAAGTCGATCAGCAACGCGCTGCTGTTCAGCGTGGTGGCGTCCACGGCGGCGGTCTGGGGCATCGCGCAGATCGCGGCGCACCGGCCGCTGCGCGCCATTCCCGCCTTCGTGCTGGTGCTCGGGCTGGGCCTGGTGGTGGCCTTGCCGCTGACCTCGCGCACGTCGGTGCTCGCGCTGCTGCTGGTGATTCCGGCGGTGTGCGTCCACCAGTGGCGCAGCCACCTGAAGATGCTGGTGGGCGCGCTGGTGCTCGGCACCGTGGTGCTCGGCGCCGGGCTCTACCAGCTGCCGCAGCTGCAGAAGAAGGTCGAGACCGGCGTGCAGGAACTCGAAGAGGCGCAGGCCGGCGCCGTCTTCAAGGGCAGCTGGGTCATCCGCTACTACATGTACCGCGACACCAGCCTCATGATCGCCGACCGCCCGCTCGCGGGCTGGGGCATCGGCGGCTGGACCGAGCAGTGGCACAAGCGCGGCCCCGCGCTCTTCGCCGACTCGAACATGCCGCACAACGACTTCCTGTGGGTGGGCGCGCAAGGAGGCGTGCCCGCGCTGCTCAGCCTGCTGGTCATCATGATGGCCGCCGTGTGGCAGGCGTGGAAACGGCCGGACATGGCCGGCCGCTACGCGCTGGGCGCCACGCTGATCGCGCTCATCGCGTCGAGCGTCAACTCGGCGCTGCGCGACGCGCAGATCGGCCTGGCGCTGCTGTGGATCGCGATGATCTACCTGCGGCTGGCGCAGGAAAGGCAAGACCCGGATCCGTGGCGCGGCCTGTGGCCGCGGCGCCGCGAGAAAGAAACCGCCCCTCAGGCTGGCTGAAGGGCGGTGGCGTCGGCTCGGCTCAGTGCCGCGACGACACCGTTTCGCCGGCCTTCAGGCGGTATACCGTGCCGCAGTACGGGCACTTGGCTTCGCCGGTGCGCGCCACGTCGAGGTAGACCTTCGGGTGGCTGTTCCAGAGCTTCATGTCGGCCTTGGGGCTGGGGCAGAACACGCCGCCCTGATGATTGAGCTCCTTGGCCAGGAGTTCGACGACTGCATTGGTGGACATGGGTTCTTTCAGACTTTCGTGAGCCAGTGGGCGTATTTGGGGTTCTTGCCGTTCACGATGTCGAAGAAGGCAGACTGGATTTTTTCGGTGATCGGGCCACGGGCGCCGCCGTCGCCGCGGTTGCCGATCTCGACGCGGTCGAGTTCGCGGATGGGCGTCACTTCAGCGGCGGTGCCGGTGAAGAAGGCCTCGTCGGCAATGTAGACCTCGTCGCGCGTGATGCGCTTTTGCACCAGCTCCAGGCCCAGGTCCTTGCAAACGTGCAGGATGGTGTTGCGCGTGATGCCGTTGAGCGCGCCGGCCGACAGGTCGGGCGTGTACACCACGCCGCCCTTGACCACGAAGATGTTCTCGCCCGCGCCTTCCGACACGAAGCCGCTCGCGTCGAGCAGCAGCGCTTCGTCGTAGCCGTCGTCCAGGGCTTCCATGTTGGCCAGGATCGAGTTGGTGTAGTTGCTCACCGTCTTGGCCTGCGTCATCGTGATGTTGACGTGGTGGCGGGTGTAGCTGGAGGTCTTCACGCGGATGCCGCGCTTCATGCCCTCCTCGCCCAGGTAGGCGCCCCAGGACCAGGCAGCGACCATGGCGTGGATCTTGTTGCCCTTGGGGCTCACGCCCAGCTTCTCGGAGCCGATCCAGATGAGGGGGCGCAGGTAGCAGCTTTCGAGCTTGTTCTCGCGAACCACCTGTTTCTGGGCCTCGTTGAGCTGTTCCTGCGTGAACGGGATCTTCATGCGCAGGATCTTGGCGCTGTTGAACAGGCGCTCGGTGTGCTCGGCCAGGCGAAAGATCGAGGTGCCGCCGTCCGCCGTCTTGTAGGCGCGTACGCCCTCGAAGGCGCCGCAACCGTAGTGCAGCGTGTGGCTCAGCACGTGGATCTTGGCGTCGCGCCAGTCCACGAGTTCGCCGTCCATCCAGATCTTGCCGTCACGGTCGTCCAGCGAGGGGGGGATCGAGCTCATTTCCTGATTCCTTTGGGAGCGATGGGGGAAGTCGCAAAAGCTTTCGATTTTACGGCGGCGTCCGGAACGGGGTGCCCGACAATGGCCGGTTGTCCAAACCAGTGGAAAAAAGGGTTTCCGTGTCCGTATTCAAGAACGTCATCGTCTATCGCATCGAACCTGCCTGGTCCCAAACACTGGCCGAGGCGGAAGAAGGGCTCGGAAAGCAGCGCTTCGTGCCCTGCGGCCCCTCGCAGGAAAAGTCCGCCGGCTGGGTCGAGCCCCGCGGCGAGGCCAACGGCCCGCTGGTCGAATCCATCGACGGCCAGTGGCTGGTCGAATACATGATCGAGAGCAAGCAGGTGCCCGGCTCCGTGGTGCGCCGCAAGCTCGACGAGCGCTGCGCCAGCATCGAGGCCACCACCGGCCGCAAGCCCGGCAAGAAGGAAAAGAAAGAGCTCAAGGAAGACATCACGCTCGAGCTGCTGCCGATGGCCTTCACCCGCAGCGCGCGCGTGACTGTGTGGATCGACAAGGCGGAGAACCGCCTGGTCATCAACAGCGGCAATGCATCGCGCGCCGACGAGGTCGTCACCAGCCTCGTGAAGTCGCTCGACGGCTTCGCGGTGGCGCTCATCAACACGCAGATCGAGCCGGCCGCGGCCATGGCCAACTGGCTGCTGACGCAGGAGCCGCCGGCCGGCTTCACCATCGACCGCGAGTGCGAGCTCAAGGCCTCCGACGACTCCAAGGCCGTGGTGCGCTACGCCAAGCACCCGCTGGACATCGACGAAGTCAAGCAGCACATCACCGACGGCAAGCGCCCCACGCGGCTCGCGCTGACCTGGGACGACCGCGTGTCCTTCGAGCTCACGCACGGCCTGCTGATCCGCAAGATCACCTTCCTCGAAGGCACGGGCGACGGCGCCGCAGGCGGCAAGAAGGAAGACAACTTCGACGCCGACGTGGCCATCGCCACGGGCGAGCTGGGCCAGCTGGTGCCGGCGCTGCTCGATGCGCTGGGCGGCGAGGCAGCGTTCTCGGCCGCACCGCCGGACGACACCGTGAAGCCCGCTGCTGGCGCAGCACCGGCAGCGCCCGCCACGACGACACCGGCAGACGCGGCTGAGGAAGAAGACGCGCCGTTTTAGTTCAGGGCGCGTCGAAGACGTGAAGAAACCGTAGCGAGCACCCCGAGCTTGCATCGAGGACCGGAACCGTACTCGCGTACGGTGAGGACCGCAGGTGCGAGATCGGGTTGCGCAGCAGGTTTATTCACGTCTTCGCCAGGTAAGTCTGCGCCAGCCGCACCCAGCAGGCCGCCCCCAGCGGCAGCACTTGGTCGTTGAAGTCGTAGCCGGGGTTGTGCACCATGCAGCCCCCGAACTCGCCCTCCCCGTTGCCGAGCATGAAGTAGCAGCCCGGCAGCGCGGCGAGCATCCAGGCGAAGTCCTCGCTGCCCGCGAAGCCGCGGGGCACCTGCGTGAGCACGCTCGCCTCGCCCACGATCTCGGTGCACACCTGCGCCATCAGCCGCGTCTCGGCCGCGGTGTTGACCACCGGCGGCACCAGCTGGCGGTAGTCGATCTCGGCCTCCACGCCATGCGCCTGCGCGGTGAGGCTCACGATCTCGCGGATGCGCTGCTCGACCAGCGCGCGCGTCTCGGGCCGCGCCGCGCGCACGTTCAGGCCCAGCGATACCGATTGCGGAATCACGTTGTGCGTGGCGCCGCCGCGGATGAAGCCGACCGACACCACCGCCGTGTCGTCGGGCGCCACGTTGCGCGCCACCACCGTCTGCAGCGCCGTCACCACCGCCGCGGCCGCGGCGACCGGGTCGCGCGCGCGATGCGGCATGGCGCCGTGCCCGCCCACGCCCTTGATGGTGACGTCGGCCACGTCGGACGACAGCGTGACCGGGCCTTCCACCGCCAGCACCGTGCCCACCGGCACGCCGGGCGCGTTGTGCAGCGCGTACACCGCATCGCAGGGGAAGCGCTCGAACAGGCCGTCCTCGATCATCGCGCGCGCGCCGCAGAGGTTTTCCTCGTCGGGCTGGAAGATCAGGTTCAGCGTGCCGTCGAAGCTGCGCGCCGCCGCCAGCGCCTTGGCCGCGGCCAGCAGGATGGCGGTGTGGCCGTCGTGGCCGCAGGCGTGCATGCGGCCATGGTTGCGGCTCGCATACGGCAGGCCCGTGGCCTCGACGATGGGCAGCGCGTCCATGTCGGCGCGGATGCCCAGCCGGCGCGTGCCGCTGCCGAGCTTGAGCTGCGCCACGATGCCGGTCTTGCCGATGCCCGTGTGCACCTCGTAGCCCCAGCTGCGCAGCAGGTTGGCCACCAGTTCGCTGGTGGCGCTCACCTCGAAGCCGAGCTCGGGGTTGGCGTGGATCCGGCGGCGGATGTCGACGAAGGCCTGTGTGTCGATGTCGGCCTGCGGCAGCAGCCGGGACAGCAGCCTGTTGGTCTGGGGGCTGAGTTCGCGTGTCATGTGAAGGAAGTCGTTGTTCGTGGGGAGGGTCAATCGGCCTTGTGCTCGCGCAGGCTCAGCAGCGCGCCGAGGCTCAGCAGCCCGCAGGCCATCATGTAGAAGGCCGGCGCCATCGGGCTGCCGGTGCTCGCGAGCAGCCAGGTCACGATGAACTGCGACGAGCCGCCGAACACCGTCACGCCGATGCTGTAGACCACCGAGATGCCGCTGGCGCGCACGCCGGCCGGCAGCATCTCCAGCAGCATGAGGAACATGGGCGTGGTGCCGATGTTCACGCTCGCGGTCAGCAGCGCCGACAGGCACAGCACCAGCGGCACGCTCGGGTAGTGGCTGATCAGCCAGAACGCGGGGTACACCGCGACCACGCTGAACAGCAGCGAACCGACGACCAGCGGCTTGCGCGCCGGCAGCCGGTCGGCCAGCCGGCCCGCCGCCAGCGACACCACGAACAGCGTGATGCCGGTGACGCAGCCCGACAGCAGCGACAGCGACGGCGGCATGTGCAGCACGCGGATCATGTAGGTGGGCATGAAGAACACCACCAGGTACATCGTCGCCGTGCCCGCCGTGGTGGCCAGGATGCCCTTGAGCACCAGGCCGCCGTGGTTGCGCAGCAGCCGCCCGATGGGGCTGGACTCGTGGCTTTCGGCAACGTGCGTTTCCTCCAGCTGCGAGCGGATGTACAGCCCCACCGGCGCGATCAGCAGGCCGAGCAGGAACGGCAGGCGCCAGCCCCAGCTCTCGAGCGAAGCCTGCGGCAGCGCCGCATACAGCGCCGCGCCGGTGAGCGCGCCCAGCAGTGCCGACACGCCCTGGCTCGCGAGCTGCCAGCTCACGCGGAAGCCCCGGCCCTTCACGCCGCCGGACTCCATCAGCATCGAGGTGGCCGCGCCCACTTCGCCGCCGAGCGAGAAGCCCTGCAGCAGCCGGCCCGCCACGATCATCAGCGAGCCGAACACGCCGGCCGAGGCATAGCTGGGCGCCAGCGCGATGCACAGCGTGCCGAGCACCATGAGGCCGATGGTCAGCGTCATCGCGGCCTTGCGGCCCTTGCGGTCGGCGTAGTTGCCGATGATCACGCCGCCCAGCGGGCGCATCACGAAGCCGATGCCGAAGGTGGCCACCGCCAGCAACAGCGAGCCGTAGGGGCTGTCGGAGGGAAAGAACAGCTTGCCGATCAGCAGCGCGAAGAAGCTGTAGACGGTGAAGTCGTACATCTCCAGCGCGTTGCCCAGCGAGCAGGCGGCGATCAGGCGGAACTGGCTCTGCTCTCCCTTGCCTTGCACGGTGGTGGCCGGTGAAGGGGCCCGGATCGGGCTTGCGGGCAATGCGGCTTCGCTCATCTAATGTCACTCCACGAACAGGTTGCTGGGGGTCGGACCGGCCCCTTGGCGGCGGAGTATTCAGGCAAAGCGCCTTGGCAAAGAATCACAAATTTTCATGCTGATAACCAAATGGCATCCCCGTCATAAACAGGCACGAGAAGCCATCGGGACAACCACCAAGACGCACTTTTCCGTGAGACCGGCACCACGATGAAGCTGCAACAGTTGCGCGTCCTGCTGGCGGTGGCGCAGCACGGCAGCATCCACGAGGCCTCGCGCAGCCTGCACACCACGCAGCCCGCGCTGTCGAAGACCATCTCCGAGCTGGAGCGCGAACTGGGCGTGACGCTGATGTCGCGCTCCACGCGCGGCGTGAGCCTCACGCCCTACGGCGTGGCGCTGGTCAAGCGCGCGAGCCTGGTCGAGCAGGAACTGCGGCATGCGCTGGAAGACATCGAGGCGATCCGCGGGCACGACGAGGGACAGCTGCACATCGGCTTCACCGCGGTGGCGTCGAGCGGGCCGCTGCCCGACGCGATGGCGTCGTTCCGCCAGCGCTTTCCCAACGTGACGATGCGCGGCTTCGAGATGCGCCCGCAGCAGATCTTCGAGGGGCTGCGCGAGGGCCGGCTCGACCTGGGGCTGATCTCCACCTGCAACGGGCCGGGCACCGGCGCCTTCCAGTGGGAGCCGCTGTTCTCGGTGGCAATGCACCTGTCGGTGCGCGCCGGCCACCCGCTGCGGCGTGTGCGCCGGCTGCAGCCGCTGGTGGACGCCGACTGGCTGGTGCTGGACCCGGTCGACGACGCCGGCAGCCCGCTGGTGAGCATGATGAACATGCACGGGCTGCAGATGCCCCGGCGCATGGTGCACAGCGCGTCGAACCTGCTGGGGCTGCAGCTGGCCACCCAGACCGACCTGATCAGCATGTGGTCGGACTTCGTGTTCCATGGCGCCGGGCCGCTGCGGCTGCAGCCCGGCCTGCTCGAGAAGCTGCCGATCACCGACGAGGTGCCGGACTTCGACGTGTTCCTGGTCTACCGATCGGCAGACCTCATGACGCACGTGTGCGCAGAGTTCGTGAAAGAGGCGCGCCACCACGCCAAGGCCAATCCGCCGTGGCGGCAGCCCAAGCGCAAGGGGAGCGCGGGAGCCTAGGGGGTCAGGCCGCGGGAGTGGCGCCGTCTTCCCCGTCGACCGGGTTCTCGGGCCGCGTCATGGACCAGCTCTGCAACTTGCCGCCGTTGAACACCGCATCCACGTACGAGCCGCCGCCATCGGTCCAGCGGTACACCTCGGGCTGCGTGTCCTTGGGCGAGCGCAGTTCACCAAGGGCGCGGGTCATGGCAATGACGTGCATCAGCGTCGCGTTCGGCTTGAGCTTGGCATTGAGCATCACCGCGCTGCCGACGTAACCCACCGGCCGTTCGGCCGCGCGCTTGAGCACTTGCATCGCCCGGTTGAAGTGCAGCAGCAGGAACATCACGATCGCGCCGCCGGCCAGGGCGACGCCGCCCCAGCCACCGCTGCGCCAGGCCAGCCCGAGAACGACGATGGCGCCCACGGGCACCAGAAATTTCTTGAAATTCATGGCGCGCATTGTCGCCGCCAAGCCGGGGGTGTCGGGCAAAAGGCCTCAGGCCGGGGCCGCACGGGCCGATGCGGTAGCCGCCCTGGCTACCGCCAGGCGCGCAAGGCGGTACTCGCCGCGAAAAGCGCTCCCCGCGACGGGCAGAGCCGGCACATTTCACCGCACGGGCATCTGCCCGGGCCACTGAAAAGCATATGAACATTCCGCGCTCCGTCACTTTCGTTCGTCTCACGCTCGTCACCGCGCTCGCGGGCACCGCGCTCAGCGGCTGCTACGTGGTACCGCTCGGCCAGCCCGCACCCGTGGCGCCGCCCTCGCAGGTGTACGCGGTGCCGCCGGGCCCGGTCGCACAGACCTTCAGCGCGCGGCTGTACCCGTCGAATGCCGAAGCCGCGCGCTACGGGACCATCGCCGGCACCGTGACCAATGACATGAACGGCCGCGGCCACTTCAGCGCGCAGATCGGCAATGAACAGTTTCAGGGAGAGGCAACACGGGTCGCAGGCTCACGGGGAGCAGGCCTGGCGAATGCCGCCGGCAGTCGCGGCGGCAACCTGAGTTGCCAGTACACGATGAACTCGGCCACGTTGGGCAGCGGTCAATGCGTGCTCAACGGCGGACCGGCGTTCACGATGCACATCGGGGGGTAGGGAGGGTAGGCCCGGCGCGCCTTGCTGGCGCGCCGGGCGCTTTTTCCGGCGGCCCCGCCGGATCAGTCGAGGCGGCGGACCACGTCCATCGCCTCTTCGATGCGTTCGACGGCGTGGATCGTCAAGCCTTCGATCTCTTTCGTGCCCTTGCGCGGCGCATTGGCCTTGGGCACCACCGCCACGCTGAAGCCCAGCTTGGCGGCCTCGCGCAGGCGCTCCTGCCCGCGCGGCGCCGGGCGCACCTCGCCGGCCAGGCCCACTTCTCCGAATGCGATGAAGCCCTTGGGCATCGGCTTGCCGCGCAGGCTGGAGGTGATGGCCAGCATCACGGCCAGGTCGGCCGCCGGTTCGCTGATGCGCACACCGCCCACCGCGTTGACGAACACGTCCTGGTCCATGCAGGCCACGCCGGCATGGCGGTGAAGCACCGCCAGCAGCATGGCCAGCCGGTCGCGGTCCAGGCCCACCGACAGGCGGCGCGGGCTCGGGCCGCCGTTGTCGACCAGCGCCTGGATCTCCACCAGCATCGGCCGCGTGCCTTCGAGCGTGACCAGCACCACGCTGCCGGGCACCGGCTCGGCATGCTGGCTCAGGAAGATGGCGCTGGGGTTGGTCACACCTTTGAGGCCACGTTCGGTCATGGCGAACACGCCGATCTCGTTGACCGCGCCGAAGCGGTTCTTGATGGCGCGCACGAGGCGGAAGCTCGAATGCGTGTCACCCTCGAAGTACAGCACCGTGTCGACCATGTGCTCCAGCACGCGCGGGCCGGCCAGCGCGCCTTCTTTAGTGACGTGGCCCACCAGCACCACGGCCGTGCCGCTGGTCTTGGCAAAGCGCGTGAGATGGGCCGCGCATTCGCGCACCTGCGCCACGGAACCGGGCGCGGAGGTGAGCTGGTCGGAGTACACCGTCTGGATCGAGTCGATCACCGCGATGGCCGGGCGCGTGGCGTCGAGCGTGGCGATGATTTTTTCGAGCTGGATCTCGGCCAGCACCTGCACCTGCGAGTGGTCGAGTCCCAGCCGCTTGGAGCGCAGCGCGACCTGCGAGCCGCTTTCTTCACCCGTCACGTAAAGCGCGTTCTGCCCCGCCCGCTGCAGCGCATCGACCGCCTGCAGCAGCAGCGTCGACTTGCCGATGCCCGGGTCGCCGCCGATCAGAGTGACGCCGCCGGAGACGATGCCGCCGCCGAGGACGCGGTCGAGTTCGTCGAGCCCGGTGGGCGTGCGCGCGACATCGGTCGCCTCGATTTCCGACAGCGTGGCGAGCTCCGACGCCCCAGCGAGCGACGCGAACTGCGTGCCGAAGCGGTTGTTGGCCGTGCCGCCGCCGGCGGGGCCCGCGACCTGTTCAATGAGTGTGTTCCAGGCGCCGCAGCTCGGGCATTTGCCGAGCCACTTGGGGCTGGTGCCGCCGCATTCACTGCAGACGAAAGTTGTTTTGTCCTTGGCCATCCTTCGAGTTTAGGTGGCCGGACAGTCGATGCTCAGTCGTTCGCCTGGAAGTTCACCGCCTTCATGATCGCCGCCCAGCGCGCCGTGTCCTCGCGCATTGTCTTCAGCAGTGTCTCGGGGCCGTCGCCCACCGGGTACATGCCGTTCTGAAGCAATTGCTGGCGCACCTCGCGCGAGTTCACGGCGCGCATGAATTCGGCGCGCAGTTGGTCTACCACCGGCTTGGGCGTCTTCACCGGCGCGTAGTAGGCGAACCATGCGGTAGCGACCACGTCCTTCAGGCCGTCCTCCACGAAAGTAGGCACGGCGGGCATCAGCGGCGAGCGCTTCTCGCCGCTGGTGGCGATCACCTTGACGCGGCCGCTCGGCAACATCTGCAGCGCACCACCCACGGTGTCGAAGTAGGCCGGAACGGTGCCTCCCATCACGTCCTGGCGTGCCGGCGTGGAGCCGCGATAGGGCACGTGCACCATAGACAGGCCGGTAGCGCGGTTGAGCATCTCGCCGAGGAAATGCGAGGGTGTGCCCGCGCCGTACGACGCGAAACTCGCACCGCCTGGCTGCTTCCTGGCCCAGGCGATGAACTCGGACAGCGTGCTGGCCGGCACGTCCTTGTGCACCACGAGCGCGAGCTCGAAGCGCGCCGCGTTGACGATAGGCTGGAAATCCTTGATCGGGTCGTACGGCAGATTCCTGTAGGCGCTCGGGAACATGGTCATCATGCTGGCCGTGCCCAGGAGCAACGTGCGGCCATCGGGCGCCGCGGTCTTCACGGCTTCGACCGCAATGCGCCCGGCGGCGCCGGAACGGTTGTCGACGATGAGCGGGCCGAGCGAGTCGCGCACTTCCTGCGCGATGGCCCGCGTAAGCACGTCCTGCGTGCCGCCGGCGGGCACGCCTATCAGCACGCGAATGGGGGTTCCCGGCGCGATCGCCGGTTGCGCCTGCTGCGCCCATGCCGCGGTGGCAAGCGGCGCGAGGGCCACGCCGCCGAGCGTGGCGAGCACGCTGCGGCGCCTCGGGTGATACAGGGGCTGTGGGGTTGCTCTCATCCGTCTTGTCTCCGTTGTCGTCGGCACTGGGTCTGCTGCAATGGGCGCGGCCACTGTAGAGCGCCGACAATTGATTCATCAAATCAATCATCGCCGGGACAAACCCTATGCACGCACCGCCGCGCACGCTCGACGACCTGCTGCTCTACCGCACCAGCCGGCTGCTTTCGGTGGCGGGCAGCCTGGTGATCCGGCTGTGCGAAGGGCGCTTCGGCATCACGCGGCGCGAATGGCGGCTCATCGCCACGCTCGCGGGCCACGGAGCGCTGGGCTCGTCGCAACTGGCAGAGCAAGCGCAGCTCGACCGGGCGCGCACGTCGCGCGCGGTGACTTCGCTGGTCGGCAAGGGGCTTGTTTCGCGCGAGCAGCCCGCGGGCGACCGGCGGCACGTGCTTCTCAGCCTCACCGCACCGGGCAGGAAGCTCCACGCGCAGCTCTATCCGCTGGTTTCGTCAATCAACGCAGAACTGCTGGACGCGCTGAAGGCCGACGAGGTGGCGCTGCTCGACGACATGCTGCAGCGCCTGCACGCGCGCGGCGAGGCGATGGTCGCAGCCGCGGCCGACCTGCCCAGGGCCGACCGGCGCCGCCGCGAGGCATCCACCGCGCGCTGAAGCGCCGCGATGCACAGCGGCGGCAGGCGCGCAGGCTGCACGCCTCATCCGTGCATACCCTAGGTTTTCGAATCGGGGGGAACCAGCCACTAGGAAAGCCTCGACGAATCATTTAACATGTTAAGTAATTTCGGAAGAGACAAGCCTTGAGCACGACATTCACGCACCGCAATTTGCCGCGCCTGCTGCTGCAGGCCCGCGAAGCCGTGATGGCACACACCCGGCCCAGCCTGCGCGAGCACGCCCTGTCCGACCAGCAATGGCGCGTGCTGCGCGTGCTGGGCGAACACGGCGCGGTCGACACCGGCAGGGTCGCGCGCGAGGCCTTCATCCTCGGCCCCAGCCTTACCGGCGTGCTCGCGCGCATGGAGCGCGACAACCTCATCACCCGCGCCCGCGACCCGGCCGACCAGCGCCGCACCGTGGTCGAAGCCACGCCGTACGGCATGAAGCTGGTGAAGCGGCTGTCGACCAGCATCGAGGCGCACTACGAGTGGATGGAAAAGTCGCTCGGCAAGGCCAAGCTCACGCAGCTCTACGGGCTGCTCGACGAACTGATCGCACTGGAGCAACCCTCGCCATGAGTACCCCCCATTTCCTGCCCACCGGCACGGTGTACGGCACGCTGCTGAACTTCCGCGCCGAAGTCGAGGCGCTCGCGCCGCAGATGACCCAGCCGCCTTACAAGGCACCGCCGAAGGCGCCCGTGCTCTACGTGAAGACGGCCAACACCTGGAGCCCGCACGGCAGCGCCATCACGGTGCCCGCTGGTGTGCCCGAGGTGGAGATCGGCGCCAGCATCGGCATGGTGATCGGTGCCGAAGGCGACGTCGAAGGCTTCGTCCTGATGAACGACCTGTCGATTCCGCATGCCAGCTTCTTCCGGCCGCCGGTGAAGTTCAAGTGCGTCGATGGCTTCCTGGGCATCGGCCCGGCGCTGCGCGACGCGCAAGAGGTGGCAGACCCCGCCAACTTCCGCGTCGAGGTCCGCATCAACGGCGAGCCGAAGCAGTCGATCGACTTCTCTCGACTCGTGCGCCCTGCTCGACAGCTGCTGGCAGACGTCGGCGATTTCATGACCTTGGCGCACGGCGACGTGCTGATGCTGGGCTGCGGCCCTGGCCGCCCGCTGGCGCGCGCCGGCGACCGCATCGACATTTCCGCGCCGGGCTTCGAGACCCTGAGCAACACGCTGGTGAAGGAAGCCGCATGAAGCACGCACGCGTCATCTTCGAGGGCCGCGAACACACCGGCACCGCCCACGAACTGAACGGCCAGCAAGACGCCGCCGTGCGCCTGGAAGACGGCCGCATCGTGCCGCAGGAGCAGCTCACATGGCTGCCGCCGCTCGCGCCCACGGCACGCCCGCGCACCATCCTCGCGCTGGGCCTCAACTACGCCGACCACGCCAAGGAACTCGAGTTCAAGGCGCCCGAGGAACCGCTGGTTTTCGTCAAGGGCCAGAGCGCTCTCATCGGCCACCGCCAGCACACGCATCGCCCGGCCGACGTGCAGTTCATGCACTACGAATGCGAGCTGGCCATCGTGGTCGGCAAGACCGCCAGGAACGTGAAGCGCGACGATGCCTACGACTTCATCGGCGGCTACACCGTGGCCAACGACTACGCCATTCGCGACTACCTCGAGAACTGGTACCGCCCCAACCTGCGCGTGAAGAACCGCGACACCTGCACGCCGCTGGGCCCGTGGTTCGTCGATGCGGCCGACGTGCCCGACCCGATGGCGCTCGCGCTGCGCACCACCGTCAACGGCGCGGTCACGCAGCAGGGCAACACGCGCGACATGATCTTCGACGCGCCCTTCCTCATCGAGTACTTCAGCCGCTTCATGACGCTCTCGCCGGGCGACCTGATCCTCACGGGCACGCCCGACGGCGTGGTCGACTGCAAGCCGGGCGACGTCATCGTCACCGAGATCGAGCGCATCGGCGCGCTCATGAACACCATCGAGACCATCCAAGGAAAAGCATGAGAGTCGATCACCTGATCAACGGCAAGAGTGTCGGCGGCACCGACTACTTCGAGACCGTCAACCCCGCCACGCAGGAAGTGCTGGCCGAAGTCGCCTCGGGCGGCGAAGCCGAAGTGAACGCGGCCGTGGCCGCCGCCAAGGAAGCCTTCCCCAAGTGGGCGGGCATGCCCGCGCCCGAGCGCGCCAAGCTCATCCGAAAGCTCGGCGACCTGATCGCGAAGAACGTGCCCGAGATCGCGCAGACCGAAACCAACGACTGCGGCCAGGTGATCGCGCAGACCGGCAAACAGCTGGTGCCGCGCGCGGCCGACAACTTCTATTACTTCGCCGAGATGTGCACGCGCGTCGACGGCCACACCTACCCCACGCCCACGCACCTGAACTACACGCTGTTCCACCCGGTGGGCGTGTGCGCGCTCATCAGCCCGTGGAACGTGCCCTTCATGACGGCCACCTGGAAGGTCGCGCCCTGCCTGGCCTTCGGCAACACCGCCGTGCTGAAGATGAGCGAGCTGTCGCCGCTCACCGCCGCGCGGCTGGGCGAGCTGGCGCTGGAAGCCGGCATTCCGCCCGGTGTGCTGAACCTGGTGCACGGCTACGGCAAGGAAGCCGGCGAGCCGCTGGTGGGGCACCCCGACGTGCGCGCCATTTCGTTCACCGGCTCCACCGCCACGGGCAACCGCATCGTCAAGAGCGCGGGCCTGAAGAAGTTCAGCATGGAGCTGGGCGGCAAGAGCCCCTTCGTGATCTTCGACGACGCCGACCTCGACCGCGCGCTCGACGCGGCCGTGTTCATGATCTTCAGCAACAACGGCGAGCGCTGCACGGCCGGCTCGCGCATCCTGGTGCAGCAGTCGATCTATGCCGACTTCGCGGCCAAGTTCGCCGAGCGCGCCAAGCGCATCGCCGTGGGTGACCCGCTGGACGAGAAGACCATCGTCGGCCCGATGATCTCGCAGGCCCACCTGGCCAAGGTGCGCAGCTACATCGAACTCGGCCCGAAGGAAGGCGCGACGTTGCTGTGCGGCGGCCTCGATGCGCCGGGCAATCTGCCCGACCGCGTGAAGAAGGGCAACTACGTGATGCCCACCGTTTTCGCCGACGTCGACAACCGCATGAAGATCGCGCAGGACGAAATCTTCGGCCCGGTCGCCTGCCTGATTCCGTTCAGGGACGAGGCCGATGCCATTCGCCTGGCCAACGACATCCAGTACGGCCTGAGCAGCTACGTGTGGACCGAGAACATCGGCAAGGCGCACCGCGTGGCCGCCGCCGTGGAAGCCGGCATGTGCTTCGTCAACAGCCAGAACGTGCGAGACCTGCGCCAGCCCTTCGGCGGCACCAAGGCCTCGGGCACGGGGCGCGAAGGCGGCACCTGGAGCTACGAGGTGTTCTGCGAGCCGAAGAACGTTGCGGTGTCGATGGGCTCGCACCACATTCCGCACTGGGGCGTGGCGTGAACACTCAACGACGCACGCTGCTGCAAGGCGCGGCCGCTCTCGCGGCCCTGCCCTCGCTGGCGCGCGCACAGGCGGCATGGCCCGACAAGCCGATCCGAGTGATCGTGCCCTTCACGCCCGGCGGCACCACCGACTTCGTCGCGCGGCTCGTGGGCGTGGAATTGTCGAAGACCCTCGGCCAGCCGGTGATCATCGACAACAAGCCCGGCGCGGGCACGGTGATCGGCGTCGATGCCGCAGCCAAGGCCGCGCCAGACGGCTACACCTTCGTCTGCGTGGCCAACAGCTTCACGGCCAACCAGACGCTGATCCGCAAGCTGCCGTACGACACGCAGAAAGACCTGCGTCCGGTCGCGCTCATGGGCATGTCGGAGCATGTGCTCGCCACGCACCCCAACAGCGGCCTGAAGACGCTGGCCGACCTGCGCAACGCAGCCAAGGCCAAGCCGGGCACGCTGAGCTTCGCCTCCTTCGGCAACGGCACCTCGGCGCATCTGTCGGGCGAGATGCTCAAGCAGCAGATGGGCCTGGACATCGTGCACGTGCCCTACAAGGGCCAGGGCCCGGCGCTCACCGACCTGCTCGGCGGCCAGGTGACGATGATGTTCGGCAACTGGCCCGAGTTCCGCAGCCACGTGCAGAACGGCAAGCTCATCGCGCTGGGCATGGCGACCGCGCAGCGCTCGCAGTACGCGCCCTCCATACCCACACTGGCAGAACAGGGTGTGGCCATCGAGTCCAATTCATGGAATGGCCTGCTGGCGCCCAGCGGCACGCCCGATGCCATCGTGCAGCGCATGAACGCCGAGGTGAACCGAGCGCTCGCGGGGCAGGTGGTGACGGATGCCTTCCACAAGGGCGGCATCGCGTCGCTGTCGGGCACGCCGGAGCGTTTTGCGGCTTTCATCCAGAGCGAGATCGCGAAGTACGGCGACGTGATCCGCAAGGCCAACATCCAGATCGAGGGCTGAGCGATGAGCCTCTATGCGATGCAGAAATTCCTGTTCGCGCTCAACCGCGAGCAAGAGGTGCAGCGGCGTTATGCCGAGGGCGGCGACACGCGCGCGGCGCTGCTCGCCGGCTACGACCTCGACGGCGAGGAGCGCGAAGCCATCGACACCGGCGACATCGGCAAGCTCTACGTGCTCGGCTGCAACGGCCAGCTACTGATGCACTTCGCGCCGCTGCTGGGCATTGCATGGGCCGACTACCTCGAAGCCATGCGCGAAGGCGTGCGCAAGTACGGCCCGGTGCGCGCCGGCATCTACGCGATGACAACAGGAACCGACGAGAAGGTGGCAGGCGTATGAGCTTGGTTTTTGCAGGCGTGTGCAGCCACGCCCCCGGCATCACGGGCCGCGCCCATCTGGCCGACCCTGCCGTGAAGGACGAGTTCCACGCGCAGTTCCACCGCTTCGGCGAGGCGATGCGCGCCACGAAGCCCGACGCGGTGATCGTCATCGCGGCAGAGCACTTCGCGAACTTCTTCATGAACAACATGCCGGCCTATGCCATCGGCATGGCCGACAGCTACGAAGGCCCGATCGAGGACCCGAAGTGGCTGGGCATCGAGAAGACGAAGGTGCCCGGTGACGCCGCGCTCTCGCAGCGCCTGATCCGCGAAGTGATGCAGACGGTGGACGTGGCCTACGCGGAAGAATGGAAGTTCGACCACGGCATCATGGTGCCGCTGAACTTCCTCACGCCGAAGTTCGACACCAAGGTCATCCCGGTCAACATCAACTGCCAGGGCCCGCCGCTCACGCCGCTGCACCGCGCCTGGGCCTTCGGCGAGGCATTGCGCCGCGCCTGCGACAAGGCGCCCGAACGCATCGCACTGGTGGGCACGGGCGGCATCTCGCACTGGCCGGCCACGCCCGATTCGGGCAAGGTCAATGCCGAGTGGGACGCCGAGTTCATGCGCCGCTGGTGCGCCAACGACCGCGAGGCACTGCTTTCGCAGACCGACTACAACGACGAGGCCACCTACCGCGAAGCGGGCCAGGGCGGCTTCGAGATCCGCACCTTCCTGAGCGTGGCCGCCGCCGCGCGCGGCAAGGGCGAGATCTTCCACATGAAGGCCATCCCGATCTTCGCGGTGACCTGCACGGCCGCCGTGATGTCGGTGGCATGAAGAAGAACGGAGCCACGACATGCCGCACCTGGTGATCCTGTACACGCCCAACATCGAGGCCGAGACCGACATGTCGGCGCTGTGCCGCACGCTGGCCGACACCATGCTCAAGCAGCGCGACGAGGCCGACAAGCCGGTGTTTCCCATCGGCGGCACGCGCGTGCTGGCCTACCCCGCCGCGCACTACGCGGTGGCCGACGGCAAGGCCGACTACGCCTTCGTGTACCTCAACATCCGCATGGCCGCGGGCCGCTCCGAGGCGGTGAAGAAGAAGGCCGGCGACGAGCTTCTGGCGGATGTGCGCGCGCATTTCGCGCCCATCTTCGACAAGCGGCACATCGGCATCACGCTGCAGATCGACGAAAGCCCCGGGCAGGTGTACGACGGCAAGCACAGCAACCTGCATCCCCTGTTCAACAAGTCATAAGAAGCGAGCCGACATGCTGTCCAAAGCCACCATCGCCCAACTGGCCGCCGAACTGCACGAGAGCGAGAAGTCGCGCGTGCAGGTCGAGCATTTCTCCAAGCGCTTTCCCGAGATGACCATCGAGGACGGCTACGCCATCTCGCGCGAGTGGGTGAAGAACAAGATCGCCGAAGGCCGCGTCGTGCGCGGCCACAAGATCGGCCTGACCTCGCGCGCCATGCAGCAGGCCAGCCAGATCACCGAGCCCGACTACGGCACGCTGCTGGACGACATGTTCTTCGAGCAGGGCGGCGACATCCCGTTCAAGCGCTTCATCGCGCCGCGCATCGAGGTGGAACTGGCCTTCATCCTCGGCAAGAAGCTGCAGGGCCCGAACGTGACCATCTTCGACGTGCTGGCGGCCACCGACTACGTGGTGCCCGCCATCGAGATCATCGACGCGCGCATCGAGCAGTTCGACCGCAACACCAAGGCCATGCGCAAGGTGTTCGACACCATCGCCGACAAC
This sequence comes from Variovorax durovernensis, assembly GCF_977011995.1. NCBI lineage: Bacteria > Pseudomonadati > Pseudomonadota > Betaproteobacteria > Burkholderiales > Comamonadaceae > Variovorax > Variovorax durovernensis. The sequence goes on along the minus strand of NZ_CDRNCW010000001.1, from coordinate 405,083 downwards.
GCGGCCAATGCGGGCATCGTGATGGGCGGCCGTCCGGTGAAGCCCGATGCGGTCGACCTGCGCTGGGTGAGCGCGCTGCTCTACAAGAACGGCGTGATCGAGGAATCGGGCGTCGCCGCGGCCGTGCTGAACCACCCGGCCACCGGCGTGGCGTGGCTCGCGAACAAGCTCGCGCCGTGGGACGAGTGCCTGGAAGCCGGCGAAGTGGTGCTGGGCGGCTCGTTCACGCGTCCCACCAACGCTGTACCGGGCGACACCTTCCATGCCGACTACGGCCCGCTGGGCTCCATCGCCTTCCGCTTCGTCTGAAAGCCATCTTCATGCAAACACCCACCAACACCTTCAAGCAGGCCCTGCAGGCCGGCAAGCCCCAGATCGGCCTGTGGGTCGGCCTGGCCGACGGCTATGCGGCCGAGATCCTGGCCGGCACCGGCTACGACTGGCTGCTGGTCGACGGCGAGCACGCGCCCAACGACGTGCGCTCGGTGCTCGGGCAGTTGCAAGGCATCTCGAGCGCATGGTCGGCGCAGCCGGAGGCGGAGCGCTCGCACCCCATCGTGCGCATTCCGGTCGGCGACACCACGCTGATCAAGCAGTACCTCGACATCGGCGCGCAGACGCTGCTGGTGCCGATGGTCGACACGGCCGAGCAGGCGGCGCGGCTGGTGCAGGGCATGCGCTATCCGCCCGAAGGCATCCGCGGCATGGGCAGCGCGCTGGCACGCGCCTCGCGCTGGCAGGCCTACCCCAACTACCTGCACGAGGCCAACGCGCAGACCTGCCTGCTGGTGCAGGCCGAGACGGTGGAGGCGATGAAGAACCTCGACGCCATCGCGGCCACGCCGGGCGTGGACGGCGTGTTCATCGGACCGGCCGACCTGTCGGCCTCGATGGGCTTCGTGGGCCAGCCCAACCATCCGGAAGTGCAGGCCGTTATTGCGGACGCCATCGCGCGCATCCTCAAGGCCGGCAAGGCGCCGGGCATCCTGTCGACAACCGAGGAGCAGGCGCGAAAGTGGCTCGCGGCCGGCGCGCTGTTCGTGGCGGTGGGCGTGGACACCATCGTGCTGGCGGCGGCGGCGAAGCAGCTGCTGGCCAGGTACAAGGCCGCACCGGGCGCAGCCTCGCCCAACGGCTACTGATTTCCTTCACACACAGGAGCACCCTTGATGCAACGCATGACTTTGGCGGCCGTGGCCGCGGCAACCACCCTGTTCCTCGCCGCCTGCGCACCGATGGGCGCCGGCAAGCAGGGCCCTACCGCCCAACAGGAAGCCAACCGCCAGGCCGTGCTCGCCTTCTACGAGAAGGGCCTGAACCAGAAAGACGCCGACGCGGCCCTGCAATACGTGGGCAACCGCTATGTGCAGCACAACCCCACTGCGGCCGACGGCCCCGAGGGGTTCCGCAAGTTCGTCGCCTTCCTGCGCGAGAAGTTTCCGAAGTCGCACAGCGACATCAAGCGCAGCTTCGTCGACGGCGACTACGTGATCCTGCATGTGAACGCGGTGCGTGAGCCGGGCACGCGCGGCAACGCCATCGTCGACATCTTCAAGCTGGAGAACGGCAAGATCGTCGAGCACTGGGACGTGGTGCAGCCCGTGCCAGAGACTGCCGCCAACAAGAACGGCATGTTCTGACGACACACCGCCGACAACCCAGCCAGCCCAAGCCAGCCGAATGACCACGCCCACCGACCCGACCAAGCGCTTTCGCTCCGCCACCATCCGCGAGGGCACGATCCGCGCGACCACGCGCAGCTTCCTGCATGCGCTGGGCCAGGACGACGAGGACATTGCGCGTCCGCACATCGGCGTGTTCCACACCGGCGGCGAGATGAGCCCGTGCAACCTGAACCTGCGCGAGCAGGCGCAGCATGCCAAGACCGGCATCTACGCGGGAGGCGGCACGCCGCACGAATGCCCGGTGGTGTCGATCAGCGACGGGCTGACGATGGCGCATTCGGGCATGCGCTTCTCGCTGGTCTCGCGCGAGTTGATCGCCGACAGCGTGGAAGCCTCCACGCGCGGCCACCAGTGGGACGGCATCTTCGCCATCGGCGCGTGCGACAAGAACCTGCCGGGGCTGATGATGGGCATGGTCCGCTGCAATGTGCCGAGCGTGTTCGTGCACGGCGGCTCCGCGCTGCCGGGGCAGATGCCGGGACCGGACGGCCGCGACCTGAACGTGGTCGACACCTACGAGACCATCGGCAAGGTGCTGGCCGGCACCGCCACGCACGACGAACTCGACGCCATGAGCCGCGCCTGCCTGCCCACGGCCGGTGCGTGCGCAGGGCAGTTCACGGCCAACACCATGGGCATGGTGTCGGAGGCGCTGGGCCTGGCGCCGATCGGTTCCAGCATGGTGCCGGCGGTGTTCAGCGAACGCGCACCGCTGATGCGCCGCGCCGCGAAGAACCTCATGAAGGCGGTGATGGGCGACAGCCCGCTGCCGCGCGACATCGTCACGCGCAAGGCGCTGGAAAACGCCTGCGCGGTGGTGTCGGCCACGGGCGGCTCGACCAATGCCGCGCTGCACCTGCCGGCGATCGCGCATGAGGCAGGCATCAAGTTCCACCTCGACGACGTGGCCGAGATCTTTGCCCGCACGCCGCTCATCGCCGACCTGCGCCCGGGCGGCCAGTACCTGGCGCGCGACGTGTTCTACATCGGCGGCGCGGGCGTCATCCTGCGCACGCTGCTGGAACAGGGCTTCCTGCACGGCGACGTGCTCACCTTCACCGGCCGCACGATGGCCGAGGAACTGGCCGGCGCCCTGGCGCCCGATGGCCGCGTGGTGCGCGAGGCCGGCAACCCGATCACGCGCGACGGCGGGCTGGCGGTGCTCAAGGGCAACCTGTGCCCCGACGGCGCGCTGCTCAAGACGGCGGGCCTGAAGGGCCTGGTTTTCCGCGGGCCGGCACGCGTCTTCAACTCCGAAGAAGAAGCGCAGACCGCCGTGCAGAACCGCCTGTACGAGGCCGGCGACGTGATCGTGATCCGCAACGAAGGCCCCAAGGGCAGCCCCGGCATGCGCGAGATGCTGGGCATCACCGCCCTGCTCTATGGCCAGGGCATGGGCGACAAGGTGGCGCTGCTGACCGACGGGCGCTTCTCGGGCGCCACGCGCGGGCTGTGCATCGGCTATGCGGGGCCTGAAGCGGCGGACGGCGGCCCGATCGCGGCGCTGCGCGACGGCGACGTGATCGCCATCGACGCGCGGGCCGAGGCCCGCTCGATTTCGGTCGAACTGAGCGCGGAGGAAATCGCCGAGCGGCTCGCCGGACGTGAGGTAAACGCGGGGGTCGCGCGAGGCGGCGTGCTGGAAAAATACGCGCTCACCGTGCGCCCTGCCCACCAGGGCGCCGTGACCCACTCGGGCGCGGTCACCTGGCTGCGCGACGAGTCTTGATCGACCCTCCATAACCACCGTCCGGAGAGAGACACCATGAGCTTCACGCGCCGCCAGATCCTGCAGACCTCCAGTGCATCCGCCTTGATGGCCAGCCTTGGCCAGAACGTCTTCGCGCAGGCGACGACGCACATCGAGACCGCAACCATCGTCACCGGCTTCGCGGCCGGCGGCACGTCGGACACCACCTGCCGGCGCCTGGCGACCAAGCTCAGCCCCGAGTACGCGAAGACCGCCGTGGTCGAGAACCGCACCGGCGCGGGCGGCCAGATCGCGGTGGGCTACGTGAAGGGCCGCCCGGCCGACGGCAGCACCATCCTGCAGACGCCGACCTCGATCCTCACGATCTACCCGCACATCTACAAGAAGCTGCCGTACGACCCGGTGACCGACATCACGCCGGTGAGCCTTGCCTGCGTGTTCGACTTCGGCTTTGCCGTGGGCCCGGCCGTGCCGGCCAGCGTGAAGACCGTGCCCGAATTCCTGGCCTGGGCCAAGGCCAACCCGGCCGGCGCCAACTACGGCTCGCCGGCGTCCGGCTCCACGCCGCACTTCATTGGCGCGCTGCTGGGCAAGAAGGGCGGCGTCGAGCTCAAGCACGCGGCCTATCGCGGCACGCAGCCGGCCATGCTCGACCTGCTGGGCAGCAACATCTCCGCGGTGTCGGGGCCCATCGGCGACATCACGCAGCACCTTCCCACGGGCAAGGTGCGCATCCTGGGCGTGTCGGGCGCCAAGCGCAGCCGCTTCGTGCCCGACGTGCCCACCTTCGGCGAACAGGGCCTGAAGGACATGGCGCACAGCGAGTGGTTCGCCTTCTTCCTGCCGGCCAAGGCCTCGCCCGAGCTGGTGGCGAAGCTGAACACCGCGATGAAGAACGCGCTCGCGCAGAAGGACGTGATCGACGGCCTCGGCACCTTCGGCCTGGAAGCGATGTCTTCCACGCCCGCCGAGCTGACGGAACTGTTGAAGAAGGACACCGCAAAGTGGGGCCCGATCGTGAAGGACGTCGGCTTTACAGCGGAAGGTTGAAACACATGAAGGAACTGCCATGAACACTCTCGCCACCCCGACCGCCTCGGCGCTGGTCCATCCCTCGATCCATCCCGACGAGCGCGCCGCGCGCGAGGAGCTCGCGGCCTGCTACCGCGTGTTCGCGATGCTGGGCTGGGTCGAGATGATCTACAACCACATCACGGTGCGGCTGCCCGACAGCGTGACGGGCGGGGAGAAGCAGTTCCTCATCAATCCCTTCGGCCTGCACTACAGCGAGGTCACGGCCAGCAACCTGGTGAAGATCGACCTGCAGGGCAAGGTTCTCGATGGTTCGTCGTATCCGGTGAACCCGGCCGGCTTCGTGGTGCACGCAGCCATCCACGACGGCCTGCCCGGCGCGCACTGCGTGATGCACACGCACACCACGGCCGGCGTGGCCGTGGCCTGCCTGCAGGGCGGGCTGCAGCAGACCAACTTCTATACCGCCCAGCTGCACGACATGGTGGCGTATCACGACTTCGAGGGCATCACCATCCATGCCGACGAAGGCCCGCGCCTGCTCAAGAGCATCGGCAACCGCAACGCGGTGATCCTGCGCAACCACGGCCTGCTGGCATGGGGACAGACGCTGCCGCAGACCTTCGCGATTTTGTGGACGCTGCAGCGCGCCTGCGAGATCCAGATGGCCACCTTCTCGATGGGCGCGGCCATTCCGGTGAGCGAGGAAATCGCCCGCCGCTGCACCCGCGACGCGCTGCAGTTCAGCCCCGAGCACGGCGCCGGACAAGATGTGTTCAATGCACTGGTGCGGCAGGTGGACCGCATCGACCCGAGCTACAGAAACTGAGGCGAGCTTTCCCATGAAGATTTGCATCTACGGCGCCGGTGCCATCGGCGGATGGATCGGTGCCGGCCTGGCGCAGGCGGGCCAGCGGCTGAACGTGGTGGCGCGCGGCGCCACGCTCGAGGCGCTGCAGCGCGACGGGCTCTCGCTGATGCGCGGCGACGCGCGCACGCGCGTGCCGGTGAACGCGGTGGCCGACCCTGAAGCGCTCGGCGTGCAGGACCTGGTGGTCATCGCCGTGAAGGCGCCTGCGCTGGCCGGCGTGGCCGAGCGCATCGGACCGCTGATCGGTGCCGACACCATCGTGCTGGTGGCCATGAACGGCGTGCCGTGGTGGTTCCTCGAAGGCGGCTTCGGCGGCGAGATCACCGGCCACCGGCTCGCGGCGGTGGACCCCGAAGGCGCCATTGCCAAGGCCATTCCGGCGCGCAACGTGATCGGCTGCGTGGTGCACGCGAGCTGCTCGCTCGACGGTCCCGGCGTGGTGCGGCATCACTTCGGCAACGGACTGATCGTGGGCGAACCTTCGGGCGAGGCCACGCCGCGCGTGCAGAAACTGGTCGAGCTGCTGAACGCCGCGGGCATCGACACCACGCTGTCGCCGCAGATCCAGAAGGACGTGTGGTTCAAGCTGTGGGGCAACATGACGGTGAACCCGATCAGCGCGCTGACGGGCTGCACCACCGACCTCATCATGGGCGACGACTATGTGCGCGGCTTCATCTCGGCGGTGATGCTGGAGGCCAAGGAAATCGGCCGGCGCATCGGCATCGAGATCACGCAGAGCCCCGAAGACCGGCACGCGATCACCAAGAAGCTCGGCGCGTTCAAGACGTCGATGCTGCAGGACGTGGAAGCCGGCCGCTCGGTGGAACTGGATGCGCTGGTGACCGTGGTGCGCGAGTTGGGTGAACTGACCGGCGTGGCCACGCCGTTCACCGATGCGCTGCTGGGGCTGGCGCGGCTCAGGACGCGGCAGCTCGGCCTTTACTGAGCGCCGCCGCCAGTCAGGCGGCGCGCAGGTTCGGTCCGCAGACTGAAGAAGCGGGTGTGGATACGGGGCTCAAACCCTGTAACCCCCGCTTTTCTTCTTGGGCTATCCTCTCGCCACTCAAAAATGCACGTAGCGATTTCTTACACACCAACAAGGCTGCAGGCATGGCTGAGAACAAGGGGAGAAGGATGCGCTTGATCTTCATCGAACTGCTCGTGGCGCTGGTGCTGCTGCCCATCAGCGGCCTGTTCTGGTGGTGGGCCTTCGGCATGGGCGGTGTCGCAGTCGCCGGCTTCGTGCTGATCGGGGGCGCCGCGCTGTACCTCGTCCTGCGCGGTGTGCGCTCGGCCAAGCGCCAGCTCGGCCAGCCCGGCGACGACCGCGAGCAATAAGCTGCAGGCCTGCCGCCAGCCTGTCGCACAGGAACGTTCGCATTCAATTTGCCGGGTATTCCGGCACATTCCCCTCCTCGAATTCGCACCCGCCTGCCCCTAATTCGGCCGGCATTGAAATCTTTTTTCTGATTCGCTCTAGCTGCCGGGCGGCTCGACCCTGGTTTCAATGATGGAAATTCGAAACATCTTCCGGCACCCGGAATGATGCAAATAGAAGAGCACTACAAAAGTGTCCATTGGGATGGCGCAAATCAACGCCTCCTTCAATTGATCCGAAAATTAGCCTTAAATCATTCATCGATTTACTGAAACACCATTGCACATACTTGGTGCTTTCGGCTCCGACACGGGGCGGGCAATTCCGGAATTAATTAGAAAAACCTATCTTTGCGGTGGTGCCCGCAGTCATCTCCTGCCGAGGGCAGGCTGCCGCCTCCAGCAGTCATATTGACGCTTCCGGCCTACGCCTTGTCGGCCAATTCCTACCCCGACACATTTCTTAACAAAATTGCATGCAATATCAAAAACCCTATGCAGCCTGACTTTGTGGATCGGAAACCACAAATCCCCGGCTGTGCGAGGTAATTAATAAGTCGCAATTTTCGATTTCTGGAAACGCCCTGAAAACAGGCAATCCAGCCCCCGCTCCCCAATGAAAAATGGCCTTCCGGCGCCTTGCCGGAAGATAACCATGCGCGAGGCGTGGTCGCACCACGAATAGACACGTCTTTTGCGTCTACTCCACGAAAAAGTCGTGCCGCGAAGGCAGCGACAATTTCCTTCAGGCCGGCCCTCCGATAAAGCGCCGATTGCCCGGAATAAACACCCTGTCAATAGAAAGATTTAACCGGCGCAATCAATCCAAATCAGGCTCGGGCTTTGCATGTGGAATCGCAGTTTTTGAAATAACCAAGTTCGCAATGGAGTTCCATTTGACTCGCTACCTGTACCTGACGAGGTGGAGTGCCGCCCTGGCCGGCGCGTTGTTGCTGCTTCAGGGATGCGCGCCAGGCTTCGGATCGCTGGCGGCCTACGAGCCCGACCAAGGGCCGGCGCCGCGTCTTTCAGCCGACGGCAGGCCCGAAGAGCCGCTGGTCCCGATCTCGCCGAGCCTCATCCGCGCGATGGCCGAGGCGCAGCCGGCGTCGATCCCGCCCGAAGTGAAGGCCCTGTTCGGCGAAGCCCCGGCCTACACCATCGGGCCGGGCGACGTGATCGGCGTCATCGTCTACGACCACCCCGAGCTGCTGCCCAACGCCGGTGCCGTGATCTCCCAGCAGGCGGACCCCACGGGCATCAACGTGGCGCCGGGCTTCATCGTCGGCGCCAACGGGCAGATCAGCTTTCCGTACATCGGCCGCGTCCAGATGCAGGGCCTGACGGAGATCGAGGCGTCCGACCTGATCGCCAGCCGCATCGCGCGCTACATCAAGGATCCGCAGGTGACGGTGCGCATCCAGTCCTTCAGAAGCCGCCGCGCGTTCGTCGAGGGCGAGGTGCGCACGCCGGGGCTGCAGATCTTCACCGACGTTCCGATGACGCTGGCCGAGGCGCTCAACCGTGCCGGAGGCATCACCGCGAACGGCGACCGCTCGTTCATCACGCTGACGCGCGGCGACAAGACCACCCTCATCGACCTGCCCAGGCTGCAGGACCTGGGCGGCAGCGCCGGCAGCATTCCGCTGCAGAACGGCGATGTGGTGCAGGTGCGCAACCGCGACGAGAGCAAGGTGTTCGTGATGGGCGAAGTGCTCAAGCCCTCGGCGCTGACCATGCACAACGGCAGGCTCAGCCTCAACGAGGCGCTGGGCGAGGCCGGCAGCGCCAGCCTGGGCACGGCGAACCCGGGGCAGATCTACGTGGTGCGCAACAACGGCAGCAGCGCGAATGGCTCGCCCTCGGTCTTCCACCTGAACGCGAAGAACCCCGCCGCGCTGGCACTGGCCGACCGCTTTCCCCTGCAGCCGCGCGATGTCGTCTACATCGACTCCGTGCCGCTGGCCAGCTGGAACCGGGTGGCCAGCCTGATCCTGCCGGCCGCGCAGGTGCTCGACATCGGCGACCGCGTCTACCTGAACCACCGATGAGATCCGTGCTGACAGTCTGCATCGGCAACATCTGCCGAAGCCCGATGGCGGAAGGCCTGCTCGCGGCGGGATTGCCGCACCTGCGCGTGTTCTCCGCGGGCATCGGCGCGCTCGTCGGCCAGCCGGCCGACGCGACGGCCCAGGCGCTCATGCGACGGCGCGGCATCGACATCTCGGGCCACGTCGCGCAGCAGGTGAGCCAGCTGCTGTGCCGGCAGGCCGACCTGATCCTGGTGATGGAGCGCGAACAGCGCCGCCACCTCGAGTCCGCCTACCCCTTCGTGCGCGGCAAGGTCTTTCGCATCGCCGAGTTCACGGGGCAGGACGTGCCCGACCCCTACCGGCAGGACGAGGCCGCGTTCGAGCACGCCTTCGCCCTCATCGACACCGGCGCGCGCGCGTGGATCGAGCGCATTCTGAAAATCACGAACCCCGAGCAGCAAACGACATGAACGCTACCCAGCAAGCCGCGCTGCCGCCGATGCAGGCACTGGACGAGGATGACAGCGGCATCAACCTGGCCGAGTACCTGGACATCCTCATCGACAACCGCTGGCTCGTCTCGGCCATCGCCGCCGCGACCGTGCTCCTGGGCACGGCCTATGCCCTTCTTGGCAAGCCCGTCTATGAGGCCAACGTCGCGGTGCAGGTGGAAGACTCCGGCAACTCCGCCGGCAGCTTCCTGGGCGATGCCGCTTCTTCGCTGCTGAGCGTGAAGACGCCGGCCGCGGGCGAGATCGAGATCCTTCGCTCGCGCGCCATCCTCGGCAAGGCGGTGGAGAACACCAAGCTCTACATCAGCGCGCGGCCGCGCTACGCGCCCATCGTGGGCAGCTGGCTCTCGCGCCGCGCCACCGAACTGTCCGACCCGGGCTTCATGGGCCTGTCCGGCTACGTGACGGGCAACGAGAAGATCCTCGTTCCCAAGTTCGACGTACCTGCCGATTTCGAGGAGAAGCAGTTCACGCTGACTGTCGGCACCGACGGCCAGTACGAACTGAGCAACCCTGACATCGACACGCCCATGAAGGGCACCATCGGCACCTTGCTGCAGGCGAGCGTTCCGAACGTCCCCAACGGCAACCTGAGCCTGATGGTCAGCAGCATCAGCGCAAAGCCCGGCGCGCAGTTCGTGCTCGTGCGGTCTTCCACGCAGCTGACGCTTCTTGCACTGCAGGACAGCCTGAAGGTGGTGGAAAAGGGCAAGCAGTCGGGCGTGCTCGACGTGAGCTGGAAGGGCCCCGACGCGGAGAAGCTGACGCAGCTGCTCAACGAGATCGGACGCCTCTACGTGCGCCAGAACATGGAACGCAAGGCGGCCGAGGCCGAGAAGACGCTGGGCTTCCTCGATGGCGCGCTGCCCCAGTTCAAGAAACAGCTGGAGCAGTCGGAAGACATCTACAACCGCTACCGCAACCAGAACGGCACGGTCAGCCTCGACGACGAGGCGAAGAACGCGCTCGCGCAGACCGTCGACCTGCAGTCCAAGCTGCTCGAAGCGGAACAGAAGCGGCGCGAACTCATCGCGCGCTTCGCGAGCGAGCACCCCGCCGTCCAGACGCTCGACACCCAGGTCGCCGCGTGGAAGAGCGCGATCGCCACGATCGACGCGCGCATCCGCAAGATGCCCGAACTGCAGCAGAACACGGTTCGCATGCAGCGCGACATCAAGGTGAACACCGACCTCTACGTCTCGCTGCTCAACAGCTCGCTGCAGATGCGGCTGGCCAAGGAAGGCAAGGTGGGCAACGTGCGCCTGCTGGACGAAGCCATCGTTCCGGAGGAACCGGTGTGGCCCAAGCGGCCGCTGGTGATCGCGCTGGCGGCGATCCTCGGGCTGGCGGCCGGCATCGGCGCCGCGGTCGCCAGGAGCGCCTTCTTCGGAGGCATCCGCAACCCGGGCGAGATCGAAAGCCACACGGGGCTGAACGTCTACAGCAGCATTCCGCTGAGCGCCGCCCAGCGCGCGATCGACCGGAACATCGAGAACAAGACCACCGGCAAGCACGTGCTGGCGCATCTCTACCCCGACGACCCGGCGGTGGAAAGCCTGCGCAGCCTGCGCACCGCGCTTCAGTTCGCGATGCTGGAGGCGACCGACAACCGCCTGCTCATCTCGGGCGCGACGCCCGACGTCGGCAAGACCTTCATCTCGGTCAACTTCGCAACGATCAGCGCCGCAACCGGAAAGCGCGTGCTCCTGATCGACGCGGACCTGCGCAAGGGCCGGGTCAACCAGTTCCTCTCGATCCAGCGGTCTTCGGGCCTGTCCGAGCTGATCGCGGGCACGCTGGATTTCAGCCAGGCCATACGGCCGGCGGTGCTGCCCAACCTGGACGTCATCACGACGGGCATGCTGCCGCCGAATCCGGCGGAGCTGCTCACCAGCGAGTCCTTCGTCCACGTGCTGGAGAAGCTGTCGCCGCAATACGACCTCGTGATCATCGACACGGCCCCGGTTCTCGTGGCCGCGGATACCGCCTCGGTCGCCCCGCTCGCCAGCACCCTGCTGCTTGTCGCGCGCGCCGAAAAAACGCAACTCGGCGAATTGAACGAGTGCGTCAGAAGGCTCGCGCACGCTGGCAGATCGGTAAATGGCGTAATTCTGAATGCTATAGATCTAAGCCGGCGCCACGCCGGAAGCGGTGGCTACAAATACGGCGCTTACAAGCAGTTGCAATACACATACAATGCCAACAGGGATTCCACTTAAGCCAGCGGAATTGGAGTTAAATTAAAAATCACTCGCCCAGCCTCGACCGTGCGTCGATCGAATAATTAAATAGTATTCCGAATAAAAAGGCACTACAAATGGCAATTAGTCCATTCGTATTGCCTTCATCGAGTCATTTGGCCGTGCAATGGTTTCTGCATCGCAGATCCCAAGAGGCATTTGTGCGGATAGTGTCGGCCAAAAAAACAAGGCCATAACCAGAGGACATGCGGGCATTTGCCCGCATGAGGAAAGGTGCGTCAAAAATGAAAGCATTTCGACGGGAAATCTTGTCGCGCTTCAAATCCGGACCGAGAAATCCCATGGGAAATCTCCGCCCCGAGGAATCGCTGGTGCCGCAAGGCTGGGACGTGAATGGTGAAATGCCTCGAGGCAATTCGCGGACCGGATTCCATCATCCTGCCGCGCTTCGCGCCGGAAAAAGATCGGTGGATATCGCCGCCGCGCTTTTCTTTTTCACGGCTTTCGGCTGGCTTTTCGTCCTGATCGGCATTTTCGTGCTGATCAGCTCCGGATCTCCAGTCCTCTATTACCAGCCGCGCTACGGCAAGAACGGGCGGGTATTCAGGTTCTACAAATTCCGCTCGATGATCGCCAATTCGGCCCAGGTGCTGGAAGAGCACCTGAAGAACAATCCCGAGGCCCGGCGGCAGTGGGACGAATACCAGAAGCTGGACGACGATCCGCGCATCACCCGCTTCGGCAAATTCATCCGGAAGACGAGCCTGGACGAATTGCCGCAATTCTGGAACGTGCTGGTGGGCGACATGAGCCTGATCGGCCCCCGCCCGTGCATGCTGGAGCAAAAGGAGCTCTACGGCCACGACTGGTCCCATTACTGCGCCGTGCGGCCCGGAATCACCGGCCTCTGGCAGGTCAGCGGGCGCAATCAGCTGACCTACAACGCACGTGTCGCGCTGGACGTGAGATATGTCGAGACCCTCTCCGTGTCGAGGGACGTGGACATATTCTTCAGAACCATCTGGGTGGTTGCCGCCGGTCACGGGTCGCGATGAATTTCGTCGGCTGCGGATGAGTCACGCCATGCCAGGACGAGCAATGCGGCGCAGCACCCACCGCGTCAACCAATTCTCCATTGCGGGAATATTGATCGTGCTCGTGTACACGGTCATCTATGCGTATTTCCGGGAAATGCTTCCCGAGAAATGGAGCGTCGACTCTGCAAAGATCATCGAGATCCTCAATTACGGGGGGACCGGTGACATGGACAACTCGTTCGCGGTCACCGCGGCGCTGTTCAGCATTATCGGCGTTGACAACCTGGATGTCTTCACCTGCGGCGTAAGCGCAATAGTCCTGCTTTTTGCGACGCACGGCATCCGCAAGGCCGGCGATTTCTTCTCGAGGCTGCTGCTGATTGCGCCTTGCATCATGCTGAACATGTTTGCTCCGTCCAAGGAGACGGTCGTGCTCATCATGACCATGTGCATCACCGTCTCGTCGATCTATTTCCGGACTTCGAAAATACTGACCTACGGGGCGTTTCTTTCGCTTTACGCGATCTACGGCATTTTCGTGCGCCAATACTATCTTTTGATAGTCGGCGTCTTCTTTGCCGTCTATTACCTCTGGTGCCGCCCGCTCAAATACCATTTTCTGGCGACCATTGTTGTCGTAGGAGCGGTCATGGCCGCACCCTCTTCCCTTTTGCAGACCTTGCAGTCGCCGCGCGATACCTCGAATGCTTATGCGGAGCAGATCGGCAGCGACAACCGGACGGCCTTCACCAATATTGCGTCTCCGGCCAGCGGCCCCGGATTCCTGGCCAATTACGCCTATGCCGCCACGGTGCTGATCACGCCGGTTCTCTATTTCCAGACGGCGAGCGACGCGTTCATGCAATTGATGATCGCGGCCATGCTGATCATTCTCCATAAAGCAAGGCGAAGATCGAAACGGGAGCCGGAGCGGTTCGAGCCCCGGTTTTTCGGCAGCCTCTTTATTGCGCACATTCTCGTGCAATTGATATTCGAACCCGATCTCGGAAGCTTCACCAGGCATTTGACCTCCGTGATGCTTTACATCATCGCGATCAAGGTTTCCGAGAACAAACCAATTCAAAGATGAAAAAAATCCTGATTTGCGCGGTGCCGTTCAGCGACAACCTGGGCGACGGGGTCATCGCAGCCTCCCTGGCCCACATCGCCGGCATGAAGTACCCCGATGCGAGGGTGGAATTTCTCGACATCGCCGGCCGCGTCGCGTTCGACGAATCGAACCTGCGCGGCGGCGGCGCGTTCGGAATCTTCCAGAAGCTGCCTTCGCTGCTGCGCAGCGCAATCGTTTTCGCGTACTGCCTGAAGAACTACCTGCTGGCCTGGCGCAGGCAATGGCGCGCCGCGGTGGCCGATGCGGACCTGGTCATCATCGGCGGGGGCCAGCTGTTCTGCGACGTGGCCCTGAACTTCCCCTCGAAGCTCTTCCTGCTGGGCAGGCTGCTTCGGGGCAAGAGAGTGGCCGTGGTGTCGGTCGGTGTCACGGCCCGGTGGTCCTTCTGGGGAAAACTGCTCGTCGGCAAGTTCCTGCGGAACGCCGCGCCGCTTTTCTACGCGACGCGCGACGTGGATTCCGCGAACAACCTGCACGCGTTCTTCGGCATCCCGCGCAGCCGCATCGACGTGGTTCCCGATCCGGCGCTGGTCTGCGCGAGCGCCTTTTCGCAGGAGGTTTCTCCGGAAAAGAAATGGGACGTGGGTATCTGCGTCAGCAGCCTCGACGCGCTGGTGATGAATTCGGAATACGGAAGCACGCGCACCAGCGGGTCCGCGGAGTTCTTCTCGGGCCTCGCGCAAGCGCTGCAGGCGGAAGGCGCCCGGGTGCTGTACTTCACGAACGGCGCGGCCGAAGACAACAAGATCCTCGCCGAGATTTCCGCCCGGTCGGCGGCCCCGGGCTTCTCGTTCGTCGTTCCGAAGCGACCGGACGATCTTGTCGCGCTGATCGCCGCCTGCTCGTGCATCGCCGCGCACAGGCTGCACGCAAACATCGTTGCCTACAGCCTGGGCATTCCCTCCATCGGCATGAATTGGGACAAGAAGGTCGAGTCCTTCTTCCAGCTCACGAACCGCACCCGCTACCTGTTCGGCCTGTCGCCGCGCCATGACGAGCTGAAGGCCTCCGTGCTGGACCTGCTCAGGGAGAAGAAGAGCGACCAGGGGCGGCTGGACGAGCTGAAGTCCCAGGTCATCGCCGGAACCCATGCATTGATCTGATCCGAGGAGCAAAACCCCATGAAAGTCCTGCACGTCGCAGAAACGCTCAAGGGCGGGTTGGAAACCTATCTCCGGATCGTTTCGAATTTCCAGCGGAATTCGCCGGAAATCACCCAGGTGAAGTTCATCCTGCCCGGAAGGGTCGACTGGCTGAATCCCGAGAGCGCCCACGTAGTGCCTACCGCGCGCAGCCCGCTGTCCCTGGTGGGCTATGCCGCTCGCGTCAAGAAGATCATCGAGTCGGAGCGCCCGGCGGTGCTGCACCTGCACAGCTCGATCGCGGGGGGCATCGTGCGCTCGATGGCATTGCTCGGACAGATACCGAGCGAGGTGAAGATCGTCTACTGCTCCCACGGCTGGGCCTTCGACCAGGCGGCATCGGGCTACAAGAAGTCCGCCTACCGCTGGATCGAGAGGCTGCTGTCCTCGCGCAGCGACGCCATCATCTGCATCAGCCGCCATGAAGTGCGGATCGCGGCGAAGTCCGGCATCAGGCGATGCAAGTGCATTCCCAACGGGATCGATTCCGTGAGCCCCGCGCCAGCGCGCCCGGCGCTGCGCGCGGACGAGGCCGGGCCGCGAAAGATCCTGTTCGTCGGCCGGCTCGACCGGCAGAAGGGCATCGACCTGCTGCTCGACTCCTACGCCAGGGTCAGGCCCGATTTCAGGCTGATCGTGGTCGGCGACTCCGTGCGCAAGGACCTCCAGCTCGCACACCCCGAGCGCGTCGAGTTCAAGGGCTGGCTGGAGAAGGACGCGCTCGACGCGGTCTACCAGTCCTGCGACGCCATCATCGTTCCGTCGCGCTGGGAAGGCTTCGGGCTCGTCGCCGTCGAGGCGATGGCCAGGAGCAAGGCGGTATTCGCGTCGGCCGTGGGCGGCCTCGTCGACATCGTGGAGAGCGACCGGAGCGGCCGGCTCTTCGCCCTGGAGCACATGGACCAGATGCTGCGCGAGATCGACCGCATGCCGGCCGAAACACTGCGTCAGATGGGGCAGACCGGGCGAAGGATCTTCAAGGAGAAGTTCACCTCGCAGCGCATGAACGCCGCCATCGTCGACCTCTACAAGGAATCGGTGCTGCCATGAAGATGACCTGCGGCTTGCCCGCGCGTGGCCTCCAATGGCTGCTGGGCGTCCTGCTTCTCGCGGCCGCGCTGGCCGGCGCGGCCGAGGCCCGGGGCATCGACGGCCTGGGTTCCGAGTACCCGGTGGCGCTGAGCGTGCAGATCGATCCCGCGAGCATCACGGACGACGACCTCCGGGAAATCCGCGCGGCCGGCTTCGAGTTCGTGCGCTTCGGCGTGCGGCCTCCTCTGAAGAGCGTCAACCCCGGCCTGATCGACTACCCGCGCCTGATCCGGCGCGTGCGCAAGGCCGGGCTGAACGCGATCGTCACCCTGTTCGGGGGCCGCGAGATCTGGGGCCACGAGCCCGCCGACCTGCGCGCCGCCGGCCGCAGCAGGCAAAGCCTGTTCGCCGATTTCGCGAGCGACTTCATCAAGGCCCATTCGGCAGACGTCGCCGTGTGGGAGATATGGAACGAGCCGGACAACAAGACCTTCCTTCAGCCCGGCCTCCTGCCGGACTTCGAGGCCGCTTCGTCCGAGCTTTGCAGCAGGCTCGCCGAGCGCAGGATCGAGCCGGAGATCATCGTCGGCTTCGGCTTCGCGAAGCTGCCCTTCGACGGAGGAAAGATCGCCCCGGAGCTGGAGAACGCTTTCGTCTCGGCCGCCCGCAGCGGCTGCCTGACGGACATCTCGATCCACCCGTACCGCTCCGTTCCCGAAACGGCGCTGGCCGACTACCAGAAGCTGCGCGCGCAACTGGATCAGCGCCAGCTGAAGAAGACCGGCATCGTCGCCTCCGAGTGGGGCTATGCGTCGTACATGCCGGTTCGCGACCGCGGCGCGCAGGCTTCGCTGATCTTCAGGGAATACCTGATCAACGCCGCGGCGGGCATCAAGCTGCTGAACCTTTATTCCTGGCGCGACCGGGGGCGCTCCTACTTCTCGAAGGAAGACAACTTCGGGCTCAAGTCGAATGCCGGCGAGAAGAAGGAGGCCTACTCGGCCCTGACCGAATTCCTCAAGATCGCCAGGCATTCGCAGAAGGTGTCGTACCAGGATGACAAGGGCCTGAGCCGGCTGGTGCTGCGCCGCGGCGAAACCTTGCTGCACGTGGTGTGGACGCGGGGCGCCGAACAGACAGTGTCGGTCCCCGCCGGCAACGCAAAGAAATGCACACGCGTCGATTTCTTCCCCCGGATGCGCGAAGGCAGCTGCGGCAGCCGCTCGGCTGAGGGATTCACCGTCAAGGCGACCTCCAACCCTGTTTTGCTTTCGATATCGGACTGATTGGAATGACACGCCTGTCCGGTCTCAGAAAGCGCCTTGGCGGTCCGATCTACGCAGTTGCGGACCAGTGCATCTACAGCGCGAGCCAGCTTTTGCTGAGCTTCGCGCTGGCCCGCGTGCTCTCGCCCACGGACTTCGGCGTCGCCTCCGCGTTCCTGGCGGTGGTCAGCTTCCAGTACATCCTGCACATGGCGATGGTGCACGAGCCCCTGCTGATCAGGCGCTACTACACGCACCGGTCGGCAGCGTGGCTGGCCTGGGCCCTGGTGGTGCTCTTTTCCCTGCTCGGCTTCCTGGCCTGGCAGCTGGTGGCGTTTCCCGGGCGGCTTCACTGGGTGGGCGTGGCGCTGATCGTGGGCTACGAGATCTTCTGGATCTCGCGCAGCCTGCTGCTCGCGGGGCGGCGCTACGGAGTGTTGTGCATATCGGGCGCGCTGGTCGCGCTGGGGTACGTCGTCGTGCTTAATGCGCGGGAACCCGCCGGCTGGGCAGGCGCGCTGCTGCTGGTGTCCGTCGTCCAGCTCCCGTTTCTCCTGCTGGTGCTGAGGAACACGCGCAACGTGGTGCTGCCGCTTCCGGCGGCGAGCGACGCGCAGGGGCTGACGGTCGGCGAATCGATGGCTTACGGCTGGAAAGCCAGCCTCTCGCAGTTCATGAGCTGGATCATGACGGGCGGCGCCATCCTGCTGCTCGGCTCCTCGGCGGACGCCGAGCAGGGCGGGCTGCTCAAGATCTACATCACCTTCCTGCTGCCGATGCAGTACGTGCTGTCGGCGCTGGGCTACTACCTGCTTCCCCAGCTGGCGGCCAACTGGCATTCCACGCAAAGGGGCAAGGCGTTTCGCGACTTCATCGGGTTCGTGCTGCTCGGGTTCGCGGTCGCCGAGGGCGTGGGCGTGGTGCTGGGCCTGCTGGGGCCCCGCCTCGTGGTGCTGGCATTCGGCGCGAACTACAAGGGAATGGATTTCTCCCCCTTCTTCTACGCGCCCGCGATCTTCGGACTGACCATGTGCCTGAGGACCGGCTTCAGGGCGGCCGGCCGGCCGGGCGCCCTCCTGCTGTGCTCGGCCGTCGGCGCGGTGGTGTTCGCGATCTTCATGCTCGCGGCGACGCCACCCGCCTCCTACATCCAGACGATCCACGCCATGACCTGGGGTTTCGCCTGCATGGCGGTGCTGATGATCGGCTGGCTGTTCCTTTCCATGCGAACCGCGGCAGGAAAGAGTGCCTGAGAAAGGCAAGCCGGCCCTGGAGACCCTCATGAGCAATCCTTTGCTTCGCAGCGTAGGCATCGACGAGCGCCTCCGGTTCCTGAGGGACGGCGTCGTGTGCCTGCGCAAGATCATCTCGCCCGAGTGGATACAGCTGGCCCGGGACGGCATCGAGCAGCAGCGCAGAGCTCCCTCGCCCTACGCGACAGTGCCGGACGCCGATCCGCTCTACCTGCTGATCGGCGAGATCGCCAGCCAGTTGACCGTGACGCGGCGGCTGCGCTGGATCTACGACCAGCTGTTCTACAAGGGCACCGGCCCGGCGGCCGGGACCCCGTGGCACCAGGACACCTCGTACGGGCTGGCGGACAGCCATCGCATCGTGCGCGTGTGGATGCCGGTCGATCACATGCCGCGCGAGCCCGCCATCGAGGTGGTGCGCGGCTCGCACCTCTGGAAAACGCACTATGGGCTGAGCGGCAGCAAGATCGAGGTGCTGGACGATGAAGTCGAACTGCCGGACATCGAGGCCAACCGCGCCGCCTTCGACATCGTGGGCTACGAGGTCGATCCGGGCGACGTGGTGGCCTTCAACTACCGGGCCCTGCACCATGCAGGCCCCGGCGTGAACTTCAACGAGAAGCGCAGGGCCTTCGCCGTCCTCTATGCCGACGAAGAGCTCACGCTGAAGCATCGTCCGTCGCCGGTGCCCGGGGCGCTGGACACTGCGGGCCTCGCGTGGCGCGACGGGCAGAAGACGGGCGATTTTCCGCGGGCGTTTCGCGCCGTGTAGAGCGCTCGGACGTCACCCACCAGGCCGCGCAGACAATCAGCAAGCCCCCGGCCCATCCCCAGGGCCCGATCCGCTCGCCGAATCCGTACACCGCGATCAGCGCGCCGAACACCGGCTCGCTGCCCATCAGCAGCGACACCCGGCTCGGGCTCGAACGCGAGGCCGCGTGGTTCTGCGCGAAGAATGCGAACACGGTGCACAGCAGCACGAGGTACGCCATGCCCCACCAGAACGACGCGGTGGCCGGCGGCATGTGCCATGCGCCATGGGCCGGCGAGGCAACGAGCGAGATCGCCGCCGCGCCGAGGGCCATCACGCCCGACTGCACGGCCGTCAATGTCAGAGCCGGCATCGAATGCCGCCCGGCCAGCCGCCGCGTCAGGCACACCATCACGGCGCGAAGGAAGGCCGCGATCACCATCAACCCGTCGCCCCAGCCCACCGACAAGTCCACGGGCGAGGTGGCCGAGAGCATCGCCGCCCCCAGCGCCGACAGGCCCGCCGCCCAGAACATGCGCCGTGCCGGCCGCCGGCCCAGCAGCCACCATTCGACGAACGGCGTGAGCGCAACGCACAGGCTGATGAGGAACGCGGCATTGCTCGCCGTGGTCAACGACACGCCGAAGGTCTCGCACACGAAGATCGCAAGCAGGTTCGCACCGAGCAGGCCACCCACCGCGAGGCCCTGTCGCCACTGCACATCGAACAGCGGCCTCAACGCGGGCAGCAGCACGACGAAGGTCAGCCCGAAGCGCAGAGCGATGAACTCCAGCACCGGCAACTGCTGCGTCGCCTGCTTGGCCACCGCATAGCTGCCGCCCCACACCGCGGCCACCAGCAGCAGCATGATTTCGGCCAGGCCGATGCCAGCCCCGATGCCACCCCGCTTCTTTGAATCCATACTGTCGGCCCGCCGTCCATGAACAACCAAAGAGGGAATTGTTCTGGGCATCACCCGGGCCGCACAGCCATCGGCCGGAACAGGACTATTGCGTCGTGGGAACGAATTCATTTCTCAAAGTGCTGCCGGAGATGGTGACCTTCCTGCGGGTCGCCGAGCTGGGCAGCTTCTCGGCGGCGGCCGATCTGCTGGGCATGACGCCCTCGGCCGCGAGCCGGCAGGTGAAGCGGCTCGAAAAGGAAATCGGCGTGCAGCTGCTGCAGCGCACCACGCGCCAGTTGCGGCTGACCGAGCCCGGCGCCGAAGCCTTCGCGCGCTGCCGCGAACTGGTGCTGGCGGCGCAAGGCACGATGGACATCGCGCAGCGCTTCTCGAAGAAGCCGGCCGGGCTGGTGCGCATCAGCGCGCCGAAGGCCTTTGCGCGGCGCGTGCTGCATCCGCACATCCTCGATTTCCTGGAGCGCTACCCCGAGGTCGACGTGCAGCTCATCGTGGCCGACCGCGACGTCGACCCGATCCGCGAGGGCGTGGACCTGGTGGTGCGGCTGACCACCGAGCCGCCCGAGGGGCTGGTGGCACGCCGGCTGATGCCGGTCGAGCACATCCTGTGCGCGACACCGGCCTATTTGGCGCGGCACGGCGCCATCGCGCATCCGCTCGATTTGCCGGCGCACAGCTGCCTGTCGCTGGGCGAGCACGAGCGCGACAACCACTGGCGCTTCAGGCAGGGCGACGAAGAGACCGAGGTGGTGGTGCGCGGGCGCTATGTGTCGAACCACAGCGAGGTGCGGCTCGACGGCGCGCTCGCGGGGCTGGGCGTGGCCTGCCTGCCGGCGTTCATCGCCCGGCCTGCGCTGGACGACGGCAGCATGGTGCGGGTGCTGGCCGACTGGGAGTTCCAGGGCAACTATCGCGGGCACGCATACATCCTGCACCCGCCCGATCGCTTCATGGCGCCCAAGTGCCGGGTGCTGATCGAGCACCTGCTCGGCGCGCTCAGTGCGTCTTCGTCAGGACGCGCACGGCCTCGGGCAAGGAGTTGACCTGCGGCATGAAGTGATCGAGCAGCGCGCCGAGCGCGACGGCGCAGATCACCGAGCCCAGTAGCGGCTTCCAGGTGAGCCGTACGGCGGCCATGAGCCAGCCTTCGCGCGCCACGCGCACAGCGGCGCGGGCCGACACGTATGAGAACGCGATCTCGATCGCCACGGCCAGCAGCGCGTCCCAGCTGAAGTACAGCAGCACCAGCGACCCCGCGCCGAGCACCACGGCCACGCAGATCAGGAAGACCGCGACGATCGGCACGACGATGATCGCGCCCTCGTCGGCACTGCCCGCGACTTCGAGCGCGCCGCCGGCCATGTCGGAAAGGCCGCCGTCGCTTCCGCCGCCGCCTCCATCCCCCAGGTTCACGTGGCTGTGCGAACTGCTGCTGCCGCGTCCGCCGCCGAAGTCGACATCGGGCGCATCGAGGTCGACATCGAGCTCCCGGCCCTCGACCAGCCGCTTCGCCCACCAGCGCAGCACCAGCAGGTAGCCCAGGTATCCCACGCCCAGCGTGAGGAAGTAGCGCACCGCCAGCGAATCGACGTGCAGCAGGTGCATCTGCAGCGCCGACACGCACCACATGAGCAGCAGCGTGAAGCTGCCGATCAGGATGCCGTGCGTGCGCAGGCTGTAGTTGCGATGCAGGTCGCGTTCGACCTGCGTTTCCCAAAGGCGCACGGAGCGCCAATTGGAAAGAACCTTCATTCGCCTTCGGTGGCGGGGGCGAAGGGCACGCGCTGGGCCACGGCGCACATCAGCTCGTAGCCGACGGTGCCGGCGGCCCGCGCGACTTCGTCGATGGGCAGCACCGCGCCGGTCTTCGCCGAGTTGCCCCACAGCGTGACCTCGCTGCCGAACTTGGCATCGGGCACCGGCGTGAGGTCGACGGTGATCATGTCCATGCTCACGCGCCCGACCATGCGGGTGCGCACGCCGTTCACCAGCACCGGCGTGCCGGTGGTGCAGTGGCGCGGATAGCCGTCGGCATAGCCGACCGCCGCGACGCCGATGGTAAGCGGGCCCTCGGCCGTGAAGCTGGAGCCGTAGCCGATGGTGTCGCCGGCCTTCAGCGTCTGCACCCCGATGAGCTGGGTCGACAGCGTCATGGTGGGCTGCAGCTGCCAGTGCGCGGCGTCGTGTTCGGGGTAGTCGGGGGCGCTGCCGTACAGCACGATGCCGGGGCGCACCCAGTCGCCGCGCGTCAGCTTGGCGTGGCGCAGCGTGGCCGCGCTGTTGGCGACGGAGCGCTCGCCCGGCAGGTCGCGCGTGAAATGCTCGAACACCTCGAGCTGGTGGGCGATGCCGCGCGGGCCGTCGGCGTCGCTGAAGTGCGTCATGAGCGAAATCTCGTCGACCTGGGTCAGCGCGTTGAGGCGGGTCCAGGCGGAGCCGAAGCGCTCGGGCGTGAAGCCCAGGCGGTTCATGCCCGAATTCATCTTCAGGAACACGCGCTGCGGCTTCAGGGTCTTGTGCGCGGCGAGCATGTCGATCTGCTCGTCGCAGTGCACCGCGTGCCAGAGGTCCAGGCGCGAGCACAGCTCCAGGTCGCGCGCGTCGAACACGCCTTCGAGCAGCAGGACCGGGCCGCGCCAGCCGAGCGCGCGCACGCGTTCGGCCTCGGCCAGGTCGAGCATCGCGAAGCCGTCGGCCCCGCGCAGGCCCTCATAGACCCGCTCTATGCCGTGGCCATAGGCATTGGCCTTGACGACGGCCCATACCCGGGCTTCGAGGGCCGAGCGGCGAGCGCGCTCGAGGTTATGACGCAGCGCGTCGGTGTGGACGGTGGCGAGAATGGGGCGCGGCATGGGGTCTCTGGCAAGTCGGAGAAAATGCAGACCACGTTTTAGCACCTTCGGGAATGGGGTCGAACACCGTGGGGATGCGCAATTGCAGGCCGCACCCCCATGCTATAACCGCCCATTCGCCTCGGACGCGACACTTTTTCACTACCGCCAGCAGACCCTCTGGCCAGCCAGCCCATCGATGAAGCGCGGTTTCTACACGATCATGTCGGCCCAGTTCTTTTCGTCGCTGGCCGACCAAGCGCTCTTCGTTGTTGCGGTCGACCTGATGCGAACTTCGGGCGCCCCCGAATGGCAGCGGGCCGCCCTGGTACCGATCTTCGCCGTCTTCTACGTGGTGCTCGCCCCGCTGGTGGGCGCCTTCGCCGACGCCTTGCCCAAGGGCAAGGTCATGTTCATCAGCAACGCGATCAAGGTGCTCGGCTGCCTGATGATGCTGTTCGGCTCGCACCCGCTGCTGTCCTACTCCATCGTCGGGCTGGGCGCGGCGGCGTATTCGCCGGCCAAGTACGGCATCCTGACCGAGCTCCTGCCGGCATCCCAGCTGGTCAAGGCCAACGGCTGGATCGAGGGCCTGACCATCGCCTCGATCCTGCTGGGCATCGTGCTCGGCGGCACGCTGGTGGGCCACGCGGTGTCCAGCAAGCTGCTCGCCTTCGACTTCCCGTTCATCGACACCGGCGTCAGCTCGCCGGCCGAGGCCGCGATCACGGTGCTGATCTTCGTCTACGCGCTGGCCGCCTGGTTCAACACGCGCATCCCGCACACCGGCGTCGAGATGCGCCCGCTGCGCTCCAACCCCGAGCACGGCCTGGCGCGCAACATCGCCGCGCTGCTGCCCGACTTCTGGCACTGCAACGCCCGCCTCTGGCGCGACCGCCTCGGCCAGATCTCGCTGGCCACCACCACGCTCTTCTGGGGCGCGGGCGGCAACCTCAAGTACATCGTGCTGGCCTGGGCCGCGCTGGCGCTGGACTACAACACCACCCAGGCCTCGGCGCTGACCGGCGTGGTGACCATCGGCACTGCCGTGGGCGCGATCGTGG
The DNA here is from genome assembly GCF_977011995.1 of Variovorax durovernensis. NCBI lineage: Bacteria > Pseudomonadati > Pseudomonadota > Betaproteobacteria > Burkholderiales > Comamonadaceae > Variovorax > Variovorax durovernensis. Next base: position 381,229 of record NZ_CDRNCW010000001.1, on the reverse strand, counting down.
CGTCGATGCGCATGCGGCTGGACATGGCCACCCGCGTGATCCCCATGGGCATCGCGATGGGGCTGATGGTGATCGCCATGAACTTCATCGGCAACGTCTGGCTGGCGGTGCCGTTCCTCATCATGCTGGGCGGCCTCGGCGGCTTCCTGGTGGTGCCGATGAACGCGCTGCTGCAGCACCGCGGCCACAACCTGATGGGCGCGGGCCGCTCCATCGCGGTACAGAACTTCAACGAACAGGCCTGCATCCTGCTGCTGGGCGCCTTCTACAGCGTGTGCACCGGCCTGGGCCTGTCGGCCTACGGTGCGATCAGCGCATTCGGCCTCGTGGTGGCCGGCTGCATGTGGATCATCAAGCGCTGGCACGAGAACAACCTGAAGAAGTACCCGGAAGAAGTCGAACACCTGCTGGCCATCGCCCGCAGCGACAAGCATCATTGAACTCCCCCAGGCTGCGCGCACTTCGTGTCGCTTCGCCTACCCCCTCGCCGGGGGCAACACCGGCGGCCCGGCAAAGCCGGTTCCGCGGTGTTTCTGAAAAATACGCGCCGTCATGCCAGCCCTTGCACTGATGTTCAACGCCTTCGTCTGGGGCGTTGCCTGGTTTCCGTTCCGCCAGATGGCCGGCCATGGGCTGCATCCGCTGTGGACCACCTGCCTGATCTACCTGGCCATCGCGGTCGTGATGGGCCTCGTGCGACGCCACGCCTGGCGGAGCTTCGCGGCTTTTCCGGGGCTGGTGCTGCTGGGGCTGGCGGCCGGGCTCACCAACGTGGGCTTCAACTGGGCGGTGACGCAGGGCGACGTGGTGCGCGTGGTGCTGCTGTTCAATCTGATGCCGCTGTGGAGCGTGCTGCTGGGCTGGCTGCTGCTGGGCGAACGGCCCACGGGCGGCGCGCTGGCGCGGGTGGCGCTGGCGCTCACCGGCGTGGTCGTTGTGCTGAAGGCGCCGGGCACCGACTGGCCGGTGCCGTCGAGCCTGCCCGACTGGCTGGGCGTGGGCGCCGGCTTCAGCTTCGCGGTGACCAACATCGTGCTGCGCCGCCTGCGCGCGGCACCGGGCGAATCGCGCGCGCTTGCCATGTTCTGCGGCTGCTCCGCGGTGGCAGGCGTCGCAGCGCTGGCGGGCACGGCCTTCGGCGCCATCGATTCGCCGATGCTGGCGTCGCCCGGCTGGCTCGGCTGGGCCGCACTGCTGGGCACGGGCTTCATCGTTGCCAACGTGTGCCTGCAATATGGCGCGTCGAGGCTGGCTGCCAGCGCGACCTCCGTGATCATGCTGTCGGAAGTGCTGTTCGCGAGCGTCTCGTCGGTGGCGCTCGGCGCGGCCACGCTGGACTCGCGCATCCTGACGGGCGGTGCGCTGATCGTGCTGGGCGCCCTCTGGTCGGCGTTTGCACGAACGCCTGTGCCGCGCGATGATCGCGCTCCCGCTCCCACCTGAGGAAAAACCGCATGACCAGCATCTACGACTTCGAGGCCAACCAGATCGACGGCAAGCCGGTGAAGCTCTCTGCCTACAGGGGCAAGGTGCTGCTGATCGTGAACACGGCCAGCAAATGCGGCTTCACGCCGCAGTTCGCCGGCCTCGAGGCGCTGCACGAGAAGTACGCGGACCAGGGGCTCACGGTGCTGGGTTTTCCGTCGAACCAGTTCGGCTCGCAGGACCCGGGCAGCAACGAAGAAATCGGCGCCTTCTGCACAAAGAACTATGGCGTGAGCTTTCCGATGATGGAGAAGATCGACGTCAACGGCAGCAATGCCGCACCGCTGTACCAGTGGCTCACCAAGGAAAAGCCGGGCCTGCTGGGCAGCACGGCCATCAAATGGAACTTCACCAAGTTCCTGGTCGGGCGCGACGGAACTGTGCTCAAGCGCTACGCGCCGCTCGACACGCCGGCTTCCCTCACGCGCGACGTGGAAGCGGCATTGGCGGCAGCGGGCTGACCCGGCCGCAATGCGTCAGAAGCGGAAGTCGGCGGTCTTGGAGCCGCCGCCCACCGTCACTGTCTGGGACTTCGCGGCGCCACCGGCCGTGGATGCATCGATGACATAGCGACCGGCGGGCACGTCGACCAGGCAGACCGGGCCGTTGGCGCGGAACGCCAGCGCCGCGGCGTTGTTGGCATCGCCGCCCTTGATCGTGACTTCCACATTCGCCAGGTAGGCGCCGTCGGCGCGTGCGAACAGCAGCGCCAGCGGATGCTCCTTCATGGCGGCGCGCATGGCTTGGGATTCGTCCGAGCCGATGCCGCCGCACACATAGCGCGCCGAGCCCGCGCCCTGCCACGCCGGCATGGCGCCCTGTGCCTGCGCCGCCACGGCGCCGGCCGCGCAGATGCCTGCGAGCAGCATGCGCCGCAGCAGCCTGGAAGAAACGAGGGGGGCGGAAACATGGGACATGGCACTGGCTCCTTGCGAATTCGGTGCCGTCATGATGCGCCCCCAACGGCTTTCGCGCGAGTCGGACCGCGCCCTCCCCTGCTGTGCGATCAGGCCGCGTCCAGCGCGGCGTCCAGCAGCTCGATCCAGTGCCGCACCGGCGTGTCACCGCTGCCGCTTTGGAGGTGCGTGATGCAGCCGATGTTGGCCGAGGCGATGACGCTCGGCTGCAGCTGTTTCAGGTGCCCGAGCTTGCGGTCGCGCAGCGGATAGGCCAGCTCGGGCTGCAACACCGAATAGGTGCCGGCCGAGCCGCAGCACAGGTGCGATTCGTTCATGGCCACGCGCATGTCGAAGCCCAGCGCGCGCAGCTGCGTCTCGACGCCGCCGCGCAGCTTCTGGCCGTGCTGCAGCGTGCAGGGCGGGTGATAGGCCACCACGCCCGCAGGCGCCTTCACGCGGGCCTTTAGCAAGGGCACGAGGTCGGGCAGCAGTTCGCTCAGGTCGCGCGTGAGTTCGCTGATGCGCGCAGCCTTCAGCGCGTAGGCCGCGTCGTGCTGGAGGATGTGGCCGTACTCGCGCACGGTGACGCCGCAGCCCGATGCGTTCATGACGATGGCCTCGACCTCGTTGCGCTCCACGAAAGGCCACCAGGCGTCGATGTTGGCGCGCATCTGCGCCTTGCCGCCATCCTGGTCGTTCAGATGGAACTTCACCGCGCCGCAGCAGCCGGCCTCGGGCGCGATCACCGCCTGGATGCCGGCCGCGTCGAGCACGCGCGCGGTGGCGCTGTTGATGTTCGGCATCATCGACGGCTGCACGCAGCCCGCGAGCATCAGCACCTTGCGCGCATGCGTGGCGGTGGGCCAGGCGCCGGCCTCCTGTTTCGCGGGCACCTTGGCCTTCAGGGCCTCGGGCAGCAGGCCGCGCACCGCCTGGCCGAGCTTCATCGCGGGGCCGAAGAGCGGCGACGGCAAGCCTTCCTTCAACAGCCAGCGCTTCGCCGATTCGGTTGCGGGGCGCGGCACTTTCTCGTCGACGATCCTGCGGCCGATGTCGACGAGGTGGCCGTACTGCACGCCGCTCGGGCAGGTGCTCTCGCAGTTGCGGCAGGTGAGGCAGCGGTCGAGATGCAGCTGCGTGCTGCGCGTCGGCGCCTTGCCTTCGAGCACCTGCTTGATGAGGTAGATGCGGCCACGCGGGCCATCCAGTTCGTCGCCGAGCAACTGGTAGGTCGGGCAGGTGGCCGTACAGAAGCCGCAGTGCACGCATTTGCGCAGGATGGCTTCCGCTTCGCGGCCTTCGTCGGTGCCACGGAATTCGGGGGCGAGTTCGGTTTGCATGGTCGTTCTTGTTTTGCTCAGGTGGGCGCGAGCAGGCGGCCGCGATTGAAGAGGCCGTGCGGATCGAACTCGCGCATCAGCGCGCGGTGGATGCGTTCGATGGGCGCGCTCATGCTGTCGAAGCGCGGCACGCCGTGGCCCGGCGCGCCCGCAGCGGGCAGGCGAAACAGCGTGGCATGGCCGCCCGCCGCGCGTGCGATCTCGCGGATGCGCGAGGCCTGCCCGGGCGGCGCCTTGTACCAGCGCTGCCCGCCATGCCACTCGACCAGCGGCGCGGCGGTGCCGTCGAGCGCCAGCACGGGCGCGGTCTGCGGCACGCTGAGGCGCCACAGCGCATCGCCGCCTTCGTCGGTGGAAAACCACGGCAGCTGCTGGTCGCGCAGCGACTGCCAGTCGGCGGCAGCGCGCATGTTGTCCTTGCGCTCGCCGCCCAGATGCGCGCATGCGGCCTCCACGGCAGCGACAGCGCCGCGCAGCCGCAGGTACAGCGCGCCCGCACCGGCGTATTCGAACCAGCAGCTCGCATTCAGCGGCAGCGGCCGGCCGCCCCATTCGTTGAGCAGCCGCAGCGCATCGGCCTGGCCGCAGGCGAATTCGAGCGTAGCCTCGGCCGGCGGAACCGGCAGCACCTTGAGGCTCACCTCGGCGATCACGCCCAGCGTGCCGAGCGAGCCCGCGAGCACGCGCGACACGTCGTAGCCCGCGACGTTCTTCATCACCTGCCCACCGAAGCTCAGCACCTCGCCGCGTCCGTTGACGAGCGTGGCGCCGAGCACGTAGTCGCGCACTGCACCCACGCTGGCTCGCGCAGGCCCGCTGAGCCCCGCCGCGACCATGCCGCCGACGGTTCCGTTGTCGCCGAAGCACGGCGGTTCGAACGGCAGGCACTGGCCTTTTTCGGCGAGCGCCGCTTCGAGCTCGGCGAGCGGCGTGCCGGCGCGCACGGTGACGACCAGTTCGCTCGGTTCATAGCTCGTGATGCCGGTGAGGCCAGCAGTACTCAGCACTTCGCCTTGCGGTGTCTCGCCGTAGAAGTCCTTCGTGCCACCGCCGCAAATGCACAGGGGCTTGGCGTCTGCAGCCGCGGCACGAATGCGCTCGGCTATCTGGTGGAGTGCGGTGTCGATGCTCATCGGGCTTGTTCTCTTTGATGTTGTTGTTCGGGGGGCGTGCACAGGCCACCGGGTACTTCCCTCCGCGAATGTCCCCCGTCGGCGTGATCGCGCTCCGAACGAACCTCACCGCACAAAACAGGGAAGCAACCGTTCATCAGAACCTCGGCAAATCCGGATGCGACAACTTCCCCCCCGCACCACCTGCTTGCCGTACTCGGCGCAGCGCTGCAGCGTGGGAATTACCTTCCCGGGGTTCAGCATCCCCTCGGGATCGAAAGCACGCTTCACCCCGAACATCTGCTCGTTCTCCGCTGCGGTGAACTGCACGCACATGCTGTTGAGCTTCTCCACGCCCACGCCATGCTCGCCCGACACCGTGCCGCCCATAGCGACGCTGGTCTCCAGGATGTCCGCGCCGAAGAGCTCGCAGCGGTGCAGCTCGTCGGGGTCGTTGGCGTCGAACAGCACAAGCGGGTGCAGGTTGCCATCGCCCGCGTGGAACACGTTGCAGCAGCGCAGGTTGTATTTTTTCTCCATCTCCTGAATGGCCAGAAGAATGTCCGCGAGCCGCTTGCGCGGAATCGTCGAGTCGAGGCACATGTAGTCCGGGCTGATGCGGCCCGATGCGGGAAACGCGTTCTTGCGCCCGCTCCAGAACTTCATGCGCTCTTCTTCGCTGTTGCTGCACGTGATGGCAGTGGCGCCACAGCCGCGCAGCACGGCGATCATGCGGCCGATTTCTTCTTCCACCTCTTCGGGCGTGCCGTCCGATTCGCACAGCAGGATGGCGGCGGCATCGAGGTCGTAGCCCGCGCGCACGAAGTCTTCCACGGCGGCGGTCATGGGCTTGTCCATCATCTCCAGCCCGGCCGGGATGATGCCGGCCGCAATCACCGCGGCCACCGCGTCGCCGGCCTTTCGCACGTCGTCGAAGCTGGCCATGATGCAGCGCGCGAGCTGCGGCTTGGGCACCAGCTTGACGGTGACCTCGGTGGTCACGGCCAGCATGCCTTCGCTGCCGATGACCAGCGCGAGCAGGTCGAGCCCCGGTGCATCGAGCGCCTCCCCGCCGAACTCGATGGGCTCGCCCTCGGCGGTGAAGCCGCGCACGCGCAGCACGTTGTGCAGCGTCAGGCCGTACTTGAGGCAGTGCACGCCGCCCGAGTTCTCGGCCACGTTGCCGCCGATGGTGCAGGCGATCTGGCTCGACGGATCGGGCGCGTAGTAAAGGTTGAAAGGCGCGGCGGCCTCGCTGATGGCCAGGTTGCGCACGCCGCACTGAACCACCGCCGTGCGGCTCACCGGGTCGATCTTCAGGATGCGGTTGAACTTGGCGAGCGACATCGTCACGCCCATGGTGTGCGGCATGGCACCGCCCGACAGCCCGGTTCCCGCGCCTCGGGCCACCACGGGCACGCCGAGCTGGTGGCAGGCCTTGAGCACGGCGGCCACCTGCGCCTCGGTCTCGGGCAGGGCCACCACCAGCGGACGGGCACGGTAGGCGGTGAGGCCGTCGCACTCGTACGGCGTGGTGTCTTCGGCGTGCCAGATCAGCGCGTGGGCTGGCAGGTGTGCCTGCAGCGCACGGACCACCTGGGACTGGCGCTCTGTTTTCTGTAGCGAATCTTGTTGCGTGGGAGTGAGCGGCGCGTTCATCGGCGGGCCTCTTTTCTTCTGTTCGCGGATGTCTCGGGTGTACCGCACTCTACGGACATTCCGGCAGCCCCGGGTTGATGGATTTTTGCCGGGTGCTTGAGAGAACTTTGCCGGCGTCGTCAGCGCAGGCTCTGCTCGAGCCAGTCGGCAAAGGCCGCGCACTCCCAGCGCTCCAGCGTGCCCGGCTGCCAGCAGATGTAATGCCGGTGCGGCGACGCCACCGCCTGGTCGGACAGCGCCACCAGCCGCCCCGACTCGAACCACGCCGCGCCCATCTTCTGCCGCACCAGCGCCACGCCGAAGCCGCTGGCGGCGGCGTCGTACACCAGCCCCAGGTCGTTGAACTGCGAGCCGACGTGCGGCTCTGGCTGGTCGAGCCCGCAGCTCGCGAACCAGGTGCCCCACGGTTCTAGCGGGCTGCGGATCAGCCGCGCGCTCGCGATTTCCGCCTCGCTGCGGAAGCCATGGAACGGACCGAATTCGTTGAGGTAGCTCGGGCTGCAGGCGGGCACCACCTGCTCCTCGAGCACGAGGCGGTGCTCGCAGTCGGCGTAGCCGCCGGGGCCGTAGCGCACTTCAAGGTCGGCCTGCTCTGCCGTCACGTCGAGCAAAGGAATCGACACCTGCAGCACCAGCTCGATGTCGGGGTAGATGTTGCGAAACAGCTCGAGCCGGGGCATCAGGAACTGGCGGCTGAAGGTCGGCGTGACGGCGATGCGCAGGCGCGTCGCGCGCTGGGCCGCGCCTGCGCCCAACGGCGTGGCCTGCAGTGCGGCAAGCCCGGTGCGCACGTTCGCAAGATACGCCGCGCCGTCGGCCGTGAGGCTGAAGTCGCTGCGCCCGAACAGCTTGAAGCCCACGTGCGCCTCGAGCTGGCGAATGCGGTGGCTCACCGCGCTTGGCGTGACGCACAGCTCGTCGGCCGCGCGGCCCGCATGCCGCAGCCGCGCCACGGCCTCGAAGGTCAGCAGGCACTGGATGGGCGGGATGTGCTGCAGGGCCATGCGCGCCTGGGAGCCCTCGTCGGCCTTCAGTCTTCGAAGAAGCTCACCGGCAGGCCCGGCGTGTCGACCCGCATCGCGATCACCGTGCCCGAGGCCGGGCGCTGCGCGATCTCGTCGGCGGGCCGGCCCTTGCGGGCGCTGGTGACGAACAGGGTTTTCAGGTCGTCGCCGCCGAAGCAGGGCATGGTCGGGCACTGCACCGGCACCGCAACGGCCGCCACGCGTTCTCCCGAGGGCGAAAAGCGCAGCAGCTGCGCGCCTTCGAACATGGCCACCCAGTAGTGGCCCTGCGCATCGATGGTGGCGCCGTCGGGGCGGCCGTCATAGTGCAGCGGCGACGCGGGCGTCCAGCCTTCGGGCTTGGCGTCGAACTGCTGGAACACGCGGGCGTGCGAGAGCGAATTGGCCTCGGCGTCCCAGTCCCATGCGTGCACCACGTGCGCCGCGGTGTCGGCCCAGTAGAGGGTGCGGGCGTCGGGCGAGAAGGCGAGGCCGTTGGCGGTGGTGGCCTGGTTCGCCATCTGCGTGATGGTGGGCGAGATGCCCGTGTCGCTGCGCGCGTCGAGGCAGTACAGCGCGGCGTTGGGCCGGTCCTTGGCCTCGTTGAGCGAGCCGCCCCAGAAGCGGCCCAGCGCGTCGCACTTGCCGTCGTTGAAGCGCATGGTGCGCACGTCGTGCTCCACGCGCGCCATCGCGACCAGCTCGCCGCCCCATTCGCGCGCGCGGTAGATGCCGTCGCGCAGCGCAATGACGAGGCCGCCGCGCCGCGCCGGTGCCATGCAGCCGGGCTCCGTGGGCAGCGCCCAGCGCTCGACCGTGGCACCCGTCGTGCCGATGTCGCCGCGCGTTCGCAGCACGGTGCGGCCGGGAATGTCGAGCCAGTAGAGCGATCGTTCCTGGGGGTGCCAGAACGGCGATTCGCCGAGCTCGCAGAGGCTGTCTTCGATGGAGGTCCACATGGTGGGCCGATTGTGCTCCCGCCCATTGCGCCGACGGGCAAAAAAAAGCCCGCCGGCGCCGGAGCGCTTGCGGGCTGAACATCCAAAGGAGACCTCGCTTGAAAAACTCGTTCTTCAATTCAGGAGCACCGCGGAACCGGCTCCGCCGGGCCGCAGGTGCTGCCCCCTGCAAGGGGGCATTGGGGGTTTACCTGTTGTATGCGGTCTCGCCGTGCGAGGAGATGTCGAGGCCTTCGCGCTCTTCTTCTTCCGACACACGCAGGCCGAGGGTCAGGTCGGCGATCTTGTAGGCGATGAAGGCCACCACGCCGGACCACACGACCGTGAGCGCCACGCTCTTGATCTGGATCCAGACTTGCGCGCCCATCGAGAAGGTATCGGGCGTCGCGCCGCCGGTGCCGCCGAGGCCCTTGGCAGCGAACACGCCGGTCAGGATGGCACCCAGGATACCGCCCACGCCGTGCACGCCGAACACGTCGAACGCGTCGTCCGCACCCAACATGCGCTTCAGGCCGCCCACGCCCCACAGGCAGACCAGGCCGGCCAGCAGGCCCAGCACGATCGAACCCATCGGGCCGACGAAACCGGCGGCGGGCGTCACAGCCACGAGGCCGGCAACGGCACCGGACGCAGCGCCCAGCATCGAGGCCTTGCCCTTGTGCAGGCTCTCGCCCAGGATCCACGACAGCGCGGCGGCAGCGGTGGCGAGCACCGTGTTGATGAAGGCCAGGCCGGCCAGGGCGTTGGCGGCACCAGCCGAGCCGGCGTTGAAGCCGAACCAGCCGACCCACAGCAGCGAAGCGCCGACCATGGTGAGCGTGAGCGAGTGAGGCGTGAACGCTTCCTTGCCGTAGCCGACGCGCTTGCCGACCATGTAGGCACCCACGAGACCGGCCACACCGGCGTTGATGTGCACCACGGTGCCGCCGGCGAAGTCCAGCGCGCCGTCCTTGCCCAGCAGGCCGCCGCCCCACACGATGTGGGCGATCGGCACGTAGCTGAAGGTGAACCACAGCACCGAGAACAGCAGCACGGCCGAGAACTTGGCACGTTCCGCGAAGGCGCCGACGATCAGCGCCACGGTGATGGCCGCGAAGGTGCCCTGGAAGGCGACGAACACGTATTCAGGAATGGTGGTAAGCGCACCGAAGGTTTCCTGCGTGATGCCCTTCATGAAGATCTTGTCGAAGGTGCCGAAGAAGTTTCCGTCACCCGAGAAGGCCAGGCTGTAGCCGTAGATGGCCCACAGGATGCTGATGAGCGAGAAGATCACGAAGACCTGCATCAGCACCGACAGCATGTTCTTCGAACGGCCCAGGCCGCCGTAGAACAGCGCGAGGCCGGGGATGGTCATCAGGATCACGAGGAGGGTCGAAGTCAGCATCCAGGCGGTGTCGCCGGAGTCGATCTTCGGAGCCGGTGCAGCGGCGGGTGCGGCTGCAGGCGCAGCAGCGGCCGGTGCCGCAGCTGCATCGGCCGCCGGAGCCGCAGCGGGCGCTGCCGCTGCGGGAGCCGTTGCGGCCGGTGCCTCGGCAGCGGGCGTTGCCGGGGTCTGTGCGAAGCCGGAGGTACCGGCGGCGAGCACGCTCAAGCCGAGCGCAAGAGAGACAAGCAGTTTTTTCATAATCGTTGTTCTTTCGGGCCTGGACTCGATCAGAGGGCTTCGCGGCCCGTTTCGCCGGTGCGGATGCGAACGACCTGCTCGAGGTTGTAGACAAAAATCTTGCCGTCACCGATCTTGCCGGTGCGGGCGGCGCCTTCGACGGCTTCGATCACGCGATCGACGAGGTCGTCGGAGACGGCCGCTTCGATCTTGACCTTGGGCAGGAAGTCGACCACGTACTCCGCGCCGCGATAGAGCTCGGTGTGGCCCTTCTGGCGTCCGAAGCCCTTCACCTCGGTGACGGTGATCCCCTGCACGCCGATGGCCGACAGTGCTTCGCGCACCTCGTCGAGCTTGAACGGTTTGATGATGGCTGTGACCAGCTTCATGAGTTTTCTCCTTTGGATGGAAATGAAACGATGCGGCAGCTTGGGCCGCACCTCGTTGTTCTGCTGCTTACAGCGTCTTCGTCAGCGTGAGGATGAAGCGCGCCTTGTTCGGCGAGTAGGTGGTCTGGCCGATGGGGCCGAAGCCGAGGTCGACGCCGGGGTTGGACACCGCGAGGTACGAGCTCTGCTTGTTGGCGCCCTGCACCGAGCCGGTCAGCGACAGGCCGTTGCCGAAGTCGTAGCTCGCGCCCACGTTGTAGTCCACGTAGCTCTTGTAGCCCAGGCTGCGGATGTCGCTGGACATGTTGGTGTAGCCCACGGCTGCCTTCAGCGTGACCTTGGGCACGATTTCCTTGCTGTACGACAGGTTCAGGTAGCCGGTGTTGGTGCCCTTCAGGCCCGAGCCGGCCTTGTTGCCGGCGTAGCCGAAGTAGTCCTTCGACACGGTGTGCGAGTACTTGGCGGTGAACGAGCCGAAGGTTTCGTTGGCGTACGTGCCGGCAACGTACAGCTCGGTGGTGTTGCCCGCCGAGTTGCCCGGGTAGATATAGGTGAGCGCGCCCACGTCCATGTCGAGCGGACCGGCCTTGAACTTGTAACCGCCGTAGAGGTCGCTCTCGATGCTGTTGCCCTTCTGCCAGTTGACGCTGGAGTTCCAGTTGCCCACGTAGAAGCCGCTGCTGCCGAAGGCGTAGTCGAAGCCGCCCTGGATCGCGGGCTTGAAGCCCTTGGTCTTGGCATAGTCGTTCTTGCCGATCATGTCCTGGTCCTGGCCGCGGAACTTGTAGTTCGAGGTCAGCGAGATGTTGCCCGTGAAATCCGGGGCGGGCGCGGGCGCTGCTGCTGCGTCGGTCGTTGCCTGAGCCAGGGCTGCGCCCGAAGCGGTCAATGCAGCGGCCAGAACGATCATCGCCTTGGCGGCGGTACGGTGCGTCATCGGGAAACTCCTCGCGTGTGAAGTGTGTTGTTGGACCTGAGAGGCTCAAAGCAGGGAGCGTGCCAAACTGCACAAATACCTGTGCCCCATGCGACTCGCTGGCGTCGCGTTGTGAGCGAAATCGTTACAACGCTTGTTTCGAGCGGTTGCGGCTTTCAACAGGTTCGCACCACCGCGGACACACCAAAGATGGACGCACCATCTTGGGGACAGGGAGAGAAATGAGTTTGTCTTTGGTGCAGGGCCGAGCCTTGCTGGGGCTGGAAGCGGCCAGTGTCACGGTCGAGGTGCATCTGGCCAACGGCCTGCCCAGCTTCACGCTGGTCGGCCTGGCGGAAACCGAGGTCAAGGAAGCCCGCGAACGGGTGCGCTCGGCCATCCAGAACGCGGGGCTCGAATACCCCAACAACAAGAAGATAGTGGTGAATCTGGCCCCCGCGGACCTGCCCAAGGACTCCGGGCGCTTCGTTAGAGAGCGTTCACTCTGTTAGAACAGAATGTGTTCTCTGACAGTCTCGTTAGAGATGAGTAGCAGGAGGGGTCCGGGGAGGGGCACATGACGCGGAAGGCTGTGGATAACTTTCGATTGGAGCGCTGGCGCGGGCTGCACGCGGCCGTCTTGCTGCCGCTCCTGGCTGACTTCGCGAAGCAGGACGCGAACTTCCGCCCCATCAAGGAACCTGGTACTACTCGCTGGCATGTTTCGGCGGGTGGAAGCGACTTCGAGTTGGTTTGCACGGGGCCGCGGTTCCTAGACACCAGGGCCAGGACCGGCGGCGCTGGCGCCGTGGACTTGGTTGTTGATTTCCATCCAGAAGTGACCCACTTGGCCCGGTGATTTCCATCTAAATCTGACCCACGTGATAACCCTAACCTGCTGCTTTTAGCAGCAGGAGCACAGGAGTGATTGACGTGGCGACACTGAGTGTCATCAGGCGTTGGGCACTGCGAGAGCAACTGTCCATCCGAGAGATAGCCCGGCGCACGGGCTTGTCTCGCAACACCATCCGCAAGTACCTTCGCGAGGGCGAGGCGGCGCCCAGCTACGCGAAGCGCATCAGCCCGAGCAAGCTCGACGCGTTCGCCGAGAAGCTCGGCGGCTGGCTCAAGAGCGAGGCGTCTAAGTCACGCAAGCAGCGGCGCACGCTCAAGCAGATGCACGCCGATCTGGTGGCGCTGGGCTACCAGGGCTCCTACAACCGCGTGGCGGCCTTTGCACGAGCGTGGCATGCGCATCTCCACGAGGTCCAGCAGACGACCGGGCGCGGCACCTTCGTGCCTCTGGCCTTCGGTCCCGGCGAGGCATTCCAGTTCGACTGGAGCGAGGACTGGGCCGTCATCGCTGGTGAACGCACCAAGCTGCAGGTGGCGCACTTCAAGCTCAGCCACAGCCGTGCGTTCATCGTGCGCGCCTACCTGTTGCAGACCCACGAGATGCTGTTCGATGCGCACAACCGGGCCTTCGAGGTACTCGGGGGCGTGCCTCGGCGCGGCATCTACGACAACATGAAGACCGCCGTGGACAAGGTACGCCGCGGCAAGGAGCGCGACATCAACGCGCGCTTCAGCGCCATGGTCAGTCACTACCTGTTCGAGGCCGAGTTCTGCAACCCGGCCTCGGGCTGGGAGAAGGGCCAGGTCGAGAAGAACGTGCGTGATGCGCGCCACCGGTTGTGGCAACCTGTGCCGGCGTTCGCCACGCTGGCGCTGCTCAACGACTGGCTGGAGGACCGCTGCAAGGCGCTGTGGGGCGAGATCGTCCACGGCAAGCTGCCAGGGACCGTAGCCGATGTCTGGGCGCAGGAACGGCCACTACTGTTGCAGATCCCCAGACCCTTCGATGGTTTCGTGGAACACACCAAGCGCGTCTCGCCCACCTGCCTGGTGCACTTCGAGCGCAACCGTTACAGCGTTCCGGCCTCCTACGCGAACCGGCCAGTGAGCCTGCGCGTGTACGCCGAACGCCTCGTCGTGGCGGCCGAGGGCCAGATCGTGTGCGAGCACACGCGCATCATTGACCGTCGCCACGACACCGCAGGTCAGACCGTCTACGACTGGAGGCACTACCTGGCAGTGCTGCAACGCAAGCCAGGAGCGCTCAGGAACGGAGCGCCCTTCAGCGAGCTGCCGCAGGGCTTCCGGCGGCTGCAGGCCGCGCTGCTGAAGCAGCCAGGCGGAGACCGCGAGATGGTGGAGATCCTGGCGCTGGTGCTGCACCACGACGAGCAGGCAGTGCTGACCGCGGTCGAACTGGCGCTGGAAGCCGGCGTGGCCAGCAAGACTCATGTGCTGAATGTGCTGCACCGACTGCTCGATGCCAAGCCCATTGCGCCGGCGCCTGTCACGGCACCGCAGGCACTGCGCCTGATGAACGAGCCGAAGGCCGATGTGCTGCGCTACGACACGCTCCGGGGGCGTGCCAGCGCTGCTGGCGGCCTGCGCGGGCCGCTGAACTCCAAGTCGAGTAGCCAGGAGGTGCGCCATGCGACATGACCCTGCCAGCGGCGCCATCGTGATCATGCTGCGCGAACTCAAGATGCACGGCATGGCCCAGGCCGTCGCGGAGCTGGCCGAGCAGGGATCGCCGGCCTTCGAGGCGGCCCAACCGATGCTCTCGCAGTTGCTAAAGGCAGAGACAGCCGAGCGGGAGGTACGCTCGGTGGCCTACCAGTTGAAGCTCGCTCGCTTCCCAGCCTATCGCGATCTCGCTGGCTTCGACTTCGCCAACAGCGAGGTCAACGAGGCGCTGGTGCGTCAGCTACACCGATGCGAGTTCATGGACGATGCGCAGAACGTGGTGCTCGTGGGCGGTCCGGGCACCGGCAAGACCCACATCGCCACGGCGCTGGGCGTGCAGGCCATCGAGCACCAACACCGCCGGGTGCGCTTCTTCTCGACGGTAGAACTGGTCAACGCACTCGAGCAAGAGAAGGCCAGTGGCAATCCCGGCCACATCGCGCACCGACTGATGTACGCGGACATGGTGGTGCTCGATGAACTGGGCTACCTGCCGTTCAGCGCATCAGGTGGCGCGCTGTTGTTCCATCTGCTGTCCAAACTCTACGAACGCACGAGCGTGGTGATCACAACCAACTTGAGCTTCAGCGAGTGGGCCAGCGTCTTCGGCGACGCGAAGATGACGACGGCGTTGCTGGACCGGCTCACGCATCACTGCCATATTCTGGAGACCGGAAACGACAGCTTCCGCTTCAAGCACAGCTCGGCTCAACCCGTTCAAGCAGTCCAACCTAAAAAGGAGAAAGCCAAGAACTTATCCACACCGTGAGCCGGCTGGCTCGCAAAGAGGGTGGGTCAATATTCGATGGAAATCGCGGGTCAGGATTCCATGGAACTCAACAGCCCAGGCTCACGTAGAGGTTCTGCTTGATGATTCGACTCGTGCTGCGCGACAGCCCTACTGCGAACGGCAACTGACCTTGCCCCTGTTTCGTGTAGCTCTTAACCCACGATTCACGCGGCCTTTTTACGCTGTGCCTCGTACCAGCGCTGCTCGTACTGCATCGGGCTGAGGTAGTCCAGCGATGAATGCAGCCTGCGGTGATTGTAGAAGGCCATCCAGTCCATCACCGCCTGCCTGGCCTGCTCACGGGTAGCGAATTTGTGCCCATGCACGCTGGCTGTTTTCAGCCGGCCCCAGAAGCTCTCGGTCGGTGCGTTATCCCAGCAGTTGCCTTTGCGGCTCATCGATGAACGCATGCCCCAGCCCTTCAAGGCATCTTGGAACTCATGGCTGCAATACTGGCTGCCCCGGTCGCTGTGGAATATCACCCCAGGAGGCGGCCTGCGGCGCCACCACGCCATGGCCAGCGCGTCCTTGACCAGGCTGGCCTGCATGTGCGGCTGCAGGCTCCAACCCACCACCTGACGGTTGAACAGGTCGATGACCGCAGCCAGGTAAAGCCAGCCCTCGTCGGTTTGGATGTAGGTGATATCGCCACTCCAGAGCTGGTTGGGCGCCTCGGGGTTGAAGCGCCGCTGTACCAAGTCGGGCGCCACCGGCAGGCTGTGGCGGCTATCGGTGGTCACCACGAACTTGCGTTTGGTCTTGGCCCTGATGCCGTGCTGCTGCATGAGTTTGCGCACCCGGTCTTTGCCCACTCGGATGCCCCGGGCCAGCAGTTCCTTGTGCATGCGTGGCCAACCGTATTCCCCCTTCACCTCGGCGTGGATGGCGCGCATGTACGCCAGCAGGGCTTCGTCGCTGTGACGCCTGGCAGGTCTACCGTGGCCAGAATCACGCCGGCGCAGCCAGTTGAAGTACCCGCTGGCGCTGACCTCCAGCACCCCGCAGGACACATTCACCGGGTACAGCTTTCTCATTTGGTGAATCCAGGCGTACCTCGCAGCGTGTCCTGCGCGAAGTACGCCGCGGCTTTTTTTGCGATGTCGCGCTCCATGCGAAGGCGAGCATTCTCTGCACGCAACCGGGCTATCTCCATCTGCTCGGGCGAGACTTGGATGCTCTTGTCACCACCGCCCGCACCGTCCAATTCTCCCTTGGCTGACAGCCGCACCCAGTTGCCCAGGCTCGCTTTGGGGATGCCCAGTACCTTGGCCACCACCGCAATCGCCTGACCCGAGCGGACCTGCCGAACAGCCTCCTGCTTGAACTCTCGCGTGTACTGCGCACGCACCTGCTTGTCACTCATCTCTGAACTCCTTGTCGGTATTTTCAACAAGGGTTAAGAACTCCACTTTTCAGGGGCAACCTCAAACTGAGCCAAGTCATCGGCCATCAGGGCGACGTCGGCGGTTTCAAGCGCAACGTCTGAGCCCGCCGCACCCATGGCGATACCGACTGTGGAGTTCGCCATCGCAGGCGCATCATTGACACCGTCTCCGACCATGGCAACCTTGCCATGCTCCTTGCGAAGCGCCTTGATTGCGTCCACCTTCTGCTCCGGCATGAGGTCGCCCTGTGCCTCGGTCAGACCGACACTCTTGGCTACCGCATCGGCGACTTGCTGGTTGTCCCCGGAGATCATGATGAGCCGCTCGATGCCAAGTGCTCGGAGCTCGGCCATGACCTGCGCCGCCACGGGGCGTGGGGTATCCATGACGGCAATCACCCCGAGGTAACGCTCACCTTTGCGCACGACCATGGTTGTTCTACCGGAAGCGACCAGCTTGTCGTTTGCCTCCTTCACGTCCTGAGGCAGTGACGAGCCTGGCAGTTCGGAAAACAGGATCGGCTTTCCGATGTATACGAGCTCGCCGTCGACTTGTGCTTGGACGCCGCGCCCGGTGATGCTTTTGACGTCGGAGACAGCAACCGCCTTCGCGCGATCACCGAGACGTTCGCGCGCGCCGGAGACGATGGCGGTCGCCAGGGGATGGTCGCTGTGCTCTTCGACGGCCAGCGCCACAGCCAACAGTTCATCATCTGTCGCGCCCTGCATTGCTACGGCATCGGTCAGTTTGGGCTTGCCTTCGGTCAGCGTTCCAGTCTTGTCGAAAGCGATGGACGTCAGCGTGCCGAGATTCTCCAGCGGGCCGCCTCCCTTGACCAAGACGCCGCCTCTGCCGGCGCGTGCCACGCCGCTGAGAACGGCGCTGGGGACGGAGATCGCCAATGCGCACGGACTTGCTGCGACCAGAACGGCCATCGCCCGATAGAAGGTGTCGGAAAACGGTTCATCGATCACGAAGCCTGCGAACAGCAGCAGGACAACCAAGGCTAGGACGGCAGGGACGAAGATGCGCTCGAAGCGTTCGGTAAATTGCTGCGTCGGCGAGCGTTGTGCCTCCGCCTCGGTCACCATCTTGACAACGCGGGCCATCGTGGATTGTTCGGCACGGCGAGCAACTGTCACCTCGATGGCACCCGACCCGTTGATCGTGCCCGCGAAAACCCGATGCTCCGGGGCAACGCGATCAAAGGCCGCGAGCGCCGCTTTGATGTCGTCGACTGGCCGCTTGTCGACCGGCACGCTCTCGCCAGTGACGGGCGACTGGTTGACGCTGGACGTCCCAACCACAACGACACCATCGGCCGGCAGCCGCTCGTTGGGCCGCACGACCACCACGTCACCGACCTTCAGTTGTTCGACAGCGACCTCCTCGGTAACATTGTCACGTCGCACAGTAGCCGTCTCGGGTGCGAGTTTGGCAAGTGCCTCGATGGCCTTTCGGGCTCGTCCCATCGCATAGTGCTCAAGCGAATGACCCAGGCTGAAAAGGAACAGCAGCAGGGCGCCTTCCGCCCACTTGCCGAGCGCCGCGGCGCCCAGCGCCGCCACCAGCATCAACGTATCAATCTCGAAACGACGCGCCTTCAGGTTCTCAAAGGCTTCCTTGACTGTATAAAAGCCGCCGAAAAAATATGCAGCGATGTAGGTGGCCGTAGGGAGCCAGACAGGTCCGGCGCCGCTGCGCTCGATCAGCCATCCTGTGGTCAACAGTACGCCCGCGAGCGCGGCAAAGATCAGTTCGCTCTTCTCTCCCAGGAGGCCACCCTCGGAGTGGTCATGACCTGCATGACCGCCAGCACCTTTCTTGCCGTGATCATGGCTTGCATGATCCGCGTGGTCGCTGTGGTCAGGCCCGCTGTGCTTGTGGCCCGCGTGGTCATGCTTGGTATGGTCAGTGGGTTCGCCGCCGGAGCGAGAGGGCTGGGATAGAGTGTCCGGCGGGACGTCCTTCGGCGGTGCGACGGCACCCGCGGCGCGGATCCCAAGCGCTGCAGCCTTCGCCCTCAAGGTTTCTGCCGACACCAGTTGCTGGTCGTATTCAATACGAACGGAGCCGGAGCCCGACACATCTGCTTCCAAGACGCCTGGAAAACTTCGCAGGTCGGCGGCAATGCTGCGCGCCGCGCGTGCATGAAGCGAGCCATCGGCCCTGATCGTCAAGTGAGAGAACCGCTCGCTCAACTGCGCGCCGACCGACCCGACCAGCTCGCGCAAGCGGGTTATGGAGACGACGGACTGGTCGTAGTGGAGGCACAACTGGGGCTGTCGATTGGCATCTCGAACGATGTGAGCCTCGGAGATGCCAGGGCGTCCCTCCAGCGCTTCTGTCAGCCGTTGTACGCAGTGATCCTCGACGTCGTCCACGTCGGGAAGGATCAGGGGTAGATCCAAACGGAGCTTGCTCGAGTCAGTCATGGACATTGCCTTCTAATGAAAAGTGAATACCGAATGCTGTGGCGCTTGCATGAACTCTTTAGCATCTCATCGCGCAGCAAATACTGTCGATCCGCTTTTGAGCCCTTGATGTGCGACAACACCCCAAGTTGTTATGCGTGTCGAGGAAGTACGAGTTCGCGCTCAACCTGTGCTACCTGGATTTGCGCAAGAGCCGCAATCCGTTGAAGACCACGGCAAGGCTGCCACCCATGTCGGCGAACACGGCCATCCAGAGCGTCGCGTCTCCGGTGACGGCAAGAGACAGGAACACGACCTTGATGCCGAGCGCAAAGATGATGTTTTGCCAGAGCACCGCCTTTGTGGCCCGGGACAAACGCACGAATTCGGCCAGCTTGCGCGGGTCGTCGTCCATCAGCGCGACGTCCGCGGTCTCTATCGCTGTGTCCGTACCGGCAGCACCCATGGCAAAGCCGATGTTGGACTTCGCCAGGGCTGGCGCATCGTTGATGCCGTCGCCCACCATGCCGACCACGATGCCTTGAGCCCGCAGCTCCTCGATCGCCTTGAGCTTTTCCCAGGGAAGGAGCTCGCTGCGGACATCTTCGATACCGACTTGCTTCGCGATGGCCTCAGCCGTGTAGCGGTTGTCTCCGGTAAGCATCACTGGTCGGATGCCAAGTTGCTTCAGCTGACGCACAGCTTCGGCGCTTTCCGGGCGCACCCTGTCGGCGATTGCGAAAACGCCGACGGCCATATGCTCTCGCATGAGCACGACAGCCGTCTTGCCTTGTCTTTCTAGGGTGTCGAGGGCAGCCTCGAGAGCTGGCGTGCTGGCGTTGGTCTCTTCAACGAGTCGATGATTGCCAAGGCGGTATCGGACATTTGCGATGAAACCCTCGATTCCGCGACCTTGCAGCGCCGTGAACTTCATGACTTCGGGCAACACTTCGCCAGCCATGTTGCGACTTGCAATCGCTTTGGAAACGGGGTGATCGCTTCTTGCGGACAGCGCTGCGGCAAGCAGCAGGACTTCCACTTCTGTTCCCTGCAATGCAACGACATCGGTGACTGCGGGCTTGCCCTGCGTCAGTGTTCCCGTCTTGTCGAGGGCCAGCACCGTCAGGCGGTGGCCTTGTTCCATGTACAGGCCTCCCTTCACCAGGATGCCGCGTCGTGCCGCTGCAGTCAGTCCTGACACCACTGAGATTGGCGTTGAGAGAACCAATGCGCAAGGACAAGCGATGACCAATAGAACCAATGCCCGATACACCCAGGTGAACCACTCGGCCCCCATTGCCAACGGTGGGATCACTGCGATGGCCAGGGCGAGGGCAAACACCGCGGGCGTGTAGTACTTCGCGAATGCGTCGACGAAGCGCTGTGTGGGCGCTCGGGTGGCTTGTGCCTCCTGGACCGCGCGGATTATTCGAGCCAAGGTCGAATCGCTGGCGCCTGCCGTCACCCGGTACTGAAGCTCGCCGTTTTGGTTGATCGACCCCGCGAAGACGCTGTCGCCGATTTCCCTGTCGACCGGCACGCTTTCACCGGTGATTGCGGCCTGATCAACGGCGGAAGCGCCCAACACCACAACGCCGTCGAGCGCGATGCGCTCCCCAGGCCGAACTCGGACCACCGTACTCAAGGCCACCGAAGAGGCCAGAACTTCGATCCAGACCGAGTTCACTTGCACGGTCGCGGTTTCCGGTGCCATCGTCATGAGGCTTTCGACCGCGCGCCTGGCGCAATCCAGAGATCGTTCCTCAATCATTTCGGCGATCGCGAAGAGGACCATCACCATGGCAGCCTCGGGCCACTGTCCCAGGATTGCCGCGCCTGTCACCGCCACCGACATCAACGCGTTGATGTTCAGATTGAAGTGACGCAGCGCGATCACTCCTTTGCGATAAGTATCCAGCCCCGCCAAGGCGATCGCAGCCGCTGCGAGCACGATGGCTCCGATCGAGTGATCGCCAAGGATCAACGCCACCCCTTCTGCAGACAGCGCCAGTACACCCCCTACGATCAGCCTCCAATGGCGTTGCCAGATCGAAGGTCCCGACCCGCTCTGATCGAGCACGGAACTGGCTGCAGGCTGTTCTGCGACGTTCGGCGCGATCGGGGCAATCGGGGCAATCGGTATCGGTGCGCCAACCGCTCGCACGGCAATGGCGCCGAGGCCACCAGATTTCGCCCTGGGCGTGCCGTTCACACCGAGTGTCACTTCAAAGCCCGAGCGCGAGGCTGCGGCAACGAGTTCACTTTCCGGTATGGCCGTGTGCTCGACGCGGACGGACCGGCGGATGTAGTCCGGCAGGAGAGCACCAACGCCGGCGATCCGGCGCAGTTCTTTTTCCACCATGTTGAACTCTGCAGCGCAGCACATACTTGGCACTTTCAGGATGGTGACGGTAGACCTTCCTGGCGTGGCATCGGCAGCAAGCGCCTTTTTTGCCATGACCTGGCCGCCAGCGAGATGGACTTCGAAACCCGAGCGCGCGGCGGCGGCAACGAGCTCGTCTTCGGGCACAGCCTTGTGCGCAATGCGAACCGAGCGGCGAAGGTAGTCCGGCAAGACGCCAACGACGCCGGCGACCCGGCGGATTTCTTTCTCCACCACACCAAATTCAGCGGCACAACACATGCTTGGTACAAGAAGCATGGTGATGCCGGATTTGAGGGAAGTGCCCAGAGGAGCCTGTGACGGTTCTGCAGTGCATCCCGCCGATTCGCAGCAGTTGCTGGCCTTCCCAGTTGCCATTTCATTCATGGCAAGATTACAAACCCTGAAGTGGATGCAGAGTCAAGCAACGAGGTGATTGATCATGAAGATAGGCGACCTAGCGACCCGGACTGGAGCTGCCGTTGAGACAATCCGTTTCTACGAGGCTGAAGGTCTTTTGCAGGCACCAGAGCGTGCTGCGAACAACTACCGCACATATGGAGAAGAGCATATCAAGCGGCTGTCATTCATACTGCGCTGCCGTTCACTTGACATGGCGCACGATGAGATCCGGGCACTGCTGAAGCTGCAAGATGATCCAGGTCGAACTTGCGTGGAGGTCGATACATTGCTGGCTGAACACGGTAGACATATCGATGAGCGCATCACTGAACTGAAGGAATTAAAGAAGCAAATTCTTGAAGTCCGCTCCTCCTGTGCCAGCAGTGGTTGTATCGGCGACTGTGGTGCCCTGGAATCGTTGAGGCAGACCACGGGGGCAAATCGAACGGCCCGCGGGAATCGCGGCCGCGTGCACAGATAGCAATGCCCTCATCCATGTTGACGATCCCAAAGCGACTTGCCGTTGTCCTCATACCACTGGCAGCTTTGTTGGCGGGGGGATGTGCCACCCTTCCTGAACCGCGGCCACGGCCGGTGACCTTTGCCATAGACGACGCCGGTGCAACGACTTTGGGCAAGCTTTCTTGCCGAAGAATCGCGGGGGACTCATCGGGCATGTCCGGCTTCCGTCTCCTGGCAGAGGCCGCATTCGCGCTAGATGCCCGAGTCGCACTCATTCGGCATGCCGAACGAACGATCGACATGCAGTACTACCTGATCCGCAATGACGATGTGGGGTTGATGCTGCTCAGGGAGCTTCGCGACGCGGCCGCCCGCGGTGTGCGAGTCAGGCTTCTCGTTGACGACTTCTATCTTGGAGGCGAAGACGAGATCTTCACTGCACTGGCCTCATTTCCTAACGTGGAGGTTCGGATTTTCAATCCGCTTCCGTCCCGAGCCTCTGCGTTACCGGTGCGCCTGGCCTTTTCCATGTTCGAACTGCTGCGCATCAACCACCGCATGCACAACAAGTTGCTGGTAGCGGACAACAGCTTTTCTGTAACGGGTGGCAGGAACATCGGCAACGAGTACTTCATGAAGGATGTTGCCGCCAATTTCATCGACGTCGACGTTCTAGCGAGCGGACCAGTGGTCGGCGAGATGTCTCGTTCCTTCGACTCGTTCTGGAACAGTGGTCAAGTTTGGGATGTGCGTGATGTCAGTCGACTTTCCCTAGCGACGCTAGAGGCCCAAAGACGCTTCAATGACGTTGCCCGAACGGCTGTCCCTGACGTGCCGCTCAAAGCGCAGGATCTGTTCGGCAGGCCGCCTGTGGGGCAACAGTTCGCGCAGGGGCACGTCGACTGCCACTTAGCCCATGCTCGCTTCTACGCTGACAATCCAGGAAAGCTGAACCTCCAGCACGACCTAGCCTACAGCGGGAGCGTTTCTGAAGGAGCATTCGACGGGATTGCCCACTCCTTAGAGAAAGTGAGGTGTTGAGTTCCATGGAATCCTGACCCGCGATTTCCATCGAATATTGACCCACCCTCTTTGCGAGCCAGCCGGCTCACGGTGTGGATAAGTTCTTGGCTTTCTCCTTTTTAGGTTGGACTGCTTGAACGGGTTGAGCCGAGCTGTGCTTGAAGCGGAAGCTGTCGTTTCCGGTCTCCAGAATATGGCAGTGATGCGTGAGCCGGTCCAGCAACGCCGTCGTCATCTTCGCGTCGCCGAAGACGCTGGCCCACTCGCTGAAGCTCAAGTTGGTTGTGATCACCACGCTCGTGCGTTCGTAGAGTTTGGACAGCAGATGGAACAACAGCGCGCCACCTGATGCGCTGAACGGCAGGTAGCCCAGTTCATCGAGCACCACCATGTCCGCGTACATCAGTCGGTGCGCGATGTGGCCGGGATTGCCACTGGCCTTCTCTTGCTCGAGTGCGTTGACCAGTTCTACCGTCGAGAAGAAGCGCACCCGGCGGTGTTGGTGCTCGATGGCCTGCACGCCCAGCGCCGTGGCGATGTGGGTCTTGCCGGTGCCCGGACCGCCCACGAGCACCACGTTCTGCGCATCGTCCATGAACTCGCATCGGTGTAGCTGACGCACCAGCGCCTCGTTGACCTCGCTGTTGGCGAAGTCGAAGCCAGCGAGATCGCGATAGGCTGGGAAGCGAGCGAGCTTCAACTGGTAGGCCACCGAGCGTACCTCCCGCTCGGCTGTCTCTGCCTTTAGCAACTGCGAGAGCATCGGTTGGGCCGCCTCGAAGGCCGGCGATCCCTGCTCGGCCAGCTCCGCGACGGCCTGGGCCATGCCGTGCATCTTGAGTTCGCGCAGCATGATCACGATGGCGCCGCTGGCAGGGTCATGTCGCATGGCGCACCTCCTGGCTACTCGACTTGGAGTTCAGCGGCCCGCGCAGGCCGCCAGCAGCGCTGGCACGCCCCCGGAGCGTGTCGTAGCGCAGCACATCGGCCTTCGGCTCGTTCATCAGGCGCAGTGCCTGCGGTGCCGTGACAGGCGCCGGCGCAATGGGCTTGGCATCGAGCAGTCGGTGCAGCACATTCAGCACATGAGTCTTGCTGGCCACGCCGGCTTCCAGCGCCAGTTCGACCGCGGTCAGCACTGCCTGCTCGTCGTGGTGCAGCACCAGCGCCAGGATCTCCACCATCTCGCGGTCTCCGCCTGGCTGCTTCAGCAGCGCGGCCTGCAGCCGCCGGAAGCCCTGCGGCAGCTCGCTGAAGGGCGCTCCGTTCCTGAGCGCTCCTGGCTTGCGTTGCAGCACTGCCAGGTAGTGCCTCCAGTCGTAGACGGTCTGACCTGCGGTGTCGTGGCGACGGTCAATGATGCGCGTGTGCTCGCACACGATCTGGCCCTCGGCCGCCACGACGAGGCGTTCGGCGTACACGCGCAGGCTCACTGGCCGGTTCGCGTAGGAGGCCGGAACGCTGTAACGGTTGCGCTCGAAGTGCACCAGGCAGGTGGGCGAGACGCGCTTGGTGTGTTCCACGAAACCATCGAAGGGTCTGGGGATCTGCAACAGTAGTGGCCGTTCCTGCGCCCAGACATCGGCTACGGTCCCTGGCAGCTTGCCGTGGACGATCTCGCCCCACAGCGCCTTGCAGCGGTCCTCCAGCCAGTCGTTGAGCAGCGCCAGCGTGGCGAACGCCGGCACAGGTTGCCACAACCGGTGGCGCGCATCACGCACGTTCTTCTCGACCTGGCCCTTCTCCCAGCCCGAGGCCGGGTTGCAGAACTCGGCCTCGAACAGGTAGTGACTGACCATGGCGCTGAAGCGCGCGTTGATGTCGCGCTCCTTGCCGCGGCGTACCTTGTCCACGGCGGTCTTCATGTTGTCGTAGATGCCGCGCCGAGGCACGCCCCCGAGTACCTCGAAGGCCCGGTTGTGCGCATCGAACAGCATCTCGTGGGTCTGCAACAGGTAGGCGCGCACGATGAACGCACGGCTGTGGCTGAGCTTGAAGTGCGCCACCTGCAGCTTGGTGCGTTCACCAGCGATGACGGCCCAGTCCTCGCTCCAGTCGAACTGGAATGCCTCGCCGGGACCGAAGGCCAGAGGCACGAAGGTGCCGCGCCCGGTCGTCTGCTGGACCTCGTGGAGATGCGCATGCCACGCTCGTGCAAAGGCCGCCACGCGGTTGTAGGAGCCCTGGTAGCCCAGCGCCACCAGATCGGCGTGCATCTGCTTGAGCGTGCGCCGCTGCTTGCGTGACTTAGACGCCTCGCTCTTGAGCCAGCCGCCGAGCTTCTCGGCGAACGCGTCGAGCTTGCTCGGGCTGATGCGCTTCGCGTAGCTGGGCGCCGCCTCGCCCTCGCGAAGGTACTTGCGGATGGTGTTGCGAGACAAGCCCGTGCGCCGGGCTATCTCTCGGATGGACAGTTGCTCTCGCAGTGCCCAACGCCTGATGACACTCAGTGTCGCCACGTCAATCACTCCTGTGCTCCTGCTGCTAAAAGCAGCAGGTTAGGGTTATCACGTGGGTCAGATTTAGATGGAAATCACCGGGCCAAGTGGGTCACTTCTGGATGGAAATCAACACGAGCAGTACTTAGCGCAGTTGCTGGCCATCAACCGGGGTATCCTGGACCCAACTCAAGCATTGATTGGCAGCCGCCCCCCGACGGAGTCGGTGCTTGTCCCCAACCGGACAGTCGACCGCAGCATCCTCTCCGCGCTGCTGTCGGCCATTGAAGCCTCGCAAACAGTGCGCGTGTGCTATCAGTCGATTGCCCGCGATGAGCCGCGCTGGCGAGACATTAGCCCGCACGCGATGTGTACGGATGGTCTGCGCTGGCACACGAGGGCCTACTGCCAGCTGCGTAGTGGGTTTCGTGACTTGGTGCTGGGACGAATCCTTGCTTTGGAAGATCCTCGACCATCCAGTACCGACGTCGCCTTAGACCACGAATGGCACAACCTCGTGCAGATCGTGCTCGCGCCCCACCCAGACCTGTCTCAAGCGCAGCGTGAGGGCGTAGAGATTGACTATGGGATGAGAGATGGAGCCGTGACCCTGGAGTGTCGACAGGCTATGCTTTTCTACACGCTTCGCACACTAAATTTTGACCACCTAGGGGTCCCACGAGAAGGCGAGCGGCAGCTGGTCATACGAAATCTAGATCGGCTAAGGCCAGTTCTCCCTAAGCTAGGCCAAGCTTAGGCTGGCCAAGAAGAAACTGATCGCGATGCTGGAACAGGTGCATCTGCAGACGGCATGAAGGGCCGCAGGGCCTCTCGAACGCACGGGATGCTCGGCGAGACGAGCCTGTGAGCGCAACAATCAAATACGCGCGCTCGCCATCACGCCAATTTACGACTTGATCAGATCTTCCCTAGGCCGCTGATCACGATTGCACTGGCGCTAACACCGATGGACGGATCCGCGGCCATTGCGACAAAAGCGTGCCTTTCACCAGCTTGTCCATGAGGTGCAACCACACCTCTCATTTCCACAAACCCCTGCGCGAACTTCGACGGCGCGAGCTCTTGGCGGCCCTATCGCAACTAGGCTGACCTTGCCCCTGTTTCGTGTAGCTCTTAACCCACGATTCACGCGGCCTTTTTACGCTGTGCCTCGTACCAGCGCTGCTCGTACTGCATCGGGCTGAGGTAGTCCAGCGATGAATGCAGCCTGCGGTGATTGTAGAAGGCCATCCAGTCCATCACCGCCTGCCTGGCCTGCTCACGGGTAGCGAATTTGTGCCCATGCACGCTGGCTGTTTTCAGCCGGCCCCAGAAGCTCTCGGTCGGTGCGTTATCCCAGCAGTTGCCTTTGCGGCTCATCGATGAACGCATGCCCCAGCCCTTCAAGGCATCTTGGAACTCATGGCTGCAATACTGGCTGCCCCGGTCGCTGTGGAATATCACCCCAGGAGGCGGCCTGCGGCGCCACCACGCCATGGCCAGCGCGTCCTTGACCAGGCTGGCCTGCATGTGCGGCTGCAGGCTCCAACCCACCACCTGACGGTTGAACAGGTCGATGACCGCAGCCAGGTAAAGCCAGCCCTCGTCGGTTTGGATGTAGGTGATATCGCCACTCCAGAGCTGGTTGGGCGCCTCGGGGTTGAAGCGCCGCTGTACCAAGTCGGGCGCCACCGGCAGGCTGTGGCGGCTATCGGTGGTCACCACGAACTTGCGTTTGGTCTTGGCCCTGATGCCGTGCTGCTGCATGAGTTTGCGCACCCGGTCTTTGCCCACTCGGATGCCCCGGGCCAGCAGTTCCTTGTGCATGCGTGGCCAACCGTATTCCCCCTTCACCTCGGCGTGGATGGCGCGCATGTACGCCAGCAGGGCTTCGTCGCTGTGACGCCTGGCAGGTCTACCGTGGCCAGAATCACGCCGGCGCAGCCAGTTGAAGTACCCGCTGGCGCTGACCTCCAGCACCCCGCAGGACACATTCACCGGGTACAGCTTTCTCATTTGGTGAATCCAGGCGTACCTCGCAGCGTGTCCTGCGCGAAGTACGCCGCGGCTTTTTTTGCGATGTCGCGCTCCATGCGAAGGCGAGCATTCTCTGCACGCAACCGGGCTATCTCCATCTGCTCGGGCGAGACTTGGATGCTCTTGTCACCACCGCCCGCACCGTCCAATTCTCCCTTGGCTGACAGCCGCACCCAGTTGCCCAGGCTCGCTTTGGGGATGCCCAGTACCTTGGCCACCACCGCAATCGCCTGACCCGAGCGGACCTGCCGAACAGCCTCCTGCTTGAACTCTCGCGTGTACTGCGCACGCACCTGCTTGTCACTCATCTCTGAACTCCTTGTCGGTATTTTCAACAAGGGTTAAGAACTCCACTTTTCAGGGGCAACCTCAGGCAGAGTGAACAGCTCTTTCATGACTCGTAGTGATTGTTTTGGATCAAGCGCTATGACCACCTCTGCTTGTTCGTCGTCGAGATTCATCAAAATCATCAACGGCATGCCGTTCAGATAGTCGAAATGCGAAACGTCTTCATCGAGCAGGTTCACGAGTTTCGCCGCACCGCGTGGGTCTTGCAACAAGGCATCCAGATAATCCCGCAATGGTTCTGCGTCCGGCCGAACGGGTTGGTACTGAACTGGACTTTTCATTTTTCTGGCCTCACGGACGTGGGTCAGATCTAATACTAGGTCTTCGTCAATCGACACCTTGCGATCAAATGCCCAAGTGTTATATGCATATCGGATATCAACTCCGTTGTCAGACACTGTTACGAGCATATCTTGCTGATCGATCTTGTATTCGCTGAATTTCCCACTGATTGGTCCTTGGACTTCTAACTCTTTTATTTCGAGAAATAGGACCGCAGTACGCTCGACGTAGAATCCGATGTCATAAGGTTTTCGTCCAAATTCCTCGGCATTTTTGGCCTGCGCAGCGGGAGAGGGAAGGCTAATATGCACCCGGGCTGGGGCGATGTTGGAAGCGGCCATCGCATTTCGGAAGTAATGTTTGATAGCCTCAACAATTTGGAATTGAATTAGGGATTCTTGCTTTGGCATTTTGTTTTGGGTCACGTCGCTTTATTTGGCTTGCTTCACGTTATTTCCTTTGGAACAGCCATCGTCCAAACACCAACCGCATCAAGACCTGCGACGCCCGCTTCGAAGTCTTCCTAAATGTACGGGCGTCGATTGGACTCTGCTCACCTCGACTACTCACATGCCTATGGCACTCCTGTTCTACCGTGGAACACCTAACGGACTTGTATGTTGCTGGCGAGCACGCATTCGCCCGTTTGTTGATTTTGCCCCGGATGTGGCGCTGAGCAGGGCCTCCAACTCACTGGCATTGGTAGTTCTGAGGGTCAATCCTTCGCCGCTTTTCTTGCCATAAATGAAGTCTGGCGACACGCACCGGCAATCATCTCAATAGCTCAGAGCTTGTTTCATTCTCTGCGTGATCTTCATCGATTCGATCTCGTGCACCTTGGCGCTGTTCTCGACATACTGGACTGGGGCATTGGTGTATAGCCTTGCATCATCAGAGTATTTGCCCAATGCTCCATTGAAGATCACCACGTTCGTGCCACCATTCGCTTGCGACGATTCAAACAATATTGCATCGTACTTGCCGCACGAATAGAGATAATCGGCGACGACCTGCGTCTCTAAATACTCATGCTCCGCGCCCGCCGGAATCGGGCGTGCAATCCGCTCTTGAAGCTTTCGTAGAAGACCGCGCATTACGGCTCGTTTTCGGTAGTTTGGCTCCCAAATGCTGAACCATGCGCCCTTGCTTCGGGAGAGCACTCTGAAGTCGACCACCTTGAGTGCGCGCGTGACCTGGAACTCCCCGACTACTACTCGGCTTCCGATTGAGGGCCTTGTCTCCGCAACTGCCGTTTCAAAATCTAGAGCGGCATAAAACGCAGGGCTCCGCTCAGCGTTCATGCGATTTGCGGGTGTTCTGTTCGGAGGTGGCGCGTGAAGTTGCCGAGCAAGGTCGTGCACTATTGGCAGGAACTCTTCCTGACTGTTCGCACGCCTCGCCCGATAGAGGCGCCTACCAACCTCGAGCACGGTTTGGGGCTTGACTTCCTTCACAAGCCCCCCCGCGGAGAGCTTCCCCAATACAGCGAACAGGTCATTCAGAAAATTGAGAGCCTCGTCGTTGAAATACCTGCTCCCGGAGCGAAGCATTGTCTGGAATTGCACCCATGCTTGATCTTCTGCTTCATGGTCTTCTCGATCGCAGATCCACAGGTGCTTCTCGTCCGGCGCCAGTGCAAACCCAACCTCGGCTCTTGCAACAGCTGCAATCAAGTCATTGACCATGCCGGCGTTTGCGGCTTCTAGGTTTTTCCGAACCACCTCACCCACTGGACGCGGTTGACGGTATATGCGAGATGCGGGAGTCGAGGTATCACGGAGCTCTTGCAGTCGCGTAACGACAACTGACGCAAGCGCATTAACGAACGCGAACGAACTCACTCTTTTGCCGCAATATGTGCAGATGGAATGCGCCGACGCTGCCGCTTGCACGAACAGCGACCTGTAGTGAATGCAGGACTCGCACGCAAGCTTTCCTTGATTCGCGGAAACAGGGGGTCCTAGGACTGTCATGTGTATTGGGCAAGGATGAGATTTCGAAGGGCGGAGTGCAAGTTCTTACCCCATTCGACGCACCGGATAGAGCCTCACGATTGAGGTTCGAGAGACGATGTGGACGCAAGAGGTTGATGGCACGCACTCGCACGAGCAAATCTTGCTCCATGGAGCGATACATGTCACGCAGAACACGAGCTGTTTGCAGCTTCTGCTGCACACAAAAATTCGCGTCTTGAGTCAGATCTCGATCACCAGCCCAGGTTCGAACGCCTTGTTTTCAATCCTACCGCTCCAGTTCACGTAGCCGCGCGGATTGCTCACGACTCGGCAAGAACGGACTCGATAGTCGAACTGCTGATGCGTATGCCCATGCACCCAGAGTATGGGCACATTGAAGAAGGCATCCGGAAGCTCGTTAACGAACGCGCCTGAAGCCCAATCACCGGCGTAGCGCTGCGCGAGCGAACCACGATGAGGTGCGTGGTGCGTCACGACCACCGTCGGTCCGGGAAACGTTTCCGAAAGCTTCTCGCGCAACCAGGCGCGCTGCGCCTGATGAAGCCGAAATGTGTCCGCCGCCTGGAGCTTTCTTCCTTGCCTGTAGCGCCAGGTATCGGGCTCAGCTGACTCGTCAATCGTGCGGATCAGCGCGTAGTCGTTCAGCAGATTGGTTGCCATCTTCATGGCGCGCCCGACATCGCTGACCGGACCTTCAGGCGTCTCGATGGCGAGCGCAAAGTCGGTCCACAGCGTCGCACCGAGAAAGCGTACCCCGTCGATCACCAGCTCGTCACCGTCGAGCAGATGGACATTGCTTCCTTCGGCTTCGCGGCGCGCCTCGGCCAGTGTCGTGTCCAACCGTCCGTCGTAGTACTCGTGGTTTCCAAGCAGATAGATCACCAGCTTGCCGCGAAAGCGATCCGCCGCCCACTGGACGGCGCGCTTGGCCGGCGAATGAATGTCGCCCGCGAGGACGACGACATCGAACTTAAGATCCGGCACCGGCTCGAATGGGGCGAACTCGAGGTGAAGGTCGGAAAGAACCAGTACTTTCATTGGGATGCCCCTTCAAAGCGCGCACGAAGCTCGGCACCGGCCTTGTCGTCGAAGCCGGTGAACGAGCCGCACACCACCAGATGGTCCTTGTAGTGATTGAACTGCCAATAGGCATCGTCGAGTGCGACCCATGGCTCATCTACTGCATCGTGGATCTGTAGCCAAGCAAGGATTTCTCCTTCGCGCTTCCCGTACGGCGGCGGAAGACCAAAGCCCGAATGCGGCGTGGCTCCGAGAATGCGGGCCCGAATGTCGCTGGAGAACGGCTTCAGCAAGGTCTTGTAGAGAAACTGCTCGCGCCAGGATGAACTGATGACGATCTTCACGTGTGGGAACTCGCGCAGCAACGCCTCCAGGCGTGGCAGGAAGCAGAAGTCGATGTCGCCGTTGAGGATGTGATCTTCCCCCTCCGGATGCAGCACGCCGTCGAAATCTAGGAACAGGATCACCCTGAATCTCCTGGCCCACATCCATCGGCCCTCATACGACACCGCCGTGTTGAATGGCGTTGAGCATCGATTGCACCTTGTCAGAGCCACCCCCGGCCGCGAACGCCGCCGGCGTTTGACCATCGAGAAGTTCGTGCGGCTTGTTCAACCAGGCTTCGGTTGCTCCGCCGAACACTTGGGTCGCGAGATTCAGTAAGTCTTGTGGCGGGCTTTCCAACCCAGCCTCTTCCTGGGTGCTCCGCGGCCACGCCAGGTGCGAGCCCATGTCGACGCCGAAGGCCCTGAACGGCGCCGCGGTGGTCATCAAGCCCTCGCCGACATAGTCGATGCACCGGTGGTGGTGTCCGTGAACCACCAACTGGACGCCTAGCTTCTCGGCGAGCTCGTCAATCACCTGCCAGCCGTGCGGGTGAGCCGACGGCGCCTCGTGCGTCACCAGGATGTCGGCGGGTCCGCTTCGCAGCAACCGCTGGTACTCATCCGGGAAGATGGAGGACCGGTGCTTTCGGGAGATGCCGTCGCGCCACCGTTCCTCGCGCTTCATGGTGCGGCGCATGGCCTCGCTCGACTGGAACGCCGCCTCTTCGATGGGCCGCCGAGGATCCCAGATCTTGCTGCGGAAGATACCGCCCAGGCCCGCGACCTTGAACCCCGCGATCTTGACGACCCGCCCGTGCAGGTTGCAGGAGGCGAGCTCCGATCCCCAAAGGTTGTCGTAGTCGGCGTCGGAGTCCGTGTCGTGGTTCCCGTGGATGAACCAGATCTCGGTGAGATCCAGGATCGACCTCAGCTCGAGGTGCAGAGGCCGGCGCGCCTGGATGTCACCCAGCAGCACGATCGCATTAGGCTGAAAACGCTCGACCGCGGCGATGACCGGATCGAGATCGCCATGCGGGTCGCCGAAGAACATGAGCTTGGGCTTCGACTGGTTGTGCTCGGATCGCGCATGGAGGTCCGACGAGATGGGCGGGTTCATTTCATGTACCGAATGGCGGTTCATCACCCAGCCGCGAACCGCAGGAAGTGCGAGCGCAGCTCCTGGAAGCTGTCTTGATCGAACGCCCGCGTGGGATCGGTGAGCACGAGCCGCGCGAAGCCCGCTTCGAAGCTTGAGGGCCAATCGTCAAGTGCAACCCACTCTGCGTCACGGCGGCTATTCCCTTCGAGCCAGGCTTGGATCTCCAACTGACGCCGGTGGTGGACGGCCACACCGGGGTCAATCTGCGGCGTCGCGCCGATGATTCGGTACCGGATGTCGGCGCTGAAATAGCGCTGCAGCTGCTCGATGCTCTCGGCCAGCCGCCAATCCGACGAGATGATGACGTCGACAGACTCGAACTCTCGAAGAAGCACTTCCAGCCGCGGCAAATGGCTGAAAAACCTGCTGCTGAACGAGTAGCCCACGCCGACAGGATGGAGAACACCATCGATGTCCAGGAACAGCAAATCGCTGGAATCACCCGTGCCGCCAAAGGCATCATGGGGCAGCGTCGCTTCTGCCATGGGTAGACGGCCAGTACAGGGCTTCATCATCCAACAAACCCGGCCTGGAAGGACTCAAGGAGATTGAGCACATCGGCAGCTCGCCCTTCGGCTACCAGCGACTCGGCGGTCCTGTAATCAAACAGCGCGAGTGGCTCGTTCCTGTACCAGAGGGTGGCCGCCTCGAGGTCCCCGCCCGAGACCGCAGTCGCGGCAGCCAGCACTTGCTGGATCGTGTGGGTAGATGATTGGATGTCGCTCATAGCTCGACCACGAGCTCGGGGTTGAACCGCTTGTTCTCCAGGCCGCGGCCATGCTGCAAGTACCCATGGGGATTACACACCACCCGGCAGTTCCCGACCTGATAGTCGAAGCTCTCGTGGATGTGGCCGTGCACCCAGAGTGAGGGCACTTCGAAGAAGGAGCTTGGGAGCTCGCTCACAAAAGATGCGGACAGCCAGTCGGACTGATAGTGCCGCGCGAGAGAGTTTCGATGCGGGGCGTGGTGGGTCACAACCACCGTTGACCCGTCGAAGGGCTCGGCCAGCTTCCGGGCCAGCCAGGCGTGGTCACTCTGGTTAAGCGCCCGCGTGTCTTCGGGTACCAGACGGCGCTTTGTTGACTTGGCGGCTACCGCTGGCGCATCGGAACACCCCGGCGCTTCGGCCCACCGGATCGATGAGTAGTCGTTGAGATGGACCTTGGCCGCCTTCGTGGCCCGCTCGACGTCGACGAGAGACCCTGCCTTGGTCTGGATCGACAGCTCGAAATTGGTCCACAGCGTGCAGCCCAGAAACCGGACGCCGGCGATCACGGCTTCGCCGGGCGCGAGAAGATGCACGTTGCACGACCTCGCGGTGAGCGCCATTTCCTTGAGCGTGGTCTGCAGAACACCTTGATAGAACCCATGGTTGCCGGGCACGAAGACGATGGGGACTGTCTCCCCAAAATTCTCTGCCTGCCGGGCCCAGCGCATGGCCTTGGAGCCGGGCACGGAGAGATCCCCGGCAAGGATCACGACGTCGCAATCGACCTGCGGGACGAGAAAGCTACCGAACTCGAGGTGCAGGTCCGAAAGGATGAGCAGCTTCACGTCGGTAGGCCCATTTTTCCAGCAGCGTATTCAGGCCATCAGGATCGAGAGCTTGGCGTTCCATGCCTCGCCATCGGACTTAGATGGCACGGCAACGCGGATCGTCGGGCGATCGAAGTCACTGGTCTCGAAGAGGAAGTGCACGTGCTGAAAGCGAAACATCGGGTTTGCGGATATTCGGTCCATAAGAGCTGCCAAGTCTTGAAGTAATCGAGGTCAACTGTCCGGGCAGTCCTTCCGCGACTGACGATGCAGGCCTTCCGGGCATCCGGATCGAACAGGATGCAGGTTCCCGCCCCAATCGCCCAGCATGCGGCGAGGATCGACCGGGAATAAGCTTGCGCCCGATACCTGGCCTAGTTCCCGGAGTAGCTGTTCACGTCCTGTCTGGATCGAACGAGGAGATGCGATCCAGGCCCAGTAGAAGAGAGCCAAGACGAAGGCGAGCGCCAGGAGGAGCGGGATTTCCATGTTCAGTTGACCGGCCAGATCTGGCGCTGAATGCTGAACGGAGTGCGGATGTCGTAGTGTGTGAACTGGGCTCCGCGCTCATCTTCGAGGACCAGATGTTCGACTTGAGCGGCGTCGGCGTTGGTCGCTGACCAGATCTTTCGGATGTCTCGAATTTCCCAACGATCAGGATCGCTCTCCATCGGCGCCAGATACTGAACGTGTCGCAGCGATTGCGGCCCCACGCTCTCGAAGAGATTGAGGAAGTCACTTTCGTAGATCAACAGGGCACGCTCTGAGATCTCAAGGTCGTCTTCTTGCACCACCCAGGTCGGGAAGAACGCAGGAATGCTCAAGTTCAACTGGACTGCTCTCCAGCACCTCGCACCAGGCCCTGCCAGCATGGAGGAGATCCTTACCTCGTGCGAATCCATCGTCATGAACATAAAAGTGAACCCTACATGTTGCAGTCGAAGGTGAAGCCTGATCTCGAATACCTTGCCACTCTTGTGCTCAAGCAATTCAACAAGCTATACGAACGCTGTGTACTACGACTCAGAAAACCATTTTGCTACTTAAACGCATCAAATTACCATCTTAGCGCTGTCGATAAAAAACACTAGACAGGGAATTCTTGGTGGATGGGCCAACCTCAACCAAGAACACACAGTGCAAGGCAACGGGTAGCCTTCCGTCTGCGCGTTATCCGCGCGGAACGCCGCATCTCTCAGGAGCAGCTCGCCGAGGCTGCGGGGCTTCATCGGACATTTGTAGGGGCCGTTGAGAGGGAGGAGAGGAATATCTCCATCGACAACCTTGAGCGCCTTGCATACGCCTTGGACGTTGACGTTTCGCTTCTGATTTCGCCTGTGGTCTCTCACTCACGGTGATTAGGAGGCGACGACAACCTCGAGATGCTCAGCGGGAAGTTATCCACAGGCCCTCGTCCTCCCCCTGCACCCCCTCCTGTTTTACGTAGATCTTCGAAGGCGCAGACCGAATACCTCGGGGTCTCAGCCATCTGTCATGTCACTGGTATAACTAAGCGGTGCGTCGATGAGTTCCCGGAATTCGCACGCTCGGCGCTGGAGGCGCTGCGCGAACCGCTGGAGACCGGCACCATCACTATTGCACGCGCAGCGCGGAGTGCCGAATTCCCGGCGAAATTTCAACTGATCGCCGCGATGAACCCCTGCCCTTGCGGCTACCTGGGTTCCGCGTCGAAGGCCTGCCGCTGCACGCCCGACCAGATCTCGCGTTACCAAGGGAAGCTCAGCGGCCCGCTGCTGGACCGCATCGACCTCCACATCGAGGTGCCCGCGGTGTCGGCGCAGCAACTGCTCGATGCGCCTCCCGGCGAATCGACGGAGAGCATCCGCGGCCGGGTGATCGCCGCGCGCGAACGCGCGATGCAGCGCCAGGGCTATGCCAACCAGTCGCTGCAGGGCAGCGCGATCGACAAACACGCCGGGCTCGACGATGCGGCGCGCAGATTCATGTTCAACGCGGCGGCCAAGCTGGGATGGTCAGCGCGCAGCACGCACCGCGCACTGAAGGTGGCGCGCACGATCGCGGACCTGGGGTCGGTGGAGGCGGTGCAGGTGGAGCATCTGGCTGAGGCGGTGCAGTATCGGCGGGCGCTGCGGGACAGCGCCTGAAGAATCCAGACGCCGCTGCAGCCTCCTACTTGAACTCGTGACTCACCACAGGCGCCGACTTGCTGTCCTGCACAGTCACCCGTTGCCGATACACCTCGAGCTCGCCATTGCGCACCTCGATGTTGTAGATGCCAGGCCGCAGCGGCAGCGACTTGAGCGGCGGGCTCACGCCGCGGTCGGCGCCGTCGACGAATACCTGACCCCACGGGCGGATGTTGAGCACCACGCGGCCCATGCCCGGCGCGGCGGCGGTCGCGTCGGGTGCGACCGGCACCGCGGGTGGCGACAGCCGGTTCAGCTCGGCGATGGCGTTGCGTGCGTCGCGGGCGTGCAGCCCGCGGCGGTAGCGGCGCAGGTAAGCTTCGTAGCCTTCGCGCGTGTTCTCGGCCTGGGCCAGGCTCCAGTCTTCCGCCTCGGCGGTCGCGAGCGCTGAATCGGCTGGCGTCGTGGTCGGCGGATTGACCGGCACGTTCTCGATCGGCGTCAGCGGTGCGCCGGCCGGCGTTGCAGGGGCTACAGCCGGCGCACCGGCGACCGGCGTACTGGTACCGCCGCCAACAGTGGCAGGGGCCGTCGTCGGGCCAGCATCGGTGACGGGCGGCGTGGTTGCCGGCACACCCGGCGCAGCACCCGCATCCGTGGCCGGCGGCGGCATCACAGCAGGCGGCGACGTGTTGCTCGACATCGGCCCAGCCGGTGGCGGCACCGGCACCATCGCGGTCGAGGTCTGCTGCTTCATGCCCGACGTCAGGCGCAGGCCGATCCAGCCACCCACGGCCACGAGCGCGACGAACAGCACACCCACCATGACCCAGGGTGGACGGCGCGACGACGCTGCATTCTGCGTCTTCGTCTTCTTCACGGCGGGGGCCGGGACCGGCGTCTCCACGGCAGCCACCGGCACGGGCTCCAGCGGCACCGGCGCCGACATCGGCGAGAACTGCTGCGGCACCAGCGGCGGCGGCGGCGGCGTCGCCGACACGGGCGCCGCGGGAATGATCACCGCCGGCACGCCCAGGCCGCTCACATAG
Organism: Variovorax durovernensis; assembly: GCF_977011995.1. Taxonomy (NCBI): domain Bacteria; kingdom Pseudomonadati; phylum Pseudomonadota; class Betaproteobacteria; order Burkholderiales; family Comamonadaceae; genus Variovorax; species Variovorax durovernensis. Next base: position 344,184 of record NZ_CDRNCW010000001.1, on the reverse strand, counting down.
ATGTCGCCCAACTTCACCAGCCCCAGCTCCGCGGCGAAGGCAGCCACGGTCTGCGTGCGGTCCTTGCTGTGCACGGCCAGCGTGTGGTCGACGGCGGCGCAGAAGCCCGGGCTCAGGTCTTCGCGGCCCATCGAAGACAGCGGCACATAGGCGTCCTGCACGCTGCGCACCACGGCCGAGGGCGGCGGATGGCCCGTCACGGCACGGTAGAGCACGGCGCCCAGCGCGTACAGGTCGGTCCAGGGGCCCTGCAGCAGGGTGTTGTCGTCGGCGTACTGCTCGATGGGCGAGTACCCCGACTTCACCATCACCGCCACCTCGTCGACCAGGTCGGCGATCGACTTGCGCGCCGCGCCGAAGTCGAGCAGCACCGGCAGGTCATCGGGCTGGATGAAGATGTTGTCGGGCGCGATGTCGCGGTGGAAGCACTGGCTGCGGTGCAGCGTCTCGAGCGCGCCCAGCAGCGGCCCCAGCATGCCGAGCAGCCAGGCCTCGTTGATGCGGCCGGGCTCGTCTTCGGCGAGGCGCCGCAGGGTGCGGCCCTTGTAGAGCTGGATCGCCATGTAGGCGGTCGAGTTGGCCTCCCAGAAGCGATGCACGCGCACCAGCGCGGGATGGCTGAACTGCGCGAGGGTGCGTGCCTCGTTGATGAAGCTGCGCAGCCCTGCCTGGAAGGTGGCCGTGAGGCGCTCGGAGCGCACGAGCACGCTGTCGTCGCCCACGCGGCGCGCGAGCATCGACGGCATGTATTCCTTGATGGCCACTTCGCGCTGCAGCGAATGGTCGTACGCGCGGTAGACGATGCCGAAGCCGCCCTCGCCGATCACCTCGAGCAGTTCGAATTCATCGAGCCTGTGGCCCAGCTCCAGCGGATGCGGGCGTTCGTCGGTTGGCGTGTCGGCCGCAGTGCCTGCGGTGCCGTGCGTGGTGCTCATGCGTCTTCTCCTCCCTCGGGATGTCGGCTTTTCATGCCCATGGCACATGCCCCTGCGAAAACAACTTGGAAAACAGCGGTGTGTTGAGCCCGCCACCATGGGCCGCGGTACGCAACGGCGAACCGTCGGCCTGGTTGGTCCACCAGTAGCTGGTGCTGCCGGACGGGTCGAAGCACAGTGGAAGCTCCGGCCAGCCGAGCCGCTGCTGGGCGCTCGCGCCACCCGCTGTAGGCCCGAGGATCGAGAGAATGTCGTCCGAGCCGCCGCTCGCGGTCTGGAAGCCGGCGCGGCCCGCGGCCAGCACCTGGCCGTCGAACTGGTCCGGCGCCACGCCGTGGCGGATGGCCTGCAGCAGCGCGCTGCCGCATTGCCAGTACCACGCGGCCGAGCCTTCGAGCACCGACGGCCGGTAGTTGCGCGCGGCCACCTGCAGCGTGACGCACACCGGGTAGTAGCGGCCCACGCGGTCGCAGCTCGGCGCGATGCAGCCGAACTGCACTGCGTCGACGCCCTGCGTGGCGGGTATCGCGAAGTTCCACACCGGCGCCACCGCGTAGTGCCGCGTCATGGCGTCGGGCCAGCGCTTGAAGCTGCCCAGGCCGTTCTGCATCCAGCGGTCCCACCAGGCCTGCAGTTCGTGCGGCATGCGGCGGTAGAGAAAGTCGCCGGCGGCGGGCAGCTTGCCGTACCAGCCGATCTGTTCGTCGACGGGCACCCAGGCCTGCGGGGGAATGCTGCTGTTCATTAGATATGCCCCCAGACAACATCGCGGCATATGCCAGGCACACCGCGGAGCCGGCTTTGCCGGGCCGCTGGTGCTGCCGCCCCCTGCAAGGGGGCAGGAGAAGCGACACGAAGTGCGCGAAGCCTGGGGGTGTTCATGATTTCCCGGGGCACGAGAAGCTGTTCATCTGCGGCAACCGCAGCGGGTTGTAGACGCTGTTGGCCGTTACCGCCAGCACCACCTTCTTGCCTTGCAGGTCAAAAGTCGCGTTGAAGGATTCGGGCGAGCTGCCCGACGAGATCGATGCCTTGTCGAACAGGCGGTGCAGCGCCCACGGCCCCTCGGTCACGATGCCGCCGGCGGGCGTGCCGTTGGCCGTGGTCACCTGCAGCCGCACCTGGTTGCTGTTGCGCGGTCCCGGCCACTTGACGGTGCTGGGCGCCTGCGGGCCATGTGCATAGCGCACCGTCTGGCCGTCGACGTCGAGCGTGAACTGCGTGAGAGCGGCGTCCATGTCCTCGGGCCGGATGTCGAGCGTGAACGACGGCGTGCGCCCGCCCGCCATGCCCGAGAAGAACACGTCGCGGATCGCCTGCGCCTTCTGGAACGAATCGAGGTAGGCCGAACGCCCCGCTGCGCTGCCGTCCACGCCGCGCTTGAAGGCCCATGGGTTGACCGAGGTGTCGACCTGGGTGATGAGGTTTTTCTGGAAGAAGTCGTCCATCATCCCGCCCGGTGCGAACAGCTGCGCGAAGTCGCCCGAGGCCACGTCCCGGTTCGAGCCGCGCGTGAACGGGTAGCGCCCCGCGATGGCCTGGTTGCAGAACGAGCCGATGCTGGCCGCCGCGCTCTGTCCGATGTTCTGCCGCGTCACCGCCGCCGCCTTCGACGACGCGGTGGCCGACAGGTCGTTCAGCATGCCCTGGAATGGCACCGGCAGGCGTCCCGCTTCTGCCTGCACCTTGGTGACGGCGTCGCTCGACGGCGGGATGTTGCCGCTGCGCAGCGCGGTGTCGGTGGCGGTGAGGAAGGTGTAGAGCTCGTTGATGAGCGCGGCGGTCGCATCGATGGGGGCCTGCCCGCCCTGCTTGGGCGCGGTCACCATGCGGCGCAGCGGCTCGAAGTGGTTGTCCACCAGCGATTCGGGCCGGTCCACCTGCGCATTGCGGCGCTGGCTGCCATCGGGCTGGCCGATGAGTTGCTCGATGCGCTCGCGCGTGCTGGCCACGCGGTTCTGCGCCTGGTCGAGCAGGCCGCGCGCTGCCTCGTCGTGGTTGCGCAGCAGGTCGGTCTCGCGCGCCGCGCCACGGATGATGCGCGACATCGGCGACTCCGAGGTCGAGAGCACACGCGTCATCTGGATGCTCTGCAGCAGCGAGCGGCTGTCGGCCAGCCGGATGTCGGTGAGGTACTCATCCCACACCCGGATGTAGTCGGTGAGATAGAGCCGGCGCACTTCGCGCAGCAGCAGCTCGCGCGAGGTGATGTCGGCAATGCCCGGCGCGCGGATCTGCAGCACCCAGCGGTCTTCCTGCTCGAGCGACAGCGTGGTCTCGGCCATGCGCTTGTCGAAGATATCCCAGTAGCCGCGGTAGGTGAAGAGCGTGGGAATGCCGTCGGTCAGCGGCTTGCCGCTCGCGCGGCGGATCACCAGTGCCGATTCGGCACCGCCCGCCTCCGCGATGGTGAAGGCGTTGGGCGGGCTGGTCTGCAGCAGGATGCGCCGCAGCCGCGCATAGGAGCGCTGGGCCAGCGGCACGCCGGCCAGGCGCTCGCGCGTCTGGGTGACGAGGCGCTCGTCCTTCGCGAAGGGCGAGGTCAGCACGCGTCCCGCGAACAGCGCCTTCAGGTGCGACTCGAGGTTGGTGCGCTGCTCGCGCGTGAGCGACGCGCCGATCTTGCGGTCCACGTCGCTCAGCAGCCAGGCCTGCAGGAAATCGGCGTCGTAACGCTCGGCGTCGAACAGCATGAGATAGGCCTTGAGCGCCTCGTAGCTGTATTCGGCGTCGTTCTTCGAGGCTTCGCGCAGCGACTGTTCCACGCGCTGCGCGGCCTGCGGCAGCAGCACGGTTTCCAGCGCGCGCTGGTAGACGCCGTCGGTCGCGGCCTGCAGCTTCTCGCCCTGGTAGAGGCCGAAGCGGTATGACAGCGGCGGATCGCCGACGTCGAAGTGGCTCGACTTCGGCAGGTCGCGCAACCGGTCGAGGATCAGCAGCGAACTCGCGATGTCGCCGCCCGAATCGACCACCGTCGGCAGCTCGCCGCGCGCCGCCGCCTTGTTGAATGCCTTGGCATTGCCGTCGACCTCGGCCACGTAGTCCTTGTTGTTGCGCCAGCTGTTCACGCATGCGCCCAGCAGCACCACCAGCAGCACGCCGATCAGGCTGTAGCCCGCGATGTCGATGGCGCGCTTGCGCCGGTACCAGCGCAGGTTGGTGCCGGCCACGCCCGCGTCGCGGAAGATCACCTGCTGCAGCAGTTCCTTCAGGAAGTAACTCTTGCCCGGGCCCGGCGGCGGCGCGGGCGGCGCGTTGACCTGCAGGTAGCGCTTGATAGCGCCCATCACGCGGTCGAAGGCCGTGCCTTCCTGCGTGCCGCTGGTGAAGTAAACGCCGCGAAGCATCGACGCGGCCTCGAACTTCGACGGATTGAACACGTCGGCCAGGAAGGTGCCGAGGATGTCCTCGAAGCTCGCGAACTGCTGCGGCAGCAGGTAGGCCTGCGCGCGCCGCATCGGGTCGGGCTCGGCGGCCAGCAGCTCGGGCAGGCGTTCGTCGAGGCGCTGGTGCAGCAGCCTGTATTCCTGGTGGAAGCGTTCGCGCAGGTCGCCGCCTTTCAGCGGGGCCGCGCCCTTGCCGGCCTTCGCGCTCTTGTTTGCGGCATTGCCTTCGATGGGGAAGGTGAAGCCCCACACCTGCTGGCGCTCGGCGCGGCCCAGCGAGCCGAAGTATTCGTTGAAGCCCGCCAGCAGGTCGGTCTTGGTGACCAGCACGTAGACCGGGAAGTCGATGCCCAGGTCGTTGCGCAGCTCCAGCAGCCGCTTGCGCAGCGCCATTGCGTGGCGCGCGCGCTGTGCGTCGTCGGCCAGCGGCAGGTCGGCGATGCTGATGGTGAGGATCGCGCCGTTGATGGGCTGGCGCGGGCGGAACTTCTTCAGCAGCTCGAGGAAGCCCTTCCACTCGCTCTCGTCGGTCTCGCGGTTGCTCTCGTGCGTGGTGTAGCGCCCGGCGGTGTCGATGAGCACCGCCTCGTTGGTGAACCACCAGTCGCAGTTGCGCGTGCCACCGATGCCACGCACCGCGGCCTTGCCGAGCTGGTCGGCCAGCGGAAAGTCGAGGTCGGAGTTGACCAGCGCCGTGGTCTTGCCCGAGCCCGGCGCGCCGATGAAGATGTACCAGGGCAGCTGGTACAGGTACTGCCGGTCGAACACCGAGAAGCGGCTCGCGGGCTTGCCGTCTGCCCCCTGCCCGAAGCGCATGTTCTTGAGGATGGCCGTGGCGTCGGTGAAGCCGCTCTGCAGCTCCTTGATTTCGGGCGCGTCCTCGGGCTTGGCCTCTTTCTCCTTCTTGGAAGGCGTGCGCAGCTGGTTCAGCAACTGCGCATTGAGGCGGCGCTCGCGCCACTTGCGGTAAACCAGCCGCGCGAGCCAGACCACGAACATCAGCGCGATGACGGCGATGCGCACGATCTCGTCCTCGAGCGGACGGTAGCGGCCCACCGCGATCGCGGGGCCGATGATCCAGATCAGGAACGCGAGCGCGATCAGCCCCAGGAAGACCCAGAGATCGCGGCTGATGAGAAAACGGAAGATGGCGCGCAGCATCAGCGGGCTCCTCCCGGCTGTTGTGGTGCAGGCGCGGGCACGCCGGCCACCGGCGCCACCAGCAACGTGACCTCGACGCGGCGGTTGCGCGCGCGGTTGGCCGGCGAGTCGTTGGGCGCGATGGGGTCGGCGTCACCCCGGCCTTCGGCGCGCAGGCGCTCGGGCCGTGCAAGGCGCGTGGCGATCATCTTCTTCACCGCGTCGGCGCGGGCCTGCGAGAGTTGCCAGTTGGACGGAAAGCGCACGCTGCGGATCGGCTGGTCGTCGCTGAAGCCGCTGACCAGCACGTTGCCTTCGACGGCATTGAGCGCATCGGCCACGCGCGCGAGCACCGGGGCGTAGCGGTCGAGCACACGGTCGGAGCCCGATGCGAACAGGCCGTCGCCGCGCAGCACCACCACGCTGCGGTCGGCCTCGTCGCGCACGGTCAGCAGGCCGTCGCGGATTTCGGGTTCCAGGAAGCGCTGCAGGCGTGGCGTGGGCGCGGGCATGACCACGGCGCGCGCGGTCTGCGGCAGCCGCACTGCATTGACGGCCGCGAAGGCGCCATCGGAAGTGCCCGCCAGGTTGAACGTGAGCAGCGCGAACGCGACGAGCAGCAACACCGCCGCCACCGCGCCCACGGCCCAGACCGGCAGCCAGTTGCGCGTGCGGCGCACCGGCGCGCTCGCGTCCTGCCAGTGCGGCGACAGCGGCACCGCGATTTCGCCGCGCGTCTGCCGGATGATCTGCAGCAGCCGCTGCTTGAGCGTCTCGAGCTGCGAGCGACCGTTGTCGATGACGCGGAAGCGTCCCTCGAAACCCAGCGCCAGGCAGAAGTAGATGAGCTCGATCAGGTGCAGGTGCTGCTGCGGGTTCTGCACCAGCCGCGACAGCAGCTGGAAGAATTTCTCGCCGCCCCAGGTCTCGTTGTGGAACATCACCAGCAGGCTCTGCGACGACCAGATGCTGCCGCCCCACGGCGTGAGCGCGGCGGCCTCGTCCACCGCCGTGCACAGGCAGTAGCGCGCGCCGATGATCACCTCGGGCGCGATGCCCGCCTGCTGCGCGCGTGTCTCGAAGCGACGCACTTCGTCGACCAGGTGCTCGCGCAATTGCGCCGGCGCAGGGTGATGGCCGGTCGCGCGGATCTGCGGGATCAGGTCGAGCAGCGGATTGGCCGCCGCCACCAGCGGGTTGTTGCCCGCGAGCGCCGTATCACCCGCATGCGGACGACGCGCGTCATGCCATGCGGTGAAGGACTCGGGCTGCGCGCCCATTCCGCGCTGCGCCGCGGGCATGCCGCCCGCGTCTGCAACTCCGCCGCCACCTGGATTCGGCGGCACGAAGCCTCCCGCGCCGACGGCCATGTCGTTCACACCGTTCATAGAGTCCCTCACGGACGGATGGCCCAGAACTCCATGGCCAGCCCGGGAAAGTCACCGGCCAGGTGCATTGCCACGCCGCCCGACTTCTCGAGCTGGCGCCACATGTCGCCGCTCTTGTCGAGTTCGAAGTAGTGGTAGCCCGCGTTGTACGGAATCTGCCGCGGCGCCACCGGCAGCGGACGCACCGTCACGCCCGGCAGCTGCAGCTGCACGAGGTCGCGAATGCGCTCGACCGAGCCGATCTTCACCTGCGTGGGGAAGCGCTGCTGGATGGCGTCGGCCGGCAGGTCGGCATGTACCGCGAGCACGAAGCCCGCGTTGCGCACCAGCACCGGGTCGGGCATGCGGCCCACGCGCACGCCGTGGCTGCGCTCCTCGAGCTCGATGGCGATCGCGCTCTGCTCGAGCACGGCCGACAGCGAACGCCGCAGCTCTTCCATCAAAGGACGAATGCTTTCGTTGAGGTTGTCGTGGTCGTACACCGGCCACAGCACCGGGCGCCGCGTGGGCGAAGTGTGCGTGGCCAGGTGGCAGGCCAGCTTGAGCCAGTCGATGAACAGCTGCTCGGGATGCACCTGCACCGCCTGCTGCGCATGCCACGTGAGCGCGAGATAGCGATTGACCAGCTCCAGCAGCAGGAAGTCGGACACCTCGCTCACGCCGCCGCGCCCCGGCTGCGACAGCCGCGAGGCCAGTGCCTCGGAGCGCTGCGTGAGCAGGCCGTGCAGCTCCGCGATCATGCTGCGCAGCATGGTGTGCGCGGAAGCATCGAGCACCGGCGGAATGTAGTTGGCGTCGATCACCAGCTTGTGGTCGGTGCGGCGCTCGATCACGCGCACCGCACCGATGGCCTGCCATTCGGCAGTGAGCGAAGACGCGCGCGCAAGGCGCAGGCGCGGCGCGGCAAGCTGCAGCACCGCCGGGCCCAGCGCGACCGCGTTGCCGTCGTTCACCTCGCGCTCGATCACGCCGAAGCGCGCGGCCGAACCTTCGTCCTCCGAGAAGATGACCTCTTCGCTGCCTGGCCTGCGCAGCGGCAGTGCGAGCACGATGAGTTCATCGGTCAGGTCGTTGGGTACTTCATAAGGCAGCGGCGCGTCTTCAGCACCGAAGGAAAACGGCGTGCCATCGGGCAGCACGCCTGCGCCGCCGAGCAACGACACGCGGCCGAGCGCATAGGCATCGCGATCTATCTCGAGATGCAGCCAACCCCAATAAGCGCCTTGCAGGCCGGCAGTGCGACGCGTCACGTATTGCTCGACGTAACGCTCCAGTTGCTGGAAATGCTGGGGCCGCAGGTACATGCCTTCGGACCACACCACCCTATTCGCCAACGCCTGCGGATGAGCGCCGTTTCTTCCAGCGCCCTGATTGCGAACTGTCACCAAAGACCTCCTGGGAGTGCTCACATGGAAGCGGAAGGCGCATGCACGGACGCCCTCCCATCGAACGATTTTTTTGCTCCGATGCTACACGGCGCGTCTTACGATTTGCCCCGCATTTCGAGCGCGAATTTCTCGCACTTTCGTACTAGGGAGTACAGAAAATTAACGACTTGGTAGCACCTCGATGCCACTCTTGCGGACCACGACCTGCACAGCCTGTTCGCTCGGAGAGAACTGCCAGACCTTGTACAGGTTTGTTTGCTTTGGCTCCTTGAGCGGCAGCACGATGCGCCAGCGCGCGGCTTCCAGCTTGCGATAGCCCGCGATGATGCCGATGGCGCGTGAATCGAGACCCGCCTCGCGTTTGAAGACACGCTCTTCGCCGCTGCGCATGATGGCCTGGTCGGCGTTCACGAGTTCCGCAGCCAGCGTCTCGCGGTCGCGATCCTGTAGTGCAAAGTAGTCTGCTGTCTCGAAGTTACCGGAAGATTTCAGCTCGAAGACCTTCACCAGGATGGGTGCGGCCTGGCCGCGTCCGTCGGGGTTCACGCCGTCGTCGATGCGCACTGTGACGGCATAGGGCGTGGGCAAGGACTTGGCTGTGGAAGCGCATCCACTGAGGCCCGCCAACAACGGTGTGGATGCAAGTGCGCCTTGCAGCAGGCTTCGTCGATGCATTGAGATCTCCCCGGCTGGTTCGCGGCCTATATTATCGAAGTCATGCGCATCCACGATGCGCATCGCGTCGTTGTCGCAACACTGCGGCACACTGCCTCAAACATTGCTTTCGCAAAGTAGGAGAGAAGATTGAAGTCATGTCTGCCTGCTCTGGCGTTCACACTTTGCGTGATAACGGGTTGCACGACCCCGCCGCCGCCCGAGCCCGCACCGCAACCCGAGCGCCTGAGCCAGCAGGTTGCACGCACGACCCTCGAGCGCGCGCAACAGGCCTATGACGAAGGCGACTACGCCAAGGCCATCAGCACGCTCAAGAGCGGAGGCGTGTCGGTGTTCGAAGGCGCGGAGCCGGCCACGCGCCTCGACGCGATGAAGCTCGAAGCCTTCAGCTACTGCGTGGCCAACCAGGTGCCCGAGTGCCGCGCGCAGTTCCGCAAGATCCTCGACGCCTTCCCGAGCTTCGACCTCAACGTGGCCGAGCGCAAGCACCCCGTGTGGGGCCCGGCCTTCGAAGCCGCGAAGCGAATGAAGCGTTGACCGGCCACGCCGGTCCCCGCGCCCTGCGCACCTTGCGCGGGCGCCACAAGAACATGGAGATGCCATGCGTTGGACGGTGATCGAACATGCCGGCAAGCCGGTGGCCTCGGGCCCCTCGGCACTGCTGGCCGCACCCGGAGGAACGATCGGGCGCAGCCCCGACAACCACCTCGTGCTGCCCGACGAGCAGCGACAGATCTCGCGCCTGCAAGCCACGGTGCGCTTCGACGAAGACGGCGCGGCGGTGCTTCGCAACATGAGCGCGGTGCTGCCCATCAGCGTCAACGGGCAGACGCTGGTGCATGAGCAGGAAGCGCGCGTGGCCGATGGCGACCGCGTGGCGATCGGCAGCTACGTGCTGGAGGCCGCGAGCGCGCTGCGCGCTGCGCCGGCCGTGGTGGCTGCACCACTGCAGCCCCCACCCTCTCTCCCTCCTTCTTCGATGCAGGCGCCACAGCCGTTCGCGCAAGCGCCGGCTTCGTCCGCGCCCATCGATGCCTTGCTGCCGGCTTCTTCAGGCTCCGACGTGTTCTCCGACCTGTTCGGCGAAGGCGCGTTGCCCATCGGCGATACGCAGCCCACCGTGGCGATGCCGCCGCCGATGCCACGCGCGCCCGTGCAGCCGCCACCTCCTTCGCCTGCTGTTCAAGTGCATGCGCCGGTACCGCCCCCGCCACCCATGCCCGTGCAGGTACCGCCGAAGGCAGCCCCAGCCTCGTCGCAGATTCCTTCCGCCGAAGATTGGGACGCCATCCTCGCGAACGCGCCGCGCCGCATCGACAGCACGCCCGCGCTTATGCCAGACCCGATGGCGCACGAGCCCTTCGAGCTGCCGTCGCAGGCGCGCCGCAACCCGGTCGACCCGCTCGCGGAAATGAACCCGCAGGCGGCCCACGACATGTCCGGCATCGCGCTCAAGCGCGGGGTCGATCCGCTCTCTTTCTTCACGGCCGACGACAGCGCGCATTCGCCGCTGTCCGACCCGCGCCCGACCGCGCTGACGCAACACGACGCAGGGCTGCCCGGCGACGTGCATCCCGCGCTCGACCTGCTGCAGAACAACAAGCCGGCCGTGCCGGGGTACAGCCATTCGAACCATGCGCGAGAGGTGACGGCACAGTTCCGTCCGCCGTTGCCGGTGGCGCCCGTGCCCGCGCCGCCTCCTGCGCCTGCGCCGGCACCTGCCGTCGCCGTGGAGAAGATCGAGCAGGCGCCTCCGCCACCCCCTCCTCCACCGCCGCCCGCGCCACCGCCAGTGGTCGCCGCACCGGTCACGCCAGCTGCCGCCATCTCGCCGCCGCCTGCAGCCGTTACCGCGCCATCACCGCAGCCCATTGCGCCAACCACCGACCTGTCGTCGTCCGAAGCCCTCTTCAAGGCTTTCCTCGAAGGCGCAGGCGTGCCCGAGATCGCCGGCCAGCAACCGCTCGACATCGAAGCCATGCAGCGCCTGGGCCGCATCATGCGGGCCTTCACCGACGGCACCATCGAGCTGCTGTCCTCGCGCGCCATGCTCAAGCGAGAGGTCCGCGCCGAGATCACGATGATCGTGGACGAGGAGAACAACCCGTTCAAGATCCTGCCCAATGGCCGCGCGGTGCTGATGCAGATGTTCGGCGCACGCATGCCCGGCTTCCTGCCGCCCGAGGCCGCCGTGCACGACGCGCTCGGCGACCTGCAGTCCCACCAGCTCGGCATGGTCGCCGGCATGCGTGCCGCGCTGCTCACGCTGCTGCAGCGCTTCGACCCCGCGGCGCTCAGCCGCGACACGCCGCACGACGGCGGCATCGGCGAGAAGCTGCTGCCCGGCGGACGCGAGGCGCGCCTGTGGCGCCAGCTGCAGGCACTGCACGCCGAGACCACGTCGGCCGTCGAGGACGACTTCCAGGCCGTCTTCGGCCGCGCCTTCCAGCAGGCCTACGACAAGGAGATGGAACGACTGAAGGAGGCGCGCCGTGGTTGAAGCCGCCCGCTTTTCCTCGTCGTCCTTCGCCGTGCCGATCTCGACCTCGCAGTTTTCCTGCGTGGGCGAGCGCAGCGGCAACCAGGACGCCATCGGCTACCACCTCGACGAGCGCAACGGCTGCTTCGTGGTGAGCGACGGCGTGGGCGGCAACGCCGGCGGCGAGCTGGCTTCGCGCATCGCGGTCGACACCGCGCTCGACACCTTCGTCGACGACCCGTCGCTGGCCGCCGACAACATCCAGCGCTGTGTGAAGGCGGCCAACGACGCCATCCTCGCCAAGCAGCGCGAACTCGCCGACCAGAGCCGCATGAGCGCGACCTTCGTGTCGCTGTTCGTCGACCGCGCGAGCAACCAGGCCTGCTGGGCCCACGTGGGCGACAGCCGCCTCTACTGGTTCCGCCGTGGCGCGCTGATGCAACGCACCGAAGACCACAGCCTGTCGGAACGCTCAGGCGACGCCGCCGCGAGCCAGCACAACGGGGGCGAGCGCCTGGTGAAGACCAATCTGCTGTATCGCGCCCTCGGCGCGCGCGCCGCAGCAGAGGCCACCATCACCGCGACGCAGCGCCTGGCCGACGGCGACGCGTTCCTGCTGTGCACCGACGGGCTCTGGCAGCTGATCTCCCAGCAGGTGATGGAGCGCTCGCTGCAGTTGGCCGACAGCGCGGAAGAATGGCTCGCGCTGCTGCGCCGCGCGGCCGAGGCCAAGGCGGACGAGACGCAGGACAACTACTCGGCGCTGGCCGTGTGGGTGGGGTTTCCGCAGCAGGTGACGCTGGCGGGGGCCGCGACCACAACGGCCACGGCAACAAGAACACCGCCGGTGGAGTTCAGGCCGCCAGTATCAACACCTTGAACTGGCTCGGCACCAGCCGCAGGCCGACGATGTTGCATCGGTTCTGCGTGGTGATGCTGGTCATGCGCGTGGCCGGAGTTCCCTTGAGCAGCATCGTGAAAGCGCCGGTGATGTGGCGCGCCTGCTGCATGAAGGTCTGGGAGATCATGCCGCCGAGCGCGCCGGGCTGATCGCCCAGCGTGATCGGGATGAAGGTCGCCATGTTGTGGGCGGGCATGCCCATGTACAGGATGTTCCAGGCGTTCGGGATGGCCATGAAGCCCATGCCGAAGTTCGGGAAGGGAAAGGGAACGGGCGTTCTGCAGACATCGGGAATCGCGAAGTCCATGCCCATGAGCTGGCAGTTTCCGAACATGCGGGTCTCCTTCGTCTTCAGCCCATGTGGATCTGCGCGGCGTCGACCTTGACCAGTTCCTGGCCGGTCACCACCGTGTGTTGCCCGTGCAGGCGCACCGTGCCCGTGGCCTCCTGGTCGAGATGGCCCACGCGCGCGCGGTCGGTCTCGTCCACCAGCCGCAGCGCATTGCGCGCCATCTGCACAACGCGGTCGGCCACGCTCTCGAACACCTTGCCTACCAGCCGCAGATGACCGATCGTCGCATCGGCGGCTTCGCTGGTCAGGCGCGAGTGCGTGAATCGCGCTTCGGCGCACTCGGCCTGCATTTGCAGCATGGCGGCGCTTTGCAGACGCAAGTCGGCATCGCTCTCGATCGACACATTGCCGCCCCGCGTCGTGGCCAGCGTCAGGTCGCCGGCGGCCTCGATGCGGCTGGCCGATGGATCGGCCTGTTCGATCACAGCAATCAGGTACACGCGCAGCCGGTCGGGACCGCTGAGCATCACCGTGTCGCCGGTGCGGGGCATGAGCAGGCAGCTGGCCGCGCGACGGCAGGCCCAGGTGGCACCTGCTTCGTCCTCCACGAGGATGCGGCCATCGGCGCGAAAGCCGGCCAGGCGGCCGATGAAGTGGACCGGCTCCTGTGCTTGCGCACGAGAGGGCGGCTCTGCATGAAGTGCGACGACGTTCATGGCGTTTTCTTCCTTTCTTTCAGTGCTTGCGTTGCTTGCATGGGGTTCCTGCGCTCGCCCCGCATCATCCCGGGGCCTGCCGGCCGCCGCGCGTGTCGGACCAGGACTGCGCCTTGTGCAGTTCCACGTCCTGTTCGATGAGACCGCCGCGCCCCGAGAATTTCGCCCCCTCCTGCAGCGCGCGATGCATGCGCGTGCGCAGGAACTGCGCGCCCCGAAGGTCTGCCCGCGTCAGGTCGGCATGGGAGAAGTCTGCATCCTGCAGTGCGGCGCGCGCAAAAGTCGCGCCGGCGCAACGCGCTCGGTGCCACACGCTCAGCGCGAAGGATGCATCGCTGAAATCCGCGCCCTCGGCCTTTGCATCGGCCCAGATCGACTGGTCGAAGCGCCCGCCAGTGAACACCGCGCCCGCCAGCTGCGCCTGCGGGAACAGCGTGGCGCAGGCGTTCGCGCCCGCAAATCGCGCCGCGTTCAGCGTTGCGCCCTTGAAGTTGCTCTGCGTCAGTACCGCGTCGCTGAAGTCCACCTCGTCCATCCGGCTGTCGGTGAACTGGCACAGCACCAGCTCCTGCGCCGCAAAGCGCATCCCGCGCAGGTCGCACTCCATGAAGGTCGTGCTCTCGCAACGCGCACCGGCGAGCACCATGCCGCGCAGGTTCGCGCGCAGGAAGGTCGCAAAGGTGAGCGAGGCCCCGGTGCAGTCCAGCCCGTCGATCTCGCATTCGCCAAAGGTCACGCGGTCGAGCTGGCGCGTGCGCATGCGGGTGCCGTGCATGCGGCACTTGAAGAAGGAAACGCGCTCCACGTGCGCGTCGTCGAACGCGGCATCGTCGAGCGCGCACTCCATGAACGCGACGTCCTGCACGAATGCATGGTCGATCCGCGCGGCTTCGAGCCGGCTGCGAAAAAGCCGCGCGTCCTTCAGCCGCACATGGCGAAGGTCCGCCTGCGCGAATGTGCAGTTCGACAGGGTGGCGTCCTCCAGGCTGGCGTGCGCGAGAAGCGAGCCGCTGAAGTCCACGCGCTCGAACACCGCGCCCGACAGGTCGAGCCCGCTCAGGTCCCAGCCCTTGCAGTCCAGGTTCGTCAAGGTCACTCCATGTCGGATCTTGTCCAGCAGCTCGTCGCGCGTCATCTATCTTCAGGTACGGCGCGCCGGGCCGGCAGCACCTTGGCATGGTGGGTATAGGCGCCGTCCAGGCGCGTCGTGCCGTCGATGAAGGCCTGCGACACGTCGGCACGGAACAGGTTGGCATCGTGCAGGTCGGCCAGCCGCAGGTCGGACTTCGACAGGTTGCTGTCGATGAAATTCGCGCCCGCCAGCGAGGCGCCCGTGAAGTCGGTGCGTATGAACAGGCTCTCGCCGCCGGCCAGCCGGTCGAGCTGCGCGCCGCGCAGGTCGCAACCCGAGAAATCACAGCCTTCGAGCTGCACGCCGCGCAGGTCGGCACCGGCCAGGTTCACGCCGCGCAGGCCGCAGTGCCTGAGCACCGCGTCGCGCAGCACCGCGCCAGCCAGCGAGCTGCGGTGCCCGAAGCTGCTCGACACCAGCGTAGCGCCGGTGAAGTCGAGCCCTTCATGCCCGGCCAATGTGGTGAAGCCGCAGCTATCGAGCGAGGCGCGCGCGAACGACACACCGGCCAGCGTGCACTCGATCCAGCCCATCTGGCGGAACGACGCTTCCTCGAACGACACGTCCTCGAAGCGCATCTTGATCATGGCCACCTGCAGCCAGCGGGACTGCCGCAGATCGCACTGCTGCCAGATGCTTTCGTGCACATGGGTCTGCTCGAACACGGCCGAGCCCATGGCGCAGGCGCGGAACACGGTCTTGCTGCAGTTCGCATGGCGCAGGCTGGCACGGCTGAAGTCGGCGCCGTCGCACAGGGCCGCGCCCAGGTTGGCGTGATCGAACCTGCAGTCGGAGAGCACCGCGCGCTCCAGCCGCGCGCGCGCCAGCACCGCCTGCGTGAAGTTGCAACCCGCCAGCCGCGCACCCTGCAGGTTGGCGTCTTCGAGGTTGGCGCCGCTGAAGTCGGCTCCGCTCAGGTCCATGCCCGACAGGTCGGCGCCTATCAGGTTCATGCGCGCGAAGTTGCGGCGGCCGGCTTCGGCGCGGCCCAGGCGCCGCCGCAGCTTGGCGGTGCGAAAGCTCGATGCGGGTGGGGCGGCATCGAGCAGGTGCGCGGTGTACAGGTGCCCCTGCCGGATCTGCGCGGCCATGCGCTCGCGCGCCTGCGCGGCATCTGCCCTGGCGCCGGCCTGTGCTTCGGGCGGGAGCCTGTGCACCTGCTCGTCGAACGCTTCAAGCCGGGCGAGTTCCGCGATCACCTTGTCGGGGTCGAAGCGGTTGCGCTGCGGCGGACCCGGCGGCGGACTGCCGTCGTGCCGCGACGCGGCAATGGCCTGCTCGCTGCGCGTCTTGAGGTCCTCGCGCGTGCGGGCGATCTCCGCTTCCATGCGTTCGCTGTACTCGGGCAAGTCGTCGAGCATGAGGGATCCTTCGATCTTCACCGGCTCCGGCAGCAGCTTGTCGGGGTCCAGGCCCTCGCGCAGCAGCCGGGCGCGCTCCTGTTCGTGCGCGCGCAACTGGCCGGCGCGCTGGTTGCGAACCGAAGGCTTGGCGGAAGCGTCCGGCAGCCGGTCGCCGGCCCAGGCGCCCATGACGGCCTTGGGCACGAGGTCGCTGTCGCGCACCGCATGCACGGCGGACTTGGGGTCCAGGCGCAGCTGCAGCACCGACTGGTAGTGCGCGAGCGGCCTCGCCTCGTTCTCCAGTTCGAGCGCCGGCATGATGTGCTTCATGTCGGCGGCGTCGTCTTCCGCAATGGCGAAGCTGCCGTGCCAGATCAGGATCACGCGCCGGCGATGCGGAAAGAACCACGCCGTGCTCAGGCGCAGCGGCGTTTCCTGCAGTTCGCTGCCGTCAGCGTGCCAGCTTGCGAAGCAGCGTGTGCGCCAGCGCGGCAGCGCACCACGCAGCACCGGCTCGTCCGGATGCATGTTCCAGATCTCGTAGGGCGCACCGGCGGGCAGCTCCGGCATGCCGGGCCAGCGCTGGTCGGGTGGCGCGGCGTTGAAGTAGCGCCAGTCCATGTCGTCAGCGGGGCCGGGGTACTGCGTCTGCAGCCATTGCTGGTCGTAGGAGCGGCCGAGCAGTTGCGCCCGCTGCGGCCAGTCGGGCGGAATCGCGCCCAGGCTCGCGGGCCGCACGGCACGCCCGGGCGCCGACATCCGGGCATCGGGCGACTCCACGTTCGGCAACCGGCGCGTGCGCACGCCGTTGACGATCTCGTCGGCGCTGCCGACGCCCTGCGGGTTCTGCGGCACCGACGCGCCGCCGTACGCATGCGCCCAGTCCAGCGGCATGCTGTCGAAGGGCTGGGGCGGCGTGATGCGGCCGTCGAGCCAATAGCGATCACCGGACACATGAAGGCGCTTCTCGCTGCCGGCCACGACCATCTTCACCGCGCACATCGTCCTGTCGGCCTGGTGGGCGGTGTAAGCATGGCCGCTGGCGAGCCACTCTGGTTCGTGCTTGGGCATGCCCAGGTCGAGCACGTTGCCGGGGCCGATGTCCTCGGCCGCCAATTGCCAGAGCTCCTGCTCGGGCATCAGCCTGGGATCGTCCTCCAGGCTCACCAGCCCCAGCACCGCCACGCCGAGCATGTCGTTGCCGCGCCAGCGCTGCGGCCTCGTGAGGACGCTCAGGCGGAACGGCTTGACGGTCTTCATTGGCGGGGCTGGTCGATCGCCACGTGATGCGTTGCCGGATCGACCTTCACCTTGACGATCTGCCCCGGTGCGAACTGCGGCAGCCTGACCGGGCTCAGCGGCACGTCGATGCTCGTCTCGAAGCCCGGCACCGCGCCTGCCGCGTCGACCTGCAGCCGCAGGTGCGTGATGATGAAGATACGGTCGACGCGAGTGCCGGTGTCGTTCGCGTCCAGCACCCGCGCGGTGGTCGGCAGGCCGACGCGCAGCACATGCTGGCTACGCCCCGCGCCGGAGACCGCGTCGTTCGACATGCGCTGCAATTTCATGATGCCGACCGCACCGCCGACGAACACCGTCAGCACCGCTGCCGGAATGAGGATGAACAGGTACCAGTAGTCGCCGGCGCTCATGATGGCATCAGGCGAAGCCCGTCAGCAGCTTGAAGTACAGCGCCACTTCGCCCATCTCGATGTCATAGCCCTTGTTGGCGGTCTGCGCCAGCGTCTGCGTGGTCGCATAGAGGCCGAAGGCATAGCCGAAGCCGAAGAATTCCAGCCGTGCGCCGTTGGTCGAGACCTGCACGAGGTTGTTGAAGTTGGCCAGGCCGCTGCTGCTGGTGGCGATGGCGTTGAAGTTGACGTTGATGCCTGTGTTGGACAGGCGCACCGGCGCGGAATCCCAATGCAGCTCGCGGCTGATCTTCTTCACCCAGTTGGCTTCCAGCGTCATGTCGCCGGACGCGGTGATGACCACGTCGCCGCCCGTGGACTTGATGGTCACGGTCTTGGCTTCGCCGTCGTAGGCGTCGCTCACGGTGGACTTGTGGGTGCCGGTGATCGTCTCGGTCAGGCCGGCCTTGAGCGTGTCGGTGGACGCCCCCGTCACCTCGCGCGTCCAGGTCGACTTGAAGGTGTCCTCGCGCGCATCGTCGACCGTGACGCTCGAAGGCCCGTGCACGGTCTCGCTGCGCACGCCGTTGATGACGACGGTCTCGTACGCGGTGACCGTATCCAGCCGGCCCGCGACCACCGTGCGGATCTCGTTGGCGAGCACGGTGTCCACGCGCGGGCCGTTGATGGTCTCGGTCTGCAGGCCGTTGACGGTCTGCGTCTGCGGCCCGTTGATGGTGATGGTCTGCGGCCCGTTGACCTCCAGCGTGTCGGGGCCGTTGACGGTCGCGTCGCGCAGCGTGTTGTCCGTGAGCACGTCGGGGCCTTCGATCACCGTGGTGCGGGAGCCGCCGGTGTCGTGCGTCTCGTCGGCTTCGACCGACACGTTCAGGTTGCGCTCGGCATGCAGCGCCACGAACTCGGCGCCCATCCTGTCCTCGAACACCAGCGAATTCGCCGTGGCCGGCGAGCCGCCCTGCGTGGAGCGGGTGACGAAGCCGCTCTTGGTGTCCTCGCCCGGCAGATCGAAGGGCGGCATGTGGCGCGGGTTGTACACGCGCCCCGTGATGATCGGCCGGTCGGCAAGGCCGCCGATGAAATCGACGATCACCTCCTGCCCGATGCGCGGCGTGAACACCGCGCCGAAACCGTCGCCCGCGAAGACCTGCGACACGCGCACGAAGCACGAGCAGTTCTCGTTGCGCCGCCCGCTGCGGTCCCAGCGGAACTGCACCTTCACGCGGCCGTACTGGTCGGTCCAGATCTCCTTGCCCTCGGGCCCCACCACCACGGCCGTCTGCGGGCCGCTCGTTCGCGGCACACTCGTGACCCGGGGCGCGCGGTACGGCAGCGAGGTGGGCTGCACCACGAAGCCGAAGCCGTACTCGCCCGGCTCGACGCCCGAGGCGTAGCCGCCCTCGCGCAGCGCATACGTCACCGAAACGATCAGGTACTCGCGGTTGTCGTCCTCGCGGCTCGAACCGCGCATGCTGAACTTGTAGCCCGGCGCCATGCCGCGCACCGTGGCGTGGCCCTCGCTGCGCTCACCCAGGGCCTGCGCCTCCTCGAGCCGCACGCGCGCGTAGTGCTCGCCCTCGCCGGCGTTGGTGAACTCGCCCAGCCATTCGTACATTTCGTAGTCGGCATGGTCATGCGGCTGCGGCTGGGAGCGCACGTTGGTCAGGTCGCTGCCAGGCGTGGTGAAGTTGAAGTCGTCGACCGTATAGCGGCCGGTGCGTACCTCGCCGGTCACGCGCCAGTCGTCGATCACCTCGACGTCTTCCGTCACGTCGCGGTCCGACGCGAAGTAGTCGATGGTCTCGTAGCCAGGCATCGGCTCGTGCGCGCCGATATCGTCCACCAGCACCAGCGTGTGCTCGTTCTGCTCGTGCTTGAAGTAGTAGTAGATGCCTTCGAGCTCCATGAGGCGGCTCACGAACGCGAAGTCGCTCTCGTTGTACTGCGCGCAGTGCTCCCACTGGCGGTAGGAAGCGGTGAGCTTCTTCTCGAAGGCGAAGCTGTAGTCCGCGAACACCTCCTCGAGCATCTCGACCACGGTCTTGTTCTGGAAGATGCGATAGCCGCTCGTGCGCGTCAGATACCAGAGCCAGGGGCGCACGATGGCGCGATAGACGGTATGGCGCGAGGTGCGGCCCTCGCGCCCGATCATCGAGAAGCGCACCACCTGCCCGCAAAGGAATCGCGGTGCCCCGGCCGTCTTGATTTCCAGGGAAAGCGGCTTGCCCAGCACCGACTGCAGGTCGATCGAAGCGCTCGGGCTCAGCAGGTCGACCTCGAACTCGAAGAGCCGCGACAGGCCTTCGGTGCCGTTCATCGAACGGAACATGAGCTGGTCTTCCGCGAGCGGGGTATGGGCGATGACGATACGGTCCATGGCTGCTCCCTTTCTTGGCCCGCCGTGCGCTCTCAGCGTTCGGCTTGGGAAAATTCGTAGTGGAAGTCGTCTCCCGCCGCGCTCAGCCGCACGGCGGCGAGCTTGCGCGCACTGACCGTGGCGCCGATGACTTCCTCGCTCAGACGCGGAAGGATCGTGTGCGTGAGGATCGCGTCGATCATCCGGCCACCCGACTCTATGGCCGTGCAGCGCCTTGCGACCAGTTCGACCGCGCTGTCTTCGTAAGCCAATGCAATGCCGTGGTTCGCCTGCAGGCGCGCGGCGATGCGGTCGAGCTGAAGGCGGATGATGCGATGCAACGCTTCCGCGTGCAACGGGTAATAAGGCACTACAACCAGGCGGCCGAGCAGCGCGGGCGCGAACACTTTCAGCAGCGGCTCGCGCAGGGCAGCGGCCAGCGGCTCGGGATCGGGCCGCAGGGTCGGGTCTTCGCACAGTTGCATGACCAGGTCGGTGCCGACGTTGGAGGTCATGATGATCACGGTGTTGCGAAAGTCGATGTGCCGGCCTTCGCCGTCTTCCATCCAACCCTTGTCGAAGACCTGGAAGAAGATCTCGTGCACGTCGGTGTGCGCCTTCTCGATCTCGTCGAGCAGCACCACGCTGTAGGGCCTGCGTCGCACGGCCTCGGTGAGCACGCCGCCTTCGCCATAGCCCACGTAGCCGGGCGGCGCGCCCTTGAGCGTGGAGACGGTGTGCGACTCCTGGAACTCGCTCATGTTGATGGTGACGAGGTTCTGCTCGCCGCCGTACAACGCTTCAGACAGCGCGAGCGCGGTCTCGGTCTTGCCCACGCCCGAAGGGCCGCACAGCAGGAACACGCCGACGGGCTTGTTGGGGTTGTCCAGGCGCGCACGCGCCGTGCGGATGCGCCGCGAGATGGTCTCCAGCGCATCGGGCTGCGCGACCACGCGGGCCGAGAGGATCTCGCCGAGCTTGAGTACCGACTGCGCATCGTCGCGCACCATGCGGCCGATGGGAATGCCGGTCCAGTCGGCAACCACGGTGGCGATGGCCTGCGCATCGACCGCCGCAAGAATGAGCGGCGACTCGCCCTGCAGTTGCACGAGCCTGTCTTGCGCCTGGGCGAGTTCCGCGCGGATCTCTTCCGCGGTCTTCGCAGGCTCGGTATCCGATGCCTGTGCATCTTCCTGCGCATCGTCAGCCTGTGCCTGTGGCACCGCCGCGGGCGACAGCTGCTTGCGCAGAGCCACGATGCGTTCGACCAGCGCACTTTCCTCCACGCGCCGCGTCTCCAGCAGCGCAAGCTCTGCCTGCGCCGATGCAACCTGCGCCGCGATGTCTTCCACGCGCTGGTGCTCGCCCACGCCGATGGCCGCTTCGCGCCCCGCAATGCCCGACTCTATGCCCAGCACCTCGATGCGTCGCTGCAGGTCTTCGATGGCGGCCGGCAGCGCATGCTGGCTCAGTGCCACGCGCGCGCATGCCGTGTCGAGCAGGCTCACCGCCTTGTCGGGCAGCTGGCGCGCGGGAATGTAGCGGTGCGACAGGCTCACGGCCGCCTCGAGCGCGGCGTCGAGAATGAGCACGCCGTGGTGCTTCTCGAGTTCGGCCGAAATGCCGCGCAGCATCACCACCGCCTTCGGCTCGGTGGGCTCGTGCACCTGGATGGTCTGGAAGCGCCGCGTGAGCGCCGGGTCTTTCTCGATGTACTTCTTGTACTCAGACCAGGTGGTCGCGCCGATGGTGCGCAGCCGCCCGCGCGCGAGCGCCGGCTTGAGCAGGTTGGCCGCATCGCCGGTGCCGGCGGTTCCGCCCGCGCCCACCAGCGTGTGCACTTCGTCGACGAACAGCACGATGGGCTTCGGGCTCTTCTCGACCTCGTCGATCACCTGCCGCAGGCGCTGCTCGAACTCACCCTTCACGCCAGCGCCGGCCTGCAGCAGCGTGGGGTCGAGCACCCACAGCGACACGTCCTTCAGCGAAGGCGGCACGTCGCCGGCCGCGAGGCGCGAGGCCAGTCCCTCGACCACCGCCGTCTTGCCGACGCCGGCTTCGCCGGTCAGCAGCGGATTGTTCTGGCGCCGCCGCATGAGGATGTCGATGATCTGGCGGATCTCGTCGTCGCGGCCGTACACCGGATCGAGCTCGCCTGCGCGGGCCTTGGCCGTGAGGTCGCTTGCGTACTTGGCCAGCGCGGAGCCGCCGGCCGGCGGGCCCTCGCCCTGGTGCGCATTCGCGGACGCGACGGCCGGCACGCCTTGCGCGGCGGCCACGTCGTAGTCGTCTTCGGGCGAGCCTTCGGTCCACGCCGCGAGCTGTGCCACCAGCACGTCGGGCACGATCTTGTCGAACTCGCGCGAAATGCCCGACAGCACCTGCCGCAGCCCCGGCGTCTTGATGATGCCCGCGAGCAGGTAGGCGCCGCGGATCGAGGTGGCCTCGAAGCGCAGGCTCGCATAGACCCACGCGCGCTCGACCGCGTTGTCGACATGCTCGGAGATGTCGCTGATCGACGTGGCGCCGTGCGGCAACCGGTCGAGCGCGCGCACCAGGTCGTTCTCGACCGCGTCGAGGTTAAGGCCCGCGCGCTTGATGATGCGCAGCATGTCGCTGTCCTGCAGCTGCAGGATCTGGTGCAGCCAGTGCACCAGCTCCACGTAGGCATTTCCGCGCAGCTTGGCGAAGGCGGTGGCGGTTTCCAATGCCTTGTAGAGCATCGGGTTGAGCTTGGAGAAGAGCGAGACGCGTCGAATATCAGTCATTGGATCGAGTCGATGGGAGCCGCCGATGCGGAACGGGAAAACAAAGCCTCGGGCTGGAACACCATGTCGCCCGCGTCGGTGTCCTGCAGGCGCGTGCCGAGCCAGCTGCCCCAGCCGAGCTGCTGCCTGCCGCCGAGCTGCATGCCGTGGGCATCCTGCTTGCGCAGCACGAGCCGCAGCTCCCACGCGAACTCGATGCCCACGTACTGGCGCACCCAGTCGACCACCTGCTGCAGCCGCCTGGTACCGGGCAGAAGCTCCTGGAACTCCTGCTGCGACAGCGGACCAAGCTCGACGCGGAACTTGCTCTGCGCATCGCGCACCGCGATACCGACGGTGGCGCCGCCGCCCAGTTGGTGGTTGCGGCCAGACAGGCCGAGCGTGCTGAGCTGGCGCTCGTCGATGCGCACCCAGTCGCTCACGAATTCCTCGATGCGCACGGGCACGTCGAAATAGAGCCGCAGGATCTGGATCAGGCCCTCGGGGTTTCGCGTCTGGCGCACGAGGTGGCCGGCCATGAAAGTGCGCGCATGGTCTGCGATGCGGTCGCGCCCCTTGAGGCCCGGCTGCCCCATGTTCATGAGGCTGGCGACGTAGTCGACGAAGCGATGGCCGTCGGGGCGGTCGAGGCTGTTGACCGACTGCGCGTCGGCCCAGGCCCGGTAGAACAGCAAGATGAGCCGGTGATGGAACAGGTCGGCGAATGCGCTCAGCGTGTCGTCGGCATGGTGGCGCTTGCGCTCGCGCGCGTATTCGGTCATGTGCAGCGGCAGCGGGCCGTTGGGACCGAACAGGCCGAAGCCGTAGATCGAGATGCGCGGCGGACCGTCTTGCGACGCATCGACGCCCGCCACGTTCGACGGCGCGAAGGCCATCGATGGCTCCTGTCCGAGCCGCAGCGGCTCGTCGATGGGGCGTGGCGCACGGCCGAGCAGCGGATGGTCGCTCTGCGCGTCGAGCCGGCGCAGCAGCATGAACAGGTCGTGCCCGAAAGGCTGGTCGACCAGTTGCGCCCAAAGCTCGGGGTCGGCCTCGGGCAGGCCGCGCGGCAACGGCGTGGATTGCAGCGGTTGCGGGATGCTGTAGCAGACGTCGGCCGTGTCCTGTGCAGCCTCGCCGTCGCGGACCGGCAAGGCCGCCATGTCGTCGGTGAAGCTCTCTTCGCTCATACGGCGGGGCGGCGGCCTACGCGAGGGGTCCAGCGCGCGATTTCTCCGCGCTGCAGGCTGGACAGCGCGAACTCGGTGAATGCATTGAGCGACACGTGGCGGCTGAAGAACTGCTCCAGCACGGCGCCGAACAGGTACGGGCTCGCACCCGAGAAAGCGACCTCGTCGATCTTCAGCGCGATCTCCACGCCGCGCCCGAACACGATCGGCCCGGGTTCGGGCAGGCGGCGGAACACCGGCGCCAGCGCCATCGAACGCACGCCCTGGATCTGCCGGCGCACCGACGGATCGGCCAGGTTGCCATAGAGGTCGAGCATCTCGCGCAGCGCGGCTGCACCCTGCGCCGCGTCGACGTCGGTCAGGCTCAGGTAGTTGAGGCCGAGGTGGCTGATGAGCCGCCAGGTGAGCGCGCCTTCCGCCAGTGCCGGATAGGGCCGCGACGGGCCGCGCAGGATGCGGATCGAGCGCACCGGCGCCGACACGCGCAGCGTGAAATCAGACTCCAGCCCGGTCGGCAGCAGCAGCGGCAGGTCGCGGTTGGTGCACAGCGCGTCGAGCGTGATGTGGCGCAGGCTGTGCGGAAATGGCGCGTCGTGCTGGTCGACCAGCGACACATACACCTCGCTGCCGGTGTAGCTGGTGCGCGTGCCCTGTGCGCGGGCGCGGTCCGACACCAGCCGCGGTTCTCGGCGCAGCGAGAAGTAGGCTCCGAAGTCGCCGTCGTCCGCCGCGAACGAACCCAGGAAGGGCCGGAATTCGCGCTCTTCCGATCCGTTGGCCATGTGGCCGGTCACGCGCTCGACGGTGAAGATCTCGAAGTCGCGCGGCCGTGTGCGGTCGATGACCGCATGGTGCTCGTGCTGGCCCGGGCCCACCGGAATGCGGTCGCTGCGGCGCGGCACGAGGTTGATGATGGGCGTGCAGAACAGCGAGAAATGCCTGGCGTCGACCAGCCGCTCGAGGTCGGCATCGGCGCGGTCGAGCAGGATCACGATTTCCAT
Source organism: Variovorax durovernensis (assembly GCF_977011995.1). Classification (NCBI taxonomy): domain Bacteria; kingdom Pseudomonadati; phylum Pseudomonadota; class Betaproteobacteria; order Burkholderiales; family Comamonadaceae; genus Variovorax; species Variovorax durovernensis. The sequence goes on along the minus strand of NZ_CDRNCW010000001.1, from coordinate 319,466 downwards.
CGTGGTGCCGCCCATGGCCTGCGCTGCGGCGCGAAGCTTGTTGACGCTGAAGAAAAGGTAGCGGTCGGGGAACGCGAAGTACTCGTGCAGAAGGCGGTATCCCTGGAACGAACGCGCGTCGTAAGGCAGCAGCGCCTGGTCCGGCGAGAAGCCTTCGTGGCGGATGGCATCGTCGCCGAGCGGCACGATGCGCGCGGTGCTGCCCGGTCCGCTGCGGCACACGGTGCCCACGGCATGGTGCGCCACGAGTTCGAGCACGCGCAGCGCATGCAGCTCGGCGCCCGAGAGGAAGAACTCGAGCCGCTCCAGCGGCATTTCAGAGAAGCGCGCGCCGCCCACCGCTTCGAGCCGGATGGTGAGCGCGCTCTTCGCCTGCCGCGCAACCGCCGGCATGGCGTGCGCGATCTCCGCCGGCACCGGGCCGATGCCGGCCTCGGCAACACGCACCGGCCACAGCGTGACGGCGTGGCCCGTGCGGAATTCGCATGCCGTCTGCTCGCCCTTGATCATGCGCCCGCGCAGGATGGTGTGGCGCGGCAGCTCGTAGCCGGCCTTCAGCGAGCCTTCGTTGAGGTTGCCGTCGATCTGCACCACCGCCATCGCGGGCAGCGGCGCGAGGAAGTTGGGGTACACCACCTCCAGCAGCCGCTGCGAGAAGCGCGGAAACTCCGCGTCCATCTTGAGCTGGATGCGTGCGGTGAGAAAGCTGAAGCCTTCGAGCAGGCGCTCGACGTACGGGTCGCTGACCTCGATGCCGCGCATGCCCAGGCGGCCCGCGATCTTGGGATAGCGCTGCGCGAACTCGGCCCCGAGCTCGTGCATGTAGGTGAGCTCGCGGTTGTAGTAGTCGAGCAGCCGGGCATCCATCAGTAGCTCACCCCCAGGCTTCGCGCACTTCGTGTCGCTACGCCTTCCCCCTCACCGGGGGCAACACCGGTGGCCCGGCAAAGCCGGTTCCTTGGTGTTTCTTGAAAAGAAGGCAAGAGCCACCGCATCACAGGCCTCCCGTGGGCCGCAGCACCATATGGCCGCTCTCCAGGTCCAGCTCGGAACGCAGGATGAATTCGATCGGATATGGCACCGACCACAGCGTGCCGCGAATTTCGAGGGCGAGCAGGTTGTGGTGCTCGAGGTCGGTCGCGTCAGTCACGCAGCGCACGTCGATACTGTCCTTCATGATGCGCGGCTCGAAGTCGATGATGGCGGCACGAATGGCGGCCTCGACATCGGCGAAGTCGACTTCCGACATGCGCCCGCCGGCCCAGCCGCGCACGCCGTAGTTCACCACCGAGCGGCGCGCGCGCGGCATGGCGTTGATGCCGTGGTCGGCGCCGAAGTTGGTGGTGTTGAGCAGCCACTGCAGGTCGCGCAGCACCGAGTCGCGCAGCAGCTTTCCGCTCATGAGGAACGCGCCCGCGCGCTCCTGCCGGCTTTGCGGCGCCTTGTCGGTGAGGCGGTCGAGCAGCACGGGCTGCAGGCGGTCGCGCGCAACGCTTTCCTGCGAGTCGCCGTCGACGTGGTTGTCCATCAAGGCGCTCATGCGGCGGCGCCCTCGTGCGTGATCTCGATCAGCCGCAGGTCGAGCAGCGAATGGTCGCCGGCCTCGCTGATCAGCGTGCGCTGGCCAACGCCCGCGTATTGCTCTTCGCCGGCCAGCGGCAGCCAGTCGGTGCGGCGGCCCAGCGTGGTCTCGTCGTCGAGCCCTTCGAGACTGCCCGGGTAGCGCACGGGCACCAGCCCGTTGAGCGCGCGGCCGTCCTGCAGTTCGATCTCGGCCGGCGCCCACAGCAGGTCGACCAGGTGCTGGGGACGCGAGAACTTGATGCGGCGTACCTCCGGCAGCGGCAGCCATGCGTAGCCCGAAGGCGTGAGCAGCTCCAGCACCGGGCCGATGCGCACGTCGCCGTCGCAGAGCCATTCGAAATCGCTGCGCTGCACCGGCTCGCCGTCGAGCGCCTGCACGGCGCGTGCGTCGGAACGATCGACGCCGGTGAGCGCGCCGCGCAATGCGGGCGCGGCCTGGCGTGCGGTCTCGCGCAGGGCCGCGGCTTCTTCTGCGCGGGCCGCCGGCAGCGCGGCGGCGGCAACGAGCTGCTCGACCCATTCCGCATTGCCACCGACGATGGCCGGCGCGCGTCCGCCGGCCCAGAATTCTGCGCGATGCCGTTCCCCAGCGAGCGCCATCGAACAGGTGACGCTGGCGGGCGTGAACGTGGGATCGAGCTTTGTAGCGAGCTTGAGCTGGTCTTCGGCCCGTTGCCATTCACCGCGCAGCGCGAGGAAGTGGCACAGGGCGAGCCGCAGGCTGGCGTTCTGGGGATTGGCGCGGATCTGCCGCTGTACCCATTCGGTGTGCTCGGCCACGGAGCGTTCGCCAAGCACTGCAAACCCATCGCCCATGAAGTGTCCTCATTGACTGACCGGCACCACGGCACAAGGCCGTGGCGCAAGAAAGAGGGAAAGGGAAAAAGGCGGCCGCGCGGGCCGCCGAAGGAAATCAGGCTTCCTTGTTTTCCTTGATGTTCCAGCCCAGCACCGTCTCGGCGCCCTTGCCGCCCTTGTCGGTCTGTTCCCAATACTGCTGCTTCACCTTTGCGGCCTGGAAGGCGTACTGCACGAACACCGCGTCGGAGCCTTGCTCGGCGGTGTACTGCACCGAGGTGACCAGCACTTCTTCGAGCGTGACGCGCGTGTATTCGATCTGCGAGCCGCCGGCCTTGCACACCGACACCTCGACCTTGCTCAGGTGCTTGCCACTGGCGCAGTTCTTCATGACCGAAGGCGCCGCCTTGTCGATGCGCGCGAGCACCTGCAGGTCGTTGAAGCTCGCCTTGCCCACGCCACCGCCACCGCCGCTGACCATGTTTCCAGGCTGCGTCGCTCCCCATGCAAACGACTTGATGTCGGTCCAGTCCTTATGGTTCGAATCCTTCGATTCGCCGTTTGCACCTTCGACGCGCATGAACATGTCTACTGCCATGATTAACCCCCAAAGTTATTTGCGCCCGGATTCGGGACGCTGTTGAATTAGCTGCTGTCCTTCTTGTTGGATGGCAGCTTCGAAACCAGCCGCAACGACACCGTCAGCCCTTCGAGCTGATAGTGCGGCCGGAGAAAAAACTTGGCAGCGTAGTAGCCGGGGTTGTCCTCGATGGCTTCCACCTGCACTTCGGCCGCCGCCAGCGGCTTCATTGCCTTCGTGTCCTGCGACGAGGTGCCGGGGCTGCCGTCGACGTAGTTCATGATCCAGTCGTTGAGCCAACGCTCCATGTCCTCGCGCTCGCGGAACGAACCGATCTTGTCGCGCACGATGCACTTCAGGTAGTGCGCGAAGCGGCAGCAGGCAAACAGGTACGGCAGGCGCGCCGCGAGGTTGGCATTGGCCGTGGCGTCGGCGTCGTAGTACTCGGCCGGCAACTGCAATGACTGCGCGCCGATGAAGGCCGCGAAGTCGGAGTTCTTGCGGTGCACCAGCGGCATGAAGCCGTTCTTGGCCAGTTCAGCCTCGCGACGGTCGCTGATGGCGATTTCTGTCGGGCACTTCATGTCGACGCCGCCGTCGTCGGTCGGGAAGGTGTGGGTGGGAAGGTTCTCGACCGCGCCGCCCGATTCGACACCGCGGATGGACGTGCACCAGCCGTACTGCTTGAACGAGCGGTTGATGTTCACGCCCATCGCATAAGCCGAGTTGGCCCAGGTGTAGCGGTTGTGCGCGGCCGAGTCGGTCTCTTCCTCGAACTCGAACTCGTCCACCGGGTTAGTGCGCGCGCCGTACGGCAGGCGCGCCAGGAAGCGCGGCATGGCCAGCCCGATGTAGCGCGCGTCTTCCGAATCGCGCAGCGAGCGCCATGCGGTGTGCTCGGTGTTCTGGAAGATCTTGGTCAGGTCGCGCGGGTTCGAAAGCTCCTGCCAGGAATCCATCTGCATCACGGTGGGCGATGCGCCCGCGATGAAGGGGCAATGCGCGGCGGCGGCGATCTTGGCCATTTCGCCGAGCATCTCGACGTCGGGCGGGCTGTGGTCGAAGTGGAAGTCGCCAATGAGTGCGCCGAAGGGCTCGCCGCCGAACTGGCCGTATTCGGCCTCGTAGATCTTCTTGAACAGCGGGCTCTGGTCCCAGCCGATGCCCTTGTGGCGCTTGAGCGAGCGCGCAACTTCTCGCTTGGAGGCGCACATCACGCGGATCTTCAGCTGCTCGTCGGTCTCGGTGTTGTTGACGAGGTAGTGCAGGCCGCGCCAGGCGCCTTCGAGTTGCTGGAAGTCTTCGTGGTGCAGGATCTGGTTGATCTGCTCGGAGAGCTTGCGGTCGATCTCGGTGATGATGGCCTGTACCGAGCGGTAGGCATCATTCGAGATGGTGACCGTGTTCTCCAGCGCCTGCACGGCCAGCGTCTTGACGGCGTTCTCCACCGCCTCGCGGGCCTGGTCGGTCTTGGGCTTGAACTCGCGTTGCAGCAGGTCGGAGAACTCGTTCGGCTCGAGCGCCTCGACGGTGGCCTGCGCGCGCGCGGCGCCTTGCTTGGGTGCGGTACTCATGGTGGCGGTCCTTGCTGCGTGCGCTTATTCGGAAGAGTTGCCGGGCGTGGCGGTGCCGACTTTTTCATTGGCCGCTTCCACGGCCTTGGCCACCGCGGGGTTGGGCGCGGAAGCCAGCGACTTCAGCAGCGCCGGGTTCTGCAGCGCCTGCGCGATGAGTTGCTCGGCGCCGTTCTTGCCGTCCATGTACGACAGCAGGTTCGACAGCTCCGTGCGTGCTTCGAGCAGTTGCTGCAGCGCGTCCACCTGGCGCGCGATGCGCGCGGGCGAGAAGTCGTCCATGCTGTCGAAGGTGATGTCGACGTTCATCTGGCCGTCGCCGGTGAGCGTGTTGGGCACCTGGAAGGCGACGCGCGGCTTGATGGACTTCATGCGATCGTCGAAGTTGTCGATGTCCACCGCCATGAACTCGCGCTCGGCGAGATCGGGCATCGGGTCGATCTGCTTGCCCGCGAGATCGGCGATGACGCCCATCACGAAGGGCAGCTGGATCTTGCGTTCGCTGCCGTAGATCTCGACGTCGTACTCGATCTGCACACGCGGCGCGCGATTGCGCGCGATGAACTTCTGACCACTGTTCCTGACACGGTTGTCTGCCATAAGCGTCCTCTTGAATCTGAAATGCGTGCGGATCTCACCCCTGCCGCGCGCTGGCACACAGCGGCGCGGCGCCCTTGCCTGTTTCCTCTTATTGCGTGCCGCTCCCGCCGTTGAGCGGACGCCCCGCGAGGCTTTCAATCTTTTGCAATCCCTCGGGCACGAGTTCTTCGATGATCTGGAAGAAGTTGAGCTCCAGCAGCCGCTGCGCGCGACGTATCAGCATGGGCGACGGGTGGCTCGGCTCCGTGCGCTCCAGATACTGGCAGGCTTTCTCCAACAGCACTTGCACATCATCACGGCTCGATATTTCAATATCTTTAATGCGAACCGAGCGTAGTCCTACGCCGACATTTTCGGCAGTGCCGTTCGTCATGGTCTGCAGGCTGCCATTTCCTTCTGTACCCACTGTGGCGTGGGGTGAAACGGATTCGGCCTGGTCTTGCTGCGACTGCTCCGGCAGCAGTTGGACAACGGTGCGCAGCGATCGCTCGAGCCGCGAGAAGTCGGGCGCCCAGCTCTGTCCGAGCGCACGCTCGGAGGTCTCCCGAATGCGCTGCAGCAGTTCGAGCGCCTCGCGCAACGCCACCACGGGCGCCGCCGCCTTCTCGTGCGCTCGGCGCGCGGCGTCGCGCAAGCGGCCGATGCCGCCGGGGTAATCTATCTGGTCGGTCTTGCTCGAATCGAGCAGCGCCTCGACCTGCCGCAAGGTCATGGACGCGCCACCATCGTCGAGCAGCCGCGCATCGCGAACGCTACGCCCGAGCCCTTCGGCTTCGGTCAGCGCGGCCAATGCGTTCATGCGCGGCAGAGGGTCTTCGAAGCCGTCGTCGATCACGCGCGGATGCACGTCGTCCCAGAATTTCTGCAGTACCGCATCGACGAGTTGCAGGCCTTCGACATAGCCGGGCAGTCCGCGGCTCTCGGTCCAGGCCAGAGTGAGCGGCACCAGCACGCGAAGGTCTCGCGTACGCGAGCACAGCTGCTTGGCGATGCGCTCCACGCGCGCCCAGTCGGGCGGCTCGGCTGGGATGATGGTCGTGCCGAACTGCTGCTCGCGCTTGCCTGTCGTTGCCTGTTGCAACGCCATGAAGTCGGGGTCGTACTCCAGGTCTTCACCGCACGGATGCGGGCCTTCCACAGGCGACTGCAATAGTTCGATCTCGCTTGGCGACAACCTCAACTCCCTGTTCAACCATTCTTAATGCTCGGTATCTTGATGGGAAGCCAAGACGTGGTCAACAACAACGGAGTGCAACGTACTGCCTCTGAATCACAAAGGAGTACAACTCCTCGCAAACATCAAACAGAACGTCTACAACTCCGGCGACAGCAATCCACGCGCACCCAAATTGCGCATCAACGCACTGATACCGAAAGTCCACATCGGCGCCTGGTCCGCATGAACCACGCGATTGACCAGTGCACCCAGCTCCGGCGCGGCAATGCGCACACGGTCGCCTACGACATGGGTGAATCCTTGCCCAGGCCCGTGACGGTCTTGTGTCGGAGCAAACATGGTTCCCAGAAACAACATGAATCCGTCCGGGTAAGCGTGATGTTTTCCCACTGTTTGCGAAACAAGATCCAGCGGATCGCGGCTGATCTTCGACAGTGAACTCGATCCCTGGAGCGTGAAGCCTTCAGGCCCCTTCACTTCGAGCGCAACGGTGATCCTTCGCACGTCGTCGATGCCGAAGTGCGCATCGAACAGCCGGATGAAAGGGCCGATTGCGCAGGACGCGTTGTTGTCTTTCGCCTTGCCAAGCAGCAGCGCACTGCGGCCTTCGAAGTCGCGCAGGTTGACGTCGTTGCCCAGCGCGGCGCCGAGCGTCTCGCCGCGGCTGTTCACCGCAAGGACGACCTCGGGCTCGGGGTTGTTCCACACCGAGCCCGAATGAATGCCGACGTCGGCACCGGTGCCCACGGCCGCAAGTACCGGCGCCTTGGTGAAGATCTCCGCGTCAGGGCCGATACCGACCTCGAGGTACTGCGACCACACGCCCTGCGCGATCAGCACTTCCTTGACCTTCATCGCTTCGGGCGAGCCGGGCACGATGTCGGCAAGGTTGTCGCCGAGCACGCTGCCGATGGCCGCGCGCGTGGCCTCGGCCTTCGATGCGTCGCCGCGCGCCTGTTCCTCGATCACGCGCTCCAGCAGGCTGGCAACAAAGGTTACGCCGCTGGCCTTGATGGCCTGCAGGTCGCAGGGCGCGAGCAGCCAGGGCTTGGCCGTATCGCGCACGCTCTCGTCGCTGTTGGCAATGGCTTCGTCGATCGAGGCGATGCGCGGCGCGCCTTGCAATGCGCGGCGAACGGCTTCCGCAGGCGATCCCTTGGCTTCGAGCAGGTCGCTCATGGTCGGTGCGATCTTCGACAGGTCGTACAGGCTGCCGTCGTGCACGCCTACAAGCACGGGGCCCACGCCTGGTTGCCAGAGACGGCCGACGAGGGTGGCGCGCTCGGCGTCGCGGGGGAGGCTGGAAGAAGTAGAAAGATTCAAGGGCATGGCGTGATGTCTCTGTGGATGGTGCTACGTGGCATCGTAGCGGCGCATCCGGGAAACGGCAGCCAAAGCCCCTGTCAGTGCCCCGCGCCGTGCGCGGGCGCGGCGCGCACGCGTGCCACCTGCGCGGGCAGGTCGGTCCACGCGGGCTCCTGCGGCGCAAAGCGCGCGCGCATGTAGCCAGCCAGCTCTGCGATCTGCCGGTCGTCGAGCGCATCCCGGAACGCGGGCATGAAGCCGATGTCGCGCGTGGCGGGCTCGCGCACGCCGTCGAGGATGGTGCGCAGCAGGTTGTCGGGCCGCGCGCTCGTGAGGTTGCTGTTGAGCGCGAGCGGCGTGTTCACGCCGAGCAGCGTGGGACCGTTGCCGTCGTGATGGCAGGAAGCGCAGGCGCTGTCGAACATGCGCTGCGCGGGGCCGAGCAACTGGCCCTGCGTGCGCGCCGCGTTCTCGACCGCCTGCCGCGCCACGGCCTCGGGCGAGACAGCAGGCTCCGGGTTGAAGGAGCCGAGATAGGTGGCCATCGCGCGCACGTCTTCGTCGGGCAGCTGCTGCATCTCGCGCACCACCTCGGCCATCGGGCCGCCGGCGATGCCGTGGCGCTGCGTGTGGCCGTGGCGCAGGTAGCGATAGAGCTCTTCGGCGTCCCACGGCACGGCGGACTTCGACAGATGCGTGAGAGCGGGCGCCTCCCAGCCGTCGACCATCGCGCCCGACAGGAATGCGCTGCCGCCCTGTTCGGCGCCCAGCGCATTGCGCGGTGTGTGGCAGGCGCCGCAGTGGCCCAGGCCGTTGACGAGGTAGGCGCCGCGGTTCCACTCGGCGCTCTGCGTGGCCACGGGCTGCATGGGCGTGGGGTCGTGGAAGAGCGCGTTCCAGCCGGCCATCAGCGGCCGCATGCTGAACGGGAACTTGAGCTCGGACTTCGGCGTTTCCGCGCGCACTGCGGGCATGGACATGAAGTACGCATAGAGCGCCTGCAGGTCGTCGTCGCTGGTCTTGGCGAAGGCCGTGTAGGGGAACGCGGGGTACAGGTAGTGGCCGTCGCGCGAGACTCCTTCGCGCATCGCGCGCTGGAAGGCGCTGAACGACCAGCGGCCCAGGCCGGTGTCGGCATCGGGCGTGAGGTTGGTGGTGTAGAGCGTGCCGAATGGCGTGTCCATCGCGCGGCCGCCCGCGTTGGGCACGCCGCCGGGCGCGGTGTGGCACACGGCGCAGTCGCCGGCGGCGGCGAGCACCCGGCCGCGCTCGATGGTGGCCTGGCTGTAGACCGGCGCGGTGAGCGACACGGGCGCGATGGCCGAACGCCAGCCGAGCAAGCCGGCAATGACGCCGATGCCGCCGACGACGAGGGCTGCGCCGGTCGCCCACACGCCCTTGCGGCGCGGCCAGACTGCATTGATCCTTCCCGCTCTGGGGGAAGGCTGGGAAGGCTGGGATGAGGGCACGGCAGCGTCACCATTCGAGCGCTGCACGCCCCCACCCCCGCCCTCCCCCAGAGGCGGAGGGAGACACTCCTGATTCAACCCTGCCAGCACCGTCTCCGGCGTGAACGGCGGCGACCTGAACCGCACCCCCGTCGCATCGAAGATCGCGTTCGCGATCGCCGCCGTGCCCGGCACCGACGACGACTCCCCCGCGCCCAGCGAGGGTTCGCCCGGCCGCGGCATGTGCATCACCTCGATCACTGGCACTTCGCGGAAGTTGATGATCGGGTAGCTGCCCCACTCGCGGCTCGCGACCACGCCCGAAGGCAGCACGCCCGGCAGCTGCACGCCGCCCTGCCCTTGGTGCTGCTGCTGTTGTTGCTGCTGCGGCGCGAACTGCACCTGCTCCTTCAACGCCCGGCTCGTGGTCTGGATCACGTTGCCGTGCACCTGGTGCTCCACGCCCGCCGGGTTGATCATCAAACCCGCGTCGTGCCCCACCACCACGCGGCGCACATGCACCTCGCCGGTCTTGCGGTTGACCTCCACGTCGGCCACCCACGCGGCCCACGCCGCGCCGAAGCCCGGCCACTTGCTGTGGATGTAGCGCGCGTAGGCAAAGCCCTGGCCGAACAGGATGTCCCCGCCCTCGCCCAGCCCGCCGTCGGCGTTCTCCTGCGGGCCGGTGCGCATGCGCCAGCCGGCCTTCTGCGCGGTGGCCTGCACCAGCTCGGCAGCGCGCGGGTCCTGCAGGTAGCGCAGGCGGAACTGCACCGGATCGACGCCCGCCGCCGTGGCAAGCTCGTCGATGTACGACTCGTGCGCGAACGAACTCGGCAATGCCGACACGCCGCGCAGCCATGAGGCGCGCACGATCGGCGCCATGTCGTTCACCTTCACGCGCAGGTTGTCGTAGCTGTACGGCGGGCGCGCGGTGCGGTCGCCCATCTCGTAGGCCTGCGCCACCGGCTCGATGGTGCGCGTGAGCAGCAGCGCCAGCGTGGGCGCGCCGTTCGACGGGTACGAGGTCTCGAAGTCGTAGGCGGCGACGCGGCCGTCGGCCATGAGGCCGCCGTCGATCTCCATCAGCTGCGCGGCACCCTTGGGCTCCCACGCATGCTCCTGCTCGCGCGTGAGCTGCACCCGCACGGGCGCACCCACGGCGCGCGCGAGCAGCGCGGCATCGGCGGCCACGTCGTCCGCGCCGTTGCGGCCGTAGCAGCCGGCGGCCTCCATGCGGACCACGTCGACCTGAACGTCTTCCACGCCCATGAGCTTCGCGAGATCGGCGCGCAGCACGTGGGGGTTCTGCGAACCGGCCCAGCAACGCAGTTGCATGCCGCTGCCATCGGCCGGCTGCCACTCGGCCAGCGCGCACGACGGGCCGATGGACGCATGCATCTGGTACGGCCACACGTAGGTGCGGTGCATCGGCTGCGCAGCGGCGGCGATGGCGCCATCGACATCGCCTTCGTCGACCAGCAATCGCTGCGTCGATGGGTTGTCGCGCAGCGCCTGAGCCACGTCGCTCAGGTCTGGCATGCCGGGCCACGGCTTCCAGGTGACGCGCAGTTCGCGCAGTGCCTGTTCGGCATGCTCCTCGCGCTCGGCCACGACGCCGACGAAGTCGCGGATGACCACCACCGCGCGGATACCGGGGATGTGCGCGATCGACGATTCGTCGACCGCCTCCAGCGTGTTGCCGATGAACTCGCCGTGGTCCGCGCCCGCATACGGCGGACGCACCACGCGGCCGTGCAGCATGCCAGGCACGCGCATGTCGTGCACGAACACCAGCTCGCCGGCGAGCTTGGCCGGAATGTCGACGCGCGCCTGCCGCGTGCCGACCACGCGATAGTCCGCGGGGTCCTTGGGCTGTGCCTTGGGATCGAGCCGCAGCACGGTGCGCTGGCCCGCGACGAGATCGGCGTAGCTGACATGGCGGTCCGGCGCTTCGGTGACGCGCACGATGCCGTTGCGCACCTGCAGCGCATCGACAGGCACGCCGAGCCGTTCGGCAGCGCGCGCCAGCAGCCATGCGCGCGCCTGCGCGGCCGCGAGGCGCAACGGCTGCGCATGGAGCTGGATCGACGCGCTGGCGATGGTCGCGCCCTGGTTGGGCGCGCGTGCGGTGTCGCCGAGCATCATGCGCACGCAGGGCATGCCGAGGTCGAGTTCCTCGGCCACGATCTGCGCGAGCGCGGTCTGGATGCCGGTGCCCAGGTCGACGTGGCCGTTGAGCGCCGAGGCGCTGCCGTCGTCCCACACGGCGAGCAGTACCTCGTCGCCTTCGACGGGGTTGCCGGCGATGAAGGCGGGCTGGCCCTTGGCCGGAGGCGGCGGTGGCGGCGTCTCGCGCAGCACCAGCAGCACGCCGGTGGCGGCGAGGAACTCGGCGCGCGTCTGCGGCAGGTCGGCGCGGCGCGTCATGGCTCTCGCCCGACGCGCATGCGCAGGGAAGCGCGCTGCACGGCATCGAGGATCTCGATGTGCGTGCCGCAGCGGCACAGGTTGCCCGACAGCTCGCTGCGGATGCGCGCCTCGCTCGCATGCGGATCGCGCGCCAGCAAGGCCGCGGCCTGCATGACCATGCCGTTGAGGCAGTAGCCGCACTGCGCGGCCTGCGCGTCTTCGAAGGCGGCCTGCACCGGATGCCAGTTGCCGCGCGAACCCAGCCCTTCGAGCGTGGTGATGGCACGCCCGACCACGCCGTGCGCGGGGATCACGCATGAGCGCGCAGCCACGCCGTCGACGTGCACGGTGCAGGCACCGCACTGCCCCAGGCCGCAGCCGTACTTGGGGCCGTTCAGCCCCAGGTCGTTGCGCAGCAGGTGCAGCAGCGTCGCCTCGCGCGGCACGCCCTCGATCGATTGCGCCTGGCCGTTGACCAGCAGGTGCAGCGGCTCAGCGCCGCAACTGGCCGTCACGGGTGTACATCTCCAGGTCCACGAAGGTCGAGCCGTTGTGGTTCTTCGCGCTGTATTCGACGGGGAAGTCGCCGAAGCGCGTGCTGCCGATGCTCTCGAGCCCGGCGATGAAGCTGTCGCGCGTGAGCGTCTTGCCCGCGCGGCGCAGGCCCTCGACCATCACGCGCGCGACGATGTAGCCCTCCAGCGCGGTGTAGCTGTCGATCTTCTCGCCGAACTCGGCGCGGTCGTGCTGGTAGTCGGCCACGATGGGCACGCGCTGCGCCTGCGGCGGCGGCACGATGCTGGCCGTGACCAGCCCTGCGAGCTTGCCGTCGAGCCGCTTGGCCGAGCCTGCCGCGTCGGTGATGCCGACCGACAGCGTGTACAGCGGCGCGCCCGCGCCGCTGGCACGGTAGTCGCGCATGAAAACCTCGACCATGCGCCCGGCCATGATCATCAGCACGGCGCCGGGCTTCGCATCGGCAAGGCCCGCGACGACCGGCTTCGCGTCTTCGGCGGCGATGGCCAGCGGGAAGGTCTTCACCACCTTCACCTTGTGGTCGGCCGCCAGCTCCTCGCAGGTCGCGAGGTTCGACTTGCCGAAGGCGCTGTCCTGGTAGACCACAGCAATCGACTGGATGCCGATGGTCGACAGGTGGCTGATGATCTTGCGCAGCTCGAGGTCGTAGCCCGCGCGCACATGGAACAGGTAGCGGTTGGTCTTGGTGCGGAACGACGTGGTGCCCACCAGCGGCGCGAACATCGGCACGCCGGCCTTCTCGGCGAGCGGCATCGCGGCCGCGAGGTTGCCGGTTGCCACGTAGCCGGTGAGCGCGAAGACCTTGTCCTCGTCGATCAGCTTCGCGGTGTTGACGGCGGTCTTCGCGGGGTCGTATGCATCGTCATAGGTGACGAGTTCGATCTTGCGGCCGTTGACGCCGCCCGACTTGTTGACGCGGTCGAAGTACAGCTTGATGCCCGCGCGGTAGTCGACGCCGAAGTCTTTTGCCGGCCCGCTGAACACGGCCGACTGGCCAATGCGGATGGCGGTGTCGGTCACGCCGTTTTCCGCGCGTGCCGACCGCAGCAGGCCGGGGCCGAGGGCCAGGGCAGCGCTGCCCGCCACCATGGCGCGCCTTGAAATGGAGAGCTTCATGCGTCGTGGGTCCCGCTTTTTTTGCTGTTCTTCGCGGCTCGGGCTCAGGCGGCCTGTATGTCGGCCGACTGGATGCGCTTGACGCCCTTGGCCGTCATCTGTTTCCACGCCGCGGCCAGCGAGCCGTTGAGGTCGATGCCGCGCGTGGCGTCCTCGATCACGTAGGCCTCGAAGCCGGCCTTGCGCGCGTCCATCGCGGTCCAGGCCACGCAGAAGTCGGTGGCCAGGCCGGTGACGAACACGGTCTTTATGCCACGCGCCTTCAGGTAGCCGGCCAGGCCGGTGGCCGTCTTGTGGTCGGCTTCCTCGAAGGCGGAGTAGCTGTCCATGTCCTTGTGGAAGCCCTTTCGGATGATGAGCTGGGCGGTGGGCACCTTCAGCTCCTTGCCGAGCGCGGCGTCCTCGGTGCCCTGCACGCAGTGGTCGGGCCACAGCACCTGCGTGCCGTAGCTGAGCTTGGTGGTCTCGAAAGGCTTCTTGCCGCTGTAGGTGCTGGCAAAGGACGCATGGCCCGCCGTGTGCCAGTCCTGCGTGACCACGATGTTCTGGAACGCGGGCGCCAGTGCGTTGATGACCGGAATGACTTCGTTGCCGCCCTTCACCGCCAGCGTGCCGCCGTCGAGAAAGCAGTTCTGCACGTCGACCACGATCAGCGCGGCCTTGTCGCCGGGCTTGATCTTGCCCGCCGCGAAAGCGTTGAAACCGACACTGCCGAGGCCGCTTGCCAGCCCGAGGGCGGCGGCGGATTTCACGAGGGTTCTGCGATGCATGGCGTGGACTCCTGTAGGACTGGAAGAGGAACTGGGATCAGGACGCGAGAAACTTTCCAGGAAAACCACGGAACCGGCTTTGCCGGGCCGTCGGTGTTGCCCCCTGCAAGGGGGTTGGCGAAGCGACACGAAGTGTGCGAAGACTGGGGGTGTGCTTCATGCTAGACGCTCAAATACGCACGGCGCACTTCGTCGTTGGCCGCAAGCTCGGCCATGGTGGCGTGATAGCGGATCTGCCCCTTCTCGAGCACATAGGCGCGGTCGGACACCAGTTCGGCGAAGTGCATGTTCTGCTCCGACAGCAGGATGCTCACGCCCTGCGCCTTGAGCTCCAGGATCATGTTGGCCATCTGCTCGACGATCACCGGCGCCACGCCCTCGGAAGGCTCGTCCAGCAACACGAGGTAGGGGTTGCCCATGAGCGTGCGCGCCACGGTGAGCATCTGCTGCTCGCCGCCGCTCATGCGGCCGCCGGGGCGGTTGGGCATTTCGCCGAGATTGGGGAACAGCTTGAACAGGCGCTCGGGCGACCACAGCGGCGCGTCGGTGCCATCGGCCCAGCGGCGCGCGGGCTGCTTGCCGACCTCGAGGTTCTCCATCACCGTGAGGTCGGTGAACACGCGCCGGTCTTCGGGCACGAAGCCCAGGCCCAGGCGCGCCGCATGATGCGGCTCGCTCTTCGAGATGTCGTGGCCCAGGAAGCGCACCGCGCCGCGGCGCTTGGCCAGCATGCCGATCAGCGCCTTCAGCGTGGTCGACTTGCCCGCGCCGTTGCGGCCCATGAGCGCGACCACTTCGCCGCGCCGCACTTCGAGGTCCACGTCATAAAGAATCTGCGCGGCCCCGTACCAGGCGCACAGGGCCTTGGCCTGCAGAAGGGGTTCATGCGTGTTCATCAAACTACCTCCGTGCTTCGCACCACGGTGCGAGCTTGCTTGGGGCGGCCCGGCGCTGCGCTCATGCGGCTTCTCCAACGGCCGCGGCCTTCTTCTCGAATGTCTTGCCGGTGCCGAAGTACACCTCCTGCACCTTGGGATGGTCGCGGATCTCCAGCGGCTTGCCCTGCGCGATGAGTCGGCCGCGCGCCAGCACGATCATGCGGTCGGCATACGCGAACACCACGTCCATGCTGTGCTCGGTGAAGAGCACGGCCATGCCGCGCTGGATGACCAGGTCCTTGGTCAGCGCCATGAGCGAGTTGCGCTCCTTGGGCGCCATGCCGGCGGTGGGCTCGTCCATCAGAAGCAGCTTGGGGCTGTTGGCCATCGCGATCGCGAGCTCGACGCGCTTCACGTCGCCATACGCCAGCACGCTGCAGGGCCGGTCGGCCTGCGACTTCATGCCGACCTGCTCGAGCAGCGCCAATGCCTCGTCGCGCTTGTGGTCGGCCGCGCGGCGCCACATCGAGAACAGCTTGCCGTCGTGCGACAGCAGCGCCATCTGCACGTTCTCGACCACGGTGAGCGAGGCAAAAGTTTCGGCAATCTGGAAGGTGCGGCCCACGCCCCGGCGCCAGATGGCACGCGGCTTCTGGCCCACGAGCTCGTGGCCGTCGAACAGGATCGATCCCTGGTCGGCCTTGAGCTGGCCGTTGACCATGTTGAAGGTGGTGGACTTGCCGGCACCGTTGGGGCCGATGAGCGCGAGTAGTTCGCCGGCGTGCAGCTCGAAGCCGATGCCGTCCACGGCCTTCACGCCACCGAAAGACTTGCCCAGGTTCTCGACCTTGAGCAGGGGGGTGTTGGAGGCGGTCGTCATGCCTTGGCCTCCTTTGCCTCGACGGCCACGGGCGCCGCATCGGGCTTGGCGCGGCGCAGCAGCTTGTCGGTCAACTGCTTCGCGAAGCCGGCGATGCCCTGCGGGAACAGCAGCACGAGGATCAGGATGATGGCGCCGAGCGTGGCGCGCCAGTAGTCGGTGTTGCGCGCCACGGTGTCGTGCAGCCAGCTGAAAGTAACGGCGCCGACCACCGGCCCGGCCAGCGTCTGGATGCCGCCCAGCAGCACCATCACCAGGCCGTCGACCGACTTGTCGACGCTGAGGCTCTCGGGCGAGATGCTGCCCTTGGAGAAGGCGTAGAGCGAACCGGCCAGACCGGCCGCGGCGCCCGCGACGATAAAGGCCGTCCACTGCATGCGCTTGACGTCGATGCCGATGGCGTCGGCGCGCAGCACCGAATCGCGGCCCGCGCGCAACGCATAGCCGAAGGGCGAGAACAGCACGCGGCGCAGCATCAGGATGCCGGCGGCCACGAGCACCAGCGTGAGCCAGTAGTAGGTGCGCTTGTCCGACAGCCATTCCGACGGCCACACGCCCGTGAGGCCGTTGCTGCCGCCGGTGAACGAATCCCACTGGTAGACGACGGCCCAGGTGATCTGCGCGAAAGCCAGCGTGAGCATCGCAAGGTACACGCCCGACAGCCGCACTGCGAACCAGCCGTAGACGAAGGCGCCGATGGCCGCGACCAGCGGGGCCACGATGAGCGCCGCTTCCATCGGCAGGCCGCTCGCGCGCACCAGCAGCGCGGCGCCGTAGGCCCCGAGGCCGAAGTAGGCGGCATGGCCGAACGAATGCATGCCGGCCGGCCCCATGATGAAGTGCAGACTGGCGGCGAACAGCGCGGCGATCAGCAGGTCGATCATCAGCACCGTGGTGTAGGGCGAGTCGGCGGTGAGCAGCGGCATCGCCATGAGCACCACGCCCAGCGCCGCGACCAGCCACAGGTAGCCCTTGCTCGCGCGGCGCAGCGGCTCTTCGGCCATGCCCACATAGCGGCTCGGCGCCTGCGGCCGTCCGAACAGGCCCCACGGGCGCCACACCAGCACGATGGCCATGACGATGAAGTCGACCACCAGCGTGAGCTTCGAGAAGGACACGCTGTAGCCGAAGATTTCCACCACGCCGAGCCAGATGCACACGGCCTTGATCTCCGAGATCAGCAGCGCCGCCGCATAGGCACCCGGAATGGAACCCATGCCGCCCACCACCACGACCACGAAGGCCGCGCCGATGGTGTTGAGGTCCATCGCGAGCGTGGCCGGCTCGCGCGGCAACTGCAGCGCGCCGCCCAGGCCCGCGAGCATGGCACCGAGCGCGAACACCGCGGTGAAGAGCCAGGCCTGGTTCACGCCCAGCGCGCTGACCATCTCGCGGTCTTGCGTGGCGGCACGCACCAGCGTGCCCCAGCGGGTGCGCGTGAGCAGCAGCCACATGAGGCCGAGCACGACAGGGCCGACGACGATCAGGAACAGGTCGTAGGTTGGGAACTGCCGGCCCAGGATTTCGACGGAGCCCGACAGGCCCGGCGCGCGCGGCCCGAGCAGTTCGTCAGGCCCCCAGATGTAGAGCACCGCGTCCTTGATGACAAGGACCAGCGCGAAGGTCGCCAGCAGCTGGAACAGCTCGGGCGACTTGTAGATGCGGCGCAGCAGCACCATCTCGATCAGCGCTCCGAGAATGCCGACCGCGATCGCGGCAATCAACACCGCAGGCCAGAAGCCCATGCCGCCGCCGAGCTTCTCGACCAGCGTGTAGGCCAGGTAGATGCCGACCATGAAGAAGGAGCCATGCGCAAAGTTGACGATGCGCGTGACACCGAAGATCAACGAAAGGCCGGCCCCCACGAGGAACAGCGACGAAGCCGACGACAGTCCGGTGAGGAACTGAAGCAGCAGGGACGAGAGGCTCATGGGTGCAAGCGTTCCGAAAAAGATCAGGGTCAGTCGGTGGCGCGCGACTTTTTGACGTCGGCTGCGGAGGGCTGGAACTTGGCGCCGTCGAAGTAGGTGTAGTCGACCATCACGCCCTTGCCGTTTTCGTTCTTCGTCTTGCCGACGAAGGCGCCCATGGTGGACTGGTGGTCTTCGGCGCGGTAGCTGATCTTGCCGAACGGCGTGTCGACCTGCAGGCCCTTGAATGCTTCGAGGAGCTTCGGCGTTTCGGTGCCCTTGGCCTTGGCGACACCGGCCGCGACCGACTTGATCATGCTGTAGCCGACCACCGAGCCGAGGCGCGGATAGTCGTTGTACTTGGCGTGGTACGCGAGGAAGAAGGCCTTGTGCTCGGGCGTCTGGATGCCGTACCAGGGGTAGCCGGTCACGATCCAGCCGTTGGGCGTTTCGTCCTTCAATGGGTCGAGGTACTCGGGCTCGCCGGTCAGCACGCTGACGACCGCGCGGTCCTTGAACAGGCCTCGTGTGTTGCCTTCGCGCACGAACTTCGACAGGTCGGCGCCGAACAGCACGTTGAAGATCGCGTCAGGCTTGGCGTCGGCCAGCGCCTGCGCCACCGCGCCCGCATCCACCTTGCCCAGCGGCGGCGCCTGCTCGGCGACGAACTCGACGTCGGGCTGCGCGGCCTTCAGCAGCGTCTTGAACGCGGCCACTGCCGACTGCCCGTATTCGTAGTTGGGGTACACGACGGCCCAGCGCTTCTTCTTGAGCTTGACGGCCTCGGGCACGAGCATCGCGGCCTGCATGTAGGTGCCGGGACGCAGGCGGTAGGTGTATTCGTTGCCGCCCTGCCAGGTCATCTTGTCGGTCAGCGGTTCGCCGGCCAGGAAGAAGATCTTCTTCTGCTTGGCGAAGTCGGCCACGGCCAGGCCGGTGTTCGACAGGAAGGTGCCGGTGAGCACGTCGATCTTCTCGCGCGCCACCAGCTCTTCGGCAACGCGCACGGCGTCGCCGGGGTTGGCGTTGTCGTCGCGCGTGATGAGCTCGACCTTCTTCCCGTTCACGCCGCCCTTGGCGTTGATCTCTTCGACGGCCAGCTCCATGCCCTTCTTGTAGGGCTCGAGGAAGGCGGGCTGGGCCTTGTAGCTGTTGACCTCGCCGATCTTGATCACGCCCTGCGCGTGCGCGGGAACGAGAGCGGTGGTCAGCGCGGCGAGGGCCGCGGCGCTGAAGACGTGACGCAATGGATTCATGGGGAAAGCTCCTTGAGATCGAATGAGGAAAGGAAACACCGTGATTGGGCTTGATGCGCGGAAGACGGGGTCAACGAAGACCGTCTTCGCCCTTGATTTCATGCGCCTGCAGGCCGCCGATGCGCGGCAGCGGTCGGCCGCTGTCGGTGACGGCAACCGCCACCACGATCTCGTTGGCGCGCGGCGCGTCGCTCACGCGGGCCTCGATCGCGTCGAAGTGGCTGCGCACGAAGGCCGCGTCCTTGTGGCCCAGCGGCACGTCGACGGCGGTGCCCAGCGAGCCGCGCTTCTTGGCCGAAGGCACCAGCGCGGCGCCCTTCTCGACCGCCACGCGCAGCGGCGCGCCGAGCTTGGGATGCAGGATGGCGGCGGCGTGCTCGAGCTCGCCGTTCTCGCCGACGATCGCGGCCTTGCCGTAGCTCTGGACCTGGCCGGGCTCGATGCCCAGCGCCTTCACGGCCTTCTGGCCCAGCAGCGCGCCGAGTTCCTCGCCGATGGCGATCAGGTCGTCGAGGTTCTCGCTGTAGCGCCCGGCATAGGGGTTGTCGATCACGGCGATGGCGACGGCGCGGCGCGTGGGCGGCGTGATGTCCTTGCCCATTTCCTTGCGGGTTTCGTCGACCTGAATGACGAGCTTGCGGATGTTGGCGGTCATGTTCTGTGTTCCTTGTCTTGTCTCTGTATGGATGCCGCGGCTCAGCGCAGTCCGTCCCATTTGCTGATGTCTTTTGCGAGCAGGCCGCCCACGCGTGCGTGAATGCGGTAGCCGGTGCTCATCGCGAGGATGAAGACGATCTCGTCGGCCGCGGGCGCGCCGGGCACGCGCACCTCGATGGCGTCGAACTGGCCGCGCACGTAGCTGGCATTGATGTTGGTGAGCGGCACGTCGAGCGCGGCGCCGGGCGGTCCGACCTTCTTGGTCGAGGGCACGATCGACAGCGCGTTGCCGGGCTGGCCTTTCTTGTCCTCGGCCTTGCCTGCGGTGTAGGCCGCGCGATCGCCCTTCCAGCCGAGCAGTTCGCGCATCGCGTAGCCGCCGGGCACGTGCCACAGCGCGCCGTGCTCCAGCTCGCCGCCGGCGCCGACGATGGCGCCCTTGCCGTAGGTGGCGATCTGCTCGAGCGGCACGTCCATGGCGGCGTGCAGGCGGTGCGCCATGTCGACGCCCACGGGGTCGAGCAGCGCCATCATCGGCAGGATGTCGGGCTCGTAGCGGCCCGCGAACGGATTGGCCAGCACCGCGCCGATGGCACCGCGCACCAGCGGGGTGTCGGCGCGCGGTCCGAACTCGTGGTGGATGTGCTCGACATGGGTGAAGACGCGGCGGATTTCGATCATGAAAAAGAACCTTGCTTTTCGTTAAGCAAATACTGAACCAACTGTTTTCGGCGGCTCTGTCTCGAGCGCCTTCGAGCATAAGGGTTCGACAAGACGCCACTGCCCCTGGCAAACGAGTAGAGCAGCCCACACGAGCCCGCCTTTTTGCAGGACTTTGGCGCACACCACGCCCGTATCGAGTGCGTTGCGCACCTGCGCGGGGGGCAGCGCGGGCACGTCGACAGTGACGAGTGCGTCGCCCAGGTCGCTGTCGTCCTTGCATTCGCTGGCGGGGCGGCGCGCGATGGCGTCGTCGTCGACATCGACGGCATTGGCGATCACCGTGGCGGCGGCGTCGGCCTGCGCCGCCGTGGCGGCCAGCACCGTCACGCTGTCGGCGATACCCAGCGAGAAACTGCGCCCGCGCCAGCCGCTGGTGGCGACTCCACGCACAGGCTGCTCGGCGCGCAGCTCGAACTGGCCGTCGGTGGTGAGGATGCCGCCTGCATCGCGCAAGTCGAAGCGCGCGAGGTCGGCGTACACGCCCACGCGCGCCGACTGGCCGGGCGCGAGGTGCAGCGCGATGTCGCCGCCGTTGTTGATCCATGCGCGCTCGATGCCGGGGCGCTCGTAGAAAGCGACGAGCTCCTGCGCGACCGAGCCGGCCACGGCGGCCATCGGCGTGATGAACATCGGCGAGAACGCGGCGCACGCGTCCCACATGCGGCGCGCGACCACGTTGCGCGGACGCATCCTGTCGGTCACGGGCAGGCGCAGCAGGGGCAATTCGCGCACCAGTTCGTCGAGCACGTGGACGAAGCGCGCCCAGGCCGCGTCATGCGCGGCAGCCACGGCGTACGGGTCGCCATGCGCCTCGGCCACGATGTCGATCGGGCCGTGGTTGAAGTGCCAGCGCCCTTCGCCGAGCGCGCTGCGTTGGGCGGTCATGGCTCGCCTCAGCCGAGCATCGGGGTGTGGCCCAGGGGCCACGGGTTGGCGTCGTCCATGGCGAGCCATTGGCGCGCGAGCGGCGCGCCGTCTTCCTGCCACGCGCCGCGCGCGAGTGCCTGCTCGAGCGAGAAGATGTGTTCCATGTGGCCACCGAGCGCCTCGTAGTCGTCGCGCCGCATGCTGAATTCGATGGGCGCGACGATGGCCGGCGTGGGCACGGTGCCGAAGCTGTTGTCGGGCATGCGCATGACGTCGGCCATCACGGTGATGCCGCCGCCGGGCCAAACATAGGCCGGCGCGCCGCCGCAGGTGACGTTGACCAGCGCGCGCTTGATGGCGCGCGTGAGCAGCACCGGGTTTTCGGTGACGCCGGCGCGCAGGCTGCCGCCCGCACCGCCGAGGAACAGCACGGTGCACAGGGAAGGCTCGCAGTTCTCGCCGATGCGGTCGACGATGCGGCGCACCTCGGGCGGCATCGGCTGCTCGACGGGATTGAGCGCGTCGTCGAGCACGTACCACTGCGCATGCTCGCCGGTGGTCGATGTCATGAGCAGGCGCAGGCCGGGGCGCGCGACGCCCTCTTCCCAGCCTTCGATGATGGCGAGCGGATCGGCGATGTCGGTGCCGCCCCAGCCGTTACCAGGATTCGCCACCTGGAAGTAGCGCCCCGGCGTCGACTTGCGCCCCAGCATCTGGATGCCCGAAGGCGCCATGTCGAGGCAGCGGCCGGCCTGGTGCTCGGTGAGCACGCCGGTGATGTGGTCGTCGACCACCACCACCTCGTCGGCCACACCCGCGAACTGCCGCGCGAAGATGCCCACCGCCGCGGAGCCGCAGCCCACGCGCATGCGCTGCTCTTCCACACCGTTGACGATGGGCGCCTTGCCGGCCTGTATGACGAGCGTGGAGCCGCCGTCGATGGTGCACTCCACTGCCTTCTTGTTGCCCAGCAGCTGCATCAGCTCGGCCGTCATGCGGCCTTCCTTCTTGCTGCCGCCGGTGAGGTGGTGCACGCCACCCAGCGACAGCATCTGCGAGCCGTACTCGGCGGTGGTGACATGGCCGACCACCTCGCCGCGGTAGCGCACGTTGGCCTGCTCCGAGCCGAGGAAGCGGTCTGTGTCGATCTTCACCTTGAAGCTGCAGTAGCTGAAGATGCCTTCGGTGACGACGGTGACCATGTCGACGCCCTTGGCCTTCGAGGCCACGATGAAGGGCGCGGGCTTGTAGTCGGGGTAGGTGGTGGAGGAACCCACGCCGGTGACGAAGACTTCGTCGGCGTGCAGCAGGTCGCCGTTCCAGTCGGGCTCGGCCAGGGCCTCGGCGGGCGCCGCCCCGGGACGGTCGAAGGGCACCAGCACCGCAGCCTCGCTCTCGACCGCGCGGCGCAGCAGCACCACGGGGTCGACGCGCACCAGCACGCCTTCGCGGTTGGCGTAGCGGTCGCAGGCGCCGGTACGGCCGTCGGAAATCTGGCACAGCACGGGGCAGGCGTTGCACTCGACCTTGGCCGTGCTCATGCGTTCGTTGCGCGGGGGCGCCTTGCCGAAGGCGCCGCTGCCGGCGTCGGCCACCACGGGCATGTCGATGCCGGGCAATCCGTCTGTCTTGGTGTGTTCTGTCATCGGGGCGATCTCGTGGGCGTGTCGGTCGTGTGCGAAGGTGCAAACCAGGAAGCCGGTCTTTGCAACAAACGTGCCGTCTGCCCGCTTGTGCGCCGAGTTCCGTTTGTGTAGCATTCCCTACACTTTCATGTTGCGTTCACTACATTCGAGGGCAATGTAGCAAACAGGCCCGATGCTTGCAATGGTGTTTTCTCGCGATGTTCATCGGGGTTTTTCCGACCAACGACAATGGAGGGTTCGAAGCCGGCCGACGGCTGCATGCCCCACAGGCGTGCATTTCGGCTCAGCCACCTTCCTCCGTCCCAACCAACTCTTGAGTTTCGTATGAGTGCATTCAGCGAAGAACGCGTCCTGAGCGTCCACCACTGGACCGACCGCCTGTTCACCTTCACCACCACGCGCGACCCCGCGCTGCGCTTCTCGAACGGTCATTTCACGATGATCGGCCTGAAGGTCAACAACAAGCCCCTGCTGCGTGCCTACAGCATCGTGAGCCCGAACTACGAGGAGCACCTCGAGTTCCTGAGCATCAAGGTGGAAGACGGCCCGCTCACATCGAAGCTGCAGCACATCCAGGTGGGCGACACCATCATCGTGGGCCGCAAGCCCACCGGCACGCTGCTGATCGACTACACGCTGCCGGGCAAGCGCCTGTACCTGTTCGGCACCGGCACCGGCCTCGCACCGTTCATGAGCATCATCCGCGACCCGGACACCTACGAGAAGTTCGAGCAGGTCATCCTGGTGCACGGCGTGCGCCAGGTCGACGAACTGGCCTACCACGACCTCGTGACCGACCACCTGCCCAAGCACGAGATCCTTGGCGAGATGATCGCCAACCAGCTGCTGTACTACCCGACCGTCACGCGCGAGGAGTTCCGCAACCAGGGCCGCATCACCGACCTGATCGAGAGCAACAAGCTGACCGACGACCTCGGCCTGCCGCCGCTCAACGTCGAGGAAGACCGCGTCATGCTGTGCGGCAGCCCCGGCCTGCTGGTCGACCTGAAGCACATCCTGGAAAAGCGCGGCTTCAAGGAAGGCAACACGAGCACGCCGGGCGACTTCGTCGTCGAGCGCGCCTTCGCCGAAAAGTAATGAAGGCCCACCGGCTTTTCACTCGCTGTGCTCGTGTAACTCCACCCCCCATGGGGGAGGCGCGGTCCGCCTTGGGGCGGCCCGGCGGCGACCGCCTCCCTCTTCATCCCGCCCTCCGATGGAACGCAAGGTAGTCACCAAGCCGCAGCGCCGCACGGGCGTGCGCGAGGCGGCCGCACAGGCCACGCGCGACAGCATCCTGAAGTCGGCGACCAAGGTGTTCGCCAAGTACGGCTACGACGGCGGCAGCGTGGAGAAGATCTCCAAGGCCGCCAAGTCGTACGACCGCATGATCTATTACTACTTCGGCAGCAAGGAAGGCCTCTTCATCGCGGTGCTCGAAGGCATCTACCAGCGCATGGACGACGCCGAGGCCGCCATTGCGCTCGACGCTTCGCGGCCGGTGGAGGCGCTCACCGAAGTCATCCGCTTCGTGCTGGGCTACTACCGCAAGAACCCCGAGTTCGTCACGCTGCTGAACACCGAGAACCTGCACAAGGGCCGGCACATCTCCAAGTCGCTGCGCGCTCGCGAGTATTCGTCGCGCGCGGTGGCCATCATTGCGGAGATTCTTGCCAGCGGCGCCGCGCAGGGCCTGTTCCGCAAGGACCTTGTGGCGCGCGACATCTACCTGCTGATCGCGTCCACCGGCTATTTCTATACCTCCAACAGGCACACGCTCACCGCCTTCCTCGGCGAGCCGTTGGAGTCGCCGGAGGCGATCACGCACTGGGAAGACTTCGTGATCGAGACCGTGCTGCGCACCGTGCGCGCGGACGACGTACAAGACAACACCCCACCCCACGAGGAAAACACGAAATGGCAGAAATCGCAGCCGGCGGCAAGTCGGGCAAGGTCGTCATAAAGAACATCGGGCTGCTGCTCTCGGGCGACATCGACAAGCCCATCCTCGATGCCGACACCATCGTGGTGAACGACGGCCTGATCGTCGCGGTCGGCAAAGAGAAAGACTGCGACCTCGAAGGCGCGAAGACCGTCATCGACGCGAAGAAGACCTGCGTCGCGCCCGGCCTGATCGACAGCCACGTGCACCCGGTGTTCGGCGACTGGACGCCGCGCCAGGGCCAGCTCGGCTGGATCGACTCGACCATGCACGGTGGCGTGACGACGATGATTTCCGCCGGTGAAGTGCACCTGCCAGGGCGCCCGAAAGACATCGTGGGCCTGAAGGCACTTGCCATTACCGCGCAGCGCGCCTTCGACAATTTCCGCCCCGGCGGCGTGAAGGTGCTGGCCGGTGCGCCGGTCATCGAGAAGGGCATGGTCGAGAGCGACTTCAAGGAACTGGCCGAAGCCGGCGTGGGCCTGCTCGGCGAAGTGGGGCTGGGCTCGGTCAAGGCCGGCTACGAAGCCAAGGAAATGGTGGCTTGGGCGCGTAAGTACGGCATCCAGAGCACCATCCACACGGGCGGCCCGTCGATTCCCGGTTCGGGCCTGATCGACAAGGACGTGGTGCTCGAAGCCGACGCCGACATCATCGGCCACATCAACGGCGGCCACACCTCGCTGCCCGAGGCGCACGTGTGCGAGCTGTGCGAGAAGAGCTCGCGCGCCATCGAGATCGTGCACAACGGCAACGAGAAGGTGGCCATCGCCGCGGCCAAGGCAGCACTCGAGCTCAAGTGCCCGCACCGCGTGATCCTCGGCACCGACGGGCCCGCGGGCTCCGGCGTGCAGCCGCTGGGCATCCTGCGCATGGTGGCGATGCTGTCGTCCATCGCGAACATCCCGGCCGAGCTGGTGTTCTGCTTCGCCACCGGCAACACCGCGAAGATCCGCAAGCTCAACTGCGGGCTGGTCGAGGTGGGCCGCGACGCCGACTTCGTGTTCATGGACCGCGCGCAGCATTCGCCCGCGCCGGGCCTGCTCGAAAGCGTGCAACTCGGCGACATTCCGGGCGTGGGCATGGTGATGATCGACGGCATCGTGCGCTGCGGCCGCAGCCGCAACACGCCGCCGGCGACCGAGATACCGGTGGTCGTTTCCGGCGCGCACTGACTGACGGGCATCGCCGCCCGGGTGGCGGCTTCAGCCGCCGCGGTGCGAACGGAAGACCAGGTAGCGCGCCGACAGAAAATTGGCGCTCATGCCGGCAAGGCTGCCCATGGCCACGCCGAGCGCGGCGGCCCAGCGGCCTTCGACCCAGTGCAGGGTCAGCATGTAGGCACCGTAGTTCAGCACCGCGCCTGCGGTCATGGTGGCGAGGTAGCCGAAGTATTCGCGCCAGATGGAACGGCTGGCCGCCGCACCGGCCGCGAAGGTGTAGCGGCGGTTGAAGGCCCAGGTGGTGGTGGCCGCCGCCAGGAACGACACCACGCGCGCGACATACCAGCCCAGCAGCGGTGCCAGCAGGTACAGCACCACCAAGTCGACGACGAGGCCGATCACGCCGATCACGGCGAACGACAGGAACTCCCGTCCGATCTTCATTTGCGAACAGCCGCCCGCACGCCCGGTATCGCGAGGTAGCGCAGCCGCTTGGCCTCCCTCCGCCCGAGCGTGACGGCGTGCATCACGATGCCGCAGACGAAGGACAGCATCGCGGCCAGCATGGCGCCCGTCACCAGCACCGCGGTGGGAAGGCGCGGCACGAGGCCGGTGTGCATGTAGGTCATGAAGAGCGGCACCGCCAGCACGACCGACAGGGCCACCAGGAAGCCCCCGATGATCGAGAAGAACTGCAGCGGCCGTTCGCTCACGAACAGCTTGCAGATGGTCTTGAGGATGCGCCAGCCGTCGCGGTAGGTCGAGAGCTTGCTCTCGGAGCCTTCGGGCCGCGTGCTGTAGGCGGTGCTTTCCTCCGCGTAGGGCATGCGCAGCTCGAGCGCATGCACGGTGAGTTCGGTCTCGATCTCGAAGCCGCGCGACAGCGCAGGGAACGACTTGGCGTAGCGCCGCGAGAACACGCGATAGCCCGAGAGCATGTCGGTCAGGCCGCCGCCGAAGAGCTGCACCACGGCGCCGGTCAGCAGCCGGTTGCCGAAGCGGTGGCCCGCACGGTAGGTGAGCGCGTTCTGCCCGTCGTCGACGCGGTTGCCGACCACCATGTCGAGGTTGCCACCGACCAGCCGGTCGATCAGCCGGCGTGCGGCGGTGGCGTCGTAGGTGGCGTCGCCGTCGGCCATGACGTAGACGTCGGCCTCTACGTCGGCGAACATGCGCCGCACCACGTTGCCCTTGCCGCGCGCAGCCACGTGCGTGACGACGGCGCCGGCCGCGCGCGCGACGGCGGCGGTGTCGTCGCTGGAGTTGTTGTCGAAGACGTGGACTTCGGCCTCGGGCAGCGCCGCGCGAAAGCCCTCGACCACCTGCGCGATGGCCAGCGCTTCGTTGTAGCAGGGGATGACCACTGCAATGCGCAAGGGATGGCGGGCGTGGGCGTGGGTGTCGGCGTCTGTCATGGTGCGACGGGGAGGATACGGTAGACGCGGCTGCCGTCCTGTTCGAACTGCACGGCGAAGTACTTGTCGAAGTCGACCCGGGCGCTGAACACGGGCACGACGGAGTCCGGCAGCACCACGGCGACGAAGCCCAGCCCCGCGAGCTTGCGCGCGAGGTCGCCGCCCGACAGCTTGCCGAAGTCGGTGTAGCGCCAAGGGCCGAGGGTGTCGCCCCAGATCGGGTTGGGGCCGTAGTAGATCGCCTCGTTCAGCGCGACCTGGTAGACCCGGCCGGTGGCGTTGCGGCGCAGGTAGTCCATGGCGGCATAGCCCGGCACGTGCTTGCGCAGGAAGGCTTCGCGCGTCTCGGGCGTGACGGAGATCATGCCGACCTTGACCGCGGTCTGGCGCACCGCCACGGCCGCCAGCACGGCCAGCAGCAGCACGGCCACCCAGTCGCCCATGCGGGCGCCGGCGCGGGCGGTGTCGCGGCTCATGGCGCCGGTCGCGACCGCAGCACCGGCCTCGCGCTCGTCCTTGCGGCCGAACAAGCGGCGCAGGCCCGACGAGATCCAGCCGAACAGCACCTGCCAGCCGACGGCCGAGACCAGGGCCAGCAGCGGGAACGACGCCATCAGGTAGCGCGGGTAGCGCGAGGTCACGACCCACACGGCCACCGAGTAGATGCAGAACCAGCCCGCCGCGCGCACGGCGGCGGAGCGCTTCCACAGCACGCCGAAGGGCGCGAGGAAGAACGACCAGATCAGCGCATTGGGCATCTCGGCGTGCACGCGCACGTCGGCCACCTGCTGCACGTAGTCGGCCGGCGTCCATTCGGTGAAGCCGAACACCCGCGCGCCGATGGGATTGAAGGGATCGCCCGTCATGACGAAGTTGCGCGCGTACCAGTAGATGCACGGCAGCAGGAAGCACAGCAGCGCGAGCCCCCAGGCCTTGGGGCTGCGCTCCTGGCGCACGACGAACAGTGCCACCAGCGGCATGAAGACCAGCGCCTGGTACTTGGAGCCGGCGGCCACGCCAAGGAAGAAGGCCGCGAGCCCCAGCCAGCGCATGCCGCCGTTCACCGGCCTGCCGGGCTGCGACTCGCGCCACCACCACAGCGCCACGCAGGCCGACAGCACGAACAGCGCGACGCCCATGTCGATGAGCGCATTGGAGTAGTCGCCGAGCCCCAGCCAGATGGCCGCGCCGATGCAGGCGGTGAGCCGGTTGGCATGCTGCATGCCGAGGCGGAAGAGCATCACCACCGACAGCGCGCCCGCCAGGGCGTTGAGAAAGTGCGGCAGCACGTCGTCGCCCAGTTGCAGCGCGGCGGCATACAACAGGTTGTAGTTGTACGGGAACCAGGGGTAGCGCAGCCAGTCGTGGATGCCCAGCGTACCCTGCTGCGCGACCTGCCGCGCATAGGGCAGGTGGTACATCAGCTCGTCGAAGGCGAAGGGCGGCGCGAGCGGCGCCACCAGGGCGGGCAGCGCGACCAGCGCCAGCGCGATGGCGGCGATGCGCTCGTAACGGGTCCAGGGCGGCGCGGTCTCGCTGGAGAGCAGCAGGGCGCGCCGCTCGCGCAGCCAGCCTGGCAGCTGGAGCGCGGCGGCCGCCACGCCCGCCAGCACCAGTGCCAGCGTGGCCCCGGGCCGGAAGGCACCGAAGATGGCCAGGGCCTGGAAGCCGCAGATGAAAAGCCCCATGCCCAGCGCCACGGCCATCGCGGCCTCCAGCCATGCGTCCCGGCGGGGCGGCGGGGCCAGGCGGCCCAGCAATGCGCGGCCGAAACCCCAACTGCTGGTGATGAAGACCGCCAGTGCCGCGTAGTGCGCGGCCGCGAATATCAATTTCTGAATAGCAACTCCCGGTGCCGGTCGGCTGGGGACCGGCCGGCGGGTTCAAAGATTGGGTGCCAGCAGGCGCTCCAGGTCAGACTCGCTCTCCTTGCGCCGCGCGGCCTGGTCCTGCAACTGGTCATGCCCGATCTTGCCGACGTTGAAGTAGGTGGAATCGGGGTGACTTAAGTAAAAACCACTCACGCTGGCGGCGGGCATCATAGCGAGGCTTTCCGTCAGGGTCATTCCAATGTCCGCGCAACCCAGAAGGTCGAACATCGGGCGCTTCACGCTGTGGTCGGGGCAGGCCGGGTAGCCCGGCGCGGGGCGGATGCCGCGGTATTTCTCGGCAATCATGTCGTCGTTGCTCAGGCTTTCGTCGCTCGCGTAGCCCCAGAGGTCGGTGCGCGCGCGGTGGTGCAGCGACTCTGCGAAGGCCTCGGCCAACCGGTCGGCCAGGGCCTTGAGCATGATGGCGGAGTAGTCGTCGAGGTCGTCGATGAAGTACTTCTCCTTCTTCTCCACGCCCAGGCCGGCCGTCACGGCGAACACACCCACGTAGTCCTTCAGGCCGCTCGCCTTGGGCGCGACGAAGTCGGCCAGGCAGCGGCTCGGGCGCATCACGCCGTCGATCACCTGCTTCTCGGTCTGCTGGCGCATGCCGTACCAGGTGAGCGCGACCTCGCTGCGCGTCTCGTCGGTGTAGAGCTCGATGTCGTCGTCGTTCACCGTGTTGGCGGGCCAGAAGCCGACGATGCCGCTCGCGCTGAGCCAGCGGCCTTCGATCAGGCGCTTGAGCATGCGCTGGCCGTCGGCGTATACGCGCACGGCCTCGGTGCCGACGATCTCGTCCTTCAGGATGGCCGGGAACGGGCCGGCCAGGTCCCAGGTCTGGAAGAACGGGCCCCAGTCGATGTACTTGGCAAGCTCGGTCAGGTCGAAGTTCCTGAACACGCGCCGGCCGATGAACTTGGGGCAAGGCGGCGTGTAGTTCGACCAGTCGATCGGCGTCTTGTTGGCGCGCACCTTGGCCAGCGGCCACAGTGGCACTTGCTTCTTGTTGGCGTGCTGGTGGCGCACCTTCTCGTAGTCGGCGTTGATCTCGTCGATGTACGCGGTGGCCTGGTCGCTCAGCAGGCTCTGCGCCACGCTCACGCTGCGCGAGGCGTCGGGCACGTAGACCACCGGGCCTTCGTAGTGCGGCGCGATCTTCACCGCCGTGTGCACGCGGCTGGTGGTGGCGCCGCCGATGAGCAGCGGAATCTTCTTGATGCGGAAGTGGTCGTCCTTCTGCATCTCGCCGGCCACGTACTGCATTTCTTCGAGGCTCGGCGTGATCAGGCCCGACAGGCCCACGATGTCCGCGCCCTCGACCTTCGCCTTGGCGAGAATTTCGTGGCACGGGACCATCACGCCCATGTTCACCACTTCGAAGTTGTTGCACTGGAGCACGACGGTGACGATGTTCTTGCCGATGTCGTGCACGTCGCCCTTCACGGTGGCGATGATGATCTTGCCCTTGGTGCGCACGTCGCGGCCCGCGGCCTCGTCCTGGCGCTTTTCTTCCTCGATGTAGGGAATGAGGTGGGCCACGGCCGACTTCATGACGCGCGCCGACTTCACCACCTGCGGCAGGAACATCTTGCCCTGGCCGAACAGGTCGCCCACGATGTTCATGCCGTCCATCAGCGGGCCTTCGATCACGTGCAGCGGGCGGCCGCCCTTCGCAAGGATCTGCTGGTAGGCCTCTTCGGTGTCTTCGACGATGAAGTCGGTGATGCCGTGCACCATCGCGTGCGACAGGCGCTGGTTGACGTGCACCGGGTTCTCGGGCGTGCCGCGCCATTCGAGCTTCTTGCTGTCGTCCTTGGCGCCGCTCTTGGCGGTTTCGGCCACCTCGACGAGGCGCTCGCCGGCGTCGGGGCGGCGGTTGAGCACCACGTCTTCCACGCGCTCGCGCAGGGTCGGCTCCAGGTCGTCGTACACGCCCACCATGCCGGCGTTGACGATCCCCATGTCCATGCCGGCCTTGATTGCGTGGTACAGGAACACGGTGTGGATCGCCTCGCGCACCGGGTCGTTGCCGCGGAAGCTGAAGCTCACGTTGCTCACGCCGCCCGACACCTTGGCGCCCGGCAGGTTCTGCTTGATCCAGCGCACGGCGTTGATGAAGTCGACCGCGTAGTTGTCGTGTTCCTCGATGCCGGTGGCAATGGCAAAGATGTTCGGGTCGAAGATGATGTCCTCGGGCGGGAAGCCCACCTCGTCGACCAGGATGCGGTAGGCGCGCTCGCAGATCTCGATCTTGCGCGCGTAGGTGTCGGCCTGGCCCTTCTCGTCGAAGGCCATGACCACTGCGGCGGCGCCGTAGCGCTTGACCAGCTTGGCCTCGTGCTTGAACTTGTCGACGCCCTCCTTCATGGAGATGGAGTTGACGATGCCCTTGCCCTGGATGCAGCGCAGGCCGGCCTCGATGACTTCCCACTTCGAGCTGTCGACCATCACCGGCACGCGCGCGATGTCGGGTTCGCTGGCAATGAGGTTCAGGAAGCGGACCATGGCTGCCTTGCTGTCGAGCATGGCCTCGTCCATGTTGATGTCGATCACCTGCGCGCCGTTCTCGACCTGCTGGCGCGCCACGGCCAATGCTTCTTCGAACTGGCCGTTGAGGATCATCCGCGCGAAGGCCTTGGAGCCGGTGACGTTGGTGCGCTCGCCGATGTTGACGAACAGCGTGCCTTCGCCGATGGCGACCGGCTCGAGGCCGGACAGCTTCATGGGCGGGGGTGCCAGGGGGGCGGAATCGGGGGTAGCTGGAGCGGAAATCTGGGACATGGCCTCACCTGCGGAAGAGTCGAACAGGCGAGCGTCGTTGTCGCCCCAAGCCTGACGGCGGGCCGCTGTGGCCCGCCGCTGCAACGCTCCTTGGGAAGGCGAGCATTTTAGGGCGATTCAACCCGCCACGGGGAAAACCCCAGTTTCCATTCCCGCCCGCATCCACAGAATGCGGCCACCGTTTCCGAACGAACGTTCGTTTTTTTCAACCGACGCAAGGGAGTGCCGGATGGCGATGAAGTGGAATGTGGTTCTTTGCTGCGGGCTTGCCGCGGCGACGATGGCGATGACCCCCTTGGCCCGTGCGGCCGCCAGCGCCGGCTCGACGCTGGTGACGGCCCGGGCGGCCTCCGACGAGGCGAAGACCAGATACCCCATCGTGCTGGTCCACGGCCTGCTGGGCTTCGACAACCTGCTGGGCGTCGACTACTTCTACGGCATTCCCGACAAGCTGGCCGGCGCCGGCGCGCGGGTGTATGTAGCGCAGGTGTCGGGCACCAACACCTCGGAGATCCGCGGCGAGCAGCTGCTGCAGGAGCTCAAGACCATCCGCGCGCTGGAAAAGAACCCGACGCTCAAGTTCAACCTGATCGGGCATTCCCAAGGCGCGCCCACGGTGCGCTATGTGGCGGCGGTGGCGCCCGACATGGTGGCGTCGGTCACCTCGGTGGGCGGCGCGAATGGCGGCTCCAAGGTGGCCGACCTGCTCGCCAGGCTGCCCGAGGGCGGCATAGCGCAAGGCGTGGTCGTCAAGGCCGTGGGGCTGCTGACCAGCGTGATCGGCTTCCTCTCGGGCAAGGACCCGAGCCAGCTGCCGGAAGTCCCGCTGAACGCGCTGGCCTCGCTGACCACGGCAGGCGGCGCGGCCTTCGACGCCAAGTTCCCGCAGGGACGGCCCGCGCAGGGCTCGTCGTGCAGCGTGAAGAGCGGCGCGGCGGTGGTGAACGGCGTGCGCTACTACTCGTGGTCGGGCGTGTCGACCGGCTTCAGCCTGTTCGACCCGAGCGACGCGCCGCTGTCGGCGCTGGGCACCCTCGCCTTCTTCGGCGAGGACAACGACGGCCTGCTCGCCACCTGCACCACGCGGCTCGGCACCCACCTGGGCGACTACCGCCAGAACCACCTCGACGAGGTCAACCAGGTGCTGGGCAACACCTATGGCAGCCAGTTCCCGTACTACGAGAAGAAGGTGCCGGAGCTCTTCAAGGACCAGGCCGCGCGGCTGAAGAGCGCGGGCCTCTGAGGCGCCGGCCGTGGGAAAGCGGTGGGTGCCCTGGGCGGCGGGCGGCGCGGTTCTGCTCGCGGTAGGCGGCGGCTGGCTCGCGAGCCTCCCCGACGAAGACGGCCCCATCGCCGCCGAACGCGGGCCTGCCGTGGCGACCACCGCCACGGCCAGCCCCGAGCCACGGCCGGCACAGACTGCAACAGCAGCCGCCGTGCCCGACGCCCTGCTGAACAGCTCGCTCATCTCCATCTTCGACCAGGTGCTGTCCGAGGCGCAGGCCGACAACAAGGCCGCCTTCATGGCCAAGGCCCCCGCCCTGCTGGCCAAGTACCTGCGCGAGGACTGGCGCGTGCGCGCGCTCGGACTGCTCGAACGCTATGTCGACATGCAGGAGGCCCTGACGTCGATGCCGCCGCCCGCGCCCGGCGACCCCGCGCAACTGCGCCGCGCCCTGCAGGCGCGCGAGGCGATGCGCCGGCGCTATTTCGCGCCAGAGGAAATCGAAGGCCTGTTCGGCGACCAGATCCGCCAGGACAACTTCATGGCCGACAAGCTGGAATTGCTCGCCAACGCTGCCCTGACGCCCGAGCAGCGCAACGCTGCCTTGAAGCAAAGCGAGCAGGCATGGCTGTCGCCGGAACAGCGCGAAGTGCGCCGGGAAGCCGTCGCCCATGCCGACGTGATGCAGCAGACCGCCGCGCTCGAGGCGCGAGGCGCGAGCCCGCAGGAGCGCTTTGCCGCGCGCAGCGAGGCCTACGGCTACGAAGTGGCCCGCAACCTCGCGGCGCTCGACCAGGAAAACCAGGACTGGAATTCGCGGCTTGACCGCTACGCAGCGGCGTCCGAGGCCGAACAGGCCCAGTTGCGCGAAACCCTCTTCAATGAAACCGAGCGCCTGCGCCTGAGCGGCGCGCTGGCGATGCGCTCGGCCGCGGCGCACAAACCCGCGCCGCCGGGCGGCCAGTAGGCCGCCGGCCCGTCAGGCCGGCTGCGCCTCGCCCATGGCCGAGGCCGGCAGGCCGAACACGCGGTCGAAGGCCCAGTTGAAGACGAAGGTGTAGACCAGGAAGAACACCACCAGGCCCAGGTCCATCACCAGCGCCTGCCAGAGCGACACGCCCAGGCCCCAGGCGAACATCGGCACCAGGAAGGCGATCAGCCCGCCCTCGAAGCCGATGGCATGGGCGATGCGGCGGCGCACGCTGCGCCCGCGCACTGCCTGGCGCGACTCCCAGCGCTCGAACAAGGCGTTGAACGCCAGGTTCCAGAGCACCGCGATGACCGATGCAGCCACCGCCAGCACGCCGGAGTGGCCCAGCCCGGCGTCGGTCATCAATGCCAGGCCGGCGCTGGCGGCAACGATGGCGATCCCTTCGTAAAGGGAGATGTAGACAACACGACGACGAAGCCCCTGCATGATTTTTCCTCTTACGTTTTGAATGGATGAAGCGATGGGTAGACTTTATGTGTCTTTTGCTGATATAAAAAGTTAACTTATTTCAGGTTTACTGATAGATCGACCCGAAAGCGCAAGCCATGGCCTTCACCAGCGACAACGTCGAAGTCTTCCTGGCCGTGATCGACCACGGCTCCTTTTCGGCGGCGGCCCGGGCGCTGCGCCGTGTGCCTTCGGCCGTGAGCATGGCCATCGCCAACCTCGAGGCCGAGCTTGATCTGCCGCTGTTCGACCGCAAGGGCCGCGAGCCCCAGCCCACCGCCGCCGCGCGCTCGCTGGAGCCGCAGGCGCGCATGCTGGCGACCCAGCTCAAGCAACTGCAGGTGCAGGCCCTCGCGCTGACCCAGGGCCTGGAAGACCGGCTCACGCTGGCCATCGCGCCCGAGTTGCTGGCCGCGCCGTGGAGCGGGCCGCTGGCCACGCTGGCGCAGGAATATCCGCTGCTGCAGGTCGAAGTGCTGGCCGCCCCGCAGGCCGATGCGCTCGAATTGCTCCACAGCGGCCGCGCTCAACTGGCGCTGGTGTTCGAACGCCCCAGCCTCGACGGCCGCGAAGGCTTCCAGGAAGTCGGCAGCGACCTCATGGTGGCAGTGATGGCGCCCGACCACCCGGTGCTGCTCGCCGCCCCCGGCGGCAAGCTGCGCGAGGACCACCTGACGAACACGCGGCAGATCGTGGTGGCCGGGCGCGACCTTGCCACCAGCGACCCGCGCTTCGTGTTCGCCCGCCACATCTGGCGCACCGACAACGCGCTGGCCGCGCTGAGCCTCATCACCGCCGGGCTGGGCTGGGGCTGGCTGCAGCGCAACTTCGCGCGGCCTCATGTGGCGGCAGGTGCGCTGGTGGAAATTCCGTTCGAAAACCTCAGCAACGGGCTCGACCTGTGGGTCGACGTGGTGTGGTCACGCGAGCGCCCGCTCGGCCTGGGGGCGCAGCGCTTCGTGTCGCTGATCGGGCGGGATCGCCGGCCCCCCGGCGAATGCGGCCCCAAGACCGGCGGCGGCTGACGTCCGGTCAGGGCCGGTGGCCACCTCCACCGCCGCCATGATGGCCGCCCCCACCGCCGGGATGCGGCATGCCGGGCGGCGGCCCGGGCCGGAAACCCGGATGCGGCCGTGGCGGCCTGAAGCCGGGATCGATGGGGGGACGGATGCCGGGCGGAGGCGGCGGACGCACGCCCGGCCCCGGCGGCCGGAAGCCCGGTCCCGGCCAGGGGCGCGGCTGCCATCCCGGCCTGATTGGCGGCGGCGGCCGCCAGCCGGCCACCGGCGGCGGCGGCATGCCGCCCCACCAGCGCCGGTCACCGTACCAGGAGCGGTCACGGTAATAGTTGCCCCAGTAGCTGCCAATGGCGAAGCCGATGATCGGCACGCCGATCACCGCGCCGTAGGTGGCCAGCGGCACGCGCTGGTCCTGGTAGGCGTAGTCGAGGTTGCGCGCCCAGACCCAGCCGCGCCCGCCGTCGGGCAGCACCACGTCGCACCAGCCATAGCCGCTGGTGCAGCCGACCACCTCGAGCGGCTGGCCGGGCGCCAGGCGCGCCACCAGCGGATAGTCGCCCGACGGGCCGGCCCGCAGGTTCACGGCGCCGCGCGTGAAAGCCTGCTGCGCCGCCGCCGAAAGCGGCAGCACCAAGGCGAACGCGGCGATGCCGGCCCAGCGTTGTGCGAATGAGTTCATGGCAAGGCTCCTTGCGCCCAGCCTATGCCGGGGCCCCAAGCCCGTCAATCAGCGTGGGCCCGATTCGAGGAACACCGAGGAACCGGCTCCGCCAGGCTTCAGGTGTTGCCCCCGGCATGGGGAAGGCGCAGCGACACGAAGTGCGCGAAGCCTGGGGACGAGCCTCTTTATGCCGCCTCGCGGTAGAAACCGGCGCTGTTGGAGCCCAGCGCGCGGCCCTGCATCGGTGCCACGGCCTGGCCGATGGCTGCAATGTGGTCCGGCGTGGTGCCGCAGCAGCCGCCCACGATGTTCACCAGCCCCTCGGCCGCGAACTCGTGCAGCAGGCGCGAGGTGACGTCGGGCGTCTCGTCGAAACCCGTGTCGCTCATCGGG
The DNA here is from genome assembly GCF_977011995.1 of Variovorax durovernensis. Lineage (NCBI taxonomy): Bacteria > Pseudomonadati > Pseudomonadota > Betaproteobacteria > Burkholderiales > Comamonadaceae > Variovorax > Variovorax durovernensis. Next base: position 282,837 of record NZ_CDRNCW010000001.1, on the reverse strand, counting down.
TTGGGCAGGCCGGCGTTCGGGTAGCAGCTGATGAAGGTGTCGCCGGCCACGCGCGCCAGCTCCTGGATATAGGGGCGCATCAGCGCAGCGCCCAGCGCGCAGTTCAGGCCGATGGCCAGCGGCTGTGCATGGCGCACACTGTGCCAGAAGGCGGTGACGGTCTGGCCGCTGAGGATGCGGCCCGAGGCGTCGGTCACCGTGCCGCTGATGATCAGCGGCAGGCGGTTGCCGCTGTTGTCGAAATACTCGTCCACCGCAAACAGCGCGGCCTTGGCGTTGAGCGTGTCGAAGATGGTCTCGACCAGGATCACGTCGGCGCCGCCCTCGACCAGCGCTTCGGTCTGCTCGTAGTAGGCCGCGCGCAGCTCCTCGAAGTTGACGTTGCGCGCGCCCGGGTCGTTCACGTCGGGGCTGATGCTCGCCGTCTTGGGCGTCGGGCCGAGGGCGCCGGCCACGAAGCGCGGCTTGTCCGGCGTGCTGAACTTGTCGCAGGCCGCGCGCGCCAGCCTGGCCGATTCGAGATTCATCTCACGCGCCAGGTGGGCCATCTTGTAGTCCTCCTGCGCGATGGTGGTCGCGCCGAAGGTGTTGGTCTCGATCAGGTCGGCGCCGGCCGCGAGGTAGCCCTCGTGGATGTCGCGGATCACGTCGGGCCGCGTGAGCGACAACAGCTCGTTGTTGCCCTTGATGTCGCGATCGAAGTCCTTGAAGCGCTCGCCGCGGTACTGCTCCTCGGTGAGCTTGAAGCGCTGGATCATCGTGCCCATGGCGCCGTCGAGGATGGCGATGCGCTTTGCGAGGATGCCGGGCAGTGCCTGGCCGTGGGTGTAGATGACGGGCTTCATATCCTCTGATTGTAGAAAGCGGGCCCGCCCCTGGCGGGCGTCAGCCCTTTCGGCGGCTCTCCACGAAATCCAGCACCGCCTCGATCATGCGCCGCACATGCGGCTGCACGCCCGCCGCCACCTCGGGCAGGTAGTCGAACGGCAGCTTCTCCTGCATGTAGCTCGACTGCGTCATCTCCAGTTGCACCGCGTGCACGTTCTGCGCCGGGTTGCCGTAGTTGCGCGTGATGTAGCCGCCGGTGAAGCGGCCATTCAGCACGCCCGTGTAACCGGTGGCGCTTTCTGCGATACCCAGCAGCGTCTGCGCCAGCGCCGGATCGCAGCTGACGCCCTTGCCGGTGCCCAGGTTCAGGTCGGGCAGCTTGCCTTCGAAGAAGCGCGGCAGCACCGAGCGGATGGAGTGCGCGTCCCACAGCGCGGCCACGCCGTGCTGGGCGCGGATGCGGGCGAGTTCTTCGGCCAGCTTCGCGTGGTAGGGCTGCCAGATGGCATCGCGGCGCGCGGCGATCTCTTCGTCGCCCGGCAGGTCGGCGGGGTTGGCATAGATCGGCGTGTCGTCGAAGGTGTCGACCGGACACAGGCCGGTGACGCTCTGGCCGGGGTACAGGCTGGCGCCGTCCGGCGGACGGTTCAGGTCGACCACGTAGCGCGAGTGCGTGGCCACGAGCACGGAGGCGCCCAGTTCATCGGCAAAGTCGTAGAGCCGTTCGAGGTGCCAGTCGGTGTCGGGCACGTGGCGCGCTTCGTCGGTGAAGCGCTCGGCGAGCGCGGGAGGCACGTGCGTGCCGACGTGCGGCATCGAGATCAGCAGCGCTCGCGTGCCCTGGCGAAAGCGGAACGGCGGCTCGGTGGTGGTGAAGGCCATGGTGGTGTCGGTCAATCCTTGAGAAGTTGGGTGCGTGCGGCCACGAAGGCGGCCGCGGCTTCGTCATGCAGCGCGTGGCGGCCGGCCGACACGCGTGGGCGGCCCGCCACCCAGACGCTGTCGATGGCCGAGGTGCGGTGGCTCGCGAAGACGTGGGCCGAGAGCATATCGGGCGCAGACAGCCCCTGCAGCGCGAGGTGCGATGCGTCGAGCACGGCGAAGTCGGCCTGCTGCCCTGCAGCAAGACCCCCGACCGCGCGGCCCGAGGCCTGCGCGCCGCCCTGCACCGCCTCGAGCGTGAGCGCGGTCGCGACATGCGGCTGCGCCGCGCTGGCGCCGACGTTGCGCTGGCGCTTGGCCAGGCGCTGGCTGTATTCGAGCATCAGCAGCTCTTCGGCCGCATTCACGCTGGCGTGGCTGTCCGAGCCCACGCCCAATGCGCCGCCGTGGCTGCGCCATTTGGCGAAGTCGAAGATGCCGTCGCCGAGGTTGGCTTCGGTCGTCGGGCACAGGCCCGCGACTGCGCCGCTCTGGGCCGCGTACTCGTACTCGGCGTCGTTCATGTGCGTGGCGTGCACGAGGCACCAGCGCGCATCGACCGGCGCGTGGTCGAGCAGCCACTCGACCGGGCGCAGGCCGCTCCAGGCCACGCAGTCGTCCACTTCCTTCGTCTGCTCGGCGATGTGGACGTGGATGGGCGCTGTGCGGTCGATGGCTTCGAGCCCCGCGATCGCATCGCGCAAGCCTTCGGGCGGCACGGCGCGCAGCGAGTGCGGTGCGAGGCCGAGGCGTGCGCCCTGCGCGTCGCAAACCGGCTTGAGCGCTTCGAGCAGCCGCAGCATCGAATCGGTCGAACGGATGAAGCGGCGCTGCCCGTCGGTGGGCGGCTGGTCGCCGAAGCCGCCGGTCTGGTAGAGCACCGGCAGCAGCGTGAAGCCGATGCCGGCCTTCTTCGCCGCGCGCAGCAGGGCGAGGCTCAGCGTCGCGTCGTCGGCATAGGGGCGGCCGTCCACATCGTGATGCACGTACTGGAACTCGCACACGCTGGTGTAGCCCGCTTCGAGCATCTCGGCGTAGAGCCAGGTGGCGATGGCTTCCATGTGCTGCGGGCCGAGGCGCGCGGCAAAGCGGTACATCAGCGTGCGCCAGCTCCAGAAGCTGTCCTGCTGCTCGGCGCGATGTTCGGTAAGACCGGCAAAGGCGCGCTGGAAGGCGTGCGAATGCAGGTTGGGCATGCCGGGGATCACTGGGCCGCTGACGGCTTTCGTGTCTGCCGGGCGTTGCGCACCGGCTTGCACCTGCGTGAGCTGGCCCGCATCGTTCCACGTCAACAGGACGTTCCTGGCCCAGCCTTCGGGCAGCAGCGCATCGGCCGCGAAAAGTGTGTGTGTCATGCGTTGGCTCCGATGGCGATGCGGCCCTGGCGCACCACGGTGCGCACGGGCCGCTGGCCGAACCAGTAGGCGAGTTCGGCCGCTTCGCGCACGTTCCACAGCACGAAGTTGGCGGGCATGCCGGGCGCGATGGCGCCGTGTGTGTCTTGCAGGCCCAGCGCGCGCGCTGCGTGCACGGTGACGCCGTCCAGCGCCTCGGGCACGGTGAGGCGGAACAGCGTGCAGGCCATGTTCACCATCAGCAGCAGGCTCAGCGCCGGCGAGGTGCCGGGGTTGTGATCTGTCGAAACCGCCATCGGCACGCCCGCGGCGCGCAGCGCGGTGATGGGCGGCAGGTGCGTGTCGCGCAGCGTGTAGTAGGCGCCGGGCAGCAGCACGGCCACGGTGCCCGAACGGCGCATCGCCTCGATGCCCTCGGCCGACAGGTGCTCGATGTGGTCGCACGACAGCGCGCCGTAGCGCGCGGCCAGCGCGGCGCCACCCATGTCCGACAGCTGCTCCGCATGCAGCTTCACCGGCAGGCCCAGCGCCTTCGCGGCCTTGAAGACTTGTTCGGTCTCCTCGAGGGAGAAGGCGATGCGCTCGCAGAACACGTCGACCGCATCGACCAGCCCTTCGGCTGCGAGCGCGGGCAGCATCTCGCGGCAGACGAGGTCGATGTAGTCACCACTGCGGCCCGCGTATTCAGGAGGCAGCGCGTGCGCGCCGAGGAATGTGGTGCGCACCGTCACGCCATACGCTTCGCCAAGACGCCGCGCCACGTGCAGTTGCTTGCGTTCGTGTTCCAGCGAAAGGCCGTAGCCCGACTTGATCTCGATGGCGCACACGCCGTCGGCCAGCAACTGTTCGAGCCGCGCTGCGGCCTGCGCGAACAGCGTGTCTTCGTCGGCCTCGCGCGTGGCGCGCACCGAAGACACGATGCCGCCGCCGGCCTTGGCCACCTCTTCGTAGCTCGCGCCGGCGAGCCGCATCGCGAATTCGTTGGCACGCTGGCCGCCGTAGACCAGGTGCGTGTGGCAATCGACGAGCCCCGGCGTGACGAGTGCGCCGCCGCCGTCGTGCTGCTTGAGGCCGGCGAATTCACCCGGCAGTGCTGTGCGCACGCCGACCCAGCGGATCGTGCCCTGCTCCACGACGATGGCACCCTCCACCGCGGCATCGGTAGCGAGGCGAAGACCGGTCCAGAGGCCGTCGGCGGAAGGGAATTCGTTGGCGGGTTTCATCGTCTTTCTTCTCGTTGGCTTTGCGGGTCAGGCAGGCAGGATGCGCACCGCGAGCAATCGTGGATCGGCGCCCTCGGGCACCGCCTGCCACGCCTGTGCCGCGTCGGCCCACTGCAGGCCTTCGCCTTCTCGGCATGCTTCGTCGTTCAGGCGCCATGCACCGCGCAACGCGAGCAGCACGCCATGCGGCGCGGCGTCGATGGCCGAAGCGCTGTCGAGAACCCGCACCTCGGCGCGCCACTGTCCGCGACGCGTCATCACGTTGAAGTCGTTGGACGCACCGCCGAGCAGCGTGCAATCGATGGCCTCGTCGCCGCTGAAGGCAAAGGGCCGGTGCGGCACGTCGAGGCGATGGTCGATGCGCCCGTCGTGCGTGAAGAGACGCACGCCATCGCCTTCGAGCAGCGTGATGCTGCGGTCGACGCCCGCGAATACCGAGAACGGCCCCGCCGCCGCGATGGTCGCGATGCTCACGCGCCAGCCGAAGCTGTCGAGCCCCGCGCCTTGCGGCCAGCTCATGATTTCCTGCGTGGTGCCGCCGCCGTTTTTCCAGGGCGTGACAGGGAGAGAAGTGCGCGAGAAGCGCTGCTTGCCGCTCATTGCCGCACCGCTCATCGCATCAACCCGCCTTGGCGCAGCTTCTGCTCGAAGTGCCGCAGCACCAGCGTCATCGTCCCGGTCAGCACGAAGTACACGACCGCAATCGCCAGGTACACCTCCAGCGAACGGTAAGACACGCTGATGATCTTCTGCCCCTCGTGCATCACGTCGTGGATGGTCAGCAGCGACACCAGTGCCGAATTCTTGATGAGCGCGATGAACTCGTTGCCCAGCGGCGGGATCATGCGCACCACCGCCTGCGGCAGCACGATCTGGCGCATGGCCACGCCGGGCGTCATGCCCAGTGACTGCGCCGCCATCGTCTGGCCCTTGTCGATCGACTGGATCGCGCCGCGCACGATCTCCGACACGTATGCACCCGAATACACGCCGAGCCCCAGCACGCCGCAAAGGAAGGCCGGCAGCAGGATGCCGAAGTGCGGCAGCCCGAAGAACAGGATGAACAGCTGCACCAGCAGCGGCGTGCCGCGAATGGCGGCCACATAGGCGGTGCACGCGCCGTAGATCCAGCGCCGCTTCGGGTTCAGCCGGCCGATGCCGACCAGGAGGCCCAGCACGCAGCCGAGCGCCAGCGCGCAGGCGGTGATCTCCACCGTGACCAGTGCGCCGCGCAGCAGATCGGGCCAGCCCTGCCAGACGGGCGAGAAATCGAGATCCATGGCCCGCTTACTTGGTGGTCGCGCTGAACCACTTCTTCACGATCTGGTCGTAGGTGCCGTCGGCCTTGAGCTTCTCGATGGCGCCGTTCACCGCCTTGGTGAGTTCCGGCGTGTCCTTGCGGATGGCCATGCCGTATTCCTCGGTGGTGATCTGCTCGGGCAGCACCTTCAGGCCGCCGCGCGTGCGCACGTACTGGTAGGCGGCGGGCTTGCCGGTCACGGCGGCATCGGCGCGGCCGATGTCGACGAGGTTGAACATCTCCTGGTTCTTCTCGACTTCCATCAGCTGCACCTGCGGGAATTTCTCCTTGGTGTACGACACCGACTTGGTGCCCACCTGCACGCTGACCTTCTTGCCGTTGATGTCGGCCGGCGTCTTGATGGCGGTGTTGCCGTCCTTCACCATCACGACCAGGCCGCCCGCGTAGTACGGCACGGTGAAGTCGACGACCTTCTTGCGTTCGTCGGTGATGTAGATGCCCGAGACGGCCATGTCGAAGCGCTTGGAAATGAGGCCCGGCACGAGGCCCTTGAAGTCGATGTCGATCCACTCGATCTTGCGGCCCAGCGTCTTGCCGATGGCCTCGACCAGCTCCACGTCGAAGCCGGTGCGCTTGCCGTTCTCCACGAATTCCATCGGCGGGAAGGTGGCATCGGTGGCCACGCGCAGCGGCTCGCCCTGCGCCTGGGCGGCGCCAGCGAAACCGAAGAGAGCAAGGCCGGAGAGTGCGGCGGCAGCAACGCAGACGAGGGTGCGACGGGTGTTCATGGTGAAAGGCTTCCGTGGGAGTAAAGAAGAAAAAGCAGCGCGCGACTACTGCAGGGCGCGAGAGATGCGGGCCGCCGTGACGACGGTCATGTGGAGCAATGCAGCTTCCATGCCCTCGACGCGCGTGAGCGGCGCCATGAGCGTGATCGCGCCGCGCAGCCGGCGGCCCGAGGCCAGCACCGGTGCGCTCGCGCCCCACACGCCGGCATCGACCTCGCCGTGGGTCACGGCATGGCCGGCTTCGCGGATGGCATCGAGTTCGGCGGCGCGTTCGGCGCGGCGCCCGGGGCTTTCGTCGAGACCGTCGAGCAAGGCGTCGCGCTGGTCCAGCGGCATGTGGGCCAGCAGGCACTTGGCGCTGGCGCCGTCGCGCGCGGGCACGCTGCGGCCGCGGTCGAAGGAGCAGCGCAGCGACTGCTCGCTGTCGATCATCTCCAGGCACACCACGCGGTCGTTCACCGCCGTGACCAGCGCGACGCTTTCATGCGTCTGCCGGGCAAGCTCGCGCATGTCGGCGCGCGCGGCCATCACGAGGTCGGAGTTGCCGTCGAAGCCGCTGGCGAGCTGCACGCTCACCGGGCCCGGCGAGTACCGGCCCTCGGACTCCATCACGAAGCCCCAGCGCCGCAGCGTGGCGATCTGACGGTACAGCGTGCTCTGCGACAGGCCGGTGGCCTGCACCAGCTCGGCCGCCGTCATCGCCGACTTGCTCTGCGCCAGCACCGACAGCACGAACAGGGCGCGGTCGTTGTGGGCAGGAGCGTCGGTCGGAGACGTCATCGAAGGCAGTCGCTGAAGGTCGAAAGTGGATGAAGCGGCGTGCAGTATCTTGCTCGCCGTTCTCACTTCCAAGCCTTGATTCCCATTCGATGGGAATGAGCGCGTTTTTTCTTTCTACCTTCGTCTTACCGCCCGGCTGGCCTTCACTTCGCCATCGGCAGCTTCAGGCCCTGCTTCTTCGCGGTGGCGATGGCGATGTCGTAGCCGGCGTCGGCATGGCGCATGACGCCGGTGGCCGGGTCGTTGAAGAGCACGCGCTCGATGCGCTTGGCCGCGGCGTCGGTGCCGTCGCACACGATCACCACGCCCGAATGCTGCGAGTAGCCCATGCCCACTCCGCCGCCGTGGTGCAGGCTGACCCAGGTGGCGCCGCCGGCCGTGTTGAGCAGCGCGTTGAGCAGCGGCCAGTCGGACACGGCATCGGTGCCGTCCTTCATGGCCTCGGTCTCGCGGTTGGGGCTGGCGACCGAGCCGGTGTCCAGGTGGTCGCGGCCGATGACGATGGGCGCCTTCAGCTCGCCGTTCTTCACCATCTCGTTGAAGGCCAGGCCGGCGATGTGGCGCTCGCCCAGGCCAAGCCAGCAGATGCGCGCCGGCAGGCCCTGGAAGCTGATGCGCTCGCGCGCCATGTCGAGCCAGCGGTGCGTGTGCTTGTTCTCGGGGAACAGCTCCTTGATCTTGGCGTCGGTCTTGTAGATGTCTTCCGGGTCGCCCGAGAGCGCCACCCAGCGGAACGGGCCCTTGCCTTCGCAGAACAGCGGTCGGATGTAGGCCGGCACGAAACCTGGGAAGTCGAAGGCGTTCTTCACACCCTCGTCGAACGCGACCTGGCGGATGTTGTTGCCGTAGTCGACCGTGGGGATGCCCATGGACTGGAAGTCGAGCATGGCCTGCACGTGCACGGCGCAAGACCTGGCGGCGGCCTTCTTCAGCGCGTCGTGCTGCGAGGCGTCCTTCATGGCCGCTTGCCATTGCGGCACGCTCCAGCCCGAAGGCAGGTAGCCGTTGATCAGGTCGTGCGCGGAGGTCTGGTCGGTCACGAGGTCGGGCTTCAGGCCACCGGCCTTCGCGCGCTTCACGAGTTCAGGAAGGATGTCGGCCGCGTTGCCCAGCAGAGCGATCGACACGGCTTCCTTCGCGTCGCAGTGCTGCTTGATCAGCTCGAAGGCATGGTCGATGTCGCGCGCCTGCTTGTCGACGTAGCGCGTGCGCAGCCGGAAGTCGATGCTCGACTGCTGGCATTCGATGTTGAGCGACACCGCGCCGGCCAGCGTGGCCGCCAGCGGCTGCGCGCCGCCCATGCCGCCCAGGCCGGCCGTGAGGATCCACTTGCCAGCGAGGCTGTTGTTGTAGTGCTGGCGGCCGGCTTCGACGAAGGTCTCGAAGGTGCCCTGCACGATGCCCTGGCTGCCGATGTAGATCCAGCTGCCGGCCGTCATCTGGCCGTACATGAAGAGGCCCTGGCGGTCGAGTTCGTTGAAGTGCTCCCAGTTGGCCCACTTCGGCACGAGGTTGGAGTTGGCGAGCAGTACGCGCGGTGCGTTCTCGTGCGTCTTGAACACGCCGACCGGCTTGCCCGACTGGATGAGCAGCGTCTCGTCGTCGTTCAGTTCCTTCAGCGACGCGAGGATCTGGTCGTAGCAGGCCCAGTTGCGCGCGGCGCGGCCGATGCCGCCGTACACCACCAGGTCTTGCGGGCGCTCGGCCACCTCGGCGTCGAGGTTGTTCTGCAGCATGCGGAACGGCGCTTCGGTGAGCCAGCTCTTGCAGTTGAGCTCGCTGCCGCGCGGGGCGCGGATCACGCGGGTCGGGTCGTGGCGCGGGTCGGCAGCATCAGGGTTGTTCAGGGCGAATTTCTCGGGAGCGTTCATGGCGTGGTTCTCCTATCTGTCGGGTGTGTTTTACGAGTGGCTGGGCAGGATGTCGAGCAGCGCGGCCGGCAGCTCGGCCTTCAGCGCCCACTGGCGCATGGCTTCGATGTCGGGGGCGAGGTAGCGGTCGCGCTCGAGGAAGGCGACCTTCTGGCGGATGCTGGCGAATTCGGCCTCGACCAGCGGCGAGCTCTTGAGCTTGCGTTTGAGTTCGATGCCTTGCGCGGCGGCCATGGCTTCGATGCCGACGACCACGGTCGTGTTGTCGACCATGTCGGCCAGGCGCCGGCCCGCGAAGGTGGCCATCGACACATGGTCTTCCTGGTTGGCGGAAGTGGGCAGGCTGTCGACGCTGGCGGGATGTGCGAGCGACTTGTTCTCCGAAGCCAGCGCCGCGGCCGTGACCTGCGCGATCATGAAGCCGGAGTTGAGGCCGCCGTCGCGCACCAGGAAAGGCGGCAGGCCCGACAGGCCGCTGTCGAGCAGCAGCGCAAGACGGCGCTCGGCAATCGCGCCGACTTCGCTGACGGCCAGCGCAATGATGTCGGCCGCGAAGGCGACGGGCTCGGCGTGGAAGTTGCCGCCCGAAATCACTTCACCGGTGTCGCAGAACACCAGCGGGTTGTCCGATGCGGCGTTGGCTTCGATCACCAGCACGCGCGCGGCATGCGCGAGGTTGTCGAGGCAGGCGCCCATCACCTGCGGGATGCAGCGCACCGAGTACGGGTCTTGCACGCGGCCGCAGTCGGCATGCGAGGGAACGATTTCGCTGCCTTCGAGCAAGGTGCGCACCGCGCCCGCCACGGCGATCTGGCCCGGCTGGCCGCGCGCGGCGTGGATGCGTGCATCGAACGGCTTGATCGAACCCTGGATGGCTTCGAGCGACAGCGCGCCCGACATCAGCGCCGAGGCGAACACGTCTTCCGCGCCGAACAGGCCGGCCAGCGCCAGCGCGGTCGACACCTGCGTGCCGTTGAGCAGCGCCAGGCCTTCCTTGGGGCCGAGCACGAAGGGCTCGAGGCCGATGCTGCGCATCGCCTCGGCACCGCCGACCAGCTTGCCGTCGGCCAGCATCGCCTGGCCTTCGCCGATCAGCACACAGGCCATGTGCGCGAGCGGCGCGAGGTCGCCGGAAGCGCCGACCGAGCCCTTGCACGGAATGCTCGGCGTGACGCCCGCGTTGAACAGGGCCAGCAGCGCATCGACCAGCGCGGGCCGAACGCCCGAATGGCCGCGCGCCAGGCTCACCGCCTTGGTCGCGAGGATCATGCGCACGACAGGCGCAGCCAGCGGCTCGCCCGTGCCCACGCTGTGCGACAGCACCAGGTTGCGCTGCAGCTCGGCCAGGTGGTCGTTGCCGATGCGCGTGCTCGCGAGCTTGCCGAAGCCGGTGTTGATGCCGTAGACGACCTGGTCGTTCTCGACGATGTGGCGCACGGCGGCCTCGGCGCGCAGCATGCCCTCGCGCACCGACGGGTCGAGCGCAAGCTGCACGCCGCCGGCCTGGATGCGACGCAGCGTCGCAAGGTCGACCTTGCCGGGCATGAGGGTCAAAGTGGCATCTGGAGTGGCGGTGTGATTGCTTGGCATGTGAACCTGTCTATACAAGTGGTTGCGAGAGAAAACGTAGGTCTTTGAGGACGAAAAAAAGCTACCCGAAGCTCGGGTTGCCGTCGGCTCGGAAGCGGCTGCCCAGGCTGTAGCGCGAGGCGGGATGCAGGCAGCGCACCCAGGTCACGGGCGTGTTGCGTATCCAGGTGCGGCGCGTCAGCAGCAGGCAGGGGTCGGTGGGTTCCATCGCGAGCCTCTTTGCCTGCTCGACGTTGGGCAGCACGGCGTCGACAACGTGTTCGATCTGGTCGAAGGGCACGTTGCGCACCAGGTACTCGCTGGGTGGCATGGCGGTGAAGTCTTGCTCGAGGTAGTCGGGCACGACCTGCGGATTGACGTAGCGCTCTTCGAGCTGCACCGGCGTTTCGTTCTCCAGGTGCAGGCAGGCGCTGTGGAAGACCGAGTCGCCCGGGCGCAGGTCGAGCCACGCGGCCACGTCGGGCGAAGCGGCAATGCGTTCGACCTCGATCATTTCGCATCGGTAGTCGTGCCCGCGCTGGCGGATTTCGCTGGCGATGTTGGCGATCTGCAGCAGCGTGGACTGCGGCTTGTTCTCGGCCACGAAGCTGCCGACGCCGGCCACGCGCACGATGCGGCCCTGCTCCACCAGCTCGCGCAGCGCGCGGTTCACCGTCATGCGCGCCATGCCGAACTGCGCCACCAGCTCGTGCTCCGAGGGCAGGCGGTGGCCGGGCGGCCACGTGCCGTCCTGGATCTTGCGGGAGATGTGATCCTTGACTTGCGCATAGAGCGCGAGGGTTGGGAGGTCGCGCTTCATCTCTGCACTTCCGGTCGCTGTTCTGGGCGCGCGCACAGGCCACCGGGTACTCCCCTCCGCGAAGGTCCCCCGTCGGCGTGAGCGCGCCCTGAACGACGCACCTCATGCACAACGCAAGTAACAGAAGAGCAAGCGATCATCAGTGGTCCGCCGCAGCCATCGACTCGGCGCGAATCTCTTCCGTCAGCCGCGCCTTGATTTCCATGAACTCCGGCGAAGTCTTGATCGTGTAGCTGCGCGGATGCGGGAAGTCGACCGCGATCTCCGTCTTGATGCGCCCCGGCCGCGCGCTGAACACCGCCACGCGGTTGGCCATGAAGATCGCCTCGTCGATGTCGTGCGTGACGAACAGCACCGTCTTCTGCGCCGACTCCCAGATGCCCAGCAGCAGCTCCTGCATCAGCACGCGGGTCTGGTTGTCGAGCGCGCCGAAGGGCTCGTCGAGCAGCAGCATCTTGGGGTCGTTGGCGAGTGCGCGCGCAATGGCCGTGCGCTGCTGCATGCCACCCGAAAGCTGCTTCGGAAAATGGTGCTCGAAGCCGCGCAGGCCGACCTTGGCGATGAAGAACTCGCTGCGCTCCTTCTGGTCTGCTTCGCTCATGCCGCGCTCGCGCAGGCCGAAGCGGATGTTCTGCGCCACCGTGAGCCACGGGAACAGCGTGTAGCTCTGGAACACCACGCCGCGGTCGGCGCCCGGGCCTTCGATGCGCTCGCCGTCGAGCAGCACCTGGCCGGTGGTCGGAAAGTCGAGCCCGGCCACGATGCGCAGCAGCGTCGACTTGCCGCAGCCCGAGGGGCCGAGGATGGTGACGAAGTCGTTCTCCTTCACCTCGAAGTCGATCGGCTGCAGCGCCTGTGTGCGCTGGCCCTTGGTGCCGGTGAAGACGCGCGACACGCCCTGGATGGAAAGTTGGTTCTTCACAGTGCGGCCCATGCGAACAGACGGCGGTTGAGTGCCTTGAAAGCGAAGTCGGACAGCAGGCCGATGACGCCGATTACGATGATCCCGAAGATGATCTGGCCGGTGTTCAGCAGCGCCTGGCTGTCGGTGATCATGTGCCCGATGCCCGACGAGGAGCCGATCAGTTCCGCCACGATCACATACGTCCAGGCCCAGCCCAGCACCAGGCGCAGCGTTTCCGCGATGCCCGGCGCCGCGCCCGGAATGAGCACGCGCGCCACGATGCCTCGGCTGTTCGCGCCCAAGGTGTAGGCGGCCTCGACGAGGTCGCGCCGCGCGCCGCCCACGGTGACGGCCACCATCAGCACGATCTGGAAGAACGAGCCGATGAAGATCACCAGCAGCTTCTGCATTTCGCCCAGGCCCGCCCACAGGATGAGCAGCGGAATGAAGGCCGAGGCCGGCAGGTAGCGGCAGAACGAAACGAAGGGCTCGAAGAAGGCCTCGACGGTCTTCCAGGTGCCCATAGCGATGCCCAGCGGCACCGCGAACACGGCCGCCAGCAGGAAGCCGCCGAACACGCGCCACACGGTCATGCCGATGTCGCCGATGAAGCCGTACTCGGTGAAGAGCAGCCAGCCTTCCTTGACCATGGTGGGCGGGCTCGCCAGGAAGGTCGGCGGCACGAAGCCGCCGAGCGTGGCAATGGCCCAGACCAGCACGAAGACGACGAAGAACGCGAGCCCCAGCAGCACGCGCGCACGCGTGCCGATGGGTTCGAGCGGCGCGAGCGCGCGGCGGCGCGCGGGCACGACGACGGCCGGCGACGCAGCCGCCGCGGCGGACGGCGCCTGCGCCATCTGCGGCATGGCCTTACTTGACGAAGCTTGCATCGAAGGTCACGGAAAGATCTTCAGGCGCCTTGCGGATCACGCCGGCTTCCAGAAGGATGGGCGTTGCCTCCTTCATGAAGCTGGTGAGTTCACCCGCGAAGAACTTCTGGTTGGCCGCCTTGTCCTGCCAGCGCAGGAAGGCCGACGACTTGGCGAACTGCTCGCCGCTCTGCTTCACGGCCGAGCCCATGAGTTCGTTCGACTTCTCGGGTTCGGCCTTGATCATGTCCAGCGCGTCGAAGTACGACTTGGTGAGCGCGGCGGCGGCCTTGGCGTTGGCCTTGAGCCAGGTGGGCGCGCAGCCGACGGTGTCCATCACCATCGGGTAGTCGAGCGTGGTGGCCAGGATCTTGCCGGCGGCGGGGTTGGCGCGCACGGTCGACAGGTACGGCTCGTAGGTCATGGCGGCGTCGTTCTGGCCGGCCACGAAGGCCTGGGCCGAAGCCTGCGGCGACAGGGTGGTGGTCTTCACGTCCTTCAGCGTCATGCCGTTCTTGCTGAGCATCCATGCCAGGCCGAAGTAAGGCGCGGTGCCCGGCGCGTCCACGCCGATGGTCTTGCCCTTGAGGTCGGAGAACTTGCTCACGTCGCCGCGCACCGCGAGGCCGTCGGCGCCGTAGGACTTGTCCATCTGGAAGATCTGCACGATGGGCACGCCGTTGGCGTTCCAGGCCACGTGCGTTTCCACCGTGGTCGCCGCGCACTGGATGGCGCCGGAGGCCAGCGCCAGGTGGCGGTCCTTCTGGGGGATCATCTTGAGTTCGACGTCCAGCCCGTTCTTCTTGAAGATGCCGGCCTTGTCGGCCAGCGAGAGCGGCGCGAAGCCGGTCCAGCCCGACATGCCGAGCGCAATCTTCGTTTCCTGGGCGGCGGCCGTTCCGGCCATGCCCGCTGCACATGCACCTGCTGCCAGCAGCGAAGCGACTTTCACAACTACCGTCTTCTTGACCATGGGTACTCCTGGGTCTGTTCTTTGGAAAAAGGCTCGGCGGCGGGCCGGATGACCGGACTGCGCGCGCCTCGCATTGTTGCCAAGCGCCCCAACTTGTATATACAGGATAACCCGAAAGGTCATTTTTGGTGCACCTCATTGGGAAAATGCACCGTTTCGCTGTCTAGACAAGGAAGGTCGCGGGACGGGGACAACTATTGCAAACCCCGTGCCACGGCCACTTGGGTGCCACTGGGGGACAATCGACGGCCCGCGCCCCCAGTCCCTTTCCGCCCCCTCATTCCCCGCCTGTGTCCTCTCTCGCTCCCCGCCCCATCGACGCCTCCGGCAGCAGCGCTCCCGCCGACATCCTCCACGAGGTCTTCGGCTATTCGCAGTTCCGGGGAGCCCAGCAGGACATCGTCGATCACGTGGTGGCCGGCGGCGACGCGCTGGTGCTGATGCCCACGGGCGGCGGCAAGTCGCTGTGCTACCAGATTCCGGCCATCGCCAGGCAGCGCGCGGGCAAGGGCGTGGCGATCGTGGTGTCGCCGCTGATCGCGCTGATGCACGACCAGGTGGGCGCGCTGCACGAGGCCGGCGTGAGCGCGGCCTTTCTCAATTCCACGCTCGACTGGGAAGAGACGCAGGACGTGGAGCGCCGCATGCTGCGCGGCGAGATCACGCTGCTGTACGCGGCGCCCGAGCGGGTGAACACGCCGCGCTTCCTGTCGCAGCTCGATTCGCTGAAGGAGCGCGGCAAGCTGTCGCTCTTCGCCATCGACGAGGCGCATTGCGTGAGCCAGTGGGGCCACGACTTCCGCCCCGAGTACCGCGCGCTCACCGTGCTGCACGAGCGCTATGCGGGCGTGCCGCGCATCGCGCTCACGGCCACTGCCGACAACCTGACGCGCGCCGACATCGTCGAGCGGCTGCAGCTGGAAGAGGCGCGCCAGTTCGTCTCCAGCTTCGACCGGCCGAACATCCGATACACCATCGTCGAGAAGAAAGACGCCACCACGCAGCTGCTGCGCTTCATCGAGCGCGAGCACGAAGGCGACGCCGGCGTGGTCTATTGCCAGTCGCGCAAGCGGGTGGAAGACGTGGCAGTGACGCTGCGCGACGCGGGCATCAACGCCCTGCCCTATCACGCGGGCCTGGACGCGGCGGTGCGCCAGAAGCACCAGGACCGCTTCCTGCGCGAGGAAGGCATCGTGATGGTCGCGACCATCGCCTTCGGCATGGGCATCGACAAGCCCGACGTGCGCTTCGTCGGCCACCTCGACATGCCGAAGAACATCGAGGGCTACTACCAGGAAACCGGCCGCGCCGGCCGCGACGGCGGCCCGGCCGACGCCTGGATGGCCTATGGCCTGCAGGACGTGGTGAACCAGCGCCGCATGATCGACGAGAGCCCCGCCGGCGAAGAGTTCAAGCAGGTGATGCGCGGCAAGCTCGACGCGCTGCTCTCGCTGGCCGAGGCCAGCGACTGCCGCCGCGTGCGCCTGCTGGGCTACTTCGGCGAGAAGAGCACGCCCTGCGGCAACTGCGACAACTGCCTGAACCCGCCGCAGGTGTGGGACGGCACCGATGCCGCGCGCAAGCTGCTGAGCACCATCTACCGCGTGCAGCAGCTGAGCGGCATCAGCTTCGGCGCGGGGCACATCATGGACATCCTGCGCGGCAAGGCCACCGAGAAGGTCAAGCAGTTCGGGCACGAGCGGGTCAGCACCTTCGGCATCGGCGCGGAGTTCAGCGAGGTGCAGTTGCGCGGCGTGCTGCGCCAGCTGATCGCCACCGGCGCGCTGGCGGTGGACGCGGAAGCGTTCAACACGCTAAAGCTCACCGAAGGCTCGCGCGCGGTGCTCAAGGGCGAGGCCCAGGTGACGCTGCGCGAGTCGGTGTCGTCGCCGGCGGAGCGCAAGTCCCGGCGCGAGAAAACCGTCAAGGGCGCGCCCTCGCCGGCCGCCGCCAAGCTCGACGACACCGGCAAGAAGCGCTTCGAGGCGCTCAAGGCCTGGCGTGCCGAGGTCGCAAAGGAACACAACCTGCCGGCCTACGTGATCTTCCACGACGCCACGCTGGCGGCCATTGCCGAGCGCGCGCCGGCCACGCTCGAAGACCTGCAGGGCATCAGCGGGATCGGCACCAAGAAGCTCGAGGCCTACGGGGCCGAAGTGCTGCGGGTCTGCGAAGCGTTCTGACGCAAAAAGAGAGCGCGGCCTTGGACACCCGGCAGATGCGCTGCGTCGTCGCGATTGCCGAAGCCGGCAGTCTCACCAAGGCGGCCGAGCGGCTGGGCCTGGCACAGCCGGCACTCACGCAGACGCTGAACCGGCTGGAGCAGGAACTCGGCACGCGGCTGTTCACGCGCTCGCGCCGCGGCGCTGCGCTGACTGACGCGGGCCTGGCCGTCATCGACGACATGCGCGCCAGCCTTGCCTATGGCGACACGGCCGCCGAGCGTGCCCGCGCGATGGGCGCCGGGCGCGCGGGCCGGCTCACGATCGGCTTCGTGACGCACGCGGTCTACGAGGTGCTGCCGAACGCGCTGCGCCGGCTGCGTGCCGAGCATCCGCAGCTCGACGTGGTGCTGCGCGAGATGAGCAATGCCGAACAGGTGGCGGCGCTGGAGGGCGGGCGCATCGACATCGCGCTGCTGCATCCGCCGGTGTCGGTCACGGCCCGGGTGCACGAGCTGCGGCTGGGCGAGGAGTCGCTGATCGCCGCGCTGCCGGCCGCATGGCCGCTGGAGGCGGACGGCTGCGTCTCGCTCGCCGACATCGCGCGGCACGGGCTGGTGTGGTTTCCGGAGCAGCAGATCCCCGCCTTGCGCGCGCAGCTGCTGGGTGCGCTGCGCCGTGCCGGCCACGAGACGCGGGTGGTGCAGGACGCCAACCGCACGCTGACGGTGCTGTCCTGCGTGGCGGCGGGGCTGGGGTGGTCGCTGCTGCCGCGCTCGGTGCGCGCGCTGCGGCACGAGGGCGTGCGCTATGCCGAGGTGCGCGACGGCGCGGGGCTGCCGCCCTTCGAACTGTCGGCGCTGTGGCTGGCGCGCTCACGGCCGACCTTCGCCGATGCGTTCGCGGCGATGCTGCGCGGCTGACGTCAATCCATCTGGATCTTGTTGTCCTTCGCCAGCTTGGTCCACTTGGCGATCTCGGCACGGCGGAAGCCGTCGAGTTCGGCGGGGCTGGAGCCGATCACCTCGGCGCCCAGCGCTTCGAGCCGGCCGCGCACCTCGGGGGCCTTGAGCGTGGCCGCGAACTCCTTCGAGAGCCGCTGCGCCACCGGCGCGGGCGTGCCGGCCGGCACGAACACCGCATTCCATTCGTAGACCTCATAGCCGGGCAGGCCGGCCTCGGCCACGGTGGGCAGTTGCGGCAGGGCCGGCGCACGCGCCTTGCCGGTCACGGCCAGCGGGCGCAGCTTGCCGTCCTTGATGAAAGGCAGGCTCGAAGCCAGGCTGGCGAAGAACACCGGCACATGGCCCGACATCACGTCGGTGAGCGCGGGACCGCCGCCCTTGTAGGCCACGTGCGTCATCTGCACGCTGGCCATCGAGGCGAACAGCTCGCCCGCCAGGTGCTGCGCCGAGCCGTTGCCCGACGAGGCGTAATTGATGGCGCCCGGCTTCGCCTTGGCCTGCGCGATCAGGTCGGCCACGCTCTTGATCGGCGCCGACGGGTTCACCACCAGCACGTTGGGCACCCTCACCAGCAGCGACACCGGCGCCAGTTCGCGCAGGGTGTCGAAGGGCATCTTGCGCAGCGCCGGGTTCTGCGCGTGGTTGGAAGCGTCGAGCAGCACGGTGTAGCCGTCGGGCGCGCTCTTGGCGACGAGGTCGCCGCCGATGGCGCCACCGGCACCGCCGCGGTTGTCGATCACCACCGGCTGGCCCAGCTTCACCGACAGCTTGGGCGCGACGATGCGCGCCACCGCGTCGACCGTGCCGCCCGGCGGATAGCTGACGACCAGCCGCACCGGCTTGGAAGGCCATGTCTCGGCATGGGCGCAGAAACCGCTCAGCAGCAGGGCCGCGCCCGCGAGGGCGAGGGGAATGGCGCGCAGCAGACGCGCGCGTGGAATTTCATTGGTCATTTGTCGATGTCTCCTGTCTTGAACTTGAACAACCGGGCGGGCGTGTCGACCAGGATGCGGCGCCGCGCGGCGGCATCGGGCACCCAGTCGGCCAGTGCCGCATGGGCGGCGGCGTAGTCGGCAATCTCGCGGTGCTGGGTGTGCGGCCAGTCGCTGCCCCACACCAGGCGATCGGGGCCGAAGGCCTTCAGCAGCGCCTGGGCGGCGTCGCGTGCGGCGACGGCTTCGGTGGCCACGGGCCAGTTGCGGTAGGCGGCCGAGAGCTTGACCCAGACCCGCCCGCAGGCCGCGGCATCGAGCAGCCAGGCAAAGCCTTCATCGGAAGATGCGGGCGCCGATGCGGGCCGGCCGAAGTGGTCCACCACCAGCGCGCAGCCGGCGTCGAGCACGGCTTGCGCGGCCAGCGGCAGGTCGCGCGATTCGCGGTGCAGCTCCACATGCCAGTCCAATGCGCGCACGCGGGCGAAGAGCCGCCGCCAGTCGGGCTGCGAGAAATCGGGCAACGGCATGCCCACGAGGTTGAGGCGGATGCCGCAGACACCGGCGGCGGCCATCGCCTGCAGCGTGGCGTCGTCCACCCCGGGGTCGACCACGGCAACGCCGCGCAGGCGCGCCGGGCACGCACGCAGCGTGTCGATCAGAAACCCGTTGTCAGTACCGAGAAAGCTGGGCTGCACCAGCACGCCATGCGAGGCACCGTGCGCATCGAGCAACCCGAGGTACTCGTCCAGCGTGGCGTCATAGTCGGGCGCATGCCGGCGCGTGGCCGCCAGGGGCAGGCCGCGCACGAACACGTGGGCGTGGCTGTCGATGGCGGTGATGGCGGCGGAGGGCACGGCGTTGTCTCTGGCGGAATCGTTGTGCGTCCGCGAAGTTGCGGACGTGGGCGAGTATCCGAAGGACGGCGCCTGCCTGGAACGTATCTCCCGGTTGTGTTTGGATAAGCGCGGCTTATGGAACCGCTCAGTTCGCCGCCGGCAGCGTGATGGGTACCGGCCGCGTCAGCAGGTCGACATACAGCTCGAAGAAGCGCGCGTTGTCGAACTTCTTCACCACCGTCATCTTTTGCAGCGTGGGGCCGGAGGGCTGAGAGGAATAGCCGATGGAGCGGCCGTTGTCGGGCGCGCCGGGCTTGGCGATCACGTCGACATAGCGGTCGGCGGTCTGCGTGGCGTAGCTAGGGTCGAGCAGATAGGCCAGCGTGAGGGTGTCCCAGATGTTCTGGGTGTAGTCGGGGTTGGTCTCGAAGCCGTTCTTGCCGTCGAAGCCATAGCCGTTGAGCTTCTGGAACACATCGGTCACGGCCGTGGGCTTGGCCGGGTGTGCGATGCGGTCGTAGATGGGCTTGGTGAGGAACACGGTGTCGGTCACGTCCAGCGGCACCACCACCTGCGGGATCGGCAGGCGCACCACGAACTGCGCGGCGTCGGGGTCGAACCACCAGTTGAACTCCGCCGCCTTGGTGGTGTTGCCCGGCACGTCGATGGCGCCGCCCATGTAGATGATCTGCTTGATGAGCGGCACGATCTCGGGGTTCTGCCTGACCGCGAGCGCGATGTTGGTGAGCGGGCCGATGGCCAGGATGGTGATCTCGCCCGGGTTGGCCTTCACCGTATCGACGATGAAATCGACCGCGCCCTTGCGCTGCGCCACGGTGTGGGTGGCAAAGCCGTCGGGCGAGGGCTTGAGGTCGGCGTCGGTCTTGGGCTCCGGGCCTCCCCAGGCGCCCAGGTAGCCGTCGCCGCCGGCACCCGCTGCCAGCTCGGCCTGCACGTCGGCATAGGTGTGGTTGAGCGCGTAGTTGGCTCCCACGTAGACGCCTATGCGGTCGCCCACGCCGAGCCGCTCGACCGACTTCAGCGCATCGGCCACGCCTTGCCTGAGCCACTGGTTGCCCGAAACCACGCTGATACCCATGACCTGCACCTTGCCCTGCGCCTGCAGTTGCGCGGCCATGACGCCGAGCTGGCCGTCGTCGCTCATGGTGTTGTAGTCGCTGTCGATGATGATCTTCTGCGCGGTGGGCGCGGACGTTCCGCCGAAGCCCGGGCCGAGGCCGATGCCCCCTTCTCCGCCACCCCCGCCGCAACCAGCCAGCACCGCGATGACGACGATGAACATCGTCCCGATCCATTTGCGCATTTGCTTCTCCTAAGCGTTTGGTTTTCAGTCGAGAAATCTGAAAGACAAACGTTTCGCAAAGGTTTGCGCAAACGTTTGCCAAACTTTAGGGCGCAAGCCGGCAGCGTGGCAAGCGCTCCGGCTCAGGGTTTTCCGCGAGGTGCGGTGGAGGGTCAGCCCGGCTCGGGGGCGAAGTCGAGCAGGCGGTTGCGGCGCAGCGGCGACTGGTCTATCAGGAAGGGCGCCTCGGCTTCGGCCGGCTGGGCTTTCTCGAGGCCTCGCGCCATCGCCTTGGCCATTGGCGCGGGACAGGAGCCTCCGCTGCGCAAAGCGAGGGCCGCGGCCAGTCGGGCTTCGTTCGGGTCGCCGAGCTGGTGGTCGTAGTCGTCGGCCACGGTGCAGTTGGGCGCAAAGCCGTCGCCGTAGTCGCCGAAGCCCTGCTGGTTCACGCCCTTGACCTGGATCGCGAAATAGGTGGTGCCGCAGTTGTCCTGCGGGTAGAAGCCGTAAGGCTTGCCGCAGGTGGTGCCGCCCACGAGGTTGACCGTCACGCCCACGCCGCGCAGGCTGTTGATGACCGACTCGCTGGCCGAGCAGGTGTCGGGGCTGGTCAGCACGGTCACCCGCGACAGGCCGAGCGAAGGCAGCGCCGCACCGGCGCTGTTGGTGCTGTAGAACGGCATCAGGCTCTGCGCCACCGAGAGGCGGAACGGGTTCTTGTCGTTGAAGGTCAGCAGCTCGAAGGTCTTGCCCGCCGTGGTCGACGGCGCGGCGATCATGTAGGCCAGCCGGCTCGCAATGGCCAGCTGGCCGCCGCCGTTGTAGCGCATGTCGAGCACGAGGTCCTGGATGCCGCCGGGGCTGGACTTGAAGGTGTTCACCGCGTTGATGAGCTGCTGCTCGGAGGTCGCGATGTGGTCGTTGAACAGCATGTAGCCCACCTTGGTGCCGCCGCCCACGTCGAGGACCTTGACGTTCTGCACGGGCGTACTCGTGACGTTGGCCGCCGCCAGGGAAAAGGACGCGTCCGGATCGTTGCCCAGCTTGAAGGTGAAGTTGTGCGACTCGCCCACGGTCTTCGGCGAGAGCGCGTTGTTGATCGTGGCGGCGTTGGCGGCTCCGGTCGCATTGACGAAGTCGACGCCGTCCACGCTCAGCAGCCTGGCGCCGCGCTTGAGCCCGGCGCGGTCGGCGGGCGAATCAGGCTCGACGAGGACCACGCGCAGCTCGCGCGGCGGCCTGGTGGCGATGGAAACGAACTCCGCGCCGTAGCTGACAGACACGCCGCCCTGCGACAGCTGGCGGTATGCCTCGGTGTCGTACACGAAGTGGAAGCGATCCTTGGGCTTGCCCGACGACGTGGTGAGCGGCGTCTTGAGCACGTTGAACCATGCGACTGGCGTGGCGTAGTCGGAAGCCTTGAGCGTGGTCGGCACCTCGCTGTACCAGAGGTAGGTCTCGTCGATCCAGGCGCGCACCCAGCTCTTCTCGTTGTCCAGAGAGCCGGCGCTGTCGGGGTAGGCCAGGCCGGTTTTGGGGTTGGTGCCGGTGCGCGGCGCGGCGCAGAGGCCGGCAACCGATGACGACGCAACGATGCCCGTGCTCGTGCCGGTGCTGGCGGGGGGCGTCGTGTTGTTGCCGGGCAGAAGGCCGATCGGCAAGCCGCCGCCACCACCTCCGCCGCCTCCCCCGCCGCAAGCCGCCACGAGGCAAGCCGCTGCAAGCGCGGCACATGCTGCCCACGTCTTAGAACGCGGCGAGCGCCGCACGTCGACCTTGCGAAATTCCATCTGCTGCTCCTCCTCCTCGTGTCCGCGCCGGCGGACGGGTGTTCCGCTTCGAGGGCGAAGGCTCGCCTTCCAAGCGCTCCTGCGGGTTTCGAACCCGGTTGTTCTTTTTGCTGTCCGCTGCTACTGCAGGAAGCCCATGCCGCGTGACTCGCGCACTTCGGGCTTGATGCGGTGTTCGGCCTCGAGCTGGTCGAGGAATTCGGCCGCCGAGAACTCGGTCGCGAGAATATCGGTCTGCCGTTTCACCGCCGCGAAATCCCCTGGGCACAGCTGTGTCAATTGCGCGAGCCGCGCCTGGATGGCGCCCGTGATGCGCCCGGCATCGCCCGCCAGCGCCTCGGTCACGAACATGCGTTCGCGCTGTGCGGACGTGAGCGGCATGAACTTGATCTTGAAAGTGAAGCGCCGCAGGGCCGCCTGGTCGAGCCGCTCGAGCAGGTTGGTGGTGCAGACGAAGACGCCGTTGAAGCGCTCCATGCCCTGCAGCATCTCGTTGACCTCGGTGACCTCGTAGGTGCGCTGCGCGCCTCGGCGGTCCTGCAGGAAGCTGTCGGCCTCGTCGAGCAGCAGCACGGCCTTTTCGTTCTCGGCCTCGCGGAACATGGCAGCCATGTTCTGCTCGGTCTCGCCGACGTACTTGCTCATGAGGTCGCTGGCCTGCTTGATGATGAGCGGCCGGGCCAGGGCCTTGGCGATGTGCTCGGCCAGCGCGGTCTTGCCGGTGCCGGGCGCGCCGTAGAAGCACAGTGTGCCGTGGCCGCGCGCCTTCAGCGCCTGGACGATGCGCGGGATCTCGAAGCGCGTTTCGACATTGAGCATGTCGAGGTCGTAGGTGGTGACGCTGCGGCGCTCGCCGCGGCCGGTGTCGAGCGTGCCCAGCGCGAGGTCGGCATTGCGCAGCTGGCGCTCGATGAGCGCCTCGACCGAGGCCTCGTCGGTCTTCGCGAGTCCCGCGAAGCGCACGGCGGTGCGGATCTGCGCGGGCGTGAGGCCCTTGCGCTCGGCCAGCTTGGCAGTGAAGGCCTCGGACACGACCACGCCTTCGAGCGTCTTCTTCACGAGCTGCTCGCGCGCGCCGGGCGGCGGCGACTTGAGTTCGAGGTGGTAGGCAAAGCGGCGGCGGAACGCCGGGTCGATCTGCTCGATGCGGTTGGTGACCCACAGCGTGGGCACGGGGTTGGCTTCGAGGATCTGGTTGACCCAGGCCTTGCCGCTGACGCTGCCGCTGGTGGGCGCGGGAATCTGCTCGGCGCGCGCCATGAACTGCGCGGCTTCCGTGCTGATGGGCGGGAAGACGTCCTCGACCTCGTCGAACAGCAAGGCCGCCTGCGCGCTGCCCTTGAGAAACACCTGCGCGATCTGCAGCGAGCGGTAGCGGTCGCGGCCGCTGAGCGAGTTGCCGTCGCGGTCCGCGTATTCGACTTCGAAAAGCTCGAGTCCGGCGGCCTGCGCGACGACCTTGGCCAGCTCGGTCTTGCCGGTGCCCGGCGGCCCGTAGAGCAGCACGTTGACGCCGGGCTCCTTGCGCGCGACGGCGGCGCGCAGCAGCGTGACTAGCATCTGTGCGTCTTCCTGCACGAATGAGAAGTCATGCGGCGTGAGCGCGCTCTTGGCCGAGGGCCGCGTGAACACGGCCATCAGCTCGTTGTGATCGCGGTACTCGCGCATGAGCACCGGCGGCAGCTTCTCGCTGACCTTCATGAGGTCGGCGAGGTCGGTGATGTTGTGCTCCGAGATGAGGTTCTCGACGAGGCCGATGCGTTCGAGCCGCGAGCCCGCGCGCAACGCCTCGCCGACTTCGCTCGCATTCACGCCGGCGATGTCGGCGATGGCGGCATAGGCCTCGGGGGCGTTGTTGACCTTGAACTCGACCAGCAGCGAGCGCAGGTCACGCTGGTAGCGCGCGAGCGTGCCGTAGAGCAGCAGAGCGCGCTCGGCCTTGTTGAGCTGCAGCAGGCCCGCGAGCGCATCGATATTCTTCTCGACCAAGGTCGATTGCTTGCGCAGCGCATGCGTGAGCCAGTCGCGCGTGACGGCCAGCACCGAGAGCAGGTCCTTGGGCTGGTCCTTGGCGTATTCGTCGAGGTAGAAGAACAGCGTGCCTTCTTCGTATGGACCGCGCCATACGCCGTGGCGCTCCAGCAGCGTGCGGCCGTCGAAGTCTTCGACGCCCTTCCATGCTTCGTTGCCGGCGCAGCGGCGTCCGAGGAATTCGCGCAGGCGCTGCAACACCGCAGCGGGCCACACCAGGTGCCGCCCGGTCAGCGACAGCAGGCCGTTGATATCTCGCCGCACATTGAAGCGCGGCCCCTGCTTGGCGGCGAGCGTGAGCACGAAGTGCGAGCACATGAGCTCGAGCACCGGCGCCTCCTTGAGGCCGGGCGACGGCAATGCCTGCCCGCGTACCGCAGCAGCCACGACATCGACACCCGCACGCTTCGCCATCAGGCAACCTCCAACGAGGAAAATCTCGGAGAGACCATAACGCAGACTTTTGGCTTCGGGAAGACCGGCAAACGGTAAAAACCCTCATGGTGCGATTCCAGCCACAATGCGCGCCATGGTCGGAATCGAAGAAATCCAGCGCGCCGCGGCGCGCCTGCAAGGCCAGGTGCTCGATACGCCCTGCGTCGAATCGCGCACGCTGTCGGAGATCGTCGGCGCCCAGGTGTTCCTGAAGTTCGAGAACCTGCAGTTCACATCGTCGTTCAAGGAACGTGGTGCGTGCAACAAGCTGGTCGATCTTTCCGAGAACGGTACACGGGGAGTGATCGCCATGTCTGCCGGCAACCATGCGCAGGGTGTGGCCTATCACGCGCAGCGGCTCGGCCTGCGAGCGCTCATCGTGATGCCGCGATTCACCCCCGGCGTGAAGATCGAACGCACGCGCGGCTTCGGGGCCGAGGTGGTGCTGCACGGCGACACCCTCGACGCAGCCCGCGCCCATGCCCTGGAGCTCGCGGCGCGTGAAGGACTGACCTTCGTCCACCCCTACGACGACGAAGCGATCATCGCGGGCCAGGGCACCGTGGCGCTCGAGATGCTCGACGCGGTGCCCGATCTCGACACGCTGGTGGTGGCCGTCGGCGGCGGCGGGCTGATCGCCGGCATGGCCGTGGCGGCGCGCGAGCGCAAGCCCGGCATCGAGATCGTCGGCGTGCAGACCACTCGCTTTCCGGCAATGGTCAATGCGGTCAAGGGTACGCATCACGCGCAGGGCAAGAGCACGATCGCCGAGGGCATCGCGGTCGGCACGCCGGGTGTGCTGACGCAGGAAATCATCGCGAGCAAGGTCGACGACCTGCTGCTGGTGGACGAAGGCGACATCGAGCAGGGCGTACTGATGCTGCTCGAGATCGAAAAGACACTGGTCGAAGGCGCCGGCGCGGCGGGGCTGGCGGCGCTGATCCGTCACCCGGAGCGCTTCAAGGGCAAGCGCGTCGGACTGGTTCTTTCCGGCGGCAACATCGATCCGCTGCTGCTCGCAGCCATCATCGAACGGGGCATGGTGCGGGCCGGGCGGCTGGCCCGCGTGCGCGTGAGTGCGCGCGACGTGCCGGGCTCGCTGGCCCAGATCACGGCCACTGTGGCAGAAGCGGGCGCTAACGTCGATGAGGTTCACCACCAACGCGCATTCACGATGCTGGCTGCGCAGAACGTCGACATCGAGCTCGTGCTGCAGACCCGTGGACGCGCCCACTTGGCAAGCGTGCTGACGGCGCTGAAGGATGCGGGCTTCGAGGCCGAGGAGCAGCATTAGCCGTCAGCCGGCGGACGGCCAGGGGGCTCGGAAGCCCCTAGAGCCGTTCGCGGCTACCCGCCGGTAAAATGCCCCTCAGTCTGTCAATTTGTGTATTCGAGGTACTTCCCGATGTCCAACCCCACTCCCGTCGAGCCCGGCCAAAGCGCCGCGGTTGAAAAGGACGCCGTCGAATCGGTCGTTCACCTGATGCCGCTGGTGCTTCCACTGGCAGGCGGCGTGCTGATGCTGCTGCTGGCGTCGATCGCGGTGTACATGGCCTGACACTGACAGTCATTGGCGCTTTTGTCCGCGGGCAGTGCGGCCCGCGTTGACGCAGTCTCCCTAAGCGAAACGTTTTCTCAAACGGACCTCCGTGCCTGAGCAGGCACGGCGCCCCGTTCGGAAAGACGATTTTTCAACTTAGGAGATTTTCCGATGAACGCACCCACGATGAAGGGCCTCACCATTCAGGCGCCCTCATACGTCAAGAACGCCAAGCTGATCGCCTGGGTGGCCGATATGGCCGCGCTGTGCAAACCCGAAGCCATCCATTGGTGCGACGGCAGCAAGGAAGAATACGACCGCCTCTGCCAGCAGCTGGTCGACGCCGGCACGTTCAAGAAGCTCAACCCGGTCAAGCGCCCCAACTCGTTCCTCGCGGTTTCCGACCCGAGCGACGTGGCGCGCGTGGAAGACCGCACCTACATCTGCTCCGCGCAGAAAGAGAACGCCGGCCCGACCAACAACTGGATGGCGCCCGCCGAGATGCGCGCGACTCTACAACCGCTGTTCGACGGCTGCATGAAGGGCCGCACTATGTATGTCGTGCCGTTCAGCATGGGGCCGCTGGGTTCGCCCATTGCGCACATCGGCATCGAGCTGTCGGACTCGCCGTATGTGGCGGTCAACATGCGCATCATGACCCGCATGGGCAAGGCCGTTTACGACGTGCTGGGCACCGACGGTGAATTCGTGCCTTGCGTGCACACCGTGGGCGCACCGCTCGAGGCCGGCCAGAAGGACGTCTCCTGGCCCTGCAACAAGACCAAGTACATCGTCCACTACCCCGAGACGCGCGAGATCTGGAGCTATGGCTCCGGCTATGGCGGCAACGCACTGCTGGGCAAGAAGTGCTTCGCGCTGCGCATCGCCTCGAACATGGGTCGCGACGAGGGCTGGCTGGCCGAACACATGCTCATCCTGGGCGTGACGAATCCTGAAGGCAAGAAGTACCACGTGGCGGCTGCATTCCCGAGCGCTTGCGGCAAGACGAACTTCTCGATGCTCGTGCCCCCGGCCGGCTTCGAAGGCTGGAAGGTCACGACCATCGGCGACGACATCGCCTGGATCAAGCCGCAAGCCGATGGCTCGCTGCGTGCCATCAACCCCGAAGCGGGTTATTTCGGCGTGGCCCCCGGCACGAACATGCTGACGAACCCGAACTGCATGCGCAGCCTGGACGACGGCGTGATCTTCACCAATGTCGCGCTGACAGACGACGGCGACGTGTGGTGGGAAGGCATGGAGCAAGATGCACCGGGCAAGGCGCTTCCGTCGCACCTGATCGACTGGCAGGGCAAGGACTGGACGCCGCAGATCGCCAAGGAAACCGGCGCCAAGGCTGCTCACCCGAACGCCCGCTTTACCGTGGCCGCGACCAACAATCCCGCGCTCGACGAAGCCTGGGACGATCCGAAGGGCGTGACCATCGACGCCTTCATCTTCGGCGGCCGCCGCTCGACCACCGTGCCGCTCGTCACTGAAGCCCGCAACTGGGTCGAGGGCGTCTACATGGCCGCGACGATGGGTTCGGAAACGACTGCTGCCGCCGCTGGCCAGCAGGGTGTTGTACGTCGCGACCCATTCGCGATGCTGCCGTTCATGGGCTACAACATGAGCGACTACTTCCAGCATTGGCTCGACCTCGGGAAGAAGCTCGAAGCCTCTGGCGCGAAACTGCCGAAGATCTACACGACCAACTGGTTCCGCAAAGGCGCAGACGGCAAATTCGTGTGGCCTGGTTATGGCGAAAACATGCGCGTACTGAAGTGGATGATTGATCGTGTCGAAGGCAACAAGAAGGAAGGCATTGAGCACATCACCGGCGTAAGCCCGCGCTATGAAGATCTAAACTGGACGGGGCTCGATTTCAGCGCCGAGCAATTTGCGACGGTGACCAGTATCGACAAGGCAGCTTGGGAGGCCGAGCTGAAGTTGCATTCAGAGCTGTTCAAGCAGTTGGAGCATCATTTGCCGAAGGAATTGCCGCAGACGAAGGCTGCGATCGAGCAGCGCCTGGCTGCCTGATTAGCATCAGCGCTTGAATAAGAAAGCCCGATGGATGCGAGTCCATCGGGCTTTTTGTTTCTGCGTATTTAAAAAGCAGAGCTTTTCGCAATGCATTCTCCAGATCTCCAAAGCAAAAAACCCCAGTCAATAGATTGACTGGGGTTTTCTGGGCTGTAAGAGCCTGACGATGACCTACTTTCACACGGGAACCCGCACTATCATCGGCGCTGAGTCGTTTCACTGTCCTGTTCGGGATGGGAAGGAGTGGGACCAACTCGCTATGGTCATCAGGCATAAAGGGTTGTCCGGTTGATCACGCGATCAATCGAACGAATTCATAGAGTTTGGAATCAGCTTTTGGCGAATTGTTTTGAATGCGTCAACTTGGCATAACACCTTGATCTGATCGATCAAAGTTATAGGGTCAAGCCGCACGAGCAATTAGTATCAGTTAGCTTAACGCATTACTGCGCTTCCACACCTGACCTATCAACGTCCTGGTCTTGAACGACTCTTCAGGGGGCTCAAGGCCCCGGCAGATCTCATCTTGAAACGAGTTTCCCGCTTAGATGCTTTCAGCGGTTATCTCTTCCACACTTAGCTACTCGGCAATGCCACTGGCGTGACAACCGATACACCAGAGGTGTGTCCACTCCGGTCCTCTCGTACTAGGAGCAGGCTTCCTCAAATCTGCAGCGCCCACGGAAGATAGGGACCAAACTGTCTCACGACGTTTTAAACCCAGCTCACGTACCTCTTTAAATGGCGAACAGCCATACCCTTGGGACCGGCTACAGCCCCAGGATGAGATGAGCCGACATCGAGGTGCCAAACACCGCCGTCGATATGAACTCTTGGGCGGTATCAGCCTGTTATCCCCAGAGTACCTTTTATCCGTTGAGCGATGGCCCTTCCATACAGAACCACCGGATCACTATGTCCTGCTTTCGCATCTGCTCGACTTGTCAGTCTCGCAGTTAAGCACGCTTATGCCATTGCACTATCGTCACGATGTCCGACCGTAACTAGCGTACCTTCGAACTCCTCCGTTACGCTTTGGGAGGAGACCGCCCCAGTCAAACTGCCTACCATGCACTGTCCCCGATCCAGATAATGGACCTAGGTTAGAACCTCAAACACACCAGGGTGGTATTTCAACGTTGGCTCCACAAGATCTAGCGACCCTGCTTCAAAGCCTCCCACCTATCCTACACAGATCTGTTCAAAGTCCAATACAAAGCTACAGTAAAGGTTCATGGGGTCTTTCCGTCTTTCCGCGGGGAGATTGCATCATCACAAACATTTCAACTTCGCTGAGTCTCAGGAGGAGACAGTGTGGCCATCGTTACGCCATTCGTGCAGGTCGGAACTTACCCGACAAGGAATTTCGCTACCTTAGGACCGTTATAGTTACGGCCGCCGTTTACTGGGACTTCAATCAAGAGCTTGCACCCCATCATTTAATCTTCCAGCACCGGGCAGGCGTCACACCCTATACGTCCACTTTCGTGTTTGCAGAGTGCTGTGTTTTTAATAAACAGTCGCAGCCACCGATTTTTTGCAACCCATTCATGCTCCGTTGTTCACTTCACACTAATAGGGCACACCTTCTTCCGAAGTTACGGTGTCAATTTGCCGAGTTCCTTCTCCTGAGTTCTCTCAAGCGCCTTAGAATACTCATCTCGCGCACCAGTGTCGGTTTGCGGTACGGTCGTATATAGCTGAAGCTTAGTGGCTTTTCCTGGAACCTCGTTCAGTCACTTCACCAGCAAGCTGGCTCGATCGTTGGCCTCGGTATATGTGCACCGGATTTGCCTAATGCACGCCTACATCCAACTAAACCGGGATATCCAACACCCGGATGACCTATTAAGATCCGTCCCCACATCGCACTATATATCGGTACAGGAATATTGACCTGTTTCCCATCAGCTACGCATCTCTGCCTCGCCTTAGGGGCCGACTCACTCTACGCCGATGAACGTTGCGTAGAAAACCTTGCGCTTACGGCGAGGGGGCTTTTCACCCCCTTTAACGCTACTCATGTCAGCATTCGCACTTCTGATACCTCCAGCACGCTTTACAACGCACCTTCACAGGCTTACAGAACGCTCTCCTACCACTTGCAATAAATTGCAAATCCGCAGCTTCGG
>NZ_CDRNCW010000001.1:0-247500 GCF_977011995.1 Variovorax durovernensis | reverse complement strand
CGGCGCGAGGCCAGTCGGGCGTGGGCGTTGCGTTCGAGACCCAGCGGCTCTACCTGGGCCAATACGTATGCGTGATGCGCCGTGGCCATCCGCTGGCGGATGCACCCCTCACGCTCGACGACTACTGTGCGGCGCGGCACCTGCTCGTGAGTTTTTCAGGGCGGCCTTACGGCTTCATCGACCAGACGCTGGGAGCCATGGGGCGCGAGCGGCGCATCGTGGTGACGGTGAACCAGTTCTTCACCGCGGGCCGGGTGGTTGCCAATTCAGACCTGTTGACCGTGCTGCCGCGTCACTTCGTGACAGTCACCGGCATCGACGATCAGTTGGTGCTGCGCGACCTGCCCTTCGACCAGCCGCCGGTGCACGTGGATGCCATCTGGCACCGGCGCGCCCAGCATGGGCATTCGCACGAATGGCTGCGCACTGCGCTGTTGCGCTCGGCAGCCGCGGCTTTTGCCGGATCGGTCCTCGGGCGGAGGGTGCCCGACTGACCTGCTAACTCGTCGGCCGCTCAGCGGACGACGCTGAGCCAGGCCGAGGCGGCGGCGCGCAGTTCCTGCGCGTGGTGAGCTCCGCGACCGGCGCGCATGTCGGCGCTTTCCATCAGTGCTGCGGCGTGGCTGGCCGGGGCGTTGACAGTCGAGGAGCGGAAGAAACGTGCCACTTGGGCGATGAGGCTGAACATGGTGTTGCGCGGCTTGTGGCCGTGCTCTGAGTGGTTGATGTACCAAGAATAAGGGTTATCCCTAACATTACAACCTCAACCTTATGCGCTTCATGCATGGGTCAATTCCCCTAGACTGGTCCGACGATGAAGTTGCAACTGCTGTCCGACCTTCACCTGGAGTCCCACCCCCGCTTCCATGCCGAGCCCGTGCCGGGCGCCGACATGCTGATCCTGGCGGGCGACATCGGCTCCTACCAGCAAGGCTCCCGCCTGAGCGGCACCGACTTCGGCCTGGGCCGCTTCTCTCCCCGTAACGGCTGGCCGACGCCCGTGATCTACGTGCCGGGCAACCACGAGTACGACAACGTCGACTTCGACGAAACCCACGACCGCCTGCGGACCCTGTGCGACGAGCTCGACATCCTCTGGCTCGAACGCGAAACCCGCGTCATCGACGGCATCCGCTTCGTCGGCACCACGCTCTGGGCCGACTTCGACGCGCTGGCCACTCCCACAGACAGCCTCGCCGAAGCACTCAAGAAACGGGGCAAGGCGATGCGCGCGGCCGATTTCTACCTTGAAAAAGCAGCCACCATGCGTAACGGCCAGCTGTTCCTCGCCGCCCAGTTGCGGGAGCAGGCGCTCGCCTGCCAGGCCTGGCTCGAGCAGGCCCTGGCCGAGCCCTTCGAGGGCACCACGGTCGCCATCACGCATTTCGCGCCCAGCCTCGACAGCGGCGATCCGCGCTACGGGCTGACTCCCGGCACGGCTGGTTTCTGCAATGCGCTCGACGCGCTGCTCCCCCACGCCAGGCTGTGGCTGCACGGCCATCTGCACTGCCCGTCCGATTACGTGAAGAACGGCTGCCGCGTCGTGGCCAACCCGCTGGGCTACGCACGCAACGGCGAACAGGAAGGCTTCAAGCCCCACCTGCTGATCGACATCCGCTGAAAAGGCGCACGGCACGTCCGCGTGCGCTGTAACGGCCGGCAACGCACCGGCCGTGCCCGCTGTGTAGACTGCAAGAGGCCCACCCATCCACCCGGAGGAGAGCGCCATGACGCAACAGCAACAACAACGTCGGACTTTCCTCCAACAGTCGGCCGGCCTCGCAGCCGCCACCGGCATGCTCTCCTTCTGGCCCAAGGCATCGGCCCAGGCGCCCGAGACGGGCGCCAAGGCGATGGGCCAGTCGTCGATCGCCGAGTTGTCGCGCCGCCTCGCAGCCGGCTCTGTCAGCAGCGGCCAGCTGGTGGAAGAAGCACTCTCAGCCATCCAGAATCCTGCCGGCGAAGGCGCGCGCACCTTCATCCGCGTGCACGCCGATTCGGCTCGTGCCGCCGCAGCCCGGCTCGACGCCGACCGCAAGGCGGGCCGCCCCGCGGCTTCGCAGGTCTCCGGCATCCCGATCTCGCTCAAGGACCTGTTCGACGAAGCCGGCGTCACCACGCTCGGCGGCTCGACCGTGCTGGCCGGCCAGCCGCCGGCAGCGCGCGACGCCATCGTGGTCGAGCGGCTGCGGCGCGCCGGCGCGATCATCATCGGGCGCACCAACACGGTCGAGTTCGCCTACACCGGCCTAGGCATCAATCCGCACTACGGCACGCCGAAGAACGTCTACGACCGCGCGACCGGCCGCATCCCGGGCGGCTCGACCTCGGGCGGCGCGATCTCGGTGGCCGACGGCATGGCAGCCGGCGCCATCGGCACCGACACCGGCGGCTCGCTGCGCATTCCTTCGGCGCTCAACGGGCTCGTGGGCTTCAAGCCGACGCAGCGGCGCATTCCGCTCGATGGCGTGCTGCCGCTGTCGACCTCCTTCGATTCGGCCGGGCCGATCGCCTGGACGGTGGAAGACTGCGCCCTGCTCGACGCCGTGATGGCTGGCGAACTGCCGCGCCCGATCCGCGTGCCGCCGCTGCGCGGCCTGCGCTTCGCGGTGCCCAGGACCTTCTTCCAGGATGACCTGTCGCCGGCCGTGGCCGCGGCGTTCGCGGCGGCGCTGTCGAAGCTCTCCGCCGCCGGCGCCACGGTCACCGAACTGCCGATGGCCGAGTTCGCGAAGGCGCCCACCATCAATCCGCGCGGCATGATCACCGCCGCCGAGGCCTTCACCTGGCATCGCGAATTCATCAAGACCGGCGCCGCCAAGTACGACCCGCGCGTGCTGGCACGCATCAAGACCGGCGAAACCATCACCGCGCCCGACTACCTGCAGCTGCAGGCGCTGCGGCGCCAGTTCATCCGCTCGATCAACACCGCGGCCGCCGGCTACGACGCGATGCTGATGCCGACCACGCCCGACACCGCACCGACCATTGCCGAGGTGCTGAAGGACGACGACACCTACTACCGCATCAACGGCCGGATGCTGCGCAACCCGTCGGTGGTGAACCTGTTCGACGGCTGCGCGCTTTCCGTGCCTTGCCACGAGGCGGGCAGCGCGCCGGTCGGGCTGATGATCGCCGGCATCGGCAACACGGACCACCGGTTGCTGGCGGTCGGCTGGGCCGTCGAGGCCGCGGTGACGCCGCGGCGCGTGCTCAGCAGCTGAGCCGGGCCTTCAGCGGGAAGCCAGGCCCTCGAAGCAGGTCGCGAGCACCAGTTCGACGATCTGCTCGTCGGTCTGCAGCCCGCCGGCCTTGAGGAAGCCCAACACCGGATCGCAGGCACGCGCGAACAGCGTGTAGAGCACGGCAATGGCCGGCAGCTTCGGGTTCAGCGAACCGTCGGCCTGCGCGGCCTGGATCCAGCCGCCGAGCTGGTCGCTGATCGTCACCAGCCGGTCGAGGTAGGCGCGGTTGTTCATCAGCGCGGCGCGCAGGGTCGAGTTCTGGTGCGGCAGCGACGGCATCTCGCCGGCCAGCTGCACCTGCATCGACCACCGCACCACTGCGCGCAGCTTGGCGATCGGCTGGTCTTCGGGCGGCACGGTGGCCAAGAACTCGAGGGTGCGCCGCATGATGCGCACCATGGCCGCGGCGGCCAGATCTTCCTTGCTGGGAAAGTGCTTGTAGAGACTGGCCTTGGCGATGCCGACCGCGGCAGCCACCTCGTCGACCGTCATCGATTCGAAGCCTTTTTCGGCCAGCAGCCGGTTCGCGGTCTGCACGATGGCCTCCTCGCGGGCCTGCAGCATCTGTTCCTTGAACGAGGTCTTGGCGGGGGAAACGGCATTCATGCCGGAAATTCTAGTCTCGCGCGTCGCCAACCAGACGACGTGCCCGCCGAAATACCGATCAGTCTTTTACAGACCGATCAGTACGTTCAAGTGTTGCGGCCCTTGGAGACAAGGCGGATCCCAGGCATCAGTTCGGCCGCGAGTTCGGGCCGTTCCAGGGCGTAGTCGAGGTTCATGCGTGCGATCTCGACGTGCTCCTCGCCCAGCGCCTGGGCGCGCGAGCCCTGCCCGCGCTCGATGGCCTGCACCATCGCGTGGTGCGTGCGGTGCGCCTGGCGCATCCACTGCTGGCCCTCTTCCATCGACGACTGCATCGGCAGCATCGCACTGGGCGCGGCGAAGGGCTGGCCGCCGAGCATGTCCATCACCCGCTTGAGCGCGAGGTTGCCGCAGCCTTCGAGGATCAGCTTGTGGAAGCGGTCGTTCATCTCGACGTAGGCCGCGTAGTCGTCCAGGTCCATGCTGGGCTTGTTGACCGCGCGGTCGCCGGCGTCCAGGCAATCCTTCAGGTCGCGCAGCAGCTGGCGCGGCGCGCCGTCCTCGGCCAGCAGGCGGGCGGCAAAGCCTTCGATCACGCCGCGCACGCGAATGGCATCGGCCACTTCCTGCGAGGTGAAGCGGCGCATCTGGTAGCCGCCGGAGGGCGACTGCTCGATCAGCCCTTCGTGCTCCAGGCTGGCCAGCGCCAGCCGCACCGGGGTGCGCGAAGCCTCGAGCTTCTCGGCCAGCGGGATCTCGGCCAGCCGCTCTCCGGGCACGAATTCGCCCTTGAGAATCATGTCGCGCAGCTGCACGAGCACGCGGGATTGTTGGGAGTCCATCGACGAATTCTAGGAGACGCGCCCCGCGCTGTACGCAGCATATTTGCGCTGGCTCGGTTGTTGCATGCATCTCGTGTAAACAAGTGTCAAAAACCGACGTTACGCTCAGCGTTAACCCTGATTTTTGGCGTTTCATGCCCCATTCGAGGGCAAAACCGCAGATGAAAGTTTGACCGGAATCAGAGATCACCAAGACAATGCATACAGTTGCATGCAATGCCTGCAGATCCCTTTCCACAGACCCAAAGATGGAGCCCGCACGATGATCAGCGCCGAGCAGAACGATTTCATCACCCGCGTCGGACCCGGCGCGCCCGCCGGCAAGCTGCTGCGCCGCTACTGGCAGCCGGTGGCCCTGGCCGACGAGCTCACCGGCCAGCGCCCGGTCAAGCCGGTGAAGCTCATGGGACAGGACTTCGTCCTGTTCCGTGACGAGAGCGGCCAGCTCGGCATGCTGGACCGCGACTGCCCGCACCGCGGCGCCGACCTCGCCTTCGGCCGGCTCGAAAACGGCGGCATCCGCTGCGCCTTCCATGGCTGGCTCTTCGATGCCAAGGGCAACTGCCTCGAGACCCCGGCTGAGCCCGCCGCCAGCAAGCTGTGCAGCCGCATCAAGCAGTCGGCCTATCCGGTGGTCGAGAAGGCCGGAACGATCTTCGCGTACATCGGCGAGGGCGAGCCCCCCGCGTTCCCCGACTTCGACTGTTTCGTCGCGCCCGACAGCCACACCTTCGCGTTCAAGGGCCTGTTCGAGTGCAACTGGCTGCAGGCGCTCGAAGTGGGCATCGACCCCGCGCACGCCTCGTACCTGCACCGCTTCTTCGAGGATGAAGACACCTCCGGGAGCTACGGCAAGCAGTTCCGCGGCGCCTCGGCCGACTCCGACATGCCCATCACCAAGGTGCTGCGCGAGTACGACCGCCCCGACATCAGCGTCGAATCGACCGACTACGGCTTCCGCCTGAAGGCGCTGCGCAAGCTGTCGGAAGACACCACCCACGTGCGCGTGACCAACGTGGTGTTCCCGCAGGCCTTCGTGATCCCGATGAGCGCCGAGATGACCATCTCGCAATGGCATGTACCCGTGGACGACACGCACTGCTACTGGTACGCCATCTTCACCAGCTTCACCGGCCCGGTCGACAAGCAGCAGATGCGCGACCAGCGCCTGAAGCTCTACGAGCTGCCCGACTACACCTCGCGCAAGAACAAGCGCAACAACTACGGCTACAGCATCGAAGAGCAGCTGACCGAAACCTACACCGGCATGGGCGACGACATCAACGTGCACGACCAGTGGGCGGTGGAGTCGCAAGGCGCCATCCAGGACCGCACGCGCGAGCACCTGGGCAGCACCGACAAGGGCATCGTCGCCTACCGCCGCCTCCTGGTGAAGGCCATCGAGGCCACGCTGGCCGGCGAAAGCGCACCGATGCTCATCGACGCCGCGCAGGCCAGCGCCATGACCGGCCCGCCCTCCATCGACGGCATCGGCCGCAACGTCAGCGACGAAGCCGCCACCGAGGCCTACTGGCAGGAAGCCGACCGCGCACGCCGCCTGAAGTCCGATTGGGCCTCGGCACGGCTCGCCGCCTGAAGCTCGCGCCATGAGCAGCAGCAACAAATTCGTCGACCGCTTCGGTCTGTGGTCCGACGACCAGCACGCGCAGGCCAGGGAACTGGTGCGCCGCATCGACAGCGGCGAGGTCGACCTCGTGCGCTTCGCCTGGCCCGACCAGCACGGCATCCTGCGCGGCAAGACGCTGGTCGCCAGCGAGGCGCGCTCGGCCCTGTGGGAAGGCGTGAACCTCACTTCCACCCTGCTGGCCAAGGACACCTCGCACAAGACCGTGTTCCCGGTGTTCACCCAGGGCGGCGGCTTCGCCATCGAGGGCCTGCAGGGCGGCGCCGACTTCACCATCGTGGCCGACCCCGCCACGTTCAAGGTGCTGCCGTGGTCGCCGCGCACCGGCTGGGTGATGTGCGACGCCTACATGGCCGACGGCAAGCCCTGCCCCTTCGCCACGCGGCAGATCCTGCAGCGCGCGGTGCGCCAGCTCGACGAGCTGGGGCTGGACTTCATCGCCGGCCTCGAAGTGGAGTTCCACGTCTTCAAGCTCGACGACGCGCGCATGGGCCTGGCCGACTCGGGCCAGCCCGGCGAACCGCCGCGCGTGTCGCTGCTGTCGCACGGCCACCAGTACCTGACCGAGCTGCGCTACGACCGCGTCGACACGCTGATGGAACTGCTGCGCTCTCAGCTCATGGCGCTCGGCCTGCCGCTCCGCTCGCTCGAGATCGAATTCGGCCCGAGCCAGTTCGAGCTGACTTTCGGCCCCACCGCCGGCGTGATTCCCGCCGACACCATGGTGCTGCTGCGCAGCGCCATCAAGCAGATCTGCCAGCGCAACGGCCTGCACGCCACCTTCATGTGCCGCCCGAAGATCCCGAACGTGATGTCCAGCGGCTGGCACCTGCACCAGTCGCTTCGCCGCAAGAGCGACGGCGTGAATGCGTTCATGCCAGAGACCGAGGGCCAGACCCTCAGCGAGATCGGCATGCACTACCTCGGCGGCCTCAAGGCGCACGCCTGCGGCGCGGCCGCGCTCGCGAGCCCCACCATCAACGGCTACCGGCGCTACCGCCCTTTCTCGCTGGCACCCGACCGCGCGATCTGGGCAAGAGACAACCGCGGCGCGATGCTGCGCGTGCTCGGCGGCGTGGGGCAAAACGCCTCGCGCATCGAGAACCGCGTGGGCGAGCCGACGGCCAACCCGTACCTGTACCTGGCGTCGCAGCTCTTCTCGGGACTGGATGGCATCCGCCACAAGACCGACCCCGGGCCCTCGGCCGACGCGCCCTACGAAACGCCGGCGGAACAACTGCCGCGTTCGCTGGGCGACGCCCTCGCCTGCCTGCGCCGCGACGAGATGCTCAACGCGCAGATGGGCAAGACCTTCGTCGACTACCTCTGCCACATCAAGGAAGCGGAAATCGCCCGCTTCAATCTCGAAGTCTCGGAGTGGGAACACCGCGAGTACTTCGACATGTTCTGAACGAGCCCCAAGAACAACAATGCCCACGATCCACTACATCCTCAAGGACGGCACCACGCGCGACGTCGACGCCAAGGTCGGCGCCAGCGTGATGGAAACCGCCATTCGCGGCAACGTGCGCGGCATCGACGCCGAGTGCGGCGGCTGCTGCTCCTGCGCCACCTGCCACGTCTACGTGGACGACGCCTTCATCGACCTGCTGCCGCCGCCCGACGACATGGAAAGCGCACTGCTCGACGCCGTCGCCTCCGAGCGCAGGCCCGGCTCGCGCCTGAGCTGCCAGCTCAGCATCACCGCGGCCTTCGATGGCCTCACGGTGCGCGTGCCCGATACCCAGGTCTGACGCTCCACTCGGGCATCATCGCCCGCTTTGCACATCCGGTTACACGACAGCGGCGCCCGAGGGGCGCATCCATTCCACCTGAAAGGCCTTTTCAAATGACGGCAATGACGATGACCAAGAGAACCATCCTCTCGACCCTGCTGCTGGCGAGCTTCGGCGTGCTGGGCACGACCGCCGCGCAGGCGGCCGACGAGCCCCTGCGCATCGGCCTGATCGCGACCTACTCCGGCCCCTACGCCGACTACGGGCGCCAGTTCGACGCCGGCATCGCGCTCTACCTGAAGGAGCATGGCGGCAAGGTGGGCGGCCGCACGGTCGAGATCATCAAGAAGGACACCGCAGGCCCCGCGCCTGACGCCGCCAAGCGCATCGCGCAGGAACTGATCGTGCGCGACAAGGTGAGCGTGCTCACCGGCCTGGACTTCAGCCCCAACGCCTACGCCGTGGGCGCCATCGCCACGCAAGCCAAGATCCCGACCATCGTGATGAACGCCGCCTCCTCGGCCATCACCACCAGCTCGCCCTACGTGGCGCGCCTGTCGTTCACCGTGCAGCAGGTCACCGACCCGATGGCGCGCTACATGCTCAAGGAAGGCATCAAGGACGCCTACACCGTGGTCGCCGACTACGCCTCGGGCGTCGATGCGGAAACCGCCTTCAAGAAGACCTTCACCGCCGGCGGCGGCAAGGTGTCGGGCGAAGTGCGCACGCCGATGAACAACCCCGACTTCTCGGCCTACGTGCAGCGCATCAAGGACGCCAAGCCGCAGGCCGTGTTCTTCTTCTTCCCCTCGGGCGTGATGCCTCCGGCCTTCCTGAAGGTCTGGAAGGAACGCGGCATGGAGCAGGCCGGCATCAAGCTCTTCGCCACCGGCGAAGCCACCGACGACAGCTACCTCGACGCCACCGGCGACGTGGCGCTGGGCCTGGTCACCAGCCACCACTACTCGTTCGCGCATCCCTCGCCCAAGAACCAGAAGTTCGTGAAGGACTTCGCCGCCGACAACGGCACCAAGCTGCGCCCGAGCTACTTCGCCGTGACCGCCTACGACGCGATGGCCGCCATCGACCTCGCGCTCGCCAAGACCAAGGGCGACACCGGCGGCGACAAGTTCATGGAGGCGCTGAAGGGCCTGAGCTTCGAGAGCCCGCGCGGCCCGATCGAGATCGACCCGGCCACGCGCGACATCGTGCAGACCGTCTACATCCGCAAGACCGAGCGCGTGAACGGCCAGCTGGTGAACGTCGAGTTCGACAAGTTCGACCGCGTGAAGGACCCGGCGAAGGAAGCCGCGGCCAAGTAAACGCAAAGAACAGAAGCCAGCAGTCAGCCAGCGAGCGGGAAATTCATGGGCATCGTGATCTTCGATGGAGTGGCCTACGGCATGCTCCTGTTCCTCATCGGCGTGGGCCTGTCCATCACGATGGGGCTCATGAATTTCGTCAACCTCGCGCACGGCAGCTTCGCGATGGTCGGCGGCTACGTGGCCGCCGTGCTGATGAACCACTTCGGGCTCGGCTTCGGCCTCTCGCTGGCGGCGGCCTTCGTGGCGGCGGCGCTGGTGGGCGCCGTGCTGGAGTTCGTGTTCTACCGCCGGCTGTACCGCGCGCATCCGCTCGACCAGGTACTGCTGTCGATCGGCGTGGTGTTCGTGTCGATCGCCGCCTTCACCTATTTCTTCGGCCCGACGATGCAGCCCTTCACGCTGCCGCCGGCGCTCGACGGGCAGGTGTCGCTGCTGGGCCTGGAAGTGGGCCGCTACCGGCTGTTCCTGATCGTCTGCGGCGTGGCCGTGCTGGCCGCGCTGCTGCTGGGCCTGGGCAAGACCCGCTACGGCGCGATGGTGCGCGCGGCGGTGGACAACCAGCGCGTGGCCGGCGGCACCGGCATCCACGTGCAGCGCCTGTTCTTCCTGACCTTCTCGCTGGGCTGCGGCCTCGCCGGCCTGGGCGGCGCGCTGAGCCTGGGCATGCTGGGGCTGGAGCCGTCGTTCCCGCTCAAGTACCTCGTGTACTTCCTGATGGTGGTGTGCGTGGGCGGTGCGGGCACCGTCACCGGGCCGTTCGTCGCGGCGCTGCTTGTCGGCATCGTCGACGTGGCGGGCAAGTACTACCTGCCCGAAGCCGGCGCCTTTCTCATCTACGTCTTCATGATCGTCATGCTGCTGGTGCGGCCCAACGGCATCGTCGCCAAAAAGGGGCTTGCATGAAAGCCCTCACCGTCTCTCCCGCGCAGCTGCGCGCCGCGGAAGCCGTCTTCTGGATCGCGCTCGCGTCGAGCTTCTTCCTGCTGCCCGACAAGCTCACGCTGATGAGCCAGATCATGATCTTCGGCCTGTTCGCGGTGTCGCTCGACATGGCGCTGGGCTACGCGGGCATCCTCACCGTCGGCCATGCCGCCTTCTTCGGCGCTGGCGCCTACGCGGCCGGGCTGCTCGCCAAGTACGGCTGGAGCGAGCCCTTCACCGGCCTCGCGTTCGCGCTGGTCGTCAGCGGCCTGCTGGGCTACGCACTGAGCTACCTCGTGGTGCGCGGGGCCGACCTCACGCGGCTGATGATCACCATCGGCGTGTGCGTGCTGCTGTTCGAGGTGGCCAACCGGCTCTCGGGCATCACCGGCGGCACCGACGGGCTGCAGGGCGTGGTCATCGCGCCGGTGCTAGGCCTGTTCGACTTCGACCTCTACGGCAAGACCGCCTTCTGCTATGCCTTCGGCGTAGTGCTCGCGATGTTCCTGCTGGTGCGGCTGGTGCTGCGCTCGCCCTTCGGGCTGGCGCTGCGCGGCATCCACGACAGCCGCAAGCGCATGCTGGCCATCGGTTCGCCGGTGGAAGCGCGGCTGCGCATGGCCTACGCCTTCTCGGCCGCGGTGGCCGGCGTGGCGGGCGCGCTGCTGGCGCAGACCACGCAGTTCGTCGGCATCGAGTCGATCGGCTTCAACCGCTCGGCCGAGGTGCTCATCATCCTGGTGCTGGGCGGCACCGGCCGGCTGTATGGCGGCATGATCGGCGCCATCGTCTACATGCTGGTGCACGACTGGTTCGCGGACATGAATCCGCAGTACTGGATGTTCTGGCTCGGCATCTTCCTGATCGCGGCGGTCATGCTGGGGCGCGGCGGCATCATGGGCGCGCTGTCGCGCTTCGTTCGCACGGGGAAGGCGCGATGAGCTCCACCACCACGCACACCCTGCGCACCCAGGGCCTGGGCATCCGCTTCGGCGCGTTCCAGGCCGTGAGCGACGTGAATCTCTCGCTCGAGCCCGGCGCGCGCCAGGCGCTGATCGGTCCCAACGGCGCGGGCAAGACCACGCTCATCAACCTGCTCACGGGCGTGTTCAAGCCCACGAGCGGATCGATCCACATGGGTGACCGCGACCTCACCCGCCTGTCCGCCGACAAGCGCGCGCGCATGGGCCTGGCGCGCACCTTCCAGATCAACACGCTGTTCCCCAGCCTCACGCCGCTGCTGTCGGTGGTGCTGGCGATCAGCGAGCGCGAAGGGCTGGGCGCCACATGGTGGCGGCCGCTGAAGGGCTGCACCGCCGTGTTCGACGAGGCGCATGCGCTGCTGGGCACGCTCAGGCTCGACAGCCTGGCCGACGTGCCCGTGGCCGAGCTGGCCTACGGCAAGCAGCGGCTGCTCGAGATCGCGCTGGCGCTGGCCGCCAAACCCCGCATCCTGCTGCTCGACGAGCCCGCAGCCGGCGTGCCGCAGGACGAGAGCGGCGAGCTGTTCGAGGTCATCGCGGCGCTGCCGCAAGACATCAGCGTGCTGTTCATCGAGCACGACATGAAGCTCGTCTTCCGCTTCTCGCGCCGAATCTCGGTGCTGGTCGGCGGACGCATCCTCACAGAGGGAACGCCCTCGGAAATCAGCGCCGACCCGCGCGTTCGCGAGGTCTACCTGGGAAGTTCGCATCACCATGCCTGAAGCACTCGCCTTCGACCGCGTCACCGCCGGCTACGGCAATGCGGTCGTGCTCGACCGACTCGAATTTTCGCTGCAGCAGGGCGAAAGCCTCGCCATCCTCGGGCGCAACGGCGTGGGCAAGACCACGCTGCTCGAAACGCTGATGGGCAACACCCGCGTGATGCAGGGCGCGATCCGCTGGCAGGGCGCCGACATCACGCGCTGGCCCTCGCACCAGCGCGTGCGCGCCGGGCTGGGCTGGGTGCCGCAGGAGCGCGAGGTGTTCGCGTCGCTCACGGTGGAAGAAAACCTCACGGTGATCTCGCGACTCGGCGGCTGGAACCTGAAGCGCGTCTACGACTTCTTCCCGCGCCTGCGCGAGCGGCGCGGCAACTACGGCAACCAGCTCTCCGGCGGCGAACAGCAGATGCTCGCCATCGGCCGCGCGCTGATGACCAACCCCAGGCTGCTGCTGCTCGACGAGCCGATGGAAGGCCTCGCGCCGATCATCGTGGAAGAGTTGGCAACCGCCATCCGCCGGCTGTGCGAGGCCGAAGGGCTGGCCTCGATCGTGGTCGAGCAGCACCCGGTGCTGGCGCTGGAGATGACGCATAAGGCCATCGTGCTGGAGCGCGGCACCGTGGTGCATGCCGGGCTCAGCAGCGAGCTGGCGGCAGACCAGGAACTGCTCGAAGGCTTGTTGGGCGTCGGGGTCTGATGCCCGGAACACCGCGGAACCGGCTTTGCCGGGCCGCAGGTGTTGCCCCCCGGGTGAGTGGGTAGGCGAAGCGACACGAAGTGCGCGAAGCCCGGGGAAGAATTTGGCCTAGCTGAGCATCTGGCCGCGGCTGCCGATCACGGCCACGTCCACGAACTGGCCGCCTTCGCGGTTGCTGCGGCCATAGTTGATCTTCACCCCGCCCAGGTCGAAGCTCTCGATGCTGGCAAGCCCCGACATCACCGATGCGCGCGTCAGCGAGCCACCGGCGCGGCGCATGCCCTCGGCCAGCACGGCGGCATTGATGTAGCCCTCGAGGCTGGTGAGCGAGAACTCCTTGATGCCGTTGGCCACCATGTCGGCCTGGTAGCGGCGCACGATCTCGAACTTGGTCGAATACGGCGAAGGCACCACGATCACGAAGCCCAGGCCCCTGGCCAGGTCGCCCATGGCCGACAGCGCACTGGCCGTGATCGAAAGGCCGTAGGCCGAGCTGCTGTTGCCCGCCTCGCGCAGCGCCTTCAGGAACACCGGCGCGGTACCGGCCAGCCCGACCACCACCACCTGCGGCTTGGCCTTGGCGATGGCTTCGGCGGCGGGCCCCACTTCCATGCTGGTGGTGTTGGGCGTGGTCGCGATTACCGCCGGCTCCAGCTTGGCCTTGGCCAGCGCAGCCTTGAAGGCCGCCAGCACCGACTGCCCCAGCGGATCGTTCGAATGCACGAGGCCGATGCGGCTCTGGCCCAGCACGGCGGCGGTGCTCACGAGCTTGTCGACTTCCTGGTCGTAGTTGGCACGCACCCAGAAGGTGTTGGGCGAGTTCTTCTTGCGCAGCGCGATGGTGCCGGTGATGGGGCCCACCACGGCCATGCCGGGCACCGCGTCCATCACCTCGGCGGTCTGCCGCGTGCCCAACGGGTGCACCAGCGCGAGCACGGAGCTGTCTTTCTCGAAGGCCAGCGCGTTGGCCTTGGCCACTTCGGGCTTGAAGGTGTCGTCGGCCATCACGAGTTCGACCTTGGTGCCGTTGATGCCCCCTGCCTTGTTCAGCGCCGCGAAGAAAGCGCTCGAACCCTGGTAGAGCCCCTGGCCGTTGGCCTTCTCGACGCTGCTGTTGTCGAAGGTGGTCCCGACGCGAACCGGCTTGTTTTGCGCCAGCGCCGGAAATCCCAGGCCTGCGGCGGCGGTTGCTGCCAGTCCGGTCAGCGCACGCCGACGGCTGGTGGAAAGCGGCGCAGTCGACTCGCGCGGCACGGGAACGGTCATGATCGAAGTCTCCAGATGGGGATGTTTTGGTGACAAAAACTCACACTCTTTCAAGGAATGTAACGCACCTTCCCTCCACCTGGAATGACAACCACGGCTGCTTCGCTACAGCAGTTCCTCGCCCACGATGGGCAGCAGCAGCCAGTTCTTGAAGCGCAGCCAGAGGAATTCGCCGGGCTCGTCCTCGTGCACGATGTCGCCGCCGGCGTCGTCGTACTCCAGCCACTGCACGCGCCGGCCGTCGGGCCCCAGGCGCAGCCGGTAGCCGAGGTTGACGCGCTCGCCGCCCATGAGCCTGTCGTAGTCCTTCACCAGCTCG
Organism: Variovorax durovernensis; assembly: GCF_977011995.1. Classification (NCBI taxonomy): domain Bacteria; kingdom Pseudomonadati; phylum Pseudomonadota; class Betaproteobacteria; order Burkholderiales; family Comamonadaceae; genus Variovorax; species Variovorax durovernensis. Next base: position 233,214 of record NZ_CDRNCW010000001.1, on the reverse strand, counting down.
GGACTGTCGATGACCAGCCCCATCTCGGTGTTGACCGCGGCCGAGCGGTGGTCGAGGTTCATCGAGCCGACGAAGAAGCGCTCGTCGTCCACCACCGCGAGCTTGGCATGCAGCCGGCTGATCGACTTGCCGAAGTCGCCGAAGCGCCCCGAACGCCCGGTGAGCGTGGGAGCGATCTCGTAGATGGTGACGCCGATCTTGAGCATGTCGGCGCGGTAGCGCTCGTAGCCCGCGTAGGCCAGCGGTTCGTCGGTGGCGCCCAGCGAGTTCGTGACCACCGTGATGCGCCCGCCGCGCTCGATGGCCGCCTTCATCATCGCCATGCCGTGAGCGCCCGGAATGAAATACGGCGAGCCGATCTTCACCTCGCGCTTCGCCGAATTGATGACGCTCAGCGCGCCCTCGGTCACGCTGCCGGCATAGGCGGCGTCGGGCTTGCGCGTGATCTTCTCGGGGTCGTCCACGAACAGCGTGGACGGCGCCCAGTAGCGCTCCACGTTGCCGGCAATCAGCTGCTGCCCCACCGGCGACTTGTCGAGCACGTCGCGCTGGTGCATGGCCACGTCGGGCACCGCCGTGCGCGCGATGGCGTCGAAGCGCTTCTGCGCCTCTTCCACCGGCATGCGCAGCGGCGCGATCTGCTCGATGGGGCGTACGTGCTCGCTGTTCCAGTAGCGGTCGAAGCCGGCTGACATCTGGCGCACCACCGGGCCGCTGGACAGCACGTCCATGTCGATGAAATTGGCGGCCGTGCTGCGCATGAAGTACTCGTTGGCGATGTTGCGGCCGCCCGACACCGCGAAGCTGTTGTCGGCCACCAGCAGCTTGTTGTGCATGCGGTGGTTGATGCGGCCGAAGTCGGTCAGCGAGAACAGCAGCCGCGTGGCCAGCGAATCGGCGCGCGATGGCAGCGGGTTGAACAGCCGCACCTCGATGTTCGGGAACGCCGACAGCGTGCTGAACACCTCGTCCTCGCCCGCCGTGTAGAGGTCGTCCACCAGCAGGCGCACGCGCACGCCGCGCGCGGCGGCCTCGCGCAGCTCCTTGAGGAAAAGCAGGCCGACGTCGTCTTTCTGGATCAGGTAGTACTGCACGTCGAGCGACTTCTCGGCGTGCCGCGCGAGCGAGATGCGCGCGTCGAACGCGAAGGCCGCCTCCGGCAGCAGCCTGAAGCCCGACAGCGACGTGGATCCGCCCGGCGTTCCCTGGGCCGCGAGTTGCGCCAGTTCGGTCTGCGACACGTCCGCGGCCGTGAAGGCGGTGGCCACGGGCATCGGCTTGCCCGGTGGCAGGCTCACGCAGCCGGAGAGCCAGAGGGAGGCCGCGCCCAGTGCCAGGGCGGCAAGTCGGCGGAGGTTGGCAGCACGCATGGGCCGAACTTTAGCTCGCCGCGGCCCGGCGCGTTCAGCGCCCTATGATCGGCCCGCACAAAAGGGAAAAGAAACGTGCTCAACGGCTTGTGGCTGGGTTTCTTCGGGGTGGCGGCGCTGGCCGCGCTGGGGCGTTGGCTCGTCGGCGGCGACCCGACGGTGTTCGCGGCGCTGGTCGAAAGCCTGTTCGCGATGGCGCGGCTCGCGGTCGAGGTGATGGTGCTGCTGTTCGGCACGCTCACGCTGTGGCTGGGCTTCCTGCGCATCGCCGAGGCGGCGGGGCTGGTCGGCTGGCTGGCGCGGCTTTTGGGGCCGCTTTTCCGGCGCCTGATGCCGGGCGTGCCGCCCGGGCACCCGGCGCTCGGCCTCATCACCATGAACTTCGCCGCCAACGCGCTCGGGCTGGACAACGCCGCCACGCCCATCGGCCTGAAGGCCATGCGCGAACTGCAGCGGCTCAACCCCGACCCGGTGACGGCCACCAACGCGCAGATCCTGTTCCTGGTGCTGAACGCCTCGTCGCTCACGCTGCTGCCCGTGACCATCTTCATGTACCGCGCGCAGCAGGGCGCCGGCGACCCGACGCTGGTGTTCCTGCCGATATTGCTGGCCACCAGCGCCTCGACGCTGGTCGGGCTGCTCACGGTGGCGGTGGCGCAGCGCCTGCGCCTGTGGGACCCGGTGGTGCTGGCCTACCTGTTGCCCGGCGCGCTGCTGCTGGGCGGCTTCATGGCGCTGCTGGGCACGCTGTCGGCGGCGGCCATCGCGTCGCTGTCGTCGTTGCTGGGCAACCTCACGCTGTTCGGCGTGATCGTGGTGTTCCTGCTGGTCGGGGCCATCAGGCGCATCAAGGTGTACGAGTGCTTCATCGAAGGCGCCAAGGAAGGCTTCGACATTGCGAAGAACCTGCTGCCGTACCTGGTCGCGATGCTGTGCGCGGTGGGCGTGCTGCGCGCCTCGGGTGCGCTCGACTTCGCGTTGAACGGCCTGCGCTGGCTGGTGACCGCGGGCGGCTTCGACGCCCGCTTCGTCGACGCCATGCCCACGGCGCTGGTCAAGCCCTTCTCGGGCAGCGCGGCGCGCGCGATGCTGATCGAGACCATGAAGAGCCAGGGCGTCGACAGCTTCCCGGCGCTGGTGGCCGCCACCATCCAGGGCAGCACCGAGACCACTTTCTACGTGCTGGCGGTGTACTTCGGTGCGGTCGGCATTCAGCGCACGCGGCATGCGGTGTCTTGCGCGTTGCTTGCCGAGCTGGCCGGGGTGGTTGCTGCTGTGGCGGTCTGTTATTGGTTCTTTGGGTAGGCCTTCGTTGTTTCGGGACGCGATCGCGCCGACGGGGGACATTCGCGGAGGGGAGTACCCGGTGGCCTGCGCACTCGCCCCAAAAAACTACCGACGCGGCTCCACCACAGGAAACATCGGCTCGAAGGTATCGAGCATCGACATCAGCTCGGCAAGCTTGGCCCGGTCCCCTTCGATCTTCACCTTCCCGGTCAGCACTGCAGCCGGAAAGCTCGTCTCCTTCAACGTCACCGCATCGAGCGTGGCCCGGCTCAATGTCACCGTCGCGTCCGCGCCCGGCTGCTGGCCTGCAATGTGCGTCAAGGCAGAGTTTTCCAGCGTCAACACGAACTGCTGGTTCGAATCGGTGAAGTTCCAGTTGATGACCAGCTTCTTGCCCTCCGCCTTGGCCGCATCGAGCCGCACGCCCAGGAAGTCGAAGAACAGGTCGTTGCTCACCGCCTTGAGCGTGTCCGCATTCGCGCTGCTGCCGCCCGGAATCTTCGGCACGCCGTTGCGCAGCTCCATCGCGCCCACCAGGTAGGCGCTGCGCCATGTGCCGGCCTCCGACTGATAGCCCAGCTGCTCCAGCGCATCGGCGCCCAGCTCGCGCGCCGCGCGGTTCGACGGGTCGGCGTACACCACCTGGTTCATCGCGCTGGCCACCCAGCGGAACTCGCCCTTCCTGAAATCCTCGCGCGCACGGGCAATCACCGCGTCGGCGCCGCCCATGTACTCGACCGTCTTCTTCGCATATGCCACCGGCGGCAACGGGTCCAGGTTGGCGGGGTTGGCGTCATACCAGCCCAGGTACTTCTGGTAGACCGCCTTGGCGTTGTGGCGCAGCGTGCCGTAGTAGCCGCGCGCCGACCACTCCTGCGACAGGCTCGCGGGCATGCGCAGCGTCTCGGCGATGTCGGCCGCGGTGTAGCCCTGGTTCAGAAGGCGCAGCGACTGGTCGTTGATGAACTTGTACATGTCGCGCTGCTTCTTCAGCAGGTCGACGATGCGGTCCTGCCCGAAGGTGGGCCAGTGGTGCTGCGCGATCAGCACGTCGGCCTTGCCGCCGAAGGCCACGCGCGCCTCGTCGATGTACTTCGACCACAGGTTGCCGTCGCGCACCTCGGCGCCGCGGATCGTGTACAGGTTGTGCATGTTGTGCGTCACGTCTTCCGCCATGTTCAGCACGCGGAACTGCGGCAGGTACATGAGCATTTCGGACGGCGCCTCGGAGCCCGGCACCAGGTGGAACAAGAACTGCACGCCGTCGATGGTGCGTGCCTCGGTCGGCTTGTCGATGCTGGCGGTGGGCGCGATCAGCGTGACCGTGCCGCGCGCCAGCGCCTTGCCCAGGCCCGTGTCGACCTGCCCGCGCACGCCCGGCGGCAGCAGCGAGCCGAACTGGTACTGCGAGCGCCGGCTCATCGCGTTGCCCGCGAGGATGTTCTCGGCCACTGCCGTTTCCATGAACCCGGCGGGCGCCAGCACCTGCACCTTGCCGGCGGCCACGTCGGCCTCGGTGGTCACGCCCTTCACGCCGCCGAAGTGGTCGGCATGGCCGTGCGAGTAGATCACCGTGCCGACCGGCTTCCTCGGCCGGTGCTGGTAGTACAGGTCGAGCGCGGCGCGCGCGGTCTCGGCGGTGAGCAGCGGGTCGATGACGATCAGCGAGGTGTCGCCTTCGACGATGGTCATGTTCGCCAGGTCGAAGCCGCGCACCTGGTAGACCCGGTCCGTCACCTGGAACAGCCCGTGTATCGCGTTCAACTGCGCCTGCCGCCACAGGCTGGGGTTGACGGTGTCGGCAGGCGCGTCGGCCTTGAGGAAGTCGTAGGGCTTCATGCTCCACGCCGGGCGCGGGCCGGCGCCGGGCACCAGCGCGTCGGGCACGGTGGCGATGAAGCCGCGCATGGCGTCGTCGAAGTCGCGGCGGTCAGCGAAGGGCAGCGTCTTCGCCATGTCGGCGTTGGCCTGCAGCGTCGAAGGCTCGGGCGGCTTGGACGCCACCTGCGCCAGGGCCGAAGCGGCGGCGAATGCGCAGGCCAGTGCGACGAGTGCGCGGGGGAAGCGGTGGTGCGTCATGGGTGTCTCGGTCTTCCGTGAAGGGTGCGGGCCGATTCTCGGAAGCCCCGGATGCATTGGCAAATGCAAAATATGCGGTTGCTTTTTAAGTGAAACGCAAAATGCAGCTACGCCAGCTCCAGCATCTCGTCGCCCTCGCGGACCAGGGCAGCTTCGGCCGTGCGGCCCAGGCCGTGCACCTGTCGCAGCCCGCGCTTTCGCGCAGCATCGACAACCTCGAAGAAGGCCTGCAGGCCCGCCTGATCGACCGCGCCTACGGCACCGTGCGCTTCACCCAGGCCGGCGAGCTGGTGCTGGCCCGCGCCCGCGAGCTGCTGGCCGACGCCCTGCAGATCGAGCGCGACGTGTTGCAGCTCGAAGGCCTGGCCATCGGCAGTCTCGCGGTGGGCCTCGGCCCTTTCGCGGCCGGCACGCTGGGGCGCATGGCCCTGTCGCTCATGGCCCAGCGCCATCCGCAACTGCTGATGCGCATGGAAGTGGCCGACACCGCCAGCCTGTGCGAGCGCCTGCACCGCCGCCAGCTCGACCTGTTCATCGCCGACACGCGCGACCTGACGAAGCAGCCGGGCCTGAAGCTGACGCGGCTGCCCAATGTGCCGGTGTCGTTCTTCGTGCGGCCGAAGCACCCGCTGCTCAGGCTGAAGCAGGTCACGCTCGAGAACCTCATGGACTACCCCGTGGCCGGTCCGCAGTTGCCGGCCGAGGTGGCGTCGCAGTTCGACCGGCAGGCCAGGCGTGGCATAGGCGTCAAGGGCGGCAAGGGCGGCGACCGCAGCCTGTTCAACGTGAGCTGCGACGACGCGGGCACGCTGCGGCACCTGGCGCTCACGGCCAACGCAGCCATCCTGGCGCCGCTGGCGCCCGCGCCGGGGCACGAAACAGGCGCGCTGGTGCCGCTGCCGGTGGCCGGCCTCACGGGCATGCAAACGCATTACAGCCTCGTGACGCTCGCAGGGCGTACCCTCTCACCTGCGGCCACCGCCTATTCCCGGTTGGTGACCGAGTTGATGAGCCCCGCCAAGCAGCCCCCCGGTCGCTGAGCCAAAATGGCCTTCTGCCCTCCAAGCCCTTGCAGCCTTTTTCAGTGACCACTCTCCGCCGGGCCCAGCCGCCCTCCTTTTCGCCCGACGAGTTTCGTGAAGCGCTCGGCATGTTCGCCACCGGCGTCACCATCGTTACCGCCCGGGCGGCCGACGGCACGCTGGTCGGCCTCACGGCCAACTCCTTCAATTCCGTTTCGCTCGCGCCGCCGCTGGTGCTGTGGAGCCTGGCGCGCGCGGCCGGCTCGATGCCCGCGCTCAGCGCCGGCTCGCACTACACCGTGAACATCCTGGCGGCCAGCCAGAAGGCACTGGCCGAGCGCTTCGCCACCAAGAACATCGACCGCTGGGCCGACGTGGCCTTCACCGAAGGCCTGGGCGGCGCGCCCGTGCTGGCCGGCGCCGCCGCGAGTTTCGAGTGCTTCAACCGCAGCCGCTACGACGAAGGCGACCATGTGATCTTCGTGGGCGAAGTGGAGCGCTGCACGCACGACATCGGCGCCTCGCCGCTGCTGTTCCACGGCGGGCGCTTCTACACGGAACACCCCTTGTGACCCTCCGCCCTGCGCTCATCTGCGTCCTGCTGCTCGCAGCGCGGGCCGGCATGGCGCAGGAAGCGGGCGGGCCGCTCAAGCAGAACTGGTTCGACGACCCTTTCTTCCAGGTGTCGGCGGGCCAGCCGGCCTGCCCGATGCCGGAGGGCCCGTTCTATACCGCCGAGGAGCGCCGCATGCAGACCCATTCGCGGCTGGAGCGCGGCACCAGCTGCTGGCTGGCCGGCAAGTGCACCGACAGCAACGCATACCGCTACGACAAGCCGCTGGCGCCCAAGGTGCGCGCCGCGCTGCAGGCGGTGCCCGGCGTGGACAAGGGCAGCGTGTGGGTGATGATCCAGCGGCGCTGGGTGTACCTGCAGGGCTGCGTGCCCAGCGCCGCGCTGGCAAAAAGGCTGGAGCGCACCGCCCGCGCCCTGCCCGACGTCGAAGCCGTGGTGCCCGACCTGATGGTGGGCACGCGGGGCAAGCCGCCTTACCCGCTGGCCGCGCAGTAACAGGCCTGGGACGCTACAGCGCCGACTCGTGCCAGTGCCGCAGCAGCAGCCGGCCGATGGCGCTCACCGCCAGGAAGAACACGAAGCCCAGCAGCGTCGCCGCGATCACCTCGGCGAACAGCAGCGCTGTGTACATGCGCCCCTGCGCGAACACGATCTGCACGCCCAGGCCGCCTTCGGCATTGCCCGAGCCGATGATGAACTCGCCCACGATGGCGCCGATCACCGACAGCCCCGCCGAAATGCGCAGCCCCGCGAAGATGTGCGGCAGCGCGCCCGGCAGCCGCAGTTTCCAGAACGACACCAGCCCGCCCGCGCGGTGCAGCGCGAACAGCTCCGCCAGGTTGCGCGAGGTCGAGCGCAGGCCCAGCATCGTGTTGTTGATGATCGGGAAGAGCGACATGATGAAGCTCACGATCACCACCGACAGCTCGTTGTAGCCGAACCAGAGCACGATCAGCGGCGCGATCGCCACCACCGGCACGGTCTGCAGCAGCACCGCATACGGATACAGGCTGCGCTCCAGCAGCCGCGACTGCGCCAGCACGGCCGCCCCCGCGATGCCGAGCACGATGGCCATTGCGTAGCCCAGCAGCGCCTCCTTCAGCGTCGACAGCGTCGCGCCCAGCAGCACGCCCGCGTTCTCCGCCGTGGCGGCCGCCACTTCCTGGGGCGACGGCAGCAGGTAGCCCTTGCCCTGGTAGACGGTGGCGCTCAGCAGCCACCAGAGGCCGATGGCGAGCAGCGCGACCACCAGCACGGGGGCGGCGTTGCGCGCCACGGCCACGGCGGGAGAAGAAACGGATCTTCGTGTCATCGCCGCCTCCTCACGCCACGGCCTGCGCGTGATGCTGCGCGCGCAGCACCGCCGTCACCTGCCCGGTCAGCGCCGCAAAGCCGGCGCTGGCCCGCAGCTCGGGGGCGCGCGGGAATTCGAAAGGCACGTCGATCACGTCGAGGATGCGCCCCGGCCGCGGCGACATCACCACCACCCGGTTAGACAGGTACACCGCCTCGTGCACGTTGTGGGTCACCAGCACGCCGGTGAAGCCCGCCTGCCGCCACAGCGACGACAGCTCTTCCTGCAGCACGTCGCGCGTGAGTTCGTCGACCGCGGCCAGCGGCTCGTCGAGCAGCAGCAGCCCGGGCCGCAAGGCCAGCGCGCGCGCCAGCGACAGCCGCATGCGCATGCCGCCCGAAAGCTGGTGCGGGTACGACTTCTCGAAGCCGGCGAGTCCCACCAGCTTCAGCGCCTCGGCCGCGCGCGGGCGGTAGCTGGCCGGCGCATGGCCTTCGAGCTCCATCAGCAGCTGCGCGTTGCGCTCCACCGTGCGCCAGGGCAGCAGCGCTGCTTCCTGGAACACGAAGGCGGTCTCGATGCCTTCAGGCCGCGTGCAGCGCCCCGTGCTCGGCGCAACGAGCCCCGCCATGATGCGCAGCAGGGTCGACTTGCCGCAGCCCGAAGGCCCGACGATGGAGACGAACTCGCCCGGGCGCAGCGCGAAGTCGACCGTGTCCAGCGCCTGCAGCCCCTCGTCCTTGCCCGTGCCGAAGCGCTTGGAAACGCCGTCCAGCCCGACGGCGGCGCCCTTGCCGCTCATGGGGCGCAGCCCGGCACCAGCGTGCGGTCGTAGCCTTGCTTGGCGTCGAAGTTCGCCGGCAGGAAATTGACGCTGCGCAACTGGGCCGCCAGCTCGTTCCAGCGCGCGTCAGTCATGCAGCCGATGCGGCCCAGGTCGTGCGAGATCAGCGTCTCGAGCATTTCCTTGTTGGCCGCGTCGTAGATCTCTGGCGTGATCTGCTTGTTCATGCCGGTGATCAGCGGCTTGAGCCCCTGCGGGTTGCGCACGTAGTTGGCCCAGCCCTTCTGCACCGCCGCGATGGTGGCCTTCACCAGCGCCGGGTTCTTGCGGATCATGTCGTCGGTGGTGAACAGCACGTCGTACGGCCGGTAGCCCAGCGACGCCAGCGTGATCTGCTGCACCTGCACGCCGGCCGCGGCCATGCGCGCGGGCAGGAACAGCGAGTAGCCCTGCTGCACCATCTTCGGGTCGTTGCGGAACAGGCTGAGGTCGCCGCTCACCGGGATCTCGCGAGTGCCGGCGAGCTTGTACTGCTTCTTCGTCCACTCCCAGTAGGCGTTGCCGAGGTTCACCGCGAAGGTGCGGCCCTGCAGGTCGGTGATGGACTTCACCGCCGGGTCGGCGTGATAGACCAGCGTGTAGGGCACGTAGTCCAAATGCGCGAACACCGCGCGCACCGGTGCGCCGCGCATGCGGGCCAGCAGCACGTCGTCGGCATTGCCGATGCCGAACTCGGCCTGGCCCGAGGCCACCTGCGGAATGGTCTGGATCTTCGGGCCGCCCTGCAGCACGCTGATCTCGATGCCGGCCTCCTTGCCGAGCTTGTCCTGCTGGGCCTGCCAGTAGCCGGCCTGGTCGGGCTGGGCGAACCAGTTGCTGAGGATGCGCACTGGCTTGGGCGCGTCGGCGGCCTGTGCCGCGGGCGGAAGCAACGTGGCCAGCGCAAAAGCGAGCGCGAGAAGGCGAAGGGCGGAAGAAATCATGATGCGGAAGCCTCGAGCCAGGGAAGTTGCGCCGCCGTGTAGCGGAAGGTCTGGAACACGCTGTTCTGCCGGCCGGGTACGTATTTGCGCGCGGCTTCGTCTGGGTATTCGGCGAACCAGGGAATCACGTACTCCCACACCACCTCGCCGGCCGGCGTGACCTCGAACAGGCGCCCCGTGGCCGACTCGGTGACGTGCGTGTTGCCGTTCGGCAGGCGCTGGGCGCTGCCCATGTAGGCGGTGTAGAACGCGTTGACCAGTTCGTCCGCGTACTGCCACACGACCTCGTTGGAGGCCGGGTCGATTTCGAGGACGCGAGAGAACGCCACATGCTTGCCGGTGCGGAAGTTGCCGTTGTCGAAAGCAAGAATGTTGCCGTTCTCCAGCGCGACCGGCGCATGCTGGTGCGACAGCACCGACGGCGGAATGTGCAGCTTCACGGCGCCCGTGGCGCAGTCGACGCCCACGATGCCCGAGGTGGTGCGCAGGCTCATGAGCACCAGCCCCTCGCGCGTCACGTCCAGGCCGTTCACCAGCGGCCAGTGGGTGCGGCCGAAGCCGGGGTGGATGGGGAAGTCTTCCGGGTCCAGGTGCTCCCAGGCCTTCCATTCCCACACCAGCTTGCCGTCGCGGTCGACCTCGCGGATCACGTCGCCGTACATCGTCTCGTCGGGGCCGTGCGCCGTGCCGCCGGGCACGCGTTCGGCAAAGCCGGGCGGCACCGGCGCGCAGCCGGCGTACAGCAGGTGGCCGTCGGCCAGCCAGCGGGCGTCGTGATGGTGCGTCGGGTCCTGGTAGCGCCAGACGATCTCGCCCGCGGGCGTGGCCTCGTAGAAATCGCCGCCGTGCCACAGCGACCAGGCGCCGTAGATCTCGGGCGAATCCGCGTGGTTGCCGTTGTAGCCGAGGTTGCCGTTGGGCAGGATCACGGCCGCGCGGCCGGGGCGCACCGGCATCTTCCACCGGTGCGCGACGCGGCCCTCGATGTCGATCAGGTAGACGTTGCCGTCGTCGGTCTGCGGCGCGATCAGGGTGTAGCCGCCGGCGCTCAGCGCCGGGTCATGGGCGATCAGGCCGACGCCGCGGCGGCGCTGGGTGATCTGGTCTACGGTGGTGGTGGGCACGGAACGAACCTCGGGGAGATTGAAGAATGGCGCGAATGTAGGCCGCATCGCCCGTCAGGAAAATCTGTTTGTTTTGTACGGTGCGTATAGAAATTTCATACACTCCCCGGCCATGCGCGCCATCTCCCAGACCTTCCGCTGTTTCGACGAAGTGGCCCGCCGCGGCTCGGTGCGCAAGGCCGCCGAGGCGCTGCACCTCACGGCGGCCGCCGTGCACCAGCAGGTGCTCAACCTCGAGGAACAGGTAGGCACGCCGCTGTTCGACCGGCTGCCGCGCGGCATGCAGCTCACCACGGCCGGCGAGATCATGGTGGCCGCCGTGCGGCGCGGCCAGCGCGACTTCGACAACGCGCTGGCCCAGGTCGAAGACCTGCGTTCGCTTCGGCGCGGGCACATCAACCTGGCGGTGTCGCATTCGTCGGCCGAGCAGCTGGTGCCCGAGGTCATCGAGGCGGCCATGAAGCACTACCCCGGCGTGACCTACAGCGTGCGCTCGGGCAGCGGCGAGAACATCCTGAAATGGGTGGCCAACGGCGAATCGGACATCGGCTTCTGCCTGCGCCGCAAGCCGCCGCCCGGCGTGGAAGAGATCCGTGCCTTTCCGCAGCACCTGGGCCTGGTCACGCCGCCGGGCCATCCGCTCACGGTGGCCAGCAAGCTGCCGCGCCTGCGCGACTGCCTGGACCACCCGCTGATCCTCATGACGCCCGACACCGAGCTGCGCGCCATGGTCGACCAGATCGACCACCGCGAGCACCGCAAGGTGCGACCGCTGGTGGAGACCAGCTCGGTCGCGATGGTGCGGCGGCTGGTGGCCGGCGGCACCGGCATCGGCTTTCTCATTCCGGAGAACGTGGCCGAGGACGTGGAGCGCGGCACGCTGGTGTGGACCGGCCTGGCCGACGCGGGCGCGCGCTCGTTCAGTTGCCTCTACCAGCGCGCCGGCCAGACCACGGCGGTGGCCATGGGCATGTTCCTGCAGTTCCTGGAGGCCGCGCTGCTGGCCATCGAAAAGCGCTTCGAGCGGCAGGCGCCGCTGCCGTCGCTGAACGCCTTCGCGCAATAAACACGCCGGCGCGATACGATCATCGGATGAATTACGCGGCTTTTTTCCGCCACGACCGACTGACCGACAGCAGCGAATGATCCAGCGCAAGACCCACCTCGACTCCCTCGCCATCGGCCTCCTGATCGCCTGCTGCGCGTTCTGGGGGCTCCAGCAGATCCTCATCAAGACCACCGTGGCCGAGGTGCCGCCGATGTGGCAGGCCTCGATCCGCATGGTGGGCGCCACCGCGCTGCTGTGGCTTTGGTGCGTTTGGCGGCGGGTGCCGCTGTTCGAGCGCGACGGCACGCTGTGGCCGGGGCTCCTGGCCGGGCTGCTGTTCTCGGGCGAGTTCGCGGGCATCTACCTGGGGCTGCAGAACACCAGCGCGTCGCGGCTCACCGTGTTCCTCTACACCGCGCCCTTCTGGGTGTCGCTGCTGCTGCCGCGCTGGGTGCCGGCCGAGCGGCTGCGCGGCTTCCAGTGGCTGGGCCTCTTCATCGCGTTCTCGGGCGTGGTGCTGGCCTTCAGCGAAGGCTTCGGCCACATGAGTTCGTCTCAGCTGGTGGGCGACGCCATGGGCCTGGCGGCCGGCGCGCTGTGGGGCCTGACCACGCTCACGCTGCGCACCACCAGGCTGGCCACGGCCAGCGCCGAGAAGACGCTGTTCTACCAAGTGGCGGTCACCGCGGCGATGTGCCCGCTGCTGTCGCTGGCGCTCGGCGAGCACTGGGGCTTCGCCTATTCGGCCGGGGCCTGGACCTCCATCGGGCTGCAGACCGTGATCGGCGCCTTCGCGAGCTACCTCACCTGGATGTGGCTGCTGCGGCACTACCCGGCCACGCAGATGTCGTCCTTCACCTTCCTCACGCCGCTGTTCGCGCTGGTGTTCGGCGTGGTGGTGCTCAAGGAGCCGCTCACGGCGCAGCTGATCGTGGCGCTGATCGGCGTGGCGCTGGGCATCGTGCTGGTGAACCGGCGGCCTGCGGTACAACGCACCGCATGAACGGCAAGACCATGAACTTCCAGCCGGTGCTCGACGAGATCGTCGCCACCCTGCGCCCGCAGATCGACCATGGCTGCCCCGGCGGCACCGTGGCCAGCTACATCCCGGCGCTGGCGCGCATCGATGCGCGGCAGTTCGGCATCGCGCTGCGCACCTGCGACGGCACCGAGGCCGGCGCGGGCGACTTCGAGACGCCCTTCTCCATCCAGAGCGTGTCCAAGCTCTTCACGCTCACGCTCGCCATGCAGCGCATGGGCGACGCGCTGTGGGAGCGCATCGGCCGCGAGCCTTCGGGCAATCCGTTCAACTCGCTGGTGCAGCTGGAAAACGAACAGGGCAAGCCACGCAACCCGTTCATCAATGCCGGCGCCATCGCGGTGGCCGACCGGCTGGTGAGCCAGGCCAAAGCCAAGGGCGGCAGCGCCAAGGCCGACATCCTCGCGCTCATGGCCGGCCTGTGCGGCGAGCCCATCGCCTTCGACGACGAGGTGGCGCAGTCGGAAGCCGACACGGGCTTTCGGAACATCGCGCTGGCCAATTTCATGAAGAGCTTCGGCAAGATCGACAACGACGTCGCCACCGTGCTCGACACCTACTTCCACCAGTGCGCGCTGCGCATGAGCTGCCGCCAGCTGGCGCGCGCCGCCGCTTTCCTGTGCCGCGACGGCGCGCACCCGGTCGACGGCCAGCCCGAGATCACCGGCGAGCGGCAGACCCGCCGCATCAACTCGCTGATGCTCACCTGCGGCACCTACGACGCGGCCGGCGACGTGGCCTTCTCGATCGGCCTGCCCTGCAAGAGCGGCGTGGGCGGCGGCATCGTGGCCGTGGTGCCCGACAAGCTCACGCTGTGCGTCTGGTCGCCGGCGCTCGATGCCACCGGCAACTCGCTGCTGGGCATGAAGGCGCTCGAATTGTTCGTGGCGCGCACGGGGCTGTCGGTGTTCTGAGCGACGTTGCGCCTCAGGCCGCGGCCGCCACCGGCGCCGTGGCCAGGCAGCCCATGCCTTCGAGCGATGCCTCGACCGCCTCGTCGAGCGGCGTGTGCGGCTCGCGGCCCAGCAAGGCCACCAGCTTGGCGTTGTCCATGCCCACGGGCGTCTGCCACAGGTAGCGCATCTCGCGCATTTCACGGAAGGTGGCGACGAAGGGCGAGGCCAGCGTCAGCAGCCACCACGGGAAGGCAGACACCCGCGCCTCGGCGCCGGTGCGGCGCATCACCGCCTTGCGGATGGCGCCGCTCATGCGCGTGCCGTCAGCATCCCAATGGCCGGCCATGTGAAAGCGCGCGAAGGGCTCGAGCCGGTCGCGGCGCGCCAGCAGTTCGACCATGGTGCGCGCCACGTCCGGCAGGTACGACCACTGGTGGCCGATGCCGGCGCGGCCAGGGTAGCTCACCGCCTTGACCGGCTGCCCCGCCTTCACCAGCCCCTGCGAGAACCAGTTGTTGCCCGCCCTGGGACCGAAGAAGTCGCCGGCGCGCACGATCAGCACCCGGGCACCTTCGCGGCTCGCGTCTTCGAGGCGCTTTTCCATCTCGACGCGGATCGCGCCCTTGCGGGTGACCGGATGCTGCGGCGACGTTTCGGCCAGCAGCGGAAAGGCGTCGGGGCCGAAGTTGTAGACCGTGCCGGGCAGCACGATGGTCGCGCCCTCGGCCTTGGCGGCGGCGATGGTGTTGTCGAGCATCGGCAGCACCAGCTGCGACCAGTTGCGGTAGCCCGGCGGGTTGACCGCATGCACGATGACCGCGCAGCCCCTGGCGGCCTGCCGCACGGCTTGGGCGTCCATCGCGTCGCCGGCCAGCCATGTGATGCCATCGCGCTTTCCTTCGGCCGCGCCGCGCTTCAGTGCGCGCACCTCCCAGCCCGCGTCGCGCAGCTGTCGGGCCACCTCGCCGCCGATGCCGCCCGTTGCGCCAAGAACCAGAACCGTGTTGTCGTTGCCGTGTGCCATGAATGCTCCAGAACAGTTGTCGATGGATGAATTCTGGAACCGGGACGGGTCAATTGGAATTACCGAACATGAGCCATCAGCTATACATTTATGTATGACTTCGAACATCGGCTGGGAGCTCTATCGCTCCTTCCTAGGCGTGCTGCGCGAGGGCTCTCTCTCGGGCGCGGCGCGCGTGCTGGGCATCACCCAACCCACGGCCGGGCGCCACGTGGCGGCGCTTGAAGAAGCGCTGGGCGTGGTGCTCTTCACCCGCTCGCAGGTCGGGCTGCTGCCCACCGAGGTGGCGCTGGCGCTGCGCACGCACGCCGAGGCCATGGAAAGCACCGCCGCATCGCTTCAGCGCGCCGCCAGCAGCCAGGGCGAAGGCGTGCGCGGCGTGGTGCGGGTGTCGGCCAGCGAGGTGATCGGCGTCGAGGTGCTGCCGCCCATCGTGGCGCGGCTGCGCGAGGAGCATCCGGCGCTGAAGGTCGAGCTGGTGCTGACCAACCGCGTGCAGGACCTGCTGCGGCGCGAGGCCGACATCGCCGTGCGCATGGTGCGCCCCCGCCAGGAACAGCTGGTGGCGCGCCGCATCGGGAACATCGAGCTTGGCTTTCATGCGCACCGCGACTACCTCGCGCGCCACGGCACGCCGCGCCGGCTCGAGGAGCTGGCCGGCCACGCGGTGATCGGCTACGACCAGCCCTCGGCCTTCGTGCGCAACGCGGGCAAGTCGCTGCCGGGCTACAGCCGCGACAGCTTCTCGCTGCGCACCGACAGCGACCTGGGGCAGATGGCGCTCATTCGCGCCGGCGCGGGCATCGGCGTGTGCCAGGTCGGCCTGGCCCGGCGCACCGAGGCGCTGGTGCGGCTGATGCCGCGCGCCCTGGCGCTCAAGCTCGACACCTGGGTCACCATGCACGAAGACCTGCGCAACAGCCCGCGCTGCCGCGCCGCCTTCGACGCATTGGCCGAGGGACTGCAACAGTACGTTGACGGCCAGGAAGACGCCGGCGCACGGGGGAAAATGGCCCGCGCAAGCAAACAGGCCTCCGAATGACAGAACCGAACGAATCCGACACCCTCCCCCTGCAGGAAGCCCGCCTCTGGCGCGACGACACCTGGACCGCCCGCGTCATCAAGAACGAGGAAGACGACGGCTGGGCCGTCGAGATGACCCGCCACGGCGACCCCGAGCCGGCCCTGGTCGGCCCCTGGACCATGGGCCGCGACAAGAAGAACCCCAAGCCGCTCGACGGCCCCGCCTTCTCCACGCTGGTGAAGACCGCCGCCGAAGTCATCCGCCGCCACGAGCAGCAACTGCACGCCACGCTCAACAAGAGCGTGACCGTCACTGCGCGCAACGACCAGCGTGTGCGCGTGGCGCTGGCCATCGTGCCCGACGAGGACAACCCCTCGGCCACGCTCAGCGCCTACGACGATGCCGACGACTCCGAGCTCGCCAGCGTGAGCGTGTCGCCGGCCTTCAGGCTCACGGCCAGCAGCGCCAGCGCATGGATCGAGTCCGGCTACGCGCGCCCGCGCTGAGCGCAAATAACACATGAATCGCGATCTCGCCAATTAGCGAAACAGCGTATGTTCATGCCGGGGTGAGTTGAGAAGAATCCGCCCCAACGAGCAATCGTTACCAGTCATACGACACCCGCTGCCAGTGCTGCCAGCGAGGCGTCGGGCAATAAAGCCCGAATCGGTTTCACCACCGGTTCGGGCTTTTTTGTTTTCTCGGCCGCAAGGAAGCTTTTTCGAAACGGATGCGCGTCATCCGGTGGCGGAGCCTTGCCCGGAGAAAACGCACTGGCAGCCGAACGCACGTTTGCAGGGCCGCGCCGCGGGAGGAGACACCCAACGCGCGGTTCCGAAGGTCGGATCTTCCTGATGACTCGCACAAACACAAAGGAATTTGACATGACGAACGCTTTCAACCGCCGCCAGATCGTGAAGACCGGCGGCTCGATGATCGTGCTGGGCGCCGCTGGCGGCGTGGCCGGCATCGCATCGGCGCAGGACGGCGGCACCGTGAAACTCGGCCTGCTGCATTCGCTCTCGGGCACCATCGCCATTGCCGAGGCCTCGCTGGTCGATGCCGAAAAGCTCGCCATCGAGGAGATCAATGCGGCCGGCGGCGTGATGGGCAAGAAGATCGAGGCCGTGGTGGAGGACGGCGCGAGCGAGAACCCGGTGTTCGCCGAGAAGGCGCGCAAGCTGCTCGAGCGCGACAAGGTCGCGGCCATCATCGGCTGCTACACATCGGCCTCGCGCAAGGCGCTGCTGCCGGTGCTCGCCCAGGCCAAGGGCCTGCTGTTCTACCCGACCTACTACGAAGGCCAGGAGCAGGACAAGCGCGTGTTCTATCCCTCGCAGGAAGCCACGCAATCGGTGATCGCGGCCGTCGAGTGGATGGCGCGCGAGAAGGGCAAGAGCTTCTTCCTGGTGGGCTCCGACTACATCTACCCGCGCACCTGCAACAAGATCGCCAAGCCCGCCATCGCCAAGGCCGGCGGCAAGGTGCTGGGCGAAGAGTACGCGCCGCTGGGCCACACGGAGTTCTCGTCGATCATCAACAAGATCAAGGCCGCCAAGCCCGACTGCATCTACAGCACCGTGGTGGGCGGCTCCAACGTGGCCTTCTACAAGCAGCTGCGCGCGGCGGGCCTGGACGGCGCCAGGCAGGTGCTGCTGTCCACCGTGGTGTCGGAAAACGAGATCGACGGCATCGGCAAGGACAACGCCGCCGGCTACTACGCCTGCATGGGCTACTTCCAGAGCATCAAGTCGCCGGCCAACGAGAAGTTCGTGAAGGCCTTCAAGGCCAAGTACGGGCAGGACCGCGTGATCGGCGACCCGATGGAGGTGGCCTACAACAGCGTGTACCTGTGGAAGCTGGCTGTGGAGAAAGCCAAGTCCTTCGACGTCGACAAGGTCACGGCGGCAGCGGCGGGCGTGGAAATAGAAGCGCCCGAAGGCACGGTGCGCGTGCACGCCACCAACCACCATGTGTGGAAGAAGGTGCGCGTGGGCCGCGCCCGGCCCGACGGGCAGTTCGACATCGTGTGGGAATCGCCCCAGCTCGTCGAGCCCAACCCCTTCCCGAAGGTCTGAACGCGATGAACTTCGACATCGCGGTGATGCAGGTGTTCAACGGCGTGAGCCTGTTCACCATCCTGCTGCTGATGGCGATCGGGCTGGCCATCGTGTTCGGCCTGATGGGCGTCATCAACATGGCGCACGGCGAGCTGATGGCCCTCGGCGCCTACATGACCTACCTGGCCGCGCGCTTCTTCGAGCACTTCGCGCCGGGCTTCATGGACCTGTACCTGTTCGCCGCGATTCCGTTCGCGTTTGCCGTGACCTTCGCGTTCGGCTATGTGCTGGAGCGCGGCTTCATACGCTTCTTCTACGACCGGCCGCTGGACACCCTGCTCGCGACCTGGGGCCTGAGCCTCATGCTGCAGCAGGCCTACCGCTCGATCTTCGGCGCGCAGGAGGTGAGCGTGCCGCTGGCCTCGTGGCTCGCGGGGGCGTGGGAGCCGACGCCGGGCATCCAGCTGCCGCTCACGCGCATCTTCATCGTGGGGCTCACGGCCCTGGTCGCGACCGGCGTGTACCTGCTGCTGTACCGCACGCCGTGGGGGCTGAAGGTGCGCGCGGTGACGCAGAACCGCGCCATCGCCGGCGCGGTGGGCATCGACACCCACCGGGTGGACGCCATGACCTTCGCGCTGGGCTCGGGCCTGGCGGGCATCGCGGGCGCGGTGTTCACCATGATCGGCTCGACCAACCCGGGCACGGGGCAGCTCTACATCGTCGACTCGTTCATCGTGGTGGTGTTCGGCGGCGTGCAGAGCCTGGTGGGCACCGCCCTCTCGGGCTTCTCCATCGCGCAGTCGCAGACCTGGCTGGAGTACCTGATGAGCGGCTCCATGGCCAAGGCGACGATCCTGCTGCTGGTGATCGTGGTGCTGTACTTCCGGCCCAACGGGCTGTTCGCCACGCGGTCGAGGAGCTGACGGCATGTTGTCGAAACTCTCCCCCCAACGCAGGCGCGACATCGGCGCGATGGCCGCGGTGCTCCTGCTGCTGGCCGTGGTGCTGCCGGCCACGCTCGATCCGTTCCGGCTCAACCTCGTGAGCAAGTACCTGGCCTTCGCCTTCGTCGCGGTCGGCGTGGTGCTGACATGGGGCTACGGCGGCGTGCTAAGCCTGGGCCAGGGCATGTTCTTCGGCCTGGGCGGCTACATGATGGCGATGTTCCTCAAGCTCGAAGCCTCGGCGCCCGAGCTGCCGGACTTCATGGT
Source organism: Variovorax durovernensis (assembly GCF_977011995.1). Classification (NCBI taxonomy): domain Bacteria; kingdom Pseudomonadati; phylum Pseudomonadota; class Betaproteobacteria; order Burkholderiales; family Comamonadaceae; genus Variovorax; species Variovorax durovernensis. The sequence goes on along the minus strand of NZ_CDRNCW010000001.1, from coordinate 214,392 downwards.
GTGGAGCAGCGTGGACCAGCTGCCTTCGTGGTGGATTCCCTTCCACTCGCTGGGCTGGACCATCGTGGGCATCCTCGCCGTTCCCGCGGTGCTGGCGTATGTGTTCTCCTACGCCATCTTCAAGCGGCGGGTGAGCGGCGTGTACTTCGCGATCGTCACGCTCTCGCTGGCGCTCACGCTCACCGTGGTGGTCATCGGCCAGCAGGGCGACACCGGCGGCGCCAACGGCATCACCGATTTCCGCACGCTGCTGGGCCTGGACATCGCCGGCGACGACGCCAAGCGCACGATGTATTTCGTCGAGGTGCTGGCGATCGCGCTGGTGATGGCGGTGTCGCTCGTCATCGTGCGCAGCCGCTTCGGCAAGATCCTCATCGCCATCCGCGACCGGGAAGACCGCGTGCGCTTCAGCGGCTACAACACGGCGCACATGAAGGCCTTCGTGTTCGCGGTGGCCGCGGTGCTGTCTTCCATCGGCGGTGCCTTCTACAGCCTGCAGGTGGGGCTGATCGCGCCGGGCGTGATCGGCGTGGTGGCCTCGGTGGAGATGGTGATCTACGCGGCGGTCGGAGGTCGGCTTTCGATTCCGGGTGCTGTTGTCGGCGCGCTGCTGATCGGCTTTCTCAAGTCGTACCTGTCGGAGACCTTCCCTGAAGGCTGGCTGTACTTCCTGGGTGCCGTGTTCATCCTCGTGGTGTGGGCCATGCCCGACGGGCTCGCGGGCCTGGGCGCGAGGCTGCTGCGCCGGCGCGGCGCGGAGGCTGCGCCATGAACGCGACCATGACCATGCCCAACGGGGGCCTGCCGCGGGCCGCCTCGGCCGTACCGCCCTCGAACGAGCAGATCCTGCGCGTCGAAGACCTCACCGTGTCCTTCGACGGCTTCAAGGCGGTGGACGGCCTGAGCCTTGCGGTCGAGCGCAACGAGCTGCGCGTGATCATCGGCCCGAACGGCGCTGGCAAGACCACGCTGCTGGACATGATCTGCGGCAAGACCCGGCCGAGCGCGGGCCGCGTGCTGTTCAACGGCCAGGACCTCGGCCGACTGAACGAGTACGAGATCGTGCGCGCCGGCGTGGGCCGCAAGTTCCAGACGCCCTCGGTCTACGAAGACCTGACGGTGCTGGAGAACTTCGAGATCTCGCTGCCGCGCATGCACGGCCTGCTGCAGTCGCTGGCCTTTCGCCGCACCGCCGCGCTGCGCGAGCGAATCGACGCGATGGCGGCCGACGTGTTCCTGCTCGACCAGCTCGAGCGCCGCGCGGGCCAGCTCAGCCACGGCCAGAAGCAGTGGCTGGAGATCGGCATGCTGCTGATGCAGGAGCCCGAGCTGCTGCTGCTCGACGAGCCAGTGGCCGGCATGAGCCCGCGCGAGCGCGAGCAGACCGGCGACCTGCTGCGGCGCATCTCGGTGGGCAAGTCGGTGGTGGTGATCGAGCACGACATGGACTTCGTCAAGCGCATCGCCCACCGCGTGACCGTGCTGCACCAGGGCCGGCTGCTGAGCGAGGGAACGGCCGCCGAAGTGCAGTCCGACCCGCGCGTGATCGACGTCTACCTCGGCCATTGAGCACAAGGAGAAGCACAAATGCTCGAAGTCTCCGAACTCGACGTCGCCTATGGCGAGTCGCACGTCATCCGCGATGTGTCCCTTCGCGTCGCACCCGACGAGGCGGTGGCCATCATGGGCCGCAACGGCATGGGCAAGACCACGCTGCTGAAATCGCTCATCGGCCTCCTGCCCGCGCGCGGCGGCAGCATCCGCCTGGGCGGCGCCGACATCACGAAGCTGCCGAGCTACCAGCGCGTGGCACAGGGCCTGGCCTTCGTGCCGCAAGGGCGCATGGTGTTCCCGTTCCTCACGGTGGAGCAGAACATCCTCTCGGGCGCCGCGAAGTCCGGCCACCGCACTGTGCCCGACTACCTCTACCGCTTCTTCCCCGTGCTGAAGGACATGAAGCAGCGCAAGGCCGGCAACCTCTCGGGCGGCCAGCAGCAGATGCTGGCGATTGCGCGCGCGCTTATCTCCGAGCCGAAGCTGCTGATCCTCGACGAACCGACCGAAGGCATCCAGCCTTCGATCATCAAGGAGATCGCGCAGACGCTGAACGTGCTGCGCGCCGAGCGCGGCTTCGCCATCGTGGTGTCGGAGCAGGTGCTGAGCTTCGCGCTCGACCTGGCCGACCGCTTTCTCGTCATCGACCGCGGGCGCCTCGTGCACGACGAGGCGCGCGCAACGCTCGACCAGGACAAGGTCAGGTCCTTCCTGACCGTGTGAGAGCCCTTCCCTTCTTTCTTCAACCCCTCTTTCAGGAGCAGCGTCATGAGACATGGTGATATTTCGAGCAGCAACGATTGCGTGGGCGTCGCGGTCGTCAACTACAAGATGCCCCGCCTTCATACCAAGGCCGAGGTGCTGGACAACGCCCGCAAGATCGGCGAGATGCTGGTCGGCATGAAGAAGGGCCTGCCGGGCATGGACCTGGTGGTGTTCCCCGAATACTCCACGCACGGGATCATGTACGACGCCAAGGAGATGTACGACACCGCCGCCGCCGTGCCCGGCGAGGAAACCGCCATCTTCGCGGACGCCTGCCGCCGCGCCAACGTGTGGGGCGTGTTCTCGCTGACCGGCGAGCGCCACGAGGAGCATCCGAACAAGGCGCCCTACAACACGCTGATCCTCATGAACAACAAGGGCGAGATCGTCCAGAAGTACCGCAAGATCATGCCGTGGGTGCCCATAGAGGGCTGGTATCCGGGCGACTGCACCTACGTGAGCGAAGGCCCCAAGGGCATGAAGATCAGCCTGATCATCTGCGACGACGGCAACTACCCCGAGATCTGGCGCGACTGCGCGATGCGCGGCGCCGAACTCATCATCCGCTGCCAGGGCTACATGTACCCGGCCAAGGAGCAGCAGATCCTGGTGTCGAAGGCCATGGCCTTCATGAACAACACCTACGTGGCGGTGGCCAACGCAGCGGGCTTCGACGGCGTGTACTCGTACTTCGGCCACTCCGCGCTCATCGGCTTCGACGGCCGCACGCTCGGCGAATGCGGCGAGGAAGAGATGGGCATCAACTACGCCGAACTCTCCATGAGCCTGATCCGCGACGCACGCAAGAACGGCCAGTCGCAGAACCACCTGTTCAAGCTGGTGCACCGCGGCTACACCGGCACCATCAACTCCGGCGACGGCGACAAGGGCGTGGCGGCCTGCCCGTACAACTTCTACACCCAGTGGATCAACGACCCCGAGGGCACGCGCGAGATGGTGGAGTCGTTCACCCGCAGCACGGTGGGCACGCCCGAATGCCCGATCGAGGGCATTCCGAACGAGCCGGCCAAGCACCGCTGACGCGCCGCGCCATGGACTACGAAATCTTCGAACTCGGCGACGTCGTGCTGCAGCGGGGCGCCACCCTGCGCGGCGCGAAGCTCGCCTACAAGACCTACGGCACGCTCGATGCAGACAAGAGCAACGCCATCGTCTACCCGACCTGGTACTCGGGGCAGCACTACGACAACGAGTGGCTCATCGGCCCGGGCATGGCGCTCGACCCGGCGAAGTACTTCATCATCGTGCCCAACATGCTGGGCAACGGGCTGTCGTCTTCCCCCAGCAACACGCCCGAGCCCTACGACCTCTCGCGCTTTCCGAACGTCACGCTCTACGACAACGTGACGCTGCAGCACCGGCTGGTGACCGAGAAGTTCGGCATCCGGCAGGTGGCGCTGGTGGTGGGCTGGTCGATGGGCGCGCAGCAGACCAACCAGTGGGGCTGCCTCTACCCCGACATGGTGAAGCGCATCGCGCCCTTCTGCGGCTCGGCGAAGACCGCGCCCCACAACATCGTTTTCCTCGAAGGCGTGAAGGCCGCGCTCACGGCCGACGCGGCATGGAACGGCGGCTGGTACACCGCGCCGCCGGGCAAGGGGCTGCGCTCGGTGGGCCGCGTGTACGCGGGCTGGGGCCTGTCGCAGCCCTTCTACATGCAGGAACTGTGGCGCGAGCTGGGCTTCAGCTCGCTCGAAGACTTCCTGGTCGGCTACTGGGAGGGCTTCTTCCTGAAGAAGGACGCGAACAACCTGCTCGCCATGCTGTGGTCGTGGCAGCACGGCGACATCAGCGACAACCCGGTGTTCAAGGGCGACTTCAAGAAAGCGCTGGGCGCCATCAAGGCCCGCGCCATCGTGATGCCCGCCGAGCGCGACCTTTACTTTCCCGTGGCCGACAACGAGTGGGAGGTGTCGCACATGCCGAACGCCGAGTGCCGCCCGATCCCCGGCGTGTGGGGCCACTTCGCGGGCGGCGGCAGCAGCCCCGCCGACACCCGCTTCATCGACGACGCCCTCAAGGAACTGCTCGCCACGCCATGAACGCACCCGTCCACGATCCGCTGGCCGCCTACCGCATCGAGGCCGAGCCTTTCTACCGCCCCGCGGGCAACGAGGTGGCGCTCTACCGGCAGGCGTACCGCCACCGCATGCCGCTGATCCTGAAAGGCCCGACTGGCTGCGGCAAGACGCGCTTCGTGGAGCACATGGCGTGGTCGCTCGGGCGGCCGCTGGTGACGCTGGCCTGCAACGAGGACATGACCGCGTCGGACCTCGTGGGGCGCTACCTGCTCGACGCCAACGGCACCGCCTGGCACGACGGGCCGCTGACGCTGGCGGTGCGGCACGGGGGCATCTGCTATCTCGACGAAGTGGTGGAGGCGCGGCAGGACACGACGGTGGTGATCCACCCGCTGACGGATGCGCGGCGCATATTGCCGCTCGACAAGAAGGGCGAGCTGGTGCACGCGCACCCCGACTTCCAGCTGGTGGTGTCGTACAACCCCGGCTACCAGAGCAGCGCGAAGGACATGAAGCCCTCGACGCGCCAGCGCTTCGCGGCGCTGGAGTTCGACTACCCCGGCAGCTCGCTGGAGGCGGAGATCGTCGCGCACGAGGCCGGCGTCGAACCCGGGCTTGCAGCGAAGCTGGTGGCCATCGCGCGCTGCTCGCGCGAACTGAAGCACCGCGGGCTCGACGAGGGCGTGTCGACGCGCATGCTGATCTACGCGGGCGTGCTGATCCGCGACGGCGTAACGCCGCGCGAAAGCTGCGAGATGACGATGACACGCGCGCTGACCGACGACCCCGACATGGCGAGCGCGCTGCAGGGCTTCGTCGAGGCGCAGTTCGGATGAACGACGCGTACGGCAGCTTCGGTGCGCTGTCGCTGCTGGCGCGTGGCCTGGCCGGCGTCGACGTGGAAGTGCAGGCGCGGGCACGCGCGGGCACGCGCGCGGTGCTCACGGGCCGCAAGCTGCTGCTGCCCGAAGGCACCGGCGACCCGAACCTGCGCCGCGCGATGGTCGCGCATGCGGTCGCGCACCTGCGGCACTCGCGGCCCGCGCGCCCGGCGCATGGACTCAAACCGATGGGCATCGCCGTGGTCTCGGCCATCGAGGACGCGCGCGTCGAGCGCCTGCTGTGGAGCGACTTCCCCGGCCTTCACCGCTGGTTCGCGGCATCGCTCCCGCCCGTGCCCGACCCGCTCGACCTGCGCTTCGCAGCGCTCATCGCGCGCATGGACCGCCTGCTGCTGCTACCCGATGCGATCGACGACAACCACTGGGTGAACAAGGCACGCCGCCTGTTCGAGGAGACCGCCGCCAGCGCGGGCCTGGAGGACTACGACGCCTTTCGCGCCATCGCCTCGATCCTCGCCAACGACCTGGGCCAGATGCGCGTGCGCTTCGAGCCCCAGGACTACGCCGTGCCCGCGCCCTGGCGCGACGACAACAGCTACCTGTGGGAATTCGCCGAGACGGAGACCGCGCCTGACGAAGCCATCGCGCTGCAGCAGGCGGGCGCGCGGCCGCCACCGCCTTCCGATGCGCCGGACGAAGGCGGCGGCTCGCCCCCATCCGATGCCACAGGCGACATCGAACTCGGCCGCTACACGTATCCCGAATGGGACCGCCAGCTCGAGCGCCTGCGCCCCGACTGGTGCACGGTGATCGAGAAGCTGCCGGCGTGGCAGGGCCTGCTGCCGGGGCGTGAGCAGGCCGCGTCCGGCAACGAGCGCATCGCCCCGCTCGCCCTGCCCCGCGCGCGTCACCTCGACCGCACGCACCGCCTGCGCCGCCAGTGGGAGGGCGACGACATCGACCTGAACGCCGCCATCGAGGTGCTTGTCGACCGGCGCCTGCGGCTGCGGCCCGACGCGCGCCTGTTCATGCGGCCGGGCAAGGGCCCGCGCCCGTCGAGCGTGCTGGTGCTGCTCGACCTGTCGGCGTCGGCGAACGACCCCGGCCCGCATGCCGCCTCGCTGCTCGACATAGAAAAGCAGGCCGCGCTGCTGCTGGCCGCTTCGAACGCGCGCGGCGTCGACCGGCTCGCCATCCACGGCTTCTCGTCGAACACGCGCGCCGAGGTCTACTACTACCGCCTGCTCGAAGCCGGCCGTCCGCTGGATGCGCCCTCGCGCGCCATGATCGGTGCGCTGCGCGGGCGCTATTCGACCCGCATGGGCGCCGCGCTGCGCCACGCCGCCGCGCTGATGCAAGCCGAGCCGCCCGGCCAGCGCGCGGTGCTGCTGGTGACCGACGGCGCGCCTTCCGACATCGACGTGCACGATCCGCAATACCTGATCGAGGACGCCCGCGAGGCCGTCGCCGAGGCCCGCGACGCCGGCGTGCGCGCCGCCTGTATCGCCGTGGACGGCGCGGCCGACGACTATGTGCGGCGCATCTTCGGCTGGCGCAACTATTGCATCGCCGACGACGCGCGCAGCCTGCCGGTGCGGCTCGCGCGCATGAGCGCACGGCTTGCCGCGGCCCACTGACTGAAGACTATGATGATTCGACACCCCAGGAGACTTCAGCGTGGCTGACAAGGACCCCATACGCGTCGGCATCCTCTATTCGGAAACCGGCGTCACATCGACCATCGGACTCTCGCAGCTGCAGGGCGCGTTGCTCGGCATCGAGGAGATCAACGCGGCAGGCGGCGTGGACGGCCGCGAGATCGTGGCGGTGCGCTACGACCCGCAGTCCAACCCCGCGCGCTACGCCCAGCTTGCCGAGAAGCTGATCGTGCAGGACCGCGTGAACGTGATCTTCGGCTGCTACATGTCGAGCAGCCGCAAGGCGGTGATACCGGTCATAGAGAAGTGGAACAAGCTGCTGTTCTACCCGACGCTCTACGAGGGCTTCGAGTATTCGGGCAACGTGATCTACACCGGCGCGGCGCCCAACCAGAACAGCGTGCAGCTGGCCGAGTTCATGACCACGAACTTCGGCGCGCGGGTGTACCTGATCGGCTCCGACTACATCTACCCCTACGAGTCGAACCGCATCATGGGCGAGCTGGTGATGCAGCGCCCCGGCAGCGAGAAGCTGGGCGAGCGCTACGTGGCGCTGGACGCCGGCGAGCGCGACTACCGGGCCATCATGGACGACATCCGCGACAAGCGGCCCGACTTCATCTTTTCGACGGTGGTGGGTGACTCCACCGCGAGCCTGTACCGCGCGTATGCCGAGGCAGGCTTCGACCCGAAGACGATGCCGATCGCCAGCCTCACGACCTCGGAGGCCGAGATTTCGCAGATGGGCCATGGGGTGGCAACGGGGCACTTCACGGCGGCGCCGTATTTCCAGTCGATCGACTCGGCCGCGAACCGGCGCTGCCTGGCGATGCTGCGCGCGCGCTTCGGTGATGGCTGCGTGCCCAACCTGTGCTGGGAGGCTTCGTATTTCCAGATGCACATTTTTGCGAATGCCTACCGGCAGGCGGGGAGCGACGGCATCGCGGAGATTCTTCCGCACATCCTGGGCAGCGAGTTCGATGCGCCGCAGGGGTTGGTGAAAATCGATCCGGCCAACCATCACACATGCCTGTACCCCCGCATCGGCCGGGTCGACGCGCACGGGCAGTTCACCATCGTGCGGCAGGCGACGCGGGCGGTGTACCCGGATCCTTATCTGGTCACCCACTCGCTGGGCGACTGGACGGCCAAGCTGGATACGCTGGAGATCTAGGATGAACTTCCGTTCTTCCATTTGTCGCTCCAGGAGGCATTCGGGGCACGATCCCGCCGACGGGGTACCTTGCTCCGCGAATGTCCCCCGGCCTTCGGCCTCCTCCTTTATTTCGCTGCGCAAGGCACCCCATCGACGTGATCGTTGGACAGAGCGCTGGTTGATCGGCTGCAGACCGGCAGCGTGCCTCGTGCACAGGGCGTCGGGTGCTCCCCGCAGCGAAATAAAGGAGGAGGGGCGCAGCCCCGGGGGACATTCGCGGAGGGGAGTACCCGGCGCCCTGTGCACTCGCCCCGAACAACAGCGCCAAGAAAACAAGAAGGCCTGAAAGTGGACGGCACAGCCCCCAAACGGCACACCCTGCGCGTCACGCCGCCGCAGCTGAAAGAGCTGCGACTGCTGAAGATCGCCGTGATCCACCCCGACGACAGCGACGGCCGCCAACTCACACAACAGCTGCAACGCATCGGCTGCCAGGTGCAGGCCTTCTGGCCACCCGTGCAAGTCCTTCCCGAAGGCATCGACGTGGCCTTCATGGCGGTGCAGCCCGACTTCATCAACCTGCGCTTCGAATGGACCAAGAGCGAAGACGCGCCGGCCATCATCGCGGTCGTGACCTACGAGAACCCGACCATCATCGAAGCCGTGCTGGAAATCGGCGCCAAGGCGGTGCTGCCTTCGCCAGTGCGCTCGTTCGGGCTCTTCTCGGCACTGGTGGTGGCGCGCGAGGCGCACAAGGAGGCGCGCTCGCTCGCCAAGCGGCTGCGCAAGGTCGAGGCCAAGCTGCAGGGGCAACGCCGCATCGCCGAAGCCAAGGCCATTCTCATGAAGACGCACGACGTGTCCGAAGGCCAGGCCTACGACCTGATCCGCGACCAGGCCATGAGCAAGCGCACCACCACCGAAGAAATAGCCACCGCCATCGTCAACGCCAACGAGATCCTCTCGCTCGGCATGCGCAAGCCCGACGCGGGCTGATCTGCCGGGTTCCGTTCAGGTCTGGCGGAACGCCGTCAGCACCTTCAGCACGCTCAGCGTGGCACCGTCGAGCGCCGCGTGCTGCCGGTGCGCAATGCCCACGCGCCGCGTGAGCCTGGGGCTCACCGGCAGGATCTGCATGCGGTCGCCGCGCACGTTGTCGGTGCTCTGCTGCAGCGGCAGCAACGCCGCGCCGTAGCCGGCCGCCACCAGGCTGCGGATGGCGGCGTCGTAGTTGAGTTCTATGCGCGCACGCGGCGCAAAGCCCGCCTCGGCAAACCACTCCATCGTGAGCCGGTACATGTGCGTGGTGGCTTCGTTGAAGATCAGCGGCTGCGCCGCCAGCCACGCCGGCGTGACGCGCTTCGGCGCCTTCCAGCGCGGGGGCACGAAGGCCATCATGGGTTGTTCGCACCACGGCGTGACGACGATGCCGCGCACCGGTGGTTGCGGAATCGCGACCAGCCCGATGTCGAGCGTGCCCGCCGCCAGCCGCTCCATGGCCTCGTAGGAGCCGCGGATGCTCACCTCCACGTCGATGCCCGAATGCTCGGCGCCCAGCGCCTCCAGCACCTGCGGCAGCAGGTCGACCAGCACGCCGGTGGACGTGCCCAGCCGCACGCGGCCGGTGCGGCCCTCGGCCTGGCGCTTGACTGCCTCTACCGCGTCGTCGGTGTCGCGCAGCAGCTTGCGCCCTCGCTCGACCAATGCCGCGCCGGCGGCGGTCGGCGTGATGCGGCGGTTGCCGCGCACCACCAGCGGCGCCTCCAGCCGCGACTCGAGTTCGCTGATGTGCAGGCTCACCGTCGGCTGCGCCAGATGCAGCGCCTTGGCCGCGGCCGAGAAGGTGCCGAGGTCGACGATGGCGATGAGGGTGCGCAGTTGGTCGAGGTTGAGTTGTCGCATCGGGTGGATGTGTTCGGTGAAAGATCGCGCCATCAGTAAAGCTGATTGCAAGCCTCAGGATTCTCAACTTCCACAATAGCACGCACCGCCGGAAGATGAGCGCTCCCAACCAAGGAGCCCATAGTGACCGCGCCGAAGCCATCGACTTTTCATCAACGCCTGATCCATGCCCTGCGCGGCTGGCGCCGCCGCGTGGTGAATCGCCGCCGCGCGCGCACTGACACGCAGCACCTGGCCGGCATGAGCGAGCACGAGCTGCGCGACCTGGGCATCGGTCGCAGCGAAGTGCCCGAGCTGCTGGACCGCCACCGCTACTGAGCCGGCTCGGCGCTTTTCTTCAGGTATCGCGCCGGTTTTGAGGTTCAATTCGGGGCGTGTCCAAGCCCGCTCTTCTCTCCATCGAACTCACTTCGCCGCAGTCGGTCAACGGCCGGCGCGCGGCCTTCCAGTCGCTCTGGCTTCTCGTGCGCATGCAGCACGCCCACGAGTCCGGCACCGGCGTCGTGCGGCTGGCCGACCTGCGCGGCGAAGTGTCCGACGCCAGCACCCTGCGCATGGTCGTGAGCCGTGCGTTCCGCGACTTCAAGGCCTGGAACATAGAGGTCGGCTGGGGCGAAGACACGCTGCGCGAGCCGCGCTTCCTCAATGCCGAGCGGCGCAGCCAGGGCCCGTTCTGGCTGTCGGCCGCCGAAGCCAGGCGCGTGCGCGTGCTGGTGGAGGGCCGCCCGGCCACGGCCGCCGAGGTGGCGTCGTTCCTCGGCTTGCGCGCGCGCAAGTCGCAGGCCGCAGCCGGCTCGCCGCCGCCCGACGCGGTGCACCTGCAGGACGCCGCGTTCTGGAAGCAACTGGTCGCCTCCCAGCAGGCGGCGCGGCAGGGCCGGCTGATGGCGCCGGTGGCGGGCATGAGCGCCGGTGATGCGAGTGCCAGCGGCCAGCCGGCCAGCGCGCTCGAATCGATACGCCTGGCCGGCACGCTGGCTGCCACCGACTTCCAGCGCGCGCTGGTTACGCTCAACGAGGCCATGCTGTGGCGCCGGCTCGGCGACAACGAGCAGGCGCGGCGCCGGCTGCAGGCGCTGAAGAAACAGCGGCTGGCGCATCACGTGGCAGGCAACGACTACCTCGGCGCGATGGAATGCATCGTCTCCGCATGGTGCGCCTACACCGCGCGCGACCTGCCGCTGGCGCAGTCGCTGCTGGGCGGCATGGCCGACGACGCGGCGCGCGGGCTGGTGCTGCGGCACCACCCCGACGTGCGCTTCGAGTGGTGCAACCTGTGGGCGCTGGTGTGCCGCTCGCGCGCACTCGGCCTTTCTGCCGACGACAAGCCGGCCGCAGCCGCGCTCGCCGAAGAATCGCTGCGCCGCTTCGGCGAGGCGCTGGCGGCAGCCTTCGAGTCGCACTCCTTCGACGCGGCGCAGCACGTGGCCGCCAACATGGGCATGGCCGCGTGGCTGTTCGACCGCGTGGGTTTGTCCGACCTGCCCGCGCTGGCGCAGGACGGCAACGCCGACACCACGCGCCGCGCGGTGCAGTGGATCGCCTTCAGCGAGTGGCTGTGCGGCCATACCGACGGCCAGGGCCGCTCGGCGTGGAACGCGATCTACCTGATGCGCATCGCGCGCGGCCACTGCCGGCCCGAGAAGCAACCGACGCTCGCGCAGTTTCGCGCGCAGAAGCCGCTGGACCCGGCCTCCATCTCGAAGCTGGCCGGACCGCTCGCCGATGCTTTCGACGCGACGAACTGGCCCGCGCGCTGGGTGCAGGTGGCGCAGGCGCGGCTGGCCGACCACCAGGCCGGCCGCCGCCGCTACCCGGGCCTGCAGCATTGCAGCCTGTTGTTCGAGCACGCCTGGTACGCCGCGCACGCCGGCGAGCTGAAGGCGGCGGAGCAATCGCTCGCCCTGCTGCGCGAGGCGCTGCCGCAGCTGGTGCCAAGCGACCGCGCCTACTTCACCGAATCGTGGAACGACACGCTGCCGGCGGAACTCGTGCTGGAGGCAAAGCCGCCGCGCCGGCCGGCTGCGCGAAAGAAAAACGCGTCCTAGACTTCGGGGTCCGACCATGCCCGACAACTCCCACGAACCCATCGACTTGGCAGCGCACCGCGAGCGCCGCGCCCGTCAGCAGCAACAGCGTGCTGCGGAGCAAGCCGCGCGCGACGCGGCCTCGTCGTCCGCGTCAGAGCCGGGCCCCGGCGAAGTGCCCTGCATCCGCTGCGGCGAGCCGATCTTCGGCTACGTGCTGCGCTGCCCCTACTGCGGCGTGCATTTCAGCGGCCGTGCCGAAGACTTCGCACCCAGGGAGGGCATGTCGCGGCGCGCGAAGGCGCTGGTGGTGCTGGTTGCCGTGGCGCTGCTGCTGGCAGGCCTGAGCGACGACATCGCCGCCCTGTGGTGGCGCATGAAGTAAGGCGCCTCGCCGCCCGTCAGCGCGGTGCGGCGGTCGACTGGCGCACCACCAGCTCCGGGCGCAGCACCACGGTCGAGGCCGACATCGAGCGGCCGTCGATCTCGTCGAACAGCATCTCCGCCGCGCGCCAGCCCAGCTCGCGGTGCGGCAGGCGGATGGTGGTGAGCGGCGGGTCGACCATGTCGACCAGCGGCATGTCGTTGTGGCCGGTGATGGAAATGTCCTGCGGCACGCGCAGCCCGGCCGCGCGCAGCGCGTCGTAGGCGCCCAGAGCGACGAGGTCGTTGCAGCACACCACCGCCTGCGGGGCCGCGCCGGCATCGAGCATCTGCTTCATCGCCAGCGCACCGGCCTCGCGGCTGTAGCTTGCGCACTCGACCACGCGGAAGGGCTTCATGCGGTGGTCGCGCAGGGCCTGCTCCACGCCCAGCCGCCGGCCCACGCCGGTAGGGATGGTCTGCGGCCCCGCGAGATGCGCGATGCGCTTGTGGCCGAGCGCCACCAGGTGATCGACCGCGAGCTTCATCGCGAGCCGGTCGTCGCTGACCACGGCCGGCAGGCGGCCGGTTTCGTCGGCGCGGTTGACCAGCACGGCCGTCATGCCGGCCTTGGCGAGGAAGTCGACCAGCGGATCGTCGCGCGTGGCGGTGGCCATGACCACGCCGTCGACGCGCTGCGCGAGCATGCGCTCCAGCACCGGCCGCGCCAGTGCCGGGTCGGCCACGTTGGTGACGAACACGAAGTACCCGCGCGCCGCCGCGCTGGCCTCGATGCCCTGCAGGATCGGCGGGAACACCGCGTTGGTGATGTCGGGCACCAGCACGCCGATGGTGTGGGTGCGGCCCGTGCGCAATGCCGAGGCCGCGCGGTTGGGTCGGTAGCCCAGGCGCTGCGCCGCTTCCTCCACCACGCGCAGCACCTCGTCGCTGATGAGCGACCGCTTCTCGGGGCTGAGCGCACGCGAGACGGTGGACACATGCACGCCGGCCGCACGCGCGACGTCGCGGATGGTGACGGTGCCGGAAGACGGGGAAGAAGGCGGGCTGGTGCTCATTGGTGCAAACGATTGTCGCGCAGGCGGCAGGCGGCGTGTGCCAATGCTTGCCTCAGGGTCTGCCGGAAACCTCCATTTTACTTTTCGGCAAATCTGGCTAATATCATGCAAACGATTGCACAGATCCAACATGAACATCGCCACCTCCCCCGACTCGGTGCTGGGCCATGTGCTCGACGCCATGAAGCACACGCCCGACCCACGGCTGCGCACCGTGATGGAAGCGGTCACGCGCCACCTGCACGCGCTGGTGCAGGAAGTGAAGCTGACGGAAGAAGAGTTCGAGCAGGCCCTCGAATTCATCGTCGCCATCGGGCATGCCACCGGCGAGACCAAGAACGAGGTGGTGCTGGCTGCGGACATCCTGGGTGTGTCGACCGTGGTCGCGCTGCAGAACAACCAGGACCCGCACGGCGAATCGCCGGCCGCGCTGCTCGGGCCGTTCTGGCGTGCGAATGCGCCGGCCTGCCGGCTGGGCGACAACATCGCGCGCTCGGGCACTCCGGGCATTCCGCTCGAGGTGACGGGCACGGTGAACGACCACCAGAGCCGCCCGGTGGCCGGCGCCACGGTCGACGTGTGGCAGGCCTCGCCCATCGGCCTCTATGAAAACCAGGACCCGTCGCAGGAAGACATGAACTTGCGCGGCCGCTTCACCACCGACGCCGAGGGGCGCTTCCGTTTCCGCAGCGTGCGCCCGGCCGGCTACCCGGTGCCGACCGACGGGCCCTGCGGCGTGCTGCTGCGCGCGCAGCAGCGCCACCCCAACCGGCCCGCGCATCTGCACTTCATGGTGAGCAAGCCCGGCCACAAGGTGCTGATCACGCAGGTCTTCGCGGACGACGATGAGAACCTGGAGAGCGATCCGACCTTCGGCGTGACGCGCAGGCTGATCGGGCGCTTCGCGTTGGCGCCGGACGGCAAGAGCGCATCGATGCACCACGACTTCGAACTCGAGCCCGGGGAAATGAAGTTTCCCCGCCCCCCCATACCTTGACCACCCCCAGGCTTCGCGCACTTCGTGTCGCTTCGCCAACCCCCTTCGAGGGGGCAACACCCCGATCAACCAACTCTTCTCACATCCATGAGCTTCGATCCTGTCTCCAGACTCGACGGCAAGGTTGCCGTCATCACCGGCGGCCTGGGCGCCATCGGCTATGCCACGGCCACGCGCCTGGCCGCGCTCGGCGCGACCTGCGTGCTGCTGCACCGCAAGGGCGACGACGCCGCGGCGCGCGCGGCCGACCTGCCCTCGGCCAACGGTCAGCGCCATGCAGCGATCCGCGCCGACATCATTGACTCGGCGAGCCTCGTGGCCGCCGCGGCCGAGGTGAAGGCCACGCACGGGCGCTGCGACATCCTCGTCAACAGCGCGGGCCACACGCAGCCCGTGCCGGCCGCCGACCTCGATGCGCTGACCGACGATCTCATCGACGACATCGTGCGCGCCAACTTCCGCGGCGTGTTCGCCACCATCCGCGCCTTCGCGCCGATGCTCAAGGCCAGCGGCGACGGACTGGTGGCCAATATCTCGTCCATCGCCGGCTTCACGGGCGTGGGCAGCAACCTGGCCTACGTAGCGGCCAAGGCCGGGCTCGACGTGGTCGGCGACGCGCTGGCCAAGGCGCTGGCGCCTGCCGTGCGCGTGGTGTCGGTGTCGCCGGGCGCGGTGGAGTCGGGCTTCGTGCCCGGGCGCGGCGCGGAGTTCGCCAGCAAGATGGCCAGCACCACGCCGCTGGGCCGCATCGGCAAGCCCGACGACGTGGCGGCCACGGTCGAGGCGCTGGCCACCACCATGCGCTTCGTCACGGGCACGCGCATCGTGGTCGACGGAGGGCGCCACCTGTGAGCGCCGCCAAGACACTCATCACCTGCGCCGTCACGGGCAACCTCGTGAAGCCGGAGCAGACGCCGCACCTGCCGATCACGCCGGTGCAGATCGCCGACGAATGCCTGGCCGCTGCCGAGGCCGGCGCGGCGCAGGTGCACATCCATGTGCGCCATCCGGAAACCGGCAAGCCGTCGATGGAGGTGGAGCTGTACCGCGAGGTGGTGGACCGCATCCGCCGCGGGAACCGCGAGCTGATCATCAACCTCACGACCGGCCCGGGCGGGCGCTTCATTCCGAGCGAGGACGACCCGAAGGTCGCCGCGCCCGGCACCACGCTGCTGCCGCCGGAGAAGCGCGTGGAGCACATCGCGCTCATCAGGCCCGATGTGTGTTCGCTCGACCTGAACACCATGAACTCCGGCCCCGACGTGGTCATCAACACGCCGAGGAATGTGCGCCGCATGGCGAAGGTGATGCGCGAGGCGGGCGTGAAGCCGGAGCTGGAAATCTTCGATTCGGGCGACATCAACCTGGCGCTGGACCTGATCGCGGACGGCACGCTCGATGGCCCTGCCATGTGGACCTTCGTGCTCGGCGTGAAGTACGGCTTTGCGCCCACGCCCGAGACGCTGCTCTACGCACGCAACATGCTGCCGCGCGGCGCGTTCTGGAGCGCCTTCGGCATCGGCCGCATGGAGTTCCCGATCGTCGCGCAGTCGTGGCTGCTGGGCGGCCATGTGCGCGTGGGGATGGAGGACAACATCTACCTCGAGAAAGGCGTTCTCGCCGAGAGCAACGCCCAGTTGGTGGCGAAGGCGCGCGACATCCTCGTGAGCCTGGGGGGCGTAGTAGCCAACCCGCGTGAAGCGCGCGCGATGCTGGGGCTGTCGAATGTCTGAAGCGCGTCGTTCGGGGCGCGCTCACGCCGACGGGGTACCTTGCTCCGCGAATGTCCCCCGGGCTTCGCCCTCCTCCTTTATTTCGCTGCGCAAGGCACCCCGCCGTCGTGATCGTCGGACAGAGCAGTCGTTGATCGGCCGCGAACCAGCAGCGTGCCCTGTGCACAGGACGCCGGGTGCTCCCCGCAGCGAAATAAAGGAGGAGGGGCGAAGCCCCGGGGGACATTCGCGCAGGGGAGTACCCGGTGGCCTGTGCACTCGCCCCGAACAAAAACACGAGCCCCAAAAAACACAGCAAGCAGGAAACCAAAGATGAACGTCGCTGCCATGCACACGACCCACACCTCCCGCGCATTGCGCGTGAACGAGAAAGCCGCCAACCTCGATGCGCTGCAACTGCACGCCGCGCCGCAGGCCGAACCCACCCCGCCCCCGGGCCACGCCGTCGTGCGCATCGCCGCCGCCGCGGTGAACCCCAGCGACGTCAAGGCAACGCTCGGCATCATGCCGCAGGCCGTGTGGCCCAGAACCCCCGGCCGCGACTTCGCGGGCACCGTCGTCAGCGGCCCTTCCGAATGGATCGGCCGCGAAGTCTACGGCTCCGGCGGCGACATCGGCATCACGCGCGACGGCTCCCACGGCCGCTATCTGGTGCTGCCCGAACAGGCGCTGCGCGCCAAGCCCCGCGGCATCTCGATGGACGAGGCCGGCGCGGTCGGCGTGCCCTTCGTCACCGCGTATGAAGGCTTTCGGCGCAGCGGCATGCCGCAGGCCGGGCAGACGGTGCTGGTACTCGGCGCCAACGGCAAGGTCGGGCAGGCGGCCGTGCAGCTGGCGTCGCAGGCCGGTGCGCGCGTGATCGCGGTGCAGCGCCATGCCGGCCCATATGCGGGCTTTGCGAACGGGCCGGTGGACCTGATCGATGCGCGCCACCACACCGACGTGGCCGCGCGGGTGCGAGAGCTGACCGACGGGCGCGGCGCGCACATCGTCTACAACACCGTCGGCAGCGCCTATTTCGAGGCCGCCAACAAGGCGATGGCCAAGGGTGCGACGCAGATCTTCATTGCCACGCACGACCGCGCCGTGGCCTTCGACATCTTCGCGTTCTACCGCGGCATGCACACCTTCGTGGGCATCGACTCGCTGGCGATGGACTGCATCGCCAGCACCGCGCAGCTCGACGCCATGCGCGAAGGCTTCGAGCGCGGCACGCTGAAGCCCTTTCCCGTCGCGCGCCACTTCACGCTCGACGAAGCCATGGACGCCTACCGCCTGGTGCTGTCGGGCAGCACCGACCGCGTCGTACTGCGGCCCTGAAGAACCCCTCCTGGAGCACATCCCATGCACGTGACCCGTTTCAGCGCGGCGCCGCACTACGAGGCGCCCAACCATTTCGACATGCGCTGCCTGCGCCTGCAAGGCAAGGAAGCCGGCCCCTCCACGCAGATGTGGATGGGCATGAGCCAGATCCTGCCCGGCGGCCACACCGGGCTCGACGGCTCGCCGATGGAAAAGCTCTACCTCGTGCTCGAAGGCCAGCTCCACGTGGTCGGCGAGACCGACGGCGCGCACCAGGAAGACGTGCTCGAGCAATACGACAGCTGCCGCTTCGCCCCCGGTGAAAAGCGCCAGCTGGAAAACCGCACCAACCGGCCGGTGCTGGTCGCGCTGGTGATGCCCAACGCGCCGCCGCCGTAGCAGCTCTTTCGTCGGTCGGTCAGTCATTCATCGCTCAACCAAATAAATCAACGGAGACAAGACGCATGAAGAAGACACTCAACTGGAGCCGCCGGCGCACGCTGGCCGTGGCGGCGACTCTCGCGGCCTGCGCGCTCGGCGGCGCCCATGCGCAGGGCCCGTGGCCCGGCACGCAGGCGGTCAGGCTGGTCGTGCCGTTCACGGCGGGCAGCGGCACCGACATCGTCGCGCGCCTGGTGGCCGAGAAGCTGGGGCCCGCCCTGGGCACCAGCGTGATCGTGGACAACAAGCCCGGCGCGGGCGGCACGCTGGGCGCGGCCATCACGGCCAAGTCGCCGGCCGACGGCTACACGCTGCTGGTGCATTCGGCCGGCCACCTCGTGAACCCGTGGATCTACAAGGGCCTGTCTTACGACACGCTCAAAGACTTCACCGGCATCACGCCGATGGCCAGCCTGCCCAACGTGCTGGTGACGGCGCCGTCGCACTTCACCGACGTTAAAGACCTGGTGGCCAAGGTCAAGGCCAAGCCGGGCGGCTTCAACTACGGCTCCGCCGGCAACGGCTCGGCCACGCACATGAATGCCGAGGTGTTCCGCCTTGCGGCCGGCATCGACGCGCAGCACGTGCCCTTCCGCGGCACGCCAGAGGCCATGACCGAGGTGATGGCCGGGCGCGTCGACTGGTTCTTCGCGCCGATGGTGTCGGCACTGCCGCTCATCAAGACCGGCAAGCTGCAGGCACTGGCGGTGGGCACGGGCAAGCGCTCGTCGGCGCTGCCCGATGCGCCGACGACGGTGGAAGCCGGCGTGCCCGGCTCCGAATACCTGTTCTGGGTCGGACTGTTCGCGCCAGCGAAGACGCCGCAGCCGGTGGTCGACCGCCTGCAGGCCGAGGTCGCGAAGATCATGGTTTCGCCCGAGCTGAAGGAGCGGCTGGAGAAGCTCGGCGCCGAGCCTTTCACGATGTCGTCGGTGCAATTCAACAAGTTCATCGTCGACGAGACCGCCAAGGCCCAGCAAGTGGTCAAGGCCGCAAGCATCAAGGTCGACTGATGAAGCTCACCCACAGTCTTCGCGCACTTCGTGTCGCTACGCCAACCCCCTTGCAGGGGGCGACACCTGCAGCCCGGCAAAGCCGGTTCCGCGGTGTCCCTGGCAAGGCGCTGGTGCTTGCCAGCCTCTTCGCCCTGACCCTTGCCGCACAGGCGCAACCGGCAGACCTCGTCGTCACCAACGCAAAGATCGTCACGCTCGACAAAGCCGGCACCACCGCGCAGGCGCTCGCTGTGCGGGACGGGCGCATCGTGGCCGTCGGCAACGCCGCGCAGGTGCGACCGCTCTCGGGCCCCGCCACGCGCACCGTGGACGCTGGCGGACGCACCGTCATTCCCGGCCTCATCGACTCGCACATGCACGCGGTGCGCGCCGCGCTGAGCTATTCGACCGAGGTCAACTGGATCGGCGCCGGCACCATCGCCGAGGCCATGGCACGCATTCGCACCGCCGCGGCCAGCGCGCGCCCCGGCGGCTGGCTGATCGTGGCCGGCGGCTGGACCGAGCAGCAGTTCGCCGAACGCCGCAGGCCGACGCTGGCCGAGCTGCAGGAGGCCGCGCCGAACAATCCGGTGTACGTGCAGCTCTTCTACGAAGCGGTGGTGATGACGCCCAAGGCGCTCGAGGCGCTGGGCGTTCCCGCCGGCACGCTGCCCGCGGGCATGAAGCCCTCGCCCGATGGCGCGCCGGGCTGGATGACCGGCGACATCGTCGGCATCTCGGCGCTGTTCGACAAGCTGCCCAAGCCGACCTACGACGACAACGTGGCCGGCACGCGCGCCTTCTTCACCGAGCTGAACCGGCTCGGCATCACCGGCCTGGTGGACCCCGGCGGCTTCAGCATCGCGCCCTCGCAATACGCGGCGCTGTTCGAGCTGTGGCGCGAGAAGGCGCTGACGCTGCGCGTGGCCTACAGCGTGTTCGCGCAGAAGCCCGGCGCCGAGCTGCAGGAGTTTCGCGACCTGACGCAGATGCCGCCGATGGGCTTCGGCGACGACATGCTCAAGTTCAATGGCCTGGGCGAGCGCGTGACCCTCGCGATGTACAACAACAACTTCCCCGACGAGGCGGTGAAGGCGAAGTTCTACGAGCTCATCAAGTGGGCGGCGCAGCGCAAGCTGGCCGTCACCATCCACTGGCAGGAGAACGGCTCGGTCGAGCATCTGCTCGGGCTGTACGAGAAGCTGAACGCCGAGGTGCCGATCAAGGACCTGCGCTGGTCCATCGCGCATCTGGACGACGCCTCGCCCGAGACGCTCGCGCGCATGAAGGCGCTGGGCATCGGCTGGACCATGCAGGACGCGATGTACTTCCAGGGCGACCGCGCGCTCGCCGTGCGCGGCGACGCGGCACGGCGCATGCCGCCCATCGGCACCGCCTTGCGTGCCGGCGTGAACGTGGGCGCGGGCACCGACGCGCACCGCGTGGCCTCGTACAACCCCTTCGTCGCGCTGCAATGGATGCTCGACGGCAAGACGGTGAGCGGCAAGGCCATGCGCGGTCCCGACGAAACACCCACGCGCGAAGAAGCGCTGCGCCTGTACACAGCGGGCAGCGCATGGTTCAGCTTCGACGAGAACCGGCGCGGCACGCTGGAGGTCGGCAAGCTCGCGGACTTCGCGGTGCTCGACCAGGACTTTCTTGCCGTGCCGCTGGAGCGCATCGGCAAGACCACATCGCTGATGACAGTGGTGGGCGGGCGCGTGGTGTACGCGGTGCGGCCGTTCGATGCGGCGGCGACCCCGGTGGCGTCGGCGCGCTGACCTCAGGTGCCGAGTGCCAGGCGCACCCGCTCGCGAAGCGCGGGCAGCACGTCGCTCTCGAACCACGGGTGGTGCTTGAACCAGCCCGTGTTGCGCGGCGATGGATGCGGCAGCGGAATGAAGCGCGGCGCGTAGTCGGCGAAGGCCTCGACCGTGCCGGTCACGTTGCCGCGCGCGGTCTTGCCGAGGAAGTGGCGCTGTGCATATTGGCCGATGAGCAGCGTCAGCTCGATGTGCGGCATCTGCGCGAGCAGCTTGTCGTGCCACAGCGCGGCGCACTCGCGGCGCGGCGGCAGGTCGCCGCTGGTTCCGCGGCCGGGGTAGCAGTAACCCATGGGCATGAGCGCGATGCGCGCGGGGTCGTAGAAGACGGCACGGTCGACGCCGAGCCAGCGCCGCAGCTGCTCGCCGCTCCGGTCGTCCCACGGCACGCCGGTCTTGTGCACCGTGAGGCTGGGTGCCTGCCCGACGAGCAACAGCCGCGCGCTCGCGCTGGCCTGCACCACGGGACGCGGCCCGAGCGGCAGGTGCACCGCGCATGCACGGCAGGCACGTACCTCGGCGAGCAGCGCATCCACCGCGTCAGCCGGCGAACGGGCGGAAGAAGGCGTCGAGTTCGCTGCCCGCCGCGGCGTCCGCGAAGCCGTCGAAGCGGCCTTCGTCGGCGAGCGTGCGCGCGGCGCGCATGAAGCCGCCCCAGGCAGCGCGCGCCATGCCGCCGCCCACGCTGACACGGCGCACGCCGAGCTCGGAGATGTCCACCATGCTCAGCTCGCTGGTTCCGCCGACCAGCAGGTTGACCGGCTTGGGCGCCACGGCCGCGACCACCGCCGCGATCTGCTCGCGGGTCTTGATGCCGGGCGCGTAGAGGCAGTCGGCGCCCGCGTCCGCATACGCCTTGAGCCGCGCGATGGCGTCGTCCAGGTCGGGCCGTCCGGCGAAGAAGTTCTCCGCGCGGCCGATCAGCAGTACGTCAGCGCCCGAGGCGTCGATGGCCTGGCGCGCGGCGCGCATGCGCTCGGCCGCCACGTCAATGGGAAAGAGCGGGTCGGCCGCATTGCCGGTCGAGTCCTCGATCGACAGGCCGGCCACGCCGGTCTCGATGGCGAGGCGCACGCTTTCGGCAACGCCTTGCGCATCGGCGGCGAAGCCGTTCTCGAAGTCGGCGTTCACCGGCAGGCCGGTGGCGGCCACCAGCTCACGCAGGTGGTCGAGCATCTGTGCGCGCGACAGCGCCCCGTCGGCCCGCCCGCGCGACCACGCGAAGCCGGAGCTGGTGGTGGCCAGCGCCTTGAAGCCCAGGCCTTCGAGGTAGCGCGCGCTGCCCGTGTCCCAGGGGTTCGGAATGACGAAGCAGCCTTTTTCGTGGAGGGCGCGGAAATCAGCGCGCTTTTCGGCGACGGAGCGGGTCATGGGGCCTCGGCTTTCTGCATTGGACACAGTGAGCCGGCCATTCTGACGCAGCCTCCGTCAGCACTCCACCACGTTCACCGCAAGCCCCCCCAGCGAAGTCTCCTTGTAGGTGGACTTCATGTCCTCGCCGGTCTGCTTCATGGTGCGGATCACCGCGTCGAGCGACACATAGTGGCTGCCGTCGCCGCGCAGCGCCATGCGCGCCGCGTTGATGGCCTTGACCGCGCCCATCGCGTTGCGCTCCACGCAGGGGATCTGCACCATGCCGCCGACCGGGTCGCAGGTCAAGCCCAGGTTGTGTTCCATGCCGATCTCGGCGGCGTTCTCGACCTGCGCCGGCGTGGCGCCGAGCACCGCGGCCAGCGCGCCGGCCGCCATCGAGCAGGCCACGCCCACTTCGCCCTGGCAGCCGACCTCGGCGCCCGAGATGGAGGCGTTGGCCTTGTAGAGCATGCCGATGGCCGCGGCGGTGAGCAGGAAGTCGACGATGCCGTCGTCGCTCGCCTGCGGCACGAAGCGCTGGTAGTAGTGCATCACGGCCGGCACCACGCCCGCCGCGCCATTGGTGGGCGCGGTGACGACACGGCCGCCGGCGGCGTTTTCCTCGTTCACCGCCATCGCGAAGGCATTGACCCAGTCCATCACCGCGAGCGGATCGGCGGCGCCGGCCTGCGCCAGCAGCTCGCGGTTCAACTCCGGCGCGCGGCGGCGCATGCGCAGCGGACCGGGCAGCGCCTCTGCGGCCAGCGGGTTGTCGATGCCGAAGCCGCGCTGCACGCACTGCTGCATCACGCCCCAGATGCGCAGCAGCCCGGCGCGCACTTCGGCCTCGGGCCGCCAGACGCATTCGTTGCGCATGACCAGCGCAGCCACCGACAGGCCGGTGGCGCGGCATTGCGCCATGAGTTCGTCGCCTGTGGAGAAAGGATGCGGCACGGCGGACGCGGCGGCCACCGTCTCGGCCACGGCCTTCCCGCCCTCGACGACGAAGCCGCCGCCGACCGAGAAGTACGTGCCCTCGGCCAGCACGGCGCCTTCGGCCGAGAACGCGGTGAAGCGCATGGCGTTGGGATGCTCCGGCAGCGACTCTTCGCCGCGAAAGGCGATGTCGCGCACGCGGTCGAAGGCAATGGATTTGCGGCCCAGCAGGTCGAGCAGCCCGGTGCGGCGCAGCGCCTCCAGCCGGGGCTGCACTGTCTCGGGCCGCACGGTGTCGGGCGCATCGCCGAAGAGCCCGAGGATCACGCCCTGGTCGGTGGCGTGCCCGTGCCCGGTGGCGCCGAGCGAGCCGAACAGGTCGGCATGCAGCCGCGCGATCCGCGCGAGCAGGCCGCGTGCTTCGAGCGAGCGCGCGAACATGAGCGCGGCGCGCATCGGCCCCACGGTGTGGGAGCTCGACGGGCCGATGCCGATCTTGAAGATGTCGAAGGCGGAGAGCATCAGCGCATCATGCCCTCATCCCTTGATGCAGGAAGCTGCTGCTTGACCAGCGCCACCCAGTAGGCCGCGCCCAGGGGCAGGATGTTGTCGTTGAAGTCGTAGCACGGGTTGTGCACGTTCGGGTCGTTCGGGCCTTCCCCCGCGCCGATGCCGATGTAGGCGCCCGGGCGCTTCTGCAGCATGAAGGCGAAGTCCTCCGAGCCCATGGCCGGCGGGATGTCGGTCTTGACCTGTGCGCGCTCGACCAGGCTGGCGGCGGCGGCCACGGCGGCATCGGTCTCGGCGGGGGTGTTGACCACGCCGGGGTAGCCGCGGCGGTATTCGAGCGCCACCTTCGCGCCGTGCGTGGCGGCCACGCCGTCGCAGATCTGCTGCATGGCGGCCTGGGTCTTGTCCTGGATGGCGGCGTCGAGCGTGCGCACGGTGCCGCGCAGCACCACGGTTTCGGGAATCACGTTCCAGGTGTCGCCGCCGTGGATCTGCGTGACGCTGACCACGGCCGAGTCGGTCGCGCCGGTGCGGCGGCTCACGATGGTCTGCAATGCATTGACGAGCTGGGCCGAGACCACCACCGAATCGATGCCGGTCTCGGGCATGGCGCCGTGGCTGCCCTTGCCGGTGACGACGATCTCGAAGGTGTCGAGGAAGGCCGTCATCGTGCCCTTGCGGATCGCGAACTGCCCGCGCGGCAGGCCCGGGAAGTTGTGCATGCCGTAGACGGCGTCGGCCGGGAACTGGTCGAACAGGCCCTCCTCCACCATCACCCGGCCGCCGCCTTCGTTCTCCTCGGCGGGCTGGAACACGAAGTGCACCGTGCCCTTGAAGGGCTTGTGGCGCGACAGGTGCTCGGCAGCGCCCAGCAGCATGGCGGTGTGGCCGTCATGGCCGCAGGCGTGCATCTTGCCGACGCACTTGGAGGCATGCGCCTGCGTGCCCAGTTCCTGCATGTTGAGCGCGTCGAGGTCGGCGCGCAGCGCGATGCTCGGGCCCTCGCCGTTCTTCAGCGTGCCGACCACGCCGGTGCCGGCCAGGCCGCGGTGCACCGGCAGGCCCATCAGCATCAGCGCATTGGCGACGACGTTGGCGGTGCGGTGTTCCTCGAAGGCGGTCTCGGGGTTGGCGTGGATGTCGCGGCGCCAGCTGAGCATGCGGGCGCGGGTGTCTTCGGCGATTTCGGGGTCGCGGTACATAGGAATGATCTCGGTTGATGAGTGGGGACTGGAAGGACTTTTCGGGGAATACCGCGGAACCGGCTTTGCCGGGCCGCAGGTGTTGCCCCCGGTAGGGGGAAGGCGTGCGCGACACGAAGTGCGCGCAGCCTGGGGGCGAGCCTTTTTCGTCAGTGGAAGAATTCGGCGATGAGGGTCGCACCAAGGAAGGTGCCGGCCGTGGCGGTGAGCGACACCACCACGATGCGCCAGCCCAGCTGGCGGAACACCGGCAGGTCCTTCGCGACCGAGAAGCCGGCCAGCGCCAGCACCGGCGTGGTGAAGGCCAGGAAGTTGAGCTTGGCGGTGATGGCGATCAGCGCGTCGGAAAACGGAAACAGCCCCGGAATGCCCGCCAGCGTGGCCACCACCGACAGCACCAGCACCATCGGCAGGCGCGGCACCAGCCGCTTGATGCCCTCGACCACCAGCGCGATCAGCACCACCGCCGCCATGCCTTCGAGCGACACCAGCACCGGCACCTTGTAGGTCAGCGAATTGCCGATGAGCACGCCGCCGCCCACCACCGTCCAGGCGATGAGCGTGTCGCGCAGCGACGTGGCGCCGCCGTGCGGCACGCTGACTTGCGACACCGCACCGGTGCCCGCCGCGTCCTGCGCGCCGCGTTTGGAGAAGCGGCCCAGCACCGGCTCCAGCTTGCCGTAGAGCCACGAGCAAAGCGGCAGCGACAGGAACAGCGTGAAGTAGAAGCCGGCCACGGTGGTCAGCAGGTTCGACGCGGCCGCAATGGCGGTGAGCTGCGGCAGCATCTCGGCCGGCTGCTGCGCGGCGATGGCGCCCAGCGCTGCGGCCATCAGGCTGCCCGAGCCCACGCCGGCGCCCATGGCCAGCGAACGCGGATCGAAGATGTGCAGGCTGGCGATGAAGCCCGCCAGCACCGCGATGAAGAGCGCGCCCAGCACGGTGCCGGTGATGTATTCGGCCAGCACGCCGCGGCCTTCGGGCGAGGCCATGCCGTATTTCTCGCCGATGATCACCAGGTTGCCCTCGCGGCCCACCGAGAAGGTCGCGCCCACGGCCTCGCGCTTGATGCCCAGCAGCAGCGCCAGCGGCAGGCCCAGCGCCAGGGTGCCGAGCGCATGGCCGAACTCCTGGAACAGCAGCGCCCAGCCGGCCTGCTTGACCTGCGGCAGCGCGGCGCCCACCGTCAGGCCCAGCTTCACCACGAACAGCAGCAGGCCCGCGTTCAGCAGGCCGCCGGCCAGCGACTGCTCGGCCGTCGCCACGCGCACCGCGCCCGGCACGCGGCGTTGCGCAATGCCCCACACGGCCGCGATCAGCAGCGCCCACAGCATCGGCAGCAGCGCCACCTTGCCGGGGCCGACGCTGAACTGCACCGGGCCGATGAGTTCAGCCGCGGCCACGATGGCCAGCGTGACGAGCACGAGCTTGAGTTTTCCGGAGGCGCTGGAGGGCACGGCTGTGGAAAGAACGGAGGCGGCAGAGGTCATGGGTGGGGCTTCTTCTGGCGGAATGCCGGCGAGTTTCCGCGTCCGGCTCTATTGCATCAATGACCGTAAATCAGGATATTCGATGCATTGAATGCAACACTCGCCACGAACTTCAGGAGACCGGGCCATGGACGACAAGCTCGACACGCGCCGCGTGCGCTACTTCATGCAGGTGCTCGACAGCGGCTCGGTGCGCGGCGCCGCCGACGTGCTGGACATGGACCCCTCGGCCGTCAGCCGCGCCATCGGCATCCTCGAGCAGGAGTGCGGCGTGCCGCTGCTGGAGCGCCACGGACGCGGCGTGGTGGCCACCGACGCGGGCGAGATGCTGGCCGGCTACGTGCGGCGCCAGAACAGCCAGAAGCAGCACCTCATGGCGCAGATGGACAGCATCCGCAAGATCGAGCGCGGGCACATCGACATCGTGGCGGGTGAGGGTTACGTCGACTGGCTCATGCGCCACAGCCTGCGCGACTTCATGACCACGCACCCGAAGATCACCATCGAGCTGGACGTGGCCAGCACCGACGAGATCGTGCGCCGCGTGGTCGAGGAACGCGCCCACATCGGCATGCTGTTCCAGCCACCAAAGGACGACCGGCTCACCTCGCACCAGTCGCACCCGCAGCCCATCCAGGCGATGGTGCTGCGCTCGCATCCGCTCGCGCAGCTGGGCCGGCCGCTCAAGCTGGCCGACCTGCTGCCCTACCCCGGCGCCACGCTGCACCGCCACTTCGGCGTGCGCCAGCACATCGAGGCAGCGGAGGTCAGCGAGGGCGTGCGGCTGCCCGCGCTGCTGACCACCACCTCGTTCAGCGCGCTCGGCCACTTCGTGTCGGCCGGGCTGGGCTACACGCTGGGCACGCGCATCTCGCTCACGCCCAACGCCAACAGCCCCGAACTGGTGGAGCTGCCGATGAAGAACCCGCTGCTGTCTCAGGGGCGCTCGCACATCGTGTCCCGGCACGGGCGCATGCTGTCGCCGGCCGCGGCCGAGTTGCTGCGCCGCGTGGTGGCCGACATGCGGCTTTATGCCGACGACACGCCCGGCAAGGAAAAGCGCACGGCCGCGCGGGCCAGAAGCACCCCGGCCTGAAAGGGATGTTCGGCCGCATTGCGCGCACCGCCGCTTCGGTGTTCTGATCGGACCCCATGTCCTACGTCATTGCGCTTTTCATCCACCTGCTGTGCGCCGCCTTCTGGGTCGGCGGCATGGCGACCATGCACTTCGCGGTGCGCCCATCGGCCGTCGCCACGCTGGAGCCGCCGCTGCGGCTGCGCATGATGGCCGCGACGCTGCGGCGCTTCTTCGTCGGGGTGGATGCGTCGGTCACGCTGCTGTTCGTGACCGGCGTGACGATGATCCTTGCGACAGGCGGCTTTCGCGGCCTGCACTGGCGCATCGAGGCAATGATGAGCATCGCGATCGTGATGGCCGCGATCTACGTCTATATCCGCGCATCGGTGTTCCGGGCGCTGCGGCGCGCGGTGGAAGAAAGCGCCTGGCCGGCGGCTGCCGCGCGGCTGAACACCGTGCGCAAGCTGGTGACGCTGAACCTGGCGCTGGGCGTGGTGGTGTTCGCCGTGGCGACCATCGGGCGCGCGGGCTGACTCAGGCCAGTTGAATCAGCAAGGAGCGCCCTTGAGCTCGACGGTGTTGCCGTCGGGGTCGCTGAGGTAGATCGACGGGCCGTTGCCCTCGGCGCCGAAGTTGTGGTGCACGTCGCCTTGGATGGCGACGCCGTGCCGCGCCATCAGCGCGCGGATGCCGGCTTCATCGAAGGGCTCGATGCGCAGGCAGAGGTGGTCGAGGTTGCGGCCCTCGGCACCGGCAAGCGCCCCGCCCTGCTTGCCCAATGGGCCGTCTGGCGTGACGAGGTCGATCAGGCTCGCGCCGGCACGCAGGTGCACCAGCCCCAGGTCGTCGCGGCGCTTTTCGACGGTGCAGTTCAACACGTCGCAATAGAACGCTACGGCGCGCTCCATGTCCTTCACGCGCAGCACGACATGGTCGATGCGCAGCACCGAGAACGGCGGGCGCATCGGGCTTGTCATGCCGGCGGACTCTTCAGACCACGCCGGCCGAACGCAGGGCGTCGAAGCGGGCGTCGTCGATGCCCATCTCTGCCAGCACCTCGCGCGTGTGCTGGCCCAGCGCCGGCGGCGCGTGGCGCAGCACCGGCGGCGTGGCCGACAGGCGCAGCGGGCTCGCCACGCCGGTGATGCTGGCAATGCCGTCGCCCGCGTCGCGCGGCAGCGTGACAGCGAGGCCGCGCGCCTTGACCTGTGCATCGTCGAAGGCTTGGGCAATGTCGTTGATCGGGCCGCAGGGCACGGCCTTGTCCTCGAGCAGCGTGACCCACGCGGCCGTGGTGCGGGTGCGCGTGAGCTCTTCCATCATCGGGATCAGCACGCCGCGGTGCTTCACGCGCAGGGTGTTGGTGGCAAAGCGCGCGTCGCTCGCCCATTCCGGATGGCCAGCCGCCTCGCAGAAGCGCGCGAACTGGCCGTTGTTGCCGATGGCCAGCAGCATCGCGCCGTCCTGCGTCGGAAAGTCTTGATAGGGCGCGAGGCTCGGGTGCGTATTGCCCTGGCGCTGCGGCGCATGGCCGGTGTTGAGGAAGGCGCTGGCCTGGTTGGCGAGGATGGCCATGCCCACGTCGAGCAGCGCCATGTCGATGTGCTGGCCTTCGCCGGTGCGGTCGCGCACCTGCAGCGCCGCGAGGATGGCGGTGCTGGCATAGACGCCGGTGAACAGGTCGGTCAGTGCCACGCCCACGCGCAGCGGGCCGCCGCCGGGCACGTCGTCGGGGCGGCCGGTAATGCTCATCATGCCGGTCATGGCCTGGATCATCAGGTCGTAGCCGGCGCGCTCCGCATAGGGGCCGTCGTGGCCGAAGCCGGTCACGCTGCAGTAGATGAGGCGCGGGTTGGCCGCGCGCAGGCTTTCCTGGTCGAGGCCGTATTGCTTCAGGCCGCCGGTCTTGAAGTTCTCCACCACGATGTCGGCCTGCGCCGCCATCTGCCTGAGCAGCGCCTGCCCATCGGGCGTGGCCATGTCGACCGTGACTGACCGCTTGTTGCGGTTGCAGGCGGTGAAATAGCTGGCCTGGTCGGAGTCGTTGCCGTTCGCGTCCTTGATGAAGGGCGGGCCCCAGGTGCGCGTGTCGTCGCCGACGCCGGGGCGTTCGATCTTGACGACGTCGGCGCCCAGGTCCGCCAGGATCTGCGTGCACCACGGGCCCGCGAGCACGCGGGACAGATCGAGGACCTTGATGCCGTCGAGTGCTGCGGGCTTGTTGCTCATGCGTTCGATCAGTTCGCGAACGCCGCGATGCCGGTGATGGCCCGGCCGAGGATCAGCGCGTGAATGTCGTGCGTGCCTTCGTAGGTGTTGACCACCTCCAGGTTCACCAGGTGGCGTGCAACGCCGAATTCGTCGCTGATGCCGTTGCCGCCCATCATGTCGCGCGCCATGCGGGCGATGTCCAGCGACTTGCCGCAGTTGTTGCGCTTCATGATCGAGGTGATTTCGACAGCGGCAATGCCCTCGTCCTTCATGCGGCCCAGGCGCAGGCTGCCTTGCAGGCCCAGCGTGATTTCGGTCTGCATGTCGGCCAGCTTCTTCTGGATGAGCTGGTTGGCGGCCAGCGGACGGCCGAACTGCTTGCGGTCCAGCGTGTACTGGCGGGCGCGGTGCCAGCAGTCTTCGGCGGCACCCAGGGCACCCCACGAGATGCCGTAGCGGGCGCTGTTCAGGCAGGTGAACGGGCCCTTCAGGCCTTGCACTTCGGGGAAGGCGTTTTCTTCGGGGCAGAACACGCCGTCCATCACGATTTCGCCGGTGATGCTGGCGCGCAGGCCGACCTTGCCGTGGATGGCGGGGGCGCTCAGGCCCTTCATGCCCTTCTCGAGCACGAAGCCGCGAATGGGGCCGACCGTGCCGCTTTCGCTGACTTCCTTGGCCCACACCACGAACACGTCGGCGATGGGCGAGTTGCTGATCCACATCTTCGAGCCGCTGAGCGAGTAGCCGCCCGGCACCTTCTTGGCGCGCGTGGCCATGCTGCCGGGGTCGGAGCCGTGGTCGGGCTCGGTCAGGCCGAAGCAGCCGATCCATTCGCCGGTGGCGAGCTTGGGCAGGAACTTCTGCTTCTGCGCTTCGGTGCCGAATTCGAAGATAGGCACCATCACCAGCGAGCTCTGCACGCTGGCCATCGAGCGGTAGCCCGAATCGACGCGCTCGACTTCGCGGGCGATCAGGCCGTAGGCCACGTAGTTGAGGCCGGGGCCGCCGTACTGCTCGGGGATGGTCGGGCCGAGCAGGCCGAGCGCACCCATCTCGCGGAAGATGGCCGGGTCGGTCTCGCCGGTGCGGAAGCCTTCGATGACGCGGGGCGCCAGGCGCTCCTGGCAGTAGGCATTGGCCGCGTCGCGGATCATGCGTTCTTCGTCGGTCAGTTGCTGGTCGAGAAGAAGGGGGTCGTCCCAGTGGAATTGCGCTTTGGCGGCCATGTGGCTGTCTCCGGAGAAGGGGGAAGAAAACAAAAAGAGGGGGATCGGTCGATCCTAGCCACGCGGGGGCCATGACGCAAACGAGGATTCCTCACCCAGATATGCGTTTGTAGAATGTCTTGCAAGATGTTCGGGCAGCGTCTTCATTGGAAAGCGCTGCGTTCCATTCATACTTTCCAGGCATACATGCGCCGCAAGATCCCGCCCCTGCAGACCCTGGTGTGCTTCGACGCCGCCGCGCGCCACGAGAGCTACACGCGCGCCGCGCAGGAGCTTGCCCTCACCCAGAGCGCGGTGTCGCGCCAGATCGGCACGCTCGAAGCCTTCCTGGGCGTGGCGCTGTTCCGCCGCACGCGGCACGGCGTGGCGCTCACCGCCAGCGGCGCGGCCTATGCGCGGCAGACGGCCAAGCGGCTCGAGGCCATGGAGCGCGACACGCTCGACGCAATGGCGCACCAGGGCGAGGGCGGCTCGCTCTCGCTGGCGGCCGTGCCCACCTTCGCCACCCGCTGGCTCATGCCGCGCCTGAAGGGTTTCGCGGCGCTGCAGCCCGACGTGGTGGTGCACATCGAGACGCGCACCCGTCCCTTCCTGTTCGCGGATGCCGAGTTCGACGCCGCGCTCTACGCCGGCACGCCCGCGCAGGTCGAGAACTGGGCCGGCACGCATGCGCTGCTGCTGATGCACGAAGACGTGGTGCCGGTGTGCAGCCCCGCCCTGCTGCCGCGCGGCAAGGCCGTCACGCCCGCAGCCATCGCGAAGATGCCGCTGCTGCAGCAGAGCACCCGGCCCGACGGCTGGCGCCAGTGGTTCGACGCGCAGCAGATCGATGCGCCCAACGCACGCGGCGGGCCGCGCTACGAACTGTTCTCCATCCTCGCGGCCGCCGCGTCCCATGGCCTTGGCGTGGCGCTGATGCCGACGATGCTGGTGGCGGACGAACTGGCGCGCGGCGAGCTTGTCGTCGCATGCGCGCGGCCGCTGTCGGGCGAACGCAACTACTACCTCGTCACGCCGGAGCGCGCGGACCAGCGCCCGCTTTTGAAGTTCTTCAGCGACTGGCTGCTCGGGCAGGCGCGGCAAGGCTGAACGGGCATGCCGCGCGACCACCGCTCCGAGTACGAATGGCGCATGCACAAGGTGCTGACGCACATCGACGACCACCTCGACGAGCCGCTCGAACTGGCGGCGCTGGCCGACGTGGCGCATTTCTCCGCGTATCACTTTCACCGGCTGTTCGCGGCATGGGCCGGCGAGACGCTGGGCGACTACATCCGCCGGCGCCGGGTGGAGGTAGCGGCGCTGCGGCTGGCGACGCAGCCGCGCGTGACGGTGCTCGACGCCGCGCTGTCGGTGGGCTTCGGCTCGGGCGAGGCTTTCTCGCGGGCCTTCCGCGCGCACTTCGGCAGTTCGCCGACCGCATGGCGCACAACGCACCGCTGGGCGCCGGCCGACGCGGAAAGCAATCCTGATCAGATCGCTTTGCACGGCTTCACGAAGAATGGGCCTTCGCCGCGCGACATCGCGCCAACGGAGGCAACGCCCATGAACGTCGAACTCATCACCCGCCCGCCCCTCACCATTGCCTACCTGCGCTACGTGGGCCCGTTCGGCGCGCCGGTGGGCGCCTTCTGGGGCACGAAGGTGGCGCCGTGGATCACCGCGCACGACCTGTGGTCGCATCCGCGCTACGGCATCAGCCACGACGACCCGAGCATCACCGCGCCGGAGCATTCGCGCTACGACGCGGGAGTGGAAGTACCGGAAGACTTCGTGCCCGACGGCGGCTTCCAGAAGACGGTGCTGCCCGGCGGGCGCTATGCGGCAATGAAGTTCTACGGCGTGCCGCCGGAGATCAACGCCGCCTGGACCCGCCTGCTGCGCGACTGGCTGCCGGCCAGCGGCTTCCAGTTCGACGGCCGGCCGGCGTTCGAGCTTTATTCGCCGTGCGGCGCATTCGACGAGAAGACCGGCGCATTCGAATGCGACATCTGCATTCCCATCGCGCCGCTTTGAATGACGGCGGGAACTGCTGCTAACGCAGCGTGATGCCGAGCGAATCGAAGGGCGCGTCGAACTCGGCGCGCCAGGACTGACCGGATTCCAGCGGCCAGGCATCGGTCCACGTGCCGGTGGTGACCACGTCGCCGGGCATCAGCGCCGGCGCGCCGGGGCAGCGCTGCAGTTCCTGGTTGAAGTGGTGCAAGGCGTGCAGCGGGCCGTCGAGCACGTTGACGCCCTTGCCTTCTTCGACAAGTGCATCCCCACGGTAGAGCCTCACGCGGGTGCGGCCGAGCAGGCCGTCCAGCGCCTGGGCGCTGCTGGCGAAGTGGCCGACCGGCGTCTCGCGCCCGACCAGCAGGCGCGCATGCAACCCGCCGTCAGCCACGGTGTCGGCGGCGGCGAACTTCCAGCCGGGCAGGTGCGACTGCACGATCTCGAAACCCGGTGCGAGCCACGCAATGCAGCCGAAGAGTTCTTCCAGCGTGGCACCCTGCGGCGGTGTCGCGGCCATGCCGAACACAATCTCCGGCTCCAGGCGCGGCTGGCAGAGTTTGTCCAGGCTCAGCTCGGCGGTGCCACCGCTGCTGCGTGTGAGCGTCGTGTGCCACACGGTGCCCCAGATGGGCGCATAGACCTCGTAGCGGGGCCAGATCGTGCGGTTGGTGAAGCCGATCTTGTAGCCGACGGGCCGCTCGCCGCGAGCGGTGCGAAGCGCGCGCAAGGCCAGCGCCTGCTGGTAGGCGGCGTCGACGCTGGCAGCTATGGGGAGTGCGCGATCGGCGGGCCACAGCAGCCCCTGGTCGTAGTGCTCGAGAACGGCTTGCGGGGTCATGGCATCAGTCCTTTGCGGGCCGGGCGCCTTCCAGGGCGTAGGCCTCGATCAGCGCCGGAAAGGCATCCATTGCGGGCAGGGCACCGAAGCTGTGCTTCGCGGGCGTCGTGGCCCAGGGCAGCTTCTCGTCGGTCCAGGTTTCGACGAAGGGCTCGACCCAGCCGTGCCGGTCGAGCATCGACGGCCGGAGGTTGACGAAGTAGTCGAGGCCCTCGGTGCGCGTGAACATCCAGCTCTTGCAATGCGGGCAGAAGAAGTGGTGCGAATCGGCACCGTGCAGCCCGCCGACGACGGGCTCGCCCGACACCACCTCGAAGCCCTGCGCGGGAATGGCGAGCGAGAGCGAGAAGGCGCTCGCGCTCATGGCCTGGCAGCCGGTGCAATGGCATGCCATCGACAGCAGCGGCGGCGCGCTGATGCGCAGGCGCACCTGGCCGCAGCGGCAGCCGCCGGCCCAGGGGAGTTGCCAGTCGTCGCCGGCTTGGTCGGGGGATGGATTCGAGGTGGTGCTCATGGGGTGCTGCGGCCCTGTGGTTGTTGCGGTGGAATTTTCTTCTTCGCCGGCGAAACGCGCCGCGGCTTGAACGGCCCGGTCACCTTCTCCAGCCACGGATCGCACACGGCACGGAGTTGAGGATCGACCTTGAACTGCGGATCGCGCGCGTCGAAGAGAACCGACTTCTTCGCCTGCGCCCGCACCAGCGCGAAAGCGTCTTTCTCGGAGCGGCTGTTGTCGAACATGAGCGTCATGTTGGCGATCTGCGCCGCATGGCCGACCGCCGCCTGCGTGCGGGGAAAGCGCTCGACCAGCTTCCTGCGGTCCACGTCGTGGCCGCCCTGCTGCTTGCGGGTGCTCACGCGAAAGACGGACATGTCCACCGACACCAGGCCGACGAAGAGCAGCACGACGAAGTAGCCCGCCTGCTGCATCGCGCGGATGTCGTCCGCCTTGGACTCATGGCCGCCGCCCGGCAGCGGCTTCCAGTGGGAGAAGACCGTCTCGAACGCGAACGGCATGCGCTGGTCCATCACCAGGCTCTTGAAGGCGCGCACGCCTTCCTGCGACAGGATCTGCCACTTCTGGTCGTCGTCGCGCAGCTGCTGGGCCCAGAGGGGGATGTGCCCCGTCCTGGGGTCGGCATCCGGCAGGATCGACATCATCATGCGGTCGGCGTTGATGAGTGGCAGCCGCAGCGACGCGGCCAGCCGCGAGTACCACAGCGTGGACTTGCCGGAGCCGTTGTGGCCGGCAAGCACGAACGCCACCGGGCGCGGGCCCTGCGTCTGCTCGAGCAGCTTCTCGAGGCTGGGCGGGCGGCGGCTCACGCCTTGCTCGCGCGGAACCTGCCGTCGACCAGCCGGCCGATCACCTGGGTGCCGTCGGCGGACTCGCGGATGACCTTGCTGGGGTCCTGCGGGTAGGCGTAGTAGGCGAATATCCTGGCGGCGTTGGGTCCGCGAAAGACCACCGACCTGTCGATGCCGGGCTTGTTGAGCGCACGGGCCGCCTTCTTCAGCAGCACGGTCGTGTTGTCTTCGGGGCGCACCACAGGCCGCGATGCCTTGCCGACCTTCACCAGCGCCATGCCGCGCCCCAGCGTCGCAACCGAGCGGCCCTGCACCAGTTGCCCCGTGGCGCTTGCACGCGCGGTCGTCGTCTTTTCTCTTGCCATGGCCGGATGATCGCTCAAAAAGAGCGGCGCGGTGCATGCCGCGGACCCGTGTCCGGAAACGGCGAGCGCCGGCACTGCCGGAGCCGGACACTGCGCGCATGACAACCCCCGCCTCTCTTGTCGAAGCGCTCGACTGGCCCCGCATCGAAACCGAACTCGCCACCCGCGGCTGCGCCACCACCGGCGTGCTGTTCACGCCGAAGGAGTGCGCCGCGCTCGCGGCGATGTACGACCGCCCCGCCCACTTCCGCAGCCGCGTCGTCATGCAGCGCCACGGCTTCGGCCAGGGCGAGTACCAGTACTTCGCGAACCCGCTGCCGGCCAAGCTGGCCGCGTGGCGCGGCGCGCTGTACGAACGCCTCGCGCCGCTGGCCAATGCCTGGGCCGCCGCGATGGGCCAGCCCGCCGACTACCCGCCGGACCACGCCAGCTATCTCGCGCGCTGCCATGCCGCGGGCCAGTTGCGCCCCACCCCGCTGCTGCTGCGCTACCAGGAAGGCGACTACAACTGCCTGCACCAGGACCTCTACGGCGACCTGCAGTTTCCGCTGCAGCTCACTGTGCTGCTGAACCAGCCGGGCGAAGACTTCAGCGGCGGCGAGTTCGTGCTGACCGAGCAGCGCCCGCGCATGCAGTCGCGCGCCGAAGTCGTCTCGCTCGCGCTGGGCGAGGCGGTGATCTTCGCGGTCAACCAGCGGCCCGTGTCGGGTACGCGCGGCAGCTACCGCGTGACGATGCGCCACGGCGTGAGCCGCCTGCGCTCGGGCCGAAGGCACACGCTGGGCATCATCTTCCACGACGCGCGCTGAACGAGGGCTTTCCCGAACGGTCGTTCTACTTGTGCGAAACGGCCGCAACCACAGCCAAGACCGGCGAAAATCGCCACCGCATCAGGCACCCGCCAGGATCCCCGACACCAACGATCGGGGCCGTGGACTCGCCTGATGCCGATCCGCGCCTTCGTGGCGCGGATGTGTTCGAGTGGTCGTCAGGGAGCTGTATGAACAAGAACTCGTCCGGGAATCCGGGTGTGGCGGGAAAGCCGCCTTTCGAATCCGCCGCCGCGGCACAGCCATCGAGGCGCTCGCGGCACTTCAGGGTGGACGTTGGCACCATCGTCAGTGCGGTGGCGCTCACGCAGTCGCTGCTGCTGGTGTCGCTGGGCTACTGGGGATCGCAGCGGCTGGTTTCGCGGATCGGCATTTCCGCGCACAAGGCCAACCACGACCGCACCGAAGACAAGGTGCTGGCCTTCCTGCAGAAGGCCGAGTCGGTGATCGACGCGGCGGGCAGCGCCCCCAGCCTGCGGCCCGCGGGCGAGCAGTCCGAGAGAACGTCGGAACTGTTGTGGACGCTGCTGGCGCAGTCGCCCGAGCTCGACAGCATCTACGTGGCCAACGAAGCCGGCCAGATGCTGATGGCCCTGCGCTACCCCACGCCCGCCATGCGCCATATAGAGCGCGGCCCGCAGTTCACCACCGAGACCTGGCACTACAAGCCACCGCCCTCGGCCGAAGCCGACGCGCAAGACCGCTACGCCACGCAGCGCGTCGAGACTCTGCGCAGCAGCTACGACCCGACGCAGCGCAGCTGGTACGTGCAGGCCCGCAAGGCGCAGGGGCCGGTCTGGACGCAGCCTTATGTATTTGCCGCCGCGCAGGAACTGGGCGTGACCTACGCGCTGCCCGGCAAGCGGCGCTATGCCGAGGGCGGCACACAGGCGCTGGTGGTGGCGGGAGACGTGTCGCTGGGACGCCTGTCGGGGTTCGTGCAGCAGTTCAGCAGCAGCATCGGCCACGGCGACAGCGCCCTTCTGAGCGCCGACTTCCGCGTGCTGGCGCGCAGCGACCATCCGGGCGTGCTTCACAAGCTGGAAGCACCGTCGGGCGTGCTCGGCGCGCTGCATGCCCACATGCTGGCCGACGGCACCGCGGGCAGCAGCCACGACACCGCGTTTTCCTTCACCCACGAAGGGCGCAGCTACCTGGTGCAGACCTCGTTCATTCCCAGCACGGGCTGGCAGCTGGTGAGCTGGGTGCCCGAAGACGTCCTGCTGGGCGACCTGCGGCAAGCGGTGCTGCTGAGCGTGCTGCTCGCGCTGGCCTTCCTGGCGGTCGCGCTGTTCATGTCGCTCAAGCTGTCGAAGCTGGTGACATCGCCGGTGGAGAACCTCTCGCACATCGCTCGGCGCATCGGCCTGCTGGAGCTGGACAACCTGCCGCGCGAGCCCAGCCGCGTGCTCGAGATCCAGCACCTGGACCAGGCGCTGGACGACTCCGCGCGCAGCCTCAAGGCCTTCAGCAAGTTCGTGCCGGTGGATGTCATCAACCAGCTGGTCGCCGACGGCCATGCGCTGGCGCCCAACGGCTCGCCGCGCCGGGTGACGGTGACTTTCACCGACGTGGAGGGCTTCACCTCCATTTCGGAGTCGCTCGACACCGACGTGCTGGTGGGCATGCTGACCGAGTACTTCAACCTCGCGACGGCGGTGTTCGCGCGGCACGGCGGGGTGATCGACAAGTTCATGGGCGACGGCATCATGGTGCTTTGGGGCGCGCCCGCCGATCTGCCCGACGCGGAGTACAAGGCCTGCCTGGCGGCCCTCGAGCTGCACGTGGAAATGGACGAACTCAACCGCCGGTGGCAAGAGCAGGGCCTGCCCGAGTTCCGCACGCGCGTGGGCATTCACACGGGCATGGTGATCGCGGGGGTGCTGGGTTCGAACGACCGGCTGTCTTACACCGCGTTCGGCGACGCGATCAACGTGGCCAGCCGCATCGAGGGCATCAACAAGCAACTGGGCACGCAGGTGCTGATGTCGGAGGTGACGTTCGCGGGCCTGCAGGGCCGGCTGCACACGCGCCGCATCGAGGAGCTCGTGGAGCTGCGCGGCCGGCAGACGCGCATGGTGCTCTACGAGCTGATGACTTCGTAGCGACCCGCTCTAGCGCGGCGCCTGGGTGACGCGCACCAGCACCAGGTTGGCGCTGGTGCCGCTGCCCTGCGTGAGCACAGAGTACTGCGTGTCGTTGATGAACAGCAGCTGGTCGCCGCGCGAGATGCGCGCCGACACGGCATAGCGCATGCGCGGATCGATGCGGGCCGCGTCCACCTTCAGCTCGTAGGCGAACGGCGGCTGCCTGCCGTCGGCCTTGAAGCGCTGCTCGGCCAGCACGGTCGATGGCGCGTCCATGCGCGACACGTCGAGCAGCTGCACCACGATCTCGGCCGCGGGGTCGAGCGCAATGCGCTCGCGGTAGGCGACGGTGCCGCTCACACGCAACTGCGAGGCGCCAGCGGCCGCGCCGGACGACGAGGGCGCCGCGCAGGCACCCAGCAAAGAAGCGCCTGCCACGGCGGAAAACATGAGGAGGCTGGTACGTCTTTTCATCCGCCCATTATGCGGAGGCACGCTCCGCGGCGAAGGCCACATACCACTCGAGGCTTCCGGGGTTTGCCATCGCCTCGCGGTTGACCACCTTCTCCAGCGGCTGCCCCAGCAGCAGTTTCTTGATCGGCAGTTCCTGCTTCTTGCCCGAGAGCGTGCGCGGGATCTCGGCCACCTGGAAGATGTCGTTGGGCACGAAGCGCGGCGACAGCGAAGTCTTGATGGCGTTGTTCAGCCGCGTGCGCATGGCATCGTCGAGCGCCACGCCCGGGCGCAGCACCACGAATAGCGGCATGTAGCTGTCGCGGCCCAGGTACTCGAGGTCGACCACCATCGAATCGAGCACCTCGGGCAAGCCCTCGACCGCGCTGTAGATCTCGCTGGTGCCCATGCGCAGGCCCTGGCGGTTGATGGTGGCGTCGCTGCGGCCGTAGATGACGCAGCCGCCGTCGGTGCCTATCTTGATCCAGTCGCCGTGGCGCCAGACGCCGGGGTAGGTGTCGAAGTAGCTCGACAGGTAGCGCGCATTGCCCTCGTCGCCCCAGAAGTACAGCGGCATCGACGGAATGGGCTGGGTGCACACCAGTTCGCCCACCTCGCCGATGACGGGCTGGCCGTCGTCGTTCCAGGCCTCCACGGCATGGCCGAGCTCGCGGCACTGCATCTGGCCCGGCACCTCGGGCAGGTCGCGGTTGCCGCCGACGAAGGCGCCGCAGAAGTCGGTGCCGCCGGAGATGTTGCACCACCACACGTCGGGGGAGCCCGCGTCGAGGATCTGCCGCGAGCCCCAGCGCTGCACTTCCTCCGGCAGCGGCGAGCCGGTGCTGCCGAGCGCGCGCACGGCCGACAGGTCGCCGCAGTCTTTCGCGACGAGGCCGGCCTTCATGCAGTTGGTGAAGTAGGCCGCGCCCGCGCCGAAGAAGGTGACCTTGTGCCGCGCGACGAAGCGCCACAGCACGCTCCAGTCGGGCTTCTCCTTGCTGCCCGCCGGGTTGCCGTCGTAGATGCAGATGGTGGCGCCGAAGGCCATGCCCGAGAGCTGCGAGTTCCACATGACCCAGCCGGTGGAGCTGTACCAGTGGTAGCGCTCGCCGAGGTTGTTGGCGCCGTAGCTCGAGCCCACGTCGTTGTGCAGGCCGCAGGCGTGCATGGTGAGGATGATGCCGCCCTGCCCGTGCACGATGGGCTTGGGCAGGCCGGTGGTGCCGCTGGAGTAGACGATCCAGATCGGATGGTCGAAGGGCAGCCATTCGGGTTCGAAGGCGTTGACCTCGTCGTCGTAGCGGCCGATGGCGCGCGACCAGTCGATGTCGTGCGGCACCGCGTTGGCGGCGAAGGGCGACTTCACCAGCACCAGCTTCTTCACGCTGGGCAGCTGGCCGCGCAGCTCCTGGAGCACCGCGCTGCGATCGAGCGGCTTGCCGCCATAGTGCACGCCGTCCACCGCGATCAGCACCTTGGGCTCGATCTGGCGGAAGCGGTCGGCCACGGCGGCGGTGCCCATGTCGGGCGCGCACACGCTCCAGATCGCGCCGATGCTGGAGCACGCGAGGAAGGCGACCATGGTCTCGGGCACGTTGGGCAGGTAGGCCGCGACGCGATCGCCGCGACGCACGCCCAGCGCCCTGAGCGTGAGCGCGACCGACGCCACCTGGCGGCGCATTTCGGGCCACGACAGTTCGCGCACGTCACCGCGCTCGTTGTCGCTCACGATCGCGGGCATGCCGGCCGCATGGGCCGCATCGACGTGGCGCAGCACCTCGCGCGCGTAGTTGACCTGGGCGCCGGGGAACCAGCTCGCGCCGGGCATGCGGCGCTCGGCCAGCACGGTGGCGCCGGGCGCGAGCGGCGTGGGCGACTGGATGGCGGCGTAGTCCCAGATGCTGCGCCAGAAGGCGTCGAGCTCGGTGACGGACCAGCGCCACAGCGCGTCGTAGCTGTCGAAGGAGAGGCCGCGCTTCTCGCGCAGCCAGTTCTGATAGAGGCGGATCTGGGGAATGTTGGGGGCGGGCATCCTGCAAGCGTAGCGCCGCGCACGACCGCTCTCAATCGGGGTTGACCTCAGGGTTTGTACGTGTGTTCAAGTTTTTTGTACAAGCGTTCAATACGCCCCGATGAGCACCCGCACACCGACCACCAGGCGTGGCGCCTTGCGCGCCGCGGCACCTGCAGCCGCCGAGACTGTCCGCCCCGACCGCAAGCACGCCATCCTGCTGGCGGCCGAGAAGCTTTTTGCGCGGCACGGCTACCACGTGGTCACGATCCGCCAGATCGCCGAGGAAGCCGGCGTGCCGCTGGCGCTGGTGGGCTACTACTACGGCCAGAAGCACGAGCTGTTTCACGCCATCTTCGAACACTGGGGCCACACCATCGAGGAGCGGCTCGCCGGCCTGGCCGCACTGACCCTCGACCCCGAGGACGTGCGCACCCTGCCGCGCATCATCGAAGCCTTCACCGCGCCGGTGCTGGCGCTGCGCGCGAGCGCCGAGGGCGAGTACTACGCGCTGCTGGTGGCGCGCGAGCTGTACCACGCGACCGAGGAAGCCGACCGCGTGCTGCGCGGCTACTTCGACCCGCTGGCCGAGGCCTACATCGACGCGCTGCACATCGCGCTGCCG
This sequence comes from Variovorax durovernensis, assembly GCF_977011995.1. NCBI lineage: Bacteria > Pseudomonadati > Pseudomonadota > Betaproteobacteria > Burkholderiales > Comamonadaceae > Variovorax > Variovorax durovernensis. The sequence continues at coordinate 173,195 of NZ_CDRNCW010000001.1, read as the reverse complement.
CACGCCACGCGCAGCCAGGTCGCCTGGGGCTACCAGTTCGCGCTGGGCTCGCTGCTGCACCACCTGAACGACAGCCGCATCGAGCGGCTCTCGCGCGGCGAGAACAAGCGCGCCGACCCGGCCGTGGCGCCGATGCTCGTGAGCTTCATCGTCGGCGGCCTGCGCGCCGCGCTGCCTCGCCCGAAAGCGGCCAGGACCCCAACCACGAAAACCACCCCACGGAGACAGAAGACATGATGACGAAGACCCCGGTGAAACGGCGCACCCTGTTGTTGTCGGCGCTCGCTGCCGCATCGACCACCGCCTCGCTGCCCGCGTTCGCTCAGTCCGCCACGAAAATCGTATTCGGCTACACGGCCGTGACCGACTTCGCATCGGCGTTCGTGGCGGCCGAAGAGGGCTACTTCAAGAAGCGCAGCCTCGATGTCGAACTCAAGTTCATTCCGCTGAACTCGACCATTCCGGCGGCGCTGCAGTCCGACTCGCTGCAGATCGGCGGGCCCACGCCTTCGGTGTTCCTGCAGGCGGTGGACGGCGGCCTCGACCTGGTGCTGGTGGCCGGCGGCGGGCTCACCTCGAAGAACATCACCGGCTTCGGCCTGGTGGCGCGCGCGGGTTCGGGCATCAAGAGTCCGCAGGACTGCGCGGGCAAGAAGATCGGCGTGCCGGGCCTGGGGGCCTTCCTGCACGTGACCTTCCGCGCATGGCTGAAGGACAGCGGCGTGGACTACCGCAAGGTCAACTTCGTGGAGGCGGCGTTTCCGCAGCATGCCGACCTGCTGCGCGGCGGCTCGGTCGACGCGGTGGTGTCGGCCGACCCGTTCATGAGCCGCATCACCGAGAGCGGCGCTGGCTACGTGGCCTCGTACTACTCCACCTTCCTGCCCGAGAACAACCAGACCATCGTGCATGCGGCCAAGCGCGAGTGGGTGGCGAAGAACCCGGCGGCGGCGCGTGCGTTCCGCGAGGCGCTGGTGGAAGCGGCCGCGTTCATGCAGCAGCCGAAGAACGACGCGAAGGTGCGTGCGGCCATCGGCAAATACATCAAGCTGCCGCCCGAGGTGCTGGCCAAGGTGCAGGTTTCGCCGCCCGGCCCCTTGGTGACCGAGAAGCAGCTCGCCTACTGGACCGGGCTCATGAAGGAGCAGGACATGCTCAAGACGAACATCGACGTGGCGAAGCTGGTGGCCAAGTGATCTCCGCGCCCGCCCCTGTCACCGCGCGCGCCGCGCTGTCGGCCAGCGCCTTCCATTCGCCAGCCGGCACCGCGATGCAAGCCACTCCTTTCCTGCGCTTCGACGGCGTGACCATCCGCCTCGGCGGCCGAGAGATCCTGTCGCCCACCTCGTTCGACGTGGCGCGCGGCGAATTCGTCTGCATCGTCGGCCCCAGCGGCTGCGGCAAGACCACGCTGCTGCGCGCAGCCAGTGGGCTCGTCACAGCCAGCGCGGGCGAGGTGCGGCGCAACGGCGTGAAGATGACCGAGCCCTCGCGCGAAGTGGCCTTCGTGTTCCAGGACTACGGCCGCGCGCTGCTGCCCTGGCGCACGGTGGAAGGCAACGTAAGCCTGGCGCTGGAAGCCGCCGGCGTGCCGACGGCCGAACGCGCGCCGCGCATTGCCGATGTGCTCGGCAAGGTCGGCCTCGCCAAGCATGCGCACAAGTTCCCGGTGCAGCTGTCGGGCGGCATGCAGCAGCGCGCGCAGATTGCCCGCTGCCTCGCGCAGAAGCCCGAGCTGATGATGATGGACGAGCCCTTCGGCGCGCTGGATGCGCTCACACGGCAGAGCCTGCAGGACGAACTGGCGCGGCTCGTGCGCGACGACGGTCTCACGGTGCTGTTCGTCACGCACGACCTGGAAGAAGCCATCTACCTCGGCGACCGCGTGATCGCGCTGCAGGCCAACCCCGGCCCGGGCCGGCCCAGCCTCGCGCGGATGATCGACGTGAAGATCCCGAGGCCGCGCGACCAGCTCACCACCAAGGAACATCCGGAATACCTGCGCCTGCGGCGCGAGCTGTTCGCCTTCATCGAGCAGGGCCATGACTGAGCGCGGCTTCTTCCGCTGGCTGCGGCCGTGGGTGTTCCCTGCGTTGCTGATCGGCCTCTTCGAGTGGTATGCGCGCCGCGCGGCTGCCCTGGGCAGCGACTCGCTCGCGCCGCCGAGCGCCGCGGCCAAGGCTTTCGCCGGCGCCGCGATGGACGGCTCGCTCTGGCAGGCCACCGGCTTCACGCTGGGCACCGCCGCGCTGGGCCTGCTGCTGGGCGCGGTGCTCGGCATTGCGTTGGGCCTGGTGCTCGGGCTCTCGCGCCGTGCGGCACAGCTCGGATCGATGTCCATCGAGGTGCTGCGCCCGGTACCTTCGGTCGCGCTGATTCCCCTCGCGATGCTGGGCTTCGGTTTCGGCGTGCGCATGGAGCTGGCGATCGTCGCCTTTGCCACCTTCTGGCCGCTGCTGGTGCTGGTGCAGGCGGCCGTGCAGCAGGTCGAGCCCCGGCTGCTCGAGGTGAGCCGCGTGCTGGGGCTGTCGGCGCGCGAGCGGGCCTTCAAGATCGTGCTGCCGGCCATCGTGCCGCGCCTGTTCGTCGCGCTGCGGCTGGGGGTGGCGGTGGCGCTGGTGGTGGCCGTGACGGTCGAGATCGCGGCCAACCCCAACGGCATGGGCTACGCGATGATGATCGCGCAGCAGAGCTTCGACCCCGCGCTGATGCTCGCCTGGCTGGGCTGGATCGGCGTGGTGGGCTTCGCAATCAACGCCGGCATGCTGCTGTTGCAGCGCGTGGTGGCGCGGCGCATGGGGGTGCAGGCATGAACGGCCGCGACAAACCCTCGCACCTGAACTGGCTCGGCTCGCTCGGCGTGCTGCTGGCGCTGGTCGCGCTGTGGTGGGTGGCAAGCAATGCCGGCTGGGTCAGCCGCGTGTTCCTGCCCACGCCGCAGGCCACGTTCGCAAGCCTGCTCGAAGGGCTGAATCTCTCTGGCACCGGCGGCAACGGCGAGCTGCTCGGCTTCACGCAGGCCACGGTGGGCCGGATGATCGAAGGCTGGCTGCTGGCCTCGCTGTTCGGCGTGCTGCTGGGCGCGGCCATCGGCGTGTCGCCCTCGGTGCGCGCATGGGTGCAGCCGACGCTGGAGTTCATCCGCCCCCTGCCAGCTTCCGCGCTGCTGCCGCTGGCGATTTCGATCTTCGGCCTGAACCCCGGCATGGTGCTCTTCGTGGTCGCTTTCGGCGCGATGTGGCCGGTGCTGCTGGCCACGGTGCACGGCTTCGCGGCGGTGGAGCCGCGCCTGTCGGAAGTTGCGCGCTGCCTGCAGATGTCGCGCGCGGCGTACATCTGGAAGATGGGCCTGCCCAACGCCATGCCCGACATCCTGGCCGGCATGCGCCTGGCGCTGACCATTGCGCTCATCGTCGCGGTGGTGGGCGAAATGATCGCCTCGCAAAGCGGCCTGGGCCAGGCCATCCTGCTGGCGGCGCGCGCCTTCCGCGCGAGCGACCTGTTCGCGGGCATCGTGCTGCTGGGGCTCATCGGCTTCGCGAGCAATGCGCTGCTGGCCTTTGCGGAACAACGCCTGCTGCGCTGGCAGCAGCCCTGATTCCTTCGTCTTCCAACACCAACACCCCACAAGGAGTTCCCATGCCACGCAAATTCGTCGACCTGTCGATCTTCCTGGAGAACGACGTGCTGTCCGATCCGCCAGCCTTCGCGCCCAAGATCCAGTACTTCACGCACGAGCAGACCTACGAGCAGATCGAGCCTTTCTTTCCGGGCCTGAAGAAGGAAGACCTGCCCGACGGCGAGGGCTGGGCCGTGGAGCTGGTGCAGCTGTCCACGCACAACGGCACGCACCTCGATGCGCCCTATCACTTCCACTCGACCATGGACAAGGCGCTGGGCGAGAAGAAGCCCGCCATCGCCATCCATGACGTGCCGCTCGAGTGGTGCTTCCAGCCCGGCGTGAAGCTCGACTTCCGGCATTTCGCCGACGGCTACGTGGTGACCGCCGCGGACGTCGAGGCCGAGCTCAAGCGCATCGGCCACACGCTGAGCCCGCTGGAGATCGTGGTGGTCAACACGCGCGCCGGTTCGCGCTATGGCAACCCCGACTACGTGTCGGCCGGCGCTGGCATGGGCTACGAAGCGACGATGTACCTTCTGGAGCGCGGCGTGCGCCTCACGGGCACCGACGCATGGAGCTGGGACGCGCCCTTCGTGCACACCGCCAAGAAATACGGCGAGACGCAAGATGCATCGCTGATCTGGGAAGGCCACAAGGCCGGGCGCGACATCGGCTACTGCCACATCGAGAAGCTGCACAACCTGGAGGTGCTGCCGCCTACCGGCTTCTTCATCAGCTGCTTCCCGCACAAGATCCGCGGAGCGTCGGCGGGTTGGACACGCGCGGTTGCCATCTTCGACGACGCACTGATGGCTTCGGTATGAGGGTCCGTTCATGAGCATTGCACTCAACCACACGCACGACGTTCATGCGCGCAGCTGGGTCGAATCGGCCAATGCGGCGGGCAGCGACTTTCCGATCCAGAACCTGCCGCATGCGGTGTTCCGCCGCGCGGGAAGCAGCGAGGCGTTTCGCGGCGGCGTCGCCATCGGCGACCAGGTGCTGGACCTCGCGGCGCTGGCCACTCGCGAGCAACTCGAGGGCCTCGCGCTGCATGCGGCACGCGCGGCCGCGCAGCCTGCGCTGAACGACTTCTTCGCGCTCGGCGCCGCCGCGTGGAAGGCGCTGCGCCATGCGCTCTTCGACCTGCTGAAGAACGATGCGCCAGTCGCCACGGTGCAGGCGGTGCGCGAATGCCTCGTGCCGCAGGCCGATGCCGAATACACCGTGCCCGCGCGCATCGGCGACTACACGGACTTCTACACCTCCATCGATCACGCGCTGAACATCAGCCGCCTGATGAACCCCGACGGCGACGTGACACCCAACTTCCGCTGGATCCCCACGGCGTACCACGGGCGCGTGTCGACCATCGGCGTGAGCGGCCAGCGCTTTCACAGGCCGATGGGGCAGTCGATGGCGCCCGGCGCGAAGGCGCCCACGTACCAGGCCTGCGCGCGGCTCGACTACGAGCTGGAGCTTGGCGTGTGGATCGGCACCGGCAATGCGCAGGGCGAGCCCATTGCGCTGGAGCGCGCGGAGGAGCACATCTTCGGCATCTGCCTGCTCAACGACTGGTCGGCGCGCGACATCCAGTTCTGGGAGATGGCGCCGCTCGGGCCGTTCCTCGCGAAGAATTTCGCGACCACGATCTCGCCGTGGATCGTGACGATGGAAGCGCTCGCGCCCTACCGGCAAGCGTGGACCCGGCCGGCCAACGAGCCCCAGCCGCTTGCCTATCTGGAGAACGCGGCGAACCGCGAGAGCGGCGCGCTCGACATCCGCCTGGAGGTCTGGCTCGAGAGCGAGAAGGCACGCAAGGAGAAGACCGGGCCGTCGCGCCTGTCATCCACCAGCTTCAAGCACCAGTACTGGAGCGTGGCGCAGATGGTGACGCACCACACCATGGGCGGCTGCAGCCTGAACCCCGGCGACCTGTTCGGCAGCGGCACGATCTCGGGGCCGGGCCCCGGCGAGGCCGGCGCGATCATCGAGCTGACGCGCGCGGCGCAGAACCCGGTGACGCTGGCCAACGGCGAGCAGCGCGGCTTTCTCGAAGACGGCGACGCGGTGCTGCTGCGCGGCTGGTGCGAGAAACCGGGGCATGCGCGCATCGGGTTCGGCGAGAGCCGCGGCACGGTGTTGCCGGCCAGAGGTTGACGCCCAAGTAAATACTCTTTACAGTCCGCCTCCTTCGAAACGAACACCTTCACCGGAAGCTTCATCGTGAACGCCGCATCGGTCATCGCCAACATCTGCCGCATCGTCTGCCCCGCATCGGGCGGCACATTCGCGTACGGCATCGACCATGCAACGAACCTGCATCAGGCAGGCGAACACACGGCACCGGGCGGAGGCAGCGCATAGCGCGCACCTCTTCGACACTCTTTCACAAGAGGCCCGGACACCGAATGGTTCCGGGCCTTTTTCTTTTTTGCGTCACCGTCAGTTCATCATCAATCAACCACAGGGAGAAAAAACCATGCGCAAGCTTGTCACCGTTCGCACTGTCGATGCCGTCCGCCCCATTCCCGGGGCCGACGCGATCGAATGCGCCATCGTCGAAGGCTGGACCGTTGTCACCAAGAAGGGGGAGTTCGCCGTCGGCGACCGGGGCGTCTTCTTCGAGATCGACGCGTTCCTGCCGCTCGACGATCCGCGATTCGCCTTTCTCGAGAAGTCGGCCATCACCTGGAACGAGCAGCGCGGCGTGCGGCTGCGCACGATGAAGCTGCGCGGGCAGATCTCGCAAGGGCTGATCCTGCCGCTGTCGCAATTCGCCGAGATCGACGCACTCGCGCTGGCCGATCCGGCGCTTCGCCAACGCGACTGGGCCGAACTGTTCGGCGTCGGCAAGTGGGAGCCGGTGATCCCGGCGTGCCTGTCGGGCGAGGTGGAAGGCGCGTTTCCCGCATTCATCGTCAAGACCGACCAGGAGCGCATCCAGAACCTGCCTGAAGTGCTCGCGGCCGATGACGGGCAGTCGTTCGAGGTCACGGTCAAGCTCGACGGTTCGAGCATGACCGTGTTCCACAACGCAGGCGCGCTCGGTGTGTGCGGACGCAACTGGCAGCTTCGCGAGACCCCCGGCAACAGCCTGTGGCGCGTGGCGCGGCAAGACCGGCTGCTCGAAGCGCTGGCCACTCTGGGCCGCAACCTCGCGCTGCAGGGCGAGATCGTCGGCGAGGGCATCCAGGGCAACCCGGAGAAGCTGCGCGGGCAAGCGTTCCACGTGTTCGATGTGTTCGACATCGACCGGGGCATCTACTGCGGGATGGAAGAACGCAACGCCGTCATCGACGTGCTTCGCGTGCTGGGGGCGACGGTTCGCACCGTGCCGCTGCTCGAAGTGACCACGCTCGAGCGCTTCGGCGGATCGACCGCCGAGGTGCTGGCCTATGCCGAGGGTCCGTCGCTGAACCCGGAGACCTCGCGCGAGGGTGTGGTGTTCAAGCGGCTGGACGGCGGGCTGTCGTTCAAGGCGATCTCGAACAGCTACTTGCTGAAGCACTCGGACCGTTGAACAGGAAGGCAAGCCAACAGGAAAGGCTTGCCGCAACGAAAAAAGGCCACCCGGATGGGTGGCCTTTTTCGGCAATGTTGGAGCGGGAGAAGAGTCTCGAACTCTCGACCTCAACCTTGGCAAGGTTGCGCTCTACCAACTGAGCTACTCCCGCGTCGAGCCTCAGATTATAGGGTACTTTTTGACGGGTTTTTCCGAATCCGAGAAAAAAGTTCTTTCAGACCCCGAACACCAGCGACCGGTGCATCGACACCCCTGCCATCAACCCGTCCGCAGACGCCAGCGTGGCGTTGGAAAACGCCATCGCAAGATCGCCCGCCGCGTAGACGCCGGGCACCGTCGACATCTTCATGGCATCGACGCGCAGCACCCGGCCCATGGGGCCGTCGTCGAAGACGCAACCGAGCTGTTCGGCCAGCGGACTGGAAGGCCGCGTGTGCGGCGCCACGAACAGCGCCTCGACAGGCACGAGCCTGCCGTCTTCGAGGCGCACGCCGGCCAGGTCCGTCGCCGCGCCTTCCAGGCTGGCGATGCGCCCCGGCTCGACAGTCACGCCGCGCGATTGCAGCCTGGCGCGAACCTCCGCATCGGGGGGCGGATTCAACCGGTCGATGCAACACATTCGCTGAACATTTCAGCAGGTGTATGGAAGCCGAGCGTCTTGCGCGGCCTCTCGTTCAATTGTCTCGCGATCGCGTTGAGTTGAAGCTGTGAGAACCCTGAGACGTCCATGCCCTTCGGCATGTACTGCCTGAGCAACCCATTGGTGTTCTCGTTGCTGCCGCGCTGCCAGGGGCTCTGGGGATCACAGAAGTAGACCTGGATGTCGGTGGCCATCGTGAATCGCTTGTGACCGTGCATCTCCGTGCCTCGATCCCAGGTCAATGACTTGTAGAGCTCCTGCGGCAACTTGCGCGCGTTCTTTATCAGCGCGTTGACCACCGATTGCGAGTCCTTGCCTTCGAGCTTCACCAACATCACATATCGCGTTTGCCGCTCGACCAACGTGGCGATCTGGCTGTTGCCGCTGCCGAACACCAAGTCCCCTTCCCAATGACCAGGCACTGCCCGATCCTCGACGGATGCGGGGCGCTCGCTGATCGACACGGCATCGGCAATCTGCCCATGGATCGCAGTCTTCTGCGTATAGGAACGAGAGCGTCGCATGCCGCGCGTGCGTCTGAGGTGCTCCAGCAGCTCCTTCTTCAATGCGCCGCGCGCTTGAATGAACAGGCTGCGATAGATGGTCTCGTGTGACACATGAAGGCTCTGGTCGTTCGGATAAGTATGCTTGAGCCAGCCGGCGATCTGCTCCGGCGACCACAGCATTCGAAGCAGGTCCGCCACGACGCCAGCCAGCGCCCGGTTCTTGACCAGCTTGCATCGCTTCGGCCGCAGGGCACGGTTCCAGGCAGCTTCGTCGGCGACGCTCGCCCGATAGCCGCCTTGCCCTACGTTGCGCCCGATCTCTCGGCTGATGGTCGACGGTGCCCTGCCAAGTCGGGCGGCCACCGAACGCATCGATTCACCAACCATCAGAGCGCGAGAGATCTCTTCCCTCTCTGCCAGGGTTAGCGCATTGGCGCCACGCCGTCGTTCCGGAGGTCGAATGCCACCGGTCTTGGACAAGATGTTCTGGATGGATGTGTGAGGTCGGTCAAACAGTTGGCCGATCTGGTGAAGGGTCCAACCTTCCCTCCACCGCTCCCACATCAATGCCTTCTGGGTACTCGTGTAGTAGGTCCGTGTCCGGTACTTCATCTGCAACACTCCTTCTGCCTAAGCAGTTATAAGTGTGTTGCATCGACCGGTTGAATCCGCCGGCCCTTGCTGCCGTTCAGGAAGAGCGTGGTCGGGCCCCACTCGGCGATCAGCAATGCATGGTCCGGCGGGCCGCCGGCGTGGAACAGCAGACCCAACTGGCGGTCGCCGAACTCGTAGCCGTGGCAATAAGGACAGTGCAGCACGCTCTTGCCCCAACGCTGGCCGATGCCGGGAATGTCGGGCAGGCCGTCCTGCACGCCGAACGACAGCAGCAGCTTGCGGGTCGACAGCTGCACGCCGTTGTCCAGCGTCACCGTGAAACCTCCCGCTTCGCAGGCGTCGTCGGCCTGCGCTGCCGTCACGCTGCCCTGGATGAAATCGACCGACGGATACGCGAGCAACTTCGCGCGCGCATCGGCGACCATCTCCAGCGGCGGCGTGCCGTCCTGCCCGAAGAAGCCGTGCGAGGCGGCGGCGAAGCGGTTGCGTGGCGCGCCCGCGTCGACCACGCACACCTTCCTGCGTGCGCGGGCCAGTTGCATCGCGGCTGAAAGGCCGGCAAAGCTGCCGCCCACCACCAGAACGTCATAGCGCATGTTCAATGTCCTTTGAAGTGAAGCCGCCGCCCGTCATGCGGCGATGAAAGTCCCTGGAAAGATCGGCCAGCGTGATGCTGTTGAAACGCCTAAGCAGCAGCGCCTCGGCCTCTTCGCACACGCCGTCGAGCGCGGCGTTCACCGCCTGCTCGACGATGCAGCCCGGGCTTTCGGTGCGGTTGCCCATGGCCAGCAGCGCGGGCGCGCCGACGGCGTTGTGCACGTCGCCCAGCGTGACCGCCGACAGCGAGCAAGACAGCACCCACCCGCCGCCGTGCCCCTTGGCCGAACTCACGAAACCCGCCTGCCGCAGGCCGGCCATGAGCCGGCGGATGACGACCGGGTTGGTGTGCATCGCGACCGCGAGCAACTCGGAGGTGACGGGGCCGTCCATTTCGGCCATGTGCAAGAGCACGTGGAGAACGCCTGAAAGCTTGCTGTCTCGTTTCATGCAACATTATTAGTTGCGTGTGTTTAACAGGGCACGCCGCAGGGTCTTGTGGAGCAGCAGCAACAACGAGAATCGGGCTGGCCCCATTTCTACGCCCCACACTGTCATGACGCCCGCCCTGCCCACCTTGCTCGACGCCGCCCTGCGCGGCGTGCTGCTGGCCCTGCTGCTCGTGCTCGCGCTGGTCTTCGGCCGCGACCGTCCGCGCCTGCCGGTCGCGCGCGCGGGCGTGCTGCTTGCGCTCGGGCTGTGCGTCCAGGTCGTCGGATCGACGCCCATGTTCGAGGCGAGCGTGCCGTGGCTTTGGCAGTCGCCCTTCGTTGCCGTGTCGGTCGGCAATGCGGTGTTGTTCTGGGTGTTCGCGCAGGCGCTGTTCGACGACGACTTCCAGCTGCGGCCATTGCACATCGCGGCATGGCTCGCGGTGGCGGCGCTGGCGATGCTCAACTGCACGGTGGTGGCGGGCGGCGCGTCGGTGCTCGCGCCGGTGACGATGGGCCTGCAGCGCGCGGTGCCGCTGGTGTTCGCGGTGCTGGCCGCTCTGGCGGCGGCGACGCAGTGGCGGGCCGATCTGGTGGAAGGGCGGCGCCGGCTGCGCATGTTCATTGTGGTCTCGGGCGCCGGCTACAGCGTCGGGATGCTCGCGGTCCGGCTGGCGTCGCCGCGCGGGCAGCTCTCGGGCCCGTCGGCGACGGTGGACGTGGTGATGCTGCTGCTGATCGTCGCGGTGGTGGCGTGGCGGATGCTGCGCCTGGCGGGGTCCGATCTGTTCCCGGCCGCGCGGATGCCGGCGCCGATCCCTGTGGAGGTGGCGCCAGACACGCCGGCCATGCCGCTCCCGGCAGAAGAACCCGCCGAACCCACACCCGACCCCGCCGAAGACCGCCTCGCCCAATCCCTGCAGCACGCGATGGCCGTCGACCACGCCTACCGCCGCGAAGACCTCAGCATCGCCGCCCTCGCCTCCCTGCTCTCGGTGCCCGAGTACCGGCTGCGCCGCGTCATCAACCAGCGGCTCGGCCATCGCAACTTCAACGCCTTCGTGAACGGCTTCCGGCTTGCCGAGGCGATGGCGGCGCTGGCCGATTCCTCGAAGCGCGAGCTGCCCGTGCTGACCATCGCGCTGACCGCGGGCTTCCAGTCGATCGGCCCGTTCAACCGCGCATTCAAGGCCGCAACCGGCCTCACGCCCACCGAATTCCGCAAGCAGAAGCTGGCCGATTCCTGAAATCCATGGCCGAAAACCGCGCTTGCAGATTTCGGCAAGACGTGGGCGGCACGCCACGGCATCGTCCGGTTCGACAGGGGCGTGGGCCCCTGACGACCACCAGGAGTTCGGTTCGATGCGACGTCTTGTTTTCATTTTCTGGCCAGCCTTGCTGGCGCTTTTCTGCGGACTGGCACAAGCCTCGATGGGTCTGGCGGAGTTGCCCGCCGCGGCCGGCGACGGGCCGGTCGCGGTGTTCTACCCGTCCGGCGATCCGCCGCAGCCGGCACGGCGCGGGCGCTTCACGCTCGACGTGGCGGTGCAGGGTGCGCCGGTGCGCGGCAACGGCCGGCTGGTCGTCGTCTCGCACGGTTCGGGCGGCGCGCCCTGGGTCCATAGCGACCTGGCACGCGACCTGGTCGACGCCGGCTTCATCGTCGCCATGCCGGAGCACAAGGCCGACAACTACAAGGACGACAGCAACACCGGCCCGGACAGCTGGACGATGCGCCCCGCCGAGGTGTCGCGCGCCATCGATGCGGTGGGGCGCGACCCGCGCTTCGCTCCGCTGCTGAAGCTCGACAAGGTCGGCATGTACGGCATGTCCGCCGGCGGCCATACGGCGCTGAGCCTGGCCGGCGGGCGCTGGTCGCCGGCCGCGTTCAGGCAGCATTGCGAAGCCGACCTGGTGGACGATTTCCAATCCTGCGTCGGGCTGATCACGCGGTTGACCGGCGGGCCTTTCGACGGCATCAAGAAATGGGGAGCGCTGCTCGTGATCCGCCATCGCTTCGGCGACGCCACGCCACGCGAAGACCACGACCCGCGCATCGCCGCCATCGTCGCGGGCGTGCCCTCGTCGGCCGATTTCGACATGGCCTCGCTGGCCAATCCGCGTGTGCCGCTGGGCTTGATCACCGCAAGGCAAGACCGCTGGCTGATCCCGCGCTTCCACGGCGACCAGGTGCTGGCGGCCTGCCTGCCGCGCTGCAAACTGATCGCCGACATGCCCACGGGAGGGCACGGCGCGCTGCTGTCGCCGCCTCCGCCCGGGCTCACCGGCCTGATCGGCGACATGCTCAACGACCCTCCGGGCTTCGACCGCGCCACCGTGCTGCCGGAAGTGAACCGCAAGACAACGGCCTTCTTCAGCGCGCATCTGCTGCATTGATGACCGGACCCGGAGGGCTCGGCGCGAACGTTCGAGCCCCCGATCCCGCCGACAGCCATGTCCCACACGCGTGGGCGACTGTGCCGCACATGGCGACAGACGACGGCCCGGCCATGGTTGCACCCGGATCGATCGAACCTCGGTCGCTCCTTGATACGTGACCATGCTACGAAAGGAACAGTCACCCATGAAGCAACAACAACACAACCGCATCCTGATCGGCGCCGTGCTCGCAGGCCTGCTGGCCATCGGCGGAACAGCCCAGGCGCAAGGCGTCGGGGTCGGCGTGGGCGTCAATGCCGACGTGAACGCATCCGGTTCAGGCACAGGTGGCAAGGCGGGCACAGCGGCCGGCGCCAATGCAGGAGCCAAGGCCAATACCGGGAGCACGGCAGGCGGCGCGGGCAATGCCGTGGGTGGCGTGCTCGGCGGCGCGACGGGCGCTGTCGGCGGTGCCACGAATGCAGCAGGCGGCGTGACCAATACCGTGGGCGGCACGCTCGACGGCGCGACCGGTGCTGTCGGCTCGGCCGGCAGTGCGGTGAAGGCGCCCGCCGCGGGCGTGAAGGCGAACGGCAAGGCCCAGGGCTCGGGCGCGGTCGACCTCCAGAAGTAAGCAAAGCCAAGCCAGGTCAAAGGCCCGCGGCGCTTGATTGCGCGGCGGGCCTTTTTGTTCGTCAGGAGAAAGCCTCAGTCGACGGGCTTCAGCTTGAACAGGCTGGTGACCTCGACATCGAGCACCAGCATTTCGCGCTGGTTGAACAGCCGCCAGCGCCAGCGCAGGATGCCGAGCGTGGGCCGCTTCTCGGAGCGCCGGACCTCGATCACGTCGGCCACCAGGCGAAGCGCATCGCCGGGCCGCACCGGGTTGGGCCAGCGCACGTGCTCCAGCCCTGGAGACGCGAAAGACTCCGAGCCCGCCAGCACCGCGTCGACCACCAGCCGCATCGCGATGGAGCAGGTGTGCCAGCCGCTCGCGATCAACCCGCCGAATGGGCTTTCGGCCGCGGCTTCGGCGTCTGTGTGAAACCACTGCGGATCGTAGGCCCGCGCGAACTGCACGAGTTCGGCTTCTGTGAGTACGTAAGGCCCGGCCTCGATGACCTGGCCCGCATGGAAGTCGGCGAACTGCATCCGCCGCAGCTTAGTACGTTTCGAGGTGCAGGCGGCCTTCGCGCTTCAAGGCGGCGCCGACGGTGTCCCAGTCGAGCCCCGCTTCCTTTGCAACGTCGCGCAGTGCGAGCACCACGCCCTCTTCCATGCTCTTCAGGCCGCACACGTAGAAGTGGCTGGCACCGTCCTTCAGCAGCGCGGCCAGGTCGGCGGCGCGCTCGCGCATCAGGTCCTGCACGTAGCGCTTGGGTTGGCCCGGCGTGCGCGAGAACGCCAGGTTGATGTCGATGAAGTCCTTGGGCAGCGACTGCAGCGGGCCGAAGTACGGCAGTTCCTGCTGCGTGCGCGCGCCGAAGAACAGCATCAGCTTGCCGCCCTCGAACTTGCCGCTCTTGCGCAGCCGGCGGCGCCACTCGGTCATGGCGCGCATCGGCGCGCTGCCGGTGCCGGTGCAGATCATCACGATGTGCGACTTGGGGTGGTTCGGCATCAGGAAGGACGAGCCGAAGGGCCCGACCACCTGCACCGTGTCGCCCACCTTCAGGTCGCACACGTAGTTGGAGCACACGCCGCGCACCGGTTCGCCTTCGTGGTCTTCGGTCACGCGCTTCACGGTGAGCGACACGTTGTTGTAGCCGGGCCGCTCGCCGTTGCGCGGGCTGGCCACCGAATACTGGCGCGCATGGTGGCGCTTGCCGATGGCGTCGATGCCCGGCGGCACGATGCCGATCGACTGGCCCTCGAGCACCGGGAACGGCACCACGCCGAAGTCCAGCACGATGTGGTGGGTCTCGCTGTCGAAGCCCGCTTCGGTGCAATTGAAATTGCCGACCACGGTGGCGGTCGTCGGGGTCTTCGGCGGGAACAGGTTGGTGTAAGCATGCGCGGCCGACCACGGCGGCACGCTGGCGCCGTACTGCGCCGAATTGAAGACCGGCTCCACCGATTCGGCGGCGGCCTGGGCCTGCGTCTGTGCGGGCAAGGCGGCCGCGGGGTCGCCTGCGGCGTCGGCGGACACGCCCGCGGCTTCTAGCTCTTCAGGGGAGAGTTCGTCGGGCAGCGACTCCCAGGTGAACTGTTCCTCGATCGAATACGCGCGCACCACCGGCATGGTGCGCCAGTTGTCGATCGAGCCCGTCGGGCACGGCGAGATGCAGGCCATGCAGCCGTTGCAGGTGTCCGCGCGCACGACGTAGTTGTTGTCGTCGTGCGTGATCGCGTTCACGGGGCAGATGGCCTCGCAGGTGTTGCAGCGGATGCAGATCTCGGGGTCGATCAGGTGCTGCTTGATGACTCCGGCTTCAACGGCCATGTCCATGTCTTTTTCTCCTGGAGCCCTCCCCCTCTGGGGAAGGGTTGGGTGGGGGCAGGCGGCGCTTGTCGTGGTCGCGCCGCTTGCCCCCATCCCAGCCTTCCCCCAGAGGGGGAAGGAGCAATACCCAAATACCAATCAACCGAAACGCACGTACTCGAAATCGACCGGCTGCCGGTTGATGCCCATCACCGGCGGCGAAATCCAGCCTGCGAACTTGCCCGGCTCCACCACGCGGCCCATCAACGATGCCACGAAAGCGAAGTCTTCGGAACTCGGCAGCCATTCGTCGCGCTTGGCGGCCCATTCGATCTCGTTCACCACGCGGCCGTCCGGCGACATCTTGATGCCGGCGAGCGCGCCGATCTGGCGGTTGAAGGCCTTGTGCGGCACGCTCAGGCGGGTCGGGATGCCGGCCTTCTCGAGCACCTTGTTCCAGCGGTTCACGCCGGCCACAGAGTCCTTGATGAAGTCGTCGCGCAGCACTTCGTTCAGCGCGTTGAGCATCGGCACGTCCTTCTCGACGAGCTGGCCGTCCTTCACTTCCAGCACCTTGTAGGTCTGGCCCTTGAGCACGTGGTCGTCCTCGCGCTTGCCTTCTTCATAGCGGCCCTTCAGGCCCGAGCTGTAGAAGATGGCGGCGTTGCTCGACTGGTCGGCGCCGAACAGGTCGATGGTCACGCTGTAGTGGAAGTTCAGGTAGCGCTGGATGGTGCCCAGGTCGATGGCGCCGGCCGCGCGCACCTTCTGTGCGTCGTCGGTCTTCAGCTCGTTCATGACCTGCGCGGTGCGCGCGATGACGCGCGACACGCCGCTCTCGCCCACGAACATGTGGTGCGCCTCTTCGGTCAGCATGAACTTCGTGGTGCGCGCGAGCGGGTCGAACGCGCTCTCGGCCAGCGCGGCCAGCTGGAACTTGCCGTCGCGGTCGGTGAAGTAGGTGAACATGAAGAACGCGAGCCAGTCGGGCGTCTTCTCGTTGAAGGCGCCGAGGATGCGCGGGTTGTTGGCATCGCCCGATGTGCGCTGCAGCAGCGCGTCGGCCTCTTCGCGGCCGTCGCGGCCGAAGTGCTTCTGCAGCAGGTAGACCATGGCCCACAGGTGGCGGCCTTCTTCCACGTTGATCTGGAACAGGTTGCGCAAGTCGTACATGCTGGGAGCGGTCAGGCCCAGGTGGCGCTGCTGCTCGACCGAGGCGGGCTCGGTGTCGCCCTGCGTCACGATGATGCGGCGCAGGTTGGCGCGGTGTTCGCCGGGCACGTCCTGCCAGGCCTTCTCGCCCTTGTGGTCGCCGAAGTGGATCTCGCGGTTGGCGTCGCCCGGGTTCAGGAAGATGCCCCAGCGGTAGTCGCGCATCTTCACGTGGCCGAACTGGGCCCAGCCCTGCGGGTCGACGCTCACGGCCGTGCGCAGGTACACCTCGTGGTTGGTCGAGCCCTCGGGGCCCACGTCGTCCCACCAGTTGATGAAGTTGGGCTGCCAGCCTTCGAGCGCGCGCTGCAGCGTGCGGTCTTCGCCGAGGTTGACGTTGTTGGGGATCTTCTCGCTGTAGTTGATCGTGCTCATCGTTGTTCCTTGGGTTCTTGCGGGGCTGCGCTATCAGACGCGGTTCATGTCGAAGCCGGCCTTCTGGCCGGTGCCGTAGACCTTCAGCGCGCCCTTTTCGCCGACGGCGTTGGGGCGGTTGAAGATCCAGTTCTGCCAGGCGGTGAGCCGGCCGAAGATGCGGGTGGCCATGTTCTCCTTGCTCGCAAAGCGCAGGTTGGCTTCGAGGCCGGTGAGTGCGTCGGGCGACATGGCGGCGCGCTCCTCGATGGCGATGCGGATCTCGTCGTCCCAGTCGATGTCGTCGGGCGCGGCGGTCACCAGGCCGAGCTTCAGCGCCTCGTCGGCGTCGAGCGGCTTGCCGGCTGCGGCACGCGCGGCTTCGAGCGGTGCGGCCTCTTCATAGAAGCGGCGCTGCAGGCGGCTCTGGTCGTTCACCATCGGGAAGAAGCCGAAGTTGAATTCGCCCAGCGTGAGCCTGGGCGCGCGGTCGGCGTCGTCGGGCAGCGCGAGCATGTAGGTGCGATCGGCGGCAAAGGCCAACTCGGCCAGCGTGCCGGCGAAGCACGAGCCGGTTTCGACCAGCGCGAACAGGCTGCGCGACGACACGTCCAGCCGTGCCAGCGTGCGGCGCAGCGCGCCGATGGTTTCGCGCACCAGCCAGTGGTCCTTGTTGGCGAACATCACGGCGTCCGACGCGAGCACGGCGGCGGCGTCGCCTTCCGTCTTGAGCAGCCAGGTGCCGATGTCGAGCTCGTTGGTGCGCAGGTTGAGGATTGCGTCGTCGAGTTCGCGGCACATCGCGAGCGGCCACCAGGCGGCGCCCGCGGCTTCGATGGCTGCCACGTCGGCCGGCTGCGTGCCGGTGGGCGCCTTGACGATGATGGTAGCGGTGCGCTTGCTGCGGTCGATCTGCACGTTGACGTGCGAATAGGCAATGCCGTCGGCGCTGTCGGTGCGCTCGAGGCGGGTCAGGGCCACGCCCTTGCCGCCGGCGGGGCGGTCGCTGCCGGCCGCGAGCTGCGAAGCACGGTCCTGCACCGCGGCGGCGAACTGCGCGGGCTTGGCCACGGCATCGACCAGGCGCCAGTCGACCGCGCGCTGGCCGCGCACGCCTTCGACGCTGGTGCAGAAGATGTCGGCGAGGTCATGGCGCACGTGGCGCTTGTCGGTCACGCGGGTCAGGCCGCCGGTGCCGGGCAGCACGCCGAGCAGCGGCACTTCGGGCAGCGAGACGGCGGAGGAGCGGTCGTCCACCAGCAGGATCTCGTCGCAAGCCAGCGCCAGTTCGTAGCCGCCGCCGGCGCAGGCGCCGTTCACGGCCGCGAGGAACTTCAGGCCCGAGTGCTTCGACGAGTCTTCGATGCCGTTGCGCGTTTCATTGGTGAACTTGCAGAAGTTGACCTTCCAGGCATGGCCCGAGACGCCGAGCATGAAGATATTGGCGCCGGAGCAGAAGATGCGGTCCTTGCCGCTGGTGACGATGACGCTGCGCACTTCGGGGTGCTCGAAGCGCACGCGGTTGAGCGCGTCGTTCAATTCGATGTCCACGCCCAGGTCGTAGCTGTTGAGCTTGAGCTTGTAGCCGGGGCGGATGCCGCCGTCTTCGGCGATGTCGAGCACGAGGCGCGCAATGGCGCCGTCGAAGCTCAGGGACCAGTGGCGGTATTGGGCGGGCTCGGTGCGGTAGTCGACGCGCGGGGGCGCCTGGAGCGTGGTGGTGTCGGTCATGCGGAAGTCTCCTGTGGGGCAGTGTTCGGAAACCGTGAACAGGAAAGATAATGCACTTTACTGCTCCGATGACATGCATCATGCTGCATGCATGCAGGCAAGTCAATGCCTGGTGCACTTTTTTTCAGATTTCAGGCTGGTTGGGGTTCGGGGGTGCGTGCCCAGGACACCGGGTACTCCCCTCCGCGAATGTCCTCCGGCCTGCGGCCTCCCCCTTTATTTCGCTGCGGGGAGCACCCGGCGCCCTGCGCACAACGAGCGCTGCTCTTGTGCCGGCTGATCAACAAGTGCTCTGAACGATCACGACGGCGGGGTGCCTTGCGCAGCGAAATAAAGGGGGAGCCCGAAGGGCGGAGGACATTCGCGGAGCAAGGTACCCCGTCGGCGTGATCGCGCCCCGAACAAGAACCCGAAGGCTCAGCCCCCCAGCCCCATCGACTGCCGAGCCACCGCCCGCAGCGCCTGGAAACTCTGCGACAAAGTCCTGCCGCTGGTATCCACCGACAGGTCGGCCTTCGAATAGAAGGCGGCGCGGCCGTTCAGGATGCGGCGCAGGTCTTCCATCGCCTCCTTGCTCGCCGCCATCGGGCGGGTGTCGCCCTGCGCGGCCACGCGGCCCATGTGCTCCTCGGGCGCGGCCTGCAGCCACACGGTGGTGCAGTGCGCGAGCAGCTCGTTGAAAGTGGCCGGGTCCGAGACGATGCCGCCGGGCGTGGCGATCACCACCTCGCTGTAGATCTGCACCGCTTCTTCGAGAGCGCGGCGCTCGTAGCGGCGATAGGCGTTGGTGCCGTAGAGGTCGTGGATCTCGCGCACGCTGCAGCCCGCGAGCTTCTCGATCTCGCGGCTCAGTTCGATGAAGGGAATCTCCAGGTCTTCGGCCAGCATCTGGCCCAGCGTCGACTTGCCCGCGCCGCGCAGGCCCACCAGCGCGATGCGGCGGTGCCGCGCCGGGTCGACGGAAGCGGTGCCCAGCAACTCGCCGAGCGCCACGCGCACGCGGCGCAGGTCGGCTTCGCTGCGGTTCTCGAGCAGTTCGCGGATCAGCAGCCACTCGGGCGAGCTGGTCGTGACGTCGCCGACCAGTTCGGCCAGCGAGCAGTGCAGCGCGCCGGCCACCTGCTGCAGCACCAGGATCGACGCGTTGCCGATGCCGTACTCCAGGTTGGCCAGGTGCCGCTCCGACACGTCGGCCGACAGCGCCACCGCCTTGCGCGTGAGGCCGCGTTGCGCGCGCAGGTTGCGCACGCGGTCGCCCAATGCCGCCAGCAACGGATTCTTGGCCTCCCCGGCCGGCGCCGCGCCGTTGCCGCCGGCGGCGCTTTCGGGCGCGGTGGCCAGCACCGCGTCTACATGCTCGTTCATGCAATTCCTCGTTCTTCGCCGGGATTGTGCGCGCTCAGGGTAAACACCATAGATGCACTATATTGCTTGACACTCATTGTCTCGATGCTTATTGTTCGGCCACAAGCAAGATACTGCACGCGCAGCATTCATGCAAGGTAGTTCATAAGTTCGAGGCCCCACGATGTCCGACCGCAACACACCCGTCACCGGCAAGGAAGCATTTCACCAGCTGATTGCCGGCCTGACCGCCGAAATCGCCGGCAAGCCGCTCGACAGCGCGCTCGACCAGTGGCTCAACGCCCACCACGGCGCGGGCAGCGCCAGCTTCGAGGCGCTGCGCCAGGCCTGCATCGGCGGCGTGGCCGAAGGCTGGCTCTGCGAGCGCGAAGGCGGCGGCATCAAGTACGGCCGCGTCTTCAAGGCCGAAGACGCGCTGCACCGCTTCTCGGTCGACGTGGTCGACATGCAGGACATCGCCGGCCCGCACCATACGCATCCCAACGGCGAGATCGACCTGATCATGCCGCTCGACCACCACCCCGCCACCTTCGACGGACGGCCCGCGGGCTGGTGCGTCTACGGCCCGGGCACCGCGCATCGCCCGACCGTGGCCCAGGGCCGCGCACTCGTCCTGTATCTCCTGCCCGAAGGGCAGATCAAGTTCACCCAATGACCGAACTCCTTTCCAACTACGTCGCCGGCCGCTGGCAAAGCGGCTCGGGCGCCGGCACGCCGCTGTTCGACCCGGTGCTCGGCACCGAGCTTGCGCGCGTCGACGCCACCGGCCTCGACCTGCCCGCCGCTTTTGCCTTTGCACGCGAACAGGGTGGCAATGCGCTGCGCGCCCTCACCTACCGCCAGCGCGCGGGGCTGCTCGCGGCCATCGTGAAGGTGCTGCAAGCCAACCGCGACGCTTACTACGAGATCGCCACCGCCAACTCCGGAACCGTGAAGAACGACTCGGCGGTCGACATCGACGGCGCGATCTTCACGCTCGGCCAGTACGCGAAGTGGGGCGATGCGCTCGGCGACGTGCGTGCGCTGCGCGACGGCGAGGCCGTCAAGCTGGGCAAGGAGCCGGTGTTCCAGTCGCAGCACCTGCAGGTGCCCACGCACGGCGTGGCGCTGTTCATCAACGCCTTCAACTTCCCCTCGTGGGGCCTGTGGGAAAAGGCCGCGCCCGCGCTGCTGTCGGGCGTGCCGGTGATCGTGAAGCCCGCCACGGCCACCGCCTGGCTCACGCAGCGCATGGTGCGCGACGTGGTCGATGCAGGCGTGCTGCCCGCCGGTGCGCTGTCCATCGTCTGCGGCAGCTCTGCCGGCTTGATGGATGCGCTGCAGCCCTTCGACGTGGCCTCGTTCACCGGCTCGGCCGAGACGGCGGCGGTCATCCGTTCGCACCCCGCCGTGGCCGAACGCTCTGTGCGCGTGAACATCGAGGCCGACAGCCTCAACAGCGCCCTGCTGCTGCCCGGCGCCGCGCCCGGCAGCGAAGCCTTCAACCTGTTCGTGCGCGAAGTGGTGCGCGAGATGACGGTCAAGTCGGGCCAGAAGTGCACCGCCATCCGCCGCATCCTGGTGCCGGCCGAGTTGTACGACGCGGCGGCCGAAGCCATCGGCGCCAAGCTTGCGGGCATCACGGTCGGCAATCCGCGCAACGAGGGCGTGCGCATGGGCTCGCTGGTGAGCCGCGCGCAGCTGAACGCGGTGCGCGAAGGGCTCGACGCACTGGCCGCGCAAACCGCAGTGCTGCACGACGGCCGCAACAAGCCGCTGGTCGATGCCGACCCGGCCGTGGCCGCGTGCATCGGCCCCGTGCTGCTCGGCGCTCGCGATGCAGACGCGGCACAGCGCGTGCATGACGTGGAAGTATTCGGCCCCGTCGCCACGCTGCTGCCGTACCGCGACCTTGCCCACGGCATTGCGCTGGCGCATCGCGGCCAGGGCTCGCTCGTCACCTCTCTATATGGCAGCGACGACACGGCCCTGGCGCAGGCTGCGCTCGCGGTGGCGCCGAGCCATGGCCGCGTGCACGTCATCACGCCCGAAGTGGCGCAGGCCCACACCGGCCACGGCAACGTGATGCCGATGTCGCTGCACGGCGGCCCCGGCCGAGCGGGCGGTGGTGCCGAACTGGGCGGGCTGCGCGCGCTCGATTTCTATCACCGCCGCAGCGCGGTGCAGGCGAGCCCCGGCGTCATCGCCGCGCTCGGCCTCTAGAACAAGAACACACGGCCGAAGGAGACAAGACATGACCCTGCCCACACGATTCAACTTCGCCGAGCACCTGTTCGCACTCAACCGCGGCCGCGCCGGGCGCACCGCCTACATTGACGACCGCGGCACGCTGAGCTACGGCCAGCTCGAAGACCGCGCGCGCCAGCTGGCCGCCGCGCTGAAGGCTGCCGGCATCCGGCGCGAAGAGCGCGTGCTGCTGTTGATGCTCGACGGCAACGACTGGCCGGTGAGCTTCCTCGGCTGCCTGTATGCCGGCATCGTGCCGGTCGCCGTCAACACGCTGCTCACTCCGGACGACTACGCCTACATGCTCGACCACAGCCGCGCGCAGGCGGTGCTGGTATCGGGCGCGCTGCTGCCGACGCTGCAGGAAGCGATGGCGCGCGGCGGCCATGAAGTGCAGGCGATGTTCGTGTCGCAGCCGACCGGCCCGCTGCCGGACAACGCGCAGGAGTTCGATGCCGCGCTCGCCGCCGCAGAGCCGCTGCCATCGCCCGTGACCACGGCCTCCGACGATCCAGGCTTCTGGCTGTATTCATCCGGCTCCACCGGCAAGCCCAAGGGCACGGTGCACACGCACGCCAACCTGTGGTGGACGGCGGAGCTGTACGGCAAGCCGGTGCTCGCGCTCACCGAAGACGACGTGTGCTTCTCGGCCGCCAAGATGTACTTCGCTTACGGCCTGGGCAACGCGCTGACTTTTCCGCTGTCGGTGGGCGCCACAGTGGTGCTGATGGCCGAGCGGCCCACGCCCGACGCCACCTTCCGCCGCTGGGTGGAACACAAGCCCACCGTGTTCTTCGGCGCGCCCACGGGCTTTGCCGGCATGCTCGCATCGCCCAGGCTGCCGGCGCGCGAGGCTGTGGCGCTGCGCATGTGCTCATCGGCCGGCGAAGCGCTGCCAGGAGAGATCGCGCAGCGCTTCAAGGCGCAGTTCGGCTGCGAGATCATCGACGGCATCGGCTCGACCGAGATGCTGCACATCTTCATCTCCAACCGGCCGGGCGACATCCGCTACGGCACCACCGGCAAGCCGGTGGACGGCTACGAAGTCGAGCTGCGCGGCGAGGACGGCCGCCCGGTGCCCGACGGCGAGGTGGGCGACCTCTACATCCGCGGCCCCAGTTCCGCGCTGATGTACTGGACCAACCGCGAAAAGTCGCGCGAGACCTTCCAGGGCGGCTGGACCAAGAGCGGCGACAAGTACACGCGCGACGCCGACGGCTACTTCACCTATGCCGGGCGCAGCGACGACATGCTGAAGGTCAGCGGCATCTATGTGTCGCCCTTCGAAGTCGAGGCGACGCTGATGCAGCACCCCTCGGTGCTCGAAGCCGCCGTCATCGGCAAGGAAGACGCCGAAGGGCTGACGAAGACCAAGGCCTTCGTGGTGCTGAAGGACGGCGCCGCGGCCAGCGAGGAAGAGCTGAAGGCTTTCGTGAAGGAACGCCTTGCGCCGTACAAGTACCCGCGCTTCCTGGAGTTCGTGAGCGAGTTGCCGAAGACGGCGACGGGCAAGATTCAGCGGTTCAGGTTGCGTGAGAAGGAAAAGCAGGCGTGAGCCGCGCCTCTTTTTCTTCCTCCCTCCCCCGCTGGGGGAGGGTCGGGGTGGGGGCATCGGCCTTCGCAAGCGCACAGCCTTTGCGAGTGCCGCTTGCCCCCATCCCTGCCTTCCCCCAAAGGGGGAAGGAGCAACAGCCATGAGCACCCCCCACTTCGCCACCATCACCTGGCGCGGCCGCACCGTGCAGATCGAGTGCGCCTGGATCGCCCCCGAAAAAACCGACGCCCCGCTCATCGTCTTCCTCCACGAAGGCCTCGGCTCCGTCGCCATGTGGAAGGACTTCCCCGCGCAAGTCTGCGAAGCCGCCAACGCGCGGGGCCTGGTGTTCTCGCGGCCCGGCTATGGACGCTCCACCCCGCGCGCCGACGACGAAACCTGGGACGTCGACTTCATGCACCGACAGGCGCACGAAGTTCTGCCCGCGCTCTTCACCGCGCTGAAGCTCGAAGACGAGAAGCCCTGGCTCTTCGGTCACAGCGACGGCGGTTCGATCTCGCTGCTGTATGCCTCGCGCTTTCCGGACAAGGTCGAAGGCCTGGTGGTGCTTGCGCCGCACATCTTCGTGGAAGACAAGACCGTCGCGAATATCGAGATCGCGCGCACTTCCTACCTGGGCACAGACCTGCCGAAGAAGCTCGGCCGCTACCACGACAGCGCCGACTCGGCATTCTGGGGCTGGAACCGCATCTGGCTGCATCCGCCATTCCGCGACTGGAACATCGAGGCCGAACTCGACGCCATCCGCTGCCCCGTGCTCGCCGTTCAAGGCATCGACGACGAGTACGGCACCCTGGCGCAGATCCGCGGCATCGCGGCGCGCGCCGGTGGTAGTTGCGAGCTGCTCGAAATCCCTGAATGCGGGCATTCCCCGCATCGCGATCAACCGGATCGTGTCATCGTCGCCACCGCTTCTTTCATCACCAAAAACAGGAGACAAACACCATGACCACCATTCGCACCGCGCGCCTCGCGCTGACGGCCCTCGCTTTCGCAGCCGCCTTGTGCGGCACCGCCGGCGCCCAGGGCACTGGCAAGCTCAAGGTCGGCCTGATGCTGCCCTACAGCGGCACCTACACCGCGCTGGGCGTGGCCATCGAGAACGGCTTCAAGCTGTACGTGGACGAGCAAGGCGGCAAGCTGGCAGGCCGCGAGATCGAGTATTTCAAGGTCGACGACGAGTCCGACCCCGCCAAGGCCACCGACAACGTCAACAAGCTCATCAAGCGCGACAACGTCGACGTGATCGTCGGCACCGTGCACTCCGGCGTGGCCATGGCCATGGCCAAGGCCGCGAAGGAAAGCGGCACCGTGCTGATCGTGCCGAACGCCGGCGCCGACGCCGTGACCGGCCCGATGTGCGCGCCCAACATCTTCCGCAGCTCGTTCAGCAACTGGCAGCCGGCCTATGCGATGGGCGAAGTGGCGGCCAAGCAGCAGGGCAAGAAGAAGATCATGACGATCACCTGGAAGTACGCGGCCGGCGAAGAGTCGGTCAACGGCTTCAAGGAAGGCTTCGAGAAGAACGGCGGCAAGGTCGACAAGCAGCTCACACTGCCCTTCCCCAACGTCGAGTTCCAGGCGCTGCTGACCGAGATCGCGGCGGCCAAGCCCGATGCGGTGTACGCCTTCTTCGCCGGCGGCGGCGCGGTGAAGTTCGTCAAGGACTACCAGGCCGCGGGCCTGAACAAGACCATTCCGCTGTACGGCCCCGGCTTCCTGACCGACGGCACGCTCGACGCGCAGGGCGAATCGGCACAAGGCATGCTGACCACGCTGCACTACGCCGACGGCCTGAACACCCCGCGCGACAACGCCTTCCGCACCGCCTATGCCAAGTCGTTCAAGCTGCAGCCCGACGTGTATGCGGTCCAAGGCTACGACGCCGCGCAGATGCTGGGCGTGGGCCTGAACGCCACCAAGGGCGACATCTCGAAGAAGGCCGAGTTCGCGGCCGCGGTGGAGAAGGCGAAGATCGACAGCCCGCGCGGCGCGTTCACCGTGAGCAAGTCGCACAACCCGGTGCAGGACATCTACCTGCGCAAGGTGGACGGCAAGGAGAACAAGCTGGTGAGCACCGCGATCAAGGGCCTGGCCGACCCGGCACGCGGCTGCAGGATGTAACCCAGGGCACCCCCCCAGGCTTAGCGCACTTCGTGTCGCTACGCCTTCCCCCTTGCAGGGGGCGACACCTGCGGCCCGGCAAAGCCGGTTCCGCGGTGTCTCGCGCACTGCATCCTTCCTCAACGATTGCGCCCTGAGAGAACCTCCAACGTGGATTTCGGCACCTTCCTGGTCCAGTGTCTGAACTCGGTTCAGTACGGACTACTCCTCTTCCTCGTGGCCTCGGGGCTGACGCTGATCTTCGGGATCATGGGCGTCATCAACCTCGCCCACGGCAGCTTCTACATGATAGGCGCGTACATGGCGTTCTCGCTCGCGCCGCTGTTCGGTGACCAGTTCCTGCTGATGCTGGTGGCCGGCGTGGTGCTGGCGGCCATCTTCGGCTACCTGCTCGAGTGGGCCTTCTTCAGCTACCTCTACCAGCGCGACCACCTGCAGCAGGTGCTGATGACCTACGGGCTCATCCTGGTGTTCGAGGAGCTTCGCTCCATCTTCGTGGGCAACGACGTGCACGGCGTGAAGGTGCCCGCCTGGCTCGACGGCAGCTTCGCGCTGGGCAGCGTCATGAGCTACCCGTGGTATCGCCTGTTCGCATCGGCCGCATGCATCGTGCTGGCCGTGGGCCTGTACTTCGTGGTCAACCGCACGCGCCTGGGCATGATGATCCGCGCCGGCGCGAGCAACCGCGACATGGTGCGCGGCCTCGGCATCGACGTGAAGCGGCTGTACCGCATCGTGTTCGCGGCCGGCGTGGCGCTGGCGGCGCTGGCCGGCATGATCGCCGCGCCGATGTCCTCGGTGTATCCGAACATGGGCGCGAGCGTGCTCATCATCTGCTTCGTGCTGGTGGTGATCGGCGGCATCGGCTCCATCACCGGCGCGCTGGTGGCTTCGCTGCTGGTGGGCTTCGTCGACACCTTCGGCAAGGTGTTCTTCGCGGACCTGAGCGGCATCGGCATCTACCTGCTGATGGCCATCGTGCTGATCTGGAAGCCCGAGGGGCTGATGGGGAGGCGGCCATGACAGCCATGAAGAAGAGCGCCTTCCTGCTGCCCGTGGCCTGCGCGCTGGTCATCGGCATCGCAGGCCCGTTCATGGGCAACTATGCGTCGGACTTCGTCGTGAAGATCATGATCCTGTCGATCTTCGCGCTCAGCCTGGAGCTGCTGGTCGGCATGACCGGCCTGGTGAGCCTGGGCCATGCGGCGTTCTACGGCATCGGCGCATACGTCACCGTGCTGGCATCCGGCAGCGAGGGCGGCAACTTCGCGCTGCTGCTGCCGCTGGCCATGGGCGCGGCGGCGCTGTATGCGCTGTTCGTCGGCGCGCTGAGCCTGCGCACGCGCGGGGTGTACTTCATCATGGTGACGCTGGCCTTCGCGCAGATGGCCTTCTTCGTGTTCCACGACACCAAGGTCGGCGGCGGCAGCGACGGCATCTACATGTATGTGCGGCCCGCCATCGGCGCGCTCGACATGGAAAACCGCACCGTGCTGTTCTACGTGGTGCTGGCGTCGCTGGTGTTCACCTACGGGCTGCTGGCGCTCATTCGCCGCTCGCGCTTCGGCGCGGCGCTGGCGGGCATCCGCGTGAACGAGCAGCGCATGCGTGCGGCGGGCTTCTCGGTGTACGGCTACAAGCTCGCGGCCTTCGTGCTGGCCGGTGCGCTGGCCGGACTCGCCGGCTTCCTGCTGGCCTCGCGCGACGGTGTGGTCAACCCGGAGCTCATGGCCTGGCACAACTCGGGCGAGGTGCTGCTGATGGTGATTCTTGGCGGCCTCGGCCATCTGCGCGGCGCGGTGATCGGCGCCATTGCGTTCACGCTGCTGAAGGAGATTTTCTCGACGCATGCCGTGATGGGCCCGCTGGCCGACCACTGGCAGCTGACGCTGGGGCTGACGATCATCGTGTTCGTGGCACTGCTGCCGAAGGGGCTGATCGGCCTGGTGCAGCGACTGTCGCCGAAGGGGGCCGCATGACGACAACCGCATTGCTCTCCGTCGAAAAACTCACCCGCCGCTTCGGCGGCCTCACAGCCGTCAACGCCGTCACGCTCGACCTGCACGTCGGCGAAGTCCATGCCGTGATCGGCACCAACGGCGCCGGCAAGTCGACGCTCATCAACATGCTCTCCGGCGAGATCGAAGCCTCCGAAGGCCGCATCGCGCTCGACGGCGTGGACATCACCGGCCGTGCCCAGTCGAAGCGCGCGCGCGACGGCGTGGGCCGCAGCTACCAGCGCACGACCATCTTCCCGGAGTTCAGCGTGCACGAGAACTGCCGGCTCGCCGCGCAGGCCGCCACGCCGAAGCCATGGGCGTTCTGGCAATCGTCGCAAAGCTGCGCCGCCAGCACCGCATCGGCCGACGCGGCCCTGGAAGCGGCGGGCCTGGCCCACGAGGCGCACCGCATTGCCGGCACCATGAGCCACGGCGCGCAGCGCCAGCTCGAGGTGGCAATGTGCCTGGCCACCAAGCCGCGCGTGCTGCTGCTCGACGAACCGCTCGCCGGCATGGGCGCCGAGGAAACCGACCGCATGCTCACGCTGCTCGCGCGGCTGAAGGCCACGCATGCCATCCTGCTGGTGGAGCACGACATGGACGCGGTGTTCCGCATTGCCGACCGCATCACGGTGATGGTGAACGGCACGGTCATCGCCACGGGCAACCCCAAGGAGATCCGCGAGAACCCCGAGGTGCGCACCGCCTATCTCGGCGAGGAACAACACTGATGCTGATCGTCCGCGACCTCAACACCTACTACGGCAACAGCCACATCCTGCGCGGCGTGCACGCCGGCATTCCGGCGGCCACCTCGGTCGGCCTGCTCGGGCGCAACGGCATGGGCAAGACCACGCTGATCCGCACGATGATGGGCTACGTGCGCCCCGCTTCGGGCGAAGTGCAGGTCGACGGCCGCACCGTCACCGGCTTGCCGCCCGAGAAGATGGCGCGCCTGGGCATCGGCTACGTGCCCGAAGGGCGCGGCATTTTCCCCAACCTGTCGGTGCGCGAGAACCTCGTGATGAGCGAGCGCGCCGGCATCGACGGCCGCCGCGAATGGACCTTCGACCGCGTCATGGCGACCTTCCCGCGCCTGTCGGAGCGGCTGTCGCACGGCGGCCAGCAGCTGTCGGGCGGCGAGCAGCAGATGCTGTCGATCGGCCGCGCGCTCATGACCAATCCGCGCCTGCTGATCCTCGACGAAGCCACCGAAGGCCTCGCGCCGCTGATCGTGGCGGAGATCTGGCGCGTGATCGGCGAGATCCGCGCCACCGGCATCGCCACGCTGATCGTCGACCGCGACTACCGCAAGGTGCTGGCCCACACCGACCTCGCGGTGGTGATGGAGAAGGGGCTGATCGTGCGGCATGGGGCTTCGGCGGATCTGCTGGCGCAGCCGCACGCGCTGGAAGAATTGCTGGGGGTCTGAAGCCCGCACCCGGTGCCTTGCGTTGTGAGAGGGAGTAACACGTCCGTTCCACCGGGTTTCACCTCTCTACTGCGACAGTGCGACAGCCGAATGATGTGCGGCTGCCCACCCAGGCACAGCGAGGTTGAGCATGGCTTCCCTGCAATCGCGTCACATCGACAACGTCTACTCCATCGCCACCGGCGCGGCGCTGGCCGATCCGGCGCAGAGCCTGGTCCACAAGTCGTGGGCGCGCTGCGTGCGCGACCATGGGCTCGATCCGTCGAAGCCGAGCCCCGCGCGCATCCTTCCCGCACAGGAGGTGCGTGCGCACCAGCAGCAGCTCGAACACTTCCTGCGCGCCGCCCGCGCGGGCATGGAAGACATCTACCGCCGCGTGGCCGACCTCGGCTACATGGTGCTGCTGACGGACGCCGAGGGCATCACCGTCGACTACATCGGCCACCCCGCGTGGGACGACCAGCTGCGCAAGGCCGGCCTGTACCTGGGCGCCGACTGGAACGAGGCACACGCCGGCACCTGCGGCGTGGGCACCTGCCTGGTAGAGCGCCAGCCGATGACCTGCCACCAGACCGAGCACTTCGACGCCACGCACATCGCGCTCACCTGCACCACCGCGCCGCTGTTCGACCACAGCGGCAAGCTCACCGCCATCCTCGACGTGTCGGCGCTGCGCTCCCCAGAGGCGCGCGAGAGCCAGCATCTGGTTCGCCACCTGGTGTCGATGTACGCGCGGATGATCGAGGACGCAGATTTCCTGCGCCACTTCCGCGGCCACTGGATCCTGCGGCTGGGCAGCGCCTACGGGCTGGTCGACGTGGCGGGCGAGGTGATGCTGGCCTTCGACGATGGCGGCACGCTGGCGGGTGCCAACGGCGGCGCGCGGCAGGCCTTTGCGGGGCAAGCGCTGAGCGGCGCGGTGTCGGAACTGCTGCACATGCCGATGGATGCGATCTGGCGCATCGGCAACGGCGGTGCGGCGTCGGCATTGATGCCCTTCGCGCACACGGTGCTGCTGCCGGGCGGGGGCGAATACCACGCGTCGCTGATTGCGCCACGCGTGCGCAAGATGTCGGCACCGGCAACCGCCGCGCCAGGCGGGCGACCGTCCGACCGCCTGCCGCCGCTGGAGCGCATCGCGGGCGACGACCCCGCGATGCAGAAGCTGCTCGCCCAGGCGCGCCGGCTGGTGGACCGCGGCATCCATGTACTGGTCGAAGGCGAAACCGGCAGCGGCAAGGAAGTGCTTGCACGTGCGCTTCACGGCGCGAGCAGCCGCGCGGCGATGCCCTTCGTGGCGGTGAACTGCGCGGCCATTCCAGATTCGCTGATCGAGAGCGAACTGTTCGGCTACACGCCCGGCAGCTTCACGGGCGGCCGCGCCAAGGGCATGAAGGGACTGATCGCGCAGGCCGACAGGGGCACGCTGTTCCTCGACGAGATCGGCGACATGCCGATGGCGCTGCAGACGCGGCTGCTGCGCGTGCTGTCCGAAGGCGAGGTGCTGCCGCTGGGGGCGGAGTCGCCGCAGCGGGTCGATATTGCGGTGGTCGCGGCCACGCACCGGCATCTGCCTGACCTGGTGGCGTCGGGGCGGTTCCGCGAAGACTTGTATTACCGGCTTTGCGGCGCGGTGCTGAAGCTGCCGCCGCTGCGCGAGCGCGGCGACATGCGCTATCTGGTCGAGGGGATGTTCAATGAGGAAGCCGCGGCGATGTCTTCTTCGGCGCGGCTGTCGGAAGAGGCGATGCGGCAGCTGCTCGCGCATGACTGGCCGGGGAATCTGCGGGAGTTGCGCAATGTGCTGCGGCTGGCGCTGGCGTTGTGCATCGAGGGGAAGGTTGGTGTGGACGATCTTCAGCTGCCTGCGCGCAACGCAAGCGCTGGGACTGCGGCCACGCACGCACCCGGAACCAGCGAGGTGGCCAGCGCAGACCACCTGCTCGACCTGCTGAAGCGCCACCGCTGGCATGTGTCGCTTGCCGCGGACGAACTGGGCGTCTGCCGGGCGACGGTCTACCGGCACATGAAACGCCACGGCATCACGCCGCCGCGGCGCCTGTAGCAGCCGCGACGACTGTCGCGCGATGCGTGCGACAGATGCGACAAAACCGCCCGCAACCCATTGATTTGTCGTCGTGCAGCCCAAGGCACGAAAGCTGCGCAATGAACACCGCGCCTCGCAGCGCATTCATTCATCAACGACGCTCCGGAGACATTCAATGACAGACCCGACCCTCAGCTCGAGCGGCCCCACCAGGGCCGCTTCCCAATGGCTCGCCGATTTCGCCGCCGCGCTCGCGCAGGGCGACATCGACGCAGCCGTCGCGCTCTTCGAGCCCGACAGCTTCTGGCGCGACCTCGTCGCCTTCACCTGGAACATCCGCACGCAGGAAGGGCCGGCCGCCATCCGCGCAATGCTGCAGGCGCGGCTGGCCGACACGCAGCCCACGGCCTTCGCCTTGGAGGGCGAAGCGACCGAGGCCGACGGCGTGGTCGATGCGTGGTTCACCTTCGAGACGCGCGTGGCGCGCGGCCGTGGCCACTTGCGGCTTCGCAACGGCAAGGCCTGGACGCTGCTCACCACCATGACCGAGCTGAAGGGCTTCGAGGAAAAGACGGGCGACAACCGCGTCAAGGGCGCGGAACACGGTGTGCACAAGGGCCGCAAGAACTGGCTCGAGAAGCGCCGCGACGAAGAGGCTGCGCTGGGCTACACCGAGCAGCCCGAGGTGGTGATCATCGGCGGCGGCCAGGGCGGCATCGCGCTCGGGGCGCGGCTGCGCCGGCTGGGCGTGCCGACCATCATCGTGGAGCGCAACGCGAAGGCTGGCGACTCCTGGCGCAAGCGCTACAAGTCGCTGTGCCTGCATGACCCGGTCTGGTACGACCACCTGCCCTACATGCCCTTCCCCGACGACTGGCCGGTGTTCGCGCCCAAGGACAAGATCGGCGACTGGCTCGAGATGTACACGAAGATCATGGAGCTGAACTACTGGAACTCCACCACCGCGAAGAAGGCGCGCTTCGACGAGGCCACGCAGCGCTGGGAAGTGACTGTGGAGCGCGAAGGCAAGCCGGTGGTGCTGCGGCCGAAGCAGCTGGTGTTCGCGCTCGGCGTGTCGGGCTATCCGAACGTGCCGAAGGTGGCGGGCGCGGAGAACTTCAAGGGCGACCAGCATCACTCCAGCCAGCATCCCGGGCCCGAGGCCTACGCGGGCAAGAAGTGCGTGGTGCTGGGCTCGAACAATTCGGCGCACGACATCTGCGCTGCGCTGTGGGAGCACGGCGCCGACGTGACGATGATCCAGCGCTCGTCCACCCACATCGCGCCTTCGCAGTCGCTGATGGAACTGGCGCTGGGCGGGCTCTACTCCGAGCAGGCGGTGAAGAACGGCATCGACCACCACAAGGGCGACCTGATCTTCGCGTCGGTGCCCTACAGGATCATGCACACCTTCCACATCCCGGTGTACGAGGAGATGAAGAAGCGCGACGCCGACCTGTACGCGCGGCTGGAGAAGGCGGGCTTCCTGCTGGACTTCGGTGTCGACGGCTCGGGCCTGTTCATGAAGTACCTGCGGCGCGGCTCGGGCTACTACATCGACGTGGGCGCCTCGGAGCTGGTGGCCAACGGCAGCATCCACCTGAAGAGCGGCGTGAACATCGAGCGGGTGAACGAACACTCGGTGACGCTGACCGACGGCACCGAGCTGCCGGCCGACCTGCTGGTGTACGCCACCGGCTACGGCTCGATGAACGGCTGGCTCGCCGACCTGATCTCGCCGGAGATCGCCGACAAGGTCGGCAAGTGCTGGGGCCTGGGCTCCGATACGCCCAAGGATCCGGGCCCATGGGAAGGCGAGCTGCGCAACATGTGGAAGCCCACGCAGGTCGACAACCTGTGGTTCCACGGCGGCAACCTGCACCAGTCGCGGCACTACTCGCAGTTTCTGGCGCTGCAGCTGAAGGCGCGCATGGAAGGGATCGATACGCCGGTGTACGAGCGGGCGGCGTCGCACCACACGCGCTGACAAGCGCGCGAAGCGAGGCCATGGCAGCAGCCGCCCATCAGGGCCGACCGCGCGGACGGCCCAGCCCCAGCTTCTCCATGGCTTCGCTCGCCTCCACCACCATCAACGCGACCTCCGCCACCGTGACGCGCAGGGCGGTGGCCCGTGCGCGCATGTGCTCGTAGGCCTGGGCTTCGGAGAGCGCCTGGGTTTCCGCCAGCAGGCGCACGGCCTTCTCGATCTGCCGGCGCGACTTGATGGTGTCTTCGAGCTTCAGGACCTTGCTTTGCAGGCGCTCCTGGTAGCCCCGCGAGGAGCGAGCCAGCACCAGCGTGCTCAGGATGCCCGAAGAGCGAAAAGGCCGGGTGATCACGCCGTGCGCGCTCGTGTCGAGCAGCAGCTTCAGCGTGGTCGGGTTCTCATAGTCGGACAGCGCGATCAGCGTGGCCTCCACCGCGCTCGCGCACCAGTTCGTGCTGTCCTGCAGCTCCTGCGAGACCTGGAAGAAGATCACGTCAACGCCCGTGGGCGGCGCCGCCGGAAAGGGCCAGATCACCTTGAGCCTGCAGCCGATGCGCTTGAGCTGGTCGAGCAACAGGTCGCGGTCTTCGCCCGGCGGGTACACCACCGCGACGCAGATGCTGCGCAGGTCATCGTAGAGGCGACGCAAGCTGCTCACGGCGTCAGCTCAGCCAGAACTCGGAAAACCCGAAGGTCGACAGGTACGGGTCGGGCTTCACCGGTGCGGCGCTTTCCCAGACGATGTCGAACTGCCCGTCGCTGCGGCACACGCCGATGCGTGGCGTCAGCAGGGTGTGGTTGTTGTCGGGGTCGATCGACAGAGGTCCTTCCGGCGAATCGAAGCGCACGGTGCGCGCCGCGTTCACCAGCTTGCGGGTGTCAAGGCTGCCGGTGCGCTCGAGCGTGCGAGCGAACAGGTGCATCTGGCTGTACGCCATCTCGGACCAGGTGCTGGTCGGGCGGTCGCCGAAGCGCGCGCGCCACAGCGCGACGAAGCGCGTGTTGCACTCGTTCTCCAACGACCCGAAGTAGGTGGCCGCGGTGATGTGCCCGGCGCAGACCTGCGCGCCGGTCAGCCGCACCTCTTCTTCGGCCATCGACAGGCTGGCGATCGGCATGCGCTGCGGATCGAGCCCGTGCGCGCGGTAGATCTGGTACAGGCGACGTGCCGACTGGCCCACGACGGTGGAGAAGATCACGTCGGGCTGCATGTCGACGATGTCGCGCATCACCGCCTGCAGCTCGGCCTCCGAGGCCTCCAGCGGGATGTAGACCTCGTCGAGGATTTCACCGCCGTGCTGCTCGACCATGTCGCGCATCACGCGGTTCGACTCGCGCGGATAGATGTAGTCGGCGCCGACCAGGAAGAACCGACGGCCCTTGTTCTTCAACAGGTAGGCGGCGAGCTGCACGCTGCCCTGGTTGGGCAGGGCGCCGGTGTAGATCACGTTGGGCGAATACTCGAAGCCTTCGTAGAACGAGCAATACCAGAGCAACGCGTTGTTGCGCTCGATCACTGGCAACACGGCCTTGCGGCTCGACGAGCGCGAGCAACCGAACACCACATTGATTTCATCTTCCAGCAGCAGCCGCGTCGCGAGCCGCCGGTACTCGTCGGAATCCCCCTTGGGGTCGTAGGCCACCGGCAGCAGCGGCCGGTCGAGCACGCCGCCCAGGCCGTTGATTTCCTCGATGGCCAGTGCAGTGCCGAGGAAATGCTCGGTCTCGGTCACGCCCGTGGGACCCGAGCGCGAGAACAGCACGCCGATGCGCCAGCCTTCGTCGGCGGGCGGATGGTTGTCAGCGGCCATCGGTTTCTTTCGTCATCGGTCGAACAGGCTCTGGATCTCGCGAGGTGTCTGGGCGTTCTGCAGCGCAAGCATAAGCAGAATGCGTGCCTTCTGGGGGCTGAGGTTGTCCGCGAAGACGGCCCCGGCAGCCTCGAGCGTGCGCCCGCCGCCCACGAAGCCGTAGACCGGCGCGACGCGCCCATTCGGCACCCGGGTCGAGACCACGACCACCACGCCCTGGCGGATCGCCGCCTCGATGGCCTCGAACATCGCCGC
Source organism: Variovorax durovernensis (assembly GCF_977011995.1). Taxonomy (NCBI): domain Bacteria; kingdom Pseudomonadati; phylum Pseudomonadota; class Betaproteobacteria; order Burkholderiales; family Comamonadaceae; genus Variovorax; species Variovorax durovernensis. Next base: position 138,358 of record NZ_CDRNCW010000001.1, on the reverse strand, counting down.
GTTCACGTTCCCCAGGCCCAAGGCCTGGATGACGATGCCGCGCGCACCGAGCGATGTCGCCGCCCGCACCATCGCGCCACTGGCGCCGCCGTACATCGCAACGATCTCCACGCACGGCAGGACGTCGGCGCTCACGGGCAGGTGCTGGCGGCGTGACGACGCGCGCGAGAACACGATGCGGTCCTCGTCGACGACACCGAGAAAGCCGAAGTCGCCCGACTTGAAAGACTCGACGTCGGCGGTATGGCTCTTGGTTGCCTCTCGCGCCGCATTGATCTGGTTGTTCATGACGATCAGCACGCCCTGCCCCACCGCTTCGGGTGCGATGCAGGTTCGCACGGCATTCAGGAGGTTGCGCGGCCCGTCGAAATCCGGTGCCGAGGCGTTGCGCTGCGCGCCGGTCAACACGACCGGCTTGCGGCCTGCCAGCGTCAGGTCCAGGAACCAGGCGGTCTCTTCGAGGGTGTCGGTGCCGTGCGACACGACAACGCCCGTCACCTCGGGTCGCTGCAACGCGGCGTCGACCGCGCGGCTCAGGGCGATCCAGCGCTCGGGCCCCATGCAGTCGGACGGCACGTTGGACAGGTTGTGGACTTCCAGCCTTGCAAGGCGGCCGATGCCCGGCACCGCCGCAAGCAGGTCCTCCCCGGACAACGCCGGCACCGGGGCCCGACCGACCGGGTCGACCTTCATGGCGATGGTGCCGCCGGTCGCGATGAAAACACAGGTGGGCAACACCATGTTCAAACCCGCAGATGGTCGAAGACCGTGTCGAGCGCACCGCCGGCCTTGGCATCGCCCTCGTCGACCAGTTCGCCCTGCTTGAGCACCACGTAGCGATCGGCGACCTGGAGCGCGAACCGCACGTTCTGCTCGACGATCAGCATCGTCGTGCCGCGGCGGGCGCGTTCGGCCAGCAACGCATGCGCCAGGCGATCGATCACCGAGGGTTGCAGCCCTTCGGTGATTTCGTCGAGCAGGATCACCGCCGGACGCATCATCAGGGCGCGGGCCAGCAGCAGCATCTTCTGCTCGCCACCGGACAGGGTGCCCGCGTCCTGCTGCAGCCGCGCCTTGAACACCGGAAACAGCGGCTCGATGTCGGCAAAGCGCTCACCGAACGTCGATTCGTCCACCAGGCCGAGCCGCAGGTTGTCGCGAATGCTCAGGTCGGCGAACAGCGCATTTTCTTGCGCCGCATACGCGATGCCCTGGCGTGCGATGCGGTGCGGCGGCAGCCGGGTGATGTCCTCTCCCTTCAGATGCACGGCCCCCTGCTGCTTGGGCAGGTAGCCCATCACCGTCTTCAGCAGCGTGCTCTTGCCCATGCCGTTCTTTCCGAGCAGGGCGACCGCTTCTCCGGCGGCAATGCCGAGCGACAGTTCGCGCAGCACCACGGAGGCCCGATAGCCGCTGGTCACGCCATCCAGCCTCAATGCAAGTTCGCTCATGCAACCTCCTTCGGCACGTGTGCGCTGCCGGAGTAGATGGTCTTCACCAGCGGCGAGTTGACCACCTCCTCGAAGCTGCCCTGCATCACGATCGTGCCCTGGTGCAGCACCACGATGCGGGTAGCGATCTGCTCGACAAAGTCCAGGTCGTGTTCCACCAGGAGGCAGCACAGCCGGTAGCGGTGCGCCAGCGACGACAGCACTTCGCCGATCTGCGTGCGTTCGGTCTTGGTGAGGCCCGCGGTCGGTTCGTCCAGCAGCACGATGCGCGGCTCCAGCGCCAGCACCATCGCGAGTTCGAGCGCCTGCTGTTCGCCGTGCGACAGGTCGCGTGCCACGGTGCAGAGCTTGGCGTCCAGGCCGGTGGTTCGCACGACATCGAGCGCATAGGGCGGCAGGCGCAGCGCGCGGCGTTGCCGCACGAGCGACGGCTTTTCGAGCAGGGTGCCCGCGATGCGCAGGCATTGCGCGACCGTCAGCGATTCGAAGATGTTGGCGTTCTGGAACTTGCGGCCCAGGCCAAAGCGCACGCAGGCCTCGGGCGGCAACTGGCGGATGTCATGGCCGCACAGTTCCACCGTGCCGGCACTGCGGTCCGCACCGTCGCTCATGCAGCGCATGAGCGTGGTCTTGCCGGCGCCGTTCGGACCGATCAGGCCCACCAGTTCACCGGCATGGGCCTCCAGGTCGATGCCCTGAAGCACCTTGAGCGAGCCGAAGCGCTTGGCGACCTGGTGCATGCGCAGGGCCGGCGCGGACGGCGTCTCGGTGGGGGCACTCACCGCGCGCTCTTCGAGCACCGGCATGCGCCCTGCCAGGCGCCCGAGGCCGAAAGGCTTGAGCAACACGGGCACCAGTCCCTGCGGCCACAGCACGATGACGCCCACGAACGCCAGGCCGACGATCAACTGCCAGGCGAAGGGCATGCTGCCGCTCAGGTAGGCGGTGGCCACGTTGATCAGCACCGTGCCGATCAGCGGTCCCCAGAGCGTGCCCCGGCCGCCCAGCGCCACCCAGATGATCAGCTCCGTGCCGAACGCAAAGCCCGTCAGCTCGGGCGCCACCACGCCGCTGAAACTGCCGTAGCCGAAACCGGCAATGCCGGCAACGGCGGCCATGACGACCAGCAGCGCGATCCTCACCAGCGCCGTCGGAATGCCGAGATAGGCGCAACGCGATTCGTTGTCCCGCATGGCCACCAGCACGCGCCCCGCGTCGCTGCGCACCAGCAGCCAGCCCAGCACGCCGAACAGCAGCAGCATCGCGCCGGCGATCCAATACCAGGCTTCGATGGAGAGGTCGAAGGTCTCGTAGCCGGTCAGTCCCGAGCTGGAGCCCGTCCACTGGCCGCCCGACAGCAGCAATTGCGTGAGCACGATGGGCAGCACCAGCGAAATGACGGTCGCGAAGAACGGCGACGCACCTCGATAGAACGACAGCCAGCCGACCAGCGCGCCCACGGCCGCACTGACCGCGATGGCCGCCAGCAATGCCAGCAGCACGGTCGACACGCCGAAGCCGCCGTGCGTGAAGACCAGCCCGGCCGCATAGGCGCCGATGCCGAAGAAGGCCGACTGGCCGAAGCTCAGGTAGCCGGTGTAGCCCCACAGCACATCCACCGTCAGCGCCGCGATGGCGAAGAAGAACGCCTTGACGAGGATGTTCAGCAGGTAGGTGTCGAACACCCACGGACCGGCCACGATCAATGCGACGCCCAGGGTGCCCAGCACCAGCAGGCCGCGGCCGGAACGAAGCGCCGCGCGCGCGGAAGAGGCTGGAGGAGCCGAAGGGACTGAAGACGAGGCCGAAGCCATTGCAGCGGTTTCAGCCACGGGCAAACCCCTTCGGACGGATGCGCAGCGTCACGGCCGCAAGCACCGCGATGGTCAGGCCGCCCAGCACCGGGTTTGCATAGGTGCTGACCAGCACCTGGCAGGCACCGAACACCAGGCAGGTCGCCAGGAGGCTCAGCATCGAATGGCCCGACACCATGACCAGCATGAACGCACTCACCAGCCACGGCAGGCCCATGTTCGGATCGACGCTGGACAGCGGCGTGATCATCGTGCCGGCCAGGGTGCCCAAGCCCGCGCCCAGGCTGAAGGTGATGAACCGCACGCGGCCGGCATGAATGCCCAGGCCGCTGGCCAGTTCCTCGTTCATGATCACCGCGCGCGTGCGGATGCCGAAGCGCGTGCCGTTCAGCAGCGCCGTGAGCAACAGGCACAGCGCGACGGCGATCGGCACCAGCAGCAGGCGGTAGGCCGAGTAGTCGACGCCGAACACCGACCAGGTGCCCGACAGCGGCGCGTCGACGAACTGCACCTCGCGCCCGAAGCCCATCACGATCAGCTGGCCGATGACGATGCCCAGGCCCCAGGTCGCGAGGATGGCGTCGAGCGGCCGCTTGTAGAGCGGCTTGACGATCAGCCACTCCACCAGCATGCCCGCGGCCACGCCCGCGACCAGCGCGAGCGGCCAGCTCAGCCAGGGGTCGAGCTTGAGTTGCGTCACGACATAGCTGGCGTAGCCGCCCAGCGTGAGCAATGCGCCGTGCGCGAAATTGACGATCTTCATGACCCCGAAAATCATCATCAGCCCGGCGGTGACGACGAACAGCATCGCCGCGGTAGTGAGCAGGTCCAGCAGTAGCACCATGGAAAGGTCTTCAGCGTGCGGTGACGAACGCGGTTACTTGAGGTTCGGGCACTGTGCACCCGGATCGACGTTCTTGAAAGTCTCCAGGATCTGGATCGATCCGTCGGCCTGCACGTGCCCCAGCCGCATCGACAGCTGCGTGTGACGGCTGCTGTTCATTGCGACCGCACCGCGCGGGCCGGTGTACGACACCTCGCCCAGCGCCTGCGTCACTTTGGCCGAGTCCGTCGAGCCCACCTTCTCGACCGCCGCCTTGTACAGGAAGAACGCTTCGTACTGGGGTTCGGAAAGCTCGTTGGGCGTCTTCAGGTCGGCGCCGAACTTCTTCGTCATCGCGGCGATGAATTCCTTGTTCTGCGGCGTGTCGATGCCGGTGAGGTACGAGGCCGACATGTACAGGCCCGTGGCCACGTCGCCCATCGTCTTTGCCGTGCCTTCGTCGATCGCGAGGTTGCCGTAGGGCAGCGTGAGGCCCGCGCCCTTGAGCTGCTTGGCCAGGGAAACATTGGGCGCGCCGCCGGCTGTCGCGCTGATCAGCGCATCGGGCTTCACCGAGCGGATCTTGGAAACCACCGAGGTCCAGTCGCTGCCGTCGATCGGCAGATACTCCTCGCCGACGACCTTGCCGCCCTTCTTCTCGATGTACTTCTTCGTGAACTCCAGCATGCCGCGGCCAAAGGCGTAGTCGTTGCCGACCAGGAAGAAGTTCTTTGCGCTCTTGGCGTTCGCAAAGTAATCGACCATCGGGGCAACCTGTTGCTCGGGCACCCAACCGTTCACGTACATCCAGGGGTTGCACGAGCGGCCTTCATAGAACGAGGTGTAGATGTAGGGAATCTTGCCTTTGGTGACCACGGGCAGCGCGGCATTGCGCGCGGCGCTGGTCTCCATGGCGATGATGGCCTGCACCTTCTTCTGGAAGACCAGCGTATCGAAGGCCTTCTGCGCGCCCACCGCGCCCGAGGCGTCGTCCACGATCTCCAGCTCGACCTTGCGCCCGAGAATGCCGCCGGCCGCGTTGATCTGCTCGACCGCCAGCTGCGACGACTGCACGACGGCAGGCGCGACCACGCTGTTCGCGCCCGACAGGCCGACGGCCACGCCGATGCGGATCGGATCGGCTGCTTGGGCATTCAGGGTCAGGACCAGCGCGGCGGTGCCGACCAGCGTGCCGCTGCACAGGAGGGATGTCAGTTTTTTCATGGTCAAAATCCTCGAGGGGTTCAGGTTGAGAAATCGAAGGGAGCCGTCGGCTCAGTGCCGCGGCAACGGCCAGCCCGTGCCCAGCATCGGGTCGTAGATGTCGTCGCGCCGGTCGCGCAGCACGTCGTTGAACGCGTTCAGGTGGCGAGCCCGGCGCGAGGCCTTGAGGTTGATGCGGGCATAGAGAATTTCCTCGGCGTCGTGCGAGGCGGGCCCGGCCAGCGGCCACCCCTGCGCACCCACGATGAGGCTCTGCCCGACGAAAGGCTGGCCCCGCTCGGTGCCGACCCGGTTCGCGCAAACGATGTTCAGTCCGTTGCTGTGGGCATTGGCCATGGCCAGCGTGGTCGCCATGGCCGGCCGGTCCGCCGGCTGCTCGGGCATGGGCACCCAGTTGGTGGGCATGCAGACGATGTCGACACCCTGCATCGCGAGCAGGCGGTACGTCTCGGGGAACCATCCGTCGTAGCAGATCAACACGCCCAGTCGGCCCAGCTCGGTGTGGAACACCGGCAGCCCCTTGTCGCCGGACTCGAAGAACAGATGCTCGTCGCCCCAGAGGTGCAGCTTTCGGTAGGTGCCGAGCCAGCCATTGGGGCCCAGCACCACGGCGGCGTTGTACAGGCGGTCGCCCGTGCGTTCGGCGATGCCTGCAACCACGTGAACCTTGCACCGCTGCGCCACCTCGGCCCAGGCCTGCGTGCTGGGCCCGTCGGGCACGGGCTCGGCCAGCGAGAAGGCCTCGGCGCGGCTCGCGAACACATAGCCGCTGTTGGCCAGTTCGGGCAGTACGACGATCGACGCACCTTGTGCCGCCGCTTCTTCGATCTGCCGCACCGACCGCTCGACGTTCGCCGCCGTATGCCCGACGCGCGGCGCCATCTGCACGCTCGCCACGATCAAGTCCGGGAATGCCGGGCTCGCTGAAAGTCCATCCACTGTTGCCATCTGAGCTCCAAAACGCAAAAAAGCCCTCGACCCCGCTTGCGCGTTGTTCGAGGGCTTTCATAGCCGGTATGTGAAGCAGCAATGTTGCTGCCCGCCGCACTCAAGGCCGAGTGCTGACGTGAGGCCGGAGAATAGGAGAAGGTTTCGGGCGTGTCAAACGGAATTTTCCGCGGGCCGTCGGGACCTTGTTCGGGGCTCTATTCGATGAAGCGCCGCAACCCTTCGAGGTCGATCACGGTGATCCCCCCGTACTCGATGCGAAGAAAACCCGCTTCCTTCAGCCGGTTCAGCGCCGCATTGCAGCGCTGTCGCGACACGCCCGACAGGTTGGCGATTTCTTCCTGAGAGGTCTGCAGGTGCGGCTCGCTGCCCGGGTGCAGCCACGGGTGGAACAGCCCGGCCAGCGCGCGCGCCACCTGGCTGTCAGCATCGAGCAGCCGGTGCGCCGCATAGCTGCCCATGAACCAGTGCAGCCGTTCGTTGATCTGCTGCAGCAGGAAATGGTCGAAGCCGCGCTGCGTGCGGTGCAGCCACTCGAAGGTCTCCAGCGGCAGCTGCGCCACGCGGCTGGGCCGCAGCGCAATGATGTCGGCCGAACGCGGCAGCGCGCGCAGCAGCGTGCCCTCGCCGAACCAGCTGCCCACCGACAGCCCGCCCAGCGTCACCGAGCGCCCGTCGCTCGAGGTGATCGACCACTTGAGCAGCCCTTCGAGCGTGCCGTACCAGTGCGCCGGCGTGTCGCCGCGCCGGCACAGCGCGGCACCGGGCGCCACCTCGACCTCGCGCATCTCGTCGAGCACACGCTCGCCCGCGGCCACGTCGAGCAGCGGGAACCAGGCCGAGCCTTGCAGCAGCTGGGGGATGGTCAGCGATGCCGCCTTGATGGCCGGCTTCGTGGTGGGCATGAAATGAAAGCTCCTGCGCGGACGGGCCGCGCCTCGTAAACCCTGATCCCAAATGTCATCGCAATGACTGCCCGGGTGACGGCAGCCAAAAATAATAGCGCGCTTCCCACAGGAGAAATCGCATGTCGAAGCGCAAAGTGATCGTGACCATCGCCCCCACCGGCGGCATGGCGCACAAGTCGCAGAACCCCCACCTCCCCACCCAGCCCGCGGAGATTGCCGCCGACGTGCTGCGCTGCTGGAACGCCGGCGCCAGCGTGGTGGCCATCCACGCCCGCCGCCCCGACGACGGCGCCACATGCAATGCCGACGTGTACCGCGACATCAACAGCCGCATCCGCGCGGGCGGCAGCGACATCGTCATCAACAACTCCACCGGCGGCGGCGTGCACGGCGACATGGTGAAGCCGCTGGCCGGCGACCGCTGGGAGATTGCCTGGGAAGAACGCATCAAGGGCATGGATGCCGGCGCCGAGATGTGCACGCTCGACGCGACCACGCTCAACCTGAGCTTCGAGGGCAAGCAGATCCTGATGGACACGCCCATCACCCGGGGCCGCGAGCTGGCCGCCGGCATGAAGGCGCGCGGCATCAAGCCCGAGTGGGAGGTGTTCAGCCCCACGCACATCCTGCAGGACACGACCACGCTGATCCAGGAAGGCCACGACGACGAGCCCTACTTCATCAACCTGGTGATGAACGTGCACCGCAACTTCCAGAACGCGATGCCGTACTCGCCGCGCTTCCTGCAGATGATGGTCGACACCCTGCCCAAGGGCAGCATCTTCTGCGTGAGCGGCATCGGCCCCTCGCAGCTCGAAGCCAACGTGGCGGCGCTGCTGCTGGGCGGCCATGCGCGCGTGGGCCTGGAAGACAACCTCTACTTCCGCCAGGGCGAGCTGGCCACCAACGTACAGCTCACCGAACGCATCGTGCGGGTGATCCGCGAGCTAGACATGGAAGTGGCCACTCCGGCAGAGGCACGCCAGATGATGGGCCTGCCGCGCACGGGCACGCCGCGGCCCGAGTTCGCATTGGGCTGAACCGGCACTCACAAGAACAACGAACGGAGACAAGAGCACATGAACCTATCCCGCACAGCACTGGCCCTGGCGCTCGGCACCGCGTTCGCCGCGAGCGCCTCGGCCCAGGTGTCCGACGACGTGATCCGCATCGGCTTCATCAGCGATATGTCGGGCATCTACCGCGACTACGACGGTCCGGCCGGCGCCGAGGCCATCCGCATGGCCATCGCGGACATGGGAGGCGCCATCGGCGGCAAGAAGATCGAGCTGGTCACGGCCGACCACCAGAACAAGCCCGACATCGCCGCCGCCAAGGCTCGCGAATGGTTCGACGTGCAGAAGGTCGACATGCTGATCGGCGGCGTCAACTCGGGCGCGGCCATTGCCATGGCCGGCGTGGCGGCGGACAAGAAGAAGCCGTACTTCGTGGTGGGCTCGGGTGCGTCGAGCCTCACCAACGAGTACTGCTCGCCCTACACGGTGCACTACGCCTACGACACGGTGGCCATGGCCCGCGGCACGGCAAGCGCGGTGGTCAAGGCCGGCGGCAAGAGCTGGTACTTCGTGGCGGCCGACTACGCTTTCGGCGCGGCGCTGCAGAACGACGCGACCAAGACCGTGCTGGCAAGCGGCGGCACGGTCGCGGGTTCGGTCAAGCACCCGCTGGGCGCGAGCGATTTCTCGTCCTTCATGCTGCAGGCACAGAACTCGAAGGCGCAGGTGCTGGCTCTCGCCAACGCGGGCGGCGACACGGTGAACGCCATCAAGTCGGCCGCGGAGTTCGGCCTTGGCAAGAACATGAAGCTGGCGGGCATGATCATCACCATCAACGACGTGCATGCGCTGGGCCTGAAGACATCGCAGGGCATGTACCTCACCGACAGCTGGTATTGGAACCAGAGCCCCGAGTCGCGCGAGTGGTCGCGCCGCTTCTTCGACAAGCACAAGCGCATGCCCTCCTCCTTCCATGCCGGCGACTACTCTGCCGCGCTGCAGTACCTGCAGGCGGTGAAGGCCGCGGGCAGCGACGATGCCGACAAGGTGATGGCGCAACTGCGCAAGACGAAGTTCAACGACATGTTCGTCAAGGGCGGCTGGCTGCGCGACGACGGGCTGATGGTGCACGACATGCACCTGATGCAGGTGAAGACACCGGCCGAGTCGAAGGAGCCATGGGACTATTACAAGGTGGTCGAGCCGATCCGCGGCGAGGCCGCATGGACGACCAAGGCGGAGAGCCGCTGCACGCGGTGGAAATCGACATGAGCACATTCCTGGACGTGAAGCGCGTGGCGGTGGTCGGCACCGGCGTGATCGGGGCAAGCTGGGCCGCGTACTTTCTGGCGCATGGCCTGGACGTGAACGCGACCGATCCGTCGCCCGGAGCCGAAGAGCGGCTGCGCGCGGCGGTGGCGCAGCACTGGCCCACGCTGGAGCGCTTCGGCCTGGCGCCGGGTGCTTCGGTCGACCGGCTGCGCTTTCACGACAGCCTGGAAGACGCCGTGTCGGTGGCCGACTTCGTGCAGGAGAACGGCCCCGAGCGCATGGATTTCAAGATCGACCTGTTCCGCCGCATGGACGCAGCGGCGCCGCCGGAGACCATCCTTGCGTCGAGTTCATCGGGCCTGGCGATCAGCGGCGTGCAGTCGGGCTGCGCGCATCCGCAACGCGTGGTGCTGGGGCATCCGTTCAACCCGCCGCACCTGATTCCGCTGGTGGAGGTGATCGGCGGCGAGCAAACTTCGGCCGAGGCCATCGAACGCACGATGGCGTTCTATGCGGCCATCGGCAAGCGGCCGATCCACGTGAAGCGCGAGGTCAAGGGCCACATCGCGAACCGGTTGCAGGCTGCGTTGTGGCGTGAGGCCTTTCACCTGGTCAATGAAGGCGTGGCGAGCGTGGCCGACATCGACACGGCCATCGCGCACGGCCCCGGCTTGCGCTGGGCGGTGATGGGACCGTTCATGAACCTGCACCTGTCGGGTGGCGTGGGCGGCATCGAGCATGTGCTGGCGCATCTGGGCGGACCGATCGAGGACTGGTGGAAGGACCTGGGCGCGCCGTCGATGACGGCGGAGCTGAAGCAGAAGGTGAAGGAAGGTGTGGACGAGGAGCTGGGGCAACGCCGCACGGCGGACCTCGAAACGGTGCGCGACACCCTGCTGTCAGACCTGATTCGCGCGAAGGCTGATAGCGGCAAGCTTGAATAGGTCGAGGCCTTGCTTGGCTCTTGTCGTGCTGTGAGCGGCTTGTTCGGGGCGCGCTCACGCCGACGGGGTACCTTGCTCCGCGAATGTCCCCCGGGCTTCGCCCTCCTCCTTTATTTCGCTGCGCAAGGCACCCCATCGGCGTGATCGTTGTACAGAGCGGTCGTTGATCGGCCAGCACGAGAGCCGCGCTCGTTGTGCACAGGGCACCGGGTGCTCCCCGCAGCGAAATAAAGGAGGAGGCCGCAGGCCGGGGGACATTCGCGGAGGGGAGTACCCGGTGGCCTGTGCACGCACCCCGAACAAAACCCGGAACAAAAAATGACCGACTTCCTCAACGACGAAAACCTGATCGCCCCACCCCGCACGGTACGCATCGACTTCGACGACGGCTCTTTCGCGCTGCGCTCGCCGGTGGCGCTGAAGCCCTATGCGCGCTGCATCGGTGAATGGATAGAACGCTGGGCGCGCGAGACACCCGACGCGCTGGCGCTTGCCGAGCGCGACGAGACCGGCGAAGGCTGGCGCAAGCTCGACTACCGTGCATTGCGACAGGCCGTGGGCTCCGTCGCGCAGGCGCTGCTCGACATGAAGCTGCCTGCAACCCAACCGGTGGTGATCCTCTCGGACAACGCCATCGACCACGCGGTGCTGATGCTCGCGGCCATGCACGTGGGCCACACCGCTTGCTCGCTTTCCAGCGCCTACTCGCGCATGGCGAAAGACCCGTCGCGGCTGCACGGCATGCTGCAGGCGCTGAAGCCGGCACTCATCTATGCATCGGACGCCAGGGTCTATGGCGGCTCGCTCGCTGGCTGCGGCTTGGATGCGGTCACGGTGTTCAGCCGCAATGCCGATGCGCATCCGGGCGCAATCGCGTTCGAACAGTTGCTCGCGGTACAAGAGACGCCCGCAGTCATGCAGGCCTTCGCCAACGTGCTGCCCGACACGCACGCCAAGTACCTGCTGACCTCCGGCTCCACCGGCAAGCCCAAGGTGGTCATCAACACCCACCGCATGCTGTGCGCCAACCAGCAGATGATGGCGCAGACCTGGCGCTTCCTCGCGCAAGAGGCGCCGGTGCTGGTCGACTGGCTGCCCTGGAGCCACACCTTCGGCGGCAACCACAACCTGCACATGGTGCTGTGCCACGGCGGCGCGCTCTATATCGACGAGGGCCGGCCCGCGCCGGGCCTGATCGAGAAGACCGTGCGCAACCTGCGCGAGGTGAAGCCCACGCTGCTGTTCAACGTCCCGCGCGGCTTCGACATGCTGCTGCCTTTTCTCGAAGCCGACGACGCGCTGGCCGCCGAGGTTTTCTCGCGGCTGCGGCTCGCGTTCTACGCGGCGGCGGCGCTCGCGCCTTCCACATGGCAGCGGCTCGAAGCCGTGGCGAAGCGCGTGCGGCCCACGCGGCCGTTGTGGCTCACCACCTCATGGGGCGCGACGGAGACTTCGCCCGCCATCACCTCCGCGCACTGGAAGCTCGACGGGGCCGGCTGCATCGGCGCGCCGCTGCCTGGGCTGGAGCTGAAGTTCGTGCCCAACGGCGAGAAGCTGGAGATGCGCGTCAAGGGTGTCTCGGTGTTCCCCGGTTATCGCGACGCGCCGCGCGAAACCGCCGATGCCTTCGACGCAGAAGGCTACTACCGCATCGGCGATGCCGGCTATCTCGCGAACCCGGCGCAGCCCGCGCACGGCGTGATCTTCAACGGCCGCGTGGCGGAAGACTTCAAGCTCTCCAGCGGCACCTGGGTGTCGGTGGGCACGCTGCGCGTGAAGCTGGTGTCGATGCTCGCGCCGCATGCGCAGGACGTGGTGCTCACCGGCCACGACCGCGACGAGATCGGCATGCTGGTATTCGCGAGCCCGCAAGGCGCCGCGCTGCCGCCGGAGGCCATGGGCGAGCGCATCGCCGGCGTGCTGCGTTCGCTGCGCGACGAGGGCGCGGGCTCCTCGCAGTGCCCGGCCTGCGCGCTGGTGCTGGCGGAGCCGCCGAGCCTCGATGCGGGCGAGATCACCGACAAGGGCTACATCAACCAGCGCGCGGTGCTGACGCGGCGCGCGGCCGAGGTGGAACGGCTGCACGCTCGCGTACCTGCGGGCGATACGCAGGTGGTACGGATCGGCGCCTGATTGCCCGGCGAGGGCAGGCAAATGCTCAGGCCTGCTCGAACAGCTCCAGCAGCGTGTTCTTCAGCCAGCGGTGCAGCCCCGAGGTCTCGTTGCGCTGGTGCCAGAACAGCTCGATGATGCGCGGCGGCGCCTCCAGCGGCACGGGCATCTTGCGCAAGCCGGTCAGGCGCGGAGGCTCGAACTTCTCGGACCATGGCAGCACGGCGATCAGGTCGGAGCGGCGCACCACTTCGTATGCCGCGCCGTAGTGGTTCACCGTTGCGACCAGGTTGCGCTGCAGTCCCCGGCTGCGCAGGAACAGGTCGTAGGTCGGCGTGGTCTTGCCGACCAGGCTCACGTCCACATGGCGTGCGGCAAGAAACTTCTTCAGCGGAATCCTTTCCGCGCGCGCCAGCGGGTGGCCGGCACGCATGATGCAGACGAAATCGGGCGACCACAGCGCCCGTGACTTGAGGAACGCCGGCCGCCGCACCTCCTCGTTGTAGACGCTGATCGCGAAGTCGGCCTTGTTGTCGGCCAGCACCGGGCCGAAGTCGACCAGCGTGTTCGGAATGGCATGGACCTGCATCGAAGGCGCGACCTTGCCCAGCCGTTGCGCCAGCCGCGGCACCACGATGGAGGCCACGTAGTCGGACATGGCGATGCTCACGCTCGCGGTGCTGCGCAGCGCGTCGAACTGCTCGACGTCCATCGTCGCGCGGATCGCGTGCAGCGACTGCGACAGCGGCTCCCACAGGTCGATGGCGCGCCGCGTCGGGTTGACGCCCACGCCGCTGCGCACGAAGAGCGGATCGTCGAAGGTGTCGCGCAGCCGGCGCAGCGCGTTGCTGACCGCGGGCTGCGTCAATGACAGCTTGCTGGCCGCGCGCGTGACGTTGCCCTCGGTCATGAGGGCCTCGAACACCTTCAGCAGGTTGAGGTCGGCATTGCGGTAGTTCATCGCGCGTCCTCTTCGTCCATTCATTCACTGGATCAATAAACACAATCACGCATATAAATTTGTCGTGATATCCCTCCCGATCCTACGATCTGCCGCTTCTCTGCACCACCGAAGTCGAGGGATTCACATGACCATGCTGTCGGCCCGCATCGAGCGCCTGCCGTTCTCCGGTTTCCATCGGCGCCTGCTCCTCATGGGAGGACTGGGCTACACCTTCGACGCGATGGACGCCGCGGTGATCGCCTTCGTGCTGCCGGTGCTGCGCACCGAATGGGGGCTCAGCAGCGTGCAGATCGGCGTGCTGGCCAGCGCGAACTTCATCGGCTTCTTCTTCGGCGCTCTCGCATCCGGCACCTGCGGCGACTTGTTCGGGCGGCGCGTGGTGATGATGTCGGCGCTGGCGATCTACTGCGTGGCGTCGCTCTTCAGCGGCATGGTCGACAGCTGGACGGTGTTCCTCGGGCTGCGCATCGTGGCCGGCTTCGGCGCCGGCGCCGAAAGCGCGATCATCGCGCCCTACCTGTCGGAGTTCGTGGCGCGCCGCTACCGGGGCACCTTCACCGGCGCGCTGGCGGGCTTCTTCTCGTTCGGCTTCGTGGCGGCGGCGCTGCTGGGCTATTTCATCGTGCCGGCGCACCCGCAAGGATGGCGCATCGTCATCTTCATCACCGCGATGCCGGTGCTGCTGCTGCTGTGGTGGCGCCGCGCGCTGCCTGAATCTCCGCGCTGGCTGGAAAGCCAGGGGCGGCAGGCCGAGGCCGGGACCATCGTGGACGCCATGGAGGCCGACGCCGCGCAGCGCGGCCTTGCGCTGCCCGCGCTCAACGCGGAAGACGTGGCCGCGCCGCCGCCCAGCAACAGCCGCGGCAGCCTGCTGAAGAACTACGCCACGCTGGTCTCCGCCAAGCTCATCCGCATCAGCACCATGACCTGGCTGATGTGGCTGGCGATCACCTTCAGCTACTACTCGTTCTTCACCTGGATTCCGAGCCTGCTGATCCAGAACGGCATGACGATCACCAAGAGCTTCGGCTACTCGCTGGTGATCTACCTCGCGCAGATTCCGGGCTACTTCTCGGCCGCGTGGCTCAACGAGAAGATCGGCCGGCAGGCCACCATCGTGAGCTACATGCTGCTGGGTGGGCTCTCCGCGCTGGGCCTGGCCTTCACGCACAGCGACGGGCAGATCATGGCGGCGGGCGTACTGCTGTCCTTCTTCATGAACGGCACCTATGCGGGCGTCTATGCCTACACGCCGGAGGTTTTTCCGACACAGGTGCGCGCGACCGGCTCCGGCCTGGCGTCGGCCATCGGGCGCATCGGCGGCATCACGGCGCCGATCCTGGTCGGCTTCATCTATCCGGCGCTGGGCTTCGCGGGCGTGTTCGGCATGACGACGGCAGTGCTGCTGCTGGGCGCGGCGGCCGTCACCTTCATGGGCATCCCGACGCGCGGCCGGTCGCTGGAAGACATTGCGGCAGCCGAACTTTCCTGACTCAGAGCATCCATGCAACCCAAGCTTCTCGATGAATCGCTGTCGGCCGTCGCGCGCGCGCACGCCGACACGCAACAACCCCAGGCCACCTTCGACGCACTCGAGCAGGCGGTGGCCGCGACCATCGGCCACAGGCTCTTCACCATCCTGGTGCACCACCGCGAGGCGCGCGAGTCGGAACGCATCTACACCAACATGCGCGAGGCCTACCCGGTGGGCGGGCGCAAGCCGATCACCGATTCGCCGTGGATGCAGCAGGTGATGCAGCGCGGCCTGCCCTACATCGGCCGCAACGCCGACGACCTGCGCGACGTGTTCTACGACCACGAACTCATCGTTTCGCTGGGCTGCCGCAGCGTGCTGAACATTCCGCTGCGCTGGCGCGGCGAGACGCTGGGCACGCTCAACATGCTGCACGAGGAAAACTGGTACGACACCGGGCACGTCGAACTCGCGCGCGTGTTCGCGCAACTGGCGCTGCCGGCCGTGATGGCGCAACAGACCAAGGAGTCCATGGCATGACGAACACGGTGCTTTTCAGGAACGCCAACCTGCTCGACCCGCAGCGCCCCGAATTGCTGGAAGACCACCACATCCTGGTCGAAGACGGCGTGGTCCGCGAGGTCTCCGACAAGCCGATCCACAGCGCCTCGGCGCGCACGATCGACGTGAAGGGCAAGACGGTGATGCCCGGCCTCATCGACCTGCACGTGCATGTGATCGCGGTGGAGCTCAATCTATCGCGCCAGGTGCATATGCCCAACGTGCTCATCACGCTGCGCAGCGTGCCCATGCTGCGCGGCATGCTGCGCCGTGGCTTCACCACGGTGCGCGACGCGGGCGGCGCGGGCTTCGCGTTCAAGCAGGCGGTGGAATCGGGGCTGGCCCAAGGGCCTCGCCTGTTCGTCTCCGGCCGCGCACTGAGCCAGACCGGCGGGCACGGCGACATGCGCGCGCGCTCCGACTACCTGATGAGCAACGACGGAGCGTGTGCCACCTGCGTGCGCGTCGGTGCGCTGGCGCGCGTGGTCGACGGCGTGGACGCGGTGCGCCGTGCCGTCCGCGAAGAGCTGCAGATGGGCGCGGACCAGATCAAGATCATGGCCTCCGGCGGCGTGGCCTCGCCGACCGACCCGGTGGGCGCCTTCGGCTACAGCGAGGACGAGATCCGCGCCATCGTGGCCGAGGCGCAGGCGCGCGGCACCTATGTGATGGCGCACGCCTACACCGCCGAAGCCATTGCACGGGCCGTGCGCTGCGGCGTGCGCACCATCGAGCATGGCAACCTTGTCGACGCCCCCACGGCCGAACTCATGGCGCAGCTCGGTGCCTACGTAGTGCCAACGCTCGTCACCTATGACGCACTGGCCAACGAGGGCGAGAGCTTCGGGCTGCCAACGGAAAGCGTGGCCAAGGTGGCCAGCGTGCGCGAGGCCGGCCTGCGCTCGCTGGAGATCTACAAGGCGGCCGGCGTGAAGATGGGCTACGGCTCCGACCTGCTGGGCGAATCGCAGCGCCTGCAGAGCGACGAGTTCCGCCTGCGCGCCGAGGTGCTGTCGCCGGCCGAAGCCATCGCCAGCGCAACGACGGTCGCGGCCGAGGTGCTGGGCATGAGCGACCGCCTGGGCCGGTTGGTGCCGGGCGCGCTGGCCGACATCCTGGTGGTGGACGGCAACCCGCTGCGCGACGTCGGCTGCCTGCTGGGCCAGGGCGAGCGCATTCCGCTGGTCATGAAGGAGGGCGTGGTGCAGTTCGACGAACTGGGCACCGTCCACTGAAGGGCTACGGCAGCGCCAGCCACTTGCGCCAGAGGACCAGTGCCTTGTCCTGGTAGCGGCGGGTGGCGGCGAGCAGCTCGGCGCGCGGCTCGGGCGACATGAGTTCGGCCGGCAGCAGCGGATCGCGGATGAGGTGCGCGATCACGGCGCGCCCCAGCAGCAGCGACTCGCGCGTCGCCACTTCGAGCCGCTGGGTGCGCAACCGCTTCTCGCTGCGTTCCAGGCCCGTCTGCAGGCGGCGGCAATCGGCCGTCAGGACGCGCACGTTCCACAGCTTGCGCGCGGCGGCCTGCGCGGCATCGTCCAGGTCGGCCAGCCGGAACACCAGCGCGCTGGACGAGAGCCCCAGGGCCGCAAGCTGCACACGCTCGCCCTCCAGCCCGCCCGCGAGGTTGTCGGGCCGGATGTGCAGCCCCGGCCGCAGCGCCGCAAAGCCGCGCAGCGACAGCGCCAGGGCGTGGTGGCGCCAGGCCGTCTTGTCGGCACGCGGCACGCCGGCGTCGTGCACGGCGAGCCAGTCACCGTGCCATGCGACGGTCTGCGCCTGCTTGTGCCGCCAGTCATCGACTGCGCGCGACAGCGCCGGGCCCTTGCGGTTGAGCGCGTAGCTGCCTCGCTCGCCGCGCGCGATCTTGCCCTCGGCCGCGAGCCGCGTGAGGCCCACGCGCAGCGTCGATTCGCCGATGCCCATGAGCTCGCCCGCGCGGCACAGCGCCTGCGAACTCAGCGTGCCGCCGTCGGCCACCAGCAGGTCGAGGATCAGCTCCGGCGCGCTGGGGATGGCCACCGGCACATTACATACTTTGTCCATAATTGCGAAAGAGAGAAATATTTCCTAGGATGCAGCCGAGCGATCGCTAATGTAATTTAGCCCGAAAGGATGCACACATGGCCATGCAGTACGTGACGTACGACGTGGACCGCACGGTCTGCACCATCACGCTGAACCGCCCGGAAAAGCGCAACGCGGTCGACGGCGTCGTGGCCGCCGAACTGCGCCAGGCCTTCGAGCGCTTCGAGGCCGACGACGCGCTGCGCGTCGCGGTGCTGACCGGCGCGGGCGGCAACTTCTGCGCAGGCGCCGACCTGTCGGCCGTGGGCGAACCGGCCCGGCGCAACGAGCTCGACCCCGAAGGCGGCGGCAGCGGCCCGATGGGGCCGACGCGCATGGCGCTGTCGAAGCCGCTGATCGCGGCAGTGAACGGCTATGCGGTGGCGGGCGGCCTCGAGCTCGCGCTGCTGGCCGACCTGCGCGTGGCCGACGACGACGCGGTGTTCGGCGTGTTCTGCCGCCGCTGGGGCGTGCCGCTGATCGACGGCGGCACGGTTCGGCTGCCGCGCATCGTGGGCATGGGGCGCGCGCTCGACATGATTCTTTCGGGCCGTCCGGTGGGCGCGCCCGAGGCGCTGGCGATGGGCCTGGTCAACCGCGTGACGCCGCCCGGCCGCGCGCTGGCCGCCGCGCAGGAACTGGCCCACCAGCTCGCCGCCTTCCCGCAGCAATGCATGCTGGCCGACCGCCGCTCCGCCTACGGGCAGTGGGACATGCCGCTGGCCGAAGCGCTGCGCCGCGAAGGCGCCCAAGGCGTGCCGATGGTCTTTGCCGAGGGCGAAACCGGCGCCGCGCGTTTTGCCGGCGGCGCGGGCCGCCACGGCGAGTTCGGGCGCTGAAGCCCTCAGCGCCTGGGCGCGGGCTTGTTCGGCTTCGGCTTGCTCCCGCCGAACATCTTCTCCACCTGCTGCCCCACCCGCGCCCCGATGGCCGTGCCCACGCCCGGCAGCACCGCGCTACCGATGGCCGCGCCGGTGAGCGCGGCGCCGGTCAGCGAGAGCTCGGGGTCGCTCACGGTGCCGCCTATCTTGAGCGGCACGCCGACCACGCCGTCGACCAGGTCCACCGCGATCTCGCCGTCGAGCTTGCGGTTGAACAGCTTCAGGCTGCCGCTCGCGGTGAGCACGCCCGAGCGGGCCTTGAGGTTGGAGTACTGCAGCACCACGCCGTTGTCGGTGCCCTGGGTGTCGAGCGTGCCTGTGAGCTCGTCCAGCGGCGTGCGGCCGCCACGGCTGATGCCGGCGGTGCTCACTGCCTTGGCCACGTCCAGCTTGGTGAGCGTGGCGGGCTGCACGGAGAAGGTGGTGCGGGTGTGCAGGTTGCGGACCAGCGCGCTGACCTCTTCGGCGCTGCCCGCCTCGGCCACCAGCGTCGAGTGGCCGGAGACCTTGCCGGCCACCGAGGTGCGGCGGTCGAAGGCCTGCACCAGGCTTTCGATGTCGACCTGGCGCGGGTCGAGCTCGGCCGACACGCGCAGCTTGCCGTTGGCCAGGGTCTCGAAGCGCGCGACGCCGTTCAAGGTGCCGCCGCCCAGGTCGATGCGGGTGCGCCAGCGGTCCTGCCCCGCTTCGCGGTCCAGCCGCAGGCGCGCAGGTGGCAAGGGCGATGCCAGGCCGGCGCGCTCCACGCGGGCCTGGCGCGGGCGCCACTGGGGGTCGAAGACGATGTCGCCGTCGTAGGCCAGCGCAATGTCGCGCCGGTCGATCCAGCTCAGGTCGCGCCAGCGCACCCGTTCCACGGGCACCGGTGCCAGGGTCCAGGGTGCCGGCAGTGCCACGGGCGCCGCGCCCTCGACGGGCTTGGGGCCCTTGCCGCGAAAGGCCCGCACCGACGCGCTGGGCAGCACCAGGCTTTCGATCTCGACGTCGTCCAGCGCAATGACGCGGTGCAGCAGCGGTGCCAGCTTGAGCCGCAGCGTGACCTGCCGCAGGGTGATGGGCCGAGGCTGCCCGGTGGCGACGTCGGACAACACCAGCATGGGCATCGGCAACAGCGACCAACGGGCGCTGCCGACCTTCAGCGGCACGCCGAAGCGCTGCTCGAAGCCCTCGGCGATCTTCGCGGCCACCTCTTCGTCGGTGGGAAGTTTCGAGCGCACCACCAGCACCAGGGCGCCCACGCCGATCACCAGGACGGCGGCAATGCCGAGGAGCCAGCGGCGAACAGGGTGCTTCATCGATCCAAGTTAACACGCAAAGGCGACTGCCGATGTCAGCCGCCGTCGCTATAGTTTTAGCCACCTATTTCAGGAAAGAAGAACCGAATGCGTATCTGGAAAAAAGAGATCTCCGTCGAGGAGCTGACCCGCAACCACGTCGGGACTGCCGTCTCCACGCTGGGCATGGAGTTCCTGGAGGTGGGCGACGATTTCATCCGCGCCCGCTGCCCGGTCGACGAGCGCACCCGCCAGCCCTACGGCATCCTGCACGGCGGCGTGTCGGTGGTGCTGGCCGAGACGCTGGGCTCCTGCGGCGCCCACTACTCCGCCCCCGAAGGCGACCGCGCGGTGGGGCTGGACATCAACGCGAACCACATCCGCTCCGTCACCAGCGGCTGGGTGATCGGCACGGCGCGGCCGGTGCACCGGGGCCGCACCACGCAGGTCTGGCAGATCGACCTGACCAACGAGGCGGGCGAGCTGACCTGCGTCTCGCGCATCACGATGGCGGTGCTGCAGCCGCGCTGAGGACGGCGGTTTTCTTTCTCCGGCGCAGGGTGCGTGCCGGTGTTCAGGCGGGGGTTCATCACCCACAATCACGCCCCGGGAAAGCCGGGACGTCCCGGCCACCGAGCACCACACCCAACAAGAGGAGATAGAAGAATGTTCAACTGGACTGAACGGCCCGCGTCCGCATTGGCCAACGGCGCGGTCATCGCGCCCGACGAGCGGCTGCCCTGGCTGCAGACCGGCGCAATGGGCGTGCAGCACGTCATCGCCATGTTCGGCGCCACGGTGCTGGCGCCGATCCTGATGGGCTTCAGCCCCAACATCGCGATCCTGATGAGCGGCATCGGCACGCTCATCTTCTATTTCGTGACCGGCGGCAAGGTGCCCAGCTACCTGGGCTCAAGCTTCGCCTTCATCGGCGTGGTGATAGCGGCCAGCGGCTACGCGGGCAAGGGGCCCAACGCCAACATCGCGGTGGCGCTGGGGGGCATCGTGGCCTGCGGGGTGGTGTACATCCTGATCGGGGCGCTGGTGCAGGCCATCGGCACGGGCTGGATCGAGCGCTTCATGCCGCCGGTGGTGACCGGTGCGGTGGTGGCGGTGATCGGGCTCAACCTGGCGAGCGTGCCGATCAAGAACATGGCGGCCAGCAACTTCGATTCGTGGATGCAGGCCGTGACCTTCCTGTGCGTCGGGCTGGTGGCGGTGTTCACGCGCGGCATGCTGCAGCGCCTGCTGATCCTGGTCGGGCTGATCCTGGCCACGCTGGTCTACGCGGTGCTGACCAACGGCATGGGGCTGGGCAAGCCGGTGGACCTGAGCGGCATCGCCAACGCGGCCTGGGTCGGACTGCCGACCTTCACCGCGCCGGTGTTCACGGCCAACGCAATGCTGCTGATCGCCCCGGTGGCGATCATCCTGGTGGCGGAAAACCTAGGCCACCTGAAGGCGGTGACGGCCATGACCGGCCGCAACCTGGACGCCTACATGGGCCGCGCCTTCATCGGCGACGGCATCGCCACGGTGGTGAGCGGCAGCGCTGGCGGCACTGGCGTCACCACTTACGCCGAGAACATCGGCGTGATGGCCGCCACGCGCATCTACTCCACCGCGGTGTTCGTGGTGGCGGCGCTCATTGCGCTGGTGCTGGGCTTCAGCCCCAAGTTCGGCGCGCTGATCCAGGCGATTCCGCTGCCGGTGATGGGCGGCGTGAGCATCGTGGTGTTCGGCCTGATCGCCATTGCCGGCGCCAAGATCTGGGTCGACAACAAGGTCGACTTCTCGCAGAACAAGAACCTGATCGTGGCGGCCATCACGCTGATCATCGGCACCGGCGACTTCACGCTGAAGTTCGGCGACTTCGCCCTGGGCGGCATCGGGACCGCCACCTTCGGCGCGATCATCCTGTACGCCCTGCTGGGCCGCACGAAGAACTGACCGGATGAAAAGCGGCACGAAGCGCGCGCGGCGCGGGGGCCGGGTGTAACGCCCGGTCACCCGGGTTTGGCCGGCGCCCGTTAGACTCCAACGCTTTTCGCACCGACGTTTTCCAATGGCCGATGTCTCCGCCGCGCGCACCAAGGCGGTTTTCGAATTCAAGAGCGCCACGCTGCCGCTGATCGCAGTGATCCTCAAGACGTCCGACCTGGACGTGCTGGCCGAGGCGCTCGACGCCCAGCTGGCGGATTCGCCCGATTTCTTCGAGCAGGAGCCGGTGGTGATCGACCTCTCGCTGCTGCAGGAAGCACAGGGCGAGAGCGGCGAGGCCGCCGGCGACATCGACTTCGCCGCCCTGCGCAGCCTGCTGGCGCGCCACCAGACCCAGCCCATCGCGGTGCGCGGCGGCAATGCCGCCCAGCACGCCGCGGCGCGCGCCGCCGGCCTGTCGGTGGCGGCCATGCCTGCTGCGCCGGCGCCGCGCGCTCCCGCCCCGCCGGCGGAGCCGCCAGCGTCCGAAGCCCCGCAGATCGTGCGCGAAGTGCCGGTGCCGGCCAACGGCACGCTCCTGATAGACAAGCCGCTGCGTTCTGGCCAGCAGGTCTACGCCCGTGGCGGCGACGTGGTGGTGACGGCGGTGGTGAGCTTCGGCGCCGAGGTCATCGCCGACGGCAACGTGCACGTGTACGCGCCGCTGCGCGGCAAGGCCATTGCCGGCGCGCGCGGCAACACCGAGGCCCGGATCTTCTCGACCTGCATGGAAGCCCAGCTGGTGGCCATCGCCGGCATCTACCGGACCAACGAAGTGGCGCTGCCCGACTCGGTGCTGGGAAAATCGGCCCAGGTTCGCCTGGACGGCAAAAAAATAGCGATCGACCCCATCTGATGCGCCCCCCGGCTTTGCACTCCGCTTCGCTGCGTGTCGTTCGCCACCCCCCGAGGGGGAGGCGCGGCTCGCCTTGGGGCGGCCCGGCGGCGGCCGCATCTCGCACAACCAACAACTGAATCGAAACAAGAAGGAATGGCCATGGCCAAAATTGTGGTGGTGACTTCGGGCAAGGGCGGCGTCGGCAAGACGACCACGAGCGCCAGCTTCGCATCGGGCCTGGCGCTCGCGGGCAAGAAGACGGCGGTGATCGACTTCGACGTGGGCCTGCGCAACCTGGACCTGATCATGGGCTGCGAACGCCGCGTGGTGTACGACCTGATCAACGTCATCCAGGGCGAAGCCAACCTGAGCCAGGCACTCATCAAGGACAAGCAGTGCGACAACCTGTTCGTGCTGGCCGCCTCGCAGACGCGCGACAAGGAAGCGCTCACGCAGGAGGGCGTCGAGAAGGTGCTGACCGACCTCGCCGCGATGGACTTCGAATACATCGTCTGCGACTCGCCCGCGGGCATCGAGACCGGCGCCATGATGGCGATGCACTTCGCCGACGAGGCACTGGTCGTCACCAACCCCGAGGTGTCCTCGGTGCGCGACTCGGACCGCATCCTGGGCATGCTCAGCAGCAAGACCAAGCGCGCCAAGGACGGCGGCGACCCCATCAAGGAACACCTGCTGATCACCCGCTACAACCCGAACCGGGTGGCGGGCGGGCAGATGCTGTCGCTGGAAGACATCCAGGACATCCTGCGCATCAAGCTGATCGGCGTGATCCCCGAGTCGGAGAGCGTGCTGCACGCCTCCAATCAGGGCGTGCCGGCGATCCACGACAAGGAAACCGACGTGGCGCAGGCCTACAGCGACGTGGTGGCGCGCTTCCTGGGCGAAGAGAAGCCGATGCGCTTCGTCGACGCCGAGAAGCCGGGCTTCTTCAAGCGGATTTTCGGAGGCAAGTAGGCCATGTCCTTTCTCTCGTTCCTGCTGGGCGAAAAGAAGAAGACTGCCAGCGTCGCGAAAGAGCGGCTGCAGATCATCCTCGCGCACGAGCGGTCCAGCCTCAGCGGCAAGAAGCGGCCCGACTATCTGCCCGAACTCCAGCGCGAGCTGGTGGCGGTGATTTCCAAGTACGTGTCGATCAACGCGGAAGACATCAAGGTGCACCTGGAGACCCAGGACAACCTCGAAGTGCTCGACATCAAGATCGAGCTGCCCGACCCTGCGCCGGCGCCCGCGCGCTGAGCGGGCCCACGGATCCGGACCGGCACCGCCGGCCTCAGTCCCCCGGAGCGGCCTCGGGCAGCGCCTGCAGGCGCTGCGCCCATTCGGCCGCCTTGTGCGCGTCGAACAGCGGGCTCTCGCGGTCGCCATAGAGCACCTGCGCCAGGTCCTCGACACAGGCGCGCTGGCTTTCCAGGTTCTGCTCGCAATCGCCGAGCGCGGCGCCGGCCAGCAGCCAGCGTTCGGCCTCGGCGGCGTCCGGCGGCGCGCCATGCCCGTGAAAGCGCAGCATGCCCAGCTCGTAGCAACCCCAGCCCTGCAGGCGGCTGTCGTCGTCTTCAGCCAGCTTCTGGAACGCGTAGGCCGCCTCGGCATGGAGCACCTTCGCCTGCGCCGCATCGGCTGCCTCGTCGCCATTTTTCTCGCCCGCCTCCGCGGCCTGCCTGCACAGCGTGACGCCGAGTTGCAGCGTGCCGTCTTGGTCGCCAGCTTCGTCGCTGCGGCGGAAGTAGCCTGCGGCGCGCGCCATGTCGGGCGCTACCTGCTCGCCGGCCCGCAACGCCAGCCCCAGGTTGAACAGCGCCATGGGGTTGTCGCGTTCGGCGGCCGCTTCGTAGTGCCGCACGCCGGCCTCCGGGTCGCGTTCGCCGCCCAGCCCTTCGAAGAGCATGTAGCCCAGCTGGGCCTGGGTTTCCGCGTCGTCGGCGCCGCCGTGCGCAACGGCGTGGACGAGCCATGCGCGCGCGCCGGCCGGGTCGGCGCCCCTGCCCGCCGCGTCCGCGCGCAGCATCAGCGCGAGCTCGCGCATGGCTTCGGGCAAGCCGCCGGGTGACGCGCTGGCAGGCGCATCGCCCGGCGCACGCACGCCGGCGGCACGCGCCATCCATTGCAGGGCCTGCATTGCGTCGGCCGGAACGCCCTCGCCGTCGCGCAGATGGCAGGCCAGCTCGTAGGCCGCCCGCAGGTCGCCCGCCGCATGGCGCGCGGCCATGTGCGCGGCGTGCTCCTGCTCGCTACCGTCGGCATGCAGCCAGACGTACACGTCGCGGTCGTTGCGCGCGGCCTTCACTGGCTCGCCCGCGCTCCAGCGTTTGCGCAGTTCGGAGCGGACCAGCACGGCGTACCAGCCCTCGCTGACGGAGACGGGCGACCCGATCCAGGGATAGGCCTGCGGATGCAGCGTGGACCCGTCGGCGCGCAGCACGCCCACGGCCAGCTGCCCCTTGGCGGTCTTGTCGGTCTTTTCAGCGCGCGGCAGCGGGTCGGCCACCAGCCAGCCGATGTCCTGCGTGCCCCACGTCAGCGGCTGCACCGTGCGATGCCTGCAGGGCACCAGCTCGCGGCCGGCGCCGATGTCGTAGATGCCGCGCAACCATGGCGCGTTCTTCGCCGTGCGGCCGCCCTTGGACGCCACGCGCACCAGGTCGCGCTGCACCATCGCGTGGGCGCGCTCCTCGCCGGTCAGCGGCTCCAGCGATTCGAACAGGCCGTAGTCGAAAGGCACCAGCACCTGGCCCCGCGCGTCGATCAGCCCGCACCGGCCCGCTTCGCGCTGCACGGCGAAGCGCTTCGGCCGGGCCACGGGCGCGGCATGGCTGGACGCCGCGTCGGCGGCCTCCAGCATCTCGACGGGATATTCCTCGAGCAGCTCCAGCACCTCGTACACCGGCTCGACCGCCACGCGGCCCTGCGCATCGATGAGCCCGGCCTTGCCGCCGCGCGTGGCTTCGAAGGCGTCCCAGTCGTGGCGCCACTCGAGGGTGTCGAAACCCGGCGGCACGGCCCATGCGCCATCGGTGCGCACCAGGCCCCAGCCGGCGTCGGTGTGCGCGGGTGCGAGGCCGCAGGGCGCGAAGTCTTCGGCCTCGTCGAATTGCGGCGCAATGGCCCATCGGCCCTGCGCATCGACATAGCCCTGGCGCTCGCCCACGCGGGCGCGCGCCACGCCGCCGGCAAAGCTCCAGATCTCGTCGACCGAAGGCGCCATGAGCCAGCTGCCGTCCATGCGCAGCAGCCCGATGTGGTCGCCCACCAGCACGGTGGCGATGTCGTCCTCGAAGTCCCACGCCTCGTCGAGCTGGGGTTCGAGCAGCACGCGCAGTGCATCGGCGTCCGCAAGCAGCAGACCGGTGTGCTCGCCGCGCGACACCCACAGCAGGCGCGCGTCGCTCGCGCCGCTGGCGCGGATGTCGTCCCACGCGGGCTCGGCCACGGTGCGCCGGTCGCCGTCTTCCGAGAAGCGCACGCCCCACAGGCCGTTGGCCTCGAAGCGCCAGAGCGGGCCGTCCAGGTGGTTGTCCCAGTCGCGGTCTTCTCCAGCTTCCCCGTCTTGCTCGTCGCCGTCGCCTTCATTCGCCATGAAGTCTTCGAAGCGCTCGTCGCGCGGCGGCTCGTAGCCGTTGAAGTAGGCATGCGAAACACCGCCCAGGCCGAACTGCCAGGCCCAGCCCTCCCAGTCGGCGAAGCGCTTGATGCCGAGTTCGGCGTCGAAGCCGGGGTGGTTGCCGCTGTCGATGCAACGCTGCACGCGCGCCCACCGCGCATTGCATTCGTTGCGGCTGCGCTCGATGAAGCCGCCCTGCTGCGCATCGCCGTCCATCCACGACAGCTCGTCCAGGTCGGCGGACAGGCACGGCCGGGTGCCTTCGGGCGCCTCGTCGATCAGCGCGGCCAGATGCAGCGCCAGCGCCTCGAACTGGAGCGCGACCTGCGGCAGCGTGTGCAGCATCGGATGCCGCTCCACGAAGGCCTGCATGCGCCGGACGCGGCCCAGCGCGGCGTGCGCATCGCTGGCGAGGTTGCGGGTGCCGGCGTCGCCGAAGACGCGCTGGTGGTCGATGGCCGCGCCCGCCGCGCCGTTCGCCAGCAGGATCTGCCAGAGCACGGGAAAGTTGTTGTTCGCCGCGCCGAATTCGGTGGAGGCGGCCTCTTCGTCATCGGCTGCGGTGCGGTGTTCGAGATAGAGCCAGGAGCGATTACCCATGTGCGGTCGGTGCGTGTGTGGTCCCTGGCGAAGGCCAGGGTTGACGGGCAGTTTAGGGGCGCGCCACGAGGCGCCGAGTGACCCGCGCGCTCCCCCACAAGCCCTCCTCGAAGTGGCGGCAAAAGCCTTAAAGATGTTTTGCTCATGTGAAACCAACAAACGCATCGTTCCCCGAATAAGCAGTTCTGCCGAGAATCTCCGGTCGGCCCCAACCGGGGCCCCGACTCTCTTGCGCGCCAGATGAACTTCCAACAACTGCGCTCGGTACGCGAGGCCGTTCGTTGCGGCTTCAACCTGACCGAAGTCGCCCACACCCTTCACACTTCCCAGCCCGGCGTGAGCCGGCAGATCCGCGAGCTCGAGGAAGAACTCGGCATCGAGCTGTTCGTGCGCGCCGGCAAGCGGCTCACGGGCCTCACCGAGCCCGGCGGGCATGTGCTGCCGATCATCGAGCGCATGCTGATGGAGAGCAGCAACCTCAAGCACGCGGGCCAGGAATTCATCGCGCAGCAAAGCGGGCTGCTGTCGGTGGCGGCCACGCACTCGCAGGCGCGCTATGCGATGCCGGTGGCGGTGCAGGAATTCCGAGCGCAGTTCCCGAACGTGAAGCTGCACCTGCACCAGGGCTCGCCCAAGCAGATCGCGCAGATGCTGCTCGACGGCGAAGCCGACGTGGGCATCGCCACCGAGGCGCTGGGCGATTATCCGCAGCTGGTCGCCCTGCCCTGCTACCGCTGGACGCATTCGGTGATCGTGCCGCCGGGGCATCCGCTGCTCGACGCACCGCTGACGCTCGACGCGCTCACGCGCTATCCGCTCATCACCTACGACACCGGCTTCACCGGCCGCTCGCGCATCGACGAGGCCTTCGAGCAGCGCGGACTGCAGCCCAACATCGTGCTGGCCGCGATGGATGCCGACGTCATCAAGACCTACGTGCAGCTGGGCCTGGGCGTGGGCATCGTGGCCGGCGTGGCCTACGAAGCCGAGCGCGACACCCACTTGCGCGCGCTCGATGCGGGGCGGCTTTTCGGCATCAACCTCACCAAGCTCGCGGTACGGCGGGGCACCTACCTGCGCAAGTACGTCTATGCCTTCATCGAATCGTTCGCGCCCACGCTGACGCGGGCGGTGGTCGAAAAGGCCCTGGGAGACGAGGCCAAAGCCTCACACTACGAAATCTAGAGCCTGTCCAGTGGCGTTTGGGGGGTGTGTACCGGGGACGACAGAAAGGTTAAAAAAGAAGAATGCAGCTTCACACAGGCGGCGTACATTCGGGTTAATTCCCTGGCTTCCTGGAAACGGATCAGCAATGGCATCGACCCCGCAGCAGCAGCAACAGCAAACAAGGGCCGCCCTCAAGGCCGCCGATGCCGCGGAGCGGCGCGAACGGCTGAGACGGGGCCTGCCCGCCACGGTCGAACTGCTGCAGAGCCGCCAGGCCGATCGCATCGACGATGCCGACATCGATGCATACGTGAGCCTCAACTGGCTCGAATGGCACGGCGGCGGGCTTCGCCTGACCATCACCGGCCGCAACGTCTGCGCCCAATCGGCGCCCACCGCACTGGTCTGAAAAAAACGCCGCAAGCCTCGCGGCCTGCGGCGTCGTCTGTGCAGTGCTGTTTCGCGCAATGGCCGAAACAGCGTCTGTTTACTGGCCTGCGATGATGTTCGCAATCACGCCGGTGGCAATGGCCGCGAGCACGAAGTCTCCGCCCACGCCCACCCATTGGTACCCACGCGGCGGCTGCTGCAGCCGGTAGGCACGCCAGTCCTGCACCACGTAGTTGCGGCCACGGTACTCCGGCGGCACGCGGCCACCACGGCGCCATTCGGCGTGCGGTTGCGGGAAGCCGCGGCGATCGAACTGGCGGCCGTCACGGAAGTCCTGGTTGCCACGGTAGCCCGGCGGGCCGCCACGGTGATCGAAGTTGGGGCCGCGCTGTTCGAAGCGTCCGTCGCCCGGGCCGGGACGGCCGTCGAAACGACGATCCTGCGCAACGGCGCTGCCGGCGGCCATGCACATTGCCAGTGCCGCTGCGGCAACGGCCATGCTCTTTGACTTGATGTTCATCTGGAATCCTCCATGCGTTGATGAGACGAGTCCATT
This sequence comes from Variovorax durovernensis, assembly GCF_977011995.1. Taxonomy (NCBI): domain Bacteria; kingdom Pseudomonadati; phylum Pseudomonadota; class Betaproteobacteria; order Burkholderiales; family Comamonadaceae; genus Variovorax; species Variovorax durovernensis. Next base: position 109,475 of record NZ_CDRNCW010000001.1, on the reverse strand, counting down.
GTGTGCCCCGCATGTGTCCGCAACGGCCGTTTCAGGTCGCGGTCAGGTGAAATCAGGTAAGCGCTGGTATCCGTGCGGGGCCTTGTCCTGCAATCGGTCCAGCGGCGGCAGGTCGAGCTCGATCAGGGCGCCGTGGGTGCGTGCAAGGTCGAAGGTGCCGGTAGATTGCGGCCGGCCCGTGTGCAGCACCAGCGCATAGGGCCCTTCTCCGCGCGCGGCGATGCGCTGTGTGAGCGTGTCGCTGCCCTCCCCCGCATGGGCCGCGTTCTCGCGCGGCGACGACAGCACGAGCACGCTGCTCCCCAATGCGACGACCGCCACGCGCAGATGGCTGCCGGGCACCGCCACGGGCTCGCCGATGTGGGTGTCGGCATCCTCGGGCACCGTGCCCAGCAATGCGCGGTAGCGCGCGAGCGTCGCGTCGAGGTCGCGCACGGCGATGGCCAGGCTCGCCACGCCGAGCGCGCCGTTGGCATGCACGCGCGCTTCGCCTTCGGGCACGCGCAAGGCGCGCGGCGTGAGGTCGCCGCACAGGAAGGGCAAGTCGGCCGAGGGCGCACGCGCCGTCTGCCAGCGCAGGCGTTCGCCATCGGGCCGCACGCGGCCGCCGTCGAGCGGACCTTCCAGCACCAGGCCGCGCTCCTTCGCGCCGGCGACCGTGGCCGCGGTGTCGCGCGGCAGCAGCGCGAAGTCGACGATGCCCTCGCCGTGCTTCTGCAGCAGCTGCCACCACCGTTCGGCGGGCGACGGTTCGCGCCATGCGATCAGCTCGAAGTAGCTGCCGTCACCGAACACCACCAGCGCGTTGTGCGTGGCGCGGCCCGGATGGTCGCCGCCGCGCAGCACGTGGAAGCCGAGCGCGCCGTAGTCGGCGATGGTGCGTTCGAGGTCGTGCACCGCGATGACGACGTGGTCGAGTTTCAATGGCATGGGTGGGTTCTCTCTCTCTCTCCGTGGGCTTTCGCCGATTCAGGAAGCGGTGCGCGCCGCGCCGTCGCCGCCGAGGTAGGCATCGCGTATGCGCGCGTCCGCCAGCAGTTCGCGCGCCGGGCCCGACAGCACGATGCGCCCGGTCTGCAGCACATAGCCGTGGTGCGCGATCTGCAGCGCGAGGCTCGCGTTCTGCTCGACCATGAACACCGACACGCCCTGTGCGTTGATGCGCGCGATGAGCTCCAGCACCTTGTCGACGTACAGCGGCGACAGGCCCATGGTCGGCTCGTCCATGCAGATGAGCTGCGGACGGCCCATGAGCGCACGTGCCATCGCCACCATCTGCTGCTCGCCGCCCGACAGCGTGCCGGCCTGGAACTCGATGCGCTCCGCCACGCGCGGGAACAGCTCGAGCATGCGCTCCAGGTCTTCGGCCACGGCCTTGCGGTCGCTGCGCGCGTAGGCGCCCATCAGCAGGTTCTCGCGCACGGTCATCGCGGGGAACAGGCGGCGCGCCTCGGGCACCGAGCCGATGCCCTTGCGGATGATCTGCGGCGTGCTCAGCCCGAGCGTGGAAGCGCCGTTGAAATTGACTTCGCCCGAGCGCGGCTTGAGCAGGCCGAGCACGATCTTCATGGTGGTCGACTTGCCGCTGGCGTTGCCGCCGAGCAGGCTGACGATCTGGCCCTTGCGCACTTCGATGTCGAGGTCGAAGTGGGCCTGGACCGGACCATAGAAGCTGTTGACCTTCTTCAGCTGCAGCAGCGGCTTGTGCGATTCATTCGGAGCCGGCGCGGCAGTGCGCTCCGGCAGCCCCTCTTCGCCCCGGCCCTCTCCCCAGAGCGGCGACGGAGAAAGGCCTGTGCGCGCGACGGTGGCGATCATGCGGGCACCGCCTCTGCCGCACCCACATGGCGATGCCCGAGATACGCCTCGATCACCGCAGGGTCGTTGCGCACTTCATCGGGCAGCCCCTCGGCGATCTTGCGGCCGTCGTCGAGCACGGCCACGCGGTCGGAGAGCTGCATCACGAGGTCGAGCTTGTGCTCGATCAGCAGGATGGCCTGGCCGCGCGCCTTGAGGCTGCGAATGATCTCCAGCATCTCGGCGGTCTCGCTCTCGTTCATGCCGGCGGTGGGCTCGTCGAGCAGCAGCAGGCGCGGCCGAAGCGCGAGCGCGCGTGCGATCTCTACACGGCGGCGGTTGGCATAGGAGAGGCTGTAGGCCGGATGGTCGATGCGCGGCGCCAGCCGTTCGCCGAAGAGCGCGATGATCTCGCGCGCTTCTTCGCGCAGTGCGTCTTCCTCGCGGCGCACGGCGGCGGGCTGCACCAGCGCCAGCGCAAGCTCGGCCAATGCGCCCAGGCCCGGCACGCCGCCCGCGCGCGGTTTCACGGCGCGCAGCCGTGTGTGCGCACCGACCAGCACGTTGTCGAGCACAGAGAGATTCGCGAACACACGCCCATGCTGGAACGTGCGCGCCAGGCCGCGCTGCGCGAGCTGTTGCGCGGGCAGGCCGGTGATGTCTTCTGCGTCGAACAGCACCCGGCCTTCATCGGGCCTGTCGAGGCCCGTGACCAGGTTGAACAGCGTGGTCTTGCCGGCGCCGTTCGGGCCGATCACGCTCAGCAGTTCGCCCTCGCCCACATGCAGGTCGACGGCATCGACGGCGGTGAGGCCGCCGAAGCGGCGCACCAGGCCGCGTATCTCAAGCAGCGACGGCATCGGCGGCCTTCGCCTTCGAGTTCACGAGCTTCACGTCGGCGCGGATGGCCTGCGGATTGCGCAGCAGGTTCAGGATGGGGCAGTTGCGTTCGACCGCCTCGAACAGCGCGTCGATCTCTTCGCGGCTCGCGGGCGAATCGATGTGCACCGTGTAGCCGATCTCGTGCGGCCAGATGGGCGTCTTTTCATGGCCCGGCTTGCCTCCGCGCGGATCGATGATGCCGGTCACTTCCACTTCGAGGCTTTCGAGCGGCACCTGGCGCTCGGCCGCCTGGATCAGGAAGATGTGCGTGACGCAGGTGCCCAGCACGCCCAGTTGCAGCTCGGGCGAACTGGGGCCGAGGTTGTAGCCCGCGAAGTCGGACGGGCTGTCGCTGATGACCTGGTGGTCGCGGATGCGCAGGCGGCGCACGCCGCTGCGGCCTTCGGCCTTCACGCTGGCCTTGAGTTGCACGGGCTGCGCTGTGCCGGCCTCGACGGCGGCATTGCGTGCGAGCACGGCGGCGCGTTTCTCGGCGAGGTAGTCGTTCAGGTGGCTCATGGTGTGGTGTTCTTTCAGACAGTGCCCAGCAAACCCTGCGGGCGGAAGCGGATCAAGAGAAGCAGCGCGACGCCGTAGATCAGCATGCGGTACTCGGCCGTCACGCGGAACAGCTCCGGCAGGCTCACGAGCGCGACCGCGCCCAGCAGCGCGCCGCTGATGTTCCCGAGGCCGCCGAGGATCACCATCGTCAGCGCGAGGATCGAGATCTGCGAGCCGAAGGTCTCGTGGTTGATGTACGAATACATGTGCGCGGTGAAGGCGCCGCTCACGCCGGCCGCGAAGCCACCGAAGCCGAAGGCCAGCGCCTTGTAGCGGTCGGGGCTCACGCCGTAGGCGCGCGCCGCCACTTCGTCTTCGCGCACCGCGCGGAAGGTGCGGCCCAGGTGCGAACGCAAGAGACGCCACTGCAGCAGCGCAAGAAGCACCATCGCACCGAAGGAAGCCCAGTAGATGGCCTGGTTCGACGAAGCATCGCGCCCGAACAGCGACAGCGGCGGTATGCCCGACACGCCGATGGGCCCGTGCGTGAGGCTTTCCCAGTTGAGGATGGTGAGCGCCACGATCTCGCCGATGCCCAGCGTGGCGATCGACACGTAATGGCCGCGCAGCCTGAAGGCCGGAAAGATGAGCGCGGTGCCGATCAGCGACGTGAGGATGCCCGCGAGCACGATGCCCATGCCCACCGGCAGGTGCAGGTCGAGCACCAGCAGCGACGACGCATACGCGCCGATGGCCAGCAGCCCCGCATGGCCGAGCGAGATCTGCCCGATGGTGCCGGCCACCAGCGTGAGGCTCAGCGCCAGCGCACCGTAGAGCCATGCGTTGGTGAGCGTCTGCAGCAGGTACGGCGACGGATCGAACAGCGGCAATGCCACAGCCACCGCGAACACTGCGGCGAGCACGCGGCGCGGTATGTGCCAGGGCTTGCTCGGCGCGATGAAGGTGCCGGTCAGCGGCTCGGGCGGCAGTGCGCGCTTGCGGCCGAACAGGCCGTTCGGCTTCCACACCAGGATGACCAGCAGCAGCGCAAAGGCAAAGAGGTTGCGGTACGGCGTGCCGAGAATGGCCACGCCGTAGCTTTCGATCAGCCCCAGCAACAGGCTGCCGACAATGGCGCCCGGCACGTTGCCCACGCCGCCGACCACCGTGGCCACCACGCCCTTGAGCGTGGCCTGGAAGCTCATCGCCGGGCTGATGTTGTTGTAGTACATGCCCACCAGCAAGCCAGAAAGGCCACCCAGCGCGGCGGCAATGGCGAACACGGTCTGGTTCACGCGGTCGACGTCCACGCCCATCTGCTGCGCCGCGTCGCGGTCTTGCGCGGTGGCGCGCACGGCCCAGCCGAGCTTCGTGAAACGCAGGAAGAGAAACAGCACGGCCGCGCTCGCGAGGCCGATGCCCGCAATCAGGATGTCGAGCGCGCCGATGGTGCCGGTGCCGATCTGCAGCCGCCAGTCGGGCAGCTGCGTGGGCAGCGAGCGCGGGTCGGGGCTGAACACCAGCTGCACGAGGATGTCGAGCACGAAGCTGATGCCGATGGTGGCCAGCAGCGGCGCAATGCGAGCCGCGCCCTGCAGCGGCCGCAGGCCCACGCGCTCGATCAGCATGCCGAGCGCACCGGAGCCCAGCACCACCAGCAGGATGGTCACGGGCAGCGGCGTGTGCAGGTAGGTGATCGACGCCCAGCCGATGTACGCGCCCACCGTGTACACCGAGCCGTGCGCGAAGTTGATGAGATGCGAGACACCGAAGATCAACGCGAGCCCGACCGCGAGCAACGCGTAGATGTTGCCGATGATCAGGCCGTTGACGGTGTAGTCGAAGAAGGAGGTGAAGCTCATCGGCTACCTGGCCGCAGCAAGCGCCGCCTTCTCGTCCAGCTGCGCCCACTTGCCATCCTTCACGACAAGATTCACGCTCTTCACGCCGATGATCCGCCGCGTCTGCGCATCGAAGCTGGCCTTGCCGAAGATCACGCTCGGCACGTCCTTGATCTTGTAGAACGCGTCGCGCACGGCCTTGCGATCAGCGTTCGCGCCGGCCTGCCGCAGCGCGGCGGCGGCGTACACCACGGCGTCGTAGGCGTAGGCATTGAACGCGTCCGGCTCCTTGCCGTACTTCGCGCGGAAGCTCTTCACGAAGTCCTGCACCTCGGCGCGCGGCTCCTCCGGATAGAAAGCGGTGTTGGTGAAGATGCCGTTCACCGCCGCGCCGCCCAGCTCGATGAACTTCGGCGAATACACCGAGCCCACCGCGGCGATGGGCTGCCTGAGCCCCACGCTGCGCACCTGGCCCGCGATGAGCGCGCCGTCGGGGTAGTAGGAGATCAGCACCAGCCCGTCGGGGTTGGCGTCGCGCACGCGCACCAGGGTCGAGCGGAAGTCTTTCTCGTCGGGCTGGTAGCCCTCTGCAATCGCGACCTGCGCGCCGCGTTCCTGCGCGGCCTTCACGAGCACGTCCTTGCTGGTTCGGCCCCAGTCTGTGTTGAGGTAGAGCACCGCGATGCGCTTGAAGCCCAGCGTCTTCACCGCGAGCTCGGCCAGCAGCGGCTGTGCATCGGCCTGGCTGATGGAGGGGCTCCAGATGTAGTCGCCGCCCTTGGTGAAGTCGGGGTGGGAGTTGGTGAAGCCCAGTTGCACCAGGCCCGCGCGCTGGTAGATGGGCGATGCCGCCATCGAGGCCGGGCTGGAGAAGTCGCCGAGCTCGATGAGCACGCGCTTGTCGTTCACCAGCTTCTGCGCGATGGCCACCGACTGGCGCGGGTCGCTCTGGCTGTCCTCGAAGTTGTAGGCCAGCGGGCGGCCGTGGATGCCGCCCTGGGCATTGATGTGCTCCAGCGCGAGATCGAAGCCGGCCTTCCACTGCGCGCCGTACTGCGCGTTCTGCCCGGTGAGCGGGCCGCTCACGCCGAACCATACGGGATCGCCCGTGGCCGGTGCGGCCAGGGCCGCGAGCGGCGCGGCCAACAGGGCAGCGGAAAGAACGGCCACATGGCGCAGGAAGCGGTGGCGGGAAAGCAGCGGCATGGTGTCGGGCCCCGGTCGGTGGTGATGAATGAAGATGCAGGGCCGCGATTCTTCGCCTGCCCCCTTCGCCGGGGAACGAACAAAAACGGGGAGGCTTATGCGCTTTCCGAGAAAAGGGGCAAGCGCCCGGGCAGCTTGTGGCCGCGATTAAGCTGCGCGCAGCATGAAGCGAAGACACCTCCTCCACCTGCTGGCCGGCGTGCCCGCAGCGGCAGCACTGGCGGCCTGCGGCAAGCGCAAGGCCTCCTCCAACGCATTGAAGCCCGGCGCCCGCGTGCTGGCGCTGGGCGACAGCCTGACCTTCGGCTACGGCGCGCCGACCGACGCGTCATGGCCCGTGAAGCTGGGCGAGATCACGGGCTGGCAGATCGACAACGAGGGCGTCAACGGAGACACCTCGGCGGGCGCGCTGCAGCGGCTGCCAGGGCTGCTCAATGGCGCAAGCTACGACGCGATCCTGATCGGCATCGGCGGCAACGACATGCTGCGCGGCGTGTCTGCCGCGGCCACGCGCGACAACCTGGCGGAGCTGATCGACCTGGCACGCGCGCACACGCCGCATGTCGCGGTGCTGGCCACGCCGGCGCCCGACGCGATGCGCGCATTCGTCGGCTCGCTCAGCGATGCGCCGTTCTATGAAGAGGTGGCGAAGTCGGGGCAGGCTCTGCTTGTCGCCAATGTTTATTCGAGCGTGCTGTCGGATGCATCGCTGCGCTCCGACCGCATCCATGCCAATGCACGAGGCTATGAAAAGGTCGCGCAGCTGCTGGCGGACCAGTTGAAGGCCGCGGGCTGGCGCTGATCAGGCGGCGCTGTTCAGAAGATCGACGTAGGCGCCCTGCACCAGCTGGTCGGTGCCCACGCCCAGTCGCGCCATGAGCGCATGCGCCTGCGCGATGCCGGCTTCGGCGGACTCGCCCTCTTCCAGCACCACTTCGAGCTCAAGGAATTCGCCGAGGCCTTCCACGCGGTCCAGGTGCACACGTGTGCGGCCCACGAGAAACAACCGGCGCTGCTTGCGCACGCGGCCTGCCTGGCCCCATGCGAGCGTGAGCGATTCGCGCAGCACGTCGGGTGTGCTGCAGGGCGTGATCAGGTAGAACGATTCCTTGGGGCCTGCGCTGTTGGCGCGGCGGTAGAAGATCAGCTCCGCGCGGTCGGGTGCGAAGGTACGCAGCTTCAGGCGGTCGGCGCTGTCGTTGCAGCGGAAGAAGGTGTCGTCCTGTGCGATCTCGATGGGGCCCTTGTTGGCCAATGTCGCGGCGATGGTTGCCACGCGTTCGACGCTGTCGATGCGGGCTTTGATCTCTATGTTTCTTGCCATTTTTTGTGCCTTCGGGTTTTGGTCCGGGGGCGTGCGAATGACACCGGGTACTCCCCTCCGCGAATGTCCCCCGCCCTTCGGGCTCCTCCTTTATTTCGCTGCGGGGAGCACCCGGTGCCATTCGCACATGGGCGCGGCTTTGGTGCCGGCCGCACGAACGCTGCGTCCATCGATCACGACGGCGGGGTGCCTTGCGCAGCGAAATAAAGGAGGAGGCCGCAGGCCGGGGGACATTCGCGGAGCAAGGTACCCCGCCGTCGTGAGCGCGCCCCGAACTGGATCAGTCAAAGCTTCAGGGCGCGTTGCCCTGAGGCCCCACAGGCGGCGGTGCGGCGCGGCCACTGGAACCCGGCGCGAGCTTGCGTCCAAACGCTTCGCCCACATTGCGCACCGGACGGCTGGCCTTTTCAGATACGTTGTTGACGCCGCGCCGGGTGGCTGCGTCTGCGCGGCCGATGCCTCGGCCCGCCGCATTGGTACCGCGCTGCACGCTGCCCACCACCTTGCCGCCGCGCGACGGCTGCTTGAGCGTGTGGGCGCGCTGTGCCTTGGGCGGGTTGTCGGCGCTCTGGGCGTGCGCGGCGACCGGCAGCCAGAGCGCGGCGGCCATCGCCAAGGCGAGCGATGCGCTGACGGTGTTCGGGAATTTCATGGGGCCTCCTTGTTGTCCTCGTCTTCTGCTGCTTCCGCTGCGGCAGCACGCGCCATGCGCTCGCTCTTCCAGTAGACGTCGTCACCGCCGTTCATGCGGTTGAGCACGCGCGCCAGCACGAACAGCAGATCACTCAGACGATTGAGGTACTGGCGCAGCGCATCGTTGAGCTCGGCCGTGGCGCCCAGCGCGACCACCGCGCGTTCGGCCCTTCGCGCCACCGTGCGGCACACATGCGCGAGCGAGGCCGCGCGGGTGCCGGCCGGCAGGATGAATTCGGCCAGCCGCGGCAGCGCGGCGTTGTGCTCTGCCAGGGCGTTGTCCAGCTGCAGCAGCGCATCGGCCTTCAGCAAGGTGAAGCCCGGCATCGAGAGCTCGCCGCCGAGGTTGAAGAGCTGGTGCTGCACATCGACCAGAAGCTCGCGCACGGGCTCCGGCATGGGCTCGCACAGCAGCACGCCGATTTGCGAGTTGAGTTCGTCCACGTCGCCCATCGCATGCACGCGCAGGTGATCCTTGGGCACGCGGGTGTTGTCGCCGAGGCCGGTGGTGCCGTCGTCGCCGGTGCGGGTGGCGATCTGGGAAAGTCGGTTGCCCATGGGCGCTCCTGCTTTTATTGCGCGACGCTCGATGCGTCGATCTTGCCGGCCAGCCACTGCAGGCCTGCAAGATGCTGCTGGTCGTGGCTGCAGAGGTAGTGAATGAGGCTGCGCATGGTCAGGGGGCCGTAGCCCTCGAACACGGCCGTGCGCTGCAGCTGCGCGTCGCTCAGGCTGGAGATGATCTCCATGGTCTGCACGCGCGCCAGGCGGAAGTCGGCCAGCACCTTTGCCGCGTCGGCCGCGCCGTAGTTGCGCTCGACGGCCAGCGGCTCGCTGTCGATCGAGGCCAGGGTCGGGTGCGCCTCCTGCAGCGTGCGGCGAAAGCGCACGTGGTAGCCCTCGATCTCGATGTCGCGCACATGGCAGAGCTGCTCGATGGCGGTGAAGGCCTCGCTGGGAACGCCCTCCCACGAGGGCGGCGTCCAGTGCCTGAAGGCCGGGGGAATGGCCGCGTAGTGGGCCTCCAGTTGCGACGGAAAGGCCGCGAGTGCGCTGAGGGTGGTGGGGTTCATGTTTTTTCCGAAGCGCATTATGGTGCTCGCTCCGTAAAATGGCCGATCCCCCTCACCCCTCGCAGGAGACGCCCCGATGAACGCCCCGACCCAAACCTCGCACCTGATGCCGGAGCTTCATCTGCGCGACGTTCCCGCCAGCCTGATCGACGGGCTGAAGGCCCGCTTCGGCGCCAACTGTTCCACGGCGCTGGCGGTGCGCACGCAGCACGGGCGCGACGAGTCTTCGTTCGACGCGCCGCCGCCCTCGGCCGTGGTGTTCGCCGAAAGCACGCAGGACGTGGCCGACGCGGTGAAGCTGGCCAGCGAGCACAGCGTGCCGGTCATCCCCTTCGGCGTGGGCTCCTCGCTCGAAGGCCACCTGCTGGCGGTGCAAGGCGGCATCAGCATCGACGTGTCGCGCATGAACCGCGTGCTGTCGGTCAACGCCGACGACCTCACGGTGACGGTGCAGCCGGGCGTCACACGCAAGCAGCTCAATGAAGAGATCAAGAGCACGGGCCTGTTCTTCCCCATCGACCCCGGCGCCGACGCCTCCATCGGCGGCATGACCGCCACGCGCGCCAGCGGCACGAACGCGGTGCGCTACGGCACCATGCGCGAGAACGTGCTGGCGCTGGAGGTGGTCACCGCCGCCGGCGAAGTCATTCGCACCGGCACGCGCGCGAAGAAGTCTTCCGCCGGCTACGACCTCACGCGCCTCATGGTGGGCAGCGAGGGCACGCTGGGCGTGGTCACCGAGGTCACGCTGCGCATCTATCCGCTGCCCGAGGCGGTGTCCGCCGCGATCTGCTCGTTCCCGAGCATCGAGGCCGCGGTGCGCACGACCATCGAGACCATCCAGCTGGGCGTGCCGATCGCGCGTGTGGAGCTGATCGACGTCAACACGGTGCGCATGGTGAATGCCTATGCCAAGCTGAACCTGCGCGAAGAGCCGATGCTGCTGATGGAATTCCACGGCTCGCCCGCAGGCGTGAAGGAGCAGGCCGAGACGGTGCAGGAGCTGGCCAGCGGCCACGGCGGCAATGCCTTCGAATGGGCCAGCACGCCGGAAGAACGCACGCGCCTGTGGACCGCGCGTCACAACAGCTATTTCGCGGCGGTGCAGTCGCGCCCGGGCTGCCGCGTGATCTCGACCGACACATGCGTGCCGATCTCGCGGCTGGCCGACTGCCTGCTCGACTCGGTGGCCGAGGCCGATGCCAGCGGCATCCCCTACTTCCTGGTCGGCCACGTGGGCGACGGCAACTTCCACTTCGGCTACCTGCTCGACCCGAACATCCCCGAAGAGCGCGTGAAGGCCGAGGAGCTGAACCACGCGCTAGTGAGCCGCGCGCTGGCGCTGGAAGGCACCTGCACCGGCGAGCACGGCGTGGGGCTGCACAAGATGGACTTCCTGGTCACTGAAGCAGGCGTGGGCGCGATCGACATGATGCGCACCATCAAGCGCGCGCTCGACCCGAAGAACATCATGAACCCCGGGAAGATCTTCAGCCTCTGACGGCCCGGGCGTCCGTTCCCGGACGATCCATGAAAAAGCCCGGCGGCTCGCGAGAGCCCCGGGCTTTTTTTCCGATCGCGCGCGCGAGGCGATCGATCGATCGATCAGTTGCTGCTGTTGCTGCGACGACGCGCAGGAGCCGGCTTCTCGGCCGGCACATAGGTCTGCGACGGCGCTGCGCCGCCGTCCACGCCCAGGCGGCCGCCGCCGCCGAGGCCTTGGCCGCGCACCGTCTGCGCCTTGTAGTTGCGCAGCGAGCGGACCATCTGGTTGAAGGCATCCATGAAGGCGGCGGCAATCACCTTGCCCTGCGCCGTGTTGGTGTAGCCGCCGATGTTGCCGCCCGCGCTGCGGCCGGCGAGCGCGCCGAAGGCGCCGAAGTCGGTCTTGGAGGCGCTGCCTTCCGAAGCCGCGACCTGCACGCCGGAGCGGTTGTCGATGAGGGTCAGCAGCGCGCTGGCTTCCTTGGTCTGCATGCTGCCGCCGAGCTGCGCGAGCGCGCGGCCACGGCCGCCACCCACGAGGCCGCCGAGCGCGCCGCCGATGCCGCCTGCGTCGCTGTTGCTGAACACGATCTCGGGCGACAGGCCGTAGTCGGAAGCGACCATCTGGCCGCGGCCGAAGTTGCTGCCGCCGCGCATTTCGCCCGACTGCTGCAGTGCGCGTTCACGCGTCATCGCGTTCATGCCGGCCGCGCCGCGCTCGACCACGATGAAGCAGTTCGACTGTTGCACCAGCAGGCGCAGCAGGTTGGCCGTAGGCGGCAGCTTGTATTCACCCGTGAGCACCGTGTACCAGCCGGCGCTCTGGTTCTCGATCAACGAGACCGTGCCCAGCGGCGATTCGCAACGCTCCAGCTGGCTGCTTGCGTTGTCGGTGGCACCGCCGGCCGCGCTGCCGGTGGCCATGGTCTTGGCCGACTGGCTGCCCATCTGCATGTCGGTGGCTGCGCAGCCGGTGAGAAGAAGTGCGCCGACGGCCACGGCCGCGAGCGGGAACCTTGTGAACTGCATGGAGGACTCCCTCGGTTGTCAGAGATTTGGGGTTGAAAAACCAGCGGTCGAGGATACGCGCAAAGGATTGCAAGAATCAATCAACCGAATGCAATCAAACGAATGCCCGACGCCGGATTCACAACCTAGGCTGTTCGGCGGATGCGCTCGATCAATCCGTTGAGTGCCTCGATGGAACCGAAGTGGATGGCGAGCTCGCCGCTCTCCTCGATCCGGCCGCCGCGCTTGCTGCGCTTCTTGATGCGCACCTCGACTTCGGCGGTCAGCAGGTCGGCCAGTTCTTCTTCCACGCGCTGCAGGTCGCGCGACTTCTCGCCGTCGTTGCTGCGGCGCGATGGCGTGAGCGTGAACTCGGCCGCAAGCTTCTTCACCAGCGCCTCGGCTTCGCGTACTGACATCTTCTTGGCGGCGATCTGGTTGGCGGCCGTGATCTGCGTGCCCCGGTCGAGCGACAGCAGCGCGCGGGCATGGCCCATGTCGATGTCGCCGGCCATCAGCATCTGCTGCGCAGGCTCGGCCAGGTTCAGCAGGCGCAGCAGGTTGCTGGCGGCGCTGCGCGAACGGCCCACGGCCTGCGCAGCCTGCTCGTGCGTGAGGCCGAATTCTGTAACAAGACGTTGCAAACCTTGGGCTTCTTCCAGCGGATTGAGGTCTTCGCGCTGGATGTTCTCGATGAGCGACATCGCCGCCGCGGCCTCGTTGGGCACGTCGCGCACCAGTACCGGCACGCTGTCGAGGCCCGCCAGCCTGGCGGCGCGGAAGCGGCGCTCGCCCGCGATGATTTCGTACTCGGCGTTCTTGGCGGCTGCCGATTCGGGGTCGAGCCGGCGCACCAGGATCGGCTGCATGATGCCCTGCACCTTGATGCTCTCGGCCAGTTCGTACAACGCGCCTTCGTCCATGCGCGTGCGCGGCTGGTAGACGCCGGCGACCATCTGGTCGAGCATCAGCGTGTTCGGGTTCTGCGGCGCGCCACCCTCTTCCCGGCCGCTATTGCCGCCACCGATGCCGTTGTCGGCGGAAGGCGCAGCCGTCGGGCCGAGGAGCGCTTCGAGGCCGCGGCCGAGGCCCTTGGGTTTCTTGGTCGCCATCAGTTCTTTTCTTTCGAGATTTCGTTCAGGAGGTCCCGGCCTTCGGGCCAGTCGCCCAGGCCGGATTCGGCGTTCAGGTGGCCGCGTGCGCCGGCGTCGACGAAGCGCGCGCCCCAGTCGCTGGCCATCTGGCGCGAGCGCGAGGCTTCGCAATACGGATCGTCGTTGGCGGCGATGAGCACCGCCGGAAACGGCAGCGGCTGCCGCACGATCGGCGCCCAGCCGGGAATCTGCTGGCGCAGGTCGTCGCGCTCCAAGTCCCCGGGTGCCACCAGCAGCGCGCCGCGCACCTTGTGGGTGTTGCGCGAGTGCGAGGCCCAGGCGGCGACGAGGATGCAGCCGAGGCTGTGCGCGGCCAGGACCACGGGGCCGGGCGATGCCAGCACTTCTTCCTCGAGACGGATCGACCAGTCGCCGCGCAGCGGACGCATCCACTCGTGCTGCTCGACACGATGGTCGCCGTGGACGGCTTCCCATCGGGTCTGCCAATGGCCGGGGCCGCTGTTCTGCCATCCGGGCAGCAGCAGGATGCGGGGTGCTGCAGTCATGTGCCGTGGCCCCGCGTCAAGCGCTGTTTTCGCTGGTGGAACCGGACTCCGGCGCGGTAGCCGGCGCCATCACGTCGGCCGGGATCGGCAGGTCCGGCGCGATGCGCTCCACCGGCGCGATCGGCGGCGCCACCGCGCCCGAGGCGAATGCGCTGGCGGGCGGCATCTTCTCGACCAGCTCTTGGGCGAACGCGATGAAGGCCTGGCTGCCGCGCGCGGCCGGGTCGAACACCACGCCAGGCAATCCGTAGCTCGGTGCCTCGGCCAAGCGCACATTGCGCGGGATGACCGTGTCGAACACCTTGTCGCCGAAGTGGGACTTGAGCTGCTCGCTCACCTGCTGCTGCAGCGTGATGCGCGGATCGAACATCACGCGCAGCAGGCCGATGATCTGCAGGTTCTTGTTGAGGTTGGCGTGCACCTGCTTGATGGTGTTGACCAGGTCGGTCAGCCCTTCGAGCGCGAAGTACTCGCACTGCATCGGCACGATCACGCCGTGGGCCGCGCACAGGCCGTTCAGTGTCAGCAGGCTCAGGCTCGGCGGGCAGTCGATCAACACGAAGTCGTACTCCGCGCCGACGGCGGCCAAGGCGGTGCGCAGGCGCTTTTCGCGGCGGTCGAGCGCGACCATCTCGACTTCGGCACCCGCCAGCTCGCGGTTGGCACCCAGCACGTCGTAACTGCAGCCGCCCTCCACCAGCTTGTCGGACTTGACCCGCGCTTCGGCCACCGAGGCCGATTCAAGCAGCACGTCGTACACCGTCAACTCCAGCTGGCGCTTGTCGATGCCCGAACCCATGGTGGCATTGCCCTGGGGGTCGAGGTCGATCATCAGCACCCGCTGGCCGACCTTGGCCAGGCCGGCGGCGAGATTGACGGTGGTGGTGGTCTTGCCGACGCCGCCCTTTTGGTTGGCAATGCAGAAAATCTTGGCCATGTCTGTACGAGGGGTCGATCAGCGGGAAATCGCGAGCTTGATGCCGAAGGCGATCAGGAAGGTGCCGGCCAGCTTCTCGAGCGTGGTGGAAATGCGGGGATTGGCACGGATGCGCTCGGCCAGGAAGTGCGTGAGCAGAGTGGAAGTCAGGCCGTACAGGAAGGTCAGCGCGGCGATGGTGACGGCCATTGCGCCGAAGGTGATCAGGCCCTGGTGACGGGCCGGATCCACGAACAGCGGGAAGAAGGCCATGTAGAACACGATCGCCTTGGGATTCAGCAAGGTGATGGTGAAGGCCTGGCGCAGGAAGTGGCTCGGCTTGATGTTGAGGATGGGAGCCGAGCCCGGCTTGGCCAGCAGCATCTTGATGCCCAGCCAGGCAAGATAGCCGGCGCCCAGCCACTGCACCGCCTTGAAAGCGGCCGGATAAGCAGCCAGCACCGCAGAGACGCCGGCGACGGCGGCCCACATCAGGCACTGGTCACCCAAAATCACCCCGGCTGTTGCTGCCAGCCCGCCTCGGATTCCACCCTTGCTGGTCGAAGTGATCAGCGCCAGGTTGCCCGGGCCGGGAATCAGGAGGAAAAGGACAATGGCGGCGACGAATGCGCCGTAGTCAGCGATGCCGAACATGGGTTTTGCCTCGAAAAAGCGAGCCGGAGAGAGACCAGAGGGGAGGCATCGAGTCTAAGCGAGCACGATGCCGTGAAGGCTGTTATGGCACCGGCTTTTGCCGGCGCCACTGCTTCTTTTGGTAATCGAGGTGCCTGTTCAGGCGGATTCTTTGCGTGCCCAGACGATGCAGCGCTCGGCGTCCAAGCCTGGAACCGTCAGTTGTTCCACGTGAAACACTGCAACGCCCTTCGGCAAGGCCGCGAGTTCTTCGGCCGGTACCTTGCCCTTCATGGCAAGCCACACCGCACCGGGCGCCAGCAGATGCACCGAGCCATTGAAAAAATCAGGCAGCGAGGCAAATGCGCGCGAGCTGATGACGTCGTAGCTTCCCGTGAGCGACTCGACCCGGGCGTGCAGCCCGCGCAGGTTCGGCAACTCCAACTCGGCTGCCACCTGCTGAACGAAAGCAGCCTTCTTGGCCACGGCGTCGAGGCAGCTGACGTCGATGTCAGGCCGCATGATGGCGATCACGACGCCGGGCAACCCGCCTCCCGAGCCTACGTCCAGCAACTTGCCCCTCCCTGCCCACTCGCGCTGCAGCGGCGCAATGGCGGCCAGGCTATCGAGCAAGTGGTGCGTGAGCACGCTTGCCGGATCTCGCAGCGCGGTCAGGTTGTAGACCTTGTTCCACTTGAGCATCAAGGTGCCGTAGGCCAGCAGCCGCTCGCCTTGCTGATCGGACAGGGTCACGCCCATTGCAGCCGCGCCCGCGCGCAGCGTATCGATTGGCGCTGTCATTCGGCGGCTGCTTCCGTGGCGGCTGCGTCGCGAGCGAACGCCTTGTGACCACCCTTGCGCAGATGGATCATCAACAGCGAGATCGCTGCGGGCGTCACGCCGGAGATGCGCGACGCCAGGCCCAACGTCTCCGGACGGTGCTTGTCCAGCTTCTGTCGCACCTCGAAGCTCAGCGCCTTGACTTGCCCGTAGTCGAAGTCAGCCGGCAGCTTCAGGTTCTCGAAGTGCGCGGCACGCTCTACCTCATCGTGCTGGCGCTCGATGTAGCCAGAATATTTGGCAGAGATCTCGATCTGCTCGATCTCGGTTTCGCTCAGCGCCACCGGGGCGGCGTACTTGCTGCCGTCCAGCGACATGAGCGTTTCATAGTTCACATCGGGCCGGCGCAGCAGGTCGGCCAGGTTGTATTCATGGTCGATGGCCTTGCCCAGCACACGCTCCGACTCCGAAGCCGGCAGGTTTCGCGGATTCACCCAAATGGACTTGAGCCGCTCTGTTTCACGTGAAACAGCATCGCGCTTGCGGCTGAACGCATCCCACCGCGCATCGTCCACCAGGCCCAACTTGCGGCCAGCTTCGGTGAGGCGCATGTCTGCGTTGTCTTCACGCAGCTGCAGGCGGAACTCCGCGCGGCTGGTGAACATGCGGTAGGGCTCGGTCACGCCCTTCGTAATCAGGTCGTCGACCAACACGCCCAGATAGGCTTCATCGCGACGCGGCAGCCAAGCGTCTTCGCCACGGCATTGCAGCGCAGCGTTGATGCCGGCAAACAGGCCCTGGGCCGCCGCCTCTTCATAACCGGTCGTGCCGTTGATCTGCCCGGCAAAGAACAGTCCCTTGACCGAACGGGTCTCAAAGCTGCTCTTGAGCTCACGCGGATCGAAGTAGTCGTATTCGATGGCATAGCCCGGCCGCAGGATATGCGCGTTCTCCAGGCCGGGCATCGAGCGCACCAGCTGGTACTGGATGTCGAACGGCAGGCTGGTCGAGATCCCGTTCGGGTAGTACTCGCTGGTCGTCAGGCCTTCGGGCTCCAGGAAGATCTGGTGGCTTTCCTTGTCGGCAAAGCGGTTGATCTTGTCTTCCACGCTCGGGCAGTAGCGCGGACCCACGCCGTCGATCTTGCCGGTGAACATCGGACTGCGGTCGAAGCCCGAACGGATGATGTCGTGCGTGCGCGCGTTGGTGTGGGTGATCCAGCAAGGCATCTGCCGCGGATGCATGTCCGTCCGGCCCATGAAGCTGAACACCGGCATCGGCCCTGCCCCGCCCGGCATGCCGTCGCCCGGCTGCTCGGTGCATTTCGAGAAATCGATGCTGCGGCCATCGAGCCGTGGCGGCGTGCCGGTCTTGAGGCGACCCTGCGGCAGCTTCAGTTCCTTGAGCCGTGCCGACAAGCTCACAGCCGGCGGATCGCCTGCGCGGCCAGCCTGGTAGTTGTCCAGACCCACGTGGATGCGGCCATCGAGGAAAGTCCCCGCCGTCAGCACCACCGTACGCGCGCGGAAAGCAATGCCCACCTGAGTGACGGCACCGACCACG
Source organism: Variovorax durovernensis (assembly GCF_977011995.1). Classification (NCBI taxonomy): domain Bacteria; kingdom Pseudomonadati; phylum Pseudomonadota; class Betaproteobacteria; order Burkholderiales; family Comamonadaceae; genus Variovorax; species Variovorax durovernensis. The sequence continues at coordinate 92,113 of NZ_CDRNCW010000001.1, read as the reverse complement.
CGATCGCCCTCCACCATCAAGTCGTCGACCGCTTGCTGGAACAGGCTGAGGTTCGGCTGGTTCTCCAGGCGATGGCGAATGGCCGCCTTGTACAGCACGCGGTCGGCTTGGGCGCGCGTCGCACGCACTGCCGGGCCCTTGCTCGAATTGAGAATGCGGAACTGAATGCCGGCTTCGTCGGTGGCAATCGCCATCGCGCCACCGAGTGCATCGACCTCTTTCACCAGGTGGCCCTTGCCGATGCCGCCGATCGACGGGTTGCAGCTCATCTGGCCCAGCGTCTCGATGTTGTGAGAGAGCAGCAGCGTCTTGGCGCCCATGCGCGCGGCGGCGAGCGCGGCTTCGGTGCCGGCATGGCCACCGCCGACGACGATCACGTCGAATTCTTCGGGGTACAGCATTTGGAATGGGGGCGCACAACTGACGCGTGCGCGGCGCAAAAGGGGGCACCGATTTTAATCGCCGGTGCCGTCTCGCGCCCGTTGTGTGGACAAGCTAGAGGGCCATGCCAAATCGGCCCCGGATGCCCACAACGACTGGAACGTTTGCTATATATTTAATAGCAAACAAACCGCGTCAGCCGGTCACTTCTTCCACTTGCACCACCGGCACGGGCTTCTCGATGCCCACCAGCGCGCCCGATGGTGGCGGTGGCTTCGGCGGTTCGAGGCTTTCGTCCTGCAGTTCGCGGATCACCAGCTTCTTGTCGGTCATGCGCACATTGCCGAAGATCGTGCAGAAGGCCACGTCCTTTGCGTCGCGCCCCGTGCCCACGCGCACCAGCCGGTCGACCGGCGCCATGCGAGTGGGATCGAACAGCACCCACTGTCCGCCGAGCCAGGCTTCGAACACGGCATGGAAATCCTGCGGCGGTTCGTCGAACCACACATAGCCCACCACCAGCCGCGCCGGAATGTTGAGCGCACGGCAGAAGGTGATGCCCAGGTGCGCAAAGTCGCGGCACACGCCGGCGCGTTCCACGAACACCTCTCGCGCGGTGGTGGTCGAGTCGCTGCTGCCCGGTTCGTAGGCGATGCTTTCGTGGATCCAGTCGACGATCGCCTGCACCCTTCCGATGCCCGGCGGCAGGTCGCCGAAGAGCTGCTGCGCACACCGCGACATCAGGTCCGACTCGCAGTAGCGCGTCGGCATCATGTAGTGCAGCACCTCGTCCGGCACCTCGTTCACCGGCATTTCGCGAAGATCGGTCGGCACCACCACATGGGCACGCTGCACCGTGGCCTTGTAGCTGATCTTCAGCGGCCCCGGCTTCGCATCGAAGCGGATGAAGCGATTGCCGCTGCCCTCGTCGCAGAACACCTGCATCTCGGTCGGTGGCTCGATGCTCAGTTCTTCGTTGACGACCGCCTGCGCACCAGCACGGGCCGCCTCGATGTTGAGCAGCATGTGCGCCGGCGCGGCGACTTCGTAGTCGAGTTGCGCGTCGATGTGGGAGATGTGCATGGGTTTCTCTTCAGGTGCGTCGTCGACGCGAACGGTGTTCGGGCAATTGCCAATGAGCCTGCGTCACGAGCAGCACACGCAGTACGCGATGCGCCGGACTTTGCAGAAGCCAGCCCAGCGACCGCGCCTGCGGCCACCGGGGTTTGTCGCGCAGCATGGGTCAGTCCAACGCTTTCTTCACGGCACCCACCCCCAGGGCGGCCAGCACCACGAACAGCACCGCCAACACCAGGAACAGGCCGAACAGCAGCTTGGCAATGCCGGCAGCGCCGGCGGCCACGCCACCGAAGCCCAACAGGCCGGCAACCAGCGAGATGACGGCAAAAATGATCGCGTACTTCAACATTCAAGACTCCTTCGGCAGTGCCTGGCCCGCCGTGCGAAGGAGCTTAAAACGGCCGCGGCGGCGCCCGATAGTCACCTCGCGCAAGCCGTCGTAGGACAAAAACGCGACGCCGCCAAACCCGCTAGCATCCGCCGTGGTCTCCCAGAACAATCACACCTCGCCAATCCATTGGAGTTATTTCGAATGAAGCTGTATTACTCGCCGGGCGCCTGCTCGCTGTCTCCCCACATCGCCATGCACGAAGCCGGCCTCGCCTTCGAGCCCGTGCTGGCCAGCACCAAGAGCCACAAGCTGCAAGACGGCACCGACTACTACGGCATCAACCCGCTGGGCTACGTGCCGATGCTCGAACTCGACGACGGCACCCGCCTGCGCGAAGGCCCGGCCATCCTGCAGTACATCGCCGACCTGGTCCCCACCAAGAACCTCGCGCCGGCCTCCGGCACCATGCAGCGCTACCGCCTGCAGGAATGGCTGACCTTCATCGGCACGGAAATCCACAAGGGCTTCAGCCCGCTGTTCAACCCGGCCATGCCGGAAGAAGCCAAGACCATCGCCAAGGAAAAGCTGGCTTCGCGCTTCAAGTGGCTCGACAGCGAGCTGGCCGGCAAGCAGTACCTGATGGGCGACACCTTCAGCGTGGCCGACGGCTACCTCTTCACCGTCACCAACTGGTCCAAGCCGACCGGCGTCGACATCTCCGGCTACCCCAACCTGCAAGCCTGGCACGCGCGCGTCGGCGCCCGCCCCGCGGTGCAGGAAGCAATGAAGGCTGAAGGCCTGCTGAAGTAAGCCGAAGCAAGCAGAAGAGGCAACACGGCCGGGCAATCCTCAGGGAAAACCCGGCCTGCTTCAGCCACAAGCCGCATGCCGCGGCTTTTTTTTCGGGCCACTCTCAGGGCATCGCTTCAGAAGAAGACAGAAGCCCCGAAGAAGGAACCGCGCCATGCCCGAAACCCCTCCCCCCGTCGAACTGCGCGAAGAGATGCGCGGGCCCGTCATGTGGCTCACCATCGACCGCGAAGAACGCCGCAACGCCATCAGCGGCGCCGTGCTCGCCGGCCTGGGCGATGCACTTCGCCGCGCCAACGACGACAGCGCGGTGCGCGCCGTGGTCATCACCGGTGCCGGCACGCGCGCCTTCTGCGCGGGCGCCGACCTGCAGAGCGGCACCTCCTTCAAGTTCGACTACGCGGCGCCCTACCAGGGCTTCGCCAACCTGTTCCGCCAGGCCCGCCAATCCACCGTGCCGCTGATTGCGCGCGTCAACGGTGCCTGCATGGCGGGCGGCATGGGGCTCATGGCGATGTGCGACATGGCCGTGGCCGGCAGCCATGCCGTGTTCGGCCTGCCCGAGGTGAAGGTCGGCCTTTTCCCGGCAGAGGTGCTCAGCGTGCTCGGCGGCCTGCTGCCGCGCCGCGTGCTGGCAGAGATGTGCATCACCGGCGAGCCCATCGACGCCAAGCAGGCGCTCGAACTCGGGCTCGTCAACCGCGTGAGCGAAGACGTCGACGAGAGCGTCGACTGGCTCCTCGGCCGCATGCTCGACAAATCGCCCGCCGCCATCCGGCGCGGCCTCTACACCATGAAGAAGATCGAGGCGATGGCCTTCGAGGAATCGATGGCCTTCACCGAAAGCCAGATCGGCCTCTTCGCCCTGACCGAGGACGCGGCCGAAGGGCAACTCGCCTTCCGCGAGAAACGCAAGCCACAGTGGAGCGGCCGATGAACGACAACCAACGCATCGTCCGCATCGGCGGCGCCTCCGGCTTCTGGGGCGACAGCAGCGTCGGCGCGCCGCAGCTCGTGCAGAGCGGGCAGATCGACTACCTCGTGTTCGACTACCTCGCCGAGCTCACGATGTCGATCCTCGCGGGCGCGCGGCTCAAGAAGCCCGAGCTGGGCTACGCGACCGACTTCGTCTCGGTGGCGATGAAAGCGGTGCTGAAGGATGCCGTGGAACAAGGCATCCGCGTGGTGAGCAACGCAGGCGGCGTGAACCCGCAAGGCTGCGCCGACGCATTGGCGGCACTCGCCGCCGAACAAGGCATCGCGCTGAAGATTGCGGTGGTGAGCGGCGACGACGTGTCGCCCCTGCTGCCGCAGCTGCGCCAGTCGCAACCGCCAGTGCGCGAACTGCAGAGCGGCGCGGCGCTGCCGGAACGCGTGCTCACCGCCAATGCCTACCTCGGCGCACGGCCGATACAGGCCGCGCTCGATGCGGGCGCGCAGGTGGTCATCACCGGCCGCTGCGTCGACTCGGCCGTCACGCTCGGCGTGCTCATGCATGAATTCAAATGGCAGCCGGGCGACTTCGACCTGCTCGCCGCCGGCAGCCTCGCCGGCCACATCATCGAATGCGGCTGCCAGGCCACCGGTGGCCTGCACACCGACTGGGACACCGTGCCAGACTGGCCGAACATCGGCTACCCCATCGTGGAATGCAGCGCCGACGGCAGCTTCGTCGTGACCAAGCCCGCGGGCACCGGCGGCAAGCTCACGCCCGCCGTGGTGGGCGAGCAGATGCTCTACGAAATCGGCGACCCCGCCGCCTACCTGCTGCCCGACGTGGTGGCCGACTTCACGCAGGTGCGCATCGAGCAGGCCGGCGAGCACCGGGTGCGCGTGCACGGCGCGCGCGGCCATGCACCGACCGCGAGCTACAAGGTCAGCGCCACCTACGTCGACGGCTTCAAGACGGCGGCGCAACTCACCATCGTGGGCTTCGACGCAGTGGCCAAAGCCCGGCGCACCGGCGAGGCAATCCTTACGCGCACAGGCATGCTGTTCGCGCAGAACGGCTTCGGCCCCTACAGCGCGACGCATCTCGAGGTGCTGGGCGCGGAGTCATGCTACGGCCCGCATGCGCAGGCCCTGCAGACGCGCGAGGCGGTGCTGCGGCTCGCGGTGACGCATCCGCGCAAGGACGCGCTGGAGCTGTTCGCGCGCGAAGTGGCGCCTGCCGGCACGTCATGGGCACCGGGCACCACGGGCGCAGGCGGCGGCCGCGCGTCGGTGTCGCCGTCGATAAGGCAGTACGCATTCCTGCTCGACAAGTCGATGGTCGAGGCGAGCGTGACCATCGACGGCGAACGCATCGACCTGCCCCGCACGGAAACTCCCGCTTCACCCACCGTACCCATCCGACAGCCTGCCAGAGCCGAACAAACGGCGACGACGCCGGCGGAAGACACCGTCGAAGTACCACTGATCCGCCTGGCCTGGGCCCGCAGCGGCGACAAGGGCGACACCTCGAACATCGGCGTCATCGCGCGCCACCCCGCCCTGCTCGGGCTGCTGCGCGAACAGCTCACCGAGTCGCGCGTGGCCGAGTGGCTCTCCCACCTCGTCAAGGGCCGCGTCACGCGCTACGACGTGCCGGGCATCGGCGCCTTCAACTTCGTCTGCGAACAGGCGCTGGGCGGCGGCGGCATGGCCTCGTTGCGCAACGACCCGCTCGGCAAGGGCATGGGGCAGATCCTGCTCGCCATGCCCCTGCGCGCGAGCCCGGCCTTGCTGGCGCTGCTTGCATAGCATCAATCCGGACAACCGTACGGCAGCAGGGTTGAGGCCGGGCGCTTAGCCTTGCGCCTGTTTCAACTTTGCCTCTGACCCCACGATGTCCTCCCTCTTCGACCCCGTCCAGGCCGGCGACCTGAAGCTCGCCAACCGCATCGTGATGGCGCCGCTGACGCGCAATCGCTCGCCCAACGCCATTCCGCCCGACATCGCCACCACCTACTACGCCCAGCGCGCCAGTGCCGGCCTGCTCATCACCGAGGCCACCGCCATCAGCCACCAGGGCCAGGGCTATTCCGACGTGCCCGGCCTCTACGGCACCGAGCAGCTCGACGCCTGGAAGCGCGTGACCGACGCCGTGCACGCCAAGGGCGGCAAGATCGTCGTGCAGCTGTGGCACGTGGGCCGCGTCTCGCACACCGAACTGCAACCCGGTGGCGGCAAGCCCGTGGCGCCCTCGGCCATCACCGCCAAGACCAAGACCGTGCTCATCAAGGACGGCGTACCGACCTTCGTAGAAACCTCCGAGCCGCGCGCGCTCGACGCCGGCGAGCTGCCAGGCATCGTGCATGCCTATGCGGTGGCCGCACGCAGCGCAGTCGAGACCGCCGGTTTCGACGGCGTCGAAATCCACGGCGCCAACGGCTACCTGCTCGACCAGTTCCTGAAGGACGGCAGCAACAAGCGCACCGACGACTACGGCGGCAGCATCGAGAACCGCGCCCGCCTGCTGCTGGAGACCACCCGCGCCGTGGTCGACGCGGTCGGCGGCGGCAAGACCGGCATCCGCCTGTCGCCCGTCACGCCCGCCAACGACGCGCACGACAGCGACCCGCAGCCGCTGTTCACCTACGTGGTGAAGCAGCTCGCGCAGCTCAACCTGGCCTACATCCACATCATCGAAGGCGCCACCGGCGGCCCGCGCGAAATCGAAGACCGCCCCTTCGACTACGAAGCCCTCAAGACCGCCTACCGCGAAGCCGGCGGCAAGGGCGCCTGGATGGTCAACAACGGCTACGACCGCCCGCTGGCCGAAGAGGCGGTGAAGGAAGGCGACGACCTCGTGGCCTTCGGCAAGCCCTTCATCTCGAACCCCGACCTGGTGCGCCGCCTGCGCGAGAACGCACCGCTGAACGAACTCGACAAGGCCACCATGTACGGCGGCGGCGCCAAGGGCTACACGGACTACCCGGCACTGGCCTGAGTCCGCCCGGTCGGTTCTTCCACGGCCCATGCGCGCTGCCGGCGCGCATGGGCCGATTTGCCTGCGCGGCTGCGAGCCCGTACGCTCGGCACTCATCCAATACCGGGAGGAGATGCCGCATGGCAACGGACAACCACGAAGAAGAGAAGTCGGCGCCGGGCGCACGCCCGGTGGTGTCGCGCGACCCCGAGGCCTACCACGGCGACCTAGTCACCATCGCGCGCCGCTTCACCCCCACCGATGCACAGCTGCTCTGCGGCTGCCTCCAGGCGGCCGGCATTCCGGCCACCGTGGCCGATGCGGCGCTGGTGCAGACCAACATGCTGTGGAGCATCGCCCTGGGCGGTGCCAGCCTGCGCGTGCCGCAGGCCTTCGTTCAGGAAGCCAACGAGGTCATCGCAGCCTACGAGCGCGGCGAGTTCTCGCTCGACGAAGACTTCGACCCCAACGCCTGAGCCTTTTCTTTCATTGCCGCGCTTTCATCCATGGCCCACATCGAACACAAGCTCGCCGCGCTCGGCCTCGTGCTGCCGCCCACCATCACACCGCCACCAGGTGTGGTGCTGCCCTTTGCCTTCGTGCGCGTGCTCGGTCGGCGCGCCTTCATCTCGGGCCACGGGCCGCTCAATGCCGACGGCACCATCGCCACGCCGCTCGGCAAGCTGGGCCGCGAGCTCACGGTCGAACAGGGGTATGCGGCCGCACGGCTCACCGCGCTTGCGATGCTCGGCAGCCTTCAGCGTGCCATCGGCGATCTCGACCGCATCACCGCATGGACCCGCGTGTTCGGCATGGTGGCCTCGGCACCTGGCTTCGACAGGCAGCCGGCCGTGATCAACGGCTTCTCCGACCTGATCCTCGAGCTCTTCGGCCCCGGGATCGGCATGCATGCACGCAGCGCCGTGGGCATGGCGGAGCTGCCGTTCAACATCCCGGTCGAGATCGAGGGCGAGGTGGAGTTCGAGCCGTGAATGACACAAGCTGGACCCTGCGGCGCGCCGATGCGGCCGATGCCGCTTCCATCACCGAATGCGCTGTGGAAGCCTTTCGCCACTACATTCCGCGCCTTGGCCTCACGCCATTGCCGATGACCAGGGACTACGAAGTGGCCATAGCGAAAGCGCAGGTCTGGGTCGCGACACAACAGGCACAGACCGTCGCCGCGCTGGTGCTCGACGTCACCGAAGAAGGCTTCCTGATCGACGTGATCGCGGTGCGCCCGCAGCACCAGGGCACGGGCGTCGGCCGCGCGCTGCTGGAGCTGGCGGAACGCGAGGCATTGCGTCAGGGCCACGATTCGATCTACCTCTTCACCAACGAGAAGATGACCGAGAACCGCGCGCTCTACGAGCGCATCGGATACGTCGAATACAAGCGTCTCGCGCTCGAGCAACGCACTCGCGTGTTCCTGCGCAAGCCATTGGGATGAGCCTTGCCATGCAGCTCGAACGCATCCATCACGCCGCCATCATCTGCGCCGACTACGCGGTGTCCAGGCACTTCTACACAGAGGTACTGGGCCTGCGCGTGGTCGCCGAAAACCATCGCGCCGCACGCGATTCGTACAAGCTCGACCTGGCCTTGCCCGATGGCTCGCAGATCGAGCTCTTCTCGTTTTCCGGCGCACCCGCGCGCCTCACGCGGCCCGAGGCACAGGGCCTGCGGCACCTGTCCTTCGAAGTGCACGACGTGCAGGCCGCCGCCGATGAACTCGCGGCTCAGGGCATCGCCGTGGAACCTCTGCGCACCGACGAATACACCGGCCGCCGCTTCACCTTCTTCGCCGATCCCGACGGCCTGCCGCTGGAGCTCTACGAAGCCGCACCGGCCGAAGAGCTCGATGCGCTGCTGCTGAAGCTCGAAGGCGCATTGCACCTGCGCGAGGTGCGTGCGAACGCCGCGCAGCTGGAGGAACTGCTCGACGACGGCTTCCATGAACTCGGCGTATCGGGCGAAATATGGACGCGGCCCGCGATCATCGAAGCACTCCGCGACGAGACTTTCTCGCAACGCACGATGACGGACTTTCGCGTGCTGCGCATGGCACCCGACGTGGCGCTGGTCACCTACCGCGCACACCGCGAAGCGATTCCTGAAAGGCCCGCCGCGGATTCGTTGCGCAGTTCGCTGTGGCGGCGGCGGCATGGCCGCTGGCGCATGGCGTTCCACCAAGGTACGCCGCTCTCGCGCTGAGCGAACGCGCGGCGGAGCGGGCTCAGGCCACTTCGCCGAACGCCACGCTCACACGCAGGCCGGTCGGCTCGGCGACCTCGAGCCGCAGCTCGGCGCCCAGCAGCTCCGCATAGCGCGACACGATCGACAGCCCCAGTCCCGAGCCCTGCCCCAGCTTCTCGCCGGCCGGACCCTGCGCCCAGCGCTGCATCAGGTCGCGCTGCGCTTCGATCGGAATGCCCGGCCCGTCGTCGATCACGCTCAGCGTGCGGCCCGCCAGCTCGACCGTGATGGTGCGCCCGCCATAGCGCAGCGCGTTGTCGATCAGGTTGTCGAGGATGCCCTCCACCAGCGCCTCGTTGGCATACACCACCACGCCGTCATCGAGGCCGCGTGCGCCCAGGTCGACACCGCGCGCATCGGCGCGTGCGAGGTGGCGCAACACCGTCTGTTCGGCCAGCACGTCTAGCCGCACCGGCACGCGCTTGAGTTCGGTGCGCGCCTCCTCGGCCAGCGCCAGCGCGAGCAGCTGGTCGATCAGGTGGCTGGCTCGCGCCTGCCGTTCGGACACGCGCTCGAGCTGCTCGCGCCACACGTTGGTGTCGTGCTGCGCAAGGCCGTATTCGGCCAGCGCGCGAATGCCCGCCAGCGGCGTGCGCAACTCATGTGCCACGTTGCCCACGAACTCGCGCTGCGCCTGCACGCTTTGGCCCAGGCGTTCGAACAGAGAGTTGACCGCATTGCCCAGGCGCTGAAGCTCGCGCGATGTCTGCGCCACCTGCACAGGCGACAGGTCATGCACGTCGCGCCGGTCGAGCGCACGTTGCAGGTCGGCCAGCGGCCGCAGGTCGCTGCGAATGCCATACCAGAGCCAGATCGCGAGCAGCACCAGCAGCAGGATCTGCGGTGCCAGCGCATAGCCGAGCAGCTGCCGCACCAGCGCGGTCCGGCTCAGCGTGGTCTGCGCAATGATCACGCGGTAAGGCATGCTGAGGTCGGGCTCGGCGTCATGCTCGAGCACCACCGCGCGCAGTGCGCTGCCTTCGTAGTCGATGTCGGAGAAGCGGTAGCGCGAGCCGTCCACAGGCAGCGGCGCATTCAGGCCGGCCTGGCCCGAGATCAGCGTGCCGTCGAGCCGCTGCACGGCGAAGTACACCTTGTCGACCTGGTCGAACAGCACCGTGGCCACTTCGCGCGGCGTCAGCAGCAGCTCGATGCCGCGTTCGCCGGCTTGCACGTTGGCAGACAGCGCATAGGCGTCGTCGAGCATGCCGCGGTCGAAGGCCTGCTCCGAAAAATAGTTGGCGATGACCAGCGCGATGACGGCACCCACCATCCACGTGAGCGCCAGCGGCACCAGCACGTTGCGCAGCACGCGCCGCGTGAGCGAAGGCGCGCGCTGCGTGGCCTGCTGCTGTTCTGCGGTCTCGCCGGTCACGCGCGGATCACGCCTCGGCTTCGAGCAGGTAGCCGATGCCGCGCAGCGTGCGGATGCTCGCGCCGGTGCCCTGCAGCTTCTTGCGCAGGCGCGAGATGAAGGCTTCGAGCGCGTTGTCGCCGAGCGATTCGTCGAAGCTCGAGAGCTTGTCGGACAGCGCACGCTTGCTCACGGTGCGGCCGGGCGGGCTCATGAGTTCCCACAGCACTTCGAACTCGCGCGCCGGCAGGTCGAGCGGGCCGCTCGTGGTGGAGAAGCGGCGTGCCTTGCGGTCGAGCTTGAGCTGGCCCAGCAGCACGATGTCTTCGGTGCCCTTGGCGCGGCGTACCAGTGCACGCAGGCGGGCTTCGACTTCCGCCAGGTCGAAGGGCTTGCCGAGGTAGTCGTCGGCGCCGGCATCGAGGCCGGCGATGCGCTCTTCGGTGCGGCCGCGCGCGGTCAGCACCAGCACCGGCGTGCGGTCGCCGCGCGCGCGTGCCTGGCGCAGCGCGGTGAGGCCGCTTGCCAGCCCGCTGGTGGGGCTGGCAGTGGCCGGCAGGTTGAGGTCGAGCAGCACCGCATCGAAGGGCTGCACGCGCCAGAGATGGTCGGCATCTTCGACGTTGGTCGAAACGTCGACCCGGTGGCCCGCGTCCGCAAGGCTGCGGACCATGACATCGCGCAGAACGGCGTCATCTTCGACAAGCAGAATTCGCATGGTGTTTGAATGGTTGGGGTAATCTGCCCTTGCGAATGACGGGTCAGCAGCCGGTCAGTCGCTCCAGCGATAAACGCAACATGAGCATACGACAGCAATATGAACCACGGGCCATTTTCATGGCCGGCGCAACACGATGAGTGCGCGCGAACCCTCCGATCAGCTGAGCCTGGTGCCTCCCGAGGTGCAACGCACCGCCGTGGTCCTGCTGCATGGTCTGTGCAGCACGCCTGACGAGTTGCTGACCGTGCAATCGGCACTGCGCAGCCGCGGCTACTCGGTGCATCCGCTGTCGATAGAGGGTTACTCGTTCGATGCCAACGCGCCGCTGCAGCATGCAGCGCCGTTCGAACGCTGGATCGATGCCATACAGGCCGAGGTCAAGGCGCTGCGCACGCAGCACGACCGCGTGATGCTCATCGGCATTTCCGCCGGCTCCTCGCTCGCGCTGGGCGCGGCCATCCGCTGCGGCACGGACGTCGACGCGCTGGTGCTCATGTCGACCACGCTGCGCTTCGACGGCTGGGCCATTCCGCGCACGCAGTTCCTGCTGCCGCTGGCCTTCTACACGCCGCTGGGCCGGCTCTGGCAATACCGCGAGCGCCCGCCCTACGGCGTGAAGAACGAACGCGTGCGCGCCTGGATCGAGCGCGAGCTGCGCCACCGCAAGGTGTCGCGCGCGGGCAGCTCGGTCATCGGCGTGGGCCACCTGCGCGAGCACGACCGGCTCATCCGCCACGTGCGCCGCAACCTCAACAGCGTGCAATGCGACAACGTGCTCGCACTGCACGCCCAGCAGGACGAAGTGGCCAGCGTGGCCAACCTCGACATCCTCGCGCGCGGCCTGCGCTGCCGCGCATTCCGCACGGTGGTGGTCGCGAACAGCTACCACATGATCACAATCGACAACGACCGTCAACAGGTGGTACGTGAAACAGTGTCTTTTGCAGACGCCGTGGCCCATGGCACGATGCCCGAGCATCCCCTGTACGCCTGATCTGCCTGCCCACGCCTGAAAGGAAAGCATCCCCATGTCTTATTCCGACGCTTCTTCGCCCACCTTCAACAGCATCGCGACGATCCTCGAGACCGACTTCAAGGTCGAGCGCTCGGCCATCTCGCCCGCCACCGCCCTGTCCGACCTCGGCCTCGATTCGCTCGCGCTGATGGAGTTCGTCTTCGCCGTCGAAGACGCCTTCCACCTGCGCATTCCCGAGGACCGCCTCGACCCGCGCGAAGCCGGCATCACGCTGCAGCGCCTGTGCGAAGTGATCGACGCGGAAAGCAGCGGCGCCGCCGCTGCCAAGCCCGCGCTACCCGCCGAAGTCCCGGCATGAGCAGCGGAGCCGCCCACGCCGTGCTCGCCGCTTCGGCAGCGCGCGCCGCATCCGCCCCAGTGCGCGTGAGCGGCCTCGGTTTCATCACGCCCATCGGCCGCACCGTCGAAGACTTCGACGACGCCCTGTTCGCCGGCCGCTCGGCGGTTCGCGCGCAGAAGCTCGAGATCAAGGGCATGGACACGATGGAGCTTGCCGTCGCCGCCTGCGACTTCGAATCGAACGGCGTGCGCAGCACCTCGCGCCTGCCGCTGGACCGCGGCACGGCCATGGCATTGGCCGCCGCGCAGGACGCCGCCGCCGAAGCCAGGCTCGACCTGGAGACCATCGACCGCGACCGTCTCGGCATCTTCTGGGGCAGCGGCCTGGCCGGTGCCGGCACCTTCGACAACACCACCAGCGCGCTCTACGGCGAACAGCGCCGCATGCGCCCGACGACCGTGCTCACCGTGATGCCCAACGCCGCCGTGGCGGAGCTTGCGCTGCACTTCGGCGCGCGCGGCTCGGCCATTGCCTACGCCTGTGCCTGCGCCTCGTCGGCCGTGGCCATCGGCGAAGCCATGCGCGCCATCCGCGGCGGCTGGATCGACGTCGCCATCGTCGGCGGCCATGACGCCATGCTCACGCCCGGCGTGATGGCCAGCTGGCACGCGATGCGCGTGATGGCGCCGCCGCCGGCCGACGCGCCCTCCTCCGCCTGCCGCCCGTTCTCCGGCGACCGCGCGGGCTTTGCCATCGGCGAAGGCGCGGCCGCGCTGGTGCTCGAATCCGAAGCGCACGCCGCAGCCCGCGGCGCCGGTGCCGCACCCTTCGTGCTCGCCGGCTACGCCACCAATTGCGACGGCACGCACATCACCAACCCCGACACCGCCGGCCAGGTGCGCGCCATGCGCGCCGCGCTGCGCGACGCCGGCATCGAAGCCTCCGACGTGGGCCACATCAACGCCCACGGCACGGCCACTTCGGCCGGCGACGCCGCCGAGGCGGCATCGATCCGCGAAGTGTTCGGCAAGGCAACGCCTGTGAGCGCGACCAAGGCCATCCACGGCCACGTGCTCGGCGGCGGGGGCGCCATCGAACTCATCGCGGCGCTGCGCGCGCTGGCCCGGGAGGCTCTGCCGCCCATCGCCAACCTGCAGACACCGGACGCCGCATTCGACCTGGATTTCGTCCAGGGCGAGGCGCGCGAGGCCAAGGGAATCCGCTACGCGCTGTCCAATTCCTTCGCTTTTGGCGGCACGAATGCGGTCATCGTGGCCGGTCGCGCGTCCGAACGCTGAAGATTCGCTGAGCACTTCCTGAAAAATCGAACGCGGTGCATCGGCTGGTTGTCTTCGTCGTGCCCGTGTTCGCGCTGCTCATGGCGTGCGAGTTCGCCTGGGGCTGGCTCAAGCGCCGCAACACCTACCGTTTCAGCGACACGCTCGGCAGCCTGAGCCAGGGCCTGCTGAGCCAGGCCCTCGCGGTATGCACCCAGCTTTTCCAGATCGGCCTGTACGCGATGGTCTATCCGTTCGTCGCGATCTGGACCCGGCCGGACTTCTGGGACGGCGCCATCGGCTGGATCCTGGCCGTGGTGCTGTTCGACTTCTTCGACTACTGGCTGCACCGCGCGGGCCATGAGTCGGCCGTGTTCTGGGCCGCGCACTCTGTGCACCACCAGAGCCAGCAGTTCAACTTCTCCACCGCGCTGCGGCAGGAAAGCACCGTGGCCTTCCTGGGCTGGGCCTTCTACCTGCCGATGGCGGTGGTCGGCGTGCCGCCCGAGCAGTTCGGCCTCGCGGGGCTGATCGTGCTGGTCTACCAGTTCTGGATCCACACCGAGCACATCGGCAAGCTCGGCTGGTTCGACAGGGTGTTCTCGTCGCCGTCCAACCACCGCGTGCACCACGCGGTGAACGACGGCTACGTCGACCGCAACTACGGCGGCATGCTGGTGATATGGGACCGAATGTTCGGCACCTTCGCCGAAGAAACCGAACGCTGCGTGTACGGCACGCGCAAGGCGCTCGCGAGCTTCGATCCGCTGCGCGCCATCGTCGGGCCCTATGCGCCGCTGCTGCGCGACGCCTGGCACACGCGGCGCTGGCAGGACAAGATCGCCGTGTGGTTCAAGCCGCCGGGCTGGCGGCCGGCCGACGTGGCGGCATGCTTTCCGGAGGCACCTTTTTCGCTCGAAGAAGCCATGCGCATCCACGATCCCCAATTGACGCGTCCGCAGGTCGCTTCGGCCGCACTCCACTTCGCATGCTGGGTCGGCGTGACGCTGGCCTTCCTGTGGCGCGCCGACGACCTGGCCTTCCAGACCGGGCTGGCGCTGCTCGCGCTGGCGGTCGGCGGCTTCTGGTCCATCGGCGCGGTGCTCGATTCGAAGCTGCGGCTGCGCTGGGCCTGGTGCGCGCAGGCCGCGCTGCTGGCGGTCTCGGCGGTACTGCTCGCCAGCTGAAGGGCCACCGCGCTCACTGGCTATGCTCGGCGCTTCCATCGCTCCGAAGCAGGCAAGAAAACACCATGCGCAGGCTCGCCACTCCTGAAGACATCGACACCGTCTTCGCCCTCTACATGCACGAGAAGGTCGTGCCCTACCTGGGCTACGACCCGATGCCGCTGGAAGACTTCCGCGCGATCTACCGGCAGCTGCTCGATGGCCGCGACTTCTTCGTCTACGAGCGCGACGGACGCATCGCGGGCTTCTATCGCGCCGCGCGCTACCCCGGGCGTGTGCGGCACGTCGCCAGCCTCGGCACGCTCGCGGTCGATCCCGCGCTGCACGGCCAGGGCATTGCGCTGGCGATGGTGACGGACGCCATCGACCGGCTCATGTCGGAGGGCGTCAAGCGCATCGAGCTCATCGTAGAAAGCGACAACGCACCGGCGCTGCGCTTCTACGAAAAGCTCGGCTTCGAACGCGAAGGCACGCTGCGCAAGTTCTACAAGCGCGCCAACGATGCAGAGGCCATCGACGACCACGTCATGGCGTTGCTGGTCGATTGAAAAGACTGCGTCAGGGCTTCCAGCGCCGCAGCAGCAGCGCATTGGCCATCACGCTCACGCTGGACAGCGCCATCGCCGCACCGGCCACCACCGGGCTCAGCAGGCCGAAGGCCGCGAGCGGAATGCCGGCCACGTTGTAGGCAAAGGCCCAAAACAGGTTCTGCCGGATCTTCGAGACCGTGCGGCCCGAGAGTTCGAAGGCCTGCGCCACCAGCGCGAGGTCGCCGCGCATCAGCGTGATGCCGGCCGCTTCCATTGCCACGTCGGTACCGCCGCCCGAAGGCGCCATCGCGATGCCGACATCGGCCGCCGCCAGCGCAGGCGCGTCGTTGGCACCGTCGCCGACCATGGCCACCACGTGCCCGTTCTTTCTCAGGGCAGCAACCTGCGCGGCCTTGTCGGCCGGCAGCACGTCGGCGCGAACGTCTTCCGGGGCAATGCCCAGCCGGGCCGCCATCGCTTGCGCGGCACGCAGGTTGTCGCCCGAGATCATCACCACGCGAAGGCCGCGCGCACGCAGCGTGCGAATGGCTTCGGCGGCCTGCGGCTTGGGTTCGTCGGCAAAGGCCAGCAGCGCCTGCACATGCGCCGCGCCGGCCTCGTCGAAACGCAGCAGCGCGGACACCGTCGCGCCCTTGGCCTGCAGGCGATCGACATCGGCCGCATCGGGCATGGCGTCGAGTTCACGGCACCAGCGCAGGCTGGCGATGGCCCAGGTCGCGCCGTCGACATCGCCGCGCACGCCGCGGCCCGGCATGGCCTGCATCGCACTCAACGCGGGAGCCTGCAGGTTGCGCTGTGCGGCAGCGGCCAGCACCGCCTTCGCGAGCGGATGCTCGCTGCCGCCTTGCAGGCTGGCAGCGACCGCCAGCAACTTTTCTTCTGCCTCAATGGCACCCGCCACCGGCAACAGTTCCGTCAGCACGGGCCGGCCCAGCGTCAGCGTGCCGGTCTTGTCGAAGGCCACCGTGTCAACGCGGTGCGCAATTTCAAGCGCACGCGCATCCTTGATGAGAATGCCGTGCTTCGCCGCCACCCCGGTGCCGGCCATCACCGCCACCGGCGTCGCGAGACCCAGGGCACAGGGGCAAGCGATGACGAGCACCGCCACCGCATGGATGAGTGCCGTCTCGATGCCCGCGCCCGCAATCAGCCAGCCAGCCAGCGTGACGAGCGCGATCAAAAGCACCACCGGCACGAACACGGCCGCGACCTTGTCCACCAGCCGCTGGATCGGCGCCTTCGCGGCCTGCGCATCTTCGACCAGCCGGATGATGCGCGCGAGCACGCTCTCTGCACCCACCGCGCTCACCTCGATCACCATGCGGCCGTCGCCGTTCACGGCGCCGCCCGTCAATGCATCGCCGGGCCCCTTCGACACGGGCAGCGGCTCGCCGGTGAGCATCGACTCGTCGACCTCGGACTGCCCTTCGATCACTCGCGCATCGGCCGGCACCCGTTCGCCGGGCCGCACCACCAGGTGGTCGCCGACCATCACTTCGGCCAGCGGCACATCGCTTTCCTTGCCGCGCGCACCAACCAGGTGAGCCACCTCAGGGCGCAACTGCTGCAGCGCACGGATGGCCGACGTGGCCTGGCGCTTGGCGCGCGCCTCGAGCCACTTGCCGAGCATCACCAATGTGATGACCACGGCTGAAGCTTCGAAATAGAGATGCGGCATTTCTCCATGGCCGGCGTGCTCGCCGGTGGCCGCGCGCCACCACAGCCAGAGCGACAACCCGAAGGCCGCGCTGGTGCCCAGCGCCACCAGCAGGTCCATGTTGCCGGTGCGCGCCTTCGCGGCATGCCAGCCCGCGCGGTAGAAGCGCGCGCCAAGCCAGAACTGCACCGGCGCCGCGAGCAGCAGCTGCACCCAGGGCGGCAGCATCCAGTCTTGCCCGAACGGGCTGCCGACCATCGGCGCCATCAGCGGAATCGACAGCAGCAGGCCGACGGCAACCGGGCCGAAGCCGTGCCACGGCGACAGCGCCGCGGCTTCGTCGGCCGCGCTTGCCGCCGCGCGCGGTTCGTAGCCCGCGGCACGCACCGCACGGCGCACGCGCAGGTCGATGTCGTCGCCCGGCGCCGCCACGATGCGCGCCGACTCGGTCGCAAGGTTCACGCTGACGTCCTGCACGCCGGGCACGTTCTTGAGTGCGCGCTCGACACGCATCACGCATGAAGCGCAGGTCATGCCGCCGACCGAAAGGTCGAACGTGGTCTGGGGCTGCTGCAGAATATTTTCCATATGCCGAGGCTAAAGCCTCACACCGTGGCAAGGTCAAGCGGAAATTTTCAGAGCCCCTTCGCTGGACATTGACATCGTGAGAGGGTTCAGACTTGCATCCTCTTCCCCCACTCACTTCAACAGGAGCAAAGACGATGAGCCAGAAATTCCAGGTCACGGGCATGAGCTGCGGCCACTGCGTGAACGCGGTACAGAACGCCGTACAGACGGTCGACCCCGAAGCGCAAGTGACGGTGGATCTCCCCACCGGCCACGTCGACGTGCTGAGCGACCAGCCGCGCAAGGACATAGTCGCCGCCATCGAGAACGCGGGCTACACCGTCCAATGACAGGCCACGTCACCATCGGCGAAGCGGCGCAGCGCTCCGGAGTGTCGGCCCGCATGGTCCGACACTACGAAGGGCTCGGCCTGCTGCCGGCGGTGGCACGCACCGAGAGCGGCTACCGACAGTACGACGATGCCGACATCCACACGCTGCGCTTCATCAAGCGCTCGCGCGACCTCGGCTTCTCGATGGAGGAAATCTCGGAACTGGTGGGGCTGTGGCACAACCGCCGGCGCGCCAGTTCGAGCGTGAAGCGCATTGCCGAAAAGCATCTCGGCGAATTGGAGCAGCGCATTGCCGACATGCAGTCGATGCGCAACACGCTGGCCCACCTGGTCCACTGCTGCCACGGGGACGCCAGGCCCGACTGCCCCATCCTCGACGACCTGGGCAAGGTCTAGCAAACGCTCTCGTCCAGAAACACCGCGGAACCGGCTTTGCCGGGCCGCTGGTGTTGCCCCCGGCGAGGGGGTAGGAGAAGCGACACGAAGTGCGCGAAGCCTGGGGGAGCGCCCCAGTCAGGCCCCGCGCACCAGCGACAGCACCTTGCCCGCATCCAGCGTGCGGGCCTTCTCCTGGATGGCCGGCAGGTACTGCGTCTGCAGGCTCTGCCCTTCCTTCACCACGCCGGAGAACGCGTCCTTCAGCATCTGTGCCGAGAGCGTGCGGCCGCCGGCGTAGTAGCGCTTGGCCACATGGCCCAGCGCATAGGTCGAGGCGAAGCTCATTCCCGAACTCACGGCCTGGTTGCCCAGCCCGCGCAACAGGCCGCCGCCCACCTTGCCGAGCAAGCCGCCGAGCAGCTTGCGCCCGGCCTGTTCCAGGTACTGCGAAGTCAGGCCCACGCCGACCGTGGCCAGGAAATCCTTGATGTGGCCGCTGTCCAGCTGGTAGCCGTGCGCCTGGCCGATGCGGTAGACCAGCTTCATCTGCAGCGGAATGATCGCCATCGTCGACAGCGTCTCGGGCAGCAGCTCGAGCGCGCCGTTGAGGATGGCGGCGTTCAGGATGGACTTGTCGAGTTCGGCGCTGTCGGGTGAGCCCGGCGCGGTAGCCACCGCCGTGCCGGCTGCCGCGGCAGTGGCCGCCGTTGCCGCCACCGGCACCGCTGCGATTTCTTCCGCCTGCTGCGAGAAACCGGCGGCCGACACATCCAGCCCCAGCGAGGTGCGCACGTCCGCCAGGAACATGCGTTCGGAGTCCGATTGCACGCCGTCGGCATCGCACACGCACACCGCCATTTCGTAGGCGAGCTGCCGCGACTCGGTGCTTTTCAGCTCACCCGCCACCGACGCCAGCGACACCCGCTTCATCAGCACGTCCTGGTAGAGCGTTGGCAGGTTCAGGCCGTCGGCCTGGGACAGGCCCTCCGCGATCCGCTTGATCTCGGCGCGTTCGCGTTCGTGCTTTTCGCCGTCGACGAAGGCCGCCAGCAGGCTGAGAGTCACGATGGCCCGTGTTTCAGAAGGTGTCATTTTCGATATTTCGTAATTTGCAATGTGAAGAAGGGCTGTGTTTTTCTTGCCGGCAACGGCGCGGCCTCCTTGGGCACGTTCTCCCCACAAAACTTGAGCAACTCTGTGGATAACGTCGGAGCTTCTGTGTAGGGCCGTTGCAAGTTATTGATTTTCAAAGGGAATCTACAGACTGCCTTATTTTTGCGCAATGGATTTCCCTGCCCGAAAAACGTCTTTCGCAGATTTCCGCAGGGGTGTCAAAGGACAACTCTGGGGACAGTTCTGGCACAAGCCATCGGTTATCCACAGCGCGGTCGGGTTACCCAAAGTTGTTCATTTGCCGGGTACATCCCGAAAGCGCGGCTGCGCACAGTGACACGGGCATGACAAGTCGTTGTCGCATAACGAAAAAAGCGGCATGTCCACAGAAGGTGCCAACCCTTATCTACTACTACTAATTTGAATAAGAAGAATAAGAAGATGGGAAAGGGACAGGCCTCGCCCGAAAAAAAAGCCGCGAAAGGCCGCGCCGGCCCCGGCGCCTCGATCGAAAACCGGTCCTCCCGGCGCGGTCCCCCGTCGGTAACATCCGCGGGATGAGCTTCAAACCCCGGATCCTGATTGCCGAAGACGAATCGGGCATCGCCGACACGCTGCAATACGTCCTGAAAAGCGACGGTTTCACGCCCATCTGGTGCGCCACGGCCGAGGAAGCGATCGCGCAGTTCGCCCAGGAACCACCCGCGCTGGCCATCCTGGACATCGGATTGCCCGATCTCAACGGCTTCGAACTCTTCAAACGCCTCCAGGCGTTGAATCAATCGATGGGCGGACCGGAGGTGCCGATGGTCTTCCTGACCGCCCGCAGCGACGAGATAGACCGCGTGGTGGGCCTCGAACTGGGTGCCGACGACTACATCGCCAAGCCGTTCTCTCCGCGTGAACTGGTCGCTCGCGTACGGACCATCCTGCGACGCAGCGCCCGAAACGCGCCAGGAAGCCCGGGAACAGCTCCGGTGCCGAACCATGGGGTACCCCATCAAATCGGCGCCCACGCGCCTCATGCAGCCCCTCAACCCCCTGCAATGCCGTTTTCGCTGGACATCGAGCGGATGCAGATCCGGTATTACGGACGCCTGCTCGAACTCTCGCGCTACGAATACGGACTGCTGAAATTGCTGGTGCAGCGCCCGGGGCGCGTTTTCACGCGCGACGAACTGCTCGAACTGGTCTGGGACGACTCGAGCGACAGCTTCGACCGCACGGTAGACGCGCACATCAAGACCCTGCGCGCCAAGCTCAAGGCAGTCGCGCCGGATGTCGAGCCGATCCGCACCTTGCGCGGCACCGGCTATGCACTGAACGAAGAATTGCCGGCCAAGGCGCCGTGACAAGGCGCACGCGGATATTCATTGGCATCCTGCTGATCTACACGGCAGGCATCGCCTTCCTGCTGTACCGCGTGGTCTCGGACATCGACCCGCGCTACCGCGAGTCGGCCGAGGAATCGCTGGTCGAGACCTCGCAGCTGCTGGCCAGCCTGGTCGAGCAGGACGTGATCGCCGGCGCCATCAACACCGCGCGCCTCGAGCCGCTGTTCCGCACAGCCTATGCGCGCGAGTTCTCGGCGCAGATCTACAACCTGCACAAGAGCCAGGTCGAGTTGCGCGTGTACGTGACCGACCGCAACGGCCGCGTGATGTTCGATTCGCTCGGCAGGCATCTCGGCGCCGACTATTCGCAATGGATGGACGTGAGCCGCACGCTGGCCGGGCTTTACGGTGCGCGCACTTCGCGCGACGTCGACGGCGACCCTCGCACCTCGGTCATGTACGTGGGCGCGCCGATCCGCTGGAACAACGAGATCGTCGGCATGGTCAGCGTGGGCAAGCCGGTCCAGAGCTTCGGCCAGTTCGTGGAAGACGCGCGGGCACGCACGCTGTGGGTCGGCGTGGGCTCAGGGCTCGCGCTGCTGTTGCTGGCGCTGATCGTGTCGGTATGGCTGGTGCGGCCCTTCGGGCTGATCCGCGACTACTGGACATGGGTGCGCGCGCAGCGCACCCTGAGCCTGTCGCGCATGGTGCGCCGGGCCATCGACGGCGTGCGCAGTGGCTTCAGCGAAATGCGCGACGCATTGACGGGGCGCAACTACGTGGCCGACTACGTGCAGACCTTCACCCACGAAGTGAAGAGCCCGCTCTCGGCCATTCGCGGCGCGGCCGAGCTGCTGCAGGAACCGTCGATGCCGCACGCGGAGCGCGAACGCTTCCTGGTGAACATCGAGCGAGAGACGCAGCGCATCCAGGAAATCGTCGACCGCATGATGGAACTCACCGCGCTGGAGACGCGGCGCGCGCTCGACCGCACCGAGCCGGTCGCGCTGGCTTCGCTGATCGACGACATCGCCATCAGCGCCCAGCCCGCGGCAGCCAAGCGCAACATCAAGCTGCTGGTGAACATCCGCAGTGAAGCCAGCACGGAAGGCGACCCCTTTTTGCTGCGCCGCGCGATCAGCAATCTGCTGGACAACGCAATCGATTTTTCACCGCGCGATAGCGAGGTGCTGCTCACGCTGGAGACCACCTCGAGGCTGGCGCGCGTGAGCGTGCGCGACCACGGACCGGGTATTCCGGAATACGCGCAGGAAAAGGTTTTTCAGAAGTTCTATTCGCTGGCCAGGCCGCACAGCAAGAAGAAAAGCACGGGCCTGGGGCTGGCGTTCGTGAAGGAGATCGCGACCTTGCACCGTGGGCGCATCGAACTGGGCAATGCATCGCGCGGCGGCGCGGTGGCGACGCTCACGCTGCCGCTCCTGTCACATGCCGGGCGGAATCACTGAGCGGTCATTGGCCGGTGAGCGCACCGTAGGCGCTGCGCGTCTCCGGGCTCACCGCATCGAGCAGCTGCTCATACGAGGTCTGGTGCCGCGCAAGCATGCGCGCCGACGCCACGGTCTTCGACTTGCAGTACCAGTGGCAGGTGTGCTGCATCAGGAACAGCTCGGCCGACATGGTGAAGGCCTTGGACTTGGGCGTGCGGTTCGACTCGTTGCGCATCACGCCGGCAATGCCGCGCGCGTGGATCAGCAGGGCCTGGCGGAAGTCGAAGCTCGCGGCCGGGAAGATGGTGGTGGCCATCGGGATTCCCACCGGCAGCTTGCTCACGCGCGTGAGCTGCTCGGGCAGGCGCGAGAACTCGGCGGCGAAGCTGTCGAACTGGCCCGCGAGCTTTTCCTCGGTGGAGTCGAGCAGGCTCCAGATCTGCTGGCGGCGCTCGGCGTCGTCCTCGCCGAGGCAGCGCAGGTAGCCCGACGTGAGGCTCTCCATCAGCTTTTCGATCTGGTAGCGGCCGAGGTGGCTGACCAGCAGTGCGATGCGCTGTCGCTGGTCTCTGGACTTGAGGATGTAGAAGCCGGCGGCGATGAGTGCCACCAGAGTAAGAATTTCCATGGATGCGGGGGAATAAAAGAAAAAGGCGGGAAGCAGCACCGAGTGTAGGCACCGCCATCCCGCCTTGTTTTTCGCGGCAATGCGCTAGCGGAAGAAATCGAGGATCTTGTTGCGTTCTTCAGGCGGCGGCGGTGCGCCGATGGGCGCGCTCGTGAGTTCCTCCACCGGCGGCGGCGCCTCGGTGCTGTCCAGGCCCAGGCTTGCCACGTTGTGGCCCGGCGTGAAGTCGTCGAAGTACAGCTCGCCGTCGACGCGCACCACGCCCGGCGGTTCGGCCGGCTGCGTCACGGGCACGCCCTGCAGCGCGGTCTGCATGTAGCCGGTCCAGATCGGCAGGCTCAGGCTGCCGCCGGTTTCGCCGCGCACGCCGAGCTGCCGCGGCGTGTCGTAGCCGACCCAGGCCACGCCGACCATGGTCGGCTGGAAGCCGGCGAACCAGGTGTCGAAGGAGTCGTTGGTGGTACCGGTCTTGCCGTAGAGGTCGTCGCGCTTGAGCGTCTGGTAGGCCTTGAAGCCGGTGCCGTTGCGCACCACGCTCTGCAGCAGCGAACTCATGATGAAGGCGTTGCGCTGCGGAATGGCACGGCGCGATTCGTCGAGCACCGGCGGCTCGGTTTCCATCAAGACCTTGCCTTTCATGTCGGTCACCTTCGTCACGAGATACGGATTGACGCGGTAGCCGCCGTTGGCGAACACCGAATAGCCCACTGCCATCTGCATCGGCGTGACCGAGCCGGCGCCCAGGCCCATCGGCAGGTTGGCGGGTTGCTTGTCCTTGTCGAAACCGAACTTCGTGACCCAGTCCTGCGCGTAGGGCGCGCCGATGGACTGCAGCACGCGCAGCGTCACCAGGTTCTTCGATTTCATGAGCGCGGTGCGCAGCGGCATCGGGCCTTCGTAGGTGCCTTCGAAGTTCTTCGGCTCCCACGGCTGGCCGCCGTTGGCGCTGGCATCGAAGTACAGCGGTGCGTCATTCACCACGGTCGCGGGCGTGAAGCCCTTTTCGAGCGCGGCCGAGTAGATGAAGGGCTTGAAGCTCGAGCCCGGCTGGCGCCAGGCCTGCGTCACGTGGTTGAACTTGTTCTTGCCGAAATCGAAGCCACCCACCAATGCCTTGATGGCACCGGAGCGCGGGTCCATGCCGATGAAGGCCGCCTCGACCTCGGGCAGCTGCGTGATCTCCCAGGTGTTCTTGGGCGTCTTCGCGACGCGGATCACCGCGCCGCGGCGGATCTTGATGTTGGGCGGCGCCTTGGCCGCGAGGCCCGACTGCGCGGGCTTCAGGCCTTCGCCGGTGATCTGGATGGTTTCGCCGTTGGCGCGCACGGCGCTGATTTCCTTCGGATTGGCATCGAGCACCACGGCCGCGATCACGTCGCCGTTGTCGGGGTGTTCGGCCAGTGCGTCGTCCACGGCCTCGTCGATTTCCTTCTGCTCGGTCGGCAGGTCGACGAACTTCTCGGGACCGCGATAGGCCTGGCGGCGCTCGTAGTCCATGATGCCCTTGCGCAGCGACTTGTAGGCTGCGGCCTGGTCGGCCGCGACCAGCGAGGTGTAGACCTTCAGGCCGCTGGTGTAGATGCTGTCGCCGTACTGCGCGTACATCATCTGGCGCACGGTTTCGGCCACGTACTCGGCATGCAGGCGGTTCGGGTCAGCGGCATCGCGCAGGTGCAGTTCTTCTTTCTTCGCGGCGGCCGCCTGCTCGGCGGTGATGAAGCCGGTTTCCTGCATGCGGTCGATCACGTAGAGCTGGCGTGCCCGCGCGCGGCGCGGGTTGGCCACGGGGTTGTTGGCGCCGGGCGCCTTGGGCAGGCCCGCCAGCATGGCGGCCTCGGCGACGGTCACGTCCTGCAGCGGCTTGCCGAAGTAGGTCTCGGCGGCGGCGGCGAAACCGTAGGCACGGTTGCCCAGGTAGATCTGGTTCAGGTAGATCTCGAGGATCTGGTCCTTGGTGAGCTGCTGCTCGAGCCGCATCGCCAGCAATATCTCGTAGGTCTTGCGGCTCATGGTCCGCTCGGAGCTCAGGTACACGTTGCGCGCGACCTGCATCGTGATGGTCGAGGCGCCCTGCTTGCGCCCGCCCTTCAGGCTGGCGACAGCCGCACGCAGGAAGCCCTTGTAGTCGACGCCGCCGTGGTCGTAGAAGCGCGCGTCTTCCACGGCCAGCACCGCGTCTTTCATGACCTTCGGGATGTTCGCGAAAGGCGTGAGGTTGCGGCGCTCTTCGCCGAACTCGCCGATCAGCTGGCCTTCGGTCGAGTACACGCGCAACGGCAGCTTCGGGCGGTAGTCGGACAGCTCCGAGACATCGGGCAGCTTCGGATAGATGGCCACCACGGCCACGATGGCGGCGACCAGCACCACCAGCGCGCCGGAACCCACCACCACGGCACCCCATCCGGCAATGCGTTTCCAGCGGCGATTCGGATCGGCCGGCGCGGAACCGTCGTCGTCGGGGGGGGTGGAGCTTGAGCGTTTGAACATAGGAATTACTGGCTAGCTAGCGAGAAGATTGGAGCCGCCGCGCGTCGTCGCGTTCCGGCAACAGGAGATCGGGTGCGCCGCGCTGCGCGGCCTGCAGCGCGCAGTGCATGGCGTCGAAGTACTTGTCGTGGTCGTAGGCGATCAGCAGCAGATCCACCCCGGCGCCGAGGGCGCGGACGGTGGCGTCGCAAAGACCGCGGTTGTAGGCCGCGCACATCGTGAGGTCGTCTGTGACGAGCAGGCCCTGATAGCCCCACTCGCCCCGAATCACCTGCCGCACGATTCTGCGCGAGAAAGAGACTGGATGTTCCGCGTCGAGTTCCGGAAGGATCACATGACCCAGCATGATCGCTGCGTCAGATTGTTTCGATACTTCTTGAAATGGTTTCCAGTCATGTGTTGCAAGCCGGGCCGCCGGCGTGTGCAGCACGGCGGCGAAATGGTGCGTGTCCTCGGTCACTCCGGCCAGGCCGGGAAAGTGCTTGAGCGTGCCGCGAACGCCAGCAGATTCAAGGCCTTGCTCGTAAGCGAGCGCCACCTGCGCGGTGATGGCCGGGTCGGCCGAAATGGCACGTTCGTCGATGCGGGTGTGAAGGTCCCAGCGGCCCGGCGCGCGGCCTGGGCGCAGGTCGACCACCGGGCTGAAATTGAGTGTGATGCCTAAAGCAGCGAGCGCCCTGCCCTGCTGTGCGCCGTAGGCGTGGGCGCGTTGCGCGAGTTCCTCGTCGGAGACGTCGGCGTCCAGCAGTGTGGCCAGCGCGGGTTGCGGCTCGACCAGCGGGGAGAGCCGAGAGACGGCGCCGCCCTCCTGGTCGGTCGCGACCACCAGCGGCGGAAGTCCGGCTTCTAGGCGCAGCGCCTGCAGGCTCGCGATTTCGTCGCGCAATTCTGTGGCGGTGCGGCCTTTCACATTACGGCCGGTCACGAAAATTCCGCCGATCAGGCCCTTGCGCACGCGGTCGCGCAACTGCGCCGCATCGTCGTAGCCGACGACGAAGCGTGCACCGAGCGCCTGAGCGACGGGGCCCGATGCGGCTTCGACCTCGGCCCGGTGCTGGCGCGATGCGGCCTCGTTGGCCAGGGCAGTGAGCAAGGCCGCGAAGGCCACGCCCAATGCCACGGGACGCAGCCTGCCCCGCGCGAACCGCCAAGCGACGGCGATACCCACGGCGAGCGCTCCCAGCAGCAGACCCAGCTCCCACGCACGCATGAAACGCAGATGCGGGTCTTTCAGGTGCCATGCCCAGAACCACATCACGGCCAGGGCAAGCCAGCCCAGCGCTCCGGCGATGATCCGCAGCGCTCTCATGGCATGTTGTCGGCACGGCGCGAGAGCGCATACCAGTCGACCTTGCGCGTGACGAGCATCAGCACGGCCAGCATGCCGAAGATCAGCAATGCGCCGAGCAGCAGCGCATTGCTTTCCGATGCGAGTAGCCCGTAGAGCGCGCCGTACAGCAACGCCACGAAGGCGCCGAAAGACAACCCGCGCCGCCAGCCCTCCAGCACCGCGCTGAAATAGACCGCCAGCAGGACGACGCTGGCTGCAGCGGCACCGGCGTAGGCCATCCAGAACGCGAACTTCTCCGACAACGCGAGCAGCAGCAGGAAGAACAACGCAATCGACAGGCCCACCAGGCCGTACTGGATCGGATGCAGCCGCAGCTTGCGGAACAGCTCGAACATGAAGGCCGCCATCAGCACCAGGCCGATGAAGAGTGCGCCGTACTTGCCGGCGCGCGTGCTCATCGAATAGACGTTGATAGGCTGCGCGAGCGATACGTCGAAGGTCTGCAGCGGACCGATATTGCGGCGCGGCATGTTCATGTTGGCGACCGTGGTGTTCGCGCTGGCCACGTCCGCCGTGTTGCCGTCGGCGGGGCCGCCACGGCCTGAAAGACCGGAACGCACCTGCTCGCGTGCCGAGGTGACGAGTGAGGACACGCGCCAGTGCGCGTCGAATCCTTGCGGCGTCACGCTGCGCTCGGCCGCGAGAAAGCGGCCGCCGAAGCTCGGATGGGCCCAGGGCGAGGTGAGATGCGCGGTCGTTTCCTCGGCAATGGGCGCGATGGCCAGGGTGTCCTGCCCGACGAGGCCGATCTTCATTTCGAAGGCGACCGGGGTGCCGGCCTGCCATGCGGCGAGCGCGGCACCGGTGACGGGTGCATGGATGCCGTCGGCAAACCAGGCATCGTCGGCCAGGCCGGGCACGCGCTGCCTGAAGCGGAGCACCTCGCCGCCCATCGCCACTGTGGGCGAGCCGTCGAGGCCGCGCAGGTCGCTCACGTTGAAGGCAACGAACGGGGCCTTGAACTCGATCTTCGAATCGGCCTCGCTGTGCGAAACGGTTTTTGGGTCGAAGGCCGCGAAGCCGCCGCCGAGCGTGGCATTCAGCGTATAGAACGGAATCCTGAAGATGCCGCGGTAGCGCTCCTGCGGCGCCATCGTGCCTTCGATGTGCAGCTTGTCGGGGAACACCACGTGGGCCATTTCCTTGCTGCGCGGCTCCTGGCCGATCACCTTGCCTTGCGCGTTGCGCAGCGGCTCCATCCAGCGTTCGACATACGGCACCAGCAGCAACGGGCCGACCACCGTCTGGCGGCCGGCATAGGTGGCGGCAAGCTCGTGGCCCGCTTCGCGCTGGCTTTCGCCGCGCTCGCGGTTGATCGAATCGATTTCCGCGAGCGGAATGCACAACAGCAACAGCAGGAAGAACAGGCCGGCCACCTTGACCAGCATCGAACTCTGCAGGGCCTTCAACAACTGAAGCATGTTTTTCTCTCCTCGTCGGTATCGGTGAAGCGGCGATGCTGTTCGCGCGACCCGAAGGCTGTGTGAAGCACCCTGCGCGCTTCCCTTCACACAGACTTCACACAGCGGGGAACCGGCTTGTTCGACTTCAAGGAGCCTTCCAACTGGCTTCTCGCGCGGTGGCGACAGTCATGTCCGTGCAAGTTCGCACGAGCAAGGACACCGCCATGAACGACGCCCCCACCACTCCACGCCCCGGCCGCTGGCTCTGGCTCGCCACCGTGAGCCTGGCGACCGTGGCCTTCGTCGCATTGAGCGTGCGCCCGCTGCATGCGCAGGAAGCGCCTGCCGGCCCGCGCCTGAAGACAGAGAGCCCGTACTTCTTCGTCAAGAGCGACGACCCCTCGGTCGACCGCCTGCCCCTGAAGGGCACGGAGGTGGCCGTGAAGATCTCTGGCGTGATCGCCGACGTGACGGTCACGCAGACCTATCGCAACGAAGGCCGGCGCGCCATCGAGGCCAAGTATGTTTTCCCCGGATCGACCAAGGCCGCAGTGAGCGGCCTCAACGTGCGGCTGGCCGACCGGCTCATCACCGCGCAGATCCGCGAGAAGCAGCAGGCTCAGATCGAATACGACACCGCCAAGAAAGAGGGCAAGACCGCCGCACTGCTGGAGCAGCACCTGCCCAACGTGTTCCAGATGAACGTCGCCAACATCATGCCGGGCGACGACGTGAAGGTGGAGCTGCGCTACACCGAACTGCTGGTGCCGCAGTCGGGCAACTACGAGTTCGTGTTTCCGACCGTGGTGGGCCCGCGCTACAACAGCCCGCAGTCGGCCAACGCACAGGCCAAGTGGGTGGCGCAGCCCACGCTCGCCGAAGGCGTGGCGAGCGGCACCAGCTTCAAGCTCAAGGCCAGCATCGACACGCCGATGGGCCTGAAGGAAATCCGCTCGACCACGCACGCCATCGACGTGAAGAAGAGCGACGAAGACAAGCACGCCGACGTCGTGCTCACCGCCGATGGCCGCCCCGCGGACAACCGCGACTTCGTGCTCGACTACCGCCTGGCCGGCGAGAAGATCGAATCGGGCCTGATGCTCTACAAGGGCCAGGGAGAGAACGCCGAGAACTTCTTCCTCGCGATGGTCGAGCCGCCCAAGGCCGTGGCCGCCAGCGCCATTTCGCCGCGCGACTACATCTTCGTGGTCGACATCTCGGGCTCGATGCACGGCTTTCCGCTCGACACGGCGAAGACGGTGCTCGAGCGCCTGATCGGCGGCCTGCGCCCGAGCGACACCTTCAACGTGCTGCTGTTCTCGGGCAGCAACAAGATGCTCTCGCCCAAGTCGGTGCCGGCCACGCGCGCCAACATCGAGCAGGCGCTGGCCACCATCCAGAACTACAGCGGCAGCGGCAGCACCGAGCTGATCCCGGCGCTCAAGCGCGTGTATGCCGAGCCGAAGGAAGACAAGGTGTCGCGCACCGTGGTGGTCGTGACCGACGGCTACGTGACGGTCGAGCGCGAAGCCTTCGATCTGGTGCGCAAGAACCTGTCGAAGGCCAACGTGTTCGCCTTCGGCATCGGATCGTCGGTGAACCGCAGCCTGATGGAAGGCATTGCGCGCGCCGGCATGGGCGAGCCGTTCATCATCACCGACCCGATCCAGGCGCCCGAGCAGGCGGCGCGTTTTCGTCGCATGGTCGAGTCGCCGGTGCTCACGAACGTGAAGGCCACCTTCGGCGGACTCGACGTGTACGACGTGGAACCGCAGGCCCTGCCTGACGTGCTCGGCGAACGCCCGGTGATCGTGTTCGGCAAGTGGCGCGCGGATTCGAGCGGACAGGCAAAGGGCCGCGTGATCATCGAAGGCCAGGGCGCAAGCGGCCCCTATCGCCAGGAAGTGCGCATCGACGAGCGCACCCGCCAGGACACGGCGGCGCTGCGCACGCTGTGGGCGCGTCATCGCATTCAGAGCCTGAGCGACCAGGAAACGCTGGAAGGCGGCACGGCCTTCAAGGACCGTATCACCGAGCTGGGCCTGAAGTACAGCCTGCTCACCCAGTACACGAGCTTCATTGCCGTCGACAAGGTGGTGCGCAACGTGGCGCCGCAGAACAGCGTGGACGTGAACCAGCCCTTGCCCCTTCCGCAAGGCGTGAGCGAGCTGGCGCTAGGCGCCGAGGTGCCGAGCACGCCCGAACCCGAGACGCTGGGCGCCATCGCCGTCGTGCTGTCGATGCTCGCCATGCTGCGCCGCCGGGCCCGCCGCAACGACGCGCGCCGCTTCACTGCCTGAACGCCTGAACCACCGAGAAAGAAAAAAATGTCTCTGGCAGCACTTGCCCATCGCCACCCGCGCATCGTCGACTGGGGCATCTTCATCGACCGCGCGCCGGCCGCCGGCTGGCTCGGCCTGCAGTTCCTGGCGCTGATGCCGACATGGGCCTGGATGGTCCAGCGCATGCGCGACGGCTCCGACGATCCGCTGGGCCTGCTGGCGCTGGTCGCACTGGCCGCACTGACCTGGAATCGCCGGCGCGAGCTGCGAGCCTCGCCGCGGCTGGGCTGGCTCGTGCTGGCTGGCGCGGGCACCGTGCTCGCGACCTTGCTGCGCACCGGGCTCGGCGTGCTGCCCGCGCTGCCGCCGCTGGCTGCCGGGCTCGTGGCGGTGCTGGCGCTGGCCTGCGGGCTGCTGGCTTTCCTGCCGCGCAACGTGGGCAGGTTGCCGGTGGCGGGGCTCGCGGTGCTGGCGCTGCCTCTGCTGTCGTCGCTCCAGTTCTATGCGGGCTATCCGCTGCGGGTGGTCACGGCCGAGGCGAGCCGCTGGCTGCTTGCGCCCGGCTTCCAGGTGATGCGCGAAGGCACCAGCCTGATGGTCGACGGCCGCCTCGTGATCGTCGACGCGCCCTGCTCCGGCGTGCAGATGGTCTGGCTCGGCTATTTCACCGCCTGCGCGGTCGCGCTGTGGGCGCGCCGCGGCGACCAGACCTTCCTGCGCCGCCTGCCGATGGTCGGGCTGCTGGTGCTGGCGGGGAACATCGTGCGCAACAGCGTGCTGATCGCCTTCGAAGGCGCCGGCCATCCGCTGGCGCCTTGGGCTCACAACGCGCTGGGCCTGGCGGTGCTTGCCGTCGTGTGCGCCGCCATCGCCCGCCTGATGGTGCCGGAGCGCCACGTGCCCGAACTCGCCGCACAACCCATCCCGGGCCTGATCACCACCCAAGGAGGCCGCCATGTCGACACCGTTCTTTGAGCGCTGGCTCGCCAACCATTTCATCAACCGCATCGGCCACAAGTCGGCCTTCGCGCTGGCGATGCTGCTGTGCATGCTGTGGTCGGCCGGTGCGGCAATGCGTGCGCCGGCCGAGCCGGTGGCCCTGGCCGCATCGCACGAATGGCCCAGCCAGTGGGACGGCGTGCCGCTGCGCCCGCTGGCGCTGAGCGACGTGGAACAGCGCTTCGCCGACAGCTTTCCGGGCGCCATCGGCCGCATGACCGACGGCACACAGACACTGGTGATGCGCGAGGTGAAGCAGCCCACGCGCATGCTGCACCCGGCAGCCGACTGTTACCGCGCGCTGGGCTATCGCATCGAGCAGGCCCGGCTGGAACGCGATGCGCAGGAGCGCCTGTGGCGCTGTTTTGTTGCGCAACGGCACGGCGCGCAAAAAATCCGTGTTTGCGAGCGCATCGTCGACGCCCGGGGCACGGCTTTCACAGACACTTCTAGCTGGTACTGGGCAGCGGCCAGCGGCCAATCGCATGGACCGTGGCAAGCTGTCACCGTGGCCAGACCGATCTGAGAAACGAGCCTGTGAAGAAGACCCTGCGAATTGTGCTTTTCAGCCTGATGGCCCTTGTCATCACGGCGTGTGTTGCTATCTTTTTGATAGTCAAGCTGGCGCTTGCGCCGGCTGCCGGCGAATGGAGCACCACGGTGAAGGCCGGTCCGCTGAATTTCGAGATCGGCGTGCCCACCGCAGTGCGCGTGGCCACGTCGCCGTGGTTCGCGCCCTACCTGGACGGGCGCTCGCTAGATACCCGCGCCGGCGCCGTGCGCTTCGCCTGGAAGCCCGCCGGCGAGCTGCTCGAAATGCAATGCGCGCCCTGCAGCGCCGAGGTGCCGGCACTCGGCACCCAGCCAATCAAGGTCGAGCGGCTGGTGGCCACCGTCAAGCGCGACGGCAACACCCTCAACGGCACCTTCGAGGCCACGCCCGAGAGCACCGACACGACCCGGCTCCACGGCCGCTGGGAAGGCAAGCTCTCGCCAAAGAACCTGCAGCTCAGCGCCAACGTCGAAGATGCCCCCATCGCCCGCTGGTATGCGGTGCTGGTGCCCACGTTGCCGGAGCTGCGCAGCGCGCGCATCGGCGGCACGCTGGCGCTGCGCGGGCAACTGTTGCTGCCCGAGGCCACGTTCGCGGTGCAGCCGACCATCAGCCAGTTCACCGTCGAGGGGCTGGGCACCGAGGCCATGCTCAATGCACGGACCAGTTGCGGCCCGTCGGCAAGGCTGGCCAACGACAGCTGGCTGGCGCGCGCGGTGGTAGCCGCCGAAGACCAGCGCTTCTTCACCCATGCCGGCTACGACCTGACCGAGATCCTCGCGTCGATCGACAACAACCAGAAGCCGGGCCAGACCAAGCGCGGCGGCAGCACGCTCACGCAGCAGCTGGCCAAGCTGCTGGTGACGGGCAGCGACCGCACCGCCGAACGCAAGCTGCGCGAGATGCTCTACGCGGTCGAGATGGAGCAGACGCTGGGCAAGGCCCGCATCCTGCAGCTGTACCTCGACAACGCCCCGTGGGGCGGCAGCATCTGCGGCGCCGAAGCTGCGGCGCGGCGCTACTTCAAGCGCAGCGCGCGCACGCTGGAGCCGGCGCAGGCCGTGTGGCTCGCGGCCATGCTGCACAAGCCGCAGGCCGTGCTCGAGCAATGGCGGCGCGACGGCCACATCGACGCCGACCGCACCAAGTGGGTCGCCGAAAGCATCCGCGGCATCAACCGGAACCAGCGCGAGGCCCTGCTCAAGGGCGTGGCCGCGGCGAAGTTCACGGCGCCCGAGGCCGTCTCGCAATGAACCTCATGAATCCGATTTCAGAAGCCGACATCGAAGCCATCGAGCGCGCCACAGTCTCGGCGGTGGCGCCCGACCTGACCGAAGAACTCGACGGCTGGCTGCTGCCCTTTGCCGAGGGCACGGTCAATCGCGCCAAGTCCGCCGTGCCCTTGCACCGGGGCGTGGTCGATGCAGCCACCCTCGACCGCATAGAAGACCGCTTTGACAACCGACAGGCCGTGCCGCTGCTGCGCCTGGCCGACGCGGATTGTTTCGACGGCTTGCGCGCCGAACTGGAGCGGCGCCACTACGCCAGCGACAACCCGACGCTGGTGCAGCTCGGCTCGATCCCGCGGATGCTGCAGGTGGCCGAGGGCCGCGGTGCGCCGGCCGACGTCGACACGACACCCGACGACGCCTGGGCGGCGCTGTTCCTCGGCGAAGGCTTCGATCCGGTGGATGGAGCGCATCGCGTGCGCACCCTCTCGCGCGCCAAGGGCACGCTGTTTGCCAGCGTGCGCGAAGGCGGCCGCACCCTGGCCGCCGGCGCAATGGCGTTCGGCCACGGCTGGTGCAGCGTGCACGGCATGCGCACCGACCAGGCGCAGCGCGGCCGGGGACTCGCGGCGCGCGTTCTGGCCGGCCTGGCGCAGGCGGCCATGTCGCGCGGCTTCGAGCGGGTGTTCCTGCAGGTCGATGCGGCGAACCCGCCGGCGCTGGCGCTGTACAGGCGCGCGGGTTTCGAAACCCGCTGGCAGTACCGCTACTGGCGTGGCCACGATCCGCGCGCCGGATTTCAAGCCGCCGGCTGACAGCGCACGGGTGGCGCCACGGGCCGGTTAGTGCCACCATGGACGCATGAAGAACGCCAACCACCACGCCAACCACCCCACCGATCCCGTCGCCACGCCGCGCGGCATCGACCACATCGTGGCCGGTGTTTCCACCAGCGATGGCGACGGCGTGAAGCTCACCCGCGTGCTGCAGCAGCCGCTGCAGAAGCGGCTCGACCCC
Organism: Variovorax durovernensis; assembly: GCF_977011995.1. NCBI lineage: Bacteria > Pseudomonadati > Pseudomonadota > Betaproteobacteria > Burkholderiales > Comamonadaceae > Variovorax > Variovorax durovernensis. Next base: position 58,141 of record NZ_CDRNCW010000001.1, on the reverse strand, counting down.
TACCTCATGCTCGACGCCTTCGGCAGCGACAACCCGGGCGACTACATCGGCGGCTTTCCCAACCATCCGCACCGCGGCTTCGAGACCGTGACGTACATGATCGCGGGCCGCATGCGCCATCGCGACAGCGCCGGCCACGAAGGCCTGCTCGAGAACGGCGGCGTGCAATGGATGACCGCCGGCCGCGGCCTCGTGCACAGCGAACTGCCGGAGCAGGAAGAAGGCCTGATGGAAGGCTTCCAGCTGTGGCTCAACCTGCCCGCCAAGGACAAGATGCGCGAGCCTTGGTATCGCGACATCCAGAATGAAGAGATTCCCGAATTCACCACCGTCGGCGGCGCACATGTGCGCGTGATCGCCGGTGCGAGCCACGGCATCGAAGGCGCGGTGCGCCGCGAGCACACCGAGCCGCTGTACCTCGACATCACGCTGCCGCCCGGCGCCGAATTCGCGCAGCCGCTGCCGGACGATCACAACGCGCTGGTCTACGTGTTCCGCGAATCGCTGTGGATCGCCGGTAGCGAGATACCGACGCGCCGCATGGCCATCCTTGCGAACGACGCGGGCAGCGACGGCGTGGTGCTGCGCGCGGGCGCGACCAACCACAGCCCCGCGCGCGCCTTGCTGATTGCAGGGAAGCCGCTGCACGAGCCCATCGCACAGTACGGCCCCTTCGTGATGAATACGCAGGAGCAGATCAAGCAGGCGGTGCACGACTTCCAGAACGGCAAGCTCGGCTGACCGGCGCCGGGCTGTAGTCGCCCACCTACCGAAAGACGGCATCCGGCGCGGGTGCTCTACGGGCCGGGTTCACCATTCTTTACGCAAGCTCACGCTGGACTAACGGTCGCGATACAGAGGTCTTCCACACTTCTTCTCACCTGCTGCCCATCGGTGGCGGGCTTCTTGAAAGGAAGCACTTCTCATGATTTCTCTTCGCCAACGCATCGTCTGGGCCAGCCTGCTGGGTTCGGCAGCCCTCGCCTCTTCGGGCGCCTTCGCTCAAGCGCCAGCCGCTCCCACCGCACCCAGCGCCGCGGTGGCCCAGGCCGACACCGCTGCAGCGCCCAAGGCGCAGCACAAGCGCATGGACCCCGCACAGCGCATGGAGCGCATGCAGGAGCACCGTGCCAAGCGCCTCGCTGCCCTGAAGGAAAAGCTCAAGCTGAGCTCGGCCCAGGAAGGCGCATGGAGCGCGTTCACCACCGCGACGCAGCCGCCCGCCGGCCCGCGTCCGCACATGGACCGCGCCGAGTTCGCCAAGCTGACCACGCCGCAGCGCCTGGAGCGCATGCAGGCCCGCCAGGCCGAACGCAGCGCGATGTTCGCCAAGCGTGCCGACGCCACGAAGAGCTTCTACGCCACGCTCTCGCCTGAGCAGCAGAAGACCTTCGACACCGAGACCGCGCACTTCGGCGGTCATCGCGGGCACCACGGCGGCCCTGACGGCCAACGCGGCCAGGCGCCCGCCAAGGGCTGATCCCGGCTTCATGGCGCCGTTGCCGGCGCCATCGACAAAAAGCCCGCGGCGCGAAAGCGCTGCGGGCTTTTTCATTGCACTGGCCCGAAGGCGGCCATTACCTGGGTTACTTGGGCGTGCCGGTCTTGTCCGTCGGATTGGTCACGACATCCGGGCGCTCGCCCTTCTGGCCGAACTGCGGCTTGACCTTGCGGCCGGTCTGGCTGACCTCGGCGCGCGACATCTCGCCGGTCGGCTGCGGCATGGCGTTGGGCTGGTGGTTGACCGTGGTGGTCGCCTCGCCCTTGGGCACCATGCTGTTGGCGTTGTTGCGGTTCTGCACGCGGGCTTCGGCCTTCACCGATTCGCGCGAGGCGGGCATTGAGTTGTCCGGCCGCTGCGGCGGATTGGCGACGCCTGCCGGCGTCATGGTGCTGGCCTCGCCGCCCACCGAGGGATCGGGCTGCGCGGGAATGGACGTGGCCTGCGCCTGGGCCATGCTGGCGGCGCCCAGCAGGGCTGCGAGAACGGTGGCGTGGAAGATGGTGGCTTGCTTCATGGTGTGTGCTCCTTGTGGTTTGTCTGTCTCTGTATCGGTGGATGAAACGAAGGGCCGTTGCCTCAAGCCCTGGAACCCACCGTAGGAGCCACCAGATTGGTGCCTTGTGGGGGTGTGGCAGGCGTGGCTGTAGGAGCCCGCCGCCCACGCGCGAAGGGGTCGGAAGAAGGTGGCGCGTTCCTACAGTCGGCGCGCGCGGGGCAACGTACAACCCGGTCAACGATGTCTTCTTCTCCCACCGAATCCGCGCCTGCCTCGCTGAAGGTCATGACCGTGAACACCCACAAGGGCTTCACGGCGCTCAACCGCAAGTTCATCCTGCCCGAGCTGCGCGACGCGGTTCGCACCGTGGGCGCGGACGTGGTGTTCCTGCAGGAAGTGCTGGGCACGCATTCGCGCCACTCGCGCAAGGTGAGCAACTGGCCCGAGGCCCCGCACTACGAATTCCTCGCCGACAGCATGTGGCCGCAGTTCGCCTACGGGCGCAACGCGGTGTATCCCAAGGGGCACCACGGCAACGCGGTGCTCTCTAAATTTCCCATCGTGCATTTCCGCAACCACGACGTGTCGGTGAGCGGTCCCGAGAAGCGCGGCCTGCTGCATTGCGTGCTGCGCCTGCCGGCCCGCGTGGTCGACGTGCACGTGATCTGCGCGCATCTCGGCCTGGCCGAGGCGCACCGCCAGCAGCAGCTCGAGCTGCTTTGCCACATCGTGCGCGACGAGGTGCCTGCCGACGCGCCGCTGATCGTGGCCGGCGACTTCAACGACTGGCGCGGCCGCGCCCACGCCGTGCTCGAAAAAGGCGCTTCGCTGCGCGAGGTGTTCGTGCATGCCCACGGCCGCGCGGCGCGGACCTTTCCGGCGCGTTTTCCGATACTGCCGCTGGACCGCATCTACGTGCGCAACGCCGGCGTGCATGCGCCCGTGGTGCTGCCGCGCCGGCCCTGGTCGCACCTGTCGGACCATGCCCCGCTGGTGGCGGACATCGACCTTTGAGCACTACTCCATGAACAACAACAACCATTGGACCGGCGGCAACCGCGTGGAGCTGCTCGAGAACGGCGAGGAATTCTTTCCGCGCGTGTTCGAGGCCATCCGGCTGGCGAAGCGCGAAGCCATCGTCGAGACCTTCATCCTGTTCGAGGACAAGGTCGGCCTGCAGCTGCATGCCGCCATGCGCGAGGCCGCGCTGCGCGGCGTGAAGGTCGACCTGATGATCGACGGCTTCGGCTCGCCCGACCTGACGCGCGAGTTCATCGAAGGCCTCACGTCGGCAGGCGTGAAGGTGCGCGTGTTCGACCCCGGACAGCGTTTCCTCGGCAAGCGGCTCAACGTGTTCCGCCGCATGCACCGCAAGATCGTGGTGATCGACGGCGAGCGGGCCTTTGTCGGCGGCATCAACTACTCGGCGGACCACCTGCTCGATTTCGGCCCCAAGGCCAAGCAGGACTACGCGGTCGAGCTGCACGGGCCGATCGTGGCGGAGATCCACCAGTTCGTGCTGCGCGCCATCGCGCTCGGCGGAAAGGGCGCGGGCTGGTTCCGCCGCCGGCTGCGGCAGGCGCCGGCTGCTGCTGCGCACGCGCGGGCCGGCGAGGCCGACGCGATGTTCGTCACGCGCGACAACCGCCGCCACACCAACGACATCGAGCAGCAGTACCGCGCCGCCATCCGCGCGGCGCGCGAGCGCATCGTGATCGCCAACGCGTATTTCTTTCCGGGCTACCGGCTCATCAAGGAGCTGCGGCGCGCTGCGCGGCGCGGCGTTGACGTGCGGCTGATCTTGCAGGGCGAGCCCGACATGCCGATCGTCAAGACCGCCGCGAGCATGCTGTACCACCACCTTCTGCATGCGGGCGTGCGCATCTACGAGTATTGCGACCGCCCGCTGCACGGCAAGGTCGCGCTGATGGACGACAAGTGGAGCACCGTGGGCTCGAGCAACCTCGACCCGCTGAGCCTGTCGCTCAACCTCGAATCGAACGTGATCGTGCGCGACCAGGCCTTCAACGGCGTGCTGTGGGAACGGCTGGACCATCTCATGCAGCACAGCTGCAAGAAGATCGACACTGCCGACCTCGCAAGCGAATGGAGCGGCTGGCGGCTGGTGCGCAGCTTTTTCGTCTTCCACATCCTGCGCTGGTATCCGGCGCTGCTGGGCCGGCTGCCGCGCCACGTGCCGCGCCTGACGCCGGCCGAGGCCATCGAACTCGCCAGCCGCCGCGACACCGGCACCAGCCAGCCGACCGGCGGCGCGACGCAGACGGAAGCCGCCTGAGCCGCGGCCCGATACGCACATGAGCACCTTGGCCCTGTCCCGCCAGTCCTGGTGGCCCTGGGTCCGCCGCGCCGCGGCGTGGGGCTTCTTCGCGCTGATCGCATGGCTGCTGGTGAAGCAGGCGCGCACCATCGACTGGGACGACGTGCTCGACGCGATCCGCGCGCTGCCCGCCGCCACGCTGCTCGCGGCCGGCGCGCTGGCGGCCTGCAGCTTCCTGCTCTACAGCACCTATGACCTGCTGGGCCGGCACCTCACGCGGCATCGGCTCGGCACCGGCACTGTAATGGGCGTGACCTTCATCAGCTACGCCTTCAATCTCAACCTGGGCTCGCTGGTGGGCGGCGTGGCGTTCCGCTACCGGCTCTATTCGAGGCTGGGGCTGGGCAACGAGACCATCACGCGCGTGCTGGGCTTCAGTATGCTGACCAACTGGATCGGCTACCTGCTGGTGGCCGGCGTGGCCTTCTGCTTCTGGCCACTGGCGTTGCCGCCCGGCTGGAAGATCGGCAACGACGGGCTGCGCATGCTCGGCGCGGTGCTGCTGATGCTGGCGCTGGCCTACGTGCTGCTCTGCGCCTTTGCCAAGGGGCGTGTGTGGCGCGTGCGCGGGCATGCGTTCAGGACGCCGGGGCTCGCGATGGCGCTGCTGCAGCTGGCGATGTCGTGCGCCAACTGGTCGCTGATCGGCGGCGTGATCTGGTTCCTGCTGCAGGGCGCGGTCGGCTATCCGCATGTGCTGGCGGTGCTGCTGGTGGCGGCGGTGGCCGGCGTGGTCACGCATGTGCCGGCGGGGCTCGGCGTGCTCGAGGCGGTGTTCGTGGCGCTGCTGGCGCACCAGGTGCCGGAGGCCACGTTGCTCGGCGCATTGCTGGCCTACCGAGGCCTGTATTACCTGCTGCCGCTGACGGTGGCGACGCTGGCTTACCTGGCCACGGAGGTGCGTGCCAGGCGGCTGCGCGCGATGTCGCGCAAGACGGAGCCCCCTGGAAACGGAATATGACAACCGTGTGCTCAATTTGCACATCGAAAAGTGGGAATTGATCGACAAAAATTACCGATCTGTATTTGTTGCACTGCAGCAATTTCAGCCCGTGAGGCCTATAGTGGCCTGACCTCCTCCAAGCGTCCTCTCGCGCACACCCCACCATGTCGTCGTCTCTCACCTCCGCTCCCGGTCTGGTTCATCCGCTCATGCAGTGGTTCGACCTGGCGTTCAAGACCAACGAGATGCTGCTGTCCTCCGGCTCCGTGATCCGCATGCGTACCGAACGCATCGCCAAGGCGGGGCTTGCGCCCAGCGCGGCCGATCTCGCGGAATTCCAGCTCATGGGCCATGAAAAGCTCGCCGCCGCGAGCGAGTCTGGCATCGCGATGGTGAAGCAGTGGCACAGCAGCCATCTCTCGCTGGCCAACCGCGTGCTGCAGCAGTGGGTGCAGAGCACCACGGCGTTCTTCTCGCTGGCCGGCAGCGTCACGCCGGCACAGGCGGCGGCGCACGGCGATGCGCTGGTGCAGTCGGCCGCCGGCACGGTGAGCGCGGCGAGTCAGCTGTCCGGCATGGCGGTGCACATCGCACGCGAAGGCCTGGAGCCGATCCACGCAGCCGCCACGTCGAATGCCCGGCGCCTGGCCGAGCTCGAATCCAGCCCCGATTGATCGAAGCCGCTCAGGCGGCCGCAGGCACCAGCGTCAGCAGCGTGATCTCGGAGGGCGCGCCAAAGCGCTTCGGCGGGCCCCAGTAGCCGGTGCCCCGGCTCACATAGACCCACATGTCGTGCAGGCGGTGCAGGCCCGCCGTAAAAGGCTGCTGCATCGGCACGAAAAAATTCCACGGAAAGAACTGGCCGCCGTGCGTGTGGCCCGACAGCTGCAGCTGGTAGCCGGCCGCGGCCGCCAGCGGCGCACTGCGCGGCTGGTGCGCCAGCAGCACACGGGTGTGGACCAGCGGCGGCGCGTCGTGCAGCGCCAGGTGCGGATCGCTGGCATGGGCCGCGTCGAAATGCCCGGCGGTGAAGTCGGTCACTCCCGCCAGCACCAGCGCGCTTTCGAACAGCTCTTCATCTGTCTGGGCGCCGCGCACATTGCGCGTCTGCAGCACCACATGCTCGTTCAGCAGCACCTTCAGGCCCAGGCGGCGCAGCTCGGCGATCCAGGCATGCGCGCCCGCGTAGTACTCGTGGTTGCCCGTGACCACGAAAGTGCCGTGCCGCGCACGCAGCCCGGCCAGCGGCGCGATGTGCTCGCGCAGTTCCGGCACGCTGCCGTCCACCAGGTCGCCTGTGATGGCGATGGTGTCGGCGCCCAGCCGGTTCACCGCGTCGACGATGCGCTGGATGTACCCGCTCTTGATCGTCGGCCCGACATGGATGTCGCTGAGCTGCGCGATCGTGAAGCCCTCGAGCGCCTGCGGCAGCCCGCGGATCGGCACGTCGACCCGCTTCACGCTGGCCGTGCGCCGCGCATTGAGAAAACCGACCGCCGACGTGGCCGTGGCCACGGCCAGCACCGCCAGCGCGGTCCATGGGCGCAGCGAGTTCCATTGCACCTGCACGCCGCCCAATGCGCCGGCCAGCCACGTGAGCAGCAGGCCCGCGTCGCGCACCAGCGTCAACACGAACATCGAGGAGAACCAGCCCATGCTGATCAGCCCGACCCACTTGATCGCCTCGCCCATCGACGCGTTGCGCTCGATGCGGCGCGACAGGAAAGGCAGCGGAATCGTGACCGCCGAGACCACCAGCGCAAGCAGCGCCAGCGGCCATGCGGGCGTGAGCACGGCGAGCGCGGGCAGCAGGCGCAGCGCAATGTAGGCATGGAGCAGCGCGGTCAGCGCGCTCAGGGGACGGATCGGCATCGGGGCAATGGGGTCGGGCATTGCCCGGGATACACCATCTGCAAGGCGCATGCCGCGCATTCAAGACGCCCAAGGGCGCCGCAAACGCTATTTTTTCTATAGCGATAGGCGCCCGGATAGCGGGCGTTATGGCCCAACCGGAGCCAGAAAACCTGCGCCGGCGACATGCGGTGCCGGCGCCCGTTTTCACCCGTTATTGCACCGTGCGCGTGCCGGCCGAAGCCATGTCGGTGCCCGCCGGCCAGACGAAGGTGGCCTTGGCGGACGCACCCTGCGGCACGCGCAGCTGCTGCTTCAGGACCTGGCTGCCGATGCGGGCCTCGACTTCGTAGCTGCCCGGGTCGAGCCGGGCCACCATGAACGGGCCGCCCGACACCACGTCGTCCAGCAGGGCCACGCCGCTGCTGTCGCGCACGGTAACGTGCACGTTGGCGGCGAACTCGGCGCCCTTGTGGTCCTTGATCGCGAACTCGAAACTGGCGGGCCAGCGCGGCAGCACCGTTTCCATCAACTGTGCTTCGTCACTGCCGATGCCGCCGCTCATGTACTCGACGCCGTGCGTCATGTAGATCGGCGGGTTCACCGCGGCCTGCGCCGACGAGAACGCGCCGAGCAGAACGGCGCCGCACAGCATCGCGGCCGCCACGGGCCGCATGCGCGATGAAAAGCGGGAGGTCATGGTCTGGATCCTTTCCTGTTCGTAGTGGCGAGAAACCACAGCGCCACTGTGCGGGGCGCGGCTTAGGAAAGGCTGACCGAAGCGCGCGCCGTCATGCGGCGCGCATCTTTTCTCAGCGGGTCGCCGAGGCGGTCTGCGCCAGCGCCTGCGGCAGCGGCGGCGCGACCGAGGCCATGTCGAAGTTCGACGGCCACACGAACGACGCACGCGCCGGCACGCCGGCAATCACCACCAGCGACTGAGTCAGCGTCAGGCCGCCCAGCGTCACGTTCACGTCATAGGCGCCGGGATTCAGGCGCGCGAGCATGTACGGCGCCTGGGAATCCACGGTCATCACTGCCTGGCCGGTGTACTTCTGGCGCACTTCGACATGTGCCTTGGCAGGGAAGCCGGGCTGCTGCGCACCCTTGCCGTCGCTCACGCCGAACGCGATGGTCGCGGCCCAGCGGGGCGACACCATTTCCATGAAGGCCGCCTCATCCCGGGCGGCGCCGCCGCTCATGTATTCGATGCCCTGCGCCACCTGGATGGGTGGGTTCGAGAACGCATGGGCCGAAGTGAAGGCCCCGAGGAATGCTGCTGTGCCGCCCAAAACCAGCGCGGCCAGTGGCCGGCGGAGACGCGTAGGGTTCATTGCTGTGTGGTCCTCGATCTTGCGTGACGTGAAATCCGACGAGGATTTTGCTTAGCAAGAGTCGGGCTAGATATAGCGTTTACGAGGAACGATCCTCGGATTGAATGTGAATGCTATTGTTTTCATAGCTGGTGACGCCCGTGTGACGGCCATGTAAGCCACATTTGCTGACAGACCTCACGCAAACCCTGATGCGGCCGTTTCCGGGAGGCCTTGCCGCCGGAGTCCGCCAGGGTGCATGGCGCAGGTCTACGGCGGTGCGTCGAGGCCGGAGATACTGCGGTCCCATGAAGCCCGACGACGACTACGACCCGATGCGCGAACGCCGCGAGGCGATGACCGCATGGGAGCAGGGCCTGCGACCGAAGCCGGAGCGTCATTGGGCGCTGTGGCTGGCGCTGGCCGTGCTGGCGGTGTATCTGTTCTATATGGGCGCGGAGTGGCTGCTGGCGCAGCAACGGGCGCCGAAGCAATCCGCCGGGCCGATGGCGGCACCGCCCAGCATCGCGCCGCCCGCGCAGGAGGTCCGGCCCGCGCCCTCCCCGCCCGTGGCCTCCCCTGGCGCGACCGGCCCCGACAGCTTCGAGGTGACCAAGTGCCTGACCCCGTCAGGCAAGGCCGCCTACTCCGACGGCCCGTGTCCCGAAGGCTCGCGCGCCACGACGGTCCGCCTGCGGCGCGACGTGAACATCGCCGACGGCATGAGCCCGGAAGCGCGCGAGGCTTCGATCCGCGACAACGCGGCCGTCGCCGCGAAACAGCATCAGTACGAAAGGCAAGTCGCGCAGAACGTGGCGAACGAAATGGCCGAATGCAGCGGCCTTGCCGAACACATCAACTGGATCGATGCGATCGGGCGGCAGCCGCAAGGCGCGTATTCGCAGGATTGGCTGCGAGACGAGCGCAAGCGCACGCGGGACCGGCAGTTCAGGCTGGGGTGTCCTCAGCAGCGCTGAGTTTCAGCCGGGCAGCGGTCTTGCCACGACGACCCCGTCCACCAGCCCCACCTCCAGGCAAGCCCCGTCCGCGACCGTCCCGAACATCGCCCGCGCGACCGCGGCCACCACATGCTGCTCGACGGCGCGCTGCAAAGGCCGCGCGCCGTACTTCGGGCTGAATCCCTTGTCCGCGACGAATGCCACGACCTCGGGCGAGAAGTTCAGGCGCACGCCGCGGCGCGCCAGCCCTTCGCGCTGCGCTATCGCCTGCAGCTCCTGCACCGCGATGGCCTCGATGGCCGTGCGCGACAGCGGCGCGAAAGGCACGACGCGGTCGATGCGGTTGAAGAACTCCGGCCGGAAGAACTGCCGTATGTCGTGCACCGCGCCGTCGCTCGGCGCCGGCTCGCCGAACCCCAGCGACGCGCCGTGGCGCACGCCCAGGTTGGTTGTCATCACGATCACGGTGCTGCGAAAGTCGGTCATGCGTCCGCGGCTGTCGCGCAGGCGGCCTTCGTCGAACACCGTCAGCAGCAGGTCGAACACCGAGGCATCGGCTTTCTCGATCTCGTCGAGCAGCACGACCGAGAACGGCTGCCGCCGCACGTGCTCCACCAGCTTCCCCGGCCGCTTGCCCGAGCCGATCAGGCGCGCGATCTGGAAGGCGTGCTGGAACTCGCTCATGTCGATGCGGAACAGCGGGTCCGCGCCGCCGCCGGCACCGAAGAAGTAGCGCGCCAGCGCCTTGGCCGCCGCGGTCTTGCCGACGCCCGTGGGCCCGGCGAACAGCAGGGTGGCGATGGGCTTGGCGGGGTCGTTCAGCCCGGCCTTGAAGAGATAGACCACGTCTTTCAGGTGGCCGATGGCCGCGTCCTGGCCGAACAGCTTCTGTGCGAAGAAGCCGTGCACCTGCGTGTCGTCCAGCGGCTGGTCGTCGCGCAGGAAGCTCTCGGGCAGGCCGGTGCTCTTTGCGAAGTGTGCGATGGCGGCAGTCTCGGTCACGATGCTCGTTTGCCCGGCGATGGCTTCGCGCACGCAATCGCCGAAGAAGCGCACCGCCTTGCCCGGAAAGCTGTCGTAGCGCACATAGCGGCCGAGCAGCCGGTAGCCGGTGTCCAGCGCCGGCCGCTCGATCTCGATCGACAGCGTGTTCCTGGCATGGCCAGCGAACAGGTCGAGCACGCGGCGCGCGCGCACGCTGTCCATCTCGGGCAGGCGCAGGGTTTCGAAGCAGTCGATGAATCCGGGCAGCCGCTGGCGCGCAATCTCGAGTTCGCTGGGGTTGGCTTCGCCGACCAGCCGCAGCGTGCCGCGGCGCAGCGCCGGCAGCAGGTAGGCGGCCATCGATTCCTCGGGGCTCTCGCCGCCGATCTGCAGCAGGTTCACGAAGTCCGTGACCCACAGCAGGCCGTTCGACATGTCCAGCCACTCCACCGTCTGGTCGCACAGCGCCTGCCATTCGCCGAGGTACTTCGCGCGGCCGACGAGCCGCTCGGCATGGCTGCGCCAGAAGGTCGGCGGTGCGTCGCGCGCGGCCGTGAGGCGATGCGCCTTGCGGATCGCCTCGAGGATCACCACGCTCTTGCCCACGCCGGGCTCGCCGACCAGCAGCAGGTTGCCGCCGCGCGCGAGCCGCTCCGCCATCTCGTCGCTCAGGGCGCCCTGCTCCCAGGCCACTTCGGGAAACACATGCAGGCCGCGGCGCGCGCCGGTCTCGGGCAGGCGATCGGCCACGGCATCGAGTTGCGCGTAAGCCTCGCGCAGGTGGCGCGGCACATGCTGCCTGTTCGTGGTCTTGTCGTCGCGCCGCACGTCGATCTGGTCGAGCCACGGCGCGGCGGGCATCAGGAAGCGCTGCGCGGCCTCGGGCGAGAGTCCGTCGAGGCATTCGCGTGTGTAGTGCTCGATCAGCACCGGCAGCTGCGCGTCGTCGTAGTAGTAGAAGCTCTGGTCGAGCCAGGGCAGGTAGCACTTGGCGTAGCCGTCTTCCTCGTTCTCGCCGAACACGGCGGCCACGTGGAAGTCCGTTGCCCGGGGCACCGGGAAGCTGCCCTTCCGTGTGCGGTGCGCAAGGTTCACCGGCACATGCACGAGCTTGAGCCGCGCGTTGTCGATGTCCGGCTCGGGCACGTAGCCGTCGCGCTCGCGTTCACGCTGCAGGGTCTCGGCCAGCGCGGCCTTCACGCGGCGGGCATTGCGCTCGATCACCTGGAAGTCGGTGCCGAGCAGGATGCCGCAGACGGACGTGTCGTCGAGCTGCCAGCACACCAGGGGGTACGAAAGCGTGGCCATGCGGGTGCGGGTCTTTTTCTTTCAGTCCTGCGCTGCGGATGTGCGGGCCGCGGCACGGCCGTCCCACAGCAGCAGGCGCCAGTCTTCTTCTGTGAGCGGGCCGCTGAACTTGCGCACGCGGCCGGAGCGCAGGTCGGTCAGGCGCCGGTGGTCGCCTGACCGCGCGGGCTCGAGGCGGATGCGCACGATTTCTGTGGGCAGCGGTGCCGGCGCCGCATCGGGCGCGGCCTGCTCTGCGGAGAGCAACCGCACTGCCAGCGGCAACGGCCGGTCGTCGCCGACGTACCAGAGGTGAATGCCGCATTCCCCGCCGAACGCGTCGCGCAGGCCGATGCCTTCGAAGCAGCGCACGCCGGCGCGTGGCGACGGCAGTTCGTGCAGATCGAGTTGCGCGATCAGCGTTGCGTAGTCGGCCCATGCCGTTTTCACCGCGGCCTCGCCGGCACCGCTCTGCAGCGGCATGATTTCCACCGCCACGCGTTCGATGCCATGCCGGCCGAGGCTGTCGGCACGGCTGGCCAACTGGTCGATCTCGAGCTGCCAGCGCACGAGTTCGGTGTCCATGCCGCGCACCGGCGACGCGCCGGCAAACAGCTGCTCGAAGAACTCCCGGATGTCCTGCTGCGCCATCAACTCGTCGAACACCTGTTGGTGACCCGTCTGGCGCCATTCGCGGGGCCGCGGCAGGCTTTGCCTGACGGTGCGTCCCGGCGCGACGCGGCGCTCCGAAAGATCCCAGCTGCGGCGTGCCAGCACCTCGCGCAGCGGATCCAGCCGCACTTGCAGCACACGCAACGCCAGCGCTTCGGGCTCTGCCGGCGCTGCATCGAGCTGCGCGCGCAGGCGTTCGTGCAGCGCGTCGGCGACGGCTGCCAGCGCCTGGTAACCGGCGGCCGAGCCGGCGTCCTCCGGCAGCGGCACTGTGCGCCGCGTGGCGTAGTCGAGCACGGTAGCGCGGGTCGTCAGGCCGCCCTCGCCGAAGGCCACGTCCAGCAGCATCGGCTGGCCGCTGTGCGAAGCCGCCAGGCGCTGCGCGATGGGCTGGGTCAGTGCGCGCTCGATGCCGCGCTTCAGCGCCCGTGCGCCCAGCGTCTCGTCGTGTCCGAGCCGCGCCAGGTGGTCCAGGGCCTGCGCCGACACATTCAGGAAGGTCAGCCTGCGCACGAAGCCGTCGCGCGCCAGCACGCGCTCCAGCTGCAGCCGGGCGATGGCGGCAATGTCGTCCGCACCCAGCGGCGTGAAGCCGACGACCTGGTCGATGCGGTTCAGGAATTCGGGCCGGAAGAAGCGCTCGACCGCCTCGCGGTAGGTGTGCGCCACGTCGGCCTGCTGCCGCACGAAGCCGGTGTGGCGGCTCGCCGCGCTGGCGCCGAGGTTCGAGGTGAGCACGACCACGCATTGCGAGAAGTCGGTGGTGCGGCCCAGCGCATCGGTCAGCCGGCCTTCGCCGAGCACCTGCAGCAGCAGGTCGTGCACGGACGGATGGGCTTTCTCGATCTCGTCGAGCAGCAGCACGCAGGCGCGGCGCTGGCGCACGGCGGCGGTGAGCTGGCCGTCGGGACGGTAGGCGTCGCCGATCAGGCGGCCGGTCGCGTCGCCGTCGACGTATTCATTCATGTCGAAGCGCACCAGGCCGCCTTCGTCCTCGAACAGGAAGTCGGCGAGCAGCTTCGCCGCCTCGCTCTTGCCTACGCCGGTCGGTCCGATGAAGAGCAGCGACGACAGCGGCTTGCCCGGCGCCGCGAGGCCGGACTTGACCAGCGCGACCACATCGACCAACTGCGCGCGCGCCTCGGGCTGGCCGATCAGCCGTGCCGCGAAATGCGCCGCGGCTTCCGCCGGTGCCAGGCCGATCTGGCGGGAGAACAGCTTCTCGCGGAAGTGGTACGCCGCGGTGTACGCGGCCAGCACTTCGGCGCGGCCGACCTCTGCGCGCGCGTGGCGCACGGCAAGCCGTTCGAGCACGCGGATCGCGGAGCCCGGCAGCACCTCGTCGGCGGCGAAGCGGCGCTCCATCTTCAGCAGCTCGGCCACCGCGCCGGCGGCGATGCGGCACTCGTGCTGGCGCTCCAGCTCGGCGCGGCGCCAGCCGACGATGCGGATGGCAGTCTCGCGCGATGGCGGCTCGACGCGGATCACGCGGAACAGGTCGGAGAAACGGCGGTCGCGCTGCTGCACCTTCTGCCAGGCCTCGGGCGTGGCTTCGCCGATCATGGTGAAGGCGCGTTTCTCGAGCAGCGGGCGCAGCACGTCGGCCAGCGTCAATGTGTTCTGCGAACTCTTGCCGATCGCCAGCAGCGCGACGAGGTTGTCGCAGTACAGATGGTCGGGCTTGGCAATGCGGAAATCGTCGCGCAGGCGGAACTGCAGGTGCTGCAGCAGCACGGCCATGCGGCGTTGCCATTGGCCGATCACGCTCATGCCGGAGATCACGCGCATCGGGTCGAGATGCCAGATCTTCTGCAGCTTCGCGCGGTCGCGGCCCGTCTCGGAGGCCATGAATTGCCGCAGCGCACCGTGCACCAGCGCCGTCTTGCCGGCGCCGCGCGGACCCACGAGCACGATGGCTCCGGCGCCGCCGTCGGGCCGGTAGATCGCGCGGCCCAGTTCCTCGATCGCGTCGTCGCGCAGGATCGCCTGGGTCAGTTCGTCCGGGTAGAGATCGTTCAGGTCGATGGCGGCGCGTGCCATCTCTGTCGGTCCGTCGCCGATGCCGTCGTCGCGCAGCGCGGCGCGCAGGTCGTGCTCGCTCTCGAACGGAAAACGCCCCTGCGCCAGATGCATCGAGATTTCGAGCTCGCCGAGCTCGTCATTGGGCGCAGCCAGGTAGCGCTGCGGGTCGAAGGCGTCGCCCCGCTCCTTGCGCTGCTCGCGGAACCAGGCCTGGATGCTGGCCACCAGCCGCTCGGTGCGCTGGGCCTTGTCGAGGTGCGATTCGCCGAGGTCGGCAACGGTGCCATCGAGCTGCGGCAGGCAGGCGTAGCGGCGTCCGCCGACCGTGAAGTGGGCCGCGGCGAACGCGCCTTCGACCCAGCGGCGCCCGCTGTCGAAGCCCAGCGGCACGAGCTCGAAGCGCAGTTCGGGTGCGAAGCCGAGCCACAGGCGCTCATCGAGCGTGGCGCGCGTGCTGCGCGTGCCACGGAAGTGATGCACCACGGCCTGGCGCAGCTTGTTCAGCGCTGCTTCGTAGCGCATGGCCGTCGCATCGATTTCCGGCAGGAACAGGCAGCGCAGCCGGTAGCCCGCTTCCTTGCGATGCGTGACGAAAACCGGAATGCGCAGGCTGCCGCGTCCGCTCATCAGTCGTCCTCCCCGAGCAGCATGCGGTCCATCAGCACGTCTAACTGGGCGTCGAGCGCGTGCTTCCAGGCGGGCGCATCCGGGAACGGGGTTTTCCAGTCGGTCTGCTGCGACGCCAGCACGCCTTCCCTGAGAAACCGATGCACGGGCCGGCTGTCGAAGAAATGCTGGCGGTGCACGTTGTGCGGCGTCTCGAAGCCCGAGAGCGTGCCGCTGCGCACCGAGACCCAGGCGTCGGCCTTGTTGCGATCTGCGACCCAGATGCGCCAGACGCCGCTTTCCTGGCGGAAGTAGTCGAACACCGCGGGGCCCTTGAGCTCGACCTCGAAGCCCACGAGCAGGCTCTTGCGGCTCGATGCCTGCGGCCAGGGAAACTTCAGGTACGGGCTGGGCGGTGCTTCGTCATCGGTTTTTTCCTCGCGCTTTTCATCGCGTGCCTCGGTGTCGGCAGGCGGCGCGGGCTTGCGGGGCTCGTCGCCGAGCCTCACCTCCTGCGAGCGGAATTCGAAGCCGGCGAGCGCCGCGAGTTCGCACCACGCGTCATGCAGCATCGTGGCCAATGCCGGCGCGGCGTAGAGGCCCACGGTGCAGACGCCGCTGTCGGGCCGCACCGCATGGAATGCCTGCTGCTTGAACGCGGTGAAGCGGGCGCGCCACGCGGCGATGTCCGGCGGCGCATCGGACTCGCCGACCAGCGCGAGCAGGGCTTGCCCCTCGAGCGCCGTGATCTCGGCGAACAAGCCCTGCGCCGTTTGCTGCACGGCGCTCAGCGTGCGGGCGCGGCTGGCGGACGGCGTGCCGTCCCAATGCGGCAGGTGCGGCGCGCGCTTGCGCTTCTTTTCGTAGCGGCGCCGTTCGTCGTCGAGGCGGAACACCTGGTTCACCAGGTTCACGAAGAGCGGGCCTTCGGTGACGCGTTGCCAATGGCGGCGCGCGTCGGCCAATGCCTCGGCGGTCAGCAGCGGTGCGTTGTCGATCGGGCGCTGCAGCGGGTCGACCCGCACACCGAGCGCCTGGCCGTCGTCGCCTGTGCCGATCCGCACGGCCAGCGGCGTGACGTAGGCATGCGGCGACAGCGCATGCGCGAGCGGCAGCAGCAATTGCCGGCGCAGCACGCGCTGCACGTCGCGGGCGCCGTAGCGCTCGTCACCGGGCAGCGCGGCGAGACGGTCGGCAACGCCGTCGTCCAGCGTCATTTCGGCGCTGCGTTCGAGCAGGCCTTCCCGCTTGCGCAGCAGCGTCATCTCGCGCCCGAAGATCGGTGCGCGCTCGGCGGCCGACAACGTGGCGAAGGGCACGATGTGGTCGATGCGATTGAACAGCTCCGGGCGCAAGGCCTGCTGCACCGCCTGCTCGAAGTGGGCACGCGGATCGCCGCGCACCGCGCCCAGGCCCATCGGCATGCGCTGCATCGCCTCGGCGCCCAGGTTCGACGTCATCACCACAAAGCTGCCGCAGAAGTTGGCGGTGAGGCCGTCGCCGCCGGTCAGGCGGCCTTCTCCGAGCACCTGCAGCAGCAGGTCGAAGAAACTGGGGTGGGCCTTTTCGAGTTCGTCGAACAGCACCACGGAGAACGGTTGGCGCCGCACCGCGCCGATCAGCACGCCCTCGTCGCCGCCGAGATCGCCGAGCAGGCGCAGCACGGCGGCGGGGTCGGCGTATTCGCTCATGTCGATGCGGATCATGCGGCGCGGGTCGCCGAACATGAACTCGGCCAGTGCCTTGGCCGTCTCCGTCTTGCCCACGCCGGTCGGGCCGATCAGCAGCATCGACGCGATCGGCTTGCCACCGCGCGCGAGGCCGGCCTTGGTGGCCACCAGCAGGTTCGTCACGACCGACAGTGCCTCGGGCTGGCCGAACAGGCGGCTGCGGAAGAAGCCGTCGACTTCGTCGAGCGAGAGCGGCAGCCGCGCGTCGAGCATGCGGCGCGGCATGCCGGTTTCGGCGCAGAACGCGGCGAGCGCGTCGTCGCGCCCGATCACCGCGCCCTGCTGGCCGCGCACGTGCAGGATCAGTTCCTCGAAGAAGCGGATGCCCTTGCCCGGAAAGCCCGAATACGGCGAGAAGCGGCGCTGCAGCGCGATCAGCTCGGACACCGCATCGGGCGACACCGCGACACGGTGTTCCGCCGCGAGCGCCGCCACTGCGGCGAGCATCGTGCGCTCCTGCTCGGCCTCGGGCAATTCGGGCAGGCGAACCGTCTGGAACAGCGCCGAGAAGCCGGGGCTGCGCAGGTCGATCTGCGAGAGTTCGGCCGGCGTGGCTTCGGCCAGCAGCATCAACTGGCCGCGCGCCAGCGGTTCGCGCAAGGCATCACCCAGGCTGACGCTGTTGCCCTGGTACTGGCCGACCTCGAACAGCTCGGCCAGGTGGCCGACGTACAGCACCACTTCGCGCGCGGCCAGTTCGCGGCACAGCGTGGTCAGCGCCTGCTGCCAGCTACCGTCGCGCGTCAGGCCCTGGATGAGCCGCGCCGCGCTGGTTTCCCACGGAGAACCGGCGGCACGGTCGCGGCGTTCGCGTGCGTACTGATGGATCAACGCCGTCTTGCCGCTGCTTTCCGCGCCGACGATCAGCACGCTGCGCGCGAACCGGCCTTCCGCCGCGCGCTGCAGCGCCGTCAGCGGCTCAGCCAGCCCGACGGCGGTGCGCGAGCCGATGCTCATCTTGTCGGCCACCGTGGGAAGCAGCGGCTTGGCGCGATCGTCCTTCAGCTTGCGCAAGGCTTCGGCGCTGTGGAACACGAGGTCGAGCGGCAATTGCGCCAGCTCCACCTTTTCGAACCATTGGGCTGCCACCTGGCGACGCACGTCGGTCTGCCGGCCGGTGCGGCGGTGTTCGAGCACGATGGCCTCGCTCACGGCTTCGCGCAGACGCTCCGCCTCGGCGAGCGCGACGATGCCCAGCGCGGGGACGTAGCCGATGCAGGGGGTGTTCGCCGGGCCGCTGGATAGAAACGCGACATGGCGGCAGCGGCGCGGCGGGTGCAGCAGCGGGTCGCTGCCACCCGGCAGGTCGACGTCGAACTCATGCCGCTCGAATGCCGGCGGATCGCTGATCTGCACGGCCTCGAGGTAGCGGCCCTTGTCGATCAGGTGCGACTGCACCGCCTGCGTCATGCGCCGCGCCATCGCATGCGCGCTGCTGCCGAGCCACGCCATCTCGGGAAAGGCCAGCGAAGTGACGACGGTCTCGCCGGCCACGGTGGTCAGTTCGAAGAAAGCGAGGCTGGAGGGAATGGGAGGAGTCCTGTGGGCGCGAACGAAATTGGCGCAGATTCTGCCTCAAGGGTTTGACGCATCCGCCAAGCAAAACGCCCGGCAAAGGCCGGGCGTTCTGGGGTGCCGGGGAACGTGGACGGCTTTGTAGGTCCTCAGAGTAGACGCAAAAGTGGTGTCAACCTTGCCAGCAGGTTACGCATCTTTTCTGAGAATCGTCTGGGCATGTTTCTCAGAGAACATGCAAAAAACGGCCTAGGTGTGAAGGCTATCCGACGGTTGGCCGAGGTGGGGGCGTGCCGCGCATCTGCTTTCGGTGCAAAGGTCACTTCACGACCGTCAAATCAGGCGGCCTTGCGAAGCGCAGCAGTGACCTCGCTTTGCAGATGAGCGAGTTCAACCACAAACGAAAACAGATCGATCCGCTGGGCCAGCGTACCGTGTATGCCCACGGCACCCGCGGCGAGGTGGTCCGAATCACCGACGCCACCGGCAAGCACAAGCATCTGCGCTGGGACGAGCGCGGCCTGCTACGGGAGCACATCGACTGCTCCGGCCAGCGCACCCGCTTCGCCTGGGACGCGATGGGCCACCTGCAGTCGGTGACCGACGCCATCGGCGAGACCACCCACTACCAGCACGATGCAAGAGGCCGGCTGCGGCAGGTGTTGCTACCCGACGGCCGTATCGAGCGCTACGAGCGCGACCGCGCCGGCCTGCTGCACGCCTTCACCAACCCTGCCGGCCACGTCACCGCCTATCGGCGGGACGCCGGCGGCGAGGTATGCGAGCGCCTGGACCCGATGGGTCGGCGCGTGCGCTTCGACCATGACGCCTATGGCCGGCTCATCGCCTTGCACAACGAGAACGGCCAGGCCTATCGCTTCGATTGGGACGAAGGCGACCGGTTGCGCGCACAGACCGACATCGACGGCAGCGAACGTCGCTACCGCTACGACGCGCTGAGCCAGGTCACCGAAGTTGCGTGGATACCGGCCCCGCCTGATGCGACTGACGCGCACGACGATTCACGGGCCGCGGGAGGCGCAGCCAACGAAGCGCTTGTCGAGCCCGGCGACGAAGAACCCATCGTCCATCGCCTCGAGCGCGACGCCGTCGGCCGCCTGCTTGCCAGGAACACCGGCGATACCTCCTTCAGCTACCGCTGGGACACCGCCGACCAGTTGCTGGCCATCGAGCAGACCAGCGCACAAGGCGTCCGCCAATGCCTCGGCTTCGCCTACGACGCCCTGGGCCGGCTCACCGAAGAAAGCAGTGCCGGCGGCGCGCTGCGCCATTCCTACGACGAACTCGGCAATCTGCTGAGCACACGCCTGCCCGATGGACGCAGCATCAATCGGCTGTACTACGGCTCAGGCCACCTGCATCAGGTCAACATCGACGGCAAGGTCATCAGCGACTTCGAGCGCGACGGGCTGCACCGCGAGGTGCTGCGCAGCCAGGGCCGCATCGCCACCGCCACCGGCTACGACCGCGTTGGCCGCCTCGCCCACCGCCGCCAGCGGCTGGCCTGCGACCCTGGCGGCCAGGCCCCCGCGAGCGGCCTGCTCGACAAGACCTACGGATACGACTTCGCCGACAACCTGATCGTGTGCGCCCGCAGGCGTCATGGCGGGCACGGTGGTCTCGTCGACCTGCAGGGGCGCGGCGTCGGTGCTGGCGGCAGCCTGCCGCCGGAACGCCGCCAGTCGCTGCGCTACGACGCCACCGGCCGCATCCTGCAGGCCCAGTACCACCAGGCCAACCCCGGCGTGCCCGCCGAGACCTTCCGCTACGACCAGGCCGCGAACCTGCTCGACGGCGACGGTTCGGCCACCGGCGCCGGCACGGGCAGCTCCGGCTACGTGCGCAACAATCGCCTGCACGTCTACCAGGACAAGCGCTACGAATGGGACCGCTTCGGTCGCCTGCTGTGCAAGCGCATCGGCCACCACACGGTGCAGCGTTTCCGCTATGACAGCGAACACCGGCTGGTGGCGGTCGTCATCCGGGACCGCCAGGGCGAGAGCATCGTGCGCTTCGAGTACGACCCGATCGGGCGACGCACGGCCAAGACGCACGTACGGGCCGACGGCCACGTTCTCGGCACGACCGAATTCCTCTGGGATGGCATGCGCCTGGCAGGCGAGCACAGCGCAAGCCAGCACAGCCTGTACCTCTATACCGCCGAGGACAGCTACGAACCCTTGGCGCGCGTGGACGGCCTCGGCGCACACCAGGAGGTGGTGCACTTCCACACTGACGCCAACGGCGCACCGGAAGAGATGACCGGCGCCGATGGCCAGTTGCTGTGGCAGACGCGCTACCGCGTGTGGGGCAGCACGGTGCAGGAGGAATATCACCCCGCGCAGCTTGCGCGGCAGAACCTGCGTTTCCAGGGCCAGTACCTTGATCGCGAGACCGGGCTGCACTACAACACGTTCCGGTTCTTTGATCCGGATGTGGGGAGGTTCACGACAAACGATCCGATCGGGCTGTCAGGCGGCTTCAATCTCTATCAGTACGCGCCAAACCCAATCGAGTGGATCGACCCTTGGGGCTGGTGTGGAACGTCCAGGCTCTCGAAGGCGATGCGCAACAAGATGAAGCGCATCCTCAACCAGACTGCGGCGGGCGGAAACCGAGGCATCACCGGAAGCGTTTCGCCGAAGGATGCGATGAAGCTGGGCAAGGCCTTCGTCGGACCGGAGCATCGTCCGATGTCGAACGGCAAAGGCCTGGTGTCTGCCGATGGCAAGCGGACTTTCCGCTTCCCGGCAGAGAAAAGGGGTTTCGACAGGGTCAACGGTCGGCCGTGGTCAAGAACTGGAAAGCAAGTCAACTTCGAAACGAAAAACGCCGATGGCGATGTCGTCGGCAATGTCCACCTGGATGTGCACTGACAGAGAACAATCATGCGAAAAGCCAAGTACCAACTCGTCCTGCGGGAGATGTCATCGACAATGACCGATCCGCTCGAGCAATGGCGCCCCCGAACGCTCGAGGACACCTACACCACGCTCGACCTCGACGTCTCTATGAGCGACGGTGCACGAGGCAGCAATCTGTTCTACGTGAAGGTTGCGACACCCGAGGCCCTGCGCCGCCGGGCCAAGGGCTTCTTGATCGCTGGGCACAGCGTGCTGGTGGTCGAGAAGTTCGACTACGAACTGCTCAGGCAGACGATCGAGGACATCCTCGAAAAATGCACGCGTGACACCTGGGAAGACTCGTGCGTGGCGCTGCAGCGCTATTTCGCGTGGGAGTACGAGGATTTCGCGCACGAGGATTGACACGGCCCCGGCTGCCACGAGGACGAGCGTCTGCGCTTCAATCGCCTCCGTCCGAACCAAGAAACAAGACGCCCATCGAGACAGCCACTTCAAAGCAACATGGACCTATTCAGCGCGGTCAGGGTGAGTTCGAAGGCGCAGCAAAACAGCGCGGTCAACGGCAAGTGCGGCGTCATTCTGGGTATTTCACCAACCGCCGAAGGCAACTGGTACGCTGTTTCCATAGACGATCAATCGTGGATGGTCTTCGAGAGTGAACTTCAAGATACTGGCTCGAAAGCTGCTCCCGACGACATCTACCCTCCGCCACGTGCAGGCTCCTGATTTGTCCCATGACCATCACTGAACTGTCTCTCGCCGCCTGACCGCTTTCTTATGGCAGCAGAGTTCTACGTTTCATTCCGGGACACTGGATGGCTCCCGAGGCATGCTGAAGGGCTGTCGGCGCAGATCAGAATGCTCCCGACTTTCTCGAAGACCGATGGCAGCGAGTATTGGTTGCAGGGGTTTGAAGACAGGGCTGTGAACGGTCGTTGGACCTATGACGTCCGGATCTTTCTGCAGGACTCCAATCAGATCCTGCTGGAACTTGGTAGCCGTCCTCCCAGCATCCAGGCGGACCTGCTCAGATTCCTCTCCTGGCTCAGAAGCCGGACGGAAGTTTCCGTCACCGACGAGGACGGAGAGCCCATCGGCTGGTAGCTGCGAAACATGAGACTGACCAATGCTATCGTGCCGGCCAAGTCACTCGGTGGCATTGCTTGCAAGTGATGAGAATTTTTGCATCTACTCTGAGAACCTACAGGTGAGGGGTGCCAAGATATGTGAAATTTCGCCCGTTGATTTATAAGGGATTTTTCATTTTCTGTGTCACAGGGAAGGCTTGTTGGTGCCACAGAAATTGAAAGGATCGGATTCTTGTGCCACAGAAAATGAAATGAATTTTCCGCGTCCTTCAGTACTCAATTTCTAAGCAGCGATGACTGCTAACGTGGCGTCAACGCGCACTCGTTAAAAGCGCGGGAGCACGACGAGAGTGATAGCTCCCACGATGACAATGACGGATCCCATCAATCGCTTGAGCCGTCGATTGGTCACCCCTTCCCATCTAAAGGCACCGCTCCCTTTTGTGAAGTCGGCCTCCAAGAAAATTTTCATGGCTCAACTCCTTCGCGCTGAAGGAGCTTTTTAAAGTAGCGGAACGTCTGTGAATATTCAGGCGTTGCAACAATGCGAGCCCACTCCTTGGTCTCTTTAGCAACAGCAGATTCAGGAATCACATAGTCGTCCGGGTGCCACGAGATGTGGCTCGGATTGCGTCGGAGGACTGTGGCGGGTAAGGCCTCACCGTTCATCAGAAGGTCATAGTCTGCCGGTGAAAGGTGCCTGCCGTTGACGTAGATGTCGAGATGGCGCGCAAAATAAACGACGAGCTTGATGTGCTCTCGGCACGGCTGGTATGACCAGCGCCCCTCGTCCCAGACTTCGAATGTCTGGAGGGTTTCTCCGCCTGGCAGCGCTTTGCTGCGAGTCAGCACTGGCAGAAAGTGCGGCTGGCGGCTCCAGTCGTGCGTGTCGTCGACCATCTCAAGATCGGCGCCTTGCTTGATGAACAATGTCAACTCTGTCTCGGTGCAGGAATGCTTGGCCTCGACCAGTTTGTCTGCTGCAACCTCCATCGACTTGTACCAACAATGCGGCGTGGCCCGGAAGACTTGATCGCCCTTGCCAGCCAGCCAGTCATATTCGACATAGAAGCGCTCTGCGACGCTGCGCAGCACAGGAGACGACAGCTTGAGCTGCAGCGACTCTACTGACGCCAGATCCGCGAGCGTGATCCCGAGGTCGGAAAGCGCTTCCACCGCAGCAGGGAAAGACAGGTCGTGCTCTTTGATCAGAATGCCGAAGCGCTCCGCGACCCCTCGCAGCGCCGCGGCACCGCTGTCGCGCCCCTGCGTGGCCATGGCAACGCCATCAAGAATGGCGCCGGCTACCCCGGCGATGGAGCCTCCCAGGTATGCAGCCTGCGCTTCAAGAAACGCCCGCGTCTCCGGACGAACCACGACAGGAAAACGGCCCGGGTTTGCCGATGTCGGTTGCTTCAGCGAAGCGTCCGTCGCAGCACCGACCAACCGGTAGAGAATTTCTTGCAGGGAGGGAACGAAACGTGTTGCCATAAGAGCGATTCATTTTGATTCATCAAATCTAAATGAATCAAAATGAATCGTCAAGCGGTTTTAATGCTGCCTCTGCCATGGGTTGGTGCCCAGCAACGGCCAGCCATCAGTCTTGAGGCATTGAAGAAGTGTTCCTTTTCATTAATGGCTTAGATAGCGTCTTGATGTCTGAGCCAAACATGAAGTCAGTTCAGCCCCGATGATCAGGAGCCAGTGTCATGGTCTCGGGGCAAAATCTTTTACTGGAGCATTGCCTGCTGTGAGAGTACTGCGATCGCTGTCGGACCCTTCATGTTAGATCGCGGCCAGAAATCGAGCCATGCGGACTTAGCTGTAGCCTGGGCAGGGCAAATCAACAACCAGAAAGGAATCGTGATGCAGATCCGGATGGACCCCAAGACATATGCGGAACATTGGGGAAAAGAGTCCTCGGTCTTTGAGAGCAACGGCGTCTACAAGCGCCTGAGTGAGATTACCCCTCAAGAGAACGTACTGGAAATCGGTGCAGGCATCGGCTTGGGCACCCTGGTATTGGCCGCCTCGCGAAAAGTTCTTGCACTCGATAACAACGTTCATCTCGTCGACTTGGTCCGGACGCGCCTTGCGGCTGCTGGGGCGAACGCCGAGATCTTGTTCTCCGATGTCTTTGAGCCTCCGACAGAAAGCGTCGATGCCATAAAGGCGTTTGCGCCCAAGGTCATTGGGGGCTGGTTTCTAGGTTCGAACGCCGACGACCAAGATAAGTACGTCACCTCCGAAACTCCGCAAGAGGAGCGGGCGAAGAAGTACCGGGAGAATGTGGAAGACGCCATGCTGAAGGCGAGCATTTGCCCGCCGTCGGTAGAGTGGGTGCACTTTGCTCTTCGTGGTGGAGTTATTGCCGGCGTGACGGAAGCCTTTGCAAATCAAGAGACGAAGGCTGACTACGACAAGTATGTTTTCCTGCCGAACGGCTTTGAGGTCGTGGATGTTCAGATGCTGGATTGGGATGCTGCTGGAAGTAGCTTTAGCTACGGAGCAGCCCCGAATCCGAACTTGCTTCTAGGTCAATCCATACCAAAAGTAGTCTCGGTGTTGGCAAGACGCAAGAGTTCGTAAGTCGCAAACTTGCGTCATGGGGACCTGCTTTTGCCACGAGCCGACGCGAAAGGCCTCGATTCGGTCCAGCATGATCGGCAAATCCGCCTAGCGGCGGGTGCAGTTCGGCGTCTTGGTGCTCCTAGCGCATCGACCAAAGCCGCCTGACGCTGCCAGAAGAGACTTCACCGAAAATCTCGGTTGTATACGCGAAGGCCCTGCCGTAAGGCTCATATGGTCGGACAGCTGACTGGACACGAGAGCTACACAGCCAGTCAGCGGCAGTCACTTCCCCATTACCCATCAGCCGGGAGGAATTCTCTCCCAAGCGCGGTGCGCGATTAGGGCGTGAATTCGACCGGAAGGCGCCTGCCAAGGCCCACTTTCATGGGATGCCTGTCAGACTTTGGCACGTTACATTTCGGGGACGACATGGACCCAGCCAGAGGTGTCCAGCCAGGCCGTGTCGCAAGGAGCGCCCTTGAATACAGACATGTCAGTTGGCCACTCGCAGGATCCATGTCCGGACCTTCCCATTGAACGCGGCCCGCACGAGCGCGGAGTGGGCAAGTGGGTGCCCCAAGACAAGCACTTCTATCTCACCCGCTACCTGGACGCCACGCGCGAAGCCCGCAAGAAGTTCAAGCAACGTGTGCTCATCGACCCATTCTGCGGCCCCGGCCGCATTCAGGTCGAAGGCGAGAATTTCACTCGCGATGGTGGTTCGATGACAGCGTTCCGCCAAGCGCTGGCTTCCGACGCGCCTTTTACCCGCGTCCTGGTGGGCGACATCGACGGCGAGCGCGTCCGGGCCAACGAGTCGCGCCTCGCTGCGGTCGGCGCGTCCGTGCAGAGCTTCACCGGGCCGGCCGTGCAGACGGTCGACTCCATGATCAGCGCGGTTCCGTTCGGTGCGCTCGCACTGGCCTACATCGACCCCTACAACCTCGAGTACCTGTCCTTCTCGATCATCGAGCGCCTCGCCAAGCTCCAGTATGTGGACTTTGCCGTTCACTTCAGCCTGATGGATCTGACTCGCAACATCGACATGGAGCTGGACCCAAAGCGGGATCGCTTCGACCACGCTTTGCCCGGCTGGCGCAGTGCCGTGCCAACCTCTGTGCTGTCCAAATCTAGCTTGCCGCGCTGGTTCTTCGACACCTGGTGTCAAACCATCGAGGAACTGGGCTTCAAGGTCAGCGGCCAGATGCCTCTGATCACTGACGGCAAGGGCCGGTCGATCTACCGGCTCGTCTTCTTTTCTCGCCACGCCCTGCCCGATCGCATCTGGGGTGATATCGCGCGCAGCCGCAATCTCGACCTCTTCTGAGGTTACTCGCCCAATCCGCAGCTACATCGCGGCACAGACCGTGTCCACCCATTTGATTAATTAGTGGACGCTTGTCCACTAAACTCCCCAGCATGGCACGCCCCAACAACGACCACGTGCACCTGCGCCGTCTTCGCGACATTTATGCCCGCATGGGATGTTTTCCCTCGTACAGCCGGATGGCAGAGGCGCTCGGCTTCAAGGCAAAAAATGCCGCGTTCAAGTTCACTCAGCGATTGATCTCCAGCGGTCACCTGGCGAAATCGGTCGGTGGACGACTCGCGCCGGGGCCGGAATTTTTCACACTGGACCTGAGCGACGACGAAATACGCGCTGGATTCGGCGCGGATGGAAACGCCACGGGCCTGGTACAGGCCCAGGCGCTAGACCAGCTGCTGGTGAGCCGACCATCCAAGACAGTGTTCGTGAGAGTTCGGGGAGAGTCGATGGTGGACGCCGGGATCTTGGGTGGTGACATAGCCGTGGTGGAAACGAGTGCGCGGGCCGCCCACGGTGACATCGTGGTGGCCGAGATCGATGGCGACCACACGATCAAGGAATACAGGACAGCCCGCGGGCGGCCTCAGCTGATGCCGCATGGTGCGAACCCACGCGCCGTAGACCCTCGTGACACGTTGAACATCATTGGCGTTGTCAGAGGAATCGTTCGAAGTTACAAGCCGCTTGCGTCGACGAACGCTAAGCTCAACCAGCACGGGAAACGCCAATGACGACCACCAGCAAGATCGAATGGACCGAGCAGACCTGGAACCCGACCGTTGGGTGCACCAAGATCTCGCCCGGTTGCAAGCACTGCTATGCGGAGGCGATGGCCAAGCGTCTCAAAGCCATGGGCACGCCGGGATACGAAAACGGATTCGCGCTGACCCTGCTGCCTGAGCGGCTGAACGACCCCATCAAGCGCAAGAAGCCGACGGTCTACTTCGTGAATTCCATGTCGGACCTGTTCCACGACCGGGTGTCCGATGCTTACATCGGCAAGGTGTTCGAGGTAATCGCGCAGACGCCCCAGCACACCTACCAGATCCTGACCAAGCGAGCGGCCCGGATGGCGCGCTACTTCCGTACGCGCTCGGTACCGGACAACGCGTGGTTGGGCGTCTCGGTGGAGGACCGAAAGTACGGTGTGCCGCGCATCGACCACCTTCGCACCGTGCCCGCCTCGATCCGGTTCCTTTCGGTCGAACCTCTGCTGGCCGATGTCGGCGAACTCGACCTGACGGACATTCACTGGGTCATCGTTGGCGGGGAGTCCGGACCGAAGGCGCGTCCGATGAAAATGGAGTGGGCCGAGGCCGTGCGGACCCAGTGCCAAGAGCAAGAAGTGGCTTTTTTCTTCAAGCAGTGGGGTGGCTGGGGCGCCGACGGCAAGAAGCGGGCAAAGGCCGCCAACGGCCGCGAGTTGAACGGCCGGACCTGGGACGAGATGCCGGCAATGGTGGTACAGCAGGTCGCTTCTGTCGGGGTGGCACCACAGCGCGCTTGATTCCTGGCGCTCGCGGGGGCACATTCCGCGGCAAGAGAACAAGAGCGCGCCCGGCGCGCCACGCGATGCCACATTACGACTGGGACTGGGGAACCCCGCCACCGCTGCTCAAGCGGCATAGCGAGGTTAAGCATTCGCTCTTGCGCAATTACCTGGTCGAGTACTTCCTGACCTTGGTGCCAATGCCCCAGCAGGACAAGATCCGGTTGACCATCGTAGACGGCTTCTGCGGCGGCGGGCTGTATGTGAATGAGTCCGGGCAGGAGGTGCCGGGTTCGCCCCTCGTGATATTGGAAGCCATCAAGGAAGCGGAAGCGCGTGTGAACATGCGGCAGGAGCGCCGCAAACCGGTCCGTATCGACGTCCAACTCATCTGCATCGACGAGTCCCGACGAACGCTGGACCACTTGCAACGCGTGCTGGAAGCCCGCGGCTACGGTTCGGCGCTGCGTGACGGCAATGTGCAATTGGTCAAGGGCAAGTTCGCGGACCACTGTGCCTCGGTCGTCCAGCGTGCGCACGAGCGCAGCCGCCAATCGGGACGTGCGCTGTTCGTGCTCGATCAGTACGGGTACAAAGCCGTGCCCATGCATTGCCTGCGGGACATCTTTGCCAGACTCAAGCGTGCCGAGGTCATTCTTACTTTCTACATTGACTCGCTGCTGAACTACCTGAGTGGCGACAACCTGGCGCACTTCCAGCGCGCCACGGGCATCACTGCGCGCGTACAGGCCGCCGAACTCGACGAGCTCAAGCTATCCCCGCGTTGGCGTGTCCATCTGCAGTCCTCGCTCTACCAGAGCTTGACGGCCCAGTGCGCTGCCCAGTTCTACACACCGTTCTTCGTCAGGCCTGCGCGCGGGCATGGCGACTTCTGGTTGTTGCACCTCTCACAGCATTGGAAAGCGCGGGACGTCATGGCCACCGCGCATTGGACGCATCACAACCACTTCGCGCACTATGGCGATGCCGGCTTTCACATGTTCAGCACAGGCTACATCGACAAGCTGAACGATGAGCACAAGCTACAGATGGGTTTCGATTTCAGCGAAGTGGCGGCCGAGGTGAGCAACGACACCATGATGGAACAAATCCCTGCCCTGCTGTTCGATGGTGCAGAGGGCATGACCTTCGAGCAATTCTTCGGACAGCTCATCAACACGACACCGGCCACGCGCAGCATGGTGCAGGCCGCAGTCCTGGAGCTTCACCGGAGCGGAGAGATCCGGGTATTGGACGAACACGGCGGCGCATCTAAAGCCCGAGTCCGGATCAAAGCGGACCATGTCCTGCGGCTGCCGTCACAACGCACATTCGGTTTTTCTCTCTGACCTGCTCAAATACGACGTGGGAGCGGAATGCCGCATCTCGCAAGAGTGCGGGAGGTTCAACGAGGAACTAACCGCCGCAAGATCGGTATTTGCTTGCTCCCGGCTCAAATTTTTTGAAAGAACCATGATCGGGTTGACCTTGCCGCTCATCAACAGACACCCATCGATCGGCTGGCGCCGACCCAAAATTCGTGACTGATGTCGTGCCAGCGGTAACTCCCGCCAATGCCTTGTGCAAGGAGTGGGAGGCGCAGCAGACCTACTGCGCCTCCTGGGACGCGCCGTACCTGGGTACACCTTCCATCGTCGTTCTGGAAGTAAGTGCCCGAGAGCCTTCGACGGGTGCTCTTGGCCCAAAAACGCCGGGGCAGCAAAGGCCGCTTCACTTCATCCTGGTCGAGCGGCGGCTCAACTTCACGCGAGCCGAAGACGGCGAGATTGAAGAGGCTCGCATCGATCTGCGGTATTCCCGGATCGGCGGATGGACAACGGACTCGCGCAGCGAAGCCAAGGGCTCCATGAGTGCCGGGTATTCTCGCCGTCTCAACACCATCAGTCTGGCCAAGAGCCAGGTCAACGGCACGACCGGGGCCGTTTTTCTGACGATGCAGGGAGGTATTCCCCGAGGCGTGCGCATCGGCACCTACCTGATGAACGAAATCGTCGCTTGGGCCAAACACTGGCCCGAAGCCGAGGTGCAGCACATTGCGCTTGTGCCGGGCCAAGCCGTCGACGAGGAAGACCGCCGAACCCGCAATGCGTTCTGGCGGAAGTTTGGCCTGAAGCTTCGTTTCGATGACCCCCAAGAGCGTGGCGGCCACTCCCTCCCGATGAAGGCGGCAGACCTCACCCCCTGCACCAGATGGAAGCTGAACATCACGGTCACGCCGCTGCTGAAGTTTGCGGCGCAGCAGCAAGAGGCGTTGGCGAGTGAGCGTCAGCTCAACAACCGGTTGAACAGCAATGCCAAGGATTTGGAGATTGAACGTCTGGCACAACGCCGCCACCCGTTTCTCTGGGCTTGGAAGGTCTTTTACGAAACGCGGATCGAGCCTTTCCAGGGGAGATTCGTCACGCTGTTGCTGCTGGCGAGCCTCATCTACGGAATTGGAAGATTGTTCTCTTGGTGGGGTTGAATCTAGGGTGAAGCTGGCAGGGGCGGCATTGATCGGTCAGGTGGTGCGCGCCACCGTGGTTCCTGCTTGCCAGGCATCCACCTCGCAGCGCAGGTAAAAATACTGCCTGACCCCATTCAGCGTCGGGCCGCAGACCGGGAGAAGCGGGCAGCCTTGCATCCAGGCTTTTGGGCTTTGACTGCAGCCGCGGGCAATATCGGCTAGCGCGACATAGGTGCTGCGAAACCGCGCGATGTCGTCGGTGCAGATGCGCCGACCGCTTCGCGTTTTCCTCGGGCCCTCTTTCGCTTCTTCCGATCGATGACCGGCCGCATCGATGTGCGATTGCAGGAGGCCCGTGCGCACCAGCCCATAGACCACTTGTTGCTTGAGCCCGAGCATGCGTGCTGCTTCGTCCACCGACATTGTCAAAAAGACAGGCCGCCTCATCGCTGCGATGAATCTTTTCACAGCGGCAACATCGAGCATCAGATCTCCCAGTGCCGACGCTCCGGCCTCGCGCTCGAATGCGACAAGGTCGCCCCGACAAACCGCATGCACCAGCGTGCAGAACTCGAACGCGCTCAGGTGCCGGTCCCGAGCGGCCTTGCGCACCGATGCTGCCTTGACAGTAATGCCTGCGTGCACTTGCCGGTGCGCAGGCCGCCACGCAGCCAGCGTGGCTCTCTTGATCTTCCACCGTGTGCCCGCCTGATGTGAAGACCCAGGGCCGGTGTGTTCTCCTGCTGAGGCTTGAGGAAGCACCCTGTTCGCACAGTGCTCGTCTTCAGCCAGGGCGAGACGATGCTGATCGTGCGCAAGAAGCTGTCGCACCCGCTCGGCTGGCAACGCGAGCAGTTGCGCCGCCTCGTCCAGGCAGACCAGGGCCGCAGCATTCGATGCGAGTGACCCGATCATCTGCGCATGAACTGTTCTGAACCGCCGGCCTTTCGGCGACAGGGTTTCGTGAGCAACGAGCAGGCCCTGCTGCACGAAATGCGTCGTGGTCGCCGCGTCGGTGCGCGACAGCACCGCTGCTTTCCCCAGGCTCATGCGCGGATGAGTCTGGATCGTGGATTTCTGGAGCGAGCGATTGCGCTTGCACAGCAGCCCCCACCAGTTGTCGTGAAGATAATTTTCGAACGCATCGCGCAGGAACTGGAAGCACGGTGATGGCAGCCGACGGTAGAGCACCGCGTAGATCGGACCGAACGCGCGCGCAAGACTGGCGGTGTTGTCTTGCATGGCCGCCGCGTCACGCAGTAGCGCATGCAGCCCCATAGGCCAGCCACCAAGAATCCGCGCCGCCGCCTGCGCGTATGTCGTCGCCACTACCAGGTCGTCCAGGCGCGCTGCCTGGCCTGCCCTGGCCGGGCGAGCCGAGCTGGCGAACGCGCCAAGGTAACGCACGAGCTTGAACCACTGCGCGGCCGTCCCAGGGGACGGGCCTGATGGGGTGGCAACTGCAGTCCCCGATCCCGCCTCCGATGGAAAACCGGGTGCAATGTCTCGCTCAAAAACCGCATCTGCAATGAACGCAGTCAGGTCGACCAGATCGCAAGACGCACCCCGCTGCTCACCTGCATCCAGTCGAGCGCCACAGCGGCAGCGCAGGAGATCGCCCCGCTCCATGCGCTGTGGCGCGCCGCAAGCCTGGCAGCGGTCTCGCAGGAGGCACGCATGCCGGGTGCAGACACAGCACAGCTTGAGCCGCCATTCACGCCGGATGTAGCCCTGCTCCCTCAGGCATGAGGGACACCAGCGCATCCTGGCCTGCAGGAAGTCCTCCCTGCTCAGCCCATAGAGCCGGTTGTCCGCAAGCCAGCAGGCCGGCACGTCACTGGAGTGTGAGGCGGTTGAACGAGGCTCACTGCTGTCGCGAGTGGCGGAGACCAGATCGACGTCCAGCCGCATCTGCAACGCATGCATGTCGGCACCCGAGCCGTCGCCGGCCCCGCGCAGCGCGCGCCAAAGCCGCCGGGGAGGCGCTAGCGCGTTGGCTGCCGATACACGTATGAGGTAGGCATATTCTGATTCGTCTCGGTGACGTGGTGGTCGAACCAGCAGTAGGCCGCGCTGCAGTCCGGCCGCTGACACGTCGTCTCGAAAGTGCAGGATGTCCAACGCGGTACCCCGTGATAGTCGAGAATTTCGCACAGATGTTTAGGCCGCAACCCATCGGGCAACGCCAGCTCACGGACCAGCCGACGAAAAGTCCCTCGGTGCAGGCGCGGCTCATGGAGCATTCGCATGGCCTCGACCAGGCTGCCCGGCTGCGGCACCAGGGGAGACCGGGCAATTTCCTCAGCCATCGCCGGCCAGGTGCGGTGCAGGTCTTCTCGCACGTGCGCCCCGTCGGCGTGCATCAGCCGCGGATTGAAGTACAGCGCCTGGCCCGGGCGCACCGGCGACTCGCATGCCTGCAGCGTGCGCGCAAGGCTTTCGCGCACAAGGTTCAGGCATGCCGACATGGGCGCCGCTGCCAGCGCGTCTTGGACACGCGCCAGACCCTCGTCCTTCAAGCCGAAGACCAGCCATCCGGCGCGATAGCGGAAGTTCCACAGCAAGAGCCGTCTGGTCAAGCGGTCGCGCTGCGCATCGCTGTAGGCCAGCCATCGTGCCTCCCACCATCCCGGGGCGTGCCGGACCACCTTGCCGCGCTTGACGCGCCATCGGCTCTTGAAGAAATTGCCGATGCGCGGTTTTGGCGGCAGGCGGCGCAGCTCCTCGCGCAGCGCGTGCCCGAACGCGAGCGCATCCGTGATCTCTTCGACAGGGTATGACGTCTCGCAGGACGGTTCACACGATGGTTGACACGATGGCTCACCCTGGACGCCCGGCCCGGAAAGACGCAACTGCACTGCGGTCGCGAAAACCTGTGCAGTGCGCCACTGCGCCGGGCTGCAGGAATTTGTCTCAGGCTCAAGGTCTTGAAGCGGCTGGCCGCATGTGCAGGTCCACGCGAGCAGATCATTCCAGTTCAGTGCCCCGCGGCATTTCGTGCATCGCCCCTGCAAGGGGAGGCGATGTTCCGGGCAGACCTGGACCAGCGGAATCTCCCATAGCGCTCTGTGCAGGCGTTTGTGTCTGATGCAGACTGAGCAAACACGTGGCGACATGACCAATGGTCCCCACCACGTTTTCTTCGCGCGCAAGCCAGCCTCAAAGGCTCTGTACGCGCTCGGGCTCCAAGCCAGCGTCCCTGCGCCGTTCGACTCGGATGGTGCGGTCTGGCTCGAAGGCTGACCCAGGTGCAGCCACGACTGCGTGGACACACCCTGGTCCGCTGCATTCGACAGTTGCGGGACGACCCAGTCCGGCAACATGTGGCCGTTGGCACCGCACAGTCTGACGAGATAACCGAGGGTGCTTTCTCCAGCCTGAGCGCGCGGGCGCACAGGGAAGTGATCCAGCGCAATCACGTGGTTTCTCGACGACCCCGCCAGCGGCGGCCCTGCATGGGCTGTACGGGTTGTGGGCGCCGGCGCGCCCTCGCGCAAGGTCTTCTTGATGGTTCGAGCGCGCCTGGCTGGCTGGGGCGGCGGTTCTTGCCTGTCTTGCTCGAGCCCGTCTTGTTCGTGCCCGTCTTGTGTCCCTGCCGTCATCCCCCTCTCCTGCGCGGGGCCCCGGCCCCGGCCGCGTCGCCCCGCTGGAACGGCTCGCCTCCGCGATCAAGACGGCGGAACACGAACTTCGGGTTGAAGGGGTTGAGCGGGCCGATGCCCTCCTGCCAGATCTCGTAGGTGTACACGTCCTCCAGCGTCTGGAGATCGATCATCTTGCAGTGCGTGCGCGATGCCAGGCGCAGCGCCGCCCCCAGGATCTTCTTGACGTACGCCACTCTGCCGTCGGTGGCGTAATGGATGCGCATCGCCATCTCCTGTGTCGAGAAATTGATGTAGTCCAGAGGTATAGGCAGCGTCTGGCCAAGCGAGATGAACAGCTGCAGGCACTCCTCGTGAATGGTCATCTCCTCGTTTTGTCCGAGCGCCAGGTGCAGCCGCCTGGAAAACCGCCGGCGCAGCTGCTCGTTCGTCTGCAGAAGCAGCTCCAGGCGCGGCAAGCCGAGGAACACCGAAGGCTTGGCCGTCTTGTCGATGAAGCTCTTGATCCAGTCACCGACCATGTAGTGCGTTGCCGCCTGGCCGCGATCGTGCAGATGCTGCGCTTCGTCGAACAGCGTGATCTGCACCCCGCACGCGCGATGAAGGTGCGCAATGCGCATCATCTTGTCCGCGGTCGAGCCCAGGATGGGCCATGGGTCTCCAAGGCTTTCCAGCATCGCGCTGGCCATGCCCGAGACCGTCGCAGCCGCCGGGATGGGGACATACAGCACGGGACAGATGTCGCGCTCGGGCAGTCGCTCGCGCGGATAGCGGGTTTCAAGCAACTGACACAGGCTGCTCTTGCCGGTCCCGCTTTCGCCCAACACCAGGAGGTGCTGGGCGATCTGGTGAGACTGGTACATGGCGATGGAGTCCTCCACTGCTGCCAGCGCGGTATTGAACGGAGGAAACTCGATGTACTCCTCGTCAAAGCGTTTGAAGGCTGCGTACTCGTCGATCATCATGATCCCCTCGCGTCGCGAGGTTGCGGCCTTGCGCCCATCCGGAAGCTGCCCAGCGGGGGCGGCAAGCTGAAACCCTTGACCTCTGGCGGACTGGCTGCGCTGCGCGGGCCCGATGTGCCATCCTTGTCGTTGGCGGCCTGCGCGGCAACCTCGATCTTTGGCGACGGGGCGCCACTGGGACTGGGAGCGACTGGGGGTAGCGCTTGTTGTTGCAGCGTGGCAGAGTCGTCGCCACGCATGGCGGCGCCCTGGCGCCGCTTGCTCTGCTTCTTGCTCTGGATGAGCTGCGAGACGGCCTCGGAGATCTGGGCCTGCGCTTGGCTTGCGGAGACAGGACTGCTTTCATTCTCCTTTTGCACTTCCATCATCAGATCGTGCTGCAACGCGGTGAGTCCCTTGGCGTATGCGTGGTTCAGCGCCGGGACCACGATGGGTTCCGTGCTGTCGGGGCCCCAGACAAAAACTTCGCCAAGATCATTGGGGTCGTGCAGCACGCGCACCTTGGTGCCCACGCCGAACGTGTTGAGAACGGGCTGAAGCGCGTCGCAGTTGTACTGGATCTTGTTCAGCGTAATTCCGTCCGGCCTGAGCGACCGCTCACTAATCAGGCCGATTTGCCGGCGCAAGAGGTCCAGGTTGGCAGGCAGTACCGGCTCGTTCATCGCGGCACTCTCATGCCATTTGGCCCACGGACTCATGCGGGCCAGACCGCGATGAGGGCGCTGCGCGTACACGTCGAGCAGCCATTTTTCGAAGACGTGCAAGAACTCTCCAAGGGTCAGGACGGTGTGTTTGAGAGGGTCATAGTCACCGCGCTTGTGAAACCGCGCCAAGCTCGTGCCTGGAAGCTGGTGGGCGAAGGTGTAGTTGACGGTCTTGAGGAACCGCTCGATGGCGCCTTTGTACCGAGGTTGCCGCTTGGGACAGTACTGAATCGTGATGCCCAGTCCCAGGGCGACGAGTTCAAGGTCATCGCCATGGAACTCCAGCCCGTTGTCCACGACCAGCGTCAAGGGCAGCCCATAGCAGGGCCAGCCATGTTCGACTCTGATGCCAGCTACCACAGGGTTTGCCGGGTGCTTGGGCATGACCGCATGCCGCAGCGCGCCCATGACTGCCGCGGCGCTCGCGCCTCTATAGCTCAGGTAGTAGCCTAAGGGCATGCGGCTGTGTCTATCGATGATCATCGTCAACATCGGACGACCCAACGGCAACGAGGTGCGCTCGTCGATGAGAAAAAGATCCAGCGGCGTGTGGTCGACCTCCACGCGTTCGAGGATGCGCTGCGTTCGCGGCCCCAGGCCGACCGTGCGAAACCGGCGATCGGCCGCGGGCTTGCCGTCGTGAAGGATCGCAAGGTCGTAGGCCCCCAGATCGGCCATCATGCGGTAGACCGTTCGCATGCTCGGGGCGACCAGCTGGTCATGCGGCAGGCGGCGCTTGTTCTCGATCTCGATGCTCGTGCTCAGCGTGTCGTAGACCGTCGTCACTGTCATGGCAGGTGACTTCGCAAACTCTTTTTCCACCACCTCCACGAAGATCCGCTGCACTTCGTTGTCCTGCTTGGAATGCCGGCGCCCACGCAGATCGGTGCGCGGAACCAGGCTTCGGGTCTCACCCGACGCACGAAAGCGCGCGTACCACCGGTAGAACGTTGCCAGGCTGGGCGGCTTCAGGTCGTTCAGCTTCTCGGCGATGCCGGCAAGGATGGGCTTCAGGTAGTGGGCCGTGAAGACCGGCTTGCCCAGCTCGAGCACCTGCGTGACGTAGCGCCACCTGCGCGTTGTCTCGTCCTGCATCTCCTTTGGGAGCTCCTGCAGCGGCCTGCCGAAGAATGGCCTGCGCGCCGGGTGCTGGTCGCTCGCTTCTGGTACGACGATGTCGCCGTTGGAGTAGGCCTGCAGGATCCGCGAGCGGGTCACCTTCTGCGTGGCCCCTGTGTCGGCCTGTTCGACGATGAGCTCGTCGCTCGGCAGCAGCCGTTCGATGAGGAAAGGGGTGCCTTTCCACTCAAAAGCCATGCGCTTGCGAAACATGAAACCAGTCATGGGCGATCTCCTTGGAAAGATGGATGGTGGTGGACGGTCCGACGGGCGCATCGAGGGAGCAGCGCAGGAAGCCGCCGAGCAGCAGGCTGAAAGCGTTGATGCCCGTGGGGGCAAGCAGAGAAGGCAGGGCGTCAAGTCGAGCGGGTAGACAAGCCGCGATCGACGCGGTGGCCACCGCCGCAGCCGCGGCGCTGGGCGGCCCCCGGTGTGTCTGGGGTTCGAGCGCCTGGCGCTGCAGTGCCAGGCGATAGATGCCCTTCAGTGTGGACAGACGTGGCTCCAGACGCACGACGTCGTCTGTCAGCACGGCGAAATTGACCCCTAAGCGACACAGGTGCGACTCGATGTGGTCCAGGCGCTCACGCCTTGGTGCTTCCTTGAGCCCATCTGCGTACATGACCTCGACCAGGATCCTCTCGCCACTGCGCAAGAGCAGCTCGAAGGCCGGCGTGTAGCGCCGCAGGCGCGCTCCGTGCGGGTAGCTCAGGGCGCCCGGCCGCTCCTGAAAGCTCGCAATGAGCGGAGATGTTTCGAAGAGGTAGATCGCATCAAGCTCGAGCAGGCCTCGGTGATGGACCATCCGCGCGTTCTTGCGGCTTGGAAACTTGCCGCGCACGATGCCTCCGGACGGGCTGATCCGCCTGCCATTGGCAGGGATGCTGGTGGTGAGGGTGCTGCCAAGCGTGCTGGCGTGCAAGGTTTGGCCGGCGCGCCGGCCGCATGCGGGTGTATCGGGCATGGGTGCTCCTTGGCACGCAGCGCCGCGAAGGCCCTGCGCACCGATGGCGTTGTCGATAGGCCTGTTTCTGGGCATGGCTGCGCCCACGCCGGTCAGGGACCGGTCAAAAAACAGGTGGTCAGATGAAGGTTTTCGACTTGACGCTTGCAGGAGCGCTGCCAGATACTGCGGTTGCAAGCCGGTGCGTATCTCTGTGCGATGCGTTCCCTAAGAAGCGGATCAGGCCGAAAGGCTTGGTCCGTTTTTTTAATTCATGGCGGCCTCCTCGCCCTGGCGGCGGCGCAGCCGCCGCACAGGCTTGTCGAATTCATCGTGCGGCTGATCGCTCATGTTCAGCACACTGAGCAGTGCCTGCACGGCTGCAGGGCCCAGGCGCGGGAGCTTGTCGCGCAGTTGGTTGACCAGAAGGTAGAGGTCCTGCGGCGCGTCCGTCGCAATCTCTACCTTCCTGCCTGAAGCCTTGAAAGCCCAATCAAGATTTGCCTGTTCCATCGGCGACAGCTGCAGCGTGGCCACCAGTCGATCGACGAACGTCGGCAGTGGCGGTCCCTTGTGTCCGTTCTCCAGGGCCGAGATGTAGCTTTGGTCGCAGCCGATCAGGCTGGCCAACTCGCTCTGCTTCATCTGGCGGCGCATTCTCAGCGCTTGAAGGTAGGAGGAAAACGGACTCATCGGGTGCGGGCTTGGGTTCCAGTTATGCACGCGCAGAGTAATGTGACGGACCGGAATTTGCAACAAAAAAATGCCAAAATATCCTTTGTTTTCAAGCACTTAGCGTTATGCTGCATATTGCAGCGACAAAGTTGCGCATTTCGAAACGGCTAGATGATGCGTTTTGTAATCACCCTTGGCATGCGGTTTCGGCGAACTCAGGGGGCCGGCCTGCGCCACACGCCACCTTGCCTTGTCACTTCCAGCAATTCGCCGTTGCAAATGGGGTTGCCTGCATTGAAGGACCAGAAGCTGGCCATGACCTGCCTGGCTGTCCACTGTGGGTGCGACAGGACCAGGCGCACCGCCTGCATGAACTGGCCGTGGCTGAAGGCGTAAACCAGGGATTGCGGGGTCAATGCCTGGAGCATGCTCAGCGTCTGGTCGACCCGGCCCAGAAAATCTTCGAAGCTCTCCGCGCCCGGTCCGTCGCGGTAGGTCGGATCGGCGGTTCTCCAGAAAGCCTCGATGTGCGGCACCCGCTCGATTCGCAACGTTCCGTTCCATCGGGAGGGTTCCAGATAGGTGAACTCCTCCATGGGTAGAACCTTCACCGGCACGCCTGGAAAACGCGCGATCGTCGGTTCGGCGGTCAGCCGTGTGCGCAGAAAAGCCGAGGTTGCGATCAGATCAGGGCGAGCGTGCCAGCTGTGCGCGAGCGTGGCTGCCTGAGCGCGTCCCAACGCGGTCAGCGCCATCGCCGAATGGTCGGCGGCCGCAGCGCCGGCGTTTCCCGTGCTTTCGCCGTGGCGAACGAAGATGACTTTCAACGCGGTTCCCCTTGCCTTTGGGCTGCGGCGCATACAGGGGGGCGGCTGCCGCGGGCAGCGCGGCTGTCTAGATTCCTGCGTCCGCGATCAGTTCTGCAAGGGGCAAGCCCAGCGCGTTGGCAACCTGCACAAGCTTCATCACGCTCGGATTTTGATTGCCGCGCTCGATGGAACTTATATAGGAACGCTCGCTGCTGCTGACATCCGCCAACCCTTCCTGAGACAGTCCGCGGGCCTTGCGAGCCCTGCGGATGGCTGCTCCCAACGCGACGAGCACGGTGTCGCCAGCGAAGGAAGGGGATGGGTCAGGCATACCCCCAAATGGTTTCGTAAAGTATACGATCGGACTACGTCAGATATGACCCAAAAACGGGTTTGGAGATAACGACAATGCTGCGCGTTGAGGACTGTTTCGAATGGAGGGATTCCGTGTTGCGAGCTCGCGCGCCGCAATTTCGGCAATACCACGTGGTCGAGCAGGTGTTCGAGCGCCCGCTCTGGTTTGCTCGTGTGCTCCCGATGCAGGAGCTCGAGCCCCCCGGGGACTTGCGCCGCTGGAGGCGCTACATATCGTCGAGCACCCGCGGGCTGCTGGGCATCGCGACCAGTCCGGACTGGGAGCGTGTGCAGGTCCATGTGATGTTGCCGGACTTCATGTCGACCCAAGGTGACGTGAAGCTGACGAGATGCACCGGCATTTGGGATGCTGTGTCGACCGGGGGGCCTGCGCGCAGCACTTGGGTGTTCGAGACCGACTGTGGTGCATTCACCGATCCGGAGTTAGGTCTGGATCTAAGTGATGTGCGCCGGGACACGCTTTGCTGGAGAGATTGCGAAGACGATTGGGACGAAAACGGCGGCCTCAAGTTCTGAGGATTGCGTCTAACCAGACGATGCCGGGACGCCACGCGATTTCGTCTTGAAGGCTGCAAGTTTTGTCCTTCTAAGCTAAGCCGACGGCGCATGGACTCTTGACGACCCTGTGGAATTCGTGAAGCTAGAAGAAGGCGTAGAAATCTTCGGCGACTACGACCTGATGGCCTCGTAGAGGTCAATCGGACCACGCAGATGGAAAGCGCGTTCGCAGCATGTAAGGAAAAGCGATACGTCCGCCTCGCCGAGACAGCTGTGCGGTGTTATACGCATGAGTGAAGGATTTAAAATCTATTTCTCGACACCTGAGGCCTTAGAGGACACCATGCTCAAAACTGCGTTAGACGAACATGCTTTCGGAAGCGAGATGGCTAGCCTCATATCCCCTGCGCGGCCAATACAAAGCATTGAGTACTTGCACGGTCGTGAAAAAGAGCTTGAGCGAATTAACCGAGCACTATTTGCTCCGGGCCGACATGTGTTCATCTATGGCGACCGTGGTATTGGGAAATCATCTTTAGCTGCTTCGGCTGCAGCGCAAGCCCAATCATCAGACTCGCCATACATCGACGTCTCGTGCTCGACCGACTCGACGTTTCGCAGCGTGATCGCAAACATCGGAGCCCAAGCTCTGCGATTAAGTCGAATTCATAAAACGAAGAGGACGCTTACGGCGGGGATTGAACTGCGGTTCCTTAAGGCAAGCGCCAGTGAAGAAATAACCGACCATGACTTGGTTGATGTTATTCGCACGGTCGGTGACGCTGTGGAGGTCTTGCGTGAAGTTGCCGCTGTACACTCGATCAGGCCAGTCGTAGTTCTTGATGAATTCGATCGTATGATTGACGAACGTGAGCGTGGCCTATTTTCTGATTTGGTAAAGCAGCTTGGCGACAAAAAGATTGACGTTACGTTCTTTTTTACGGGTGTGGGCCACACACTCGACCAACTGCTAGGCGCACACCCCTCTGCTATTCGTCAATTTGAGACTATTGAACTCGAAAAACTGAACTGGACCGCGCGCTGGAATATTGCAGTGAATGCTCTAGGTAAATTCGAGGTTGAGATCGAGGACAACATTCGAATACGAATCGCCGCGGTAAGCGATGGCTATCCAGCCTACGTGCATCTCATCACTGAAAAGCTGCTTTGGCGTTTGTGGGACGATCCGGCTGAAGTTTCAAACGTTGATTGGGATCACTACAACGGCGCCATTCAAGATGCTATCGTTAGTGTCAATGCGGAGCTAAAGCGGCCGTACGAGCAGGCGGTAAATCAACGAACTGAGGACTTTGAAGAAGTGCTG
Organism: Variovorax durovernensis; assembly: GCF_977011995.1. Classification (NCBI taxonomy): domain Bacteria; kingdom Pseudomonadati; phylum Pseudomonadota; class Betaproteobacteria; order Burkholderiales; family Comamonadaceae; genus Variovorax; species Variovorax durovernensis. The sequence continues at coordinate 17,080 of NZ_CDRNCW010000001.1, read as the reverse complement.
TGGGCAGCGGCGGATTCCGAATATCTCGATCGTGACCTCCGTCAAATATTCAGCTCGTATTGCTACGTAATGCGCCAGCGTTCCGGTCGATTGGCAATGGAGTACAAGCAATTCGCAGCCATCTTGACCAAACTCAAAAGTAAATCCTGTGGCGAAATTATTGTCGCGTCAAGATTTGATCGCCGAGGTTGGGTCGCCTACCGTGAGAGCATGTTGCGAGGCTACGCCCGTATGAGAGCTGAGGCGCGCAACATCAAGCTTGTGGGGGAGCAGGAAACGCCTAGGCAAGTGATGCATGCGCCAAGCAGCGGGGGGCGCACGTTCGGATCTGCAGTTCCAAAAGGTGTTCATATGGGTCGCATTCGATCGTCCGAGGAAGATGCGAGCGAGTGAGTCTCATGGCTCGCCGAACCGGCGCCTCATCGAATGCGAATTTGCATCGTCAAAACAAAGTTTACACACTGTGCAGCGTCGTTGAAACAAATCGTCTATCCCAATAAATTTGGAGCAAACGGGGTTGCGCATGCTCGTAATTGCTTAGCAGGGATACCGAAGACTAGCGAACCGTCTATTAGTCGAGTACTTATTTCGTCAGAAGTGACTCACTGGATCCGTTTAGGACGGCACTACATGCACAACGCTGGATAACCTAGGCAAAGCTTTTATGGTGATCAATAGCCGCACAAATATTTTTCAGTAGCGGATGGAAACCGGTCCAATCAATAGAATCGGCATTTTGGTCGACGTATTTAAAGGCAAAATCGGCCTTGCCAGCCAGCGAAGAATCATTGTCATTGGAAAATACCAGCTTCTTCCCGTCGATGGAGGTCGGGATATCTTTTTCATGAAAAAGATCTTCTATGCTTGTCTCAGGTTTTTTTCCCTTCGGTATAGGCACCAGGTACAGATTTGCAAATACCCTCACGAACGGCTCATCGCCCGTGACATGCGTCAGCTTTGGATGTGAATTTTCTTTTGCAACACTAAAAACTTTTTTTCCCGCCACGTCATTATCGACAATGAAGATCACGGGATGGTGACCTGGCGAGGCGCGGAATTTTGGCAATTCAGATTTATAGGCGATGATCATATTTTTTAGATTATCTACGCCCCCGCTACCGGCACCTAAGATCGAAACGGTAGAAAAATTCGGCAAGTGAAAAGAATTCTTATTCTTGTGCTTCCGATCATATTTCATCAAAAGGAACGACAGAACATCAATTTGCTCCGCCGACTTATGGATCAGCTGTGGAAATAGTTTTTTACTTTGGTGCGCGGCGTTAGTGATGTAGACGTTGTCAGTTTTCCCTTCGCACACGATCATCGGCGCCGAATTGGAGAAAAAATTTGTGTAAAGTAAAAATCGTCGATATATCTCAAGCTTTTTATCTGATGCATTGTCTTTGCCGAAAAACCGCGGGTGGTTCTGCGGGTTCGCTCTGACATCTGACCTGAACACGTTGTCCACCGAATGGATAAAACCCAACATGCCATGAAGTTGCGCGTGCGTGCCATAGACCGAAGTTGGAATTGGTTTTTCGCCAGCGGATTTGGTAATTGATTTTATTTGATATTTTCCGTGATTGATCAAGGAGAATACATAGGCTCTCACCAACTTTCGATACTCAGCCGGTACATTAACTTTCTTATTTACAACGAGTCCCGTGACTTGTTGCCGTGACGTTCGGTACTGCATGCGAGTCTTCTGATCATTGACGTCAAAGCCCGCTTTTTTTATTAGTCCACGGAGCGGCTTACTCAGAGTCCAAGAATGCCCGTCTCCCGACAGAGTTGCTACAGAATGAGGAAAATCTTTCTTGTTAGTAGAGAACGTAATATCATCCACGTAGCGTGTATATCGGCAGCCGGCCTCCTTGGCCAATTTAATCAAATGGAAATCGAGAATTCCTGCGATCAAATTCGATATCACTGGGGAACTTGGCGCCCCTTGCGGTAAACAGTCCTCATAGCAAGAAATATGCGCTATCGCGGTAGCAACTTCTGATGCTAGTTCGAAGTTTTTTTCCTTAACGAAAAAGCCCCGAATACGCTTGGCGGTTATCGAAGGGAAAAAATCCTGTAGATCAATGTTCAGAACGTAGCGCTTATTGCGATGAGCTTGCGCGTTTGTAAGAATGCTTTTATTTGGCTGGAAGCCGTGAGAAGCGGAACTTCGTCGACCAGTGAGCTTCTCGATGTCTAGAGAAGCCTCCTGTAAGACTCTTCCGAGTCTTCGCTGAAGCGACTTGAGTTCCTCTTCTGGCGCGGCAATAGTTCTAACACCACCACTGCGTTTTGGAATGTCAAACTCTTTATACTTTGCCGCGCCAGATTTGCCATATAACAAATATGTCAAATGGCTATGCTCAATTTCCAGCAAATGAGCAAGACCCGCTCTTGTCTTAGCGGCTCGCAACTGTTCTAACTTGTTGGGTTTGGCTGTCATGTAGAAGGTGGCTTCACAGACACTCCATCGCAACCTCGCAGTCACTCAAAGTGCTCGTGCGAGTCAGATAGTCATGGGGCATCGGCCCTCACATTGTTGTCAAGTGCCACGATTGCATGGCAGAAAGTCTGTCTGCGAAGCCGACGTGAGCATACAGTCTGAGGTAACGGGGTGCAACAAAAGTGCGATTGTGACGCCAGCGAAGGCATCAACTTGGCCGAAATTTGGCACCGGCGTGACGTTGAACAACCTGAGTTGCGCGGAATGAGCGTCGCGATTGGTCGATTGTTAACAACCTCCCTTTCCTAGCTGGCTTGCAGATCGCGTGCTTTGCTCTTCGAAGATCCGGTATTGGCCGAAGCTGTGTGGAAACATTTGCCGGTGCCCATCGCTTCGAAAGTCGACCTCTGAGATGGGCGCAGGCCGCGCTTTTTGGATGTGCCGAGGGGCCAAGGGTCCGTAAAGGAGTTATTCGTGAACATCTACCAAGCGCGATCATCTTCGTCGTAGGAGACGTAGAGGGATTAGCGCTGGTGTGCAAGTTCGCTGAACAGGACGCGCGTCGGTAGCGTTTTCTCGTCCCGTTTGCACATCCCAAGTTGCGGCTGCGGAACGCCAGTGAACTCTAGCGGCTAGAACTCCAGGCCGCCCTTTGTTGCAATGCTGGCGCCATCAGACCTTCGCGCAGCGCGCCGTTGAACCTTCGCAAATTTCGATTTCTCGCCACCGAATCCGCGCGATGTGTGCCGCTCTCGCACCGATCTGGGCTCGCGACCGGCTGCTTTGGGCGAGGTGTTGAGTTCCATGGAATCCTGACCCGCGATTTCCATCGAATATTGACCCACCCTCTTTGCGAGCCAGCCGGCTCACGGTGTGGATAAGTTCTTGGCTTTCTCCTTTTTAGGTTGGACTGCTTGAACGGGTTGAGCCGAGCTGTGCTTGAAGCGGAAGCTGTCGTTTCCGGTCTCCAGAATATGGCAGTGATGCGTGAGCCGGTCCAGCAACGCCGTCGTCATCTTCGCGTCGCCGAAGACGCTGGCCCACTCGCTGAAGCTCAAGTTGGTTGTGATCACCACGCTCGTGCGTTCGTAGAGTTTGGACAGCAGATGGAACAACAGCGCGCCACCTGATGCGCTGAACGGCAGGTAGCCCAGTTCATCGAGCACCACCATGTCCGCGTACATCAGTCGGTGCGCGATGTGGCCGGGATTGCCACTGGCCTTCTCTTGCTCGAGTGCGTTGACCAGTTCTACCGTCGAGAAGAAGCGCACCCGGCGGTGTTGGTGCTCGATGGCCTGCACGCCCAGCGCCGTGGCGATGTGGGTCTTGCCGGTGCCCGGACCGCCCACGAGCACCACGTTCTGCGCATCGTCCATGAACTCGCATCGGTGTAGCTGACGCACCAGCGCCTCGTTGACCTCGCTGTTGGCGAAGTCGAAGCCAGCGAGATCGCGATAGGCTGGGAAGCGAGCGAGCTTCAACTGGTAGGCCACCGAGCGTACCTCCCGCTCGGCTGTCTCTGCCTTTAGCAACTGCGAGAGCATCGGTTGGGCCGCCTCGAAGGCCGGCGATCCCTGCTCGGCCAGCTCCGCGACGGCCTGGGCCATGCCGTGCATCTTGAGTTCGCGCAGCATGATCACGATGGCGCCGCTGGCAGGGTCATGTCGCATGGCGCACCTCCTGGCTACTCGACTTGGAGTTCAGCGGCCCGCGCAGGCCGCCAGCAGCGCTGGCACGCCCCCGGAGCGTGTCGTAGCGCAGCACATCGGCCTTCGGCTCGTTCATCAGGCGCAGTGCCTGCGGTGCCGTGACAGGCGCCGGCGCAATGGGCTTGGCATCGAGCAGTCGGTGCAGCACATTCAGCACATGAGTCTTGCTGGCCACGCCGGCTTCCAGCGCCAGTTCGACCGCGGTCAGCACTGCCTGCTCGTCGTGGTGCAGCACCAGCGCCAGGATCTCCACCATCTCGCGGTCTCCGCCTGGCTGCTTCAGCAGCGCGGCCTGCAGCCGCCGGAAGCCCTGCGGCAGCTCGCTGAAGGGCGCTCCGTTCCTGAGCGCTCCTGGCTTGCGTTGCAGCACTGCCAGGTAGTGCCTCCAGTCGTAGACGGTCTGACCTGCGGTGTCGTGGCGACGGTCAATGATGCGCGTGTGCTCGCACACGATCTGGCCCTCGGCCGCCACGACGAGGCGTTCGGCGTACACGCGCAGGCTCACTGGCCGGTTCGCGTAGGAGGCCGGAACGCTGTAACGGTTGCGCTCGAAGTGCACCAGGCAGGTGGGCGAGACGCGCTTGGTGTGTTCCACGAAACCATCGAAGGGTCTGGGGATCTGCAACAGTAGTGGCCGTTCCTGCGCCCAGACATCGGCTACGGTCCCTGGCAGCTTGCCGTGGACGATCTCGCCCCACAGCGCCTTGCAGCGGTCCTCCAGCCAGTCGTTGAGCAGCGCCAGCGTGGCGAACGCCGGCACAGGTTGCCACAACCGGTGGCGCGCATCACGCACGTTCTTCTCGACCTGGCCCTTCTCCCAGCCCGAGGCCGGGTTGCAGAACTCGGCCTCGAACAGGTAGTGACTGACCATGGCGCTGAAGCGCGCGTTGATGTCGCGCTCCTTGCCGCGGCGTACCTTGTCCACGGCGGTCTTCATGTTGTCGTAGATGCCGCGCCGAGGCACGCCCCCGAGTACCTCGAAGGCCCGGTTGTGCGCATCGAACAGCATCTCGTGGGTCTGCAACAGGTAGGCGCGCACGATGAACGCACGGCTGTGGCTGAGCTTGAAGTGCGCCACCTGCAGCTTGGTGCGTTCACCAGCGATGACGGCCCAGTCCTCGCTCCAGTCGAACTGGAATGCCTCGCCGGGACCGAAGGCCAGAGGCACGAAGGTGCCGCGCCCGGTCGTCTGCTGGACCTCGTGGAGATGCGCATGCCACGCTCGTGCAAAGGCCGCCACGCGGTTGTAGGAGCCCTGGTAGCCCAGCGCCACCAGATCGGCGTGCATCTGCTTGAGCGTGCGCCGCTGCTTGCGTGACTTAGACGCCTCGCTCTTGAGCCAGCCGCCGAGCTTCTCGGCGAACGCGTCGAGCTTGCTCGGGCTGATGCGCTTCGCGTAGCTGGGCGCCGCCTCGCCCTCGCGAAGGTACTTGCGGATGGTGTTGCGAGACAAGCCCGTGCGCCGGGCTATCTCTCGGATGGACAGTTGCTCTCGCAGTGCCCAACGCCTGATGACACTCAGTGTCGCCACGTCAATCACTCCTGTGCTCCTGCTGCTAAAAGCAGCAGGTTAGGGTTATCACGTGGGTCAGATTTAGATGGAAATCACCGGGCCAAGTGGGTCACTTCTGGATGGAAATCAACACTGCCGGATCGCACGGTGTGTCAGGTCCCAGAGCTCGGACTTCTGCTCGTTGCTGCGCTGAGCCACCTCTTCATTGAACTCAATGAGCTTTCGCCTGAGGTCGCGTTCCTGATCGAGCAGTTCGCGCCGCCTGCGACCGATATCGTGTTCGGACAGCGTGGGTCCATCCTTATCCAGTTGGTCGGCCACGGCCTTGAGGTGACCTTCCAACTCATCCAGTTGCTTCTGTCGAGGGCGGATTTCGGCAGCCAGCTTGTCCTGCATAGCCCTGGCGGGGAGCGACAGGAGCATCGCGCGCTCGAAGTCTACGTAGCCGATCTTAAGTTGCTGAGCCAGCGCGGATGAAGGAGCCAGAGAGAGCATGCACGCCGCCGCCGCACCGGCGGCAAAGACAACCGCTTCACGGCGGGCCACCGCGCAGGCAGCCACCGCAATGGTCTGAATAAGTCTGTTCATTAGAATGCCCCTCCGACGTGGATGTGAAAGCACTGGATGTTATGCGGCGCCCCAATAAACAGCCGTTCCTACACGCAACGCTCAGACGTCATTGGGCAGCTCTGCAGGTTTCAAAAGCCTCTTTATCGACTCTCTGTGAAGACGGTCACCGACCGTCCGCTTTTGGCCGAGGCTGTGTGGAAACTCCAGCGGTGCATCCAGTATGCCGAAGCATCGCGTTTACAGAGCTCTGACGACGTCTCGAGCGATCCGACGGTCTTGTTCCGCGTGTGGGGGTTTCGCAGGCATTCGATGTGCTGCGCAAGCGCTGATGTGTTGAAGAAGGCTCACGCCCCTACCAAGCGCACCGCCTTCATCATCTTCGCCACCCCCAGAATCCGCATCACCCGCTTGAGGTTGTACGCCAGCACATGCAGGCTCATCTCGGTGCCCACATGCGCCAGCGTCTTCGTCAGGAAGTGCGTCGAGCCCATCCAGTTGTTGATTTCCATCCAGAAGTGACCCACTTGGCCCGGTGATTTCCATCTAAATCTGACCCACGTGATAACCCTAACCTGCTGCTTTTAGCAGCAGGAGCACAGGAGTGATTGACGTGGCGACACTGAGTGTCATCAGGCGTTGGGCACTGCGAGAGCAACTGTCCATCCGAGAGATAGCCCGGCGCACGGGCTTGTCTCGCAACACCATCCGCAAGTACCTTCGCGAGGGCGAGGCGGCGCCCAGCTACGCGAAGCGCATCAGCCCGAGCAAGCTCGACGCGTTCGCCGAGAAGCTCGGCGGCTGGCTCAAGAGCGAGGCGTCTAAGTCACGCAAGCAGCGGCGCACGCTCAAGCAGATGCACGCCGATCTGGTGGCGCTGGGCTACCAGGGCTCCTACAACCGCGTGGCGGCCTTTGCACGAGCGTGGCATGCGCATCTCCACGAGGTCCAGCAGACGACCGGGCGCGGCACCTTCGTGCCTCTGGCCTTCGGTCCCGGCGAGGCATTCCAGTTCGACTGGAGCGAGGACTGGGCCGTCATCGCTGGTGAACGCACCAAGCTGCAGGTGGCGCACTTCAAGCTCAGCCACAGCCGTGCGTTCATCGTGCGCGCCTACCTGTTGCAGACCCACGAGATGCTGTTCGATGCGCACAACCGGGCCTTCGAGGTACTCGGGGGCGTGCCTCGGCGCGGCATCTACGACAACATGAAGACCGCCGTGGACAAGGTACGCCGCGGCAAGGAGCGCGACATCAACGCGCGCTTCAGCGCCATGGTCAGTCACTACCTGTTCGAGGCCGAGTTCTGCAACCCGGCCTCGGGCTGGGAGAAGGGCCAGGTCGAGAAGAACGTGCGTGATGCGCGCCACCGGTTGTGGCAACCTGTGCCGGCGTTCGCCACGCTGGCGCTGCTCAACGACTGGCTGGAGGACCGCTGCAAGGCGCTGTGGGGCGAGATCGTCCACGGCAAGCTGCCAGGGACCGTAGCCGATGTCTGGGCGCAGGAACGGCCACTACTGTTGCAGATCCCCAGACCCTTCGATGGTTTCGTGGAACACACCAAGCGCGTCTCGCCCACCTGCCTGGTGCACTTCGAGCGCAACCGTTACAGCGTTCCGGCCTCCTACGCGAACCGGCCAGTGAGCCTGCGCGTGTACGCCGAACGCCTCGTCGTGGCGGCCGAGGGCCAGATCGTGTGCGAGCACACGCGCATCATTGACCGTCGCCACGACACCGCAGGTCAGACCGTCTACGACTGGAGGCACTACCTGGCAGTGCTGCAACGCAAGCCAGGAGCGCTCAGGAACGGAGCGCCCTTCAGCGAGCTGCCGCAGGGCTTCCGGCGGCTGCAGGCCGCGCTGCTGAAGCAGCCAGGCGGAGACCGCGAGATGGTGGAGATCCTGGCGCTGGTGCTGCACCACGACGAGCAGGCAGTGCTGACCGCGGTCGAACTGGCGCTGGAAGCCGGCGTGGCCAGCAAGACTCATGTGCTGAATGTGCTGCACCGACTGCTCGATGCCAAGCCCATTGCGCCGGCGCCTGTCACGGCACCGCAGGCACTGCGCCTGATGAACGAGCCGAAGGCCGATGTGCTGCGCTACGACACGCTCCGGGGGCGTGCCAGCGCTGCTGGCGGCCTGCGCGGGCCGCTGAACTCCAAGTCGAGTAGCCAGGAGGTGCGCCATGCGACATGACCCTGCCAGCGGCGCCATCGTGATCATGCTGCGCGAACTCAAGATGCACGGCATGGCCCAGGCCGTCGCGGAGCTGGCCGAGCAGGGATCGCCGGCCTTCGAGGCGGCCCAACCGATGCTCTCGCAGTTGCTAAAGGCAGAGACAGCCGAGCGGGAGGTACGCTCGGTGGCCTACCAGTTGAAGCTCGCTCGCTTCCCAGCCTATCGCGATCTCGCTGGCTTCGACTTCGCCAACAGCGAGGTCAACGAGGCGCTGGTGCGTCAGCTACACCGATGCGAGTTCATGGACGATGCGCAGAACGTGGTGCTCGTGGGCGGTCCGGGCACCGGCAAGACCCACATCGCCACGGCGCTGGGCGTGCAGGCCATCGAGCACCAACACCGCCGGGTGCGCTTCTTCTCGACGGTAGAACTGGTCAACGCACTCGAGCAAGAGAAGGCCAGTGGCAATCCCGGCCACATCGCGCACCGACTGATGTACGCGGACATGGTGGTGCTCGATGAACTGGGCTACCTGCCGTTCAGCGCATCAGGTGGCGCGCTGTTGTTCCATCTGCTGTCCAAACTCTACGAACGCACGAGCGTGGTGATCACAACCAACTTGAGCTTCAGCGAGTGGGCCAGCGTCTTCGGCGACGCGAAGATGACGACGGCGTTGCTGGACCGGCTCACGCATCACTGCCATATTCTGGAGACCGGAAACGACAGCTTCCGCTTCAAGCACAGCTCGGCTCAACCCGTTCAAGCAGTCCAACCTAAAAAGGAGAAAGCCAAGAACTTATCCACACCGTGAGCCGGCTGGCTCGCAAAGAGGGTGGGTCAATATTCGATGGAAATCGCGGGTCAGGATTCCATGGAACTCAACAGTCTGATCTTAAAAAAGGGAAAAGCGGCCCTGCGATCCGGCAAACCAGCCAATACTCGGACTCAGATTCGGATTCAGATTTCAGTTTTCGAGAAAATGAAAATCGTCCCATTCGCCCAGGATGTTCTTGAAGAGATCGGCATGGACTGGCCGTCTGTTTCCTCGCTGAGTGCCTTGCGTGCTTGGTACGAGGGCATGAGCTCGAGTGACGCGGTGGCGCGTTACCTGCCCAACATCAGGGCCGACGGGCATTCGTCACGCACGGCTCTTGCGCTCGTGCGCCGGCAGCTGGCCGCGCGTGCACGGGCGTGTCACCGCGAGGATCTGGCCGTTTTGTTCCTGGAACCCGCGGCGGGCCGGACGCAACGCTCGCGCAGGGTCTTGGATGCGATCGAGCTTCTGCGCCATTTGCGTGCGCCGCTGCCGCTTCTCACCGATGCGGTCGCGCACTGGTTCCCGCCTCGTTTGAGCCATGCCTTGACCGCTCATGGACTGCTCACCTTGGCCGATCTGCTGGTGCGCGCAACGCACCGGCGGACCTGGTGGGCGGCTGTCCCGGGTGTGGGCGCTGCCGGCGCGCGCCTGACCTCTGAGTTTCTGGCTGCTCACCCGGACCTGACGCGGCGTGCTCAAACGCTTTTGCCTGCGCCGGTGCCCGCTGGTCATGAGATCGTGCCTTGGGAGCGGTTGCACCTGCCGCGTGAGCTCGATGGTTCGAACGGAGCGTTCCGCGCGCCACCGTCCAGCTGCGTACTGGGCGCTGGCAACGACTACGAGGCAGTGCAGGCCTGGCTGTCGCTGCACGAGGCCGCCGCGACGCAGCGCGCCTACCGCAAGGAGGCCGAGCGCCTCATCCTCTGGGCCATCGTCGAGCGTGGCAGGGCGCTGTCCTCGCTCACCACCGAGGATGCGGTGGCGTACCGGACGTTCCTGCGGCGTCCCGTCCCGCGCTCGCGCTGGGTGGGACGTGCCGCGCCGCGCACGGCGGCCGGGTGGAAGCCCTTCACCGGAGATCTGTCCACCAATTCGGCTGGCTACGCGCTCTCGGTGATCGGTGCGCTGTTTCGCTGGCTCATCCAGCAGCGCTACGTTTTGGCGAATCCGTTCGCCGGCATCAAGGTCCGCGGCGACTCGCGCTCACTTCCACAGGGACCGCAGCGCGCATTCGGCGAGGGCGAGTGGGCCATCATCCAGGCGGTGGCAGAGGGCTTGGAGTGGGTTCATGGCTGGGACGCACCCGCAGCGCAACGTTTGCGCTTTGTTCTGGATTTCGGGTACGCGACCGGGCTTCGTATCGGCGAATTCACTCAAGCCACCCTGGGGCAGATCGAGGTCGATCACCGCGGCGACCATTGGTTGCGGCTCACCGGCAAAGGGGCCAAGCCCGCAAAGGTCGTTCTTCCACTAATGGCCCGTGCCGCGCTCGAGCGCTATCTGGCGCATCGCCATCTGCCCACCTCTCCCGAGCGGTGGGCCCCCGCAACACCACTGCTGACAGGCCTGGACTCTGCGCAGGGCATCTCCAGCGCCAGGCTGTGGAGCGTCATGCGCAGGTTCTTTCGGGATGTCGCACGGATTGTTGCCCCTGACAGCCCTGCCCTGTCCGAGCGGCTGTTGCGGGCGAGTCCCCATTGGATGCGACACACGCACGCGACCCATGCGCTGGCGCACGGGGCAGAACTCACCACCGTGCGCGACAACCTGCGCCACGCCTCCGTTTCGACCACCTCAACCTACTTGCATACCGACGAGGTCAGGCGCGCTCGGCAAATGGAAGCGGCTTTTGAAGTGCCGGGACGTGGAAGTTGACTACCTGCTGACACCCGCCCAGTCAGAGTGGTTCAGTTTCTAGCGGTGTGCAATAGACGGAAGTCGCGAGTACAAGCTTCGACCAGGTGAATCGCCCCAGGACCCGTGGAAGCTGACCCGGGTTACGTTGGGACTGCCCTCCGCTGCGGATAAAGAGGGCCAGCTCGGTGCAGCGCCGCCAGCACCGGAGCATGCCGCTGCGCGATGCACATGGGTTAAGGCGCGACCCCGACCATGTGCGGCATAGCCGCTTGCGCGATACTCAGCGAACTCCTCGTACGCTGTACGATGCCGCCGCCGCGGTGTGCAATAGACGGAAGTCAGGGAGGGCAAACTTTGAACGGGGAGTGGCCTGCAGCACCGTAGCTCAGGAGCTACTGCGGCAATTGTTTTCCAGCAGCTCCGTGGGCGTTGAGGTGTGTTGTCAGGCCCTAGAACCTGACAAGCAACGCACTGCGGAAAGCGCCCATGTCGCAGTGACAGGCATAAACCGCCCGCACACACGCTATCTCACTTGCCCACCTGTCTGGCACGGACCAGACGAAAAAGGCCGAAGGCTTTCACCTTCGGCCATTTCATTTTCTGTGGCAGCGCTTTTGCAGGTACCTGGCAAAGTTTTCACTTTCCATGGCACCCGACAACAGGCTTACACGTCGATATTCGCCGCCCGCAGCGCGTTCTGCTCGATGAATTCCCGGCGTGGCTCCACTTCGTCGCCCATCAGCATCGTGAACACGCGGTCGGCCTCGATCGCGTCGTCGATCTGCACGCGCAGCAGGCGGCGCACGGCCGGGTCCATGGTGGTTTCCCACAGCTGCTCGGGGTTCATCTCGCCCAGGCCCTTGTAGCGCTGGCGCGAGGTGGCGCGTTCGGCTTCGCTGATCAGCCACTTCATGGCCTGGCGGAAGTCGTCGACCTTTTCTTCCTTGGCGCGATCGCCCTCGCCGCGCTTCACCAGCGCGCCTTCGGGGCTCAGCAGGCCGCGGAAGGTGTTGGCGGCTTCGGCCAGCGCGGCGTAGTCGGCGCCGTGCACGAAGTCCTGCGTGATCACGCTGCTCTTGATGTTGCCGTGGTGGCGCCGGCTGATGCGCAGCAGCGGCTTGTCGGTGCGGGCGTCGAACTCGTTGCTCACCTCGGCCGGCACGCCGGTCGTGTTGAGCTCGCGCAGCTTGGCCTGCAGCGCCACGGCCGAAGCCTCGGCGGCGGGCGTGGTGTCGAGGTCGAGCGCCACGCCGTCGGCGATGGCGCGCAGCGCCTCGGCGTCCATGAAGTTGCGCAGGCGTGCGATGACGGCCTCGGCCACCTGGTGCTTGCGCGCCAGTTCGGCCAGGGTGTCGCCGCTGAGCGTGGTCGAGCTGGCACCGCCGGTCTCGATGCGCGCGTCTTTCAGCGCCACCTTGAGCAGGAAGGCGTCGAGCGCGGGGCCGTCCTTCAGGTACTGCTCTTCCTTGCCGACCTTGACCTTGTACAGCGGCGGCTGCGCGATGTAGATGTGGCCGCGCTCGACCAGCTCGGGCATCTGCCGGTAGAAGAAGGTGAGCAGCAGCGTGCGGATGTGGGCGCCGTCGACGTCGGCGTCGGTCATGATGATGATGCGGTGGTAGCGCAGCTTGGCGACGTTGAAGTCGTCCGCGCCGCCACCCGCCGTGGTCGCGCCGGCGCGGCCGATGCCGGTGCCCAGCGCGGTGATCATCGTGAGAATTTCGTTGCTGGTGAGCAGCTTCTCGTAGCGTGCCTTCTCGACGTTCAGGATCTTGCCGCGCAGCGGCAGGATGGCCTGGAACTTCCGGTCGCGGCCCTGCTTGGCGGAGCCGCCGGCGGAGTCGCCCTCCACCAGGTAGACCTCGCACAGCGCCGGATCTTTTTCCTGGCAGTCGGCCAGCTTGCCGGGCAGGCCCATGCCGTCGAGCACGCCCTTGCGGCGCGTCATTTCGCGGGCCTTGCGGGCGGCCTCGCGGGCACGCGCGGCCTCGACGATCTTGCCGCAGATGATCTTGGCGTCGTTCGGGCGTTCCTGCAGGTAGTCGGTCAGCAGCTTGCCGACGATGTCTTCCACCGGCGCGCGCACTTCGCTGGACACCAGCTTGTCCTTGGTCTGGCTCGAGAACTTGGGCTCGGGCACTTTCACGCTCAGCACGCAGCACAGGCCTTCGCGCATGTCGTCGCCGGTGACTTCGACCTTCGCCTTCTTGGCGAACTCGTTCTCTTCGATGTATTTGTTGATGACGCGGGTCATCGCGGCGCGCAGGCCGGTCAGATGGGTGCCGCCGTCACGCTGCGGGATGTTGTTGGTGAAGCAGAGAACCTGCTCGTTGTAGCCGCTGTTCCACTGCATCGCCACTTCGACGCCGATGTGCGTGCCGGGAATGCCGCCGTAGGTGTCGGCCGGGCGCTCGCCTTCGGCGTAGAACGAGTTCGGGTGCAGGACGGTCTTGCCCTTGTTGATGAACTCCACGAAGCCGCGCACGCCGCCGGCGCCGGAGAAGTCGTCTTCCTTGCCGGTGCGCTCGTCCTTCAGGCGGATGCGCACGCCGTTGTTCAGGAAGCTCAGTTCGCGCAGGCGCTTGGAGAGGATTTCATAGTGGAAATCGTTGTTCTCCTTGAAGATCTGCGTGTCGGGCAGGAAGTGCACCTCGGTGCCGCGCTTGTCGGTGTCGCCGATGATCTTCATGGGCGAGACTTCGACGCCGTTCACCGTCTCGAGCAGGCGGTTCTGCACGAAGCCGCGGCTGAATTCGAGCTCGTGGATCTTGCCTTCGCGGCGCACGACCAGGCGCAGCATCACGCTCAGCGCGTTCACGCAGCTCACGCCCACGCCGTGCAGGCCGCCTGACACCTTGTAGCTGTTCTGGTTGAACTTGCCGCCGGCGTGCAGTTCGGTCAGCGCGATTTCGGCGGCCGAGCGCTTGGGCTCGTGCTTGTCGTCCATCTTCACGCCGGTCGGGATGCCGCGGCCGTTGTCGGTAACGGAGATCGAGTTGTCGGAATGGATGGTCACGACGATGTCGTCGCAATGGCCGGCCAGTGCTTCGTCGATGGAGTTGTCCACCACTTCGAACACCAGGTGATGCAGGCCGGTGCCGTCGGAGGTGTCGCCGATGTACATGCCGGGGCGCTTGCGCACGGCCTCGAGCCCTTCGAGGATCGTGATCGAGCCTTCACCGTAGCTGGTGTCGGCGGGGATGTCCTCCGGCGGCACGACCTGGACTTCAGGGGTGTAGACGGGCTCGGTGTGCGGCACTTCGGGCTTGTTTTCTTCAGCACTCATTCGGATATTCCTCTGTCTCTCACGGCATTCACGTGATTTTTCGGGCTCTCAAAAGCTCAATTCGCCGCCTCTTGAAAGCGCAAACCCGCGGGGGGCCGCGGGCTGTGTGCGCAAGGCGCTTCGGGGTCTGTCTGCTAGATACGCATCGGCATCACTACGTATTTGAAGGATGCGTTCTCGGGGATGGTTAACAAGGCCGAACTGTTGGAGTCGGCCAGGTCCAGCTTGACCATGTCCTGGTCCATGTTCGACAGCGCGTCGATCAGGTAGGTCACGTTGAAGCCGATCTCGATGGCGTCGCCACCGTAGTCGATGTCGAGTTCGTCCTGGGCTTCTTCCTGCTCGGCATTGTTCGATGCGATGCGCAGGGTGCCGGGCTCGATGTTCAGGCGCACGCCCTTGAACTTCTCGCTGGTCAGGATGGCGGTGCGCTGCAGGCTGGCCAGGAGCGGCGCGCGGCCCAGGGTGACGGTGTTCTTGTGGTTCTTGGGAATCACTCGGTTGTAGTCGGGGAACTTGCCCTCGACCAGCTTGGTTACGAACTCCATGCCGCCGAAGCTGAACTTGGCCTGGTTGTTCGCGAACTGCATCTCGATGGCGCCTTCGGCGTCGGACAGCAGGCGCTGCATTTCCAGCACGGTCTTGCGCGGAAGAATGACTTCCTGGCGCGGCACTTCGACGTCGAGCGTGGCCGACGAGAACGCCAGGCGGTGGCCGTCGGTGGCCACCAGGCTCAGCTGCTTGCCTTCGGCAACGAACAGGATGCCGTTCAGGTAGTAGCGGATGTCGTGCACGGCCATTGCGAACGAGACCTGAGAGAGCAGGTCCTTCAGCGTCTTCTGCGGCACGCTGAACACGGGGCCGAAATTGGCGGCTTCCTGCACCAGCGGGAAGTCTTCGGCCGGCAAAGATTGCAGCGTGAAACGGCTCTTGCCGCCCTTGAGCACCAGCTTGCTCGCGCTCGATTCGAGGCTCACGGTCTGGTCGGCAGGCATGGTGCGCAGGATGTCGATCAGCTTGCGCGCGCCGATGGTGGTGGTGAAGTTGCCTTCGTCGCCGCCGAGCTCGGCGGTGGTGCGGATCTGGATTTCGAGGTCGCTGGTGGTCAGCTGCAGCTGGCCGCCGGTCTTGCGGATCAGCACGTTCGCCAGGATCGGCAAGGTGTGACGCCGTTCGACGATGCCCGCCACCGACTGCAGCGCGGCGAGGACTTTGTCTTGGTTTGCCTTCAAAACGATCATGTCTTCTTCCTCTTCTCTATCTCTTTGAATCAGCTTGTAAGACGCCATTCTCCGCTGTTGCGAGGGGCATCCTGGATGACATCCGGCTTCAGCCCTTGAGCGTCTGCTCGAGCACGTGGAGCTGCTGGTTGAGTTCGGTGAGCTGCTGGCGCTCGCCCGAAATCTTGCGCACCGCGTGCAGCACCGTCGTGTGATCGCGCCCGCCGAACAGCTCGCCGATTTCCGGCAGGCTCTTCTGCGTGAGTTCCTTGGCCAGGTACATCGCGATCTGCCGTGGCCGTGCAATGCTGGCCGGGCGTTTCTTGCTGTACATGTCGGCGACCTTGATCTTGTAGTAGTCGGCCACCGTTTTCTGGATATTCTCGACGGAGATCTGCCGATTCTGGATCGACAGCAAGTCACGCAGCGCCTCGCGCGCCAGGGCGATCGAGATTTCCTTCTGGTTGAAGCGCGAATAAGCCAGGATCTTGCGCAGCGCGCCTTCGAGCTCGCGCACGTTGGAGCGCACGTTCTTGGCGACGAAGAAGGCCACTTCTTCAGGCATTTCAGCCGATTCGGCGCGCGCCTTGTTGATCAGGATGGCCACGCGCATTTCGAGCTCGGGCGGCTCGATGGCGACCGTGAGGCCCGAATCGAAGCGCGAAACCAGGCGCTCGTGGATGTCGGCCAGCCCTTTCGGATAGGTGTCGCTGGTCATCACGATGTGCGACTTCTTGGCGAGCAGGGCCTCGAACGCGTTGAAGAATTCTTCCTGCGTCCGGTCCTTGTTGGCGAAGAACTGCACATCGTCGATCAGCAACAGGTCGAGCGAGTGGTAGCGCTCCTTGAACTCATCGAAAGTCTTGCGCTGATAGGCTTTGACCACATCCGACACGAATTGCTCGGCGTGGATGTAGAGAACTTTGGAATCCGGCCGGTCGGCCAGCAGCCGGTTACCCACAGCGTGCATCAGGTGGGTCTTGCCCAGGCCGACGCCGCCGTAGATGAAAAGCGGGTTGTAGAGATGGCCGGGCATGCCCGCCACGTGCATGGCCGCGGCGCGCGCCATGCGGTTGGCCGTGCCTTCGACGAGGGTGTCGAAAGTGAGGCCGGAATTGAGGCGGTTCTTGAAGCCGGCGGCGGCGGGCTCCTCGCCTGGGCCGGCCACGTCGCGCGGCACGTCGGTTTCGGTCATGACCGCTACAGGCGCAGAACGCACGGGCGTTTCGCGAGGAGCAAGCGCTAACTCGATGGCAACCGGCTGGCCGTACATCTTCTCGGCCATGGCCGCGATCTTGCCGGCGTACTGGGCCCGGATCCAGTCGAGCTTGAACCGGTTGGCGACGAACACGGTCATGCGGGACAGGTCGTCGGCGACCTGTGCCGTCAGGGGTTTGATCCAGGTGTTGAACTGCTGCTCGGACAGCTCCTGCGCGAGCTGGTCGACGCAGGCCTGCCAGAGGCTTTCGCCGATGCCGTCAGTCGACAT